>NZ_FXWH01000001.1 GCF_900177775.1 Pseudidiomarina planktonica | reverse complement strand
ATGGTAGTGTGGGGTTTCCCCATGTGAGAGTAGGACACCGCCAGACTTCTAATTGAGAAAGCCCCGACCTGATGGTCGGGGTTTTTTTATGCCTGAAATTCGGGCCTGCAATGTAGCCTGACGTTCCACGTCAGGGCCGGGCCTGCCGGTAGCACCCATCTTCGTAACATAGCTATTTCGATACAGCACCATCTCACCTGCGGTAAAACCGCAGGCTACGTGGTGTAGCCTGACGTTCCACGTCAGGGCTGAGCCTGCCGGGAGCATCCCTCTTCGTAGCGTAATGATGTTTATGGGGCAACACCTCACCTGCGGTAGAACCGCAGGCTACGTGGTGTAGCCTGACGTTCCACGTCAGGGCTGAGCCTGCCGGGAGCATCCCTCTTCGTAGCGTAATGATGTTTATGCGGCAACACCTCACCTGCGGTAGAACCGCAGGCTACGAGATCGCAGGCTATACCAGCCGCAGGAAAGTTTAACGGGAGAAGAAGAGGTTAGTCTTTTTCTATTACGTAGATTAAATCGCCGCCCTGAGCTTCAGTACTTGAAGTGGACTCGAGCTGTAGCTGCTCAGTTAATTGGTAGCGTAGAAAGAAAGTATTAATAGGCTCTAGCAGGCCAATACCGTATTTCACGTACAGGCGCGGACTCAAGTGCTTGCCAATGAAGAAAGAGCTGGTGTTTAAATCGTCGCCTGAATCAATGCCGATTTCATCAATAGAGAAAGCATCTTTCAGATCTTTCCCGAGAAAGTCTACGCCCTGGCTACCAAGTAACATAGCCGCCTGCAATTGCAGATTCTCATCGGTTCCGGATGCTGTTGCCGGACCACGACCAAGAATGAGATAAGAAAGGATCTGGCTATCTGGCATGGCAGGGTTAGAAAATAAACGTAGTGAGGGTGCTGTTAAAGTGCCACCTACTTGCGCACCTACTTGAACACTATCGCTGAACGCACCGGCAGTGAATTCACGCTGTACCCGCAAATCCAGACCAGGGTTACTTATTACACCGCCAGTATAAATTAATGCGCCTCTTTCAATATCAAGTTCTTGTCCGTAAATTTCGTATAAACCCCGGGCCACCGCAATGTTACCAGAAGCCGTGGTTGGTCGTTTACCGTCATCTGTTACTTGCAGGCTGCCGGTAAGGCGGCCGTCAAAGCCGAACGCTTTAACGCGTACGTCATCGCCCAAAGAAATACGAATTTTTGCATCCAATGGAATCGGTGTTTCGGCATCTGTAGTCACGCGTTCCCCAGCACTATAAATCTCTACGTCAGCGGACTTGGATACAGTGCTTTCAAGCTCAGGTTGCTCAATTCGGGCGTATGGAATGGTTAATTCTCCGCGCACCGTAAGTTGATTATCAACAAAGTAGGCACTCACATTTGGACTCATGTCCAACGTCAGTTTTGGGGTATCTACGACGCGAAAATTTTCCCCTTCAACTTGTAAATCAAAGCCTGGTTGGAAGGGGCTTATCTGGCCGGTTATTTGTGCTGCACCTTGACTGGATTGAGCGGCACCTTTTACGGTAAATACCGACAAGTTAGTACTGTCATTTTCAATATCCAGACTAAGCTCTGTTAATAACAAGCCTAATTGGGTAAAGCCAAGCTGTGACGCTGACAATTCCAATTTGCCAAGGAACTCAGGGGTGTCAATGGTACCGCCAATATCAATATCGGTGGTAAGTGAGCCGGATTCATAACTCATCTGCGGAATTACTATCTGAAACAGGGCAAGGTCACTAAAGTTCGCAGTGATGTTGCCATTTAATGCGCCAGTGTTCTGCCAGTCAGTTATACGGACATTACCCGCGAGATCTCCCGCAATGGCGGCTGGAAGAATTTTTAGATCCGCTATTATATTTTTTTCGTCAGCGGTCCAGTTAGCGGCTATGTCTTTAAAGGAAACGCGCTGATTCTGGGTTTCCAATGCAACTTTGGCATTAGTGGATTTTAAATATCCCTCACTGGCAACAAAGGAATTATCTTTGGTGTTTAACGTAAGCCATGCCTCTGCGTCCACGGCTCCAAAGAACCGGGCCGGGTACTCGCGTAACAAGTCTGAAATGATACTAAGAGGAAATTGGTCTGCTACTACCTCGAGTCGGTTTAACGAACGACTTTGTTCTTCAACAATACGTTGTTGCAGACATAATGAGCTCGCCGACGCCTGCAAACAGAAGTCATCGAAACTCAGTGCCAGAATATCCTGAACCGGAACTTCAATGTTAGTTGGCTGATCCAACTGCCAGTTACCTAAAGCTGCTTCAGAAAACGAGAACTTGGTTAGGTTTACCGTTAGAACGTTTTCGGAAAAACCACCGCCAAGTTGTAGCGCCATTTGTTCAAAATCAAGTGCCCCGTAGGTTATGTCATTTGCGGCGCTTTCTACATCGAACTTCAGTGCTTGTATGTCACCGCTAAGCGTACCTTTGGCAGCAATGGAGCCGGCTATATTTTGTCCTGGTAACACAGCGCTGTAGGTTTCCAGATTAGCAATGCGACCCTGCCAGTTAATGGCCTGATCACGACCGAGGGTACCATTGACTGTTAGTTGGCTATCCGGACCGGTAATCTCGAAATTCGTTATATTCAGCACATCTTCGCGATAACTGGCGCTGCCCTTAGCATTGAAGTTTAATTCTGCTAGCTGCAGCGAGGCCTTGTTAATTAAAACACTAGCCTCGAGTCCATCAGACCAGTCTACACTGGCTTCATTTATAAGTTGTCCCTGTTCACCCACGAGTTCAGAGCTGGCTATAGTAAAGGCCGACGAGCTGCCCGTACCGCGCAGGCTGTGGTCAAAGGAGTAGCTCTGATAGTTGAGTTGATGGTTTAAATTAACCTGGTAGCTATCCAAGGTACCGGACACTTCCAGAGTACCCATTTGAGATGCCGCATCAGCAATTACCGCAGGGTAGGATAGGTCATCCCATTGCGCTGAAATAGTCAGCTCTGGGTTTGCAGAAGCCCACTTGTTAATATCACCCTGCAACGAAAGACGGTTTTCTTCACCGTCTTTGCTTTGAGTTACTTCTAGTTGTTTAACCACCAACTGGGTTTCAGTTAAATCAAGTGTTCCGACAAGCTGTACGCTATCGAGTTCGGGTACCTGAGCCGCAAGGTCAAGCTCAACCAGCATCTGCTCGAGTGAACCTGAGGCTTGCACAACACCAGTTAAATCGTCTGGAAGTTGCTCGCTGGGCGAGCTGGTAAAGAGTTGTGCTACATCCACTTGCTGCATACGCAGAGAAGCGTCAAACGCGGGTGCTTGCAGCAATTCGGTTAGGGTGGCTGCCAACTCAAGACGTTGGTTATTTATATCCAGCTGGTTTGCGACAGTCACCTTAGTGGCATCGCCTTCAACTGAAGTAGTACCGTTAATACTTTGCAACTCGGATACATTTAGTTGCCAATCTAGCTTAGCCTTTAAAGGGTAATTCTTCGTTGTGGTCACGCGGATCGAGCCGCTATTGAGCTTGGCAATGTCCTGGTACTGCAGTTGCAGCTGACTAAGCGCTAGGTCACTGTTCCGATAGTTTATTGAAGCTACCAGGGAAGCTAGTTCTTGGTTTAAACCATCATTATTCGACAGCCGGGCTGAGGTAATGCGCAATTTATCTACAGTTAGTTGCAGAGGTAAACGAATATCAGGCAACACGGGGCTTTGTTGCGGCGGTTCTTCGCTCGAAGACGCAGCCAGTTGTAGGTGGGGCTCTATCAGGGTTAGCTTAGTTAAGTGCACTGACCCATCGAGCAAGGCCAGTGGCCGCCAGGATAGTTGTAGGCTCTTAATGGTGATGTTTTGACCGCCGGTGGTAATCGTTAGATCACGAATCTCAAAGCTATCAATTAAGGTGCCATTGAGCTGCTCGTAACGTAGGTCAACTACATCGGTGGGCAAATAATCAATTGCAGTACTGGCAACAAAGCGACTACCTGATTCGGTCGCCACTAACCCCCAAAGCAGCAGGGGAATGCCAACAAAAATGAGCAGAATAATGGTCGCTAGTAACTTATATATGTTCATAAGTCAGGACCAAGTGTAAAGCTTAAACGCCAGGGCTTGTCTGGTTCGTCAATGGCTTGTGCCACATCAAGTCGCACCGATCCAATTGGCGATACCCAGCGGATACCTATGCCAACGGACTGCTTTAAAGGCCCTGAAGGTTCGATCATTGCGTTACCAATGTCAGTAAAGAGCGCAACACGCCAGTTGGGTTTAAATTCGTAATCAAACTCTAAGCTACCTACAGCTAAATAACGTCCACCGGTTACCACGCCATCAGCGTCTTCCGGGCCTAATTGTTCATAAGCATAGCCTCGCACACTATTGTCGCCGCCAGCGAAGAAACGCAACGACGGTGATAGCTCAGCGAAATCTTTAACATAAGTTGCGGCTAACTCGGCGCGGGCGAGCACCCGCCATTTTTCCGACAACGGTTGAACGTATTTGCCCGAGGCAATGACACTTGCAAAATCAGTGTCAGACAGGCCGGAATCACTACCGCCTTTTAGCGTTAATGAAACCCGGTATCCCTCGGCCGAAACGAAGCGGTCATCAGCCTGAAGTAGGGTCCAACTTACGCTTGGGATAAGGAAACGGGAGCTACCTTCGAGGTTATCGCCGTAGCGGAAGTCCTCTCGTTGCCAGTCTAACGCGTAGGTACGCTGCCAGTTGCTGAACTGACGTAGGTCGCTAACGCCAAATCGATAAATCTGCGCGCGCTGTTGCTCATATGATTTGTCAGATACTTCGCCATTGATAGAGTAATGATCAGTGGCAGGGTTAAGCCCAGGTATCAAATAGTTGATGCGCCCGGTAGTGCGAACTTCAGAAAGCTGCACTACGCCATTGAGCTGATGCCCACGGTCATTTACCCAGCGCCGGTCGTGGCCTAAAGTAATTCGGGCACCAGTATCGGTTCCGTAGCCTAAACCCAAACGGTAACGCAATCGTGAATTTGGTATTAAATCGACTTGAATTGGAATTTGCTGCTGCTCGGCCGCGCTATATTGTGGCGCAACCTCTACCCCGGAAAAGTAATCGCTGTCTGCCAAAGCAACCTGTAAATCAAGTAGTTGACGATTGGTAAAAGGATCGCCTTGACTAAAGTTCAGGTAGCGCTCGAGCAAACTATTGCGCAGCGGCGTTTCTGAAAATTCAACGGGGCCAAAGCTGTAACGGGCTCCAGAATTAAGCGTGAGTTCTATTTGAGCAGTCTTATTGGTTAATTCCACTTTCGCACGTTGAGTAGTCAGTCTGGCTTCATAATAGCCGCGCTCAGCAGCCAGAGCGCGTAACTGACTCTTCATTTGTTCGTAGCGGTCGTGGCGAAAAATATCACCACGTTTTAGTGGTAACTGATTAATCAGAGCGGCGAAAGCAGCATCATTAGCGGCGTCACCCTCCCGGGTAATATCAATGGCATCAACCCGGGTTGGCTGGCCTGGAGTAACTTGGTAATTTGCCTGCCAACTACCGTTATTACGCTCTAAGCTGCTTTGAATTTCAGCATGGTAATAACCGAGCGGCTGCAATGCGGTTTGTATTTCAGTTGGTGCTTGACGATGTAAGTAGCGTAATCGAAATGGGCGCGGCGCAGCTTGCTGGTGCAACGAATAAATGCTCAGCATCGGTAACAGGTTACTGCGTTGCTCATCGTTGAGTCCGGTAATAGTAACCGTTACTTTTTCAGGATCTTGTTCAGCATTACGCTGTTGTGCGGTTGTACTGCCAGCAAACACAAAGAGCAGAAGGCACAGACTAACCTGAGCGCTTAACCGCACAGCACTAATAAAGGTTACCTGCACAATAATGGCTTATCCTTTGCTCGACAAATTACTTAATGTTTAATACTGTCATAGGCCAAGTTTGCTTGTAAACTGATGGCATAATGAACAGAAGCTCTATTGACAATAATAGCATGATAACGGACGAGGGTTAGGGTATATGGCGATTGTTATTACAAAGGCAGAAAAGCAGTTGCTGCAATCGGTAAGTATTCCGCCACGACCTGAAACGCTGTTAAAAATTAGTGCCGAGGCGAAGAAGGATGAACCTGATGTGTCCGTTGTGGCTGAGGCCATTGCCGCTGATATGGGGATTTCAGCGGCGGTGTTGCAGGTCGTGAATTCAGCTGCATTTCGTCGGGTACGCGAAATAGAGTCGATTCAGCAAGCCGTAATGACACTGGGCTTTCGGCGCGTGTTCCCGATTGTGCGGGCGGTAGCCCTGAAATCGGCTCTTAGCAATCATGCGCTATTAGAAAATTTCTGGGATTACAACGAACGTGTAGCTGCAGCTTCTGTGCTAGTGGCTGAGCGGCTTGGCAAGAATCCATTGCGTGACCATGTATATATGCTGGGCCTTTTCCAGGGCGCGGGTATTCCGGTCATGTTGGCAGCATTTGACGACTACGACACTATTTTTGAGCGTTCTCAGGACGAAAGCTGGGATCAATTACTAAAAGAAGAACGAGAGCGCTACCAGACTACTCATACCACAGTTGGTGCGTTATTGGCTCAGCAATGGCGATTACCTAAGTTACTAGTGGAAGTCATTTACTACCTGCACGAGGAAGAGGGTATCTTTGAGTCTGATGATTTAGATGCATTAGGCCTCGACTTGCTGGGAGTGGTGAAAATAGGTCGTTACATTGCGGACCAACAAGAACGTCAGGAAGCGGGCCGACAAGAATGGTTAAGCGTGCAAGACGCAGTGTTAAATCATTTTCAGTTAGATGATTATCAGTTGGAAGAGATGCTTAGTGAAATTAACGAAGAGCTAAATGAACACTGAAGTGGCTAAAAAAGCGGCATTCAAGAGCGTTGTGCTCATAAAAGGCTTGCCTGACACCAAGCCCTCAGTATAATTCGGAGGCTACTTTGCAGGGGCATAGTTCCAATTGGTAGAACAGCGGTCTCCAAAACCGACGGTTGGGGGTTCGAATCCCTCTGCCCCTGCCAACTTCCTGAATTTTCTTGTGTTATCCTCCAGCCATACGCATAGTTACAACAGTAATTTAAACTTGGAGAAATCACATGTTGTCGGTTCAGCAACGCACAGCGCTAGGTCGCCTTGGTATACCAAACTGGCAGTTGCGCGAACAAGTAGATACTAGTGCTGCCTGTTATTACCGCTTGGGTAAGCTGTTGCTGGTATTTGCTGAGCCGGTAATGGTAACCAAACCGAGCTGGCTTGATGACTTAGTTACTGCTAGTGATGAATCGCTGGTAGCGCTTAACGAGCGAGCCGCATCCCATTGGGACAACGCGAACCTTGTTGATCTCCGCGGTGGCTCAGGTGTGTTTCCCGCGAATGATTTGAAACAACAGCTATGGCGTCATCTATACACGTACACTAGTAGCAGTCAGCCAAGCACCGACTAATCATGTTCATTCAGAGCGACCCCCTATTAGCCGACGAGGCGTTTGCCATTGAATGTCAGGTGCATGAATTCCCCTGGACGCGAGCAGTATTTGACTCTTGTAACAGCCAACAATATTGGCGTTCGGTACTGATTTTGAATGACAGTATAGCGGGTTACGTGATTGCTCAACCGGTTGCTGATGAACTCACTATTATGAACGTTGCGGTAGCTACTGTGAATCAAGGGCAGGGCTACGCTAAACAGTTGCTACAACACCTTTTCGCACGTGCCCGACAAGCGCAAATCAACACTATGTGGCTGGAAGTGCGGCAATCCAATACCAACGCGATTATGCTGTATCAGAGTCAGGGCTTTGTTCAAGTTGGTCGGCGCCGTGATTATTATCCCGCCGGCGATACCCGCGAAGATGCACTAATATTCCGCTTAGATCTGTAAATATCGCTACTCACAGCGGGCGTTAGCCTATCGCTGGTAAGTGATTTTTAGTCGAGATGATAGTACCATCCCTGTACAATGCGTCCGATAAAATACGCGAGCAAAACGACTCACCTCACATAATGTGTCCACCGTGATAGAGACAATTAAGAAAGCGACATGACAGACGAGAAAAAACTGAACGAAATCAATTGCCGAAGAACCTTTGCTATTATCTCGCACCCGGATGCTGGTAAAACAACCATCACTGAAAAAGTACTGTTGCTAGGTAAGCAAATTCAGAAGGCTGGTACCGTAAAAGGAAAGAAATCTGGTCAGCATGCAAAATCTGACTGGATGGAAATGGAAAAAGAGCGGGGCATATCGGTAACAACCTCGGTGATGCAGTTTCCCTATCGTGATGCTCTGGTGAACTTGCTGGACACACCCGGCCACGAAGATTTTTCTGAAGACACCTACCGGACACTAACCGCAGTGGATTCCTGCCTGATGGTTATTGATGGCGCCAAAGGTGTGGAAGACAGAACCATCAAGCTGATGGAAGTTACCCGACTTCGTGACACCCCTATTATTACCTTCATGAACAAACTCGATCGTGATATTCGCGATCCTTTGGAGTTGCTTGATGAAGTTGAACGTATTCTAAACATTATGTGTGCGCCTATTACCTGGCCAATTGGCTCAGGAAAGAACTTCAAAGGCGTGTATCACCTGAAAGACGACCAGATAATTTTGTATAAAAGCGGTCAGGGCCACAAGATTCAGGACATAGATGTTATTGATGGCTTAAATAATCCTGAGTTAGATAAGCGCATTGGCAGTTATGCTGATGATTTGCGCGAAGAAATTGAACTGGTTCGTGGGGCTTCAAACGAGTTTGATCACGAGCTCTTTATGGCTGGCGAACTGACGCCGGTGTATTTTGGTACGGCACTGGGTAACTTTGGCGTTGACCATATGTTGGACGGCCTGGTTGACTGGGCACCTAAGCCATTACCGCGCGAAACTGATCAGGGCCGCCAGGTCGTTGCCAGTGAGCCGGAGTTCTCTGGGTTCGTGTTTAAAATTCAGGCTAATATGGACCCAAGACACCGGGACCGTATTGCCTTTATGCGTATCGTGTCGGGCAAATACGAGAAAGGCATGAAGATGCGGCAGGTACGTATTAACAAAGACGTACGTATTGCCGATGCCTTAACCTTTTTGGCCGGTGACCGCGAACATGTAGATGAAGCATGGCCGGGCGACATTATTGGTTTGCATAACCACGGAACCATTCAAATTGGCGACACCTTCACTGGTGGTGAGTCATTTAAGTTCAGTGGTATTCCAAACTTTGCACCGGAAATGTTCCGCCGTATTCGTTTGAAAGATCCGCTCAAGCAGAAGCAACTGCTGAAAGGGCTGGTACAGCTTTCGGAAGAAGGCGCAGTGCAGGTTTTCCGCCCGCTTAGCAATAACGATCTGATTGTTGGCGCCGTGGGTGTGCTGCAGTTTGATGTGGTCGTACATCGACTTCGCTCGGAATATAACGTGGATGCTATCTACGAGAATATTAATGTAGCTACAGCGCGTTGGGTAACCTGTGACAGTGAGCGCAAGCTGGATGAGTTCCGTCTTAAAGCTGAGAGTAATCTGGCTTTAGATGGCGGTGACAACTTGGCCTATATTGCCCCTACTATGGTGAATTTGAATCTTGCTATTGAGCGTTACCCTGAGATTGAGTTCCACCATACCCGCGAGCACTAATAGGTATGCTGCCGCTGTTCGATACCCACTGCCATCTCGATTTTGAGGCTTTTGATCAGGATCGGGATGCGGTGGTTGAGCGGGCACAGCATGCGGGTGTAACAGCCATTATGGTGCCCGGAACTAGCCGTGAGCAGCAAAGCGCGGTGAATGCGGTGCAAGCGAAGTATCCTGATACCCTTATTACTGGCGTTGGCCTACACCCTTATTTTATTGAAAACCACAGCATGGACGATGGTGACTGGCTGGCGCAGCAACTTGCTGATAAGCCACAGTTAGTGGTTGGCGAAATAGGTTTAGATGCCACTATCGATCATGCTGATAAACAACGTCAGCTCTTTGAACAGCAACTAGATTTAGCTGCAAAATTTGAACGACCAGTAATTTTGCATCACCGTAAAACCTTGGACGAAATGGTGCCGATGATAAAGAAGGTACGGGATAAACTGCCGGATACTGGTGGAATAATCCATGCTTTCAGTGGCAGCATGCAACAGGCCGAGAGCTATGTTGAGCTGGGGTTTAAGCTGGGTATTGGCGGCACTATTACTTACACCCGGGCGCAAAAAACACGCGCGGTGGTGAGTGAGTTACCGCTGTCGGCGTTAGTGCTGGAAACCGATGCACCGGATATGCCGTTGGCTGGTTATCAGGGGCAACGCAATGAGCCAGCGCGCTGTCGCAAAGTTTTTGAGGTATTGCTGGAATTGCGGGCAGAGCCTGAAAGCGAAGTAAGAAGTGCGCTTTGGCGTAACACCGAAGACTGCTTTAAGCGGTTTTACCCGGGCATTTTCAATATCTGAGAGTAGCTAGTCAGGGTGTGGTTTTTTTATAACGAATTCGGTTAAAGCCAGCCATCAGTAACACGCCCGCAATAACAGCTAAAAACAACAAGGCGCGGCCTCGCTGGGTTAAAAACAGATGGGTTTGCTCTGGCTGCCGCAACAGTTGCTGATAATCAAACACCACGTGCAAATAGCCAATCAGATTATCATCAATAGTAAGCTCACTGACCATGGCGAGCGGTTGCTCAGTCTCATTACGTTCCTGCCAACCTATTACCGACGTTATTTCACCGGCTACCGCCAGTTGCTGACCATACTGATTTTGTATTGAGGCGCTAAGAATGCCTGGTTGCTGGTGTAGGTTCTCGGCAACTTCCCGCAATGCTTCGGTATTTTGCTGAACCAGCCAGTGAGTGGCTGAGTAAGCGGCTTGTTGCACGGCCATGCGGGCTAGTTGCTGAGTATGTAAGGTTAACTGCTGTCTACTCTGCTGCGTGGTGCTGTGCCAGACATGGGCTATTACCAGTATCAGCACCGCCCCAATAGCAAAACGCCGAAGTCGGCGGTAGACTATTCGAAAGAAGTTAATAAGCTCAGCAGAGGATATTTTCATGGCGTCACTATACGCTGGCGAGCTTCCTTTTTGCAATATCGAATCGAGGGAATTGATGGTGAATCTGCACAAACCGGGCTTGGTTGTCTTCGATATGGATTCAACCCTTATCACTATTGAATGTATTGACGAAATAGCGGATTTAGCCGGCTGCAAGCCTGAAGTAAGCGCGATAACAGCGGCTGCCATGCGTGGTGAAATTGATTTCGGGCAAAGTTTGTTACAGCGTGTTGCAGTACTAGCTGGTGTTCCTGAAACGGCCCTGACGCAGATATTTGAACCAATTCCTTTTACTACCGGGGCATTCGAATTAGTGCGCTGGTTTCAGCAGTTAGGTTGGAAAACCGCTGTCATTTCAGGTGGTTTTACCTGGTTTGCTGAGCGGGTGCAGCAAGAACTTGGGTTGGATGCGGCAGTGGCCAATAGGCTGGAAGTTGAAAACAACCAACTAACCGGTGTCGTAATACCACCGCTGGTAGATGCTCAGGCGAAAGCATCGCACTTAGTTCGTCTGGCTTCACAATGGTCTATCCCAGCGGAGCAAGTCATTGCGGTTGGTGACGGAGCTAACGATATACCTATGCTTCAAGCCGCTGGCTTAGGGGTTGCTTTTCATGCCAAGCCGACACTTTACCCCTATGCAGATCTGATTGTGAAACCTGCCGATTTAATGGTTTTAAAACACCAACTCGTTGAGCGGTTCGGCCAACCACTGCGCCAGTAGCTCTTGTTTCGCCGTGTAGTCTTCAACTGAGGTCTCCATGGCGGCTACCGCCGGGGTAATATCCTGTACATCGATAACCCCGGAGACACTCCACAACATAGCTTCTAAGTCGCTGGCTTTGTGGCTAGCATAGTTGGCTACGTAATTCAGTTCGCGTTGAATGAACTCCATGTCAGGACGCCCCGTTCGCGATAGATTAAAGCGCAGGATCTGGCGCACTACGGTTGCCGTTGATGGCGTTTCTTCTACAGCAAAACTGAGTTCAGTGGCTTGCTGCCACTGATGGCTGATTTCAATACGCTTATTCTGCTCGGTAAAATCAAGTGCAAGATAGGCCTGCGCAGGGCTATCGTCACGCTGCAGCTGCTCGAGCTTGGCAACGAGCACATCATTCCATTCCTGATTATTAAACAACAAACTTAAATCAAAGTGATGAGCTTTAGTGGCTTGTTGGGCCAGTAACTTCGCAATAAGTCCGCTGTGCGCACTGTAACCAACCTGACCTATTTGGGTAAGCTGACCGCGGGGGCGGTGCACAAACATCGGCAAACTCATTTGCGAAGCACAGGATAGGTTGCGCAAGCACAGTTCAATACCATGCAGTTGATTTTTCTCACGGGAAATACGCAGTTCTTCGCGGTTCTTTTCAATTAACGAATGAAAAAAGCGCGCTCCCGGGTGTTCGGTTTGGGCGCCTACGGCACGAAGGTTTAAAATGGAGCCGTCTTCACTGCGGCCAACCACCTGGTAATTTAGATTCAGCAGGTTGGCGTGTTTGCGGTGGCGATTCAATTCAGTCAAATCCAGTTTAAGCTCAGCGTCCAGTGGAACAGAGGTGGTGTCTTCAATCTCCAGTTGTAACCCAGATACGGAAAAATCGACCGTTACCCCATAATAGTTTCGCCCTTGCCAGTTAAATTTGGCTGGGGTGCGATAATTGAAGCGACTTTCTTTGCGCAAATTCACGAATTCAAGCGTGACTATTTGCGTTTTGTACGACAGCTTCTGGGTATGAGCAAACTGTTTTAGTCGCTGCGCTTCCTGACGTTTCACCGTTTTGGCTTCAAGCTCAGGGGTCGCCTCACTGGTCACGTCCAGCAGTTGCCCCACATGACTAATTCCTTCCAAACGCTTCATCACGCGCGGCGACGGCGGACGCATAACGTTAGTAACCGCTGTGTCCGGTACTGATAACGGCAACCATAATTTTGATTTATCGGCTTTGGTGAGGTTTAGTTGGTACACGCGCCAACTGTCCTTGGTGCGACCAAAGCTAATAAATGCTTCACGCAAACCAGTTTGCTCAAGTTCTGCCGCCGAGGCGGAGTAAAAGTACACTTTTCCCCGGGCAGTTACCGAAAAGCTGTAAATAACTAGCTGTTTCTCGTCTTGTGGTTGTTTCAGTACAGCGGTAAGTCGGCGGCCAGTGAATAAACCACCAATAACGGTCTGATTGTTCTCGTCCAGCCAGCTATTAATAATGTGCTTGTTGTTATCCGTTTGCAGCACCATGTCAGTGAACATTCGTTGTTCAACGCGCTTGAAAAATAGCGGTAAGGCGTTTAACCGGGGCATAAAAAACTGCTCATGACCTTTTGCCACCAGCGCTGCCAGAGTATTATCAAGGTTAATTTTATAGCGCTTTTTATGTCCGTTAATGAAACCCAATAGAAAGGTATCAAAACTTTCGGATTCGAAATCAGCTTTGCGACGTAACTTCAGGTAAGTCACCTGATCGGATTCGCGAGTGCTGTCGATTACTATGTAAGGAATTCGAAGTCGCTGATCAATAGTGAATTTTTGCGCTAAGCCGGTAAACCGCAAAGCAACCTCAGCGCCGGGAGTAAGGTTAACAGCTGACTTGCTGGGAACTTTTATGCGCATGCCCTGTACCGATAGGTCGGTAGTGGAAGCTTCAAACTCGCTGCCTTCAACGGGAATGACTTTTACTTCACTCACAAAGTTCATGCGCTCTTCATTGCGCTGGGCATAGCCGGCCAGTTTAAATGCCGGCACGTGAATATGGGAATGACTGGCGGCAATATTGGCGGCACCAAGAGCAGCACTATCGGCATTGCTCTGGCTAAGTAAACGCTGAATTTGTTCGTAGGTGTCTTGAGTAAACACGCCTTGATACAATGACAGGCCATTTTCAAAAATGACTAAAGCACGTTGATCAAGATAGTGAATGCGGCCATTATGTGGCACGGGAACACAGTCGTAGATAACCTCAGAGCGCATGTCTATGCTGCGGTTACAAGGCGTAACTAAGCGCCGTAATTCCATTTTGAGCTGTAACTTGGTTGGGCCGTCTTCGTCCGCTGTCAGTTGCGCGAAGATGTCCGCGAACTCAGGTTCGTTAACTATAGGTTTTAACTGCTCAATCAATTCTAGGTAATGTTCTTTATCGAACATATGTATCCTTGCGCGGCGCTGTTGTTGTAATAATTATGGAGCCGATTAGTCTTTTAACACAGGTAATGTCGTATTTTATGCGGCGAATGTAAAGTGTAAACCGAGGAGCTATAAGTGGCTAAAGCCAAAACTGCCTACGTGTGCCAGGACTGTGGCGCCGATTTTCCACGCTGGTTGGGGCAATGTTCAGAGTGTAAAGCCTGGAATACTATTACCGAAGTTCGGTTAGCGCCGGCAAACTCGCGTCAGCACGATCGACAGGGTTACAGCGGTTCTACGCAAGCGCAGGTGCAAACTCTGGCGGAAGTCGATTTACAGGATGTCCCCCGCTTTAGTAGCGGTTATACCGAGCTTGATCGGGTGCTTGGCGGCGGGGTGGTGCCGGGCTCAGCTATTTTGATTGGTGGTTCACCAGGCGCAGGTAAAAGCACCTTACTGCTACAAACCATGTGCCATTTAGCCACGCGCATGAATGCACTGTATGTAACGGGCGAAGAATCACTGCAACAGGTAGCCATGCGTGCCCAGCGGTTAGGGTTACCAACCGACAAGCTGCGGATGTTGGCGGAAACCTCTATTGAAACCATTTGCCAGCTGGCTGACAAAGAAAAGCCGGCCATTATGGTTATTGACTCCATTCAGGTTATGCATTTAAGCGATATACAGTCGGCCCCCGGCAGTGTTGCGCAGGTGCGCGAAACTGCGGCTTACCTGACGCGCTATGCCAAACAAAACAATGTCGCCATTATTTTGGTAGGGCATGTGACTAAAGACGGCAGTTTGGCTGGCCCTAAAGTGCTTGAGCACTGTATTGACTGCTCCATCTTGCTGGAAGGCGACACCGACTCGCGCTTTCGCACCTTACGTGGCAGTAAAAACCGTTTTGGTGCTGCCAACGAGCTTGGCGTATTCGCCATGACTGGCGAAGGCTTAAAAGAGGTCACTAACCCATCGGCTATTTTCCTGCAGCGCGCCGAGCAACATGGCAATGGCTCAGTGGTGATGGTGGTGTGGGAAGGCACCCGGCCTTTGTTGGTGGAAATTCAGGCGTTGGTAGATCATTCACATTTAGCCAATCCAAGGCGGGTAGCAGTAGGTACCGACACCATGCGGTTGGCCTTGTTGCTGGCGGTGCTGCACCGTCACGGCGGTTTGCATATGTCCGATCAGGACGTATTTGTAAACGTAGTAGGCGGCGTGCGTGTTACCGAAACTGCTTCGGATTTAGCCTTGTTAATGGCGATTGTGTCGAGCTTTCGGGAACGCGTGCTGCCACGCGACTTGATTGTGTTTGGTGAAGTTGGTCTGGCAGGTGAAATCCGGCCGGTACCCAATGGGCTGGCGCGCTTAAAAGAAGCTGCGAAGCACGGTTTTACCCGCGCTATAGTGCCACATGCGAATCGACCAAAAGAAGCTATTGCCGGCATGGAAGTTGTGGCGGTTAAAAGCTTGCCGGAGGCTTTGGAAGCGATTTAATCAAGCCGGTAAATCATGCTCACAAAAAAGCAGCGGTCTGCCAGGCAGAACCGCTGCTTTTTATTTGCTCCCAATAAGCAAAAGTTATTAGTTAATAGGCTTGTAACGTACACGATGCGGTTCCATCGCATCTTCACCGAAGGTCTGCTTCATATAAGCTTCGTAATCAGTGTAGTTACCCTCGTAGAAGGTCACATTACCGTCATCACGATAATCCAGAATGTGAGTGGCTACGCGGTCAAGGAACCAGCGGTCGTGCGAAATAATCATGGCTGAGCCCGGAAATTCAAGCAATGCCTCTTCCAGTGCCCGCAGTGTCTCGACGTCCAAATCGTTGGTCGGCTCATCCAATAACAGCAAGTTGCCGCCGGCTTTCAGTAGTTTTGCTAAATGCACCCGGTTACGTTCACCGCCAGACAAATCACCAATAAACTTCTGCTGGTCATTGCCTTTGAAGTTAAATCGGCCAACGTAAGCACGACTTTGAATTTCAAAGTTACCGATACGTAAAATATCGTTTCCTTCAGAAACTTCCTGCCATACGGTGTTGCGGTCGTTCATGCTGTCGCGGAACTGATCTACGCTTGCCAACTCAACGGTTTCACCCAAAGTAATAGAACCTGAATCTGGCTGTTCCTGTCCGGTAATCATGCGGAACAGTGTTGATTTACCTGCACCGTTCGGGCCAATAATGCCAACAATAGCGCCTTTCGGAACCTTGAAGGTTAAGTCGTCAATGAGTAGGCGGTTGTCATAAGACTTACGCAGGTTTTCCACTTCCAGCACTTTGTCACCAAGGCGCGGGCCGGGTGGAATGAACAGTTCGTTGGTTTCATTACGCTTTTGGTAATCGCTGTTTTGCAGCTCTTCAAAGCGTGACATACGTGCCTTGCTTTTGGCCTGACGGCCTTTCGGGTTAGTGCGCACCCACTCCAATTCTTGTTTAATGCTGCGCTGGCGGCCTTGCTCGCGTTTTTCTTCTTGTTCCAGACGTTTCTCTTTCTGCTCCAGCCAGGATGAGTAGTTACCTTCCCACGGAATACCGTAGCCACGGTCAAGTTCCAGAATCCAACCGGCAACGTTGTCTAAGAAATAACGGTCGTGGGTAATGGCAACCACAGTGCCTTCATAGTTGTGCAGGAAGCGTTCAAGCCAGGCCACAGATTCAGCATCAAGGTGGTTGGTTGGTTCATCCAGCAGCAACATATCGGGCTTGCTTAGCAGCAGGCGGCAAATAGCTACCCGGCGACGCTCACCACCAGATAAGGTTTTAACTTGCGCACCCCATTCTGGTAAGCGCAGTGCATCGGCGGCACGATCAAGAATATTGTCCAGGTTGTGGCCGTCTTTGGCCTGGATAATCGCTTCCAGTTGGCCTTGTTCTTTGGCTAAGGCATCAAAATCAGCATTTTCGTCGGCATAAGCGGCGTACACTTCATCCAACCGGGTGAGTGCATGTTTTACATCGGCAACAGCTTCTTCAACTACGTCGCGCACAGTGGCGTTTTCGTCCAATACTGGTTCCTGTGGTAGGTAACCTATTTCGATGCCAGACAAGGCCCGAGCTTCGCCGTCAATGTCTTTATCAATACCGGCCATAATCCGCAGTAAAGTTGATTTACCTGAACCGTTTAGGCCAAGCACGCCAATTTTTGCACCGGGGAAAAAGGACAGTGAAATATCTTTTAAGATGGTACGCTTAGGTGGTACTACCTTGCTCACCCGCGACATTGAATAAATATATTGCGCCATGCGACTTGGAATCCTCTTAAACAACGTATTTAGTGCTAAGTTTACTGTGGATTGCGCCGCGACCCAAGCGCAGAATGCGTCAAATAAAGCGCAAATACGTTTCACTTGGGCTAATCGGGCGACAAGGTAGGCAGTTACGCTATTTTCAGGTTAAAATAGCGGTTCTTAAATTATTCCGTGAAAGAAGTAGGAGCCCTGATGTTAAAACGAGACATGAACATTGCTGATTATGATGCTGACCTATGGCAGGCAATGACGCAGGAAGTAGAGCGTCAGGAAGAGCATATTGAACTTATTGCTTCTGAAAACTATACCAGCCCACGAGTGCTGGAAGCACAGGGCTCTCAGTTAACGAATAAATACGCCGAAGGTTATCCGCACAAGCGCTACTACGGCGGTTGTGAGTTTGTTGACGTGGTGGAAGATCTGGCCATTGAACGTGCCAAGCAATTGTTTGGGGCTAAGTTTGCTAACGTTCAGCCACACGCTGGTTCACAAGCGAACTCAGCTGCCTTTATGGCGTTGATGGAAGCGGGCGATACTGTGCTAGGTATGAGCCTGAATGACGGCGGCCATTTAACTCACGGCTCGTCGGTGAACTTCTCCGGCAAATTATACAATGCTGTGCAGTATGGGTTGAGCGAAGAAACCGGTGAAATTGACTACGAAGAAGTAGCTGCGCTGGCGCGTGAACATAAACCTAAGCTGATTGTAGCCGGGTTCTCGGCTTATTCTGGCGTGGTTGACTGGCAGAAATTCCGCGATATCGCTGATGAAGTAGGCGCTTACTTTTTAGTAGATATGGCCCACGTAGCTGGTTTGGTAGCTGCCGGTTTGTATCCGAACCCGGTGCCAATTGCCGATGTGGTAACTACCACCACTCACAAAACCTTGGCCGGTCCGCGTAGTGGTTTGATTTTGTCAGGCAAAGACGACGAAAAGCTACACAAGAAATTAAACAGCGCGGTATTTCCTGGTAATCAAGGTGGACCATTGTGTCACGTGATTGCTGCCAAGGCTGTTGCATTCAAAGAAGCGCTGGAACCTGAATTTAAAGCGTATCAGCAACAAGTGCTGAATAACGCCAATGCCATGGTTGAAGTGTTGCAGGAACGCGGTTACAAAATCGTGTCTGGCGGTACCAAGAACCATTTGTTCCTGGTTGATTTGATTGATAAAGACATTACCGGTAAAGACGCCGATGCTGCACTTGGCCGTGCCTTTATTACGGTGAACAAGAACTCAGTGCCAAACGATCCGCGCTCACCTTTTGTAACTTCAGGGTTACGTTTGGGTACCCCGGCTATTACCCGTCGCGGCTTTAAAGATGCCGAAGCGAAGCAGGTTGGTCACTGGATTTGTGACGTGTTAGATAACATTAACGACGAACAGGTTATTGAGCAGGTGCGTGAAGCCGTAAAAGCACTGTGCAAAAGATTTCCGGTTTACGGTTAACAGGTAACTAAAATGCATTGTCCGTTTTGCGGTATTCAGGATACCAAGGTTATTGACTCACGCTTAGTTGCTGATGGCGCCTCTGTGCGCCGTCGGCGCGAGTGTAATCAATGCCGCGAGCGTTTCACTACCTTTGAAACGGCGGAACTGGTAATGCCCAGAGTAATCAAGTCGGACGGCTCGCGTGAGCCGTTCAACGAAGATAAATTGCGTAATGGACTGCTACGGGCGTTGGAAAAGCGGCCGGTTAGCTTAGAAGTTATGGAACAGGCCATTCACAACATAAAATCCAGCTTACGGGCTACTGGTGAACGCGAAATTAGTAGTCATGAAGTTGGTAATCTGGTGATGGAAAACCTGAAGTCTATCGATAAAGTTGCCTACATTCGGTTTGCCTCGGTATACCGGGCATTTGAAGACATTCGTGAGTTTGGCGAAGAAATAGCCCGCTTGAATGACTAAACTGTTGGGAAATAATCAACTGAGATGACATCCTCATTTACTTCGGTAGATTATGAATTTATGCAGCGCGCTCTTGATTTGGCCGAGCAAGGTCGCTTCAGCGCCGCACCCAATCCTTGTGTAGGATGCGTTATTGTTGCCGCCGGAAAGGTTATCGGTGAAGGGTTTCACCTGCGAGCTGGCACGCCACATGCGGAAATTAATGCAATTGATTCTATTCGCAGTGAAAATCGTTCACAGCTGAAAGGGGCGACCGCATACGTAACACTTGAACCTTGTAGTCACTTTGGTCGTACTCCACCTTGTGCTGATGCACTGATTGCTGCTGAGGTTGGGCGCGTGGTGATTGCTATGCAGGACCCTAATCCGCAAGTGGCCGGGCAGGGTATTGAACGTTTGCGTAAAGCGGGAATTCAGGTAGAAACAGGCCTGATGGAACCCTTAGCAGAGCGGGTGAACCTTGGTTTTTGTATGCGCATGCGCAATGGGCGCCCCTGGGTTCGCCTAAAGCTGGCTAGCTCACTCGATGGCGCTACCGCTTTACAGAACGGTGAAAGCCAGTGGATTACCGGCGCTGAAGCGCGAAGCGACGTACATCGCTGGCGCGCGTTAAGTCAGGCTGTAGTTTCCAGTGCCACCAGCGTTATCCGCGACAACGCGCGATTAACTGCGCGGCATGACAGCGCGCAGCAGCAACCGTTACGCGTAATTTTAGATAAGCATAATGAATTAGACCCTGGCCACCCATTTTTTCAGGAGCAGGCGCCGGTGTTATTAGTTCGTAGCCACGTTGATACCAAGCAATCATGGCCGTCGAACTGCGAGGTTATAACAGCCTCATTTACAGCAGACGGTAGCTTTGATTTGGCAGCACTGATGGCTGAATTAGGTAAACGCGAAATTAATAATGTCTGGTTAGAGTGCGGAAAGTCTCTGGCGGGTAGCTTCTGGCAAGCAGATTTAGTAGATGAACTCATTTTATACTTAGCGCCTAAGCTCATGGGTAGTGCTGCGCAAGGTTTGTTGTCACTACCTGTATTTGAATCCATGCATCAGGTTCCAAGTTTGAACTTGATAGACGTACGTTGTGTTGGCGATGATATTCGTATTATTGCCACCAAAAAAGGTGAAAATTAAAGTTATGGCTAAAGCAGTAGGGCTGAATACCACCGAAGAAATTATTGCTGACATTAAGCAAGGCAAAATGGTCATTCTGATGGATGACGAAGATCGCGAAAATGAAGGTGATTTGATTCTTGCCGCCGATTGCGTCACTCCGGATGCTATTAACTTTATGGCGCGCTACGGGCGTGGGTTAATTTGCTTAACCTTAACCGAAGAGCGTTGTCAGCAACTGAAATTACCGCTGATGGTGGATCGCAACAATGCACCTTACGCCACCAACTTCACGGTTTCTATTGAAGCCGCTAAAGGCGTTACTACCGGTATTTCTGCAGCCGATCGGTCGGTTACTGTGCAAGCTGCAGTAGCTGCACAGGCCAAGCCAGAAGACTTGGTTATGCCTGGGCATGTGTTTCCTTTGAAGGCTAAGTCTGGTGGCGTATTAAACCGTGCCGGCCATACCGAAGCTGGTTGTGATTTAAGCCGTTTAGCCGGGTTTGAGCCTGCCGCTGTTATCGTGGAAATTTTGAACGAAGACGGCACCATGGCGCGACGTCCTGATTTGGAAAAATTTGCTGCCGAGCATGATTTGAAAATCGGCACTATTGCCGACTTAATCGAATATCGTTCGCTGAAAGAAAAAACCGTTCGCCGGGTAGCGCAGTGTCAGTTGCCAACCTCCTACGGTGAATTTGAGCTTGTTACTTATCAGGACACCATTAACCAGCAAGTGCACTATGCCCTGGTTAACGGTGAAATCAATCCTGAGCAACCAGTAACGGTTCGCGTTCATTTGCAAGATACCTTCAACGACTTGTTTGCCACCGAACGCGCTGGTAAACGCAGCTGGCCATTACCGCACGCTATGCAGTATCTGGGCAAAGAAGGTGGGGTGTTAGTGTTGATTGGGCGTCAGCAATCGGCTGATGACATCATTAACATGGTTAAGAGTTTCGAGCTGGAAGATCAGGGCGAACGCGCACCAACAGCGTCAGCTTCAAATGCATCTCGTAATGTCGGTATCGGCTCGCAAATTTTGGCCGATTTAGGGGTGCATAAAATGCATCTGATGAGTGCGCCGAAGCGTTATACCGCGCTTTCAGGCTTCGGTCTGGAAGTGTTGGATTTCATTGAAGACAGCATGTAATACCTGCTGTTACTAAGTCAGTTGATGCCACAGTTGCTCATGCGCTGTGGCATTAACATGGTGCTTAGCCGCCATACGAACTAAAAAGCCATTCAAATAATCTATTTCCGTTCTTCTGTTATTGCGAATGTCTTGCCGCATTGACGAATGGTTTGCCGCCGTTTTGTGAATCACCTCGAATACCAAAGCTTGAATAACTTCACCGTCAAATTCATAACCCGCTGCAGCAGCGATAGCGCAAAACTCCGTGCAGAGCTCCTGTATCTGGCTGGCAAACTGCGGCTTGGCTAAATGACCGTTCAAGCACTCGTGCACTGCCGTCAGCGGGTTTATTACCGAGTTAATGGCAAGCTTTAGCCAGCGCCGCTGCTGAATATCGTCAACCATCTGCAGTGGTGGCCAGGCTTTACTTAAAGTTTCAGCTGCGTCTGAATCCGTAGCTGCTGTCAGCCAACTTTGGCCAAGCCCGGAGTGAGTCACATAGTTGGTTTCAGTAAATGCAGCCTGAGTGGTTACCAAATGTCTTACCGGCAACCCCTCGAACAACTGAGCTTCGTTCTCAAGCATACCGTTATAACTTAAAATCAGCTGCGGCGGTGATTCAGCTTTAAAACCCCAGTTAGCGGTTCGGTAAGATTCGATAAAAGCGGCTACGTCATAGGCTTTGATAGCAGCAACTATAACCAGTGGGGCAGCGCTGCTGGCAGTTGCTACCGGGATGTCTAGTAAAGTGCTTTGCAGCGGTTTTTGGGTAGCGTCAACAAAGGTAAATTGACGCTGCGATGTCTTGTCGCTATCACGTAATTTAATCAAAACCTGCTGATCAGCGGACAGCAGCTTAGCGGCAATAAGCGAGCCAAGGGCTCCTTTACCAACTACCCACCAATTAACTTCGCTGCTGGTCATGCTGTTTGTCATGATAGCTAAGCTCTAGTTCGGTTAACTGTTTACGAATTAAGAATAAGAATAGCAGGCTAGGTAAAACCATGAGGGCCGTTAGTAAGAAAAACAGTGCCCAGTCACCGTCCAGCCAGTCGACTACGACACCACTGTAAGCTGCCAGCACAGTTCTGCCCAAAGTGCCTAACGATGCCATCAGCGCGTATTGGGTAGCGGTAAAAGAACGATGACAAAGTAGGCTAATGAACGCGACGAAAGCAACTGTAGACCAGGCTCCGGTGAAGCCATCAATCACTACGGCGGCAAGCAGCATATTAGTATTTGGACCACTTAAAGCTATCCAGGAGAAGAATAAATTACTGGAAGCCATAGCTAAACCGCCAATAAAGAGGCCGCGCACAATACCCAAGCGAAGGTTTACTAAGCTGCCGGCGACAGCAAAGAAAATGGTAACCCACCAGTTAATTAACTTTGAGTACAAGCCAATCTCATCATTGGTGAAACCAATTTCTTTGTAGAACACAATAGACATGCGACCGAGGAAAGCTTCACCAACTTTAAACAGGAAAATAAACAGCAGTACTGACAGTGCTAGCTTCACGCCATTGCGGCGGAAAAACTCGGCAACGGGCTCCACTATAGTCACAGTTAACCAGGTAATTACTTTGCGGCTGCGGTTAGACAAATGAGCCAGCTTTTCCTGATAGTGCATTTCGCGCTCTTGCTGAAACGCAAAATCAAGGCGTTTGGGTTCCGGAATAAACAACACCAAAAAGGCAATCACCGCCATAATCAGGCCTAACACAATGTACGCGTCTTGCCATTGCCAGGTAGTACCGTCCACCAGGAAGAAAGGAATAGCGCCGAGTCCGCTGTAGCCAGTCCACCAGCCCGCAGTTGCCATGGCCGCTCCAGCTGATTGCAGGCGCGGTTCGTCTTCGCCAAAAGACTCAATTCGAAAGGCATCAATAGCAACATCCTGAGTCGAGGAAGCTGTGGCCAGAGTTAGGGCCAATACACCAACCGTGGTTAGCTGACCAATTAAATCCAACTGACTAAGCGCCATGCAGCAAAGCACTATCACTAGCTGACAGGTAAACATCCAGCTGCGGCGCTGACCAAGCCAGCGGGATAATCCTGGCAGTTGTACCCGGTCAATCAGTGGCGACCAGAATACATTGATTGAATAAACTGCAAACACGGCACCAAAATAACCGATAACGGAACGTTCTAGTCCGCCTTCCTGCAACCAGGCTGACAGTGCTGATCCAATCATTACCCAGGGGAAGCCACTGGCCATGCCCAGCATGAATATAATCCACACACGTTTTTGTTTAAAAACGCGTAAGTCGGTTAGCCAACTGCGGGTTACTTGTGTGTTCACAACAGAAACTTCACTGGGCAGGTACCACTTCAATGCGAATTATTACCGGTGGATCAACGGGAACATCACGCCATTTGGTTTTCTCGTCGTATGGAAGCGACTCGGTTTGTGCCAGTTTCTGTAACACCTCATCGCCAGCAACAACTTTACCAAATACGGTATAACCCCAGCGGCTGTCACTTGGATTCAGTGAGTCATTATTGTCAATGTTAAAAAAGAACTGACGAGTAGCACTATGCGGCGCGCGCTCACGTGCCATGGCGATGGTGCCATAATCATTCTTCAGGCCATTGCCCGATTCATTCACAATTTGTTCAAACGAGGGCTTATCGCGAAATTCTTCAGTGTAGCCGCCGCCTTGCACCACATACTCTGGAACAATACGATGGAAGATAGTGTTGTTGTACTGCGCTTTCTCAACGTAACGGAGAAAGTTCTTAACCGTAATTGGCGCCCGGTCACGGTTTAGTTCCACCACAATATCGCCAACTGATGTGACCATTTTAACGCGAGGGAACAAATTGTCGGGTTGAATTTCGGCCGTTGCCGAGGTCATTGCAAACAGCCCCACAACTAGTGTGAGGCGGGTTATCAAGAGCTTCAACATAACTGCTCGTCCTGTTTTTTTAATTATTGGAGACGAGGTTTGGCCGCAGCCAAACCTTGTTTTACTCTGCCATAAAGTCGATTAGCTTAGGATCCCGTAGCATGTCGTCCAGCAATTTACCGAGTAACTCACTAAACTTCTCTTCCAGCTTTGCTGGATCGGCACGGAAAGCGCCTTCACTGCTGGCTTTGGCATTAAAATCACGCGTATAAGTGGCGCCGTCTTTTCGTGCGGTCAGTAACAACGAGATTTCGTGCTCGGCCTGATGTTTTACTGAGCCTTGTTCAACCCGAATAATAGCCTGACGGATAGCTACGTTCACTTGCTTTGAGGCGCTATTTACTACGTTTAATTTTTCCGCTAAAGCATCGTAAATGGCAGTTTCAAGCATAGGTGCGCTGCTGGCAAACTGCGCCTGATCATCGCTCAGTTTAATGCGCAATAAATAATTCTGTGCACGGGTATCGGTTACGCTTAGGGCTACTGGTAGCTGACTTGAGTTCGCACTAATTACCGGCTGCACAATCAGTGGGTTGGGTGCGCTCTGACAAGCACTAATAAGAAGTGCGGTGGCACCAATAAGAACTGACTTGATTACTGGGTACATAATTTCATCCTTCACATGCTACGACTATTGAACCTGTTATCTGCACAATACCAAGCTACAGGCAAACTCCAAAGCCATTATTTAATAGCTGAAAAAACCACGAACTTAGGATTACTTGCTATAACCTCTACTTGATCAAATAGGGTATTTAAAAATTGATGATAGCCTAAATGACGATTGCCTACGACCCGCAGCTCGCCACCTTTACGCAGCACTCGTTTCGCGTCGGTAAACATTTGTCGGGCCACGTGCTCGGTAATACTAAACTCTTGATGAAAGGGCGGGTTGCACAAAATCAGGTCAGCACTGTTGGTATCTGCGCTGGCCAGGCAGTCATCAACATAAGCATGATAGCGCGTGTCCCCCTCGGCCGGCGCCAGGTTCTTTGCAATATTTTCCTGTACCGAAGCGACAGCTAAATAGGATTCATCCACCCAGGTAACCTTCGCCTGCGGATTATTGCGCGCATAAGCTAGGCCTAACACGCCGTTGCCGCAGCCCAGATCAGTAACATCAGTGGCGGCTTTGGTAGGTAAGTTATCCAACAATAAACGTGCACCAATATCGAGTTGTTTGCGTGCGAACACGCCTGGTTGATGGCTTAACTCAAGCTCAAATTCAGGTACTTGCCACACTGATGTAAGCGCTGGTTCAGTTGCATCCGCTGGCGGAGATTGCAGTGTTCCGCCCAGCACCCGCGACTTTTTCCATGCCAGCGAAACCTTCATATCCGCCAGATAGCGTTGAAATAACTCTCTAACGCTTGGCGTAATAACTTTGCTTTTTGCTGCTGCAAAAATGGGGGTTCCGGCCGGCAGTTCAGCGGCAATGCGCTGTAACTGATATTCCAGCAGGCTTTGGCTTTTCGGAATTTTAAACACTACGCTGGCGGCGGGCGGTATGGCATCGGTCATACATAAAGGTGCTAGCGCTGGCGAGGTAATCAAGTCGGTATTTAGCTGTAAGTTCTGTTCATAGCCCAGCAAACTTACTCGCGAGTCGCTCATGGTCCAGCCGCCAAGCTCATGTAAACCAAGGGCTAGAGCCCCAAAGCTATCATTCAGGATAAGTACTGGACCAGCTAACTCGTTGTCTTCAGCCGCAGTGAGCATAAACTCGTCGGCGGTATCCCAAGCTTGTAGCAGCTCGTATTTGCGTTTAGGGTAACGTAAAAGCTGCCAGCAACCCGAATGGGTTTGCAGGCTCGTAGGTACTTTTTGTTGGCGATTTTCGGAATGATTTGGCATTGGTCGGACATTTCACTTGGATACAATCATGCTATGATACCGAAAAAGCGCAAGTGACTATAGGTTTAGCTCAGTGAAAAAATACGCAGAAATTACCGGGTGGGGTAAATGTTTACCACCAGCCGTGCTTACAAACGATGATTTAGCTACCTTTCTAGATACCTCAGACGAGTGGATTAGCTCGCGCACCGGTATTCTGGAACGACGGGTTAGTCACCTTGGTACGTCGGAACTGGCCACTATAGCTGCCAGGAATGCCCTTGCCGCAGCTGACCTGGACCCGAAGGAATTGGACCTGATCATTGTGGGTACCTGTACGCCGGATGAAATTATTCCAAATGTAGCCTCAGCCGTGCAGCGTAATATAGGTGCAACCCATGCCGCATCTCTTGATGCCAATGCCGCCTGCAGCAGCTTTTTATATGCTATGCACTTTGCCACTCAGGCTATTAAAACCGGTGCGCACAAGAAAGTGCTGATTATTGGAGCAGAGCGGCTGACTCGAATTTTAGACTGGACCCAGCGTGAAAGTGCGGTGTTGTTCGGCGATGGCGCTGGCGCTATGGTGCTGGAAGCGTCCGATAACGAGGTTGGTTTGTTGTCGTCTCATGTTACCTGTGATGCCGATGCCCGCGATGTCCTGTCGCTTGATTTTGGCCTGAGTTTCGACCGTTTCGGTTTTGACGGCATTATGGAATTTAGTTTTGTTGGTCAGGAAATTTTTAAGCGAGCAGTGAAAGGCATGAGTGCTTCAGTAGAGAAAGTATTTGCTGAAACAGGCTTAACCACCGAAGACATAGACGCATTAATTCCGCATCAGGCCAACAAACGGTTAATAGATTTTCTGGCGAAGCTGTGCAAAGTGCCGAATGAAAAAACTGTTATTAATATTCAGAAGTACGGCAACACATCTTCCGCAACGCTGCCTATTGCTTACGCTGAAGCCGTTGAGCAAGGGAAAATTAAGCCCGGTGACAAAATTATGTCGGCGGTATTCGGTGGCGGCCTAACTTGTGGTGCTGGCTTAATTAAGTGGGGCGACCGGGTTACTCCGAAGCAACCAAATGATCGTCAGCTACCTGCTGGTGATAAGTCGGCACTGGAATTAATTCTGCCGCTGCATGAACACACCAAGAAAGCGTGGGAGCAACGGGGCAAATGAGTCAGGATGTGAACATTGAGGTAACCGACAAAATAGTCACTATTACCTTAACCCGTACTTCAAAAAAGAACGCATTGACGCAGGCCATGTACGCGGAAATGACGGAAGCCTTAAAACAGGCTGATGCGAATAAAGAAATAGCTGCCGTTATTATTCAGGGCGCTGCGGATAGCTTTACTGCAGGTAATGACTTACAAGACTTCCTGAAAATGGAAAGTATTGATGAGGAAGCGCCGGTATTTCAGTTTTTGCATACTATTGCCAATGTCAGCGTTCCACTAGTTGCTAGCGTGAATGGTTTAGCCATAGGTATAGGTACTACCTTATTGCTGCACTGTGACTTGGTTTATGCCAGCCGTGATGCGCGTTTCTCACTGCCATTTATTCATTTAGGCCTGGTGCCTGAAGCCGCTTCAAGTTTGCTCCTACCGCAGCTTTGTGGTCGCGTGCGAGCGGCCGAGCTGCTGTTGTTAGGTGACATGTTTAACGCCGAGCAAGCGCTGCAATATGGCATTGTTAATCAGGTGGTTGATAATGATGCATTAAGTAAGCGTGTCAGTGAAGTAGCGCAGCAACTTGCTGACAAGCCGGTAGCCGGGTTGCGGGCCAGTAAAAAATTGATGCGCGCACCAACGGAATCTGTTGATGACCGTATTGCCCGAGAGGTGAAAGTTTTTGCTGCAGCTTTGGCTACCCCGGAAGCGAAAGCGGCTATTGCTGCCCGACTGCAGAAAAAGTAAGCACTTAACACGGCTTCCCTTGCTACCTGTAAGCCAATCAGGGATAATCTGCCACCTTGTTATGGTGACTTCATTGGTCCCCTCGCAATGCTAACTGGTGAACTCGGTCAGGCCCGGAAGGGAGCAGCCGTAGTCAGGGACGTGTGTGCCGGGGTGTGGCTGGTGAAGTCGCCACCCCAACTTCAAGTTCATTCAGTTACGACTTCGATTTTTCGGTGCGCTTATCCATAAATGCCAGCGCCTGCGTCATTGCTTCCTGCACATTCATTTCCATTTCTAGCCGTTTTGACTGTGGCAGGTAAAATGCCATGTCCACTTCATAGCGAATATAGCGCGGCGGCAGCCGGTTCAGCACTAAACAACATAAGTCGGCGAGGTCATCGCTACTGCGGGTTTTGGCCAAGTCCAAATGCTCGATTTGATCTAGCACAAGCTTTTCATAATAGTTATGAATATCATCATCAAGTTTCATTTAATTCTCCTACGCCCATAATTAGTTGTATAAAGCAAAGATAGCTTATCTTTACTTGGCTTGCTGCAGTTGCTCTAATTCAGGTCTCATTATTAAGGATTCATGTTATGGCAAAGAATATCGAACCTGTCTATTACGGCGAGTATCTGCAATTAGATAAGTTGCTTGATGCACAACATCCGCACAGCCCCAGATATGGCGCTGAAGCACATGACGAAACCTTGTTTATTATTGTTCATCAGGTATACGAGCTGTGGTTTAAACAAGTTCTACATGAGCTGAAATCTGTGCTCGCACTGTTTCAGTCAGCCGCTATTGCCGATCAGGACTTAATTACTGTGGTGCACCGGTTGGATAGGGTGAAAGCCATCCAAACCTTAATGAATGACCAGGTGGGTATTATTGAAACCATGACCCCACAAGAGTTTCTGGCCTTCCGTGACTACCTGCTGCCGGCGTCCGGGTTTCAAAGCATCCAATTTAAAGAGCTGGAGATTATTCTTGGCTTAACCCGTAAGCGTCGGGTGGCATTCGACCAGCAGTCGTTTTATAACCGCCTGAGTAATGAACATCGCACCCATCTGGAGGCGCTGGAAGAACAACCAAGCTTGTTTGATCGAATTGATGCCTGGCTGGCGCGTATGCCGTATTTGGAGTTCGCGGGTTTCAGCTTCTGGTCGTTGTACCAGGATGCGGTAAAAAATATGCTGGCTAGTGACGAACATATTATTGAAGAAAATGACACTTTGACGGCGGCTGAAAAAGAGCAGGAATTGGCGGCCCTAGACGCCACACGTGAAAACTTTGCGGCATTGTTTGATTCCGACAAGTATCAGCAAGCGCAAGCCGACGGGCGGGTACGGTTAAGCCAACACGCATTGCTAAGTGCTTTGTTTATCTCGTTATACCGAGAAGAGCCAGTGTTTAACTTACCCTTCCAGGTGATTACGTCGCTCGCCGACATTGATGAGAAGTTAACGATTTGGCGCTATAAGCACGCCATGATGGTGCAACGCATGATTGGCAGTAAAATTGGTACTGGTGGTTCATCGGGCCATGACTATTTACGCAAAACAACCGAATCGAATCGGGTGTTCGCGGATTTCTTTGCCATGGCCACTTATTTAATTCCTAAAGCAGAGTTACCTGCACTACCGGACCATGTTAAACGTACTATGGGATTCTGGGTTGCTGGCTTAGAGCTGGCTAGCGGTGAGCTCGACTTATAAGGGCTTAAAGTTTTACGGACAGGGCAGTTTGCAGGGCGCCCAACTGATCGGCCACGCGCTGCTCCAGATACTCTCGTTGGGTGCGCTGTTCTGGAGTTAGTTCAGTGTGCGGCTGCTTTGCCAGTTTAAATAGTAGTTCAGTATTCTTTTCAAGCTCTGCTACATAGTCCAGAGGTTGTTGGCTATTGCGGTTGAACAGGCTTGGATCAAACCAGGCAGCAAACAGATGCGCATCAGGATGTTGGTCTTGCCAAAATCTCGTTTGCTCACGCATACGTTTTATCTCAGTGGTAATTTTTTTTTCTAAAATGTCTACAGACACGACTATATCACCCTTATGTTTGATATATTTAGTTGTTAATATTTAGAGTCTTTCTTTTCTGTTTTGATCTAAACATCACAGTAAATTAAGTGTTTTCCAGTTGTACAACTGCCAATATGTTACTAAATTATAATCTAGTAACATTTGTTGAGTGTTTTTAACCTCTAATTTTGTTGCTTAAAAATCCTTTAAAACCAGTCTATATCGGCTGTTGACAGCTTCTGTAAGAACGTGGGAGTATTAACGCATTATTGCTGCAAAAGTAGCAATAGCTGCAAGTGTTGATTAATACTTTTTTTTCGTCATTCAATAACTCGAAGCCTTTAGCAATAGGTGCAATAGGTGGGAAGTTTCAGTCAAATTGGTTGGGAACTATGACCAAAGTAATCAATAAAAGCAAAATCGCCGCAGCCGTAATTGGCATGTTCGCGATAGCAGGCAGCGCTACAGCTACTGCACAAACCGATCTTCGGACATTACAGAACGAAGAAGCCCGGGTTCACGAGGCTGATCGCCAATCGCAAGATAAAGTAGATTCTTTGTTCGAGCAGAGCCAGGATTTATTATACGACTATCGTGCGGTTGTAGATGAGTACGAGAATCTGAAAGTTTATAACGACCACGTACAAACATTGGTAGACGATCAAAAACGTTCTATCGAGTCTTTGCAGCGTCAAGTCAATACTATCGACGAGACTAAGCAAGGCGTAGTGCCGTTAATGTACAAAATGATTGATGCATTGGATCAGTTCGTTGAACTGGATATTCCAATTCATAAAGAGCGTCGTCAGGAACGTGTTGAGCGTTTACGTGAAATTATGACGCGTTCAGACGTAACCACGTCAGAGCAGTATCGTCAGATTATCGAAGCTTACCAATCTGAAATGGACTATGGTTCAGGCTTAATCGCTTACCAGGGTACATTGCAGTTTGAAGGGCAAGATATTGCCGTTGATTATTTCCACTTGGGCCGTGTTGCATTTTTGGCACAGTCAATGGATTTACGTAACGCATGGATTTTCAACAACGAAACCAAAGAATGGGAATCGTTGGATGATGAATTCTTGTCGCCATTAACTACAGCCATTCGTATGGCGCGTAAGCAAACGGCGAATGACCTGGTTAAACTTCCAATTTTCGCAGCGGAGAGTGCAGAATGAAACATCTAGTGAAAAGTGTACTGGTCGCAGCAGCTGTCTGTCTGTCAGCCGGCACCACCTTCGCTGTGAGTGCACAGGATGACGCGAAATCTTTGGATGAGCTGTTGCAGCTGGTTAAAGAAAACCGTGCTGAATCGCGCCAGATTAACGCGCAACGTGAGCGTGAGTTCACAGCTGAGCGTGCGGACAAGCAAGCGCTGTTAAACCAAGCACGTCAAGAACTACGTAGCGAACAAGCTCGCGGCGAACGTTTACAAAACGAATTCTCTGAAAACGAAGTTACCTTAGCAAATAAAGAGCAAGAACTTGAAAACGCTAAAGGTACTTTAGGTGAGATTTTCGGTGTCGTACGTGGCGCAGCTAGCGAAACCATTGGTCGCATCGCAACTTCAATTATCAGTGCTCAGTATCCAGGCCGTGAAGACGTGCTGGAAAGCTTAGCTGAAGCTGATGAATTACCGACTATCGCAGAGTTGGAAGAGTTATGGATTTCCTTACTGACTGAAATGAAAGAGTCAGGCAAGGTTGTTACCTTTAACTCAGACGTTACTTTGTTAGACGGTGGTAGTGAGCAACGCGAAGTTACTCGTGTAGGTGTATTTAACCTGGTTTCTAACGGTGAATACTTACTGTACAACGATGCTACTGAGCAAGTGCAACCATTAGGGCGTCAGCCTGCCGGTTACATCACTAGTGAAGTTGCTACGTTTGAAGCGGCTGAGTCTGGTTACGAAGGTCTGTACATTGACCCTGCGCGTGGCCAAATCCTGAGCCTGGCAACGCAAAAAGCAACCATGATGGAGCGTTATCATCAAGGTGACACCGTTGGTTACGTAATTACCGCGGTTCTGGCCTTAGGTTTATTAGTTGCGATTTACAAACTAATCACCTTGGGTGCTGCTGGTGCGAAAATCCGTGCACAGTTGAAAAACACTGAAAACCCTTCAGACGGCAACCCGCTGGGTCGTATTCTGAAAGTTTATCACGCCAACAAATCATCAGACGTTGAAAACCTTGAGTTGAAACTTGATGAAGCTATCTTGCGCGAAACACCGCGAATTGAAAGCGGCGTTAACCTGATTAAGATTCTGGCAGCCATCGCGCCGCTATTGGGTCTGTTAGGTACCGTTGTTGGTATGATTGGTACCTTCCAAACGATTACCTTGTTTGGTACCGGTGATCCGAAGATTATGGCGGGTGACATCTCAATGGCACTAGTAACTACTGCCTTGGGTCTGATTGCCGCATTGCCACTGATTCTGATTCATAGTGTTGTGGCTGCTCGCAGCAAGTCTATCGTTCATGTACTGGACGAGCAGGCGGCGGGTATTGTCGCGTCGCACGCGGAAAAGGAGTAATCCTATGCTTTACCTGATGGAGCTTTGGGAATCTGTCAGGGATTTTATTGGTACCGGTGGCGACGTCTTGTACGTCGTCATGGCAGCGCTCTTACTCATGTGGATTTTATTGATAGAGCGCTTCTGGTTCCTGGCTAGTGTTTACCCGAAAATGAAGCAAGACATCATTGACCGGTGGAACGCGCGCTCAGATACCACGTCCTGGTACGCCCATAGAATCCGTGATGCATGGATCTCCGAGGCCGCAGACAAACTAAATGCTCGCATTTTGTTGATTAAAACTTGTGTAGCTATTTGTCCACTAATCGGACTTTTAGGTACAGTGACTGGCATGATTGCAGTATTTGAAATCATGGCAGTGCAGGGAACGGGTAACCCTCGCTTAATGGCGTCGGGTATCTCGATGGCAACAATTCCTACAATGTCGGGAATGGTTGCTGCGTTGTCAGGCATGTTCTTTACTACGCGTTTAGAAGCGCGGGTAAAACGTGCTAAAGACAGCTTAATCGACAGTTTGCCACATCATTAAGAGAGAAGAATTATGGCACGTAAACGTTTTCGTGAAGAGGAAGATGCGACGATCGATATGACACCGATGCTAGACATCGTGTTCATCATGTTGATCTTCTTCATCGTAACCACCTCTTTCGTAAAAGAAGCAGGGATTGACGTAACCAAGCCTGAGTCTGACCAAGCGCAGAAGAAGCCATCTGCTAACATCTTTATCGCAATTCGTGAGAACGGTGAAGTATGGATGGATAAGCGCATGGTTGATGTCGAGCGTGTAGCTGCGAATATCGAGCGTTTATTAGCTGAGCAACCTACCGACTTGGTAGTTATTCAAGCTGATAAAGAAGCACGTCATGGTTTGGTCGTTGATGTTATGGATCAAATTAAGGAAGCGGGTATAGACAATATATCCATAGCCGCAGAGGACGATTAATATGGTACGCTTTTTAGTATCAATACTATTAGGTGTCGCCGTTACTTTCGCTCTATTTGCGTTCATGGCTTTCTTGATTAGTGGCGGTGAAGGGCGTAATGAAGCGCCCCCACCAACACCTGTTATTGAGATTGTAACGTCGCCACCGGATACGGATTTGGATACGCGTCGTCGTACGCCGCCTCCACCTCCGCCGCCGCCGCAGGCGCCGCCAGAAACGCCACAAAGTGAGCCTGATACATCTGATGATTCAGGCATGAATATGGACATGGGCTTTGAGGTTGATGTTGGTGGCACTGACGGTCTATCTGGTCCAGGTGAAGGTTTAGGCCGCGACGGAGATGCACAGCCAATCGTGCGTATTAACCCTCGCTACCCACCAGCTGCTGCCCGAGACGGCATCACCGGCTGGGTTCGCTTAAGCTTTACCATCGATGAATCTGGCGGTGTAACTGACGTAGAAGTTATTGACTCAGAACCACGCCGTATTTTTGACCAGGAAGCGCGTCGTGCGTTACTGCGTTGGAAATATAAGCCGAAGGTTGTTGATGGTGAAACTGTGCGTCAGCCTGGCTTGACCGTACAGCTGGATTTCACTCTGGATGGAGCTTAATCAATGATGCAAAATTTATATAAAGCAGTCATTCGTGCGAGCGTTGTAGTTGGCGCTGGGTTGATGATGGCTCTGCCAGCATCAGCTCAGGTGAACGTGAATTACGATTTGCCGTCCGCAGAAGTGATTCAGGAACGCAAAGATAATCGCAAGAACCAAGCGGTTGGCGAGCGTGTTGGTCGCCGTATCATGAGTGCATTCGAACTATACGAAGCAGACGATATGCAAGGTGCAATTGCTGAACTTGCTGATTTGTCGCCAAGTGAAGCGTTCGACGTTGCTTATGTAAACCGCTTCCTGGGTGCATTCTATGCTTCTGAAGACCAAACTGACAAAGGTATCCCACTGTTGAAACAGTCAGTGGATGCTGATGTATTGGGTTGGTCGGATCAATCTGCAGCACTCAAAACCTTAGCGGATTTGTATTTGCAGGAAGAAGACTACAACAATGCACTGCGTTATTACGACCGGTGGTTGCAGTTTACCGGTGACGCGAATCCTGATGTGTTCTTGCGTATCGCCAATGCTTACTACGAGCTGAAGCAATACGACAAGGTCATCAAGCCAGCTGATATGGCTCTGCAAAATTTTGATAAACCGAATAAGAACCCGTATATCTTGAAAATGGCTTCTTATTACGAACGCGAAATGTTTGCCGATGCCATTACAGTATTGGAAGAAGGTTTGAACGTCATTCCAACAGAGAAAGGCTGGTGGAACCAACTAGCTAACTTCTATATGTTGGAAGAACGCATTGATAAAGCTCTTGAAACCATTGAAGTTGCTTATTTGGCGGGTTATCTGAACAGTGAAAACCAACACCGAGTGTTGATTCAACTGTATGCAAATAACGAGATTCCATACAAAGCGGCAATGTTAATGGCCAAGCACATCGATGCGGGCGACATTGAAGAAAACACGCGTAACGCTCAAAGCGCTGCTCGTAACTTTGAAGGTGCTCGCGAGTTCGAGAAAGCTGCCGAGTGGTATGGCCGGTCAGCAGCGCTTGCTGAAAGCAGTGCTGAAAAGGGTGATTTATATCGTCGTCAAGGCGTTGCCCTTATCCGTGCTGAAGAGTATGCGCGAGCTGCTGATGCCTTAAATCAAGCGTTACAGTTTGACTTAGACAAAGAAGGTGCTGTTCATATGGCACTGGCTGAAGCTTACTTATACACACGTGACTATCGTCAGGCGCTGGATGCTGCAACAACAGCTCAGCAGTTCGATAGCGAACGTCGCAGTGCGCGTAGCTGGGCGGGTTATATCCGCAACATAGCTGAACGCCGCGGTGTTTCTTTGTAAGTAGTTTTAGTTAACGTACTAAGTTACGTAATAAAAACCCTGCCATTGTGCGGGGTTTTTTTATGTCTGCAGTAGCTCACTAAAAGTGAGCTAAAAGTCAGTAACGGCAAAAAAGTGTTAAGCTTATAGCTTGCTGATCGTAGTGGTAGGAGAGTCTATGAAACAAGTAGGTATAGGTTTGCGCCGTAGCTTTGTAAATGATGCTTTGGCGGCACCAGCTTGTGTTGGATTCTGGGAGTTAGCCCCCGAGAACTGGATACCTTTTCCCAACGAATATAAGCGTAAGCTGCATGCGCTGAAAGAGCATGCCAAGCTGACCTGTCACGGCCTGTCATTGTCTATTGGTAGTCCGGATCCGCTGGATGAAAAATTTATTCAGCAAATAAAAAGCTTTTTAGATGAATACCAGATAGATATCTATAGCGAACATTTGAGCTATTGCTCCGCTAATGGGCATTTGTACGATTTGCTACCTATTCCGTTTGTAGAAGAGGCAACTGACTATCTAGCGCAACGCGTACGCCGTGTGCAGGAGATTGTTGAGCGTCCATTGGTGCTGGAGAATATTTCTTATTATGCGGCACCGGGTCAGCAAATGAGTGAGCTTGAGTTTATTAATACGGTGCTGGAGAAGTCCGGTGCACAGTTGCTGTTGGACGTGAACAATGTTTTCGTAAATAGTGTCAACCATGGTTATGACCCCTATGCATTTATAGCCGGCTTGCCTAGTGAGCGCATTGTATACGGCCATATTGCCGGGCATTATGAAGAAGCAAAAGATTTGTTTATTGATACCCACGGAGCCGATGTTAAACCCGAGGTGTTTAACCTGCTACGTTATGCCTACCGCCAGCACGGAATATTTCCCACTGTATTAGAGCGGGATTTTAATATTCCGCCCTTGGATGAGTTATGCAAGGAAGCACAGGTTATAGAGCAGATACAGCGTGAGGTCAGCTTTGACTAAAGAGTATGACTTTCAAAAGTTGCAAAAACGGTTTGCCGACTACTTGCGCAACCCCGAACAGTGCTCTTTTCATGAGATTGCTGAACAGCGGCGTTTGCATGTGTACCGCGATCTTATTCGTAACAACCTGCAAAGTTTTTTAAATTCCGGCTTTCCAGTTTCCCGCAAGGTGCTGGGTGAGGATTTATGGCGATTGACCGGAGATGCTTTTCGGGCTGGCTACCAGGCGCAGTCGCCATATTTTGCAGATATTTCCGGCGACTTCGTTGATTACCTGCAAAGTGCTGATATTGAAGCGCTACAACCATATCCCTTTATACGCGAACTCGCACATTATGAGTGGGTTGAGCTGAAGGTATCACTGAGTCACTTGCCGGAAGATTTAGCTGCGTTAACAGAGGAATCTCTGACAACAGCGCAACTGGTAGTAAATCCAACCGCGCAGGTTTTACGTTATCAGTTTCCGGTACATGAGGTTGCTACTGACAACCAACCGCAAGAACCTCTTAGCGAGGCTTTGTTACTAGTGGTGTTTAAAAATGCGCAAGGCGCGGTCAAATTCATTCAACTAAGCCCGCTGACGGCGCTGTTACTGCAACATGTACAGCAACATAAAGCGTTAACCCTGGTTGAGTTACAAGCTGCAATGCAAGCAGCTTTACCGCAATTTAATCCTGCAACTTTAGCGACAGGAATGCGCGAAACCTTAACTGAGTTCGGCTCCAGAGGGTTGATTGTTCAGCGCTTGTAAAAGGCGAGAAAACGACCTTTTATCCTGACCCAAAATCCAGTAAGATCTCGCCTCGAATTCGAACGAGGAAAGCTAACATGTCAGATTCAAATCACCATGAAGATTTTAAAGATGCAGCCGGTAAACGTTTTATGGGTGTATCGTTGGTCTGTCTAATAGCCATTGCACTACTGCCGATGGTACTCGCCTGGGTTAACTTCTTCTCGGCCTAAAAGGTTCAGTGAATGTCGCAAGTCATGTCACAACTAAAACCGAATCTAGTTTCACAATCACTGCTGTTAGTTGAGGACAATGAAAGCACTCGTGCAACATTGTTTCAGCTACTCGAACAGTTAGGCTTCAGTGTTGATTGCGCTGTCGATGGCTTAGATGGTTTAAATAAAGCCAGTCAGCGGCAATATGGGGTGGTTTTGCTGGATCACAAAATGCCGTTAATGGACGGCCTTTCGCTACTTAAAAATCTGCGCGAGATTGATTCTTATCAAGATACCCCTTTAGTGTTGCTTACTACCGCAGATTTGGCTCAGGTTGAAGCTAAAGCAACCGCTGCAGGTGCTACACTGACCTTACCGAAACCGGTATCCGCAGAAACTTTGGCGCGCGCACTACAACGCAGTTTGTGGAGTGGTGTTGCCTAATTAGCTAACGCCGGTGCAACCAGGTTCCATTGAAACAGCCCTCGCAGGGAGCGTGGAAATGACCGCAATAAACGCTTTAAAACCTTTAATTCGAACTATTCCCGATTACCCCAAACCCGGTATTCAGTTCCGCGATATTACCCCGTTACTAGCCAACGGCGATGCGTTCTATCAGGTTATAGAGCATTTTGCCGAGCGCTACCAAGATAAGGGGCTAACCAAAATCGTTGGCATTGAAGCGCGTGGGTTTATTTTTGCCACGGCGTTGGCCTATCGTTTGAAGTTAGGTTTTGTGCCGCTGCGCAAGCCCGGCAAACTTCCCGCGAAAACTCGCCAGCAGAGCTACGATCTTGAGTATGGAACAGACGCGCTTGAGCTTCATGACGATGCGTTAACCGCAACTGATAATGTATTGCTGATAGATGATTTGCTTGCCACTGGTGGAACTCTTATCGCTGCTCATAAGTTATTGAGTGATACTGGTGCCCGCATTCACGAATGCGCATTTTTAATCACTTTAAATGACTTACCCGGTGGTCAAAAGCTGGATGAAAACGGCATTGGTTACTATACGCTATTTGAATTTTAGGGTACCTTAACAAGCATTAGCTTAAAACGAATTGGTTCATACCCACCAGTTTCTAACGGAGTTTTAGCAGAGGCATGAGTTACCAGGTTTTAGCACGGAAATGGCGCCCTCAGACCTTCACCGATGTAGTTGGTCAGCAACATGTTCTGCGCCCGCTAATTAGCGCGTTGGAAAGCCAGCGGTTGCATCACGCCTATTTGTTTACCGGCACTCGTGGCGTTGGTAAAACAACCATTGCGCGTATTCTGGCCAAAAGCTTGAACTGTGAGCAGGGTATTCAGGCAACGCCATGTGGGGAGTGCGGCGCCTGTAAAGAAATCGATAGCGGCCGTTTTGTAGACCTGCTGGAAATTGATGCGGCGTCACGAACCAAAGTAGAAGATACCCGCGAGTTACTCGACAACGTTCAATATCGTCCCACCCGCGGGCGCTATAAGGTTTACTTAATCGATGAAGTGCATATGCTGTCACGGCATAGTTTTAACGCTTTATTGAAAACCCTTGAAGAGCCTCCTGAGCACGTGAAATTCTTGCTGGCGACAACGGATCCGCAAAAGCTTCCGGTAACCGTATTGTCGCGCTGCTTGCAATTTAATCTGAAGGCGCTTAGCCGCGATGAAATTGCCGGTCACATTGATTACGTGCTGCAGCAAGAAAAAATTCCGTATGATAAATCAGCATTGCCTGCGTTGGCGCGTGCAGCGCAAGGTAGTTTGCGTGATGCCCTGAGCTTAACCGATCAGGCCATTGCCCAGGGTCAGCAATCCGTTTCTCAGGAAGCGGTGCAAACCATGCTGGGCGCAGTTCCGGGCGCGCAAATTGCGAAGTTGCTCAATCATATTATTCGCGGGCAGGGCGCTGAAATGTTAGCGCTGCTCGATAGTGTTGCCGGCCAAATTCCAGACTTATCCTCATTACTGACCGAGCTACAGTACACCTTGCACCAACTAGCACTGATTCAGGTAGTGCCAGAAAGTGCTGAAGCTTTGTCGTTGTCGCCGGCGGAAACTCGACTGGCACAACAGATTCCAGCGGAGCTGGTACAGGTAATGTACGATATTGTGGCTGCCGGACGACGCGATTTACCTTTTGCAGCAGATGCCCGCAGTGGCGTCGAAATGACATTGTTGCGGCTACTGGCGTTTCGTCCAGAATATATAGATGTGGAAGAAACTTCTGCGGATGTAACCACTCAGGAACGACCTGTACCAGCGCCACCGGCGTCGGCAACAGCAACAGCTTCACCGGCTGCTACGAAACCTGAACCTGCTACGGAAGATACTGCAGAGAATACTGTAGAGAATAAGGTGGAGGATACCGCCGCCAGTAATATCGAAGCAAAAGCTGAGTCTGGCATGCCGAATCAGGACGCCAACAACTCCGCACCTGCAACGTCGGCTGATACTGAACTTGATAGTCTGGCTGATAGCTACCAGGACAACGAAGACGATGCCGATGAGTTATTTGCTGCGCAGGAAGAAATTCAGACCCAGGCAGATCAGCTTCGGGGTACTAATAGCACTGCGAATACACCTCAACCAGAAACACCGCAACGAGAAACACCAGCACCTGAGCAGGCTTCTGCTAATGCAACCAGCTCGGCCATGGCTAATTTGCTTGCTACCCGGTCACAGTTAACGCAAAAAAAAAAGCCACTGAATAAAGAGTCGGAAGCAAAGCTATGCCAACCAGAAGTCAAAACCAGCACTACGGCTGATGAAGATTCGAGAGAAAGCCTTGGCGACGCTGCTGACAATGTTGCAGAGAGCGCTACTGAAAGTGCGACTGAGAATGTTGCAGAGGTTGCTATAGAGAGTGTTATAGACAGCGCTCCCCAGCAGCAGGCGTCACCTGAAGCAGCTCAGGTTGCACCGGCAAGCCCTGCGCTAACTGAGCCGGCAGCGGCACCTACCATAGAATTCACCGAAAACGCGAAACTAGCCGCCGAGGTAGATCGCTGGAGTGCTATTGTTGATACTTTGCCGTTAACTGGCTTAAGTCGCCAGTTGGCATTGAATGCAGTGCTGCATGAGCACAGCAAAACGGATTATGAAGTGCGCTTAGCCGAGCAGCATAAACATTTGCTGAACGACACTACCCGGCAGAATTTAATCGACGCGTTGGCGGAAGCATTGCCTGATGCGCAGGTTCGTATTGAGGTTGCCGGGCAAACTGAAGCAACTCCACTACAAATACAGCAACAGCTGGATACCGAACGTGCCAAGCGGGCGCGAGCGGCTCTTGAGAATGATCCTCAGGTGCAGGCATTGCAAAAGCGCTTTGGCGCCACCATGATCGAAGAAAGCTTACAGGTTTTGTAGAACAAGAATACACAACCTTCATTTTTTAGCGACAGCAAAAGAGAGACAACTATGTTTAAAGGCGGTATGGGTAATATGATGAAGCAGGCGCAGCAAATGCAGGAGCGCATGCAACAGGCACAAGAAGAAGTTGCCAAGCTGGAAGTAACCGGCGAAGCCGGTGCCGGTATGGTAAAAGTAACCATGCTGGGAAACCACAACGTGCGCCGCGTTACTATTGATCCGAGCTTGCTGGAAGACGACGACAAAGAAATGATTGAAGATTTGGTTGCCGCGGCTATTAATGATGCGGTGCGTCGGGTTGAGCAAACCAGCAAAGAAAAAATGGGTGAATTGACCAGTGGTATGGGTCTTCCTCCTGGCTTCAAAATGCCGTTCTAAGGAAATAACTACTGATGTTGAGTCCTGCTCTGGCAGAATTGATTGCAGCGCTGAAAGTGCTACCCGGCGTTGGGCAAAAAACCGCTCAGCGCATGGCGTTTCAGTTGTTGGAACGGCAACGTGACGGCGCCACTAAGTTGGCGCGGTCGTTACAGCATGCGGTTGAGGTTATAGGTCACTGCAATGAATGCCGTACCTTAACTGAAGACCCTGTATGTCGCTTGTGCCAGGACCCGAAACGTCAGGAAAGCGGTTTGGTGTGTATTGTTGAAACACCAGCTGATGTGCTGGCGATTGAACAAACCAGTACGTATCAAGGCCGTTACTTCGTGTTGATGGGGCATTTGTCGCCATTAGACGGAATAGGTCCGGCTGACATAGGTTTAGATAAGCTGGCGGAACGATTTAAGTTAGGCCACATAAATGAAGTGATATTGGCAACTAATCCTACTGTTGAGGGCGACGCTACCGCTCACTACATAGCTAACATGGCACGCCAATATCAAATTCGCACCAGCCGCATTGCTCATGGGGTACCTGTTGGTGGTGAACTGGAGTTTGTTGATCAGGCCACGCTCGGTCACGCCTTCAGCGGGCGAAAACAATTCGATTAACGCTTGAAATAACCGTAGTCATCCCCATCTCCTGTATTGTTACGTTAAATCATTTACAGGAGAACTGATCATGACGGAGACCCGTCAAACTGAAACCCATGGTTTTCAAACCGAAGTGAAGCAACTGCTTCATTTAATGATCCATTCCTTATATTCCAATAAAGAAATATTCCTGCGCGAGTTGGTTTCTAATGCCTCTGACGCGGCCGATAAGCTGCGTTTTAAAGCGCTGAGCGAAACGAATTTACTGGCTGACGATGCCGAGCTGTACGTGCGCGTAAGTGCCGATAAAGACGCTGGCACTATCACTATTAGTGATAACGGTATTGGTATGACCCGCGAAGACGTGATGGCCAACCTGGGTACCATAGCTAAGTCTGGTACTGCGGAGTTCTTCGGCCAGTTGTCTGGTGATCAGGCGAAAGATTCGCAACTAATTGGCCAGTTCGGCGTAGGTTTCTATTCAGCCTTTATTGTGGCTGACTCAGTTACTGTGCGTACTCGCGTAGCTGGTGCGGCTAAAGAAGACGGCGTTGAGTGGCAGTCGCGTGGCGAAGGTGAATATGATTTAAAAGCCATCACCAAAGAACGTCGCGGCACAGATATCATTCTGCACCTGCGCGATGACGCGGAAGAGTTTTTAGACGAGAGCCGGTTACGTTCCATTATTAATAAGTATTCTGAGCACCTGAGCATTCCGGTGCAAATGCCGAAAGCTGCAGATGACAGTGAAGAAGCAGATAAAACGGAATCCAAATGGGAAGCCGTGAACTCAGGCAAAGCACTGTGGACTCGCGACAAGTCAGAAATTAGCGACGAAGAGTACAAAGACTTCTATAAATCCGTTGCTCACGACTTTGATGAACCCTTGCTGTGGAGCCACAACAAAGTTGAAGGCACCTCGGAATACACCAGTTTGTTGTATGTACCGAAACGCGCGCCATGGGATTTATGGAATCGCGATAGCCAGCACGGCATTAAACTGTATGTGAAGCGCGTGTTCATTATGGACGACGCTGAACAACTGATGCCAAGCTACCTGCGCTTTGTGCGTGGCTTAATGGATTCCAACGATTTACCACTCAATGTGTCGCGCGAAATTCTGCAGGACAATAAAGTGACTCGCGCTATGCGCAACGGCAGTACCAAAAAGGTACTGAGTATGTTGAGCAAGCTGGCGAAAGACGACGAAGAGAAGTATCTGGAGTTCTGGAAAACATTCGGCGCCGTGTTAAAAGAAGGGCCAGCAGAAGATTCAGCCAATGGCGAGAAAATTGCTGGTTTGCTGCGCTTTGCTTCTACCCATACCGATTCAGCGGAACAAACCGTTAGTTTGGATCAGTACCTGGAGCGCAAGCCGGAAGCCCAGAAGAGCATTTACTATATTGTGGCAGACAGCTATGAAGCTGCCCGTGACAATCCTGCGTTGGAAATTTTCCGCAAGAAAGGGCTTGAAGTTTTACTCTTGTCCGAGCGTATTGATGAGTGGCTGATGAGCCATTTAACTGACTACAAAGACGTTGAATTCCAGTCAGTAACTCGCGGTGATTTAGACCTTGGTGACCTGGAAGACAGCGCTGATAAAGAGCAGCAAAAGGCCACCGAAGAAGCTTTCAAGGAACCACTTGAGCGCTTCACTAAAGCACTGGGCGACAAAGTGAAGAAGGTTCGGGTAACCCACCGCCTGACCGATTCGCCAGCCTGTATCATTACTGATGAGAATGATATGAGCACCCAAATGGCGAAGCTGATGGAAGCGGCTGGCCAGAAAGTACCGGAAACCAAATACATTCTTGAGTTAAACCCTGAACACAAGCTGGTACAGCGTGTGACCGAGGTTACTGATGAAGATAAATTTGGTCAGTGGGCAAACTTGATTTTGGATCAGGCAACGCTGGCAGAGCGCGGTAGCTTGAAAGATCCGGCTCACTTTGTGACTCGTTTGAACAAGCTGATGCTGGAACTTACTGAAAGTACTTCTTAAGTTGGTTGAAGAGCAGGTGATTCGACCATGGTCGAGTCGCCTGAACTCTTGTAAAGCCACGCCCGGCAAGGTAAAGTTCGCTATTAACAAATAAGCGACACTCATTTCATTTAGACGAGGTTTTTTCATGCGCATTATCCTGCTAGGCGCTCCAGGCGCAGGGAAAGGAACGCAAGCGCAGTTCCTGATGAAAACGTTTGGTATTCCGCAGATTTCTACTGGTGATATGTTACGCAGTGCAATCAAAGCCGGTACCGAATTAGGCCTGAAAGCGAAACAAGTGATGGATGCCGGTAAATTAGTTTCCGATGACATCATGATTGGCTTGGTAAAAGAGCGCATTGCCGAACCAGATTGCCAGAATGGCTATTTGCTGGACGGTTTTCCACGCACTATTCCACAAGCAGATGCCATGCAAGAAGCCGGTATTGAAGTTGATTATGTACTGGAATTCGATGTGCCGGACGACGTGATTGTTGAACGTATGGCTGGTCGTCGTGTTCATCCTGGTTCAGGTCGTGTTTATCATGTGCAACACAATCCGCCAAAGCAGGAAGGCAAAGACGATTTAACCGGTGAAGATCTTATCGTGCGTGATGACGATAAAGAAGAAACCGTGCGTAAACGTTTGGCTGTTTATCATGAGCAAACCGAGCCATTGGTTAAGTATTATCAGAATGTGGCTGACCAAGGCGCAACCAAATACGCAAAAATCGACGGTACTAAGTCGGTTGATAAAGTCAGTAAAGAACTAGGTCAGTTGTTACAGTAAGCTGGCTCAGGTTATAGTAAGGCCCACTTTGAGTGGGCTTTTTTTTTGCAAAAGGAAAAAAACATGACATTGGTTCCACCTGTTATCTCATTATTGTATATCGCTTTACTAACCCTGTTACTACTGGTGCTGTCCGGTCGTATTATTCGTTTGCGCTGGCGCGATCGTATTGGTATGGGCATTGGCGATAGTAAAGATTTGGAAGTTGCAGTGCGAATTCACGGTAACTTCATTGAATATGTGCCGCTGGCGTTGCTGATACTCGTGATGATGGAAATGACTGGTGCTAATGCCATGTTGTTGCACGGGTTGGGTGCGTTACTCTTTATTGCCCGGGTTTGTCATGCAATGGGTTTAACGCGTTCAGTAGGTGTTTCGTGGCCGCGTACCGTTGGGGTATTGGGTACTTTCGCTATGTTGTTACTTAGCGCCGGTTACCTGCTTGGCTATTATCTGGGTCAGACTTTATGACGCAGAAGCAGGGCCTGCCAGCTGGTTGCCATAGGTACGGAAATGCGGACCGGGAGCCAGTAGTACTGTTGCATAGTTCGCAAAGCAATAGTAGCCAGTGGCGTGATTTGATTACCGAATTAGCCACTGACTATCAGGTGCTGGCAATAGACTTATTAGGTTATGGTCAGGCGCCGGCGCCGCAAGGGGAGGTTGAGTACTTTCGCTTGCAGCAGGAAGCTGAGCGCGTAACCGCTATTATTCAGGAATTAGCGATAGCGCAGCCGGTGCATCTGATCGGTCATTCCTACGGTGGCGCCTTAGCGCTGAAGCTGGCGCGCGAGTGTCCTTTTGCTGTTGCCTCGGTTGCGGTTTATGAACCTGTAGCGTTTCATGTATTAGCTGACCCGAGCGATGCTCGCCGTGAAATCTTAACTGTGGCTGGCAAGATGAATGATTACAGTGCTGTGGACGCCACCAGAGCCTTCGTGGATTATTGGAATCAAGCTGGCTATTTTGATGCGTTACCGGCACGTATTCAGCAGTTGATGAGTCAACAGGCAGCCAAAGTTCAAATGGATTTTGCGGCACTGATTGGCGAGCCTGCTGCGCTTGAGGACTATGAGCAGATAACCGTGCCCTGTTTATTATTAACTGGGCGCGACTCGCCACAAAGTGCTGGTGCCGTTATTGCCGCGCTTGCGCAAGTACTGCCGAATTGTGAGCTGCATGAAGTAGCCGGCGGTCACATGGCGCCGTTAACCGATGCCAGCAAGGTAAACCCGCATTTGAGCAGTTTTTTAAAGGCGCAAACTAAGGGTAACTGATATAATCCAGCCGTTTTAATTAAGCCTTAGCTCCAATCAATTCGGTAGGTCACTAGAATGCATAACTGGCAGGCAGATTTTCCGTTCCACCAACATCACCCGCAGCTGGTGTACTTGGATAGTGCGGCTACCTGTCAGCAACCCCAGGTAGTGCTGGATGCGATGCAAGACTACGTTATTCATCAGCACGCCAACGCGCATCGCGGTGCTCACGGGCGTGCCCGTGCCGCTACCCAGGCTTATGAAGATGCCCGCACCCGCGTGGCGGCTTTTATTGGCGCTGATGCGAGCAATCTTGCGTTTACCGCATCAACCACCGCCGCATTAAATCAATTAACTACCGCGGCCATTGACTGGCAAGCCGGCGATGAAATTGTTATTTCTGCCAGTGAACATCACGCCAATATATTGCCCTGGCAGCGCTTAGCTGAGCGCCTGGCGCTAACTTTAAGGGTTATCCCGGTAAGTAGTGGCACTGGTCAATTAATTGAGCCTGAGCAGTATCTGGGGCCTCGCACGCGTGTTCTGGCCATAACCATGGCTTCAAATGTGACTGGTGTAGTGAACGATCTCGCTAGTTTATGCAAGGCGGCGCGGGCCAAGGGTATTCGAACATTCATTGACGCGGCACAAGCGGCAGCGCACGTTCCTATTAATGTTGCCGAGTTGGGTTGTGACGCTTTAGCGTTTTCTGCCCACAAAGTGTACGGGCCAACTGGAATTGCAGCTTTGTACATGCGCCCGGAGCTTTGGCAAACTATGCCACCGCAAAATTTGGGTGGGGGTATTGTTGAAACTGTTACATTCACCAGTTCAGAGCTCATTAGCAGCATTCAAAAATTTGAAGCGGGTACGCCCAATGTTAGTGCGGCAGTTGGTTTTAGTGCGGCACTGGACTGGCTGCAACAGACCCAACAAGCAGGTGCCGGGCGATACTTACGTAATTTACAGCAAAAATTAATAGCGGCGCTGCAACAGCGCCCGCAGCTTGAATTACTGCCGTCGGATCCGAACGGTACTCCAATTGTCAGTTTTTACAGTCAGGCGTTTCATTGTCACGACTTAGCCTTGTTACTGGCAGAGCAGGACATTGCGGTTCGCGCCGGACATCACTGCGCGCAGCCGTTATTACAGCATTGGCAAATACCGGGAGTAGTGCGGCTATCGCTGGGGCTAACGGTGACTGAGCAGCAGTTAACCCAAACTCTGGTGGCGCTGGACAAAGCCATGGCCTTACTGGCTGAAACCGGGCCTTTAACCGAGAGTGACGAGGCATGAACACCACAGTAACCGCCGCGCAAAAAACCGCAGAATGGAAGCAACTGGCTAAGTTGACTGGTCCCATTTTGATAGCTCAGCTAACGCAAACCATGATGAGCGTGGTAGACACCGTTATGGCAGGGCGCGTGAGTGCGACCGATTTAGCAGCCGTTTCGGTGGGTAGTAGTATCTGGATCCCTGCTATTTTGCTGGTGTTTGGTTTAGCTCTGGCGCTGGCACCTATTATTTCTCATTTTGATGGTGCCCGGAATCACACCCAAATTGCGCGCATGGTGCAACAAGGTTTTTATGTCTGTGTGCTGGGCGGTCTGGTTACCTATGCCGCTATAGCCAGTGCCCCCTGGTTACTGAATATCATGACCGTGGAAGACGAGTTCCGACGAGTCACACTGGAATATCTGGAATATATTGTGTGGGGGCTGCCGGCCTTTATTATCTATATAGTGCTGCGTAATTTCTGTGAAGGACTTTCGCACACGCTGCCATCGCTGGTTATTGGTATTATCGGGCTGCTGGTTAATATTCCCGCCAACTACATTTTCATCTACGGCTATTTTGGCATGCCGGCACTTGGTGGTGCTGGCTGCGGGCTGGCTTCTGCCATCGTGCTATGGGCCATGGCTCTGGCTATGCTCGGTTACGTGGTGTGGGCGAAACGCTTCGCTTCCATTCAGCTGTTCGCGCGTTGGCATAAACCGAACTGGGACGACATCTGGTACGTGATCCGTATTGGTTTTCCAATCTCAGTGTCGTTGTTTTTTGAAGTGAGTTTATTTGCGGCGGTCGCACTGTTGATAGCACCACTTGGTGCTACCGTGGTTTCCAGCCACCAAATTGCGTTAAATATTTCTTCGCTGGTGTATATGGTGCCCTTAAGTTTGTCTATGGCGGTAACGCTGCGGGTTGGCTTTGCACTGGGCGCCGGTGAGCCTGGGGCCGCTATGCGTAGCCACAAAATGGCGCTGACCTTTGGCATGGCCTTTGCGGCCGTGAATGGCTTAATTATGTGGTTGGGTGGCGCCTGGCTGGCGGCGCTTTACACTGAAAATAGTGACGTGATTAAACTGGCTGCCCAGTTAATGGGTCTGGCGGCTATTTTCACACTCTCGGATACTTTCCAGGCGGTTGCTATTGGTACCCTGCGTGGCTACAAAGACACTCGCGTAGTGATGTTTATTACCTTCTTGTCGTATTGGCCGTTTGGACTGTCAGTAGGTTACATATTGGCCCTAACCGACTGGTTTGTACCTGCTATGGGTGCGGCCGGATTCTGGATCGGCTTTATTACCGGCTTAAGCATGGCAGCGGTGTTGCTCTCCTGGCGATTACACAAGGTACACAGAAGTTACCTGAAGCGTTTTCACCAGGGGCTGCATCCTGACCACGGCCATACCCACTAAGGCTTATTTGCTGCGGCGGTCGGCTAATACCTGCAGAACGTCGTTGAGGCTCAAGTCACTGCTTTGCAGAACCACCAGTAAGTGATAAAGCAAATCAGCGCTCTCGTTGAGTAACTCTTCTTTGTCGCCCACAGCGGCGGCTAATGCCACTTCAACACCTTCTTCACCGACTTTTTGCGCTGCCCGTTTAATGCCAGCGGCAAATAGCGATGCGGTGTAACTGGTGTCTGCGGCTTCGCCTTTACGTGAGCGAATCACGTTCTCCAGTTCGGTCAGCATGGGTTCTGCCGAGCCATCTGGTGCGGTAAAACAACTTTGCGTACCTAAGTGACAAGTTGGCCCTTGCGGTAGAGCTAAGGCCAGTAAGCTGTCGTTGTCGCAGTCGGTATGCAAGCTTACGAGCTGTAAAAAGTTGCCTGAGCTTTCGCCTTTGGTCCATAAGCGTTGCTTGCTGCGGCTGTAAAAGGTGACTTTGCCTTCGCTCAGGGTGTGCTCCACAGCTTCAGCATTCATATAGCCCTGCATTAACACTTCGCCGCTGAGCGCGTGCTGCACAATGCACGGCAGCAGGCCGCTGCTGGATTGCTGACTGGCAAAGGCCAGCTCGGTTACATTATTGCTCTGAATTCGCATTAGTTGTCCTGTTCGTTAAGCGGTTCAACAATAGGGCGAATAGCTATGCCCTGTTGGCTTAAATAGTCTTTCAACTCGGCAATTTGAATCACATTTTTATGAAACACCGAGGCCGCCAGAGCGCCATCCACTGCTGCTTGTTGGAATGCATCAGCAAAGTGTTCCATAGTACCAGCACCACCGGATGCTATTAACGGCACCGGACATACCTTGCGCATCGCACTTAGCTGCTTAATATCGTAGCCGTTGCGAACACCGTCCTGATTCATGCAGTTTAATACGATTTCACCAGCACCGCGCGCTACCACTTCAGCCAACCAGGCCTCGGTAGTCCAGGTGGTTTTTTGGGTGCGGCTTTCGTCGCCGGTAAACTGATAAACTTCGTATTGATTTTGGGCTTCGTTATAAAAGCTATCAATACCGATCACCACACATTGTTGACCAAACTCATCAACCAAACGGTTGATTAAACTCGGGTCGGCAAGTGCGGGCGAGTTTATTGAAATTTTATCGGCACCCATAGCCAATATTTCCTGGGCATGAGCAATACTTTTAATACCACCGGCTACGGTGAACGGAATATCGATAACCTTGGCAATGCGGCGTACCCAGGACTTGTCGACTACGCGCTGGTCTGATGATGCGGTGATGTCATAAAACACCAACTCGTCGGCGCCTGCGGCGGCGTAACGCTCCGCCAGTGGCTCAATGTCACCAATAATTTCGTGGTTACGAAACTGGACGCCTTTTACCACTTGTCCGTCGCGAACATCCAGGCATGGAATTATGCGTTTGGCCAACATGCCAGCGCCTCCTCGAGAGTGAATTTCCCGGTTAACAGAGCCTTACCAAGAATGGCGGCATCACAGTTCACAAACTGCAATTGATGCAAGTCATCCAGGCCTGCTACGCCGCCGGAAGCCTGCCATGCCACTTGCGGGTACTCTTCTTTCAACTGCTTATAAAGCGCAACATTGCAGCCGCTTAACATTCCGTCGCGGCTAATATCGGTGCACAGAACATGGCGGCAGCCTGCTTCCAGCAGTGGCTCCAGCACTTCGGTAAGAGTCAGCTCACTGGTTTCACGCCAGCCGTCAATGGCCACAAAAGGGCGGCCCTCAGGGTCAATATTTACATCGATAGCAATCACAATAGCTTCCGGGCCAAAGTCACGTAGCCATTGCTGCACTAACTGTGGTTGCTTGACTGCGGTTGAGCCAATCACAACCCGGGCAACCCCGGCGTTCAATAAATCCTGTACGTCGTCACGGGTGCGAATACCACCGCCTACCTGACACTGCATGCTGGTGGCATTGGCCAGTTGCTGAATCAGTTGTAACTGGCGTTTAGCGGTATCGCGGGCACCATCAAGATCAACGATGTGCAGCCACTTGGCACCGGCATCAGCGTAGGCCTTGGCCACGGGTAATGGATCATCATGAAAGGTGGTTTGCTGAGCAAAATCACCTTGTTTCAAACGCACCACAGCACCATTAATTAAATCAAGCGCGGGTATCAACATATTCGGACTCCAAAAAATTCTTCAAAATAGTTGCGCCGACAGATCCTGAGCGCTCGGGGTGAAACTGCGCACCATAAAAGTTTTGATGCTGAATCATGGCGGCAAAATCTTCACCGTAGTGGCTGCTGGCAATAGTGTAACTGTCTACGGGCACCGCAAAGCTGTGCACGAAGTAGCAGTATGCTGCTGCATCAAGACCCTTTAACAGCGGTGTGTCGGTGCGCTGCTGCAACTGATTCCAGCCCATGTGGGGTAACGGTAAACCATCAGCTTGTAAACGGCGGGTTTGGGTTGGAATCACGCCTAAGCAATCGACATCACCTTCGCTGGAGCTTTCGGTGAGCAATTGCATCCCCAAACAAATACCTAATACCGGCTGGGTGAGTTGCTGCAGGGTTTCTACCAGTTGCTTACGCTGAATGTTGCGCATGGCCGCACGAGCCGTGCCCACACCGGGTAAAATAACCCGGTCAGCGGCGCGAATTAGCTCGGCTTTGTCGGTAACTGTTGGCACATACCCCAGGCGTTCAAGTGCAAAGCATACTGACGTGAGGTTTGCACATTCGGTGTCAACAACCACTACTTTCATCACAGCATTCCCTTACTTGAGGGCAGAGTTTGGTCGCCGGTTTTAGTAACCGCCTGACGCAGTGCCCGACCAAACACCTTGAATAAGCTTTCTACCTGGTGGTGACTATTTCCTTCGCTGGTGCTTAAGTGCAGGCTTACAGCCATAGCATCACTAATAGAGCGGAAGAAGTGACCGACCATTTCGGTCGACAGTTCACCAACCTGAGTGCGGCTAAAGTCCGCCTCAAATTTCAGATAAGGGCGACCGGATAAATCCAGCAGACATTCCGCCCGGCACTCATCCATCGGCAGCGCAAAGCCGAACCGGCCAATGCCACGTTTATTGCCAAGCGCTTGACGCAAAGCCTGACCCAGCGCCAGTGCGGTGTCTTCAATGGTGTGGTGATCGTCAATGTGTAAATCACCAATCACTTTCACGTTCAGTGCAATGCCAGCATGCGTGGCAATTTGTTCCAGCATGTGGTCAAAAAAGCCAATGCCGGTACTAACGCTAATTGGCTTCTGCGCGTCCAAATCCACACTTACCCGAATATCGGTTTCGTTAGTGGTACGTACAATGCTGGCCTGGCGTGGTTTTTTTAATAGCTGGTGCTGTATGTGCGCCCAGTTTAGTTCGGCCGGATCATATTTAAATGAAGGCAAGCCCATATTCTCAGCCAGTTGCACATCAGTGTCGCGATCACCAATCACATAGGAGTCGGTGAAATCAATGCGACCCTGTTGCAGATACTCTTTTACTAGCCCCAGATTCGGCTTGCGGCAGGCGCAGTTATCCTCTGGGAAATGCGGACAAATAAGAACATCAGCAAATTGAATGCCCTGTGACTTAAAAATGTCCATCATCAGATTATGGGGCGCATCAAAGTCCGCTTGTGGGAAGCTGTTGGTACCCAGGCCATCCTGATTAGACACCATCACCAACTTGTAGCCAGCTGCTTGCAAGGCTAGCAGTGCCGGCACCACGCCAGGTTCAAAGGCCAGCTTATCAAGGCGGTCGAGTTGTTTATCTGAGGGCGGTTCAACCACCAGGGTTCCATCGCGATCGATAAATAAAATACGTTCAGCGCTCATGAGAAAAAATCCTGCGTAATAGCGTTAAGTGAGGCGATCAACTCATTGTTTTCAGTTTCCGAGCCAACCGTAATACGTACTGTGTTGGAAAGCCCGACCTGAGCGGATTGATTACGAATCAAAATGCCTTGCTGCTGACACCAACTAACCAGTTTAGCGGCGTCGGTAACTTGCACCAGTATAAAGTTTGTGACGCTCGGCCACAGCTTTTTCACATAGCTAAGCTGTTCAAGCTCTTGCTGCAAGCGTTCGCGCTCAGTAATAGTTTCCGCCAAACGAGCCTGCATTTGTTCGCAGGCCCCCGGTGCCAGCGCCTGAATAGCAACCTGCACGGTTAAATCTGGCAGCGGGTAGGGCGCCAAAACCTTTTGCATGGCAGCAATAACATCAGGGCTTGCCAGTGCAAAACCACAACGGATACCAGCTAAGCCAAAGGCTTTGGATAAAGTGCGCAGTACGACCAATTGTGGATACTTCTGCAACCATTGGCTAACACTGCTAATACCAGCCAGCGCCGCGTACTCAATATAAGCTTCATCAACTATCACCAGCGCCTGATCACCAACCGTTTCTAATACTTCGGTCAGCGCTTGTGATTCCAGTGCGTTACCCAGCGGGTTGGATGGATTACATAAGAACACCAGTTTTACAGCGGCCAGGTTTGCTTTTATTTGGTCTAAATCCAACTGCCAGCTGGCGGTTAGCGGAACGCTTTTAACGGCCGCACCATGGGTGGCTGCAGAAATGGCATACATACCGTAGGTGGGCGGACATATCATAATGGCGTCCTGACCCGGTTCGCAGTAGGTGCGAATGAGCACATCAATAGCTTCGTCGCTGCCGCGCCCAATCAGTACCTGATCGCTACGAACTTCGGCATAGTCGGCATAGGCCTGCAACAGCTTAGTGGACTGAAATTCCGGATACCGGTTTAAGCCAGTGGTATCAAGGTCGTAATCGTTGCCGTAGGGAGATTCATTGGCATTTAGCCACACACTGCCGCCACTCATGCTGCGTCGTGCAGAAGCATAGGGCGTTAAGGTTTGCAGGTGCTGCCGTTGCAGTTTTGCCGCAATACTCATGAGCTGGCCTCCATTCGAATGGTCACCGCTCGTTTGTGCGCATCCAGACCTTCGGTATCAGCCAGGGTTGTAATGGCTTCGGCCAGTTCGGCAAGTCCCGCTTTAGTAGCGGTTTGCACCGTGTAACGACGGTAAAAATCAAGCAAGCCCAGGCTGCTGTACACTTTTGAAAAGCCATAAGTGGGTAGCACGTGATTGGTGCCGGTGGCGTAATCGCCGCCCGCTTCAGGGGTGTAATCGCCCACGAAAACAGAGCCCGCGGTGGTTAGTTTCGCCAGCCACTGTTGTGGTTCGGCAAACTGCAACGACAAGTGCTCAGGCGCATAGTCCTGGGAAATAGCAACAGCCTGTTCAATATCCGCCACCTGAATTAAAGCACTGCTAGCTAATGCCTGAGTCGCTATGTCACGGCGGCTTAACTGGGCTAATTGCTGCATTAATTGCTGTTCAACTTTTTCGAGCATAGCGGCGCTGGTCGTTAGCAAAATAACCTGAGAGTCGGCGCCGTGTTCAGCTTGTGACAGCAAATCTGCGGCGACAAAGGCAGGGTTGGCGGTAGCGTCGGCTATCACCAGAAGCTCGGACGGGCCAGCTGGCATGTCCATCGCGCAACCGTCGCTGCGCTGAGCAACCAGCTGCTTGGCGGCGGTTACATAGCTGTTACCCGGGCCAAATACTTTATCTACGCGAGGTACTGTTTCAGTACCAAAGGCCAGTGCCGCAATAGCCTGAGCGCCGCCACAACGATATACCTCGGTAATGCCACAGCGCTGTGCCGCGTACATTAATGCCGGTGATAAGTCGCCGTTAGCGTCTGGCGGGCTTACCAATACGACTTGCTGACAACCCGCAATTTGCGCGGGTACACCCAGCATCAACGCCGTTGAAGGCAAGGTGGCAGTGCCGCCCGGAACATAAAGGCCCACGCTTTGCAGGGCGGTGAAACGTTGTTCGCAAGTCACGCCTGGACGCGTTTCAACCTGAATGTTCTGTGGGCGCTGGGCTTCGTGAAAGCGTTTAATAGTGTCATAGGCGGTATCAATAGCCTGACGCACCTTAGCGTCCAGCCGTGCCGCCTGCGCATCAATTTGTTCAGTTGAGTAGCGCAGGTTTGGCAGCGCTACCTTGTCGAACTTTTCAGTCAGGGCTAGCACTGCGGCATCACCCTCGGCTTTCACCTGAGTCAAAATGCCCTGAACCGTTTCCAGTAGCGCGGTCGAGGTTTTCTGTACCGGCCGCGCCAATGCCTGTTGACGGTGGTCGGCCGACATTTTTTGCCAATTCATCAGTTGCATGGCGTTTACCCCATCATTTTCTCAATTGGCAGCACTAGAATAGAGCTGCAACCCAGGGCTTTTAGCTCTTCCATGGTTTCCCAGAAGAGCTTTTCGGTGCTAACCACGTGCACAGCAACAGTTTCGTCGGTGTGGCTTAACGGCAAAATGGTAGGTTGTTCCGCGCCTGGCAGTAAATCAACCACACGTTCCAACATGGCTTTCGGTGCGTGCAGCATAATGTATTTGCTCTCGCGTGCCAGTTGTACGCCATCTAAACGCGGTAGCAACTGATCCAATAGCGCTTGTTTTTCTGAACTTAACTCGCCCGGACGCTGAATTAACTGAGCTTGTGAGCGGAAGATCACATCTTTCTCAACCAGGCCATTGGCTTCTAAGGTGGCGCCAGTTGAAACTAAGTCACAAATTGCATCGGCTAAGCCTGCGCGTGGCGCTACTTCAACACTACCGGTGAGCATGGCGGTGCTGACGTTTTTCACGCCGGCGTTTTTCAGGTAGCGCTGCAGCAGGTGCGGATAAGTAGTAGCTATGCGCTTACCTTCTAATGATTGCAGCGTGTCGTAGCTGGCTTCTTTAGGCACAGCGATAGACAAACGGCACTGCCCAAAATCAAGGTTACGCAGCTTGGTGAAAACCGCCGGAAAGTCGGTAGCCAAACGCTCTAAGCGCGCTTCTTCAAGCACGTTTTCACCAACTAAACCTAAGTCGACTACGCCGTCCATAACTAAACCAGGAATATCATCGTCGCGAACCCGCAGCAGATCGACCGGGTGGCTGGTGCTGTGCGCCAGCAGGCGCGATTCATGTAAGCTGAATTTGAAGCCACAGGCTTTCAGCAAGTCAATAGACTCGCGGCTTAAACGGCCTGATTTCTGAATCGCAATAGTCAATCTTGAACTGCTTAAAGATGATTCCACGGATAATCTCCTGTTAATAAATGCACAAAAAACGAAAAACCCCCGCAAGGTTGCCCTTCGGGGGTTGTATATTTTTCGAAGGCAACCATTAGGCTAGCCTTCTACGCACTAAGCATGGCTAGCGATCATATAAATGATGGTGATGGCGATGCTTTTGTATGAACATAAAAATGCCCTTGCGTGCGGTGAATTGGTTAAGTTGTACAGATTGTATCGAAAAAAATATGAATTGCAACCCTAAAGATATTAGAGTTTATACCGATATGTGGCTATAATTTGTACAGAGGTTGTATAGTCAAATAGCAACAGGGAGGCGAAATGCCAAGCTTAGACGCGATTTTGCCGTACATTCCGCGCGACACTCGCGTGGGACTTGTAAGGGAGCACGAACGAGTAAACCAGGTGGAGAAAAATACCCGCCTGCGTGAAATCGAGGAAGAAGAACAAAATGCTGTGCATGAAGAACAACAGCGGCAGTCTCAACAACAGCAGCAACAGCAACAGCAACAACAACGGCAAAAGGATCAAGATAGCGACGACGATGAGCATCCGCATCTCGATACTTATGCATAGCTGTGCGATAATTGGCGGCTGAATCTGCTGTTAATTGGGCGTGGCATGGCTGCTGTTGAAGACGTATTTTCCCCTACGGGTTTATTATCGAAAACTATTCAGGGCTTTCACCCGCGCCAGGCACAGGTTGATATGGCCACAGCCATTGAGCTGTCGCTAAAAAAGAACACCCAACTAGTAGTTGAAGCTGAAACCGGTACCGGCAAAACCTTTGCTTACCTTTCTCCGGTTCTACTCAGTAAAAAGAAAGCCATTATTTCCACCGGCACTAAAAATCTTCAGGAACAACTATTTCACCGTGACTTACCGGCTCTGCGTGATGCGCTGGCACCGGAAAAGCAAGTGGCCCTGCTCAAAGGTCGCGCCAATTACCTGTGCACGCACCGATTACAGCAAGCCGTTTCACATAGTGGTGAGCTGAGTAAAGACTTACAGCAGCAATTAGTACAAGTGAAGCAGTGGGCAGTGCGTACCCGTAGTGGTGATGTCGGTGAACTCAATGTTCTGCAAGAAGATGCTGCGGTATTGCCGCACGTTACCAGCACAGTAGAGAACTGCCTGGGCCGCGATTGCCCGGACTACGACCAGTGTCATCTGGTTAAGGCCCGAAAGAGTGCGCTTGAGGCGGATATTGTGGTGGTTAATCACCACTTGTTTTTTGCGGACATGGCGCTAAAAGATGTAGGTTTTGGTGAGTTGATCCCAGCTGCTGGCGCGGTGGTGTTCGATGAAGCGCATCAGTTGCCTGACATTGCCAGCCAGTATTTTGGTGAAGCTGTATCAAGCCGCCAGTTACATGAGCTGGCGCAGGAAATAAAGCTGCTGTATTTAACCGAAGTTAAAGATTTAAGGCAGTTAGATTCCGTCGGCGATAAATTAATTAGCAGTTTACGCGACTGGCGCCTGGCATTTCCCACCGACCCGCAACGTGGGAACTGGCGTGAATGGTCGCAGCATGAGCCGGTTATTGCGGCTGCTGCCCGGGTAACTGAAAGCCTTGAGTTGCTGCAACAAGTATTGAAAAGTGCACTAGGTCGACATCAGGACTTAGACCAGGCCTATGAGCGTTGTGTGCTGTTTATGCAAAAGTGGGAGCAATTACTAAGTACCGATCGCACCGGTTTTAGCTTCTGGTTTGAAACCACCGCCCGGCAAATTACCTTGCATCAAACACCCTTGAGTGTGGCGGACAAGTTTGGCGGCTATGTGCGTGCCAGCGAAATGAGCTGGGTGTTTACCTCGGCCACGCTGGCTATTGGCGAAAGTTTTAATCATTTCACCGAACAATTAGGTTTGCAGGACGCGCAAACACTGCGCTTAGCCAGCCCTTTTAATTTTTCGTCGCAGGCCATGCTGTGCATGCCACGATTTCTGCCGCAACCGCATGAACGGGAAATGGAAGCGGCGCTGCTGGATATAGCGCGTCAGGTGGTTGATGCTAATCCCGGCGGTACCTTTTTACTGTTTACCAGTCACCGTATGCTGCAGCGCATTGCCCAGCAACTGGAAGCCTTCACGGACAGGTTAATATTAACCCAGGGCTCCACCAGCAAACGCGAGCTGCTGGACGCTTTTGTGAATGATGGCAAAGCGGTATTGCTTGGCACCTCGTCGTTTTGGGAAGGGGTAGATGTGCGTGGCGATGCCTTGCGTTGTGTGGTGATTGATAAACTGCCTTTTGCCAGCCCGGACGATCCATTGCTGCAGGCACGCGTTGAAGATTGCCGTTTGCGCGGGGTAGAACCATTTACCAAGGTGCAGCTACCACAAGCCGTTATTGCATTAAAACAGGGTGCCGGACGCCTGATTCGCGACCGCCACGACAGCGGTGTGTTAATTGTGTGCGACAACCGACTGGTGAATAAAGGTTACGGGAAAACCTTTTTAGCCAGCTTACCGCCCATGCAACGCACGCGATCACTTGAGCAGGCGCTTGAATTTCTGAAGAATACCCACATTACCGAAGCAACTGACGTAACTGACATAACTGACATAACTGAAAACACCGAGGCTTAATTAAATGACCAACTTGCTGGCCATAGACACTGCAACCGAAAACTGCTCCGTAGCTTTGCAGGTAGGCAGTAAAATTTATTCCAGAGCAACAGAGAGTCCGCGTGAGCATTCACAGCGGCTGCTGGGTTTTGTGGATGAGGTCATAGCCGAAGCAGGCATTAAGCTACACGACATACAGGGTATTGTGGTGGGTAACGGGCCGGGCAGTTTTACTGGTGTGCGTATTGGCGTAAGTGTGGCGCAGGGCCTGGCTTTTAGCTTGCAATGCCCGGTAGTAGGTGTGAATAGTCTGGCGGCACTAGCCCATCAAGCCATACGTAAGCTAAGCGTTGAGCGTGTGGTAGCCGCCATTGATGCGCGCATGGGTGAAATATATCTGGCCGCCTATGAACAGGTTGACGGCCAGTTGCACACCACACTTGAACCTATGGTGGGTAAACCTGAGTCCCAGTGGCTCGCTCAACAGCTTGGTGAGTACACCCCGGCAGTAAGTGTTGGAACTGGTGTAGTGACCTACCGCGAAGCCTTCGCCAGTTGCACTGACACAGCTCACGCAGAAGAGGTTTTACTTCCGCTGGCGGAAGACATGCTGGCTATCGCGAGTAGTAAATTTTTCGAAAACGCGGTTGCCGCAGCGGATCTTGAGCCGCTATATGTACGTAATGAAGTAACCTGGCAAAAGTTGCCAGGACGTTAAACTTGTCGAATGCGACGGAACTAGCCATAATAAGCATTGGTCAGATAGTTAAGGCATAAGTAGCGACGTGGAACTCAAATCATTACAAACGCGGGTAGGGCAGCCACAGTGGCAGGCTCAGCAAACCCAGCAAAGCGCGGATAATCCGCGCCGTGATAAGGCGGCTGAGCAAATCAATGTGCCGGCGGTTCCGAATGAGCGCGAAGCACAAAAGCAGGCGCAGCAATGGCAAGCGTTTGAAACACAGTACGATATGCCATCAATGGCGTCGCAAAAAGCACTAGCGGCCTATCAGGGTGTTGCTCAAAACCCGCAGCGCGAACAAGTACAAAGCATGTTTGGTGTCGATATATACGCATAACTTGCTTTGGTTGCTGTGATAGCCCGGTTCGAGCCAACAGCAGGAGATGAGCATGAATATTTTAAAATCCATTCTAATTAGCGCCGCAGCACTTACTATTAGTGCCTGTTCCGCTATTCCCGAAGAATTACAGACCCCTGAAGGTACTAACCTTGTCAGTTTTGAACGCGCGTTAACCCAGCCAACTGAAGCGGTGGGAGAAACTGCGCGTTGGGGCGGCGTTATCGCCAGCGTTAGCAATACCGACAACGGCACTATTATTGAAGTGGTTAACTTTGATTTGAAAAACTGGGGACGCCCGTTGGTGAGCGATGAAAGTAACGGACGTTTCCGCGCTGTACTGGAATCCTTTGTTGATCCGCTGGTGTATCAGAAAGGCCGCAGTATTACAGTGGTAGGTGAAGTGATTGAGCCGGTGGAAGGTACTATTGATGAATATAAGTACTTATTCCCAACCGTGGCTGTTACTTCGAAAAAGCTTTGGACAAAAGAACGCAAAGCTGACGTTCAGATTGACTACAGTCCGTTGTGGTTCCGTCACCAGTTTTACGGCCCATACCCCTATTATTATCGCCCTCATACGCGGGTTCGGACACTGGAAACTAAGCCAGCCCGATCCGGTGGTGCGACTAACCAACAACAGCATTAAGCCATAAAGGGAAGTTCTATTTAAATGGACATGACAACACAGGATTGGCTCGCACGGGCTCAGCAAATTGCTGAGCCCGTTTCGTTTGAGCTGCCGTGGGGCAGCTTGCGCGGGTTGCGTTGGGGCAAGGCCGACGTGCAACCACAAATTGCATTGCATGGCTGGCTGGATAATGCGCACAGTTTTTTGCCCATTGCGGCTGAGTTTATGCGCTCAGGAGCACATAACGACCATAGCTTTATGGCGTTGGAGTGGGCCGGACACGGACACTCGGACCATCGTCCTGCGGGCAATCACTATTACTTTATCGACTACGTATACGATTTATGGGAGTTGCTGGAACAGCAGCAATGGCAGCAGTGTAATATTTTAGCGCATTCCATGGGCGCTTTTGTAGCCAACATGCTGGCTGGTATTGATCCGGACAAAGTCGCTAACTTGTATGCGGTAGAAGCTTTCGGGTTACTGGCAGCGCCGCCGGAACGCACCGCTGCCGATTTACTAAAAGGCTTTCGTAGTCGCCACGACTACCGCAATAAAAGCCGCCCTGATTACCCGGAGTTTGAGCGTGCTGTTGCAGCGCGCACGGCTGCGGGAGATTTCTCTAAAGAGCTGGCTGAGTTATTAGTTACCCGGGGTAGTGCTCAAAACCAATCTGGCAGCTGGCGGTTTCGGGCTGACGGCAGAGTGCGGGTGGAATCACCGTTTCGACTCACGCCTGAGCAAATTGCCAATGTGTTAGAGCAAATCAAGTGCCCGTTTAAACTGATTCGCGGTGCCAATGGCTTTAACCATGTAGATGAGCATTTGCAGCTCTGGCAGGCGGCTGTTCCGCAGCTTGAGGTGGAAGTTATGGAAGGTGGACACCACGTGCACATGGAACAACCAGCAGCTATGTGGCAAAGCTACGAAACATTTGTCAAGCTTGCAAAGACAATTTAAGCTCTCGAATTCACTGGTCGGATATGCGATGATTGCGGGCAATTTTGGGCACAAGTGCCCCTGAACCAAACTATAATTATAATTTGCAGGAGTTGAGACAATGGAAAAAATTTGGCTAAAACGCTACCCACCTGGCGTACCAGATACCATTGATCCCGATCATTATGCGTCGTTGGTCGATATTTTTGAAGAAAGTGTACGTAAATTTGGCGAAAAGTCGGCTTACGTAAATATGGATTGCGAGCTCAGCTTCATTGAACTGGATGAGCAGACGAAAGCCTTTGCGGCCTACTTGCAAAGCCTTGGCTTTGAGAAAGGCGACGCGGTTGGCGTGATGATGCCAAACCTGCTGCAGTACCCAGTCGCATTATTCGGTATTCTGCGCGCTGGCATGACGGTCGTGAACGTGAATCCACTGTACACACCACGCGAATTAAAGCATCAGTTAACCGACTCTAAAGCCAAAGGCCTGGTGATTCTGGAAAACTTTGCTCACACCCTGGCCAAAATCGAAGACGACGTAAAACTCGAAAAAGTAATTATCACTGGCATTGGTGATTTACTGCCGGCGCCGAAACGCTGGTTGGTAAACGCAGTAGTTAAATACGTAAAACGTATGGTGCCGGGTTATTCGTTAAGCAATACCATTAGTTTCCGTGCGGCGCTTAGCAAAGGTCAGAAAGCCAGCTATAAACGTCCGGAAGTAACGGGTGACGATTTAGCCTTCCTGCAGTACACCGGCGGTACTACAGGTGCTGCGAAAGGTGCCATGCTGTCGCATCGAAATATGGTTGCTAACCTGGAACAGGTTTCAGCCGTAGTTGCACCGCTGATGCAAGATGGCGAAGAAACTATCATTACCGCGTTACCGCTTTATCATATCTTCGCGCTAACGGCGAACTGCCTGACCTTCCTGAAGCACGGTGGTAAGAACGTACTTATTACCAATCCGCGCGACATGAAAAACTTTGTGAAAGAGCTAAATAAATATCCTTTCTCCATGATTGCGGGCGTAAATACGCTGTTCAACGGTTTGCTGAATACCCAGGGCTTTAAAGATGTGAATTTCTCCCATCTGAAAGTGGCTCTTGGCGGCGGTATGGCGGTTCAACGTAGCGTTGCTGAGCAGTGGGAACGAGTGACTAAGTCTCGCTTGCTGGAAGGTTATGGTTTAACGGAGTGTTCACCAGTAGTAACCACCAACCCAACCGATATCGAGCATTACACCGGCAGTATCGGTATTCCGTTACCATCTACAGACATTCGTATTATGGATGTTGAAACCGGTAAAGAAGTTGCTATGGGTGAGCCGGGTGAATTGCAGGTGAAAGGCCCGCAAGTCATGGTTGGCTACTTAAATCGCCCGGATGCTACGGCCGAGTCTATTCAGGACGGCTGGTTCGCTACTGGCGACATTGCTACTGTGGATGAAGAAGGTTTCTTCCGCATTGTGGACCGTAAAAAAGACATGATTCTGGTATCTGGCTTTAACGTGTATCCGAATGAAGTGGAAGACGTAGTGGCTGGCCATCCGAAAGTACTGGAAGTGGCTGCTGTTGGTATTCCGCATGAGTCATCCGGCGAAGTAGTGAAAGTATTTATTGTCCCGAAAGACAAGTCAGTAACCGAGCGTGAAGTCATTGATCACTGCCGTGAAAATCTGACTGGCTACAAGGTACCTAAGCTGGTTGAGTTCCGTGAAGAGCTGCCAAAAACCAACGTTGGTAAAATTTTACGTCGTGAACTTCGTGACGAAGAAGAGAAGAAGCAGCAGGAATGAATCCAGCCGAACTGGTAACTGATCAGCATCAACTAGAGCAGTTTTGTGAGCATGCGCGTCAGCACCAGCTGTTAGCTATTGATACCGAGTTTGTGCGAACTCGTACCTTGTTCGCAAAGCTCGGGCTTATTCAGGCGCGTAGTGGCGATGAAGTAGTCTTAATAGATCCTATTGCCGGTTTAGATTTGGCACCCTTCTGGAAGCTATTGCCAGATCCGGATGTTGTTAAAGTCATTCACGCTGGCGGCGAAGATTACGAGATATTCTGGCAAAAAACTGGCGAGCTACCAAACAATCTGTTCGATTCTCAGGTTGCTGCTGCTTTTGCCGAAATTGGCGATGCCATGGGTTATGCAGCACTAGTTGAGCATTACTTTTCGGTTACGCTGGACAAATCTCAGTCGCGTACCGACTGGTTGAAACGTCCGTTAACGGATTCCCAACTTACTTATGCAGCCGCTGATGTGCAATATCTTTATGATATTTACCCCAAGCTGTTAGCAATGGTTGAGGAAAAGGGGCACTACGATCTGGTGTTAGCTGAAAGTAGCTATCAGGCTAAGAAACGTGCCCAGCAAGTACCCACCGATTTACTCTATTTATTTATTGGCAATGCCTGGCAATTAGATCCGCAGCAATTAGCGGTGCTAAAAGAGCTGGCAGCCTGGCGGCAAACGCGTGCGGAACAAGAGAATATTCCGCTAAGTTTTGTGGCCAAAGAGCATGTGGTAATGGAACTGGCACGCAAGTTACCAGAGCGCACTGACAAGCTTTACAGTATTACTGATTTACCGCCTATGACCCGCAAGTATGCTGGTGATGAGCTCATAGCCTTAATCAGCAAAGCTCGTGAAAGTAGCGAGGCCGACGCGCCGGCACCTTTGTACCGGCTCACTGACATGCCTGGCTATAAAAATACCTTCAATGCCATTAAAGCGCATATACAAACGGTTGCGAATAAGCAGCAGATACCTATTGCGCTCATCGCATCGCGTCGCCAAATAAACGACATTATTCACTGGGCCTGGCAAATTCCACCTGAATTTTATTCGCGTTTGCCGCAACCAGACTTGTTCGCCGACTGGCGGGGCGCTATTCTGCGTGAACCTTTAGAGAAACTGTTGCAGCGTTAAAACCTATGTTGTGTGTTGTCTACAAAAGTCCGCGGCGCGCGGACACCTACCTTTATGTTGCGCATGGTAAAGATTTAACCGACTTACCTGCAGTACTGCTACAATCTTTTGGTACGCCGCAACAGGTCATGATTTTGAATTTACAGCCCGATCGGAAACTTGCCCAGGTAAATGCAGTCGAACTGCTGGAACATTTGCAGGAGCCGGGCTATTACCTGCAACTGCCGCCACCACCTGAAAATCTATTAGACAAACACCGTCAGCAAGGTCAATAACCCAGGAGCTACGCCATGATGAAACGAATTATAGGACTCACAGTTGCACTAGTTGCAATGGCGAGCCAGCCATTACTCGCGCAGGAAAGTGCAACCGAAACAACGTCTGGGAAAACGGCTGCTGAGTTTCCTGCTTATGTGGAAACCATCAAGCAAGAAGCGTTAGCGGAAGGTTTTACCGAAGACACTCTAAATAAAGCCTTCGCTGGTGTGAAATATTATAAGAAGTCAGTGGAAGCTGACAAAAACCAGCCTGAATTCAAACTAACTCTGGACACTTACTTACCGCGGGCAGTACCCGAGTGGAAGGTAAAGAAAGGGTTGGAAATGTATAATGAGCACAAAGAGCTGCTGACCAAAGTTGGTGAAGAATTTGGTGTGCAGCCGCGCTTTATTGTGGCGTTGTGGGGTATTGAAACCAACTACGGTAGCTACACCGGTGGTTTTGATGTTATTTCCGCATTAACCACTATGGCGTTCGATGGCCGCCGTGAAGCTTTCTTTAAAAAAGAGCTGTGGAATGCCCTGACTATTGTCCAGGACGGGCACATTGAACCGGAGCAAATGAAAGGTTCCTGGGCTGGCGCAATGGGCCAAACCCAATTTATGCCGAGCTCGTTCATGAACTTTGCTATTGATTATGATGGCGACGGTAAAAAAGACATCTGGAACAGTTTTCCGGACGTATTTGCCTCGGCTGCGAACTACCTGAAATCAGTAGGCTGGCGTGACGACGTTACCTGGGGTCGTCAGGTGAGCTTGCCGGACGACTTTGATGTTGAACTGGCAACCCTGAAGACCAAGAAATCTTTGGGTGAGTGGCAGGAGCTGGGCGTGCGGCGCTTTGACGGTGGTGATTTGCCGGGCCGTGACGATGTGCAGGCCTCAGTGATTATTCCTGACGACCGTAACGGCCGCGTGTACCTGGCTTATGCCAACTACGATGCGCTTATGCGTTGGAATCGTTCCAACTATTTTGTGGCTGCGGTTGGCTATTTATCGGACCGTATTCGCTTTCCACGGAATTAATAACTACCTATGTATGAACATACATGGCAAAACGGCGATAAGGTGGCCTTGCCGGCCACCAAAGCCATCTGTGTAGGCCGTAATTATCAGGCTCACGCCGCCGAGCTTAATAACCCGGTACCCGAACAGCCGGTGTTATTTATGAAGCCGGATACCTCGTTAAGAGCTTTTGCTGAGAATATTCACCGGCCAACTGATCGCGGTAGTTGTCATTACGAAATGGAACTGGCGGTATTAATTGGGCATTCCAGTAGTGGAACCATTAACGGCGATCCCATGGAATTGGTGGCGGGTTATGGTCTGGCATTAGATTTAACCCTTCGAGATTTACAAAAACAGCTGCAACAAGCAGGTAAACCCTGGGAACGCGCCAAGGCTTTTGCTGGCTCGTGCCTGTTATCCAACTGGATTCCCGCAGGTGAGGTGAGCCAATCACTGCAACTCTCCTTGCATATAAATGGTGAACTGCGTCAACAGGCCACTACGGCCGACATGATTTTCGCGCTGCCGCAGTTACTGGATGAAGCGTCGCAGGCGTTTGACTTGCGTGCCGGTGACGTACTACTGACTGGTACGCCGGCAGGAGTGGGGGCGTTAGCCGACCATGATGAACTGGAACTGAGCTTACTTGATAGGCAGCAGAACAAATCCTGGCAGTGGCATACGCGAGTAGCGAGATGACCGAGTTTTGGGAGCACAAAGCACTGACAGAAATGTCTGCTGCAGAGTGGGAAGCGCTGTGCGATGGTTGCGGCAAATGTTGCCTGCACAAACTCATTGATGAAGACGCCGACGCCGTTGAAGAGGAAGTGGTGTTTACCGATATCGCCTGTCGGCTATTAGAAACCAGTACCGCTCAGTGCAGCGATTACCCAAACAGACTTAAACATGTCCCCGATTGCGTCGTGCTAAGCCCGGACAATCTTAGCGACGTGTATTACATGCCTGAGTCCTGCGCCTATCGTCGCCTGGCGGAAGGTCGTGGGTTAGCAGCGTGGCATCCATTACTAAATAATGGCAGTAGGGCCGCACTTCGCAAGGCAGGTATTAGCGCCGCCGGACGTTGCGTGAGTGAACATCGTTATCATGGTGATTTGGAAGATAGAATAGTGACCTGGCCACTCTTTGATAAAGAATGACCAGGCTTAGTCGCGATTAAAAGCGATGAAACTTCAGCACCCGCACCAGAATTAATACCGCTGCAATCAGCGCGTAGGCCGCAAAAATAATCTGTAGCCACATTGGCATAGAAAGCCCTAAGAATTGCCAGTCAATGTCACCACATAAGCCCGGTGCGGCAAATAAATTTGGTAGCCACTGATGCAGCGGTGCCCAGTTCGGAAAGTTCGGGAAGGTTTCACAAACGGCGAAAAAGGAGTTCGCGGACGTTTGCATAGCAGCATGTTCTGCCGCAATCAGATAGCCCCACACTGACGCTACCAGCCAGCCCACCAGCCCGGCAAACCGGGTGATTGCGTACCTTGGTAACAGGGCCGGTAGCAATGCCGTCAGCGCAATACCGAACATAGCAACACGTTGATATATACACTTCACGCATGGTTCCAGGCCCATGGCGAATTGAAAATACAAAGCTACGATGATAAAAATCAGCGCAGATGCGAACAGTAACCACCAGGCTCCGGAGCGTTCAACCAACTTTCCAAGTTTATGTATCATGTGTATACGCCATGTTTTCGTCTATGAATACCAAAGGTTAACCCAGTAACCTTAACGTCCATGTGGACTTAAATAGTGCTGCTGAAGATAACTGAAGCTATAGCTGTTGTCGATACATCAATCATGTTAAAACTTGTCCGACCATTATAAAGCCTGATAAAATCAGCGGAATTATAACAACCATATAACCAATGCAATCACGCAGCCCGATCGCGTGCTGTGATAGGCGACAAAATGATCATAAAAGCACAAAGCCCGGCAGGATTCGCTGAGGAATATATTGTTAAGTCCATCTGGAACGGACATTTTGCGCCGGGCACTATACTGCCGGCTGAGCGCGAGCTTTCTGAGCTAATTGGCGTAACCCGAACCACCTTGCGGGAAGTGTTGCAGCGACTGGCCCGTGACGGCTGGTTAACTATTCAGCACGGCAAGCCAACTAAGGTTAACAACTTCTGGGAAACCTCAGGCTTAAATATTCTGGAAACTCTGGCACGGCTGGACGAAGACGGCATGCCGCAGCTAGTTGATCAATTGCTGTCAGCACGCACCAACATCAGCGCTATTTATATTCGGGCCGCAGTAAAGAATCACCCGGAGCAAGTACTGGAGTTGCTGAAAGACGCTGAGCAGTTGGAAGATACCTCAGTGGCCTTTAGCGCTTACGATTACCGCCTGAATCATGATTTAGCGCTGGCGTCGGGAAATCCTATCTACGTGCTGGTACTAAATGGCTTTAAAGGTTTGTATTCGCGCATTGGTAATTTTTACTTCTCGAATGCTGAAGCGCGCAAACTGGCAACTAAGTATTATGCAGAATTACGTGAAATTGCGCTGAAAGGCGGACGCAACGAAGCGGTAAATTTGGTACGTCATTACGGTATTGAATCGGGTAAAATCTGGCAGAGTATGCGTGCAGATATTCCTGATAACTTAATTGAGTAGTTTTGGTTGAGTAAAAATGACGTAAAAAAAAGGATGAACCAAGCTCATCCTTTTTTATTTGAGCTAATTGTAGTGAAACTTAGCTAAAGTTCTTTGCTACGAAATCCCAGTTAACCAGGTTCCAGAATGCTTTCATGTAGTCTGGACGCGCGTTACGGTAATCAATGTAGTACGCGTGCTCCCACACATCAGCAGTTAACAGCGGAGTAAGGCTGCTGTCTGTTACTGGTGTTTCGGCATTACTGGTGTTTACGATATCAACACCGCCGTCTGCAGTTTTCACCAGCCAGGTCCAGCCAGAACCGAAGTTGCCAACTGCTTGGTTAGTGAATTCTTCTTTGAATTTGTCAAAAGAACCAAACTTTTTGCTGATTGCGTCAGCAACAGCGCCGGATGGCTCACCGCCACCATTTGGGCTTAAGCAGTTCCAGTAGAAAGTATGGTTCCATACTTGTGCAGCGTTGTTAAACACGCCACCGCTTGATGCTTTAATCACATCTTCCAGGGATTTGCTTTCTAAATCAGTACCTTTTACCGCATCGTTCAGTTTATTAACGTATGCAGCGTGGTGCTTGCCATAATGATATTCCAGAGTTTCGGCTGAAATATGCGGCTCAAGCGCGTTTTTTTCATAAGGTAGAGCTGGTAATTCAAATGCCATTGTTAATTCTCCCTTGGCTTTTCGAGTGATTATTTCTGAGTGTAACGGTTGAATCCGCTACAACCCGTCTTCATATACTCTGTATTGTGCAATTCGGCTTATCTTTCAAGGGTAAGTATAGAATGTTTTTTTAAAAGCGCTGATTTCACCCGACCAAAACGGGTGTGTTATAATCTCGCTTTAAATAAGTCCACGTGAGGTAGTCATGGAAACGGTTGAACGAATTAAGCAGCAAATAGCTGAGCATCCTATTTTATTGTATATGAAGGGTTCTCCGAAGTTACCAAGCTGCGGATTCTCTTCTCAGGCATCACAGGCATTAATGAACTGTGGCGAGCCGTTCGCTTTTGTGGATATTTTGCAGAATCCCGATATTCGTGCAGAATTACCAATTTACGCTGATTGGCCTACCTTCCCACAATTATGGGTTGAAGGCGAATTAGTCGGCGGCTGCGATATCATTATTGAAATGTTTCAAAAGGGCGAGTTACAAAGCCTGATTAAAGACGTAGCCGAACGTCATCCGGCGCCGGAAGCTAGTGAATAAAGCACGCTGCGTTGATTACAAAATTCGTACTGATTAATTTTAATAGATAACAATGGAGATAAAACATGTCTGTATTAGTAGGTCGTAAAGCACCCAATTTTACTGCGGCAGCAGTATCAGGTTCTGGCGAAATCGTTGAAGATTTCAAACTGTCTGATGCCATTAAAGGTAAAAAAGCAGTGGTGTTCTTTTACCCACTTGATTTTACGTTTGTCTGCCCATCAGAGCTAATCGCTTTTGATAAGCGCTTAGAAGAATTCAACAAGCGCGGCGTTGAAGTTATTGGTGTATCTATTGATTCACAATTCTCTCACAGCGCTTGGCGTAACACTGCTGTGTCTGATGGCGGTATTGGTCCAGTGAAATACACCCTGGTAGCAGATACTAAGCACAGCATCTGTAAGTCTTACGACGTTGAGCACCCAGAAGCAGGCGTTGCCTTCCGTGCATCATTCCTGATTGATGAAGAAGGCATGGTACGTCACCAGGTAGTAAACGACCTGCCATTAGGCCGTAACATTGATGAAATGCTGCGTATGGTTGACGCCCTGAACTTCCACGAGAAACACGGTGAAGTTTGCCCTGCAGGCTGGAAAGAAGGCGACGAAGGTATGCAAGCAGACGCGAAAGGCGTTTCTAGCTACCTGTCTAAGAACTCTGACAAGCTGTAAATATGGCTTATCAATAAAAAGCCCCGCTTATGCGGGGCTTTTTTTTATCGGTTTAGTCGGAAGTGGTGTCGGATTGCATGGGCCAGCCGCCCAGTTGTTGCCAGCGATTTACCATCCAGCAGAATAGCTCTGCGGTGCGTTCGGTGTCGTACAAAGCCGAGTGGGCCTGCTTGCTATCGAACGCTATGCCGGCGGCCTGACAAGCTTTTACCAGTACGGTTTGCCCCAGCGTTAGCGCTGCCAGCGCAGTAGTATCAAAAGTGACGAAGGGGTGAAACGGATTACGTTTGATTTCGGTGCGCGCAGCAGCGGCCATTAAAAAGTTATGGTCGAAGGTGGCATTATGGCCAACCAGCACGCAGCGCTGACAATCGACCGCTTTTTGAGCCTTGCGAATAGGTTTAAATAACTCTTTTAGTACTTCCATTTCAGGCAAAGCACCACGCAATGGCGTGTGTGGGTCGATGCCATTAAAATCAATAGCGGCCTGCTCGATATTTGCGCCCGGAAACGGCTCAACATGGAACTGAATTGACTCGTCACGTACCAGTTGCTGTTCATCGTTGAACTTCAGAGTAACCGCAGCGATTTCGAGCAGGGCATCGGTATTGGCATTAAAGCCTGCAGTTTCAACATCAATAACTACTGGAAAATAACCACGAAAACGAGCCTTCATCAGCGCGGCATTGTCTTTCGATGTAGAGGTGTTCAATACTTCCGTTGGCTGGCTGCTAGTCATAACTTCCTATTAGTATTGGTAATGATAATCTGAATTCGAAGTAGCTTGGCGCAAAACCGCATTATTACAGAAAGCGTTCTGATCTTCCTGCTTTTCTTGTGCTAAAGCTTTGCGAACAAAGGTCGATATAAAAGCATCAATCATTGCCCGGGATACAGTATGAAATTGAAGTACCTGACTACTGCGTCTGCGCTGCTGACTTCCGCTTTGCTAATTGCGCCCGCTACTAGCGCGGTGCGTCACTATGCAGCGGACCTTTCTAATTCCAACTGGGAAGTGACCGAGCAGAGCGCGTTGCAATGTGAACTTGAGCATCAGGTACCTCGTTACGGGCGCGTGAAATTTGTCAGCGAAGCCAGCAAGCAACTGAACTTGCGCATGCGCCTTGAGTTTCTGCAGTTACCCGACAGTTATGATATTGCCTCGGTAAAATCTATTGCGCCTAATTGGTGGCCGGGTTCGTCAACTTACGAGTTGGGCGAGATGAAACTGTACAAACAGTTTAATAGCGAATTACCTAAGCAGGCGGCCTGGACTGTATTAACCGAGCTGGAGAAAGGGCGTCATCCAACTTTCTTTTATCAGGATTGGTACAACGAGCGTGATCAGGTAGCTGTGGGTTTATCGGCTGCAAACTTCCGCCGCAATTACGACGACTTCTTAAATTGTGTAAGCGGGCTGCTGAAATTTAGCTTTGAAGATATTGCCTACACAGTGCTGAATTATGATGACGACAATGGCGAGCTGACTCGCGAAGCCCAGCAGAAGCTGATGCAAATTGGTCAGTACTTGTCGCATGATACCGATTTGGAACTGGTGCTTATTGACGCTTACACCGATGCTTACGGTGCGCGTGAGCCGAACCAACGGTTAACCGAAGAGCGGGCTGAAATGATTAAGAGCTTCTTTACCGAACGCGGTATTAATGGTGAGCGCATTGTGACTGTAGGTCATGGTGAGCGCCGCCATATTGCCGGTAACGATGACGAATTAGCACGCGCTCAAAACCGCAGGGTAGTGATTCAGTTAAGCAAGCCACTACTGGGCATGCTGTAATCACCAGAGGCTAGGAGACGTCGTCAGACGTCTTCTGCTTGTACTCGCACAAGTCTTCAATACGGCACGAGCCACAGCGTGGTTTACGCGCAATGCAGGTGTAACGGCCGTGCAGAATAAACCAGTGATGTGCGTCTACTTTAAATTCCGCCGGTATTACCTTCACTAATTTATCTTCCACGTCGCGCACGGTTTTACCTGGCGCAAAACGGGTGCGGTTGGCCACCCGGTAAATGTGTGTGTCTACCGCTATAGTCGGCCAGCCAAAGGCTGTATTTAACACCACATTGGCGGTTTTGCGGCCAACGCCCGGCAGGGCTTCCAAAGCTTCTCTATTTTCCGGTACTTCACCACCGTGCTCGTTCACCAGAATGTGGCAGGTTTTAATCACGTTTTCGGCTTTGGAATTAAATAACCCAATGGTTTTTATATAGTCTTTTACGCCATCTACGCCTAAATCCAGCATTTGCTGCGGAGTACTGGCGGCTGGAAACAGTTTGCGGGTGGCTTTATTCACGCCCACGTCGGTTGCTTGTGCGGACAACAGGACCGCAATCAGTAACTCAAAGGTTGAGTTGTATTCAAGCTCAGTGGTCGGGGTCGGGTTGTCTTCCCGCAACCGTTGAAGTATTTCAATACGTTTATTTTTATTCATGAAAAACCTTTACGACTGCGCCGTAACGCGTGCTCGGGTGACTTGCTTCTCGGGCTTGCTGGCATGTTGTTCACGGTAGTGATCAATGGCATTTTTCAGGGCAATAATAAAGCCCATACCAATAAAGGCGCCCGGCGGCAAAATAGCCAGTAACAACGGGTAGTCAACGGTAAATAATTCGATGCGTAACGCAGTAGCCCATTCGCCCAGCAGTAACTCGGCGCCATCGAACAAGGTCCCGTTACCAATAATTTCGCGCAGCCCGCCTAAGGTCATTAGTACCAGCGTGAAACCAACACCCATCATCAGACCGTCAAAGGCCGACTGGCGCCAGGGGTTCTTCGAGGCATAAGCTTCAGCGCGACCAATAATGGCGCAGTTGGTTACAATCAGCGGAATGAAAATGCCCAGTGCCTGATACAGCCCGTAAAAGTAAGCGTTCATAATCAGCTGAATAACGGTTACAAAAGCCGCAATCACCATCACAAACACCGGAATACGTATTTCTTTGGGTACCCAGTTACGCACCAGCGACACGGTCAGGTTGGAGCCGATAAGTACCAGCATAGTTGCCAAACCCAAGCCCATGGCGTTGGTTATGGTGGCGGTAACCGCCAGCAGCGGGCATAAGCCCAGCAGTTGCACCAGGGCAGGGTTGTTATGCCATAAGCCCTGTAGGCTAATGTTTTTATATTCTTGCATCGCTGGCGACCTCCTCACAATTTGCGGGTTGTTGCTGCCATTGTGACTGATTCTCGGTAAACACTTGCACGGCGTTTTCTACCGCATGCACCACGGCGCGCGGAGTAATAGTTGCACCAGTGAATTGATCAAATACGCCGCCTTGTTTGCGTACGTCCCAACGCGAATCGTCATCGCCGTTAACTTGCATACCGTCAAAAGATTCAATCCAGTCGCTTTTACGGCGTTCAATTTTGTCACCCAAACCTGGTGTTTCCTGATGCTTCAAAGTACGCACGCCAGCCACGCTGCCGTCAGCATAAACCGCTACTAGTAATTGAATAGCGCCGCTATAGCCATTGGGTGCGGTTACTTCCATGGCCGCGCCAACAAAGCCCTGCTGCTGATAAGCCAGATAAACGTGTTTGGGCTGACTACCACCGAGTTCTTCGTGAGTGACCAAACGGCATTCTTCAAATAGGTTATTGGTGTAAGTTTCCTGTGGCAATACAGCATTTAAATTGTTACGTAACTGCTGTTGCTGCTGCGCGGTTATTTGATCTTCGGTTAGCAGTGCAGTGCCCACAATTAACAGCGTGGCAGCCACCGCGAACGCCGCCAGAACCAGACCATTTTTTTGCATGCTGGAAAGCGTCATGATGAAGATCCTTTATGCCCGTATACGGTTGGCTGGCTGTATTTGTCGATAATAGGTACGCACATATTTGCCAGTAGTACGGCGAAGGCAACTCCATCGGGATAACCGCCCCAGGTGCGAATCACGTATACCAAAAAGCCAATCAGCAAGCCAAAGTACAGCCGGCCGCGATTAGAGGTGGCTGCCGATACCGGGTCGGTCGCAATAAAAAAGGCGCCAAGCATAGTGGCACCGCCAAACAAATGCATAAACAGCCCAATGCTTTGGTCGGGCGCAATGGCCGAGCCAATAAGTGCCGGAACGGCTAGCCCAAGCATTAAACCAACCGGAATGTGCCAGCTAATTACGCGGGTGGCAATAAGTGCCAAACCACCTAATAAAAACGCAGCGTTAAGTAGCTGCCAGCCAACCCCGGCAATACCGCTAAAGATTGGATTGTTGGTGATTTCCGGGGTGGTTAGTTGCTGCGATAATCCGGTTTTGAGGGTGTCCAGTGGCGTGGCCATAGAAATACCATCAACCCCAGCTTTCAACTGTTGCACGTTATAGCCGTCGGCGGTGTAACCACTGAAGATGAGCTGGGTGGCATCATAAAACGACACACTAAAATTACTGAGCTCAGCCGGCAGCGGCCAACTGGTCATTTGCAGTGGGAATGACACTAACAGCACCACGTAGCCAGCCATAGCTGGGTTGAAAATATTCTGGCCAATACCGCCGTACAGGTGCTTCACAATGCCAATGGAAAATACGGTACCTATAACAATAATCCACCAGGGCGCCAGTGAGGGAATACTCAACGCCAGCAGCACTGCGGTAACCACGGCGGAATAATCGGCTAAGGTATTGTGGCTGGTGCGACGGCGCGCCTGGGTGAATAAAAACTCGGTGGCTACTGCGGTAATAGTTGCCAGTAACAGCTGAATAATAATACCTGGCCCAAAAATAACGTAATGGGCCAACGCACCCGGAATTAAGGCATAGCAAACCAGTCGCATAACCTGACCTGTGCTGCGAGCTGGTTTTGTATGTGGCGCCGGAGCGATACGAAAAGTCATGATGCGATTCTCAGCTGTCGTCGTCGGATGAGGATTGGGCTTGCTGTTTTGCCCGGCGCGCTTTGGCGCGAGCTAATGCTGCTTTTACCGCGTCCTGCGGATCTTTACCGGTAGTTTTCGCGGCTTCTGCCTGCGATTGTTTACGGGCTTCGGCCGCTTTACGATGGCGCTCCAAGCGTTCCTGCTGTTCACGTTCCAGCCGTTGCTGGCGCGCTTCAAAGCGCTCGCGGGCAACTTCGGCCTGAGCTTTTTCACGCGCTATATTGCGAATTTCTGCTTTGGCTTTGCGGTAATAATGCACCAGTGGAATGGCGCTGGGGCAAACATAGGCGCAAGCGCCACATTCAATGCAGTCGAATAAGTTTTGCTGCTCAAGCTCATCGAACTCTTTGGCTTTGGCGTGCCAGTACAATTGCTGCGGTAATAAGCTGGCAGGGCAGGCATCGGCACAGGCACCGCAACGAATGCAGGGCATTTCCGGTTCGGCGTCGGGTAACTCACGACTGCTTGGCGCTAAAATACAGTTGGTTATTTTTACTACCGGAACCGTTAAATCAGGTAGGGCGAATCCCATCATCGGACCGCCCATAATGACGCGCTGTTGCGGCTCGGCCTGAAAGCCGGCCTGATTCAGCAAGTGGGCAACCGGCGTTCCTAAACGAACCCAGTAATTGCCCGGTTGCTGTAAGGCTTCGCCGGTGGCGGTAACTACGCGTTGAAGCAATGGTTCGCCGTCAATAATGGCGCGCTTTACCGCAAAGGCGGTGGCCACGTTTTGCATCACCAAACCTATATCAATAGGTAAGCCTCGGCTTGGCACTTCACGCCCGGTAAGCAACTGAATTAGTTGCTTTTCGCCACCAGAGGGATATCTGGTAGGCACCACCCGCAAGGTTATAGTTGCATGGTCTTGCAAGGCTTCAGTTAAAACCTTGATAGCTTCTGGCTTGTTATCTTCTACCGCAACTAATGTTTTGGGAATATCAGCCAGATACATCAGAATTTCAGCGCCGCTGATAATTTCTGCGGCGTACTCGCGCATCAGGCGGTCGTCGGCACAAATATAAGGCTCGCACTCCACACCATTTAAAATCAGGTAATCCAGTGGCTTTTGCAGTGCCAGTTTTTGCGCAGTAGGAAAGCCTGCACCGCCAAGTCCGGCAATGCCTGATTGTTGAATATGGTTCAACAGGGTGGCGTGGTCGTGATTGCGATAATCCGCATAAGCTTGGCGTTCGCCCCAGCGGTCGTCGCCATCAGGTTCAATAATAATACAGGTATCGGCTAAACCAGACGGGTGTGCAACCCGTGCCGGGCCAATACTACTAACCACGCCGGACGATGGCGCATGCACCGGCAACTGACCGTGTTGCTTACTATTGGTTAGCGCTTGCCCTTTAAGCACGGTATCGCCGGGCTTCACCAGAATATCGGCGGGCTCACCAATATGCTGGCGTAACGGCAGAATAAAACGCTCGGGCAAAGGGAGTTCGCGAATAGGTTCAGCGGCCGCGTATTTGCGCTCTGGTGGATGAATGCCACCAGGGAAAGTCCAGATATGCCCTTGCTCGATTAATTCTTTACTACGCTGCATTAGTTACTGGACTCCACCATGCGCACCGGAATTTGCTCTAAATCCCATTGCCAGGTTTCCGGCTTCACGGTTACCGGCACCATGTCGATACAGTCCACCGGACATGGCTCAACGCACAAGTCGCAGCCGGTACACTCATGCGCAATGACCGTATGCATATGTTTGGCGGCACCTAAAATAGCGTCAACCGGGCAGGCCTGAATGCACTTGGTGCAACCAATACATTCATCTTCGCGAATCACAGCAACTTTTTTGGTACTTTCTTCACCGTGAGCAGAGTCCAGCGGTTTGGCTTCCACACCCATTAAATCAGCTAGCTCACGAATAGTCGCTTCACCGCCCGGTGGACATTTATTAATGTCATCGCCGTTAGCAATAGCTTGAGCGTATGGCCGGCAACCCGGATAGCCACATTGTCCGCATTGGGTTTGCGGTAAAATAGCGTCAATTTGATCCACTATAGGGTCGCTTTCCACGCGGAATTTCACCGCGGCAAAGCCAAGTACCACGCCGAATATCAGGGCGAGAAGTCCTAGTGCTAGTACTGCAGTTAATAAACTCATGAAATGGTCACCAGTCCGGTGAAGCCCATAAATGCGAGTGACATTAAGCCAGCGGTAATCATGGCAATAGCAGCACCCTTAAAGGGCAGCGGAACGTCGGCTGCCACTAGCCGCTCGCGCAATGCAGAGAATAAAATAAGCACTAACGAGAAGCCAAGAGCAGCGCCGAGCCCGTAAATAATAGACTCCACGAAGTTGTGTTGTTCGGTAATATTCAGCAGTGCCACGCCAAGTACTGCGCAGTTAGTGGTAATCAATGGCAGAAAAATACCAAGCAGGCGATACAAAGTAGGGCTGGTTTTGTGCACCACCATTTCGGTGAACTGCACTACCACGGCAATTACCAGAATAAAGCTCAGGGTTTGCAGAGCCAGTAAATCTAGTGGGGCTAACAGGTAAGTATTCACCAGATAGCTGCATACTGAAGCCAGAGTAAGCACAAAAGTGGTTGCAGCGGACATGCCAATAGCTGTTTCCAGCTTATTTGAAACGCCCATAAAAGGGCATAAGCCAAGAAACTTCACTAGCACAAAATTGTTTACCAGCACGGTTGCTACCAGCAACAGTAGGTATTCACCCATGATTGTATCCAGTTACGCCGAAGTTTGTGCGCAAGCACTGCAAGAATGATGTTTGTATGCGCCTATTATCAGTTTTTCGGGCGCGTTAAACAACCGACTAAAGGTAGGCTTATTCAGGTTTTTTCGAAAAAAACGGTGTTTTTGGGAGCTGCGCTTACTGAAACCTTCTTTGAACCTTCACTAATCTGTCGCATAACTGTCATTTTTAGGCTCTAAGGTAGCCTTTACTGCAACGAGGATCGGGGATTCTCTTATGCACATAAAGTGGCTTGGACGAATACAGAGCTGGGACGAACAAACGTTCTTCCTGTTAAGCACCAAACAGGCACAGCGTTGGTGCCGCCAATGGCCGCGCTGGCTGTCTCGTACCGGTGACGGTTACGGTTACATTCTAGCCTGCGTAGCGGCACTGCTGTTACAAGACCCCGACGCCGCAATATTGTCAGTCACTTTGTTATTCGGCTTTTTACTTGAACTTCCGTTGTACTGGTTATTAAAAAATACGCTGCGTCGACAGCGACCTTACCAACGTATTCCTCGCTTCAAGTCACAAATTATTGCTCACGATACCTTCAGTTTTCCCTCCGGTCATACGACAGCTGCCTTTATGTTCGCCGGCCTATGGGCGAATTTCATGCCTAGTTTGGGGCCATTGGTTTATACCTGGGCCGCCTTGGTAGGGCTGTCGCGCGTGTTACTGGGGGTTCATTTTCCAACCGATATACTTGCCGGTGCTTTATTAGGCTCGGCGTTAGCGGCACTTATTTTAGTTCAAACAGCGGGATGGTGGTAAATGCGAGTTTTAATTGGAGTTCAGGGCACCGGCAATGGTCACTTGAGTCGCTGTAGTGCGCTGGCAGAAGCACTGCGTGCTGAACAGGTTGAAGCCGACTTTCTAATTAGTGGAAGAGCGCGCGAAGCTTTGTTCGACATGGAGGTTTTTGGGAACTGGCAATGGCAACCCGGGCTGACCTTTCAGGTTCGCGACGGCAAGGTCAGGTTAGTAGACACCTTGCGTAAAAACGATTGGGCGCAGTTTAAACAGTCAGTGCGTGAGTTGCGTCTGGACGACTATGATTTGGTGCTGTCGGACTTTGAACCTATAACAGCCTGGGCTGCCCGCAAGCAGGGCAAGCGCTGCATTGGTATTGGTCGCCAGTTTGCGTTCTACCACAAGCATGCACAGTTGCCGGTAACTCTGCTGCAACGCCAACTACTGAAACAATTCGTGCCGGTTAGCGATGTGGTTGGCATGCACTGGCAGCGCTTGCACGATAATTTGCTACCGCCGGTGATTCATCAGCGCGGGAATGAGTCAGTCGCAGCTACTGAGGAAGCTATTCTGGTGTATTTGCCGTTTGAGAGCTTAGCTGCGGTGCGGCAACTACTAACGGCATTCCCGCAACAAAAATTTAAGGTGTTTCATCCGCAGGTGAAGCGAGAAGACGTGGGGCATATTTCTTACTTCCCACCGTCGCGTAACGGCTTTGCAGAAGCCATGCGTAATAGCTCAGGTGTTATTGCCAATGCCGGCTTTGAAACCACCAGTGAAGCACTGGCGCTGGGTAAAAAGCTGCTGGTTAAACCATTGCATGGACAGTTTGAACAGCAGGTGAACGCCCATGCGTTGCAAAGCGCAAAGCTTGCTGCGGTAATGACGAAGTTATCAACGGAAGCGGTGGCTGAATTTCTAACTATGAGTTCGGCAGTGCAGTGTGAATGGCCGGATGTAGCCAGTGCTTTAGCAAAATGGATTGCGGCAGGTGCAACAACGCCAATTAAGGAATTAAGTGATGTGCTGTGGCAGCAATGTAGATTAAATACGAATGAAGTAGGTTTTCAGAAGCGAGTCAGCGATAAAACGGAATTGGAGCTTAATGGCTCCCCAGGTTGGATTCGAACCAACGACACATGGATTAACAGTCCACCGCTCTAACCAACTGAGCTACTGGGGAATTGAATTAAGAGGGTTGTCACAAGCGTTGGCTCCCCAGGTTGGATTCGAACCAACGACACATGGATTAACAGTCCACCGCTCTAACCAACTGAGCTACTGGGGAACACTTGCGATAACGGTGGCGAATGTTAAAGGTACGGCCGGAAACTGTCAATACTAAAAATGTTGTTTGCTGCTTTTATCGACAGTGGCTGCGATATTCGCCATAAAGCCTGTAATAAAAGGACTTGGCGAGGTGTCGTCCTGGTGAATTCTGAGCCGCTGAGAATATCTGAAAAAAGCGTCTTGGTAACTGGAAAGGGGGCGGACAGTGTCTGTGAACAATGTCAAGCAAGTGTCATAACTGCAGCTATATCAAATGATATGTTAACGGCATTTCACTGTTATCCACAGCGGCGCAGAAGTCCCGTGTTTCATAGCTTTACAGATCTTATCCACGGAATCTGTGGATAACCCTGTGGGAAAAACTGTGAGTGACCAATAAAATCAAGCGGTTCAGAGCCGTGTCGCAGCTGGTCAAAAAATGGTTCTATAAAAATAAATGCATTAAAAACAATGGCTTGTAATTTTTGCGGTGAATGACATGATTTTCTTTTCTCAAGAAAAAAAGTATTTTCCTTGCATTCACAAATCTGTGCATTTCTTAATGAATTAGAGCAATTTTTAGACCAATAATGAGCTCGATAGTGAAATTTTTCGATAACATTTCGCTTTCTTTACTTGCCTTTTGGAGCCAACCCGAAACTAGGCTGGAACAATCAGTTAGTTACGAAAGTAACAAGTTTGTCACACAAATAACGCCTTGAATTTGGATATATAACGCGCTTAGTTCGAAATTTTTACAAAAAAAACGTCCATTGCCGCTTAAAACAGCAATAGACGCCCGTTTTTGATGGTTTAGCTGTCGTTAAAGCTTGTCGGCAAACTTGCGAATACGTGCAACAGCTTCTTTTAATGTATCTAAATCAGTGGCAAACGACAGTCGGCAGTGCTCATCTGTACCAAAGGCTGAGCCCGGAACCAAGGCAACGCCTACGTCATTCAGCAATTTTTCACACAACTCAACGTCAGTTTCCACCTTAGCTTTGCGCATGAGGTCACTAATGTTGGCAAAGGTATAAAAAGTGCCATCACCAGCCACACAACGAATACCATCAATGGTGTTCAGTGCTTCTACCAGGTAATCGTGGCGCTGTTTAAATGCCGACACCATGGTATCAATGCAGGATTGATCACCGTTCAGTGCTGCCAATGCGGCATACTGACTAATACTGGTTGGATTCGACGTGCTCTGTGACTGTACTTTTTTCATGGCCGCAATAATTTTCTTCGGGCCAGCGGCATAACCAATACGCCAGCCGGTCATGGCGTAAGCTTTCGAAACACCGCTTAATATCACAATGCGATCACGAAGATCAGGCGCCACCATTGCCAGATTGGCAAAGTCATTTTTGTTCCACAGTATGTGTTCGTACATATCATCGGTAGCTACCAGCACGCGCGGGTGCTTACGCAGCACCTCAGCCAGACCTTTCAGTTCGTCGGCAGTGTATGCGGTGCCGGCTGGGTTTGATGGACTGTTAATGAACATCAGTTTAGTGGCTGGGGTAATGGCATCGTCCAGTTGTTGCGGAGTGATTTTGTAACGCTGTTCAATACCAGCCCCAACAATAACTGGCTTAGCACCCACCAGTTTCACCATATCTGGATAAGATACCCAGTAAGGTGCGGGAATAACTACTTCGTCGTCACTGTCTAGCCAGGCGGTTAGCAAATTATAAATACTGTGTTTACCACCGGCGGAAATCAGAATCTCGTCGTTACTGTACGTCAATTGGTTGTCACGTTTAAACTTGGCAACCACAGCTTCTTTAAGTTCTTTAATACCATCTACCGCAGTGTATTTGGTGTGGCCATCGTCAATAGCTTTTTTGGCCGCGGTTTTGATGAACTCCGGGGTATCAAAATCAGGCTCACCCACGCCCAGCCCGATAACGTCTTTGCCGGCTGCTTTTAGTTCAGCTGCCTTTTGAGAAACTGCCAGAGTGGGCGAAGGCTGAATAGCATTAACACGGTGAGAGAGTTGGTAATCCACGAGCGCATCCTGTGATCGATTTAGAAGAGCACATACTATAAGAATTTGTGGGTAAAATGTCCATCAGCGCGACTGTGGTTCTGCTTATCGGCGTGGTCTTATTAAGCTAATTTAGGTAGACTGTGCTGCTTGTCAAACGTGTTCGCCAGCACTTGGCTTTGCGTGTCATGCTTTCAACTCCAACGAGGTACCGATGTCTACTGCAGTTGCTTCCCAAGCGATGCTCAATGACCCTATAGGTAAAGTTTTGTGGCGTATGACATGGCCAATGGTGCTGGGCATTGCAACGCTAATTAGCTTTAATGTTGTCGATACTTTTTTTGTGGGCTTGCTTGGTACTGAGCAGCTTGCTGCTATCAGTTTTACCTTTCCGGTTACCTTCACTGTTATTAGTTTAACCATTGGTTTGGGGATCGGTACATCCGCTGTCATCGCCCGAAAATTGGGCGCCAACCATACCAACGAAGCTCGTTTTGATGGCAGTTGTGCACTGTTGTTGTCGGCGTGCCTGGTAGGCGCTTTGGCATTTATTGGATATTTGTTCATAGATCCTATTTTTTCGCTGTTAAAAGCCCAGCAAGAACTCATGCCTTATATTCGTAGCTACATGACCTGGTGGTACGCCGGTGCGGTGCTGTTAGTTATTCCGATGATTGGGAATTCTATTTTACGAGCCTCAGGTGATACCCGTTCGCCAGCCTTTATTATGGCTTCGGGTGGTTTGCTGAACGCCTTGTTTGATCCGTTATTTATATTTGGTTGGGGGCCAGTGCCGGGTTACGGCATTGAAGGCGCCGCTATTGCTAGCGTGTTGGCCTGGAGCATCGGCGTGATTTTGGTGTTGGCTTACTTGAATCGGAAGCAGTTGCTAAGCCTGGTGGCTCCAGCGAATGCGCATATCATGCGCTCAATGGCGCAGGTATTGCGCATTGGTTTGCCGGCGGCTAGCGCAAATATGCTCACGCCTCTGGCTATGGCGGTAATGACAGCTATTATTGCTGGCTACGGTGCGCCTGCGGTGGCGGCATTTGGAGTAGGAACCCGGCTGGAGTCGCTGGCGAGTATTATTATTTTATCGTTGTCGATGTCGCTACCACCGTTGATTAGTCAGAACATGGGTGCCGATCGTATGACGCGGGTGGCTGATGCTTATAAAGTTGCACTGAAAAGTGTGCTGTGGATTCAGGCTGGAATATACGTGCTGCTGGTCGTATTTGCGCGCCCAATAGCCAATGTGTTCGCGCAGGAGCAGGAAGTTGCCGACATTGTAGTGCTGTTTATTTACATTATGCCACTGGCTTACGGATTACAGGGTTGGATTATTCTTACCAACTCCAGTTTTAATGCGCTACATAAACCTATGCAGGCGCTGTGGTTAAGTATTATTCGATTATTCGTATTTTTTGTTCCGATATCGTACCTGGGGTCAATTATTGCCGATATTCCCGGGCTGTTTATAGGCGGCGTGGTTGCCAATGTAATCACGGCTACTATCGCTTATCTATGGTTTCAGCACACCTTGGCAGAGGAGAAGCGTTCCGCATGACACGTCGTTTTGAGTTAGCATCCGATTTTTCTCCAGCCGGGGATCAACCACAGGCTATTAGCGCCATTGTGGACAATCTTGAGTCCGGGCTTGCCCATCAAACCCTGCTTGGTGTTACTGGCTCGGGTAAAACTTTTACCATGGCCAATGTGATTGAAAAGGTGCAACGGCCTACGTTGATACTGGCGCACAATAAAACGCTGGCAGCGCAGTTGTATGGCGAAATGAAAGAGTTCTTTCCGAAAAATGCGGTGGAGTATTTCGTTTCTTACTACGACTACTATCAGCCAGAAGCCTATGTGCCTACCACTGACACTTTTATTGAAAAAGACGCGTCTATTAATGAACACATTGAGCAGATGCGGTTGTCGGCAACCAAAGCGCTGTTGGAGCGACGCGACGTAGTGCTGATTGCCTCGGTTTCTTGTATTTATGGTTTGGGTGACCCCGATTCATACATGAGTATGATGCTGCACCTGCGCCGCGGCGATATTCTGGATCAGCGTGATGTACTGCGCCGGCTGGCGCAATTGCAGTACAAACGCAATGATGCTGCGTTCGAGCGCGGTACCTACCGGGTGCGCGGCGAAGTGATTGACATATTCCCGGCTGAATCAGAGAAAATGGCCATTCGGGTTGAAATGTTCGACAACGAAATTGACCGCATTAGCTTCTTCGAACCCTTAACCGGGCAAGTAACAGATGCGGACGTGGCGCGCGCCACTGTGTATCCCAAAACGCACTATGTAACGCCCCGCGACAAACTTCTGGATGCCGTTGAAAAGATCAAAGTAGAGCTGAAAGAACGTAAGCAACACCTGTTGGATACCAACAAACTGATTGAAGAGCAGCGCATTTCACAGCGCACCCAATTTGATATCGAAATGATGCTGGAGCTGGGCTACTGCTCGGGCATTGAAAACTACTCCCGTTATTTGTCGGGCCGTGCGCCCGGCGAACCACCGCCAACTTTAATGGATTACTTGCCCGACGATGCTTTACTGATCATTGACGAGTCGCACGTGACGGTTTCGCAAATTGGCGCTATGTATAAAGGCGACAGATCTCGTAAAGAAAACCTGGTGAACTACGGTTTCCGGTTGCCGTCTGCGCTGGATAACCGGCCGTTGAAGTTTGATGAATTTGAAGCCATAGCGCCGCAAACCCTTTACGTGTCAGCAACTCCAGGTAAGTTCGAGCTGGAGAAATGTGGTGGTGATGTGATTGAGCAAGTGGTGCGTCCAACTGGTTTGTTAGACCCTACTATTGAAGTGCGTCCGGTAGCGACTCAGGTTGATGATCTAATGTCGGAAGTTCGTATGCGGGTTGAGCGCAACGAGCGGGTGCTGGCAACTACCTTAACGAAAAAAATGGCAGAGGATTTAAGCGACTATCTGGACGAGCATGGTATTCGCGTGCGTTACCTGCACTCTGACATAGACACCGTCGAGCGCATGGAAATTATTCGCGACTTGCGGCTGGGTAACTTCGACGTACTGGTAGGTATTAACCTGCTGCGGGAAGGCCTGGACATGCCGGAAGTGTCACTGGTGGCCATTTTGGATGCCGATAAAGAGGGCTTCCTGCGCTCCGATCGGGCACTTATTCAGACCATGGGCCGGGCTGCGCGTAACCTGAACGGCCGCGCCATTTTATACGCCGACAGAATTACTGGTTCTATGCAGCGCGCTATGGACGAAACCGACCGTCGTCGCGACAAGCAAATTGCTTACAATGAAAAGCATGGTATTACCCCGAAAGGTTTGCAGAAGCGTATTACCGACGTAATGGACATGGGTGGCAGTCGCTCTAAGAAAGGCGCGAAAGACTCAGCCATTAGTCAAATTGCCAGCGGGCAGGGCGGTTATCTGGCCGAGCCGGTGCTGGATCCAAAAGAGCTGTTAAAAGAGTTACAGCAAACCGAAAAAGCCATGTACAAGGCCGCACAGAACTTAGAGTTCGAGGAAGCAGGTAGACTACGCGATCGGGTTGCACAATTGCGTGAGCAAGTGAAGCGGAGCGGTTAAGCGACATGTTGCAACCGGGTGATGAACGTTATCTGGATGGCGATGGGAAACCGCGGCATCCTATCGGCATTATGTTGGTGCTACTGTTCTTGTTACGTGGTTATGCAGCCTGGACAGTATCGTTAACCTTCAGTGACGATCGCAGTAAGTTATTGGGTTTCTTTTACAACAACACCGAGCAGTTTTTTTTAACCTTGCTGGCTGGCGTACCGGCACTGGCGGTTCTGATCTTAACGTTTTTTATGAAGCCCGACTGCCAACCCTGGGTACTTAGTGGTTGGCGCAAAGTGCCGGTCATGCTGTGGTTGGGATGGATACTGGACGGCATCGTGTTGCTGGGTTTAATTAGCTCACGCTGGCCTGAATTCGCGTCTGCAAAAGCTATTATGGTGATGATTTGGTGCTGGGCGGGTTGGTATTTATACAATTCTCGCCATTGGCGAAGGTACCAGCAATTAATGGTTAGTTATTGCAGTTCGTAATTGAAATTTTGCGATAAAACTTAGGGGAAGTGGTGGATGGTACTGGGCTTGAACCAGTGACCCCCGCCTTGTAAGGGCGGTGCTCTCCCAACTGAGCTAACCATCCAGGTATTCGGTATAAATCAGGTAGTGCAGGGCAACGTGGTGGATGGTACTGGGCTTGAACCAGTGACCCCCGCCTTGTAAGGGCGGTGCTCTCCCAACTGAGCTAACCATCCGTTATTTCTCTGTCGTTGCGGGGCGGTATTATAGGGCGTAGCTAACCACTGTCAATAAAAAAAGTGAAATGAGAGTTCAATTGCTGGCTTTTTCGCCAAAGCATCACTAAAGCACCAATAATCCACCTTATTTGCAAGAAATTCATTCTCACCGCCACAGATAAACCCTATCTGAATAATGCGCCCGGCGCACCTACCTGATAAACTGCCGCTATGTTTACAGAGATTTTGAATCTCAGTGTATTGCTCGAGCGGAGATCGGACTGATTATGACTGTAGTTACTCGTTTTGCCCCAAGCCCAACTGGCTTTTTACATGTTGGTGGTGCGCGCACCGCCTTATATTCCTGGTTAGTAGCTAAGGCTCAGGGCGGCAAATTTGTGTTGCGTATTGAAGATACCGACCGTGAGCGCTCAACCCAGCCAGCCATTGATGCCATTATGGAAGGAATGCATTGGTTAGGACTGGATTGGGACGAGGGTCCTTACTACCAAAGCCAGCGCTTTGAGCGGTATCAGGAACTTATCGATTTACTGCTGAAAGAAGACAAAGCTTACAAGTGCTACTGCAGTGCTGAGCGTTTGGAAACCATGCGTGAAGAGCAAATGGCGCGTGGTGAAAAACCTCGCTACGACGGTCATTGCCGTGACAACCCGAATGCCAGTGGTGACCGCTATGTGATTCGTTTCCGCAACCCGCAAACGGGCAGCGTAGTGTTTCACGATCATATTCGTGGGCCAATCGAATTTGCCAACACCGAGTTGGACGATTTGATTATTGCCCGCAGTGACGGCACCCCAACTTACAACTTCTGTGTGGTGGTGGATGACTGGGATATGCACATCACACATGTGGTGCGTGGCGAAGATCATGTGAACAACACCCCGCGGCAGATTAATATTTTAAAAGCCCTGGGCGCACCAGTGCCGGAATACGCACACGTGTCCATGATTCTGGGCGACGACGGCAAGAAGCTGTCGAAGCGCCATGGTGCTGTAGGTGTTATGCAGTATCGTGACGACGGTTACTTGCCGAAGGCGGTTTTGAATTATTTAGTACGCCTGGGTTGGTCGCATGGCGATCAGGAAATTTTTAGCACCGAAGAAATGATTAAGTTGTTTTCGCTTGATGAAGTGAACAAAGCGGCCTCAGCCTTTAACACCGAAAAGCTGAACTGGCTGAATCAACATTACATGAAAACCTTACCTGCTACCGAAGTGGCAGAGTACCTAGCCTGGCACATGCACGATCAGGGCATTGATGTAAGCAAGGGCCCACATCTGGAGCAGTTGATAGGGTTGCAGGCTGATCGGGTTAAAACTCTAAAAGAAATGGCTGCTACCAGCCGGTATTTTTATGAAAGCTTTACCGAGTTTGATGAAGCGGCGGCGAAAAAGCACTTACGTCCAGTTGCTAAGGAGCCATTGCAAGCCGCTCAGGAACGTTTAGGTGCGTTAAGCCAGTGGACGCCGGAAGCCATTCAGAACGCGCTGCAGGAAACGGCGGCGGCGCTTGACGTTGGTATGGGCAAAGTGGGTATGCCATTGCGCGTGGCGGCTACTGGTGGCGGTAATTCACCGTCACTGGATGCTACCCTGGCACTGATTTCACAGGACGAAGTGGTCCGACGTATTGATCTAGCACTTGCGTTTATTATGGCGCGCGAAGCGAACCAATAAATACGGAGTATTGAGATGCCGACAATTGACAGTATGTTGGAAAATAATCGAAATTGGGCAAAACGCCAGTTGGAAGAAGATCCAAACTTTTTTAAAGATTTAGTAGCGCAACAAAAACCTGAATACCTGTGGATTGGTTGCTCGGACAGCCGGGTTCCAGCGAATCAGGTAGTAGGTATGGCGCCGGGTGAACTTTTTGTTCACCGCAACGTGGCTAATCAGGTTATTCAAACCGACTTCAACTGCTTATCGGTATTACAGTTTGCAGTTGAAAGCTTAAAGGTGAAACATATCTTGGTTGTTGGCCACTACGGTTGTGGTGGCGTTGAAGCGGCAACTGAGTCCTGTTCACATGGTTTAGTAGACCACTGGTTATTCCCAATTAAAGATATTTATCGTGAGCACAAGAAAGAACTAGAAACGATAACCGACAGCCGCGAACGCCACAACCGGTTGTGCGAACTGAATGTTATTGAGCAAGTAAAGAATCTGGTGAAAACCACCATAGTTCAGAATGCCTGGGAGCGTGGTCAGGAACTTACGATTCATGGCTGGGTGTACAGCATTGAAGATGGTTTAGTGCGTGATATGAAGGTTTCTGCATCCGATAAAGAGGGCGTGGAACGTATTTATCATATGAATGGCGAATAGCTGGTTTGGTCGGGAATTGTTAGGAAATAGCTGCTTTTCCCGACAGACTGCTTTAAATTTCAGCAAACGCATTGTACAAGCCAAAAAAAGGTTGACACATGTGCGGCTACCACCATAGAATTCGCCCCGCTGTTAAGCACTGAAGCAGGCCATGTGTGGGGCTATAGCTCAGCTGGGAGAGCGCTTGCATGGCATGCAAGAGGTCAGCGGTTCGATCCCGCTTAGCTCCACCAAGTTTCCTTGTTTTAACAGCAAATGTTGATTGCGTCCCCTTCGTCTAGAGGCCTAGGACATCGCCCTTTCACGGCGGTAACAGGGGTTCGAATCCCCTAGGGGACGCCATTTCAACAACACTATCAGAGAATTACAGCGTCCCCTTCGTCTAGAGGCCTAGGACATCGCCCTTTCACGGCGGTAACAGGGGTTCGAATCCCCTAGGGGACGCCATTTCTTCTCGCTGCAAGTGTAAAATGCTAGAAAAAGTCTATGGGTCCCCTTCGTCTAGAGGCCTAGGACATCGCCCTTTCACGGCGGTAACAGGGGTTCGAATCCCCTAGGGGACGCCACTTTTTAGCTAGCTTCAGATTTTTCCTTTCTTGCTTGGGCAACTAACTCCAACAGTAATGGTTCCATGATATTGGCAATGGTTTCCTGCGCCTGTTCGTTCGGATGAATCCCATCGTTTTGCATTAAATCTGCATCAACAGCTATCTGTTCCATAAAAAATGGCACTAGCCGGATATTATTTTCTTCTGCAAGCTCCGGATACATAGCCGCGAACATTTCGGTAAATCGCTTGCCATAGTTTGGTGGTATTTGAATTTGGCTTAAGCCCACCACAATATCGCGTTGCTGTAACTGGTCGATGATTTGGTTCAGGTTGTCGCGAACAGTTGCAAGTGAGAAGCCGCGCAGTCCATCATTACCACCAAGTTCAACGAATACAGCCTGAGGCTGGTGGCGCTCAATAACTCCGGGTAACCGACGCAAAGCACCTTGAGTGGTTTCACCGCTAATGCTGGCATTAACGAGTTCAACATCGGGTTGTGTGTCCTGCCAGCGGCGCTCAAGAATACCGACCCAGCTCACGGATTTTGACATGCCATAGCCCGCACTGAGACTATCACCTAAAACAACAAGTGAAACATTTGCGGAAACTGGACGTATAACCAATAACAAAAGAATTATTGTTGAAAATTTGACAAGGAAATTTTTCATAAATGCTTATTCAAACCACTCAATTAGAAAAGAAAGTCACCACGAGCGAAGGCGAGTTGCAAATCCTGCATCCCATCAACATGCAAATAGCAGCCGGTGAAACCGTTGCTATTGTAGGCGCATCAGGCTCGGGTAAGTCAACTTTGTTGTCGTTACTAGCAGGTTTAGACCTCTCTAGTGCCGGAGACGTTCTTATAGATAACGAAAAATTAAGCGAATTGGATGAAGAGCAGCGTGCGAAAGTGCGCGCCGACAAGATCGGCTTTATCTTCCAGTCGTTTTTGCTGATCCCAAGTTTAACCGCGTTAGAGAACGTGATGTTACCGGCAGAACTGGCGGGTCACAAAACCGCAGAGCAAGAAGCGCGGGAGTTGTTGGCCCAGGTAGGTTTGTCTGAGCGCTTGCATCATTACCCGAATCAATTATCTGGTGGTGAGCAGCAGCGGGTGGCTATTGCGCGAGCCTTCATTGGTACGCCAAAGATTCTTTTTGCTGATGAGCCAACCGGCAACCTGGATAAGAAAACGGGTAACACCGTGGAAGATTTATTGTTTGATATGAACGCGAAGTCGGGCACCACCTTGATTATGGTAACCCACGATGGCGAGCTTGCGAAACGCTGTCAGCGTATTCTGCGCATGGACGCAGGACGCCTGAACGAGGAGCAACGCGATGTGGCCTAAAATATCGCGACGCTTATTACTACAGGAGTTACGCCGCGGTGAATTGACTATTATGGCGTTGGCCATTGTATTGTCGGTTACGGCGGTGTTGTCGTTGTCGCTATTCAGTGAACGTTTGCAGGAAGGTTTGCTGGCGCGTAGTAGTGAATTTCTGGCAGCCGATCGAGTACTGAGTTCGCGGCGGGAAGTGAACGAAAGTTGGTTGACCGAAGCTCACGAACGCAATTTGCAAACGGCTCGGCGGGTAGTATTCAATTCTATGGCCTTTGCTGGCGATGAGCTTGGCCTGGTTGATGTGAAAGCGGTATCTGAAGGTTACCCGCTACGTGGGGATTTGGAGACCGCAGCAGAGCCCTATGGTGAAGGTGAAGTAACCAATGGCGTGCCACCGCTCGGCGAAGCCTGGGTGGCTTCTGCCTTGTTTCAGTCGCTACAACTGGATATTGGCGACACCATAGAAGTGGGGGACAGCGCCTTTCGCGTTACCAGAGTGGTCACTTATGAGCCTGATGTGGGCTTTTCGGTGTTCACTGACAGTCCCAATGTACTTATTAATTATGCCGATTTAGCGGCCACCAACCTGATTCAGCCGGGCTCTCGTGTGCGCTACAACATTTTGTATGCAGGCGAGGCCGATGCCATAGCCGGTTATGAAGATTGGCTATTACCGCAACTAAATGATGACACCCACAATTGGCGCAGCATTGATGACGGTGATGCACCCTTGGCGCGGTCACTGCGTAGAGCCGAACGCTTTATGATGCTGGCAAGTTTGCTGGGCGTAGTGTTGGCAGCCACGGCAGTGGCGGTTGCCGCACAGCGTTACTGTCAGCGCAACTACGACGTGGTTGCCATTATGAAAACCTTGGGCGGCAGTAAAGCGCAAATTCAGAAGATATTTACGCTGCATTTATTGCTGCTCACGGTAATCAGCATAGGTATAGGCTTGTTACTGGGGTGGTTTATTCAGTGGCAGGTGACCGAATTAGTGGCCGCGCAGTTAGATACAACATTGCCAGCAGCGGGCTGGCGACCTTACGCGCTTGCCAGCGCCACCGGCTTACTTAGCTCGGTGATGTTTACGCTGTATCCGCTGCTACGGTTAATTAAAGTACCGCCGTTGCGGGTACTGCATCGACAACTGGTGGGTGCAGCAGATATTCGCTGGCTACACTGGCTGTTATGTGGCGGTACTGTATATCTGTTATTGGTGCTGTACAGCCAGCAGTGGTTGCTATCTACGGCGTTGTTCGCTGGTGGTGGCGGTGCTGCGGTAGTACTGCTACTGATTGGTCGCTTGTTTATTGGCGTGAGCCGTAAAGCGGGCATGCAAGCGGGTAGTGCCTGGCGGTTAGCTATGGCTGGTTTGCAGCGCCGGGCTGGCGCTAATAGCGTGCAGATGATTAGCTTTTCAACGGCCATCATGTTGCTGTTGTTAGTACTGGCATTGCGCAACGAGTTGCTGGCTGACTGGCAAGAGCAGTTGCCCGATAACGCGCCGAACTACTTTATTCTGAACGTTGCGGAAGAGAAAGTTGAGCAGCTACAGGAAACTTTTGCCGCAAAAGATATTGTCAGTAACGACATGTATCCCATAGTGCCGGGTCGTGTTACCGCCATTAACGATGAAGTATTGCGTGATGAAGTAACCAAAGAAGACCGCGATGCCGATGAAGGTGAGCGTGAAGAAGAAGGTGAAGCACGTGAAGGCTTTGGTCGTGAGCTGTCCTTAACCTGGCGCAACGAACTGCCACCGAATAATGTGGTGGTTGAAGGCGAGTGGTTTGGTGATGACACCACGCCGCAAGTTTCACTGGAATCCCAGGTTGCTGAGCGCATGGATATGAAACTGGGCGATGAGCTTGAGTTTAATATTGGTGGCGAAGTGTTTCGGGTACCGGTTACCAGTATTCGTGAAGTGAACTGGAACTCGTTACAACCTAACTTCTATATGATCTTTAACCCGGCCACTTTGTCCGACTTTCCGGCTACTTATATTTCCAGCTTCCACCTGGATCAAAGCCGTAAAAGCGAGCTGAATGCGCTGTTTAAAGACTTTCCACAGGTGTCTTTGCTCGACTTAGATGCCTTGATGGCGCAACTGCGTGAAGTAATTAGTCAGGTAAGCCTGGCCATAGCGTTCGTGCTGTTCCTGGTGATTATTGCCGGTACTTTGGTGTTAGTGGCTCAGGTACAGGCGTCCATGGAAGAACGCCAACAGGAGCTGGTGATTCTGCGAACTCTGGGTGCGCCAGCGAAATTACTGCGCCGAAGTATTACCTACGAGTTTCTGGTATTAGGGGGGATCAGCGGCTTAATAGCCACGCTGGCCATGGAGCTGTCCTTGTTAATACTACAAACGCAGGTATTTGAGATGGATGCCGTATGGCATTGGCGTTTCTGGTTAGTAGGACCGGTGGCAGGTGCAATTATTGTTGCGTTGTTAGGTCGATTAGCCTGCGCTCGATTAATTCGCCGTAATACAGCGCAATTAATTCGTACTCTGGCTTAAGAATTTAACAACTAAAGAGACCAAGCCATCAGGCGCAACCTGATGGCTTTTTTTATGCGCGCCCGGTGAGTTCCGGAAGCAAGTAATCAGTCCATAACGACGACGCAAATTCTTCGCGGAAAAAGCCAAAATGGCCGATTCTTTTAACGCCGATATCTTCGGGAGCAATGCGGATCATACGTAGTGGGGCCGATCGGTAGAACTTGTGCAGCGACTCTATATTGCGGGCTGAGAGTAGCTCGTCATCGGTAACTGACAGCGAAGTGATTGGTACCTTCACGGCCGCAAACTGACTACGCAGGGGCTCACCCTCAACGCCGACCAGATAATCTTTATGCAGGCACCAGCGGCGCCACTGCAGCATCACGTTCTTCGGCAAGTCACCAACCATTTTTAGCTTTTTGCCAGGGAAATAGCCGAACATCGGAATAGTAACCGGCACCATGAAGAACCACAGGAACCAGGCTTTGCGCTTCAGTGCCGGAGCGTTCTCCAGCCAATAGCCGCTACCCGTGGTTACGGTTACCATTTTGTCCACCAGATGATGGTTAGGCAGAGCGCCAAATAGCTGCCCGCCAACACTGTGGGCCAACCACTTAATTGGCAAGTCTGGGTGCTGCTGATGAACAAAATCGAGTATGGCGACGCAATCCTGCTGTGCCCAGTCGAGCACGTTGATAGACAGCTTACTCAGCTTGTTAACTGACGATTGGCCCATGCCGTAATAATCAAAGGTAAGTACTGCAAACCCTTTGGCTGCCAGCCATTCGGCAACGGGGGCGTAATAACGTTGTGGTACGCCCATGGCCGGCGCAATTATAATTGCTGTATGCGGCGTGGCGGGTTCGTAACGAGTGGCAACTACCTGATGATCCGCTGGGGTGCTAATAGTGCACTGCGTGATCTTCGTATCCATGGTGGCGCTGGTCATGGCAGTGCTCTTCATAGCAGTGCTCTTCATGGCAATGCTTTGATAAAAGGTTTAACAACAACCTCTTGATAAACACCAGCTTCAAGGTAAGGATCTGCTTGAGCCCATTGTTCGGCATCACCAAGCGATGGAAACTCAGCAATAATCACTGATCCGGTAAACCCGGCTTCGCCCGGCTCTTCGCTGGCAATGGCTGGACAAGGTCCAGCTACGAGCAGACGCCCTTCACGGCGTAATTGTTGCAGACGCTCTATATGCTTAGTGCGCGTTTGTTTGCGCAATTCCAGCGAATTTTCGTTATCGGATGCCATGAATACAAACCACATTAGGGTAATTGCTCCGTGTCTTTGTCACGATCGGTATGATGTTTAAACATATAAGCACCGGTAAATACGGTGAAAATTAGCGTGAGCGCTAAAATACCAAACACTTTAAAGTTTACCCAGGCTTCCTGCGACCAAAATTCGGCAATATACAAATTCAATGCTGCCATGGCCAGTGAGAATACAACCCAGGCATAGGTTAATTTGCGCCAGGCGAATTCAGGTAACTGAATTTCCTGACCGAACATGGACTGTAAGGGACTTTTGTTACGCAGAATAAGGCCGCCAGCCATCATTAATGCAATAGCAACGTAAACAATCGACACTTTAATTTTAATAAACCAATCGTCGCGTAATGCCAGTGTTACCGCCCCAAAAACCAGCACCACACCCAGAATAATCCAGTGGCGTGGGGTTAAGGGTTCGCGTAACAGGCGTAGACCCACTAATTGTAGTACCGTAGCAGCCATGAGTATTCCGGTTGCTACATAGATATCTGCCACTTTATAAAAAATGAAGAATAAAATAATCGGCAGATATTCAAGTAAAAGAACCATCCGGTACTCCAGCACGTTAAAACAATAAAACCATTGGCGGCAGTGTGCCAGAAAACATTGTCAGGCGCTAGATACAGCTACTACACTGAAAGTCAACAATGCTTGCCTGGCATGACTACAACGGGGGCTTTAAAATGAAACTCTTACTCACCGGCGGTACCGGTTTAATTGGATCTGAACTGGTTAAACGGTTGCGCAACCAATATCAGATCACAGTAAAAACGCGATCGCCAAGTAAAGCCTACCGACAGCTTGGTCACGATATTCATGCCATTAAAGACCTAAATGAAATAAAAGATATCGGTGACTTTGCTGCCGTGATTAATTTGCAGGGTGAGGGGATTGCCGACAAGCGTTGGAGCGCTACCCAACGAGAGCGCATTGAGCAGAGTCGCTGGCGGGTTACGCGTAAGCTGGCTGAGATGATTCAGGCGGCCGAGCAGCCGCCGGAAGTGTTTATTAGCGGATCGGCTATTGGTTTTTATGGCGATCAGGGCGACACCCGGGTTACTGAAACAAAGAATGAACCGACGGATGAATTTGCGCATCGGTTGTGTGCAGAGTGGGAGCGCCTTGCCAAAACCTCCGAGAATGGCAAAACCCGTGTTTGTTTAACTCGCACCGGAGTGGTGCTGTCGCGTCATGGTGGGGCGTTGCAGCAAATGATCACGCCCTATAAGTTTGGCCTGGGTGGCCCTTTAGGTGATGGTAAGCAAATGATGTCGTGGATACACATTGACGACATGATAGGTGCGCTGGAGCACATGCTCTCAAACGCCGACTGTCATGGCGTTTATAATGCCACGGCACCACAACCGGTAAGCAATGAAGAATTCAGTCAAAGTTTAGCGCGTGCTATGGGTAAACCGCATTTTATGCGGGTGCCGGCCTGGGTGTTGAAGTTAGCATTGGGGGATATGTCGCACATGCTGTTAACCGGGCAAGCAGTGTTGCCTGAGCGCTTACAAGAGGCAGGGTTCCGCTTCCGGTACCCTGCCATCAAAGATGCGCTTAAGGCTTGCGTGTAGCCGCTTTCATGCTGCTCACAAACTCATGCAGTGCGCTGAGCATTTTATCGGGTTGGTCGAGGTTGTCTTCAATGCGTTGCACCACGGCCGAGCCGCTGATGGCACCGGTAGCTCCGGCCGCAAGCGCAGCTTCCACATGATGCGGTTGGGCTACGCCAAAGCCTAATAGTGGTGGCGCGCTGCCAGCTTGTTTTAAGGACTCAATTAAGCCTTCGGCGGGGGTAGCCAGACTGTCCCCGGCACCAGTTACGCCAGCGCGACTAAGTAAGTACACATAACCTTCACTGGCTTTGGCAACGGCCTGTAAGGTCGCTTCAGAGGCATCTGGCGGGGCGATGAAAATTGGCGCGATGCCGTGTCGTTTGGCAACCTCACCAAATCGTAATCCTTCTTTTACGGGCACGTCAGCCAGCAATACCGAATCCACCCCGGCGGCACTTAAACGGCCATAAAATTTATCCAGTCCCTGAGCAAACGCCAGATTTGCATACAGCAGTAAACCGATTGGAATGTCCGGGGCGTAGGCCCTAACTTCAGTCAGTATGTCCAAACAATGCTGTAATTTCACACCCGCAGCCAGAGCGCGAATGTTGGCACGCTGAATAACCGGGCCGTCGGCAACCGGATCAGAGAAAGGTAAACCCAACTCGAGTGCATCGGCACCGGCGTCTATCAAGGTTTTGATAATAGCCAGGCTCTGCTCCGGGTTCGGGTCGCCAATAGTTACAAAGGGAACGAAAGCGCCTTCGTTTTTTTGTGACAGTTTGCTAAAGCATTCTTGATAACGATTCATGAATTTTTGTCCTGCGCTTGTTTGGAACCTTCTTGCTCAGCACGTTCCTGTTCAGCATAAATACGGCGCACATGGTCAATGTCTTTGTCACCACGGCCGGATAAGTTTATCAGCAATATTTCCGGTGCGTCGTGTTCGGCTGCCCGACGCAGCGCATAAGCTAGCGCATGGGCAGATTCTAACGCCGGAATAATACCTTCATGGCGGCTGAGTAACTCAAATGCTTCCAGTGCTTCGTCGTCGGTTACCGATTCGTAACGCGCACGCCCAATTGCTTTTAAATGCGCGTGTTGCGGGCCAACGCCCGGATAATCAAGTCCGGCTGAAACTGAGTAAGACTCTTCGATCTGGCCTTCATCGGTTTGCATCAAAAACGACATGCAGCCGTGCAAAATACCTGGCGAGCCAGCGGTTAAGGTAGCACCATGATGTTGCGTGGTTACGCCTTTCCCACCAGGCTCTACACCCACCAGTTCCACCCCGGTTTCATCAATAAACTCAGCGAACATGCCAATGGCGTTGGAACCGCCGCCTACGCAGGCAATAACTTCGTCAGGCAAACGGCCGGCGCGGTCAATAATTTGTGCTTTGGCTTCAGCCCCAATCATGCGGTGAAATTCGCGCACTATGGTTGGGAACGGATGTGGACCAGCGGCAGTACCCAGCAAATAGTGCGTGGTTGGATAGCTGGCAGTCCAGTCGCGTAAGGCTTCGTTCACGGCGTCTTTCAAGGTGCCGCTGCCGGTATCAACCGACACTACTTTGGCTCCCATAAGCTCCATTCGAAATACATTGGGTTGCTGACGTTCAACGTCTTTTTTGCCCATGTAAATAATGCATTCAAGCCCCAGTAAAGCACAGGCAAGCGCGGTAGCTGTACCATGCTGGCCAGCGCCCGTTTCAGCAATAATACGATTCTTGCCCATGCGTTTAGCCAGCAGAGCCTGCCCTAAAACTTGGTTGGTTTTGTGGGCGCCACCGTGAAGAAGATCTTCACGTTTTAAGTATATTTTGGTTCCATTTGGCGATTTTAACGGCAAGTTCATGCACAACGACAGCGGCGTCGGCCGGCCCAGATAATGGGTTAGCAGTTGTTTGAACTCAGCCTGAAACTCAGGATCCTGCTGCGCATCAACAAAAGCGTCTTCCAGCTGTTGCAGGGCGGGTAACAATATCTCGGGAACAAATTGCCCACCGAAATCACCGAAATAAGCGGAAAGAGGTTGTGTCATCATTGCTCCTTGCCGTAATGGCGGAGTTGTTGAAAAATAAGGCGTAACTGCCCGGCATCTTTGATGCCCGGTCGTAGTTCAGCACCAGAATTTATGTCCAGACCGGCAACGCCAGTTGCGCGTGCCGCCCGAATATTGTTCAGATTAAGGCCTCCGGCCAGGCTGCAGGACAGCCGCTCGCTGTCAGTTAGCTCATCAACTAGCGACCAGCTAAAAGCCTCACCAGTGCCACCAGGCCCATTATCCAGCAAATAACTATCTGCTTTCAGTTGCGGCAATATTAGTGGCGCGTCAACGGCAAGCGCACGAGTCACATGCAAAGGCCAGCGCACGGCCTGGCGTAAGTCCTGAATATAGGTTGCGTCTTCATGGCCATGCAGTTGCACATGCGTGAGATTCAGTTGCTGAAGCACCGCAATAACCTCGGGTAGCGGCTGGTCAGCAAACACCCCAACAAAAGTTAGTGCCGGCTCAGCTGCGCAAATAGCCCGGGCCTGAGCAAGGTTTACGCATCGCTTCGAGCGTGGCACGAAAATAAGCCCACCAAAAGCTGCACCCACACTGCGCACGGCAATCGCATCTTCAGGGCGGGTTAAGCCGCACACTTTATGAGGGCCGTAGATAAGCTCGCGACAGGCTTGGTCCACATTCGGTTGCGCTGACAGCGCACTACCAACTAGAAACGCATCTACGAAAGGTGCGGTGGCGCGAACCTGAGCATGATTATTAAAGCCTGACTCAGCAACCAGCACTGCATCTTTTGGTGCCAGCTTGCTTAGTTCAATACTACGTTCAGGATCTATGCTTAGATCGCGCAGGTTGCGGTTATTGATACCAATAATCTTGGCGCCAAGTGCCTTGGCACGTTGCATTTCTTCGGCAGTACTCACTTCGGTAAGCACATCCAGCTGATAGCGTTCGGCTACCGCAGCCAATTCCCGGTAAGAATCGTCGTCTAACACCGACAGCATTAACAAAATCGCGTCGGCACCGAAGTAGCGCGCCAGCAATACGTGTTCTGCCTGAGTAATAAAGTCTTTGCATAACACTGGTTGACTAACACTTTGGGACACCGCCGTGAGGTATTCAAAGCAGCCCTGAAAATGGCTGTGCTCAGTGAGCACCGATATAGCGGCGGCATAACGCGAGTAAGTTTGCGCCAAAGTTATCGGATGAAAATCCGCGCGGATCAAGCCTTTCGAAGGTGATGCTTTCTTGCATTCCAGAATAAAACTACTGCCAGGCGCTAGCAGTGCTTCACGTAAACTGCGGGTACTTGGGGTTAGCTGCGCTTCTAGTTGTGCCCGAGGATAATGTTCCAACAATTCGCTGATTTGTTGCTGGCGCTGCTTCACAATACCGCTCAGAATGGTTTCTTCAGCAATAACCTCAGTCATTCTGAGCCTCCTGCAATTGCTGTAAATGACGCATAGCCGCGCCGCTCTCAATGTGGCTTAAGGCGGCCTGAGCGGCATCTTTAAAGTTGTCGTAGTCATTACTTAGGTACAGCAGAGCGGCAACATTCATGGCCACCGCATGATGTTGCGCCTGCGAACCTTTGCCACTTAAAACTTGTTTTAATAAGTCCGCGTTACGGTCGGCATCACCACCCACTAATTCACTAACTGGCGCTTCGGTTAAACCAAAGTCGGCCGGCGTTACCGTATATTCCCGAATTTCGTTATCGCGCAGTTCCAGTACTAGTGACTCGCCGTGTAGCGCCAATTCGTCTAATCCGGCACCGTGCACTACTAACGCGCGCCGGCAGCCCAATAATTGCAGCGTTTCGGCTAACGGGCGACACCAGGCAGGGTCATACACACCCAGTAGCTGAGCATCGGGGCGCGCTGGGTTCAGCAATGGGCCCAGTAAATTAAATAAAGTGCGGGTTTTTAGCGTTTGCCGAACCGGCATGGCATAGCGAATGCCTGGGTGATAATGCGGGGCAAACAGGAAGCAAAAGTTGAATCTGTCCAGCTGTGCTGCAGCTACATCGGGATCCTGCGTCACATTCAAGTCCAAAGCCTCAAGTACATCTGCAGACCCTGAGCGTGACGAAACACTGCGGTTACCGTGCTTAGCTACGGTTAAACCCATACTGGCTGCAATTAATGCGGCAGTAGTGGAGATATTTAAGGTATTACTACCATCACCACCGGTACCACAACTGTCTACCACAAATCGGTCTGGTCTGATGAAGGGCTTAGCAGCAGCGCGCAACGCCTGGGCAGCACCGGCCATTTCTGCAGGAGTCTCATTGCGCAGCTTCATGGCTACCAAGGCTGCGGTAATTTGAATTTCGTTGAGTTCGCCTTTCACCAGGTGCTCAAACAATTGAACACTCTCTGTCTGAGTTAAGCTATTACCATCGAGAAGCTTTTTTAACGGAATCATGAGCGCGAAATCTCCTGTTGGTCGCGGCTAGTGAATGCCGCCGTTTGCTGAAATAAAAAATCGACACTTTGTTGCAGTAGCTGTGTGCCGAAGGTAGTCATCACTGATTCCGGATGAAATTGGAACCCAAGCGCTAATTGCTGTGGTAACCAGGCCGCCATTGGAATACTCCCAAAGTGCGCCAACTGATCAATAGTATCAGGTAAATCATAGCCGCTTAACGAATGATATCGAGCGACCGGAAGGGGGGAGGGCAGCCCGGCAAAAATAGGGTGCCCCTGACAAGTTATGTTTGCCACTTTGCCATGCACGGTTTCTTCGCAGCGATCAATGCGCGCGCCAACGCTATGCAGTAATGCCTGAAAGCCCAGGCAAATGCCAAGCATTGGTATACGTCCGCAGCAGTAGTCGATGAGCTTCAACATACTACCTGAAGTTAATGGATGCCCGGGACCTGGCGATAAACACACCAGTTGCGGGCCGGTATATTTTTCTAACGCAGCCTGAATTACTTCCACGGGCACTGTATTGCGGTAAATGGTTAGCTCATAGCCCAACTGACGCAATTCATCTACCAGGTTGTAAGCAAAGGAATCAAGGTTATCAATCAGTACAATTCTGGCCTTCATACCGGTGCTCCTGAGGTTGAATCAGTGGCTAATTCTGCTTCAGCTAACTGAATGGCGTGAATAACAGCACGCGCTTTGGCTTCGGTTTCATCCACTTCACTTAGCGGATCTGAGTCATGAACCACCCCGGCCCCGGCTTGCACTATGGCGCGTTGATTGCGAACAAAGGCAGACCGGATAGTGATACAGGTATCCATATCACCATTGCCAGCTAAGTAGCCAACGGCACCACCGTAACTACCGCGGCGTTCACCTTCTACTTCACGGATCAGGCGGGCGGCACTAATTTTTGGCGCACCTACCAGTGTGCCCATATTCATGCAGGCCTGATAGGCGTGCAGTGCGTCTAAATCTGTGGCCAATTGCGCTACCACGCGAGAAACCAGGTGCATAACGTGCGAGTACCTGTCTACTTTCAATAGGTCGGCCACGTGGCGTGTGCCGGGAATCGCGATGCGGGCTAAATCGTTACGCGATAAATCAACCAGCATCAGGTGTTCGGCAAGTTCTTTTTTGTCCATTCTTAGTGCCAGTTCCAGGCGGCTGTCTAAGTCGGGATGAATACTGTTGTCAGCATTTTTGCCTCGCGGCCGGGTGCCGGCAATGGGGTATAGCTCAACCTGATTACTGGCGCGCTGATATTTCAATGCGGATTCCGGCGATGCACCGAACAGCTGAAAGTCGTTGCTGCGAATGTAAAACATGTACGGCGAGGGGTTGGTTTGTTTCAGATGTGCATAGGCGCGCAGACTGTCGCGGCAGCTTAGCTCAAACTGGCGGGAAGGCACCACCTGAAAAATATTGCCAGCCAGAATATGCTCCTGCATTTGTGTGACTATTTCTTGATAGCGCTGGCGACTGGGTCGGGCTGTGACCTCAGTGTTCGCTGCTGGCGAAGCCGGATTAGATGGCGCTGTGCTACTTGGGTTTGGTAGCTGGCACAGGGCGGCAATTTCACCAACCCGCTGGCTTAAACGCAGGTACTCGGTTTGCATATGCTCGCCGCTCAGCACCGAGGCGAGCAATTCGGTGGTTTGTTGCTGATGGTCAATAACCAGCAAGGTTTCGGCTAAATAGAATACGTAATCAGGGCAGCTGTTGGTACCTTCAGGCACCTCGGGCAACTCCTCAAAGCTGGCGATAAAGTCATAGGCGAATACACCACCAATGAACACGCTTAACGGGTGTTTAGACGCTGCCTGCAAACCCTGTTGCACAATTCGTAATGGCTCCATGTTGCCGTGGCTGCGCAGCCGCGAATCTTCATCTTGAGTGCGTTCAGCAAGAGCCGGGCCGAAATCAAATAGCAGCTGCGTTGAGTCGCTTGCAGACTCAGACAAGTAGGGCGCTAAACGTGAGGCCAACCAAGGCAATAATTGGCTGCCATTGCTGGTCAGCGCATCCACCTGCACTTGCTGACCCTGACAGGTGAATTTAATTGCGGCATCTACCATCAGCAAGCTTTTCAGGCTTTGTTTGGAGTCAATTTCGGCGGACTCAAGCAAGATATTGTCACTGCGACTTCCGCACAGACGAGCGTAGAGCGCGAGCGGGTCGGCTTGATAGGGAATTTGAATCTGCAAGGTTTGCAGAGTTCCCGGCTCGTTATTGATTGTCGTTTGGTCCACTACAAGACTCCTGTCTGATACCTGAAATTAGCTACAGCCATTACTTAAGGGCATAAAAAAACCCGCTCAATGAGCGGGTTTTCATAAGTGTTTTATAAACGCACACACTCACACCACCCGCTATGTCGGGAAGTGCCACCACCAGTTCGCTTGTTTTTGTTGAACTTGTATAGTCATTTGTGTGAGTCTCAAATTTTGTTCTAGTTAGCTTGTAAGCGAGTAAAACAGACGTTAAGCCAAAGTTGTTTGTATGGCTTGTAGCTACCCTGTCTAACTTATCGAGAGCAAAGATACCTGCCCCTGATCATCATGTCAATATTCCAGCCGGAAATTCCAATACAGCTATGCGTTTAAGGTATGAATTTCAAGATTTACTAAACTATTACAAAAATTTGACAACGGTTCCCGAGATAATGTGTCAAATTATTTCAAGCGCCAACCTAGGCGCCGCAAGTAATTTAAGGAGTTTGATTATGATGAACACATTGATAAAGAACAAATTTGTAGTGGCAATGGCTTTGTCGGGCGTATTGGTGGGTTGTGGCTCAGACAGCGATGACAACAATAGCGGTACAGCAAATTTTACCTTTGGTGTGAGTGATGCACCGGTAACTGTTGCTGAAGAAGTAATGGTTTGTTTCAACACAGTAGAACTGGTCGGTAACGGCGCAGATCCCGTAACTTTTACCATTGGTGAAGATGGCAACACAGTAGCAGCCAATGATGCCTGCTTAGACGAGGAAGGCGAAGTGGTAGCCAACACTCGGGGTATTAACTTGCTAGAAGTTACCGGATCTGATTCGGAAAACCTGGTTAACAATGCAGAAATTCCGGCTGGCAATTATGGCCAGTTACGCCTTGAAATTGGCACCGGCTCTTATGTGATGGTTGACGGTGAGAAACTTCCGTTGCGAGTGCCATCGAATGAATTGAAGTTAATTGGTGTCACTATCGCCGCAGCAGGTGAAGTTAATTACACCCTTGAATTTGATTTACGTAAAGCGCTGGTGGATCCGGTTGGACAAGATGGTTATTTGCTCAAACCGACGGGCTTGCGCTTAGTGGATAACAGTGAAATTGGTCATCTGGAAGGTACTGTGGCTGAGTCGCTGCTGTTAAATAATGAGTGCCCGGTTGCTCCTGATGACATCAGTGCTCCGGTAGCCAGTGTGTATCTGTATCAAGGTGCTGATGTGGCCTTGGAAGACATGGCTGACAACGGCGGTTCAGAAGAAGTTGAACCCTATGCCAGCACAAACGTGTTCTTTGACGGCGCGGCCAACTATAACTTTGAAATTGGCTTTATTACCGCCGGCGACTACACCGCTGCTGTGACCTGTGATGATGATGCGGATCCAGAAGCTGATGATGATGTGAGCTTCCTGGAAGCCGAAACTGTCACTATTGAAGCAACTCAGCAACCTGCGACCGTGGAACTTGGCGCAGAATAAACCAGCCTGAAATGACTGAACACAAGCGCGATTACCGCGCTTGTGTTCGTTTCGCAACCGCAGTAAAGTAGCCTAATTAAAACGCTTGTTTAATTTATTGCTGCCGAGGTTGCCGTGACGTCTCCATATCCGCACTTACTGTCCCCGTTAGATTTAGGTCATACTCAACTCAAAAATCGAGTTCTGATGGGCTCCATGCACACCGGCCTGGAAGAAGAAAAGCAGGGTTTTGCCAAGCTGGCCGCGTTCTATGAAGAACGTGCGAAAGGTGGTGTAGGCCTGATAGTCACTGGTGGTATTAGCCCCAATTTTCGTGGTCGGTTAGCGCCTTTTGGCAGTGAACTAAGCCGGTTCTGGCATGTAAATAAGCATCGTCAGGTAACCTCGGCAGTACACAAACACGGCGCCAAAATTTGTTTGCAGATTCTGCATGCCGGACGCTACTCCTATCATCCGTTTTCAGTAGCTCCGTCGGCTATCAAAGCACCTATCACGCCGTTTAAACCTAGTGAAATGTCGGCGCGGCAAATTAAAAAAACCATTAAGCACTATGCGCGTGCTGCCAAGCTGGCCAAGCGAGCTGGTTACGATGGCGTGGAAGTTATGGGGTCAGAAGGTTATCTGATTAACCAGTTTATTTGTCCTCGTACTAATAAACGCACCGACGAGTGGGGCGGCTCCTTTGAGAATCGCAGTAAGTTACCACTGGAGATTATTCGCGCCATTCGCGCCGAAGTGGGTGATGACTTTATTTTGATTTACCGCCTGTCGATGCTGGATTTGGTGGAAGAAGGCAATAATTACGAAGAAGTGATTCAACTGGGTAAGGCGGTAGAAGCTGCTGGCGCCAGTATCATTAATACTGGGATTGGCTGGCACGAAGCGCGAGTTCCTACCATTGTTACCTCAGTTCCCCGCGCTGCCTTTGCCTGGATTACTGAGCGGGTGAAGCAAGAGTTGAACATTCCACTGGTGGCGGTAAACCGAATTAATACCCCAGCCATAGGCGAAGACATTCTTGCCAAGGGACAAGCCGACATGGTGTCCATGGCGCGGCCGCTGTTGGCCGATCCTGAATTTGTGAACAAGGCCGCACAGGATAAGGCCGATCGCATTAATACCTGCATTGCCTGTAATCAGGCATGTCTTGATCACGTATTTAAAAATAAGCGGGCGAGTTGCCTGGTGAATCCGCAGGCGTGCTATGAAACTGAATTAGTCATGGTGCAGGCCGCTAAACCGAAGAAACTCGCGGTGATTGGTGCCGGACCTGCCGGTATGGCCTTTGCTTGCTATGCCGCCGAGCGTGGTCATCAGGTGCATTTATTTGAACAAGCCAGTGAGCTTGGCGGCCAGTTTAATTACGCTAAGCAAATTCCCGGCAAAGAAGAATTTTACGAAACCCTGCGTTATTTTGCGAAACGTATTGAAGACACCGGGGTGCAGTTGCACTTGAATTCGCGTCAAACGGCTGCGTCTATTACTGCTGAAAACTTTGATGAGGTAGTATTGGCAACAGGTGTGATACCGCGTGAACTGAATATTCCGGGAATAGATTCACCGCAGGTGCTTAGCTATGTTGAAGTGCTGCGTGATCACAAGGAAGTAGGTCAGCGGGTAGCGCTTATTGGTGCCGGTGGTATTGGGTTTGATGTGGCTGAGTATTTAACCACTACGGGCAACCCGAGCACTGATACAGCACAATGGTCGAAGAAGTGGGGGGTTGATACCAGCTATGAAAACCGGGGTGGATTAACCAAACCCGATCGGGCCCAACCAGAACGCCAAGTGTATTTACTGCAACGGAAAACCAGCAAAGTAGGTGCCGGACTTGGCAAAACTTCGGGGTGGGTACATCGCTCATCGCTGAAAGGGAAAGGCGTAGAAATGATGCCGGGCGTTAGCTACAAAGCGGTAGTTCCTGAAGGGCTGGAAATTGAAGTGGATGGCGAAACTAAGCTACTACAGGTCGACAACATTATTATTTGTGCCGGCCAGTTACCGCTTCGGGAATTACAGCAAGAATTAGAACAGCAAGGTAAGCCGGTGCATTTAATCGGTGGTGCTGATGTGGCTGCGGAACTCGACGCCAAGCGAGCTATTCGTCAGGGCGCCGAGCTTGCAGCAAGCATTTAGTCGTTATTGAAATAGTGCTGATTGCCGCGTTTATCGGCGGCATCAGCCAAACGTTTGATTGCTTTTAAATAAGCTGCGGTACGTAAATCAAGCTCATGTTCTTCGGCTAAGTCGAAGCAATTGCTGGCCGCTCGCTCAATGCGATCGGTTAGCCGTTCTTCCACTTTTTCCGCGCTCCAGTAATCACCAGCGCGATTTTGCACCCATTCCATGTAACTCACAATGACACCGCCGGTGTTAGCTAGTACATCGGGAATGACTGGAATATTGCGCTCCAGCAGAATTTTTTCACCGTCATGAGACACCGGGCCATTGGCAATTTCCAGCACCAGGTTGGCGTTAATGTTGTTGGCATTGTCTTCAGTTATTTGATCTTCAAGCGCCGCCAATACCAGCACATCAACATCCAGCTCTAATAACTCATCATTACTTAGCTGGCGCGTTTCAGGCTCTTCATTCACTGAACTATCGCAATATACGAAGCCTTTCAGTTCCTGCTTCTCGTGTTTGTGCTGGTAAATTTTGTCCGGGTCCAGTCCATCTTCGCTATAAACGGCTCCCTTGGAATCGGATACGGCTACGACTTTATAACCTGCTTTGCGTGCATTGGTAGCGAAGTAATAGCCGGCGTTACCGAAACCCTGTACGGCAACTGTCATGTCTTCAGGGTTTTTGTCTTGCTTCTTCACCCACATGTTCAGCACTTTCAGTGCACCCAGGCCAGTGGCCGCAGTACGTCCTTCAGAGCCGCCCAAACCTATGGGTTTGCCGGTAATCACGGCCGGTGAATGGCGTCCTTCCAGTTGGCTGAACTCGTCGACCATCCAACTCATAACGGTTTCATTAGTGTTCACATCGGGAGCCGGAATATCGGTATCAGGCCCTATAATGGGGCGTATGGCTCGAATATAACTGCGTGACAGGCGCTCCAATTCGAGTTTGGACAGTTTTTTCGGATTAACTTGCACACCACCTTTGCCGCCACCGTAAGGTAGTTCCACCACGGCATTTTTAATGGCCATCCAGAAGCTAAGAGCGGTCACTTCTTCAGCGTTTACGTTGGGATGGAACCGGATGCCGCCTTTGGCTGGGCCCAGTACCGTATTATATTGCACTCGCCAGCCCGGGAATACTTTCAGTGCGCCGTTATCCATTCGCACCGGTACGGCCACTTGCAGGCTAACGTCGGGGTGTCTTAGTCGCTCTTTGACATCATCGGATACATCGAGAATTTGATAAATTCTATCAAGTCGTTCACTTGCATCGGATACGACTTTCGGTAAATCAGCCATCTTCACTCCTTGTCATTGGCAACGCGTGATATAATCACGTGACCCTGAATTCAGGGGGTTAGAAAGAGACGCTTTTGCTAAGGTTCTCACTATCATAGTCAAATTATAGGTAAAACAGATCAAAGTGTTAGCGCCAGTTTACGATTTACATTGCCACACCAATTGCTCCGATGGGGCCCTAAGCCCCGCTGAGCTGGTGCAGCGAGCGGTGCATCAAGGTGTAGATTATTTGGCGATTACTGATCATGACAGTACGGACTCCTGGCCGCTCGCAACACAAGCAGTTGCCAACGAACAGCACCCACTAGAATTAATTTGTGGCGTTGAAATTACCTGTCGCTGGCAGCAACACGAAATTCATCTGTTGGGTTTAAATATCAACCCTGACCATAGCGCAATTCAATCATTGTTAAATGCACAGCAGCAGCTCAGGCGCGACCGCTTTCAAGGTATGTTGGACAAACTGGCCGCAGCAGGCATTGATATAACCGTTGAACTTGGCACTATTAGCGGCATGCCAACGCGCAAACATATTGCCGACGCACTGCTGGCTAAAGGTGTTATTAAAGACTTTGCAGACGCATTCAAACGCTACGTTGGCGCTGGCCAGTTTGCTTATGTGAAAGCCGATTGGTGTGATTTGGCTACTGCTATTGCCGCGGTGAAGGCGGCTGGCGGGAATGCAGTGTTGGCGCATCCGCACGCGTATCAGTTGAGCAACAAATGGCTGCGGCGCTTACTGGAAGAGGCCCAGGCTGACGGCATGGACGGCTTAGAAGTCGCTGTTGGTCAACAACCTCAAGGGCAGCGTTCCGCGCTTGCCGAATTTGCTGCAGACTACAATTTATATGCTTCAGCAGGGTCTGATTTTCATGCGCCAAAACGCTGGCGGGAGCTGGGCAAAAACCTTTGTTTACCAGAATCTTGTGTGCCAATATGGTCACTATGGCAGACGCCGGCTGAGCGTGAATCTGACACCATAACAACTATAACTAATTAGCAGAAACTTAAGTTGCCAAGAGAAGAAAGGAACACCTACATGAGCCAGTATTTTGAAATTCATCCACAGAATCCGCAAACGCGCCTTATTCAGCAGGCCGTGGCGATTATTCGCCAGGGTGGCGTGGTGGTGTATCCAACCGATTCTGGCTACGCAATTGGTTGTCAACTAGGTAATAAACCCGCGGTTGAACGTATTTGCCAAATCCGCGACATCAGCAAAACCCATAACTTCACCCTGATGTGTCGAGATTTATCTGAATTAGCAACTTATGCACGCGTTGACAACAATGCGTTCCGGCTGCTGAAGAACAACACGCCGGGTGCCTACACTTTTATTCTGCTGGGTACTAAAGAAGTGCCAAAACGGTTGCTGAATCCGAAGCGAAAAACCATAGGTATTCGGGTGAGCGATGATCCTATTACCAGTGAATTATTGGCTGAGCTGCGCGAGCCGTTAATGTCGACCAGTTTGATTTTAGATGACAGCGAGTTTGCGGAGTCAGATCCAAACGATATTCGTGAGCGATTGGAAAAGCTGGTAGATCTGATTATTGATGGCGGCCATCGCGGCGAGAAGCCTACCACTGTCATTGATTTAGCTGACGGCAATGTAGTGATTGCCCGGCAAGGAAGTGGCTCGGTGGAGCCCTTTGCAGGCCTATGAGTGAAACGCCGGAGCTGACGCCGGAACAACATGCGCTACCGCTTGGTTTTGTGCGTGGTGAACCGGTTTTGGAGCGCCCGGAAGATTTGTATATTCCGCCAGACGCGCTGGAGCTTATTCTAGAAGCCTTTAGCGGACCCATGGATCTGTTGCTGTATTTGATCCGTCGCCATAAAGTGGAAATTGTCGATTTACCGATTTTACCCATTACGCAGCAATACATGACCTACGTGGACATGATGAAAGAGCTGAAATTAGAGCTTGCTGCTGATTATTTGGTCATGGCGGCCATGTTAACGGAAATTAAGAGTCGCCTGCTGCTGCCCAAGCCGCCGCAGGTTGAAGACGAAGAAATAGACCCACGAGCCGAGCTGGTGCGGCGCTTGCGTGAGTATGAAGCCATTCGCGAAGGTGCCGGACACCTTGAGGCGCAACCACAGCAGGAACGTGATTTCTGTGTGGTGCAGGCAAATAGTGATGCGCGCGAGTATGTTAAGCAGTTACCACCTGAAGTTAGCCTGGAAGATTTGGTGTTGGCCTTTGGTAAGGTAATGCAGCAGGCACAGTTGCAGGAGCATCATCATATTCACCGTGAACGCTTGTCGACCCGGGCGCGTATGAGCGCCATTTTAGATTTACTCACCCAGCAATCGCGGGTGCGCTTTAGTGATGTATTTGATACCAGCGAGGGTAAAGCTGGTGTGGTGGTTAGTTTTCTGGCCATTCTGGAATTGAGCAAAGAAGCCTTAATTGAAATTACTCAAGTAGACGCGTTTTCTGAACTGCATATTAGTAAACGCCAGGATCAGCAGAACATGGTAACTGAGCATGCATGACCAACAGCTAAAACAGGTTATTGAGGCCGCGTTGTTTGCCGCAGACGAGCCCTTGAGTGTTGATCAATTGAAAGAGTTATTGGCTGCTCAGCAAGTCAGTAAAGCCAAAATTCAAACGACATTGAGCGCATTACAGCAGGATTATCAGAATCGTGGTGTACAATTGCAGCAGGTTGCTTCGGGGTATCGGTTCCAGACTCGTACCGAACTTGGTTCTATTTTAGCCGGACTGTGGCAGGAAAAGCCGCCGAAATATTCGCAGGCACTGTTAGAAACCTTAGCCTTGATTGCTTATCGCCAGCCGATTACGCGTGGTGATATTGAAGAGATTCGCGGTGTTAGCGTGAGCAGCCAGATCATGAAAACCTTGCAGGAACGCGGCTGGGTAAAAGTTGTCGGACAACGAGAAGTACCCGGGCGTCCGCAGTTATATGCGACCACCGCCGAGTTTTTAGACTATTTTAATGTGAAAGATTTAGCCGAATTACCACCGATTCCATCGTCCGAAAATGCTCAACAAGCAACGGCCACGGAATCAACAACCGCTGAGACAGCGACTGACCAAAGAGTGCATTAACAATGAGTGAGAAGTTACAAAAGGTTTTAGCCCGGTCCGGGCATGGTTCACGACGTGAACTGGAAGCGACCATTGCGGCAGGACGCGTAAGCGTAAATGGCAAAATTGCCAGTTTAGGTGAGCGTATTGACGCTGATGCCAAGGTTAAGATTGATGGCCGCGATGTCGCTATTAAACCTGAAGACGCGGTAGTGTGCCGGGTATTGATGTATCACAAGCCGGAAGGCGAGTTGTGTACCCGCAAAGACCCTGAAGGCCGCCCAACCGTGTATGACCGCTTGCCAAATTTACAGGGCGCCCGCTGGGTTGCCGTGGGTCGGTTAGACGTAAACACCTCTGGTTTATTGTTATTTACCACTGATGGCGAACTTGCCAATAGATTAATGCACCCAAGCCAGCAAATTGAACGTGAATATGCCGCGCGGATTTTTGGTGAAGTTGACGAAGCTATGATGCAGCGGCTGCGCAAAGGCGTGCAGTTGGAAGATGGTCCAGCTCGCTTTACCACCATTAAACGCGCCGGCGGTGATGGCATGAACCAATGGTTCCATGTCACTCTGACGGAAGGGCGCAACCGCGAAGTTCGGCGTTTATGGGAGTCTCAGGAAGTGCGGGTTAGCCGCCTGATGCGTATTCGCTACGGCTCGATTCAGCTGGAGCAAGGCTTACCACACGGCGGTTGGGCTGAACTAACCTTAGACCAAATTAATTACTTACGTTCGCTGGTGAAACTGCCGGCAGAGCAGCGCAGCTTTATCGACCCGCGGAAGCAAGACACCAAGCAACGGCGCTTTGCCAGAGCTCGTAAAGCGAATGCGCAAATACGGCAAGAGCGGAATCCCGGAAAAGCCGGTAGATCCGATCAAGACAAACCAGCTTCCAGTCGTAGCAAGCGCCGCGAACCATCGCTTGAGCAGGCTTTTGGCGTAACCGATAATCCGCGTCGTAAAGGCCCTGGTGGTAGAGCGCCAACTGGCGGCTCGCGCAAACCAGCAGGTGGTTCGAACAAAAAAGATCGGCGTTAACTACGAGTGGCAGGCCAACCTTTAAGCGCTGGCTTTCAGTGTATTCCTGAGTGGCAACAGCCTGGTGCTGTTGCTGCTTTGTGGCCTAGCCGCAGCGATGTGTGGCGGCAACAAGCAAAGCCCGCTCAACATGCTCTGATTGAATTGCTGTTGCAAGCCGCAGATACTCTCCCGGTGGTGGTTGGCATTAACCTGAATGAATTTGCCCTTGCCGAAAAGCGCCTGCCGGCAAGCTTTAAACTCTTACCTATTCCCTATAATGATGCCTGGATGTGCGATATAGCACCATTTTGGCGATCAATTTCGTTATCTGAGCAATGCCAACAACGGCCAGAAGCTTTGCTGTGGCAGTTTGATGCCTGGCAAGGGTTGTATCCCGATGTCAGTAAAGATAATCGTTGCGCGCAAACCATGGCTACGCATTTATTGACCCGCTGGCAACGCAACTCAATGATTTTTGAAGGCGGGAACTTCACTACCGACGGACAAGGGCACGCGCTTGCCATAAGTTCCAGCGTTATACGCAAGGACATGCCGCTGTCGAAAGCGGAACGAACGCTAAAACAGCAGTTAGGGTTAGGGCGCATAACTTGGTTACCGCGTGGCCTAAGCGGCGATGAAACTCAGGGCCATATTGATAATATTGCCCTATTCATTGATTCCGAAACGCTGCTAATTAGCGGACTACCTGCTACTAATCACCCTGATTTTGAGTATCTGCAGCAGGTTCATGCACAGCTCAAAGAGTTGCAGAATACGCAGGGCAAGCGTTATCGAATTATTGAGTTGCCAGCCGCGCAGTTGTTACCTGTTGAGGCGGAACTGTTCCAGGGCATGTCTTATCGGGCAGGAGTGGTTAAGCGTAGCGCGCAACATCCGGTGTTGGCGAGCTACGTAAACCTGGTGAACCTTGGCGGACGTTTATTAGTACCACAATTTGGTATTTGCGAAGACCAGCAGGCGTTACAGACATTGCAACGTCAACTACCCGGTTGGGTTATTAACGGCGTTGATGCACGCGAGTTCGTACTGGCGGGCGGCGGGCCGCATTGTATGACCCATATTATCCCAGCAAGCGTTTGGGCATCGGCGCAACTTGAATAGAGCGGGGACCAGCTTGCTGAGCATTGTGGCAGGCTTCTTCGCAACGTTCGAATAAATGCCGAAACGATTCACCATCAAGATCCAGCTGCGCATAACCCATATATGCCGTAAGTGAACTATTGCTTTTACTCTCTATTGCAGCCAGTTTTAGCAGGTCATCAGTGACGCGCTTGAATAAATTTGCAGCTTCGCTTTCGTCAAAATCGGGCAGTAATAATAACCACTGCGCACCATTAATACGGCCAATTCGTTGTTCGCCGGTTAATAAGTTTTGGCAATAACTACTGAATTCATTAATTAGCTTATCGCCAGCATCGTGGCCGAACTGATTATTCATTTGTTTCAGGCCATGCAATCGAATAATAGCCAACGCAAACGGACGCTTATTGGTTAAAGCGCGGGTAATCATGTTCTGCGCCTGTCGGTTGATCTCTTTCCGGTTAGGCAAATTAGCCACTGCATCGGTTGCTCTAATATCGCGCAGAAGTAGTTCGTGACGACGGAGTTTACTGCTAAGTACTGCCAGAGTAATTAATACCAGCGTGGCTGCAATAAGTACTACAGCCAGTAACCAGTGATAGGCGGTGTTGCGCTGTTGCTGTGCAATCTCATAGGCAGTGCGGGCTTCATCGCGCTCACTAAGAGCCTGTTTTTCACGTGCTTCAACGTCTTTCAGTACCTGCTGAACGCTGGACTGAGAATCACGGAGCTGGCGCTCTCGATCCAACTGCGCATAATCCTGATAATAGCTTAAAGCTTGTTCATGCTTGCCTTGTGCGGTGGCTAGCTGGGCTTGTATGTAGGCTAGGTTAGCTTCGAGATCAATGTCATCGAGTTCGCTAATAAGTTCCTGGGCACGGTCAATCCAGCTCGGTGCCTCATCCGCCTTGCCGCGCAGAATTAAGGTTTCCGCAATACCTATGTACATCCAGGCTTCCATGGGCCAGATCTTGTCTTCAACAAAAGCAGGTAGGGCCTCCATATAACGTTGCATGGCCGGCTCATAGTCACCGGTATAGTACTGCAATAGACCAAGTGCCTGATTGGCGTAAGCAACGCCAAGGTCATCGCCTAAGGACGCTGAAATATCCATGGAAGTTTGGTAATGGTCGCGAGCGGCCTTCGTTTGGCCGGCAGCTTCGCGAGCTAAACCTAAATTATAATGTTGTATGGATAAATGCCACTGGCCGGCATCTGAAGCTAATTTAAGTGCTTCTTCCATTTCTTCAATAGCAACTTCATAGGATCCGGCAAGGCGATGAATTTCACCGGTAATGGAATGAAATATGTAAGCGACCCGGGCATTGTTAGAGTGGTAATTAGTGTCTAGCAGTTTCACTATATTCAGTGCCCGTTCAAGCTGGTTATTGTCGCCGGCAATCTGGGCTTCCACTACTCGGGTTTCAATAATTAAGTCGGTGTTTTCGATTTGTTCGGCCAACGCTAGAGCTAATTGATGCTCACGTTCTGCTGCTGGCTTATTGCCGCGCAGGTAGTGATGCTCCATCGCTATCATGCGCAAACTGGCTTCAGCAAACCTGGCTTCGCTAACCTGCGCGTATTTAATACCTTCGGTTACAGCTTCAAAGGAGGCCAGCTCTTCACCTTGCGCACGCAATGCTTCCGCTTTGATAATGTGGGCGTAGGCTAAGTCGTAGTATCGCTTTAGGGATTCATAGTCGGCAATGAGCAAGTTTACTTCGTTGAGTGTTTCTTTGGGATTGTTGGCGGCGGCGGTGCGCAAGTCTTCCCATTGCCCCGGTAATGCGGCATAAGCTGACGTAGGCAACACCGCTGCCACTAGCAGAAAAACAAAAGAATAAGCCAAGAGAAAAAGTTTGCGCACGCACTATCCTTATTCAGGAACCACTAGTGCTATCTTACTGCGCTAACCTCAGAAATCAATCCGCGTATTGACATACTACTTCTGGTTGAGGTTAAAAGTAACTCGTATTGTCGCTTCAATACTCTCTTGACCCGGTAATGAGGGGGATTGTTGAATGCGCATCTCTGCTTGTATAGGTGCTGAATGTTGCCCCCCAGTGAGTTCTTCAATGTTGGTGGCAAGGCCTAGTTTGGTATCGGCCTGCTCTGCCATTTGCGTTGCTTTTTCGCGAGCTTGCGCAAAAGCAGCCAGTAACGCTTGTTGATAAAGTTGCTCCGGGTTACTGAGTTGATAGCTGATATTACTAACCTGAGTAACACCACGTGCCAGCGCATTATCTATAACCTGATCAAATTGATCGGGTTGGCGGAGTACCACATTAATTTGTCGGCTTAGGGTGAAACCCTTTTGTTCCTGACGCTGGCCATTGTATTCGTAGTTAGGATGTACTTGCAGGCGGTAGGATTGGATATCCTCTTCGGCAATCCCCCGGTCGAGCAAATCTTTCAGTAACCTACTAGTGTTTTGATCAACCAGAGCTTTCATTTTGGTAAGTAAGGGGCCTTTTTCATTAATCTGAAAAGACAACTGAATAACGTCTGGTACGGCATTCACGCTAGCGCTGCCGGTTACGGTGACTTGTTGTTCGGGGGCAGCATTTTCAGCATGAGCTGAGATCGTGGTAAAGGCACTGATAAGAATGCCGTAAGCGAGAAGATGTTTGATTGTCATTGGCTATTCCACCTGAAAGAAATAAACTATTTGAGTAAAGACTCATATCATTACTAAGTATGAGTGCGGTTCACCCAACAGGTTCACTTATTGTATGAAAGGATTTTACCCTGAGCCTATTTGTGGGGAGTATTAACAATGGAAAATGAGGCTGGTGCAGCGGAACTCAACACCGACGCTGAGCAAGCGTCAGAAGTGTTGCTCAGATTGCTGGCACGGCGGGAACATAGCTATGTCGAACTTGAGCGCAAATTAAAGCAGCGCGGGTTCGACCCCAGTGTCAGCCGGAGCGTTATTGATCAAGCGGTAAGTCGCGGTTGGCAAAGCGATGAACGCTTTATGCAAAGTTTTTTACAAGAGCGCATACGGCAGGGCGACGGACCGTTGAAGGTTCGTGCTGCGGCTCAGCAGCGTGGTGTTAGTAATGCCGAGGTTGATGCGGCGCTGGAAAATGTGGAAATCGACTGGGCTCAGCAGTGCTATGAGAAGTTGCTACGACGCTTTCCTGATCAGGTTTCGCAAGATGCGAAAGACAAGAATAAACGCATGCGGTATTTACAACAACGCGGATTCAGCTTCGAGCACATAAAAAGTGCATTAAATAAACAACAAGAGACGTTGGCGGACTAGGCGCAACAGGCCTTTCATGGTAGCCTTTAGCGCTCTCAAAAACGTCTTTTTAACCAATGAATAGGAATGCGGTATGAGTATGACCAGCGCGGAAATTCGCGAAGCTTTTTTAAGTTACTTTGCGGAACGGGGGCACACACGCGTGAGCTCAGGTTCACTAATTCCCGGCAATGATCCGACGCTGTTATTTACCAACGCAGGCATGGTGCCTTTTAAAGACGTATTTCTGGGTGATGAAAAGCGTGACTATAACCGTGCGACCTCGTCGCAACGTTGTCTGCGTGCAGGCGGTAAGCACAATGACTTAGAAAATGTTGGTTATACCGCTCGTCACCACACTTTTTTCGAAATGCTGGGTAACTTCAGTTTCGGCTCCTATTTCAAACGCGAAGCCATTGAGTTCGCCTGGGATTTTCTGACCAAACGGTTGGAACTTGAACCTGGCAAGCTATGGGTGACGGTATTTACCGAAGACGACGAAGCTTATGATATCTGGGCGAAAGAAATTGGCGTTCCTGAAGATCGCATTTCCAGAATTGGTGAAAAAGACAATTTCTGGTCCATGGGCGATACCGGTCCTTGTGGGCCTTGTTCAGAAATTTTCTACGACCACGGTGAAGACGTTTGGGGCGGCCCTCCGGGCACTCCCGAAGAAGACGGCGATCGTTACATTGAAATCTGGAACCTGGTGTTTATGCAATACAACCGCCAGGCTGATGGCACTATGTTGTCATTACCTAAGCCGTCGGTAGATACCGGCATGGGCTTGGAGCGTATTGCTGCGGTGTTACAAAACGTGCACAGCAACTATGAAATTGATTTGTTCCAGGCATTAATAAAAGATGCCGCTGCAATTATTGGTACTGACGATCTGGATAATAAATCCCTGCGCGTTATTGCCGATCACATTCGCTCTTGCAGCTTCTTGATTGTTGACGGCGTGCAGCCGTCCAACGAAGGTCGTGGTTATGTATTGCGCCGTATTATTCGACGCGCAGTACGCCATGGCAGCATGCTGGGCGCACCGACCCCATTCTTTAGTAAGCTGGTGGGCTCGTTGGTAGCACAAATGGGTTCAGCATATCCTGAGCTGGCTGCTAAGCAGCAAGTGATTGAAGACGCGTTGCGTCGTGAAGAAGAACAATTCGCTCGCACGCTGGAACGCGGGCTAGCTATTTTGTCTGACGCTATTGCCGACTTAGACGGCAAGGTATTACCTGGTGACTTAGCCTTTAAGTTATACGACACCTACGGCTTCCCGTTGGACTTAACCGCTGATATTGCGCGTGAGAAAGAACTCACTGTTGACGAAGAAGGCTTCAACAAAGCCATGAACGAACAACGCCAACGCGCGCAACAGGCATCGAATTTCGGGGTTGATTACAACGCCAAGATTAAAGCGCAAAGTGTTAGTGACTTTACTGGCTATGACCAACTTACCGGCGACAGCCAGGTAGTAGAGTTATTCCGCGACGGCAAAGCAGTGGAACAACTAGCGCAAGGTGACACTGGCATTGTGGTGTTAGCCGCTACGCCTTTCTACGCCGAAAGTGGCGGGCAGGTTGGCGATACCGGTAAGTTAGTGGTGAACGGTGCCACTGTGCCGGTGAAAGACACCCAGTACCTGGGCAAAGCTATAGGCCATCATGTGAAAGCGGAAGCTGCCCTGAAAGTGGGTGATACTGTTGCTGTTCAGGTTGATTTGGAGCGTCGCGAAGCAATTAAGCGCAACCATTCTGCCACCCATTTGTTACATGCTGCCTTGCGTAATGTGTTGGGCGAACACGTAACCCAAAAAGGCTCGTTGGTAGACGAGCAGCGCTTGCGCTTCGACTTCTCACATTTCCAGGCGGTAACGGCGGAAGAATTAACTATAATTGAGCGTCAGGTAAACGAAGAAATTCGCCAGAACCATGCTTTGCAAACACGCTTAATGGCCATTGATGATGCTCGTGAAGCTGGGGCCATGGCCTTGTTTGGTGAAAAATACGATGACCAGGTTCGGGTTGTGAGCGTGGGTGACTACTCGCTGGAACTATGTGGTGGTACCCACGTGAAGCAAACCGGTGACATTGGAAGTTTCCGTATCGTTATGGAAAGCGGTATTGCCGCAGGCGTTCGTCGTATTGAGGCGAGTACTGGTGCTGGCGCGGTTGAGTTTACCTTGGCTCAGCAAGCCCAGTTACGCCGTGCTGCGGAAGCTTTGAAAACCGATCCCCAGCATTTGCTTGAACGTTTGCAAGTGGCGTTAGAACGCAGCAAAGGATTAGACAAGAAGGTAGCCGAGCTACAACAGCAACTGGCAGCCCAGGCCGGCTCGTCAATACTGGACAATGCCGAAGACATAGCCGGTATCAAAGTGGTAGTGGCCAAGCTTGAGAATACTGAAGCGAAAGCGTTGCGTGGAATAGTTGATGATTTAAAGAACCAAATGGGCACCGGCATCGTATTACTTGGTGTTAGCAGCGAAGATAAAGTCAGCTTAATTGCTGGCGTAACCAAAGATTTGGTTACGCAAGTGAAAGCAGGGGACTTGGTAAATGTTGCTGCTAACGAAGTGGGCGGCAAAGGCGGTGGTCGACCGGACATGGCTCAAGCCGGCGGTAGCCACCCTGAGAAGCTCGCTGATGCACTGTCAGCCGGTATTGCGTGGTTACGTGAACAATTGCGATAAAAGCCACGCTTGACGGGTCAAACAGAGTGTAAAAATTGTGCAGTAACTGGTGATAGCTGCTAGGCTTTATGCCACTGAATGACAAAGAATTTAGTGTCATTATAGTTGCTACACACAGATAGTATGATTGTTATATCGAATAAATGTACAGGGTTGTTAATATTAAGATGAACCGGTAGCAAATGAGCCGATTGCTGACCAATTTCTGGGAATAGGAAGTATTGAAGGAGCAGGCCAATGTTAATCTTAACCCGCCGAGTTGGCGAGACGTTGATGATTGGGGATGACGTCACAGTCACCGTCTTGGGGGTGAAAGGCAACCAAGTGCGTATTGGAGTTAATGCGCCCAAGGAAGTGTCAGTTCATCGCGAAGAAATATACATGCGAATTCAGGCAGAGCAAAAAAGCCCGGACGAAAACGCTGAATAAGATAGATTGAAAAAGCTGACGCAAGTCAGCTTTTTCGTTTCTGCAGCGGCAAAATTCGAACTTCTGATGGTTTGGCCTAAATTCACTAAACATCCGAAAACAAGCCTTTCTGTGGAAAAATCAACCGAGATGGGTAAATATCCCGCAACTGGCAACCAATCCGGAAAAAATCGTTTGACTTCGCTGTCAAGATCGCTATTATTCTCCGCCACAAGATAGTGGTGAGGTGGCCGAGTGGCTGAAGGCGCTCCCCTGCTAAGGGAGTATAGGGTTTGTAGCCCTATCGAGGGTTCGAATCCCTCCCTCACCGCCATTTATTTTGAAAGACACGCGCTCGTAGCTCAACTGGATAGAGTACCTGGCTACGAACCAGGCGGTTGGAGGTTCGAGTCCTCCCGAGCGCGCCATTTCAAGCTTGTGAACAATTCGATTAGATTGTCAATTTGCGCTCGTAGCTCAACTGGATAGAGTACCTGGCTACGAACCAGGCGGTTGGAGGTTCGAGTCCTCCCGAGCGCGCCATGACATCCCCCGAAAGTGTTAAATCAGTTTTCCTCATTACGTGCTCTAATTACTCCCTAGTTCGGTTTTCTAATTAATTTCACACGCTTTTACCTGCCTTAAGCTGTTGTCTTACTCCGATTTAGCTCTGTTCATTATCTAAGCATCATTTCGACTGCGAATAGCTGGTATTTCGTTGCCTTCTTCGTAGCTTCGACTTGCATTATGTTATGCTTATGTTTTTAATGGTTTATTAACATTTGGCGTGAGGTAGGAGCAACAATGTCAGAACTCGTTCATGAAGCAGCTGTCATTATGGCGGCAGGTATCATTACAGTATTTGCGTTTCTGATCCTACTTATAGGCGCCGTTAAACTTATCGGCCTTTGGTTTGCAGGTGGTGCCGGTAGCGAAGCTGCCAGTAGAAAGCGCCCATCAGCTAATGCAAACACTCAAATCGCACCGAACAAGCTTGCGGCTATAGGCGCTGCCGTGCGCCGTTACCGTGACTCGTAAGAACATCTTCAGGAGATCTCAATGAGCAAGCCTTTACTGCTTACCGAACTGGTGTTGCGTGACGCCCACCAATCCTTGCTGGCAACTCGCATGCGACTGGATGATATGTTGCCGATGTTGGAACAGCTGGATCAGCTTGGCTATTGGTCAATGGAGTCCTGGGGTGGTGCAACCTTTGATTCGTGCATCCGTTATTTGGGCGAAGACCCCTGGGAACGTTTACGCGAGATAAAAAAAGCAATGCCAAATACCCGCCAACAAATGCTGTTGCGTGGACAAAATCTACTAGGTTATCGCCACTACGCCGATGATGTGGTGCGTCGCTTTGTGGAGCGCGCCCGCACTAATGGTGTTGATGTGTTCCGCATTTTTGATGCGATGAATGATGTTCGCAATCTGGCGACAGCAATTAAGGCGGCGAAGGAAGTTGAAGGTCATGCGCAGGGAACCTTGTCGTATACCGTAAGCCCGGTACATACCCTGGATAAGTGGGTTGCCATGGCCGCAGAACTTGCTGATTTGGGTTGTGACTCTATTTGTATTAAAGATATGGCTGGTTTATTGCGTCCTTACGACGCTTATGAGCTCATCACGGCCTTGAAAGAAAAAACCGGACTGCCAATAGCCATGCAATGTCACGCCACCACAGGCTTGAGTACAGCGACTTATCAGAAAGCTATTGATGCCGACATTGATATGCTGGATACCGCTATTTCCTCCATGAGTATGACTTATGGTCACTCTGCTACAGAAACTATTGTCGCTATGGTTGAGGGAACGGAACGCGATACCGGTCTGGATTTGGAAAAGTTAGAGCCAGTGGCTAGCTACTTCCGTGAAGTGCGGAAAAAATATGCACAGTTTGAAGGGTCGTTAAAAGGCGTGGATGCACGTATTTTATTGGCGCAAGTGCCGGGCGGCATGCTGACGAATATGGAAGGTCAGCTGAAAGAGCAGGGCGCGTTAGATAAATTTGATGAAGTACTGCGCGAAATTCCGAAAGTACGCGAAGATCTTGGTTTCATTCCATTAGTAACCCCAACGTCACAAATTGTTGGCACTCAGGCGGTTATGAACGTGCTGAGCGGCGACCGTTATTCGAATATATCCAAAGAGACCAAGGGTGTATTACGAGGTGAATACGGTGCTACTGCGGCGCCGGTGAATAAAGAGTTACAAGCGAAAGTACTAAATGGTGATGAGCCCATTACCGTGCGTCCGGCTGATTTACTGGATGACGAAATGGATGCCTTAACCAAAGAGTTAAAACAGAAAGCCAAAGACGAAAATATTACGCTGGCGGAAAACGAAGTTGATGACGTGCTGACTTACGCATTATTCCCGCAAATTGGTTTGAAATTTTTGAAGAATCGCGGCAACAAAGACGCCTTTGAACCAGCGCCGGAAGCGCCGGATGAATCGGCACCAGCGACTAAACCAAAAGCCTCTGATACTGCGGCAAGTAAAAATACCGTCCAGACCTATCAGGTGAAAGTGAACGGCGAGCAGTTTACCGTTGAAGTTGGCCCAGCGGGGGAAATTAAGTCGGCACAGCCGAGCACCGCACCAGATACAAATGAAAGCAGCGCCCCTGCAGGAGGAGCCGGTAAGGAAATTACAGCTCCGTTGGCAGGTAATGTGTTTAAGGTTTTAGTTAAAGCCGGACAACAAGTGAAAGCTGGTGATGTATTAATTGTGGTAGAAGCCATGAAAATGGAAACGGACATTAAAGCCGAGCATGACGGTAAAGTTGTGTCTGTGGAAGCAAGTGAAGGCGACAGTATAGCCGCAGGCGATACGCTACTGACAGTGGAGTCGTAATAATGGAAGCGTTACAAACCTTGTGGGAAAGTACCGCACTGTATGCTTTCACCATAGGCCAAGCCGTGATGATGTTAGTGGGTGCGCTGTTACTTTTTCTGGCTATCAAGAAAAAGTTTGAGCCCTTATTACTACTGCCTATTGGCTTCGGTTGTATTTTAGCGAATATTCCTATGGCCGGCTTTAACGATCCGGGCGGCCTACTGTATTACATTTATGAAGTAGGTATTAGCACCGGCGTATTTCCGCTGCTGATCTTCATGGGCGTAGGCGCGATGACCGATTTTGGTCCGTTATTAGCCAACCCTCGCACATTGTTGTTAGGGGCGGCCGCTCAGTTTGGTATTTTCGCCACCTTATTTGGTGCGGTATTACTGAACTATGTTCCGGGCTTTGATTTTACGCTACAACAGGCCTCAGCCATTGCCATTATCGGTGGTGCAGATGGCCCCACAGCCATATTTCTTACGTCAATTCTGGCCCCTGAGCTACTTGGTCCTATTGCCGTAGCAGCCTATTCCTATATGGCGTTAGTGCCTATTATTCAGCCACCTATTATGAAAGCGCTGACGACGAAGGAAGAACGGGCTATAAAAATGGAACAATTGCGTCCGGTGGCCCGTCGCGAGAAAATTATCTTTCCCCTGGCAGCCCTGTTTTTAACGCTGCTATTTTTGCCAACAGCCACGCCGCTGGTGGGGATGTTCTGTTTGGGTAACTTAATGCGTGAAGCCGGTGTGGTGGATCGTTTAAGTAAAACGGCGCAAAACGAACTGATTAACATAGTTACTATATTCTTAGGACTAGCGGTTGGCTCGAAGCTGTCCGCGCATGAGTTTTTAGCTCTGGAAACGCTTGGTATTTTGGTGCTGGGTGCTGTTGCCTTCAGTATTGGTACCGCAGCGGGTGTACTCATGGCGAAGTTGCTGGCTCGCTTTAGTAGCACGCCAATTAATCCGCTTATTGGCGCGGCGGGCGTATCCGCAGTGCCTATGGCTGCCCGGGTAGTGAATAAAGTGGGATTGGAAGCTAATCCGCAAAACTTCCTGCTGATGCACGCTATGGGGCCAAATGTAGCGGGCGTATTAGGTTCAGCCGTTGCTGCAGGCGTACTCTTAGCCCTGGTGGGTTGATGAGTCGCCGGCAGCATCTATGCGCTGCTGCATAAGTTGTAAGTCGGAAGCTGCCTGCTGGGCTTGTTCCAGCAGCGCATCCACTCTGGATATTTTATCCGCAACCTTATCAATCTCTCCGGCAGCCATAAAAGTTTCTAACTGCGCTGCATGATTCTGCAAGGTATCTAACCCCAAGTTTCCGGCTGCGCCTTTTAAGGAATGAAAATAACGGCGGGCGCTGTCTTGTTGCCCACGTGAAATGAAGTCAGCAATTTTTGACGCACTGCGTTGATACTCTTCCACTAATTGATCAATTAGCCGCATATAAAGCGGCAAGTTATGCTGCAGGCGCGCCATCGCACTGGCAAAGTCGATGCCTTTTATTTGCGGATATTTCTTCGTAGCCTTTTCCGACACTGCTGCAGTTGGCGCTGGTTTGGCTTTGGAGTTCGGTTGGTAAGGTCCCGGCACACACCACTTGAGCAAGGTGCTGAGCAGTTGTTCTTCATCAATCGGCTTAGGAATGTGGCCTTGCATACCGGCGGCCAATGAACGCTCCGCATCGCCGCTCATAGCGTTAGCGGTCATCGCGATAATGGGTAACTGCTGCGGTGAGTAAAAGGTTCTGATGTTTTGCGTGGCCTGATAGCCGTCCATGACCGGCATTTGAATATCCATCAATACCGCAGCGTAGTTATGCTGTTGCACCTTCTCAACCGCTTCAAGACCATTCTCGGCGATATCAATTTGGAAGCCGTGGCTTTGCAGTATTTCACGTGCTACGTGCTGATTAATTTCGTTGTCTTCTACTACCAGAATAGGGGCATGCTGAATTTGCTCGGGAACTTGCGGGCGAGCTTCGGTAACGCGTTCTGCATTTTTTACGCCGCTGAGTACCGAGGTAAGTACGCGCGCCAACGCCGCTGCGGTATAAGGCTTAGTAATAAAGTCACGCGCACCAACCTGCAAAGCCCGTTCGGCTAGCTCTTCGGCGTAGTAACCAGTAGCCAGAATTAACTGGGGTCGAGCCGAATCAGAGAATTTCTGTTGCACCACTTCGCAAAACTCAAGCCCATTCATGCCCGGCAAACGCCAATCTACCAACGCAATATCAAACGGCGTTTCGCTGTTTTGCGAGGCTTCAAGAATGTCGAGCGCCTGTTCAGCGGTTCGGCATACTTTTACGTCCATATTGTAAGAGCGCAGCAACTCGTACAACATTTCCCGGGTACTTAAGTTGTCGTCGATGGCCAGAATCCGGGTGTGTTGCAGCTTCTTGAGCAAGGTTTGATGGTGCGAGGCATCCTGGCCCTGTTGAACGGGTAAGGTTAGCTCTATGTAAAACGTAGAGCCATGACCTTCGGCACTAATCACACCAATATCGCCGTCTGGCATCAGGTGAATAATGCGCCGGGAAATAGCTAGTCCGAGGCCAGTGCCGCCGTATTTTCGGGTGGTTGAAGAGTCGGCCTGAGTAAATGCTTTAAACAGATTAGCGCGCTGCTCTTCGTCCATACCTATACCGGTATCGGTGACTGAAATACGTAACCAGACTTTGTGTTCCTGACGATCCAACAGGGTTACCGCTACGTTTATTTCGCCGTCTTCGGTAAATTTAATGGCGTTGCTCACCAGGTTTACCAGCACTTGATTTAAGCGCAGTGGGTCACCCACCAGCAGCGTTGGAATATTAGCCGGGAGATTAATAATAAACTCGAGGTCTTTGTCGTACGCGCGGTAGGCAAACATGTCGGCCAAAGTGCCCAGTACGTCTTCTAAATCGAAGGGGATGGTTTCTATCGTGAGTTTGCCAGCTTCAATTTTGGAGAAATCAAGAATGTCGTTAATAACACCCAGCAGCGCTTGCGAGGACGAATCTATGACTTTTAAATAACGCTTTTGCTTTTCACTCAACTGAGTTTTTAGGCATAAATTTGCCATGCCCACTATGGCGTTAATAGGTGTGCGTATTTCATGGCTCATGTTGGCCAGAAATTCACTTTTTGATTCGTTGGCCCGTTCGGCGGCCTCTTTTGCCGTTTCCATTTCCGCCGCTACGGCCTTAATTTTGGATACGTCGTAGTAACTACCCAGTATGCCAATGAGGCGGCCGTCGTTATCAAATAAGGGCACACTGGAATGCTCTATCCAATGCTCTTCGGTACCTAATTCGAGGCGAACCTGTTGATTACAGGAGGCTTGTTGTTGTTCTAGTGTGGCTTTGTCACGTGTAAGCAGCTCGTCATTCGCGGCCAGCAGGGGAACGGAATCATCACTAAATGCTTGCTGGGTTTGTTCGGGAATGTCAAAGTCACTTTTGAAGGCCCGGTTACTACCTAGTAGTTGCAACTGGTTGTCGCGCCAGTAAACCCGTGTGGGCAGATCATTTAACATATGCTGCAACAGTTGCAACGTGGTTGCTGAAATAATGGGTGCTTCCAGTTCAAGCTGGAGATTGTCCTGACGACTGCGCAACCACAACAATACAGCTGTAATAAGGCTGACAGAAACGGCAATAAGCAGAGGCAAGAAGCTAAGGTTGTCGGGTAAAATGAAGAACAGCACCAGACACAGAGCTTGTAAAAGAACAAAGCTCAGCTGAATGCCTTGCCAAAATGAAATTGAGCGCTTCATAATTCCCTATGCGACAGCGATGATAAGCACTCATGATGCCATGCGAACGAACCAGCGCCAAGTAACCTATACCTTTTTAGTGATAACTTCGCATGGACGTTCGAACAAATAATAAGGTAAGCTTGCGCTATGCTAGTGGTTCGCCTGAGGCGAAATTATCTGAAGGAATACAATGTCAGTACCGACCTTTAATAGTCTGCTTAAGGTGCTCTCTAATTCGGCCAATCGCAGTGATTTAGCTGCGTTGAAACGCGGAATTGAGCGCGAGGGATTACGTATTACCGCTGACGGGCGTTTGTCGCCGCAGTTACATCCGCAGGCTCTGGGCGCTACCTTAACCCATCCCCACATTACTACTGACTATGCCGAGAGCTTACTCGAGTTTATTACCCCGGTTGCCCGAAGTGTGAAGCAAACACTGGCACAACTGGCGGATATTCATCGGGTTACCTATCGAGCTCTTGGTGAAGAGCTTATCTGGCCGCTCAGTATGCCGTGTTACGTTGGCGATGAAAAAGACATTCTCATTGCTCAGTATGGTAAGTCGCACAGTGGTCGCATGAAAAATCTGTACCGGCGTGGCCTGACATTCCGTTACGGCGGCGCCATGCAGATTATTTCCGGCGTACATTTTAACTTCTCAGTTCCTGATGGTATTTGGTCAGATCTCGCTGCAAGTTATGGCCGCGCAGATGATCAGGAATTTCGCTCGGAACAGTATTTCGGTTTAATTCGCAACTATAAGCGTATTAGTTGGTTGATTCCGTACCTGTTCGGTGCGTCTCCCGCTATTTGTAAGTCATTTTTAAAACATACCGATACGGAAATGGATTTCAGCCAACTGGGAAAAGGTACTTTATACCGTCAGTACGGCACGTCACTGCGCATGAGTGATCTTGGTTATACCAATAAAGAACAAGCTGATTTAGGTATTACCTACAACTCAGTTTGTGACTACGTGCAAGGGCTGCGGCGTGCGATTTCCAAAAAATCCACCCGGTTTTCACAAATCGGTGTGAAAGTTGGCGACGATTATCGCCAGCTGAATGACTCAGTGCTGCAAATCGAAAATGAATTTTACGCCACTATTCGGCCGAAGCGTGTTGCCGAAGCTGGTGAAACACCAACCCAGGCACTTGAACGTGCTGGGGTGGAATATATTGAAGTTCGAGCATTGGATGTGAATCCATTCAGCCCGGTGGGAATTACCGAGCAACAAATACGAATGCTGGATTTAATGCTGTTTTACTGCTTGTTACAACCCAGCCCAACCATGGATGAAGCACAGCAATTAGTTGCGGATAAAAACTTCAATCGGGTGGTAATGGATGGTCGGAATCCACGTCTGACGCTACAGCAGAATGGGCACGAACGCTTGCTGGCAGATTGGCTGGAAGAACTTTTTGCAGACTTTCATGATATTGCAAAAATAATGGATCAAGCTGGTGGTGATTCGAATGATTATCAGCAGACAGTAACTGAGCTTTATCAAATGGTATTGAATCCTGAACTTACTTTGTCGGGACAAATTTTACAGTTGCTGCGTGAACAAGGCATTGATAACGGTGTCTTTGGTATGTCGCTGGCGCAAAAATATCGGGATGAATTCTTGCAGCAACCGCTGGAAGAGTATACCGAAGCGCAGTTTAAGCAATGGGCCGAGCAATCATTGCAAGAGCTTAATGAACGTGAAAGCGCTGACCAGGGCACTAGTTTTGATGAGTTTCTAACAACTTACTTTGAGCAGGCCAAACAAGCCAAAAATGATTGTGCAGTAGAATCCTGAGGACGATTGCATGAAGCAGGGAAGACAAAGCTGTATCACTAAACCAAAAGCCATGTTGGCCGTGACCGTATTGGCTTTGTCGTTAGCGGGCTGTGCAACACCACCACCCTCAGAGCCTGATGATATTTGCGAAATCTTCTATGAAAACCGCGATTGGTATGATGCTGCCGAAGACGCCCGGGAACGCTGGGGTGCTCCTATTCAGGTGCCGATGGCCATGATGTATCAGGAAAGCTCATTTAAGCATGACGCGCTACCACCACGTGACTACCTGCTTGGATTTATTCCCTGGGGGCGGGTGAGTAGTGCCTACGGTTATTCACAAGCCAAAACCGGCACCTGGGACGACTACAAACGTGAAACTGGTAACAGTTGGGCCAGTCGTACTGACTTTGCCGATGCGATTGATTTCATGGGCTGGTTTATTTATAAAACTCACAGCATTAATGGTGTTTCTAAGTGGGACGCTTACGGTCAGTACTTAAATTACCACGAAGGTTGGGGTGGATATCAGCGCAAAAGCTACTTGCAAAAACCCTGGTTGGTAAAAGTGTCCCGCATTGTAAAACAACGCGCCAGTACTTATGGCGCGCAGTTGCGTTCGTGTGAGGAAGATTTACAGAAAGGCTGGCTGTGGCGGTTGTTCTTTGGTTAAGCCACGCTGCTAATAGTGTCTAGTCTTCTTGTTCGGTTATTTCCGGACGATAAAATTCTGGCATAAAGCGAACGGTTTTAACCAGGTTATCGCTGGTTTCAATAACTTCTACCGGATAACCTGCTACCCGCAAGCTTAACTGAGCTTGTGGAATATCACCGAGCAACTCAATAATAAGGCCGCTCACTGTTTTCGGCCCATCTAGTGGTAATTCCCAGTTCATTTCTTTATTTAGCTCGCGTAAGTTGGCGGTGCCGTCAACCAGAAAAGAGCCGTCGGGTTGAGGTTTCACACTATCACTTGGCGTTGGCGCCATTGATGTCGTGAAGTCACCCACAATCTCTTCCAGAATATCTTCCAGCGTAACCAAGCCCTGAATGTCGCCGTATTCGTCAACGACCAGACCAATACGTTCTTTATTATGCTGGAATTTCAAAAGTTGCACGTTTAGCGGCGTGCCTTCAGGAATAAAGTAAATATCACGAGCGGCGCGAACTAACGTAGATTTGTCAGCCTCGAACTGGTTCTTACTCATCAGACGCATGATATCGCGGGCATGTAAAAAGCCCACGGCATCATCAATATCACTGCGGTAAAGAAGAATGCGGGTGTGCTGGCCTTGGCCCAGTTGTTTGACGATGTTCTTCCAGTCGTCCTGAATATCAATGCCAAAAATGTCGTTACGTGGAATCATCACGTCTTCCACGGTCACTTTTTCCAGATCCAGAATGCTTAGCAACATATCCTGGTGACGCGAGGGGATCATCGAATTGGCTTCGTTTACCACGGTACGTAACTCTTCTGAGCTGAGGGCATAAGTACCATCAACCCGGTGCGGATTCACACCGAGTATGCGCATAAAACCATTGGTAATAAAGTTCACGGCGTACACCAACGGATACATCACTGTAAGCATTGGCTTGAGTATTAGCGAACTTGGAAAGGCAACCGATTCCGGGTGCAAAGCGGCAATGGTTTTGGGCGTAACTTCCGAAAAAATCAGAATGATCAGGGTTAAGCCGAACGTAGCAACCAATAGGCCGGCGTCACCAAACCACCGTAAACAGATAATAGTGGCAATAGATGATGCGGCGATATTAACCAGATTATTACCGATAAGGATAAGCCCGATTAATCGATCCGGACGATCCAGTAGGAACTGAACGCGTTTAGCGCCCGAGTTATTTTGCTGTACCAGATGACGCAGCCGATAGCGGTTTATCGACATCATGCCGGTTTCAGAGCCTGAGAAGTATGCAGACATGAGCAAGAGTACGGCTAGGGTAATGAGCAGCGTACTGGTGGATATGTCGTCCAAAAATTCAATACCTTTATTAAATACAGAGCCCACAATGTAAAGCCATAGGCCAACAAGTCAAGCCTTATTCGACCTATTCGGTTGTGAGCATAAGTGCCTAGACAGAAAGCAGTACGTCTTTCACAAAACGACTACCGAAATATCCAAGCGTTAAAATTGCGCTCGCAACAACGCTACTAATCACAATAACGCGACCACGAACCCCACGAACTTTATGCAAAATCACAATCACAGCGTAAATAGCCAGAGCTATTAGGCTTAATATAGTTTTGTGCGCCTGGCCCTGAGCAAACATGTTATCTAAAAACACAAAGCCGGTGAGTATAGCTATGGCCAGCAAAATGGTACCGGCACTTACCAGGCGGAAGAAATAATGCTCAACACTCATCAGTGGTGGTAAATAATGTGACAACACCCCAGCGCGGCGTTGCTTCAGTATTTTGGTAAGATAAAGCAATTGAATGGCGTATAAAGTGGCAAGTAGCAGTACACCATAAGCCAGTAGCGACAGCACAATATGGATAACTAAGCCGCGTTGTGGCGACAAGGTCGCGCCCCAGTCAACTGGTGCTAATATCATCAGTAGCACAGTAAAAGCCGAAAACAAATAAATCACCGGGCGTAGCAACATGCCGGCCGATTTGCCACGCAACAGCGTTAGGGCTGCCAGTAGCCAGGCGACAATGCTGAGCGAGCTGGCCATGTTTAAATGGTCAAAGTGGTCGCGTTCAAGCTGGAAAAAAATCATGGTGCCATGCGCTAGTACCGCCAGCAATGGCAAGCCGAAGCGTTTTAAAAAGCCGCTCGCGACCAGTGTTTCAGGGGTTTGCGCTACCTGGCGCAAAAACATCCAGGCACTGGCAAGATACAGCACAAGCGTTACAATCAGCAGCGTCATTAACATGGTGTGCGTTCCTTGACACGACATCAGTATAGATAAGTGGATTTAGTATAAGGCGTGGCGCAGCGAAACCCAATACTATTGCGAAACTTTGCGCGAACTAAGGTACACTAATAGGCATTATTCAAACGCATTTTTGGTTTTCCAAAACTGTAGGTATTGGCAAAACGAACGGGTTTTTTCATGTTTGAGAATTTATCAGAACGTTTATCGCAATCGTTAAAGGCCATTGGTGGTCGCGGTCGCTTAACTGAAGACAATATTAAAGACACTTTGCGTGAAGTGCGTATGGCATTACTGGAGGCCGATGTTGCCTTGCCGGTAGTGAAGACGTTTATGGCGCGGGTGAAAGAGCGTGCGCTTGGTGCCGAGGTAAATAAAAGCCTGACACCTGGGCAAGTGTTTATAAAAATAGTGCAAAGCGAACTTGAAGCGGCCATGGGTGAAGCCAATCAGCCGCTAAAGCTGAACGTGCAGCCGCCTGCAGTTATTCTGATGGCGGGTTTGCAAGGTGCGGGTAAAACCACCAGCGTTGGTAAATTAGCGCGGCATCTGCGCGAAAAGCATAAAAAGAAAGTGCTGGTAGTAAGTGCTGACGTGTATCGTCCAGCGGCTATTAAGCAGTTGGAAACCTTGGCTGCGGAAGTTGAGGTTGAATTCTTTCCATCCAGCACCGACGAAAAGCCAGTGGCGATTGCGAACGCCGCCATTGCTCATGCGAAAAAGAAGTTTATTGATGTTGTACTAGTGGATACCGCTGGTCGACAAGCAATTGATGAGGCCATGATGGCCGAAATCAAAGCTCTACACGAAGCTATTAATCCGGTCGAAACGCTGTTTGTGGTAGACGCCATGACTGGTCAGGACGCCGCCAATACGGCCAAAGCCTTTAGTGAGGCACTGCCATTAACCGGTGTGATTCTGACCAAGACCGATGGTGATGCGCGTGGTGGTGCGGCGTTATCAATTCGCCACATTACCGGCCAACCGATTAAATTCCTGGGTGTGGGTGAAAAGAACGACGCACTGGAGCCGTTTCATCCGGAGCGAGTCGCCTCACGCATTCTGGGAATGGGTGACGTGCTGTCACTGATTGACGATCTGGAACAGAAAGTCGATAAAGAAAAAGCCGAGAAAGTGGCTCGTAAAGTCATGAAAGAAGGCAAGTTTGATCTTGCTGACTTTCGTGACCAATTAGCCCAGATGCGTGATATGGGCGGTATGATGGGCTTAATGGATAAGCTGCCGGGCATGGGTAACATGAAAGAGCAGGTGAAAGGTCAAATGGATGACCGCACCACGTTACGCATGGAAGCTATCATTAACTCCATGACTCCGCGTGAGCGCCAGTTTCCAGATTTGATTAAGGGTTCGCGTAAGCGTCGTATTGCCGCTGGGTCAGGTACTCAGGTGCAAGACGTGAACAAGCTTCTGAAACAGTTTTTGCAAATGCAAAAAATGATGAAGAAGATGAAAGGTGGTGGCATGGCAAAAATGATGCGAGCCATGGGCGGAATGGGTGGCGGTATGGGTGGTAAATTGCCACCAGGAATGTTTCCCAAACGCTAGTAGGAAATAATTGGTGCAAGCCTTACAAAGCTTGCATTTACGTGAAAAATACGTAGAATTAGCGCGCTCTCCGGCATAGGTCGGAGGTATTTTTATTTACTTAACATAACTAAACTGTATCGAGGAACGTAATGGTAACCATTCGTTTACAACGTGGTGGCGCTAAAAAACGCCCATTCTACCAAATGGTAGTGACCGATAGTCGCAATGCCCGCGACGGTCGTTTCATTGAAAATGTCGGCTTTTTTAACCCAGTCGCACGTGGCAATGAAGAAAAAGTACGCATCGACTTAGGTCGTGTTGATCACTGGTTAGGCCACGGCGCAGCATTGTCTGAGCGCGTAGCTAAATTAGTAAAAGACGCGCGTAGCGCAGCGTAACTAACCAATAACGGTAGAAGTAACCTATGACAGAATCCACCGATAAAGTCGTTTTAGGTCGCGTAGGCGCGGTTTACGGCGTTAAAGGTTGGTTAAAGGTGCAATCTTATACCGATGTTGATGAAGATATTTTCGCTTACAGCCCCTGGCTGTTAGCAAAGCAAGGTAAGTGGCAACCGGTACAAGTCGCTGAATGGCGGCGGCACAACAAAGGATTGATTGTGCGGTTTGAGGCAATAACCGATCGGGATATGGCGCAGCTATACACCGGTATGGAAATTGGCATACAACCAGACCAATTGCCCGCACTTGCTGAAGATGAATTTTACTGGCGCGATCTGATTGGCATGACTGTGGTTAACACCGACGGTTATGACATGGGGAAAGTTGACCAGTTGATGGCCACCGCATCGAATGATGTGATGGTGGTGAAAGCAAATAGTAATGATGCGTTTGGTCGCTCTGAGCGATTAATACCATTTATTCAAAGCCAGTATGTACAGGCGGTGGATAAAGCGGAGAAACGCATTGTTGTGGACTGGCCGTCGGATTTTTAATGGCTGCGAAACTACAGGTAGGGGTAATTACCCTGTTTCCTGAAATGTTTAGTGCAGTTACCGACAGTGGTGTAACAGGACGAGCAGTACGGGATGGCTTAATTAATATTAGCCTGACCAATCCGCGCGACTTTACCCACGATCGCCATCGTACTGTAGATGACCGACCTTATGGCGGTGGTCCAGGTATGTTGATGATGGTACAGCCGCTCACTGATGCAATTGCTGCTGTGAAACAACAGCTTGGCGAGCGCAGTAAAGTGATTTATTTGTCACCACAGGGCCGCAAGCTTGATCATGCCGGTGCACGCGAGTTAGCCGGACATGAAAAGTTAATACTGATTGCCGGTCGCTATGAAGGCATTGATGAGCGAGTTATTACTCAGCATGTTGATGAAGAATGGTCGATTGGGGATTACGTGTTAAGTGGTGGGGAACTACCAGCAATGGTGTTGATTGATGCTGTTGCCAGATTAGTTCCAGGTGTTTTAGGGCATCAGGATTCAGCCAGTGAAGATTCTTTTGCAGAAGGTTTACTGGATTGTCCGCACTACACACGGCCAGAAGTATTAGATGGTGAGGCGGTTCCCTCAGTGTTGCTGAGTGGTAATCATGAAAATATACGCCGGTGGCGGTTGCAACAGGCTCTAGGTAGAACCTGGCTGCGACGTCCCGAATTGTTAAATGACCTAGCTCTGACTGACGAGCAGGAAGCACTACTCAAAGCGTTCCAGCAGGAACATGAGGCTTCCGGCACTAAATCGGGCAGTTAACTCTAGGAAAGTGAGGCTAACATGGCAAAAGTAAGTCAAAATTTGATCAAAGCGATCGAAGACGAGCAAATGAAGAAAGATCTTCCGGATTACAACCCGGGCGATACAGTTATTGTTAACGTTAAAGTAAAAGAAGGTAACCGTGAGCGTGTTCAGGCATTTGAAGGCGTGGTTATCGCTAAACGTAACCGTGGTCTGCATTCAGCATTCACAGTACGTAAAGTGTCAAACGGCGAAGGTGTTGAGCGTAGCTTCCAGGCGCACAGCCCAATCATTGACAGCGTTGTCGTGAAACGTCGTGGTGCGGTTCGCCGTGCGAAACTGTACTACTTGCGTGAGCGTTCAGGTAAATCTGCACGTATCCGCGAAAAGTTGGCATAAGCAACTCGTTCGCACGAGTTCAAAAGCTAACAACAGGGCTCACTTCGGTGAGCCCTTTTTTTTGTGATTTTTTCTTGGCAAGGCTTCTGGCATGATAGAACAATGAAACATGACTTTTTAAACCAACTTGATAGTGCTCTGGAAACCGAGCTATTAAGCGAAACCGAACCTATGCGCGAGCACGAGCTGATTCAGCGACTGCAGGGCGCCCCCTATGAATTGTTCGACGAGCAGGCATTGTCCGGCTCGCTACAGTTATTCCAAACGCATTTTATTTTGTTTAATGCGTTGTACCGGTTGCGCGAGAAATGGCGCCGGGAAAAACTGTTTGAGCTTAGTATTCATACCCTGGCGATTGTGAAGAAGCCCTATGAGGAGTATGAGGAAGCCTTGGTGGCCAAAGATGTATTGGCCGATTATTACCTCAACTGGGAACATTTCGAGTCTACTCGTGCCAATGACGTTGATGATTTGCTGAATAGTTTCTGGAATCGCGTACAAGGGATTCGCCAGCCGCCGGCGCGAGCTGAACTTGATAAAGCCATGCAGGTGATGGAAGTAGAAGAGTCAGAGGTTACCGACAAGGGCAATTTAAAACGCCGTTATCGGCAGCTATTGCATCGCCATCACCCAGACAAAGGTGGTTCTAAGCAACAAGTACAAGAAGTGAAGTGGGCCTACACAATTTTACAATCGCAGGTATCTGAATGAACAATGACAAGCAGCAATCTGCAGAAGAGCTGCAACAACTACGTCAGCAAATAGATGCTGCCGATGCAGATTTGGTTGCACTGTTGGCGCGCCGCCGCCAGCTTACCAGCGCTATTGGCGCGGTTAAAAAGAAGCTTGGTGAGCCTTTGTATGTGCCCGGGCGGGAAGTCGCCTTAATTCAGGCCAGACGCCAGCAAGCCGAAGAACAGGGTGTTGCCCCCGACTTAGTTGAAGATGTACTGCGACGAATCATTCGTGAGTCGTACCGTTCGCAACAAGACCACAGTAGTCAGACTCAGGGTGATGCGTCCCGGCCGATTCTGGTAGTCGGTGGTGGTGGTCAGCTAGGTAGCTTATTCGTAAGGCTATTTCGCGCTAGCGGCTATCAGGTGATCGTGGTGGAATCAGACAGCTGGGCTGCTGCTGCCGATTACTGGCAACACGCTCAGTTAGTGTTGGTGAGTGTACCCATTCAGGTGACCACCGAGGTAATTAAGCAGCTACCAGAGCTGCCACAGGACTGTATTCTGGCCGATCTCACCAGTATTAAAGACAAGCCGTTAACGGCCATGTGCGAACAGCACTCAGGGCCAGTGGTTGGCTTACACCCGATGTTCGGGCCGACCATTAAGAATCTGGCGAAACAGTTAATTGTGGTGTGTGAAGGGCGCTCCGTTGAGCACTGCCAATGGTTGCTGTCGCAATTGGAAAACTGGGGCGCACAGTTGCATCAGGTTAGCGCGCCGGCGCACGATAAGAGCATGGCTTTTGTGCAGGTGCTACGCCACTTTAGTACCTTTGTTTATGGTGAGCATTTGGCGGCCGAACAGGCCACTATTGATGAGTTGTTGAGTTTGAGCTCACCTATTTACCGGCTTGAATTAATGATGGTTGGCCGGCTGTTCGCGCAAAATGCTGACTTGTATGCGGACATCATTTTAGCTTCACCTGAGAACTTTGCCATGATTCGTCGCTATTTGCAGCGATTTGATGCGATTTTATCGGAGTTAGAACAAGGCAATCGAGATGCTTTTATAACCAGATTTGCCGCTTTACGCGAGTTCTTTGGTGGCCATGCTGAGCAATTCTTGCGGGAAAGCCAGCAACTGCTGCAAGCTGCTGACGATTTACGTTAACGAGTTAAGCAGCTTACAGCCAGCGCTTGAGTAATTCTTCTAAAGCATCAGGTGCAATCGGCTTATGAATGGTGGCCACCATACCAGCGTCGCGGCAGGCACTAAGTTCAGTTGCGCTTTGATGTCCGGTTACCGCCACTAAAGGTGCGGTGTAATTTGCATCTTGTAGTTTAGCTGCAACCTGAGCGCCGGTTAAACCGGGCATTTCGTAATCCAATAAAACTAAATCAAAGTTCTGGCTTAAGGCTTTTTCCAGAGCTTCGTCGCCAGTTTTAGCGGTAGTTACTTCAATACCTTCACGGGCTACCATGGTTTGCAGCACTTCCAGACTAATAAAATCGTCGTCTGCAATTAATACTTTCGCCATTACTAAGTTTCCTAGCTAAGATAAAACCACTCTAGCAAAATGCCTCGCTAAGGCATAGTGATTTGCAGCACTGAATTCGGAGGTCTAAGTGGCATCAACGCGCATTAAAATCTGGGACAGTTTCATTCGCATTTATCACTGGCTAATGGTGGTTCTTATACCGGCTTTGTGGTGGACGGCGGAAGAAGGATACATGGAACGGCACCAACAATTAGCGGTGCTCTTGGGCAGCTTGTTGATCACTCGTATTGGCTGGGGTATTTGGGGCAGTGAGTCGGCAAGATTCAGTCAGTTTGTTCGACATCCGCAACACGCATTCCAACATTTTCGCGAGTTGCGGCACGGCCAGTATCAGCCCGGGCGTACGCATAATCCGGCCGGCGGTTGGTTCGTTTTAGTGCTGCTGTTGTTGGTATTAATGCAATTTAGTAGTGGCTTGTTTGCCAGCGACGACATTTTCTTTGATGGTCCGCTGCACGCTTTGGTTGCTGCAGATACCGGCGATTTAATTACCGATCTGCATAAGCTGAATTTTAACTTTATTTTAGCGGCGGTTGGTTTACACGTGTTAGCGATTTTGGTGTACCGCTGGCGGGGAGTTAAATTACTAGAGGCGATGCTGCATGGTTACGTTGAGAGCCATAAACCGGCACCAGAACTGCGCCACGGTATTATCGCTTTAATTGTAGCTGTGGTGTTAACCGGCGCGTTGTGGTGGCTGTTATAGGGTGGCTGTTCGTAACAGCCACCTCAATTATCAATAGTCACTATTAATCACGATAGTCGTCGTGACAGCCTTTGCAGGTACGAGCAACGTCTTTCAGTGCGTCACCTGAGCTGTCCAGACTGCGATTGGCACTTACTGCAAGCAACTTATCAGCGCCGGTTTGCAGATCATTGGCGCGCTCCTGGAAGTCATCCCAGTTGTCCCAAATAGCGGGCAGGGCGTCGGTGTCTTCACCTGGCATCGCACCTTCCACAGTGAAACCAGCCCACGGAATTCCTGCTAATTTGGCAAAATCATTTGCCCGTTGCTGAAAAATATCAGGATCGTATTCGATATCGCCTTTCACCATATCGCCCATTACAGCAAAGTTTGCGTGCATCAGTGACAGGGCGTCTTTACGGTATTCAACCGCTTCTTTTGCGTCGGTAAATGGACTGTCTGCAATTGCTGTCGACATCAACGCGCCGCAGCTACCCAGAATAGCTAATGCAGCAAGATAACCCTTTCGCAATTTTTTCATAGTAGTATCCCTTGTTGTTTTGCTTTTCACCGTTACCAAACAGCCTTTCATCGGTTCGTGCATTGTAAATTTACTCACGAACAGTTTATGGTGAAGCTGTTAAGATCGATCAGTAATCCGCTATTACCATAGTACGAAGCTAGGTAAAACGCATATTTATTATAATAATCAGGGGGAAGTTGATGAACCGGAGTAACCATCTGACCGGTGTTAGTCTGGCGGTTCTTGCAGCACTTGGTTTGGCTCAAACAGCAATGGCTGACCAAACCACTACAGTGCAGGGAATCCATGACAAGACACCAAGCCTGGTTGCGTTTCAGAACGCAACCATAGTGCTGGAACCAGGTAAGCAGTTAACTAATGCAACACTGGTTATTGAAAACGGCAAAGTTCGGGCATTGAACCGCAACAACGAAGCCCCCGCCGGTGCGAGGTTAGTGGATGCCAGCGGGCACACTATTTATCCCGGCTTTATTGATGCTTATGCGAGCTATGGTGTTCCTGCACCAGAAGAAAGAAGCTCGGGCGGTTTTCGCAGCTCACCACCGATTTACTCAAATGAACGTGAAGGTGGTAATGCAGGTAATGCTGCCATTCACTCTGAGCGCGATTGGATTGATTCGTTTAAACCAGATGCCAGCGCTGCGAAAGACTTTATCTCGCACGGCTTCACTGCTGTTCAAACCGCACGCTTGGATGGTATTTTCCAAGGCCAGGCAGCTACGGTTTCACTGGCTGATAAGCTTCCGAACGATGTGGTTTATAACCCGAAAGCACGTCATTTTGGTTCTTTCGATAAAGGCAGTTCACAGCAGCAATACCCGTCGTCTTTGATGGGCAGCATTGCCTTGGTTCGCCAAACGCTTGCTGATGCCAACTGGTATGAAGAAGCTTATGGCAAGCAAGCGGTAACCGGGCCGGTTGAATACAACGCGGCTTTGGCTGAACTAACCGATATTGAAAACACCGGTATGGTGTTTGCGATTGACGATGAGCTGTCACTGTTACGTGCGAACGAAGTATTAAGTGATTTCTCAGTACCACGTGTATTTATTGGTTCAGGCTTTGAATACGCTCGTTTGGACGCGGTGAAAAATACCGGTTCCAAACTTATTCTGCCATTAGACTTTCCGGCTGCACCAGAAGTTGGCAGCGTTGATGGTCATTTGGATGTGCAGTTAAGTAACCTTCGCCATTGGGAGCGTGCTCCGGGTAATGCCGCGGCATTGGCTTCAGCTGGGGTTGATTTTGCCTTTACTCTGGCGCAGTTAGAAAAGAAAGAAGATTTCTGGCCAAACCTGCGTAAAGCGGTGGCACATGGTCTTGATAAAGACAAAGCGCTAGCGGCGTTAACGACGGTACCAGCGCAAATTAGTGGTGTTGATAACAAGGCGGGACGTCTTGCTCAGGGCTACATGGCTGACTTTGTTATTGCCAACGGCGATTTGTTTAATGATGGCGAGATTGTGTCAGTGTGGCTGCAGGGTGAAGAAGTTGAGCTGCAACCAATGCATCCTGCGGACTTTGCCGGATCTTATAGCTTAAATGTTGCTAATCAAGATGTTGAGCTGGAACTTAAGCCGGGCAAAAACTTGCAAGGTACGCTGAGCGTTGCCGATGCAGAGAGTAAATTGCATCACGCCAGTCACAACGAAGACACGGTCGAGTTTGTGGTTGACGCAACCATTGCTGATTTAGCTGGCAGCTGGCGTATGAAGTTACGTCAAGTGAGTGAAGACAGCTTATCTGGTATGGCAGTAGCACCTGACGGACGCGAGTTGATGATTACCGCAACGCGCACCGAAGCTGTTACAGCTGAGAGCAAGGAACCTGCGCGAGCGGATTCTTATATCAGTAAGTTAACCTATCCGAATGTTGCTTACGGCCGCACTGAGCTGCCAGCACGTCAAAACGTGCATATTAAAAATGCGACTGTTTGGACAGCAGATGAAGAAGGCACTTTAGAAAATGCCGACATTCTGATTCGTAACGGTGAGTTTGTGGAAGTCGGCAGTGGGTTATCAACGCCGTCTGGTTATACCGTCATTGATGCCGAAGGTAAGCACGTTACTCCGGGTATTATTGATGAACACTCACACATCGCGATTTCGCAAGGTGTTAACGAAGGTTCTGAAGCCATTGTTGCTGAAGTTCATATCGGCGACGTAGTGAACCCGGACGATATTCATATTTATCGCTCGTTGGCCGGTGGTACTACCATGGCCCAGTTACTACACGGTTCAGCCAACCCGGCTGGTGGTAAAGGACAAGTGATTAAGCTTCGTTGGGGCGCTGATGCTGACCTGATGAAATTTGATGCGGCGCCGGCCACCATCAAGTTTGCTTTGGGTGAAAACGTGAAGCAAAGCAACTGGGGTTCTGACTATGTAGTTCGCTACCCGCAATCACGTTTGGGTGTTGAAACCATTCTACGTGACGGCTTCCAGGCAGCGCTTGAGTACGGGCGTCAGTTGGATGACTACAACGATCTGAGTCGTTCAGAACGTCAGCGCACTGCGGCACCGCGTCCTGACTATCGCTTGGAAAGCATGCTGGAAATACTTCGCAGCGAACGTTTTGTTCACGCGCACTCGTATGTTCAGTCAGAAATTCTGATGCTACTTAAGCTAGCCGAAGAGTTTGATTTTACCCTGACCACCTTTACGCACATTCTGGAAGGCTACAAAGTAGCAACTGAAATGGCGAAACACGGCGCTGGTGCTTCTACCTTCGCTGACTGGTGGGGATTCAAGTTCGAGGTATATGATGCGATTCCTTACAACGCCTGTTTAATGGCGAAAAAAGGTGTGCTTACCAGCATTAACTCGGACAGTAATGATCTGCAGCGCCGCTTAAATACTGAAGCAGCTAAATCAGTGCGTTACTGCGGTATGTCCGAAGAAGAAGCAATCAAAATGATTACTCTGAATCCAGCGAAACAGCTGAAAGTAGACCAGTATGTGGGCAGCATTAAGCCCGGTAAACAGGCTGACTTTGTGATTTGGAATGATCATCCGTTGAGTGCTTATGCTCGAGCAGAACAAACCTGGATCAACGCACGTAAATACTTCGATCGCGAAGAAGATTTAGCGATGCGTGCTGCGCTTGATACTGAGAAGCAAGCCTTGATTCAAAAAGTACTGAACGCTGGCGAAAGCGCGCGTGACGGTGCAACCAATGGTTATAAACAACAACAGCCGACCTGGCACTGTGAAGATCAGCATGATGTTTGGCTGGATCAGTTTACGGCACATACCCATGGAGGACAGCACTAATGAAATCGATTGTAACTCTTGCTGCTGCGACTTTAGTTAGTGGTGCCGTGCTGGCCCATGACATGGTTCCCGGTGAACCACAGAAGCAGCCAATACTGATTAAAGATGCGACCGTTCACACTATTACTCAGGGTGTGTTGAGCGATACTGATTTGGTTTTTACTGATGGCCGTATTACCGCTATCGGCACTGACCTGACCACCCCGGATAACGCCCGTGTGATTGATGCAACGGGTAAACATGTGTATCCGGGGCTAGTAGCGCTGGACACCACCTTAGGGTTGGTGGAAATTGGTGCCGTTCGCGCCTCCGATGACCAGGAAGAAGTTGGTGCTATTCACCCGGAAGTGAGTGGGCACATTGCCTACAATCCGGACTCTGAAGTAACACCAACCATTCGCTTCAACGGTATTACTCATGCGCAAATCGTTCCTCAGGGCGATTTAATCATGGGTCAGTCGAGCTTGCTGCAAACCGACGGCTGGACCTGGGAAGATGCCCAGGAAAAGCTCAATGTTGGCGTGCATGTAAACTGGCCACGAGCGTCTGTTATCGACACCTGGTGGGAGCGTCGTAGCCCGGCCGAGCAACGCAAAGCTAACGCGGAAGCGTTGAAACTGTTGGAACGCGCTATTACCGATGCCAAAGCTTATTATGACGGTAAGCAGGCCGGTACCTTACGTGGTAAAGACATTCGTTGGGAAGCTATGACTGGCTTATTCGATGGGTCGAAAAAGCTGTTTGTGCATGCTGACGACAAACGCCAGATGGAACAAGCGCTGGAATTGCGCCGTGAGTATGGTTTCGACATGGTGTTAGTAGGTGCGCGGGACTCTTGGCGTATGGCTGACAAGCTAGCTGCCGAAGGTGTTCCGGTAGTTTTTGGTGCGCCTTATGGGTTACCAGCTCGAAACGACGAGGCTTATGACCAGGCTTTCACTACGCCAGCAACACTTGCAGCCGCCGGTGTTGAGTTTGCTATTGCTTACCCTGGTTTCTGGGATATTCGTAACCTGGCTTTCGCCGCAGGTAACGCTGTTGCTTACGGTTTAGATAAAGACCAGGCGTTAGCAGCAATTACTTATAATGCAGCGAAAATTCTGGGTGTTGAAGAGTCAATTGGTTCACTTGAAGTGGGCAAAAAGGCATCTTTAATCATCTCAGAAGGCGATGTAATGGACCACTTAGGCCAGGACATTGTGCACATGTTTATTGATGGCAGTGAGGTTGATTTAAATAACCGCCACCGTCAGCTGTATAACAAGTACCAGCAAAAACCTGAGTAATAGTACTTACACACTAGTACTTACACGAAAAAGCCGGGCATTTGCCCGGCTTTTTTATTTCCATCATTCGCTATTCTTTACCGTTCAACAATCCAGTGCTACTTACTGATCCAGCAAACGGGCTAATAAGTTGCGTAGCGTGGCTGGCTCAAACGGCTTGTCGGTTAAGGCATCAACACCGCTTTGCTTAATATTTGCTAATTGCGGCGAACTGGCACGCGCGGTAACCATTAGAATTGGAATGTGTGAAAGCCCTGGCGTTTGTCGAATAAACTCAGCTAATTCACGACCATTCATGTGTGGCATATGGAAATCGGTAACCACCAAATCAAAGGTCTGCTGTTGCAGAATCTCCATAGCTTGCTGACCGTTCTCGGCTTCACTAAAGTTATCTATACCTAAATCCGCAAGAATACGCTTCAGAAAATGTCTGGAAGTGACACTGTCATCCACCAGTAATACCGATAAATCTTCCGGGTCAAAGTTCTGCAGGCGCAGGGCGGTGGGTTCAATCAGGTCTATAGATGCATTCACTGCGCGTTGTAATTGAACCGAAGTGAAGGGTTTAGGCAAAATAGCAATAATGCCGGCCTGCTTAAACTCTTCGAGCTGGTCGTCGCGGTATTCACTGGACACCAACATAAAGCCGATATCTTCAGCCAAGCCTTGTTCGTGTATATAATGCAGCAAATCGTGCGCGGTTCCGTCTTCAAAATACATAGCGCTTGCAATAATGTCGGGCTGCAAAGTTTTAATTTTTTGTTGCGCTTCAGAAATGCATGCCGCACCATCTACATTAGTGATGCCAGCTTCAGCCAAGTGGCGCTTAATCACTTTTCGTTGAACTTCTGAAGGTTCAATAAGTAAGATTGATAAATCGGCAGCTTGAACGTCTGGCATGTCAGGTTCCTTTGGCTTGAATCTGACTTAGGTTAGGTGATTTATTCAGTAAACACAATGACCTGGTCTGTATTTGCCAGGCACTCTACTAATACTTTGGAACTGGGATTCAAATGAGCTTACATAGACAATTTTCGAATGACGGCAAACAATTAATTATTACTATTAAAGGCAAATTCGATTTTAGTCTGGTGCAGGAGTTTCGGCAGGCCTACGCTGAAATCAATGAACAGCAGCCAACAGTGGTAATAGATCTTCGCGAGACTGAGTATTTAGATAGCTCGGCTTTGGGTATGTTACTTAATATGCGTAAGTCACTGGGCGATCGAGTGAAAGAAATTCAACTGGTGAACTGTCGCCCTGAAATTAGACGTATTCTTGATATTTCCAGATTCGATAAAATGTTTGTTATTGCCTGATGTCCGTGGCTATGCGAGTTCTTATTGTTGATGATCAGCCGGCAAACCGTTTATTATTGGCGAGTTTGCTGAATGATTTTGGGTACGACGTGGTGCTCGCTGCCGATGGTCATGACGCCCTGAATAACTTTTCTGAGTGGGCACCGGATATTGTTTTGCTGGACATTATGATGCCCGGCATTACCGGCTATGAACTAGCTCCTAAGCTAAAAGAACTAGCCGGAACTGTACACCTACCTATCATCTTTATTACCGCATTGGATGAACAGGAATCGCTGCTACGTTGCCTGAGTGTTGGCGGTGACGACTTCTTACCGGTACCCTTTGAGCCAGTCGTACTGCAAGCCAAGTTAAGAGCCCATCAGCGGGTGCGCGAGCTCAGTCAGAGTGTGCACGAAAAGAATAGATCTCTGGCGTGGCATTCAGCTCGAATAGACCGCGAACATCGAATCGTTGAGCATATATTTCGCAATGCGCTGAGCCGTAATTATTTGGACTATGAGCATATCGAAACCCACTTAATACCGGCCAGTATGTTCAGTGGCGACCTCTGCCTAGTCGCGGCAGGGCCACTGGGAAATTTATATGTGTTGCTGGGCGATTTTACCGGGCACGGGCTGGCTCCGGCAACGGGCGCGTTGCCTTTGTCACAGGCATTTTTCACCATGGCCGATCGGGGCGTGTCAGTGGCCGAAATGGTGACTGAATTTAATCAACGCTTGTTGCAGTTACTGCCTGACGACATGTTTTGTGCAGCTATTATGTTGGAAATATCCGCCTCGGGTGAGCGCTTAACCTATTGGAATGGGGGCATGCCCACAGCCTTTTTAATCAACGACGATGGTGAAATCTGCGAGCGCTTACCAGCACAGCATATGGCGTTAGGTATTTTACCCGGTGATGACTTCGATAGTCGGGTTACTACCCATAACTGCCATAGTCAGCAGCGTATTGTGCTGCACTCCGATGGCGTTACGGAGTTACGCAATCAGCAACAACAGATTTTCGGCGAGCAGCGGTTTGAAGATTTACTCACCAGTCAGGGGCGCATAAAGCTGTCACAAGTGGTGGCGGAGCTGGAGGCTTTTCGTGGTAATAAGGAACTGGAAGATGACGTATCACTGGCCATTTTGCGTTGTAAGCCAACCGCAGTTAAGCATGAGCCTGCGGTGGCAGAAGCCGGGGTTAGACTACCGTTTGAACTGAAAGTAACTATTGGTGTGCATGAAATGAAGCATGCTGAGCCAGTCACTATATTAATGAGTTCATTGAGTCAGCTACCGGCATTAAAAAGCCAGCGCGGCACCATATTTATGTTGCTTTCGGAAGCATACAATAACGCGCTCGAGCATGGTTTATTAGGCTTAGACTCAGGCTTGAAAGACGACCCGCAAGGTTTTGAAACCTATTATCAGCAACGTACTAGCCGGTTGGATGATTTAACCGATGGCCAGATAACTATTAAGTTGAAGTTTGATCCCACTGAGCGATTGGTTCAGGTGAAAGTATCTGATTCTGGTGCGGGCGTGAGTACTCTATCCCAGAAAGATATGCAGGAAGAGCGGCCGCATGGGCGTGGTTTAGCGTTACTATCAGGGTTAACTGAAAACCTGGAATGGCTGGACAATGGTCGTACGGTACAATTTGATTTCAGGCTGTAGCGGGAGTTTAACCGCCCGCTAGCTTAACCTTGAATTTCTGCTGCTCAAGCCAGGCTTTGACCACGTCACGTTGGTCGCCCTGCAACTCAATGGTAAAATTTTTAACCGCGCCACCAACGCCGCAGATGCGTTTCAATTGCTTGGCTAACTGTTTAAGTTCTGCTTCGTTTTTTTCGATACCAGTAATGATGGTTACGCCTTTGCCTTTACGACCTTTGGTTTGCCGGGTTATGCGCACCACACCATCACCTACAGGCGGTGCGGGCTCTTCTTTGGAGGGTTCAATTCGGCCAGCGTCAGTGCTGTAAACCAACTGACTAAGCTGGTCGCTTAAGTTCGACATAACTTACCATTTGCGTTTAGGTTGAAACAATTCTTCCAGTTCATCTTTCTTACGGTTACTGGCATCACGGGCATTGGTATCACGTAGCTCTTCAGTAATAGCGTCTAGATCTTCGCTTACCTGAGCTTTGCGTGAGGTAATATACTCGTCTGTAAAACTCTGGTCTTCCAGCATTTTCAGGGCTTTTTCGTAGTACTGACGTGCCGAACCCAGCATTTGCGTACGATACGCCATTTTACCGCGTCGAATTAAGCTCTCAACGCTAACTTGTACCTGAATTTTAACCAGCTTACGATCTTCCGCTAAAAACGAGGTGGTATCAATACGACCTTTGGAGTGTTCACTGCGCAAGGCGTTCCGTAATTTTTTAATGGCATTCAACATGCCTATTACTTGTTTATCGTTCTCAGGAATTTCCAACTCACCACTTACTGGTTCGTTGTCTTGATTTTCGAACGCTTTCACACGCTGCTGATACTCTTCTATGCGGTTCTTGTTTTCACTGGTTGGTGCAACCGTGAGCATGCGTTTTACGGCATCTAGTGCCCGCTTGTTCAAGGTCAAAATAAGTACCCGTCCAACGGGCAGGTTGCTGGCCGCATTAATGAGGTCTTCTGATTGGTCAAATACCAGCTTATAACGCGCAAGCTTTTGACGGCGTTCAAGCTCAGCTCGCTGTTTGTGTTGCTGAATGGCGTTTACAGCTATCGCCAGCACTACCAAAGCAACTATTAGAATAATGACGATTGTAATGATCATCGGGTGTTATCCACCGTCGTATTTATTTTTATAATATATCTCATACTAACCAACTTCGCGTCATATAGGTAGTATCCTGATTCTGATTAGGGCAGGGTCAGGCTAAATACGCTGCCACCCAGTTTACCGCCATTGCTCAAATGAATGTGGCCAGCTTTGTTGTTGCGGTGATGCTGACTTGCTATTAATTGCGCAAAGTAAATGCCCAAACCGGTGCGCGCCGCCAGTAAATCCAATTGTGCAACAGGTGCATCGGCGGCTTTTAGCATGCTGTCAGGATAGCCGGGGCCGTCGTCCTCAATATGAATGGTAACACCACCACTGTCTGCAGCCGCGCTAATAATTATAGTATCGGCCGTGTAACGTAAGGCATTAACGATAATGTCGTTCAGCAGGGCGCTGAGCAGGTCACGGTCGGCGTACATGGTTAACTCGTCATCAATGTCTATTTGAATTTGAACGCCGCGCTGCTGGGCGTACAGCTCGTGGCTGGCGACCAGGTCATCAATAAGTTCTGCCACATAATATAAATCGATATTTACCGGCAGGCTTTGTTGTTCCTGACGATAAATCGCCAGTAATTGAATCAAGCCCATATTAATACGCTGCGCTTCATAGTGCAGGCGTGATAGTTCGGCGCCGTGATGCTGATCGGCTAACTCCATGGCCAGATTTTCGATGGACTGGATTAGCAGGCATAACGAATTTTTCATATCGTGAACGCTGGACGCGAGAACGGTAGGAAAATCGATAACTCGTTCACTTTCAGACATCGGCGGTATCCTCTTGCTGACGATAGCGGATATCGTTCAGTTTAATAGTGAGTACATCAAGGTGGCCACGACGATTATCGGCCTGAGGCAAAGATTGTGCGGCTAAAATACAACGCCGGCAGCTATCAATATCGTCATCGTTGCGACCCTGCTGTTCCATTAGTTTGAGTAAGGTTTGTAATAAATTCAAGGCGATGCTGACATTATCGGGTGCAAACCGAAAGGCATCAACAAAGCGCTGTTTTGCCGCAGTTAACTGGTTCTTCTGGAACAGCGCCATACCTTCGCGATTTAAGTTCTGGCCGCGCTCAGCATCGGGCTTCACCGGATACAGCACAGTTTCGCCGCGATTTACTTGCTGATGCAGTTGCTCCGCTGCTTTAATATCAGGGTAGGCCTCATAGGTAAGTTCGGCTTCTTCCCGCAGCAGTAACTCAGGATGCAGTTGCAGACAATGCTCAATCACTTCATCAATCAAAGTACTGGCTTTGTCAGGTTGTTGCTGGGCTGCAATCATGCGTGCAAAGATTAATTGAAATGCGAGCGCAATTTGTGGCTCATCGGCAAAGTGACGTTGCTGGCGTTTCAGAACTTCCTGCAATTCATTTAAGAAACGCTTTCCTTTAACCGGGCCATGGCTTAAGAATCCGGCAAATAGGCTGCGTGCATAATTAACTAAGTCGTCGGGTCGCAGCTGCACTGCCGGGTTGGCGTCGGCAACCGCAATTAAGCGGCGGAAGCTACTGGTAAAGGTTTGCATGTCTCTCAAACGCAGCGCCAGACGACCCAGGCGGCGCAACACTTGCGTGTTGTTTTTACTGATATCGGCGGCCCGGCTTAGCGCTTCTGCGGCTTGTTGCAGTTCACCTAGTTGTTCAAGCGCTTCAGCTTTCAGCAAATAAGCGTCGGTGCAATAAGCATGTTTGCGCAGCACCAGTTCACAGCTGTCAATACAGTCTAAAAAGTTACCCAATTCCAACTGACACACGGCCCGGCCAAGATGTGCCCAGCTGTGCTCGGCATTGTTCAATACTCGCTCGTAAACTTGCAGCGCACTCGCAGCATTACCTTGACGAATAAAAGCCAGAGCCATCATGCGCAAACACTGCAATGCCAGTTTAGGAACCCGGCCAAGCTTTTCTTGCGCAAGCTTAACGGCTTGCTGATAATCAAATTTATCTAAGGCTTCTTCAATGTGACGCAAAGCTGCTTTTTTGATCATTAAATTATCAAGCTGCTGCCGTACTTGGGCTTTTTGCAGGGGTGGGTGCCAAATTTCATCCGGACTATGCAGTAGCGATGCCTTCACCATATCGGCACTGCGTTCGGCGCAACAAATAATAAAGGCACTGCGATATTTATAATGTCCTTGTTCCTGCAATTGACGTAAAAGCTGCAAACCGTCGCTGTCATTGCTAAAGTGGTAATCACAAATCACAAAGTGGGGTTGCTGGCGTAAATACAGCGCCTGCGCCGCAGTTAAATCTTTGGCGGTTTGAATTCGACGTACACCGAAGCTCTCCAGCATTTTAGTCAGCTGGAGACGAAACTCGTTAACTTCACTGACAATCAGGAAGTGTTTTTTCTGATACCATTCGTAGCGTTTGGTCATGAGTTACTTGGAATAAGCCTATATAATGTTATATATTTTTAGAATAACAGCCACAACATTACCAGCCAGCATGCGTTGGTCAAGCGAGCGGTCATGAAATTACAGCAATTGCGCTATATCGTTGAGGTATTAAACCATAACCTCAATGTTTCGGCGACTGCAGAGAACTTGTTTACTTCCCAACCTGGTATCAGTAAGCAAGTACGCATGCTTGAAGACGAATTAGGTGTGCAAATATTCGGGCGTAGCGGCAAACATTTAACCCACGTAACTCCGGCAGGGCATGAAGTTATTGGTATTGCCCAGGAAATATTGGCCAAGGTTGATGCGATTAAGTCGGTTGCAGCGGAACATACGCTGCCGGACCAAGGTAAACTGAACATTGCCACTACCCATACGCAAGCCCGCTATGCATTGCCGTCGGTGATCAAAGACTTTATGCACAAATACCCGCAGGTATCCTTACACATGCATCAGGGGTCGCCACAGCAAATTAGCGAAGCTGCGGCGAAAGGGCGGGCCGATTTTGCCATTGCCACTGAAGCACTGCATTTGTATCAAGACTTAGTGATGCTGCCCTGTTACCACTGGAATCGCTCGATTATTGTGCCGCCGGACCATCCGTTAACCAAGCTCAAGCATGAAGTAACTATTGAAGACGTGGCTGAGTTTCCAATTGTCACTTATGTGTATGGTTTTACCGGTCGCTCGGAGTTGGATCGTGCATTCAGTGCCAAGGGCTTGCAGCCACAGGTGGTATTTACTGCGACCGACGCCGACGTTATCAAAACCTACGTGCGCATGGGGTTAGGTATAGGCGTGTTGGCCACTATGGCCTATGACGAAAAACAAGATACCGATTTAGTAGCTATACCTGCAGCGCATTTGTTTGCCGCCAGCACCACCAAAATTGGTTTCCGCAAAGGTACTTTCTTACGTGGTTATATGTACGACTTTATGGAAGCCTTTGCTCCGCACCTTACCAAAGCTAGAGTTGATGAGGCCGCGGCATTAAAAACGCATGATGAAATTGAACGGATGTTTGCGGATATTAAGCTGCCCACGCAGTAATTAGCGCAGGCAGCTAGTTAGTTAGCGCCGGATTAGCACTCGATAATATTCACAGCAAGACCGCCGCGAGCGGTCTCTTTGTATTTGGTTTTCATATCGTTGCCAGTGTCCCACATGGTTTTAATTACTTTATCCAGGGATACTTTGTGATCACCACTACCACGCAGAGCCAGTCGGGCTGCGTTAATGGCTTTAATAGCACCCATGGCATTACGCTCAATGCAAGGTACTTGCACCAGACCGCCAACGGGGTCGCAGGTTAAGCCTAAGTTGTGTTCCATGCCAATTTCCGCAGCGTTTTCAACGTTAGACACACTGCCGCCCATCAACTCTGCTAAGGCACCGGCAGCCATTGAACAAGCCACGCCGACTTCGCCCTGACAACCAACTTCAGCACCGGAAATAGAAGCATTTTTCTTATACAGAATACCAATCGCGGCCGACGTTAGCAGGAATCGTACTATGGTTTCTTCGTCCAGCTTCTCAATAAATTTGTCGGCGTATTTCATGACTGCCGGAATAATACCCGCAGCACCGTTGGTTGGCGCGGTAACTACGCGGCCACCGGCGGCATTTTCTTCATTCACGGCGAGCGCAAATAAATCAACCCAGTCCATCAATTGCATTGGATCTGTTGAGCGTTCATTTTTTAAGCATTGATACAGCGCAGGTGCGCGGCGACGAACTTTCAAGCCACCCGGCAGAATACCTTCGGTACGAATGCCGGTATTGATACATTCATCCATGGTTTCCCAAATGTGTACCAAACCTTTGCGAATATCTGCTTCATCGCGGAATACTTTTTCGTTGGCCAGCATTAGCGAACTGATGCGCATGCCTTGCTCGCGACAGTGATTCAGCAGCTCAGCGGCGCTATCAAACGGGTAGGGAATAGGCTTACTGGATTGCTCTATGGCCTCTTCCAGGGTCTCATCAAAATCGGCATCCCGCACAATAAAGCCGCCGCCAATGGAGTAATACAAGTCTTTATACAGCACGTCGTCATTTTTATATAAACGCAGTTCCATAGCATTGGCATGCTTAGGTTTAGTTTTGCGGCGGTGAAAGTTAATAGCACCTTCACGCGGAAAACTGACTTCATGCTCACCCAACAGCTTTAGTTTTTGGGATTTGTCTGTTGCTGCTAAAAACTCTTCAACTTTGGTGGTATCCACTGTTTCAGGGCTTTCGCCAGCCAGACCCAGAATAACGGCCTTGCCGGTACCGTGACCTTTACCTGTTTGCCCGAGCGATCCGAATAACTCCACTTGAATACTGGTGGCGTTGCTTAAACCCACTTCTTTATCGGCTGCTTTTAAAAACTCGGTGGCTGCCCGCATAGGGCCAACCGTGTGGGAGCTTGAAGGACCAATACCAATTTTATAGATATCAAAAACGCTGATCATTACACTGCTCTCCTGTAACCACGACGGCGGTTGTTTATAAGTAGTATAGCTCGCTGTCGTGCCATGATGTTATTCCGCTATTGTCGCACGGATACCTGGGGCTAAATCAAGCGCTGTCGCCGAATCAGTTAAGTGATCGGAACAGCTGTTGTTGTTCGGGTAATAAATGGTCAGCGAGTTCACGCAACATCCCAGCGGTAGCGCCCCAGATATTACGTTGCTGGTAGGGAATGAAATAAACCTCGGGATAAATAAACCGGCGCAATTTGTACACGAAATGATTGGGCTGGTGCAGAATATTAATTAACGGAACTTCAAAAATATCGGCAACTTCGCTGCGCTGGCGCACGAAATGCTCCTGGGGCGTAATAAATCCGATATACGGGCGCACCAGAAAGTTGGAAATCACCGGATAGTCCTGCAACTTCCCAATAATTTCGACATCAGCCCGAGCCAGGCCAATTTCTTCTTCGGCCTCGCGCAATGCCGTGGTTACCAGATCTTTGTCTTCAGCGTCGTGGCGACCGCCGGGGAAGCTGATTTGGCCCGGATGGTGGCGTAGTTTACTAGAGCGTTGCGTCAGAATTACCGATAGCCCGTGGTCACGCTCAATAATCGGAATGAGTACAGCTGCCGGGCGCAACCCTTGCTGCGTCGGACGTTGGCGTGACGGCTGCGGTTGCATGCTAAACCGCTGCATAAAATCCTGGCGGGTATGAATCATAGTTCTGGCTCCGTGGTTTCGGCCGTTTCCGCCAGAATAGGTAAAATATGACCCACTTTGTCGAAGGTTTCCTGATATTCGGCCGCGCACTCGGAATCCATCACTAAACCACCTCCAGCCCAGCAGTAGATTTGTTGGTTAGCACATACCAGGGTACGGATCATAATGCTGGTGTCGGCAGCACCGTGCTGAGAAATATAGCCCATACTGCCGCAGTAGAAGCTGCGCCGGTGTGGTTCAAGCTTGTCGATAATATTCATCGCACTAATTTTTGGTGCTCCGGTAATGGAGCCGCCCGGAAAGGTTGCCGCAATAATATCCAGCATATCGTGGTCGGCGCTTAGCTTTCCGTGCACTGTGCTGACTAAGTGATGCACGGCCGGGAAACTTTCGATTTTAAACAACGCGGGTACGCTCACGCTACCGGGGTCGCATACCCGACTTAAATCATTGCGGAGCAAATCGACAATCATCACGTTCTCGGCACGATCTTTACTGGCCTGCTGAAGCTCAGCTGCAGCCTGCTGGTCCAAGGTTGCGTTGGAATGGCGTGGGCGAGTTCCCTTAATGGGTTTGGTTTCAATGTTGCCTTCGGTGTCCAGCGCAATAAAACGCTCCGGCGACAAGCTTAGAATGGCACCAGTTTCCAATTGCATGAATGCCGAAAACGGGCCTTGATTGTGTGCCCGCAGACGCAAGTAGGCATCCCATTCCGATCCTTCGTAGCAGCTGGAAAAGCGTTGTGCCAGATTAATCTGGTAACAGTCACCCTGACGCAGGTGCTGCATAACCTGTGCAAACTTATGGGCATAGTCAGCTGCAGTTAAATTTGATTGCCATGGCTGCAATAATTTGAAGCTCTGCTCAGGCTGTGGCTGCTTGGGGCGCTCAGCTAAACCTTGCCAGAGTGCAGCCTCTTGTTGCCATTGTGACTCAGGCGCAAGCAAATACAATTGCTGTTGTTGTTTATCAAAGATGAGGGCTTTGTGGTACAGAGCCACGGCCAATTCCGGCAAATCTATATCGGCATCGGCTTGCGCGTTCAATTGCTCTAACTGTCGCCCAAAGTCATACCCAAAGGCGCCAGCCAAACCACCCTGAAACGGCAAGTGAGCAGGTCCGGTGTAACTTGGTAAGGATGCTACATCTTCTCGCAGCAATGGTTGCCATTGGCTGGCCGGGTAAGTAGCACAGGTGGCCATGCGCTGCTGGTCGTGCTTGTTATCTACTGTACTATCTGCCGCACTATCTACCGCGCTACCTACCGTAATAGTATCGCCACTTAGTTGGTAGGTGCGGACTGGTTCATAAAACACCATATCGAACCGGGCGTTAGTATGAGTAGCAGTAGCGGTATCAAGAAATAGCGACCAGGGCACCCCGGCAAGATGCTCAAACAGCATAACTAAGTTACTTTTCAAGACTACAGGCTGCGCCAGTAAAGCCACCGGGAACTCCTCGAAAACCACAGTAAAACACCTGGTTAGAATAGCACAGACAGGCCTGCCAGCGCTATGCATAGTCGCCGTCGGCGTCTGGTCAGCACTGTCGATACAAGGTATCATTAGGCTTTCCATAACAGACTGAATCCGTTACGGCTTTCGGTGCAAAATAGTTATTAGCTATCTTATGCGGTAGCAAGCTGAAATCGCATAAGTTTGATGAGGTAAAAAACATGGCAATGATTCGTCAGGCAGACTTTATTGAAAGCATTTGTGATGCGCTGCAATACATCTCTTACTATCACCCACTGGACTTTGTGCAGGCGCTTGAGAAGGCCTACCACAAAGAACAAAGTGAGGCGGCTAAGAATGCTATCGCGCAGGTGCTGACGAATTCACGCATGGCTGCCACAGGACATCGCCCGATTTGTCAGGACACCGGTATTGTTACCTGCTTTGTGAGAGTGGGCATGGGTGTGCAGTGGGACAAAGTTGATATGACGGTGCAGCAGATGGTGGACGAAGGTACTCGTCAAGCCTATACCAATGCTGAGAATCCATTGCGTGCCTCCATCGTTTCTGACCCCGCAGGTGCCCGTAAAAACACCGGTGACAATACCCCTGCAGTAGTTCATATAGACATGGTAGCAGGCGATAAAATTGAAGTGATGATTGCTGCTAAAGGCGGCGGATCAGAAAATAAATCGAAGATGGTGATGTTAAACCCGAGCGACTCCATTGCTGACTGGGTGGTTGAAACCATGCCGAAACTAGGCGCTGGCTGGTGTCCGCCGGGTATGATTGGCTTAGGTATTGGCGGTACTGCAGAAAAGTCTGCTGTATTAGCGAAAGAAGCCCTCATGGATCCGGTTGATATTCAGGAATTGTTGGACCGCGGTGCGCAAACTGCTGAAGAAGAGCTACGCCTGGAAATTTATCACCGGGTGAACAAGCTTGGTATAGGTGCACAGGGTTTAGGTGGTGTTACTACAGTTATGGATGTGAAGATTAAATCTGCACCTACCCATGCGGCTTCAAAACCAGTTACCTTAATTCCAAACTGTGCCGCCACGCGTCACGCGCACTTCGTGTTAGATGGCTCAGGTCCGGCTGACCTGCAACCACCAAAACTAGAAGATTGGCCGGATATTACCTTTGAACTTGGCGACGATGCCCGCCGGGTGAATCTGGATACCGTGACACAAGCCGACATTGAAACCTGGAAAACCGGTGAGACGGTGCTGTTGTCGGGCAAGCTTTTAACCGGTCGTGATGCCGCGCACAAACGCATAAAAGAAATGCTGGATAATGGGGAAGAATTACCAGTAGATTTCACCAATAAGTTTATTTATTACGTAGGGCCAGTAGACCCTGTGGGTGACGAAGTAGTGGGGCCAGCAGGGCCAACTACCGCTACCCGCATGGACAAGTTTACGGACCTTATGTTAGATAAAACCGGCATTCTGGGCATGATCGGTAAAGCCGAGCGCGGACCCGCCACAGTAGCCAGCATTAAGGACCACAAAGCGGTGTATTTGATGGCTGTTGGTGGTGCTGCTTATTTGGTAGCGAAAGCTATTAAACAAGCCAAAGTAGTGGCCTTTGATGACTTAGGTATGGAAGCCATTTATGAATTTGATGTGGAAGACATGCCAGTGACTGTGGCGGTAGACAGCACCGGTGAAAATGCACATGAAACAGGTCCGGCAATTTGGCGCCTGAAACTGGAAGAAGCAGATGCCTGAATTTGAACTGTGGCAGCTTATTAGTGCCTTGGGGCTAAGTCTGATTATTGGTGTTGGGCTTGGCTACGCGCTCAGCGCCCCGGCCCGAACCCGGTTGCGTGAGCAATTAAGCGACCAGCAACATGAGTTAGCTTTGCAACAACAGCAGGTTGAGCAAGCGCGCCAAGGCACAGCGCAGGTAGAACAACGTCTGACTCAGGCCGAGCAGAACTACCAGCAGGCATTACAGCAACGTAATGAGCTACAGGCGGAGCTATCTGGTGCCAGAGTTAAGTTAGAAGAAACGCTGAAACATGCAACTGAAAAGCAGCAACTACTGGAAGCCAGCGAAGAGCGCTTAAAGCAAGAATTTGAGCGGCTGGCGCAGCAAATTTTTGAGCAAAAGTCAGAGCGCTTGCAGGCCAGTAGTAAACAAACTCTGGAAACCACGCTGGCGCCATTTAAGCAGCAGTTGGATTCCTTTAAGCAGCAGGTGCAGTTGCAGTACAGCGAAGAAATTAAGCAACGCCAGGCCATGACCTCTGAGTTGCTTGGTTTGAAAGAGCTGAACAAGCAGATGTCGGCAGAAGCGGAAGCGCTTACCCGGGCATTGAAGGGTGATACCAAGCAACAGGGCAACTGGGGTGAAGTGGTTCTGGAACGCATGCTGGAGCAGTCCGGGCTGCGTGAAGGTCACGAGTATGAAACCCAAAGTCAGCATCGTGATGCCGAGGGTAAATCCTTCAAACCTGACGTGATTGTGCATTTACCAAACAACAAAGACGTGGTGGTAGATTCGAAGGTGTCACTGGTTGCTTACGAGCGCTATTTCAACAGCGACGATGATGCAGAACGCACTCGTTGTCTGGACGAGCATGTCACGTCGTTGCGCAATCATATTAAAAGTCTGGGTAAGAAGAACTATCAGCAACTGGAAGGCGTTCGCACGCTTGACTATGTGTTGTTGTTTATTCCGATTGAACCCGCATTTTTGTTGGCGGTAGATCGCGATCCTGAACTGATTAAACTAGCGCTTGATCACAACATTATGTTGGTAAGCCCAACCAACCTGCTAGTGGCCTTACGCACAGTAAATAACATTTGGCAGTATGAATATCAGAACCAGAATGCACAACGTATTGCCGCAGATGCCGGCAAATTGTACGACAAGTTTGCTGGTTTTCTGGAAGATATGAATAAAATGGGTAATGCCATTGAAGCGGTGAAGAAAAATTTTGATGGTGCCATGAATAAGTTATCCAGTGGCCGCGGCAATTTGGTTAACCGAGTTGAGAATTTCCGTAAGCTGGGTGTACAAACCAGTAAAAAGATTGATGCGCGTTTATTAGATGACCAGGACGATGCCAATAATCAAACGGACGACGATTAATCCATCGCCTGGTCGTGGTACTGCCAGTAGTCAGTAACAGTTTCACTGTTAAACCAAAACTCCAGGATGTTACGAAAGCTCTCCCGTTGTAGTACAACGGGAAGTACTTTGTCTATTTCGGTAATAGCCTGTCGGCCCCAGTCATTTGCCGTGCAGCCAATGGCCCCCGCAACAGCCTTACTATTGTTCTCAGTAATCGGCAAAAACACCAGGTCTTTGTTGGTTGTCATTTCGTAGTAACGTTTAATAATGTCGTAATCAATCGTAAAATCCAGCCGTTCTTCCATGATCATTGACAGCAATGCCACGTTGTTATCGTCACCGCTAATGTTCACATGTAAATTAGTAGCGGCAGCGTAGGCGGCAATTAGTGGCTGAAGCTGCCCGTACTTGCGGCTTACCGGTTGCCCAAACCGGTAGCGTTCAGTTGCCAGTACCTGTGCTAATGAAATGTTATCGCCAAAGCGTTGCTGGAGCTCCTGAGCAACCCTTTGGTTGGTGATAATACCGTGCGGCCGGTAAACATGGGTAGGTTCGCTATAAACCACATAGTCGTTGTCCTGATTGTGAATCATGCAGGGAAAGCACATGTTTTCCTTGTTCGAAATCAGGTTAGACACCCGCGAGTGAGGCATTAATTCCTGCTTATGCTTGAGGCCGGTCAGCTCATGTTGAAGCTCGCTCATCAGCACATCGCAGATGCCTTGGGTGGCATAGGGGTCCTTCACAATATGAAATGGTGGAGCCGGATTGTACGCCCAGGTTATTGTGTCGATTTTATCAAGTGCCGAACTGGTTGTTGAAACCAGACTTGCCGCCAGCAATACAGCTAGGGAAATATGCTTACCTTGGTGCTTGCGCAACGAAACAACTTTGGCTTTAAGCATTGGGTTGGCTACTCACTATGGCGAATGATCATCTCTAATTCTAAATTTAGTTGCTAAATTGTTAATAATAAATATAGCGTTAGTTATAGTTTCTAAAAAATTCAACAATTTGTAACTGCGCACATAGGAAAAAGTGGTCACCGTATTGTAGTTTTTGTAGCTTGTGCTGAATCAGGAACTCGGGGTTTCTGGTTTGCACGGTAAGGCTTAAACAGCCGCGAATTGCCGCAGCCACTTGCAGAGCTAGTTTCAACTTGTTGCTGTCGGCGGGCAAATAACAGCTCAGCAAGCGCGACATTGCAACACAGGCTTCGGTTTGGTTGAGGCCGTGCATGGCGAGCACCTGCGGTGATGCCAGCAACAACCGTTGCTGCGGTTGAAACAAGTATATAGCCGGATTATGCGGCGGTGGTAATAGCGCTGGTTGAGAGAGTTCTGTTAGCGGAAGGTGTTCAGTTACGGCGTTTATCAGGGGCGTGTTCATAAGGCTGTTCGCTATGCGTTGGAAGGTACCTTGAGTTGTACCTGAACTAACACAAAGTTCCCAGTAAGAGGCTGTCAGTCAGCGCTGAAATTGGTTCGGTAGATTTGATTGTAGAGCTGTATGAACTCAGCATGAAGGCTACTGTCGAGATGCTGCAGGTGGGCATTCAGATAGCTTCGTTGCTGCACTGCTATGGCATGTTCCTTATTTATTTCTTTCATCGCCTTTTTACCAAATGCTGACTTAGCGCAGACAAAGTAGCCAAGCAGCTTTAGCGGTGCCTCTTGGGGTACAAAAGAGACCAAATCTAATTGGCGTTGATGCCGCTGTGCAAATATATTTACCGGAATCGGTGATGAAATAAACATGTCAATGCGCCCGGCCAACAGCATGTCGATAAGCGCAAAGCTACTATCTAAACTGGAGTGACGCCATATTTGCGGTTGTACTTCAGGCATAGCTAACACTCTATCTAAGGCTTCACCATACGACCGACCTTCCATCAGCCCAATACGGATATCTTGTTGTTGCCGGAGCAACTGGGCGAGTTGTTGGGATTGTTGCTGAGGAAACCGCTTATCGTCAGCGCGCATATATACTCGCAAGCCTGGAAAAATAACCTGAGGCAGGTCGCTATAAAGCATAAACTCTTCACGGCTAGATGTTTTCAGGGTTTTTTCGGCACAAGCATTGGGATCGTCAGCCATTAATTGCAACATGCGGCTGGCATTGATAACACGCTCCTGAATACGAAATCCTGGAAGCTGTTGAATCACTAAATCGGCGGTTAATTTATTAACACTAATGTGATGAAATTTATCGGCAGCGGATTCATCTGAATGCATACCAATTAACCAGTGTATATCTTGCTCACTTGCATGCGCTGCACTGGTGTGCTGTAAAGCAATAAAGAAAGTTATAAGCAGCAGCCAACGATTAGCCATGTGTGAGTCCCTTGTGCATAAATCAACCTTAGATTAACACAGCAATTTTATTTAATGAATTGGCTTTACATCGGTTCTGTCCAGTATTTCTCTGCTTAGGACTTGTGTCGCAAACTTGGTTCGCGGTAATGGTCTACCCATAACGCGGTGGCACCACAAATAGCTACTGGCATCACAATAAAGTTAATGAACGGCACCATAGTAACCAGTGCCACAATAGCCCCAAAGGAGAACGACTTACCACGTTGCTGGCCTAACTGGCTGCGCATGTGATTAAAGGACAGCTTGTGATTATCAAACGGGTAATCCAGATATTGAACGGCCATCATCCAGGCGGTCCAGCATAACCAAATAATTTGCCCCACCACCGGTAACAGGAGCGCGAGCATGAAGAATCCGAGGGCGCGCGGTATAAAATAAAGTAGCTTTTGAAATTCGCGTGCCAGCGTTCGCGGCGTGTCCTTCACAATATCTAACACACCCGAGTCGTCTATGGTCTGGCCGGTTAAGTGGCGCTCTACTTTTTCGGCCAGCAGCCCGTTAAACGGCGCCGCAATCCAGTTGGTCAGGGTATTAAACAGCAACCCAAAGGTGAGCAGAATGACCACCACAAAGAGTGGCCACAGCAAATATTCCAACCACTGAAAATAGCCGGGCAGCCAGTCCATAATACCTTGCATCCACACCGTCATGCGATCGACTAACCACATTACTGCCAGGCTAAACAGAATGAGATTCGCAAGTACCGGAATAATGACAAAACGCTTTAGGCCCTTGGTGGTTATCAAATCAAACCCACGAATAAAATAGGCCATGCCATTGTGGCTAAGCGGCTGGTTAGATTGCTGCGAAGAGGCCATGCAAACTCCTGTCATTCGGCGTAATTCATAGCCCTAGTCTACGCCATTGGTGAGCGAATATGCACCCTTGAAATTGTTACAAAAAACCGTTTAATCTGCTAGAGTCGATGGCATCATAAGAGCGTTACCCTAACAGCGCCACAGAACGGAACCCATACCCACATATTATGCGTCTGAAGTATATAAAGCTGGTTGGCTTCAAATCTTTCGTCGACCCTACCAAAGTTCCTTTCCCTCACCAGATGACTTGTGTGGTGGGGCCAAACGGCTGTGGTAAATCAAATGTTATAGATGCCGTGCGTTGGGTGCTGGGTGAGAGTTCGGCTAAGAATTTGCGTGGCGATGCCATGACAGACGTTATTTTTAACGGCTCAACGGCGCGCAAACCAGTTTCTCAGGCCAGCGTTGAATTGGTGTTCGATAATTCTGAGGGTCGCTTGCAGGGTGAGTACGCAAGTTATGCGGAAATATCCGTGAAGCGGGTGGTGACCCGCGATGCCCAATCAACCTATTTGCTCAATGGCAGCAAATGTCGTCGCCGCGATATTACCGACATCTTTTTAGGAACCGGTTTAGGGCCACGCAGCTACGCCATTATTGAACAGGGCATGATTTCTCGACTGATTGAGTCGAAGCCGCAGGAATTGCGGGTATTTATTGAAGAAGCCGCTGGTATTTCGAAGTACAAAGAACGCCGCAAGGAAACTGAGTCTCGCATGCAGCACACGCGCGACAACCTTGAGCGTTTGAGTGACGTGCGCGAAGAGCTGGGTAAGCAGCTCGATAAATTACAACGGCAAGCGCAGGCGGCACGCCGTTACAAAGCTCTGAAAGCCGATGAGCGCAAATATAAAGCCGAACTGCAGGCGTTGCGGTGGTTACACAATGATAGTAGTGCTACGCAACTGCGTGAACGCCTGCAGCAAGAAGAAACGGAACTGGAACGTTGGATTAGCGAACAACGTGGCAGTGAGCGCGGCACCGACGAGTTGCGGGCGCGTGAGCAGGAATTAAAAGAGTCTGCCGAGCGGGTGCAGCAAAGCTACTATCAGTTGGGTGCAGAAATTACCAAGCTGGAACAACAGCTGCAACACCAACGGCAGTTGCAGGCACAGCGCGAGCAACGTGAACGGCAACTGCGTGATGAGTTAGAACAATTACAACATCATCAAGGTGAAGAGCAAGAGCAGCAAGAACTGTTGGCGGCGGAGCTTGCCGAATTACAACCACAACAGGAAGCCGCGACTGAAACTCTGACCCTAACCGAGGCTCAGGCTGAGGCCGCTGAACAACGCTGGCAACAATGGCAAGACGATTATCAGGAGCGGTTGCTGCAGCAACAGCAACATGAGCAGCAACTGCAACGGCTGCAACTGGCGCGGGAAAATCTGGCGCAACAGCAACAGCAAGTTCAGCAACAGCTACAACAGTTGCAAAGTCAGCAGCAGGAACTGGAACAACAACAGCAGCAACAGCACCATGAGCTGGCGCAGTTAGATAGTGATGCAGCGGCCAGCGCTCTGGCGTTGGCTCAGGCTGAGGTTGATCAGCAAGAGCAACATCGTGAGCAAGCCGAGGTGCAGCATAACAACTGGCAAAGCGAGCAAGATGCGTTGCAGCAACAGCGGCAGCAGCTGCGTGGGCAGATTAGTTCTGTTGAGCGGTTACTAGCGGCGCAACAGCAGCAATGGCCACAAGAGTTACAGCAGTGGTTGCAACAGCATCAGTACCAAAGTTTAGGTACTGTCAGTGAATTGCTGCAAGGGGCGGACGCCAGTTGGCGCGCATTTGAACATGTGTTGCAGCATTGGTTACAAGCACCGGTACTGGAAGCTTTACCCGCATCCTTACCGACTGTGTTCGGGGCTCGTTTGGCGGTGCTGGATACTGGCACTCAAGCCCCGGCGGGAAGCCTTGCCGCGGCACTGACCGGACCCTTGCAGCAGTGGCCTTATTTACAGGGTATTGGCTTGGCAGCAACGGCAGCAGAGGCGCAGCAATTGTTAAACCAATCGCAGTGGTGGTCGGTAGTAGCGAGTGACGGTACCTGGCTAACCAGGTCTAGTTATCAGGCTCCCAGTATTGCAGATGAAGACAGTGCGCTGCAGCAACAACAAGAACTGCAACAGCTCCAAACTCAGCTACAGCAATGTGAAAGCCAGTTGCAGGAGCTGGAGGTTAAGCTAAGTGAACTACAAAGCGAGCAGGAGCAGCGCCGACAAAATCTGCAACAATTGCAAAGTAAACTACGTGAACAACATGAGCACTGGGTCACGGTGCGGGAACGCGAGCAGTATATGCAGCAGCGCCTGGCTGAACTGAGCAAGCGGCTGGAGCAGGGTGCTGAAACCCAGCAGAATTTGCTGCTGGAGCAAGAAGTGCTGGCGGAAAAAGACGTTCAGCTGGAAGAGCAACTAGAACAGTTGCAAGCCGCCGGGCATGAGGATAAAGATCCAGCTGCTATGCAGGCCGAACGGGAACAATTGCAGCAGAATTATCAGCAATTCCGGCAACAGTTGCAGCAAGCGCGTAGTGAGGCGCAACAATTGACGCTGCAGTGTCAGCAATTACAAAGCCAGCTGCAACAGGCAGCACAGTTGAAACAGCGCACCCAAACCCAACTGCAGCAGTTGCAAGAGCAGCTACAAGCAGTGCTACAACCAGATACCGACGTACGTGAAGAGCAAGAGCTGCTGCAGGTACAATTGGAAGAAGCTCTGGCGCGTCACCAGGAAGTTGCCCAGCAGCGCGCTCAGGTGAACAATCAGGTGAGTGACATTGAGGCTGAACTAAGAGGCTTGCAGCAGGGTCAACAAGGTGTTGAACAGAAAATTGAACGCTCGCGCCGGGCCGCCGAGGCATTGAAGCTGGAATTAAGTGCTTTGGATGAGCGCAGTCGCAATATACTGCAGGGCTTGAGCGAAATGAATCAGTCGCTGAAACCGGTGCTTGAGCAGTTGCCGGAAGATGCTGACGAAAAGCTCTGGCAACAAGAGGTTGATCGATTGCAAAGCGCAATTGGGCGGCTGGGCGCTATTAACCTTGCAGCTATTGAAGAAGCCGACGCGCAAGCGGAACGGAAGCAATATCTGGATCAGCAGCACGATGATTTACAGGCGTCATTGGAAACGCTGGAAACGGCAATTCGCAAAATAGACAAAGAGACGCGGCAGCGGTTTAAAACCACCTTTGATGCCGTGAACAGTGACTTACAAGCCTTATTTCCGAAGGTGTTCGGTGGTGGCAGCGCCTATTTAGAATTAACCGATGATGATTTGTTAGACACCGGGGTGACTATTATGGCGCGTCCTCCGGGCAAGAAAAACAGTACTATTCATCTGCTTTCTGGTGGAGAAAAAGCGTTAACCGCTTTATCATTGGTGTTCGCCATTTTCCGCCTGAATCCGGCGCCATTTTGTTTGCTGGATGAGGTGGATGCGCCATTAGATGACGCCAACGTTGGGCGTTTTTGCCGATTGGTTGAAGAAATGTCGGCAACAGTTCAGTTTATTTACATTAGCCATAATAAAGTGGCAATGGAAATGGCTTCGCATTTAGCTGGAGTCACGATGCAAGAAGCAGGGGTCTCACGCCTGGTGGCGGTGGACGTGGAAGAAGCCGTAGCCATGGCGCACGCTTAATAACCATAACAAAGGGTAGCGAACAGAACATGAACGATCTGCAAATAGCATTTAGCGTGGTTGGTGTGTTGCTGATTCTTGCCATTATTGGGCATGGCATGTGGACTATTCGGCGCAATGACAAAATGAGCAAGGCGCAACACGATGCGCTGGCAAGAAAACGCAAAAAACGCGACGAACAAGGTTTCGATGCCGACGGTATTGGCGAAGTTCGTGTGGTTGATGGAGCAGATGTGCCCAAACCGTCGCGGGACTCAAAATCAGGTAAAGTTGATAAAGATCCCTTAACTTCGGCACAGGCAGCTATGCCTGATACTTCAGAACCCCTGTCTGGAACTAAGTCACCAGAGCCATCCGACTCTGAGTTTGACTCTATCCATGTAGATGCTGATGAACGCTTAACTCCAGTAGCACCGGCTGCGCGAGAAGCTAAGTCGGATAGTAAAGCGGATACTAAACCGGAACGAGCGGCAGAAGCCAAAGCGGAACCTAAGGCAGCGAGCAAGCCCACCCAAATGGACTTGCACATTGATGAAGTGACCGAAACCGAAGGTATTACCGCAGAACCTGAAGAAGTGATAGCGCTGCATGTGAAAGGCGACATTCAGGGCGCCATATTGTTGCAGCAAATGACCGAGCTTGGTTTTAAGTTTGGTGAGTTTGATATTTTTCATCGCCATGAAACCACCGCCGGAACCGGTCCGGTATTGTTTAGTCTGGCGAATATGTTTAACCCTGGCACCTTTGATATTGATGAAATGGAAGTGTTCAAAACCCAGGGTATTGCGCTATTTCTGGCATTGCCGGTGAAAGGGAGCGCGCAGCAAGCCTTTAATATGATGCACAATGCGGCTCAAAAAATTGCTAAAGCGGTTGAGAATGGCCAGGTTCTGGATGAACATCGCAATCCGTTAACCCGCCAAACGGTTCAGCATATTCAACAACGCATTCGGGAGTTCGAGCGCCGGCAGCTATTGCGTAATCACTAACGCTGTTTGAGCAACCTACCCATTAATCCAAGTTAAGTGTTAACCAAACCATGATGAACAGCAGTCAGGCCGCGCAGCGTGTCGCCGAATTACACGACTTACTGAGTCGCTACAATCGTGAGTATTACGAGCACGATGCTCCTTCTATACCAGATGCTGAATATGATCGGTTGTTTCGCGAGTTGCAGCAGTTGGAAGAGCAATACCCAGAATTGCTGAATGCGGCTTCACCCACTCAGAAGGTAGGTAGCGCACCACTTGCCGAGTTCACCCAGGTAACCCACGAGTTACCTATGCTGTCGCTGGACAATGCGTTTGATGAACCCTCCTTTGATGCTTTCTGTGAACGAATTGAGAAGCGGCTGGATACCCGCGACGCCATCGCTTTTTGTTGTGAACCCAAACTAGACGGCGCTGCGGTGAGCTTGTTGTATGAGCAAGGCACTTTGGTGCGCGCAGCCACTCGTGGTGATGGTCAGCGCGGCGAAGACATAACCGTAAACGTAAAAACTATTCGCAACGTGCCGCTGCAACTGCGCGGTGACGTGCCTGATCGCATTGAAATTCGCGGTGAAGTATTTATGCCATTGCAGGGCTTTGAAAAGTTTAATGAACAAGCGCTGCAAGCGGGCCTGAAACCTTTTGCCAATCCACGCAACGCGGCAGCGGGCAGCTTACGCCAGCTAGATTCGCGCATAACGGCGCAACGTCCGTTGCATTTTTACGCTTACGGATTGGGTTTTATCAGTAGCGAAAATAACTTGCCGAACACTCAATATGAGCGCTTGTTGCAGCTAAAAGAGTGGGGGCTGGCGGTAAGCCAGGAAGTACGGCGTGTGAGTGCCAAAGAAGGCGTGCATGCTTATTATCAGGATATTCTAAAGCGCCGCGGTGAACTGAAATACGAAATCGATGGTGTGGTAGTGAAAGTGGATTACCTGCCATTTCAAAATGATCTGGGCTTTGTTGCCCGCGCGCCGCGGTGGGCCATTGCCTGGAAGTTTCCGGCTCAGGAAGAACTTACCACAGTAACTGGAGTTGATTTTCAGGTGGGGCGAACGGGGGCTATAACTCCTGTTGCTCGACTTGAGCCGGTATCGGTTGGTGGGGTAACTGTGTCCAACGCAACCTTGCACAATGCTGATGAAATTGAGCGTTTAGGCGTTCGCATTGGCGATGTGGTTACTATTCGCCGTGCGGGGGATGTGATTCCACAAGTGGTCGGGGTGGTGCTGGATCGCCGTCCGGAAAACACGCATGCCATAGAGTTTCCGAGTCACTGTCCTGAATGTGATTCGCAAGTTGAAAAAGTGGCCGGTGAAGCTGTTACCCGTTGTACCGGTGGGCTTATTTGTGCGGCGCAACGCAAGCAGGCGCTAAAACATTTTGCTTCGCGCAAAGCCATGGATATTGATGGGCTGGGCGACAAGCTGATTGATCAGTTGGTGGATGCTGACAAGTTACATTCGCCCGCTGAACTGTATGAGCTAAGCGAAGCTGAGCTTGCCAGTATGCCGCGTATGGGCGAAAAGTCAGCTCGCAATATTGTTGCGGCTATTGAGAAGAGTAAAGCGACTACCTTACCGCGCTTTCTGTACGCATTAGGTATTCGAGAGGTAGGTGAAGCAACTGCGCTGAACCTGGCTGAGCATTTTGGCAGCCTGGATGCACTCATGGCGGCGAGCATAGAACAATTACAGGAAGTGAGTGATGTGGGCGTAGTGGTAGCTGAGCATCTGTATGCCTTCTTTCAGGAACCCCACAACCAGCAGGTTGTGCAGCAGTTGGTGCAGCGCAGCGGTATTAATTGGCCAGCAGTTACTGTGGTGGCGGCAACGAATGCGTCGTTAGCGGGCAATACCTACGTATTAACAGGTACACTAACCCAGTTGACGCGCGACGAAGCCAAGCAAGCATTACAGGCGCGTGGGGCGAAAGTGTCAGGCAGTGTTTCCAGCAAAACGACAGCGGTTATTGCGGGCGATAACGCGGGGTCTAAACTGGCGAAAGCGGAGCAGTTGGGCGTGCCGGTGTTGTCTGAAGATGATCTGCAGCAACTGATTGCTGCAGATTAATTAGTAGATGAACCAGAGCATCATTCGATGCTCTTGGCACTCAAATCTTTCTTATAACCACTGCCGTTAATTCCAATTAAACCGGTATCATCAAATTCAAACATGATGGTTGGATGCGTGGTGTCCAGCAGCATATTGCGGTCATCAATCAGTACCCGGTAATCATTCAATGAGGCCTGTTTACTATCAGCGGGCGCAGTTCTTTGAATGCGAATACGATGGTCGCCAACGCGCACATCAAAGCCATGCAACGAGCCTTGCGCAAACTCAGGAACATATAAGTCACCGTTCTTGCCAACAATCATGTTCAAAATGTAGTTCGGTGGCACTGAGTCGGTGGCTACTTTTTGCTTACCTGCGTGAAAGTAGGTTTGGCCATTATCGTTCAGGAACGCGAACTGATAATCCAACGGTGCCGTGCGTCCTGAAGGATAGGTGATAGTGCCTTTTAGCGGCTCTACCCAGTCAGCAAAAGCAGGCAATGATAAGCTGGCTAAGCCGAGCGCAAGGCATGCGTGAATAATGGTTTTCATGACTGTTCTCCCACCACTGTCGAGGCTTGGTAAAATGCTGTTAAATATTTAAGTTGGTAACATCAACAAATAGTTTTAATTGCTGCCCAGGTTGCAAATAAGCACCTCTACTTATTTTGTTCCATTTTTCAATTTCTGCAATAGTGACGTTAAAGCGACCGGCAATTCGTGCCAGCGAATCACCCTGACGCACCCGATAGCTTAAGCCCCGAATGACACCTTCACGGTTATTTGGGGTAACCTGCGGAGCTTCACTCAACCATACTGCCAGTTTTTGTCCGGGCCGCAACATGTCGGTAGGAGCCATGCCGTTCCATTTTGCAAGTTGGCGCAAGTTCACGTCATACTCACGACTGATATCCCATAAAGTGTCACCAGCGTTTACTTGATAGTCTACGCGGTGTTTGCCTTTTGGATTGGCCTGGGTAGCGGCCAGTCGTGCATCAGCGGATAAGCTGTAGTCTTCAAGGTCACGTGCTGCAACCGGAATTAACAAGTAATCACCCGCGCGAATAATGCTACCGGAAATATTGTTTACCCGTTGAATCACGTCGGGTGTGGTGTGGTATTTATTGGCGATAACCAACAAACTTTCGCCAGAACTGACGTGATGGCGCTCCCATTTGAGCCAGTCTGCCGCGTTGGTAATTGCCAGTTGTGTGCGTAATGCTGAAGCATTGGCGCGGGGTAGCATCAGGCGGTGCGGCCCTGCTGGTGCCGTTGCCCAGCGATTATAACCAGAGTTGTAGTGATGGAGCTCAGACAGGTCAAGCTCCGCCATTTCAGCTGCCATGGCTAAATCAATTTGGCTGTCTACGGTAACAATATCTAAGTAAGGTTCGTTGGCGATTGGATAGAAACTAAATTCGTAGTTATCTGAGTGTTTCAGGATATCGGCCAGGGCTAATAGTTTGGGTACATAGGCCCGGGTTTCGCGGGGCAAGTCAAGCGACCAGAAGTCGGTTGGCTTACCCTGTCGCTTATTCTTTCGAATGGCATTAGCTACCCGGCCTTCGCCTGAGTTATAAGCCGCCAGCGCATGCAACCAGTTACCATCGAAAAACTTGTGCAGCCGTTCTAAATAGTCGAGCGCAGCATGGGTGGCTGCGTAAACGTCACGGCGGCCGTCGTACCACCAGTTAATTTCTAATCCATAATGAATAGCTGTGCCGGGAATAAACTGCCAAATACCGGACGCGCGGCCATGGGAATAGGCGAAAGGATCAAAAGCACTTTCTACAATGGGTAATAAGGCTAATTCTAATGGCAGTTGGCGGCGTTCAATTTCTTCAACAATGAAATGCAAAAATGGTTCGGCGCGCTTGCCGACTCTGTCCATGTAGGCTGGATTACGTAAATACCAGTTGCGCTGTGCCTGCAGGCGCGGAATTTCCGGGGCTACAAAATGTAATTGGTCACGAATACGATCCCATAAGAACTCCTGTTCTTGTGGGGTGGGTGGAACTTCAACAGCAACAATGGCATCTTCTGGGACAGACTGTGCTTCGACTGCTTGAGACTCTGACGCTTCATCATTCTCTACACTGGCCTGTGCGGAGCTTTGGTTGGTGCCAGGAGTAACGAACTCGTCATCACCAATTAGTGGCCACGACGAGGTCATTTGGCAACCTGACAATAATAAGGTCAGGCAGGCGCCCAGATACACTTTTTTCATCTACATCAATCCTGTTGTGCTGTATTAGAGTTATCAGCGGTATTGATGTCTGTTACTGACACCATGTGTACCGCAGTTTACTGAATTAAAATTTGTCTTTCCACTGTCTAATAAAGGCGAAAACTTCGGCAGTGTTATCGGGGGCACTTCCATGCTTGTCCTGATACACCTTTATAATACTATCGGCGTTGCAGCGTAAAAATGGATTAATTAAACGTTCAGTAACCAACAAACTGGGTACCGTTGGTTTACCTTGCTCGCGCCATTGCTCGGCTTGTTGTTGATAATCAGCAAGAGCTTGATTGTCAGGTTCAACCGCCCGGGCAAATTTCAGATTCGCCAGAGTGTACTCATGAGCACAATAGACGGCGGTGGCGTCCGGCAGTTCCGCCAGCTTTCGTAAAGATTCAACGAAACCTGTTGGGGTGCCCTCAAACATTCGGCCGCAGCCGCCAGAAAACAGGGTGTCACCACAGAATAAGTAACCCGGTGTATAAAACGCTATGTGATCCAGAGTGTGCCCTGGCGTGCTTAATACCTGAAAACTTCGCTGCAACACATCCAAACTAATAGTGTCTTGATCTCGAACTACCTTGGTTATGCCTGCAATATTGGAGTTGTCGGGGCCAATCACCGGGCATTTATAAGCCGCAACCAGCTCCCCAATGCCACCAGTGTGATCGTGGTGATGATGGGTAATAAGTATTCCCGCTAAGGTATTTTGGGTTTGCTCTAACCAATCCAGCACTGGCTTAGCGTCACCCGGGTCGACAATAATAACCGGCTCATTGCTGCTCGCTTGCAGTGCCCATATGTAATTATCATCAAAGGCAGGAATAGCTGTGACTATTAATTCGTTATTATTAAGCTCATGATGAGAGTGCGTATCCGTTGATCGCTCACTTGCGAATTCAGATGCCATGATGCAGTCTCCTGTATAGTGTGCTGATGGTTATAGGTTAACACAAGGACCTGGTTTTATGGTCTTAAAGCCGGCTTTATTAGAACATAGTGAAAACCCTCCCGAACTCTGGTCTGAACTGGCTCAGGGCAATTGGCTGCAGGCGCAGGCGAATGACATTCTAAAGCCGGTTTGGCCGCGGGTATTTGGTTACCACCTGGTTACTTACGGTGGTCTTGCCGGCAAACTCGAAACACAAAACTCCCATATTCGGCATCAATTTAGTGTGGGCACCCATGCTGATGCGCAGGTGCGCGCCGACGGGGTGGCCTGGCCCTTTGCCGAGAGCAGTCTGGATGCTATTGCCTGTGTCGCCATGCTTGAATTTGAAAGCGACCCGCATCGTTTGCTACGTGAGTTTAGCCATAGTTTGATTGCCGACGGACACCTGATTTTGGTTGGTATGAACCCGTTGAGTCCGGCAGTACTACCCGGATTATGGCGCGGTGGTAAGCATGCTTACCCATGGCGGGGACGTTACTTTACTCGGGCACGGGTATTGGATTGGCTGGCGGTGCTCAATTACGAAGTTACTACGTGCGAGTATTTTGCGCCCACTTGGTTACTACCTAATGGTGAGCCGCCCGGTTGGGGCATCACCCGTATGGCTAACTATGTGCCGCAAATGGGGTCTATGTACCTGATTGTGGCGCGCAAACGCGAGCATGCGGTTAGGCCTATTCAACACTCCGTGAGAAAAGTAGCTGTAAATGGTTTAAAGCTGGCGAACTATTCTCAAAAAGGCATTGCTAAAAAGCATTCTTCCTCTTAAAATAAAAAAGTAATAAGCATATATCAGAAAAGAATATATAGGTTTATCAATTGCTTTTCAGCTAGATAATAAATCTGCTTTATTTATAGCTTAAGTAAGGACCCGCAAATGGCATTGCTAGGTGCAATAATAATTGGCTTGAGCCTTGGTCTGTTCGGCTCCGGCGGCTCAATTTTAACTGTGCCAGTATTACTTTATATGGTTGGGCAGGAGCCTAAACTTGCTATTGCGTCCTCGTTGCTGGTGGTTGCCGGCATTAGCTTTATGGCCAGCCTGCCCAATTTACGCAAAGCAATTATTAGCTGGCGCCACGTGCTATTTTTTGGCGTACCGGGAATGTTTGGTACTTACGGTGGGGCCTGGCTGGGGGGCATGGTTGAAAGCTGGGTGCAGTTGTTCGTATTTGCCGGCCTGATGCTAGTAGCTGCGGTATTTATGTGGCGCAAGCGAGCTATTACTGAATTACCACCGTTAGCCTGGCGCCCCTGGAAAGTTTTAGCTGAGGGTACCATAGTTGGTGTTATCACCGGTTTTGTTGGGGTTGGTGGTGGCTTTCTTATCGTGCCCGCATTGGTTATTTTAGGTGGTTTAGCGCTGCCAGTTGCGGTAGCCAGTAGTCTGGTAATTATTTCGCTAAAGTCGTTTGTGGGATTTGGCAAGTATTATCAGGTACTAGTGCTGGAAGGCTATAGTTTTGACTGGCAGGTCATTGGTCTGATGGTGGTGGCTGGTTTCATTGGTAGTGTTCTGGGCGGCTGGTTGGGTAGCCGTATTCCGGCAAAGCCCCTGCAGCGCGGTTTTGCGATATTTTTAGTGATAATGGCGATATACGTTGTTATTCGTACAATTTAGGAGGTAAAGCATGATTTCAGCACAAGAGTTGTGCGCGCAGGCGCGCAGTAACGTTGAAGAAGTATCTGTGGATGAGCTTTATGAAAGACTCAATCACGGTGCTCGTGCTATTGATGTTCGAGAGCCTGAAGAATACGCGGTAGGGCACATTCATCGTGTGGTAAACATGCCACGCGGGGTGTTAGAAATGCAATTACATCAACACCCTGATGTTGCTGGCTACGACGATGCTTTGTCGCGTATTGCCGACGAGCCGCTATATTTGATCTGTCGTAGTGGTGGCCGTTCGGCGCTAGCGGCAGAGTCGTTAACGCGAATGGGATTTACCAAAGTGTATTCAGTGGCTGGCGGCATGAACGCCTGGCTTGATGCCCGGTATCCGCAAGTAGGCGGATAAGCTGAGCTTTATTAGTTAAGGAGCGGATTCTATGGAAACAACCTTTACGCCGGTTTCGGCTGCCATTGGTGGCGTCTTCATTGGTTTGGGCGGTTTATTACTGTATTTGTTCCTGGGGCGTATTGCCGGTATTTCGGGCATTATTGCCGGCGCCATGGGGCAGCGCGAAGGGCGTGGCTGGCGGCTGGCCTTCATCATTGGCTTATTAGTCGGGCCCAGCGTTGTACTCTGGTTCGATCCGACCTTTCATTTTAATAGTCCGTTATTAAGCGTTACCGTCATTATTGCTGGTTTATTGGTTGGGCTTGGCACCCGTTGGGGCAGTGGCTGTACATCGGGTCATGGTGTTTGTGGCGTGAGCCGCATGTCAACGCGCTCTATTGTCGCCACTGTGTTGTTCGTTGGTGTGGGAATTCTGGTTGCCAGCTTAATCAATGCGGGAGTAGCTTATGCGTAATCATTTATTTGCGTTCATTGCGGGCCTGCTTATGTCTATTGGCATTACCTACTCGCAAATGATTGACCCAATTAAAGTAAAAGCTTTCTTAGATGTTTTGGGAAACTGGGACCCTACGTTACTGGTGGTAATGGTAAGTGCTCTCATAACCTATGGTATTGGTTTTGCTCTGATTCGGAAGCGCACCAAGCCAGTTTTCGCACCAAAATTTCACTTACCTGAAAAACGTGATGTTGATCGTCCGTTGGTTGTAGGTTCGGTGTTGTTCGGAGCTGGTTGGGGCTTGGTGGGTTATTGTCCGGGTCCGGCCATGGCGGCGTTGCTTGCCGGCAGCTTGGGTACTCTGGGCTTTGTCGCGGCTATGCTGCTTGGCTTTGTCCTAGCCGGCAAATTTCCGTTACCGGCGGGCACTAAATAAACGCAGTAATTGCCGGCTTTAGCTTGGGTTAAAGCCGGTATCTTCCTGTAATTTGTTTGACTCAGCAGCGGTGCGGGCAAGCACGTCACAACGCTCGTTTTGCGGATGTCCGGAGTGACCTTTTACCCAATGCCATTCAATAGTATGCCGCTGACATTGCTCATCCAACTGTTGCCATAAGTCTACATTTTTTACCGCCTGTTTACTGGCTGTGCGCCAACCGTTGCGCTTCCAGTTGTGTATCCATTGTTGAATACCCTGACGTAAATACTGGCTGTCAGTGGTCAATTCCACCACACAACCCTCTGTTAATGCCGCTAAGGCTTTAATGGCCGCCAGCATTTCCATGCGATTATTCGTGGTAAGACGATAGCCCTCGGCCAGCTCTTTCACGTGCTTGCCGTATTCGATTACAGCGCCATAACCGCCGGGACCGGGGTTACCTAAACAAGATCCGTCGGTATAAATGGTGACGTGCTTCTGCTGACTCATAGTTATTGCTACTATATTGCGTTAAAGCGGCAAAGTATAAACAGGAATCGCCATGCGTCAAATTGTACTGGACACTGAAACTACCGGATTAGACCCGAAACAAGGTCATCGAATTATCGAAATTGGCTGCATTGAGGTTATCGATCGCAAACGCACGGGTAATCATTTTCACGTTTATATCAACCCGGAGCGGCTGGTGGAGCAAGAAGCTATTGACGTGCATGGCATCACCAACGAGTTTCTGCAGGACAAACCTATATTTGGCCAAATCGCCGACGACTTTTTTGATTTTATCAAAGGCGGTGAGTTGGTTATTCATAATGCCCCCTTTGACGTTGGCTTCATGGATCACGAATTCGCTGCATTTGGCAGCAAATACGGCACCACTGCTCAGCACTGTAAGATTCTGGATACCTTACAAATGGCGCGGCAATTACGCCCGGGCCAAAAGAACAATCTGGATGCGTTATGTCGGGCGTTCAGTGTTGATAACTCGGGTCGGGACTTCCACGGCGCTTTATTAGATGCTGAGCTACTAGCCGATGTTTATCTGGCCATGACCGGTGGTCAGCGCAAATTAGATTTAGCCGCGAAAGCCAAACAGCAAGGTGAAGGGGACGCCCGCGGTATTATTCGTTTAACAAATAAACCTGAGCTAAAGATTATTCCTGCATCTGCCGATGAAGAAGTAGCCCACCGTGAACGTCTGGACGTGGTGGAAGCAGAGGGAGGAAGCTGCCGTTGGTCGCAGTCTTAACACGATTTAGTTGGCTGGTTGTTTTAATCGGGATGATGCCCGCGTGGGCGGCTGCGCAAACAAATTTTGAGTTACCGCCACCACCGGAAGATCCAGCCGAAGTTTTGACCATGCTGGACGAACCCGGCAAAGCAAAGTTGCCTATTCTTGGGCGGCGCTTCCGTATTGATTTCCAAATTGACCAAATCACCTTGGTCTTCTTTCGCGAGCTCGGTAGTGCACCGGTGGTATTAATTCAACCGGACGGCACTAAGTGGTATGCAGCGAAACACCCGCGTGAGAATGTCACCTGGCACAGTCAGGCTGAATTCGACATGATTACCATCGACAAGCCGCAACCTGGCCCCTGGCAAGTATCAGGACGCGTGTTGCCTGATAGCTCTGCAATGGTGGTTACTGAAGTACAGTTTCACCCAGATCCTATTCCAAATCCGCTGTATGCGGGTGAAACGCTGAAAGTGAGTGGCAGGTTAACCAATGGCGGTAAGCCGATTGAGATGCCGGCGTTTCGCGATGTTATTAAGCTCGATGTGATTTTTATCAGCAGTAATAATCCGGAATACGATAATTTCGGGGTGGATCCGACTCGAGTTGGTGAATTCCGTGACGATGGCCGTGATCTGGACGAGGTACAAGGTGATGGCGAGTTTACTGGTAGCTTTAAATTAAACGTTCGCCCTGGTGAGTATCGGCCGACCTATCGTGTTTCCACACCTTTGCTACAGCGCTCAGTGCAACAGGATTTGGTGATAGTTAAGCCGTTGCCGGTGGCAATAGAAGTAGAAAAAGCCAAGACAGTGGATGGTGATCACAAGTTATTGCTGACACCTGACACAGAGGTTATTAAGCCCGGTTCGCTGGTGGTTAACGGTCGCACCCTATACCCGAATGCTGAAAGCGAAGAGTGGTCGGTTAATACCGCGCAGGAAGCGCCTTATGAGGTGGCAATTCCAAGTTATGCCTTTGGTCGGTATGTAATTACCATGGACGTGTTTGCCACTGACAATAATGGGCGAGAGTTTATAGCCACAGCGGAAGCGTTTGAATTTATAGCTAACGAACCACCGCCGCCTGAACCTACCGCCGCAGAGCGTGCTGAGCGAGAACGTTTACGTGTTGAAGCCGAGCGGGCAGAGCAGGAACGGCTGGCCGAACAACAAGCTCAGCAAATGATTTGGCGAGTGGTCATTATTCTACTGGCGAATATTTTAATTATCGCGCTGGCGGTTGGACTCTGGTGGTGGCTGCGTCGGCGTAAAGCCAAGTCGGCTGAAGTGGCAGAATCAGCCGAAGAAACTACATAAAAGATACAAAAATAAAGCGTTCTGATTAGAATTCAGCCAAACAGCATCTTTTATCTAAAAAAAGGTTGACGGAAGCAGCCGCCGCTCGTAATATTCACGCCGCGTTGAGGGGGTGTTCTGACAAGTCCCACAATGCAGGAAAGCTGGAGCGGTAGTTCAGTTGGTTAGAATACCGGCCTGTCACGCCGGGGGTCGCGGGTTCGAGTCCCGTCCGCTCCGCCACTTTCCCTTGTTTTAAGATTTTTAAGTAATGCCGCTGCGGAGCGGTAGTTCAGTTGGTTAGAATACCGGCCTGTCACGCCGGGGGTCGCGGGTTCGAGTCCCGTCCGCTCCGCCATTTACTTAGCTTCCCCCTAAGTTCCGAGTTATTTCCCCTAGAGTTTTAAACTCAATACGAAATCACCTTTTGAATTCTAACCAGAATTCGCAGTATCTTTGTTGCTGCCGTTCTCATTAGCCCTGTGCTGAACTCTTCCCCTATAATTATCGTTCCCTATAATTATCGAGCTCCCCTGAATTGGGTTCAAAAGCGGCATTTGTGCTACGAGTAACACTTGAGCATTGGTCGCCACGAGCGTACATTATTAGCGCCTAATTTAAACAGAATTTTGTTATGCTCACGCAAGTCATTGTGTTTGAGATAACCAGATTCACAAAACTAGTACTATAAGAATAACCAAGGAGAACATGACATGCGTAAGAGTCTACTAGCGGTTGCAGTTACAGCTGCACTAACCGTTGCGGCTTGTTCGGACGTTGAGAAAGCAGAAACTCAATCTACCGAAGCTGCTCAAGAGCAACAGGCAAGTGCCGATTTTAATCAAGCGAATCCATTCTACGCGCCAAGCGATTTACCTTTCATGGCGCCAGATTTCACCAAAATTAAATTTGAACATTATCGTCCTGCACTACTGGCCGGTATTGAGCAACATGCGGATGAAATTGAACTGATTGCCAACAGTCAGGAAGCCCCAACATTCGACAACACTATTGTGGCAATGGAACGCGCTGGCAGCCTGCTCAGTCGTACAGCATCTGTGTTCTACAATTTGGCTGGTTCTGATAGCAATGACGATATGCGTGCATTGCAAACTGAAATGGCACCAAAACTGGCAGCTCACAGCGATAACATCAACTTAAACGCTGACCTGTTTGCACGCGTGAAATCAGTGTACGAACAGCGTCAAGGGCTTGAATTGAACCCTGAGCAAGTGCGTTTGGTAGAAGATTACTATAAGCAGTTCGTTCGCGCTGGTGCACAGCTTAACGATGAACAACAAGCCGAGATTCGTGAATTAAACAAAGAGCTGTCTTCGTTAACTACCGAATTCCAGAAAAGCCTGATGGCGCTGGTAAATGAAAACCTGATTGTGGTTGAAGACAAGGCGCAGTTAGCTGGTTTAAGCGACGCTCGCATTCAGTCTTTAGCTGATGCAGCTAAATCACGCGATATGGAAGGTAAGTATGTTATTACCTTAAGCAACACCACTCGCCAGTCAATTTTAGGTGAGCTGGAAAATCGCGAATTGCGTCAACGCGTATTCGAAGCTTCGGCGAATCGTGGTACCGGTAACACTGAAACTTCAACGTTACCTATGGTTAAGAAATTGGCCGAACTGCGTGCCGATAAAGCTGCGCTGCTGGGTTATAACTCCTGGGGTGATTACGTGCTGGAAAACAGCATGGCGAAAACTCCTGTAGCAGCTCAACAATTGCTGCGTGACTTAGTGCCAGCTGTTATTAGTAACGTTGACGCTGAGAAAGAAGCAATTCAGGAAATGATTGAAGCTGAAGGCGGCGACTTTACTGTGAAGCCTTGGGACTGGGCATTTTATGCTGAGAAAGTTCGCGCTGAGAAATATGCACTGGATGGCGATCAAGTAAAACAATACTTCGAGTTTAACCGCGTGGTTGAAGACGGTGTGTTTTATGCCATGAATCAGTTATTTGGAATTAGCTTTGAAAAACGCGACGACATTCCGGTTTACCACGAAGACGTTGTGGTTTATGAAGTCAAAGACGTTGATGGGGAAACCTTAGGCTTGTTCTATGGCGACTGGTTTACTCGTGATTCTAAGCGCGGCGGTGCCTGGATGAGTTCATTCGTGTCGCAGTCTAACTTGATGGGTCATAAGCCAGTTATTTTGAACAACATGAACATTACCAAAGCTCCGGATGGCGAGCCTACGTTGTTGAGCTTTGATGAAGTGAGCACCATGTTCCATGAAATGGGACACGCGCTGCACGGTATGTTCTCTGACGTAATGTACCCGTCACTGGCCGGTACTTCGGTTTCTCGTGACTACGTTGAATTCCCGTCTACCTTCCAGGAAGACTGGACACTGAACGAGAAAGTGCTGAATAACTACGCCAAGCACTATCAAACCGGTGAGCAAATTCCAAAAGAGTTACTGGATAAAGTGCTAGCTGCGCGTAACTTCAATCAGGGTTATGACACGCTGGAATACATTGCTGCAGCGTTGTTGGACCTTGAGTACCATACGCTTTCAGAAGACGCTCAGGTAGATGATGTTGCTGCGTTTGAAGAAGCGGCACTAACGCGTAATGGCGTTAACTACGAAGCCGTACCTCCGCGTTATCGTTCGCCTTACTTCGCGCACGTGTTTGCCGGTGGTTACTCAGCTGGCTACTACGCTTATATGTGGAGTGAAATCCTGGCTGCAGATGCCTTTGCATATATGCAGGAGCAGGGTGGTTTGACGCTGGAAAATGGACAAGAATTCCGTAACAAAATCTTGTCGCAAGGTAACAGCAAAGATCCAATGCAACAGTACATTGATTTCCGTGGTCAGGAACCAACCGTTGAAGCATTGCTTGAACGTCGTGGTTTAACCGACCCAGCGATCGACTAATAGTGTTGTTGGTTTTATGAAAGCAAGCCGCAGTGGATATCCACTGCGGCTTTTTTTTACCTAAAATAGTGCATTGCTGAGCTGTAGCGTGCGCAATTGCACATGACATCAGCACCTACTTCAGGCAGAATAAAACGTCTTTCTGAGGATAAAAATAATTACCAACCAGATGCCAGTCGACATGCCAAGCGAAAACCAGCAACAGGCGAATGCCACTTTTATTCATTTACGCTTACACAGCGATTTTTCGATGGTCGATGGACTGCCGAAAATAGGCCCTGTGTGTGAGGCTGTGGCCGGTCTTGATATGCCTGCGGTAGCATTGACTGACCAAATGAATATGTGTGGTTTGGTGCGGTTTTATCGTACGGCGCACAAGCATGGTTTAAAGCCAATTGTTGGGGTGGATTTATGGGTACTGGACGGTGACGATGAGCCTGCGTTTCGTTTAACTGCTTTGGCCATGAACAACGATGGCTACCAACAACTCACCCAGCTCATTTCCAGAGCTTATTTACGTGGTCATGTAAAAGGCCGACCTTGTATTGATAAAGCCTGGTTGGCAGAACATAGCAATGGCGTATTGCTGCTTTCCGGCGGCTTGCAGGGTGATATTGGACGCTTGTTAGTGCAGCAAAAAACTGCCGAAGCAGAAGCGGCGCTGAGCTTTTATCAGCAGCACTTCCCAAACCGTTTTTATCTGGAGTTATCGCGCACCGGCAGACCTCAGGAAGAAGACCAGTTACATGCTGCGGTTGCACTTGCTGCAGCCACAGATACCCCAGTGGTGGCCACTAACGAAGTGGTGTTTTTGCATCGTGAAGATTACGCGGCACATGAGATCCGCGTTGCGATTCACGATGGTTATACGCTGGATGACCGGCGCAGACCGAAATTATATAGCGAGCAGCAATACCTGCGCTCGCCGGCTGAAATGCAAAGCCTGTTCGAAGATATCCCGGAAGCGCTGGCTAACACCGTTGAAATTGCCAAACGCTGCAATGTGACCGTGCGGTTAGACGAATACTTTTTGCCGGAATTCCCAACCGGCGGTATGACCCCGGGCGACTTTTTAGTTAAAAAGTCTCAGGAAGGACTGGAAGAGCGGCTGCAACATTTATTCCCCGATGCTACTGAGCGCCAACAAAATCGGGCTGAGTACGACGAGCGTTTGCAAATTGAGTTGGACGTTATTAACCAAATGGGTTTTCCAGGTTACTTCCTGATCGTAATGGAATTTATTCAGTGGAGTAAAGACAACGGCATTCCGGTAGGGCCGGGCCGGGGTTCGGGTGCGGGCTCACTGGTTGCATACGCGCTTAAAATTACCGATTTGGATCCGTTGGAACTGGACTTGCTCTTCGAGCGATTTTTGAATCCGGAACGGGTATCCATGCCCGATTTCGATATCGACTTCTGCATGGATCGCCGTGACGAAGTGATTGATCACGTTGCCGATCTTTATGGCCGTGAAGCGGTATCTCAGATTATTACTTTCGGAACCCTTGCTGCGAAAGCCGCGATTCGCGACGTTGGCCGGGTGCAGGGGCATCCATACGGGTTTGTTGACCGGATTTCCAAGCTGGTGCCAATGGACCCGGGAATGACGCTGGCGAAAGCCTTTGAAGTAGAACCTAAGTTAGGCGAAATCTACAATCAGGATGAAGACGTTAAAGACCTGATTGATATGGCGCGCATTTTAGAAGGCGTTACCCGTAATGCTGGTAAGCACGCCGGTGGGGTAGTTATAGCCCCCACTAAAATCACTGACTTTTCGCCGCTGTATTGTGACGAAGAGGGTAATAACCCGGTTACTCAGTTTGATAAGAACGACGTGGAAACCGCTGGGTTGGTGAAGTTCGACTTCCTGGGGCTGCGTACCCTCACCATTATCCAGTGGGCGCTGGAAATGGTGAATGCTAAGCGTGACGCCGATCCTATTGCCATAGACGCTATTCCGCTGAATGACTCTACCTGCTTTAGATTATTAAAAGAGGGTAATACCACCGCCGTATTCCAGCTGGAATCGCGGGGTATGAAAGACTTAATTAAACGCCTGTTACCCGATAGCTTCGAAGACATTATTGCTTTGGTAGCCTTGTTCCGACCCGGGCCATTGCAATCAGGCATGGTGGATAACTTTATTGACCGGAAGCACGGTCGTGAGCAGGTGTCTTACCCGGACGCGCAATACCAGCATGACAGCTTAAAACCTATTCTGGAGCCCACTTACGGGGTTATTTTGTACCAGGAACAGGTTATGCAGATTGCACAGGTATTAGCAGGCTATACCCTAGGCGGCGCTGACTTGTTACGGCGTGCCATGGGTAAGAAGAAGCCGGAAGAGATGGAAAAGCAGCGGGCGATATTCGAAGAAGGCGCTGCGCAAAATGGCATTGATCCTGAACTGGCCATTAAGATATTCGACCTGGTAGAAAAATTTGCGGGTTATGGTTTTAACAAATCGCACTCGGCTGCTTACGCACTGGTTTCCTATCAAACTTTATGGCTGAAAACCCATTACCCGGCCGAGTTTATGGCGGCGGTAATGTCGGCTGATATGGATAATACCGACAAAATTGTAACCCTGGTGGATGAATGCCACCGACTGGGGCTGACCTTGTTACCGCCGGACGTGAACAAGGGCGAATATCGTTTTACCGTAGATGAAGACCAACAAGTCGTTTACGGCATTGGTGCTATTAAAGGTGTAGGCGAGGCGCCTATTGAAGCTATTTTGGCAGCACGCGCCGACGGGCCATTCAAAGATTTGTTCGACTTCTGTTGCCGGGTAGACCTTAAACGTTTGAATCGCCGCGTAATGGAACGTTTGATTCGTGCTGGCGCCATGGACAGCCTTGGCCCGCATCGTGCCGCGCTAACTGCCAGCTTAGAGAAAGCTATGCGCCAGGCCGAGCAGCACGCGCGAGCCGAAGAAATAGGGCAAAACGACCTGTTTGGCGTATTGGCAACAGAGTCGGAAAAAGTAGAACATGCCTTTGCCAAAGTAACCCCATGGTCTGAAGCCGTGTGGCTAGACGGCGAACGGGAAACGCTGGGGCTTTATTTAACTGGCCACCCGATCAACCGTTATCGGCGCGAACTCAAGCATTATGTGGCCGGAACCTTAGCGGATGTAACGACAACTGGTCGTGATCAAGTTACCCGGGTAGCAGGTTTGGTTATTGATGTGCGCATACTGACCAATAAAAAAGGTCACCGATGGGCTATTATTACCTTAGATGACAAAAGCGGTCGACTTGATGTACGGTTGTTTTCGCAAGAATACGAGCAGTATGAACAGCTGCTCATGAAAGACCAAATTCTGTGGGTGCAGGGAGAGGTCAGCTTTGATGATTACAGCGGTAGCAATACAATGACCGCCCGAGAAGTAAAAACGATAGTGAAAGCGCGGGAAGCTTATACCAAAGGGTTAGCACTGCAGGTAAGTGCTGATTTATGTAATGAAGCTTTTCTGAAGCGTCTGGAAGCCACCTTACAGCCACACAGTGGCGGTGCGTGTCCGGTATTTATAGACTATCAGCGTGATGACGCAAAAATTAGACTGGCAGCAAGCCATGAATGGTTTGTAACGCCAACCGATGAATTACTGCATGATGTAGAAACTTTGCTGGAAAAACAGCAGGTCAGCCTCGAATTTTAACAAAATGGTAACGCGATGAGCCTTAAATTTTTAGATTTCGAACAGCCTATTGCCGAGTTACAAGCACAAATTGACGAGCTTAAGAACGTTGGTGAGAAAGGTGATTTTGATATCAGTCTGGAAGATGAAATTAGTCGCTTGCAGGAAAAGCGGGTGCAACTTACCGAGAAAATTTTCTCGGATTTAGGTGCCTGGCAGGTCGCGCAAATGGCGCGTCATCCATTACGGCCTTACACGCTGGACTATATTGCTAACATGTTCACTGATTTCGACGAGTTGGCCGGTGATCGGGCGTTCGCGAATGACGAAGCTATTATTGGTGGTACTGCGCGCTTAGACGGTATGCCGGTTATGGTGATTGGCCAGCAAAAAGGCCGCGAAACCAAAGAAAAAATCCGTCGTAACTTCGGGATGCCGAAGCCTGAAGGCTATCGTAAAGCAATGCGCTTAATGGAAATGGCACAGCGCTTTAAAATGCCCATTGTCACCTTTATTGATACTCCGGGTGCTTATCCTGGCGTTGGCGCTGAAGAACGCGGCCAAAGTGAAGCTATTGCCCGTAACCTGAAAGTTATGGCGCGCCTGACGGTGCCGATTGTTTGTACCGTTATTGGTGAAGGCGGTTCCGGTGGAGCCCTGGCCATTGGCGTGGGCGACCGGGTTAACATGTTGCAGTTCAGTACCTACTCGGTTATTTCGCCGGAAGGTTGTGCTTCTATTTTATGGAAGAGCGCCGAGAAAGCACCGCTGGCAGCAGAAGCTATGGGTGTAACCGCACAGCGCAGTAAAGAGCTGGGCTTAATTGATGCGATAGTGGCTGAGCCGCTTGGTGGTGCCCATCGCGATCCGGAAGAAATGGCCAAACGTTTGAAAAAGCAGATTCTGGGCGATTTGAACGAGCTGGGTAAATTAGACAAAGTAGAATTGCTGGAACAGCGTTACGCGAAGCTGATGTCTTACGGCTACTGCTAACTTAAGGCTCTAAAAGATTATGGCGACGGCTTTAGCAGACGAGATTTATGCGCGTTTTTCGCAACGCCTGCTGGAGTTGTCGCTGGCACCCAACACCCAATTGGTTGCCGCGCTTGGCGGCGGGGCTGATTCACAAAGTACACTGGATTTGCTCGACCGGTTTCGCCAATACCACCCCGAATACCGTTACTTAGCCATTCATTTGGATCATCATTTTCACCCGGATTCACCTCAATGGGCCGCACAAATTAAAGCGGATGCCGAGCGCCGTGAGTTCCCGGTGATTGTGGAACCGCTTGAAGTACCCCTGGGTAAGCGTCAAAGCAAAGAAGCACAGGGCCGGCAGTTACGTTATCAACGCCTGAGCGAACTTACTGATAACAATGCACTTATTCTGCTCGGCCAACACCGCAATGATCAAATTGAAACCTTTCTGTTACAGCTGAACCGTGGCAGCGGGCCCAAAGGGCTTGCGGCTATGGGCGAAGTGGCGGACTTTACCGGCAACAGACGGCTGTGGCGGCCATTGTTGCAGGTAAGTAAGGCCGATATTTATAGCTACGCCGAACAACGCCAGTTGTTCTGGATAGAAGACGAAACTAACCTGGATACCCGTATTGAGCGTAACTTTTTACGTCACGACGTAATTCCAACGCTGGAGCAGCGCTGGCCGCAATTTGGTCAAAGCGTATTGCGTAGCGCTGCCTTATGCGCTGAACAACAAGCGTTGCTGGAAGAATTACTGAGTGTTGAGCTTACCCAATTAACCAATAGCGAAGGTGCGTTGGCGGTTGATTCCTTAAAACAGCATAGCGAATCCTTTCAGCGGGCTATTTTGCGCCAGTGGTTGCAGCAGCAACAGGTGAGTATGCCTAGCCAGGCGCAACTGGAACAAATGCGCCAACAAATGCTATTTACTACTAATGACGCCCAGCCGCAGGTTGGTTGGGGGCCCTATGTGCTGTCGCGAACCCGTAGCCGCCATTTGGTGGTGACTACCCGCGAACGCTAAGCTCCAACCGCGGAACCTAAGTTTAATGATGCCAAAAAATCAGTCCCGCGCCATGCTGCTCGGGCTTATTGCGGTGGCCTGCTGGGCTACTGTGGCTACCGCTTTCAAACTCGCATTGACCGGTTTAACCCCGCGCCAACTGGTAACTATTGCCAGTTTGGTATCGGTGTTCATTTTTGCTGGCGTTATTACCCGAAAACGGCAATGGCCTGCCGCCTGGCAAGCTTTGCGTGCTTCTCCCCGACAGTACTTGTTGCTGGGTGTGTTGAATCCGGCGGTGTATTACTGGGTGCTGTTTATGGCCTACGATGCGCTACCGGCGCAGCAGGCACAGGCGATTAATTACAGTTGGGCAATGGCCTACAGTTTACTTGCCATTCCGGTGCTGGGCCAAAAATTAAGCCGGCGTGAACTTTGTGCGCTGGGCATTGCATATAGTGGAGTGGTGGTTATTGCGACCGGCGGGAACTGGTCGCTGGCGGACAGCAACTGGTTTGGAATAAGTTTGGCCTTGGTAAGTACCTTGCTGTGGGCCAGTTACTGGTTAATCAATACGCGTAATACCGACGCGCCCAGCCATGCGTTGCTGTGGTGTTTTGTGATTGGCTTTTTGGTACTGGTGCTGGCCGAGCTGATATGGCCGCAACAGTGGCCGCACTGGCAGAACCCGGTGTATCTGGCAGCCATTTATGTTGGGGTGTTTGAAATGGGGCTCACGTTTTTATTGTGGCTTAGCGCATTACGGCTGGCCGTGAGCTCAGCGCAGGTATCTGCGCTGATTTTTCTGTCGCCGGTGGCCTCGTTGGGGCTCATTTATCTAGTGCTTGGCGAAACCATTCAACTAACCACCTTGATTGGGCTAGGTGCGATTCTGCTTGGTCTTTATTTACAGCGGCAACAAAGCTGATTTTTGCCGTTGTTTTTTGCACTGTACATGGCTTCGTCGGCACGCTGCAGTACCGAATGAACGCTATCATCTGCGCCTAACATAACGGCTCCCGCGCTCATGGTTAAATTGTACGGAGCTAACCCGGTATTGCGCTGTAAAGCGTTCTGTAAGCGGCTGAAGGCATACTGAACGCCAACTAACGACGTGTCTTCCAGCAGAATAACAAACTCGTCACCCCCGAACCGGAACACCTGATCACAGTCACGTAAGTGTTCACGCAACAAAGTACCGAAGCTTTTGAGTACCTCGTCGCCATGTTGATGACCCAAGTTATCGTTAACGGCTTTAAAGCCATCCAGATCTAACAGCAACATACCAAACGGGGTTTGAATACGTTGTTGTTGATAAATGGCATGCTGCAGTACTTCTTCCAGGTAACTACGATTGCCAAGTCCGGTTAAATAATCACGAATTGCTTGCTGACGGGCTTGTCCATGCGCCATGGCATTACGTAAGGGGAAAGTTAACTGGCGATGTAAACCGTCCAGCGTACGGCGCACTGCCGCGCTTAAGGGGCGGCGCAGATTATAAACCAGTTGCCCAAGGTATAAGTCGTCGGCGTACAGCAAGGCGGTATGCTGATGAATATCGCCATCGGATTGCTCGGCGGCCTGATTGTGCAACAGGGTGAAAGCATTGTCGTCAGTGACAAAGCGCAAACTGCTACAAAGTTGCATAGGCACAATGTGTTGGGCGAAAATACTTAACAGTTGTTCAAGCTCTAAGGTAGTTTGCAGACTTTCCAGCAAACTGTGATGGCGTGACTGCACCTCGTGCGTGGTTGAGATAATACTCACCAGCGAGTCGCCGTTCATTGATTTAAGGGCCTGAGTGCGTAGCGCTGTTGTTTTTTGCATTGCTGTTCCTTGGTTCTGATTTTTCTATCAGTTTATGGAATGCTTTAAGCAAAAACCTTGCCACTGTATATTAATGTATTTTGAATCAATTACTTGCATCGTATCTTGTTCGGCTTTTTTCGAGAGGGATAAAATTTTGACGGCAACAAATTGCCAGCGGCAAAACCGCTAAAGTCCCTTTATGTAACATGGATTTACAAGTTAGGGTGGGGCACTTACAAATAGCAACACATTGGCGGTAACATCTTGCGGCTGTAGGTTGCATAATAGTATCCATGCATGAACTTTGCTGCTAGATGATTTACCAGCTCAGTTCGAACGAATACGAAACATCTGTTCAGGACATATACTATGGCTATTAAGAAGCGCGCCTTTTTACCTCCTCTCATTATCCTGTTTGCCATTATCGTGGCAGTAGTGCTTGGGGCGACTAAAGCACCACCGGAGCAAAACAAGGACGAACGACCGGCAGTATTGGTTGATACTATGGAAGTAGCGCCGCAGGACATCCGTTTTCAGGTTGCCTCACAAGGTACTGTGGAACCGCGTCATCAAACGTCGCTGGTTGCCGAGGTAGGTGGCCGGGTGATGGAGTTAGCCGATAACTTCGTGGCGGGCGGATTTTTCGAAGAAGGCGATATGCTGGTGCAAATCGACCAGTCCGACTATCGGGTAATGGTGCAAGAAGCACGAGCGAATCTTGCTCAGGCGCGTGCAGCTTTAGAAGAAGAGTTGGCACGGGCACAGGTTGCCAAAGAAGAATGGGCTAGTATTGAACAGGGCAATATTCCATCGCTGGGCTTGCGCGAGCCGCAGGTTGCCAGTGCAGTAGCTACTGTTGAATCGGCCGAAGCACGCTTGCAGAAAGCCGAGCGAGACTTACAGCGAACCACTATTCGCGCACCATTCGACGGACTGCTGCGTAGCCGCAGTGTAGATGTTGGCCAGTATATCGGCGTGGGTTCGCAGGTGGCCATGATTCTGGGTACCGAAGTGGCCGAGATTCGCTTACCTTTGAGTGATCGTGATTTAGCCTACCTTGATCTACCTATTCAAGGTGCTGAGTTAACGGCTGAACCTGATGTGAAATTTGTCTCTGACATTGCCGGCCAGCAAACAGAATGGTTTGGCAAGCTGGTTCGCAGCGAAGGCATTTTGGATGCTAATAGCCGTGTTATTTATGGGGTAGTGCAAGTTCGAGACCCTTACAATCAGGAAGGTCAGACGCATTCGGTACCACTGCGCTTTGGTCGCTTTGTGCAGGCGGCTGTGGCCGGTAATGAAGCAACCAATGTATTTGTGCTGCCACGTTATGCCTTAACTTCTAAAGGAACCGTTTGGGTGGTAGATGACGAGCGTAAAATCCACGAAGTTAAAGTGAATGTGCGCCGAACTGATGCCAACGACGTTTTCGTAAGTGACGGCTTAAAACGTGGTGACAAGGTTATGTTAACGCAATTGGCTAACCCGTTACCGGGAATGAAAGTGCGTTTGGAGGGCGATCCGCTGCCAGCAACGGAAGAGCCGGAAGCTAGTTCAGACGAAACCCTAATCGGTAACTAAGAGGACTTACGTATGAGCACTACTAAACCGCAAGTCCCGGGTGAAAAGCAAACCGGACTCATTGCCTGGTTCGCGAATAACACGGTTGCAGCTAACTTACTGATGTTCTTAATTATCATTGGTGGTTTGTTTGCTGTGCAGGAAGTACGCAAGCAGATGTTCCCGGAAGTTGAGCTGAATATTATTAGTATTCAGGTGCCATTCCAGGGGGCCGCGCCGCAAGAAGTTGAGCAGGGCGTTATTGTTCGTATTGAAGATGCTATTGAAGATGTGAACGGTATTGAAGAAGTGACTTCAACCGCGCGGGAAGGTTTAGCATCCTTAAGTATTGAGGTTGAATCCGGCTACGATCCGCAAGTGGTCATGGACGAAGTGAAAATGCGCGTAGACGGTATTGCCAGCATGCCTGAGCAAACCGAGAATCCGGTGATTTATCGTGTGCGACCGCAGCGGCAGGTGATTTGGTTGTCGGTATACGGCGATATTGATGAAGTTGCCATGAAAGAACTGGCCAAAGACGTTCGCGACGACCTGAAGTCTATTGGCGGTATTACCAAAGTTGAAGTCGTAGGCTCGCGTGAGTACGAAATTGCCGTTGAAATTTCCGAACAGGATTTACAGCGTTATAACCTAACCTTCCAGGAAATTGTTGCTGCCGTGCGTGGTACTTCAGTTGATATTCCGGGCGGTTCCATTAAAACGCCAAACGGCGATATCTTGCTGCGAACCAGTAATCAGGCGTACATCGGGCAAGAATTTGAAGACATAGTTCTAATTAACAATCCAGACGGCACCCGCTTAACGCTGGCTGACATTGCTACGGTTCGTGATGGTTTTGTGGAAACTGAAAACTTCACCCGCTTTGACGGCAAACCAGCCACCTTTGTAAGGGTTGACTCAGTTGGCGACCAGAACGATTTAAAAATTGCCGAAGTCGTGCGCAACTACGTTGACCGTAAGCAGAGTGAATTGCCTTCGGCAGTTAAAATAGCGCATTGGGGTGATAGTTCGTATTACTTGCAAGGGCGTTTGGATTTAATGACCGGCAACATGGTTTCCGGCGGTTTCCTGGTATTTATAATGCTGGCGCTGTTCCTGCAACTGCGCCTGGCGTTTTGGGTAATGCTGGGTATTCCAATCTGTTTCCTTGGCACCATTATGTTAATGCCACTACCCATGTTCGATATCTCCATCAATATGATTTCCCTATTTGGTTTCATACTAGTACTGGGGATAGTGGTGGATGACGCCATAGTCATAGGGGAAAGTGCGTACTCGGAAATAGAAAAGCACGGTAAAACCACAGACAACGTTGTTAAGGGTGCCAAGCGTGTTGCCATTCCGGCTACCTTTGGGGTATTGACGACTATGGTGGCCTTTATACCAATGTTGATGGTAGACGGCGGCATGGGCGCTATTTGGGAATCTATCGCCTGGGTGGTTATTTTATGTCTAGCATTCTCACTGGTGGAATCAAAACTGATTCTTCCGGCGCACATAGCCAACATGAAATATTCCAAAGGCCGTGGTGAAAAGGCCAATGCATTCCAGCGTTTTCGAAATAAAATTTCAGACGGCTTAATGTACGTTGTGAAAACCAAGTACCGGCCGTTTTTGAAAAAATGTTTGCACTACCGTTACACCACATTGGCGACTTTCATTGCCATGTTCGTTCTGATGATTGGCTTAATTGCTGGTGGTGCCGTGCGCTGGGTATTCTTCCCGGATATTCCAAGCGACTTTATTCAGGCGAATGTGGAAATGCAGCCAGGTAGCTCTGAACAACGCACTATTGAAGTGGTGCAAAAAGTTGAGCAGGCACTGCGCGATGTAGACGCTGAAATAGTGGATGAAGATGGTGCAGCGGTGATTCGTCATACCAATATTTGGTTAAGCGGAACCTCTGGTGGCACTGTGTTTGCTGAGTTAGCCAAAGGTGAAGAACGCGAAATTGACGGTTTTGATATTGTGAACCGCTGGCGTGAACAGGTTCCTGAGTTAGCTGGGGTTAAGGCATTAAACTTCCGTGGCAGTATTGGCGGTGGTAATGCATTTGATCTCGAGTTTCAGCTAACGGGTGAAGATTTAACGGAGCTGTCTTCTGCCGCCAATGATTTGAAAGCTGAGCTCCGTCAGTTTGACGGTGTGTTCGATATTGAAGATACCTTTGGCGAGGGCAAGGAAGAAATTATTCTGAAGCTGAAGCCGCTGGCGAATGCTATGGGCATTGATTTGGCCGATTTAGCCAATCAGGTGCGTTATGCATTCTATGGTGCTGAAGCGCAGCGAATTCAACGGAATGATGAAGAAGTTCGGGTTATGGTTCGCTATCCGCTGGAAGAGCGTCAGTCGGTGGGCAGCTTGGAAAGCATGCGTTTACGTACTGCAGGTGGTGCCGAAATTCCATTTACTGAACTGGCCGAAGTTGAATTCAGCACTGGTTACAACACCATTACGCGCATTGACCGTGAACGCTCGGTGAACGTGCGTGCTCGGGTTGATAAGCAGAAGGTAGAACCTTCGTCGATTGTGAAAGACATTACGTCGGAAAAAATTCAGGTGATTCTGGATAAATATCCGTCGGTTGAATACAAGCTACAAGGTGCGTCACAGGACGAAGCAGAAGCGACTAACTCGCTGCAATACGGCTTTATGTTTGCGTTAGTTGCCATCTACGCGCTGATGGCTATTCCATTGAAGTCGTACAGCCAGCCGCTGATTATTATGTCGGTAATACCTTTCGGTATGATTGGTGCGGTACTTGGTCACCTGATTCTGGGCATACCAATTAGTATTTTAAGCTTGTTTGGTATTATTGCCCTGGCCGGGGTGGTGGTAAACGACTCCCTGGTGATGGTGGACTACGTTAACCAGGCTCGCAAAGATGGTGTGAAATTACGCCAGGCGGTGGTTGATGCCGGGGTGCGCCGTTTCCGGGCCATTATCTTAACCTCACTGACGACGTTCTTCGGGTTGTTACCAATAGTGCTGGAGAAAAGTCTGCAGGCGAAAATTGTTATTCCAATGGCGGTGTCACTGGCATTCGGTATTTTGTTCGCAACCGTGATTACACTGTTGCTGATACCTTGCTTGTACCTGATTCTGGATGACTTCAAACGTGGCGTTCGTACTATGCTGTCCTGGTACGGATTAATGGCGCCACCGCCACCGAAAGAGAGCACTCTGGTAGAAGACCATGGCGCAGGCAAAGTCTAGAAAACTGTCATAAAATAGTAAACATCTGTTGTTATAGTTGTTAAAGTCACTAGCGCGGGTACTTTGGTCAAAAGTGCCCGCGATTGTCTTTCTGATACCGCCGTTTTAATTTGTTCATCGCATGAACAATGTAACCTGAATGAAGAGACAGAGGCAGCGCCGTGGCGACCGAGAACACTATTATGGCTATTTCATACCTGGACTGGATAGCGCTGGGTATCTTTATTGTATGCTGGTATGGCTATACCACCTTCGCTCGCAAGCGCGCCCGTACAACCCACAGTTTATCGAGTATTTTGCGTCAACTGCGCATTGACTGGATGGCTACCTTAACCCGCAAAGATCATCAAATTGCCGATGCTGCTTTGTTAGGGAATGTTGAACGTACGGTTACCTTTTTTGCTTCTTCCACCATTCTGGTACTAGCTGGTGTGCTAACCGTTCTGGCGTCAGCTGAGAAACTAATGGTGGTGCTTCAGTCGATTCCTTTTACCGCGGTTACCAGCACTGAAAAAGTGCAGGTGAAGCTATTTCTGTTGGCGCTGATATTTGTGTTCGCCTTCTTCAAATTTACCTGGGCGATACGCCAGTTTGGTTTTGTGTCGGTGTTAATGGGAGTGGCGCCACAATATCGTAGCCCCGACTATACTGAAGAGCAGCGCGATATGTATGTTCGCCACTCAGCCAAAGTGCTGGATCAAGCCGGTCACGAATACAATAACGGTTTAAGAGCGTACTACTTCGCCTTAGCCTTTTTAATGTGGTTTATTCATCCATTCTTTTTTATTGGCACCACTTTACTGGTGGTATGGGTGTTATACCGCCGTGAGTATCGCTCGCGTATTTTGCGCTCGCTACTTGCAACTAAAGGCCTGGTGCCAGGAAAGCAACAACAGGAGTAACCAGTGGAATTAGAATGGTCTGACTTTTTAAAATGGACTCGGGAAACGCAACCCGGCAGTGTCAGTGAGCAAACATTAACCCTGGAAAACGAAGTTACCGTAGAAATATGGGATTCAGGTGTCATGGTGGCGCACCCACCGAAGCCTGGTAGTAAGGATATTATTTTATCTTGTGCCGTACATGGCGACGAAACCGCGCCTATAGAGATGGTGCGGGATATAGCTCATGACATTATCGCTGGTGATTTAGTACCTGCTCACCGGGTGATGTTATTGATTGCTAACCCGGACGCTATCAATAACGGTACGCGGTTTGTTGACGAGAACATGAATCGCTTATTCAGTGGTGCTCATGCGAATGGCAACACTGCCGAGCATAAACGTGCGCAAAAGCTAGAATATTACGTGCAGCGCTTTTATGACGAAGCAACAGGTACTAAACGTCAACGCTTTCATTACGATTTACACACTGCAATTCGCGATTCCATGCACGAAAAATTTGCGGTGCATCCGTTTACGCACGGCAAACCTTATAAAAAGAATGAGTTGAGCTTTTTGAATCATTGCGGCATTGAAGCGGTGTTGCTAAGCCAAAGCGCAACCACCACGTTTTCCTATTTCAGTGCCGAGCAATTTGAGGCAAATGCTTTTACTGTTGAATTGGGTAAAGTGAAGCCGTTTGGTGAAAACGACATGAGCCGGTTTGCGAGCGCTGATAAGGGTTTGCGTGAGTTAATTAATCAACATGACCTGCAGTTACCAGAGTTTGATGCTAACCAGCTAAAAATTTACGAGGTAACACGAGTCATTGACCGCCAGCACGAAGACTTTCAGTTACACTTTCCAACCGATGTTGCCAATTTCACGCCATTTGAACAGGGTTATGTGCTGGCAACTGATGGCGAAACTGAGCACTGTATTGAAACGGCAGGCGAACGCATTGTATTTCCAAATGCGAAAGTCAAAATTGGCCAGCGTGCCTTGCTGCTAGTAGCTGAAATTCCAGCGAGTCGTTTGAAGCTGGTCTAACCTTTGTTTGTTACCTGAAATTTACAACTGCCGCAGGTTTTTTCACTGCGGCGGTGTTTGCATGTGGGTAAACCTGCAGGTAAAGTGAGCGCAATTTAACGACCACCCCGTCTACACACGATTATTCTTATAAGAGAAGGTTATGGCGAAGGACAAAAAACACCAGTTGGAAATAGTAACCAAGCCGTCATTTATTGATGGTTCTGCGTTGAAAATTCCAATGCTACAAATACTCAAAGAAGACGGCACCTTACATAAAGATGCTGAACTACCTGAGTTCGATAAAGAACTTATGCTGAAAATATTCGACACCATGCAATTTATCCGGGTGTTGGACGAGCGCATGATCGCCGCCCAGCGGCAGGGTCGTATCAGCTTTTACTTGTCTTCATTAGGTGAAGAAGCAGCGAGCATTGGCTCGGCTGCGGCGCTGGACGACGAAGACATGATCATGGGTCAGTATCGCGAGCAAGGTTCACTGGCCTACCGCGGTTTTACTGTAGAGCAGTTTATGAATCAGCTGTTCTCGAACGAGCAGGACCTGGGCAAAGGCCGTCAAATGCCGGTGCACTATGGTTGCGCTGATTTGAACTTCATGACCATTGCGTCACCGCTAGCTACCCAGATTCCGCAAGCCACAGGCTACGCCTACGGCCAGAAAATGGATAAAAACGGCAAGTGTACTATTTGCTACTTCGGTGAAGGTGCTGCCTCGGAAGGTGACTTCCACGCCGCATTAAACATGGCCGCAGTGTATAGAGTGCCAGTTATCTTCTTCTGCCGTAACAACGGTTATGCCATTTCAACCCCAGCTCAGGGCGAGCAATTTGCCGGTGACGGTATTGCCCCACGTGGTGTTGGCTATGGTATGAAGACTATTCGTATTGACGGCAACGACATTATGGCGGTGCTAAAAGCAACGCAAATGGCGCGTAAACTTGCGGTTGAAGAGAATGAGCCAGTACTTATTGAGGGTATGTCTTATCGTATGGCCGGTCACTCAACCTCGGATGACCCAACGGGTTACCGTACGCGTGATGAAGAAGCCGGTTGGCGTGCCAAAGATCCACTGGAGCGCTTGCAAAAGTGGTTGCTGAGCAAAGACTGGATGACGCAGGAAAAAGCGGACGAAATTTATCAGCAGAAGAAAGAAGCTGTATTGGCTGCACTGAAGAAAGCTGAAAAAGTAGCAGTGCCGCACATTGATGAAATTATTGAAGATGTGTATGACCAACCTCACGACCAGCTGCAACAGCAGTTGCGCGACTTGAAAGCACATATTCAGAAGTACCCGGATGCTTATCCGAAAACATCGGGTCGTATTGAGGGAGGTCAGGACTAATGGCGAAAATGAACTTACTCCAGGCCATCAACAATGCGTTAGATTTGGCCATGGCAAAAAATGACAAAGTATATAGCTTTGGCGAAGACACCGGTTCTTTCGGTGGCGTATTCCGTGCTACTTCAGGCTTAACTGAAAAGTATGGTAAGCACCGCAACTTTAATACACCGCTGGTTGAGCAGGGTATTTTAGGATTTGCGAATGGCCTGGCTTCTCAAGGCAGCTACGCCGTTGCTGAAATTCAGTTCGGTGATTATATTTTCCCGGCGTTTGACCAAATTGTGAACGAGTCAGCCAAGTTCCGGTACCGTTCAGGTAACGAGTTCAATGTTGGTGGCTTAACTATTCGTACGCCATACGGCGGCGGTATTGCTGGTGGTCATTACCACTCGCAATCACCAGAAGCTTATTTCGCACACACGCCAGGCTTGAAAATTGTGATGCCGCGTAACCCGTATGAAGCAAAAGGGTTGTTGCTGAGCTCTATTTTCGATCCAAACCCGGTTCTGTTTATGGAACCTAAGCGCATTTATCGTGCGTCAGTTGGCGAAGTGCCGGAAGAGGAATACACCATCCCACTTGGCAAAGCAGACGTGATGAAAGAAGGCTCTGACATTACCTTGCTAGCCTGGGGCGCTCAGGTTGAGATGATCGAAAAAGCGGCGGAAATGGCTGAGAAAGACGGCGTTTCTTGTGAGCTTATTGATTTACGTACCATTTTACCTTGGGACATAGAAACCGTAGCGAAATCTGTTACCAAAACAGGTCGTTTACTGGTCACTCAGGAAGCGCCATTAACTGGTGGTTTTGCCAGCGAAATAGCGGCGACCATTCAGGACCGCTGCTTCTTGTACCTGGAGTCTCCAATTGCCCGGGTGTGTGGTTTGGATACACCGTATCCGCTCTCCCATGAAAAAGAATACTTCGTGGATCACTTGAAAGTTTATGAAGCGATTAAAGCTTCAATGAACTACTAACGGAGCGCCTACGATGAGCAAAGATTTTATTCTACCTGACATTGGCGAAGGCATTGTTGAATGCGAAATCGTTGAATGGTTAGTGGCTGAAGGTGATGAAGTTAAAGAAGATCAGCCGGTGGTTGAAGTAATGACCGATAAAGCCGTGGTTGAAATTCCGGCCAAAGACGATGGCGTAGTGAAGAAGCTTTATTATGCCAAAGGCGACATTGCCAAGGTTCACGAGCCTTTGTTTGCCATTGAAAGCGCGGGTGATGAGTCCGAAGCCGAAGCCAAGCCAGTAAGCAAAGACCCGGCACCTTCGTCAAAGCAGGAAGAGCAGCAAAATTCTCAGCCAGAGCCAGCGAAAAAAGGTGGCAGCACCACTACCGACTTTATTTTGCCAGATATTGGTGAAGGTATTGTTGAGTGTGAAATTGTGGAATGGCTGGTTGCTGAAGGCGACGAAGTGAAAGAAGATCAGCCGGTGGTTGAGGTGATGACCGACAAAGCCATGGTTGAAATTCCGGCCAAAGACGACGGTGTAGTACAAAAACTTTATTACGCTAAAGGCGATGTTGCTAAAGTTCACGAACCGTTATTTGCATTAACCGTAGCTGGCGGCAGTGGTGATTCTGACTCGGATTCGAGCGAAGCTAGCTCGCAGTCAGGTAGCAAGGCAGCAACGGACACCAGCAAATCTGCCGGTGGTCAGGCCGAGCCGCCAGTAGCAGCCCGTCAGGGTAAAGCTGTGGCTAGCCCTGCAGTACGCCGCCGCGCCCGCGAAATGGATATTGATATCAGCAAAGTGGAAGGCTCAGGTAAGAAGGGCCGAGTCATGAAAGAAGATATCGAGAATTACCAAAGCGGTGCTTCGAAGCCTACTGCAAGCGAAAGCACGAAGCCGGCAGCAACCCAGGGCGGCAAGCGCACTGAACCTATTCGCGGCGTGAAGGCGGCTATGGCCAAAGCTATGGCGGAATCGGTACGAACCATTCCGCACTTTACCTATGCCGACGAGTTTGACCTGACCGACGTGATTGCGCTGCAACGCCAATTGAAAGCACGGTATCAGGACGAAGGCGTGCGCATTACTATGATGCCGTTTTTCATCAAGGCATTGTCATTAGCACTGAAAGAATTCCCGCTAATGAATGCGCAGGTGAACGACGACTGCACCGAAATTACTTACTTTGATGACCACAACATTGGTATGGCTGTGGACACCAAAATTGGCTTGTTGGTACCTAATATTAAGCAGGTACAAAACAAGAGCATTATTGAGGTGGCCAACGAAGTAACGCGCTTAACCACTGCGGCTCGCGAAGGCAAAGTGGCGCAGGCAGATATGAAAGGTGGCACTATTAGCATCTCGAATATCGGCGTTATTGGCGGCACTGTAGCTACGCCAATTATCAATAAGCCGGAAGCGGCTATTGTGGCCTTAGGCAAGGTGCAGGAATTACCGCGCTTTGATGCCAATGGCAACGTGGTAGCACGTAAGCTGATGACGGCAAGCTGGTCTGGTGATCACCGCATTATTGATGGCGGAACTATTGCCCGCTTTAACAAGCGCTGGCAGGAGTTTTTGGAAGACCCAACCAGTATGCTGGTGCATATGGTGTAAGCAGTATTCTTCACGAATCTGTTTGAAAAAAAACGCCCATACCAGTAACCCGGTATGGGCGTTTTTTTATAGCTGGGTAAGTTACAGCTTGGCGATCATTCTTCGCACATAGCTGGGCGAAATACGTTGAATAAGCGGCGCCAGCTTACTCAAACCTTTGCCTACCACAACTTCGTCTTTACGGGCGGTTATGGCTTTCACTATGGCCTTAGCACAGTCTTCCGCCGACATACCGCTGGCATTGTCCTGATCCGGCTCGCCTAAGGCGGAACCATCACCAGTTAACGAGTTGTGTGCCACCGGCGTATTAATAAACCCCGGCAAAATAGAAGTACAGCTAATTTTATCAGCCGCAACTTCTGCGCGCAGGCTGTCCATAAAGCCCAGTACGGCGTACTTCGCGCCTGAGTAGCCACTACGCAGCTTAGTACCGATTTTACCGGCTACGCTGGATACAGTGACTATATGGCCTGATTGGCGCGCTACCATGCTAGGTAATACCAGCTTAGTGAGTGCAACCACCCCAAAATAGTCAATCTCCATGAGCTGACGGTAAACCTTCAAGTCGGTGTCCAGAATCAAACTGCGCTGGGAAACGCCGGCATTGTTGATCAGGATATCAATTTGAGTGTCACCCAGGGCTTTGGTAGCCGCTGCCATAGCTTCCTCAGGCTGGCTTAAATCTAAGGCCAGCACTTGATGCTTGTCACTGTTTGGTAAGCTTTTGCGTACTTCTTCTAAAGCATCCTCACGTCGCGACGTTAAGATTAAGCGCACATCGTAGTTGGCCAGCTCGCGGGCCAGCGCTAAACCGATGCCTGAAGAGGCACCGGTTAACCAAATGGTTTTATCCGTTAGATAGCTCATGATTTAGCCCGCCGGTGGGTAATCGTAAGTAGCCTGAATTCCAAGTGGAATATCGAAGGCTACGCCAAGCGTCCAGTACAGGATTAAGAATGCTGACCAGATAATTAGCAGGCTAATGGAGTATGGCAGCATTAATGCCACCAGTGAGCCAATGCCGGTATTCTTCACATAACGCTGGCAATACAACACGACTAACGGGAAGTAGGGTAGTAGTGGCGTAATAATGTTACTGGAGGAATCACCCACGCGGTACGCAGCCTGAGTTAAGTCCGGCGAAAAGCCCAGTTGCATCAGCATTGGTACAAATATAGGTGCCAGCAACGCCCACTTGGCTGAGGCGGAGCCAACAAACAGGTTAATAAAGGCAACCAGGAACACAATGCCAACCAGAGTCATGCTGCCCGGCAAGGCCCAGCTCTGGAGTATTGAGGCGCCTTTAATTGACAGTAAGGTACCAAGTTGTGAATCACCGAATGCTTTAATGAACATAGCGCAGAAGAACGCCATAACCATGTAGTAAGCCATGCCTTCCATCGACTTGGTCATGGCATTCACAACATCCTGCGAATTCGTGAAGGTACCGGCAACAAAGCCATGAACCACACCCGGAATAATAAACAGCAGGAAAATTAGCGGAACAATGGACTGCATTAAGGGTGCGGTAAACGAAGCTAGTTCACCAGTTGCATCAGCCAGCGGTGTATTTTCTGCGGTTGCGGCCAGGTACAACAGGGTTAAACCTACCACCATGGTCAGTACTGCAGAATAAAAGGCTTTGCGATCACGTGGTGTTACATCGTCTAGTGCCGGCATGTCTTCCTGGTCGCCGTCAATCTCAGCACCTTGCAAACGCGGCTCAATAACTTTGTCGGTTAGGTACCAGCCAATGGCTACCACAACAATGGAAGATAAGGCGGTGAAGTAGAAGTTATTCAACGGGTTTAACTGAATATTCGGGTCCAGCATTTGCGCCGAGGTTTGAGTGAAACCCTGAATTAACGGGTCAATAGCCGAGGGCACAAAGTTGGCACTAAAGCCACCGGAAACACCGGCGAAAGCGGCCGCAATACCAGCCAGTGGATGTCGACCAGCAGCATAGAAGATAACCCCACCTAGTGGAATTACCAGCACGTAACCGGCATCAACTGCGGTGTGGCTGACAATAGCTACCAGAATTAATACCGGGGTTAGCAGCATCTTCGGGGTAACATTAAGCATCAGTTTAATAGCTACATTAATGAAGCCACTGCGCTCGGCTACACCAACACCCAGCATGGCTACTAACACCACACCTAAGGGCGCGAAGCCCATAAAGGTGTTCACCATGTTGGCTAAGAAGTCAGCCATTTCGGTGCCGCTAAGCAAATTCACAACACTGATTTGCTCGCCGGTAAGCGGGTGCACTTCGTCAAAAGTGACACCAGAAAGAAAGAAACTAATAACCCAGACAATAAGAAGTAAGCCAAAGAACATCATGGCCGGGTCGGGGAGCTTGTTACCTACTCGCTCAACCCGATCGAGCATACGATTGAGCCAGCTGTCGGCCGTTTGCGATGATTGCGACATGAGATAAGATTCCCTTGTTATTTTTGTAGTTTGTTTGTTGTTATTTTGAATGCCAAGGTATCATACCTAAATACCCCTAGAGAGCAAAAGAGTTGTCATGATTTGTGGAACTGATGAGGCTGGGCGTGGGCCATTGGCCGGGCCGGTAGTGGCTGCTGCGGTGATTTTGAACCCGGATGATCCCATTACCGGTATTACCGACTCAAAGAAGTTGAGTGAAAAGAAGCGCCAAAAGCTTAATGAAGAAATAAAAGAGCGGGCACTGTACTGGAGTATTGCCCAGTGTGACCCGGCCGAAATTGATGAAATTAATATTCTGTGGGCATCTATGCTGGCTATGCAGCGAGCCATAGAGGCATTGCCAATTGCCCCGAGTTTAGTGCTGGTAGACGGTAATCGAGTGCCTAAGTTAAGTATGCCCGCCAAAGCGATAGTTGGTGGTGATATGCAGGAAGAATGTATTGGGGCGGCATCAATACTGGCGAAAGTAGAACGTGACCGGCAAATGCTGGCCTGGCACGAGCACTATCCGCAGTATGAGTTTGCCAGACATAAAGCCTACCCGACGCCATTGCATTTGGCCTTACTGAAAGAACATGGCGTGAGTCCGATTCACCGACGCAGCTTCGCGCCGGTTGCCAGATTGCTTAAATAAAGGGCCTGTTAGCCGCCACACACCTTGCGGATCATAGTTTCCAGTTGCTGTTGCGCCGGTTTTATCTGGCTTAGCTCTATGTATTCGTCGGGCTGATGCGCCTGATTAATAGAGCCTGGCCCCATCACAATAGTCTGGCAACCCAGCCCTTGCACAAAAGGGGCCTCGGTGCAGTAATTCGCGGGCTCGGCTGTTTGTCCGCTAATTTGTTGAGCCAATTGCACTATGGCGCTGTTGGTATCACAGCGATAGCCCGGAATAGGTTCATGCAAATGATGCAGGCTTACTGCATTGGGGTAGCGTTGATTCACCTGGGCCAGATGGTGATTCAGCAAATCGTACATTTCAGGTAAGGCCATGCCCGGCAGTGGGCGTATGTCTATGTGCATTTCGCAGCAAGCACAAATACGGTTGGCGGCATCGCCACCATGAATGTTGCCGAAGTTTATAGTTGGGTAGGGCACTGCGAATAAGTCGTCGGTATAGCGCTTTTGAAAGCTCTGCTGTACTTGTTGTAGCTCACTAATTACCGCATGCATTACTTCGATAGCATTTACCCCAGCCGCCGGATTCGAGCTATGGCCACTTTTACCAACTACTCGAATTGCCTCGGTGGAATGGCCTTTGTGAGCCACTACCGGAGTCATGCTGGTGGGCTCGCCAATAATGGCAAATTCCGGTTTTAAATCCGGGTATTTGTCGAGCTCGCGAGCACCAGCCATGGTGGTTTCTTCGTCGGCGGTGGCCAAAATATACAGCGGTTTGGTTAACTTGGTTAAATCCAACTGGCGAATCGCTTCCAGTACAAAGGCAAAAAAGCCTTTCATGTCGGCGCTGCCGAGGCCATACAACCGGTTGTCAGCTTCAGTTAGCGTAAAAGGATCGCGAGTCCAGCGGCCTTCATCCCAGGGTACAGTGTCGGTATGCCCGGCCAATAGCAAGCCACCGGCTTGAACGCCGTCAGGACGATAACTGGCCAGCAAGTTAAACTTATGCGGTTGCCCCTGCAGAGCATTCACTTCTAACTGAAAGCCCAGTTGTTTGAGCCAACCTGCCAGCAGGTCAATCACAGCTTTGTTGCTGGTGTCCCATTTCGGGTCAATACAGGACACTGAGGGTTGTGCTACCAGTTGCCGGTAGAGCTGCATGAATTCGGGAAGTTTTGCTGACACATTCGAAGTCATAAGAAGTTACGCACCTTGCTGAAGTTTAGAATATCAGCATAGCTTTTATTGGCGTGCGGTAGTAGAGCTTAGCTCAGAATCTTGTGGAATATATTATGCCGTTACCTGCGCTTTTGTTGATAACTTTTGGGCAAAAAAAAAGCCCCGCGGGAGCGAGGCTAAGCTTGGAGAAACTCCTGCTTTACAAAATTACCAGTGGTAACGGGCGGTCAGTAACCAACCTTCACCAAATTCAGAGTCGTTGAAATCAACACCAATAGCTAATGCTGGCGTGATGAAGGCACGGCCACCAACAATGTATTGAGTGTCAGTGCCGCCGTCGGTGTAATCAACCCAACCTAAACCACCGTGAACTTCAAACATGCCAATCCGTTGGCGTAAGTTTGCTTCAATACCGTAAAAGTTTGAATCGTCAACATCATAGTCAACGTTACCGGCTTTCACAGAGAAATCAGCGGTAAGGCCGTCGGCCAAACCAAAGTAACGACCGCCTTTCACAGCAAAGCTGTTGAAGTCGTCATTACTGAAACCATTGTTACCCAGGGTACGGTAATAGCCGGATAAGAAGTAACGATCCTGAAGTTCATAGCTAGCTTCGAATCGCAAGCCCGTGTCTGAACCGCTATACTCGTTATTGTTTTCCGCGGCTACGCCAATGTAGTTGAAGTCAGGCTGTTGTTCGGCCAAAACAGTTCCACTAAAGGCGGTGGTGCTCAATGCTAAAATTGCTGCAGCGCTGCCACTTAAACGAAATTTATTTTTGTACATAGGTACTCCTTGCGTTACGAAAAATTCGTAGTGTCCGCGGCATTGGACTGGAGGCTATCGATTAAGGTTCGGGGCTTTACAAGAGCTTTACGAAATACATAATTTTGCTTGTTGTTTAAGGCCGAAATTCATAGCATAGGCGTCCGTTTACAGATTGCATTCAGGTAAGGTTATGAAGTCCATTCCACACATAGATATGAGCCAGTATGAGGCTGATTTTGAAATCTTCGCGCAGAACGTAGGTGAAGGTTACGAGCGCAATGGTTTTGTCGCGCTTACCAACCACGGTATCAACATCGACATTATTCACGGTGCGCTGGATATCAGTCGCGAATTATTCGCCTTACCTGCCGAAACCAAACAGCAATACCATCAACCAGGACAGGGCGGCGCCCGCGGTTACACGCCGTTTGGAACGGAAATTGCGAAAGACGCCAAGCATGTCGACCTAAAAGAGTTTTGGCATATTGGGCGTGAAATTGAGGGTGAACCACCATTTTCGCAGTTGCTGCCAAACGTATGGCCGCAAGAAGTTCCTGAGTTTAAAACCCGTATGCTGGCGCTTTATAAGGCTTTGGATATGCTGGGCAACCAGGTATTGGATGCCTTAGCTGTGTATTTGGGCCAGTCGCGGGAGTTCTTCCGCAGCCGCGTAGATATGGGGAATTCTATTTTACGTCCGTTGCACTATCCGCCAATTGTGGACGAAGGCACGCCTTCGGTTCGTGCGGGCGCCCATGAAGACATTAATGTACTGACCTTGCTGGTTGGCTCGCGCGAGCCTGGCCTGGAAGTGCTGGCACGCGATGGTAGCTGGATACCTGTAACTATTATTGAAGGCGCCATTATTTGTAATGTGGGTGATATGTTGCAGCGCCTAACCAACAACGTATTACCTTCTACCACCCACCGGGTGGTGAATCCGCCGGCACCGTACAGCAGCAAGTCACGCTATTCTATTCCGTTCTTTTTGCATTTTAATCCGGATGTATTAATAGATCCGTTAGCCAGTTGCGTTACTAGCGACAACCCTTGTCGTTATGAGCCTATTACTGCCGATGATTATTTAATGCAGCGTTTGCGTGAAATAGGCTTATTGAAATAAAAGGTCGATACGCTGGTGGCTTGTGGTGGTTATTGGCTTTCAGCAAAAAGGTGATTCTATGAATGCTCAGTTTAAATTACTCGCGTTAGCTACGGCGTTAGCAACTACGGTGGCATGTTCGAATATGGCACCGGACACGGCAGCCACACAGCCAGCAACTGCCAGTGGCGCGACTAATTTTGAGCTGACCATAGCGCACGTGAACGATCACCACTCCAACCTGGATGCGCATTCACGTACATCGTTGCAACTAGATGGCGAGAGTGTGCGCGTTGAAAGCGGTGGTTTTGCGCGCGTGGCAGCCATGATTGATCGTATTAGCAGCGCAAACCGCCATGTCCTGAAATTGCATGCCGGTGACGCTATTACCGGCAGCCTGTACTACACGTTGTTTCAAGGGAAAGCCGATGCGGCCATGATGAATCACGTGTGCTTTGATGGTTTTGTGCTGGGCAACCACGAGTTTGATAATGGTGATGCCGGCTTGAAAAAGTTTCTGAATGCATTAGCTAAAGGTGACTGTAATACCCCGGTGCTGGCGGCGAACGTAAAGCCGGAAGTTGGCGTGTCGCCGTTAACTCCGCGTGGCCGCTGGGATTCGTTTCAGCCTTATCAAATTTATAACCTTGGCGGCCAGAAAGTTGGCGTTATTGGGTTAGACATTGCGGTAAAAACCAAGCAATCGTCACAGCCCGATGCCACCACCACCTTTGCCGATGAACGCGAAACTGCCGAGCACTATATTGCCGAGCTACAACGCTACGGCGTGGGGAAGATTATTCTACTCACGCATTATCAATACAGTAACGATTTGGCGCTGGCGCGCGCGTTGCCTGCAGTTGATGCCATTATTGGTGGTGACTCGCATACGTTACTCGGTGACTTTAATAGCTACGGACTCGACAGTGACGGCCCTTATCCAACTCAGATTACCAATGCCGATGGTGAGCCGGTGTGTGTGGCGCATGCCTATGAATACAGCAAAGTAGTAGGTGAACTGCAGTTGCAGTTTAACGGGGATGCTATTTCCAGTTGTGGCGGCCGTCCGCATTTTTTGTTGTCGGAAGAGGCACCAGCAGCGTTTGATGACACTGGCCTGTTTACTCGTATTGCCCCGCAAGCTTCGGCAGTTGCTGTACGCGACACTTTTGCTAAAGACGTTGATGTGCTTACCCAGCAAGTTATTGCGCGGGCGCCGGAACGTTTATGTATGCAGCGCATGGGCGTGATTAGTCGCGAGCAGTGCGGTAGTGCAGGGCAGTCGGATATGCACCAATTGGTCGCGCAAGCGTTTTTACGCAGTGTGCCGGCGGCTGACTTTTCGTTGCAAAACGGCGGTGGCGTGCGTGGTGAATTGCCAGCAGGTTCTATTAGTTTAGGCGACGCTTACCGCATTTTGCCGTTTTCGAATACGCTGGTAACGGTAGATTTAACCGGAGCGGAAGTAAAGCAATTGCTGGAGCAGACCATGGCTTATACCTTGTCTGACGCCGGCTCCGATGGTTCTTATCCGCACGGTGCTAATATTCGCTTTGACGTTGACTTAAGTGCTGCTGATGGCAATCGCGTTAGCGCTATTCAAACTCGCACCGAGCAGGGCTGGCAGCCGCTTAACAACGACCAACGCTACAGCATGGTTACCAACAGTTTTGTGGCTAATGGCAGCGATGGCTGGTTGTTGCTGGGCGAGCTTAGCGAGCAAGGTCGAGTGGAAGACACTTATATAGAGTACGCCCAGTCGTTTATTGACTGGTTGCGAGCGCAGGATCAAGTGACCCGCCCGGGCCAGCACAGCACTATTAATTACACCCCGGTGCAGCCATAAAAAAGCCCTGACTTAACTACCAGTAGTTAGCCAGGGCAACCTTGGGGTATTGCAAAAACGTTTAAATTAACTGGGGCTTGCGAACCGGGTGTTGCAACTGTTCAGCTTGTTCCAGATAACCCGCTACAAATTGCGGTACATATCGAACGCTACCGTCGTCAGCCAGAATGCTGGCACTAGGTGCAAACAAATTCGAATGGCTCTGATAGCCGGCACAAACCGGACATAACCAGGGCAATTCACCATCATGAATAGTTTGAAATACGCGCTGTAGCGGTACATTCAAAGACACATAAAACCAGCCATTTTCAAACGCCAGTTCAATCACGTCGTCGGGTAGTGGCTTTGGCCATCTGTTGGTACTGGCAATCAGGGCTTTATTGCTAATTAGCGTGCGTACTACCCGGTGTTGTCGTGGCTGATGTTGCTGACCACAGGAGCAACATTCGGCGGCAGGTTCATGGTGTAAGGGTTGTTGAATAGATTCCCGTTGAAAGCGCTGACGCAGGGCAAAGCCTTCGCGTTCCAGTTTCGCCAGGTGAATAAGATCAGTCATAATAAATTGCAGCATACGAACTCCGTGAATTTGAGGTTCGCGCCCATTGGCGCGCTTTAGCCGTATTTGTATCCCGCCCGCAAGTTGCTTATTTAAATCGGCGGCAAATCAAGATTAACAATTGGACGTTTAGATGTCCATATAAAAATAACGCTGTGGTATAATTTTGCCCATAATCAACAGCCAGCAGGCTCCACCCAAAACAAAGGCCGTTCAAAGAATGCAGAATCCACCGGTATCCGAGCACGCCAGATTTGATTTAGTCGTAGTATTGCTGGCTATGCTAACGGCGTTCGGCCCGCTTTCTATTGACATGTACTTGCCAGCTTTTAACGATATTGCGCAAACCTATCAAACGGATTCCAGCGGTGTTGAGTTATCGCTTACGGCGTTTTTCTTCGGACTATTCATTGGCCAGTTGCTGTACGGCACAGTTTCCGACCGCTTTGGTCGGAAACCACCACTGTATTTTGGTTTGGTTATTTACATTATCAGTTCGCTGGCCTGTGCCTATGCGCCGAACTTAGAAACCCTGGTGGTGTTACGCTTTGTGCAAGCCATTGGTGCTTGTGCGGGGCTGGTCATAGCGCGGGCTATGGTGCGAGACTTGTATACGCCGCAAGCTTCAGCGCGGGTATTTTCGTTCCTGATTCTGGTAATGGGCATAGCACCAATACTGGCGCCATTAATGGGTGCTTACATCACCATGCTATTTGGCTGGCAGGCCATATTTCTAATTGTGGCGGCACTGGGTGTGGCGTGCTTAATTACCATTCATAAAGTGCTTCCGGAAACCCGGGCGCCCGACGTAGCAGTGCGTATTAGCGGCAGTTTAACCACCTATTGGGGCGTACTGAAAGATCCGGCATTCCTGCGCTATTCGTTAACCGGCGGAATTTCGCAGGCAGGTTTGTTCGCTTACATTACCGCATCGCCGTTGTTGTTTATTGATCACTTTGGCCTAAGTCCTACTTATTACAGCTGGTTATTTGGTGCGAACGCCGTAGGTATTATTGGCATGGCGCAGCTAAACGGCTGGTTGGTGCAGCGCTACACGGCCCGTACTATTTTGAATAAATCGCTGCCATTGCTGGCATTCATATCCATTGGCTTATGGTTTAGCGGCGCTTACAGTTTAGGTTTTTGGGCTGTGGTGATTCCGATATTTTTGTATATCAGTACGCTGGGAATGGTGTTTCCAAATGCCATGGCGGGAGCCCTGGCTGAGCAAGCAGAGCGCGCGGGTTCGGCGTCGGCCGTTACCGGCAGCTTGCAGTTTTTAATTGCCGGGTTAGTGTCGGCAGCAGTGAATGTAGTAGGGCAGCACCATCACCATGCCATGTTGATGGTGATGGGTAGCTGCGGTTTGGTAGCGGTAACCGTTTATCGGCTGTTGCGACGCCCGGAACCTGCGCCTGAGCGCGAGTTCTGAGAGTCACGACGTTGACCGCCGCCAGCACGACCGGCGTTACCACCACGGCCTGACTGATTGCGACCCTGACCACCACCTTGACTACGTTGGCCACGGCCATTTTGTAGTGGTTCGGCTTTAATGCTCGGATCCACTTCATAGCCGGGTACAAGTTCTTCAGGTATTTTGTTTTTGGTAACGCGTTCGATATCACGCAGCAGTTTATGCTCGTCTATACAAACCAGTGAAATAGCTTCACCTTCGCTACCGGCACGGCCAGTACGACCAATACGGTGCACGTAATCTTCAGCAACCTGCGGCAACTCATAGTTCACCACGTGTGGAAGCTCATCAATATCAATACCACGTGCAGCAATGTCGGTAGCTACCAATACGCGTAGCTTGCCAGCTTTAAACTGCGCCAATGCCTTGGTACGCGCGGCCTGGCTTTTATTGCCATGAATCGCAAGCGCCGGCAGGCCATCGTCAGTTAGCTGGGTAGCCAACCGGTTAGCACCGTGTTTGGTACGGGTAAATACCAGCACCTGACGCCAGTTGCGGCTACCAATTAAGTAGCTTAGTAACTCACGCTTACGCTTTTTGTCTACCGGGAACACGCGCTGTTCAATGCGATCAGCAGTGGCGTTACGGCGGGCAACTTCAATATGTTTAGGTTCGGTCAGGAATTGCTTTGACAGTGCCTTAATTTCGTCCGAGAAAGTGGCCGAGAACAGCAAGGTTTGGCGTTTTGCCGGAACCAGCTTCAGCACTTTCTTAATGTCGTGAATAAAGCCCATGTCGAGCATGCGGTCGGCTTCATCCAATACTAATACTTCAACTTTGCTTAAATCCAGCGTGCCCTGACGGCAATGGTCAAGCAAACGGCCTGGGGTAGCTACCAGAATATCAACGCCACGACGTAACTTGTCGATTTGCGGATTAATACCAACGCCACCAAAAATAACCAGTGATTTTAAACCGGTGTATTTAGCGTAAGTGTTCAGGTTGTCTTCAACCTGTGCGGCCAGTTCACGGGTCGGTGTTAAAATAAGCGCGCGTATGGCGGGCTTACCGGCAGGCTTCTGAGCGCTTAATTTATGCAGCAGTGGCAGGGTAAAACCAGCGGTTTTACCAGTACCGGTTTGCGCGCCGGCCAACAAGTCGTGCCCGGCCAGAACCACAGGAATTGCCTGTTGCTGAACTGGGGTCGGGGTGGTGTAACCGCACTCGGTGACGGCACGTAAAATAGCATCGTTAAGACCCAACTCGTTAAAAGAGCTGGTAGTTTGTTCTGAAGACATGAAACTCCGGGAATTTATAAAAAGGAGGAACCACTGTGGTACATCTGGTCGGCAGTATACCACAGTGGGGCCATTAGGGTTAGTTTGACGTGTGCCCTGCGGTTAGGGGGTTACCGCAGGGTAGTAGGTAGGGGCGTTTATACCAACTGGCATATCAAAGCCAAATACCCAGATAAAGAACAGCGCGCTCCAGCCCAGCATAAACACAATACTGTAGGGCAGCATGGTGGCAATTAAGGTACCAATACCAAGATCTTTCTTATAGCGCACGGCCACCGCCAAAATTAACCCGAAGTAACTCATCATGGGCGTAATAATGTTGGTGGTTGAGTCACCAATCCGATAAGCCACCTGAATAACTTCCGGCGAGTAGCCGATAATCATGAGCATAGGCACAAAAATTGGTGCGGTAATGGCCCACTGGGCTGAAGCAGAGCCCAGCATCAGATTCACAAAAGCACACATGGCAATAAAGAGTACGAATACCACCGGGCCGGTCAGGCCAGCGCTGGTTAGGAATTCGGCACCTTTTACCGCGAAAATACTACCGAAGTTAGTCCAGCCGAAAAAGGCCACAAACTGTGCTGCAAAGAACACCAGCACTATGTACATGCCCATGGTGCTCATGCTGTTCGACATGGCATCAATTACGTCACGGTCGGTTTTCATAACGCCGGTTATCCAGCCGTACACAAAGCCAGGAATCGCGAAGGTAATAAAGATAAAGGCGACAATGCCCTTTAAGAACGGTGAGTTTCTAACTTCACCCGTTTCAGGATTACGCAGAATACCCCATTCAGGCACTATGGTGAACGCAAGCAAAATAGCTAGCACAAGAAAGCTGATACCGGCACCAATCATGCCGCGTTTTTCCAGCTTGGTTAGTGATTCAATTTTTTGCTCTTCTAAATCAATGCTGGCTTCACTAGGGTCATATTTACCCAGCTTAGGCTCTACAATTTTTTCGGTAACCACGGTACCCATAATGGCAATTAAGAAAGTACTTATAGCCATGAAATACCAGTTAGCTTCAGCACCAACCAAGTAGTCCGGATCAATTAAGTTGGCTGCTTTGGTGGTAATACCGGCCAGTAAGGGGTCAACGGTACCAATTAACAGGTTGGCGCTGTAGCCGGCTGAAACACCGGCAAAGGCCGCCGCCAAACCAGCTAACGGGTGACGCCCTAACGAATGGAAGATCATGGCGGAAAGCGGCACCAACACGACATAACCAAGCTCGGCTGCCGTATTAGAAATAACCCCGGCGAATACCACGGCTACGGTAACCGCACGTGGGTGTGCGTTCATCACCAGGCCGCGCATAGCGGCAGACAACAAGCCTGAACGTTCGGCAATACCAACACCCAACAAGGCCACCAATACGGTACCCAGCGGTGTAAAGCCGGTGAAGTTAGTGACCAGGCTGGTAACTATGCGTTGCAAGCCTTCGGCATTCATTAAGCTAACGGCTTCAATAATGCCGCCGCCCGGGCGTGGATCTTGTGCGCTTAAACCAAAGTAGCCGGCAATGCCGCTGCCAATAATAATCAGTAAACAGAAAATGGCGAACAGAGTAATAGGGTGGGGTAATAAATTACCCAGCCATTCGACCGTATCGAGAAAGCGGGTAAAAGCACCGCGCTTGGTCGTCGTATTCGAAGGATGCGTCATGCAGCACGAACTCCTGATAGCGTATTTATTGTTATAAGAAGCGATGGATTGTACACGAAAAAAAACGGCGCCACAGGGCGCCGTTTTAATTTTTACGAATTTAGGAAGTGGTAACTATGCCGCTTCGCTGGTTTTAGCTTTCTTCTGATAGTTACGAGCAGCCTCGCCCGCCATCAGTTCAGCATGGTCAAAGTCGTCTACGTTAATTACTTTCAGGCGACCTTGCTCAGCGCGTTCCAGCAGTGCTACTTCGTCATCGCTCAGTACGCCAAGCTCTTTACCTTTGGCTGCAACTTTGTGCAGTTGGGTAAATGGCAGACGTTGCTTCGCTGCTTTACAAACACGGTCATACAACGGCTCTGCCGCAATAATATCAACCAGAGTTTGCTCAAGGAAACCAAACTGACCTTCCGGAGCCACAAACTGACCGGCACCTAAGCGTGAACGGGTTTCGTTCGGTTGCATTAGCATGCGCGCTACTTTGTGGTCGGTTTTATCGCTTGGTTGCTTGGCAATACGGCCAAACGGATACATGATAACTTTCATTACTTTGCCAACGCCGCCGAAGTTGTCCAGCAGGGCCAGTTGTGATTCCTGCAACTTATACAGTGAATCTTCAACACCCCAGCGCAGCAGCGACAAGTCTTCTTTTAAACGACCTTCATCTTCGAAACGCTTCAGCGTGGCAGAAGCTAAGTACAGGTAGCTCAGCATATCGCCTAAACGCGCTGAAATACGCTCTTTACGCTTCAGTGAACCACCTAACACGCCCATCGCAACGTCAGACAACAACGCCAGGTTTGAGCTGAAACGGTTCATTTGCTGGTAGTACACTTTGGTGCTGTCACTGTAAGGTGAAGCACTCAAGCGGTGACCACCTAAACCTAAGAACAGTGAACGGACAAAGTTGCTCATGGCAAAGCCAATGTGACCGAAAATAGCTTTATCAAAGCGTTTCAGGCCAGCCGCGCTGTGATCAGCTGAGGCTTCCATTTCTTCCAGTACATATGGATGGCAGCGAATAGCACCCTGACCATAAATCATCATGCTACGGGTCAGAATGTTTGCACCTTCCACGGTAATAGCAACAGGAACGCCCTGATAGCCACGACCTAAATAGTTGTTCGGACCTAAGCAAATACCTTTACCACCATGAATGTCCATAGCATCGTCCATGCACTGACGTAATTTCTCAGTCATGTGGTATTTAGCAATTGCCGAAATGACCGAAGGTTTCTCGCCTAAATCGATACCTGTGGTAGACAATGAAGTTACTGCGTCCATCAGGTAAGCATTACCGCCAATGCGTGCCATGGCTTCTTCAACGCCTTCCATTTTACCAATTGGCAATTTGAACTGGCGACGAATGCGCGAGTAGGCACCGGTAGCCAGCGCGATAGATTTGATACCACCAGCACTGTTTGAAGGTAGGGTAATAGCACGACCAACCGACAAACACTCAACCAGCATACGCCAGCCTTTACCGGCCATTTTCTCGCCACCGATAATGAAATCAAGTGGTACGAATACGTCTTCACCACGAATCGGGCCATTCATAAATGGCACGTTCAGCGGGAAGTGGCGACGGCCAATTTCCATGCCTTTGGTGTCGCGTGGAATTAACGCAGCAGTAATACCAAGTTCTTTAGTGTCGCCCAGCAAGCCGTCCGGATCGTTCAGTTTGAACGCCAGACCAATTACCGTAGCAACGGGTGCCAGAGTGATATAACGCTTGTTGAAGTTCAGCTTAATACCAACAATTTCTTTGCCTTCCCACTCGCCTTTGCACACTACGCCAGTGTCTGGAATAGCGCCGGCATCAGAGCCAGCTTCAGGGCTGGTCAGGGCAAAACAAGGCACTTCTTCACCTTTCGCTAGGCGCGGCAGGTAGTAGTTTTTCTGTTCGTCAGTACCGTAGTGCTGTAACAGCTCACCCGGACCTAATGAGTTAGGTACGCCAACGGTACTGGCCAGTACCGTACTTACACCAGCAAGCTTCTGTAGTACACGTGACTGTGCATAAGCACTGAATTCTAAACCGCCATATTCTTTCTTGATGATCATGGCGAAGAATTTATTGTCTTTCAGGTACTGCCACATTTCCGGAGGCATGTCTGCTAACGAGTGGGTGATTTCCCAGTCGTTACACATTTTACAAACTTCTTCTACCGGGCCGTCCAGGAACGCCTGCTCTTCAGCAGAAAGTTCAGACTTTTTAATGCTGTGCAGCTTTTTCCAGTCTGGTGCACCACGGAACAGCTCGCCTTCCCACCAAACGGTACCGGCATCGATAGCGTCTTTTTCAGTGGTCGACATTTCCGGCATTACGCTGCGGTACATTTTCAGCAGTGGTTTTGTTAACAGGCTGGTACGCAGTGGCGCCAGGTTCAGTGGAATCAGAACCAGTGCTAACAGAACCCAAAGTACAGGACCAACAATGCCTGCCCATTGGCCAACAGCAAATAAACCTACCAGTGCGGCACTGGTAAGCAGCAGCGATGCGCGCTGATACATTAAAACGCCTAGCACTAAAAGGCTGGCAATAATCCAAAGTGTGATACTCATAGTTGTACTCCGTACTTCAACCTGTCATCTAACCTATAACCGAGTTAGAGGTCTGACCAGTAAAATTTATGCGACCAAATTATAGCAAATAAAGGGCAAATTCAAGGTAAATTTGAACGCGCGTTTGAATTTTTACAGCTAGCAAGTGTCAACTTGTGTAGCCAGTTGCGCTTTGTGCACCGCGCTTGTGCCTACTAAGCTGAAGCGCTATTCTAAAATTAGTTATAAAAACAGAGGTTTGTAGATATGTTTCTAGCCCCAAAAGGCATCGGTACCCAATTCACAAAGCTCGCGAATTTATGCGTAGTGGCCGGTTTTATGATGGCTACGGCAATGCCTGCGGCAGCCACGCATGACAAGGTTGAGCAGTCCGATTTAACGCCCTTTAAAGCTGACTACGTGGTTACCAGAGGCGGCTCTGACTACGGCCATGCCGTGCGTACTCTACAAACTACGAAAAATGACGCCTATAAGCTCACTATGATGACCGACATTTCCTGGTTGTTTTTATCGGATAAGCGCACTTTTAACAGTGAGTTCAAGCTGAAAGACAATAGAGTTCAGCCATTGGTTTTTAGCTATTCACGTACGGGCACAGGTTCGGACAAGAGCTTTGCGGCGCGCTTTGATTACGATCAGCAGCGGTTGGTAAATCAGGCCAATGACAAGGCGGTAGGGCTAGAGTGGAACGCAAACAGACTGGATGAAGCCAGTGCCTTGGTGCAATTACAGCGCGACGTTGCGCAAGCGGATAAAGCCGATAGTAAAACCCGCGAATGGCAATATAACGTGGTAGACGAGAAGGGCGCCGATGACACCCTGAAGTTTCGCTGGAAGAGCAAAAAGGAAGTTCAGTTACCCTACGGCACGCTCGAAACTATTGTGGTGGAGCGGGTACGAGAAAACAGTTCGCGAGTTACTGACTACTGGTTTGCACCAGAGTTAAACTACAACTTAGTGCGTATGTATCAAGCCAAAGATGGCGACGAAACCGCCACCCTTGAGCTTAAAAATTATGAAACGACTGCGCAATAGCTTTCGAGCTTAGTCGGTAGCATACCCCTGCGAGCCAAGCAGTTCGCCGTCTAACATGGCACCTTGGGCGGTTAAGCGCAGGCGGTCAGCACAAAACCACTGACATACCAGCGGATAAATACGGTATTCCTGCTCGTGAATACGTTCCTGTAAATCGGCTGCGGTGTCGTCTTCAAACACCGGAATTTTAGCTTGCAGAACTACCGGACCGCCATCTAACTCTTCGGTTACGAAATGCACACTCACACCATGCTCGGTATCACCGGCATCCAGGGCTCGCTGGTGGGTGTTAATACCTTTGTATTTTGGTAACAGCGAAGGGTGTATGTTCAGCATGCGACCCGCAAAATGCTGTGTAATTGGCTGCGTTAAAATACGCATAAAACCCGCCAGCACAATCAGGTCTGGCTGATAGGTTTCAATTAACGCCTGCAGTTGCACGTCGTAGGTTTCACGCTCGGCGAAATCTTTGTGCGACAACACTGCTGTGGAAATACCTTCGGCTTCAGCCTTGGCTAAACCGCCGGCAGATTCCTTGTTAGCAATAACACCAACCAGTTCGCCATTTATGTAACCAGCTTCACAGGCGCGATGCAGCGCCATCATGTTGGTGCCTGAGCCGCTGATTAGCGCAACAATACGTTTTTTCTGCTGTGCGTTTTGCTGATCTGGCATTAGCAAGTTTCGTCCGCGCGAATATCTACCTGAGCTTCGTCGTCGGCGGCACTTTCAATGTGGCCAATTAACCAGGCGTCTTCGCCTTCGGCGTTCAGAATTTTCAGTGCTTCATCAACTTGGTCTTTTGGTAGGGCAATAACCAAACCAACGCCACAATTGAAAGTACGGTACATTTCGCGAGTACTTACGTTGCCGTTCTCACGCAACCAGTCAAAAATTACCGGCCAGTCCCAGCTATTGCCGTCGATTACGGCTTTAGTGTTGGCAGGTAATACGCGCGGGATGTTCTCCCAGAAACCGCCACCGGTAATGTGCGAAATTGCATGCACAGGAACAGTTTCAAGCAGTTTCAGCACTGACTTCACATAAATACGCGTAGGCTCTAACAAATGCTCAGCCAGGCTCTTACCATGGAATTCAGCTTGTACATCGGCACTGCTTACTTCAATAATCTTGCGGATTAATGAAAAGCCATTCGAGTGTGGACCACTAGAGGCCAATGCAATTAAAGCATCACCGGCCGCTACTTTGGTGCCGTCAATAATGTTTTCTTTTTCTACAACGCCGACACAAAAACCAGCGATGTCGTAATCACCATGCTGATACATGCCCGGCATTTCTGCAGTTTCACCACCAATTAAGGCACAGCCGGCTTGTTCACAGCCTGCGCCAATACCGGTAACTACGTCGGCCGCAACATCAACATCCAGCTTGCCGGTAGCGTAGTAATCCAGGAAGAACAGAGGTTCAGCGCCTTGCACAATCAAGTCGTTTACGCACATGGCAACCAAATCAATACCCACGGTATCGTGTTTTTGCAGGTCAATGGCTAAACGTAACTTGGTGCCGACGCCGTCGGTACCAGATACCAGCACCGGGTGCTTATATTTGGTTGGCAATTCACATAATGCGCCAAAGCCACCCAGACCACCCATAACTTCAGGGCGCGCCGTGCGCTTAGTAACACCTTTTATACGCTCTACCAGTGCATTTCCGGCATCAATATCAACGCCTGCATCTTTATAGCTCAGAGAAGGTTTTTGGTCGCTCACGGAAAGTCCTCAATTAATGGCTCAGGCGGCTGCTGCGAGGGAAACGTAACAGCCTTAAAAAATTTGCGCGTAAGTTTACCACTTCTCAGCATCAGGTGCGATATAATGGCGCAGGTTTCCACCCATATTTTGTTAAAACGGCAGTATATATACCATGAACTCGATGAACAAAGCTGCGGCTCAAGCCGCGCCTGACAATGCTGTGCCTTGTTCACTCGAGCGGGCAACTCTGGCCCATGTGCCGGAATTGGTGACCATAGAACAGCGCAGTTTTCATATTGATCGCATTAGCGAACGCAGCTTTAAGCGGTTTATCAGCCAGAACATTGGTGATTTCCGGGTTGCCGTGCAAAACGATCAGGTGGTTGGCTATTACATTGTATTGTATCGGCAAGCTACCAACCTGGCGCGGCTGTATTCACTAGCGGTAGATCCCGACTTTAGACGCCAGGGTATTGGCCGAAAGTTACTGGCTGCAGCCGAGCACGATGCCGACGAGCGCCACTGCCTGTTTTTACGCCTGGAAGTGCAACTGGATAATCAAGCTGCACTGGCGTTGTATCATCAGCAAAACTACTACGACATGGAAATACGTGCCGAGTACTACGAAGACGACACCGACGCGCTGGTGCTGCAGAAGTTGTTACCACGCTATCAACCCAGCGGTGAGCAGCGGCTGGTACCTTATTTAACTCAAAGCACCGAGTTCACCTGCGGCCCGGCAAGCCTGCTCATGGCCATGGCCTATTTTGATATTCCAAGCGCTGAACACCAGCATGAAGAATTGGAAATATGGCGTGAAGCGACCACTATATTTATGACCTCCGGCCACGGCGGTTGTGGTCCGCATGGGTTAGCGCGCGCGGCGGTTCGCCGGGGCATGGCGGTAACTGTGCACGTAAGTAAGTCCGGCCCGTTATTGATGGACTCGGTGCGTAACGAAGAGAAAAAACGCATTATGAGCCGCATTCAGCAGGCCGATATTAATGCGCTGGAAAGTGCCGGTGTGCCCATAGAAGTAGGGGACTACAGTCTGGACCAGTTGCGCAGCGACTTAGACAGCGGCAAATTAGTAGTGGCGTTAATAAGCACCTATGTGTTCGATCAAAGCAAAGCGCCGCACTGGGTGTTAATTTGTGCTGCAGACGACGAATATGTGTATATAAACGACCCCGATCAGGACACCTTTGCCTGGCAATCGGCAGCCGATAGACAATATTTACCCATTCCTCACAATACCTTCAAACGCGCCTTTGGCTATGGCTCTCGTAAGCAAAAAGCAGCTTTGGTTTTGTCAGCCGCCCTTTAAAATCATCCATTTCGGTCCTATATCTGTATATAGACATAGTTTAAAGCAGACAAAAGGATTGTTATGACAGGCATTTTAGAGAACGAGTTTAGTACTACTGAGTTCGCGGAAATGAAGTTGGACAACCGCTTTGTGCTCGCCCCTATGACGCGTGTGAGTGCCGACCCCGACGGTTGTGCCAACGAACTTATGGCCGATCACTACGAGCGCTATGCAAAAGGCGGCTTCGGTTTATTGATTACTGAAGGCACCTATTTAGACAAAGACGCGAGCCAGGGTTACGCCAATCAACCAGGCATTGCCGACGTACCGCAAACCGAAGCTTGGGAACCCATAGTAAAACGTGTGCACGACGCTGGTGCGAAAATTATTTTGCAATTGATGCACGCTGGTGCACAAATGCAGTACAACCGATTTACCGAAACTCCAATTGGTGTGAGCGAGCAGCAGCCTAAGGGTAACCCGCTTGGCTTATACGGCGATCAGGAAAACTGGTACGACGTAAAACCTATGGACGAACACGAGTTCGATCAGGTTATGAATGCCTTTGTTGCTGCGGTAAAACGTGCTCACGAAGCCGGGTTTGACGGGGTAGAATTGCACGCCGCCAACGGTTACCTGCTAAACGAATTCCTAAGCACTCATTTTAACGATCGTAAAGACCAGTGGGGCGGCGGCATTGAAGAACGTGCCAAGTTTATTCTGATGTTGGTGAAAGCAGCTCGTTCCTCGGTGCCCGATGATTTCAGTATTGGTATTCGCCTGTCGCAGATTACGATTACCGACAGCGACTATCAGTTACCCGAAGGTGAAGAGGGCTTTGAATGGCTGGTAAAAGAGTTGAAGAAAGCTGGTGTTAGCTTCATTCATACCACCGACAACGACGTTAACCGTAAGTCACTGAAAGATGGTGACCGCTCACTGGCGCAAGTAGTGCGCGATGTGGGTGTACCTTTGATTATTAATGGTGGTATCACCGAAGATAACTACGAAGAGTTAGGCGAAGAGTACCCGGACGCGTTAATGGCGCTGGCGAAAAAAGCGCTGGCAAACCCTGATTTTGTGAAGCGGGTGAAAGGTAATGACGAAGTGAAAGATCTCGACTTCGAAATGCTGCAACCTGTTGCCAACATTGAGAACGAACTCAAATGGCGCGAGCAGAACGCAGACTAGTGTTACCCACTAACAACGCTGGCTAATTGCCAGCGTTCGGTGGTATAATTACTACGTACTTGAGTTAAGAATACCCGGGGCTGATATGGATTCGACGGGATATACGAAACCCAAGGTGCATGCCGAGGTGAGGCTGGCCTCGTAAAAAGCCTCAACTTTATAGTTGCAAACGACGACAACTACGCTCTAGCGGCTTAATAACCCGCTGTGCCTGCCCCCCAGCGCTTTGTCTATGAGACTGGATCAGGGCAGCTAACCCTAAAGTAGACTCGCGTGGATGCTTCGCCCGGAGCTGAAGCGTTAAAACCAATCGGGCTCGTTAGTGCTGAAGCCTGTTAGTTGGCGTCACACTGATTAACTAAATAACTGACTAAGCATGTAGTACCGAGGATGTAGGTATTGCGGACGGGGGTTCAACTCCCCCCAGCTCCACCAATCCAAATAAAAAGCCGCTCTCATGAGCGGCTTTTTTGTGTCTGAATCCCCGCGTTTAAAGGATTTTAGGCGATCTTCCATTCTCAGATAATCTCACGATATTACAGAGTAACCTAACGTTTTTGTATTCCTGAGTGGTAGTCAACAATTCGGGAATACAACGATTGGAAAAATTGATATGCCGCAAGCTGGAGATCACCCGAGCCGGCTCGTCTGTCAAGTATGGCTGTGGATATAATGTAAAAGTAAGACTAGTCTAATAACAAGGTGCTTTTGTCCTTTTACAGCATTATCTAGAACTGGTACTTAAATGAGGTTAATTAATAGGCCCTATGCGAAAGAATATCCTGAGCATTACTAGAAAATTCCGCTGCAAAGGGGGAGGAGGATCGAATGGCTTTTTTTACAAAGAGCACAAATACGCGCGATGTTTCTGCTGAGAGAGATTCTCGCACTAAGCTGCTTTCCAGAAACGAATTTTACCGAGATGTGAACCCCTTAATATCGGACGGGAAATTATTAATCGAGTCTCTTGCCCTGATGGTTATTGATATAGAAGGGTTTGACTTTATTTTACGTACCTTCGGCCCCGGTCAACGAGATAACGTTATTGAACAAGTTTCTCGGAGAATTCAGCAACTAATCGGTAACGATCATGTTCTCTATCATATTACTCAAGATCGGTTTGCTCTCATTTATTGTGAAGTGAATTTAGCTGAAGTAGAAAAAATGGCAGCTAAGCTTCTTCAATCCTTGAAAGATCCATTTGAAGTGAGTGGTGTTGCTTACAATCTGGACGGTTATATCGGACTGAGTTCTTTTCCCGACGACGCTTCGTCTGTTTCCGAACTAGTAAGAACGGCGGTGTTCGCTTGTGATAAAGCTCGCAGAGTAGACGGCCGATACATGCTGTATGAGAAGCATCAGGACGATAAAGAACGAGAGCGATTCTATCTGTTGCTCGATCTTGAAAAGGCGTTAATCAATGATGCTGAGATTGAAGTTGCGTATCAGCCTCAGATTAATTTAGACACAGGCAAAATTTATGGTGTTGAAGCACTGTGCCGATGGCGTCACCCCAAGCATGGCATTATACCGCCCGGTCATTTTTTGCCCTTTGTTGAGCATAGTCCGTTAATGATGCCGCTCACCGAAAAAATTCTACGCACAAGCCTCGCAGATACTGCAGACTGGGATAAACTCGGGTTTAGCGGAAGTTTAGCGGTAAACCTGAGCACAACATTATTCGGTGTGCCTGACATGATGGACCGGTTTAGTGAGCTACTTGATGCCAGCCCAATTAATGCCAACAGAATCCATTTTGAAATCACCGAAACAAGTGTAATGGAACGTCGGAACCGTGCCGTTAAGATTCTCTCTGAATTGAAAAGCTCTGGCTACGGAATTGCTATGGATGACTTTGGCACTGGCCATTCATCGCTGGCCTACATATCTGATTTACCGATAGATACTATAAAGATAGATATGCATTTTGTTCAAAATATGGATAAACCCTGGGGTAGAGCCATTGTGGGCGCCGCTTCTGCATTAGCTGAAAATTTAAATCTGAGAACCTGCGCAGAAGGTATTGAAACTGAGGAGCAACTTAAAGCTTGCGAAGAATTAGGAGTTTCATTTGGCCAGGGGTACTTTATTGGCAAGCCTATGTTCAGAACCGAACTTGAAGGTTGGCTGAAAACGAATTCTGCCGCTGGTGTAGCCTGACGTTTCACGTCAGGTGCGATGCTCCCATCAAAACAATGCGAACTGCAATAACTAGTTCTGTGCCACTTGAAAAAATAACCATAGAACCGCATATTTATTACTAATACGGCTCTTATCGCTAATTTGAGTAATCAGCCCATGCAGGCAATGCGTTTTTGGTTTTTCACACTATTTATAAGTCTGTTGGTAACGCCAGCAGGCGCGAATAGTGTTGGTAACTCAAAAACAGCCGCTAACACTGAAAGCAATAGAAGCATTCATGGTGGGCTTGCTTCAATTGGCAAGTTTGGCCTGGTAGCCCCTACATTACCAAGCTTAGAGTCGCCTACGGAACAAGAGCCTGGCGATCAGCCGGACGTTAGTGTCAACGTTAGTTATAACGTTAAATCAGTCGGCGCAATTGAAATTGCGTTTTCCAAGCCGTTATCTTTTAGCGAATCCGCTTATAGCCAGAAACAACCGAGAGCGCCACCTCATACCATTTAGTCAAATTCCTTTCTTCTTGATTAAATGGAGTACTTACCATGAGTGTATACCACAGTTTGCAATGGTCAGCGGACGCTGACCATTATCCCTTAGCCGTTAAACCAGAAGTAACAGTTACCGAGCACAAATTAAGTTGGCACCAGCCGGCCGTGTTGGTGATGGATGACTTTCTGAAACGCACCCCGTTGCGGTTTAACCGCAGTACACCGTTACCGGTGGTTGAGCAAAAGATCAATCAATCGACGGAACGTTATGCGTGCATTGTAGACAGTGCAGGGGGGTTAATAGGAATGCTTTCAAAGAAAGATATTCACGGGCCTAAAAGTATTGCGTTAGCAACTCAGCGGCAATCTTCGTGGGGTGAATTAATGGCAGAAGACATGATGATTGCGGTGTCGAAAATTCCCCAAGTAACCTTGCTCTCGTTAAATAAAGCGCGCATTGGCGATGCGGCGGCAACCCTGCAACAAGCGAACGCTGAGTATTTACTGATTCATGATCCGCGTGCCGATGAAAGTGATTCGGTACGTGGCGTGATTAGTAGACTGGGAATTGTTGAGCACACCGGGGAATCGGTGCGACTATATCACTGGGCTTCATCTTTCTCGGAAATTGTCGACGCGTTGTAAAAAAAGACCACGCCTCGCTATAAAAATAACGCGGGGCGTGGCTTCCTAATGTTGGGTTGCCATCGGCTGATAAAGCTTTGTATAGCCCTCTTATTTCAACCTTGTGTTCTGTCCAGAATAAAACCTTCTTTACCTTTCCTTTGCAATTCTCTATCGGTCATTCTATTTACATTTATTTTACATGTGTTACAAATTGTAACGTCGATTTTTCGGCGTTTTTTTTATACAGAACAAAAGGTAACTTAATGTTTAAAAACAATAAAAACAAATACAGTAAGAAGCACAGTGCGATAGCGCTGGCATTGGTGGCGTCGCTGGGTAGCGTTGCTTTATCAAGTAACGTAGTGGCCGCAGAGGGAGTCAACCAAGGCAAGGGCAAGGCTACTACAAAACAGCCGACTGAGTTATCAGCTGGCTTCATCATTGAGTTTAAAAAGAACTCACGCTTAATGAATGAAGTGGCTCAGGCAGCATCTGCTGGCGGTCAGGCTCGAGCTGCAGAAGTAGCCAATCAGGCCAGCCGAGTTGCGCAGGAGCTTTCTAGCGAACTCGGTACTAAGCTGAAGTTTAGTCGTGGTATGGGTCTTCCGGGGCGTTTTGTGTTTGACTCAGAAAAACGCATGAATTCGAAACAAGCTGAGCGGATGTTGCAGAAAATCAAAAATCATCCACAGGTTGAATCGGTCGAAGTTAACCAATTACTACAGCACTTTGCGACGCCTAATGATCCGCAATATTCTGACCAGTGGCATTACTATGAAGGCAACGGTGGTTTGAATGTGCCTTTAGCATGGGAAGCGGCAACCGGTCAGGGTGTTGTGGTGGCGGTTCTGGATACTGGCTATCGTCCGCATGCTGATTTAAATGCCAATATTTTGCCCGGCTACGACATGATTTCGGACCCATTTATTGGGAACGATGGGAATGGTCGCGACAGCGATGCAAGTGACCCTGGTGACTGGACTAGTGCCGGTGCCTGCGGGAATGGCTTTCCGGAGCAAGATCGTTCGTCCAGTTGGCATGGTACCCATGTGGCCGGCACCATTGCAGCGGTAACGAATAACAACAGCGGTGTTGCTGGCGTTGCTTATAACGCGAATGTTGTTCCGGTGCGGGTGCTCGGTCGTTGCGGCGGTACAACAGCCGATATTGCTGACGGCATCATTTGGGCGTCAGGTGGTAACGTGTCAGGTGTGCCAGGCAACAATAATCCGGCTGACGTTATTAACATGAGTTTAGGTGGGCAGGGCAGTTGTTCAAGCACCACCCAGCAAGCGATTAACCTTGCGCGTGGTAACGGCTCAACCGTGGTGATTGCGTCTGGTAACAGCAATTCGAACTCAAGCAATTTCAACCCTGGTAACTGTAGCGGCGTAGTGAATGTTGCGGCAACCAATCGTGACGGTGGCCGGTCATATTACTCGAACTTCGGTACCAACGTAGATGTTGCTGCTCCAGGTGGTGCGCAATCTTTCGCTAATGACCCAAATGGGGTGTTGTCCACCTACAACTCAGGTTCAAGCACGCCAGGGTCTGATAGCTATAGCTACAGTCAGGGTACTTCCATGGCAGCTCCCCATGTGGCTGGTGTGGCAGCGCTGATCAAGGAAGCGAATCCGTCAGCGTCACCTGATGAAGTTGAGTCTATATTGAAGCAAACCTCTCGCTCCTTCCCTAGTTCTTGCAGTGGTTGTGGCACCGGTATTGTCGACGCCTTTGCAGCTGTTGACCTCGCATTAGGTGGCGGCGGTTCGGGCGGCCCGGGTGAAAACGAACTAGAAAATGGTGTGGTTGAGTCGAACTTGAGCGGCGCAACCGGTAGTGAAGTGATGTACACCATGACCGTGCCAGCTGGTGCGTCGGACTTGTCATTCTCAATGTCTGGTGGTTCTGGTGATGCTGACTTGTATGTACGTTTTGGTTCAGAACCAACATTGAATACCTGGGATTGTCGTCCGTACGTAGGCGGAAATAATGAAACCTGCGACATTGCGAACGCTCAGGAAGGTACTTATTACGTGATGGTACAAGGTTACTCTGCTTATAGCGGCGTATCCTTAGTAGGTGAGTACACGGGTGGTTCAACCGGTGGCGGTTCTGGTGGTGATACCTACGATAACTTATCCGCTTCAACTGGCAACTGGGTACGTTACACCGTTGAAGTTCCGGCTGGCACCAGCAGTTTGAATGTCGAAATTTCAGGTGGATCAGGCGATGCTGATTTGTACTTGAATTACGGTAGCCAACCAAGCACCTCAACCTGGGATTGCCGTCCGTACCTTGGTGGTAATAATGAAACTTGCAGTGTGAATTCGCCGCAAGCGGGTACTTATCATATCGGCATTCGTGCTTATCAGTCTTTTAGTGGTGTGACTTTAGAAACAGCCTACACAGACTAAGCTGATTTGAGCTTTACAAACAATGCAAAGCCCACCTGTTTGGTGGGCTTTTTTGTGACCTGATTTTAGTGAACCACCGTGAACGGTAATTATTAGTTCCAGCGCACCAAAGTAATAGGTACAGCACCGCCGGTATAGTCAAACTCCACTTCTACCAAGCCACCGCTTTGGCTAATTGCAACTAAGCTGGCGCAATCAAGGTTTTGAGCGCATAAAAAGCTGTATCCAAAAAAACCGAATACTCCCGAGCTTTTCTCGGTAAAAGAGCCTCGCGTTAGTTCGACATCGCTGTAAATGTAGCTAGTGCCAATGGCATCAGGTTCTGCGCTAATCACTTCAACTAATTTGAAATAAGTAGTCCCATCACTGGTTTGAAAAGTAACTAACCGGAGTTCATAAGAGGTACCAAATTGGTATTCAAAATCAAAAACATCATCTACAAAAATTATCTGGCCGTTGTCGAGTTGCGCGGGGACACCAATTAGGGGGCTTAATGCGACACCAGGGCCGTAATAAACAGGGTTTGATGGCGCGCTTATAGTGTATTCCTGAGGTTGCACGGGCTCTGGTGAGCTGTCGTTACAACCGAGTAAATAGCAAGCTGACAGGGCTAGCAATACCGAACGTACAAATGTTGTGAATCTCATGTTCATACAATCCTAATTAATGTAATCGTTGTTAACATTTCAGGAGTGTGCTTTGAAAGCAAGAGATTCTGTAGGTGATCGGTTTTTTGTTTAACAACTGTGAGGGTAGTTGTGAAGGCAGTTGCGAGGGCTGTGCGGATACCTTATTGCTGGTATCCGCCAAACGAGGCCAGTTGCTGTGACAGCACGCCGTCAACAATGGGTGCAAGCCGGGTGAAATCCATGGTTGGATAACCGCCGACAATGTAATCCAGGCTGAGAAGGTTGTCGGCAAAGGTGATTGTCATAGTGCCGCTCATTCCCAGCGATTGCAGCGGCCCGAGCCCGCCGACTAAACGCAGCGCTTTATTGGGGTCTACGTAAGTTATTTGCATGTGTTGTGCTTGCCGGTCGCCATCAATCTCACAAAAACAGCCACCAGCAGTGGCATTTAGCGACAATTTGCCGGCGTCACCAAACCAGGTGTGGTCATTCAACCACCAGCCACTAATATGATTCACGAAGCGGTCGTAGCCTTCTTGCGCGCTGCCGTCAAAAGTCTGCTCAAGCTTAATTTGGAAACCATGTTCTGACGAGGAAGCGACTTCGGCTTTACTTGAAGCGGTAAACATTAAGAACAAACTGGCTAGGGTAATAGTTAGTGTGGTTTTCATTCGTGGAATCTCATTGATTTTTATTGATGTTATAGCGCGCTGGCTAAGACTTGTCGATGCTCGAGGAGCATTCTGGTCTAAGAACAGAAGATTTTACTACCATTGCTCAAAATCTGTTGCTAACATTAAATCAGTCTTTAAAAAGCCTTTTTAGAGGTTGGTATGAGAACCGAAACTGTTACTTATCTGAAAGAGAACGCTAACTCACTTGAGCTGAAGGAAGATTTACTTGTAACGAAGAAGGGCAAGCCAGCTTATGTGGTTCAGTCTTATGATGATTATGAGTTCCAGCAGGAAACACTCGCGTTGCTGAAAGTGATTCGTTTGTCAGAGAAATCCTTGCAAGACGGGGCTCTGGAACTTGATGATGCGTTCGAGTGACACTATGGCCACCGTCGCAAAGAAAAAATATAGGGTAGTTGCATCTCCATTATTCAAGTTGTCTTTGCAGCGATTTAGGGCATTTTTAGCTCGAAGTAACTCTTCTGAATTCGCACTGAACACATCGTTAGATATCAAACGTCGCATCGAACAAGAGCTGACTGAAAACCCTGAGCTAGCGCCAGTTAGCGAACGATTATTTGACTTAGGTTTGACGGAGTATCGTCAGTGGGCTTTGGATGAACACAATGTGGTATTTTACAAAGTTCATAGCACAGAATATAGAATCGAATTACTGCTGATAATAGACAGTCGACAAAGTGCGCGTAAGCTACTGTTTGAATTAAATCTGCTGATTTAAATTGGCGACATCCAGACTTATGCTGTTGTCATTTTTCTTGAATTTTTGAAATATAAATAAGCGAAGTAAATAAATCCGGCGAAAGGAATAACAGCGTTCCATATAACCGTATAAGTACTTACTAATAAAAGATTATCGGCTTTCCCTGACAATAACTTGGCTGTTACGACTACACATAAAACAATATTCAAAATGCTTAACTAACTAACGAAAGTTAAATTAAGTAGCCATGTATCTTCCAAGAAAGCTAAGGAAATCCGCTTCCGGAAGTGGTTTTGAAATAAAGTAACCCTGTGCGCAATCGCATCCAAGCTCGCGCAGTAGCTCCAGGGTTTTCTCATCTTCTACACCTTCGGCTACGGTCTTAAGATTGAGGTGATCAGCGAGTACTAATGTAGATTTTATAATGTTGCAGTTCTTTATGTTTTTAAGCATATTTGAGACAAACGAACGGTCAATTTTCAATTCTTGAATTGGAAACATACTGAGATAGGCTAATGAGGAATAACCTGTTCCGAAATCATCAATCGAAACTTTTACTCCAAGGTCTTTCAACTGCTGCAATACCTCGCTAATACGCTCACTTTCATTAGAGAAGCTGGTTTCAGTTAGTTCCAGTTTTAAATCACAGAACTGGCCTTTATGGCGTTTTACTGTCTTTTTAAGCGTACTTACAAAGTTGGAGCCAGCAAGATCAAGAGCAGAAACATTCACACTTAAGGTCATTGGTCGATTTTCCCGGCGTAATTTTGCAGCGATACGCATAGCTTCATCAATCATCAGCGCGGTTACTTGAGATACAAATCCCAATTTCTCAACGAGCGGAATAAAAATGTCAGGGGTAAGAAAGCCGAGTGTAGGATGTTGCCACCGCACCAAAGCTTCTGCACCTATTATTTCTTCACTTTCAATATCTACCTGAGCCTGAAAAACAGCATGCATACCTTTGAGTGAGCCACCTCTGAAGGCTGCAATAATTTCCTGATGTCTTGGGTCGGGTGCCATAGCACAATCATAAAGAACCCAGTCTTTATGATTCGTTAACGCTACCGAAAGCGCAGAATCTGCATTCGAAAGAAGGGTGTCGCTATTGGTTCCGTGATCAGGGAAACTAGCAGAACCAGCCACGTATTTCGAATAGGGGAGCTCTTCTGCCTGATTAACGGACAGCAGCCGGAAAAACTCTTTTATTTCAGGACTATCGGAAAAAACTGCAAAAATACCGCGTCCATAATAGCAACAGGGCCCAGTTATTTTTGCATCAAGTAATGAAGTAATAAATGTAATTAGATCTTTGGAATAAGACTGCCCTAATGTGCCGCGAACTTCGTTTAGATAAACGAGTTTAAAAATCAATAATTCGCAGTTGGTCGGCTTACTTTTTATCGCGTCATCCACTAGCTGACAAAAGTGATGGGGGCGTGGCAGTCCTGTCTCAGTTTCATGTTCGGCCAGAAACTTAGCTTCAAGTTTCGATTGCTTCGCGCGAGATAATGCAAGATTAAGATGGGCGGTTTTACACCGCAGCCGTCGTTGTAAAATCCATGACCATAGTAAAAACGTAGTCATTAATAGAATTGCCGCTATAGCTGTATAACCAATATAAAACGGCACTTGAACGGTATAATAATCACCCGAGTTTATATCAGGTTCCCATTTTTCATAAATCTCTTGATAATCGCCGGAGGTGAATACTGAGTTTAGTGACTCTTGTAGCCATGCGTGCAGCTTGTTGTCCGCTTTTCTTACCGCGAAGGCATAGTCACGTGGCCAAAATGGCGGGCTAGCGCGTGATAAAGGTAGTTCATGAACGTCGATAAGGAGATCTGCCGTGGACTCGGTTAATAGCGCGAAATCAGCAGTGCCTGCAGTTACTGCTTCAAGTGCTTCAAGAGCGTTGGAAACTAAAACTAAATTCACTTCGAGGTTTTCAGTGATTAGCTGTTTATGTGCGAACGACAGCTCTTCCATAGCCACACTCTTACCCACGACATATTCAATACCACCTACAGCAGGCTGATTATCAGTTCCGTAAATAGCATGGCTCACCACAAAAAAGGGTGTCGTAAATTGAAACTCTTGCTGCCGCTGTTCTGATATGAACATCGGAAGAATATCTATCTCGCCGTTTCTCAGTGCCAGTTCCATTTCACTCCAGGAACCAAGTTTGTGCTGAACAGCGGCACCTCCTACCTGACTCACCTGACGAGCCAAGTCAACATTAAAGCCTGCTGGTATACCTCTATTAAGCCACTCGAATGGGGGATATGACGAGTCTCCACCGAAAATTACCTTGCTGGGAGGCGCAGAGGTACCTTCGTTAGCTAGAGCTGGCGAGAGGGGGATAACTGGCAGTAAGCTTATTAAAAGAAGCGCCATGCGGCACTTTTTTAAGCTTATGGAAACGTGCATCTGGGTAGAAATGTGGCCGATCCTTATTAAAGGACTACTCACACAAGCTTAGTCGCTTTACTTGTATATGCAATTTTGGCGGTTAATCACGCGCTTTGTATTGAACATAATCAGCTGTTTTTATTAATGTAGGCGCAGTTTGATCTAATCACCTAGGCTTACTACTACTAATCTGTACAGTCTTAAACTAGAGGATTATAAGTATGGCGAACAAGATTAAAGCGCTACGGTTGAAAGAACCATTTGGCCTGGACAACATTCAAGTAACGGAAATCGATGATCCGGGTAAACCCAGCCCGGGTGAAATTCGCGTTAAAATTAAAGCCAGTTCACTTAACTTCCATGATTACGGTGTTGCTGCCGGGTTTATTCCAACCGAAGACGGGCGCATTCCAATGTCCGATGGTGCCGGCGTAGTGGAAGCCGTAGGCGAGGGTGTTGACGAGTTCGCGGTAGGCGACAACGTGGTATCAACCTTCTTTCCCGACTGGCAACGTGGTGCTGCTGCGGTGGGTGATTTCCGCTCAACGCCAGGCGATGGAATTGATGGCTATGCGCGCGAAGCGGTTGTGCGTCCAACTCGATTCTTCACCCATCAGCCAAACGGCTATAGCCACGCCGAATCGGCAACCTTAACCACAGCAGGCCTTACCGCATGGCGAGCACTCGTGGTGGACGGCAACATTAAGCCAGGTAACACAGTGTTGGTGTTGGGTAGTGGTGGCGTATCGGTATTTGCCTGCCAGTTAGCTAAAAGTCTGGGGGCAACTGTGTTTGCGACCTCGTCTTCGAATAAAAAGCTGGAGCGGTACAAGGAACTGGGTGCTGACCATGTGATCAACTATAAAGACGATCCTGAGTGGGGTAAAACAGTTCGCAAATTAACTAACGGCCGTGGTGTTGATCACGTGATTGAAGTAGGTGGGCCGGGTACTTTACCGCAGTCTATTAACGCTGTGGCTATTGCAGGTCATATTGCGTTAATTGGCGTATTAACCGGCAACGAAGGCAAAATCCCAACCACCAAGTTAATGGCCAAGCAAGCGCGGTTACAGGGGCTGATTGTAGGTAGTCGCGAGAACCAGCAAGACTTAGTGCGAGCTCTGGAAAGCAACGGCGTTAAGCCGGTAATTGATAAAACTTTCAAACTGGAAGAGCTGGCTGACGCTTTTCGTTATGAAGAAGCAGGCAAACACTTCGGTAAGATTTGTCTGGAGTTTTAATTCTATTCTGCTTACAACAAAAGTTGAGCCTTCGGGCTCAACTTTGCTTCACATCTGATTTTAATACCAATGCGGCGGCATAAATTAAGCCTAATAATGGCATCAGCGAGAGCAGGGCACCAAGCACACCAGCAATGATTGGGGTATTGGTTTTTCTTCTACCGAGATAATAGGTCAATGCGCCCATAATCAGGGCGAAAACTGCCAGAAACTGTCCAACTAGCGTTGCGTTAAAACTCATCAGTCACTCCTTTGCATGATTTAATGTTTTTATAACATCTGGGTCAGGCTAAACCATATAAGCGAAAAAAACCAGCCTGTATTTTCTCGATAAAGATCCGTTTATTAATATTGTAATGCGAATCGTTCTCATTTAAGATCCCTCGCACAATTCATAGGGGGATAAAAAAATGAAGTTCACTAAGTGTTTTCTCGCACTAACTTTGGCCGGTATTACTAGCACGCCTGTGTTAGCTCAAGTGGCTGAATCTACTAGCAATAATCAAGAGAAAAGCGCCCAAGACACCATTGAGCGAATTAACATTAAAGGGCGCGCGCAAACCTTGTACCGCCAAAATGAAACGAGCGTTGCCACACGAACAGCAACTCCCATTGAAGAGATCCCGCAGAGCGTTCAGGTATTAACCGAAGAGTTAATTAATGATCAGGCTGCCCGGCAAATAACTGATCTGTACCGCAGTATTAGTGGGGTTAACTCCTTTAGTTATTCTGGTGTTACTTTCCGTGGGTTCCGTCAGGACGAGATTTTATATGACGGTGTTCGTGGTGACCCCTTTAACGGTTTCGCGGTACCTCAGCTATTCAATATTGGCCAAATTCAGGTATTAAAAGGCCCAAGTGGAGCTATGTTCGGTAGCGGTCAGCCCGGCGGTATTATTAACTACGTAACCAAAAAGCCAACGGCTGTAGCCGACCGTTCTATTGAGCTAGGTTTGGGTAACTACGATTACAAGCAAGGCTCGATTGAATTAAGTGGACCTATAAATGAGGACGCATCGCAACGTTATCGTGCAGCTTACTACTACGACAACGAGCAGCCGTTCCGCTATAACACTGAGCAAACTAATAAAATTCTGGATTTAGGCTATGCCTTTGATATTGGTAACACTACCGAAGTTATTTTGCAGTTAACTGATTATACGCAAGACTACCAGGGGGCTCGTTTGCGTGGTGTGCCGGTTGATAATAACGGGAACTTTGTGACCGACCGTGAGTGGAACCACAACGAAGCGACCGATTTTCAAACCTTAGATGCCAGCGTGTATCAGGCTCGTATTAACCATGATTTCTCACTGAATTGGCGTGGCGATGTAACGGTTCGTCATTATGACAACACTGAGCGTCAGAACTATCACGAACCACGCGGCTTGGTTGATGCCGACTACAACCCGGTAACCGATCCTGCTGATGCTGTTTACAGCGCGCGCCAATTCCGCAATCAGTATCGTGAAAACCAGGCCACTAGCGTAACTGCCAACTTGGTTGGTGAAGTCATGATCGGGCGTCTGGACCACACCTTGCTAATGGGTGCTGAAACCTACACCTCGGAAAATACCTTTATTGGTAACAATGCGAACCCCGATGAAGTGCCTTACTTAGAAATTGTGAATCCCGTTTACGGGCTAACTTCTGGTCCATATTCTACTGACTTAGCTGCGGTAACTCCGCGTGAATCCGAAGCGCAGCGTGATGGTTTTTATCTGCAGGACCAAATTACCTTTAATGACAAAGCCAATATTCTGGTTGGTTTGCGTTATGACCAGTTCAAAGACGAATCCGGAACTACGCAATTTGATGACGGCGATTTGACCTACCGCGTAGGTGGTACCTATGAGTTTGCCAACTGGGTACGTGCCTATGCACTTTATGGTACAGGCTTCTCGCCACAATCAGCAGGTAGCCAGGACCCTGAAGTTGGTGGCCCATTTGAGCCCGAGCAATCTGACATTGCCGAGCTGGGTGCGCGCTGGTCATTTATTGACGACGCCATTCGTGTGAATACTGCGGTGTATGAAATTAACCGTGAGAATATCTTACAGGCAACCGACCAAATTTCAGATGATGGCCGCACTATTTTAGGTAACGTGGGCAAAGTTAGAAGCCGCGGTTTTGAAATTGACGTGCTGGGTGACTTAACCGACCAGTGGGTGCTTAATGCCAACTATGCCTACAACGATGCTCGGGTAGTAGAAACAGCTCCGGGTCAGGGCATTACTAATGCGGTGGGTGACCGCTTTGTGAATGCGCCGTTGCATCAGTTTGGGTTGTGGACGCGTTATGATTTGGCAGCCATTAACTCATCTATCAGCGGTGGCATGGATTATGTGAGCGAGCAAATCAGCTTCTCCGGCCAAAAAGTGAAACCATATACAGTTTTTGATGTGAGTTGGCAGACCAAAATTAATAAAGATTGGTTGTTCCAGCTGAACATTAAGAACTTGTTCGACAAAGAATATGCCTCCAGCGGTTTCTTAAGTCGTACCGGCCATTTCCCGGGTGAGCCGCGTCGTGTATACGCTTCTGTGAAATATAGCTTCTAAGGAGTAGTCCATGACCAATCGCCAGTGGTTTACATTGCATTCCTGGGCAGGCTTTGCGTTTGCGGGGCTTCTGCTGCTCATTTGTGCCACTGGCGTTTTGGCCACCGTTAGCTACGAAATTCAGTACCTAAGCGACGAAAAGTACCGCGCGCTGTCAGATCGCAATGGTCCGGTTAACTGGGCTCAGTTAGAGTCAAATCTGGTGAGTGAATATGCCGACAGCCATATTCTGGGTGGCGGGGTTCATGCGCAAGACTACTTGGCGGGTGAAGTTCGGTTAATGACACCTCAGGGCTTTCGTTTCGTTTACTTTGATCCTGCCACCGGAACCTTGCTAGGCGAGGGTGGTTGGGGTCAGCTTTCGCGGTTTTTGCGTAACATTCATATGTACCTTTCCATGGGCAGCGTGGGCAAGTATATAGTTACGCTTACCAGTTTATTGCTCATTATTTCGCTGGTTTCTAGCTTTTATGTGTATCGCAAATGGTGGCGCGGGTTTCTCAACAACCCCGGCAAACTAAGTTGGAAAAAGCGTATCGACTGGTCTGGTTGGCATAAATGGATAGGCCTATGGACCTGGTGGTTTGTTGCGCTGATGGCCTTTACCGGCTTGTGGTATTTGATTGAACGAATGATGTTTGATTTTGACTTGGATCATTATCCGGCATCGCCCACAGTGCAGCATTCAGAGCCACAGCAAAGCCAACGCGCATTGCCAGTTACTGAGTTAGTTGCAAAGGCCAGAGCCGCGCGACCAGATATGGATATTACCGGATTCTATTATCCGCACGGCTACAACCAGCCAATGTCATTGGTAGGTCAGAATGATTCAATTCTGGTGAGAGACCGCGCTAACCGAGTGTATTTAGATCCGATTACAGGGGAGGTTGTGTCTACTCAGTATGCTGCTGATTTAGGGTTAGTAGCACGCATTGCGGATACAGCCGATCCGCTGCACTTCGGAAACTTTTCCGGCCTGACGGTGAAGCTTATTTATGCGCTGTTTGGGCTAATGCTAACGGCTTTGGTTGCTGGTGGAATGCGAATGCATTACCTGCGTACGCAACAACGCGACCCCAATGTGGCGAAATGGCTAAGTATTACCGGCAGTATTTCTATTGCAATTAGCATTGCTGCGCTGGTTTACACCAGCATAGAGTTTGACCAGTACAGCAATACTTCTAAATCGCTCTCACCGCAATTAGGCGAACTGACGCAGCGGGTTACAGATAATTGACTTTCCCTTTCCACTCCCTGGATAGGTTTTAGCCCCGGCGAATGTCGGGGCTTTTTTTACAGCAATTAAAGCGCGATTTGTTCACCTTCGTTCAGAATTACCATAGGCAGGTCGCCGTTCACTTCTGGGTGCATTTTTAACAGCCGCAATAACGGTGAGTGCGACGAGCGGTCGCCCATTTGCCAACTGGCGTTGCCGTAACCCCAGGGGATCATAACGCCACAGTTCAGATCTTTGGCGGCAACCAGAGCATCTTCAGGGGTGGTATGAACGTAGCGATACCACTTTCCACTGGTTTCATGATGGTAGGACGCTATTGGTAATAAACACACGTCAATGTCACCATGCTGTTCATTAATTTCTTTAAAGTGTTCTGAATAGCCGGTATCTCCCGCGAAAAACACTTTTTTGCCATTGTGTTCAAGTATCCAACCACCCCAGAGAGCTGCTTCTTCGTCGCTATACAAGAACGGCACCCAGTAACGGCTGTTAAAATGGTGCGCAGGCACCGCGTGAACCAGAGTGTCGCCAAGCTTTTGCGTAGTAAACCAGTCCATTTCGAACAGGCTAAGCCCCGCAGTTGGCAGGTAATCGGCGGTATCAAGATGGACAAAGTACTTTGGATTTTCGCCCAGGCGCTTAATATCAGCCTTATTAAAGTGGTCATAGTGCAGGTGAGAATACAGTACCGCATCAACGTTTTTTAATTGCTCAACAGCTGGCCACTGTGGTGCTGTGCGAGTGATGCCGCCTGATAATGAGTGTGCCCAGTTAATGGGGAAATCAAATTGTTCACTCACAGGATCAAATAAGAATTGCTGGCCATTTGCTGTGGTAATTAAAAACGTAGCGTGACCAAGCCAATGAATTTGAAAGCCGGCATCAGCCGCAAGATTAGGGGAGTCACCCTGGTAACGGCAGTTCTCGGCAGTAGCTTCGCAAACAACGTCGGGGTGCGCCGGATAGCAATCTTCTTCGCAGGTAACCGGGTAGTCGGTTAGTTTTGGAAATAAGTTCTCATAGCGGCCGTCGGCTGCTTTTTGACTGCCACCTGACTCCGGCACAATACGTTGCACCTGATTGGCGTCGTTTACTAAATAGTTAACCAGGGAGCACCCGCTTAAAAATAGGCAGGTATAGGTAAGCGTTGCGGCTACTAGGATGCGTTTCATTTAGAAGTAAAGTCCATTTTATGAGTTGTTAGCGTGAGCGATTATAGCGGGTCGCTTGCGATTGTATAACGGCTAATTTGTTCGTCATCCACTTCAATACAAGAATGAAGCTGGCCGCCGCATGACTCAATCATGCGGCGCGAAGCGGCGTTATGGGTATGACAATGAATATGAATGGTTTTAATGCCAAAGGCTCTAGCTTTATCGATGCTTAATTCAAGCAATTTATTACCTAAGCCTTTACCACGATACGATGGGCGAATACCTAAACCTATATGGCCACCGCAGTGTTCTATCTGGCTGTTTAAACGATAGCGAATATTGGTGCAGCCGATAATTTCATCGTCTTCAACCAACCAGTAAGTTGAACTCTGCACAAAACCATCAGGAATATTCAACCCCTGACTGAAGTTATGAATTCGCTTTAGTAAGGCGGCAAAGTCGCTGTGATCAAAGTCTAGCGGAAAAGGGTAACGTTCTTCGTTGCCCAACTCTTGAATGTAATTAATATAACTCTGCTGGTAGTCAGCCGAGGGTAAAATAAGAGTTGGCACTGTTCATTCCTTTGATTCGTTGTTAACGCTGCTTGTACTGAGTGGGGCAATAACCGCGAGAAACGCCTTCAGGACGCAGCTTTTTATGTTTGGTGTTGCGGCCTGTTACGCGCTCACGCCAGAGCCGAAAGCTGCCGGGCTTGAGCTGCGCTCGCATAAATTTTATTACATGCTTTTCGTCTAAACCGAATTGCTCTTCAATGGCCTCAAAGGGCGTGCGATCTTCCCATGCCATTTCAATAATGCGTGATTGTTCTGATTCGGTAAAGTGCATAAACAGACCCATTAAGTGCTTTTACTCACTTACGCTGGCCTGCTGCAATAGGATCGCAAGCTCTTGTAAAACCAATTCGGGTTCGTCAACTTGAACAAAGTGACCACTGTTGGTGGTTAACACGGCTTTACCTTGTGGAAACGCTTCAGCCCAATGCTGCCAGTGTTCGCCCCAAAGCTGGCGGCCCCGGTCAGTAAAAAATAAATTCGGTGGATTTTCCATGGTCTTCACTGACGCAATTACAGTTACTGGAATATCTTTAATTTGCGGATAGTCAGGCAGGGGCCGCTTACTCCAAAAATCCAGGTAGTTATTCGACATGCCATTGGCCATATCGTCCAGTTTAATCTGAGCGATCTCTTTATTGGCCTGCTCAAGATTTATGGCCCGCAGAACATCTACATCGTGTTCTGAGGAAGGGTCCAGCATTAATAGAGCTTTTACCTTAGTTGGGTAAGCCGCCGCAAAATCACGAGCGATACTTCCACCATAAGAGTGCGCCACCAGAATAACCGGCTCTTCAATGTTCAGTTTGGTTAATAACTCATGAGTATGGTTGGCATAGTCGACAGAGGTAAAGTGGCGTTTCACTTGCGTGGAGTTGCCATTGCCAACTCGTGAATAGCGAATCACTCTGGCATTTTCAGCAATGCCATCAAATACCGAATCCCACTCAGTAATACCGCCACCAGCCCCAGCTTCCAGCAGCACCGTGTGGTGCCCTTGTCCGGCAATCTCGTACTCGAGTTCAAATTCACCAACTTCAACAAAACCTCTTTCGGCAGCGAGCGTGGTGAAAGGGATTAGCAGCATGGCAAGTAAAATGGCTTTCAAAACAGTTCCTTAAAAGGTCAGGGTATAAAGTTCACTGGGATTGATTCAGATAAAATGGTTCAAACGATCGTATACAGTAATTTCGGATATCGAATGTTTCTTCTTCTCGAGCAATACCGTACTGAATGCACGCGCCAGCATCTGAATTTGAGGAATTATAAGCAAAAATTAGCTCTGGCGTGTCATCATTGATCTTTGCGTTGCTAGAAGACATAGATAGGGGGTTTCCGGCAAAGTCATTTAAGAAAAACTGCACACCCACTACCCTATATTCTTCTGAGATTTTGGCAGGAAACTTGAGAAATCCATACTGCAAATCTGAACCATCGTTGCCTTCCTCAATAGTCACTGACCAACCAAGACGTTCGAAATTCTCCAGCGTAACTTCAGTGAATTGACCGGGGTCGGTTGCATGAATATAAAAGGGTACAAAAAATAATAGAATCATTAGATATTTCATGATTTTACTCTAAATTTATTTCCAGCCATAAGCGATAATCACCATTCCCGTTAGTACAAAAGCAGCACCAATAAGGTCATATAGAGACAGCGGGGATTTATCTACCACCCGTAGCCAGATTAATGCGGTTAGCACATAAATACCACCGTAAGCCGCGTACACACGTCCACTTTCGGCAGGGTGCAAGGTTAGCAGATAGGCAAATAATCCAAGACTCACTGCAGCAGGCACCACTAACCAGGCTGAATGTCCGCGCACCAGCCAAAGGTACGGCAAGTAGCATCCAACTATTTCGGCTATTGCCGTGATAATAAAAAGCCCAAGTGTTTTTAATAGTAGTAATGCGCTCACGAAAACCCCCGCAGACTATTTATAGTTATCATACATTATGTGGAAGCTTGAATATGGTGCCGTGTCATTAGTTTTGACTCTGTACAAATAAGCTCCACTCATGTAGTTTCAAAAGTTAAAACCATGTTAAAGGATCGCACGCAGGATTAATGGCGTGCAAAAAGGATTTATATGAAAAACTGGGAAGATTTATCTCTACTTAAGAAGATTTTTTTCGGATTTTTGATACTCACTATCGCAGTACTAGCTCCGGAATTTGCTCTGCTCATTCAGTTTGGTGGTATTGAGGTAGCTTTCGCTTTTTTACTCATCTATTTAAAGCCTGCAATAGCTTGGTTCGAAGCCAAATACAGCCAGCTGGAAAGTCGCGTTTTACTGGCTTATTTCTCATTTAAACAAAGTGCATCCACCAAACCCTCAGTGTTTATCACTCAAGCAGCGTTTTGCTGTTTGGCGCTATTTATAACAGGTTCAGCGGCTCTCTCGTTTAGCTTCTTTATGCCAGCTTTATTATTTAATTCAGTGCTCATGTAATCGTTTTGAAAGCGAGTTTACTAGAGGATTGTACATGCGTTATTTGATTTTACTGTTTTTCGTCAGCTCTTTTTCTCATGCGGTATGTATTATTCCAAAAGAAAAGTTCGCTGTATGGAACGAACAATATGCTCACTTATTTGAAGTGGTTATCGAACAGCAGAAAGACGGGGCTCATAGTATTTATGTATCTTTGCCTGACGCGATTGAAGAGATGCCGCTCGATTTGGTTGCAGTGGCTCTAGGTGGCTTTGATGAGCCGAACTTCTTCTCACTGGTAGAGCCGTTTGAATATCAGGGTAAAACTACAGTGTGGTTCGTCACTAAATTACATGACCAGGAAACGCACGCATTAACGGTTAGCTACGGCGACGGAGATTGTGGAGGTATATCAGTACAAGTACCAATAGAGTTTAATTAACTCTTCGACCCGGCAGGTAAACCTGCATCCGAATTAACCCTCCCGCGTCTCACTGATGTTGAATCAAAGGCCTTGTGGAGGGTGTTATGTCAACTTCAGTAGTAAAAACCAGTTCTGGTATCTGGTTGGCGCAGGTCGCTGTTTATCCCTTAGCTATTCTTGCCTGTTTAGCCTTTTTAGACTGGGCGGCTAAGTCCGACTTTCCCATGGAAGCGGCGCAGTTTATAGCTTTTTTAACGGCCATTTTTGTGGTCATGCTGTGTGAGCACTGGATGCCGTTTTCCCAGGACTGGAAGAGGCGTATTGGCAGTGATCGGAAAATCGATATCCTCACCTTATTTTCTACTATGGGCGTGGTATTCCCAGCACTAAAAAACGTTGGTAACTTGCTGGCTGTGGTGTTGGTGGTGTGGCTGTTTGAGTCGCCCGAAGCCATTCTGTTTCCAACCGACTTGTTCTTTGTAACACAACTATTTATGGCGGCAGTGATTGCTGAATTTGGTGGCTATTGCTTACATCGGATTTCGCATCATTTTCAGGTGTTGTGGCGTTTTCATCTGGTGCATCACAGCGCATCGCGTATCTACTGGATGAATGCCTATCGCTCGCACCCCATTAATATTTCATGGCACTATTTGGCTAGCATTTTTGTATTACTGTTGATTGGTGTGCCGCAAGAGGTGGTGTTGGGCTATTCAGGTTTGGCGGGGGTGGTATCGGTATTCCAGCATGCCAATGTGGCGTTTAAGTTCGGGCCGTTAAACTACATTTTTAGTACGAACGAAGTGCATCGCTGGCACCATTCCACCAAGCTCAGCGAGGCCGATAATAACTACGGCAATGTGCTGATGATTTGGGATCATGTATTTGGCACTTTCTACTTACGGCCGAATGAGTCCCCTGCAAGTGTTGGCTTGCACGATACGAAAGGCGTGCCGGTGCACAGTTTTTTAAAGCTAATGCTATATCCGTTTAAACGCTAGCTTCATTTTCCACTACTAAAATGCGAGCCTCACCAATAGGTGAGGCGACATGTTATTTCCCATCCGTGAAAATATTAAAATGTGCGTTCAATTGAGCTAGCTGCTGATCATTGCCGCCGCTTTCTTGCTTGTTAAAAGTCCACAGTGACTCACCCTTACTGCCTTTCCAGGTAATTAACTTCGGATTATTACCAACGCGGCGAATACTACAGTTATTCACTCGTGCCATGGTGTACCACCATAAATCGTCAGCATAAGGCGCTAGTTTGGTAGCAAGTGTTTGATCTTTCGCTTGTTCGCCAAGGCTTCCCGGCGGAAATAACACTCCTGCGCCGCTAGTGAAGAACAATAAAGGATCCGGCCCGCGAACTTCGGTTTTGGGTTCCCATTTGCGATAGGGCAGTACTTGATTGGTTTTCTTATCTTTTTTAATTCTATGGGCGCGCCAGCACAGAATTTCGTTGTCGTTACCCTGATATTCGCTGGTGAGTGCGTGCAGCCAATTTTCGCGATAGTAAATATCATCGTCAGCGGTTACGTGAAAGGCGTTGGGGAATTCATTTAAAGCCGGAATTAGCTTTTTATAGGAGCGGGTGTCGGTTGGTACTGGCATAACCGACAAGCCATAGTTTTGGAGTTCTAAAACCTGCTGGGGAAGTTTATTTATGTCAGGTTCGAACAACCACAGGTTTAAGCGGTCAAAGTTAGTGTTCTGTAATAAGAGTGACTTTAACGTCAGGTGTAATGTTTCAAAACGCGCCGGAAACGATGTCAGATTTATCATCAGTGGCTGATTGAGTTGGTTAGAGGTTCGGTTAAGCAGGTTCTTGCGCTCTTGCCACAATTTTTCTACGCGCTGCTGGGCTGTTTTCTTAAGGTATATCCCAGCAATGGATTTGTACTTTCTAAGCCAGAGATACTTTATGTTGGCAATAATCGACATAGGTTAGTTGTGGCTCTCGGTTATTAAAATCAGTAAAAGCGAATTTTTCACTTTATAGATGAAACGCTTTGTTTTAGGGTTGTGCAGGATTCATATAAAACCCTAAAAAAAGAATAACAACAAGGTCAAAAATATGAGCTTAACAAGAATGGTGGATGCAAGTAGCGAATTCTTACTTCGATTTGCCGCCTCAGGTTATCTTCCCGCCCGCTGGTTTTATCATGCCCCCCCAAAGAGTTTTCTACAAACAAAGCCGAAACCGCCGGAAATGGTCGAAATTGTGGCTCATTGCTGGCAGTACTCGCATTTATTTGTGTTTCAGTTGCAGTCCTTGGTTAATTACCCGCCCACTGAATTTAAAGTGGTGTTTACTGGTTTTTATTGTGAAGACGACAGGAAGACGGTGGAGTTAATTGAGCATTATCGCCAAATGCAGATAGCTAACGTGGAATGGAATTTTACCCCCTTGTCGAAAGAACAATTATTACGCCGAGCTATTGGTCGTAATAAAGCAGCAAAGGCAACCCAAGCTGATTGGATTTGGTTTACCGATTGCGATGTTATTTTTGGTCCTGACACCTTTCCATCGTTGTTTGAGCAACTCTCCGGCGAACGCTCAATACTGGTATTTCCGAAGAAGGTAAGCAGAACGGCGCTACTGTGTAAGAACGATTCCATCTTAAATAAAGATTGCGACGATGGTGTTGATTTATCTGTACTTGAAACCTGCAAATTTAAAATGCATACCTTTGAAAAAGCCACCGGTGCAGTACAAATTGTGGCTGGTGATGTGGCCCGTAAATACGGCTATTGTGAAGGTGTAAGGTGCTACCAGCAGCCGCAAGAGCGCTGGGTGAAAACCTATGAGGACCGCGCTTTTCGTTGGATTTTAGGCACTCATGGCAAACCGCTTAAAATAAAAGAAGTTTCAGTCATTCGGCACGAAGAAAAAGGGCGTTACAAGAAAAACACTTTTGGCGCTAAACTCAGAACTGCTAATCGTCGTATGAAGGATCGCTTGTTCTCAAGGTGATTTTGAAGGGTGGCTGTTACTCCAGCCACTGCCGTTGCAGATTCTGGTAAACCTTGCTCAAACGATCAAACTGCGCTGATTTCTGTTGCTGCGCGAATTCGTGTTCCAGCGCCTGGCTAAGTTCAAATAGCAGTTCGCGCTTGCCCGGGTCACGCACTAAGCTTTGTAACCAACCGACCATAGCCACGCGTTCACCGCGGGTTACAGCTTCTACCTGATGCAAATAATGACTGGGGTAGAGCAGCACGTCACCGGTGTCTAACCGCCAGCTACGTTCGCCGCTGGTGTCCTGAATAGCCATCGCGCCGCCGTCGTATTCTGACAGCGCACTCAAACTGACTGTAAATGATAAGTCCGTGCGTATGCCCTGCATCCAGGCATCGTCCACATGCCAGCCATAATGATCACTCACGCCATAACGATTCAGCATACAGCGACCAAAGTGTTTTGGTTGTGCCGCTTGCACCCAAACCGGGTGTTTTAACAAACGTTCTTGTATCAAGCTAACGACGTGCTGGCTTAGGTCGTCACCTTCACTTTGCTGGTTTTGCTTTACGCCTTTTGCAGCATAGCCGGCACTTAATTTACCGTCACGGAACTGCGCGTTGTCTAAACGCTTGCGAAGGGCGGCAACGGTAGGGGCATCAATAACTTGAGACAGATGAATAAGCATAAACTTGTATCATTTAGTTGAGAATGGTTATCATTTATATGTACTATATAGTAACCTAAGAAAATGAACCAGACCCTTGTGGAAAAGGTCGTGGTTTCGGCAACTCACAACGAGGTACATTATGATTGAGAAACGTAAGCTTTGGCAACAGTCGCCGGCACTGCTAGCCACTACTATGGCTACTACTTTAGGCATGGCCAACGCACACGCGTTACCGGTAGCTCCCCAAACGGTACAAATGGTAGCTATGCAAGCCGCAGGCGAAGCCGAAATGGTTGATGCAAGCATTGATCTGCGCACCAATAACCAAGAGTATCTGGCGCAACTTGGTCTTATTCGTGGCCATTTATGGGTAGGTATGAAGCTATATGAGCAAGGCCATTTAGCCATGGCGAAAACCCACATGAAGCATCCGGGTGATGAGCTTTATAGTGGTTTGGAAGGGGCCTTTGCTGCACGTAACTTGCCGGGTTTTGCAGAGCCGTTAAGTGCACTGGCTAACAGCGTAAACAACGACGCCGACAGCGATGTGGTGATGGCTAACTATGAAACGCTTAAGCAAGCCATTAGCAAGAACGAACCCATAGAATCTATGACTGCCAGCGACATGCTATTGAGTGTTGCTTCCATGCTCTCTACTGCGGCGGAAGAATACGCTATTGGTATTAAAGAAGGTGAAGTGTCTAACGTGCATGAATATCAGGATGCGCTGGGTTTTACCGAAATTGTGCTGACGCGTTTAGATAGCTTGTCGCCAGAACAGAAAGCCCAGGCAGAAACTGAGCTTGCCCAGGCCAGCCAGCTTATTCGCGACTTACTGCCAATGTGGCCAACTACCACGCCAAGTGGCAAGTTAGAGGGCGACGCGAGTGAGATTTACGGTGTTGCTGCTGAAATTGAATTAATGGGTCGTTCGCTGTAATCAATTAGAACATAGCTGCAGCGACTAACAAGGCGCTACTGATTAAGCATCAGTAGCGCCTGTTTTTTGCCAGTACCAAATAAGTAGTAGGGCAACACCCAGCAAGCAGCTGTTTACCAGTATAGATATTGGCTCTAACGCACTGGCGCCGAAGCGGAACAGATGTACCAGTACTAAACTAACCAAGGCTAGTATCGTCAGGCCAATCAATTGCGAGCGAACCTGAGCATGCGCATTACGCCATTGTGCGTAAGCCATAGCCGCTAATATTCCCAGCCAAAATACCGGAGTAGCTGACACTTGCAGGCCGATTTGAGCAACACCTGCTGCAGCCAAAGCTGCCGGACTGCCCCACACAATACCTAGCCAGAGGTTATTGAGCGCATCACGCTTGCCGCGTTTTTGCAGCCATAAATTTATACCACTAACGCATATCACGGTTAGGGCTAAGCCTAGCAGTCCGTATAGAACTTTCACGAACTCGCTGCCAAAGTGACCAAAATGGAGTCTATATACCGAGAAAACCGCTCCCTGACCGGGTTCACCATCGGCGTAACCAACTTTATTCATATAGTTGCCGCTGGCATCAAAGCGGTACTGCTCCGAGTAAATGAGCTTGTCCATATGCTGTGAGCCAATCAGCATATATTGCGACTCGGTTCCCACTTCTTCTACGGTAATAAATACGGGTTGGGTGCCAGGGGACACTTCTTTTAGTTGCTCCATAGCGCGCGGAATGTCTAGCACTAACGGCTGATCGGTCAGTTGCGGAATATCACCGTACAAGTCGGCAAACAGTGCCATAGGGTCAGAATCATATAAGGCGTCGGAATAGAAACCGGTTAGGTAGCTGGCCAGTCCGAAATAGGCGCCGGTTAGCGCAATCATTAGGTGGAAGGGCAAACCCCATACGCTTAAGCGGTTATGTAGGTCGATTTCACGTGCCTGTGGATTGCTTTTGCCACGAAAACTAAAGGCGTCTTTAAAGATCCGCCGGTGCGCCATAACGCCTGAAATAATCAATGCACTAAGTAAGGCACCCATTAAGCTCACTAATACCAGCCCGTAGGTTTCCGGCAAGTGCAGGGCTTCGTGCAGCGTTGCAATAAAGTCTGTAAATGGCTGCGACTTAATGGCGCCCAGTGAACCGTCTTCATTAATAAACCAGCTTTGATGATCGGTGGTAATGCTGGTACGCGGTAAGTCCGGTGTGGGTAGCCGAATAATGATGTGGTCGGAAAGCTGCTCAGGATGCTCGTTTAGCAGGGTTTCATAAGCGGTTTGAATAGTGCTGGCCTGGTAATCCAGCGACTCATACACAAAAGGTTGTTCCCAGCGCTGAATTTCCTGGCTAAACACGGCCACAGTGCCGGAAAAACACACCAAAAACATAAGCACGGATACCAACAAGCCAAGCCAGGAATGGCTTTTTAATGAGCGTTTACTGAGTGCTGGGGAAACAGATAATTTCATAGTGTTTAACTTGTTGGTTAGCGGTAAATAATTAGCGCAGCTACAGCGCTAATAATTGCAAAAGTAAGGGCTGGACGCCAGAGCTTGCTGTCGGCACAGGCCCAGTAAGCGGCCAGGCCCCAAATTACCGGCATGGTGTATATACCAAGCGCAACTATGTTGACGCTTTGCCAGGGTAACAACGAGGTGGTTACTACGGTAAACAGCATGGCGCTTGCGCCCGCCAGAGGCACTGCGGTTATCAATACTAACGCTTGTTTCGGTAAAGCCTGAAGTGCGTTTGTTAATGCCAGCGGTTGTTGTGGTAACTGCGGAGTGCGATTCTCTTTAACGCGTTTATCCCGCGTTAAGGCAATCAGCGCCCAGCTTTGCAGGGCTATGGTAATGAACGCATAGCAAACGCCGAACTCCGGCCCGTGGGCGATACTCCAAAGGTAAACGGAAAGCGCCACTAAAAACCAGGCGCCGCATAAAGCGACGCCGTGATAGTTGCGAATTTTTCGTTGCCAGGCGCGATAAAGAATAGTTATTCCTACCGCACTACAAAGAAAGGCAAGCAGTGATAAAACCATCAGGCCTGTCCTTAAAAGTTAAACGAGGCAGACAGTTTAAAGGTACGCGGCTCGCTTAGCATCAGGTAATTCGAACCTGGGAAGCCGCCTACTGAAGCCCAGTAGTTGTCATCCAGCAGGTTTTCCACCCGGGCGCGCAAGGTCACTTCAGTGCCGGCAACAAAAGTCACGTAACGAGCACCTAAGTCAAAGCGCTGTGACGATTCCACTTCCAACGTGTTGGCTGAATCTGCGTATTGCTCTGAGGTGTAAATAGCACGGGCGTCCAGCGTTAGGCCCGGCACGGCTGTCAACGCCCATTCACCATTCAGGTTGAGCTGCAGGTCTGGAACCCCGATAGCGGTATTACCATCAAAAAAACCGCCCTGAGTTTTGTTTTGCTCAGCATCTAACCAGGTTAAACCACCCAACAGCCGCAGATTGTCAGCCGGCATGCCAAATACTGTTAACTCCAGCCCCTGGTTCTGCTGTTCACCTTCTACGGTAAAGCGATTATCACGCACCAGACTGGTTGGTTTGCTGGTAGAGAAGGCACTTAAGGTACCGCCGAAGCGCTCAGCGTCATATTTCACGCCAATTTCATATTGCTCGGTCTGATAGGGGTCGAATACTTCACCAGCGTTTTCAATAGGTGTACCGCCGCTGGAGGCCGGTGCTACTTCGCCGGGAACTAAACCTTCAATGTAGTTGGCATAAAACGACACTGAATCCGAAGGTTTCACCACCACACCGGCAACCGGAGTCAGTTGTGACTTGTCGTAACCCGACAAGCGATCACCAGTATTGTAATCAAAGCTAGTCAGTTCAATATTCTGATACCGCACGCCCAGGGTCAGTAACACCAGGTCGTTATTAAACGACATGGTATCGGCAATGGCGAAGCTGGACATATCAATGCTTTCGGTAACCAGCGGGTTAGCTAAGTCACCGCCGATAAAAAAGTCAGCTGCTGGCTGTTCTGCGGTATAAGGCGCATATAAGTTACCTTCAAAACCGGCGAAATCTGAAAATGCGTAAGCGTTTTTGGAATCCATTGAGAATGCGGATGCAGAAGCAATAAACCGATGTCCAACGGAGCCAGTTTGTAATTCGCTGCTAGCACCAATTTCGTAGGACCGGATATTGTCTTCACGGGTGTTATCAAAGCGATAAGCGGTAGTGTCGCCATTGGCGTCTGCGCTGGGGTTAGCCAACACGTTTTCTTCTTCGCCTGAGCGGAAGCCAACGGCGGCCCAGGTTGAAGTGCTGTCGCTAAGATCAAACTCAGCGCGCACGGCACCGAATACCTGACGCTCGTCACTGTAAGTCCAGTTCTGGGCAAAGTTAATGTCGGCTTCAGGTGCTTCAGGAATCGCACCTAAAGGTGTCACCGTTGGGCGAGGGGCGTCTACTTGGTGATCCTGAAAGCCTAAATCGGCAGCCAGGCGGAAGTTGTCACTATCGTAATCAACATTCACGGAAGCCATGGACAGCGAACGGTCTTGGTTATCAATAGCCATTTCGCCGTCACGTTGAGCCAGATTTACCCGTACCCCAGTGCTTTCTTCTTCGTCACCAAAACGACGTGACAAGTCGGCACTACCGTACCAGTGGCCTTGATTCTCATAACCTGTGGTTAGCCGCGCTAGTGGCTCATCGCCCGCGCGCTTAGGTACTACGTTTACGGAGCCACCTAAGCCACTGCCACCAGGTGCTGCACCGTTTAAGAAAGCGTTAGCGCCACGGAATACTTCTACGCGCTCTAAGAATTCAGCGGTGACGTATTGGCGCGGTAAAATGCCGTATAAACCGTTATAAGTCATGTCATCAGAGTAAACCGGGAAGCCACGGATAACATAGAGTTCCTGAAAATTACCAAAGCCTTTCGCAACACGTACTACGGGATCATTTTGCAGTACATCGGCAACGCTTTCTGACTGCTGTTCGCGAATCAGCTCTGCGGTAAAGTTGGTGGCACTGAAAGGGGAGTCCATCATGTCCAGGTTGCCCAAAATACCAGCCCGGCCACCGCGCGCAACTTGCCCACCCGGATATTCGTCATTCAAAGTCACCTGCGAAGAAGTCACCTTAATACGTTCAATCTTTTCTGCGTCGGTAGGCTCAGAAGTTTCACTTTGAGCAACAGCTGGCAGAGCACTTAAGCTAACTACAGAACTAATAGCAACGGCAAGGCGGGTCAGATAAAACGGCATAGTGTCTCCGAAAATTAGGTGGAATATGTCACTTAATTAATGTATTGGATGATAATTATTATCATTAAGGTTTGCAAGGAAAGAGTAAATATTAAATAGGAAAGGTCAGATATTCGATTAACCTAATCTGTTTTTTCAATTGACTGCGGTCTTTTAAATTGATTAAAACGGTCTATAGTTAGCTTGCTAAATCTGTGGTCTAAACATTTAACTAACAAAGGCTAACTACAATGTTGAAAAAGACTCTTCCTGTTCTCTCCGCGCTGGCTCTGGCTGTTTCTCTTGGAACTCAGCCTGCTCCTGCGTTTGCAGCCGGTGAGGCAAAATCAAACCAGTTCTGGTGGCCGGATCAATTAAACCTTGAGCCATTGCGCCAACACGGTGTTGAATCAAATCCTTTGGGTGAAGATTTTGATTATGCCGAAGCATTTAAAACCATTGATCAAGATAAGCTGAAAGAAGAAATTGAAGCTTTGATGACCAGTTCGCAAGACTGGTGGCCGGCTGACTACGGTCATTATGGTCCGTTCTTCATTCGCATGGCCTGGCATAGTGCCGGTACTTACCGTATGCATGACGGTCGCGGCGGTGCAGGCGGTGGTCAGCAACGTTTCGAACCTTTGAACAGCTGGCCAGATAACGTAAACTTGGACAAAGCTCGTCGCTTACTGTGGCCAATTAAGCAGAAGTACGGCAATGCCTTGTCATGGGCTGACTTAATGGTACTTACCGGTAACGTTGCCATGGAATCTATGGGCTTTAAAACCTATGGTTTCGCTGGTGGTCGTGCCGACGACTGGGAACCAGATTTAGTTTACTGGGGTTCTGAGAACGAATTTCTGGCTGACGACAAACGTTATCACGGCGGTTCTGAGCGCAAGCTTGAGAAGCCATTAGCGGCCGTACAAATGGGTTTGATTTATGTAAACCCGGAAGGCCCGAACGGCAACCACGATCCAATTGCAGCCGCTCACGATATTCGTGAAACCTTCGGTCGAATGGCTATGAACGACGAAGAAACCGTTGCTCTGATTGCCGGTGGTCACACCTTCGGTAAAGCACACGGTGCTGCTAAAGCTGATTGTTTGGAAGAAGCACCTGCGGCAGCTGGTGTGGAAGAACAAGGCTTAGGCTGGAAAAATAAATGTGGTAAGGGTAATGCCGAAGACACCATCACCAGCGGCTTAGAAGGTGCTTGGACTGCAACTCCAACGCAGTGGAGCATGCAGTATCTGACCAACTTGTTTGCCTTTGAGTGGGAACAAACTCGTAGCCCGGCAGGTGCGGTACAGTGGATTCCGGTTGATGGCCAGGCGTCAAACTTAGTACCAGATGCGTTTGATGACTCTAAGCGTCATGCCCCAATCATGTTCACTACGGATTTATCATTAAAAGAAGATCCGGCGTATCGTGAAATTTCAAAGCGCTTTATGGAAAACCCGGAAGACTTTGAACTGGCGTTTGCCAAAGCCTGGTTTAAGTTGACTCACCGTGACATGGGCCCACGTGCTCGTTACATTGGTGACAACGTGCCGGAAGAAGCCCTGATGTGGCAGGATCCGATTCCAGAAGTTGACCATGAATTGGTAAATGCCGACGACATCAAACAGTTGAAAGCTGACATTCTGGATACCAACCTGAGCGTTCCTGAGTTAGTGCGTACTGCCTGGGCTTCAGCATCAAGCTATCGTGGTACCGATATGCGTGGTGGTGCCAACGGTGCACGTTTGCGTTTAGCTCCGCAGAAAGACTGGGAAGTGAACAATCCAGCTGAAGTAAGCAAAGTACTAGCTGCGCTGGAAAAGGTTCAGCAGGAATTCAATGACGGCCAACGCGGTGACAAGCGTGTGTCACTGGCTGATGTGATTGTACTAGCTGGTGCAGCGGCCATTGAAAAAGCAGCGAAAGACGCTGGTCATTCAGTGACAGTACCGTTTGAGCCAGGTCGTATGGATGCCTCGGCTGAGCACACAGATGTTGAATCATTTGCTGTACTTGAGCCAAAAGCTGACGGCTTCCGCAACTTTTTTGATGCGGACGCGAATACGCGCTCACCTGCCGAAATGCTGGTAGATAAAGCGAACCTGTTAACCTTAACCGTGCCAGAAATGACAGTGTTGGTTGGTGGTTTGCGTGCGCTGGATGCCAACGTGGGTGGTGCAGACCATGGCGTATTTACCGATAAGCCTGGTACCTTAAGCAACGATTACTTCGTTAACTTGCTGGACATGGGTACTAAATGGTCAAAAGCAGACAACGCCGACGGTATTTATGAAGGCCGCGATCGCAACAGTGGCGAACTGCAGTGGACGGCAACACCGGTAGACTTGGTGTTTGGTTCCAACTCAGAACTGCGTGCAGTAGCTGAAGTGTATGCGGTAAATGGCGTGGAAGAGAAGTTTGTAAATGACTTCGTAAGCGTCTGGACCAAAGTAATGCAACTGGATCGTTTTGACCTGTAATTTCTTTCTATCAGGTCAGTAAACATCAAAAGTGAAAAGCAGCGCATATAGCGCTGCTTTTTTATGTTAACGAGAAAATTCCAATAAACGGTTATTCGCAGGCATATCGTGATCGTTCACCAGTTTAAAACCTTGTGCTTGTGCCAAACTAATTATCCATTCAATGTCCCGAATTCCCATGTCAGGTTCGCGAGTTCTCAGTAATTCATCAAAGGCTTTATTGCTGTCACTGGTAAAGTTGCCGGCGTAGTTAAACGGGCCATAAATGCATACTTTCTTTACGCCACGCAAAGTATCCCCTAAGTGCTGAAATAGGCGCTGAACACCTTCCGTCGGCATAATATGGCAGGTGTTCGCGGTAAACAGTGCATCGTACCCGCCGTCGGGCGCTTGATTAAATACATTAAACTCCACTGCTAGTGGTTGCCCTGCAATACCTTCTGCTTTTATGCGCGCCTGCAATCCATGCAGATAATCGTTTTGATCACTTGCTTGCCAGCACAAGTGCGACAAGTTGTGAGCAAAATGAACGGCATGTTGACCAGTGCCGCTGCCAACTTCAAGTACCTGAGTACAGTCTGCAAATGCAGTTGTAAGTACTGGTAAAATAGGGTTTTTATTGTTCTCGCAGGCCTGAGAAAAGGGCAGTGACATAGTTTATTCGCTTTGTATTACAGATGATTACCATCAATTTAACATAATTAACACATGTAAACGACAGCGTCGCTGCTTATGTTCCTGTTAAAGGTGGAATTGCTCTTCTATGCTGTTACTAACTGGCTGAAGGAGGAACGAACAAGTGAAGTATATGTTTGAGGTTCGTATAAAACCGGGTCATAGCGCCGAGGAATACGCGGATGCCTGGGTTCGTGCTAGTGAAATAATTCAACAGGCACCGGGCGCCCGTGGCACTGAATTGCATCAAAAAATTGGTGACCCCAATGCACTTATTGCTATTGCGAGTTGGGAAAGCAAGGCTCACCGAGATGACATGGAAGAAGAGCATAATCAGAAGGTGCAAGACATTATTAGCAGGGCAGCCCCAATTTGCGACATTCGCCCATTGGGTGAATTTGAAGATCCCAAGTGGGTGGTTATGCCACCAGGTGACTAAGCGTTCTAACCGAGGTACAACATGGAAAGCAACATACCTGTTTTAGATATGGCATTACCATCGGGGCCTCTATCTGCCTGATTTCACTGCCTGCTGGCGGGCCTTGGTGCTTTATACGCGCTGCAACCAGCCGCGCGTGTCTTCCGCTTTGCCCCACTGAATAGCGTTCAGCGCTTCACGAAGTTTCAGAGTTGTACTGCCCACGTCGCCACTACCAATAGTGTGTTCTTTGCCATTGTGAATGAGCGTTCCAACCGGGGCCAATACTGCAGCTGTACCTGACAGTGCCGCTTCTGTGCCTGGTTTACTGGCACGTTCCAGCAGTTCATCAATGCTCAGCTCACGTTCAGATACTTTCATACCCATATCACGTGCAATGGTCAGAATGGAGTCGCGGGTAATACCGTGCAAGAAGGTTGAATCCAGTGCTTTGGTAATGATTTCATCGCCATCAATTAACAGGAAGTTGGCAGCACCAGTTTCTTGTACGTCACCGTTTGGACAAAACAGTACCTGATCAGCTTGTACTTCAGCGCGTGCTTTTAGAATAGGTTGCAAGGCGCTGGCGTAATTACCGCCACTTTTAACCATACCCATGTGCGCTGCACAGCGGCTGGTGTCTTGTTCCAATAACAAGCGTAGGCATTTGTCGCCACCGGCAAAATAGTTACCCACCGGCGACAGCAATACATACAGCATAGAGCTGGCGCTAGGCGCTGCGGCCTTACCAATGGATGCTTCAGTACCAAGATGAGTAGGGCGGATGTACATGGAGCCTGGTGGTAGTGGAATCTCATCCAGATAACGGCGAACCATGTCCACAATCATAGCTTCCAGCATGGGCTCGTCGATGGTCGGCAAGTGCAGCAGTCGGCTACTTTGCGCCATGCGCGCAATATTGCGATCCATGCGGAAAATATTGACTGAACCGTCTTCATGTTTAAAGGCTTTAAGGCCTTCAAAGCAAGTGCTTGCGTAGTGCAACACATGCGCACCCGGGTGCAGATTTATGCTATCGGACGTAACAATCTCAGGTTTACTCCAGTTGGAGTCCGCAAAGGTTGTTAGTGCCATTTCAGGCATAAAAACAGTACCAAATGTAGCCATAGTTCGTTCCTGGGTTCTTAAGTTGGTGCGCAATATAGCATAAATGGCGGCGTTTCAAACTTGCGGCTAATTCACCGGTGTTGTGCTTTCTTTACATCAGCGAAATGACTGAACTATGCGGGTACAATGAACGTAACTACTTACAGAACTTTTTAACTCACGAGATTTTATGTCGCATCAACTAACGATATTCTATGACGGTGGTTGTCCGTTATGTGTTCGCGAAATGAAACACTTGAAGCGCCTGGATAAAAAACAGGCCATGGCATTTGAGAATATTCATGAACAGAGCTTCTCGCAGCGGTTTGGCAATGTAGATGTCGCTCGTGCGAATGCGATTTTGCATGGCATGGATGCGAACGGGAACATGTTGTATGGTCTGGACGTGACGCACGCAGCCTGGTCGCTGGTGGGTCGTGGTTGGCTGACAGCGCCGCTACGCTGGCCCGGGTTGAGTTGGATAGCGGACAAGGTCTACCTTGGTTTTGCCGGGAACAGGAACCGTATTTCCAAGCTATTAACGGGCAAGGAACGTTGTGAGCAGTGCTCAATCGATAACTAACCACAGATTTTATAATGCACACAGCGCAACAATAAACCGCGTACGCACTCCTTACTGCAGTTGCCAAGGCAATGAATATCGCTGGCCACCAAGTGGCCATCATGCAACAGCTGCATCAGCTTGGCTGAATCAATAGTGAGATTTACGCCTTGTTTATCTTGGCCTGAGTTAGGTGCAGGAGAGGGCTCGGTAGTTACCTTAATTGGATTTCGTTGCCATTGTTGTGTGCGCATAGATCAGATCACCTCGTTATGGTTGTCGTTACAGGTTGTGAATCAATCGCCCATAACAAAGTTAATCTAAATGATAATCGTTATCAATAATGAGTTTGTAAAATTATCCTCATCGTAGTTATAGTTATTTATCGCAGCAGCGTTGCATCCGCTGTTATAATAGGCACAATTCGCCCTTGATTCGTTATTAGATAGTGATTGGTTGTTGATTATGAAAAAGTCCGCACAAGAAACAATAGTTTTAGAAACTCCCACCGGCTCAGATCACGTGTTGCTGCATTCGTGCTGTGCGCCGTGCTCCGGCGAAGTGATGGAGCGTATGGCGGAAGCTGGTATTAAGTTCACCATATTTTTCTACAACCCAAACATTCATCCTGAAAAAGAATACTTGCTGCGCAAAGAAGAGAACATTCGCTTTGCCGAAAAGCTTGGTGTGCCTTTTATTGATGCGGATTACGACAGTAAGAACTGGTTCGAGCGGGTGAAAGGTTTAGAGTGGGAACCAGAGCGTGGTGAACGTTGTACCGCATGCTTCGACATGCGCTTTGAGCGTACCGCGCTTTATGCCCACGAGCATGGCTTTGATACCATAACCAGTTGCCTTGGTATTTCACGCTGGAAGAACATGGAACAAATTAATGACTGTGGTAAACGTGCGGCAGCGCGCTATCCGGACATGCATTATTGGACGTTTAACTGGCGCAAGCAGGGCGGTGCTGCACGTATGGTTGAAATTTCCAAACGCGAACGGTTTTACCAACAAGAGTATTGCGGCTGTATTTATTCACTACGTGATACCAACCGCTGGCGCCTTGAAAACGGCCGCGATCGTATTGAACTTGGTGTGCAATATTACACCGAGTAACCTGACGTTCTACGTCAGGTGCGGTGTAACAATCAAAAGCTAAATTTGATGCTGCCAACAGAACTACTGGTACCAGACCTTCTCGACTCCAACCCGGCAGTTGCATACAAAACACAATAACTGTATAAATAAACAGTGTTAAATATAACGATTACCAAAGGACATCCACGATGGCGGTAGTAACCAAATATGTAGTTGTTCGCGACGGAGCCGAAAAAATGACTTTCACTTCAAAAGCCGAAGCCGACGCGCATGATAAAATGCTCGATATGGTGGATGAGTTAGTACCACTGTTAGAAACCAGTGAGCTGGTAAGTGATGAGCAGCAATTAGAAGCATTAGCAATGTTTCTGGCCAAAGAGCGTGAACGGGTATTAATAGCGCTGGGTGCGAAAAAGAAAGTAACCAAGAAAAAGCCTGCACCAGCAGCGCCAAAAGCATCTGAATAACATAAGGAGAGTGAAGCGATGATGGATTTATTGTTTGTTATCGTTGGTGTGGTACTACTTACAACAGGCGGGGAAGCGCTTATCCGTGGCTCGCTTGCTACCGCCAAACGTATAGGCATTTCACCACTACTCAGTGGCTTACTTATCGTTGGTTTTGGTACCTCCGCTCCTGAGTTAGTAGTTTCAATAGATGCGGCATTAAACTTACAGCCCGATATTGCGGTAGGTAACGTGGTTGGCAGTAATATAGGTAACGTGCTGCTTATTCTGGGTACCTGCGCCATTATTTGCCCACTGGCAGTAAAACCATTGGCGTTGCGCCGTGACGCTATAACCGTGTTAGCGGCAACGGTTCTATTTATCATTTTGGTTGGTGGTAGTGCGCTGGCACGTGGCGATGCAGCTATTCTGTTGCTGGCGCTACTGGCTTATTTAGTCTGGGCGTATCGCACCGAGCGCTTGCAAAATAACCCCGCTGCAGAAATGCACACGGCTGAAGCGAATGAAATTGAAGCCTTACCCAAAACCGGTCTGTGGATAGCAACAGCGATAGTTATTGGGTTAGCGTTGTTAATTGTTGGCTCGCAGATTTTATTGAAAGGCGCTACTGGTATTGCCGAGGCGTTCGGTATTTCTGAAGCAGTTATTGGTTTAACTTTGGTTGCCGTGGGAACCTCGCTACCGGAGTTTGCGGTATCTATTATTGCCGCATTGCGTCGTCATGCCGATGTTGCCGTGGGTAACATTCTGGGGAGCAATATATTCAACTTACTGGGTATTTTAGGTATTTCAGCCTTGCTGCAACCCTTACCGGTGAGTGAACGGATTTTACAGTTCGACCAATGGGTATTGTTGGCAACTTCGCTGGTATTATTGCTGTTCTTGTATACGGGGCGGCGTTTGTCGCGACTAGAGGGCGCTATATTTTTGGCTGCTTATGTGGCTTACGTTGGCTTAAGTTTTACCGTGTTTGGTGGCTAACCGTACAACGCAGCACACAAGCCTCAGGTTGAATCATTACCGAGACTAACACGAATGAAATTGATGATATGTACGGGACTAACCTCTTTACTAAAAGTACTGTTACTGATGATGACGATGACCACAAGTGCCAATGCTGCCGACACTAGCTATACCTTATACTTTTCGCGTCATGCGGAGAAGGTTGATGCCAAAGACGACCCGATACTAACTCAGGCAGGGCATCGCCGAGCTGCCATTTTGGCAACTATGTTGCAAAATGCTGGAATTGAACGAATTTATACCACCGATTATCAACGCACTCGGCAAACGGCAGGTCCTGCCGGCAAGCTGCTGAATCTTAGTGTGGAAACTTATGTTGCTGGTGAACCGGAAAAGCTTGTTGATAGCTTGCTGGCACAACAACAGAACGCGCTTATTATTGGCCACAGCAACACAGTACCAGATTTGGTTGTAAAAGCCGGTGGTGAGGCTCCTGCATTAACCGAAGAAGATTTCGGTGACTTGTTTCAGTTGGTTATTAGCAACGGCAAAGTTGTGACCACCCGTCTGGTGGTGCCTATGCTACCTGAAACGAAAAAGGACTAATCCTTTAAGTCCTCAAGTAGCCGCTGAAACTCAGGATTATCCTTTAACAATTCGCGACCAGCCTTAGCCAGAGCGCTTGATTGCTCTTTGGTCAGTGACAGGCTGGTTGGTATTTGGTTTAAAAAGTTACGTTCGTCTTCTTGTTGCACACCGTCAAAGCTCAGTTCAATTAAATAGGGTTCTATGGGTGACCATAACTCTGACAAGTCCTCTGACCAACGCTCCATGCTGCGACGAATTAAACTAATAGTTGCCGCATTGTAACGATGCAACTGAGTGTCGGTTACCGCGCTAATGGTGTTCTCAATATCAGGAATTTCATTAGTGGACTCAATATTGTAACGCGGTTTAGCTGACGCATTTACCGAAATAATAACCAGCCGTTTGGAGGGTTCGGTTCCAATCAGTTTCATGAAATCTTCAATACCACCGCTTATTTCGACCATTTCATAAAATGCCATTAAGCCAAGATTGTCGGTAATGCCACCGTCAACCAGGTGAATATACTGGCGTTCATCACGATGCTCATAGGTTTTTAATGATTCAATAGTTTCAATTAAATGCGGAGACAGTTGTGCTTCTTCCAGCTTCGATTGATCAAGTTCCTGCAAATACGACTGCTCTGGGTTTACACAGCCCTTATGGTTGCGTAGTACTACCGGGTTTAACATCACCGGCACCGCCGATGATGCTGTTACCGCGCGAGCAATCGGGAAATTGGCGATATCTGAACAGAGTAGGTCAAAATACTCTTGCACGAACGAGAAGCGTATTCCACCACCCATGTCAGTAGCATTCATGACAATTAACGGAGCGTCAGCGCGCTTTAAATCAGCAAAGGTGGCACCTTTGAATAATTTCTCTTCGTACAGTCGGGTGGCTATTTCAGTGCGTCCTTCGCGTGAAAACCACAGCAGTGGGCTGGCTAACCCGTAAAGCCACTCATTCACGTAGTCTATGCTCAGAAAATCGCGTTCGAACTGGGTAAATAGTTGATCACCAAATAAGCCATAATAGGCAGCGGTAAAACTGCCGCCAGATACTGATGAAATCATGTCTACCTGATCCAGCATGCTGGTGTTTTTATCATCTATTTCCAACTCGGCGTCACGCAGTGCTTCCATCACGCCATAAGAAAGTGCCGCAGCGCGACTACCGCCACCTGAAAAAGCTAATACCAGAGTAATGTCATCAGAGCGATTATTGGCGGTTTCGTAGTCTTTTAATGCGTAGTTATTCGCGCTGTTTTCGGAAGTAGCCTGAGAGTCATTGTCGATAACTCCAAAGGTGGTACAGCCTGTTGCGAACAGGGTTGTGGCGATAAGTAAGGTAGCGCGAGCGAGCTGATGCATAATTTAGCCGGGAATTGTAACTATATGTTGCAAAATTGTATAAAACGATAGGATCAAAACGTTGTTTTATATAGAATTTGGTGTGAACTAAAAATTACAACAAGGAACACAGGATGTATAGACTTTTTTTAACATTTACGTTGCTGATTAGTCTCAGCTTTAGCCAATTGAGTTGGGCCGGAGCTACCGAATGGTTTGATGTTGATTTCTCGGGTGGAGGACTAGCGCTGCCAGTTACTGTGGAAGGGATTCAGACGCGAGCAGCAATCAGCTCGGCAGATACTTTGAATACTATAGGTGCTGAGTTTATTGCAAAGCACAACTTGAAACTGAACGACACAGGTAGGGAAGTTCGCATACAAACTACATTTAGTGAAAGCAGCGTGCCGGAGAATAGAGCTAAACCAATTTACGGTAAAGTAGCTATTAACTTGTTTGGTCAGGACACCGCCATGGAATTTGCCGAAATGGATTATGGCTCGCCTGATGTAGGGGTGTCACTTGGTGCTAACTTCCTGAAGAAGTTTATTATTCAGATTGATTACCCAAATGCGAGAATGCGTTTGCTGACCCGCGACAGTGTAGATATGAAAGAAATCTCGAACTTAAAAACTCGTCGTGACGCTGAAACCGGTGATCCGCTGGTGCAAGTAAACTTAAACGGTGAAACGGACGTTTGGCTGGTTATTAACACAGAAGGTGGTCCGGGCGTATTTACTGAGCGTAGCCTTGCTGAAAAATACAATTGGATAGAACGATTTGGTCCTGAAACTATTGAGATTAACAGCTCCCAGGGTAACCAATATGTGGATCTATTCACGCTACCGGAAATGACGCTTGGTCCTTATGAAATGGCCGATGTAGTGGTAGCGGTGCGAGCCGAAGGTGAAAATGCCAACTTAACCCAACAAAGCGAGAACAGCATGTCGCGGGTGCAGGGTGCTCGAGTACGTGGTTATCTGAGTACAGATGTTTTAAAACACTTTGTGTTAACCTTGGATTATCAATCAGGCTTGGGACACATTCACGCTCCCTAGCTAATTCAATGAACTGGCGAAGCAGGAGCTGGCAATGACATTTGTAGTCAATAAACTGAGTATTAGTAGTTTCATTTCATTAAGTGGAATATTGCTGGCACCTGCCGCGCTTGCAAATGAAAGCCCGGAAACTTTGTCTGCCTATGCGGCAGGCTACCGGGCTGGATTTACCTGCAGTGCACTACACAACGCAAATAAATCAGCTGAGCAAATTGAACGTGACGAGCTAACGGGTATTTATCCGTTAATTGCTGACACTGTCACTGAGTTGAGCGAGAGCACCTATCTAATCGAACATCAGGGCCAGCCGGTCGTGTCGGTGAAATACAGCGATACTATGCCGCCGCGTTATTCCTGGTGGCGCCAGCAGTTAGGTTGTGTTGATTTGCCGGTTGGGGCTGAGCTAGACGCCATTGCGCATTTACCGAAACTTAAAAATCCAAGCCCAACCGATCAAGCTGATAATGGTAAACCCTGGCAGCATCAGGTAGAAATAAATGCGCCAACCGATAACGATGAGCTTAATAGCGTACTTGATGCAGCATTCACCAAAGAATACGGCAGCGGTGCGCGAACTTCGGCAGTACTTGTGGTCACCCCTGATACTATTGTGGCGGAACGTTATCGCGACGGCTTTACTCCTGAAACAGCGCAACGCACCTGGTCGGTGGCAAAAAGTATTGGCGCCAGTGTTATTGGTGCCGCAGTTCAACAAGAAATATTAACTGTAGACGAACCTGCCGGCCTTGAGAATTGGTCGCATGCTGCCGATCCGCGTGGCTCTATTACGCTCGAGAATCTTCTGCATATGGCGTCTGGCTTAGATAGTAATGCGGCCGGCAATCGCACCGACAGAGTATATATGGGTGGTGGGTTAGTAAGTGACACAGCTACGCAAACGGCCCTTGAAGCCGAACCTGGTACGCGCTGGAAGTATGCGAATAATGACACTATGTTAGCCATGCGGGTGCTGCATGAGCGTATGGCAAGTACTCAGGAATATATTGAATTTCCATTTAAGGCGCTGTTAGAGCCACTGGGTATGCAACATACGAGCTTGGAAACCGACTGGCGTGGTGATTTTATTTTGTCATCACAGGTGTGGACTACGGCCCGTGATTTAGCGCGTTTAGGCGTTTTACATTTGCAAAATGGCAAATGGCAGGGTGAGCAACTGCTACCGTCTAACTGGCTGGAATACATCAGTAAACCGGCACCAGCACAACCTGCTGCAAGTGAAGATAGTGATGAACCTGTGGTTGGCTATGGTGCTCAGTGGTGGTTGTTCAATGATGACTTTCCGGGCTTACCGAATGACACTATTGCGGCTCGCGGTAATCGTGGTCAGTTCTTGATAGTTATTCCATCGAAGCAACTGGTGATTGTACGCCGTGGTTACGATTTAGCTGGTGAGCCGGGTTTTGATGAGGCGCGGTTTGCCGCTGACGTGCTCGCGACATTGGCTGAGTAATTCGCTATGCCGGCTGCAGTTAGTTTTATTACACTCACAGTTGCCAGTTTAGAGCGTGCGGTGAGCTTTTATCGCGACGGGTTAGGCTGGCAAACTGAAGGTATTATCGGCACCGAATACGAAAATGGTGCCGTTGCCTTCTTTCCGCTGCCACATGGGCAAATATTAGCGCTATGGCCGCGGGCTAGTTTACTAAAGGATTTGCAACTAAAAGACAGCGCCACGGAAGCCGATATCAGTACGAACGCGAGCATGATGCTCGCGCACAATCTGGCTAGTTGTGCCGAAGTGGATAAGTTTATGCAAGTTGCTGAAGCGGCGGGAGCTCGTGTTATAAAACCGGCAACGAAAACCGCCTGGGGTGGTTATGCGGGGTGTTTTCAAGATCCGGATAAACATCTTTGGGAGGTAGTCTGGAATCCCAAGTTCCCGCTTTAGTTACCTATCGTCGTCCGCAATAACAACTTGATTCCTACCATCGTGCTTGGCGCTGTACAGCGCCTTATCTGCGCGTAGCAATAAACTGCTATGACTTTCATTGGTGTGGTGCTGGGCAATACCGGCACTCAAGGTAACGGTTAACTTGGTATCAATATCTTCAAAGCGGGCTTCGGCTACTCGGCTACGAATACGTTCACAAATCTTAAATGCGGTATCAATATTGGTGTTATCCAGCAACAGCGCAAACTCTTCACCACCCCAACGAGCGGCATGGTCATTGTCGCGGATACAGTCACGAATAATGTCCGCCAGACGCTTTAAAATTTCATCGCCACTGGCATGAAAGTAGGTATCGTTCACGTCTTTAAAATTGTCTATGTCCAAAATAGCCAGACACAATGGTTGATCGAGTTTTTCACTGCGTAGCAACGCACGTTGAATAAAGCGATCGAAGGCGCGGCGATTGGCTAACTGCGTCAGGCTATCTTGATTGGCTAGTGCCTCAAGTTCTTTGGTTTGTTCATTTACCAGGGTTAACAGGCGTTGACGCGATTTGGCCAAACCGCGTAAGCGCAGCCTGACCAACCCGGCAATAGTTAGCACAATAATGAGTAAGCCTAACAACTGAATCCACCACCGTTGCCAAAGCTCCGGACGCTGGTATATGTCCACAGTAGCTATCTGACTCCATTCCCCGCGCGGGTAGGCCGCACGAACCGCGAACTGATAATGGCGCGGCGCCAAATCGGTGTAATCGACACTCATGACATTCCCGCGGTCAACCCAGTTTTTATCAAAACCGCGTAGTTGAACCTGATAGCGGATACTCTCTGAGTTTAAGTAGCCCAGCGCGGCGTATGAAAATGATACCCGGTTAACTTTTGCATCTAGCTCAGCACCGGGTGCAATTGGCTGGTTGTCGGCTGCTACGCGGTGTATGTCTACGTTCGGCGGTACCGAGTTATTGTGTCCCACTTCAACCGGCGTTGTGCTGGCAACCCCGCTGGACAAAGCAAACCAGATTTCACCGCTTTGGGATTTTATGATGGCTTGGTCGCCAGTGTTCATTTGCGCTGTTTGTAAGCCGTCGGCTTTTTTAAATAACCGATAGCTAACCTGCGTTTGGGTTCCGGCTAAAACTGCATCTACCTGACGCTGTGGTAACCGCAACACACCGCGGCTATTACCACCCCAAATATTGCCACTATTGTCGCGGGTAATACCGAAGTAGTTGTCAAACGGTAGGCCATTTGCGCGCGAAATAACAGTCCATTCGCCGGTACTTTGGTCTCTGGCCATTAAGCCGCGGTCGGTGCCTAGCCATAAATGACTGGCGTCTTCGTATATATTGAATATGTATTGCGCATCATTTCCTGCGGCGAAGTCGTAGGGTTTAATGGTGTTTGATTTCAATTCGAACTGGGCCAGGCCGGTTAAGGTGCCAAGCCAGATAGTACCAAGTGAGTCACGATACAAGCTGGCTACATAGTCGTGCGGCAAGCCATCGTCGGTGGTAAAGGTTTGCAACTGCAATTGGTCCTGACTGAAATCAATACGATGTAGACCTGACACGGTTCCAATCAGTAATTCATATTTGCTCAACGGCAGTATGGCGCGAATTTCGTTGCTAACCATGCCATCTGCCTTATCCAAACGCTTTAATAGCTCCTGATTTTCGACAACGTATAAGCCATCGGTAAAGGTACCTACATAAATGCGGTCGAATTCATCACTGTTGATGCTTAAAATAGATTTGTTGTGCAGTTCCGGTACTGTCGCTATGGGGCTAAAGTGGTGATTCTGGTATTGGCTAAGTCCACCTAAGCCACCAACTAACAGGGTGCCGTCACGCAGTTGGTGCAAGGCGCGAATATAATTCGCGGGTAAGCCGTCAGCTTCGGTGTAGGTTGTAAATAAAGTACTGCGTAATTGCACCAATCCGCCGTGTGTACCCACCCATAAACTGCCTTCCCGATCACAGAAAATATCCAGCACATGATCATTGGGTAAACCATGGGTGCTATCTATATACTCCAGTGTTTGTTCTTGTAGCGACACTTTGGCAATGCCGTTTTTATGGGTTCCGGCCCATATGTTGCCAGCCATGTCTTGATGTAACACGTTAATGGCACTACGCAGCGGGGTTGGAAAAACCTCAAAGCGTGGCTGCTGACTGTCGTTGGCAATGTATAGCTTGTTGTCTATGGCAACCAGTATGCGTCCGTCAGTTAGCTGCAACATAGTTAACACGGTATTGTCGGGTAATTGCGTTAGCGGTGTAAATGAATTCCCATCAGACGCTAACTGCGCAACACCATTATTGGTACCAACCCACAAATAGCCTGCTTTAGTCATCAATAAACTGTGAACGGAACGGCCTGGAAGGCCATGCTCGGTGCTGTAAGTTTGTCGTTCACCGCTGGCCTTTTGTTTGACTAAACCCGCATTAAAAGTACCAATCCAGAGATCTTCATTGGCATCAACAAAGAGCCGGTGAACGCGCGGTGGGACCGTATCAAAGGTTTGCCAATCGTTGGCATCTGTTCTAGCGATACCGCCGCGAGCACCACCAAAGAGCACTTGTGACGCATCAGGAGCGCGAATAACTTCAAGCATGCCATTATCAGGTAAGCCGCTTTGGCGGCGGTCATCAAACACTTCAAATTCACGCCCGTTAAATCGCACCGGGCCTTCCCAGGTGGCAATCCATAAATAGCCTAGTCTGTCCTGAGTGATTCGGTTTACTGAGTTGTGAGGAAGGCCATCATCAGACGTCCACACACGTATATTTAACGGGGCGTCGGTATTTACATCGGGAGCTTCTGTGTTAGCACTGGCGTAACTAATATAGGCGAAAGCGCTCAGGGCGCAGAAAAGTCTGAGCATGACTTTGCATATAGCAAGGAAGCTGGCTGGATACAACGTCAAATGCTCCTGAAATTAGATTCTAACTATGCCTGAGCATGTTTCTACATAAACGATAAGAGCTTTACAATAGCAAGCAATTCGAGTGAACAAAAGCATCTATTTACAACTTCAGTTTAACTTTTGATACAAATTCGTTATGCCTAGTGTCGCACTAAATTAAAAGTTACTCTATGCTCAAAAGAGGCACCGATCGGTGAATAGAACACTATGCAACGACTTGTTAATTTTCTCATTCTTGTTTTTATCCTTTCGCCATTCATTGCCTTCGCCCAGCAGCAACCCATTCGGGCTATTGTGAGTGCAACCAATGAGAGCCCCTACGCCATTTTTGAAAATAGGCGTCTACATAGTGGTATTGCCAAAGACATTTTAGATACTTTGGCCCAGCGCAATTTCCGTCATATTGAATACTTAAACTTACCCAGAGCAAGGGTAGAACTTTGGCTGGAATCGGGGCAGGCGGACATTGCTTGTTTTCTAAACCCGGATTGGGTGGCAGATCCCGAGCAACTGGGCTGGTCCCCCGTGCTCTTTATGACTGAGCAGGTATTTATACGCCGCTCTGATAGTGCGCCTATAACTCGCGTTACAGATTTGAATGAATTTCGAATTGGTACGGTAAGAGGCTTTAGTTATCCGGAATTGGAAGCATTGTTTAGCTCTGGCCAGGCAGTTCGCGATGACGCGGCGGATTTAGCGGCGAATATTGAACGTTTGCGAGAAGGGCGCTTGGACACCGTCATGAGTGTTGACTTACATGTGGACTATTTTGAAGTGGCCAAAAATAATCCTGACTTTGTGATAGATAAAATGTGGGCAGACCCGGCACCTACATACTGCGCTTTGAGCAAACATAATTCGAATAATTACTATCAATTACAACAGGCATTTCAGGAATTAGTGAACACCGGCGCTGTGGAAACTATTCTAGCTGGTTATTCAAAGCGCTCATCACAGTAGTGGTTTATGGCATAAAAAAGCCGCACCTGGGGTGCGGCTTTTAACCATTAGGGCTAAGCTTGGCTTATTAAACTTATAGCTGATCGGCGTCCAGTACAGTTACCTCACCCAGATTTAACGAGCGTACTTGCTCTTCAATTTGCGCAAGATCGCCTACAATAACCCAGGTTAACGCGTTAGGCCGAAGAACGTCGTCGGCTACCGTGTGAATTGCATCTAGCTCCAAACTCCGCACGCGTTCTCCGTAGCTTTCTAACCAAGCCATGTCCTGCTCTTTTTCCAGTGCATTCACAATTGCTTGTAATAATGCGCCTTTGGTTTCGTAGGCTCCCGGCAACTTGGCCGTTTTATTTGATTTTACTTTTTCAAGCTCAGCTGGCGTTGCGGTTTCATCACCAATATAGCCAGTGAGTTCTCGCAGAATCTCTTGTATAGAGGCTTTGGTTTTGTCGCTTTGTACCGGCGCAACCGTCAGGTAAATACCCTGAGCATCGGCATCTAACCAGGTTGAACGCACACCATAAGACCAGCCTTTGTCTTCACGTAGATTCATATTCAAGCGACTGGTAAAACTGCCGCCTAAAATAGTGTTCATGACGTCAATGGCTTCGGCATCACTCGTGTTACCAGAAGGCGCAAGCTGCCCGGCAATAATAGTAGCTTGCGGTGAACCTGGCTGATCAATCAAGAAAACCCGGTTACTTTGTTGCTGAGCCACCGGCACAAACTGCTTACTTGGTTTGCTGCTGGTAGGTTGTTCCCAGTTGGCCAATTGCTGTTCCAGAATGGGCTTAATGGCCTCGGCGGTGGTATCGCCAACAATAACCAGGCGAGCGTTGTCCGGACGTAACCAGGTTTCCCGGTGGGAAACTAAGTCATCACGCGTCAACGCACTAATGGAGTCAACTGTACCTGACCCCGTTAAAGGCACGCTGTAGGCGTGATTGTCGCCAAACAATAAGCCAGGCATCACTCGTAATGCCTGAGCCTGTGGCTGCGCTTTTTCTTTGGTAATGTTTTGTAGCCAAATGGAGCGTTTACGTTCGATCTCATCGGCACTGAAAGATGCGTTTAATAGTACGTCCGCGAAAATCTCAAGGCTTGGGCTGAGATTAGTGGTAAGCGTGTCCATGCTAATACGTGAGGAATCCAGGCTAGCTGAGGCATTCAGGTTTGTTCCTAAGCTATCTAAATCAGCCTGAAGCTCAAGGGCATCGCGATTAGTGGTGCCTTCTTTGAGCATATTCATGGTGAAGCTGGCGGTACCTGGCTTATCGCCAAAATCAGCCGCATAACCGCTATCAAATACCAAACTCATTTGTACCGTTGGAACGTCATGCCGCTCGGCTAAAGCTACTTCCAACCCGTTGGACAGGGTAAAGGTAGTTAGCTCAGGCAGGTCTAATTCGGGTAGTGCTCCAACTGTTGGCAATTCAGAACGATCGGCTTGTGACTCGCCAGTCATATAGTTCGGCTGAGGTACTACATTGAGTACAAAAGCGCCGTCGGTAAGCCATTTGTCCATCGCGGTTTGAATGTCGGCCGCAGTGGTATTCTGAAGTGTTTCTAATTGTTGTTGATAGAACGCCGGATTGCCATGATACACCTCGCCGGCAGCCAGAATATCTGACTTACCACCAAAGCCGCCGATACGTTCGGCGCCACGCACAAAATTAGCCGCCTGGCGGAACTTAACCCGGGCGAGTTCGTCGGCCGTTGGGCCTTCTTTTAATAAGCGCTGCAGTTCTTCGTCAACAATAGCTTCAATGGCACTGAGCTCTACGCCGGGTTTGGCATCGGCACCCAGAATAAATTGGCCGGCAAGCACGCGATCATACTGAAAGCCGAATACAGCTGACGCGATTTGTTCGTCATAAACCAAGCGTTGATACAAACGTGAGTTCTTGCCATTGGCGAAGATATCAACCAGCAGCCCCAGGTAGTCGGAGTCTTGCGTGCCCATTTCGGCTGTATTCCATACTTTATACATGCGCGAGGCAGGCACGTTGTCTTCCATGGTCATGCGCTTGGTGCCAGTGGATTTGGCTACCCAGGATTTGGTTTTGGTCAGTGGTTTGCCAGCTTCAATGTGACCAAAATACTGGGTCACTTTTTCTTTTGCGGTTTCAAGGTCAATATCACCGGCCAGTACGATGACCGCATTGGCCGCACCATAGTAGTCTTCAAACCACTGATGCACGTCGTCTAATGATGCGGCATTCAGATCTTCCATAGAGCCAATAACTGACCATGAGTAAGGGTGGCCTGCTGGAAAGGTTTCTTCAGCCAGCACGCTAAATACGCGACCATAAGGTTGCGCTTCACCCTGGCGTTTTTCGTTTTGTACTACGCCACGTTGTTCATCCAGTTTGTCCTGGGTAACAGCGCCAAGCAGGTGGCCCATGCGATCAGACTCCATCCACAGCGCCATATCTAGCGCTGGCGTTGGAACATTCTGGAAGTAGTTAGTGCGATCGTTATTGGTGGTGCCGTTCATATCGGTGGCACCGGCTTTTTCGAACGGGCCGAAGTATTCATCATCGTAGTTTTCGGTACCGTTGAACATGAGATGTTCGAACAAGTGAGCGAATCCGGTTTGGGAAGGGCCTTCGTCTTTCGAACCAACGGCATACCAAACGTTTACCGCCACTATAGGAGCTTTGCGATCTTCATGAACAATAACGGTTAAACCATTAGGTAAGGTAAAGCTCTGATGGCTTATTTCAACTTCAGGTAAGGCTTGACGTTGTTGCTGAGCTGATGCGGCTTTATTTGGTTGTTCTGCACCGGAAGAGGTTAGTTGGCAGCCACCAAGTAGCACCGTTGCTACCGCAGCTGCGGTCAGGCTTTTATAAAAATGCATGAGAATGAATTCCTGATTAACGAATATTGTTTGCCACTATAAACCAGCGGATCTTATTTTCAATGGCCTTAGTCGGGATAAAATGTAACAAATAATCGTACATTTGTGCGCTCTGGTAAGCAGGCCTTGATCGGCACTTCCAATTCATCGCTTTATCTAGGATAATTGCGCGCTGTTGTTAGCAACGGATACTCAAAGCGTGGGAAAAACAACGATAATAGCCATTGCTGGTGCTTCAGCGTCGGGTAAAAGCCTTTTTGCATCAACGGTATACCAGCAATTAGTGGCAGAACTGGGAAGTGATGGAATTGCGATTCTGGCGGAAGATGCCTACTATCGCGATCAGACTCATCTGAGCCTGGAACAACGACAGCTTACCAACTACGACCACCCCTCAGCTTTTGAGCATAAACTGCTGGCTAAGCACCTGCAGCAGTTACGCGACGGCAAGTCGATTGAAATGCCGCAGTACAGCTATACCACCCACACCCGCTTAGCTGAAACTATTCCAGTGTCACCCGGACGCGTGGTTATGGTTGAAGGTATTTTGCTGTTGTCTGACCCGGAATTACGAGAGCACTTTGATATATCAGTGTTTATGGATACCCCACTGGATATATGTTTGCTGCGCCGCATGCAGCGTGACCTAGAAGAGCGGGGCCGTTCGATCAGCTCAATCACTGAGCAGTATCAGGCAACGGTTCGGCCAGCATTTTTTGAGTTTATTTTGCCCTCCAAACAATTCGCTGATTTGGTTGTGACCCGGGGTGGTCAGAATGAAATCGCCATCGATTTAATTCAATCAAAAATTCGTCAGTTGCTGGCGGAATAAAATGGTTTTTAACTTATGAATAGCTTTCTTGGCATCGCGATTATCTTGTTGGTTGCCTATTTGTGTTCAACCAACAGACGCAGCATTAATTGGCGCACGGTTTCCGGTGCTTTCGCGCTGCAAGTTTTACTTGGTGCCTTTGTGCTGTATGTACCTTTTGGTCAGGAAGTATTGTTTTCCGTAGCCAATGGCGTTTCACAAGTTATTTCCTTCACTAAAGCCGGCATTGATTTTATGTTCGGTGGTTTGGCTTCAGCTGAATTTGGCTTTGTGTTTGCTATTCAGGTACTCAGCGTTATCGTTTTCTTCTCGTCGCTCATTTCTGTGCTCTATTATTTGGGCGTTATGAAGTGGATTATCCGCATTCTGGGTGGCGGCATGCAAAAGTTGCTCGGCACCAGCCGGCCTGAGTCTATGTCAGCGGCAGCTAATATTTTCGTGGGGCAAACTGAAGCGCCCATGATGGTGCGTCCGTTCATTGCCACTATGACTCGCTCTGAGCTATTTGCCGTGATGGTAGGTGGTATGGCATCGGTATCCGGCTCGGTGTTAGCCGGTTATGCGGGCGTCGGGGTAGAGCTGAAATATTTGATTGCGGCCAGTTTTATGGCTGCACCCGCTGGTTTCCTGATGGCTAAAATGATGATTCCGGAAACCGAAAAGCCGCGCGATGACGTTGAAGAAGTTCAAATTGAAGATAAATCCGTAAACGTTATTGATGCTGCTGCTTCAGGTGCCTCCAGCGGTATGCAGCTGGCCATTAACGTAGGTGCTATGTTGATTGCCTTCGTGGCGCTTATCGCACTTATTAACGGTATTTTTGGCTGGTTCGGTGGTTGGTTTGGCTATCCGGATTTAACCCTGCAGCAAATTTTTGGCTATGTGTTCCAACCGGTCGCTTATGTGCTGGGTGTGAGCTGGGACGAAGCGCGTTTAGCGGGCAGCTTTATTGGTCAGAAGTTAGTGATTAATGAATTTGTGGCCTACCTGGATTTCGTGAACTACAAAGACCAGCTGAGCCAGCAGTCGCAAGTCATTATTACTTTTGTGCTGTGTGGTTTTGCGAACTTTTCGTCAATTGCCATTCTGTTGGGTGGTTTAGGCGGAATGGCGCCTAGCCGTCGTCACGATATTGCCCGCCTGGGCATGCGCGCACTACTGGCTGCTACTCTGGCGAACATGATGAGTGCAGCCATTGCCGGCTTGTTCTTCTCGTTAGGCTAAAAGTTAGGCCAACGAACAACACAAAAGCTCGTTACGAGCTTTTGTGTTCACGTACCACACCTTCCTGAATGGTAGATGCTACCAATACCCCTTTGCGAGTAAAGAACTGACCACGCACTAAACCGCGTGCGCCACTGGCGCTGGGGCTATCAATGGCGTATAGCAACCAGTCATCTAAGCGGAAATCCCGGTGGAACCACATAGCGTGGTCAATAGTGGCCATCTGAATATTCGGTTGCGCGAAGCTGCGGCCGTGTGGCTGCAAGGCTGTTGGCAGGAAGTTAAAATCAGAAGCGTAAGCAAGCAGGTATTTGTGCACGCGAGCATCATCGGGCATCTCACCATTCGCGCGGAACCAAACATAGCGTTTCGGCTCAGATACTTCCGGTTTAAACGGATTCACTGCCGTCACAAAGCGCATTTCAATAGGTTTTTCACAAATAAACTTATTGCGAAGGGCTTCCGGAATCAGCTCCGCATGTTCGCGGTAAATATCTAAATCAGAAACCAAACCTTCCGGGCCAGGTACGTCAGGCATGGCATCCTGATGCTCAAAGCCTTCTTCGGCCACCTGGAACGAAGCGGTCATGTAGAAAATTGGCTTGCCGAACTGCACGGCTTTAACTCTGCGAGCAGAAAAGCTTTTGCCATCTCGAATTATTTCAACGTCATAAATGATAGGCTTGCGCGCATCGCCAGGACGTAAGAAATAACTATGCAGTGAGTGAACTTTACGATCTTCGGGCAGGCTGTCTTTTGCTGCAGATAAAGCCTGACCTATGACCTGGCCACCAAATACGGCACCAAAGCCTAAGTCCTGACTTTGACCGCGATAAATTCCCTGTTCTATGGTTTCAAGTTTTAGCAAATCCAGTAAGTCATTAAGTACCTGACTCATGTGTTTCTTCCTTATGGGCCGCGCTGAATATGGTTGAAGAAAGTATTGTACGGGGAATTAACGTAAAGAACAGGTAAAGAATGAGTAAAGTTGTCTGTTTTCGCCTGTTTTTCGCTGAACTTCTGCAGGCTCAAACACTCTGTGTTCATAGCCCTGAAAAGCGTTTAGGGCGTTACAAATATTGCGCGGATAATAGTAATTAGAGGAACAAGAAATGCGCTATCAGGTACTGCTAATAAACGCCGATTCGGCCACTTCCAGACTGGAGCAAATGAAGCATCAGTTTTCGCGGGCTGGTATGCATTTCAGCCGCGTGGTTGGCGTAGCGTCGGCCGACGTGTCCGATGAGTTATATCAACAAGTAGTGGATTCATCACGCAACCACAGAGATTATTTTCATAATTTAAGTAGCCGCGATGTGGCTACCTATTTAAGCCACCGCCAGGCCTGGCAAGAATTAGTAAACAGTGGCGTTGATTACGGCGTAATTCTGGAAGACGACACTGTATTAATAGACGGCTTTAATGAACTACCAAATCGTATTCGCGACATTCTGGTGCCCTGGAATATGATTAAGCTGGCAGAACCATATAAACGCGAGCGCAGCACCGTTTATACCCATGTGGGCGCCGCTACAGTCGTACGTTACGAAGTGGTGCCGCGTGGAAGCTGCGCCTACGTATTAAAGCGTAGCGCAGCAGAGCAGCTATTAGCTCGCACCGAAACATTCTTCCGCCCGTTGGATGTAGATTTCCAGTGGTGGTGGGAAATGGGCTTGAATGTGATTGGCCTGAAGCCTTATCCGGTGAAGCTCAGTCATCGGCTGGGACGAGATATGCGGCAGGCGTACATGCCACAAGCTAAAGCACAACGACGTTACGTGAAATTACGTCACAAGGCCAAATTCTGGTGGTTGAATAAGCAAAGCAGCGACTCAAACCCGGGTGATAGCACTGCTACTTTAGGCGAATAGCTCCTGCAGCCCAGATTGAGATCTGCTAGGCTGCTGCTCACGTACAGACTAAACTTATGTCCTCGTTTAATGAGCAACCGGAGTAAAACATGATCAAGTGTCGCGCCGCAGTAGCGGTAGAGGCTGGTAAGCCTTTGCAAATTGAAACCATTGAAGTAGCGCCACCGAAAGCTGGCGAAGTATTGGTGAAGCTGGTGGCAACAGGTGTTTGCCACACCGACGCCTACACATTATCCGGAGATGATCCTGAAGGTATTTTCCCGTCTGTGTTAGGGCATGAAGGTGGCGGCATTGTTACCGAAGTTGGCGAAGGCGTTACCAGCGTTAAACCTGGTGACCACGTTATTCCGCTGTACACGCCAGAATGTGGCCAGTGTAAGTTCTGCAAATCCGGTAAAACTAATTTATGTCAGGCTATTCGCGCCACTCAGGGCAAAGGCTTGATGCCTGACGGCACTAGTCGGTTTAGCTTGAATGGCAAAATGCTGCACCACTATATGGGTACCTCAACTTTTAGTGAGTACACGGTATTACCCGAAATTGCAGTCGCTAAAATCAACCCGGAAGCACCACTGGATAAAGTATGTTTACTCGGTTGTGGGGTTACCACAGGTATTGGCGCTGTGTTAAACACAGCGAAAGTAGAGCCGGGTTCTACCGTGGCTATTTTCGGCTTAGGCGGTATTGGCCTGTCAGCTATTATTGGCTGCAAAATGGCTGGTGCAGAACGCATTATCGGGATTGATTTGAACCCTGATAAGTTCGATATGGCGAAAAAACTTGGCGCCACTGAATGCATTAATCCACTCGATTATGACGACCCAATTCAGGACGTGATTGTTGAACTCACCGAAGGTGGCGTGGACTACTCGTTTGAGTGTATTGGTAACGTGAATGTGATGCGTTCAGCACTGGAATGTTGTCACAAAGGTTGGGGTGAGTCGGTGGTTATTGGTGTTGCTGGCGCGGGCCAGGAAATCAGTACGCGGCCATTTCAGTTGGTTACCGGTCGGGTATGGCGCGGCAGTGCCTTTGGTGGCGTCAAAGGTCGCAGCCAATTACCAGAGTACGTGGATCGCTACATGAACGGCGAAATTCCAATGGATGACTTTGTAACGCACCGCATGGGTTTGGAAGACATTAATAAGGCCTTTGACTTAATGCACGAAGGTAAGAGCATTCGTTCCGTTATTCTATTTGATGAATAAACGGACGCGAAGCACGACCTGAAAAGGAGCGAAAGCATGGAACTTATTGATGAACACCGCGCCTTTGGTGGCGCGCAGCAACGTTATAAGGTGCAGTCTAAAAGTCTGGCCGGGGAATCCATTTTCTCGGTTTTTCTGCCACCGAACTGGAGCGCTGATACACCAGTATTGTACTGGTTGTCGGGATTAACCTGCACCGATGAAAACTTTGTTCAAAAGGCCGGCGCACAGCGCGTAGCAGCTGAACTTGGTATTGCCTTAGTTGCACCTGATACCAGCCCGCGTGGCGATGAAGTTGCCAACGACGATAGCTATGATTTAGGGCAGGGCGCTGGTTTCTATCTGAATGCCACCCAACAGCCGTGGCAACGGCATTACCAAATGGAAACCTTTATTGTGAATGAGTTACCTGAGTATGTTCGGGAACTTGGTTTACATGGAAAAGCCAGCATTAGCGGACATTCCATGGGTGGGCACGGCGCACTGGTATTGGGATTACGTCACCCGGAGCGTTATTGCAGCGTGTCGGCGTTTTCACCTATCGCGAATCCAAGTGATTGCGGTTGGGGTGAAAAAGCCTTTGGCACCTATTTAGGCAACGACAAATCTGTGTGGTATCAACATGATGCCAGTAAGCTGCTGAGTGAGCATAAAGCTCCGTGGCCGATACTGGTTGATGTGGGGCTGGCTGATCAATTCCTGACTGAGCAGTTAAAAGTGGAACGGTTAGAACAAGCGGCTGCGAAAAGCGGCAGTGAGCTCGAATTAAACCGCCACGAGGGTTATGACCATTCCTACTTTTTTGTGTCTAGCTTTATTGAGAACCACTTGCGCTTTCACGCAGGTTATTTGAAAGCCTAGTGTTTAAGGGTTTAGTGGCAGTTCAAGCCATAGCCTAAATCAAAAAGCTATGAGATAGAAAAAATGAATCTATGCGCAGCTGCCCGGCTGCGCATAAACTTAGCGACACTTTGTATTCTTCACCCTTTTAAAAACGAATTGAGTCGCTACATGTCAGTATCTTCCTATCAGGTTCAGCAAACAAAATTTCAGTTAGAGCATCGCTCTGGCGTTTTTGCCCCTAGTGCCCACGGACGCTTTTATGCCGAGCATATAGCTATTTCGGCAACCGACTCGGTTATTGATATTGGCTGCGGCAGTGGCATTTTGTCAGTTTATGCGGCTTTGCAGGGGGCGCAGGTAGTTGCCACTGATATTTCGGCTGAGGCGGTGGCTTTAACGCAGCACAATGGCGGCCTGAATAATGTGGCTATTGAAGGTCGTGTCGGTGGCTTTTTTGGTGACTATCAACAACAGTTCGACGTGATTCTGGCTAACTTACCGCAGGAAATAGTGCCCAGTGCACATGCCTTAGAGCTCGGTGCCGGTGCGGCAGAAATAGATGGCGGCCAGCGCGGAAATGATTTGCTGGTAGAGTTACTGCAATTGGCGCCACAATATATGCACAGTAATTCGCGTTTGATTCTGCCGCTACATACTCTTAGCGACTACCAGCATTCCCTCAAGGTAGCCATGCAGATCTTCGACGTACGCTTAATCGCCATTGGCGATTTAGCCGCAAAAGACTTTGTAAAACAGCACCTGGACTTTTATCTTAGCTTTGCTCGCCAGGGTACAATTCGCTTGTTTGAACAGGACGAAAACTGGTTCACTAACGTGTATGTTATTGAATTAAGACGCAAGTCTGGTTGATCTTTACTGTAGTTACCCCCATATTCATGACACGGCACAACAAATAATTCCCCCGTATCTGCTGTCGCTATTACAGTCATAACCAGCATTAATGGGCATGACGTGGAAAAAGCGGGCGGGTGGAACTACTATTAAAAGCAATTAGAATTCCAGAAACAGGAGCGTGCTATGTCAGCTAATGACAGCTTGAAAACCTTAAGTACTCTTAAGGTGAATGGGAAAGAATTTCATTATTACAGTTTGCCGAAAGCAGCTGAGAAACTCGCCGGAACGGCAGATATAAGTAAACTTCCAACCTCTTTAAAAGTGTTGCTTGAGAATTTGTTACGCAACGAAGACGGCAACACTGTTACCACCGACGACATTGAAGCCATGGCTAAATGGCTGAAAAATAAAAATTCTGACCGTGAAATTCAATACCGGCCTGCGCGTGTTCTGATGCAGGATTTTACTGGTGTACCAGCGGTTGTTGATTTAGCCGCCATGCGTGATGCGGTGGCCAAAGCAGGGCAGAAGCCAAATCAGATTAACCCCCTGTCAGCTGTTGATCTGGTTATTGACCACTCAGTAATGGTTGATAAGTACGGTACTCCGGAATCTTTCAAAGAAAACGTTCGCATTGAAATGGAACGAAACTTTGAGCGTTACGAGTTCTTGCGCTGGGGCCAGAAAGCTTTTGAAAACTTCCGCGTCGTACCACCGGGCACGGGTATTTGTCACCAGGTTAACCTGGAGTATCTGGCCAAAGTAGCCTGGACTAAAGAGCAAGACGGCAAAACCTTCGTGATGCCAGATACACTGGTGGGCACTGATTCGCACACCACTATGATTAACGGCCTGGGTGTATTGGGCTGGGGTGTTGGCGGTATCGAAGCCGAGGCGGCGATGCTGGGGCAACCGGTATCTATGTTGATTCCGGAAGTTATAGGTTTCCGGTTAACCGGTAAGATGCCAGAGGGCGTTACCGCTACTGACTTAGTTTTAACCGTGACGCAAATGCTGCGTGCACATGGTGTGGTCGGTAAATTTGTTGAATTCTACGGCCCTGGTTTGGACCATCTGCCGCTGGCCGATCGTGCCACCATTGCTAATATGGCGCCGGAATATGGTGCTACCTGTGGCTTCTTCCCAGTCGATCAGGAAACGCTGACCTATCTGCGCCTGTCAGGTCGTGAAGAAGAAACCATTGAGCTGGTAGAGCAATACAGCAAAGCCCAGGGCATGTGGCGTGAAACCAAGAATGAACCAGAGTTTACCGATTCGCTGGAGCTGGACTTAGGCGACGTAGTAGCGTCACTGGCAGGTCCGAAGCGTCCGCAAGACAGAGTGGCAATGCCAGAGCTGGGTAAAAACTTTGATTTAATTCTGGAAACCTCAGGCCAAAGTGAAGAAAAAGACAAAGAAGTGAAAGTAAAAGGCAAAGACTTCAGCCTGAAACACGGCGACGTCGTTATTGCGGCGATCACTTCTTGTACCAACACCTCCAATCCAAGCGTGTTAATGGCTGCCGGTTTGGTTGCCAAAAAAGCGGTTGAGAAAGGCCTAACCAGCAAGCCGTGGGTGAAAACCTCACTGGCACCTGGCTCTAAAGTGGTAACCGATTATCTGGGTAAAGCGGATATGACGCAGTACCTGAATAAACTGGGCTTTGATCTGGTGGGTTATGGCTGTACTACTTGTATTGGTAACTCCGGACCACTGCGCGAAGAAATTAGCGCGGCTATTAATGAGGGTAATCTTACCGTTTCATCTGTGTTGTCGGGCAACCGTAACTTTGAAGGCCGGGTGCATCCTGAAGTACAAGCCAACTGGCTGGCTTCACCACCACTAGTAGTAGCTTATGCGTTGGCGGGAACTACCCGTACCGACTTAAGCAAAGATCCGCTTGGTGAAGACAAAGACGGTAACCCGGTTTACCTGAAAGACATTTGGCCAACTTCTGCAGAAATTGCCGAAGCAGTGCGTTTGGTTGACGGTGATATGTTCCGTCGCGAATATGCCGATGTATTTAAGGGTGATGACGAGTGGCGTGCTATCCCAGTGGGTGAGGGCGAAACTTACAGCTGGAACGATGATTCCACTTACGTGAAAAACCCGCCGTTCTTTGAAGGTATTGATAAGCCGTTAGACGGTCTGAGCGATATCAAGAACGCGAATGTACTGGCGGTGTTTGCTGATTCTATTACCACCGACCATATCTCTCCGGCTGGTTCAATTAAAGCCAGCGCGCCTGCAGGTAAATACCTGAAAGAAAACGGCGTAGAAGAGAAAGACTTTAACTCTTATGGCTCGCGTCGTGGTAATCATGAAGTGATGATGCGCGGTACTTTTGCCAACATTCGTATTAAGAACCAGATGCTTGATGGTGTGGAAGGCGGTTACACGCGTCATATTCCATCCGGCGAAGAAATGTCTATTTACGATGCAGCTATGAAGTACGTAAATGACGACACGCCATTGGTGGTGTTGGCTGGTAAAGAATACGGTACCGGCTCAAGCCGTGACTGGGCTGCTAAAGGCACACGTTTGCTGGGTGTGAAAGCCGTTATCGCTGAAAGCTTTGAGCGGATTCACCGTTCCAACTTAATCGGCATGGGCGTGTTACCACTGCAGTTTGCCGACGGCGAAGGTGTGAAAGAGCACGGTCTTACCGGTGATGAAGAAATCAGTATCACAGGTATTACTGACGACTTAAAAGCAGGTCAAATGCTCGACGTTTGCGCCCGCAGAAAAGACGGCAGCGAAGTGTCTTTCCAGGCCAAATGTCGTATCGACACTGGGAACGAGCTGGAATACTACCGTAGCGGCGGTATTCTGCACTACGTACTGCGCCAGATGTTAGCTGCTTAATCTCAGTTAACAGTACGAAGAACTAAAAAGGGCCAGCAAATGCTGGCCCTTTTTTTGGTCTGAATTCAAGTGCCACTGGGTCTAAATCATCAACGCACGACCACCATCTACTTTAATAGACTCACCGGTTAGAAAGGGGTTGGAGCGCAAAAAGCGCACAGTGTCTATCATGGGCTGCAAACCACCTTCAGCTTTCAAAGGGGTTTGTTCCATCACCTGTTTCCGGTGTTCGTCATCATGCTCGGGCAGAAACAGAATAGGACCGGGTTGAATGGCATTCACACGCACGTTAGGCGCCAGTTGCTTGGCGAAGCTCTGCGTTAAATTTGCCAGGCCGGCTTTGGCCGCGCAATAAGCAATGTAATCAGTTGAGGGGCTGTCGGTATAAATATCGGTGATATTTACCACCAGACCGTCTTCTGCAGCGGCCAGTAACTCTGCCAAATCTCTGATCAGTAAGTAGGGCACTAGGGCGTGCACATTAAATACTGCAGCGAGTTTGTCGCTATTGCTATCAACAGCGTCGTTGTTGAAAAAACATGAGGCATTGTTTACCAGTAAGTCGAGCTTGTCGGTACGTTTTTTCACTTCGCCAATTAGTGCTGCAATACTGTTGATATCATTGAAATTTGCTTGCAAAGCGATGGCGCCGTCTTGCTCCAGTTGTTCAACCCCAGCCTTGCTAGTGTTGTAATGGGCAAACACTAAAAAGCCTTCCTGCAACAGACTTTGTGCCAGTTCGAAACCAAACCGGCGGCCGGCACCGGTTACTAATGCAACTTTCTGATTCATGAGGCCACCTCGTATTGCTGCTGAAACTCGTTTTTTAAAGTGACCAGATAATCCGGTACCTCAGGCCAGGGGCCGGAGCTGATGGTTCCAAGTATATCTATATCTATTGGACGGTCTTTAATGCTGCAGTCAGGGTCGCTACGGTCGCGGCCAAGACTGATTTCAATCGTGTTGAATGCCTGCTTTAGCCTATCGGCTGGCAAATGGGTTTGCACCACAAACAAGGCGTTTAAGAATTCATTGTCGGAATTCATAGCCACTGGCTCGGTCGTGATAACCCGGGAATAGTGAACCTCTTGCGCAATACCCGCGAGGTAACTTTTGGCCCGGCTAATATTGTATTCGGGCGCGATGTTTGAGCCCAGACTGCATAAATAGTAGAAGGTCATAAGTATTGAGTCTCGTTAACGCCGCTGTGAGCGCACGCTTCATTGGTTCAGTGTTGTTATGCAGGCAATACGCAATATTGTTGCAGAAGGTTCTTCGACTCGCAAAATATAGGAACTGATCCATACTTACAAGGTAGTAGTATCGATAATGCTTCGAGTTGAAATTAATAATAACCCTTGTTAGCCTGAGTGCTAAGGGAGCTAAAGGATGAGTGCGTGCCTGGGATTATTAGGATACTGACAATAATAATAACTGTATTACCTGTTTTCTTTAGCGCAGCTGAAGCTCAACTTAAGGAGCTCGCGTTAGAGGGGCCCAGCGCTGTCGTGAAAGAAGGTTACTTCACCCTGAATCTAACCGGCACAGCGAGCGATGAGAATTACCAACAACTGGAAATAGAACAAAGCACCGATGAGAACTTCACTCAGGTGGAAAGCCGCTTCCCGTTCCTTGGTAACTTTACCCAAATTTCTTTGTCTGGTTTTAACAATGGCAATTATTGGTTCCGCGCCCGCGGCCAAAGTAGTGATGGGACTGAATTTACTACCGCACCCATTGCGGTAACTGTGCAACATTATCCTCTGTGGCAAGCCTTAACTTTATTTAGCATTGGTGCTGTTATGTTCCTGATTGTGGCGAGCTATATTTTACTGGCAGCGCGTAAGGGTGGGCGCCGCCATGGCTGAAACGCTAACTACTGAATATGCATTAAGTACCGAACTTGGCCTGACGTTGGTGGTGCTATTTGGCGCTGCCTGGGTGCTGTTTGGCTATTGGCTGGGCCGCAAGAATAAAACGCATGAAGATTTTGCGTTAGCCGGACGTAATGTTGGCTTCGCTTTTGCGGCAGCCACAGCCATGGCTACCTGGGTAACTAGCAACACCACTTTAGTAGCGCCACAGCTGACCTACCAATTCGGGATTTGGGGCATGGTTGGTTATTCGTTTGCTGCGCTGGGTCTTATTTTATTTGCACCTTTAGCTAAACGAATAAAAACATTGTTGCCCAATGGCTACACCTCCGGTGACTTTATTCGACTGCGTTTTGGCCGTATGTCGTGGCATGTGTTTATTGTTATTTCTGTGGTGTATGCGTTCGGTTGGTTGGTGAGTTTAGGTATGGCTGGCGGCATTTTACTGGAAGCGCTCAGCGGGCTGGATTATCACCTGGGAATGACTGCCATTTTAATTATTTGTGTGGGTTACACCCTATTTGGCGGTTTACGCGCGGTAATTGCTACCGACTTTATTCAGGCCTTGATTATCATTATTGGGGTATCGGTTATTGCCTGGTTGTTAATTGATAACGTTGGCTTAGATACCATCCACTCGCAGCTGGGTAGCGATCATCCGAAGTTACTCGATGTGCTGTTTCCGGCAGCTATTATGTTCTTGTTCAACAACATATTCTTTGGTCTAGGCGAAATTTTCCACTCGAACGTATGGTGGTCGCGGGCTCTAGCGTTCAAGAAGAATGTAGCCTTTAAAGCCTTTTTGGTAGGCGGCCTGTTATGGTTACCTATTCCTATAGTTACTGGCTTTATTGCGCTGGCCGCGCCACAGCTTGGCATTTTTCCACCAAGCCCCGATATGGTAGGCCCAACGGTGGCTGCCGGAGTGTTGGGGCAGGTGGGTGCAGTAGTGGTATTTATTGTGGTGTTCTCGGCGCTGGCATCCAGTTTGGACTCGTTGTTAGCGGCAACGTCAGACTTAGTGACTCGCGACATTTATCATAAGCACCTGCGTAAGGATGCTTCCGATGGACACTTAATGCGCTTTAATCGCTACACTATTTTAGGTTTGGGTATTTTAACCTGGCTACTATGTATGCCGCGCATTGCTACTTTAGGTGCTTTACTTAACTTTGCTGGTGCCTTTGTTGCCAGCACCATTTTCCCAATTTTACTGGGGCTTTATAACCGTCGTTTGCCAGGGCGCTATGCGGCGGCAGCTATGGCGGTTGGTACTGCGGTTGGTTTATGCAGTTATTTTGTCATCGGTTTTTATGTGGCGGCGCTCAGTTCGTGCGCCGTGTCCGGTTTAATTTGTGCGGTTGGCGTGTGGCGTTCGAATGAACAGTTTGACTGGCAACAGTTGGACGAAAAGCCTGACTCGCAATCACCCCAAACGGATAAGGAGCAACTGCAATGATTATGTCTTTATCTGTGTTTAGCGGTTTAATTTGGTTGGCGCTGGTGCTGACTATTGCAACGCCGGTGTTACTGCTGGCGTTACTAGTGAAAGATTTCATTTCTAATCAAGTGTGGTAATTACTTATGAACGAAGATGACGTGTCGTTTGAACGCAAACGGCCGGATGTATATGGCGATGCACATCCAAAGGCCTTGTTGCGTACGATTGAAGAAGACGGTGATTTTCTACTCAAACTGGCAGATCAGCATATAGTTTCGGCGGATCAATTTAACGTTGAAACCATGCGTCAGTTATTCCGCTTGGCGGCCAAAATAGAGAGTAATCCCAAGCGGTTTAGTACGCCGCTGAAAGGAAAAATTTTAATTAGTGCTTTTTATGAGCCGAGCACGCGCACGCGCTTGTCATTTGAGAGTGCCTGGCATCGGTTAGGCGGCGATATTATGTCTATTACCGACCGTTCTACCACAGGTATTGCCAAGGGTGAGTGTTTGGCCGATGTGGCTGAAATGTTCAACAACTACGGCGACTGTGTGGTGTTGCGCGACACTAATGCGGGCTCTTTGTTTGAGATGATGGATGCGTTGCGCATTCCAATTATTAATGCCGGTAATGGTATTGATGAGCATCCTACTCAGGCTTTGGCCGATATGTACGCCATTTTTAAGTGGAAGCCGGAATTATTGGCTGAAGACAATGATGTGAAAGTAAAAATTGGCATTGTGGGTGTGCCGGGAAAAATGCGTACGGTGCGCAGTTTCTTGAAATGCTTAGCCATATTCCCGCAAGCGGTAGAAGAGCTGGTTATTATTCATGATGAAACCGTGACCGATGAACTGTTCGCCGACGGCCAGCGCGAAGAGCTGGAAGCTGTCGGAATTAAGTTATCTACCGAAACGGTGATGGATGACGTACTGCCATCCTTAGATGTGGTCTATATTAATGCCATTTCGTGGGAAGGTGATTCTTTTAATACTTATGGTAAAGAATTTCATCTTACAGCGAAGTCGCCGCTGAAAGAGAGCGCCATTATTTTACATCCCCTGGCGCGCGGAGAAGAGTTATCCGTAGATTTGGATCCGACCTCGCATAACTGGTATTTCAGCCAGGCCCGGGGAGCAGTTTTTTTGCGTATGGCATTGTTAACCTGCATGGTTGAACGAGCTGAGCGCGTTATTGATGTAGTCTGAACGAGGAACCTATTCTATGTGCGGTATTGCAGGTATTTTTCAACATCAGCCAAGTACAACTATTACCCCGCAAACCTTGGTAAATATGGCCGCCATTATGCACCATCGCGGGCCGGACGGATTTGGATATCAGGTACAGCCTGAGCAGGGCGTGGGCTTTAGCCATGCGCGCCTGACGATTATTGATTTGGATGAAAACAGAGGTAAACAGCCGTTTCGCTCAGACGATGGCAACTTAATGTTGGTGCATAACGGTGAGTTCTACGACTTTAAACGTATTCGTGCTGATTTAACTGCGCAGGGTGCACGGTTTCGCAGTAAAAGTGACTCGGAAATCGTTTTGCATTTGTACCAGCGCTTTGGCTTAGCTGAAACGCTAACCCATTTGCGCGGGGAATTTGCTTTTGGTTTATACGACCGCTCGGAAGACACTACTTATTTGGTGCGTGACCGGTTTGGTATTAAGCCGCTGTATTATGTTGAAACAGACGAAGGCCTAGTATTTGGTTCAGAGCTTAAGGTGCTGTTTGCGAATCCAGCAGTGAAACGTGAGTTTTCTGCCGAAGGTTTGTATCACCAGTTAATTCAAGTCATGGTGCCCGGTAGTACCGCCTTTGAAGGGGTTAAGCAGGTAGCGCCGGGACATGTGGTGAAAGCGACGCGTAAAAACGGCAAGCTGGAAATTACCGAGGAAAAATACTGGGACGTAGACTTCCCGCTGGAGCAGGATCACGAAGGCGACGAAGCCGACGAGCAAAAGTACATTGACGGAGTACGTGAGAAGCTTCTGGAAGCCGTGCAGCACCGTTTAACAGCAGATGTTCCTGTAGGGTGTTACTTATCCGGCGGAATTGACTCCTGTGCCATTCTGGGCCTTTCTGCAGCGGCCACGCAAACCTCGGTGAAAGCATTTACCATTGGGTTTGATTCAGCTGCCTATGATGAAACTCCCATAGCGCAGGAAATGGCTGAAGCCACTAAGGCCGATCACCACATTATGCGGTTGAAGGCGAATGACCTGTACGACCATTTTGTGAAAACCCTATGGCATACCGAACGGACAATTTATAACACCCTTGGCGTAGCCAAATACCTGATGAGCAAAGAAGTTCATGAAGCAGGTTATAAAGTGGTGTTAACCGGCGAAGGCTCGGATGAATTGTTTGCGGGCTATCCGGCATTTCGCAAAGACATGTTTATGCATGGGCTTGACCATTTGCCTGAGTCAGAACGACAAGAGTGGCAGGCGTTGCTGGAGAAGAACAACAAATTGTTCAAAGGCGCCATGTTAGCCCGGGAAGAATTCGTCAGCCCAGCCTTTAATACCAAAATGGGCTTCACGCCTAGCTGTGTGCAACCCTGGTTGTCGTGTGCCGATGCAGCGCTACCGCTGATGGCAGCCGATCGTCGTGCACAAGTGGTGGACTACGATCCAGGCAAAGCTATTGCCGATACTTTGGACCAAGACATGCTAAACGGCCGTCATCCGTTGGACCGTGCTCAGTATGTATGGATAAAAACCATGCTGGAGGGGCAAATTTTGACCTGGGGTGGCGATCGAGTAGATATGGCGAATTCCATGGAAGCACGGCCGCCGTTTCTTGACCATCATTTGGCTGAGTACGCCTTCAAAGTACCACCACACCTTCGCATTAAAGGTAATAAAGAGAAATACGTGCTGCGGGAAGCCATGAAAGGCTTGTTACCTGAGGTGCTGTATAAGCGCGAGAAGTTTGCCTTTATGGCGCCACCGGCCCACACGGATCCGGAAAAGTGGAAGGCGGTAGAGAAGTTAGCCGAACAGTTCTTAAGTAAGCAAGCTGTTGAAAGCGCTGGGTTACTGGATTACGACGAAGTGGTTCGTACCTTCGAGAAACACCAGTCAGACGAAGTGCCCATTGAAGAAAAGGTGCAGCTGGATGCGGTGATAAACCACATGCTGGGGGTGCAGGTATTGCATCATCACTTTGTGGCTACTGATGTACCGGCTGCGGCGCAAAAGCGTGCTGAAGAATTAGGTTGGCATGCATAAAATTTTTAATTGAGGTACTTGAATTAGTAAAACTCAGTTCTTATTTAAGTTATGAGGTCGGTGTCTCTGAGAGAGCCGCCTCATTAACTTAAAGAATGTCATGTTATTGCTTCTGAAGGAGAATCATTATGGCAACGATAGATCTGAGTCCACTGTATCGTAGCAGTGTAGGTTTTGACCGCATGGCGCGGTTACTGGATTCCGCAATGCGCGCAGAAAACAACGGCGCTGGCGGGTACCCTCCATACAACATCGAAGTCGTGGGCGAGAACCGTTATGCGGTAACCCTGGCAGTTGCAGGTTTCGAGGAAAACGAACTCGAAATTGAAGTCGAGAATGGCATCTTGCGAGTGCAGGGTAAGAAAGCTGACGAGCAGGAAGCGCGTGAATACCTGCATAAAGGTATTGCTTTCCGCGGCTTTGAACGCAAGTTTAACCTAGCAGACCACGTTGAAGTGTCCGGTGCGGCACTGAAGAACGGTCTCTTAACCATTGGTTTGGAAAAGCAAATTCCAGAAGCGATGAAACCTAAGAAAATTGAAATTGGTTCGTCCACCAAAGGCTTGCTGGGTCGGTTGAGTAAAAGTGATGAGAAAGTCGCTTAAGGCATTAGGTGTTAACTTAAAGGCTTAAATACTCGGCTTAAACTAGGCAAACGAAAAGGGAGCAACACCTGGGTTGCTCCCTTTTTTTATTCTTTTTCCAGTACTTTGCCAATTACCAGCGCAAATCAATATACAGCGGGTCGTGATCAGAGGCGCGATAGGCATTGGGTTGATACCAAAGTTCTGCTTGTTCGTCGGTTTTGTTTTCTAAACCGTATTCGAAGGCGCGTGGTTCGTCAGCGTTAGTATGCCAATACGCCAAGTCCACCACTTTGCTACGTAAGTTTTCATTCACCAGAATATGGTCCAGGCTACCAGCCTGAGCATCGTACACATAAGAATAGCCGTTTGGCGCGTATTCCGGCATCAGATTGTAATAACCGCCAGCGGCTAAGGCGTGCATAGGATCTTCCTGCGCATAAGCATTAAAGTCACCTAACACAATTTGCTCATCACTAACTTGCATAAGCTCTGGTGAGCCTAACCAATCTGCAAGTGCAGTGGCTGACTCGGTGCGTAGTACATTCCAGCACGCCATACCATCATCCTGACGAGCATTAGGATTGTTGGCGTCTTTCGGGCAACTGCCTTTGGACTTAAAATGATTAACCACCACGGTAACGGCGGCATTTGGCTGCTGTTGAAAGTTGAAGGTTTGAGCCAGCGGTGGGCGGCTACCCCAGTCAAACGGCTTACTGGTTAACACCATAGCCTCACCTTTCGGCGTCACGCGGTCGGCGCGGTAAAGCAGGCCATTGGTAATTTGATCTGAACCAAGCTGGCCTTCGCCAACTGTGATAAAGCGCCAGGAGTGGCCACTAGCTACTGCCAACGCTGCGGTTAACTGAGCAATAGCGCTGTCGTTGCCATAGCCGTCGTTTTCAATTTCCATAACGCCAATAATGTCGGCATTAAGTGCCTGCATGGCCGCCACTATTTTGGCTTGTTGGCGAGCGAGTTCGGCTACTGATTCAGCTCCCCGCGAAGTTGGAAACCCATTTTCGCCGCCATCGCCATTGAAGTAATTCAGCACATTAAAGCTACTAACACGTAGGTGTTCTGCCGCTGGTGGTGCCGGTGGTTGCGGGCGTGGATTCCGATGCGCCATCACTATTGGCTGCTGCGGCTGAATTTTATAGTTACCGTTAAATTCACTGATATGACCTTTCACCTGAACCAGGGTATCGCCGCTGCGGAGCGGGTTATCAGCGGTTAGCTGCGGGGCCGGGAAGGGAATTTTGGCTGGATATTGCAAGGTGCTATTGTCGTCAATAATCAACCGTTGGCGTTGATGTTTTGCCAGAATCGCTGCTACTTCAGCCTTGCCACGTACTTTCTGAGTTGGCGTGAACAAACGCTCGTGCGACACCACAATTTCGCCAAAGCGCTGGAGCTGGTAGTGGCCATTAATAACCAATTCTTGCGGGAACTCCACCAGCATACCTTCTAAGGATTCGAACACAGCTACACTGGCCACCGGTAACCGCAGCTCAACTGCGTTAGGCACTTCGGTGCTACCACAAACTTCAAGATGCGTCAGATGCTCTAACTGAGTTTGCTGATTCGCTTCACTGACCAGACCTTGCACTGTGACTATATCGCCTGGGCTTAATTCCGGTTGCATGGAGCTATGGGCAATAAATAAACCTTCTGAGCTAGCATCCGAAGCGTCGGTGTCTGTGGGCAAACTTTGAATAAAAAAGCCACCTAGTTGTTCTGGTTGGCGCCAATCAGCAGTCACTATTCCACGGGTTATCACTTCGGTGCCAACATCAGCACTAATCGGTCCTGTGCCCTGAATCTTGCTGATAGGCGAAATGGGGTCGTCACAAGAAATTGCGGCACTTGGTGAGCATCCGGCTAACGCCCAGCTAGCCAGTAGCAGCGCACAATAGTTAATGGTTTTCATAGCTTCCGACCTCAAGCACTGCGGCTGCGTCAAGTTGTTCTGCATCCATCATACGCGCAACGCGCTGCATTGAGGACAGGAGTAGTGATTGTTCCCAGGCTTCCAGCGCACAAAAGTTCTCAATGAAATGATGTTGCAGGGGGCGTGGGGAGCGAGCTAGCAAGTCAGCACCGCGGGTAGTGAGTGACAGTACCACCCGGCGTTTATCGGTGGTACTACGCGTGCGGTGAATCAGCTCACGGTGTTCCAGACGGTCAATGATATTACTGACTGTTGCGGGGCTCAAGGTAATGTTTTGCGCCACAGCACTGGCCGTGATGCCGGTTTGGGCTGAAATTTCGCGTAAAATAAGAAGTTGCGGTGCCGTTAGTCCGGCATCTTTATTCAGTTGCTTGGAGTAAAGATCGGTAGCTCGAATAATTTTGCGCAGCGCTAATAAAAGCTCTTCATACTTTTCCATGATCGATCCGTGTTAGTCGCGTCTGGCTGATTTATCAGTTCGGCGGATTTGCACCACAATGCCCATTTTCGGATGGTCGAAATAATGCGTTTCATGGCTTATAACCCGACGCACCTGAGCAAAAGGGTATGCTCGTAAAAATGCCTGCTCAGAGACTTTTCCTTGCAAGGCTTGTTCAGCTTGCGCAGCCATGGTTGGTGTTGCTTCTTTGGCGCGAGTTTCTTCGCGTAAATTAAACTTGTTATCAATATGCAGGTAATTACCGACCAGATATATGTGCAGCAGACCGTCAAGTTCCCACACCTGATCTGACAGGTTCTTTGGCCAGTACTCCGGGCGCAGAGGCAGTAACTGCTGGGTTGGGTCATCACCAATTTTGAAGTTGACGGAACCATCATCAACCAATTGCAGCAGTTTTTGAATACGGTCTAACTGGCTGTTATTGACACTGTCTGATTCGGCAAAAGAGCTCGCATTTGATTCCGGGCCAGTAGTTTTAAACCCAAAATAATCATAGCTGTCGGAGAAGTTGTGTCCCGCAAATAGGTGTACAGGATAATCATCGCCGCGGCCAAACACGGGTTGGCGATAACTCAGATGCAGCAGTGGTTGAGCTTGCCCTCGGGCACTTAATTGTTCACGTAACTCGGTTAATTCATGGTTAGCAACGGGCATTAAAAAGGGCTTACGCGCGTCGTCTAAGTCGCCTCCGTAGCCATCAATAACTACCGGAGTGGAAGTTAGATGAGAAAGCCGGGACACATGAGGTTTGCCGTCAGCACGCGGAATTAAATCGTGCTCACCGGGCAGTGAACAAGGTTCCAGTTGGAGTATTTCTTCCGGCGACATATCACTGCACTTGGGCAGGTAATAGGTTAAATTCCAGACCGCAGGAGCCATCCAGTCGGTTAAGAAATCGGTATGCTGATCGGTTGTAATAGGTTCTACCGGAAGCGGGAAGTCTTCTTGTAATTCATTCCCGGTGGTGTGCTTGAAAATCAAAACTTCTACTTCAAACCACCGCCAACTCTCGTAATTTGTGTTTGGCGGGGTAGCCGCAGTCGCGACCGGCGCGGTCAGTACCGCACCAAGCATTACGCTCAGGCTAGTAGTGAGTCCCAGCAGGGTTGCGAACATTGTTTTATGTTTCATTTTGTCCTCAAGCAACGGCACTGGTTTGCGAAAAGGTTTCTAACAGAGACTCTACCAGTTTTAATCGGCTTTGAGTATCTTCCAGCGTACGGACAACCTTCAAGCGAGTAGGGCCATCAAGCTTATATTCATTGGGTGATTGCTGTATGAGTGTAATCAGCTGCTGAGGTTCAATTGAAGTTCGCTCAGCAAACTCGAAGCTCAGTCCTTTCGGACCGCCGTCAATTTTGCGAATGCCCAGTTTGGCGGCGGCGTTGCGTAACTTGGTTTGCTGCACTAGATTTTTTGCCGGCTCCGGTAATAATCCGAAGCGGTCAATCATTTCCACCTGCAGCGCATAAAGGCTGGTTTCATCTTCGGCACCGGCGATGCGTTTGTATAAGCTCAAGCGTAAATTCACGTCGGCTATATAGCTTTCCGGTAATAGTGCCGGAATACGTAAATCCACTTCCGTATGATTCTTCAGTAAGCTATCAAGCGCTGGTTCTTTGCCGTTTTGCAAGGCATGAACTGCCTCTTCCAGCATATCCATATACAAGGTAAATCCTATGCTTTCAATTTGACCGCTTTGGTCATCACCCAGCAGTTCGCCAGCGCCCCGAATTTCAAGGTCATGGGTGGCGAGCATAAAGCCGGCCCCCAAATCTTCTAACTGCGAAATCGCTTCCAGACGCTTGGCCGCATCTTTGGTCATACGTTTAGGGTGCGGTGTTAACAAGTAAGCGTAGGCCTGATGGTGCGAACGGCCGACACGACCACGTAGTTGGTGCATTTGCGCCAAACCCAGATGATCCGCGCGATCCATAATAATGGTGTTGGCAGTAGGTACATCAATGCCAGTTTCAATAATAGTGGTGCACACCAGCACGTTAAAACGCTGATGATAAAAGTCAGTCATAATGCGTTCAAGATCACGCTCACGCATTTGCCCGTGGGCAACGGTAACCCGAGCTTCGGGAACCAGTTCTGCAATGGTATCTGCGGTTTTTTCAATGGTGTCCACGTTGTTGTGTAAGAAGTACACCTGGCCACCACGCAGTATTTCCCGCAATACTGCTTCGCGTACCGTTGGCGCATCATATTCACGCACAAAGGTTTTAACGGCCAGACGTTTTGCCGGCGGTGTGGCGATAATAGAGAGATCGCGCACCCCGTGCATGGCCATGTTCAGAGTTCTGGGTATTGGGGTGGCAGTAAGCGTCAGAATATCTACATCGGCACGCAAACGTTTAATGGTTTCTTTCTGGCGCACACCAAAGCGGTGTTCTTCGTCCACAATCAGTAACCCCAGATCTTTAAATTTAATGTCGTTTTGCAGCAGCTTGTGGGTACCAATAAGAATATCTACTTTGCCGTTTTCCAGATCCGCTAACACCTGCTGAGTTTGTTTACCGGTGCGGAACCGCGATAGCACTTCCACGCGAATTGGCCAGTCGGCAAAACGGTCTTTAAAGTTCTCGAAATGTTGTTGTGCCAGCAGTGTGGTAGGAACCAATACGGCCACTTGCTTGTTGTCGTTTACGGCCACAAAGGCGGCGCGCATGGCGACTTCGGTTTTACCAAAGCCAACATCACCACACACCAGCCGATCCATCGCGCGCGGCTCTTGCATGTCTTTTAATACAGCGCTAATGGCTTGCAACTGGTCGTCGGTTTCTTCGAACGGGAAGCTGCCGGCAAACCTGGCGTAGTCGTCATTGTCCAGTTTAAAGTTATAACCAGGCTTGGCTTCGCGTTGCGCATAAACATCCAGCAGTTCGGCGGCCACGTCGCGAACTTTTTCAGCGGCACGTTTACGGGCTTTTTCCCACTGGTCGCTACCTAGCTTATGCAGTGGTGCGCTGCTTTCTTCGCCGCCGCTATAACGGCTTAGCACATGCAGCGAGGCTACCGGAACATAAAGCTTGCTGGCATTGGCATATTCAATGGTTACAAACTCAGTGGTTAAGCCACCGGTTTCCAGAGTTTGTAGGCCCTGATACCTCCCAACGCCGTGATCAATATGCACCACCGGCTGACCCACACGAAGCTCAGCCAAATTACGGACCATGCTGTCGGCACTAACATTACTCTTTTGATCGCGGCGGCGGCGCTGACTAATTCGGTTGCCAAGCAGTTCGGTTTCGGTAATAAACGCCAGCTTTGGCTGCTCGCTCACAAAGGAGTTAACAACATCGCTTACGGTAATACCTACCGGCTTATCACTAGCTAAGAAATCAGTGAATTCGCTAAAAAACGATGGCACCAGCTTAATTTTGCTAAGCATATCGAGCAGCGTTTCGCGGCGACCGGCCGACTCTACTGAGAACAGCACCCGTTCTTGCTGAGTGTGAGCTTTCTCAATGCGCTGGCGTAATTTCTTTAGCGGTTCTTTATGCTGATGTTCTACAGCTATGTCTGCCAGAGTTTCGGTAGCAAATTCCTTTTTACCCGGCTGTGCCGCAGTAGCGGGCACCAAAGCACGAATGCGCGCATAGTTTTTAAAGCCCGCATGCACGTCGTCGGCAGAAAGAAACAGTTGGCGCGGTGTTAGCAGCGGTCGTTGGGTATCGTAACGGCGTTGCTCATAACGATAATCAATATCGTGCCAGAGTTGTTCGAGACTACCTTGTAAGTTCCCAAAGGTAACCAGTAAGGCATCTTCGGGTAAATAATCGAACAACGTTGCGGTGTGATCAAAAAATAGTGGCAAGTAATACTCAATTCCACCCGGGAATTCGCCCTGCGAAACCTGCTGGTAAATAGACTCACGTGCCGATGGCGCATCAAACTGTTCGCGAAAACGAGCGCGGAAACCTTCAATAGCGGTTGGCGTGGTTGGAAACTCATGCGCCGGTAACAAGTTTATTTCTGGAATAGGATCGGCAGATAACTGGGTATCTGGATCGAAGGTGCGGATGCTATCAATGTCAGTGTCGAAAAAATCAATTCTAAATGGGCTAACGCTGCCCATGGGGAATACATCCAACAAGGAGCCGCGGGCACAGAATTCGCCATGCTCCATAACCTGATTCACAGCACGATAGCCTGCGCGTTCCAGTCGGGTTCTTAGCGCATGTATATCCAGTTGTTGGCCAGCACTAAGTTGTAGTGCCTGACCACTGATATAGTCTGTTGGCGCAATGCGGTGCAAAAGGGTGTTCAGTGAAACAATTAAAGCGCCGCGCTGGGTTTGCGGTAATTTAGCCAGCACGCTCAGGCGTTCGGAAATAATGTCCTGATGCGGCGAAAAATTATCGTAGGGTAGGGTTTCCCAGTCCGGAAACACCATAATATTGTCGCGATAGTCCGGGCAGAAATAGCGAATTTCGTGTTCGAGGCGATGTGCCTGAGGAGCGTCCGGCGTCACAATAAGCACCAGGTGAGGGTGCTGTTTAACCACCTCTGCCAGTGCCAGCGCAGCACTGCTGCCGTGTAAATTCTGCCAGGTTACGTCTTTACTTTTTGATGCGGGCAGCGGCGGCTGCAGTACAGAAGCTAAACTCATTCTTTCGTTATCGTCTCGTCAGAAGCGGATGATTTTAATTGTTGGCGTTCGGCCGACCGTTGTTTTAGCTGGCGAGCCTGTGAATGCAGGCTAGCGCGTACCAGCAATTCTTGATCTTCTTCGCGTAATCGCACAAAGGCGATGGTGTATTCAGGCTGCTCAGCATCAGTGGCTTCAATGACTTGCCCGTAAGCAAAAATTGCCGCGTAGTCGTCAGGTAGAAATAATTTTACTTGAACATAATCGCCAATTGCCAGCTTCGTTGTACTTTGGGTGACGAAACCGCCACCACTGTAGGCAAGGCCTTGTTGACGGTGCTCGGGGTGGTCTTCCTGACGCAACATATAGGTTAAAATCATACTAATGCGAGAGGACTGCTGAGCGAGTATTTGCGCAATCAGCTTGGCACTGCGTTCGCTCATGTTTAAATCGCGTAACTGAGCCTGATCGACTACCAGCATGTCACTGGCCAGCTTAAACAAATCCGGAATTTCAGCTGCGAAATCATCTTCATCTGGTACTTTATCGTTTTCCGACAACGGCTTCAGGTTTACGGAAAAGGCTTGCTGAACCGAAAAATACTGGGCATATTCATGCGCTAGTTCCGATTGAATAGATGTGCTCATTGGAATTCCTTCTGGTTGCCACCCCGCGTTTAGGTCATTATCCTTGCTAACGCTGAATAAGCAACTACCAAGATATCAGATTAACGCACACTTAAAGGGAAACAGCTATGTTTCAGCCGCTGGCGCTGTTTATTGGCTTACGCTATAGCCGCAGCCGCAAAGGAAGCGCATTTACTGGTTTCATTAACCGCTTTGCTTTAGCCGGCATAGCCCTGGGTGTGATGGCGTTAATTGTGGTTACCTCGGTAATGAACGGCTTTGAAAATGAACTGAAGAAACGCATTTTGGGTGTGGTGCCGCAACTGACGGTATCAACCTCAACCAGTGACGGCATAAATAACTGGCAACAACTCGCTGATAGCTTGCCTCAGTATGAAGGCGTGATTGCGATTGAACCTTATGTACTTACTCAGGGCGTTGTTCAAGGCTCAAATCAAATTAAACCGGTGGCCATGCAAGGCTACTATCCCGATCGGGCCGACAGCAGCATGCGGCTAGAGGAACACATTGTAGCTGGCAACTTAACTACGCTGGTTGAGGGCGATTACGGCGTGTTTATTGGTCGCTCGTTGGCTTATGACTTAGGCCTTGTACCTGGCGATACGATTCGTTTGCTGGCTGCGGCCGGTGGTGTATTCACCCCGCTTGGACTGATGCCGGCCCAGCGGCGCTTTGAAGTGCTGGGGCTGTTCGAGATGGAATCTGAAGTGGATAGCCAAATGGTGGTGGTCAATGGCGTTGATCTCGCACGTTTATTGAGGCTGGATAAAAATGCGGTAAGCGGGTTAAGGTTCTATTTCGAAGACCCGTTTATGGCAGCCGAAGTTGGCCAGCAGTTACAGCAACATCTGGCATCAACTGCTGCAACAGCGAACTTACAGGTAACCAATTGGCGCAGTCGCTATGGTCAGCTCTTTACCGCTGTCGCCATGGAAAAGCGCATGATGTGGATGATGCTGGCATTGGTAATAGCCGTGGCTGCATTCAATATTGTGTCCGGACTTATGCTGGTGATTCAGGATAAACGACGTGATATCGCCATACTGCAAACTATGGGCACTCGCGACAGCGTTATTTACCGTATTTTTGTGGTGCAGGGGTTATTTAATGGGGTAGTTGGCGCTTTACTGGGCTTAGCTGGCGGGTTGCTGGTAGCAACATATTTGAATGAAATAGTTACGGCAGTGGGTATTGATCTAACCATGATTAGTGGCCAGGGATTACCGGTACTCATGCAACCGGTGCAAATTAGTACGATTGTAGTGAGCGCTATTTTGTTAGCGTTATTGGCAACTTTATATCCAGCCGCGCGGGCGGCACGAACGCAACCTTCAGAGGCGTTACGTTATGACTGATGTTTTACTGGCCTGCACGAAACTTAGCAAAGATTACCGTGATGGCGATCACCAGTTGCGGGTACTCGATAATGTCGAAATCACTATTAACTCGGGTGAAATGCTGGCGGTAGTGGGAACCTCAGGGTCAGGTAAAAGTACCTTATTGCATCTGCTTGGTGGGCTGGATAAGCCAAGTGCTGGCACGGTGCATTTTCAGGGCAAAGATATTTTGTCATGGTCGGCCAACCAGTTAGCCGACTGGCGCAATCAGCAGCTTGGTTTCGTGTATCAGTTCCATCACCTGTTACCTGAGTTTAATGCTCTGGAAAACGTTGCTATGCCGCTGTTAATTGGTGGCCTAAGCGCTCGTCAGGCAGAACAAAAAGCGGCAGAAATATTGAAGTTGGTGGGCTTGAGCGCACGGGCGCTGCACCTGCCATCGGAATTGTCAGGTGGTGAACGACAACGCGTCGCCATTGCCCGGGCGCTGGTTACTGATCCCGCCTTAGTACTGGCAGATGAGCCCACCGGTAATCTTGATGACGAAACAGCACAGGGTATTTACGAGCTGATGCTGAGCTTGAATCAACGTTTAGGTACTGCATTCTTAATCGTTACGCACGACCAGACGCTGGCAGCTCGTCTGCATCGTAGTTTGCGGTTACAGCAAGGTCGACTGGTAGCGGGGGAGTCCGCTTAGCATGGCTAACCTTACCTGGCTGCTGGCGCGGCGGTTTCGTCGAAACCATGGCAAAAACGGATTCTTGTCTTTTATTTCAGCTTCGTCAACTATGGGCATAGCGCTTGGTTGTGCGGTATTAATTACTGGCCTGGCGGTTATGAACGGTTTTCAACAAGTACTGGAAACACGGTTTTTACGGCTAGTGCCCCATATTGAATACACGGCGGTACAAGGCAGTTTTAAGTCTGCCAATAGCGCGCTTGAGCAACTGCGGTCACAGCCAAGCGTAACTTCCGCGCAAGCAGTTATAAGTACCCAGGCCATGGTGCAGCAAGGCTCCGAATTTAAAGGGATGCAGCTCACCGGTATTGCAGTAAACGAGAATACTGGCAATCAGCCGCATGCGGTACGTGAGTTTATGCCAGCGTCAACCTGGCAAGCATTGCAGCAAAGGTCCGGCGGCGTGGTGTTAGGTGTGGGGCTGGCACAGCAGTTACAGGTGTCTGCAGGGGATCAGTTGCAAGTGTTAGTTGCCAGTGGACAGGATTTCCGCGAGCCCAAACGACATCAATTACAAGTTGTAGGCACTTTTGAATTCGGCGGTGAGCTTGATTACCGTCAAGCCTTCGTTGGCCTTAAAACCGCGCAACAGCTAACGGGGCTAGGTGAGGGCGTAACTTCGTTGCAGGTTCAGCTAGCCGATATCTACGCTGCCCCCCGATTGGCTATGGAGCTGGGTAATCAACTCGATGAATATGTGTACATAGATCACTGGGTACGCTCACAGGGTCACTTGTATCGCGACATTCAGTTAGTACGGGTTGTTATGTACCTGATCTTGGTATTAGTTATGGCGGTCGCCTGCTTCAATATTGTGTCTACGCTAATTATGACGGTACAGGAAAAAATGGCGCAAATAGCCATTCTGAAAACTATGGGTATGCGTCATTCAGCGTTACTTAGAGTATTTGTTTGGCAAGGTTTGCAAAGCGGTATTAGTGGCACTGTACTGGGTATTCTCGGGGGTATTTTATTGGCACTCTCACTGCCTGAACTTATTCACCTTATTGAGCAAATGTCAGGAAGTAAGGTGCTTTCCGGCGATGTGTATTTTGTTGATCAAGTGCCAACTTTATTAGCCGTTGGTGACGTTGTTTTAGTTGGGTGTGTAGCTTTGGTCATGAGCATACTGGCAACTTTATACCCGGCCTGGCGAGCTGCGCAAGTGTCTCCGGTGCACGCCTTGCACAACAATTAGCGCTTTTTACGAAACTTAAATTTACGGCCTTGCCATTCGCGCACTACAGAAACGCGCCATAAAACGCGAATAACGACGTAGCCAATGCTGCTGGCAATAAGGCCCAGTACAAAACAGCCCAGCAAAAAGGCTGGCCCTATGGTTGCAATGCTGTCGAATAACCATTCCCAGGACAATTCAAAGGCAAAGGGCTGCGGTGCTTCACCAATCATCCAGGCGCCCACCTGATAGCACAAGTAAAATAGCGGTGGCATGGTGATTGGATTAGAAACCCAAACCAAACTAACAGATAGCGGTAAATTTACCCGGAATATAATAGCGGCTGCCGCAGCTAAGAACATTTGAAAGGGAACCGGAATAAAGGCGCAGAATAACCCTGCCGCAAATGCACCGGACGCTGACCGACGATTTAGATGCCATAAATTAGCATCATGCAATAACTTGCCAAACATTTTCAAACTGCGGCTATCCCGAATCTTGGCGTGACTCGGCATAATGCTGCGAATAAATTTCCTTGGCATGTAACCTCTACTCATCAGGTACAACAGCTATGGATCGGTGGTTGTTCGGGATGCTTGCCGGTATTTTGCTAAGTACCGGTTTTACCAAGCTCATGGCACTCTGGCAATGGTTTGGTTATGCGACATTAGTCGTGATTTTTGCTGTTTTCGCAGCAAGGTATCGCAGTGCCCGTGGTACCTACCTAAAATCCACATGTATTCTTATGGGGGGCATATTTTGCGGTATTTGTTGGGGTGCTGGCAACGCTTATCTTACGTTTTACAAAGATTTAACAGCTGACAACTGGTATCGCACTCAACCAGTTGAAATTACCATTGACCGTTTGCCTGAATTTCAGTCCGGCGCAGTGCCGCGCTGGCAACTAAGTGGTCGGCTGAACCGGCTGAACTATAAAGACTTACCGCAACCACCGCGTATTTTACTGCATTGGTATAACCCCTCTAACAACGCTCAGCCTAAACTTGGTGAACGCTGGCGCTTTCTCGCTCGCTTAAAGCCCCCGCAAGGTTTACGCAATGAGGGTAGCAGTAGCTACCATCGTTATCTAGTAAGGCACAAGTTCCGCGCTCTCGCCACTATACACTATGGGCGTCGATTAGAAGGCGCTAGTTCGGTTCGTCAGCAACTGTGGGACAAGCTTGCTGATTTTCGTAATCAAATCCCTTTCAGTGGCGTACTAGCGGCTATTACTCTGGGACAGCGGCAGTGGTTAACGAGTGAACAACAAGAGGTATATCGTGAAACAGGTTTAGCGCACTTAATCGCCATTTCCGGACTTCATCTGACCTTAGTTGGTGGCGGCACTGCGTATCTCTGGTATCGGGGGAGATCTTTTATGGCGGCCCGATCTCGCAGCCGACGCGAAGGGCGAAGCTATTGGCTGGAGGCGATATGGGTGGGTTGGCTCATAGCTTTTGGCTACGCCTGGCTAAGTGGCTTTGCCATATCTACGGTGCGGGCTTTAGTCATGTGGTTGGTGGTAGTGCTGCAGCGCAGCTGTCAGTGGCGGGTAGCACCGGCCCGAACCTTGCTGCGAGCCGTGTTACTGGTTCTACTGGTAGATCCTTTAGCTTGGCTAGATGCAGGCTTTTGGCTGTCGGTGAGCGCGGTGGCAGCTATTGTGATGTTGAATTGGCGCTGGTTACCACCGCATGGGCGATTGGCCTCATTGCGCTCGTTGTGGCGATTAGAACTGTGGTTAAGTTTAGGCATGCTGCCAATTATGCTGTGGCTGTTTCAAGGTATTGCAGTGGCTGCACCTGTTACAAATTTGATTATGGTACCGGTTTTCAGTTTTTGGGTATTACCGCTAAGTTTGCTAGGTGTTGCAGCTGTTGGGGTGGGGGCTAACGAGCTTGGCGGGTGGTTATGGCAGGCCTCAGCACTTGGACTAGAGCTGAGTTGGCCAGCTCTGCAGGGGTTAACTGAGCAAGGGTGGCAATGGCTGAGTACTGAGTACAGTTGGTGGCTGCTGCTGGCGCTAGCTGCCGCCGGTTGTTATTTATTGCCGCTGCGGCATTACCAGCGCACTGGTTTGGCTGCGGGAGTAGCGGCTTTAAGTACAGTTGCGTGGTTATGGTTGGAACTAAGCCGTAGCCATTTGCTTATTCTGCATACGCTGGACGTGGGGCAGGGAACTGCTGTGGTTATTGAGCGCCGTGGGCGGGCGTTATTAATAGACACAGGGCTGCGCTACGGGCCGGACTTCAGCAGTGCTGAACGCGTGATCATACCTATGCTGCAGCACCGGCAACTGCGTCCGGAACTTGCTTTTGTAAGCCATACTGATGCCGATCATGCGGGTGGACAGGCGGCTTTGCAGCAAGCCTATCCGAACATGAAATGGCTCGGCGTGGGCGGTAAGCCTTGTGTTGCAACTATGCAGGGCAGCTGGCAAGACGTTAGTTGGCAAGTATTGCACCCACAACGGGTAACCCGACACGATCAAAATAATGACTCCTGCGTTTTATTACTAAAGTACCGCCACCTGCGAATACTTTTGCCGGGTGACGCAGAACGCCTGGCTGAAGCGACTCTGGTGGGGCGTCATGGGGTGCGGATAAACGCAGACATACTGCTAGTTCCGCATCATGGTAGCCGAACTTCCAGTACCACAGTGTTTTTAAAAGCGGTAAGCCCAAGCCTGGCGATCTTTAGTCGTGCGGTACAAAACCGCTATGGCTTTCCGCATCCAGAAGTATCCCAGCGCTATGAAAAACTGGCCATTGCCACGGCAGACACGGCGTTGGGAGGTCAGTTACAAGTAGTTAGTGATGGGGTTCTTTGGTGGTTGCAGCAGCCGCTGGCTGCACAAAACGGAAGTTGGTACGACGCCAATTACTAGCCAGCGCCTAAATAAAACGGTTAGAATGGAATCATTATTTCTTATGATAGTTTGGACATGGACTTAGAACTGCAAAGAAAACAAACCCTGCGGCGCCTAATGAAATATATAAAGCCGTATCGGGGCGCCTTTATTCTGTCGATAATTGGCATGATTGGCTACGCGGCCGTTGATAGCTTCTTTTTATCACAAATACAGACGCTAATTGATGACGGTTTAACCGACCAGAACAGTCGTATTCTGATGATAGGCGCGCTATTTGTGCCCGTTATTTTTATTGTGCGCGGTATTTTTAACTTTGTTTCCAGCTACTTTTTAAGCTGGGTTGGATTCAAAGTGGTAACGCGGCTGCGCCAGCAGTTGTTCGAGCACATGATGCAATTGCCGGTGTCTTTTCATGACCAACATTCAACCGGTGATTTAATTTCGAAAATCACCTACACCACTCAGCAAATAGCAGAAGCCAGTAGCCGTGCGATTCTTATTTTGATTCGTGAAGGCGCTTTCGTTATTGGCCTGCTAACCATTATGTTCTATCACAGCTGGCAGCTGTCGCTGGTGTTTTTGATTGTTGGGCCGCTGGTCGCAAAAGTTGTAGCTGTGGTTTCCAAACGCTTCCGCCAGGTGTCGAACCGCATTCAAACCGCCATGGGTAATGTCACTACTACCGCTGAGCAAATGCTCAACGGGCATAAAGTAGTAGTGATGTACGAAGGGCAGGAACGCGAAGCCGATAGCTTTAAAGAAGTAAATAACGTTACCCGCAATCAAAATATGAAGTTGGTAATTGCGCGAACCTTAAGTACTTCCGTGATTCAGTTTATTGCCTCGTTAAGCCTGGCCATGGTGCTGTTTATTCTAAGCTTTCCAGACATGCTGGAAGAGCTCTCCGGTGGTGCCTTCGCAGCTCTGTTAGCCGCCATGATGATGTTATTACGTCCGTTAAAACAGCTAACCAATGTAAACAGCGACTTTCAACGCGGCATTGCGGCAGCGCAAAGCGTGTTTGAGGTGCTCGATGAACGTCCGGAAATTGACCAAGGTGAGCATCGGATAGGGCGCGCTAAAGGTCGTATCGAATTTGAAAATGTCAGCTTCACCTACAATGAAACCGACGCGCCTGCATTGCACGAGGTTAGCTTTTCGGTAGAACCAGGTAAAATTCTGGCATTGGTAGGCCGCTCGGGTAGCGGTAAATCTACTATCTCTAATTTGCTGACGCGTTTTTATGACGTTGAATGTGGCAAAATTTTGCTCGATGGCGTGGACATTAAAGACTACGAGTTGAAATGTTTGCGTCGGCAATTAGCCGTGGTTTCTCAGCACGTAACCCTGTTTAACGAAAGCATCGCCAATAACATTGCTTACGGTGCCATGGGTAGCGTTACCCCAGAACAGATTAAGGCGGCGGCAGAACAAGCTTATGTCACCGAGTTTACTGACGACTTACCGAATGGCCTGGACACTACTGTTGGTGAAAACGGCGTGATGTTGTCTGGCGGTCAGCGCCAACGAATAGCTATTGCGCGTGCGTTGTTGCGTGATGCGCCAATTCTTATTCTGGATGAAGCCACGTCGGCGCTGGATACCGAGTCGGAGCGACATATTCAGAACGCTTTAAGTGCATTGCAACGTGACCGTACCTCAATCGTTATCGCGCATCGCTTGTCGACTATCGAAAACGCAGACGAAATTTTGGTGCTGGAAGATGGTTCTATTCTGGAACGCGGCAGTCATCAGGAATTGCTGGAAAGCGAAGGTGCTTACTACCAGCTTTATAATCTGCAGTTTAGCGGCAGTCACTAATGCGCTGGATTGAGTCAGCGTGGTATCGGCCTTATTTACATCCGCTACTTTATTTACTGGTGCCGCTAAGTGCGCTCTTTAGTGTGGTAACTTCCGTACGCCGACTGGCATTCCGCTGGCGCTTAAAACGTTCCTATAAAGCGCCTGTGCCGGTATTAATGGTGGGTAATATCAGCGTAGGCGGTACCGGTAAAACGCCGGTTGTGTTAGCGCTGGTGGAATGGTTGCAACAACACGGCTGGAAGCCAGGAATTGTAACCCGCGGTTATGGTGGGCAGGGGCCATTTCCATTGTTGGTAGAAACTACTGCCACGGCTGCTGAGTGCGGTGATGAACCTCTATTGCTAGCCCAGCGCAGCGGCGTTCCGGTTATTGCCGATCCGAATCGCGCCCAGGCAGCGCAACAACTACTACGTGATTTTCCTGCCGTAAACGTGTTGATTAGCGACGATGGGTTGCAGCATTATGCTCTGCAGCGTGACCTTGAACTTATTGTGGTAGATGGCAAGCGAGGCATAGGTAATGGCTGGCGGCTACCTTGTGGGCCTTTGCGCGAGCCGCTTACGCGATTGAAAAAAGCCGATTTTGTGCTGTTAAATGGCCAGCCTGATGGTCCTGGGGCGAGCGCTATAGCAGCACTGACTAAGGCGCATTCAATCAGTACTGAAGCGCGGTCCTGGCATCGGGTGAGCGACGGGCAAAAAATTGATAAGCCTGACGGTGAGCCGGTTACGGCTATTGCCGCTATTGGTCACCCGCAGCGCTTTTTTAATACCTTGCTGGAGCAACAAATTGAGCTGGCAGAAACCGCTAGTTTCGCCGATCATCATGCTTTTACACCTGCAGACTTTCGGCATTTCAACCGGCAACGGCCGTTGTTAATGACCGAAAAAGATGCCGGGAAGTGTCGTGCGTTTGCACAGCGGCATTGGTACTATTTAGCAATTAATGCACAGTTGCCAGAATCGTTCTGGCAACAGCTGGAATTGAAATTAAAAGGCTTAACCCATGACTCTTGATAAGAAAACCTTAGCGTTACTGGCTTGCCCACTATGCAAAGGGCGGTTGGTATGGAATGCCGAGCAGCAAGAACTTATTTGTCGCGGTGATAAACTGGCGTTTTCAGTACGCGATGACATTCCGGTGTTGCTGGTAAATGAAGCACGTGAACTAACAAATGAAGAGTTGGAGAAGTTACCCTCATGAGTTTTACAGTGGTTATTCCTGCGCGTTATGCATCCACCCGCTTACCTGGTAAACCGCTGGCAGATATTGCCGGCAAACCAATGATTCAGCACGTTTACGAACGAGCTCAGGCTAGTGGTGCCGCCGAAGTGATAGTTGCAACCGACGATGAGCGTATTTTAAACATGGTGGAAGGTTTTGGCGGCCGGGCCATGCTGACCTCGCCAACGCATGAATCAGGCACTGAACGTTTGGCTGAGGTTATTGAATATTTAGCTTTGGCAGAAAATGAGGTAGTGGTGAATGTGCAGGGTGATGAACCCTTTATTCCACCAGAGATTATTCGCCAGGTAGCCGATAATTTGGCTAACCAGCGTCAGGCGCCTATGGCAACTCTGGCAGTACCTTTGGCTAATCGCGATGAAGTTTTTAATCCGAATACCGTGAAAGTAGTAGCCGATGCGAACGGTTATGCACTGTATTTTAGCCGTGCCCCCATTCCATACAGTCGCGACCAGTTTAGTAATTCTGACGAGCAGACTTTACTTGAAGGCGTGTATTTCCGTCATGTGGGTATTTACGCCTATCGTGCTGGCTTTGTGTTGCGTTATGCCAGCTGGGATGCAAGTCCGTTAGAGAAAATTGAATCTTTGGAGCAACTACGGGTACTTTGGCACGGTGAGCGAATTCACGTAGCAGAAGCAATTTTTAATCCACCGGCGGGCATAGATACCCCGGAAGATTTAGCACGAGCACAACAACTGGCGGGTTAACCGCCAGTTGCTTCATGCGACTTAAGATTCACTAACAGGCTTAACCACTCGCTCTACAGCCTTACCTGAACTCGCTTTCAATAACCGAAAGCGATGACGCCAAACCAGCAAGCGAACGTAGGCAAATGGTACTAAGTACAAGCTGGTGACGGTTGAAAACAGTAAGCCACCAATAATGGCAATCGCCATAGGGGCGTACGGAGGGCCGTCGCCACCAATTTGGGTAGTGCCCATGGCTAGTGGAATTAAACCCAATACCGTGGTGGCTACGGTCATAATAACCGGCCGCAAGCGGCTTACACAGCCATCAATAACCGCCGTGCGAATAGTCGCTCCTTCCCCTAGTAACTGATTTATCCTGTCCACCAGCACTATACCGTTGTTCACCACTATTCCCATTAGAATCAGAATGCCAATCATGGCCATAACTGTGATGGATTGTCCGGTCACTAACAACGCCCAGAACACGCCAACAATAGATAACACCAGGGAGGTGATAACAGCGGTTGGCAACAGTACCGACTCAAACAGCGCAGCCATCACAATATAAATCATGCAAATGGCAAGAATCATATTAGTTAGCATCACGTTCTCAGCTTCCTGCTGGCGGCGAAAACTGCCATCTAAGCTCCACTCATATCCGCTTGGTAGCTCCAGTTGTGCCATTTTCTCGGTGATACGGTCGCGTGCTTCATTTAGCGGTAGTTCATCCAGATTGGCACCGATATTCAATGCAGTTCGGCGATCATAGCGACGTATTTCTCCCAACTGCGGTACTCGGGTAATAGTAGCCACTGAACTTAAAGGGAGTATTTCATTACCCTGACGCGCTACCGGCAGCTCTTTCAGCTTTGCCAGCGAAAATTCCAGCTCTTCGTCGAAGGCTACCCGAATTGGTATTTCACCATTGGGGTCGGCACGGAATGAGCGTAAGCGTTCGCCCCGCAGGGCCGTTGAAACCGTTTTCGCAACGTCTGCAGTGGTTAGCCCTAAGCGGTGCACCCGTTCACGGTTAATATTTATTTGTAGTTCGTATTTACCTTCTTCCTGTTCCGAACGAACATCAGTAAGACCATCAATCGAGCTTAGTAGCGGCGTGATTTGCTCCGCCAAACTTTGTAATACGTCAGTCGAGTTCCCGCTTAAAGTAACGCGAACACCGCCGCCACCGCCGTTACCCCAGCCAAAACCCGGTTCACTACGTAACATAGTAGGAAAACCGGCGCGGATCCGCTCCATGATAGAACTGATTTTCTCGTCGTACTTGTCCTTGAGAATAACCGTAGTCATGGCGTGGCCAGGCGTGTAATAGCTATAAACCTGCTCAATGTGAAAGCTTTCTTTGTTGTCGTACAAGTAAGCTTCCATCCGGTCAACTTCAGCCTCAACTTCGGCCAGTTTGTATTGCGTTTTAATGTTGTAGTTAATAAATATCTGGTTATTAAACGAACCTTGTTCGCTGTCACCACTGACCAAACTCATGGGAATAAAGGTACTTGCTAAAATCAGTAGCGCGAACAGCCCGGTCCAGCGAGGATGATCCTGCGTCCAGCTTAGCGACGCCTGATAGTAACGTTGCAGCTTCGGCGGTTGTGTAGATTTTTTAACTTTTAGCCGATGGCTGAAACGTGACAATAATAGCGGTATCAGAGTTTGTGAAATTAATAAGCTAGCCGCTAGTGAGAAGCAAATAGAAATAGCCACGTGCTCTAAAAACACGGTGACGTCAATTTTCTCACCAATAATGTTGGGTAGGAATACAATGGCGGTAGTTAGGGTACCGGCAATAACCGCCAGGGCTACTTTACCAACGCCACGTACCGTAGACGCTTCACCAGGCTCGCTGGTTTCAGCCTCGTGCTGAATGCTTTCGGTCACAACCACCGCGTTGTCTACCAACATACCAACGGCCAGCATTAAGCCCATTAACGACAGAATATTCAGGCTGTAGCCGAAGAAGTACATGCCACCTAAGGCAATAGCGATAGAAATTGGTACCGATAGCACCACAATGAAGGTGGTGGTGAGATTGCGTAAGAATAAAAACAACACAATAAAAGACAGCACCGCGCCTATTAAACCGGCATCCAGCAAGTCGCTAAGCGAGGTAGTAACGCCATCCGCAGTGTCATCCATTACATACAAATTAATACCGTTAAACTGTGGGTCGTCACGCACTTCGTCAATAACGCTCATAACCGCCCGTGACACTTCCACTAAGTTGGCATTGGACTCTTTGAATACTTCCATACCAATGGCATATTTCCGGTCCAGGTGACGGCCTTCAGAGCGCCGCGGCATTTCCCGTTGTACCGTGGCAATGTCACTCAATTTTACTTGATCGGTTATCAATAAATTGCGGATTTCCGCCAGATTCTGAAACTCTCCAATAGGGTTTACCAAAATACGTCCGTGTGGTGCTTCAATATGACCAGCCGTTAAGGCGAAATTACTCTGACGCAACCGATCCACAACAGTTTGTTGGTCAATATTAAGTGCCAGCAGGCGTTCGCTGCTCAGGCGAATCATAATCTGCTGAGGTTCAATACCATACAGGTTAACTTTGGACACGCCCGGAACCCGCTCAACTGGGCGTTTCAGGTTACGGTCTAACAGTTCATAGGCATTGCTAAGGTCGCGTTGGCTGGAAATACGCAACTGAAAAATCGGCATATCGCTGGTATTAAACTGATACACCAGCACGCGCTCCACATCATCAGGCAACAGGTGGCGAACCGTATCAATTTTCTCACGAGCTTCGATACTTTTGCCGTTGATGTCGGATTCCCATGCTAATTGTAGAAACACCTGACTCATATTTTCGTTAGAAACCGAGTTCATGCGTTTAATGCCGGGCAGGGTAGCCAGAGCTTCCTCAATCGGGCGCGTTATCAGACGTTCAACTTCTGCCGGGGTTGAGTTGGGATAGGGCACTTGCACCATAATTTCTGGAATTTCTATACCTGGAAATTTCTCTAAAGGTAATAAGCGGCTAGCAATAAGCCCCAGCAGTACCAGTGATAGAAACACCATGCAGGTGGTAACGGGGCGACGTAACGCCGCCCGCGCAATAACACCGCCAAAGTCTGCTGTACTCATGACTGCACTCCATAAGATTTACGGTCGAACAGCGTGTACAACGCCGGAATAAATAGCAGTGTTAACGCGGTTGAGAAGAACAAACCAAAAATTACACTAATGGCCATAGGCGCGCGTATTTCCGCGCCTTCGCCTAAGCCCAGTGCTAGTGGTAACAAGCCCAGTACTGTGGTCATCATGGTCATTAGAATAGGGCGCAAGCGCTGTTGCGCCGCGGTTGCAACGGCAGTGATTCGTTCCACGCCTTCCGCACGCAGCTGGTTCATGCGATCAACCAGAACGATGGCGTTATTCACCACAATACCAGCCAGCATGATTAGGCCAATAAACACGATAATGCTGAGGCTGGTGCCGGTAATAGCTAAGCCCAGTACCGAGCCGGCTCCGGCCAGCGGCACCGTAAATAGAATAAAGAACGGATGTAACAGAGACTCAAACTGTGATGCCATAACCAGATAAACCAGAAATACCGCCAGTAACAAGGCGAATTGCAGCGAGCGGAACGACTGTTCCATTTCTTCGTTCTGGCCTGAAACTACGGCAGTTACGCCTAAGGGCAACTGCTGATTGTCCAGCACTGCTTGCGCTGCCGCTACTGCCTGAGCTAAGTCACCCACAACAATGTTGGCTTCAACCAGCGCAGTGCGCTCCTGATCAATGCGGGTAATTTCACTCGGTCCGGTGATTTGGGTAATGGTTGCTACCGCGTGCAGCGGCAGTTCACGCTCTGAGCCAGGATTAATTACTAGTTGGCGCAAGTCGCTTACCGAATCACGGTCCTGTATCTGGCTGCGCACCAGTACATCAATTTTCCGGTCGTCCAAACTGTACTGGGTAGCTACCCGGCCGCCGATTTTCGCTGCCAGCAACTCACTCACGTCTGCTGCGGTTAAACCTAGCTTGGCTAACCGGGCGTGATCAAACTGCACCGCAATTTCCGGTTGGCCATTGGTCATATTCACGCGAATGTCAGTAAGCTCTGAGGTAGCAGCTAAGGCGTCGGCCACCTGCTGGGCACTTTGCTGCAACAAAGGTAAGTTATAGCCAGTAAGTTCAATTACCAGTGGGCTGGTAAAGTTGAATAGCTCAGGGCGGCCGAATTTTACCATAACACCGGGTAATCGTGCGGCCGTTTCACGCAGCCGGTCCATTACTTGGGCTTCTGTAGCAGGGCTTGCGGATGACTTCATTACCACATTCAGGCGACCCCAGTAGTCACCGCCTTGCGCCGGTGAGGCGTTTAATAAGCTGCCGGTACCAGCTACTGAATAAAAGCGTTCAATGGCGGTTTCATTCGCGAGTGCTGCGCTTAACGTCTGCAAGGTAGCGTCGGTTTCGTGAATGGCTGCGCCGGGGGCTAGCTCTACTTCTACATAAAACTCGCCTTGCGCCATGGCTGGAAGCAGGGCAACCGGAAGCCTTGGCAGCAAACTGTAGCAGGCAACTGCAACCAGTAGAATACTTGCTAAGGTAAGCGGAGCCCGCCGTAAGCAAACTTGCAGTAAGCGTGTATAAGCGCTTTCAACTATCAGGTAAAAGGCATTAAATGCAGCTAGTAGCGGTTTGGTTAGTAACAAAAAGCCACGGCTTAGCACGCGCCATATCAGCTGAATAACAGCGGTTATGGCAAAAGGAATGTAGCGAACAATAAGCGTAACCGGGAACGCCAGAGCCACCCGCCACCAGGGTAAATCTCGTGGCGGTTGCGGTTGCATGAGTGGATCATTGGCGATGCTGTCTACCGTTTTGCTTTGGCGGGCGGCTAGCATCGGAATTAGTGTTAACGCCACAAATAGGGAGGCCAGCAACGCGAAGGTTACTGTTAGAGCCTGGTCACTGAATAACTGCCCGGCAATGCCTTCTACAAAAACCAGGGGAAAGAACACCGCCATGGTGGTAAGGGTAGAGGCGGTAATGGCGCCAGCTACCTCACTGGTACCTTGCTCAGCCGCTTTATCAGCCGACTTATCCTGTTGGTGACGCGCTATATTTTCAAGTACTACAATAGCGTTATCCACCAGCATACCAACGGCCAGGGCGATACCACCTAGCGACATCATGTTTAAGCTGATATTGTTGCTGTAGAGCAGGTTAAAGGTAGCAATAATAGAAACTGGTATCGCTAACGAGATAATGACAGTGGGCCATACGCGTTGTAAGAACAGGTAGATAATAACCATCGCCAGTAAACCACCAAATATGGCGGCATCGCGCACTTCGCTTATAGCTGCGCCAATAAATACCGACTGATCATATATTTGAGCAAGCGTGTACTCGGCCGGAATTAAATTGGCCTGTTGTAACTGCTGCAAACTGCTGCGAATGGCTTTTGCAACAGCTACGGTATTGGCATCACCTTCTTTGTAAAGTGATAGCTCAACAGCCTCAGCACCACCAACCCGGGTAATGGCATCGCGGTCTTTGTAGCCGTCGCGGATTTCGGCAATGTCACTTAACTGAATATGAGAATCGTTGCGGGTGGCAATATAAATGGCGCGAATATCATCCAGTGTTTCAAATTGATTAAGCGTGCGGACCAGATATTCGTGCCGCTCGGTTTCAATGCGGCCACCGGAAAGGTTTATATTTTCTGCGCGAAGCCGCTCAATAATTAGCGACATGGGAATTTGTAATTGGGTCGAGCGCTGTTCGTTTACAAGAATTTGAACTTCGTCTTCCAGACCACCGCCTAAGCGCACTGAAGCAACGCCGTCTATGCTTTCAAGTTGGCGCTTTAAGTCTTCTTCGGCGTAGGTGCGCAGGCGTTTTAGGTTGGCTGTTGAAACATTATTGTCCGCCGTTTTAAGTGCCAAGCGGAAAATCGGATCCAGCGCCGGGTTAAAGCGCAAAATCAGTGGGTTCTCAATGTCTAGTGGTAGTTCTACCAGATCCAGTTTTTCACGGACATCCAAACTGGCCATGTCCATATTGCTACCCCAGGCAAACTCGAGCATTACATCACTTTGGCCGGCACGAGATATAGACTCAACCCGGCGCACGCCTTTTACGGTACCAATAGACTCTTCAATAGGTTTGCTAACTAATTGCTCTACTTCAGCCGGCGCAGCGCCCAGGTAGTCTGTTCTGATCGTTAAAGTGGGGTACGACAAATCCGGCAGTAAGGTAACCGGTAGTCGCGATAGCGATACCATACCAAATAACAATACTGCCAGCGTGATCATTGCAATAGTAACGGGCCGTTTTACGGCTAGGCTGGCAATACTCATGGAGCGTTTCCTTCCAGAGCAGTGGCCGTATCAACGCTGGTTGCTGGTTTAATAACTTCAACCAGAGCCTGATCTTTAAGGCTGTTCTGACCGGTAGTGATAACTTCGTCGCCAGCGTTTAAACCTTTGGTTATTTCTACATTTTCATCGGTTTCAAAACCTAGCAATACCGTTTGTTTTGCTGCCACTCCCTCGTTGTTCACCACAAATACATGGTGCGAGCCGTCTAAGCTAATCACTGCATAGCGGGGGAGCACTACCACGTTGTCACGCTTTGCATAATGCAGGTTCAACTGGGCAAACATGCCTGATTTTAATTGATTTTCGCTGTTGTTTACTTCCAGCACCACTTTGAAAGTACCAGAGGCGGTATCAATGACCGGGCTGATTCGCTCAACGCGAGCGGTGTATTCTTGCTGTGGATAGGCGCTTACGCTTAAGGCTGCGGTTTGGCCTACTTGCAGATGACGCAGTTCGTGCTCAGGTAAGTGAACAATGCCTTGTAAGCGGTTCTGGTCAACAATATGAAATAACGTTTTAGCCTGATACTGCTGCACCATGTTGCCGGTTTTCACATAACGCACGGCGATATGGCCGTTAATGGGTGCGACAATCCGCGTTTCGCTCAGGTTTAGTTGGGCCATGTCGTGCTTAGACTGCACAATTTGCACCTGGTAGCGAAGTTTGTCATAGGCATCAGCACTAATCATTTCGCGGTCGGCCATATTCTTCATACGTTTCAGCTCTTGCTGAATACTTTGTAGTTCGGCTTGAGTTTGCGCAGCCTGAATGGCGTATTCGTTATCGCGTAGTACCGCTAACACCTGGCCCTTTTCAACATAATCGCCTTCTTCTACCAGAATTTCCTCAACAATACCGTTGACCTTGCTGGTTACGTCGGCCTCTTCGCGTGCTTCTAACACTGCGGTGGTGCGGTAACTGGAGGTAATACTGGCTTGCTCGGCCACTGTCGTTGCCACCGGTACTCGCGCTTCAGGTGCCGCAGCTTCAGCTGTTTCACTATCGTTTGCGCCGGCGGGATTGCAGCCGCTTAACAGGGCAGTGCTGCTAATTAGAAAAGACCAGGCTAACAGGGTACGTGTGTTCATTAGGTTGCTTCCGTTTTTATTGAGCACAATGGCCGAAGCCGTTATGACTACTTAAATTGATATTGCTACAGAAGCTATTGCAGGCGGTGTGCCAAGTTGTAAAGAATGTAAATATTCTTTTAAAACAATTGGTTATATAAATAGGCGGGTGTGATAGAAGGGCGGTGTTGTAATTATGTGTGAAAGTTTTCACTAATTATTAGCGAAAATTACCAACTTATTGATGAGCAATAAAAAAGGCGCCCTGAAGGCGCCTTTGCTGCAATCATTAACCATTACTTCTTAATTGGTTTAAAATCGCGTTTTTCTGCACCCGTATACAATTGACGTGGGCGACCGATTTTCTGGTTACTTTCGCTCATCATTTCGTGCCAGTGCGAAATCCAGCCAACCGTGCGCGACAGCGCAAAGATAACGGTAAACATATTGGTAGGAATACCAATAGCTTTCAGAATAATACCTGAGTAGAAGTCTACGTTCGGGTATAGTTTTTTCTCAACGAAGTATGGGTCTTCCAGCGCAATGCGCTCCAGTTCCATAGCTACGTCTAACAAAGGATCATCAACGTTCAGATCGTTTAGAACTTCGTGACAGGTGTCACGCATAACGGTAGCGCGTGGGTCAAAGTTCTTATAAACACGGTGACCAAAGCCCATCAGACGGAAAGGATCGTTCTTGTCTTTGGCTTTTTCTACGTACTTCGGAATGTTGTCTACCGAACCGATTTCTTTCAGCATACGTAAGCAGGCTTCGTTGGCGCCGCCGTGTGCCGGGCCCCACAATGAAGCGACACCAGCTGCGATACACGCATACGGGTTAGCACCTGATGAGCCAGCTAAACGCACTGTTGAGGTTGATGCGTTTTGCTCGTGATCGGCGTGTAGCGTGAAAATACGATCCATTGCTTTAGCAATAATAGGATTCAGTTTGTAGTCTTCCGCTGGCACTGAGAACATCATGTTCAGGAAGTTTTCTGAATACGACAGTTCGTTGCGCGGGTATACAAATGGCTGACCAATGCTGAATTTATATGCCATAGCCGCAATCGTTGGCATTTTGGCAATCAAGCGGTAAGCGCTACGACGACGTTGCTTCTCGTCGTGAATATCCAGGTCATCGTGATAAAACGATGATAATGCGCCAGTTACCGCACACAGCATCGCCATTGGATGGGCATCGCGACGGAAACCGTTAAAGAAGTTATGAATACCCTGATGCACCATAGTGTGCTTGGTAATAGTATCTTTAAATTTAGTGTACTCAGCGTCCGTCGGCGCTTCGCCGTGCAGCAGCATGTAACATACTTCTAAATAATCCGCTTCGGTAGCCAACTGATCGATTGGGTAACCGCGGTGCAGAAGAATACCTTGTTCACCGTCAATGTAAGTAATTTTAGACTCACATGAACCTGTGGCTAAAAAGCCAGGATCGAAGGTAAAGAAGCCATGTTTGCCTAAAGTGCGCACGTCAATAACATCGTAGCCGGCGGTACCAGACAAGACCGGAAGGTCAATCGATTGGCCGTCAATCTGCAGGGTGGCTTTACGATCAGCCATAAGGAAATCTCCTCGTTGTTGCTGCTTCATTACAAAAAAGGACGCTAATTTAACTCGATTTAGCCCCCGCTTGTCAATTTTACCAAACGGGCGTTTAAACTTACTCAGGATTATCAATAAAGATCAAAACAGAGAAAAAATGCAGTTTTTTGGCATCCATACACAATTCTTAAGTATAGGTTATAAATGAGTCATTTGAATTACAAAATACGACCAAGGTAGGATTGTTTTTTTTCGTTGTAATTCAATTATTGATCTTGTTCATGATTCCTTTCGTTATTCTTTACAAATCGCGAATTCAGGCGGTGAATTCATTGTAATTCTTTGTATCGCCCGATATACTTTGCTGCGATCTAAACAGGGTCCCCAATCTGGGGATGCGAGAGGGTAGGTTCTCCTTTAGTGTAAGGTAGATGTTTAAGCTAATTGGTGAATCTGTTGTCCTGAGCATGTTTACAATGCTTTTAATAAAGGCAAAACAACGTGAAAAAACAAAGACCTGTAAATCTTGATTTAACAACAATTCATTTTCCTTCCGCTGCTAAAGCTTCTATTTTGCATCGTACTTCTGGTGTGATCATGCTGGTCGCTATTGGTTTACTGGTGTGGGCATTAGCTTTATCACTGAATTCAGCAGCAGATTTTAGTTTCATCAAAGACCTGATGACTGGCTTTGTGGCCAAGTTTATCGCCTGGGGTATTTTGAGTGCACTTGGTTTGCACTTATTAGCAGGCATACGTCACTTAGTTATGGACATGGGTTATTGGGAAGAGATTAAGTCTGGCAACCTCAGCGCCAACGCTGTGTTTGTAGGAGCTATTATTCTGTCAGTGTTAGCGGGGGTATGGTTATGGTAAAAGTGGCATCCACTTTTGGTCGTAGCGGCACGCACGACTATATTTTACTGCGCGCAACAGCCGTTATTCTGGCTACCTACGCGATTTTCCTGGTGGCTTTTATGGTGTCAGTGGACACTATTACTTACGCCGTCTGGACCAATTTATTCGCAAACATGGGCATGAAGATTTACACCATGTTGGCGCTTACCGCCGTATTGATTCATGGTTGGATCGGAATCTGGCAGGTTATTACAGATTACGTGAAGAACACCGGCCTACGTGCCTTAGTCCAATTTACTGTCAGCGTTGCACTTATCGTTTACTGGTTAGCCGGTTTACTGATTGTGTGGCCTGTGGAGGGTGTCTGAAGTGAGCGTACAAACTCTAGAATTTGATGCCGTTGTAATCGGCGCAGGTGGTGCAGGCATGCGTGCTGCATTACAAATATCGGAATCTGGCATGAGCTGCGCGCTCATGTCCAAAGTATTCCCAACGCGTTCACACACAGTGTCTGCGCAAGGCGGTATTACCGTTGCCTTAGGTAATGCGCATGAAGACAACTGGGAATGGCACATGTTTGATACCGTTAAGGGTTCCGATTATATCGGCGACCAGGACGCTATCGAATACATGTGTAAAACCGGTCCGGAAGCTATTTTAGAACTGGAGAACATGGGTCTGCCATTCTCTCGTTTCGAAAACGGTAAGGTTTACCAGCGCCCATTCGGCGGCCAGTCTAAATCTTTTGGTGGCGAACAAGCCGCCCGTACAGCTGCAGCCGCTGACCGTACTGGTCACGCTATGCTGCACTTGCTGTATCAGCAAAACGTGAAGAACAAAACTACGGTATTGTCGGAGTGGTATGCGCTTGATTTAGTAAAAAATCAAGACGGCGCCATTGTCGGTACGACGGCACTAAATATTGAAACTGGTGAAGTATTCTTTATTAAAGCCAAGGCTGTGGTTCTGGCCACTGGTGGTGCAGGTCGTATTTACGCTTCAACTACCAATGCTCACATTAACACTGGTGACGGTGTTGGCATGGCACTGCGTGCTGGCGTGCCAGTGCAGGACATGGAAATGTGGCAGTTCCACCCAACCGGTATTGCCGGTGCAGGCTCGTTGGTAACTGAAGGTTGCCGCGGTGAAGGTGGCTACTTGTTGAATAAAGACGGCGAACGCTTCATGGAGCGTTATGCACCAAATGCGAAAGATTTGGCATCACGTGACGTGGTAGCACGTTCAATGATGACGGAAATTCGTGAAGGTCGTGGTTGTGAAGGCCCATGGGGTACTCACCTTAAGCTGAAACTGGACCACCTGGGTCGTGATGTGCTGGAAAGTCGTTTGCCGGGCGTTTGTGATTTGGCGAAAACCTTTGCTCACGTTGACCCTGCTGAAGAGCCGATTCCAGTTATTCCTACCTGTCACTATATGATGGGCGGTATTCCAACCAACGTTGATGGCCAGGCTTTAAGCGTTGACGATAACGGTAACGTGAAACCAATTCAGGGCTTGTTCGCCTGTGGTGAAATCGCTTGTGTATCTGTACACGGCGCTAACCGTCTTGGTGGTAACTCACTGCTCGACTTAGTGGTGTTTGGTCGCGCCACCGGTATGCACTTAGGTGAAGCCTTAGCTGCGAATACTGAAGCGCGTGATGCGTCAGAAGACGACGTAGATGCGGCGCTGGCTCGCATGAACCGTTGGAACTCTACCCAGAAGGGTGAAGATCCGGTGCAGGTGAAGAAAGATTTACAGAAATGCATGCAGCTGAACTTCTCGGTATTCCGTGAAGGCGATGCTATGGCTGATGGCCTGAAAGAATTGAAAGAAATTCGTGAGCGTCTGAACAATGCGCGTCTGGATGACACTAGTGCTGACTTTAATACCCAACGTATTGAATGTCTGGAACTGGACAACCTGATGGAAACTGCTTACTCAACAGCAGTTTCAGCGAACTTCCGTACGGAAAGTCGTGGTGCGCACAGCCGTGCAGATTATCCGGATCGTGATGATGAAAACTGGTTGGCACATACAGTGTTCCGTCCAGCGGATGATTCAGTTGTAAAACGTAGCGTAAACATGCAACCGAAATTGCGTGACGCATTCCCGCCAAAAGCGCGGACTTACTAAGTTAGGTGGCAACGATGAAGAAGTTGAAGATATCAGTTTATCGTTACAATCCGGATGTAGATAATGCTCCATACATGAAGGACTACACGCTCGAGGTTGAAGAAGGCCGCGACATGATGGTGCTTGATGTATTACTGAAGTTGAAAGAACAAGATCCAACATTAGCATTCCGCCGCTCATGCCGTGAGGGTGTGTGTGGTTCTGACGGCTTGAACATGAACGGCAAAAATGGCCTGGCATGTATCACTCCGCTGTCAGCGTTACGCGGTAAAAATGTTGTGGTGCGTCCACTACCTGGTTTACCGGTAGTGCGCGACTTGATTGTTGACTTAAGTCAGTTCTACAAGCAATACGAAAAAGTAAAACCATACCTAATCAACGACGACAAGAATCCACCTGCGCGTGAACGGTTGCAGTCGCCTGAAGAACGAGCGGAGCTGGACGGTTTATACGAGTGTATTTTGTGTGCATGTTGTTCTACATCATGCCCATCGTTCTGGTGGAATCCGGACAAATTTATTGGTCCGGCAGGTCTGTTACATGCTTATCGCTTCTTAGCCGATACTCGTGATACAGCAACCGAAGAACGATTGGATGATTTGGATGACGCATTCAGCGTATTCCGTTGTCACGGTATTATGAACTGTGTAAGTGTTTGCCCGAAAGGCTTAAACCCAACTAAGGCTATTGGACACATCAAATCCATGCTATTGAATCGGGCAGTTTAGCGAAACTGCTTAGATTTGCTATAGTTATGGCCGAGCTGTATCGAAATAGCCATCCAGCTCGGATGGCTATTTTTTTATAAACGAGTGTGAAGGAACAGCGATGCAAGACGGCGTAATGCAAGCCTGGCTAGAATCCTCCCACCTTGCTGGTGGTAATGCTGCATATATAGAGGAACTTTTCGAAGTTTACCTTGATGATCCAACAGCCGTTGGAGAAGAATGGCGGAAGTTCTTCGACGAACTCCCTCATGAAGGTACTCGTGACACCAAACACAGCGTGATACGCGACGAGTTCCGTGAGCTGGCGAAGAATAAGCTCAAGCAAGCCGGAACTGTTGTTACCGGCGCTCCCGACCTAAAACAAGTTAAAGTACTGCAGTTGATCAACGCGTATCGTTTCCGTGGTCATCAGCATGCCAAACTTGATCCACTTGATTTGTGGAAGCAAGCCGAGGTTCCAGATTTATCGCTGGAATATCATGAGCTTACCAAAAGTGATTACGACCAGGAATTTAACGTTGGTTCTTTAGCCGTTGGCAAAGAAACCATGAAGCTGGGCGATATTCACAAGCTTCTGGAACAAATTTATTGTGGCTCGATTGGTGCAGAATATATGCACATCGTGTCAACCGAAGAGAAGCGTTGGATTCAACAGCGGCTGGAAGGGCAGTTGGGTAATCCTGAATTTTCTGCTGATCGCGCCAAACAAATTCTAAAAGAATTGGTTGCCGCTGACGGCCTGGAAAAGTATCTGGGGTCAAAATTCCCGGGTGCGAAGCGTTTTTCTTTAGAAGGTGGTGACAGCTTAGTACCACTGTTAAAAGAATTGATTAGCCGCTCTGGTGAAAAGGGCGCCAAAGAAGTCGTTATTGGCATGGCCCACCGTGGCCGTTTAAACGTGCTGGTAAACGTACTGGGCAAAAAGCCACAAGACTTATTTGATGAGTTCGCCGGTAAACATGGCGAGAATAAAGGTTCAGGTGACGTGAAGTATCACATGGGCTTCTCGTCAGACTACGCCACTCCGGGCGGCGATGTGCATTTAGCCTTGGCGTTTAACCCATCTCACCTGGAAATTGTGAATCCGGTAGTTATGGGCTCGGTACGTGCGCGTATGGATCGCCTGGGTTGTAAAGATGGCAGCAAAGTACTGCCCATTACCATTCATGGTGATGCTGCTATTGCTGGTCAGGGCGTAGTGCAAGAAACCTTCAATATGTCGAAAACCCGCGCCTATCAGGTTGGCGGCTCGATTCGCATTGTGATTAACAACCAGGTTGGTTTCACCACGTCGAAGCGTGAAGATGCTCGTTCTACGCAGTACTGTACAGATATTGCCAAAATGGTACAGGCACCAATATTTCACGTGAATGGCGATGATCCTGAAGCCGTAGTATTTGTAACTCAGCTAGCCTTGGATTACCGCAACACCTTTAAGCGTGATGTGATGATTGATTTGGTTTGTTATCGTCGGCATGGCCATAACGAAGCAGATGAACCAAGCGCAACGCAACCGGTTATGTATGCAAAAGTGAAGAAGCAGCCGGTAACCCGCGAAATTTATGCCAAACGCTTAGAAGAACGCAAAGTAGTAGACGAAAACGAAGTGAAGAACTTTGTTAGTGACTACCGCGATCAGCTTGATAAAGGCGAGATTGTGGTTGATGAATATCGACCCATGAAAGCTCATTCGGTTGACTGGAGCCCATACATTGGTAATGAATGGGATGTCGCTTTTGATAGCAAAATCAGCATGGAACAAATCCAGAAGCTGGGTAAAGCGATTTGTCAGTATCCGAAAGATCACAAGCTGAACTCTCGTGTGAAAAAGGCCTATGACGAACGCGTGAAAATGGCTGAAGGCGAGAAAAAAGCCGACTGGGGTTTTGCAGAAACACTAGCGTACGCTACCTTAGTAGATGACGGTCACCGCATTCGCTTAACTGGGCAAGACAGTGGTCGTGGTACTTTCTTCCACCGTCATGCGGTATTGCACAATCAGAAAGACGGCTCTACCTACATGCCAGTTAATCACGTGCGTGATGGGCAAGCTCAAATCGAAATATATGATTCGGTGTTGTCTGAAGCGGCCGTAGTTGCGTTCGAGTATGGTTATGCAACAGCAGAGCCAAAAGCATTGGTTATGTGGGAAGCCCAGTTTGGTGACTTCGTAAACGGTGCTCAGGTAGTTATCGATCAATTCTTGAGCTCTGGTGAACAAAAATGGGGTCGCTTATGTGGCCTGACATTATTGTTGCCGCATGGTTATGAAGGCCAGGGGCCTGAGCATAGCTCAGCACGCCTTGAGCGCTTCTTGCAGCTATCTGCCGATCATAACTGGTCGGTATGTGTGCCAACTACGCCAGCTCAGGTGTTTCATATGATTCGTCGTCAGCAGTTGCGCCCGGTGCGCCGGCCGTTAATAGTGATGACGCCAAAATCATTGTTACGTCATCAGTTGGCAGTATCAGATTTGAGTGAATTAGCTGATGGTGAATTCCTGAATGCAATTCCTGAAATTGATGATTTAGATCCGAAAAAAGTAAAACGAGTGGTGTTATGTTCAGGTAAGGTTTATTTCGACCTGCTAACCGAACGCCGCAAGCGGGAACAAACCGACGTTGCGATTATTCGTATTGAGCAACTCTATCCGTACCCCGCTGAGCAAGTTGCTGACATTATGAAAGATTATAAGCACGTGAAGGATTTTGTCTGGTGTCAGGAAGAGCCACAAAACCAAGGTGTTTGGTATAGTAGCCAGCATCATTTCCGTGCCAGTATTCCGAAAGGTGCAGAGTTAAGCTATGCCGGACGTGACGCTTCAGCGGCACCTGCGGTGGGTTATATTTCTGAGCACAACAAGCAACAGCAAAAACTTGTCGACGACGCGCTAACCATTAAAAGGTGAAGATTGACCATGGCGATTGAAATTAAAGTTCCTCAACTTCCTGAATCTGTTGCAGATGCAACAATTGCAACCTGGCATGTGAAGCCAGGTGATAAAGTGTCACGCGATCAAAACTTGGTCGATATTGAAACCGACAAAGTAGTGCTGGAAGTGACTGCACCTGCAGACGGCGTGCTCGGCGAAATTATTGCTGACGAAGGCACTACCGTTAATGCCGAAGAAGTGATCGGTAAGCTTGAAGAAGGCGACGGCGGCAACTCAGGCTCAGAAGACAGCAGCAAAGAAGAGAAAAAAGAATCTAAGTCTGACGACGAAGACAAAGACTCTGAAAAAGTTGCCGCTAAAACGTCGAAAAAGTCAGGTTCAGATGAGAAGTTTGAAGTGAAAGTTCCTGACTTGCCTGAGTCAGTAGCTGATGCCACTATCGCTGTTTGGCATGTGAAAGCTGGTGACAAAGTGAAGCGTGATCAGAATCTGGTTGATATTGAAACCGATAAAGTGGTGCTGGAAGTTGTGGCACCTGCTGATGGCGTGCTGGAAGAAATTAAAGAAGAAGAAGGCACTACTGTTGGTGCTGGCGACATTATTGGTATCGTGTCTAAAGGCGATGGCGATAGCGGCGACAGCGGCAGTGAGAAGAAGAGCGAAGACTCAAGCGCAAGCAAAAGCGACGCTGATGACAGTGACGACGACAAAGAAGTTGCTGGCCCGGCGGTACGCCGTTTGCTGTCTGAGCACGACTTAAAAGCTGCAGATGTAAAAGGCACCGGTAAAGGTGGTCGCGTTACGAAAGAAGACGTGCAGAATCACGTGAAAGCAGCCAAAGAAAGCAAAGGTAAAGCGTCACAAGACACTTCTACTTCTGTCAGTAAAGGTGGCCGCGACGAGAAACGTGTGCCAATGACGCGTTTGCGTAAAACCATTGCAAAACGTCTGCTGGAAGCGAAAAACGCAACGGCCATGTTAACCACCTTTAACGAAGTGAACATGAAGCCAATTATGGACCTGCGTAGCAAATACAAAGACGTATTTGAAGAGCGCCATGGTACCCGTATGGGCTTTATGGGTTTCTACGTGAAAGCCGTAACTGAAGCGCTGAAACGCTTCCCAGAAGTAAATGCCTCTATTGATGGCGATGACATTGTGTATCACAACTACTTCGACATCAGCATTGCCGTTTCAACGCCGCGTGGCCTGGTAACTCCAGTGTTACGTGATACCGACAAAATGGGTATGGCTGACGTTGAGAAAAACATTAAAGAATTAGCGGTGAAAGGTCGTGATGGCAAGTTGACCATGGACGACATGCAAGGCGGTAACTTTACTATCACTAACGGTGGTGTGTTCGGTTCGCTGCTTTCTACGCCAATTCTGAACTTGCCACAAAGCGCGATTCTGGGTATGCACAAAATTCAGGACCGGGCCATGGTAGTAGATGGCAAAATTGAAGTTCTGCCAATGATGTATCTGGCGCTTTCATACGACCACCGCATTATTGATGGCAAAGAATCCGTAGGCTTCCTGGTAACTATTAAAGAGTTGCTGGAAGACCCACAGCGTCTATTATTAGACGTATAAGCAGTGAAACCAGCCGCAAACCTGTTGAACTATTGTTGAAAGAACGGTTTGCGGCTGTTTTTTTAGCGTTGAATCACGTACTATTCGGCGCGAAATTCGGGTAAGCAGCTGCGGCTGCTTTTGTTGTTCAAACGAATCGGAAGAGCATCATGAACTTGCATGAGTATCAGGCCAAACAACTCTTTAGAGAGTTCGGTTTGCCAGTATCTGAAGGCTTTGCAGTAGACACAGCTGATGAAGCAGTTGAAGCCGCAAAACGTATCGGCGGTGATAAATGGGTTGTTAAAACTCAGGTTCACGCAGGCGGCCGCGGTAAAGCGGGCGGCGTTAAATTAGTGTCCAGCACTGACGAAGTGCACGCATTTGCATCAAACTGGTTGGGTAAAAACCTGGTCACATATCAAACAGATGCAAACGGACAGCCAGTTTCTAAAATTTTGGTAGAAAGCCTGACTGACATTGATCAGGAATTGTACTTAGGCGCCGTAGTTGATCGTGCATCACGTAAGATCGTGTTCATGGCATCAACTGAAGGTGGCGTTGAAATTGAAAAAGTTGCTGAAGAAACTCCAGAAAAAATCCTGAAGGCAATTATTGACCCAACAGTTGGCGCACAGCCATACCAAGGTCGTGAACTTGGCTTTAAATTGGGCTTAAACCCGGATCAAGTGAAGCAATTCACCAAGATCTTTATGGGTCTGGCTAAAATGTTCGAACAGTACGACTTCGCACTGTTAGAAATTAACCCGCTGGTTATTACCGAGCAAGGCAATCTGCATTGCTTAGACGGTAAAGTGAACATTGACGGTAACGCTTTGTATCGCCAGCCAAAAATTAAAGAAATGCACGATCCTTCGCAAGACGACGAGCGTGAAGCCCGTGCTGCGAAATGGGAGCTGAACTACGTTGCTCTGGACGGTAACATTGGCTGTATGGTCAACGGTGCTGGCTTGGCAATGGGGACCATGGACATCGTTAAGTTAAGTGGCGGCGAGCCGGCTAACTTCCTGGATGTTGGTGGCGGAGCAACCAAAGAGCGCGTTTCTGAAGCATTTAAAATCATTTTATCTGATAGCAATGTGAAAGCCGTACTGGTTAACATTTTCGGCGGTATCGTTCGTTGCGATATGATTGCTGAAGGTATTATTGGTGCCGTTGAAGAAGTTGGCGTTAAAGTTCCGGTAGTTGTTCGTTTAGAAGGTAACAACGCTGAACTTGGCAGAGACAAATTAAAAGAAAGTGGCCTGAACATTATTGCAGCAGCGAGTCTGTCTGACGCTGCCGATAAAGTGGTTGCTGCGGCAGGAGGTCAATAATGAGCATTTTGATCGATAAAAGCACCAAAGTAATTTGCCAGGGTTTCACTGGCGGTCAGGGTACTTTTCACTCTGAACAAGCAATTGCTTATGGTACGCAAATGGTTGGTGGTGTAACTCCGGGTAAAGGCGGTCAAACGCACCTGGGCTTACCGGTATTCAACACTGTTCGTGAAGCGGTTGAGAAAACTGGTGCTACTGCATCTGTTATCTACGTACCAGCGCCATTCTGTAAAGATTCAATCATTGAAGCTGCCGACGCTGGCATCGAGCTGATTGTTTGTATTACTGAAGGTATTCCTACGTTAGACATGCTGTTCGTTAAAGAATACTTAACGCACAAAGGCGTGCGCATGATTGGTCCAAACTGCCCAGGCGTTATTACTCCTGATGAATGCAAAATTGGTATCATGCCTGGCCACATCCACAAGAAAGGTAAAGTGGGTATTGTGTCACGTTCAGGTACTTTGACTTATGAAGCTGTTAAACAGACTACTGACGAAGGTTTTGGTCAGTCTAGCTGTGTTGGTATTGGTGGCGACCCAATTCCTGGCTCTAACTTCATTGATATTCTGGAACTGTTCGAAAAAGATCCAGAAACAGAAGCTATTGTTATGATTGGTGAAATTGGTGGTACTGCTGAAGAAGAAGCAGCTGAGTACATCAAAGAACACGTAACCAAGCCGGTAGTTTCTTACATTGCTGGTGTTACTGCACCTCCAGGTAAACGTATGGGCCATGCCGGTGCGATTATCTCAGGTGGTAAAGGTACTGCAGACGAGAAGTTCGCAGCACTGGAAGCCGCTGGCGTGAAAACCGTTCGTAGCTTAGCCGATATCGGTAAAGCACTGCGTGAAAAAACCGGTTGGTAAGTTAGTCCTAAGTTAGGATAGTGAAAAGGCCGCTCGTTTGAGCGGCCTTTTTTGTTGTCTGCAAATCTATGTACTAAGCTTAAAATTAGTTGAACGACAGTAATTTACTGGATCACTTAGCCATCAAGCGAAGAGGAACCAGCTGATGTTTAAATTACCTGATGACATTAAAAAGAATAATTACCTTGGCATTGCCTGGTTAGCGGCCATGCTGAACATTTTTTTCTATCTGCCCATTGGCATTATTTTAGTCATGCTTAGCGTTATGGCACCTGAAGCACCGACAGAGTCGGCCGTCGGTACCTTAAGTCAGACGTGGAATTATATTGGCGCTATTTTTAGTCTGGTTGTTTGGGTGGCTTCATTGGTCTATTTGGTAATGAATTCACGGTTTTCCACCGGCGACTTTAAAACAGCATTTCGCTATAGCGTGATTCCGGTGGTGGGTTTGGCCGTAGCTGCAGCTGGTATTGTTGCCGGCTTTTTCGTGTTTTTAGTCAATAGCGTGCTGATAGCTATTTAACGCAACGTTTAATCTTTAAGCTGCGGCGGTTGAACGAAATTAACCGCTTCAGGGCTTCACCTTTCGCGCTGTCCGCTCTACAATCAATTAAACATTCAAACAGTTGTTTAATAATTGCCACTAGAGCAAACAAGGCAGAACTCCATGGATTTTACTCCAAGTAAAAAAACAGAATCGTTCCGACAACGGTTACTAGCCTTTATGGCTGAGCAGATTGAGCCAAACGAAGCCCAATATCAAAAAGAAAACCGCCGCTTAAACCCTGATGAAGACTGGCGTCAGTGGCAGGTGCCGCCGCTGGTTGAGGAGTTAAAAAGCAAAGCTAAAGCGGCGGGCTTGTGGAATTTGTTCTTGCCCGACAGCGAGCTGGGCGAGGGTTTAACTACCTTAGAGTATGCACCACTGGCAGAAATCATGGGCCGCAGCCTGTTAGCTCCCGAAGTATTCAACTGCAACGCTCCCGACACTGGCAATATGGAAGTTCTTTATCATTTTGGTAGTGCCGAGCAGAAGAAAGCCTGGTTAGAGCCTTTGTTGGAAGGCGAAATACGTTCGGTGTTCTGTATGACGGAACCTGATGTAGCCTCGTCTGATGCAACCAATATGCAAGCCACTATTGTGGCTGATGGTGACGAGGTTGTCGTGAATGGTCGTAAATGGTGGTCAACCGGGCTGGGTCATCCGAATGCGAAGTTTGCGATCGTGATGGGACTGACTGATGAAGCCGCTGACCGTCATCATCAGCACAGTATGGTGATTGTACCTTTAGATAGTGCCGGTGTGACCGTGGAGCGTATGCTGCCAGCCTTCGGTGAATACGATGCACCCTATGGCCATGGCGAGTTAGTGTTCGACAACGTGCGCGTACCTAAGGCGAATATTATTGCCGGCTTAGGCAAAGGATTCCAGATTGCGCAAGGGCGCTTGGGGCCTGGCCGAATTCACCACTGCATGCGCGCGATAGGTGCTGCGGAGCGGGCACTTGAGCTCTTCGTCACTCGTGGTCAGGAACGCATTGCGTTCGGTAAGTCGTTATTGCAACTGGGCGGCAACATGGAGCGTTTAGCGGATATGCGTATTGCCATTGATCAAGCGCGCTTATTAACCTTTTATGCGGCCTGGAAAATCGACCAGGTTGGCGCTATGAAAGCTCTGAAAGAAATCTCAGCCATTAAGGTAGTGGCTCCAAATGTGCTGCAGCAAGTGGTTGATGAAACCATTCAATTATATGGCGGTGCAGGCATGAGTCATGACGTGCCATTAACCTCTCTGTTTGCGGTAGCACGAGCATTACGTATTGCTGACGGCCCTGACGCTGTGCATCGCGCTACCATCGCCAAGGTTGAGCTGCGTAAACAGCAAAACAAAGCGGCAAGCCGGGAGGACGAATGAGCCAGGTTATAGATACTGCCGGACAGGTGCGGGAAGGTGAAGAGCTTCCGTTAGCCGCCTTAGATAGTTTTTTAAAAGCACAACTACCTGATTTACAGGGTGAACTGAAAGTAACCCAATACGGTGGCGGCGCTTCTAACTGGACTTATCGGTTAACCTACGCCAATGCGGATATGATACTGCGGCGTGGACCAGCGGGAACCAAAGCGAAATCAGCGCATGACATGGGGCGGGAGTATCGCCTGCAGAAAGCGTTGAAACCGGTATTCCCCTATGTGCCCGAAATGCTGTTGTATTGCGAAGACGAAGAGGTAATAGGCACCGATTTCTACATTATGGAACGGCTTGAGGGCATTATTCCGCGTAAGAATATGCCGCGTGGTCTTGAGTTACCGGCCGAGCAGGTTCGGCAGCTATGCACTAATGTTTTAGACCGCTTAGTAGAATTGCATCAGGTTGATTTAGACAGTACCGGTTTACGCGATCTTGCTAAAGGCGAGGGCTACGCTAAACGCCAGATTGATGGCTGGAGCGAGCGCTACCGCAAGGCCAAAACCTGGAATGTACCTAGTGGTAAAGGCATTATGCGGTGGTTGCAGGAAAACTTACCTGAGCATGAAACCATTTGCTTAACGCACAACGACTTTCGTTTCGATAACGTGGTGCTGGACGCTGAGGATCCCACGAAAGTTATAGGCATTCTGGACTGGGAGCTGGCGACTTTGGGCGACCCGTTAATGGATGTGGGTAATATGCTGGCGTACTGGATTCAGGCTGACGATGATGCCATTGCACGCAGTACAAGGCGCCAGCCAACCCATTTAGACGGCATGCTGACCCGCCAACAGGTGATTGATTATTATTGTGAAAAAACCGGCTTTAAGGCGAGTAACTTTACCTTCTACGAGGTGTACGGCATTTTTCGTTTGTCGGCTATTGCTCAGCAAATTTATTACCGTTATCACCACAAACAAACCCGCAATCCCGCTTTTAAAAACTTTTGGTTTTTAGTGAATTACCTGCATTGGCGTTGCCGCAAGCTAATTCGCAACAGCGGCACTTAAATTGCTACTGGTTAAAATAACAATCATTGAAAACAAGAATGAATAAAAAGGATTTCTAATGACTCGTAAAACAATATTGATTACCGGTGCCAGCTCTGGCTTGGGCGAGGGTATGGCAAAGGAATTCGCGGCCATGGGGCGCAATTTAGCGCTTTGCGCACGGCGTACGGATCGGCTGGACGCGTTAAAGCAAGAGCTTACTGAGAAGTATCCGGACATTAAGGTGAGCGTACAGGCACTGGACGTGAACGATCACGACCAGGTGTTTGCGGTATTTAAAGCCTTTAAAGAAGAGTTCGGCTATTTAGACCGCATTATTGTAAATGCCGGCATGGGTAAAGGCGCGTCGCTTGGTACTGGCTACTTTCATGCTAACAAACAAACCGCCGTAACCAACTTTGTATCTGCGTTGGCGCAATGTGAAGCTGCGCTAGAGATATTCCGCGAGCAGAACGATGGTCACCTGGTCACTATGTCATCCATTAGCGCACTAAGGGGTATGCCACGCGCGATGACTGTTTACGCGGCTACCAAAGCTGGATTGCTGAGCATGACCGAAGGTATGCGTGCTGATCTAATGAAAACGCCTATTAAAGTGAGTTCAATTTTACCTGGCTTTATTCGTTCGGAAATAAATGAAAAAGTGAAGAACACACCTTTTATGGTAGACACCGAAACTGGCTGTAAAGCCTTGGTGAAAGCGATTGAGAAAGAGCCGGTACAAGCTTATGTTCCGGGTTGGCCGTGGGCGTTGATTGGCTTTTTGATGAAACGCTTGCCGTTGAAAGTAGTAATGAAATTAGGCTGATTTAATTGCTTTAAAGGTAGTTACTGCGGCCAGCTTATGCTCTAATTACATTTTTGCAACAAGCTATTCAGGACCTAAGTATGGAAACGATAAATTGGGGTGAGTTAGGGGTTGTCGGTATTGTCGCGGCGATAGTAGCCGGTATTATTAGCGTACTGATTTTAAACCTGCTCCAGACATTAATTATCAAATATGCCACCCAGTGGTCGGCGAAGTTTGAAACACCTTATTGGGTGAACTACTGGCGTATATTGCTAATTACCGTTATCACCAGCGTTATTGGCCCTGTATTACTCTATTTGGGCGTTAATCAGTGGGTAAACGTGGTCATTGGCTTTATTATTGGCGTATTTCTAATCCAGCGCCTGATAAAAGGCTCGCAAGGGCAGCAAATGAACTTCGGCAACGCGATTGTAGTGACGCTAATCTGGAATGTTGCCCTAATGCTGTTTGGTTTGGCTATGGGTGCGCTTGGCACTATTATGCTGGCGGCATCTTAACACCATAACGCCGCGCGAAAAGGCTCCCAGTTGGGAGCCTTTTTTGTGGTTACAGCTGTTTAATTTCTGCTTCGGCAGCAGCTATGGCTTGCGCTTTCGGCTCGTCACCTAAGTTAACGCCTTCAGCACGAACGACTTTCACGTCAGTAATACCAATGAACGCCAATGCCGAGGTCAGGTAGCTTTCCTGGTGCTCCATGGCTGCGGCATCGCCATTGCTGTAAACACCGCCACGGCTAGATACAATGTAGGCGGTTTTACCCGTTACCAAACCTTCAGCACCACTTTCGGTATAACGGAAAGTTTTACCTGCCTGTAGCACCCGGTCTAGCCAAGCTTTTAACTGACTTGGAATAGTAAAGTTGTACATAGGGGCAGATATTACCAGCGTATCAGCGGCAAATAGTTCGTCCAGAAAGCTTTCCGTGAGCTTTACTTGTTGCTGTTCAAAGTCTGAACGCTCTGATTCTTCTTTGCCTGCGGCCATAAGAATTTCGGCAGTTAAGTGAGCCGGTGAGTCTGCTACCAAATCACGATAAACCAGCTCAGCGGTACCGTCATTCTGCTGCAAGCGTTTAACTAACTGAGCGCTAAGCTTACGGGTTACTGATTGATCTACAAACAATCCTGAATCCAGATGTAAAATTTTCATTGGGTCTACTCCCTTGGTTGGGTCGGATACACATTACTTTTTAATCGTGAAACCAAGTGTATAGAGTTCCAAAATTGTGTGTAGATGGTTATTATGGAAACTGTTGTTGCATAAATGGAACAGTGAGCCAATGCAAGATATTACCAACATGGTTTTGTTTGCACGCACCATAAAGGCGGGCAGTATTAGTGCTGCGGCGCGTGATCTTGGTATGCCCAAATCAACGTTAAGCCGGCGGTTAACAGAGTTGGAGCGGGAGCAGGGCATTCGACTCGTTCATCGAACTACGCGCAAGCTAACCCTGACAGAGGTAGGCAAAGCCTTCTTGGTACATTGCCAGGCTATTGACGAAGCCGCAGAAGCTGCCGCTGACGTATCCAAACGAGTATTGGATGTTCCGCGTGGTGATTTGCGGGTCAGTTGCCCTTATGCAGTGTGCCAAAGCCTGATCGCACGGGTGTTGCCTCAGTTTATGCAGCAATACCCTGAGGTTAAAATTCACCTGGTAGCAACGAATAAACCGGTGAACTTGATTGACGAGGGTATTGATGTCGCCATTCGGGTGCGACCAAAAATCGAAGACTCGGCGCTTGTTGCCAGGCCGATTTCACCAGCTCCCACAACTTTGTATGCCAGCCCGGATTTTGTGGCTTCGGCGGGGCCATTACAGCATCCACTGGATTTGATGAAGCAACCCACGCTGTCATTACATTACAGCAGTGGGCGTTATGCGCTGGAATTACAGCATGCGTCAGGCGAAGCTATTACCATTACTCATCAGCCGCGTTTGATTACCGACGACATGTGGGTGATTCGTGAAGCTGCTGCGGCCGGACAAGGTATTGCTGCGTTACCCAACTATTTGTGCCGTGAGTATGTGGCCAACAACAAGCTTGTGAGAATTTTACCCGAGTGGTCGTTGCCCGCTGGCATCATGCATTTGGTGTATCCGCATCGGCGCGGTTTGCTGCCAGCAGTGAGGGTGTTTGTGGACTATCTGGTTGAACAGTTACCATTGGCAGCGGGTGCGGAACATTTTACCGACCCGCGCGATTAGAGGTGTTGTCAGATTCACTACTGGCGCATTCGCCAGTAGTTTCCAGAGCTTCAATATCCACTACCAGGGTGGCTGATACACCGGCCGTGTTCTCGTAAATGAATACCGGTTCGGCCAGGTTTAAAGCACCGCGGGTACCTTGATGGAATAAGGTTACATTGGTTGCATTATTCGCCTGCAGTTGCAGGCAGGCTTCAGATGGGGCCGTGAGCATACGTTGCCAGTCGCCGCTGGCGGGTTCATGTAACCACACTTCGTAACCTTGCCAACTGGTAGGGTTGCCACGCTCGCATTGATATAAACGCACTTCAGCCGAATTCGAATCCAGGGTTACTAACTGCTCGGCTTCGCAGTTAGCCAGTGGCGGTGGGTCAGGCTGATAGGTGGTCAGCTGATACACCACAACGCCAACAAAAAGCACAACCAGGGTAATTGCCGCGGCCATAAACCACAGTAATACCCGGCGGCCTGCACGAGCCGCTCGCTGTTGTGCTTGTTTAATTCGATCAAACATAATTGGTTAACTCTTTCGGTTAGAAGTGGATACACCCAGCCCTGCTGGAATAGCCGGTCCGAGCAAACGCTCACCCTGATAGTGGGCAACCTTGCCAAACCGGGCATGCCCTTGTTGCCAGTCGGTATCGGCCTGACGAATGCGTTCGGCGTTGTGACTGACGTAATTCCACCACATAGTAACAGGCTGCGGGAAGGCTTCACCACCTAGCAGCATTACACGAGTGTCAGCACCAAATGCCAGAGTGAGTTCGCTGCGGTTGGCACCCAGGCTAATCACCTCATGTTCATGCGCTCCATGACCTTGATTAAACTTAGCATTGGTTGGATGCGTTAAGTACAGACTGCCGCTGACTACATAAAGCGCATATTCGAACTCTTTATTCAGTTTAATGGTTGCCTGGGCGTTTTTGGGAGTGGTTAACAACATGGCAATACAAGGGTGGAAGGTGGTACCCGGTGAGCGATAGCTTTCATACTTACCCAGAATAAGCTCGGCCATTACGTCGTCTATGGCAAAATGCGGTAACTCCCGATAGTGCTCGAAGCTGGGTGCTACTTGCTCATGCTGCTCTGGCAACGCGCACCAAAGCTGTAACCCATGTAAGGGTTGTTGCAAGTTTTGCTCGGCAACTTCGGCGTGGCTAATACCATTACCTGCGGTCATTAAATTCAACTGACCGCGGCGAAGTGGCTGTTCGTAACCTAAACTATCTAAGTGTTTTAACTCGCCGGAGAATAACCAGGTAATAGTTTGCAAGCCTATGTGTGGATGCGGGGCTACATCAAACTGACGGTAGTTCTTAGTGGCAACCGGGCCAAAGTGGTCAACAAAACACCAGGGGCCAACCATGCGCAGTTGTTGCTGCGGAATAGCACGATACACGGTTAGATTTTCAGTCAGCGCACGGGCTTTCGCGCTTAGAAGCGTTACGTCCTGTTGTATATGTTCCGACTCACAGACTTCGCTCTGAGTTTCGTGCGTGGAACGCGTCATGCTGAACTCCGGTGGTTAGTTCCTGAATCAGTTGATTTGAGTATGACCATAGTCGTAACTGAGCTCAAGTATACTTTCTTAAATGCCTAAAAATGGTTAAGGTAAAGGCTCTGACAAGGAGACACAGATGATTCTGTCACTACTGGTCGTAGTTATTGGTTTTGCTGCTTTAATTAGCGGCATTTATGAACAGAGTTTGCTGGCAATGATTTTGGGTGCCGGTTTAATGTTAATTGGCTGGGGAGTGTTCCGGTGGCGTTGGCATCAGCAAAAATCGAGCAAACAACCCGCTGATCGCCCAGCTGAAACTCCGGCTTCAAGCTCGGATAAAAACGATGACAATCAGAACAACTAACAGGGGAAACTCAGGCGCATGAATAAGATGTTGGTAAAGCGTTTAGCAGCATTAGCTGTAATGGTACTGGGACTATTAATGGCGGTACTTGCACCTGCTGGTGGAAGTACTGATAGCTGGCGCATTGTAGGTTTTGCAATGCTTGCGGTGGGTATTATCTGGATGATTAAACAACCGCAAAAACCACAACGGCAACCGGATGAGGAATACGAACGGCCGCCGGAAATGACACTTATTCAGTCACCGTTACTATGGGTACCTATTATTATTGTGGTACTAGGGCTGCTTACCTGGCTATTAAATGGCTAATTAAATAGGAATTTTTATGTCGTTAACTAAGCGTTTGGTTATTTTAGCCGGGTTAATTGGAATTCTCTTCTACACAGCGTCTATGGATCAGTTAGTGGCCTGGATAGCAGACTTTGATTTGAGTTGGTACGGTTTGGGCACGCCCTTAGCCTGGGGAATTATTTTAGGTGGCTTGTTTGCACTGGTAGGCGTTACCTTCGTGGACCGCTGGTTGCCAACCTTAACGCTTATTTCGGCCATGCTGGTAACGCTGGGATTAACCGGCACTGCCGCGGTTGCTGCTAAGCACCAGTTAGCCGTGTTGGTATTGCCAACGCTCACCATTGCTACGCTGGGTATTGGTATTTATTTATTTGCTTATGCATTTGCCCGTTTCGCTGGTGCAGAACGCGCCCGTAAAGCCGACAAAGCAAAACAAAAAAAATCCTGACATGATGCTATTAAACTGTGACATGGGCGAAAGCTATGGTGCCTGGACTATGGGTGCCGACGCGGACGTGATGCCTCACATTGATTTAGCCAATATTGCCTGTGGTTTTCATGCCGGCGATCCCGCTATTATGCAGCGCACTATTGCTCTGGCCGTAGCGGCTGGCGTTAAGGTTGGCGCGCATCCGGCATATCCCGATTTGGCTGGCTTCGGACGCAGATCATTGACATTCCCTGACACCGAACTGCTCGCTATTTTGCATTACCAAATAGGCGCTATGAAGGCCATGTGCAGAGTTGCTGACACACCGCTACATCATGTGAAGCCCCATGGCGCACTTTATAACGACATGCAAAGCAGTGAACAACTGTTCCGGCTAGTGTGTCAGGCTGTGGCCAACACCGCGCCTGAAGCGAAACTATTAACCTTAGCCAGACCCGATCAAGAGTATTGGCGCGCTATTGCAGCCGAGTATCAGGTTGACGTTCTGTTTGAAGCTTTTGCTGACCGGGCCTACGAAGATTCAGGCCAGCTTCGCAGTCGGGCCTTGTCGGGTGCTGTGCTGGCTGACCGGGCGGCAATTCTGGCGCAAGTGAATAGCTTAGCCAGCAGCGCCCGAATCACTACCTTTAGTGGCAATGAATTGGCGTTACCCGCGGATACTATTTGTGTGCACGGTGATAATCCTGAATCTATCGCGACTGTAGCGGCCATACGAGAAAGTCTAACCACGCTGCGGGCTTAGCATGAAGAATTTACCCGACATTCAACGCGCCGATGTAAATGCTATTTTGCTTACTTTTGCGGCTGAAATTAGCCTGGAGCAGAATCGCCGGGTGCATCATGTTGCTGCCGAGCTTCGCGCAAATCACTCGCCTGAGTCTATTCGCAGCAATGTGCTGGAATTAGTGCCTGCCTATAACACACTGATGATTTACTACGACTTTATAAACATTGATGAACAGGCGTTTATTGATGCTCTAAAGCAGGTGCTGAGTAGTCTCAGTGAACCTGAAGCGGGCGCTGCGCAGGGCGAGTTGTATCAGGTTGGAGTTCTATATGATACCAGTGTTGGCCTCGACCTTGAGTGTGTCGCGCGTCGTGTGGATGCTTCCATTGATGACGTGATTGCGATGCACACCAAGCCTGAATACCACGTTTACGCGATTGGTTTTGCCCCGGGTTTTGCGTATTTAGGTGATGTGGATCAGGCGTTGCGGTTGCCGCGGCTGGATTCTCCCCGCCAGAAGGTTCCTGCCTTAAGCGTTGCTATTGCCGAGCAACAAACGGCTATTTATCCGTTGGAATCACCTGGTGGCTGGAATATCTTGGGACGTTGTGCCCAGTTGCCGCCATTAGCCGCTGGCGTTAGGGTACAGTTCTATTCGTTAACTCGCGCTGACTATGAACAACAGCGTCAGGCAGGTGATAAATGAGCGGCTTGCGGGTAATCGAGCCGGGCATGTTGGCGTTGGTTCAGGACTTTGGTCGATTCGGCTGGTTGGCTCAGGGCTACAGTCGCGGCGGCCCGGTCGACGAACATGCGTTTCTTTGGGCGAACAGATTGCTAGGTAATCACTTCAATGCCGCGCAGATAGAAATTACGTTAGGTGGTTTTAGCGCTACCGCGCAAGCGAGTATGAAAATAACGGTAACCGGCGCAGATGTTCCCGTTAGCGTTAATGGCAACTCGGTGCCGAACTGGCAGGTACTGCAAGTAAACGAAGGCGATAAGCTCGCCATAGGTTATGCCCGCAGTGGTTTGCGCGCGTACTTAGCCGTAGCCGGTGGTTGGCAGGTAACACCGGTAAAAGGTAGTTGCGCCACCGTTCGGCGTGAACAAATAGGTGGTTTAACCGGGCACGGCCACGCGCTGGTTGCCGGTGATTCACTCACACCTGAAGCGGTTAACAATTCAAGTCAGGCGGTTACCGGGCAACGGGTGAAACCGGACTTTATTCCTGATTACACTAGCAAGCTGGTGCTAGACGTAATGCCAGCGGCGCAATTTCAGCAGTTTGCTGCCAGCGCGCGAGAAGTCTTCTTTTCCGAAACCTACCAGGTAATCGATAAAGCGGACCGTATGGGTGTTCGTATGAAGGGTGCTGCGGTTAATTGGCAAGGCGCCGGTTTAGTGTCAGAACCCTTACCCATAGGCGCTATTCAGGTGCCTAGCGATGGGCAGCCCATTATTATGCTAAACGACCGGCAAACGCTGGGCGGTTATCCTAAGCTCGGTGTTCTGAGCTGGACCGCGAAAAACCGCCTGGCACAAGCAACTCCGGGCAGTAAAATTCAGTTTAAAGAAGCCGACGCAAAGCCTTTACAAGAGCAACTGAAGCAAGTTTACCGATTTTTCTCGGTTGCTTGTCAGCAGGCTCAGAACCTGCGATCATAAGCGCCATACTAACACCCCTGTCCGCATTGGAGAGCCAAACGTAATGGCAGATACTGAAGTCCGTCGCAGTAATTTTATTCGGCAAATCATTGATAAAGATCTGGCTAGTGGCAAGCACCAGCAGGTGCATACCCGTTTTCCGCCAGAGCCAAATGGTTTTTTGCACATTGGTCATGCTAAATCCATAGTGCTGAACTTCGGTATTTCGGAAGACTATCAGGGGCGCTGCAACCTGCGTTTCGACGACACCAATCCACTGAAAGAAAAAGTTGATTACGTAAATTCGATTATGACCGACGTGCAGTGGTTGGGTTACAACTGGCACGAAAAGCCGCGATATTCGTCGAACTACTTCGATGCGCTGCATGGCTTCGCTATTGAATTGATTGAGAAAGGCCTGGCCTACGTTGATTTCTCAACGCAAGACGCCATGCGTGAAATGCGCGGCACTTTGAAAGAGCCGGGTGTGAATAGCCCTTATCGTGATACATCGCCTGAAGAAAACCTGGATTTATTTAAGCGTATGACTGCCGGTGAGTTCAGTGAAGGTGAATGTTGCTTACGTGCAAAAATTGATATGAAATCGCCGTTCATGGTGTTGCGTGACCCTGTTATTTATCGGGTTCGCTTTGCGCATCATCACCAAACCGGTGATAAGTGGTGTGTCTATCCCATGTACGACTTCACCCACTGTATTTCGGATGCACTGGAAGGTATTACGCATTCTCTGTGTACATTGGAGTTCCAGGATAACCGCCGGTTATATGATTGGGTGCTGGATAACATCAGCATTGATTGTCACCCACAGCAAATCGAATTCTCGCGTCTGAACTTACAGTACACCGTGATGAGTAAGCGTAAGCTTAATCTGTTGGTGGAAGAGGGCAAGGTATCGGGTTGGGACGATCCGCGGATGCCAACTATTGCTGGTATTCGTCGCCGTGGTTACACACCTGCGTCTATTCGTGAGTTTTGTCACCGCATTGGCGTTACCAAAATGGATAACCAGGTTGAAATGAGCATGCTGGAAGCCTGCATTCGCGATGAGCTGAATGTGAGTGCACCACGAGCGATGGCGGTTATTGATCCAGTACGTCTGGTTATTGAGAACTTCCCGGAGCAAGAAGAAGTTATTACCGCGCCAAATCATCCGAATACACCGGAAATGGGTAACCACGAGCTGAGCTTCAGCCGTGAACTTTATATTGAACGTGAAGATTTCCGTGAAGAAGCGAATAAGAAGTTTAAGCGCTTGGTGCTGGGTAAAGAGGTTCGTTTACGCCATGCTTATGTCATTAAAGCAGAGCGGGTAGAAAAAGATGACGCAGGTAACATCACCACCATTTACTGCAGCTACGATGCTGACACTTTGGGTGAGGATCCAGCCGATGGTCGTAAAGTGAAAGGCGTGATTCACTGGGTGTCAGCAAGTAAAGGGTTACCGGCCGAATTCCGCCTGTATGACCGCTTGTTTAAAGTACCAAACCCGGCCGCCGAAGAAGACTTCTTTAGTACCCTGAACGAAGAGTCATTGGTAGTGAAGCAGGGCTTCGTGGAGCCTAACCTGGCAACCGCAGCACCTGAAGAAGCTTATCAGTTTGAACGTATTGGTTACTTCTGCGCTGATAGCCGCGACAGTACGCCGGAGCATCTGGTATTTAATCAAACCGTTGGTTTACGTGACGTGTGGAATGAAAACGCCTAAAGCTGGCTTGGGTTGAACAACAAAAAAAATGCACCTTCGGGTGCGTTTTTTATATCTGTAGCTTAGTGCTATAAAGTTGGCTATTAAACGATGTATTTGTCTAGCAGTTTAGCGCCGTATAAACGCGAAGGGGTGTAATAACCACCTTCAGGCGTATGGTGTAGTACAAACTGGCAAATGTCGACGGCGCCATATGCGGTAAGGGTATAGCCATTTTTTACTTTTACCCGCAGCGTTTCAGTTTCACCTTTGGCGTTACTGATTTCGCCCCAAACATAAGTTGGGTTCTTCTCGCGCTGCTTTTCGTCCGGGCCGGCAGGTTGCTGTTCTACTTTCTTTTTCATCCAGTTTTGTACTGGTTTAAAAGCCAGCAACCAGCGGAACCAGTTTAACCGGCGCAAACGTTTCACCAGGGTTGGGCTGGCTGGAATATACACTTCAATATTTGGTATTTCAGTAGTGTAGTAGGCTGTTGCCACATCGCCCCATGGAATAGTCATGGCATATTTTTCGCCATCACCAAAATCAATAGTTTCGGCTTTGTATGCTAGCGGCACATTCTTGATCACGCCGTCTTCACGCACAGCGCCGCCAATAGCTAAACGCTCAACGCTGGTTTTAGCGGTACCCTGACTCATGCTTGAGCGCGAGTCGAAACCAAGCTTTAAGCTAACCGCATTTGGCATTAGGGCGTTTAAGCGCGCTGCTACGCAATCGGTTGGAATCACGTCAAAGCCAACACCCGGGCACAGCACTATGCCAGCTTCTTTCGCTTGTTGGTGCTGACTGTGAGCATATTCAAAGGTATCCAGTTCACCCGTGATATCCAGGTAATGAACTCGCGCGCTAATGCAGGCTTGAATCATTGGTGGGGCTGTTGCTGAAAACGGGCCGGCACAATTAATAACCAGACTAATATCGGTTAAAGCTTCAACCACGTCGTCATGATTATCTAATGCAAAGGCTTGCCACGGTAGTTCTAACCGTTCAGCCAGTTGTTGAACCTTGGCTTTCGAACGGCCTGCAAGCACCGGGGTGTAGCCCATTTTTTTGGCGTGCTGGGCAATCAGTTTACCGGTATAACCGTAAGCACCATAAATCATGAAGCGCATAGTAGTTACGCCCCGTCTTGATGCGCTTTGTATTCACAACCTTCACCACGTTGGCATTCACCGTACAGATACAAGCTGTGGTTGGTCAGCGTTAGCTTGTTGGCCGCGGCGATTTCGTCCTGGCGGCGCTCAATCACGTTGTCTTCAAACTCGAACACATGACCGCAGGTTAAACAAACCAAATGATCATGGTGATGTTTATTACTAAGCTCAAATACCGAGCGGCCACCTTCAAAGTGGTGACGCGTTACAATGCCGGCATCATCAAACTGGTTCAACACGCGATAAACCGTTGCCAGACCGATTTCTTCTTTACGCTCAAGCAGCAGCTTATACATATCTTCGGCGCTGATATGCTGATTATTTGGATCTTTCAGCATCTCAAGTATTTTTACCCGAGGTGAGGTTACTTTCAGCCCGGCACGTTTTAATTGTTGTTCGTCGATGCTTGTCATAGTTTTTCACTGTCGGTTGAGTTCAGACTGAGTATAGCCAGATTAGCAGCAGGGGGAAACGAGATTTCCCGTGGTTACTATACGAGTTACAACTGACCCGTTATGCTAATTCGGCTAAGCACATTTCTTCATACACTTGCGCACACCATTTTTGCACGCGCTCTTTCGTTAATTCTGGTTGGCGGTCTTCATCAATGCCCAGACCAACAAAGTGGTCGTCATCGACCAGGCCTTTAGAGGCCTCGAAGTTATATCCTTCAGTAGGCCAATGACCAATCACAATACCGCCATGCGTTTCAACGATATCGCGAATCATGCCCATGGCATCCAGGAAGTACTCGGCGTAGTCTTCCTGATCGCCACAACCAAAAATAGCAATGAGCTTATCGGTAAAATCGATATCTTCTAATTCCGGGAAAAAGTCATCCCAGTCACATTGGGCTTCACCGTAATACCAGGTTGGAATACCAAACAAGAGTAAATCGTAGTCAGCAATCTGCTCTTTGCTTGATTTCGCAATATCGAACACATCGACCAGCTTCTTGCCGAGCTCTTTTTGAATCATTTGAGCCACAGCTTCCGTATTACCAGTATCACTGCCGAAAAAAATACCTACGCTTGCCATAGAGTTCGTTTCACCACTTTTACGTAACAGTTGAATAGAATAGGCTTTATCTATTGCTTAGATGCCGCCACTAAAGAATGCCTGAATAACGCCTTTTGCAATAAAGCCGGCGCAGCCAACAAACAATACTGTCCATACAGCCCAACGGCCGAACGGCGGTACTTTACCGTTTTTTAATACGTCATGAATGGCCAGACCGATTAATAAAAATAAAGCGGCCATTGCCAGATTCAAGCCTAAGGCTTCTATTTGCTCAAAATGTTCCGATAACATCAGTATTTACACCGGAATTTGTTTTGAAAATTGTGCCTAATACTAACATAGGCGGCCGCTACGAGCGAGTATTGGCGTCTAAAAAGCGTTTCACCAAACGGTTAAATATACGCGGCTTTTCAGCGTGCAGCCAATGCCCGGCACCGTCCATTATCTTGGCTTCAGCATTAGGGAATTGCTTGTTTATGGCATCCTGATGCTCTTTTAAAATGTAGTCGGATTCGCCACCTTTAATAAACAACACTGGGCCTTCATAGGAGCCCTCGCCAATGCCGCCGGTAAGCGTTTGGTAATTCGCGTCAATAACATCCAGATTTAGTCGCCACTGATAGGCGCCGTCTTTGCGGCGTAAGTTTTTTAGCAAAAACTGGCGTACGCCGCGAGTTTCAATAGCTTGCGCCAGTTGTTTGTCGGCATCACCGCGGTTATCTACCTTACTTAAATCCAGCTCTTTAAGAGCGTTTAGGATGTCGCGATGGCGCGCATCGTATGCAACTGGAGCAATATCGGCAAACACGGCAGCGTGAACTCGATCAGGATGATCTATGGCTATTTGCATGGCAATTTTACCACCCATGGAATGACCCACCAAAAAAGCCTGCTTTATTTTTAAGTGGTCCATCACTGCAATGACATCCGCTGCCATGCTGTCATAGTCCATGCTGTCAGTATGAAAGGAGTCGCCGTGATTGCGTACGTCTACGGCCAACGTGGTGAATTCATCTTCCAGGCTACGAGCGAGAGTGTTGAGGTTGTCCGCGTCGCCAAACAAACCATGAATTAAGACTACAGTAGGGCCACTACCGCGTTTCTCGTAATTGAGTAAATCTGAGCTCATAGGAATTCCTTTACCACAAATGATTAGCCTACTATTGTCGGTTACAAAGCCAATTGTCGCAACCATACCCAGTACATAGCTTTGCGTATTTGTGTGAATCAGGCATGGAGCATTTATGTGGCATGCGTATAATGTTCCTATCATTTCAGAAGGTAGCATGAGCATGAGCAAACGGATTGAAGTTGACGATGATGTTTACGCACATATTGCGGGGCACACGCAGCACATTGGTGAAAGTGCATCGGATATTTTGCGTCGCTTACTAAACCTGCCCAAAGGTACGGCGCAGCCGGTACTTGCCAGTGCCGCGTCACAACGCCGAATTTTTGATGTGCTGAATCACGCAGATTTAGCCGAACAGCGCAGCGTAGTCGCGCGTTTTCTGCATATTTTGGCTATGTTGTATCGTTGCCATGCCGACGACTTTAGCCGGGTATTACAAGTGCGGGGACGCGATCGTATCTACTTTGCCGCCTCAGAAAATGAACTAGCGCAAGCGGGTAACAGTACCAATCCAAAACAAATCCCGGCCTCGCCGTACTGGGTCATCACCAACAATAATACAACTCGCAAAAAGTCGATGTTAACTCAGGTTGCCAAAGAGCTGGGTTATAGCGAAGCGGACGCAGAGAAAATCAGGGACTTCTTATAATGGCACTTCACCCTCGCGCCGGGCAGCCGGCTCAAGCAGAAGACTTAACTAATGTTGCGGTGCTGGTTAGCGCCTATTTTGTAAACGAGGTGGATCCGCGCCAGAAATCCCAGAAAGTGGCTTTCGGTACCTCAGGACACCGCGGCTCGGCACTGAAGAATTCGTTTAACGAAGCGCATGTGTTGGCTATTAGTCAGGCGCTTTGCGCCTATCGCGAAGAGCAGGGCATTACCGGGCCATTATTGCTGGGTCGTGATACCCATGCATTGTCTGAAGCAGCGTTTATGACGGCATTGGAAGTGTTTGTGGCCAACGGCGTTGAAGTACACATTCAGGCTGACAACGGCTATACGCCAACACCGGTCATCAGTCACGCGATTTTGCGTCACAACAAGGGGCGCACCAGTGGTTTAGCTGACGGTGTGGTTATTACTCCTTCGCATAATCCGCCGGCTGACGGTGGTTTTAAATACAATCCGCCCCATGGTGGACCGGCCGATACCGATGTTACCCGAACCATTGAAAAATACGCTAATGCCATTTTAAGCGCTGAGTTAATGGGCGTGAACGCAATTTCTTATGAAGCTGCACAAGCGTCTGAACTGTGCCGTGAAGTAGACTGGCGCGCCGACTATATTGAAGCACTGGCCGAGGTGATTGATATTGATGCCATTACCAAAGCCGGTATTCGTATTGGAGTGGACGCTATGGGTGGCGCGGGCGCCAGCTACTGGCCGTTAATTGCCGAGCGCTATAACCTTAATATCACTGTATTAAACAATGTAGTAGATCCTAGCTTCAGCTTTATGAGCCTGGACAAAGACGGGCAAATCCGCATGGATTGCTCTTCTGCGTGTGCCATGGCGCCACTGTTAAAACTGCAAAATGATTTTGATGTGGCGGTGGGTAATGACCCTGATTATGACCGTCACGGCATAGTTACACCTACGCACGGCCTGTTAAACCCTAATCATTATCTTGCCGTAGCCATTGATTATCTGGCTAAGAACCGGAGTTGGGAAAAAGACTTAACCATTGGTAAAACTTTGGTTTCCAGCGCCATGATTGACCGTGTTGCGGCAGCCAATAATCGTACAGTGCGGGAAATGCCGGTTGGGTTTAAATGGTTTGCACCTGAGCTAGCTGCCGGCACCATGGCATTTGCTGGCGAAGAAAGCGCCGGGGCCACCTTTGCTGATAGAAAAGGACAGGTTTGGACTACCGACAAAGACGGTATTATTTTGGCCTTGCTGGCCGCTGAGATTACGGCAGTAAGTGGCAAAAACCCGGGTGAATATTATGCCAATTTATGTGAACAACATGGCACGGCTTATTATCAACGGGTTGATGAAGCCTCATCTGCGGAACTGAATGCAGGTTTTAAAGGCATTCGCGCGTACAAACTGAAGTTAGAAACCTTAGCCGGGCATCCGGTTAGCGCTATTCTAACCAAAGCACCAGCCAACGATGCCTTGATTGGTGGCGTAAAAGTAGTTACCGAGCAGGGCTGGTTTGCGGCGCGGCCGTCAGGCACCGAGCCGGTGTACAAAATTTACTGTGAGAGTTTTGTCAGTGAGGAACACCTACAAGAGTTAAGCCAGGAAGCGGCGGAATTAGTGCGCACCTGGCTTAGCAGCTAACTGTTAGTAATTAACCGTTGTCACCATGTTTTAAAATGGCACCGCTGGTCATAGCTGTTTGATCATCGGTGTCTTCGTCCGGGTCACCTAAATCTTCGGCCAAAGTTGTTAATAGCTCATCTGATGTTTGCCCAGGCGAAACCATTGCAAAGGCGCTGTGTGTTTGCCCTTCGGCACGTTTGCGCTGACCAATGCGATACAACGAGTAGCCGCACACCATAAGCGTTAACAGCGTTAGCAAGTAGAAGAAATAGCTGGTTTCACCAAATTGCATAAGTGCCGCTACAGCTGGTGCACCAATGATTGAACCGACACCACCAATTTTGATAATGGAGCTGGTTGCGCCAACCATTTGATCTTTTTCAAGATAATCATTGGTGTGGGCCATGCCCAGCGAATATAGCGGTAAAATAGCGGCGCCAAGCAAGCCGACGAACAAGTAAATCCAGCTAATTTGATCGCTCGATAGCTGCGACAGAATCAGTGCCATTAAAGCGCCAGAGCCTGCGCAAATAGCGATCATTAAGCGGCGATCCAGGCGATCTGAAAGTAATCCAATAGGTGCCTGGGAAATCATGCCACCGAGAATAAATGCAGCCATAAATAGTGATATTTCTGGTACCGACAAGCCCAGGGTAATGGCGTAAACCGGACCTATACCGTAGAACATGGCATAACAGGCCTGCATAATAAAGGCGTTAGCCACCCCAAGCGGCACGAGTTTAATCAAAGTTTTAATAGGAACCGATTTAGTGTCGTGGGTGGTGGGTTCCACCGTCACACTGATTAGAATAGGTATGAGTGCCACGTTAATTAACAGGGCAACTATGGCGAAAGCTACAAAACCAGCCGGATCGGTAACCCCAAGCACCAATTGCCCGGCCACCAGACCACCATATATCAGCACTAAATACACCGACAGCAGCGTACCGCGGTTTTTATTGTCCGCCATGGTATTTAGCCAGCTTTCAACAATCACAAAAATGGCTGAAATGGCAAAACCGGTTAGAAAACGCATTACAAACCACACGATGGGGTCTACCCAAATGGCTTGTATTAAAATGGTAAAAGCAGCTAATGCCGCCAGTCCGCCAAAGGCACGAATGTAACCAACCCGGCGAATATCTTTTGGAGCACGGGTGGTGCCAAACAAGAAGCCAATAAAGTATGCCGACATAATGACACCAGTAACTAAGGTGCCAAATTCCTCAATGGTTGCCCGTAAACTTAGCAGGGTACTTGTCATACCAACGCAGATACCAATTAAGGTAATGCTGGTCAGAAGTGAACTTATGCCCCGAAGTTGTTGTTTAAGCATGAGTGGTCATCCATGGTTTTGCCTGCCCAGCGATATTGGGATGTTGGCGGCGGATAGAGTGGCTTTATCGGCACACTTTAACAGTCCTGCGTTGGGCTGAAAAGTAAATTGGGTCGCTGATTTCAGTTATCCACAGCTTGTGACTTGCCGCCGGGGATACAGCTGTTTATCATTCAACTATTCGGGTGCTGTTTAGCAACGTAAAAGGAAGCAATATGACCGTGCACAGTGCTGCCGTCAAAACAACAATCCGCGCATTATTAACCGGGCTACTTTGCCTGGTTAGCCTATCCGCTGCCGCGGTTGAATTAGATGACCTGTACGAGGCTCAGGTAAGCGTGAATTCGCAAGCTCAGGCTGAACGTCAGCGCGCGCTGGAGCAGGTGTTTGAACAAATGGTGGTAAAAGTTACCGGCAACTCTGGTGTGCTGAGCGAAGACGCAGTGAAGCGGGCTAAGGGGCAGGTTAGCGACTATTTGGTGCAATACGGTTATCGGAATGAGAATTCGCAACAGTGGTTATGGGCCAGCTTTGATGAGAGCAAAGTAAACTCATTATTGCGGACAATAGATGCCCCCATCTGGGGCAACCGGCGGCCACGCTTAATGGTGTGGATGGCACAAGAGCAGAACGATGGCACGCGTGACATTATTGCCAGCGATAGCACTACCGTGATGAAACAACAATTATTGAATCGTGCCCGTGAACGGGGCGTTCCGGTGGCACTGCCGTTAATGGACTTAACCGATCGCATGCGAGTTTCAGTTACTGATGTGTGGGGGCGTTTCGAGCAACCATTGCAGCGCGCGGCGCAGCGTTACACCGCCGATGGCCTGTTGATGACCCGCGTGTATCGGTCAACTGACCCTGACACTAACGGTGATTGGGTATTCGAGTGGCAGGCTATAGTAGGTAATGAGCGAGTGTATGGGCGCGAAGTTGGCAATGATCCGGCGCTTATGGCGGCACCATTAGTGGATTCTGTTGCTGAAAAACTGGCCGAGCTTTATGGTATTCGTTCCAGCGATGCTGAATCTGATGCGTTAACTATTCGGGTATTACAGCTTAATTCAATTGATAGCGTGTTAAGTGTAGAGAAGTTTCTGGCTAGTTTATCTATAGTCAAACAGGTTGATTTACTTGAGTTTGGTGATGGTAAAGCTGAGTTTACTCTGCAGCTACACGGCGACGCCAAGCGAGCGCAGCAGACTATTAGTCTGGATAGACGCATGCAAATTATCAATGACAATCCATTTGCCGCAGTGGCCAGTGTTCCGGAGTATCAGTGGCAAAACTGACAACTACTGCACGGCAACTTGGCTTAGCGGTTCAACTTCCCGATGATGAGAATTTCGCTACCTTTATTGACGGCGAAAACAGCTCGCAGGTGGCGGCATTAACCGCTTTTGTCGACGCCGGCAGTGGCGCAGGACAAAGCTCACCCTGGTGTTTACTGACCGGTGCTGCCGGCGTAGGTAAAACCCATTTATTGCACGCTTTATGTGCGGCAGCACCGCAGCATGCTATGTATTTGTCGTTGGCCGATATTGCTGAACAAGCTGAGCCTTCGGTATTAACCGGATTAGAACAGGTGCCGTTACTCTGTCTTGATGATGTGGAAGCGGTGCTTGCCGATGAAAACTGGTGTTACGCGTTGTTTAGCCTGCTGAACAAAGTGAGTGATGCACAGCAGTCACGCATTGTCATGACCAGCAGGTCATCGGCTAATCAGGTAAAAACCGCATTAGCGGACTTAACCTCGCGGTTACAATGGGGCTTGCCACTGCAACTGCAGGAACTAAGCGACCCGTATAAAGTGAAAGCCCTGCAGTTACGCGCCAAAATGCGAGGTATAGAGCTACAGGCCGACGTTGCTCAATTTATGCTACATAGATTGGGACGGTCAATGCGGTCGTTAATGCAGTGTTTGGCACAACTAGATGAAGCGTCATTGGCGGCGCAACGCCGCCTGACTATTCCCTTCGTAAAACGAGAACTCTCTATTTAGTCCTGTTCGCTCTTCTTTTTCAAACCTAACCCTAATGCACGACCCTGTTTTTGCGCGTAGTAGGTGCAGCCAATAAAAGCGCCGGTAGCCAAAATGATTTCAATAATAGCCAAATGACGTACCTCGGGGCTGGTATAAACCACGGTTAAACCGTGCAAAAAATACCACATCAACACAAAGTTCGCCCAGGCGTGGGTGTAGGGTTTACCTTGCAGTATTCCTTTTAATGGAAACAATAACGGCAGCCCATATAGCAGCAGTTGAAACCATACCGAATGCATAGTGCTGGGAGCAATTAGGGTATGCCAGGCGAATACAAATATAACGAGTCCGCAGTAACTGAATAGCGCTAAATAGCGCAGGGTTTTAATGGTGTTTGCCAAGATTCTGCTCCTTCTTTAAGCGACTTGCCGTGGTTACTAAACGCCGTCCCAATGCTTCGGCACATTGTTGCTCATGTTCGCTTAAGCTGGTTTCCTGATGCTGACTTAAATGACTGGCGCCATAAGGTCCGCCGCCGGTTCTGGTTTGGTGAACCGCTGGCTCAGCGTAAGGAATGCCAACCAATATCATGCCGTGATGAAGCAGGGGTAATGCCATCGACAGCAAGGTGCTTTCCTGGCCACCATGAAGGCTGCTGGAAGAGGTAAACACGGCGGCCGGCTTATCGGTCAGACTACCTTGCAGCCACTGCGTCGAAGTCGTTTCAAAAAAGGCATGTAGACTACTTGCCATATGACCGAAGCGAGTGGGGCTCCCCAGGGCCAGGGCATCACAATTCTTTAAGTCTTCCAGACTGACCTGAATGTCACGGTCACTTTTCGGTTGCTTAGCGGTATCCGCTTCTTGGTCACGCGTGCTATCGGCAACAGTGCGTAACAACACTTCTGCACCAGCCGCGGTTGCACCTTCAGCAATGGCATCGGCCAGCGCTCTGGTGCTGCCATGACGGCTGTAGTACAAAATCAGTAAGGTAATATGCTGATTACTCATACTCACTCAAATAACTCCAGAACTGCTTCCGGTGGGCGGCCAAGACGGGCGCGATTGCCGTTTACCACAATAGGTCGCTCGATTAGCTTGGGATGTTGTACCATAGCTTCCAGCAAGGCATCTTCATCATGCTCGTCAGCAAGATTATTGGCTTTAAAAGCTTCTTCTTTGCTGCGAATGAGTTCCCGCGCAGACTGAAAGCCCAGTAATAACAATAAATCTTTCAGCTGTGCCGTTGATGGCGGAGTCTTTAAATACTCAATAATAGTAGGCTCAATACCCTTATCCTGAAGTAATTGCAGGGTTTGTCGGCTTTTTGAACAACGCGGGTTGTGATAAATTTCGACTTGGCTCATGAGATTAATTTCCATTTGATATACATATCTATAGCTTACCCTAGAAGGACGATGTAATGAACAAAACGGCAAAAAGAAGCTGGCAGCGAGTGCGTCAGCTAAGCCTGGCATTAAGCTTAGTAACCCTTGTTGCCTGTGGTGACAGTACTGATTTTGTAACTGACAGCGGTGGTGCTCAACAATGGGATCAGCTACGTGGTCAGTACGTGGTCGTTAATTACTTTGCCGAGTGGTGTGCGCCATGCTTGAAGGAACTGCCGGAGCTAAATGAGTTTCACGAATTACATCAGCAAGAAGTTACTTTGTTGGGCGTTAGCTTTGATCCAATGAACAACGAACAGTTAGCTGAGTTAAAGAGTAAGCATGGCATTGAGTTTCCGTTAATCCAGCCTACGCCGGCACCGAATTTACCTTTCCCGCGTCCTGAAATGCTGCCAGCCACTTATATAGTTACCCCTGAAGGTGACGTAAAAGGACCATTGCTGGGCGAACAAACGTTGGGCTCCCTGCGAGCTGCCGCAGGGATTGAGTAAGTTATAGAGTTTCGGCCTGGTGTTGCAGCGCTTTAATTTGGTCTATACGCGCTTGCAGACGCTTTTTGGTCAGTTGATTATCGGAACTGGTATGCGCTGTATGAAATTGGTCGATGGCTATTTTGAAGCCACCATATAGCGCATAAATTTCACCACGTGTTTCGTGCATAGCCGCAAGTTGTCCGGTTTTTTGGTAAGCCTCGGTCAGTAATTCCAATGCAATAATGTTATCCGGGCGTCGTAGCAGGTAATCGCGCAATAACTGGATAGCCATTTGGTGGTCATTGCGCTTCATTGCTGTGTTGGCAAAATTCACCGTAATAACTTGTTCGTTAGGACGTTTCATATAGGCGTTTTCAAGCATAGCGTAGGCTTCATCAACGCGATTTAAGCCCAGCAAAATGTCGGTGTGAACGTCAATCACAAACAAATTATTTGGGTAATCTCGAAGCAGGGGAGTCAACAATTCTTCCGCTTTGGCCGGATTGCCTGAGTCTAGTGCAATAATAGCCGCGCCATAGCGGGCAGCAGCTGCCGTTGATGCATTGCGGCTATTCATGTCCTGTTCAAATTCGCTACTGCTGGTTAGTTGCAAGTGCCGCGCTGAAATGCGCGCTTTCGCCAGTTTAAAATCGAAGTTATCAACTTCAACCGGACTTGGCAGCATATCAGCACGCTGGCGTGTATCTGCTACGCGGGATTCCGACAATGGGTGAGTGAGCAGCATTTCCGGCGGTCTTGAGCTGTAACGGTATTTGCTGGAAAGGCGGCCAAAGAAATTGGGGGCACCCTGAGGGTCAAAACCCGCATTGGCCAGAATATTAATTCCCACGCGGTCAGCTTCCTGCTCAAATAACCGGGTGTAATTAATTTGCGACTGTAAGCCGCCAGCGCTGACGGCGGAAATAGTTGCCATGCCAAGATCCGGGCTTGCCATAGTTAATAGGGCGCCGGCGATCATAGCGGCGATTCGGCCCGCGCTCACTGATTGTTGCTGTTCAATGTTACGAACTATATGCCGCTGAGTTACGTGAGCAACTTCGTGCGCTAATACTGAGGCTAGTTCTGATTCCGTTGCGGCCTCATAAATTAAGCCGGTGTGAACACCGATTTTGCCACCTAAAAACGCGAATGCGTTAATCTCCCGATGATTTATCCAGACAAACTCGAATGGGAAGCGCACATCAGGCGCGTTAACGACTAAACGGTTGCCAATATCATTCAAATATTCACTAAGTACCGGGTCGTGTACAACGGGAGCGGCTCCGCGCAGTTGGCGCATATATAAATCGCCAATCATTTGCTCCCGTTGGATGGACATGGTGCCACCGCCAGTAGTGCCAAGTTCTGGTAAACGGCTTTGTGCCTGCACCGGCGCATAAAGCGTTGTGCATATACCCACAGTAATAATTGCTGTGGTGAAGGTGCCCAGGAACCGGGCAAGAACTTGTTTCATTTTCTTCATTCAGACGTCCATTACATCATTGTCGTCATGCGACTCTTCGCTAACTACGACTCTATTTTTAGCGAGCGAGTTCCTTTGCCATCATAAGTTGTTTCTAATTTTGATGAAACGCTTGATCGTATGCGTAGATGATTATGCTAATCTGTCAGCATAACAAAAAACTCAGGCATGCCATCTTTAACTAGGAATATTATGTGGGACTATATTAAGAATTGGTATAACCGTAAATTCTCTGACCCTAATGCGGTTACGTTGTTTTTAGTATTATTGATCGGCTTCTTTACCATTGTATTTTTTGGTCCGGTTCTGGCGCCGCTACTGGTAGCTATAGCGCTAGCCTATTTACTGGAGTGGCCGGTCATACATTTAATGCGCCTGGGGTTTGGCCGACTTGCCGCAGTTATACTGGTATTCCTGATTTTTATGACGCTGGGCTTTGGGCTGATATTTTTCCTGATGCCAGTGATATGGCAACAAGGACTCGCCTTGATCCGTGAATTGCCTGAAATGATCTTATCTGTTCAGTTGTTGCTGAACCGGTTACCGGAAATGTTCCCGGGCTTTGTGAACGAATATCAGATATCCCAACTTATTCAGTCCTTTAAAACACGCGCCATTACTGTGGGCGAGGGTTTGATTGGACAGTCGCTCAATTCCATCGTGAATTTAATGGGCATACTTATATACGTGATTGTGGTGCCGCTACTGGTACTGTTTATGCTGAAAGACCGCAAAGTATTGCTGGCGCACCTGGAGCGTTTATTACCACAAGATAGACGTTTACTTAGTCAGGTTGGCACCGAAATGAACTTGCAAATCATGAACTACATTCGTGGTAAAGCGCTTGAGGTAGTGATTGTGGGTGTGGCTACGTATCTGGGCTTTGTTGCCTTTGATTTGCGTTATGCGGCATTGTTGGCAGTACTGGTTGGCTTGTCCGTGTTAATACCCTATATCGGCGCTGTGGTGGTGACCATTCCGGTGGCGCTGGTAGCCGTATTCCAGTTCGGTTGGTCTGCTATGTTCGCCTACGTTCTGGTTACTTATCTGATTATTCAGGCATTAGACGGCAACCTGCTGGTGCCGCTTCTGTTTTCTGAAGCGGTGAGCTTAAACCCGGTTTACATTATTGCCGCAGTACTGTTTTTCGGTGGTCTATGGGGGTTCTGGGGCGTGTTCTTTGCTATTCCCTTAGCCAGTTTAGTAAAAGCAGTGTTAACCGCATTGTCTACCTCAACATCTACCTCAACACCTACCTCAACACCAACATCAGCCCGGTCGCCTGAATAGGCATAATCCGGAGCTGATGGAAGTACGGCTAGTAATGTATTGGCCTTAGCTGGCCAATACGTCTAGCACTACCTCATGATGGTTCTTGGTTTTAAATTTGTCGAACACATGGCTAACGGTGCCATCGGTTTCAATTAAAAAGCTAATACGGTGAATACCATCGTATTCTTTACCCATAAACTTCTTATTACCCCATACGCCAAAATCATCGGCAACCTTATGATCTTCATCACTCAATAGGGTGAAATTCAGCGCATCACGTTCCGTGAACTTAGCTAACCGCTTCGGTGCGTCCGGGCTAATGCCTACTACTGTTACATTGTGAGCGGCTAATTCTTTTTGACTATCACGTAGTTGCTGTGCCTGCACTGTACAACCCGGGGTCATGGCTTTCGGATAGAAATAAACCAACACCCGTTGGCGAGCTAATAAATCTTTTAATGAAACCAACTCATTATTGGCGTCGTGTAATTCGAACTCAGGCGCTTTATCACCTGCTTTTAAAGTATTCATAAGAACTCCTGTTGGCGGCTTACACGGCCGCTCCGGTAAGCGAAATAGAGTGTCACTATCATAACCTTCCGGGTTGTAAAAACCAATTCGTGAAAGCGCTATGAAAGCATTGTCGGGCTTGTGTTTCACCCGCGCTGCCAGTAACATTGTGGGCTTAATAAATAGGGGGCCACAATGCTAAAAGGAAGTATCGTTGCGTTAGTTACGCCATTTACCCGACAAGGGAATATCGATTATTCCGAGTTGGAAGCTTTGGTGAATTGGCACTGCGAGTCGGGTACCGATGCTATTGTAGCTATGGGTACTACCGGTGAATCAGCAACCCTAAGCCATGACGAGCACGTGGCTGTGGTAAGTGCGGTAACTGAGTTAGCTGGAAATCGCGTGGCGGTTATTGCTGGCAATGGTTCCAATTCAACCGCCGAATCGGTTTATTTAACCGAACGTATGTCACAATTGCCAATAGCTGGCTTTTTAAACGTAAACCCCTATTACAACAAGCCGTCTCAGCGCGGTTTGGTGGCACATTATCAAGCCTGCGCAGAAGCCAGTGATAAGCCTCAACTTTTGTATAATGTTCCCGGACGCACTTGTTATGACGTGCAGCCAGAACAGGTTGCAGAGTTAGCGGCCATTGACAATATTGTAGGTATTAAAGAGGCGACAGGTGATTGTTCCCGCGTTGCCAAATTACGTGAGTTATGTGGTCCTGACTTTATTCTGCTAAGTGGCGATGATCCCACTGCCTGTGAATTCATTTTACAAGGTGGCGATGGCGTCATTAGTGTTACCGCTAATATTTGCCCTGATAAAATGCAGGCTATGGTGGCTGCTGCGCGCGCCGGTCATGCTGAACAAGCTAAGCAACTGGATCAGGAAATGGCCGCTCTGCATCACGCCATGTTCGTTGAATCAAACCCAATTCCAGTAAAATGGGCACTCGCTCGTATGGGGCGATTGCAAGCATTTTACCGATTACCGCTAACTGAACCGGAACTTGTTAACCAACAAGCAATCGAACAAGCGATACAACAAGCCGGATTAGTTTAAGCCTGGAGCAATAATGAAATTAAATGTAGTAGCAGTCAGTTTGCTGACATTAACCGCTGTAGCGGCATGTGGAACCACCAACCGAGGGCAAGCTGAAGGTAGCTTCGCCTATGTTGATAGTAAGTTAATTGAGCCATTGGAACCAGCCGAAGGGTTGCAACTGCCAGCGGAACAACGCCAGTATCAAATTCCATCGATAGCAGGTGATTCTGCTGCTGTTGGTACTGCAGTTAACGTGCTGGCGCCGGTTCAGGTACGTCCGATAGCAGCTGGCGCGCGTATTGAGGATGCCAGCAATGAAACCCGCGCATTCTTTGATGACGTTGAAGAAATTGATGATTTGTCGGGCACCGTATGGACCGCGTTATTAAATACAGTTGAGCGTAAGCAAATACCCGTTGCGCAGCAGCAAGAAGAACAGCTGTTAGTTACTGATTGGTATACTGAGCGTACTGAGGTTGAAGCCGCCGATAGTTCGTTTTGGGCATTTTGGCGTGATGATACAGATGTGCTTGAAACCAAAAAGAAATTTCGCATAACGCAAGAAACTGCAAGCCATGGTCGCACCACATCATTGCTGGTTGAATTGGAAGGTTTTGAGCGTTACAGAAATGGTTCAACCTTGAATGAGTCCTCACCACTGGTTGAGCGTAATGCTGAAGCACAGTTTATGAATGAAGTTATGGCATCGCTGTACTACATTCAAGACGAAGTTTACCGCAGTATTGTGAACGAAGGTTTGCAGGCTGAGTTAGGTTTCAACCAGGAAGGTAACCCAGCGTACTTATTACCAACAGATTTCGAGCTAGCCTGGACCTTAACGGCAAACACCTTTGAAGCGCTTGGTTTTACCATCGAAGATTTGAATAAAACCAACGGTCGTTATTACCTGAATTACACTGCCGGTGGCGGCGTGTTATCAAGTCTGGCGTTCTGGCGTGACAAAAAAGCTGTTGATGTAGGCTTGGCGAACGGCGACTACGAAGTTTCTTTAATTGAAAACGATGGGCGCGTAGCGCTGACCATAAAACACGATGAAGAAATGCTTGATCCTGAACGGATGAGTGCGTTCTTTGATTTATTTGCGGCCGAGTTTACACAACAAAGTAAGTTGTGATCATCTGACTGAGAGGATGTGATGGAAAAGCGTGGTGAGTTGTACCGTGGTAAAGCGAAAACTGTATTTGCAACCGATGATCCGGAACGTTTGATTCTGGAGTTTCGGAACGATACTTCCGCGTTTGACGGCGAACGTATCGAGCAATTAGATCGCAAAGGCATGGTGAATAATAAGTTTAACAACTTTATTATGGCGAAACTGGAAAGCGCCGGTATTCCAACGCAACTCGATAAAGTGCTGAGCGAGAACGAATCGCTGGTGAAAAAACTCAAAATGATCCCAGTTGAGTGTGTGGTTCGGAACATTTCCGCAGGTTCGTTGTGCCGTCGGCTCGGGGTAGAAGAAGGTATGGATTTAACACCGCCTACGTTCGAGTTCTTTTTAAAGAATGACGCGCTGCACGATCCTATGATTAACGAATCTCATATCATGACCTTTGGTTGGGCTACCGCAGAGCAACTGGAACGCATGAAAGAACTGACGTACCAGGTAAACAGCACCTTGCAGACGATGTTTGCTGAAGCAGGCATGCTGTTAGTAGACTCTAAGCTTGAGTTTGGCGTGGACTCTGACGGTGAAGTTATTTTGGGTGATGAATTCACTCCCGACGGATGCCGTTTATGGGACAAAGAAACCCGCAATAAATTAGACAAAGACCGCTTCCGCCAAGGTTTAGGTGGGGTAGTCGAAGCTTATGAAGAAGTAGCCCGTCGCTTGGGTGTTAAGCTGGACTAAAACGTTGTGAGCATAACAAGGCGATGACGAGGAAAAGTTCTAATTGTTTTCTTGGTCGTCGTCTTCTTCTTCATCTTTCTTGGGCTTAGCCTTAATTCCTCGTTTATCCAATTCTGCTTTAGTTAGCCACCCAGTTTTCGCTGAGTACTTTAAAACCAGTATATTGGCGGCAATAAAACCTACTACTAAAATAATGATTAACCACACCATACATCGCTCCAGCCGTTGTCTGTACAAATATTGTCTACATAACGTTCTTTAATATCCGCTAAACGAGCCAGAATACAACGTTTACCTTCAATATCTGCATCAGTTAATGCTGACGCTAAAGTTGCGGTGCTTAAATTGTTACGTGCTGCTTCTGCTATTACCCGATAACTAACATGCCATGGCTCAGCTGCTACACCGCCCTGATAGCGTGCGTAGGGTAAGAAGAAGCCATATTCGTGAGCATGTCGTTGCAGCCAGCAAGCTACGTCATAGCAAGGACCGCCTTCGGCATACTCACCTGCGGTTAGCTGTAGCTTGTTGTCGGTAGTATTAAACGGGCGGGGATCGTACAAATCAAGGTCGGTGCCCCAATGATGGCGGCTAGCGCCGGGCAATGCAGACCAGGTTAAAATAGCATCGATTTTTTCGCCAGTGCTTAGCTGTTCGGTTTGCAGTAACTCACCGCGATCACTGTAAATAGGTGCTTCGCCGTTAAATTTGCGATTCCAAATACCCAGTTGCCGATCAAAACTGCGAAAGGCTGAGGCAATAGCTATCACCACGCCTTGATCTGCTGCGGCCTCACACATACGAGCGTAGGCTGCTGCCACCTCAGCTTGCAGCTGGTGCTGCTGATAGTCGATTAAATGGCTTGAGTCACGCCCGGTTAACTGGGCTGGGGTTAACATAACAAACGCTCCAGAATAGCCTCGTAAACATCTGTCAGTATATCCAGATCAGTGGCTTTCACACATTCATTTACCTTATGAATGGTGGCATTAACAGGGCCAAGCTCAATCACTTGTGCACCTGTAGGCGCAATAAAGCGACCATCAGAAGTGCCGCCGGCAGTAGATAGCTCAGTGGCTTGCCCAGTTACTGCCTGTATAGCCGCGCAAGTGGCATCTACCAAGTCACCGTGGTCGGTCAGAAAAGGAGCGCCATTATGAGTCCAGCTTAAGTGAAAACTCAAATCGTGCTGCTCCAGAATGTCGGTTACGCGATTCTGTAGCTCTACCGCCGTAACTTCAGTGCTGTAGCGGAAATTAAACTGTACCTCACAACTACCGGGAATCACGTTACCGGCACCAGTGCCTGAGTGCACATTGGAAATTTGGAAGGTGGTAGGTGGGAAAAATTCATTGCCATGATCCCAGTGCGTATTTACCAGTTCAGCCAGTGCCGGTGCTACCAGATGAACCGGGTTCTTCGCTAAATGAGGATAAGCAACGTGCCCTTGTATACCATTAATGGTCAGGAATCCGGTCAGACTGCCGCGGCGACCATTTTTAACCGTATCGCCTAAGCGCTTGGTGCTGGAAGGTTCACCAACCAGACACCAGGTGATTTTTTCCTGCCGCGCTTCCAGCGTATCAATAACGCGGGTGGTGCCATTTATAAACGGGCCTTCTTCGTCACTGGTTATGAGGAAAGCAATGCTGCCCTGGTGCTCTGGACGCGCAGTTACAAAGCGTTCAGTAGCAACAATCATAGCCGCCAGGCTGCCTTTCATGTCGGCGGCACCGCGCCCATACAGGTAACCGTCACGCAAGGAGGGTGAAAAGGGCGGACTTATCCATTCTTTAACTGGCCCCGACGGCACCACATCAGTATGGCCAGCAAAACAAAATACCGGGCCTTGTTGATTGCGGCGTGACCACAGGTTAGTGGTATCTTCGAACACCATGGTTTCATTACTAAAACCCAGTTTCGCCAGGCGAGCCGCTAGTAGCTCCTGACAGCCATCATCAATAGGCGTTACTGACTCGCGAGCAATCAGTTGCTGCGCCAGTTGTAGGGTTGGCGATGTTATTTCAGTTGTTGTTGCCACTGTTCCACCTTAAAACCACAAAGAATAGGTTGCTCTGCTGCAACTAGCGGACGTTTCACCAGTGTTGGATGTTCACAGATTAGCTTCGCGGCAGCAGGCACTGAACTTACTGCTTGCTGCTCTTGGCTAAGTTGGCGCCAACTGGTGCTGCGCTTATTCAGTACCTGATCCATACCAAGCACGTTTAACCAGGTTTCCACTTGTTCCTGCTCAAGGCCGTCTTCGCGGAGGTCATGAAAGCGGTAGTCAATGTTTTCATTGGCAAGCCACTTCAGAGCTTTACGAACAGTATCGCACTGCTTTATTCCATAAACTACATACTGCATAAAGAATTCCTATTGCTGAGCTGATAAGGATATTTTTATAAAAGGTTGTTCATTACAACGTGCACTGCCGGGTTGCCAGTCAATTTCGTTGGCACTACGGTCAGGAAAAACAATGGCCAACGCGGTATGACCAAGATTAGCCTGCAACACTGGCAAATGCAGCCTGGCTAACAGGGTGCCGGCGCGTATTTTCTGGCCAAGTTTGGGTTGCTTCGTAATACCCGGTAAGTGGGTACTGAAGGCTGGATCGGCAAATAGCAGCACACAGTTCTCAAACTTTTTAGAGCCACATGATGCAGGGCTGGCATGTGGCAACAGAAAATGCCAGTAATGCCCGGCAGGGCTAACGTACTTTAATAAGCCACTGGCAGGTGCTACAAGTTCATTTCCATGCACTTGCAGGCTTAGTCCGGAGCCTAAAACTTGCTGTTGAACAACACTATCAGGATGGTGCACTAGCGGCTGCTTGCGGCCATGCGCTGGTGCGGCAATACAAATGTCGTGATCAGGCATTAGGCTAAGCATAGTTGTGAATTCGTAAGCCTATCTTCGCAAAATCAGCGAGTATGGACAAGCAACAACGGGGTTTTGTGAAAGGTATCCACATTGTCTGTGGATATGTCTGTGTGTTAGTCGGTTTAAACTTGATAAGATATTGAATAATATAATAAAAATAAGTTTGTGTGCTTTATCACCAATCGCAAATTTATTCGTCACTCAGTTGCCTGTATACTGAACACATTGCTTGCTTATGCAGCAGTGACAACCGAACAAAGAGGTGGGTGTGGCTTTTATTAAGTATTTGCAGGACGGCCAACGGTATATGAACAAGTGGCCACGCCACTCGGTGGTGGCGGCCTTTACCGAAACCCGGGTTATACCCGCAACGCGAATTGCGATTACCATGATGCCAGCACTGGCAGTTCTGAATATGTTGGTGCAATGGCAGTTTCATAATCAACAGTGGACCACGGCCGCCTTTATTGGCAGCCTGTTTTTGTTGATGTTACCGCTACAGGGATTGTACTGGCTGGGTCACCGCTCCAATAAAGCGTTGCCACCACCGTTATTGCACTGGTATCAGGAACTACAGCGTAAATTGAAGGTGGCACCGGCGCAGCAGGGCAAGCCCGGCACTACCACCTACATGGATTTAGCCGTATTGCTACGGAAAGTGCTGGCTGAGTTGCCGCCGGATGAGCATTAGCCGGCGGCGTACGCGTTAGAACTTGAAGCTAGACCATACCGGGGCGTGATCAGAAGGCTTTTCAATACCCCGCAGTTCATAGTCAATGCCGCTATCAGTGCAGGCTTCGGCTAACTCGGCGGTAGCCAGAATTAAATCAATACGCAGCCCGCGATTGTCATCAAATCCGCGTGAGCGATAATCAAACCAACTAAACTGTTCCTGCGGCTGTGGATAATGAGCCCGATAAGTATCGGTAAAGCCCCAGTCAACCAGGCGTTGCAGCCATTCACGTTCTTCCGGTAAAAAGCTGCACTTGCCAGTGCGTAACCAGCGTTTTGCGTTGTCCGCACCAATACCTATGTCTGCATCTGTGTGGGAAATGTTCACATCACCCATTACCACTATGGGTTGATCCGGGCTATGTGATTCATTCAGATACTGCATTAAATCAGCATAAAATTTTTGCTTGGCAGGGAATTTCGTCGGATGGTCGCGACTTTCGCCTTGCGGGAAGTAACCATTTAGAACCCGTACTACTTTGCCTTCATCGGTGGTGTAGTCGCCCATTACCATGCGTCGCTGCGCTTCTTCGTCGTCGCTCGGAAAACCGCATTGGGTATTTGCCAGAGGGCGCTTCGACAACAGGGCGACGCCATAGTGTCCTTTCTGACCGTGATACACCACGTGGTAACCCATGGCTTCAACCGCTTCAAGCGGGAACTGGTCGTCATGAACCTTAGTTTCTTGTAAGCCAATGACGTCAGGTGCGTGCTTTTGAATCAAAGCCTCTAACTGATGCAGGCGGGCGCGGATACCGTTAATGTTAAAGGATACGACTTTCATGCTTAAGGGTCTCTTTATAGCCAGAATTTAAGCTCGTGAGCATAGCATTGTTGAATAATCACTGCGATACCTCAGTGCTTGCCAACACCATGACTTTCGCTCAACACATCACTGTACCTGCTGTTTGAAAACGGTATACTTTATTGGTTAGTCGCCTTCATCGCGCGATTTTATTAATCAAGAGGTTGTACATGAACCAAGTGATGCTTGAACTGGGCTTGATGATTCGCCCCCATTTGTCGGATGTCGCCATGATGATAATGGCTACCTTATTGGTCATTTATGGTAATGCCATAAACCAGGGGATTCGGCGCCAATTAGGTGGCATGCATTTTATTTTTAGAACCTTACTGTTTGTACTTATCTGCGCCTTCGGTTACGGCCTTGCTACCGTGTGGTTAACCCCATTTATAGCCGGTCTATTGGCGCAGGTTCCAAGTATTTACTTAGCACTTGTTTGTGTCGGTATTATGTTGACCTTGGGTGTCCTAGCCGAGAGAAAACGACAAATTTAATATAAACAACAACTTAAAATAATGACTATTGGTCACTTAACGTAATGACTAGTAGTCATATAAAAATAGGTAGTTCAGGATGACAGATTGGATTCGCCTGCAGGCAGGCTCTGACGCATATCAGCAGATACAGGAAAATGGACTGAAGCAACAGGATGTTGGCATGCTGCTAGGTGCTTCGGGCGGGCCAAAGTGGTTTGTGCTGCAAGGTCTCGACCAATTTTTATTTGGTGAATTCTTTAAAGATCGTAAACAACCCCTGGATTTGCTTGGAACTTCAGCAGGAGCCTGGCGTTTCGCCAGTTTGGGGCAGCCCGACAGCATCGCCGCCAGTAACCTGTTTGCGGAGTTATATAGCAGCCAAACATACAGCGAAAAGCCTGATGTAAACGAAATTACTGACGAAGCACGGGCATTACTGCATAAGTATATTCCTGACAACGTGGTTCCGAAAATTCTACAGCAGGATATTTTCCGGCATCATTTTATTGCGGTTCGCTGCCGAGGCTTAGTTGCAAGCGAGCGCAAACTGCAGTTAGCCGGGTTGTTAACATCGGCTGTAGCCAATGGTGTTAACCGCAAATGGTTAGGTCGAAGCTTTGAACGAGTGCTATTCCACCACCCCAGGTCAGATGCGGCATTTAGCAATAGCTGGAATGATTTTAAAACCCATAAAGTGCCCCTCAGCACGGATAATTTTAAATCCGCCTTGTTGGCCTCAGGGTCTATTCCTATGGTGCTACATGGCGTAAAAGATATTCCCGGGGCGCCACCGGGAATTTATCGTGATGGTGGCATTACCGATTACCATTTCGATATTGATTTGGGAGCTGTGAATGGGTTGGTGTTGTATCCGCATTTTCACAATCAGGTAATACCGGGATGGTTTGATAAACACATACCCTGGCGCCGTACTTTGGGAACGCAGTGGCCGAAGGTAGTATTAATGACACCAACCGAAGAGTTTTTAGCGCGGTTACCCTTTGGCAAAATCCCGGATCGAAAAGACTTTGCCACGCTTTCGGCCGTAGACCGATATAAGTACTGGCAACAAGCTATTGAGCAGGGCAAGTGGCTAGCTGACCAACTACAGGAATGGATAGCCACCGACAAAATTCGCGAGAAGGTGCGTTTATGGCAATAGCCGACAGAGATTTTGAGGCGCTGCTGTCTGCCAGTGGCCTGATTTCTGTTTTTGTGTGGGACAACAGCCCCGGTTTTCCGGTGTTGTATGTTACTGAGAATGTTGTACGACTGCTTGGCATCACCAAGCGTAACTTCGAGCGCTTTGGGTTAACCTACGAGCGACTGGTGCATCCCGACGATTACCCGCGTATTTGTGCCGATGTTGAACAGGTCATGCAAGACCCCACTATTCCAGCGAGTTTTACTCACGATGATTACCGTTTGGTGCGCGCCGATGGTGAGGTCATTTGGGTGGCTGACACCACTATTATTCAGCGGGACGAGAATGGTGAGGTGGATTACCTGTTCGGCTATATCATTGATATTACTGAACGAAAGTCGCTGGAGCTTGCACTTGAGCAAGAACGTCACCGCTTAGCACTACTTATTGAAGGAACCCGTGTTGGTATTTGGGACTGGAACCCGCAAACCAATGCGGTGAGTGTGAATCATCGCTGGGCCGAGATGCTGGGTGTTTCAGAACAAGAACTACCGACCAACATAGAAGGTTTGCTGGAGCGCGTTCATGCGGATGACGTGGCTGGCTACGAGCAAAAAATCCAAGCGCATTTAAACGGTGAAACCCAATTCTACGAAAGCATACATCGTATGCAGCATAGCGACGAAAGCTACCTGTACATGCTGGATCGGGGGCGTGTTACTGAACGCGATAAGCATGGCCAGGCCATTAAATTTATTAGCACGCTAACCGACATCACCAGTCAAAAAGAGGCTGAACTTAAAGCGTTGCGAGCGGCCCAGGCAAAAACACTATTTCTGGCTAACATTTCTCATGAAATAAGAACGCCCTTGCACGGTATTCTGGGGATTGCTGGTGTACTGGAGAACACCCAGTTAAATGCACATCAGCAGGAACTAGTTGGAACCATTAAACGTAGTGGCGGTTATTTACTGCGCACGCTAAATGACGTGTTGGATTTAACCGGCGCCGAAGAGGGCAAGCTTAAAGTAACGCCAACGGTGGCGGACCCGCGCGCTATTATTCGTCACATACAGCAGTTGTTTAGCGAAACGGTAAAACAAAAAGGGCTCAGTTTGAGTGTTGTTATTGCGGATGATTTACCGCATCGGGTAAGCGCTGATCATGCCCGGTTAATTCAGATTATGAGTAACCTGCTGAGTAATTCCATTAAGTTTACCGAGCGGGGTGACATTCGGCTTGAACTGTCGTGGCAAGCTGGCAGCAGGAACGCTGTTAGTAAAGACCCTGATCAAGGCTTATTGATTTTGCAGGTTACAGATTCTGGCATTGGTATTCGGGATACCGAACGCATTTGGCATATGTTCGAGCAAGAAGAGTCGAATCTAAACCGCAAACACTCCGGCAGTGGACTTGGCCTGGCCATTGTGCGAAGCCTGATCGAGTTAATGCAGGGTGAAGTCAGGGTACGCAGTGAACTTGGTGTTGGAACTGAGTTTCGCGTGTCGGTTCCGGTTGGACGCTGTCACGATGAATCTGCACAACAACCCCTTGGTGACCATATGCAGCAGCAAGTTGCTGTTGCTGAACAACTCACACCGGCTTCATGGGAGCAGTTGGCAGGGCAGTTTCGGGTGCTTATTGTTGACGATAGCGATGTAAATCAACTGATTTTGGCGGAAATGCTGAATCAAATGCAGATACCCTTTGCACAGGTTCGTGATGCCAACGCGGTTATGGAGACTGTTGCGTCAGGCGAATTCGAAGTTGTATTTATGGATATTCATTTACCTGACATTGATGGCTTGGAGTTAACCCGACAAATTCGTCAAAACAACGGTAAGCAGCCCTATATCATTGCCTTAACCGCCGACGCTTTCACAGAAACCAAGTCAGCCAGTGAAGCGGCCGGGATGAATGACTATATTACCAAGCCGTTTTTGTTCGAACATATTCAAGCAGCACTCGTAAAAGCCCGCCAATAGAAGAGCGAATGCTAATTTGTAAGCAGCTTTGGTAAAAGCCTGATGAGCTAACTACACTCAAAGTAGTTGCGGTTTAATACCGTGAAATAACGGGAGGTTCCAACAGTGTGTAAGCTAAGGTTTTGGCTCTCGATTATTAGTTTAGCAGCAGGTTTTACCGGTCCTTACGCCATGGCTAACGATGAGCCCCCGGTGCAATTACGAACCACTGAAATGCCTCCGTATCAGATGTTGGAGCAAGGGCAGCTTGGCGGTATTTCGGTTAGCACCTTGAGTTGCGCGTTTAGCGCAATAGACACCCCGTACCACATTCAGCTGGTGCCGGCTAAGCGCGCTGAGCATGATGTTAAAACGTCGTCAGCGGATGGTTTCTTCAGCAGTATTCAACACGCCGAAGCTGATCAGTTTGCTAGGTTGTCTGCGCCACTAGCCATGGAGAAGTGGTTCTTGGTATCACGCAGCGAAACTGTAACACCGAACGTTGCGGCATTGTATGGCTTACGTCTTGGTGCCATTAGAGGTAGCAGCGAGGCGCAGTGGCTGCAACGTGAGCTTAAGCAAGCCGTACACTTAGTGGCTGAAGAAAAGCAGTTGATACAGCAATTAGAAGCAGGGCGAATTGACGCTTTTATTACCGAACAGCGACGTTTAACCACTAGTTTTGAACGTTGGCTAAACCGGCAGGCCGCAGGTTTAAGGCTACAGTTTTTGCGCTACGCTGAGCTTGGTGTGTATTTTCAACGGAATTTCCTGCTCCAACGGCCCGGTTTTTTAACCAGGTTTAACCGCGCATTAGGTGATTGTAATGAACTGGAAATAAGCCTAAACGAGGCAGAGCGGGGTCATTTGCAAACCAAGGCAGAAGCTTTTCTGCAAACGCTTAATCATAATGTGGTAAAACAGGCATTACGAGAACGGTTACAAAACCCTGTTACTGCAACTGAAATAGCCGACTACGAAAAACGCTGGCAGGCAGAGTATTTTTCTGGTGAATATCAATTTATTGCGAGTATGCAAAGCCTGCCTGTTAGTGACTGGCTCATGCAAAAGGCAAATAGTATTCGCGATGGGTTTACCGAAATTATACTGTTCGACAGACAAGGCGCTTTAACCGGTTTTAGTCGGGTACCCAACGACTATGATCAATCCGATGAGAATAAATTTGCGTATACCATCGGTACTGATGAACCTGGTGTTTATCTTAGTGATATTGTTTACGATCGCTCCACCCAGCGTTTTCAGGCGCAGTTTTCGGCTCCCGTTTTAGATAGTGACGGTACTGTATTAGGTGCTATTACATTGGGTTTAGATACTGAGTATTTATTGTCAGGTGCAACGGTGCCTCTGGCGTTACTATTGATTGATGAGTAGGAAATAGCTGCATGGCGGGTTGGAGTCGTTGGTGGTTGTTAGTGCTATTTAGCCTGGTAACTAGTTCAGGATTTGCCAACACCACTGTGGTAATGAACAAGGCTTTCGCTGAATTAACAGAAGAGCGCGACTACAACTATCAATTGCTGAAACGAGCATTGGCCATCACTGCAGATGACTATACCGAGGTAGCTTTAACTCGCTACCCATTGCCAATGACTCAAACACGGTTAATTCACGAGCTTACGAGTGGTAAAAAGGTTCAGGTGGGGGTACTGGCGTCAGGCTATTGGCAACAGCCGGGGGTAATCGCAATACCAGTTCCTGTGCGCCGTGGTTTGTTGGGATGGCGCTTGTTGGTTACCCACGAACAAACCTTACAGCGACTGCCTGACCTTGCTGAGAATACCGAGGCGTTATCAAGTCTAACCACAGGGTTTGGTGCCGACTGGGTTGAGTTGCCGCTAATGCGCGATACTTTTGCGCATGTTGAAACCGTGGAGCAAACGTCTGATCTTTACCAGCAATTACTAGACGGAAACTTTGATGTATTCAGCCGTTCCGTTATCGAGCTATGGCTGGAGTTGGAAAATTTAGGTAGCAGCGCTGATAAATTAGCAGTAGTGCCGGGCGTGGTATTACGTTATCCCTTCGCCGACTTTTTTTATGTGCCCGGCGATCAACCGGAATTAGCGAAGCGTATTGAACTGGGACTGCAACGTTTATACGCCAATGGCGACTACGAAGCACTGTTTATGTCATTTTACGGGGCTGTGATTGCGCGTGCAGAGCTGAATAATCGTCGTATTATTGAATTAAAAAATATTCCACTAGCACCCGTTAACGAAATCGCCGAGCAATGGTGGTATCGTCCATAGGTAGCGGGTTAATAGCAACCATCACATATTTTCAACCGAGCAGAGAATTATAAAACTATGAAGTATCAGGGAAGTCCGAATTTCACGCATGCTCAACAAGACAAGATTGGGGTATTAGTCACCAATTTGGGAACGCCAGACGCACCAACCAAAGGTGCGTTAAAAACCTACCTGAAAGAGTTTTTAAGTGACCCGCGAGTGGTAGAAGTGCCGCGGTTGTTATGGTGGTTTATTTTAAACGGCGTTATTTTACGCTTTCGCCCGAAACGCTCAGCTGCGGCTTACAAAACCGTTTGGACTGATCAGGGCTCGCCGTTACTGTGGCATACAAAAGCGCAAGCGGATGCACTTCGGCATCGCTTGCAGGCTGAGCATGGTGATAATTTCGTGCTTGAATTCGCTATGCGTTACGGTAATCCAAGCATACCCAGTGTGCTCGAGTCGATGTTTCAGCAAGGCGTTCGTAAACTGGTGGTAGTGCCGTTATATCCGCATTACTCAGCATCAACCACAGCTTCTACCTTCGATAAGATTAGTCAGGACTTTACCCGCCGACGCTGGCTGCCGGAGTTGCGCTTTGTTACGCATTATCATGACTATCCGCCATTTATTCAGGCCGCTGCAAGCCGTATTCAGGCGCATTGGAATGAGCACGGTCGTACCGATAAATTGCTGTTTTCTTATCATGGTGTGCCGCTGCGTTATTTGAAAAACGGCGATCCATACCATTGTGAGTGTCATAAAACCTCACGATTAATTGCATCCGCTCTGCAACTACAACCGCATGAGTATATGACAACGTTCCAGTCACGCTTTGGCCGTGAACCCTGGTTACAACCTTATACGGATGAAACCATGAAAGCCTTACCGGGGCAGGGTGTTAAGTCAGTACAGGTATTTTGTCCGGGATTTTCTGCTGATTGCTTAGAAACTATTGAAGAAATTGGCGAAGAAAACCGGGAGTACTTTATTGAGAGTGGCGGCGAGCGCTATGAGTATATTCCGGCGTTAAACGACAGTGTTGAGCACATAGACGCACTGTATAGCTTAATTCAGCAGCAACTGCACGGTTGGCAGCTGGAGCACGACACGGTAGAGCGTGCCGCGCGTGCAGCTGGGTTAGACGGCGGTACCCCTACAATTGGTTAAGCGGTAACTTCAGATAAATCTGGCCATTGCCTTCTGCGGGAGGCAACTGGCCAGCTCGGATATTCACCTGAATAGCCGGCAGTATGAGCCGCGGCATATCTAAACCACTATCGCGTTCATCGCGCATTTGCACAAAGTCACTTTCAGTCACGCCATCATGCACGTGAATGTTATTCGCCTTTTGCTCGGCAACTGTGGTTTTGCAGTTGTGTTCTCGGCCCTCGGTAGGGTAGTCGTGGCAAATGTACATAGCGGTGGAAGGTGGCAACGCCAGAAGCTTCTGAATCGACTGGAACAATTGCGCCGAACTCCCCCCTGGGAAGTCACAACGAGCGGTGCCTACGTCGGGCATAAACAGCGTATCACCTACAAACACGGCTGACTCATTCACAATGTACGCCAAATCGGCTGGTGTATGGCCAGGTGTATGCATCACTCGAAACGACAGCTTGCCCACCTGAAAGCTTTCGCCATCGGCAAATAAACGATCAAACTGGCTACCGTTTGGCAAAAACTCTTTTTCCAGATTGAATACCTGCCGAAATATCTCCTGCACATTTTTAATGTGCTCACCTATGCCGATAGGAGCGCCGAGCTGCTCACGAATAAAAGGAGCCGCCGACAAATGGTCGGCATGCGCGTGAGTTTCCAATACCCAGCCGAGTTTCAGGTTTTGTTCCTGAATAAAGTCGATAATTTTCTGGGCGCCTTCGGTAGAAGTACGACCTGACTTGTAATCAAAATCTAATACCGGATCGATCACCACAGCGTGTCCAGCAGGTTCGTCATACACTACATAGCTATAGGTTTCGCTGTCACCGTCTAAAAATGCTTTTACCAGAGGTACGCTTGTTGCTGTCATGGTCATGGCCGGCTCCTTTGTCGTACTGAGTTTTAAATCGGAATTTAATGCTAAAACTAATTTAGTTATATATATATTCTTTTTTGTTATTTATCAAGTCTAGCCATTATTTTATCTAGCTTGCTTTGCGCAGCGTCAAGTTTAGACGGTGATCGGCGGTGGTTCCCTTCGAAGCCTTAACGGGCGCAATGCCGTGATAGCGCAGCCTATCTGCTGCACCCCAAACCACCACGTCACCGTGCTCCAGTAACAGCCGCTGTGGGCGATCGCTACGTTTTAGCCCGCCCCATAGAAATTGTGCGGGTAGCCCGAGTGAAATAGAAACAATAGGTTGACTGAAGTCGCGTTCGTCGCGGTCCTGATGCAGCCCCATGCTGGCTTTGGGTAAGTATTTATTGAGTAAACAGCTGTCTGGTACGAAATCGTTGTATCCAGCTTGTGCGGCGGCATCGTGTGCCAATTCAGAAAGAAACTGTGGCAGTGAAGGCCACGGCTTACCGGTTTGTGGGTCGGTCGCTTGATATCTATAGCCCTGGCGGTCGGATACCCAACCTAACTCACCGCAGTTGGTACTGAGTGCAGACATTTGCTTACCGCCAGGCGTTTGCCAATGACGAAAGGGGGCTTGCGCGCTAATAGCTGCAGTAGAAGTATAAATTTTGGATGCGGCGGTGGAGGCAAAGCTCTTTAGAATGACACTGTGGTCACTAAGCGGGAAGACGGTTGTTTCCCGCGGCGTTGAGTCCACGGGAAACAAGTCTAAATTATAAGCAGAGTTGTTTTCATCGTTCATACGAACGATATTAAGCGTTCACCCGGAATTTGCTAATACTTTCCTGCAGTTTACGCGACAACTGTTGTAAATCTTTACTGGCACTGCTGACCTGATCTGAACCCGTAGCTGCTTGCTCCGAGGATTCCGTAATGCTGCTAAAGTTCTCATTAATATCATCTGCAACCGCAGCTTGCTCTTCAGCAGCACTGGCAATTTGCGCATTCATGTTGTTAATGTCAGAAACCGCCAGGTTGATACGACGCAGTGAGTCGCCGGCACGAGCCGCCTGTTCCACACTTTCGCCAGCTTTTTTCTGACCACGTTCCATAACAGCAACAGCGCCATCAGCGTTGTTTTGCATGGCTTCAATAAGAGATTGAATGTCACGGGTTGAATTCTGGGTGCGATTTGCCAGCCCACGTACTTCATCCGCAACTACGGCGAAGCCACGGCCATGCTCACCAGCGCGAGCCGCTTCAATAGCCGCGTTCAGTGCTAACAAGTTGGTTTGGTCGGCAATACCTTCAATCACTTCCAGTACGCTGCCGATTTCGCGGCTACTATCGGACAGCTGCTGTATTACACCTGCCGCTTGTTCAACTTCGTCGGCCAGCTCAGAGATTGACGCCATGGTTTTTTCTACTTCCTGGCTGCCTGAGGTGGCTTCTTTGTCAGTATCTTGCGCTAGCTTCGATGCCTCAACCGTGTGCCGAGCTACTTCACGAACGGTTTCAGACATTTGCTGAATCGCATTAGCACCGCGGTGCGTCTGTTCCTGCTGAGTTTTAACCAGCTGTTCGTTATTGCTCGAAGTTTGCGTTAACTGACTGGAGGCAGCGGCTAAGGTATCCGCTGAAGAGCCTACGTCACTGATGATCGCCGCCAAATGGGTACGCATGGACGCTACCGCACCCATAATGCTATTTGGATACTTAGTATGCACCATACGGGTCAAATCGCCATCAGCCACGCGTTGAATTTCAATGGCTGCTTCTTCCGGCTCACCACCAATCATGCGCGTTAAACGCGTTACTAACCGGATGCTTACCAGCACACCGATAATAACGGCAAGTAGAGTTACACCTAACATAACGGACTGGAAGCTACCGCTTTCACTGCGTACTAGAGTGACACCGGCCGAAATATTTTCTTCCTGATAATCAATGAAGTTGTTTACCGCAGCTAACCAGGCCGTGTAAGCCGGTGACACGTCACTCAGAACGAAATCCTGCGCTTCCTGGCGATTTCCTGCAGCCATAATTTCTACGGTTTGCTCGGTCAAATCAACGGTCTTAACTTCAATTTCTTGTATTCGCTGTAGTAGCTCTCGTTCACGTGAGTTAACGTTTTCACGGTTACTAAATAACTCGGACATAGTTACCGCGGCTTGTTGATAGAAGTCATCTAACTCAGCTATTTCACGCAAATGCTTTTGCCGCGCAGTATTATTTTCAACCAACACATAATCCCGTATCGCAATGGCACGGTCGTGCACACTGCCGCGGAAGTTAATAGCCGCGCGCTGCTTATGACTGTCAACGTCGTTTACCTGGGTGAGGGTGGAGTCGATAATGTTTACCTGAAAAACACCAAAGGCAGTAATACCGATCATAAGAACAAGAAGAATACCAAAACCAAGATAAAGACGAGTTGCTATAGTCATAAAAATTCCGCTAAGTAACGTCTGCAAAGTAGAGCAGTCGGGTGATGATGTAATATCTAAAGATGATAGTACCGACAGTTGCAAGAATTAGATCACATACTTGCATTTAATCGATGATTATTTCGTTAAAATAGAAAAATGCTGCTTATAGAGTACAAGACAGCAGCAAACGGTGATTGTTGTTGCCAAGTAGGTGGGGCTTGTTGGCTAGTTCAATGAAGCCGTGGTTTTTATAAAGCGCTAGTGCCGCATTGTTGTCGGGAGCTACGGTAAGATATACAACCCGGTCATTACGCTGTTTCAGCATGGTTAGAAACTGCTGCAGCAAAGTTTTGCCAACGCCGGTACCCTGAGTGTTCGGTGCCACCAACAGTGACATCAACCAAATCTCACCAGTATTTTCCCCTGGCGCGCCTAGCACATAACCCACAACTTGCTCATGCTGCTCGGCCACCCACAACAAACTCGGCCATTGCTGCAGCGCCTGATACAAAAATAGCTCAGGATAATGCTCGGGCGAATAGAGGTCTTTTTCTAAGGCGGCTATAGCGGGAATATCAACTGCTGTGGCTTGACGAATCATGCGTGGGGTTACTACTAAAATGCTTGCTCAATGTTGCGCGCATTGTAACCGAAACGCGCGTAAAAAGCGCTCAATATTTTGGTGAGATATCATAAGAAAGTGCTAGTGTTCTAAGTATTGAAAGGTTATTATTTTGTTGATTTCTATTTCGCTGTATTGAGAAAATAAAACCGTGCTCGAGAAGTGATTCCGATTATGTGAAACCGAGAATTATCAGCGAGGAATTGCAAGTTGTGCTTACTACCCCTTTGGTAACTAAGCGAAAATATACTAATAAAAGTTATTAACATGGAGTGTTTATGTTTCGCAAAACAGTACTAATGAGTGCGTTACTCATTGCCTTTTCGGCCTCAGCCCAGGACGTTATCAAGCCATTCTTAAATGAGATACAACTAAGTCCGGCTCCACCCTTAGAAGAGAAAGTCGAAATAGATGTCGTTGTGTTTTACCAACCTATTTATATGCAGCGTTTGGGCGGTTTTGAAGCACTTTATAACCGCGTTAATGGGCTTATTTCTATGACGAACTTTATTTACGGTATTTCAGACACTGGTATTGAATTTAATGTGATCGAACTTCGTGCGGTAACAGGTATTCCGAATGATCAGCCTTTTGAAGAAGAAACCGATGCTGACGGAAACGTTATTGTAAAAAGTTCCAGTTCGATTTTTGGTAGTCGCTTATTAAATTCTGATGGTTACTACGACGAAGAAGGTAACTACCAGGATAATTATCCTGAACAGCTGGTGTACACGGAGTTTGGTGGTGACATTGGTTTATATATCACTGATTACCGAGATCCAACTGGTGAAGCTAAGCTTGGTGCGGACGCACAGGGTAGTGAGGTATCGGCAATTGCCGACCATATTATTCTCGCACCAACTAACGAACGCATCTCGAGAGCGCTAGCACACGAATTTGGGCATAATTTGGGAGCAGCTCACCAGGAAGGCGCAGATCGAGCGTCTGCCTCGCTTGATAATGCCCGGGCGTATGAGTGCGGTGGAGAGGTGACCATTATGTGGTCACACGAAAGCGATTCTGATTACGACAATGCTCAGTTCTTTTCTACACCCTATCGAACCTCCGGAGGTGAACTCTGTGGTGAAGAAGGTTACGCCTATAACGCCGAAGTACTCCGCCAAACAAAAGTGTCTGTAAGTGAACGCCGGAGTCGTCCTGCATCGCTAGGCACGGTCTCATTTGCTGAGACTGGTTATGCTGTAGGTGAAAGCGCGGGAGTTGCGGAAATTACACTAACCCGAACTGGCGATTTGTCTGAGGAGATATCGGTCGCCGTGGTGGTTGAAAGTGATACTGGCTCGACCACAACGGATTTAAAAGAGGCGTATCAGCGCGTGACCTTTGCGGTCGGTGAATCTGAGGCTACTGCATCTTTTGAAATTGTGCAGGATGCTAAAAATGAAGGAAATGAGAATTTATCCCTTTCTTTGGTTTACCCATACAAAGCAACTGTTTCTGATAGTTCGTCCACACTGACGCTGACAGATGACTATACCGGTGAGCCGGGTGAGCCTGTCATCGCCTCCGGTGTATCGGTTGAAGAGGGCGAAACGGCTACGGTTCGTATTGCCCGCACCAACGGACTTGATGGTGAATTGGTAGTAGATGTTCGCGCAGTCTTTGCGGAGGATGAATCCAGTGCTGCCGATGCCAGCTCGTTTGATAACGTCATTGAGCGATTTATTTTTGCAGATGGTGAAGCTGAGAAATTTGTTCAAATTGGAACCGCAGATAATGAAGAATATAACGGTCTCCAGGTATTCTTAGTTAGAGCAGAATCTGACGGGGTAGTTCTTAGCGAAAACTTAGTTAGAGTAACAGACAATGAACCCGCTGATGTTGAGTTCACAGTGGAATCAGGAACTGCTGTCGCAGGTGAGTCAGTCGTCGTTGAAGTTTGGCGCGCCGGTGATTTAAGTGGGAAAGTATCTGTTGGGGTTAATACGGCTGACGGTACTTTAGTGGCTGGAACTGACTTTAATGCCGAGAGTAAAGTCGTTACGTTTTTTCCAAATGAAACGTCAAAAGAAGTTGAAATTAATCTGACAGGCGCAACTGCAGGTAGCTTTAGCATCGAGCTATCAACGGGTGAGAGCTATACAGTATCTGTTAGTGAACCTGTGAGCTCCGATAGAGCCTCTGACAGCGCTTCAGGCGCGTCTACAGGACCTTACCTATTAATCTTTTTACTATTAACGTTGGTACCTAGAGCTTTCAGAAAGAGAGATAAACACTTTTAATAATCCGGGTTAGAGAGAGGATGCTTTCGCATCCTCTTTTAAGTGTGAGGTTAATCAAAACTCGGACATGTCCTACAAAGTAATGTCGCAAAAAGTCCCGAGTGTTAGCGCACACAGGTATCAAATCGAAATACCGGTAAGAGGACTTATGTAAAAATTCTCATTGGTAATTGTAGGATTAATATTGATTTCTGAAAGTGCTTTTTCACAAATAACTCTTCATGAGAATATTATGCATCAGCAGATTGTAATCCCCCCGAAAATTTGGAGCAGTTATAAATAGAAAATTCCGTTAAACTAAATCGCTCGTTGATGACGACTTACACAAAAATTGCGGAAGATACAGTGGAGTGCCGGATAGTACCGAGCACTGAAGATAGCTTTAATCCTAGATAGAGGATAATATGAACGTAATAGAATTAGCAAGAAACGGTGATATATCAGTTCATTGGCTATGGGTTATTTTCAGTTTATTTCTAATTTCCCCTCTAGCTCTCTTAGTCGCAAAAAAAAAGAATCGCATTAGTGTGAGCATGATTCTTCTGTGCATATTACCTATGATTAATATTTATACACTTTTCTTTTTACTATTTTTCGGTAAACGTTCTGAGAGTAATTAAAATTAATTAGAGCTTCATAAGCCACTAAGTTTTGCTTTATTCTTAGTGGCTTAAAATAGGAAATGTTTTAAGGTCTGAAGTGATTTTTATATTGGTATTTATGATCTTTTCGTCTTTGCGATTTGTTAACGATTATCTGAACCTTAATTCTCTTTCTTATGATTCTTTTTTATTCTCTCGCCACCAAAGCTAACCAAAAAACGCCCTTAGACTGATGATTAAAATTTTAACTGCCTAAAGATATTCAATGTAACGAAGCACAAATAGCATCAAACCGAACATCTGGTACTCCCTCTCTTATTTGATAATTCAACTTTAACTCATTGATTTGTGGTCTTTCGCGACGACAAAGCACAGGAGACATTTCATAGCGGGCAATATCGTTTCGCACGGTAATTTCTAATAGAAAGTAGCTTTTCAAATGCCATAAAGCTGCAATATTTTATCTGCTTGCTGAATTGGCATGAAATATAGAGTATTGCGCGCTAACTTGTAAGGTATTGATATAGCGAGGATTGCTAGAGAAGAAATTGGTCGGCGTGAGAGGATTTGAACCTCCGACCCCTGACACCCCATGACAGTGCGCTACCAAGCTGCGCTACACGCCGACCGAGTGCGGTATGTTACTGTATTAGCCAAAATAGGCAAGTGCTTTGGGGTTGTTTGCTGATTTTATAAGCACTATTTCCGTTCTTTTTCGGCACCGTCCTGACTGAAGCGTTTGAGCTCTTTTATGGCGTCTACCAATACCGGTGTTGGTGGCTCAGCATTTTCAATTAGGTTGAAGTTGGTGCTGCCAAAAACCTGCATTTGACCATTTCTGTCCAGTACCGTAGTTAGCTCCTTATCGTAAATCACAATATAAGGTGAAAAGCTGACTACCTGAGGGTAGCTGGACTGTTCCTGATGCAAGTTTTTACCATGGCTAACGGCGGTTAGGCCATTGGTGCAATTAACCATACTGCTAAGTACTGTCGGCACTATGTCGGTTAAGTTTGCTAACTGCTGAGGTGGAACCGCCAGTTGGTTATTGTGTAGCAGTGGTACCTGTAACTCGTTTGGCGCTAAGCCTTCGGCTGAAATCCTGCTCTCGTTGGTTGCGCTCAAGGCCGTAATATATACCTGACCATTTTCAGCCAAGCGCTGCTGCAAGTAGGCTACTACCGCCTCAATATCGGCAACGCTGGTAAATACCATGTCCAGTGATGCCGTTGCGGTAACTTGTGTTGCGGCCAGGTCATTCAGCTTTTCCTGCAGTACCGGAGTTAAATGGCTTGCGGTAAAAGACGGCGTACTAAGCCAGCGTGGCGCCATGCTAAAGTCATTCAAAACCGGCAAGTAAGCTGGTTCGCGCTGTTCTTTCTGAATTGGCCGTTGGTAAATATCCGCAATAGCGTAGGTTAGCTGGAATGCGCCGCGGGATGCGTCGGGGTGGCCAAGCAGGGTCACTGGTGCCAGGTTCAACTGTGGCAAACGTTGTAACAATTGTGCCTGCTGCGCGTTGTTCAACTGCTCAAATACCACCAAGGTTACTGAGGCTGCATCTGGCACCTTGGCGCACATCAGTGGTGCGGTTGGGTAATGCAGTTTCAAATCATCGGTGGCGTTCATTATTTCCTGACGTGCTTCGTAAATTTGCGCGTCAATTAAGCCGTGATCAGCCATCAGCGTTTTAGCAGTAGTTGGATAAGAAACTGGAAATAAGTCGTCTTGCTGAGTAATTGGCCGGTAAAACACGCCGTCAGCCCAAATGTGCACGCTGTGACTAACTAAAAAGCACAATACGAATACCGTGGTAACAGGTGCACCAATGCGACGCCGCTGAATGTCGTCCAGCCGCTTCCAGGCCAAATTAGCGATGACCACTTCAAACGCCAGAATTACCAGAAAGCTAAGTAACAACGCCAGAATAATAACGAAGCTGGCACCAGCGAAGGCGGCTTCAGCGTCGCTGGCTAGTTGCGACAGCGAGTAAGTATTTAAGTGGTAGCCGTAATAACGGAAAAATACCGCATCGGCAGCTAACGCAATTAGCCCTAGCGAAGCAAGTAGTGCAGCTATACCTCTAAGCACATGGGCGTAGGGCACCAGCATACAAAAAGGAAAAATAAGAATAATGAAGAAGACAAAAGGCAAGAACGCGAAATGGCCGATCCAGCTGACCAGCATGTACAGCACACCCAGCAGAGTTCCTGGTGATTCGGCAGCCTCTATATAAAGCGTACCTATAGCAAGGGAAACAAATATATTTACGAAGGTAAACCAGTGACCCCAGCTAATAAGCCGGGCGATTTTATCGCGCTGTTGTTGTTTTCCCATGCGTGCCGATTTCCTTGCGTGGTTGCTAAGTAGCTAACTAGTTACCATTTTTTGATGCCGCCGGAGCGGTCGTTAAGGATTGTAGCAGGACTTTGCCAAACTGCTCAGCTACGGCTTTACGCTGGGTATCAGAATAGCCTTGCTCAATTACATTTGAAACCGCGTTACCAAGCGTCATCAATGCCAGGTTGGCTGGGGTTTGCTGACTACTAAAAACGTCCAGTACCTGTTCCAGCAATTGTTGCTGTTGTTGGGCATCGTATTTTGACAGGATTGGCATAGGCCTCACTCATAAGCATGTTAGAATGTTGCCATGTTAACATAGCAACCACTTCAGGAAAGCGAAAAAACAATGCAATTACAGGTGTCTGACAGCATTATTCATCAGTTTTATAGCAGTGCAACCGCAACCAGCAAGGGAATTGGTTTACGCCTGGCTGCCGAGCCTCACGCAGCTACCGAACAACTGGTGACCTTACTTACTGAACTTACCGATGTGTATAACGCCAAGCCGGCCAAAGGCTACGCTAGTTTTATTGGCGCCGAAGACGACGGTGATGCTGGTGAATTTCCGGAGTTACTGCAACAGTGGCAAAGCCAGCAAATGTCATTTTTGGATTACTCTCAGGCAGCCGCTCGTTTGTTGCATCAGCAGCTAGAAAAGCACGGCATTCTGGAAGAAGGCTTTTTACTGCTAGCGCATTATCAGCACATGACCAATGACTTCTTAACTGTTGGTTTCCTGCCAAGTAAAGACGGTGTCACTATCGGGCCTGATCTGGCCGTAGATAAATCATCACAGCTAGACATAAGCCGGGTGCAGTTGGCGGCACGTATTGATTTGACCGAACTAAAGTTAGACCCGGACAGCCGCAGCTATATTTCTTTTATTAAAGGTCGGGCAGGCCGCAAGGTTTCGGATTTCTTTTTAGATTTTCTGGGTTGCAGCGAGCGCGTGAACGCCAAAGCACAAACACAGCAACTGGTCGATCAGGTGCAGGCCTATGCTCAGGTGGAGGCGTTACCGAACGAAGCCGCCGTTGCTATGCGTAAGCAAGTTTATGACTATTGCGACGAGCAATGGCAGCAGGGTGAGCAGGTACGGGTGAAAGACTTATCTGAACAACTACGTGGCAGTGTGCCAAGTGAGCGTAGCTTTGCTGATTTTAGTCGCGAGCAAACGCCTGAGGAAATGCGCTTGCATGATGAATTCCCGGCAGATAAAAGCACGCTGCGTAAGTTGGTGAAGTTTTCCGGACAGGGCGGTGGTTTGAGCGTTGGCTTTGATCAGGGCATGCTGGGTGAGCGGGTGAAGTACGATCCGGCAACAGACACCTTAACGGTTCACGGTACGCCACCAAACTTGCGCGACCAGCTGCGCCGGTTCTTTGGTATTGATAGCTAAAAACGACATAAAAAAAACGCCGGCAATGCCGGCGTTTTCGTCTATCTTGTGCGGGTGGCCAACTGTCTATTTATCAGACTGAGTTGGCGTTATATTGGTAGCATGTAGTCCCTTAGGACCTTCTTCGAGTTGGAATTCTACGTCCTGGCCCGCTTTTAGCGTGCGGTAGCCTTCCATTTCGATAGTTGAATAATGCGCGAAAATATCGCCCTCACGATCTTCGGTCTCAATAAAGCCGAAGCCTTTTGAGTTATTGAACCATTTGACCTTACCAGTAGCCATACATCTACTTCCTTAAATATTCTGTATTAAAACATCATTATTGTTAGTATGACGTCGCATCTGCCTTGAAAAATCGCATTGCGAGCGCCATGATCAACTCTAGGTAACTTCCACCATTAGTCAAGTAATTTGTGCGAAAAATAATCATTTTTGTAAAGCTTGCGTTAACAAATAATTGCACAATGATTGTGAGCGAAATTCCAAATTCAGCACTATAGTAATGATAGAGCGAAATAAATAATGAGTGAGTTTGAACATCAGCATCAAAGTGGCGTCAAAGAAAAACACGAATTGAAACCGCCACCCATGTATAAAGTTATCTTAAATAATGATGACTACACGCCCATGGATTTTGTAGTAGAGATTTTGGTCCGCTTCTTCCGTATGAACAGTGAACAGGCTACCGACGTCATGTTACAGATTCATTATAAAGGAAAGGCAGTGTGTGGGGTTTTTTCAGCAGAAGTGGCTGAAACCAAAGTAGTGCAGGTAAATCAGTACGCCCGGGAACATCAACATCCGTTGTTGTGTACCATGGAGCCCAGTTAAATGCGCGCTATAGTCCGGGTAACGTTACCTACAGTGTACCAGCGTACCGATGCAGTAATTAAGGAGTGCTTATGCTGAACAAAGCCTTAGAATTAACCCTGAACGATGCGTTCCGGCTGGCTAGAGAGCGCCGGCATGAGCTAATGACCGTAGAGCATCTGCTGATTGCGCTATTGGATAATCCAGATGCTGCTGACGCTCTGCGCGCTTGCGGCGCTGATTTTGCGCAATTGAAAGAAGAATTAATTAGCTACATAGAGCGCAGCACGCCGCGCTTTGAGGACGACACCGATCAAGTAGATACTCAACCTACACTTGGCTTTCAGCGCGTATTACAACGTGCCGTTTTTCATGTGCAATCCTCTGGTAATGCGGAAGTTACCGGCGCAAACGTGCTGGTGGCTATCTTTAGTGAGCAAGAGTCACAGGCAGTTTACTTACTGAACAAAAGCGATATTACCCGGCTTGATGTGGTGCATTACATTTCACACGGGTTGTCGAAAGTGGATGACGAACATAGCAGTGGCGAAGAAAGCACTAGTTCCGAAACCGAGCAACAGCAACCGGAAGAGCAGCAAAGCTATTTGAAGCGCTTTTGTGTGAATCTGAATGCGCGTGCCCGTGCGGGTGAAATTGACCCGCTAATTGGCCGTGAATACGAGCTTGAGCGCTGTGTGCAAATACTCTGTCGTCGCCGTAAGAACAATCCGTTGCTAGTGGGCGAGGCCGGCGTTGGTAAAACCGCTATTGCCGAAGGGCTGGCACTGCGCGTAGTAAGCAAAGACGTGCCGGAAATTATGCAGGACGCCATTATTTACTCGTTAGACATGGGTGGCTTGCTGGCCGGTACTAAGTATCGCGGTGACTTCGAGAAGCGCTTTAAAATGCTGCTGAAGGAACTGAAAGAGCAAGACCATGCGGTACTCTTTATTGATGAAATTCACACCATTATTGGTGCTGGTGCCGCCAGTGGTGGGGTGTTAGATGCCTCTAACCTGCTGAAGCCTATGCTTTCAAGCGGTGAACTTAAGTGTATGGGTTCTACCACCTACAACGAATACAAGAACGTGTTCGAAAAAGACCGGGCGCTGGTGCGACGCTTCCAGAAAATTGATGTGGCTGAGCCTTCGGTTGAAGACACCACTAAAATTTTGCTGGGCTTGAAAGAGAAGTACGAAGAGCATCACGGTATTCGTTATACCCAGCCGGCTATTCGCGCTGCGGCAGAGTTGTCTGCCAAGTACATTAACGAGCGGCACTTGCCAGACAAAGCTATTGATGTAATGGATGAAGCGGGCGCTAGTCAGCGTTTGTTACCACCATCGCGGCGGAAGAAAACCGTGGGTGTAGCCGATATTGAGCAGATTATTGCTAAAATTGCGCGTATTCCAGAGCAATCGGTGTCTCGCACCGATCAAGACTTGCTGAAGCAGCTTGATCGTAACCTGAAAATGGTGGTGTTTGGGCAGGATCAGGCCATTGATAAACTAACCGCTGCCATTCGCTTGTCGCGGTCAGGTTTAGGTGCGGAAGAGAAACCTATTGCCTCGTTCTTATTCGCAGGCCCTACCGGTGTTGGTAAAACAGAAATCACTCAGCAGCTGGCCACAGCTATGGGTATTGAGTTCCAACGCTTTGATATGTCTGAGTATATGGAACGTCATGCGGTAAGCCGTTTAATTGGTGCACCTCCTGGCTACGTAGGCTTTGATCAGGGTGGTTTATTAACGGATGCTGTAATTAAACATCCGCACTGTGTGTTGTTGCTGGATGAGCTGGAGAAAGCTCACTCGGACATTTTCAACATACTGCTGCAGGTAATGGACCACGGTACCTTAACGGATAACAACGGCCGGAAAGCTGATTTCCGTAACGTGATTATTGTGATGACAACCAATGCCGGTGTGCGTGAAACCGTGCGAAAGTCGATTGGTTTCAAACAACAAGATCACAGTCACGATGCCATGAGTGAAATCAATAAAATCTTCACGCCTGAATTCCGGAACCGCTTAGATGGCATAGTGTGGTTCAATCACTTAACCACCGAAGTTATGCATCAGGTTGTTGATAAGTTTATTTGTGAACTGCAGGCACAGCTAGATAAGAAAGGGGTGTCGCTGGAACTTGATAAACAAGCGCACAACTGGCTGGCTGAACGTGGTTACGACAAGGAAATGGGCGCGCGGCCTATGGCTCGGATTATTCAGGAGCACCTGAAGAAACCGCTGGCAAACGAAATTCTGTTTGGTAAGTTAGCCCGTGGTGGCAACGTGCAGGTTACTTGTATAGATAATGAGCTTAGTTTCACCTTTGAAAGCCGCGGTGAAGCGGTCGAGTCCTGATAGCCCGCTAAACAAAGTAACTAAATAAAAAGCCGCTGAAGTTAACCTTCAGCGGCTTTTTTGATTTGTTTCGCATTTTCTGTAAACAATAAATGCTTAAGGATTAGCGCGCGCGGAAAACGATACGCCCTTTAGTTAAATCATAAGGGGTTAGTTGCACGGTAACGGTATCGCCGGTCAGAATACGGATATAGTGTTTACGCATTTTGCCAGAAATATGCGCAGTTACCACGTGGCCGTTCTCAAGTTCGACACGGAACATAGTGTTTGGCAGTGTATCTAATACAGTGCCTTGCATCTCAATACTGTCTTCTTTCGCCATTCATATCCTCGGTAGTTTTGGTTTCGGTTTCTTATCGGTAGCTATCATTTGAGAAGCTACGATGCGCCGTTTTCTGGCACTTAGAATTACCGCTTACTTAAAAGTGGTCAGGATTTTAGCTCTTTTTCCCAACGATTGCCAATATAGCGTTCATTTGGCTTGAATTTAGCCTTGTAATTCATTTTTTGACAGTCATCTATTTGATAGCCCAGATAAAGCCAGGGGATCTGCCACTGTTTCGCCAGCTCCAGTTGCTTGAGTACGCAAAAAGTGCCGAGCGAGCGTTGCGATTGTGCCGGGTCGAAGAAGGTATACATGGCGGACAGCGCCTGGGGTAATCGGTCACATACAGCTACAGCAACCAGAGTTTCATTGCTGTGCCACTGCAGCCAAACCGGATCCAGCCAGTCGCAGGAAACCCAATCTAAGAAGCGATCAGGCTGTGGCGGGTACATGGCACCGTCTTGATGACGTTGGTTAATAAAGTCACAAAATAGCGCTTGCTGCTCGGCACCAAACTTACCGCCAATGGTGAGTTCCAAGTCCTGATTTTTGGCAAGCACACGCTTTTGACTGCGGCTGGGTTGAAAGCCGGCAACATCTACTCGTAGCGACTGACACGCCTGACAATGATCACACCAGGGCCGGTACAAATCATTGTGACTACGCCGGAAGCCGCGCTCCAGTAATAACTGATAGTGCGCAGGAGTAGTGGCTTGCTGAGCATCCTCCACCATCACAGCCAGACGTTCCTGTTGGTCGGGTAAGTAACCACAAGGTGCGCTGCTGGTAAGTCCGAACTGCATGGTCATAGGTTTCTTGGCTGCCAAAACTCGTGCTGAAGTGAATGCTGCTGAAGAATATTGAGTTTGTGCAAAAATAAATCTCTTGGCAAGGGCTTTGCGCCCAAACTAAACAGGTGCGCGTTACCTACCTGGCAATCTATGACTTTGCCACCGGCGGCAGCGAAGTGACGGCTGAATTCAATGAGGGCTAGTTTCGAGGCATTGTCGTGCAACTGAAACATGCTCTCGCCACAAAACATAGCGCCCATAGCTACCCCGTATAAACCACCCACCAGCTGTTGTTCATGCCAAACCTCAACCGAGTGGGCATACCCCAATTCATGTAGGCTTTGATAGGCGTGCTGCATAGCGGGGCTGATCCAGGTACCTTCATTGTGTTCACGCACTTGCGCACACTTTTGGATAACTGCAGCAAAGTTCTTATTAATAGAGCAGGTGAGCTCGGTTTTACGCAAAAAACGCCGCATGCTGCGACTAATGTGAATGGCATCTACGTCAAATACCGCACGAGGATCGGGGCTCCACCATAAAATGGGGTCGTCGGGCCCAAACCATGGGAAAATACCGTGCTGATAAGCGCTGATGAGCCGTGCCGGTGACAGGTCACCACCAATTGCCAATAAGCCATTGGGTTCCGTCAGCGCCGCACTGGGCGCCGGGAACACAATCTTATCTTGCGGCAGCTGTACCAGCACCAGCAAGCTCCTTTCGTTACGGCGGTTAACCTAAGACTTGGTTAATCCATCCAAGTAGCGCTCGGCATCAAGCGCGGCCATGCAACCGGTGCCGGCGGAGGTAATAGCCTGACGATAAATATGATCCATCACGTCACCCGCTGCAAAAATACCAGGTACGCTAGTAGCTGTGGCGTTGCCTTCCAGGCCACTTTGCACTTGAATATAGCCATCAACCATATCTAGTTGCTGGTCAAAAATACCAGTGTTTGGTTGGTGACCAATGGCAATAAAGCAGCCCATCACTTCCAATTCACTGAGGCTATGGTCATTGGTGTCTTTTATCCGAACGCCATTAACGCCACTGTCATCGCCAAGCACTTCATCAAGAGTTTTGTTTAAGTGCAGGGTTACGTTACCGTTTTTCGCTTTTTCCATTAAACGGTCAACCAGAATTTTCTCCGCGCGAAAAGTTTCACGGCGGTGAATCACGTGCACTTCGCTGGCAATATTAGACAAATACAAAGCTTCTTCAACTGCGGTATTACCACCGCCAACCACGCACACTTTCTGGTTGCGATAAAAGAAACCATCGCAGGTAGCACAGGCCGACACGCCTTTACCCATAAAGGCTTCTTCAGAAGGTAAGCCAAGATATTTAGCCGAAGCACCGGTAGTGACAATGACTGAGTCGGCGGTGTACTTGCCAACATCACCGGTTAATTCGAACGGGCGCTTACTAAAATCAACCGAGTTAATGTGATCAAAAATGATATCGGTATCAAAGCGCTCGGCGTGCTTTTGCATACGAACCATTAAATCAGGGCCGGTTAAGCCTTCCGGGTCGCCGGGCCAGTTCTCAACATCGGTAGTGGTGGTAAGTTGACCACCTTGTTGCATACCGGTAACCATAACCGGGTTCAAATTAGCGCGGGCGGCGTAAACAGCGGCGGTATAACCAGCCGGGCCGGACCCCAGAATTAACAGACGGCAATGCTTTACTTCAGCCATGTAAGACTTCTCCAGTTAATCGTTTCATTTTATTCGTTTTAAGAATGTTCGGGTATGTTAAGGCTATGGGGACTGATTGTAGGTTTAACAAGCTTTCGGAACAAGCGTGATACGCATTCAGGCAAAAAAAAGCCTGACCGAAGTCAGGCTCTGGTGAGGTTGGCTTAACCGCCAACCGCTTGCATTGGATCTAAGTATTCCAGACCAAGCTCTTCGCCTAAGTCGTCGTGAACCGCTTTATAGGTGATTTTACCCATGTGCATGTTCAGGCCATTACGCAGGTTTACGTCGTTCTTCATCGCCGCTAAGCCTTTGTTAGCCAGCGCTAAACCGTAAGGCAGGGTAGCGTTGTTCAGGGCAATAGTAGAAGTACGGGCAACGCCGCCTGGCATGTTGGCAACACAGTAGTGAATAACATCGTTCACGACATAAGTTGGATCCTGATGGGTGGTTGCTTTCGAAGTTTCAAAACAGCCGCCCTGGTCAATAGCTACGTCAACGACTACTGAACCCGGACGCATGTTGCTCAGGTGCTCACGAGTTAACAGCTTAGGTGCCGCTGCACCTGGAATTAATACCGCGCCAATAACCAAGTCAGCTTGACGTGAGAACGTATCAATAGCATCAACAGTAGAGAAAATAGTTTTTACACGGCCGTCGAACAAATCGTCCAGCTCGCGTAAACGTGGTAACGAACGGTCTAAAATAGTTACTTCAGCGCCCATACCTACAGCAATCTTAGCTGCCTGAGTACCAACTACGCCGCCACCAATGATTAGTACACGACCTGGTTCAACGCCTGGTACGCCACCTAACAAGGTGCCGCTGCCGCCGCGAGATTTCTCAAGGTTGTGCGCGCCAGCCTGAATAGACATACGGCCAGCTACTTCGCTCATTGGCGCTAACAGTGGCAAGCCGCCACGGTTATCAGTAACAGTTTCGTAGGCAATAGCAGTAACGCCAGCTTCAGCTAATAGCTTGGTTTGAACTGGATCTGGTGCCAGGTGCAGGTAGGTATAAAGAATCTGACCTTCACGTAGTTGCTTACACTCGTCTGGTTGCGGCTCTTTTACCTTCACAATCATTTCTGCTTTGGCAAAAATTTCTTTCGGGTCGGCCACAATAGTTGCGCCGGCAGCTTCGTAATCTTCATTGGTAAAGCCGATAGCAGCTCCGCCATTTTGCTCAACCATCACTTGATGGCCATGCGTAATGTATTCGCGAACGGCCGCAGGAGTAAGACCAATACGGTATTCGTGATTTTTAATTTCTTTAGGAACGCCAATTAACATGGTTGCTGCCTTTTTCATGTGCAAATGGAGTGGAAATAAGTTCCAACTAGGTGTGCGCATTATAAAGATTGTTAATGTGTGTTTCTTGCTTTTTTTAAGTGCAAAAATAGTGTAAAACACTATTAATGGCCATAAAAACGAATGTTAATCATGTTTAATGCTGAAGAACCTATAGAAATAACTATTGATCGAATTGACCGCAAAATTCTGCGTATTTTGCAGGACGACGGCCGCATTGCCAACGTGACGCTGGCGCAGCGGGTTGGCTTGAGCCCTACAGCCTGTCAGCAGCGCGTCAGAAAGCTTGAACAAGAGGGGGTTATTGAGAGTTATCATGCTCGCATTAACCCGTCTAAGCTGGGTGCCAACCTGATGGTATTCGTTGAAATTACGCTCACCCGAACCTCACCCGATGCCTTTGCGGAGTTCAGCGAAGCCGCGCGTAAAACTAGTGAAGTATTGGAGTGCCATCTGGTGGCAGGGGATTTCGATTTCCTGATAAAAGCGCGAGTGCCTGATATGCCGGCCTACCGTAAACTGCTGGGAGAAACGCTATTAGTTATGCCCGGAGTGAACGAATCACGCACTTATGTGGTCATGGAAGAAGTGAAACAAGAAAATAAAGTGTTAATCAAAGGCTAACAAGCAGGCCGACTTTGGTTACAATGGGTGTTCAAAAATAATTAAAAATAGTCCAGCTAGGAGCTTAACCATGAATCAGGCAGGTACCGCATGACAGGAATGCAACGCATACTTGAAGCTAGTCTGATCTTGTGTGGCGCTTTTGCGGTGTTCCTGCTGCTGGCGTTAACAAGCTTTCATCCGGCCGACCCAAGCTGGTCGCAAACTGGCTATCAGGGCAGTATTCATAATTCTGCCGGCGCTATAGGTGCCTGGTTTGCCGATGCGCTGTTATTTACGCTGGGCTTTGTCGCTTATTTAATCCCATTTGGGTTTGCGGCGCTGGGCTACATGATGTTCCGCCGCCCACGCAAGCTTATTGAGTTGGACTATTTAACCGTGGGGCTGCGGTTAATTGGATTAATTCTTACTTTGGTGGGGGCTTCTGCGCTAGCTTCTATTAATTTTGACAATATTTTTCAATTCTCCGCCGGCGGCGTACTCGGCGATGTCATTAGTTCTTCGCTATTGCCATACTTTAATTTACTTGGCACCACTTTATTGTTGCTGACTTTCCTGTGCACAGGGTTAACTCTGGTTACTGGCATTTCATGGATCTGGGTGGCAGACAGTATAGGTTCAGCTGTTATAACAGCCACCTTGTGGTTGGTAGGCTTTGTGAAAGGCTTTAGTTTGGGCCGGGACAAAAACTCTGATACCGAGCAGCAAGCCGACAGCGAAGAGCCGGAAGTATCATCGCCCTGGAAGGAAGCCGAGCAGTTAGGGTATGAAGACGAAGACGCTGAAGCTTTACAAGCTCCGAAACAAGGGCTGTTGGGGCGTTGGTTTGGGAAGGGTAAAAAGAATAAAGCCGCGCCACTTCGCGACAGTGAGTTAAATATTGCTGCCGATGAACGTGGTCGAGCTGATGAACCTGACATTGATTTAGATGGTTTATTTGGTGTGCGCACTGATACGGACCAACCTGCGCTGGGCAATAACAGCGAGTCAAATGAACCGCCACGATTCAGCCGTGCTGCCAAGAAGAAACTGGTAGATGATCCCGACGCTGACGCCGTGGCTATGGCGCCAACAAAAGCCAAGCAAACCTCCGCATCAACAGCCGTTAGTGTTGCCGAAGACGCAGACAGTAACCAAGACTTAGCTGGCTCTATAATGCCGTCACTGGAATTGCTGGACCGCCCGGATCGCAACAAGAACCCGATTACCGAAGCTGAACTCGAGCAGGTGAGCAGGGCGGTAGAAGCAGTACTGCAAGACTTCGGTGTGGATGCCAAGGTTGCGAATGTACAGCCAGGCCCGGTGGTTACTCGCTTTGAACTGGATTTAGCGCCGGGCATTAAAGTATCCAAAGTATCGAATTTAGATAAAGACATTGCTCGCTCGCTGTCGGTTGAGAAAGTGCGGGTAGTGGAAGTGATTCCGGGCAAGTCCTACGTTGGTTTAGAAATACCGAACAAATTCCGCGAAACCGTGCGTTTAAGCGAAGTGCTTAGTTGTGAAGCGTTCGATAGCAGCACTTCGCCACTAACCATGGTGTTAGGTGCGGACATTTCCGGCCAGCCGGTCATTGTTGATTTAGGCAAAATGCCACACTTACTGGTAGCTGGTACCACCGGCTCGGGTAAGTCGGTGGGCGTAAACGTGATGATTTTAAGCCTGCTATACAAATCAACGCCTGAAGACGTGCGCATGATCATGATTGATCCCAAGATGTTGGAGCTGTCCGTGTATGAGGGCATTCCACACTTGCTAACCGAAGTGGTTACCGACATGAAAGACGCGGCCAATGCGCTGCGCTGGTGTGTGGGTGAAATGGAGCGGCGCTATAAGCTCATGTCCGCGCTTGGTGTACGTAACCTGAAAGGCTATAACGCGAAAGTGGCGGAAGCCGCTAAAACTGACAAACCGCTACGGGATCCTATCTGGAAACCGGGCGATTCCATGGATGAATTGCCGCCAATACTCGAAAAACTACCGAACATTGTGGTGGTAATTGACGAGTTTGCCGACATGATGATGATTGTTGGTAAGAAGGTAGAAGAGCTGATTGCCCGGATTGCGCAAAAAGCACGGGCGGCCGGTATTCACTTAATATTAGCCACCCAGCGACCTTCGGTGGACGTAATTACTGGTTTGATTAAAGCTAATATACCTACGCGAATTGCCTTTACGGTGCAGTCTAAAATTGACTCACGAACTATTTTGGATCAGCAGGGTGCTGACCAGTTGTTAGGTGCCGGTGACATGTTGTATCTGGCCCCAGGTAGCGGCGTGCCAATGCGGGTTCACGGTGCTTTTGTGGACGACCATGAAGTGCATAAAGTAGTTGGTGACTGGAAAAAACGTGGACGCCCTAACTATCTGGAAGAAATTTTAAAAGGTGGCGTGGGTGAAGATAACCTGCTGCCGGGCGAGCAACTTGAGCTGGACGACGGTGAGAGCGATGAACTTTACGACGAAGCTGTTGCCTTTGTAACTGAAACGCGACGGGTGTCGGTGTCGTCAGTACAGCGTAAATTCCGTATTGGTTATAACCGCGCGGCCCGTATTGTGGAACAAATGGAAGCCAGTGGGGTAGTAACCAGCGCCGGCAATAATGGTCAACGTGACGTGCTGGCACCGCAGGCGCCGCGCGACTAATCACAACGTTAATTAGGTAGTAAACGAATGATGAAATCTTTAGCGATAGCGGCGGGGTTGTGGGTTGTAGCCAGCGGCGTAGCTGCAGCACAAGAACCACAGCAAAGCGAGCAAGCACAGTTAATTGAACGGCTAGAAGAACTGAATACACTGCAGGCTAACTTCGTGCAATTGGTGAAAGACGCCGATGGTGAATTAGTGCAGCAACTGCAAGGTGCTATGGTACTGAAGCGTCCCAATAAACTTATCTGGCAAACCGATGCTCCGGACGAAACGCTGTTGGTGGCCAATGGTGAAACACTTTGGTACTACAATGCTTTTATTGAGCAAGTGACCATCTACGATCAGGCTGAAGCGGTGGCGCAGTCGCCATTACTGCTCCTGCTTGATGCTGAGAATAACGACTGGCAGAACTATAACGTTTCCATTCAAACTGACGCCGGTGAGCACAGCTACACCATTACCCCGAAAGACAGTGCTCAGAACATTTCATCGTTAACGCTGCGCTTTGCAGAAGGCGCTATATTAAGTCGTATTACGCTGGACGACGGTCAGGGTCAGGTAAGTGAAATAGGTTTATCTGAACAAGTGATGAATGAACGGGTATCAGATTTACGGTTCGACTATGAGGTTCCGGCTAACACCGATGTTGATGATCAGCGTAGCCGTAATTAAGCCTGAGGGCATTTGTGAGTAACTTCGAACTGGGATTCCAACAAACCTCCGCTCAAGCGCCACTAGCGGCGCGTATGCGTCCGCAAACGCTGGCTGACTATATCGGTCAGCAGCACTTGCTGGCCGAAGGTAAACCGCTACGCAAGGCGGTAGAGCAGGGCCAGTTGCATTCCATGATTCTGTGGGGGCCGCCCGGCACCGGCAAAACCACTTTAGCTGAACTTATTGCTGCCACCGCCAATGCGGCGGTAACGCGTATTAGCGCCGTCACTTCCGGGGTGAAAGAGATTCGCCAGGCCATTACTGATGCACGCGATCTGTTAGCGCAAAATGGTCGGCGCACTATTTTGTTTGTAGACGAAGTACATAGGTTCAATAAAAGTCAGCAAGACGCCTTTCTTCCACATATTGAAGACGGCACTATTGTGTTTATTGGTGCCACTACCGAAAATCCCGGTTTTGAAATTAATAACGCCTTGCTGTCACGAGCCCGGGTATACCGGCTTCAAAGCTTAACCAGAGACGACCTGAAAACCGTGGTAACGCGGGCGCTAGAGGACACTGAGCTAGGCCTGGGGCAGCGTAACTTAACACTAAGCGATGCGGCGTTGGACTACTTACTGAACTCAGCCGATGGCGATGCGCGGCGACTGCTCAATTTTATTGAAATTGCCAGTGACTTCGCCGAGCAGGGGCAAGAGCTAGGCGTGGACGTTGTGCGCGACGCTATTGGCGAAAAACAAACGCGTTTCGATAATCAGGGCGATATTTATTACGATATTTTGTCGGCTTTCCATAAGTCGGTGCGTGGCTCGTCACCCGATGGCGCCCTGTATTGGTATGCACGGGTGCTGGCTGGTGGCGGTGACGCTCTCATCATTGCCCGGCGCTTACTGGCTATTGCGTCGGAAGACATTGGTAACGCCGATCCACGCGCGTTACAAATTGCGCTGAATGCCTGGGACACCTACCATAGAGTTGGCCCCGCTGAGGGCGAGCGAGCTATCGCACAGGCAGTTATTTACTGCGCTAGCGCAGCCAAAAGTAATGCGGTGTATAACGCCTTTAAACAAGCGGTGAAGCTGGCACAAGACGCGCCAGACTATGCAGTGCCGGCGCATTTGCGTAATGCGCCCACCAAAGTGCATAAAGCCGAAGGCTACGGCGAAGACTATCGTTACGCTCACAATTATCCCCATGCCTTCGTAGCTGGCGAGCGGTATTTGCCCACAGCTATTGCTGATACCGTGTTTTATCAGCCCAATGAACGTGGCTTGGAAGCGAAAATATCTGAAAAACTACGCTGGTTACAGAGCTTAAGTGCTGCCAGCGACTGGCAACGGGATCCAAACGATGACTAGCTATTTATGGGTGGCACTAGGTGGTGCTTTAGGAGCGGCGGGCCGTTACGGTGTTGGCATGGCGCTATTGAATGTCACTAAGGCGTTTCCTTTTGCGACATTGCTGGTTAACATAGTGGGCTCATTTTTACTGGGTTTGCTGGTAATGAGTCAACAACATCAGCAACTAGGTGACAACCATTGGTTATTGTTCGGAGTTGGCCTGCTTGGTGCCTTCACCACTTTCTCGGCGTTTTCGCTGGAAGTGGTACTGCTGGCTAATCAGGGTGACTGGCTCAAAGCCTTGTTACACGTGTTACTTAACCTGGTGCTTTGCATTGGCGCGGTACTGTTGGCCATGGCTTTATATCCGACGCCGCAAAGCACTTAATACACAAGATTCATTTAACTTACTATTTCAGACAGGACGGTCATGTTAGACGCAAAATATTTCCGCAGTGAACTCAATCAAGCGGCAGAACGCTTGGCAACCCGTGGTTTCAAGCTGGACGTTGAACAGTTGGAAACGCTGGAGTCACGTCGTAAAGAACTTCAGGTTCGTACGGAGAGTTTACAGGCAGAGCGTAACAGTCGGTCCAAGTCTATTGGTAAAGCCAAAGCGGCTGGTGAAGACATTGCGCCATTACTGGCGGAAGTTGACCAGCTAGGCAGCGATTTAGAACAGGCTAAAAAAGACTTAGCCAGCTTACAGGAAGAGCTTCAGAAAATTATTGAAGGCGTTCCTAACCTGCCAGCAGAAGATGTTCCGGTGGGGAAAGACGAGTCTGAAAATGTGGAAGTTATCCGCTGGGGAACCCCACGCGAATTTGAGTTTCAACCGAAAGATCATGTTGACGTAGCCCAGGGCTTAAAGGGCATGGACTTTGAAGCGGCCGCTAAGTTAACCGGCGCGCGCTTTGTGGTGATGAAAGGCGGTATTGCCCGCCTGCACCGCGCATTAACGCAGTTTATGCTGGATTTGCACACCACCGAGCATGATTACACGGAAACTTACGTGCCTTACCTGGTAAACCACGACACTTTGTATGGCACCGGCCAGCTCCCTAAGTTCGGTGAAGACCTGTTCCATGTGAAAGGCGCCACTGAACAGCAGGTTCCGTTGTCGTTAATTCCGACCGCGGAAGTTCCGCTAACCAACTTAGTGCGCGATGAAATTGTGGAAGAGGAGTCGTTACCACTTAAGTTTACTGCGCATACCCCGTGTTTTCGTAGTGAAGCGGGTTCTCACGGCCGTGATACCCGTGGTCTGATCCGTCAACACCAGTTCGATAAAGTGGAATTGGTTTGGTTAAGCAAGCCGGAAGATTCCATGAACGCGTTGGATCAACTAGTAGGTCACGCTGAGAAAGTTCTACAATTGCTTGAATTGCCTTACCGTAAAGTCACTCTATGTACTGGTGATATGGGCTTTGGAGCCACCAAAACCTATGATCTGGAAGTGTGGTTGCCAGAGCAGAACACCTATCGCGAAATCAGCTCATGCTCGAATATGGGTGACTTTCAGGCGCGTCGTATGCAAGCACGGTTCCGCCGTAAAGCAGCGAAAAAGCCGGAATTACTGCACACCTTAAATGGTTCAGGTTTAGCGGTCGGTCGGGCATTGGTTGCGGTACTCGAAAACTACCAGCAAGCCGACGGTTCGGTGACTATTCCAACGGCACTTCGTCCGTACATGGGCAACATTGAGCAGTTAACGCCGTAGGTTTTGATGTGGCCGCTAAATGCACTTCGCTGGTTTGGGTAAACCAGCGATGCGGGTGGCCTGCTTAGCCGGGCCTTTCGGAAATAAGCTATACAAATAACGGCTATTGCCTTTATCAGCCCCTAAACTTTTTGCGACCGCTTTCACCAGTACTCGCATAGCCGGGCTGGTATCGTACTCTTGATAGAAATTCCGCACAAAATTTACTACTTCCCAATGCGCTGGTGTCATTTCAATAGCTTCCAGCGTGGCTATATGCTCAGCCAGCTCAGGCGACCAGTCATCAAAATTGGCTAAATAATGATGCTTGTCGGTTGCGTATTCTTTGCCGTTAAATTCAATCATGATGCTAATACGTATACACGGGGTGATGCTGCAAAGTCAGCTCCAGCCATTGGCTGTCGGTAAGTAAGCTCACTTGCTGTTGTTCGCAGGCCGATACCAGCCCAAGTGATTCGGCATCCGTTTGCAAGGCCGCAAGGTGCAAACCTAAGCTCTGTAAGCGAGTTTGTAGTTGTTTGTCTAACAACCCCGCAATATGACTACCAAACGCCAGCACAGTGTCACCTGCGCGCAAATTGTTGCTGGTATCAGCAAGCACAGCGCTAAGCGGCTGTTGCATAAGCTGGTGCAGTGCTGATGAGTTCAAAGCCGGATCCGACATAACCAGTTAAAACCTCAGTAGCTGGGTAAAATGGGCGTGTTGCTGATGCAGTTCTTGTTGCGACAATACCGTTACCTCTATGCTGAGCTGCTCGGCAGTTAACCCAAAACGCTGTAAGTCTTCGCTGGCTACCATAGGGGCAGGTACATCAAATAACTCCAGCATGCCGTACTTCTTTTGCACTGAGGGCGTGTTGAAGGCCTCAGTAAGCGTTGCCGGCGTTACCAGATTAAGTATCGCATGACTTTGCAGTACTAATTGCACAGGAATATCCAGCGCGGCGGCATTTAGCGCCACATCCAGCGCTTCACGTGCTGCCACTGAATCTGGCCCTGCAGTTTGTATAACCAGCAGACTAGGCGCGGTATGGTTTGACTGTGGCTGCATCATAGGAATTGCACCACTTTATCACTTTGGCTTAGCGCCACCAGGAATTCGGTTAAACCAGCCGCATCAAAGGCTGGGTTCAGATTCGATTGTTCGCCTTTAACTGCGGCGTGAATACCGTAATGTTCAGCAACCGTGTGACAAACTACCAGTGGTACCTGATGTTCACGGGAAAAGGCTACCCAGTCGGCGGTATGCGGTTCGCTATCGTGCGACGCCAGAGCATGCAGAACGCCAGCTTGGTAGAAGAATACCTGCTGTAGCTGGTGTCCGTTGGCAATGGCGGCACGGGCATAGCGCAGCGCATGGTGACTATGACCAAGCTGCGGCGACTGCTGAATGCAAAGACTGATGGTTGCCATGTTGATTATCATACTTTGGAAACAAAAAACGGAAACAAAAACGCCCCAATTAATGGGGCGTTTGAACTAAGTGTTGGCTTGCGAATTAATCGTTGCTGCCAAACGCCGTCAGCAAGTGAATCAAGCTGAGGAAAATATTATACAGTGAAACGAACAAGGTAACAGTAGCCAGAATGTAGTTACGCTCGCCGCCACGAATAATGGCGCTGGTTTGCATTAAAATGGCACCTGACGAGAACAGGATGAATAATCCTGACAGCGCTAAGCTTAAAGCAGGCAGCTGCAGGAAAATGTTCGCGACAAAGCCGATAACGATAACAAAGAAGCCGGCTACCATCATGCCACCTAAGAACGACATGTCTTTCTTAGTTGTCAGTACATAAGCTGACAGGGCAAAGAAGATAAGTGCTGTACCACCAAATGCGGTCACCACAACATCAGCACCGCCATTACCGATAACCATATTCAGAATCGGCCCCATGGTGTAACCCATGAATCCGGTCAGCGCGAATACAGATAACAGACCAGCAGAGCTGTTGGATGTTTTATGCGTTAAATATAGTAAACCGTAAAAGCCGACCAGGGTAATAATCAGACCCGGGTGTGGCCAGTTCATTGCCATACTGACACCAGCAACTGCGGCACTGAATGCCAGAGTTAATGCCAACAGCATGTATGTGTTACGTAGAACTTTATTGACCTGTAATACTGACTCTGAACGAGCTGTATACGCTTGGGCTTCGTTACGCATTATTTTCTCCGATTTAATTATCCGCCGAAAGGGCGTTACTTCTGCCAGTTAGAATACTAGAACTGTGAAAAGGTTCCAACTATTCTCGTAGCTACAGCAACTAAATGTGGGTGAATTGTATGCTTTTCAAGCAATACGTAAGAAAATTACTATTGGTTGTCTATTTTGCCACCAAACAAACGACTTGATTGAATTTTTTGCTTTACAAGCGCAGGTGCTCTCTTTATCATTCGCATCGTCTTAACGGCACTAAGTGTCACGAGACTGCGGAGAGATGGCAGAGCTCGGTTTAATGCACCTGACTTGAAATCAGGCGTGGGTTCATTCCCACCGGGGGTTCGAATCCCTCTCTCTCCGCCACATTCAAAAAAAGCCCTGCAAGGAAACTTGCGGGGCTTTTTGCTTTTCGCGTTAGCGAGTTTTGCAAAGGCGCCGTAAGCAGATCCTCGCACTCTTTTATACTGGTCTTACCTGTGTATAATCAAAGTTAACATTAGAACAAACGAAAAGGCCGTTACCATGAATTTTACTGAAACTCTGGCGCAGATTACGCCGGCTGCCGAGCAGACCATTCAACTGCCGAAGAAGTGGGGGCAGGGTCGTGCTCTATTTGGTGGTATTACCGCAGCTATTGCCTGGCAGTGCGCGCGCTATGGTGCGCAAGATGATCAGGCGATTCGCTCGCTAAGTGTGTTATTTGTTGCACCTATTAACGATGGTGAAGCGCAGTTGGAACGTCGGGTATTGCGTGAAGGTAAATCAGTTAGCCAAATTAGGGTAGACATAGTGCAGGCCGGTGAAGTGGTGTTGTCAGCGCTGGCTAGTTTTGGTCGTAGCCGGGAATCTACCATTGCGGTTGATGCGCATGCGCGGCCGGACATTCCAACGCCCGAGCAAGGCCCAGCAATGCCGGAAATGAGCATAGTGCCGGAGTTCACCTATCACTATGACTACCGGGTTACTGTCGGTGGCTTACCCTTTAGCGGGAACAAATCACGTCAGTTTGGTGGCTGGATGCGCTTTCGCCATGAAACCTCGCATATTAACCCTGGTTTCCTGCTTGGTTTAGTGGATGCCTGGCCGCCGGCATTGCTGCCACACCTGTCTCAGCCCGCGCCGGCAAGTTCGTTAAGCTGGACCATTGAGTTTATTGATCCAATGCCAGACAAGAGTGCGCATGACTGGTGGCAATATGTGGCAGATATTGAGTATGCTGCTGATGGCTATGGTCATACTCAGGCCAGTATTTGGGACAACGACGGTCGTTTGGTGGCGTTAAGCCGACAAACCGTCACGGTGTTTGCGTAAGGAATTTTATGGGTGCGGTAACAGCTGAAAGTATTCGTCAACATTTGTGCGATACCCAACCCGGGTTTTCGCGCTGGTTAATGGAGCATCCGGAAATTGAGCCTATACAGGCCACCGGGCTGCATCCGCTGCAAGCCTTACCGCGGATTATTGTTCGCCAAATGCTGTCGGGCAAAGCCTCAGACACTATTATTGCTCGCGCTGAGGCGAAAGCGCGTGAGCAAGGACGCAATGATATTGCCGATCTCGATTACATGGATTTGCTGGAATGCGGCTTAAGCCGTACCAAAGCCCAAACCGTGATTGATTTCGCCCGCAGCTACCAACAGAACCCCTCTGCTATTGATAGCTGGCCGTCGCTGAACGACGAAGCCCTTATGAATGCTATAATGGCCCATAAAGGAATAGGGCGCTGGAGCGCTTCTATTCTGGCGATTTTCCATTACGGTCGCGAAGATATATTCCCCGCCGGTGATAGCAGCCTGCGTAAAGCCATGCAGCTAATTGGCGAGCAGGGTGTTTACATTACGCCAGCCAAAGCATCTCCGTATCGCAGCTATTTAGCCTGCTATTTATGGCAGTTACTGGATCAAAAGCGTATTTAATATGTCAGTCGACATATAATCGCAATTCTCTCATGTCATTTGTCGTACTAATTTGAGGGCAATGGCTTCAATTCGTTAGTTATCAATAGTTTCTGTTGCAAATTCAAACTAAAAGGCAAAATCTGAAATACCGGGCACAATCAAGTGCAATGGGTTCTAAACATAAGGAGATGTTGATGACACCTATTATTCTTGCCATAAGCAGTGGCTTAGTACGTGCGGGTATGGAACATGTACTGGCCGAGCAATCAAACTATCAAATTTGTGCAAGCGTAGGCACATTCAATGAGTTGCGGCAGGTAGCAAGGGATTATCCTTATGCTACTGTGGTGTTGTGTAGTCAGCTTAGTGGTGATGCCACCATTGAAAGCTGGCGACGGCTGGTAAAGCGCTATCCTGACTTACTCTTATTATTATGGGGGCGTAGCTTTCAGGACGTACTGGACTTTCAGTGCAGTATTAGTCAGGTAGATGCCTATTTGCTTGAGCATTGCAGTTGTCAGGAACTGCTTGATGCCATGGTGTCCATACGCGCAGGGCAAATGTATGTGGCCTCGGCGGTGGCAGAGTATTTTGCCCGTAATCCACGCAAGCAAGAACAACGGCAGTTGTTTGAACAACTGAGTGAGCGGGAAATGCAGGTTACCCAAATGCTGGGCCGTGGCATTCGGGTTGCAGAAATCGCCAAACACCTTAATATCAGCACCAAGACAGTAAATACCTTTCGTTACCGTATCTTTGATAAACTTGGCATAAGTGGAGATGTCGCGTTATCGCATGTGGCGATTCGCGCCGGTATTGTTGACATTATGAACCTAGAGACTTAATGACACCCGAATTTGATGCTCAAGAATTTCTACGTCACCTGACCCATCAACCCGGCGTTTACCGGATGTATGATGGTGAAGGTGATGTTATTTATGTGGGTAAGGCGAAAGATTTACGTAAACGCGTTGCCAGCTATTTTCGCAAAACCGTAGACAGCCCGAAAACCCAAACCTTAGTGAAGCAAATTCAGAACATGGATGTAACGGTAACCAATACCGAAGCAGAAGCCTTGATTCTGGAAAACAACTTTATTAAGAAATACCGGCCGCGCTACAACGTATTGCTGCGAGACGACAAATCCTATCCTTATATATTAGTAAGCAGCCATGAACACCCGCGTTTAGCTTTTCATCGTGGCACCCGCCGTGACAAAGGTGAGTACTTCGGGCCGTTTCCGAATGGTGTGGCGGTACGCGAAAGCTTACGCTTATTGCAAAAGCTATTCCCGGTCAGGCAGTGCGAAGACACCTATTACCGAGCCCGTAGCCGCCCGTGTTTGCAATATCAGCTTAAACGTTGCCTGGCGCCTTGTGTGAAAGGGTACTGCACTGACGACGAATATCAGGAGCAGGTGCAGTTAGCGAAAGATTTTCTGAAAGGCAACAACCAACAAGTTATTGATGTGCTGGTGGATCGTATGGAACACAGCAGTCAGGCGCTGGAGTTCGAGCGAGCGGCGCGCTTTCGCGATCAAATTACGGCATTGCGGCAGGTGCAGGAGCGTAACTCAGTTACCGGCAATCAGCAGGAACTGGACGTGATTGGCTTTTCTCGCAACGGCGGTATTTGTGCAGTACATGTGCTGTTTGTTCGCGATGCGCAAATACAGGGCAGTCGTAGCTATTTCCCGAAAGTGCCGGCCAACACCGACGATCAGGAAGTGCTGGTGGCGTTTTTACTTCAGTTTTACCTGTCAGATACCGCTGGTCGTAAGTTACCGAAAGAAATCATTTTACCGGAACAAGACGAAGCACAATCAGAGCAACGCCAACAGGAACTGGATTTAATTGGCGAAGTGTTAGCGCAGAAAGTGCGTTTAGCTAGCCGTGTTCGCGGTGAGCGTAAGCAGTATCAGTCACTGGCAGCTAAAAATGCGTTAAATGCATTAGAGAGTAAACTGAATCAGCAGTCGACCATGCGCATGCGTATTCAGGCGTTGGAAAAGGTACTGGATTTGGGCGCCAGCATTGTGCGTATGGAATGCTTTGATATTAGCCACACTATGGGGCAGGAAACCGTTGCCTCGTGCGTGGTGTTTGATATTAATGGCCCGAAAAAAGCCGATTACCGGCGCTATAATATTAGCGGTATTACCCCTGGCGATGACTACGCAGCTATGGCAAAAGCCTTAGCGAAGCGCTATGACAAGGCGCGGGATGCAGGCGAAGGGAAAAGTAACATTCCGGATATTCTGTTTATTGACGGTGGCAAAGGGCAACTGGCGCAGGCAGAAAATTACTTTGCCGACTGGGGGCGGGCGGCACCACTATTAATTGGTGTGGCTAAAGGTGAATCCCGTAAACCTGGGTTAGAAACTCTGATTTTGGCCGGTTCGCATCAGACTATTCCAATGGAAAAAGACGCGGCGGCGCTGCATTTAATTCAGCATATTCGCGATGAATCGCACCGCTTTGCTATTACCGGACACCGGCAGCGTCGCGCCAAAGTTCGGCGCACATCCACCCTTGAGGATATTCCTGGAATAGGTGCCAAGCGGCGTCAGAAAATATTACAGAATCTTGGTGGATTACAGCAGGTGAAACAAGCTAGTATTGAACAGCTGAAAAGTATTCCGGGCATTAGTCCGACCATGGCAGAAACCATTTATCACGCGTTTCGTGACGAATAAAGGACGAAGTATCCAAAATGTGGAATATTCCTAATTTATTAACCTCTTTCAGAATATTTTTGATTCCGGTATTTCTGGTGATTTATTACTTGCCGGGACCGGAAGCAAATTTCTGGGCGGCGCTGGTTTTTGTTATTGCTGCAATTACTGACGCGCTGGATGGTTATGTTGCGCGCAAGTTTAATCAGTTCACTGCGTTTGGCGCGTTCTTAGATCCGGTTGCTGATAAAGTCATGGTTGCCGCGGCCCTGGTGGTGGTGGTTGAGCATTATGCAACCTGGTGGATAACCATTCCGGCACTAACTATTATTAGCCGCGAACTGGTCGTTTCAGCACTGCGCGAGTGGATGGCACAAATTGGACGCCAGGGACAGGTGGCTGTATCGAATTTGGGTAAGTTAAAAACCATCGCGCAAATGGTGGCTTTGGTTGGCTTACTCTGGGAAGCAAACACCTTCGTTATAGTTACGGCTACGATTCTTCTATACTTGGCTTTTGCGCTCACTTTATGGTCAATGTGGGAATACTTAAGAGCTGCTTGGGCGGATTTGAGTCAAAAATAAGCAAACGATACATGAAATAGCAAAAAAGCGTTGACGTGTTCGCATAAGACAGTAGAATGCGTCGGCACTGGATGCGGGAATAGCTCAGTGGTAGAGCACAACCTTGCCAAGGTTGGGGTCGCGAGTTCGAATCTCGTTTCCCGCTCCAAATTTTTATAAAACCCCAAGGCGGGTTGGCAGAGTGGCTATGCAGCGGATTGCAAATCCGTGGACCTCGGTTCGACTCCGGGACCCGCCTCCAAGTGCGTGCAATACGTCACTTAAAAAAATCGAATGTGCCCGGGTGGTGAAATTGGTAGACACAAGGGATTTAAAATCCCTCGATCGTAAGATCGTGCCGGTTCAAGTCCGGCCCCGGGCACCACTTTTCGAGATTACTGCAATATCCCCAACTAGATGAAGCTCGCCATTTACTTCAAAGCAAACTGAACTGCTTGTTCGGCATGTATTTCGGTCGTATCGTAAAGCCGAAGTTTAGTATCTTCTGGTTGAATCAGTAATCCTATTTCTGTACACCCCAAAATAACAGCTTCAGCGCCTTGCTCACCTAAATCAGCTATTATTTTCTGATAGGCAGATTTTGACTTCGAATCGGTAATTCCCTGACATAACTCATTAAAAATGACTGAATGGACCTGTTCCCGTTGTTGTGCGTTGGGAATAACGACCTCAATGCCATGTTGCTGTAACCGTTCCCGGTAGAAGTCCTGTTCCATCGTAAACTTTGTTCCGAGTAAGCCAACGCGCTTAACTTGATCTTGTCGTAGTGCTTTGGCCGTTGCATCGGCAATATGTAGCAAGGGTATGTTAACTGACTGCTCTATTTGTGGGGCAACCTTGTGCATGGTGTTGGTACAAACAACAACAAAGTCAGCGCCTGCAGCTTCCAGTGACTGTGCTGCGGAACTAAGAATTTCGGCGGTGGCATCCCACTCTTCGTTGCGCTGCAACGGCTCAATTGTCGCGAAGTCCAGGCTGTAGAGCACCACTTTGGCCGAGTGAAGTCCGCCCAACTGTGCTCGTACTTTTTGGTTTATCAACCGGTAATAAGTTTGGGTAGACTCCCAGCTCATTCCACCAATTAGTCCAATAGTTTTCATTCGCCACCTCGAGATTAAGCAAAGTCTATATAGAACCTAGCAGTTTTCTAATTCTTAAGCACGAGCTTGCCCCGGTTGAGCACAAAGTGGCGGGCTAGAGTGCCGATCTTTCTTATGTCAGCGTGCGTAGGTTAACTAAGTACAAAACTTATAATCCATTTCAATGGAGTTATTCATGTTTAAAAAAGTTTTTATTCTTGGTGTTCCCGTTATTGTTATTGCGGCAATAGTGTATTCGTTTAGTAAACCACAAGTGCCTGATTTTTCAGAGTACGCAGCAGGCGCTGAGCGCAAAGAGGCATTTTTTGGTTACTTTCTTCCAATAGTGCGAGAAAAGAACCAGGAAATGCGGGAAATGCGCGCCGAAATTAAAAGCATGCATGAGAACAAAACTGATTTGGGTTGGTTTGAGCAGTCCAAACTGGATGACTGGGTGGAAACCTATCGTGTTGCTGATTTTGATGCCAGTAACGACGCTGACTGGGAACGATTATTGATGAAAATTGATATAGTGCCGCCCTCTATGGCGTTAGCTCAGGCGGCCAATGAGAGTGCCTGGGGTACCTCGCGATTTGCGCTGGAGGGTTACAACTATTTTGGCCAGTGGTGTTTTGAGGAAGGCTGCGGCATAGTGCCAAGTGGTCGCGATGCCGGCAAAGCACATGAAGTGGCCGACTTCGCAACGCCGGCGGATTCCGTTGAAAGTTACATTCGTAATATTAATCGCCACTATGCTTATCAGGAGCTGCGTGAGATGCGGGCGGCACGTCGTGACAACGAGCAGCCAATTACCGGCATTGCACTGGCGGCAGGCTTAGAAAGCTATTCAGAGCGCGGTGATGAGTATATTAAAGAGCTGCGTTCCATGATCCGTTTTAATGAGCTGGATACTTTTGATCCGAAAGCGCCAGCACCAGCAGCGCAGACGGCGCAGGACTAGCCGTCAATTCAGCTTATCAGTCAGTTGCGCCAGGCTGCTGACTGTAATCGTTGGCTCAATTCCCCATGGGTCGTAAACTGCGTGAGCGTCACGCTTAATCCAGGCGGCTTGCATACCGGCCGAGCGCGCCCCAATTACGTCGAAACTGTTGCTGGAGATAAGCCAGGCTTGATCGTGGCTGGCGTTAGCTCTGCGTAAAAAATGACTATACACGCCAGGGTTCGGTTTAAACGACTGCATCTCATCAGTACTGACAACATCGGTAAAGAACTCAGTTAAATCGGCATGCTCCAATAATTGCTGTACTGCATTAGCACTACCGTTCGAAAATGCATACATGGCAACCTGGCGTTCTTTCAAGGCTTGTAAGCTTGCTCTGGCGTCATCAAATGCCGGTAGTTGGCGATAGGTAGCTGACAGAGCTTGCCGCTGCTCAGCACTCAGTTTGGTAGCAAGCTCGGCATCAACATACACCAGTGCCTGTTCAGTGCAGGTGGCAAAGTCACAGTAATTTTGCATCAGGCCGCGCCTAAAAGCGTACTCCAGTTGTTTATTGCGCCAACGCCGGGAAAATTCCCCGGCGTGGTCACCAACATAGGTTTGCAATTTCTCGTACACGCCGTTGGTATCAATCAGCGTGCCGTATACGTCAAACGCCAAGGTTGTCATTTGTTAACTCCAATTTACCGGGTTTAAACCGAGAACTTGGTATCGTAATCACGCAAGTAAAACAGTACCCAACAAGCTGCCCACATTGGCCATGCAGCAAAGAACAGTAGATTGTTAAATGCGTCAATGTACTGCGGAAAAGACGACAGGGTGGAAACACCATGCAACACGAATATCAAACCGTAGGTAATGGTTTTGCGGTAACCAATCACAAATGCCAGCACCAAGACTAATTGCAATGCACCCAGCACCGCCGCCATGGTTTCATTCAAACCGCTGACACCGTAGAAGCCTTCAAATACTGCTGCCGTATGGGTGGGGTTAACAAACTTATCCAGCGCCCATACCAGCATGACAATAAATACGCCAAGTCGCAGTGCTAGCAGGGACCAGGGCAGTTTGCGAGCTAAAACAGAATCGCTAATAGTTGCAGCCGTCATGTTATTTTTTCTCCCAGCTAAATTTTTGAAATGGCTTATCTACCGGGGTAGCTGCCAGATGGTTGGTGTAGTTACTCATCACTTTTTGTGCAATACCCAGTACAATTTCCAGGGCATGGCGTTTGTCATAACCGGCGTCATGGAAAGCCTTGAGTTCGTCGTCAGAGGCATGACCGCGATTGCGAACCAAGCTCAACGTGAAGGTGCGCAAGGCCTCAAGTTTGTCATTTGGAAGCTCTTCGTTGTTACGCAGGGCGCTAATAATGTTGTCACTCACGTCGGTACTTTTGGCAATGCCGGTGTGTGCTGCCATACAGTAATGACACTCATGCTCGTTGCTAATGCTAAGCCAGACAACAGAGAGTTCGTCGGCGTTAAAGCGGGTATTTTGAAACAGCTCATGCAGGGTCTGATAACCTTCTAACAGCTGTGGTGATTCAGCCATCACTGCATGCAGATTGGGAATCATCCCCATTGCTTGTTCGGAATTTTCAAGTAGTTCTTTACTGTCCGCAGGTGCGGAAGACTTATCGTGAAGTTTATACCCTGCCATGATTCCTCCATTACAACTGGTTGTTTTTGAGTGGTCGTTCAATTATTATGAGCAACTATAGATGTTGTTGAGCAAACACTCAAGTAATTACGAAAACGGACTTGAGAGTCGTAACCTTACAGTGAGCCTTATGCCCAGACCTGCAAAATTCGACCGGGACACAGCAATTGGTAACGCCGTGCAGCTATTTTGGCAGCGTGGCTTTTCGGCTACCTCCATGAAAGATCTGGAATCGGCGCTAAATATGCGGCCGGGCAGTATTTACGCCAGTTTTGGCAGCAAAGAGCAGTTGTTTGGTATGGCGCTGGAAAGCTATGCAGAAGTGTCGTTAGCCAAATTAGCTGACCAAATAGCCAACGAGCCGTCAGCTATTCAGGCGCTGGCCAGTTATTTGCGCGGTATGGCTGACGAGCAGGCGGAAATACCGCCGGCACAAGCTTGCATGCTGGTGAAGACCTTACTTGAGTTGGGCCATCAGAATTCTGAGTTGGGTGCCCGGGCCGAGGCATTACTGGCGCAAATGGAGTCTACTTTCGCCACTATTTTGCAGCGAGACGGTATTCCTGAGGCCGAGGCGCAACGTATTGCGAGCCGCCTGCAAGTTGGCATTATGGGATTACGCAGTTATTTCCAACGCGATATCAGTGCGGCACAAAAAGCTGAGCTGGCCAATGCCTTAGCCGATGACCTGCTGTATTGGGCGCAAGCCTACCGCTAACCAAACAATTCCTTGATCAAGAATAAAAGCCAGCAGCCGATCCAGTCGATATTTGCCTTGCGCAATAGCAGTGAGTCTTTCATAGTTAACCTTTAGCGCTACCATTTGATGTCGCAGAGGAAGGATTCGAGCTTGTTCTTGAAGGACTTTTACCACGCCTTTTTACATGCACTGCGTAACTTACTGCCAATCGTCTTAGTGGTAGTGGTATTTCAGGCGTTGGTATTGCGTCAGGTTCCTGAGAATCTGCTGAGTATCAGCATTGGCTTACTCATTGTGGCTGCGGGCGTGGCCTTGTTTTTACAGGGCTTAGAACTCAGTATTTTCCCCGTCGGCAAAAGCCTTTCAAACCAATTCGCCAAACGTGGCTCTATTCCTATCTTATTAAGCTTCGGCTTCTTTCTTGGCTTTTCGGCGGTGGTTGCTGAGCCGGCACTCATTGCCGTGGCTGAACAGGCACAACAAATCAGTCAGGGGCTCATTGATGCATTAACTCTGCGGCTGATTGTGGCCTGCTCGGTGGGGCTGGTGGTGGCACTTGGAGTGCTGCGTACTATTCTGGGCTGGCCGCTGCACTGGTTTATGATTATCGGTTATTCCCTGGTGGTTGCGGTTACCTATTTTGCGCCACCCGAAATAGTGGGGCTGGCGTACGACTCCGGCGGGGTAACCACTAATATTGTGACGGTGCCGCTAATCGCTGCAATGGGCATTGGTTTGGCTGCATCAATTCGGGGGCGTAACCCATTAATTGATGGTTTTGGTCTGGTCGCTCTGGCGGTGATGGTTCCTATGATAAGCGTGCAGGTGTACGGCATTATTGTATACAGTGACGCGGGCGGCGGTCCGGCAGTGGGGAATCTGGTATATGAAGGGGCCGGTGATGCGCCCTCAGAGCCAATGAAAATGCTGCTGGATTTGTTAACCATGCTGCGCGATGTGTTACCCATTCTGATTACTGTTTTATTCTTTCAATATCTGGTTTTACGACGTCAATTAACCAATCCACGGTTAGTTTCGTTCGGCTTTGCGCTGGTAATTTTAGGCCTATATGCCTTTGTAGTTGGCCTCAAAATGGGGCTGTTTCCAATTGGCACCAGCATGGCTGAGCAGCTTATTGCGCACAATAATTATACCTTCGTGTACTTGTTCGCTTTTGCTATTGGCTTTGCCACTACTATGGCTGAACCCGCACTTTTGGCCATTGGGCAGCAGGCCGAACAGGCGGCCTCGGGTAAAGTAAATGGTAATGTGATTCGCCTGCTGGTAGCTGCCGGGGTAGCTATTGGTATCACCTTAGGTGTACATCGCATTATTGTGGGCGACTCAATTCACTATTACATTATGGGCGGTTACGCATTGGTTATTTTCCTGACCCTGTTTGCACCGCGCTACATTGTTGCGTTGGCTTACGATTTAGGTGGGGTAACCACCTCGGAAGTAACAGTACCACTGGTAACCGCGCTTGGTATTGGTTTGGCAACAAATATAGAAGGGCGAAATGTACTTATTGACGGCTTCGGACTGATTGCTTTTGCGTCAATATTTCCGATAGTAACCGTCATGACCTACGCTATTTTAATGGACTTTGTAACTAAGTTACGAGAGAGGCAAGTATGAAATTTTCAGTGCTAGTGGCCATAGTGCCGGAAGAAGTAGAACAGGAAGCCATTGACTGCGCCCGCGATTTAGGCGCCGGTGGCATGACGGTATTTTCGGCTCGTGGTATCAGTAACAGTGTGAAGAAAACCTTTTTAGGGCTTACCTATGACGGTAGCCAGACGGTGCTGATGATGGTTTTAGAAAAAGGCCTGTCGGTAGAGATCTTAAAAGCGCTACAAAGTGTTGTGCGAGGCGATGATGGTGATTCTAAAGGACTTATTTTCACCATGAGTTTGGAGCATTTGGCTGGCATTGACGTGAGCCAGGTCGAGAAATTTGAAGAGCATGTGAAGCAATCTATTTAACAGCGAGGCGAATTCTAATGTTAGTGAAAGACGTAATGATAACCGAGGTTCATACCGTATCTCCGTTTGCATCGCTTCGCGAAGCGCTAAGCTTAATGAAGCGTCATAATGTGAAGTCGTTGGTGGTAGATAAGAGTTCTCCGCACGATGCTTATGGGTTAATTACCTATACCAACGTGCTGAAGACAGTGATTGCAGAAGACGGCGACATTGATTTACTGAATGTGTACGACGCTTGTGCCAAACCCGCGATTAGTGTTGGCAAAAGCCTTGCGGTGAAGCACGTGGCTGCGTTGATGAGCGATCATAAAGTGAAACGGTTAGTGGTAGTGGATGACAACGACCTGGTTGGTTTTATCGCCATGAACGACATCATGGATTTGCTACTGAGTAAAATCGATTAGTAACTCGGACGAGTTGTTATTCAAATGCACGCGGAAGGGGGCATAAATACTCACTTCTGTTATCGAAATGTAACGAACTTACGCGATTGACCATTAGTCGCAAATCTATTCTGGCGTGATTGTAATCCGGTTGCGCTCGCTCTATGTTCGGCATCCTAAGCGTAAAAGCACCTTATGGGGTTTAGTCGGAGATAGTTTGAATGGATGCATTTTACAGCCTGCCATTAACCGTACCAGCATATCAGCAACTGGCAAATAACGTCCTACCTATAGTGGCTGGCGAGCAATCACAGCGCCCCATGGTGCCTGACTGGCATGCGCCGGCGGTGCGGGTGTTACATGACTTCTCAAGTAAACCACCACTGCAACTGACGCCACAAACCTCGCTGGCGGAAGCGGAAGCTCAATTGCTCGGGCATGGCGAGTTTGATGCTGCGGTTACTAACAGCGATGGGCAGCTAGTTGGGATAATTGCGCTGCAACACATTCATTCACGCAAAACCTTGGATTTAGCCCAGCAGCAACAGCTTCGCTGGGAACAGTTGCAGGTAGAAGACGCCATGATTGCGGTAACTCAGTTGCCCGCAGTGAGCTGCTCACAGGTACAACAGGCGCGTATTGGCGATGTGGTGGCAACCTTGCAACAATTGGGTAACCACTATCTGTTAGTGCATACAAAAGATGCCGTTCGCGGTATTATTAGCGCTCTGGCGATTCATCGGGTGACACAAGAAAACGTTCCGCTGCAACCGCCGTTATTTCCTTTTGTCGAGTCTGTTGATGAATCTGTTGCTAACAGCACGGAGCAAGCCTAGCAATGATTTGATGGATGTGATTAAAACCCTTTAAGGAGCGGGTCTTGCAACTCTACCTACAGTTAATCAAGCGTTACCCCGCATTTCTACTCTTCGGATTTATTGCCACCTTCGCCTCAAGCTTCGGGCAAACCTTCTTTATTGGCCTGTTTAACGACTCTTTGCGTGCCTCGCACCAGTTAAGCCATGGTGAATTCGGAAGTTTATATGCCGCAGCTACCTTTCTTGGCGGCGTTCTGCTGATGCGCATTGGCGGTAAACTGGATCAGGTACCATTGGCCGCCTTTACCAGCTTTACTTTTATCGGGCTTGCCGTGGCGGCTTTGTTGGCCAGTTGGAATGCGCATGTGGTGATGTTGTTTGTAGCTATTGCAGGGCTGCGTTTATTTGGGCAGGGCTTTATGGGCCATGTGGCGATGACCAGTATGGCGCGCTACTTCGGTGCTAATCGCGGTAAAGCGGTGGCGGTAGCGGCTATGGGCTTCCCACTCGGTGAAGCAACTTTACCTATTATTATGGTGGTGTTGGTGGCTACGATTGGCTGGAGTGCGCCCTGGTTGCTGGTTGCGGGCTTACTGTTATTACTGTGGCCGCTAATGTTAAAGCTGCAGCGTCATAAGCCAGAAATTACGCCAGCAACCACCAGCGGTAATGAAACTGAGCAAGTACAGCTAGCCCTACGCCAGCGCGATCTGGTTCGTGATCCGCGTTTTCTGGCAGTGGTTCCGGCGCTGCTGGGGTTACCCTTTATTGTCACAGCCTTATTGTTTAACCAGTTATGGCTAGCTGATCAACAAAGCTGGTCGGTCGCTGCTGTGGCAGGGGGCTTAATTGTTTTCTCAGTAACCCGGGTAACGGTGTCGCTAATAGCGGGCAACATGATTGACAAAATTGGTTCCGACAAGCTTATTGGCGCCAATATTCTGCCGGCAACCCTTGGTGTGAGCTTATTGCTGGTGATAGACCATGTAATGGGCTGGTGGCTATTTCTTGGTTTGGCTGGTTTTAGCGCCGGTATTAATGCGGCCATTGGTGGCACCATTTGGGCTGAACTCTATGGCATTCAGCGGCTGGCTACAGTGCGAGCCCTGTACCACGCCTTAATGGTGTTCTCGACTGCGCTATCGCCGTTAATTATGGGGCTGATGATTGATGGCGGCTACCATATGGACACCATTATGGTTTTGTTTACCCTGATACTACTGTTGGCCTGGCTCAACGCACAGCGCTTAGCCGGCGCTTTGAAGCGCGCGAACTCAGCGTAAGCGCGCCTGCAGCCATTTGCTAAAGGCTACCAAAGGCACTGGTTGGCGTGTGCGTTTACGGGTAAATAAACTTAACGCCTGCGGCAGTTCTACCCGTAAGTCGTTAAACTGTTGCAGGCTCTGTAGTTGAGGGTGGGCTAAGAAATGCTCATCAACTAAAGTGACAGTTTGTGGCTTAGTTAATAAATCTACCGCCATGCCAAGCGAATCTACAGACGTTAGGCGGGCATCTTTGGCGATATTGTCGTGCTGCTTTGAAAACGCCTGCCACACCTGACTTTGTTGATTAACCAGCCACTCCAGCTCCGACAATTCCAGCGCGCCGTTATAGCTGGTTACCGGAATATAGCCGCAGCGGCAAAGTGGGGTTTGTTCAATTTGTCGGTCGCGCAACTTGCTACAGCCAATTACTATATCTAATTGCTCGTGTTGCAACTGTTCAATGGCTTGGGCGGCGCTGTTGCTTTGTAAATGCAGAGGTAGTTCACTGAAAGCCAGTTTAATATGCGGATAAATGCCGTAAAAGTCATGCAGCTGAGGTGCTAACCACCACCGTAGCCATTCGCCGGGCAGGGCAATGCGAAGGGTTGTTACGTCTTCGTCACCCAGGGATTGCGTTTGTTCCAGTAAGCGATTTAAACTGGCAAATATTCGTTGTAATTCAGGCGCTAACCGCTGCCCCGCAGGGGTAAGAGCATGCAACCGGTTGTCCCGCTGAAATAAGCGCGTTCCCAGCTGCTCTTCTAAGGTTTGAATTTGTCGGGTAATAGCGGATTGTGACACGCCAAGTTCTTGTGCAACCTGTTTGAAGCTGCCCGCATAGGCGGCTGCGGCAAACACTCGCAAAGCATTTAGTGACGGCGTTTTACTGGTTTTTGAATCTGTTGTCATAATAAGCGCTAGCTACCTGATATGTCGCAAAGGGAACAGCCATGTTCACTTAAAGGCAACATAGGTTGCGATAAGGTGAATTACGTAGTAGCCAAGAGTCTGGCAGTTGAATAGGGTTTAGGCAAGGAATTTTCAGCCCTGTTTAAGTCAATTTTTCGTAAAGTTATGAGTAAGTAAGGGGCCGTGTGGATCTTTCAGTGTATTGGGCAGAGTTCTTAAGTATTGCGATATTGCACTTTATGGCGGTAGCAAGTCCGGGTCCTGATTTTGCAGTAGTCACCCGCTATAGTATTCGCTTTGGGCGGCAAACCGGATTATGGGTAAGTTTGGGCATCGGCGTGGGTATTCTGGTGCACATTGCTTATTCGCTGTTAGGGGTGGCGTTGTTTATTCACCGCTTTGACTGGGTATACGTAAGCGTTCTGGCCATTGGCGCGGTTTATCTGGGTTGGCTTGGCTGGCAGGCGATCCGGGCCAGGCCAAGGTCTGATGCCGACTTACCGACCTCGCTAAAGAGCAATGATGCACAAACGCCGGTTAGCAAAGAGGTCTCTAATACCAGAGCCTTTGGTATTGGCTTCTTAACTAATGGCCTGAATGTGAAAGCCACACTGTTCTTTTTAATGCTATTTAGCACCATTATTGCACCGGCAACGCCTACTTTGGTGAAGTTGGGCTATGGTGTCTACATGGCCATTGCCACCGCCGTGTGGTTTAGCCTGTTAACGCTGGCCATGACCTGGGGGCCGTTTTATCGGCAATTATGGCGCTACAGCCATTGGGTTGATCGCGCTATGGGGCTAGCTCTGTTGCTAATCAGCGTTCATTTAATTAGTGAAGTTATAGCGCGCATATAAAGCTCGTGAGGCACTTATTTAACTACGGCTAACGCGCTATACTTAACCCATTCACAGCACCGCCTTAAGGGCATAGCAAGAGCTTTCATTTTCATGCAGTTATTTGTAAACGATCTTACCGTTATCGATTTCTCGTATTTATGCCCTCAACGCGGCATTGTTGGCGAGAGCTGGATAGTCGACATCATTTTAGATGGGGCGCTGAACGAGCAATCCATGGTGTTGGATTTTGGGCGGGTAAAGAAGCAAATTAAAGCTATTATTGATGACTCGGTTGACCACAAACTGGCAGTACCTGCAGAACACGAATACACGCAAGTTACCCGCAATGAAGATAAAAGCAGCTATTGGGTGGATTTCATGCGCCCGAATGAGCGTTCTATTCATTTGCATTGCCCAGCTGATGCCTTTGCTTTTATAGATTCTGAACAGGTGACTATTGATACGGTTACTGATTATTTACGAGCGGTGATCAAACGCGAGCTACCAGAGAACGTAGCAGGTTTACAGTTGCAACTGCGTGCCGAAGCTATTCCTGGCGCGTTTTATCATTACACCCACGGTTTGAAGAAGCACGATGGTAACTGTCAGCGTATTGCGCACGGACACCGGTCACGACTTTACATTAGTCTTGACGGCAAACGTTCAGAAACACTGGAAGCGGCCTGGTGTGAGCGCTGGCGCGACATTTATATAGGCTCGCTGGAAGATGAGGTGAGTTTGGCTGAGGTAGATTGTTCGCAGACCGCAGGGCAGTGCAATGAACACACCCACGTAGCCTACGCTTACACCGCTGACCAGGGGTTGTTTGAATTACTGGTACCACGTGGTGAAAATTATATTATTCCAACCGATTCCACGGTGGAATGTCTGGCCCAGTATCTTGCTGACCAGGTGAAACAACAATATCCGCAAGCCAAGGTTCAGGTAACAGCGTTTGAGGGTGTTGGTAAAGGAGCAATTGGTTATGCCTAAGTTTATGCTCGAAATGTTGCCTACGGCACGCAAAGCACTAGTAGCTGTTGCTGCCATCGCCACCATGAATCTAATCGCCGTAACGGCTGTACATGGTAATGAAGCCACAGCCGACAAGCTGCAATTACAGGGTAAACTTACTCAGGGCGCGCTGATTATTGGCTCTACTGAGCCCGGTAGTGAGGTAAAACTTAATGGTGAAAAGCTGGAAGTAACGCCCGCTGGCGAGTTTGTGTTTGGCTTTGGCCGTGATGCCCAGCTACAGCATCAACTTCAGGTGCAATTACCCGACGGTAGCAAAATTGAGCGGGCATTAGAGCTAACCCAGCGCGAATATAAGGTTGACCGGGTTGACGGCGTGCCGGCAAGTACCGTAAATCCGAATCCGGAGCAGGTGAAGCGCTCCAGACAAGATTCCGAGCAAGTTTGGTTAGCGCGGCAAACCTTTAGCGACCGACGTGACTTTCTGACACCTGTTATTCGTCCGGCTGAAGGCCGAATTAGTGGCGTTTATGGTAGTCAGCGAATTTTTAACGGCGAACCCCGGCGTCCTCATTTCGGCCTCGATATAGCGGCGCCAACCGGAACGCCGGTGATCGCACCCTGGCCTGGGCGGGTATTACTTGCGGTGCCGGATATGTTCTTTTCTGGCGGAACTTTGATTATTGACCATGGCTATGGCGTCACCACAACCTATATTCATTTACATCAGGTGTTGGTGGAAGTGGGCAAAGATGTAAATCAGGGTGACATTATTGCTGAAATTGGTGCAACCGGCCGCGTGACTGGCCCGCATTTAGACTGGCGGGTGAACTGGCAACAAGAGAAGTTAGATCCAGCCTTGTTGCCGTATTTATTTGATAACGACTGATTAATCGGTTGGCGCTTCCTCGCTAAGCGTCAACCAACCATTAATAAGTTCCGGGTGAGTAACACTAAGTACCCGTGAGTAAGGCTTAGGCTCGGTCCATTCTATGGTTAACGTCATCAGTTCATCACGCCGAAAGGCATGCACTTTGGTGGCTTGTCCCGGCGCCATGCGGCTCAACACCTCTTTCACTGTGGTGTCCGTCACCTGTAAATCATCAATGGCAATAATGCGATCACCAGCGGCTAAGCCCGCTCGTTTGGCTGGCTCATTGGCGTACACGTTCAGTAATTCCAGCCCCTGCGATGAGCCTTTATATTTGGCACCCAGTTGTACCGGTAAGCTGTCGCTGGCGCGCTTGCCGTTGTGACTGTTATCGTCAGCAGCGAAGGTACTCTCCAACTTTACGCCAAAGCTTTGCAACAGGGTTTGCAGTGGCAACGGCTTGGTAGTGCGCAGTGCAGTGTGCATAAACTCGGTTAAATCTACGCCCGGATAACTGTTTAAGTGCTCCACAAAGGTGTGGTCTTCAGTACCCAGCTGCTCTTTGCCGTATTTATTCCACAAGTCTTGCATCACCTGCGCCAGGGTTAATTTGTGGTCGGTTAACAAGCGTAGCTGCAAATCCAGACACAACCCAATAAGCGCGCCTTTGGCGTAATAGCTAATAATGCTGTTGGGCGCATTTTCACCTTGCTGATAGAACTTGGTCCAGGCCAGGAAACTTGATTCGGTAACGGTTTGAATGCTCTCACCAACACCGCGCTGAACCCGCGCAATGGTTTCCCCTATCAGGTTTAAATACGCTTTTTCGTCAATGATACCGGCACAATGAAGTACGTAGTCGTCATAGTACGAAGTCATACCCTCGTAGAACCACAACTGCTCGGTGTAGCTTTCGGCATCGAGCTGGTAGGGCACAAACACTTTAGGTTTGAGGGTTTTAATATTCCAGCTGTGAAAGTACTCGTGGCTGCACAAGCTTAAAAAAGTGCGGTAGTCGTTATCAATTTCTACTTCACCTGCTTGCGCAAGATCTTTGCGTGAGCACATCAGGGCGGTGGAGTTACGATGCTCCAGCCCACCAAAACCTTTGCCCACAACTATGGTTAAGAAGGTGTAGGACTCAAACGGCGCTGGTTTGCCGAACATGTCCAACTGGTATTCACAAATGCGTGCTAAATCAGCGGTAATACGGGCGGTGTCGGCGTAGTTTCTACCAGCCAGTACCAACGCATGCTTGATTCCGCCAGCAATAAATTCTTCAATAACCAGATTGCCCAGCAGGAATGGGTAGTCAATTAATGCTTCGTAACTGTCGGCCTGAAAACTTCCGGGTTTGAACGAATCACCGGAAGTTCGCGGCATGCCGGTAGCAACCTGCCATTCGGGGTGTTGCTCACAAGGTTCTAAAATTAACTCACAAGGTTGGTCGGTTTGCCCCTCAACAGCTAAACATAAGCTACTGTTATTAAAGAAACCCCAGAATTGGTCGAGATAAGCAGTGCGGACCGATAAATCCCAGGCGTAGGCTTGATAAAATATCTCAACCGGGCCATTTAGCTGGCCAAGCTCCCAGGTGTGTTTATCTATAAGTTTTACGGCAACAGGTTCGCCGTGGCACTGGGCATAAAGGCCCATAATATTCTTCGCGAAATCGCGGATCATGTAGCTGCCCGGAATCCAGGCTGGAAGTTTGACGCGTTGGCCTTGCGTTGCAGGTTCAGGAATGGATAATTTTATCTCGAACAGGTGACCGTGTACGTCAATGGGTGTTATTTTATAGGAAACCAAGAGAACCTCTCTGCTCGGGTGATATGCGAAAAGCCTTGAATAGGGATTAAATCAGAACGAGTAGCCATAAGGAAGATTACTCACGTGGATATGCTAAAAAAAATATTTGAATTGCCAGTTGGACAGCGCGTTGAAATTCAAATCAATAAAACCAGTGTACCACTTCGCTTCCAGACCGAATTTGTTGGAATCGTAAAAAAGCGTTTCTTTATTGTAGCTATGCCCGATACCCGTAAATTCGGCGATATGCGCGATGCTATTTACGAGGGTGTGGCTGTAGTAGTGCGTTTCGTTCTAGAGGGTGATTTAGGCGAAGTTATTGCCTTTCGAAGTGATGTTGAATTCATTACTAGCCACCCGACCAAGTTAATGTACATCGACATGCCGCAAATTGTTGAAAGCCGTCCTATTCGCAGCGATCGTCGCTTTGAAACCCGTTTACCCACGCAAATTACCAAAATGGCGGGGGCCGATAGCGACTATTCCGCGCTGGTGGTTAACCTTTCCATGAGTGGCTGTCAGTTAGTGGTACAGGACGAAGCCCTGGACGTTGAAAAAGACAGCCACATTGACTTGCGCTTTCAGTGGTTGCAACAAGACATCACTATTACCGGTATTGTACGCGACATACGCGTTGTTCATCGAGACGACGAGAGCCCACAAACCATGATGGGTATTCAGTTTGCCCGCAGTCGCAATAACGAAGATATTAAGCAGCTGTTTGCCGCGTCGTTAATAGATATCGACAGCGCTGATTATTAGTCAACGGAAGAATGCTGCGTTCAACAGCGCTTAGCTTGAGATAGAAATCAGTTTACCTCTTTGGAACTGACGTATAATCCATTCCAAGAGAGGTCATCATGCAATTTAAGTTATCACAATGGCGCGGTTTACTTGACGACCGCAACCGCTTCTTCTGGGTACTACAGGGAGTGGGTTGGTCAGGCTACGCGCTAGTTCATTACATTGGCTCACTGATGCACGAGATGCGCGATATTTACGTGCTGATCCTGCTGTTGGGCGCATATGCCGGTTTTCTACTAACCGTACCGCTACGTTATTTATATCGCCGTATTTGGGACGTGAGACCCTGGCAGCTGGTATTAATCGTATTAAGCTCCGCTTATTGTAGCGCCGTTACCTGGGCGGTTATTGATAACGCCACGTATTGGGAAATCTATAAATTCGGGTTTCGGCCCGAAAGCAACTGGTTCTATTTCAAGAACAGTTTGGCAAAGTTCTACATTATGCTGAGCTGGAGCGGCCTGTACTTCGGTATCAAGTATTACCAAATGCTGCAGGACGAAAAGCAAAAAGCCTTAGTGGCAACCTCCATGGCGCATCAGGCGCAGTTGAAAATGCTGCGCTACCAGTTAAATCCGCACTTTTTGTTTAACACCTTAAATGCCATATCTACGCTTATTCTGGTAAAAGAAAACGAACTGGCGAATCGCATGATGTCGAAGTTAAGCCTGTTCCTGCGCTTTTCACTGGATAACGAGCCGATTAAAAAAATACCTTTGGATCGTGAACTGGATGCCTTGAAGCTATATCTGGATATTGAAAAGGTTCGGTTTGACGAGCGTTTACGCGTAAACATAGATATTGAAGACAAGGCAAGAAATGCGCTGGTGCCAAGTTTAATACTGCAACCACTCATCGAGAATTCCATCAAATATGCCATTGCGCGGATGGAAGAAGGTGGTGAGGTAGTGGTTAAGGCGCGGGTGATCGGCGACGATCTAGTGTTGTCGTTATCCGATAATGGTCCGGGTAGTAAAATACCGCCTCAGGAGCTGGTGAAATCCGGTGGTGTGGGTTTGGCAAATACACGCGATCGACTAGAAGCCTTGTATGGAAAGAATTACTCCTTTACATTGTCCTCTAACGAGCCAACCGGCTTATGCATTGATATCAGGATCCCCTGGGAACAGGTTGAAGGACTATGACAGAACGGATTAAGACCCTTGTGGTTGATGATGAATCCCTTGCCCGTAAGGGCTTGTCGGTAAGATTAGAGGATTTTCCGGAAGTACAGGTACTAGATGCTTGTCAAAGTGGACGCCAGGCTTTGGAAGCTGTGAAAGCGCACCAACCCCAACTGATGTTTCTGGATATTCAAATGCCCGGTATGAACGGCTTTGAAGTGTTGCGTGAAATTCGCCAGCAGCAGTTGCCGATGCCGTTGGTGGTATTTGTAACTGCCTATGACCAGTATGCGATTAAAGCTTTTGAAGTGCGTGCTATTGATTACCTGCTGAAGCCAGTTGATCACGAGCGTTTGCAAAAAGCGATAGATCGCACCATGAGTACTATTGAGCAACAACAACAGCAGCAACAACAAGATAAGCTCATTAACTTAGTGGCAGACGCGACCGGCGAAGATTGTGAAGATATTTTAAAACGCTTAGCTAGCGGCGAAGATATAAGTGGCAGTCGTTACCCGGAGCATATTGCCATTAAAGAAAGTGGTGAAATTACCCGGGTAGCCATCAATGCCATTGAGTGGGTAGACGCTGCCGGCGATTACATGTGTATTCACGCACAGAACGAAACACATATATTACGGCGTACCATGAAAGAGCTGGAGCAAGAGCTGAATCCTCAGCGTTTCCAACGCATTCACCGTTCCGCTATCGTGAATATGGCGCATGTGGAAAAGCTATGTAGTCGCCAGAACGGCGAGTATCATTTGATCCTTCGTAACGGAAAACAACTAAAAGTAAGTAGAAGCTATAAAGATAGGATTAAAAAGTTAATCCTCAATACTTAGGTGTTCTATATGCGCTACTGGTTTGTGGTCGTTCTATGTTGGTTAATGGTGGGGTGTTCATCGCAGCTTGGCTATCGCTTTGCCGATACTCTCATTGCCTGGAAAATAGATGATTATGTGAGTCTGAACTCGACTCAGCAGGAGCGCGTTGACCAGGATATTACTGAACTACACGAGTGGCACGCCACCTCGGAACTGCCGCTATATCGCAACACCTTGTTGCAACTACGTGATGCGGTGCAATCTAATACCCTTACCGCAACAACCTTAGAGCAAGTAACCAGTGACGGCTGGTATTTCTGGGAGCGCGTGCGTTTGCAAGCGCACCCCTACGCGCAAGAGTTGCTACCTGAGCTGTCAGAAGCTCAACAAGACGAACTTTTGACCAACTTGCAAGAGAAGCTGAATGAACGTAAAGAACGCTATCAGGAGCGCATAGAAGAGTCTCCCGACGAGCGTTTTCAAGAGGAGTTAGAAGAACGTCGCGATGAAGTCAGCGATTGGGTAGGGCGTTTGACCGAGCAGCAGGAAAGCCTGCTACAAGAGTGGCTTGAAGCAGAGCAGTCGCGCGGTGAAATGTGGTTAAACTATCGCCAGAGCTGGCTTGATTCCTTTGCTGAGACTTTGCGGGCAGGGCCTGAGTCGGAGAACTACCAGAGCGAACTTGAGCGTTTGATTAAAGAACCTCAGAACTGGCGCAGTGAAGAAATGCAAAAATCGTCAGAATTGAACCGGGGTGTTGATCAACGCTATTTGCTGGCGCTTTATAAAAGTTTGAATGAGCGTCAACGTGAGCGTGTGGTCGAGCGAATAAATAGCTACATCGAAGATTTGGACGGCTTAATACAACACTTTAAAAGTGCTGAATAAGCCGCCCGACAGCGTTTTTATTGAACCGTCATGATTTTGCAGGTATTGGTAGAGCCTACCGTTTCCATTACATCACCGTGAGTTAGAATCACTAAATCCCCAGTGTGTATGTGACCCTGTTGCTTAACCACTTCAATTGCTTCTTTTACTAAGGATTCAGCCGGCCACTGGGTTGAATCAAACTCAACCGGGTACACACCACGATACAATGCGCACTTAGACCGGCTGGTAATATGCCGTGACAGCGAGAATATTGGCAAGGTACTGGTGATACGTGACATTAACTTGGCGGTGAAGCCTGACTCGGTTAACGCAATAATGGCTTTAACGCCAGTTAAGTGAGTGGCGGTATACATAGCTGCCATGGCTGCCGCTTCCTGAATACTGGCAAACATTTCTGCTAAGTCTTTGTGTTCCAGTTGCGCCATTGGGTGTGTTTCCGCACCTTTACAAATTTCAGCCATAGATTTCACCGTTTCAACCGGGTATTTACCAGCTGCGGTTTCTGCAGATAGCATTACGGCATCGGTACCATCCAATACAGCGTTGGCAACGTCCATAACTTCGGCCCGGGTTGGCATGGGGCTTTCAATCATAGATTCCATCATTTGCGTGGCGGTAATCACAACCTTGTTCAAGCGGCGCGAGCGCTCAATGATTTTCTTTTGTTTACCTACCAGTTGCGCATCGCCAATTTCAACTCCCAAATCACCCCGGGCAACCATCACGGCATCGGAGGCGCGAATAATATCGTCAAGCGCAGCATCACTGGCTACGGCTTCGGCGCGTTCAATTTTGGCGCAGAGTAAACCGTTACCACCTGCTTTACGCAGCAACTGGCGAGCTTGATTAATGTCATCACTACTGCGCGGGAAAGATACTGCCAGGTAATCAACGCCAATTTTTGCGGCGGTTTTTATGTCTTCCAAATCTTTTTCAGTCAAAGCTGCGGCCGATAAACCACCGCCCTGACGGTTAATACCTTTGTTATTCGATAACTTGCCACCCACGGTAACCCGGGTGATCACTTTGCTGCCTTTTACTTCGGTTACTTCTAGCTGCACGCGGCCATCATCGAGTAACAAAATATCGCCGGCCAGAACATCGTTTGGCAGTTCTTTGTAGTCGATGCCAACCTGGTGTTCATCACCATCAGCAGTGCCGAGTTCGGCATCCAGTATAAAAGTGTTGCCATTAACCAGCGTGATGCTGTCTTCTTTAAAGCGGGCAACCCGTATTTTAGGGCCTTGCAGGTCGCCTAAAATAGCCACATGACGACCTTGGCTGGCGGCAATTTCACGCACCTGCTTAGCCCGCAGAATATGGTCGTCAGCCTTACCATGGGAAAAGTTAAGCCGCACCACATTGGCTCCGGCTGCAATGAGTGCTGCTAATACGTCAGGCTTATCGGTTGCCGGGCCTAAGGTAGTTACAATCTTTGTGCGCCGTAGCATAGCAGTGCTCCTAATTTTAAATGAATTTTCGAATGGAATGCCCGCTGGGTTTGACTTTAGCGGTACCAATACTTGCCTATATTATCATAGATTTATGACACTTAAGGATAGCCCTGTTGAATCTTTATGGTGGAATAAATTGCTTGTATAGGCCGAGTCAGCATTGGCGTCTGCGGCCATTTTTCATTACAATAGCGCCACTTTTTTCATCTTTATCCTCAGAAAAGGTTTATCGCATGACTGATACGCAGCAAGATCAAACGTTAACAAGCTGGCAAGAACGCCAGGAATACGCCGAAATGATGCAGCCATTATTAGGGCGCTTGTACCGTAATTCAGGTGTGGAAATATTAGTTTATGGTCGCACCTTGCTGAACGTATCCACCATCAACATTATCAAAGCGCACCGCCTGATTCGCCGTCATGAAGGCATGAAGCTGCGGTTGCGTGAAAGCTACCCGTTCTTAGAAGCTATCGCCAAGCTGAAGCTGGCACCAGCGCGTATTGACTTAGGTAAACTGGCCTTTAACTACTTGCACAAAGGGCAAGGCGAAGGTAAGAGTGTTGAGCAATACGTACAAGAGCAGTTGGTTGATATTATTGATAAGCAAGACGAAATTCCGGCTCAGGACATCGTTTTGTATGGTTTTGGTCGTATCGGTCGGTTGCTGGCGCGATTATTAATTGAGCGCAACGGTAGTAATAATAAAATGCGTTTACGCGCCATTGTAGTGCGCGGTGGCCGTGATGGTGACTTAGAAAAACGTGCAAGCTTATTGCGTCGTGACTCGGTGCATGGTCCGTTTAATGGTTCTATTACCGTTGATGAAGAGAACAGCTCGATTAAGGCGAACGGTACCAGCATTAAAGTGATTTACTCTGATGGTCCTGACCAAGTCGATTACACTCAGTACGGTATTAAAGACGCTATTGTTATTGATAACACTGGTATCTGGAAAGACGAAGCTGGTCTTGGTTTGCACCTGAAATCGAAAGGTGTGAAGAAAGTGCTGCTGACAGCACCTTCTAAAGGCAGCATCAAAAACATCGTACATGGCGTGAATGACAGCGATATTTTAGCAGACGATTTAATTGTATCTGCGGCGAGCTGTACTACTAACGCGATTACACCAGTACTGAAAGTTATTAATGACAAATACGGTATTCGTAATGGCCACGTAGAGACCATTCACTCGTATACCAACGATCAGAACTTAATTGATAACTACCACAAAGCGGATCGCCGTGGTCGCTCAGCGCCACTGAACATGGTTATTACTGAAACTGGTGCTGCCAAAGCAGTATCTAAAGCGTTGCCAGAGTTAACCGGTAAATTAACCGGTAATGCCATTCGGGTACCAACCCCGAACGTGTCTATGGCGATTATGAATCTAAATCTGAATACGGCTACTGATCGTGATAGCTTAAATGACTTTCTGCGCGAAATTGCATTGCATTCAAACATGCAGGCGCAAATCGATTACACCGCCTCTACTGAAATCGTTTCTACCGATTTGGTTGGTTCTCGTCATGCCGGTGTCGTTGATTCACAAGCAACCATTGTTGATGGTGACCGGGCTGTATTGTATGTTTGGTATGACAATGAGTTTGGTTATAGCTGTCAGGTTATTCGTGTAGCTGAAAAGATGGCTGGACAAGAGATTTTAAATTTACCGAAGTAATTGAGAAAAGCGCCAGATCCGGCGCTTTTTTCATAAGAAAAAATAAAAAGGGTAATTCAAATGCATATAACTGCGCAGTTCGACAGTGGCAATATTGATGTCATTGAAGCTAATTCACCAGAGAGTATTCGTCTTGCCATTCGCAAAGACAACGAATCCGATTTTTATCAGTGGTTTCATTTTAAACTTTACGGTGAAGCTGGTGTTGAACATGTTATGACCATCGAAAATGCTGGTACTGCGGCTTATCCGGTAGGTTGGGAAGATTATTCCGCGCTGGCTTCTTATGACCGCGAAACCTGGTTCCGGGTACCTACCAGCTACGATGGTAAGCAACTGGTAATTAGCCACATTCCTGACCAGGAAAGCGTGTACTACGCATATTTTATTCCGTATTCCTATGAGCGCCATCAAGATTTGGTGCAGTGGGCGCAACAGTCCATGGATTGCCAGCATGAACTGCTAGGTCAGACCCTGGATGGCCGTGACATGAACCTATTGGTTATCGGTGAACCCGATGCTGATAAAAAAGCAGTGTGGATTACCGCGCGTCAGCACCCGGGTGAATCTATGGCTGAATGGTTTGTTGAAGGTGCGTTAAGCCGTTTGCTGGATGATGAAGACGGTGCCGTGCGTAAGCTTTTACAACAGCACGTATTTTATATAGTTCCAAACATGAATCCGGATGGCAGCGTGCGTGGTCACTTAAGAACCAATGCCGCTGGGGTGAACTTGAACCGTGAGTGGGCTGAGCCTTCCATGGAAAAAAGCCCGGAAGTGTACCTGGTGAAGCAGAAAATGGCCGAAACCGGTGTTGATTTGTATTTGGACATTCACGGCGATGAAGGCTTGCCGTATAACTTTGTGGCGGGCTGTGAAGGTATTCCAAGCTATAACGACGCGCATCAGGCACTGGAAACTAAGTTTAAAGATGCATTGGTAGCTATTACGCCGGAATTCCAAACCAAATATGGGTATGAGCAAGACGCTCCGGGTGAAGCTAATCTGAGTATTGCTTGTGCATCTGTTGGTGAAGCGCATAAGTGCCTGGCCTTTACTATTGAAATGCCGTTTAAAGACAACGCCGATCTGCCGGACGCAGATTATGGCTGGTCAGTAAATCGTTGTCGTCAGCTTGGTGCTGACACTATTAGTGCGATTTATGCTGTAGCTGGCGATCTCCGTAGCAACTAAGCTGTTACGGTGCTCGCTTTCATGAAGTTTTGCGTGTATAAAAACCATAAAATCATAAGAACCTTTAACAAGATTAAAGGCTAGGGGGATAACCTTGGACGCAATCAATAACTTTCTGCTTCTGCTGGATAGCTACTTAGGCTCAGCAGCTTATTTTCCATACATCCTGCTGGGTGTAGGTCTGTTCTTCACTATTTACCTGGGCTTTCCACAATTGCGGTACTTCCGTCACGCCTGGAAAGTTATTAGCGGTAAATTCGATAAAAAAGGTGCTGAAGGCGATACCTCGCACTTCCAGGCGCTATCAACAGCACTGTCCGGTACTGTCGGTACCGGTAACATTGGTGGTGTGGCGCTGGCTATCTTCCTTGGCGGCCCGGCAGCTTTGTTCTGGATGTGGATTACCGCGTTCCTGGGTATGACCACCAAGTTTGTGGAAGTAACCTTATCGCACAAATACCGTGTTAAAACCGAAGATGGCACCATGGCTGGTGGCCCCATGTACTACATGGATCGCCGCTTGAACATGAAATGGTTGGCAGTGATTTTTGCTATTGCTACAGTTATCAGCTCCTTTGGTACCGGTAACATGCCGCAAATCAATAACATCGCGGTTAGCATGGAATCTAGCTTTGGTATAGAGCCAATGCTAACTGGTGGCGTGCTGGCTATTTTGCTGGCCATGGTTATTATTGGCGGCATTAAGCGCATCGCGGCAGTGACATCCAAAGTTGTACCGCTGATGGCCTTACTTTACGTTGTTGGTTCACTGAGTGTTATTTTCTATAACCTTGAGAACATTGGTCCTTCCATTGCCGCTATCTTCACTGACGCCTTCACCGGTTCAGCCGCAACAGGTGGCTTCCTGGGTGCAACTTTTGCCTACGCGTTCAACCGGGGTGTAAACCGTGGTTTATTCTCAAACGAAGCGGGTCAGGGTTCTGCGCCTATCGCTCACGCTAGCGCGCGAGCAGAGGAACCGGTGTCTGAAGGTATGGTTTCAATTCTTGAGCCATTCATAGATACGATTGTTATTTGTACCTTAACGGGTCTCGTTATTCTGTCGTCCGGGGTGTGGTCAGAAAAACATGAAAACATTTTTGCCCGGGCTGACATGGAATTCATCAGCGGCAACTATGACGACAGTCTTGCTGCCGATCGCGGATCCTTGCATGCCTACTTGAACGATACCAGTGACAACAGCGTAGAGCTTTACACCGGTACTGTTGAAGTTCGTGATGGTGCGCCCGTTAGCAACGGCTATACCTTGCTGCATGCTCGTTCAGTGGCTGAAAACGTTCGCTTTATTGTCGCCGGTGAAGACCCGTACAACGGCGTACTACGAGTGGAAAACGGCCAGCTTCGCAAGGATGATATTACGGTTATTGGTGAATCACTGGTGCATTCAGCACCGCTGACATCGCTGGCTTTCTCGCGTGGCTTCCTGGGTGATGCCGGTGAGTACATTATTCCTATCAGCTTGTTAATGTTCGCGTTTTCAACTGCTATTGCCTGGTCGTACTATGGTGACCGCGCCATAGTTTACTTGGTTGGTCAACGCGGCGTTATGCCATACCGGATTCTGTATGTTGCAGGCTTCTTTGTGGCGTCCTTTGCGGATACAACGCTGGTGTGGACGATGTCTTACGTGGCAATAGTACTTATGACGCTGCCCAACTTACTGGGTATTATTCTGCTGCGAAAAGAAATGAAATCTACCGTGAAAGACTATTGGGTTTCGTTTGACAAAGATCGCGAGAAAGAGAAGCAAAAATAAATCAATTTTTGTGCAGTTTGTGTAAATAAGCCCGTCGCTTGACGGGCTTAATTTATTCTAAAGCCCTCGCAACCCTTGAATTTACCCATAAAACCCTTATATTGCTTGGATTAGAGAGGAAAACGGGGAATGCTATGGCGCTAACTAATTGCCCATCGTGTAACAAACGAATTTCATCAAAAGCACCAGAATGTCCGCATTGTGGTTTTAATTTACAAGGCCAGTCCGATAGCGACCTGGACCGGGAATGGGCGCGTATGAAGCAGTTGCGTAAAGACAAACTCGCACAACAATCCATGCTCTCATTATTAATTCTTATCGCAAGCTTTGCGTATTGGGCTATTCAGCAGCCCGAGCCAAAGTCGTTGCCGGCCAATCTCAGTATTGGACTTATGGTTATTGGTGGCATTTGGTATGTCATTACTCGTTTTCGTATGGCATTTCTGGGTAAACGGCGGCGTTAATGAAGTTTGATGACTTAATTGCGTCTATTAGTCGCGAAACCTTTGAGCGACTGGTAACGGCAGTAGAAACTGGTCGTTGGCCAGATGGCGCAATGTTAAGTGAGCCGCAAAAAGAACAAACGCTACAACTTATTATTGCTTACCAGGCAAAGTATTTACCCGGAGATGAACCTTTCCGGGTAGGTGCTGATGGCCAGTTAGTTACGAAAACTAAAAAAGAAATGCGCGCATCGTTATCTGCCAGCGACCAAAACGCCAGAAACAACCTGGAGCAGAGCATCGCTCGCTTTCCACTTACCGACACTAATAGTGACTCCTAGTATGCTAACTCAGTTTTACCAAGATCTGATTGCACAAGCCGAAGCCATTACGGCCGACGAACCTAACCTGATTGCAAATTTAGCGAACTTATCGGCGCTGGTGTACGATCAGCTTGATAACGTGAACTGGGCCGGATTTTATCTAACCGAAGGTGAAGATACCCTGGTGTTAGGTCCGTTTCAGGGCAAAGTTGCCTGTATTCGCATTGCCTTCGGTAGTGGCGTATGCGGAACTGCTGCGGCAACTCAGGAAACTCAGCTGGTTGCTGACGTGCATGCCTTCGCAGGGCATATTGCGTGTGACGCAGCGTCTGAATCAGAAGTGGTAGTGCCCATTATAGTTGCCGATAAAGTGGTGGCTGTACTAGATATTGATAGTCCTTCTCAGGGCCGGTTTAGCGAGTCGGATGCGGCTGGTTTAACAGCCTTGGGGAAAGTCATAGAAAAGCTGCAATGGCAGCGTTCATAACGCCGCAGGGAAGTTTACATGTGGAGTGAATTTGATATTCGCGCCTATCTTGTCAGCGAACACGATATGGCATTTTTTGAAGGCGAAGAAGAGCAAGCTACTGATCAAATGAATCAGATGCTGCATTTTATTGCCGATAATAGTGACGAAGACGATAGCTTGGAGCAATTGGAAGAAGTAGTGCGCCGTACTTTATATGCCTGGATTGAGGAGCCTGAGTTGCTCGGTTTAGACAGCGAAGAAATGGAAACGTACGTACTTGAACAATTAGCTGAAGTTCGCCAACAGGAAGAAGATACGGATGAGTGATATTGAACAAGGGAGTGGCGAAGTCGCCCCAAAAATAACCCAGAGCAAAGCGGTTATTGCCTATTTGGCTGAAAAATTCCCCCAGTGCTTTAGCTTAACAGGCGAAGCCAAACCTCTAAAAATCGGTATTTTCGATGATTTAGCGACACGTTTAGAGAATGATGAGCGGGTGAGTAAAACGCGCATACGAACGGCACTTCGGCACTACACCAATAGTTGGCGTTACTTGCGCGTGGTGAAAGCCGGCGCCGAGCGCGTTGATCTGGATGGCAATGCGGCGGGTATTGTAGAAGAAGGCCATCAACAACATGCTGAAGAAGAATTAGCAGCCTCTAAAGCAAAAGCCGCAGAGAAAGCCGCGGAAAAACGCCAGCAGGAAAAAGCCGCGAAGCCTGAGCAGAAGCGTCAGGCTCGGGCAAAAACGCCAGCAAAACGTAAGCCAGCTGGTAAACCTGCCGCGCCGAAAGCCGCCAAAGCTAAACCGGTTAACCTGCAACAAGCGGAACTTAACCAGTTGAAAGTAGGTCAACAAGTACAAGTTAAAGTTGGTCAGGCACCAATGCCTGGACAAGTTGTAGCGGTTGAGCGGGACGATGTTCAGGTTCAATTGCAAAATGGTTTAACAATGAAGGTGAAAGCTGAAAATATATTTTTTAGCTAACTAGGAGTATGCGTATGAAACGCTTTGGTGTTTTGCCACTGTCTATAGCTATCGCTTTATGGGCGCCAATTACTTTGGCTATCCCGCCGGCTCATGAAATTTCTGAGTTACCTGAGCTGGAGCCAGCTGAGCACCATCAAGTGGCAAGTAAGCGTATCAACTCCTACTTTACCCGCTACCACTATAAAAACATGACGCTGAATGACGAATTATCGAGTCAAATTCATGATCGTTATTTAGAAGTGCTGGACTACAGCAAAATGTTTTTATTAAAAAGCGACGTGGAAGCGACTGAAGAGTACCGTTCGTTGTTTGACGATATGATTAACAGCGGCGACTTAACTATTGCGTACAACCTTCATGATAAAGCGTTAGAACGTCGTTTTGAACGCTATAGCTATGCTTTGTCGCTGCTGGATGAAGACCAACCAATGGACTTCAGCGACAACGAAGACAAATACTATTACAACCGTGAAGACGCCAGTTGGCCGGAATCAGAAGCTGAACTGGATGAACTCTGGCGCCAGCGGGTTAAATACGATGCGTTGAACTTGAAGTTGGCAGGAAAAGACTGGCCGGAAACGGTAGAGACTTTGGGTAAGCGTTATAACAGCACCCTGAAGCGGTTAACCCAGACCAACTCTGAAGATGTGTTTCAGGCAGTAATGAATGCCTTTGCGCGCAGCGTTGAAGCTCACACCAGCTATTTATCGCCAAGCAACTCCGAACGCTTTCAGCAGAACATGAACTTGTCGCTGGAAGGTATAGGTGCGGTGCTGCAATCCGAATATGATTACACCATTGTGCGTAGCCTGGTACCTGGTGGACCGGCTGACAAGAACGGTGGCATAGGCCCGGATGATAAAATTATCGGTGTTGGGCAGGGCGATGAGAAAGATACTTTCGTAGATGTAGTTGGCTGGCGGCTTGACGAAGTGGTTGAGCTAATTAAAGGTCCGAAAGGTTCTACTGTGCGCCTGCAGGTATTAAAGGCTAGCCAGGGTGCTGGTGGTACTCCAAAAGAAATCACTATTGTACGCGATGAAGTGAAATTAGAAGATCGCGCTGCGAAAGCTGAAGTAAAAATACCGGAAGAGGGTGAATATAAGGGCCGCAAAATGGGTGTTATTACCATTCCTGGTTTCTATAACAACCTTACCGCTGATGTTATTGATTTAATTGAAGAACTTGAAGAAGAGAAAGTAGAGGGTTTAATTGTTGATTTGCGCGACAATGGTGGTGGCGCCTTGAATGAGGCCATTTCATTATCTGGCTTATTTATTGATAAAGGCCCGGTAGTGCAGGTTAGTGATGCCAGCGGCCGCGTTGACGTTAGCGCCGACCGCGATGGTAGAACTTATTATGAGGGTCCGCTGACGATTATGGTGAACCGCTATAGTGCTTCTGCTTCTGAAATTTTTGCCGCTGCAATGCAGGACTATGGACGCGCAGTAGTGGTTGGTGAAAACACCTTCGGTAAAGGTACTGTGCAGCAGCATAGAGGCTTGCAACGCCGCTTTGACTTCTTCTCAGAACCTATGGGTAGTGTGCAATACACAGTTGCCAAGTTCTACCGTATTGATGGTGGCAGTACCCAAATGAAAGGCGTGCAACCTGACATTAATTTACCGGCATACATTGATCATGAAGAGTTTGGCGAAAGTAGTGAAGACAACGCTTTACCATGGGACAGCATTAATCCCGCGCCTTATGAAATGGTGGGGCAACCAAAACCGGATCGTTTAAAAGAACTACAGACACTGGTTGACGAGCGCGTTAATGAAAATCCTGAGTTTAAATACGTGTTCGCGGACATTGAAAGATACCGTGAACAGCATGATAAAACCTGGATTAGCTTGTCACTGGAAAAGCGTCAGCAAGAGCAAGATGATGAAGATGCGAAGCGCTTAACTCGAATGAATGATCGTTTGCAGCGTCAAGGCATGGAACCAGTGAAGGAACTTGAAGATCTGGACGACATTGATGATGAGTTATTAGAAGCCGATCCTTACTTAGATGAAACCATCTATTTGGCATTTGATTTAATTGAAGAAAAGCAGCTTGCGTTGCAATAGCTAGTTGTTTGTTTGAAAAGCCGCAGGAATGCGGCTTTTCTGTATGCGCTTGTCAACGACTGCGGTTTTGTGGTCAGATAGCGGCTTTGTTTACATCCACAATAATGAATTGCACATGACAACTATAACAAATGCGATTTCAAGTCGGTGGTCTAGCCGACTTTCTTTTATTCTGGCCTCAACGGCAGCCGCCGTTGGTTTGGGCAATATCTGGAAGTTCCCCTATATAACCGGTGAGAACGGTGGCGGTGCCTTTGTTCTAGTTTATCTTGTGTGTATTTTACTCATAGGTATTCCGGTCATGATTGCTGAGGTGGTTATTGGCCGCCGCGGTCGTCACTCCCCGGGCCATGCAGCACGAGTAGTGGCGAAGGAATCAGGACGTAGCAGTTGGTGGCAGTCAGCCGGTTGGCTGGGCATGTTAACTGGCTTCCTGGTACTTAGCTTTTATACCGTCATAGCGGGCTGGGCCTTGGCTTACGTATTCGAAGCCGGCGCGGGAACCTTTTCCGGCGCCAGTACCGCAGCCATTAACGATACCTTTATGGCGTTAACTGGTGATGCGAAAGCGTTAACCTTCTGGCAAACACTGATTGTTGGCGGAACTGTGCTGGTAGTTGGTAATGGTGTGAAGAATGGCCTGGAACGCTCGGTGCGATTCTTATTGCCGGCCATGATAGCGCTGCTGATGGTGGTAGCTGTTTATGCCGGAGTTACCGGTGACTTTCAGGCGGCGGTGAACTTTATGTTCGCGCCGGATTTTAGCCGGTTAACGGTAAATGGCGTCATGATTGCGCTGGGGCATGCGTTCTTCACGCTTGGACTCGCCTCTGGTGTGGTCATTATGTACGGCGCTTACTTACCGAAGAGCACCTCAGTGGTGCAAACCACACTGTGGATAGCCATTGCTGATACCTTTGTTGCGCTACTTGCAGGCTTAGCCATTTTCCCCATTGTTTTTGGCTCGAACCTTATTCCGGGCGCTGGCCCCGGGCTTATATTCCAAACCCTACCGGTTGCCTTTAGCACCATGCCGGCAGGTATTCTGATTGGTACCACATTCTTTGTGATGCTTGTTATTGCTGCATTTACCTCGGCTATTGCGATGATTGAATCGGCCGTAGCCTTTTTAAGCGAACAACTAAAAATTGGCCGTTGGCCAGCTACGCTTATTGCCGGAACTGTATTGTGGTTGTTTGGCCAGTTAACGGTGTACTCCTTTAGCGGTAGCAGCTGGGCGCAGCTCGATTGGGTTATTTTTGGCAAACCCATAGCCAGCATTTTTGAATTTATTGATTACCTGACCTCAAGCTTGTTGCTGCCGTTAGGTGGTTTGCTATTAGCGGTGTTCGTGGGCTGGGTAATGCAATCTCGCTATAGTCAGGACGAGCTGGATACCAAACCGGCGGTGTTCCGCCTGTGGCTGTTCTGTGTACGTTGGTTAGCCCCAATCGCAATTACCTTAATCTTTCTTCAATTAGTTGGCGTGATTACGCTGTAACGTTCAATTTATAACGGAAATTAAATACTCATGAGTTCTTCGGATACAACAACCAGAACCCCGAGCTACATTCAGGCACTGATCCCTTTAATAGCACTCATAGCTATGTTAGCCACCTCAGTGTATTTGTTTGGTGAGGATTCATCCTATGGTCCTAACCAAATCGCCTTGTTGGTTGCGGCTGGTATTGCCACTTTGGTGGGCTTTTACAATAAATACACCTGGAGCGACATAGAAGAGGGCATTACTGAGGGTATTTCTGTAGCCCTGGGCGCCATGCTGATTATTTTGGCAGTAGGTGCCTTAATCGGTACCTGGTTGCTGTCGGGTACGGTTCCAACACTTATTTATCTTGGTCTGGAGCTGTTAAGTCCGAGCTTATTCTACGTAGCTACCTGCGTTATTTGTGCCATTGTGGCGCTTGCCATAGGTAGTTCCTGGACTACGGCTGCCACTATTGGTGTGGCGTTGATGGGCGTTGCCGCAGGCATGGGCTTATCGCCGGCCATTACCGCTGGTGCCATTGTGTCTGGTGCCTATTTTGGCGATAAAATGTCACCGCTATCAGACACCACGAATTTGGCCGCTGCCGTTAGCGGAACTGAGCTGTTTGCCCACATTCGTTACATGGGATACACCACGGTGCCGTCGTTTGTGATTGCGCTGATCATTTTTTCGGTACTGGGCTTTAATGCCAACACCGATGTTAGCTTAGTGCGCCTGCAAGAAATGCAAAGTGAGCTAGTAGCTACCTTTAATATCGGTTGGGAAATGGTGATACCGCTGGTGGTGTTATTTGCCCTTGCTGCTATGCGCAAACCGGCATTACCAACAGTGTTCTTTGGCGCCTTACTGGGTGGCCTGTGGGCGGTATTGTTCCAACCTGAAATGATTGCGCAAATGGCCGGCGGTGAAACCGGTGCTTTGACTACTCTAGCTGTGGTTTGGCAGGCGTTAGCTGACGGTACTGTGGTAGTAACCGGCAATGACGATTTAGATTCACTGCTAAGCGGCGGTGGTATGAGCAGCATGCTTAACACTATTTGGCTTATTCTAAGTGCCATGACCTTTGGCGCTATTATGGAACGCACCGGCCTGTTAAAACGCTTTATTCAGGGCATGCTGGTTGCGGCGAAATCTACCGGCTCGCTAATTACAGCGACAATATTCACTTGTTTTGGTGCCAACGTACTTACCGCCGACCAATACATGGCTATTGTTCTGCCGGGCCGTATGTTTAAAGAAGAGTATGCACGTCGCGGACTCGATCCGAGAGTTCTGTCACGAACGCTGGAAGATAGCGGTACCATTACTTCTGCACTGATTCCGTGGAATACCTGTGGTGCCTACATGTTTAGCGTGTTGGCCGTGAGTCCGTTCGAATATGGACCATTTGCGTTCTTCAACCTATTGGTACCACTATTTGCAATCATTTTCGCCTATACTGGCTTTAGTATTCTTTACCTGAAACCAGGTGAGAACCAACAATCATCCAAGACCTTAAAGGTATAAGCTTTTTATGACACAACAATCGGCTGAAGTGGCGGCAACGCCAGCCATTGCTAAATTTCGTAAAGACTACAGTGCTCCGAACTTCACCATTGATGAAGTTGCGTTAACCTTTCATTTGGCCGACCACCACACCAAGGTGGTTAGTCAGTTGAAGGTAAGGCGTGTGGGAGCACACCAACAACCTTTGGTGTTACAAGGCGAGCATTTACAGCTTGAGAGCCTGGCGTTAAATGGTAACGATTTGGGCTCAGATCAATTCCAGTTAAGTGATACTGAACTCACTATTGCGACAGACCTTGAACAGTTCTCGCTAACTGTTACTACCATAGTGAATCCAACTGATAATAAGGCGCTGGAGGGGCTGTACAAGTCGGCTGGCACCTATTGCACGCAGTGCGAGGCCGAGGGCTTCCGCCGTATTACTTATTATTTAGACCGGCCTGATGTGTTGGCTACTTATACCACCACTATTTATGCCGACGCAGCGCAGTACCCGTACCTGTTAGCCAACGGCAACAAAATTGACAGCGGTGAAACCGAGCAGGGTGAACATTGGGTAACCTGGCACGATCCACATCCGAAACCAGCTTATCTGTTTGCGCTGGTAGCAGGGGACTTTGACGTATTGCGCGATCAGTTTACAACTCGCAGTGGTCGTGATGTTGCGCTGGAATTCTTCGTTGATAAAGGCAACCTGGACCAAACCGAGCATGCTATGCAGTCGCTAAAAAATGCGATGCGCTGGGACGAAGAACGTTTTGATCTGGAATACGATTTAGATATTTACATGGTTGTTGCCGTTGATTTCTTCAACATGGGCGCTATGGAAAATAAAGGGCTAAACGTATTCAATTCGAAGTACGTGCTGGCGAACCCAAATACCGCTACTGATCAGGATTTTCTGAATGTGGAATCGGTGATTGGGCATGAATACTTTCATAACTGGACCGGCAACCGCATTACTTGCCGTGACTGGTTCCAGCTAAGCCTGAAAGAAGGTCTGACGGTATTTCGCGATCAAGAATTTAGTGCTGACTTAGGTTCACGAGCGGTGAACCGGATTCAGGACGTGCAGATTATTCGCACCCACCAGTTTAACGAAGATGCCAGCCCGATGGCGCATCCGATCCGTCCTGATAAAGTTATTGAAATGAATAACTTTTACACGGTCACTGTTTACAACAAAGGTGCCGAAGTTATTCGTATGCTGCATACCCTGTTGGGTGAGCAGGGCTTCCAACGTGGTATGCAGGAATACGTGCGTCGCTACGATGGTCAGGCCGTAACCTGTGAAGATTTCATTCTGGCTATGGAAGCTGCCAACGATCGTGATTTTAAACAGTTCCGCAACTGGTATCGTCAGGCTGGCACGCCATCACTGCAGGTTACCCAGAGTTTTGCTGCAGACAGCAAGCAATTGCGACTGCGGATTAAGCAAAGCACGCCGGCGACACCTGGCCAGCCGACGAAACAACCGTTCCACATGCCCGTGGTTATTTCAGCTTACAATAACCAGGGTGAGCGCTTGACGCTGCGTAGTTCTGATCAGGAGTATGCTCATACTGACACCGGCGGTACTTTGCTGGAGTTAACTCAGGCTGAGCAGGAATGGGTATTTGAGGGTATTGACAGCGAACCAACGCTGGCCTTACTCGAAAACTTTTCCGCACCAGTTAAACTGCAGGCTGATTACAGCGCAGAGCAATTACGCTTACTAGCGGGCTGTGCGGACGACGCCGTGGTGCGTTGGGATGCAGTGCAAAGTATGTTGCGCAAGTTGTTGCAAGACGCAATAGCTGCCGAAATTCCGGCGCAATTGTCGGACTCTGTGGCCACAACGCTGCGCACTGTGCTGCACGATGACGTTGATCCAGCACTACGAGCGCTGGCACTGGCTTGCCCAAGTGTCGACGAACTCGCTGAACTCTATGAGCAAGTGCCACTAGAGGCTATTGTGCAAGCGGTTGATAGCTTGAAGTTGGATATAGCATTACAATTGCGCGAAGATTTTGCCGCAGTATATGACACGCTAAGTGATCAATTAGGTTCAGCCACCTATGAACTGGACGGCCGTTCCATTGGTTTACGCAGCCTCAGGAACCGTTGTTTAGGGTATCTTGGCTTGGCTCGTTCAGCGGCCCCAGAGAGCACTGACGAGCTGTTACAACAGCATGACGCTCAGGCTACCAGCATGACAGACCATATTGCCGCATTACAAACTGCAGTTTGGACTGACAACCCGCAAGCGTCGGTGTTGTTAGCCGACTTTGCTAACCAGTGGCAAGACAACCCGTTGGTCATGGACAAATGGCTGGCTACTCAGGCGGCAGCACCTGTTGGCAATGTAGTAGGGGAGGTTGCAGACCTGCAACAGCATAGTGCCTTTACTCTGGCTAATCCAAACCGGGTATATGCGCTACTAGCTACCTTTTCGCGCAATATGCGGTACTTTCATCAAGCCGACGGAAGTGGTTATCAGTTAATTGCCACTGCTATAAAAAGCTTAAATAGTAGCAACCCGCAGGTAGCGTCACGATTGATCACGCCGTTTCTGCAATGGCGCCGGTTTGATACAAAACGCCAGCAACTGATGCTAACCTGTTTAAACGAGCTCAAAGCGCTGCCAAACCTTGCCAGCGACTTATATGAGAAGATTTCGCAAAGTTTGGCGACTGACGAAAAAAACTAGCTTTGCATAATTATGAAGCCCGAATGTCCGTTTGACGTGGCAAAAATATCATGACCGAAAAGTATTACTGGTTTACTTTGCATATTAGTTACGCAGATTATCAGCAGAACTACTATGGTAAGGGGTATTTTAACGTTGTGGTGAGAACCGATGACGGCATTCGCGTTAGCTTCCCTGCGGGGCGATTGCTGCCGTTTGTCACCGGTAGCGGAATACATGGGCGCTTCCGTCTTACCACTGATGCGAACGACCGTTTTTTGCGCTTAGAGCAGGTTCATGCAGTCAGCGGTCATAATCATTCGTAAGGCCTTATTAAGGCTGGTCTGAACTCTTATTTATTGTCACCAAAAGCGTTGAATATAAACAATAAATGGTCGACAATATGAGCATGATCATGCCGGTGATGCTGCTCAGGCATCCGCTGCAATCCGCAATTAACGAGCAAGGACAATAAACTATGTCGTTGGGCGATGGTAACCACCCAGTTATTTTGGAAAAAGTCTCTGATTTAATTAAGAAAAAGGCTTCTGAAGAAGAAGCTGGTCTGATTCAGGACTTTGCACTTCGGCTATATCAAAATATTTCTGCAGACGACTTACGTCATCGGAATGATAGCGACATGTACGGCGCTATCATGGGGTTGTGGCACAGCTTTAACAGCTACAAGTCGGGTGATAAGGCGCTAATTAAGGTTTATAACCCTGAAGTACCCCGTCACGGCTGGGAATCGCCGCACACTATTATTGAAATTATTCAGTTTGATATGCCATTTATGGTTGATTCAGTGCGGATGGCGCTGACCCGACTCGGCATCACTTCGCATTTGTTATTACATCTACCTATTAGCCACAAGCGTAAAAGCAATCAGGTGACTGAATTGCTAAAACCTGGCACGAAAGGAAAAGATGTAGAAGTGGATACGGTGTTCCTGGTTGAAATTGACCGTCAAACCAGTGCCGCTGAAATTAAACAGTTAAAGCAAGAACTAGCCTCGGTGATGGAAGAGGTTACGCTGGCGGTGTCTGATTGGCAGGCCATGCGTAAGCAAATGATGGTAGTAGCCGATGAGTTGAAAGACATTAACTACCCAGGTACTGAGCAGGAATTAGCCGAAGCGCACCGCTTTTTAACCTGGTTAGCGAAAGATAACTTCACCCTTATGGGGTATCGCTGCTATTCGTTAGAAGCTGTTGAGGGCGACTACGAAATTAAGCAAGTTACCGATAGCAGCCTGGGTTTACTGCGTAATTCAGTGTCTAAGCAAAGCCGGCTTATTTCGTCTCTGCCGGAGCGGGCACGCGACATTACCTTTAATAACCGCCTGCTGTTGTTAACCAAAACGAATTCCAAGTCGCGGGTACACCGTCCGGCGCATAGTGATTACATAGGCATTAAGCGCTTCGACAAAAACGGCAAAGTTATTGGTGAACACCGCTTTATTGGCCTGTATTCGTCAAGCTTCTACAACAATAGCGCCCGTGACGTTCCGTTAGTTGGTGAGAAGCTGCAGCGGGTAATGGAGCAGTCGGGTTTTGCTGCGAACTCGCATGCCGCGAAAGCCTTGTTGAATATTCTGGAAACCTATCCGCGTGACGAAATCGTTCAGGCGGACGAAGATGATCTACTAGAAGTAGGGCTGGGCGTTTTGCAAATGCAAGAGCGCGATATGACCCGGGCCTTCCTGCGAAGCGATATTTTTGGGCGTTTCGTGTCTTGCATGGTGTATGTACCTAAAGAGCGTTACAACACCATTTTACGTCAAAAAACACAGGGCTTGCTTGCAAGAACCTTGGAAACCGACAGTGAAGTCGAATTCACAACCTATTTTTCAGAATCGTCGCTAGCCCGAACTCACTATACAGTGCGTGTTGGCGAACAGGTGCAGGACATTGATGTGAAAGAACTAGAGCAAAATTTAATTGAATCTGCGCGTACCTGGGAAGATAACTTTGAGCGTATCTTGAGTAGCACCCACGGTGAAGGCAAATCCAACGCGTTAAATAGTAAATACGCGAATGCGTTCCCTCGTGCTTATAAAGAAGAAGTGCTGCCGTCGGTAGCCATTGCTGACATTGCGCAACTGGAAGCTCTGAACGACGATCATAAATTAGGCATGCTGTTTTATCGCTCACGCGAAGAAAAAGAAGACAGCAAGTACATTAAATTAAAATTATTCCACAAAGATCAGCCGATCCATTTGTCGGACGTGCTGCCAATGCTGGAAAACTTCGGTTTACGCATTATTGGTGAAAGCCCGTATCAGATCAAAGCTGCAGATGGCTCAGTGGCCTGGATCCTTGATTTCCACATGCTACATACAGCAGGGAAACTAGATTTAGAAAAAGCCCGGGATATTTTCCAGGATGCGTTTGCCCGTGTGTGGCAAGGCCATTACGAAGACGACGGCTTTAACCGCTTAGTATTGAGCGCCGGCATGACTGGCCGCCAGGTCACTATTTTGCGTATGTTCGCGAAATACATGCGCCAAATCGGTACTACTTTCAGCCAGAGCTACATTGAGAGCACTTTCAGCAAGTATCCGCTGATATCTAAGCTGGTGGTGAAGCTGTTTTACACCAAGTTTGAGCCAGGTGTGAAAAGCGTTGAGAAGAAGCTTGGTGCTTTAGAAACTCGTATTAACGCAGAGCTTGAGCAGGTTGCTAACCTGGATGACGATCGTATTATTCGTCGTTATGTTGAGTTAATTAATGCGTCGCTGCGCACTAACTTCTTCCAAACTGACGCTAACGGTCAGGATAAACCTTATATTTCAGTGAAAATCCTTCCTGAGTTGGTGCCTGAAATTCCGTTGCCATTACCGAAATTTGAAATATTCGTTTATTCACCGCGGGTTGAAGGTGTTCACTTGCGCGGTGGTAAAGTGGCTCGGGGCGGCTTGCGCTGGTCCGATCGCCGCGAAGATTTCCGTACCGAAGTGTTAGGTTTGGTAAAAGCTCAGCAGGTGAAGAACACCGTTATTGTTCCGGTTGGTGCGAAAGGTGGTTTCTATTGTAAGAACTTACCGGAAGAGCGTGAGGCTTTCTTTGAGGAAGGCAAAGAGTGCTACCGCACCTTTATTCGCGCGTTGCTGGATATCACTGACAACATCGTGAACAACGAAGTTGTGCATCCGGAAAATGTGGTACGTCACGATGAAGACGACACCTATCTGGTAGTTGCTGCCGATAAAGGTACGGCAACCTTCTCAGATATCGCCAACGCTATTTCCAACGAATACAACTTCTGGCTGGGCGATGCCTTTGCCTCTGGTGGCTCTGTAGGTTATGACCATAAGAAAATGGCCATCACTGCTCGTGGCGCCTGGGAATCTGTTAAGCGTCACTTCCGTGAAATGGGAATTGATTGCCAGACCACTGATTTCACCGCAGTTGGTGTAGGTGATATGGCTGGCGATGTATTTGGTAACGGCATGTTGTTGTCGAAGCACATTCGTTTGCAAGCCGCCTTTAACCACATGCACATATTCATTGATCCTAACCCGGATGCGGCATCATCGTTCAAAGAGCGCGAGCGCTTATTCGCGTTACCACGTTCGAGCTGGGAAGATTACAATCAAGAGCTGATTTCTGCTGGTGGCGGCATCTTCAAGCGTAGCGCTAAATCTATTGAGCTAACGCCTGAAATGAAGAAAATGCTGGGCACAACCAAAAAATCGATGAACCCGGCCGAATTAATTAAGGCTTGCTTGTGCATGCCAGTTGATTTGCTGTGGAACGGCGGTATTGGCACTTACGTGAAAAGCGTTCATGAAACGGACTCAGACGTTGGCGACCGCGCCAACGATGCATTGCGCATTAACGGCAAAGAGCTGAAAGCCAAAGTTGTGGGCGAGGGCGGTAACCTGGGCTTCACCCAGCTTGGCCGTATTGAATATGCTCGCAGTGGCGGTCGTATTAATACCGATGCTATTGATAACGTGGGCGGCGTTGACTGTTCAGATAACGAAGTAAATATTAAGATTTTGCTTAACGGCGCGGTTAATGCCGGTGACTTAACGCGTAAACAACGCGACAAGTTACTGTATGAAATGACCGATGACGTGGCTGAGATTGTATTGAAAGACTGCCGTCGTCAGTCGCAGTCGATTTCGGTAACGCTTATGCGTGGCCCGGATCAGATTAAAGAGATGCAACGCTTTATTCATCACTTGGAGCGCGAAGGCCAGTTAAACCGTGCCCTGGAGTTCTTGCCGGATGATGACGACTTAGCCGAACGTCAGGCCTCAGGGAAAGGTTTAACCCGTCCTGAAATGGCCGTAATTACCGCCTACGGCAAAATGGTTCTGAAAGAACAGTTGGTAGATGAAGCTATTGTTAACGATCCTTTCCACGGTCGTTTGCTGGTTGGCGCATTTCCTGAACTACTGAGAAATGAATTCTCAGAGGCCATGGAATCTCACCCACTGCGTTCACAAATTATTGCCACTCGCTTAGCCAACAACATGGTTAACGATATGGGGCCTAACTTTGTCCACCGTAAACAAGACGCTACCGGCGCATCTGTGGCCGAAGTTGCCTCTGCTTATGTGGTTGCTCGCGAATGTTTCAACGTACGCGGTTTGATGGATCAAATTGAAGCCAGCAACAACAAAATGCCTGCTGAGCTGCAAAACCAGATGTTGTTCCAGATCCGCCGCATGGTGCGTCGGGCAACGCGCTGGTTCCTGCGTCACCGTAATCCAAGCTTGAACGGTATTCAGGAATATCTGGATTTCTATAAAGCGGCCTTTGATGATTTACGCAAAAACGTGCTTAACTACTTGGTTGAAAGCGAGCGTAAAGGCATGCAAGACGCCATTGATGGTTACATAGAGAAAGGCGCGCCGAAAGAATTAGCCGGCCAGGTTGGTATTCTAAGCAGCGTCTTCTCGGCAATGGATATTGCTGAAGTGTCGCATGAAACCGGTCGTAAGCTGGACACTGTGGGCCACTTGTACTTTAAACTTGGTGCTCGAATTTCACTGCATTGGTTCCTGGATCAAATTAACAGCCAGCCGGTTGCAAACCATTGGCAAGCATTGGCCCGGGCAGCTTTCCGCGAAGAACTTGATTGGCAGCAACGCGCATTAACCCTGGTGGTATTGCGGTTTGCTGAGGACGAGAAAGACGCCGAAGTTATGCTGGACTCCTGGATTACCGACAACGAACAGTTCCTGGAACGCTGGCAGCATATGTTGTCCGACTTCCGCACGTCGAAGAGTCACGAGTTTGCCAAGTTCTCTGTGGCGCTGCGTGAACTGATGTTGCTAAGCCATAACTGCGCTACCAAGTAATATGTATAAACTGGTGCGCAAGTGGTTGTTCAGCAAGGATGCTGAATGGTCCCATGACTTTACCCTAAAGTTATTGCAGCGTTATGCTCGTACGCCGCTGGCTATGTTCTGGCGCCAACAAGTGCCAGCAAAACCAGTTACCGTTATGGGAATCGAATTTCCAAATGCGGTGGGGTTAGCTGCCGGCCTGGACAAAAACGCGGAATGTATTGAAGCCTTTGCGCAAATGGGCTTTGGCTTTATTGAAGTGGGTACGGTGACGCCGTTGCCACAACCGGGCAACCCACAACCACGTATGTTTCGTATTCCCGAGCGAGAAGCACTGATTAATCGCATGGGTTTCAATAACAAGGGCGTGGACTATCTGGTTGAGCAAGTACAGAAAGCGAAGTTTGACGGTGTACTTGGCATTAACATTGGTAAGAATAAAGATACTCCGGAAGAGCAGGCAGTTAATGACTATTTAACTTGTATGCGTAAGGTGTATGCGTTCGCGTCCTATATTACGGTCAATATATCGTCACCGAACACACCGGGTTTGCGTAATCTACAACACGGTGATGCGCTGGTGTCTTTGCTTCAACAGTTGAAAGATTTACAACAGGAATTAGCCACAAGTCATAAGCGCTATGTTCCGCTGGTAGTGAAGATTGCACCAGATTTGAGTCAGATCGAAATTCAACAAATGGCCGAAGCTTTGCTAACCGCCAAAATTGATGGTGTTATTGCCACCAACACCACCTTAAATCGTGATGCAGTTGAAGGTTTAGAACATGCTGATGAAGCAGGTGGATTAAGTGGAGCTATATTGCACAAGGCGAGTACTCATGTGGTACAAGAGTTAGCTAAAGTATTGCAGGGGCGCATTCCTATTATTGCGGTGGGCGGCATTAATTCTGCTGAACGCGCACAAGAAAAATTAGCTGCGGGTGCCAGTTTAGTGCAGGTTTATACGGGCTTTATTTATCATGGCCCCGGGTTAGTGAAAGAAGTTGTTGAACACTTGTAATACCAGTTGTTTTCGAGTAACTTATTTTGCACAAAAACAATAAGGAAATGTTGTGCGCGCTTCAGATCAATGGTTTTGGCAATACAACGAGAGCATTGAACGCTTAACCGTGGTGTTAAGCGAAGAACTAGTGCATCACGTGCCATACAAAGCCAGTAAACTGGTAGCCATGGTTGAAGGGGATTTCCCGTTTGATTGTGACGACGCGCAGCAATTTCAGCACGCATTTGATTATCTTGAATCTTTTGATCAAATTCCTCCTGTAACTGTCATGGCAACAGCTCTTAATGCTGCCGCATGGTTACGATTTGGTCGCCCGCAAATGCCACAAAGCTGGCATTTTCAACAGTCTGAAACGAACCAATTGCCGGCCGATAAAAAGCTGTGTGAACTTAACTCAGGTTTTACCAAGGGGTTATTTTATATAGTTGATAGCGACGACGAGTTTGCCGTATGCATGTTATTGGATCGGGAAATGGCGGTTTCTGATATTAAAACGCTCAAACAGTTTGATACCGTCAAAGTGCTATTAAATCGTTTGCAGCCTAGTACTATTGATCCAGTATCCGACAATTCTTACAGTCAGCAACATACTGCCTGACACACGAGTTCAGGTTATGTCTAGATTTTGGTTAGTCTCGAGCGTACTGTTTTTAATTTCATGTCAGTCACCAACCATTGAATCTACCGGGGGCGAGACGATGATCACCCCAGCCGAAGCACCTACCATTACTCTGCGATTGCTGGAAACCAGCGATATTCATGCCTATATGTTGGGCTATGATTACTTTCAGAACGAATCACACGCTAACTATGGTTTTTCTCATACCGCTGCCGTTATTGAAGCCGCGCGTAAAGAGCATCCGCAGGCGGTACTGATTGATAATGGCGACCTTATTCAAGGCAGTCCCTTGGGTGACTATGTGGCCGCTAACGGTGCAGCAGGCTTGCAGAGTAATCCACATCCGATTATAGCTGCTTTAAACGCTATGAATTATGACCTTGCTAATCTGGGTAATCATGAGTTTAACTTTGGCTTGGAGTTTTTAAGAGCTACCTATGCGGCGGCTGAGTTTCCGATTATCAGCAGTAACCTCGCGGTGTTAAATCGCGATGATGCTGACTACTCCTGGCTAAGTAAAAACACCGTATTAACGCGCGAATTGAAAGACGAAAATGGTAAATCACATCGCATAAATATTGGTTTTTTCGGAGTTTTACCACCACAAATTATGGTGTGGGATAAGCAGCATTTGGCCGGTCAGGTACAAGTTCAGGACATAGTGACCAGTGCGCGTGAAAACATTGAACAACTTAAACAACAGGGCGCAGATATTATTGTTGCTGTGGCGCACTCAGGTATCGACTTTAAACGGCGTAATACTTATGGCGCTGAGCAAGCCGTTTATCAGTTAGCCGGGGTAACTGGCATTGACGCTATTCTGTTTGGTCACCAACATCGTGTATTTCCTGGCGACAGCCGTTACGACAATATTCCCTGGATTGATAATAAAGCCGGACTTATTCGCGGTATCCCCGCAGTTCAACCGGGCGCTTTTGGCAGTCACCTAGGGGTTATTGATTTGCAGCTTCAGCGTCAGGCAGGGCGGTGGCAGGTAATGAACAATCAGGTTCAGGTGATGCCTATTTCCACCGCAGAAAACCCGGTGATTAAAGAATTGGTAGCTAACACACACGCTGACACTAAAAACTATTTGCAGCAGCCTATCGGCCACACGCAACAGCGGCTTTCAAACGAACTTGCCAGGGTGCAGCCAACCCACGGCGTTCAGTTTGTGCAACAAGCGCAGCTGTGGTTTGCCGAAAACTTACAACAGCAAGGCTTAATACCACAAAATTTGCCGTTGCTGAGCGCCGCAGCGCCTTTTCGGGCGGGATTGGGTACCAATGACTCGTATACAGATATTCCAGCCGGAGAGCTTACCTTAGGTGATTTGGCTGATGTATACCCGTATCCAAACACGCTGCAAGTAGTGAAACTTTCAGGGGCACAGGTTATCGAGTGGTTGGAAATGTCAGCTCAGGCTGTTCAATCTGGTGGCTCGGATTCAAACCTGCGAGGTTGGGTAACCCAAGGTTTTGCCAGCTATAACTTCGATACGCTTTATGGGCTTACCTATAGCATTGATACTCAGGCACAGCCAAGGTACGACTATAGTGGTCAGCTGGTAGCTGAACATGCAGGCCGAGTGGCAAACGTGCGCTTTAAGGGCCAGCCGATTAACAAAGATCAGATGTTCCTGGTGGTTACCAATAACTATAGGGCAACTGGGGGCGGTGGCTTTCCCGAGCTTGATGGTTCACTGACGGTTTACGAGGGCACTGCAGAGATTCGTTCGATTCTGGCTGACTATTTGAAAAGCCTTGGCGAACAGGGCTACAACAGTCAATTAAATAAATTCTGGGAAATTAAATAGATTACTTAGGAGATCTTGGATTGAAACTAATTCTCGGATTGGTTGCGGGAGCAGGATTCGAACCTACGACCTTCGGGTTATGAGCCCGACGAGCTACCAGACTGCTCCATCCCGCGTCCGAGTGAGGCGCATATTAAAGAAGACCCTGCCGAAGCGCAAGCCCTTATTTTGTTATTCGGTGATTAATTGCCCAAAAGCGGTTCAAGCGCTGAAATAACCAGCAGTTTCGACAATACAGCAGCCTCCAGCTTCGCTATAATTAGCGCCTAATGCATATTCGGGAAAAATCACCGCATGACAAAACCAGCGAGCTACTTTGCAACCTGCGCGAAAGGGCTTGAGCCTTTATTATTTGACGAACTCCAGCAATTGGGTGGCACTGACGTACGCCAAACCATTGCGGGCTGCTCTTTTTCGGCCGATACCTTAACTGCGTACCGCATTTGTATGTGGACGCGACTGGCAAGCCGGGTGCTCCTGTTGTTGGGTCAACACCACATTGATGAAGCGCAGGACATTGTCAAAGCCGTATCAGCGTTCCCGTGGGAAGAACATATGCAACCGGAAGCCGCTATGATAGTGGACTTTTCCGGTAGCCATCCGGCTATACGCCACACACGCTTCGGTGCCCAGCTGGTAAAAGACGGAGTCGTAGACCGCTTTCGCGAAGTAGCGGGCAAGCGACCTAATGTATCTCGTGATGACCCGGACATACGTATTACCGCGCGGTTATCCAAAGACATACTGACCTGGTATCTGGATTTGTCCGGAGAAAGCTTACACCGTCGCGGTTATCGTTTACGCAAAGGCCTGGCGCCACTGCGTGAAACCTTAGCTGCTGCTATTGCCATTCGTTCCGGCATCAGTGCTGAAACTGATACTGCCGTGGCTGATTTATTCTGTGGATCGGGCACCTTGTTGCTGGAGTCCGCCATGATACGTTATCAACGTGCGCCGGGCTTGCGCCGTGACCGGTGGGGCTTTCATCATTGGCTGCAACATGAACAAAGCGCCTGGCAACAAATCCAAACCGAGGCCGAAACTATCTTTGAACAGGCTAAAGCCGAGCTCACCACCCATTTTTACGGGTACGATGTTGATGCCGATATGCTGGCTATTGCAAAAGAGAATGCTGAGCGGCTGGAACTGGCCGATGCTTTTACCTGGCAACAGGGCGATGCCACTGAAGTAGCAGCACCAGCCGAGCAGGGCGTGGTTATTAGTAACCCACCTTATGGTGAGCGTTTGGGCGAGGAAATAGAAACCTTATTGTTATATCGCCGATTTGGCCAAAACATACGCGCCCATTTCCAAAACTGGCAGTTGAATATACTGGCTGGTGACGAGAGCTTGCTGAAGCGCTTGAAGCTACGTAGCCATAAGAAATATAAGCTATATAACGGTGCTTTAGACGTAGTTTTAGCTTTATATGATATGACCAAAGAGCAAGCTGAATTTACTGAAAGTAAATCTGATGACATATCTAACAGGCTTAAGAAGAACTATAAGAAGCTAGAAAAGTGGGCGGCACAGGAAGGTGTGAGTTGCTGGCGACTCTATGATGCGGACTTACCTGAATACAACGCAGCAGTAGACGTGTACAACGATTATTTGATGATTCAGGAGTATGCCGCGCCGGATGATATTCCGCCAGCAGTGGCTAAAGACCGACTGTGGCACTTAATTGATAGCCTGCATCAGGCGTTGCCGTTTGAGGCAAATAAAATGACCCTGAAAGTGCGTCAACGTCAATCTGGTAAACAGCAGTATGAAAAACAAGAGCAATTGAACTGGACTACCATTGTGAATGAGTACGATGCCCAGTTTGAAGTGAATTTAACCGATTATCTGGATGCTGGGTTATTTCTGGATCACCGCTGGGTGCGCCGGGAACTGGCCAAGCATAGTGCTGGTAAGTCGGTGTTAAACTTGTTTGCTTATACTTGTAGCGCTTCCGTGCACGCTGCGCTGGCAGGTGCCAAAGAAGTGATCTCGGTGGATCTGTCGCGCACATACTTAGAGTGGGGCGCGCGTAACTTTGCCTTGAATAACCTGCGCAAGGCCGAGTTTCAAATGATTCAGGCTGATTGTGTGCAGTGGCTACGAGATCAACCGCCACAACAGCGCTTCGATTTGATTTTCCTGGATCCGCCAACGTTTTCAAATTCCAAGCGAATGGAAGACAGCTTCGATGTGCAGCGTGATCACGTGCAGTTACTGAAGCTAGCCGCACGTTTGCTAACCGACAACGGCGTGGTGTTCTTCTCCAATAACAAACGCAAGTTCAAGTTGGATGAAGAAGGCCTTGCCAGCATAGGTTTAATAGCCGAAGACTGCACTAAAGCGTCGATTCCGCCTGATTTTGCGCGTAACAAAGGAATTCATAACTTTTATAAGGTGCGTTTTCTTGACTGATTTTTACCTGCTAACCAAGCCTGATTGCACCTTGTGTATGGAGGCGCTGAAGCTTATTCATGAAACCGATTTGGATGAGCCCATTGAGCTGCATATGGTTGATATTTCAACTCAACCGGAATTGCTTGATGAGTATGCCTGGTTGGTACCCGTGTTAGTGCGTGCCGCCGACGATGCCGAGTTACGTTGGCCGTTTGGCGATCAACTTTTACCTTTCTTAGTTTCAGAAACAATTACCCCGACAGCGAGTTCGCAATAATTATGAGTGTTTTACGTATACAGCAAGCCCAACTCGCCTTTGGCGATCAAGCCATTCTTGATCATGTAGATTTAGTGATTGAACCAGGCGAGCGCCTGTGTCTGGTTGGCCGTAACGGCGCTGGCAAATCAACTTTGTTAAAGGCGATTGCCGGTGAAATTGTGTTAGACGACGGTCGAATTCAGCGTGTTGGTGATGCGGTAGTTACCCGTTTACCGCAGGATCCGCCCATGAACTCTGACCAAATGGTTTATGACTATGTGGCTGAAGGCTTGGCTGAAACCGGCGCTATTATTAGTGAGTATCACCGTTTGTCGGCGCAGTTAAATGATAATCCTTCGGACCAATTGCTGAACGCACTGGAACGCGCGCAATCCGCCTTAGAAGCGGTTGACGGCTGGACCCTAAGCTCACGAGTTGATGCAGTGCTGACTAAGCTGGCATTACCTGCTGACAGCACCATGGAGAACCTTTCCGGTGGTTGGTTGCGTCGAGTCGCTCTGGCGCGGGCGTTGGTTGTGAACCCTGATTTGTTGTTGCTTGACGAGCCAACCAACCACCTTGATATTGAAATGGTGAAATGGCTGGAAGAAACCTTGCTTGATTTCAAAGGTGCGGTGCTATTTATCAGTCACGACAGGGCGTTCATACGCCGTCTGGCAACACGTATTATTGACCTGGATCGCGGTAGCTTAACCAGCTTTCCTGGTAGCTACAGCAAGTACCTGGATAAAAAGCAGGAATTGCTGGAAATTGAAGAAGCGCAAAACGCAGAATTCGATAAAAAACTGGCTCAGGAAGAAGTGTGGATACGTCAGGGCGTGAAAGCCCGCCGTACCCGTAACGAAGGGCGTGTTCGCGCCCTGCAGGACTTACGAAAAGAACGGGCGGCGCGCCGCAATCAACAAGGGCAGGCGAAGCTGTCGGTTAATCAGGCCAATCGCTCTGGTAAGTTGGTATTCGAAGGTGAGCAAATTCAATTACGCTTTGCTGAGCAAGTGATTATTGATGGCTTAGATTTCACCTTGCTACGCGGCGACAAAGTGGCGCTGGTTGGTCCGAACGGCTGTGGTAAGAGTACGCTTATTCGCGTTATTCTTGGTCAGCAGCCAGTAGATGCCGGGGTTATTAAGCTTGGTGCCAATTTGGAAGTTGCCTACTTTGATCAACACCGGGCCAAGCTGGATCCTGCGTTGTCAGTTGCCGAAAACGTGGGTGATGGCAAGCAGGATGTAACCTACAACGGTCGTACCCGCCATATATTAAGCTATTTGCAGGACTTTCTGTTCAGCCCGAAACAAGCGCGAACGCCGGTTAAAGCCTTATCTGGTGGTGAACGTAACCGGGCGCTATTAGCAAAATTGTTGCTACAACCAAGCAACCTGTTGGTATTGGATGAACCTACCAACGATTTGGACATAGACACCCTGGAGCTATTAGAACAAATTATTACCGAGTATTCGGGCACTGTTATTCTGGTTAGTCACGATCGTGAATTTGTGGATAACACAGCTACCAGTGTGTTGCTGTTTGAAGGTCAGGGCAAAATCACCGAAATCGTGGGCGGTTTTACGGAAATAAATCACTATTTGGCGCAATCTAACGAGCCTGTGGGAACTAAACCAAGTTCCAATTTGTCACACAGCGATACGACTTCTGAGCGGCCGGTTGCTGGTCGCAGTGGTAAGAAAAAGTTATCATACAAATTACAACGTGAATTAGATGCTTTACCTAAGCAAATAGAGGCTTTAGAAACTGAGCAGGGCGAGTTGCAACAGCAAATTGCCGCGCCTGATTTTTTCAATCAGCCAGTTTCAACCACAGAACCTGTTATGCAACGTATGGCGGCTCTTGAAGAAGAGCTTTTGCAAGCGTTAGAGCGATGGGACGAATTAGAGCAATTACAACAAGAGAGCAGTCAGTAATCATATGAAAATTTTTGTTCATGGAACCTTAGCCGCCGCAGTTGTGGTCGCATTAAGTGGCACTGCACAAGCCGATACTTTTCAGTTCACTGAAATAGAAACACCAGAAAACCTGCGGAATTTAATTCCTGCTGCTATTAATAATAGTGGCCAGGTTGCTGCCGTGGGTCGCTTTCCGAAAGATATCGAAATTCGTCCCGAATGGATAACACCTGAATTGCGTCGGCAGGCCGGTATCCCTCAGGATACCGATGACGAAGTGGTAGAAAGCATTACTGATGCACAATATGACCGCTTGATTCCATTGTTGGAAGACCGTTTTAACAGTAACTTGCGTAACCAGCGTATTGGTACCAACAGAGCTGTGATTAGTAACGGTACCACCGAAGTGCTGCAATTTTTTAATGACACTGATCCGGCCACTCCTGAACTTGAAAACGCAGTCGAAAGCTCACTGTATCAACTGAACGAAAATGGTGTTTATGTTGGTTACGGCAGTGCTCCTTATCGCCCGCTGGTACATACCTACACCACGGAAGTTGACGGTGAAGACGTTGAAGTTGAAGAAACTTTCTTCGAGCGCGACTTTATTAGTCGCGGCGTATGGTACTGGGATGGCCAGTTAAAAACAGTTGAACCGCCTGAACAGGCTCAGCTAGGCGGCGAATCGGCTATTCTTGATATCAATGAAAACAACCTGGCGGTTGGCTATGCCAGCGTAGGTGTTTCGCCATCGGCACAAGAAGATATTGATAACTGTACCGAAGAAACCGATGCGGTTGAAACACGCCCGGATTATGCCTGCGTGTGGAACCTCTGGTATCAACGCCAGGGTTCACTAATTACCTACTTGCGCAGTTCGCAGTTTGATCGCACCCAAATTACCGGCAATAACTCCATTTATGACGTGCATGCCTTTATGTGGCAGCTCGATGCAAACGGTGATGTGATTAGTGCGACCGATTTGGGCACTTTGGGTGAGCGCGATGCAGAAGATGATGACTTAGATTATTCAAGCTATGCCTATGCAGTGAACAACAATGGCGTGGCAGTAGGGCAGAGCTGGACCTATTACAATGGAAACACAGGTATTCGCGTGAAAATGCCAGTATATTTCCAGGATGGCGAAGCTTTACCAATTACAGTTGATGAAAGATATCGCTGGGGTGCTGCAGTTGATATCAATGACAACGGTCTGGTGGTTGGTTATGTGAAACGTTTGGTGAACGACACCTTACGCGATGTCCCTTTTATGTATGATTTAGGCAGCGCAGAACCTGAACTGGTTGAACTGGATAGCTTTTTCATAGGATCAGCTGCAGTGGTTACAGCAGTGAATAACAGTGGCGTAATAGTAGGTAGTGCGGAAGTAGAAGCTACTATTTCAGGCAATCGCCGTCGTGCTGGTTTTATGATGGACACTACCGCCGACAACATGGAAATGATTAACCTGAACGATACCATTCGTTGTGATACCGATTATTTCATCGTGTCAGCTGAAGACATTAATGATAACGGTCAGGTATTGGCAACAGCTCTGGTGAATGTTAATTACACTGACGAGAATGGTAATCAGCAGATTCGCACGGACACCAAAACACTGAAGCTAGATCCTACCGGCGGTGAGATAAATAACTGCCAACAAGAGCAAGGACTAGTTGAGCGCTCTGGTGCTTCTACAGGATTATTCTCGGCGTTTGGTATGTTGTTGATCGGTGGGCTTATTACAATTCGCCGTAAATTTTTCAACTAACCAAAATTCTTATTCTAAAAAGAATTGATATTAAAAATCGCGCAGTATCATAGAGTTATTATCGTTTTATGACACTGTGCGATTTTCTTCATTGAACTCCTTCCAATACTTGCTATCTCTATATATAGGCATCACAAAAAGCTGATTGCCTGTTTATTAGATATACATCCCTTCAATACTTTGCAGGACGAGGAATCAATGATGAAAAGACAAAAACGCGATCGCCTCGAACGCGCACATTCTCAAGGTTTTAAAGCTGGCGTTTCAGGGCGCTCCAAAGAAGTCTGTCCCTATCAATCAACAGATATACGCTCACAATGGCTGGGTGGTTGGCGTGATGCCATGGAAGCAAGGGGCGATGGACTTTATCGCTAATTGTCACCGTTAAAATAAAAAAGCCCGCCTGTTGCAATAACTGGCGGGCTTTTTGGTTCTTAGGCTGTGCCTTTGTGCAGCAGAGCTTAGAAGTTTGATGTGTCGGTGAAGAGTCCGACCTTCAAATCTTTCGCGGTATAAATTTCTTTTCCGTCTACTTCAACACGGCCATCGCCAATACCCATATAAAGACGACGTTTCATAACGCGCTTCATATCAATAAAGTAACTAACTTTCTTCGCCGTAGGTAAGATTTGTCCGGTGAACTTAACGTCACCTACACCTAGTGCACGACCGCGGCCCGGGCCACCGGCGTGAGCCAGAAAGAAACCGGTGAGCTGCCACATGGCATCCAAACCAAGACAACCAGGCATAACCGGGTCACCAATAAAGTGACAACCGAAAAACCATAGGTCAGGGTGAATATCCAACTCTGCGTGGATAAAACCTTTACCGTGGGCGCCGCCATCTTCGGTAATTTCCACAATCCGATCCATCATAAGCATGTTCGGTGCAGGAAGTTGGCTGTTGCCAGGGCCAAACATTTCACCACGGCCGCAGGCCAGAAGTTCTTCACGTGTGTAGCTTGTCTGTTTCATAAACACCTGATGATTAGTAAAAGATACGGCGCTTAGCTTAGCGAACAGTTGTACGCTAAACAACTCCGATTAGTTCTTTTCTTTATCTTAGTACTTAATCGCGCTTAGTTAAACGCTGCCAAAACGAAGGTTGACCTTCCTGACGGTGCAGTTGATGCAAACGATCGCGGATACGATCAAACACTTCCTGTTCGGGCGTTTGTGACAGTAGCTCAAGCGCTTCACTTACATGGCCTACCGCATAAATTTGAAACTCATTGGCCTCAACCGCACGTGCTATGTCGCGGCTAAGGTTTAGCTGGCTCAGGTTGGCAGTAGGGATAATAACGCCTTGCTGGCCGGTTAAGCCGCGCGCCTTACACACCTCGAAATAACCTTCAATTTTCTCGTTAACCGCGCCAATAGCTTGCACCCGACCGAACTGATCGACCGCGCCGGTGCTGGCTAAACCTTGCTGTAGCGGAATATCAGCCAATGCCGACAGTAAGCAACAAAGCTCTGCCATAGAGGCGCTATCGCCATCAACTTCATGGTAGGACTGCTCAAAAACAATGGTGGCCGACAACGACATAGGTTCGTTGCGGGCGAACAAATTAGCGATATACGCGGTTAAAATCATCACGCCTTTGGTGTGAATGTTACCGCTTAACTCAGATTTACGTTCAATATCAATAATATCGCCGTCGCCGTAATGCACGGTAGCGGTAATTCGCGACGGTTCACCAAACTCAGTGCCGCCGGCACTGATAACCGTAAGACCGTTCACCTGGCCAACAGCGCTGCCACTGGTAGCAATATAGACTTGCTCTTCCAAAATCGCCCGGCGGCTAAGCTCGGCAATATAACCACTGCGATGCCGTGACTGCAGCAGGCTTTGCTGGATTTGGTCTGCGTCAATACGCTCTAACTTGGCGGCCAGGGCCAAACTGTTCGCCTCACGCAGCAGTTGCATGAGTGCAATGCTGTCTAAGCTTAGTTCATGCTGATAATCGGTAATGCGCGCAGCAAATACCAATAGCTCGGCATAGGCGGCGTCGGTTAACGGTAATACGTTTGCTTCCTGCCAAACGTAATACAAATAATGGAAATAGTCGGCAATAGGTTGCTGGGTAATTGAGTAATGGCCCGCAATATCAGCCAGGTATGGGAACAGATTATCAAAATCACGATCGAGCTCGCGCAATTGAGCGTATATATCGCGGTCGCCCAGCAGTAGCACTTTTAACCGAACCGGTATAGGCTGCGGCTCGTAGTAGGCGGCAATACTGCCGTCACCTGGTTGCGGCCAGTGAAATTCACTGGTTTTTAGCACGTGCTTCAGGCGCCGCCAGAGACCTTCCTGACGTAACAGCTCTTCAGCATCAATAACCAAAATGCCGCCATTAGCGCGAAGCAGGGCGCCTGGCTCAATTAAATGCAGGTTAGAACTAATGGTGCCTTGTACTGACTGCAGTCTAATACTGCCAAACAGCGAGGCTTCGGTAACGCGATCACATAAGTAATAAGGTTGCGTACTTTCATGCGCCACAATCACATTGGCCAACTCGTCACCTGGTAAGTCAGCAAAGGTTAAGTTACCTAACCGGGTTAGATAATTTGTCAATGAGTCGCTCTGATGCGCCTGAATCATCGCTTGTTGGCGTTGTGTACGCTCATCGGCAGTAGCACCTAGCAGCGCCACTAATTCTTCGACAACGGTTCCAGCATTCCCGGCTGGCACCTGAACGCAAACAGGGCGGTGCGCTGAATCCGGATTCGCAAGATATAACCAATCTACGTATTGCGGTTGGAACTCGCATTGACCAATAACAGCCTTTAGAAAATCCGTGGTACGAACGCCCGCAACCGTTGAGATGTAAGCGTGAGCATAGCGCCCGGGTATCTGCAGTGACTGTTTTAATGCTGTTACCGCACGTTGCTGCCCAACTAAAGGTCGGGATTCAAGCTTGTCTGGACGCTGGCTGGCCAGCATCTGAGTATCAGGCATGAGAGCTTGTGCAGTTAGCTTGCTTGGTATGGCCAGTTTGGTCATGTAAATAGGGTTCCGGGTAGCTTATTCAACAAAGGGTAATTGTACCTGATGTCACATCTATATGAAGAAATTATTAAAAACTCCGATTATTTGCGATGGTGACTATGCCGAAGCTCATAATTTAGCCAAAAGTAAACAATAAGTAATGGAAATTCAGGTCTAGCTGAGTAAACTATGCAAAAAGTAGAACTCATGAGTATAAGATTGTGATCGATTTAAGCAACAACATCATCATTGATGAATTCTCTCAGAAACATCGCGTGCATAGCGCCGAAGATGTCAAAAAGGTACTGAACTCATCAACTTCACCCTTGGTTATTCTGCGCAACGGTAATGTTGGTGGCTTTAGCTTAATAGGTATTAGCGCACCTAAAGGAGAACAACGTCGGTTTACCTTTTCAAATCAGCAAGATCTCTGCCTGCAGGGAATTTCTGTGTTGCTGAATCAAAGCGTATTCAAAACAGCGCCTGTAAAAACTCCAAACAAAGCGAATGGTAAAGCGTCCGAATCAGCCATGGGCGACTACAAAACCAAAGATACACTTTTTACCGAAACCGAGTACAAGCGTAAATTGCGTTAACAGGTTTGGAAGATAGTTATTTCCAAAGCGTAAAACTGTAGCCAGATTCCATTCAATACATCCTCAATTTTATCGACTTCAAATTCCGTTACAACCAGTTCAAATGAATAGGCCGCGAAAACGGCCGGTTCTTACCCTGGTTTTCCCTATTTATTGATTGCGTATAATGTATATTATGTTAAATCATACTCATGTCAGTTTATAGCCGTTAGGTAACTAGTTACTTATTCTTCAGGAAGAAAACGGATCTCGCCGTACCAGGCGCTCACCTTTTGCTTGGTGTTGTCGCAGTCGGTCATGATGGCGAATGCTGATAGCTCGGTTAAATCACGGTCGTGAAGGCGTTTGAAGTCTTCGCGAATGTTGCGGCGTTCTATGCGCCAATCATCGCTAAAATCGTCAGCACCGCGCAGCGCCACCATGGTTGCCTGTGATGCGTAAGCGTTGTCCCAGGTGCTGCCTTGCTGTTGCTGGCTGGACCAAACGTAATTGATAGCGCGAGTACGCCACACCAGTAGTTTATGTTCATCTACTGCGTAAATACGGGCCGGGTAATCATCGCCGGATTTACTTTGCTCGTTGTTACCTTCAATACCTTCACGCACACGCCAGCGCCATTCAACGATAGGTGTTTTAGTTAAATCTATGGCTTCGCGCAGGAATAACCCCGATGCGGTGCCCTGCTCGCAGCTTGCGTATACAGCGGGCTCACCGGTTGGAGTTTCACTTAGTTCGTAATCGGTATAACCACTGAAGGAGTGTTTGTCCCATTCAATAATGTCTTTGGGTGCAAAAACCAAAGGCTCTGCAGCTTGCGCAGTTACTGGGTTAACAGCAACTCCGCAAGCAACCAGAGCTACTCTGATGGCCAAATTAGTGGCCATAGTCTTTCGCGGCGGCAAGCTCGTCATGCAGTTGTTTACTTTCATCTGCACGAGGCTTGGTAAAGCGTGCCAGGCCTAAATACAGCACTGGCGTAAGGTACAGCGTGAATACTACTGCAATACCTAAACCACCAAATACCACCCAACCTATGGCATTCCGCGCTTCTGCGCCGGCACCAAATGACAGAATTAGCGGTAAACCACCTAAAATGGTTGAGAACAAGGTCATCGCGATAGGACGTAAACGGATTTTGGCCGCGTTCTCGACCGCTTCACGCAGCGGTAAACCACGGTCACGAAGCTGATCGGCAAACTCCACTAACAGAATTGAGTTCTTCGCCAACAGCCCTATTAACATCACTAAACCAATTTGTGAGTAGATATTAATGGAGTTTCCAGTTAGGTACAGGGCGAAAATTGCTGCCGCAATACCGAATGGAACCGTTAATACCACAACAATAGCACTATTCACGCTCTCAAATTGCGCAGCAAGCACCAAGAGCACAATAACAAAGGCTAAGATGTAGGTTAACGCAATCTCGTTTGCGGTTTCCTCATAGGCTTCAGCCTCACCAAGGAAGATTAAAGCCACGTTTGAAGGTAGATTTTCTTGTCCTAAATCACGTAAACGCTCAACCGCTTCCTCCAGCGGAAACTCATCGGGTAACTCCATGTCGATTTCGATAGCACGACGTTGTTTCTGACGCTCCAGCTCTGCAGCTACACCTTCTTCGGTAATGTAAGCAAGGCTCGATAGTGGCACCAGTTCACCAGTGCTTGAGCCTACGTACAGATTGGTAAGATCGCTCGGATCATTAATCATGCTACTATTTGCTTGCAACATAATAGGTACTGACTGATCACCTACGTTTAAGTCGGCGATATCATCACCATTAATAGCGGCGCGTAAGGTTGCAGCAATATCGCTAAGTGGCACACCTAATTGCTCCGCTCGGCGACGATCAATATTCACCCGCAACTGCGGCTGTGTTGGCTGATAAGAAATACGTGGCGTACCCAGTTCCGGAATATTGTCACGAATTACGGTTACAAACTCTTGTGCGGCAACGAATATCTCCTGATAGGTTTCGCCTGTCAGAGCTATTTCAAGACCACCGCCCTGTCCGCGCAAGTTTAGACTGTTCGAACCGAAGGCGCGCGCCGGTGCACCTGGGATTTCAGATAAAGGTCCGCGTATTTCGTCAATGATTTCCTGTTGCGAGCGATCGCGCTCTTCCCAGTCTTCCAACTGTACGGTAATAAACACCAGGTTTGGATCCCACTGGCCCACCACCGTATTAATCGACTTCACATCGCCACCATTTACGTAAGGCAGCAGTATGGATTCCATTTCCCGTGCCTGGCGATCCATAAAGTTTAAGCCAACCCCATCAGGGCCACGCGCAAAAATACGAATAGTACCGCGGTCTTCCGGAGGCATAAGTTCATTTTCAAGTTGGCTGTACACAGCTACCGCACCAAGCGCAGCAACGATGCTGGCAATAACCACAAACCAGGCTTTATCTAGCGCCCAGTGCAGAGTTTTGCTGTAGAAATTCTGTAGTTTGGTGCCAATACCACCAAGCGGATGGCCTTTGTTCTCTTTTAGCGGCAAGCGTGCAGTTAATGCAGGTACTAGTGACAGCGCCACAAAGGATGAAATGATAACAGCACCGGCAAGTACCCCGCCGAATTCGCGGAATAAGCGCCCTGCTGTTGAAGGTAAAAAGGCAATAGGCACAAATACGGCAACCAACACCGCAGTGGTTGCAATAACAGCAAAGAACACTTCGCGGGTACCAATAACAGCGGCAGCTCTGGCGCCCAAACCCATGCCCCGACGGCGCTGAATGTTTTCAGATACCACAATGGCATCATCAACAATAAGGCCGGTTGCTAATACCAGAGCCAGCAAGGTTAAAATGTTAACCGAGAAACCCAATGCCCAGATAATGCCCAGTGAACCTATCAACGCTACCGGTATGGCAAGAGCCGGAACTATAGTGGCGCGACCGGAACCAATGAATAGCCATAAAATACCAATGACCAATAAAATGGTAAGTCCGAGTGAGGTAATAACTTCAGATACTGAGCCGCGAATAAATTCCGCATCATCGTTGGTCACGCTAATGTCTAATTCTGGAAAGCGTTCATTCAGTTGTTTCGCCAACATCAGCACTTCGTCTGATATTTCAATGGTGTTGGAGCGCGCCTGACGAATAATTCCCAAACCTAATACGGTTTTGCCATCTAGCCGAACCAAGCTTTGCGCATCGGCCGGACCAAAGTAAACCGACGCAATATCACCAATGCGGGTATCGCCGCGAACCACGATATTTTCTACTTGCTCAGCCGTAACTGAGGTAGCATCTGCACGCACAATAAGCCGTTGATCGGTGGATCTTAAGCTGCCAGCTGGCACATCAAATGGCGCCTGGCGTAATACTTCGGCTATGTCTGTAACGGCCAGACCAAAACTGGTTAACCGGAGCGGATCTATAACTACCCGCAGTACCCGGCGCCTGTCACCATTTAATCGTACATCAGCAACACCAGGTACACTCAGAAACTGCGGAGCCAAGTCGGTTTCAACCATTTCCGTAAGGGTTTCTAAATCTAAGGTATCGCTTGATATAGCCAGGCTTACTACGGATTCGGCGTCGTTATCAGCTTTAATAACGGCAACTTGTTCCACGTCCTCCGGCAATTCGCGCTGCACCCGGCTCACGGATTCGCGGGTTTCGTTGGCGGCATCGTCTAAGTCGGTACCTGGGCGAAATTCCACTACAATACGAGTACTATTTTCTTCACTGGAAGCGCGTATTGATTTAACCCCACTTACCCGGGCTACCGCGCCTTCCAAACGGCTGGTTACTTCGGTATCAACGGTTTCCGGAGCTGCGCCCGGGAAACTGGCACTTACCGTTACTATGGGGCGATCAACGTCAGGTAGCTCGCGCACCTCAACACCATTTAACGCCGCTAAACCAGCAATAATAATAAGCAAGTTTAAAACAACTATTAATACCGGACGTCGAATCGACGTAGACGCTAAATCATTCGCTTCAGCCGTCGGCAGGTCTCTATTGTCGTTTTCGTTAATGTCGTTGCTCATTAGTCGCTACCCACTTGCTCATCGTTAAAGATAACGGATTGGCCGTTGCGCAGACTTTGGATGCCCTCGGTAATCAGCACGTCGCCCAGGCTTAACTCGCCAGCAACTAAAATCCGCCCTTCCAGACGCTGTTTAATTTGTACTTCAACACGTTTTGCTTCTTTGTTGTCGGCAATCCACACATAGGCGCTATCGGCACCCCAGGACAGCGCCGACTCTGGAATCACCGCATAGCTGTCGCCCTGAATTTGTAAACGTACGCGAAAGCTCATACCCGGTCGATATAAGTCGTCTTGATTATCTATCACGGCTTGCGCGCGCAAAGTACGACTGGCGCTATCAATACGAGAATCTACATTAATAACTTTGGCGGGAATTTCTGCACTGCGGTTCTGCCATGGCTGCACGCTCAGTTCGGCGCGGTTGCGCAATAGTTCCGACGCTGCTTCAGGTGCACGGAAATCTACCAAGAGCTGGTCACGCTTATCTAAGGTGGTGATCATGGTGGTGGTGGTAACCCGATCACCGACTTCAACATCAGTGATACCTACAACGCCTGCAAAGGGAGCCCGAATCATGCGATCTTCAAGATTGGTTTCGGCTTCGTCCAGTTGCACTTCAATTAAATCGCGAGCTATTTCGGCTTCATCCACGTCACTTTGTGGTACTGCGCCATTTTCGCGACTTTGTTTCAACCGATCCAAGGTGCGCTCAGCATCCATTAATTCCAAGGTGGCACGGGCTACCGCAATCTCCTGCCGACGCGCATCTAGCTTTACCAGCACGGCACCAGCTTCCACCTTGTCACCGGCATTGAAATTAACTTGAGTAACTTCGTCTGCTACGGCCGGATAAATACTAACGGAGCGGATTGCCTGAGCTGTGCCTACGGAATCAACGCGAGTGCGTTCGCGTTCGAAGGTTAATTGTTCAACCTTTACTTGGGCGCCCTGGTCACTTCCCCAGCTTTGCGTATGTCCGACAGGACTATTCATCATAATAGCGGTGGTGAATAAGCTGATGGCTAAAAGCCTGGTTGAACGCATGAAAAAATCCTCAGTACAATCGATTGTGGTCACTGTTGTGAGCAATAGTGATAGTTATTGCAAGTATACAGATATTAAGCAGATCTTGATCAAAGGCGGCCGTGCATCTTCGATGAAAGCACTGTTTTTGTGCGACCAGCGCCTTGAAATCGGCATTTATATTCGTAGCCAATAAAAAACGCACCCTAAGGTGCGTTTTAACAAGTTCTGAAAACCTTTCATACTACATTGCAGAAGGTGGTAACAGAACGGTATCAATTACGTGGATGACACCATTGCTGGCTTTAATATCTGCTTTTGTCACTGTTGCGTTACCAACCATAACACCATCACGGGCATCAATTGCTACGGCAGAACCTTGTACGGTTTCCGCGTCCAACTGCTTACCGGCAATGTCTTTGCTCATCACTTTTTGGCCTAGCACGTGATAAGTCAGTACGGCTTGCAACTGAGCTTTATTCTCTGGCTTCAACAGATTCTCAACAGTACCTGCTGGTAATTTTTCAAATGCGGCATTCGTTGGTGCGAATACAGTATATGGGCCATCACCTTGCAGGGTTTCTACTAAATCAGCAGCTTTCACTGCTGCTACCAGAGTTGAAAATTGGCTGTCGCCACTTGCTATAGTAATAATGTCTTTCTTCTCGCCATGGTGATTTGCAAGTGCTGATGCCGAGAAAACTAATACAAATACCGATGTTAGTAACATTTTCGCTGAACGTAACATAGTTGTACTCCTTTAGGCTGTTAAATGTTGTTGTTCGCAGAGTTATACGCCTCAGTTATTAGAATGGTTTTTAATCAAATGTAAAAAAATAGTAAGTGAAAATATCGTCGATCTTTTTTACATGCTCGCTACGTAGCAACTAACATAAGTGCAATGATGAGACAGGAAGCCCAAAGCCGATGCCTAATTTGTTAAGACATTCGAAACTTACTACGCAACTTGACTTGCTTTGCCCTGCCCCAGTTGTCAGGGCTTTGGTGAGTGGCTTTTGCCTTGCTCTGATACTCGGCATTCCCCTTGCGCCAGCTTATGCACAAGATCCCGTGACTGTTGCTGAAGTGAAACGAACTGCCATTGTTGAGGTAATTCGTACTAGCGGAACCTTGGTGAGTTTGCGTAATGCACAGGTGAGTGTACGCACCGCGGGACTAATAGAGTCCACTGCCGCTGAAGCCGGCGATATGGTTACTGACGGGCAATCCTTATTGCGTTTAGATGCTGAGTTAATACAAAGTGAAGTAGCTGTTGCTGAAGCCGAACAACAGCAAGCCGAAGCATTAGCTACTGATGCCCAACAACAGTTTGAAGAACTGGCCACTCTGGAACAGCAACAAAGTGTCGCTACCAGTGAAGTGCGCCGGGCGCGTGCCGAGCTGGCAGCAGCGAAAGCCAATGCGACAGCGGCCGCAGCGAATGCCGAGCGTAGTCGGGTTATTTTAAGCCAGCATCAATTAAAGTCTCCTTTTGCCGGTATTATTGGTGAGCGCTATGTCACTGCTGGCGAATGGGTTAATCCTGGTGATATTGCTTATCAGTTGGTCGACCCTAAGCAAGTTTACGCGGACTTCTACCTTCCCCAAGCCAGTGCGCGTTTTATAAAAAAGGACCTTCCGGTTCAGTTATTGTTGAACAAAGACCGCAGCTATAAAGGACGGGTTGCCGAGCTAGTGCCCGTAGCGAACCAACCAAGCAGAACTTTTAGGGTCAGGGTGAAACCGAACGACGCGCTACTCCAGGACACTATTATTGGTGCGGCGGTTGAAGGTGAATTTCGTTTTGAACTGGCAGAACAAGGTCTGGTTGTTCCTCGGGATGCTCTGGTGCGATATCCAGACGGCCGCACAGCAGTATGGATCGCGCAACAGAATGACGATAATCAATGGGGAGTATCTCAGCAGCAAGTAACTATTGGACGCACCTTTGACGGCCTGGTTGAGATTGTCGATGGATTATCGGCTGATGCCCGTGTTGTGGTTCGCGGCAATGAGTCGTTGCAACAAGACCAACAGGTTGAGCTGGTAGAAGCTAGCTCAAACGGTGACCGCTAATGTTTGAAGCTATTATCCGCCACGGCACTATCATGGCCGTGGGCGCATTGATTTTGGTGGTGCTTGGGGTTCTTGCGGCGTTTCGAATTCCGGTACAAATGATCCCGGACTTAGAAGTACGAACTATTTCGGTGCAAACCAATTGGCCCGGCGCCACTCCGCAAGATATAGAAAAAGAAATTCTTATTGAGCAAGAAGAATTCTTGCGCAATATTCCCAACTTGCAACGCATGACCGCAACCGCCAACAGCAGTCAGGCGTCCATTGAACTTGATTTCCCATTTGGGGTGGATGTTACCGAAACCCTGATTTTGGTAAATAACGCATTAAGCCAAGTGCCTGACTATCCTGAAAATGTTGATGAACCGCAGATATTTGCTGCGTCCTTCTCCAGCAACGCATTTATGTACTATCGGGTGGTTCCCCTGCCCGGCAATCCTCGCCAGCTTGATATGGTCATGATGCGTGACTTCGTGGAAGATCGCGTACGTAATCGCATGTCGTCGGTAGCTGGGGTATCACAAATTGGTGTTAGCGGCGGTGCCGAGCGGCAAATCCAAATCCATTTAAATGGACAGGAATTGGCCGCGCGGGCTATTCCGGTTACGCAGGTGCGCGACGCCATTCGTGCGCGAAATCAGGACGCCTCAGCGGGTGAAGTGGAGAGTGGTAAGCGTCGATACTTGCTGCGCACCGTTGGTCGCTATGACGACTTAGATGAATTGCGCAATACCATTATTAGCCAGCAAGGTGATCGCGTGACACGCCTTCACGACGTAGCCGTGGTAGTTTTTGATCATTATGAATTACGCTCGGAGTCTTGGTTCCGCGGTGAACAGGTTATTAGTCTGCAAGTGCAACGAGAACTTGGCTCCAACGTTATCGACATAAAGTATGCCATGCAGGCCGAAGTTGAACGTATCAATGACGAAGTATTAAACCCGGCCGGTATGACCTTGCAACTAAATTCTGACGATGTTCGCTATGTGGAAGCCTCGGTCGCGAACGTATGGCAGAACCTGGCCATAGGTGCGGTATTCGCCACCTTAGTTATGTTTCTATTTTTACGCAGTGTTAAAGCCACTGTGGTTGGTGTTATTGGCGTACCTATATGCACCATTGCCGCGTTTTTGGGGCTATTACTATTCGACCGAACCATTAACGTGATTTCATTAGCCGGTATTGCCTTTGCCATCGGCATGACGCTTGATAACACTATTGTAGTGCTGGAGAGTATTGAGTTAGAACGCAAACGCGGATTAAAACGCTTTGAAGCGGCCGCAGCAGGCGTGCGCAAAGTATGGCCGGCGGTATTAGCGTCCAGTTTAACCACCATGATGGTGTTTTTACCTATCTTATTTATTCGCGAAGAAGCCGGTCAGTTGTATTCCGATGTGGCTATTGCCATTGCGGCCGCAATTTTGGTTTCTATGCTGGTGGCTATTACGCTGGTTCCCACTATATTAGCGCGATTAAAATTTGCCGGTAAAACCTCATCGACGGCAAATTTACAACAAGCCACTGTCGCGCGCTTAAGGAAAACCTTTCACTCCGGCAAAGCTCGTGCAACAACGCTGGTTACAACGCTTATTGCCAGTGGCGCTATTGTGATTTGGCTAACCCCACCGGCCGAGTACTTACCTGAAGGTGAGGAAGCGAAAACCTTTGCGGTGATGAATGCGCCGCCGGGTTACAACCTCCAGACAATGAGTGCTATTGGCGCAGAGTTACGTGAGTATTTCACCCCGGCGTTAGATTACGAAGTGGGCCAATACGATCGCGGCGAAGTTGAAATACCTGCCCTGCTTACCTTTACCCTTAGTGTTTCACCGGAAAGTTTACGCATCATTGCTGAAACCAAAGATGATGCCAAGATTGATGCATTAATGGATGTTATTACCGAGCGCTATGAGTCGTATCCGGGCATGCGGGCATTTGCATCGCGCGGTTCTATTATTAGTAGCAACGATGGTGGTACCCGCAGCATTAACCTGGATATTTCAGGGCCTGATTTGGTTAGCGTATATGACGTTGCACTGGCAGCCTTCCGGCGCGCTGAAGAGGTGTTTGATAACCCGCGTATTCAGTCTAATCCGGCGTCATTGTCATTGGCGCAGCCATTGGTGCAGATAAAGCCCAATTGGGACCGCTTAGCGGAACTGGGACTGGATGCAGACGATTTGGGTTACATCGTGGCCTCGCTAACCGATGGTGCCTTTGTGAACGAGTTTTTCTTAGCCGATGATAAAATTGATATCTTCCTATACAGTGCGGCCGGCCAGCAGGTGGCGCTGGATAGTTTACCGGACTTACCGGTTTATGGCCCGGCTGGTGGGCCGGTGCCCTTGTCAGCATTGGCGCGAATCGTTGAAACCGTGGATACCAGCGTCGTACGCCGCGTGGATGGGCAACGAACGGTAACCTTAAACATTATCCCGCCACGTTCGGTCGCGCTTGAACAAGGCGTGGAAATGGTACTTACTGATGTGGTTGGCAGCTTAACTAAAGATGGTCAGATCCCCACTGATGTGAACACCACGATCTCAGGTGCTGCAGACCAGTTGGATGCAACCAAAGAGGCGCTGTCCAGTAACTACATTGTTGCATTGGTCATAATTTACCTGTTGCTGGTGGCCATTTTCAGTCATTGGGGCTATCCACTGCTGATCATGACTACTATTCCACTTGGTATAGCAGGCGGAATGGTTGGCCTGGCGCTAATGAATGGCATTGGTTCGTTGTTACCTATGTTTGGTCTGCGCGAACTGAACCAGCCCTTTGATATGATAACCATGCTTGGCTTTCTCATTCTGATGGGAACTGTGGTGAACAACCCTATTTTGATTGTTCATCGCGCCATTGAAAATGTGAAAGAGCAAGCTGAAGATGTGGTTACTGCAGTTACCGAAGCTGTTGATTCACGCATTCGACCCATTGCAATCTCTACGCTGACAACGCTGTGCGGGCTATCACCGCTGGTGTTTATACCCGGTGAAGGAACCGAACTCTATCGTGGTGTAGGTGCTATTGTATTGTTTGGTCTCATTGGGGCCACTGTGGTTACGCTAACGGCACTGCCGGCGCTTACAATATTGGTATTACAGTGGCGTCAACGTTGGGTGAAAAATTGAAACTGAAGCTCGTAGCCTGCACTATCGGTGCCACTTATCGGCACTGATAGCTGCCATTGCATGTGCGCTAAGCTGCACGCCCCCACCAACACACTGGCCTGCCATTGGTTAGCGGAAAGGTTAGCGGAAACCTGCTGCCACCGCACCGGAATTTTCCCCATATACATGTCTACGCCACGCAATTCACTGGGTTCTGGCATCACCTCAGAAGGTAAAGTCAGTAACAACTGAAATTCTTGCTCCACGCGGGGCTGCTGTGGATCTAATTGCAAGTTTGCTTCGTTATTACTATATATGGAATCAAGTGCGCTAATAACCTTAGGGTTCAATTGTGATAATGCCCCGGAATTAGCTTCGGGACTGTCCGCCGGACTACATCCCACAAGAAAAATAAACACACTCAATTTTAACAAATATCGCATCAGCTATAGCCACAATTTGAGGTCTAACCGCATTGATTAAACAATTGCCGAGTTTATCAACAAAACTTTGTTCCAAATCAGTATTTTTTGGAATCTAAACTATATTTTTGCAGGTGAACACCGTAAAATCGGGTTGTTTGAGCAGGAGCACCACAGCTAGCGGTGTCCGTTGTCCTGTTACATTCGTCTTAGACCATACAACTCTGTTTCTCACTCAGAGCATTACCGCGGAAGATTATGATGAGCCAAACGAGTCCACAAGAAGTCGAGTATAACCTCAAGGTTGTTCGTCAATTTTCAATAATGACGATCATTTGGGGTATTGTCGGAATGACTGTCGGAGTTCTGATTGCAGCCCAGTTAATCTGGCCTGAACTGAACTTTAACACCCCCTGGTTAACCTACTCACGGTTACGTCCGTTGCACACCAATGCGGTTATTTTCGCGTTTGGTACCAGCGCCCTCTTTGCTACCTCTTATTATGTGGTGCAGAAAACCTGTAAGGTTCGGCTGTTCTCTGACAACCTGGCCGCGTTCACGTTCTGGGGCTGGCAGGCCGTTATTATTGCAGCTGTTATTACCTTACCTATGGGTCTTACTAGCTCAAAAGAATACGCCGAGCTTGAGTGGCCAATTGATATTCTGATTGCGGTTACCTGGATTGCCTACGTTATCGTGTTTTTCGGAACTCTGGTGAAACGCAAAACCTCGCACATTTATGTGGCAAATTGGTTCTACGGCGCGTTCATAATTACTATTGCAGTACTGCATATATCGAACAGCATGGCAGTGCCAGTATCTTTTGGTAAGTCTTATTCCATCTACTCCGGTGCCGTCGATGCGATGATGCAGTGGTGGTATGGCCACAACGCAGTCGGCTTCCTGTTAACAGCAGGCTTCTTGGGCATGATGTATTACTTCGTGCCAAAACAGGCAGAGCGTCCGGTTTATTCGTATCGCCTATCTGTGGTTCACTTCTGGGGTCTGATTTCGCTGTATATTTGGGCCGGACCGCACCATTTGCATTACACCGCCCTGCCTGACTGGACTCAGAACCTCGGCATGGTGATGTCAGTAGTACTTTTTGTACCGTCCTGGGGTGGCATGATCAACGGTATCATGACCTTGTCAGGTGCCTGGCATAAGCTGAAAACCGACCCTATTTTGCGCTTCCTGATTGTATCCCTGTCGTTCTACGGCATGTCGACCTTTGAAGGTCCAATGATGGCGATTAAGTCTGTAAATGCGCTGTCTCACTACACCGACTGGACCATTGGTCACGTGCACTCTGGTGCGCTTGGCTGGGTAGCCATGATTACTATAGGTGCCTTGTACCATCTGATTCCACGTCTATATGGGCAAACTCAGATCCATAGCCTGCGGTTAGTTAACATCCATTTCTGGCTGCATACCATAGGTGTGGTTTTATACATTGTAGCCATGTGGATTTCAGGCGTTATGCAAGGTCTGATGTGGCGTGCGGTAAATACCGACGGCACCCTTACCTACAGCTTTGTGGAAGGGGTACAAGCATCTTACCCGTTCTGGTTCGTTCGCTTCGTTGGTGGGTTGTTTATTGTCGCTGGTATGCTCTTGATGGCATACAACTGCTACAAGACTATCCGCGCTGAAAAGCAGCTAACTGCCACTGATAATGCGGCCCAGAGCGCGTAAGGAGTCGTCCAGATGAGTAAGAAATTGAAACACGAATTTGTCGAGAAGCACGTTGGTTGGTTATCAATTCTGATGATTATCGCTATTGCGATCGGTGGTTTGGTTGAAATCACGCCGCTGCTTTATCAGAAGCAAACCAATGAACCTGTGGTGGGTCTACAGCCATACTCAGCATTAGAGCTTGAAGGCCGTGACATATACATCCGTGAAGGTTGTAATAACTGCCATAGCCAGATGATTCGCCCATTCCGTCATGAAACCGAGCGCTACGGTCATTATTCACTAGCCGGCGAGCACGTGTGGGAACATCCATTTTTATGGGGTTCAAAACGTACAGGTCCGGATCTAGCTCGGGTTGGTCAACGGTACAGTGACGAATGGCATTATGTACATTTAATGAATCCGCGTGATGTCGTGCCGGAATCAAATATGCCAGCCTACCCATGGCTGGACGAAAACACGCTTGACGGCGAATTAACCGCCAAGAAAATGCAGGTATTCCGTTCTTTTGGTGTGCCGTATACCGATGAAGATATTGCTGGTGCAAAAGAAGCCGTACAGGGCAAAACTGAAATGGAAGCCCTGATTGCATATCTTCAATCACTAGGAACCGCTTTGCAGCGGGCCGAGTAACAGGTGGGCTTGCAATGTTTGGTTTAGATTACGGAACCTGGCGCGGTGTATATACCGTTTTAGTGTTTGTGCTGTTTATTGGTGTCGTTTGGTGGGCTTTTGGCAGTAAACGCCGGAAGAAGCAATTCGATGAAGCAGCCAACTCAATTTTTGACGAGCAAGATTCGTCAGTAAACAGCAAAAAGCAGGAGTCTAAGAACCATGAGTAGCTTCTGGAGTGCATGGATTATAGTGCTGACATTGGGCACCCTGATCGGCTTAATCTGGCTGTTACGCTGGAATATGTCCAACTACACTGACGTCCCTGAAGGCGAGGAAATGGATCATGATTTCGACGGTATAGTTGAAATCAACAACCCACTACCAACCTGGTGGACTTACCTGTTTTGGGTGTGTCTGGCCTGGGCCTTTGTTTACTTAGCACTCTACCCTGGCCTAGGTAACTTTAAAGGGCTATTGGGTTGGAGTAGTTCGAATCAGCAAGTACGCTCGTTGGAAGAGTCACAACAAGCGGTTCAAGCGGCTCGTGAAGATGGTGACATCGTTCAGTATGACCGGGAAATTCGTCGTGCTCAGGAAGAGTTTGGACCCATTTTCCAAGCCTTTGCTCAGCAGCCAATTAAAGATCTAATTAAAGATGAACAAGCGTTAAAAATCGGACAGCGCCTATATTTGCAGAACTGTGCACAATGCCATGGCTCTAATGCAATGGGCGGCAAAGGTTTCCCTAATTTAACGGATGACGACTGGTTATATGGCGGTAGTCCGGAAGATATTAAAGTATCGTTATTGGAAGGCCGCCGCGGCAACATGCCGAGCTGGAATGAGCAGTTTAACGAGCAACAAATCTCCGAACTGGCTACTTACGTGCTGAGTTTAAGTGGACGTAAAGTAGATACTGAAATGGCCAAAGCTGGTGAGCAAAACTTTGCGGTTTGTGCTGCCTGTCATGGTCAGGATGGTAAAGGTAATCAAAGTCTGGGTGCACCAAACTTAACTGATAACATTTGGTTATATGGTGGCTCGCAGGCTGCGGTTGAGGAAACCTTACGCGAAGGCCGTTTCGGTGTAATGCCTGCTTGGAAAGATATTCTGGGTGAGGATAAGATACATATTATCAGCGCTTACGTTTATAGCCTTTCCAACGAATCCGAAGAAGAGTAACGAAACGAAGCCCCGCTGTTGCGGGGTTTCTTTTAATAACCGCCTTGGCAGTTAAGGAAGTATGAGTTAATGGTAAAACCTTGGTATAAGCAAGTATGGCCTTGGGTACTAATCAGTATTCCCTTCTCGGTAATTATTGCTATGGCTATTACGTTAACCATTGCCAGCCAGTATGGTGGCACGCCAATGGTTGTTGATGAATATTATAAAAAAGGCCGTGCTATTAATGCTGAGGTGTCTAAGGTTGTCGCTGCACAGGATCTTGGCATTAGTTTTGAGTTAACCCAGCAAGATCAGCAGTTTTCATTACGATTTAACTCTGGGGAACCTGAAGCGTTAACGGCATTGCGGGTAAGCTTTTACCATAGCACTTTGGCCGAGCGAGACCTGGAAGTGCAATTAACGGCCAATGCGAATGGTGTATTCCGCGGAGAATTACCCGACATCAGCAGCGGTAAGTGGACTATTACTATTCGTCCATTCGACAACAGTTGGCGTTTAAGTCAAAGCATACTGCTACCAACGCAAGAGCCTATCATACTTAAACCGCAAACTTACGGTGTATAGGGCTAAGCGGCAATGAGCTCAGATTCATTTCCCACTATTCCAGCCGGGCTTTGTTTTCATTGCCTTCAGCCTATTCCAGCCGACACCTTCATTGAAGTTGAAGTGGCCGGGAAATCGCGTGAAGTGTGTTGCCATGGCTGCCAGGCTGTGGCCGGTACTATAGCGGCTCATGGACTTACCCATTTTTACCAGTTTCGTGATATTTCCAATCCCACCAGCGTTGAATTGGTGCCGGCCGAGTTGCAAGCTCTGGAAGCTTATGACAATGACGAGCTCCAGCAACGCTTTGTTCAGCAGCTAGATAGTGGTAGCAGCCGACAAATAACCTTATCCGTAGACGGCATGACTTGTGCGGCCTGCGCCTGGTTGATTGAGCGCGAAGTAATGCGCTGTAGCGGGGTGCTGCAGGTAGGCGTGAATGCCACCACCGAGCGAGTACAAATTCGCTGGAACCCTGAGCAAGCGCGCTTAAGTCAATTGCTGAAAGCTATTCATGGTATCGGTTATAAGGCGTTGCCCTTTCAGCAGGATATGGCCGAGCAAGATTTTGCCCGGAAGCGCAAACAATATTTGAAGCGCCTGGGGGTAGCAGGCCTTGCCACTATGCAAGTGATGATGATTGCCGTGGCTTTGTATTTTGGTGCCGTAAGTGATTTAGCCAGTGATATGCGACTGTTCCTATGGTGGGTCAGTTTAGCTTTCGCTACACCGGTTATTTTATACAGCGCACAGCCGTTCTATATAAGCGCTCTGCGCAGCATTCAGGCCAGTCGACCCAATATGGACGTGCCGGTCAGTATCGCCTTGCTGGGTGCCTATAGCGCCAGTGCTTATGCGACTCTTACGGCCCAGGGCGAAGTCTACTTTGAGTCGGTATCTATGTTTACCTTGTTTTTGTTAGCGGGGCGTTACATAGAATTACTGGCGAAACAACGCGCCGTGAGCGTTGCCGCAAACCTGGTTAAGTTGCTCCCGGCTATTGCTGAACGTGAACTCGACCAAAGTACCGAACAGGTATTGGTTCAACAACTACAACCGGGCGATATTATTAGGGTTAAGCCGGGTGCCACCCTGCCCGTTGATGGTGAGCTGTTATCCAGTCAGGCGCAGGTAAACGAGAGTTTAATGACCGGTGAAAGCCGCCCGGTAATTAAGCAACCAGGTGACGCTATGCTGGCCGGTAGCGTGAATCAGTCACAATCGGTACGGTTAAAGGTTACCGCCACCCAACACGACACTGTGCTAGCAGGTATTGTGGCATTGCAGGATTCAGCACTGGCAAGCAAACCTAAACTGGCGCTAATGGCTGATAAAATTGCCAGTGTATTTGTGTGGCGATTGCTCATTGTTGCCGCCCTAACCTTCTTTATCTGGACCTGGATAGACCCGACCAAAGCCTTTTGGGTAACTCTGGCAGTACTGGTTGCGACCTGCCCTTGTGCTTTATCGCTGGCTGCTCCGACCGCAGTTACCGGGGCTATACATAGGTTGAATAAGCACTCGGTATTAGTTCGTAACGGCGATATTCTGGAAAATCTGCATCAAATTAAAACCATTATTTTTGACAAAACCGGTACGCTTACCACCGGCAACTTTGAGCTGCAAAAATATCACTACTATAGTCAGAACCAAAGTGCGGTGAATAATGTAGTGGCAAGCATAGAAAGTTACTCTGAGCACCCGCTGGCGGCACCGTTACAAAACTTAGGTGAAGCCACACCCATAGCGCAAATTGATCATATTGCCGGACAAGGTTTGGCGGCAACGACCGCCGCCGGCATCAATTATCGGTTAGGTTCTTTAGCTTTTGTGCAGCAGTGGCATTGTGAGTTTCAACCCAACAACACTGGCAGTAATGTATTTCTTTGCGATAACACTCAGGTGTTAGCCGAATTTGAAGTTCAGGATGCGCTGCGAGAAGACGCAAAAGCCACCTTGCAGGCATTGAAAGCAAAAGAGTATCGCCTGGTGATGTTAACCGGAGATAGTGCCGAACGCGCCCAGCGGGTAGCTACAGAGTTAGGTGTTGATGAGGTTTATGCCAAGCGCTCGCCGGCTGACAAGCTAGCCCAATTAAAACTGCTACAAAATGAACAGCCGGTGATGATGGTTGGCGACGGTATTAACGATGGCCCGGTGCTGGCCCAAGCCGATGTATCCATGAGCTTTGCTGCCGCGGCGGATTTAGCCAAAGCCAGCGCCGATACCATTAGTTTGAGTGGCAAGCTTGAGCACGTAGCGCTAGTGCTGGGGACAGGTATTCGCTGTCGCCAAATTATGCGGCAAAATGTGACCTGGGCATTAGTGTATAATCTGTCTATTCTGCCAGTAGCCATGGCTGGCTTTGTCACTCCTTACATCGCAGCTATTGGTATGTCGGTTAGTTCCTTGCTGGTGCTGGGGAATTCGCTTAGGCTGTATAAACTATGAGCATTATTTACTTGTTAATACCTATCGCGGGCTTATTTGTTATTCTAGCCGTGGCAATTTTCTTCTGGGCGGTTCGCAGCAATCAGTTCGAAGATCTGGAACGTCAGGGCATGAACGTGTTGCTGGATGACGATGACGCTAAGTTAAAATCGCCTGAAAAAAACCAACCAAGTAGCCGAAATGACAAGCATTGATGCTTTCACAGCACTACTTATGGGATTAGCCGGAGCTGGTCATTGTATGGCCATGTGTGGCGGGTTAGCGGCCGCTTTTGGCGATAATATCACTAAGTTTCAGCTGTTTATTTATAATCTTGGCCGTATTACGTCATATGCAATCGCCGGCCTGCTTATTGGCTCCGCCAGTGTCGCCTTAAGTGCTATTTCCCCTGATTACCTGCTGTGGCTGCGCGCGCTTGCAGCTCTGTTTCTAATTGCGTTGGGGCTTTATTTTGGTGGCTGGTGGCTGGGGCTTAACAAGCTGGAACGGCTTGGCTTACCCCTGTGGCGACGCCTGCAACCACTGGCAGTGCGATTACGTCAGCGGCCGGATAGTTGGTCGCTGCTAGGTGCGGGCATGGTGTGGGGCTGGCTGCCCTGCGGTTTGGTTTACAGCGCTTTAAGCTGGGCTGCTCTGCAAGGCACCCCAACCGGTGGTGCGATAGTTATGCTGCTATTCGGGATAGGCACCTTGCCAGCCATGTTTATTTTTGGTCTGTTCAGCCGTACACTAAGTAGTATTATACGCTCTAAAGGTTTCCGTAAAGCCATGGGGCTGCTGTTCATTGGTTATGGGTTATGGACGGCAATAATACTTGTAAGACAAGGATTGATATGACCAGCAAAGGGTTATCCGCGCAAAATATTTCCTGCCAGAACTGTAGTCTGAGCCAGTTATGCCTGCCCTATTCGCTTGATTCAGACTCGCTGTCCAAATTAGATGACATTATAGAGCGGCACAAGCCACTACATAAACGCGATCGGTTATTCTCTGCTGCCGACAAGCTGCAGTGCCTGTTTGCAGTGCGCAGCGGTTCGTTTAAATCTTTTACCATCAATCAGGATGGTGAAGAGCAAATCACCGGCTTTCATTTGCCTGGCGACCTCATTGGTTTTGATGCCATTCATGAACAACAGCACCAAACTTATGCGGACGCTCTGGAAACCTCCATGGTGTGCAAAATTCCATATACTATCTTGGATGACCTGGGTGTTCAGATACCGGCTTTACGCCAACAAATGATGCGTTTAATGAGTGCCGAAATAACCGCGGATAAACGGCTTCACAATGTGATTAATAACAAGAGTGCGGAACAACGCGTCGCGACATTTATCGCCACTTTAGCGAACCGGTTTGGCGAGCGCGGCTTATCGGCACGTCAGTTTCGGTTGAGCATGACCCGCGCTGAGATTGGTAATTATCTGGGGTTGACTGTAGAAACCGTGAGTCGCCTTATGAATCGATTACAAAATGATGCGCTTATAGATATTGATGGTAAATTTATTCATATCCTGGATGCCGCAAAACTTGCTGCACTGGCTCAACAAAACCGCGACAGCCCCTGTAAGTTGACTTAGATCAACAATAGAATTTTCTTTTTATAAGTTGCTTGGCTACACTTTAATCATCAATGCGATCATCCATTTGATGGCGCATCACTGTGGGAGAAGACCATGTCGACAGCCAAGCAAATATTAGTGGTTCTGGACCCTCACCAGCAGGAACAAAAGGCTCTGAGCAGAGCTCTGTATCTGGCCCGCCAGCTTTCAGCAGAAGTAACCGTATTTCTGTCTATTTATGATTTTGCCTACGAAATGACGACCATGTTAGCTGCCGATGAACGCGAATCTATGCGCTCCAGTCTTATTGCCGATCGAAAAGCATGGATTATCGATATCATTGACGATATGCAAGCCAACACTAAGTATTCAGGTGTGAATATAGATATTGAAGTGATGTGGCATAACCGCCCTTTTGAAGCCATTATTAAAACTGCCATACAAAAGCCATTTGACCTCATTGTAAAAGGTACCCGCCAGCACGAAGGGTTTCAAAATTTGATTTTCACTCCCACCGATTGGCATTTGTTGCGCAAAGCTCCCTGTCAGGTGTTAATGGTGAAAGATCATGCCTGGCAGCAACAAGGAAAAATCATTGCGGCAGTGCACGCTGGTGCCACCGACGACGATCACGTGTCGTTGAATGAAAGAATTATAACCAGTGCCTGCGAGCTTGCTGCACAAGTGAATGCTCAAGTTCATTTGGTAAATAGTTTCCCGCCGGCGCCGATGACGGTAGCCATGGAGATCCCTGAGTTTGACGTTACTGATTACAGTGATTCGGTGAAAACTAATCATGAACAAGCGCTGGCCGAACTGGCCGCAAAACATCAAATCCCGGGTGAACAAACCCATGTCGTTGAAGGCCTGCCCGAGCAAGTGGTGCCGGAATTGGCGCGTAAACTAGATGCGGAATTGGTGGTGCTCGGTACCATCGGCCGCAGTGGTTTGTCTGCTGCGCTGTTGGGCAATACCGCCGAACATGTGCTGGACCAACTTCAATGCGATGTTTTAGCCGTAAAACCTGCAGGATTTAAATCACCAGTTCAGGTATAATTGCGCCGTTTTTTTAATCTCCCGAATAAATGAGCGCATTACATGAGCACAGTAACCAGCAACAGCAGCGTTGAACGGCCTTCAGCGCGACCAACCGCCAATCACGCCTTCAATAAATTGCAAAAGCGTATCCGCCGGGATGTCGGTAAAGCAATTGGTGACTTCAATATGATTGAAGACGGCGATCGTGTCATGGTGTGTTTGTCTGGTGGCAAAGACAGCTACACCATGCTCGACGTGTTGCTGTATTTACAAGGTGTTGCACCCATCAAATTCGATATTATTGCGGTGAATCTGGATCAGAAGCAACCAGGCTTCCCAGAGCATGTTTTACCAGCATATTTAACGGATTTAGGCGTAGACTTCCGTATTATCGAAGAAGATACCTACAGTATTGTTAAAGACAAAGTGCCTGAAGGCAAAACCACCTGTGCGCTTTGTTCTCGCTTGCGTCGCGGTATCCTGTACCGGGTAGCGAATGAACTTGGAGCCACCAAAATAGCGCTGGGGCATCATCGTGATGACATGTTGGAGACCTTGTTTTTAAACATGTTTTATGGCGGTAAGCTGAAGTCTATGCCACCTAAGTTGGTGAGCGACAATGGTGAGCACGTGGTGATTCGTCCGCTGGCTTATGTGCGTGAAAAAGACATTCAGAGTTATTCTGACAAAAAGGCCTTCCCTATTATTCCCTGTAACTTGTGCGGTTCGCAGGAAAACCTGCAGCGTAAAGTTATTAAAGAGATGTTTCAGCAATGGGACAAGCAGTTTCCGGGCCGGCTGGAGAGTATGTTTAGTGCGGTGCAAAACGTCGTGCCGTCACACCTGGCTGATAATCAACTGTTTAACTTTAAAGCGGTGCAGGCAACAGGTGTGGCCGATGCCAATGGCGATATCGGTTTTGATCAACCCGAGTTAAACCATGCTGTAACAACGGAAAATGAGAATCCGGTGCGTCAGCATGGTGTTACTGGCAGCATAAAGGTCGTTAATTTAGGCTAATAGCGCTAACTTCGCGAATAAGTGAACGGTTCACACGAATCATGGCATTGAGTTCTTCAATGTATTCTTCGCGGCGCTCTGAGTAAGAAATCAGCCCCTGGGTTAAATCCGTTGAGGTCGCCTTTTCACCATTGCGGCGGTGTTGTTCACGGATTTGACGTAGCTCAAGATATGCAGGGTGTGTATTAATGTTACGTAAGTAGCTACGCACCGAGGCATTCACCGAGTCAAATTTCGCCACTTCATGGCGACCATCTTCATCACGACCTGACGGAACTAAACCACAGCCTTTGCGGAAACACCATTGGCCAAAGAAGTTTAGGCCTTCGGTAGCAAAACGAGAGCTACCCCAACCCGACTCGTTCGCGGCCTGCACCAGAATCATTGCCTCCGGAATAGTATCTACCCGACGTTTTAACAGCTGCAACGCATCTTTTTGCGAGTTTTCCTCTAAATCAACGTCATACTCATCGGCAAGTTGCACGAACGCTCGTTGCTCAGCTGAATTTAACGTTTCGCCACTATCAATTTGACCGGCCAGAGCCATTAAACGAGCGCGTTGCGCTTCAATTCGAGCATTTTCTGCAATCACGGCAGGCATTAAAAACTCGAAAAACGATTGCTTACGCTGGCGGGTGTCCTGTATTTCGGTAAAGTCAGGAACCTCAGTTTTAATCTCAACTTGAGGTACGTTAACACTTGGAGACATAGTATCTATTGCAACGGAATCATTGCTGGTCCACCAAGGTAAAGTTAAAGCACCTATTAACACCACAGCAGAGGCAAAACCAAGTAAAAATCGAGTCATCAGGCACTCCAGTCGTTACTATCAGGCGGCTGTTGATCATTGCTATTAGTACCGCTATTTACCCGAAGTAGACCAAATAAATAACTGTAAACAACGCCATGAAGTATAAAAATAAACGGCACTGTAATTATAAATCCTATCCCGAGTGTTAACAACGATATAAAAATAAACGCGAAAACAACCACATACAGCATAAAGAATTTGAAAAACTGGTGTTTCACCAGCAATACCGAGTAGTACAGCGCATTGAGTACTGATATTTTGTAGGTTAACAGCAATGGCACGGCAGCAATGGTAAATACGCTGATAACCATTTCAACCAACACCGCAGCCATAGGAAAGCCTTTTAACAGGCTTCCAATCACAATCCCAATAGTGGTGGTTATAGTTGCCAATAACATCAGCGGTAAGGCTCGTGGCAAGGCATCAAACATATCTTTCACTTTGGCTTGTTGCCCACCTGCTAGCTTTATCCCTAACCAAATTAAACCACCAACCAACGGCGCTAACAGTATTCGCAGCGCCCAGGCGGTATAGAAGAATGCAGAGGTGTAAGTGTCGTCTACCATTAACGGGCCAAACCAGCTGCCCGCAAGCGACACCACCAAAAATGCCACGGCCAAAATCATTAGTGCCGCGGGTAGTAGCGGATGTATACTGCGCAACGATAAACGGAAAGCCGTTTTAATGGCTTCCTGCACAGGCAGTTCATAGTCCCCGGTTAATACCTTCTGTAATTGTTCTTTCGAACCGACTTCAGTAATTTTGGGCGTTGAATTTGGTAATGGTTTCGGCATTCGTCTTGTGCTTCCGTTACTATCTGGGGAAAATAATACAGGCCTTGTCGTTACGCCTACTATAAAGGCGTCTATGTTAGAGGATTCATTTTCTTTAGCAAACCAAAATAACTCTGATTTCACCTAGGGACTAACTATGACTGAAGCCAACCGAGCTGCAACTACCAAGCCACGGCGCGCATCCCGCCAGCGGCATGCGAATCGCCGGCCTAAACCAGCCAACCCTAAATTGGTGATATTTAATAAACCCTACGGCATGCTCACGCAATTTTCCGGCGAGCCCGACGATGTGACCTTAAAAGGTACTGTTCCTTACAATGATATTTACCCAGCTGGGCGCCTGGATAAAGACAGTGAGGGCTTGTTGCTGCTCACCAACGACGGCAGCCTGCAGGCAAAAATTACCGATCCTCGCCATAAAATGAAGAAAATTTATTGGGTGCAAGTGGAAGGCGAACCAGATGCGGCCGCTATTCAAACTCTGCAGCAAGGCGTTGAATTAAACGATGGCATGACCCGCCCGGCGCAGGCTTTTATTATGCCTGAGCCAACCAACCTGTGGCCACGTAACCCGCCCGTACGTGAACGTAAAAGTGTTCCTGACACCTGGTTATGCCTGACTATACAAGAAGGTCGGAATCGTCAGGTGCGCCGGATGACGGCTCAGGTTGGGCACCCTACTCTGCGCTTAATTCGTGCCGCCATAGGGCCATGGCAATTACAGGGTTTACAGCCTGGCGAGTGGCGCGAAGTGCCTCCGGTGTGGTAATATCGCGCCCGCAAAATTCGTCAGCTGAAGGTGTATTGATGAGCAACTCTTCCATAAAAGTAATTGTCGGCATGTCAGGTGGTGTCGACTCCTCGGTGTCTGCCTATTTACTGATGCAGCAAGGCTACCAGGTGGAAGGCTTGTTCATGAAGAACTGGGAAGAAGACGATAACGATGAATACTGCGCTGCCGCTGATGATTTGGCCGATGCCGAACAAGTGTGCGCCACTTTGGGTATTCCTTTGCACACCGTCAACTTTGCTGCTGAGTACTGGGACAACGTGTTCGAGCACTTTCTGGCCGAATATCGGGCCGGTAGAACGCCAAACCCCGACATCATGTGCAACAAAGAAATCAAATTCAAAGCCTTCTTAGAGTTTGCGACCGAAGTTCTGGGCGCTGACTACATTGCCACCGGCCACTACGTGCGCCGCCGTGCGCAGGACGGTCAGTTCCAGTTGCTACGCGGGCTGGACGACAACAAAGATCAAAGCTACTTCCTGTATGCCATTAGCCACGAGCAAGTCGCTAAAACCCTGTTCCCGGTTGGCGATATTGAGAAACCGGAAGTTCGCCGTATTGCCGAAGAGCAAAATCTGGTAACAGCGGGTAAAAAAGACTCCACTGGTATCTGTTTTATCGGTGAGCGCAAATTCAAAGATTTTCTGCAAACTTATTTACCGGCACAGCCCGGCCCTATCGAAACGGTCGACGGTTCGGTAATTGGTGAACACGAAGGCTTGATGTATCACACCTTAGGTCAGCGCAAAGGCTTACATATAGGTGGTTTAGCCGAAGCCAGCGACGAACCCTGGTATGTGGTAGATAAAGACGTACCGCGTAACACCTTAATTGTTGCCCAGGGGAAATCCCACCCACGCTTATATTCCAAAGGTTTGATTGCTGGCCAACTGGACTGGATTGATCGAGCAGGACCTAAAACTGAGCTGCAGTGCACCGTGAAAACGCGCTATCGTCAGCAAGATATCGCCTGTCGGATTAAGCCGTTAGACAATGGCCAGTTACAAGTTGAGTTTGATAATCCGGTAGCGGCTGTTACACCAGGTCAATCCGCAGTGTTTTACCTGAACGAGCAGTGTTTAGGTGGTGGCATTATCGAACAACGTATTAGTGAACATGAGGTATTGCTGTGAACGAGTGGCAACAACGTACGCTGGCCCTGGCCGGACTGGCACAAGCCGTTGCCGCAGTGCAGCAATTAGCCCGCGAAGGTTCCCTGCGAGATAACGAAACCGCAGATATTTTGTACGAAAGCGTATTGGCTATGGAAGCACCGAACACCGAAGCTGTGTACGGATCCCGTACCAAGGTTGCCTGGGGATTGCGGGTACTATTAGAGCAAATTGGTGCCAGTACCAATAAAAGCACCGAAGTCACCCGCTATATGGTGTCTATAATCGCCTTGGCTCGCCGTTATGAATCCCGCCCTGAAGCTGTTGCTAAACTGGCCGAGCGCTTACAGCAAATTCAGCGTCAGCGCGACACTTTCGCCTTCGATAACGATACAATTGTGGGCAGTATGGCCAGCGCCTACAGCGATATCATTAGCCCGCTCAGTAAACCTATTCGTATTAGCGGCAACCCGGATCATTTACAGCGCCGTCACGTTCAAAATCAAATTCGCGCGTTATTATTAGCTGCCATCCGCAGTGCCTGTTTATGGCGCGCCGTGGGCGGCAAGCGACGTCACTTTCTTCTTTCCCGTAACCGTATGGTTGATGCAACCAAACAATTGCTAATGGCGCCGGCGGCGTCCTCGGAGACTTAAACCTATGATGGAATTATCTGCGCTTACCGCACTATCCCCTGTTGATGGCCGTTATGGCAGTAAAGCCGCCGCATTACGCCCCTACTTTAGCGAGTATGGCTTAATTAAGTACCGGGTAACCGTTGAAGTACGTTGGCTGCAGCAACTTGCTGCCTGCGCACAAATTACCGAAGTACCGGCCTTATCTGCTGAAGCCGATACCTTCTTAAACGCTATTATTACCGACTTCAGTGAAACCGACGGTGAACGCGTAAAAGAAATCGAACGCACCACCAATCACGATGTGAAAGCCGTTGAATACTTTCTGAAAGAGAAAGTTGCTGGTCACAAAGAATTAGCCGCTATTAGTGAGTTTATTCACTTCGCTTGTACGTCAGAAGACATTAACAACTTGTCGCACGGCTTAATGCTTAGCAATGCCCGCGATGAAGTGGTAGTTCCTATGATGCAGGAGCTGATTGATGCGATTAAAGCGCAGGCCAAAGCCTTAAAAGAAGTTCCTATGATGGCGCGTACGCACGGCCAGCCCGCAACCCCTACTACTATGGGTAAAGAGTTTGCCAATGTGGTAGTTCGCTTACAGCGTCAATTGAAGCAAATTCAGCAGGTTGAAGTATTAGGCAAAATGAACGGCGCCGTAGGCAACTACAATGCGCACCTGGCTGCCTACCCGAATATTGACTGGCATCAGCAGGCGCAAGACTTTGTGGGTTCACTGGGCTTAACGTTAAACCCGTACACTACGCAAATTGAGCCGCACGATTACGTGGCTGAGCTGTTTGATGCGGTTGCTCGCTTCAATACTATTGTTATCGATTTTGACCGCGATTTATGGGGCTACATTGCCCTGAATCACTTTAAGCAGCGCACTATTGCTGGTGAAGTTGGCTCGTCTACCATGCCGCATAAAGTAAACCCGATTGATTTTGAAAACTCGGAAGGCAACCTGGGTATCGCCAATGCTATTTTTGGTCACCTGGCCGCCAAGCTGCCGATTTCGCGCTGGCAGCGTGACTTAACCGACTCTACCGTATTGCGTAACATTGGTGTTGGTTTTGCCTACTCATTGATTGCTTATCAAGCCAGCTTAAAAGGTATTAGCAAACTGGAAGTGAATGAAGCCAGCCTGCGTGCTGAGTTAGATTCTAACTGGGAGCTGTTGGCCGAGCCAATTCAAACCGTGATGCGCCGTTACAATATTGAACAGCCTTATGAAAAGCTGAAAGAGTTAACCCGTGGTAAGCGAGTGAATCAGGAAGCTCTGGCGGTATTTATCGACAAATTGGAGCTACCAGACAGCGTGAAAGCGGAGCTTAAGCAATTAACGCCGGCTACCTACATTGGCCGCGCTGCGGCCTTTGTTGACGAGTTAAACTAATGCAGTTGCAGAACTTTACCAGCGCGGCATTTCTGCGCGACGACTGGCAGCGTCAGCCGCGCTTGTTTCGACAAGCCTGGCCTGACTTTGAAGACCCGATTGAAGCTGAACTGTTAGCTGGGTTAGCCATGGAAGAAGGTGTGGATGCGCGCGTGGTTACACTGGATCGCGCCACCGGAAGCTGGTCAGTAGAACATGGTCCGTTCGAAGACTATGAAGCCTACGGTGAAGAAGACTGGACGCTATTAGTGCAGTCGGTAAACGAGTGGTGGCCACAGGTTCAGCAGTTGCTTACACAGTTTAGGTTTCTACCGGACTGGCGTGTGGATGACGTTATGGTTAGTTTTGCTGTTCCTGGCGGCAGTGTTGGTCCGCATTTAGATCAGTACGACGTGTTCATTATTCAGGGCAGTGGCCAGCGGCGCTGGCAGGTTGGCAATAGAGCCGAACTTCAGCAGCACCGCCCTCACCCCGATCTACAACAACTAGCGCAGCCGTTTACGCCGGTTATTGATGAAGTTTTAGAAGCCGGCGATATGCTGTATATACCTGCCGGTTGCCCCCATCATGGTGAAGCCTTAACGCCAAGTCTGAATTTCTCGATAGGTTTTCGTGCCCCGGCGCAAACTGAGTTACAAGCAGCAGTGGCGGATATGTTGTTAGATGCGGATCAAGCTGGCAGTCGCTATCAGGATCCTGTTGCCGAAAGTTATGGTGACAGTTGGCGAGTGTCGAACACGCAGCTAAGTGCGATTAAAGACTTTCTGCAACAACAATCCGATCCAGCGGCATTCGATAATGCGCTATTGCGGGTATTGTCTATGAGCAAACGTCCATTGCCACAACCTGAACTGGATTTAGAGCCAGAGCAAGTGCAGGTGATGGCTACCGACGATGTTTGGTTTTGCCGTACCCCGGGAGCCCGCTTGTTGGTAACTGAACACGGTGACGCTTATGTAAATGGTGAGCGTTTGGAAGACGCTGCATCTGCAGCTGGTTTAGTGGCTAAATTAGCGGCTACCCAGGAAGACGTGCCGGCAGCTGATTTGGACTTGAGGATCACAGAGCACGCTAAACTGGTGGCCCAGTTAGTGAATTCGGGTGCCTGGTTCTTTAGCGTAGACGCCGATGATGTTGAAGAAAGCTAAGCTGCTTTCTTCAACCATCATGGTTTAGCAGCGGCTTAAACGTTCGGGTCGGTTTGCCACAGTTTTTCATCGTTGGAAATATCGTATAACCCTTCGCTACGATTCACTAACCGATGTGCAAAGGCTTGTTGCGTTGCATCATTGGCTGCATTTTTATCCTGAAAAATTGATTCTGCGCGCATTTGCCAGCTTAAGGCAAAGTGACGCATAGCCTCACGCGCATCTTTCGCTGCTTTACCGCTCACATGATCGGTTGGTAAATCACCGGTAACAACCCACCAGTGCTTGCCATCATTAGCTTCAAATTTCCACATGGCCACCAAAGGTGCCACGTAGCGCGAGTCTTTTACCAATACCCGTTTGGTTAAAATACCCTGCTCGGCCAAATACTTATTACCTGCCTGAAAACGTTCGCGAACCCACTCGGAATTCTGCTCAGGCGTTAGTTGTTGTTGTGCTTCAGTTGTCATTCGTTCTCTACTCTTTTTGAATACGAGTTTTAATGGGTAATCATAGCGTTTTCAGGGCGTGGAAGAAAGTAAAACAGCTGTAAACAATGCTTGCAATTTGAGTCACTAATGCAGGTTTTTATTTCCGCTATTCACTAGCGAAATACGCAATCGAATGATAATGTTCGCGCAAATTTTTTCAGAGCAAATGAGGAATCTCTACCCATGTCTCTATTCGAGCATAAAGAATTTGACCAGCATGAACAGGTTGTCTTCTGCCATGATAAAGAAAGCGGTTTAAAAGCAATTATTGCGATTCATGATACCACTATGGGCCCTTCTCTGGGTGGCACTCGCTTGTGGAACTATGCGTCCTCAGCAGAAGCCTTAACCGATGTATTGCGATTGTCGCGTGGCATGACTTACAAAAGCGCTCTGGCCGGCCTACCTTTAGGTGGCGGTAAAGCGGTCATTATTGGTGATGCGAAAAAAATCAAAACGCCTGAGCTGTTCCGTGCCTATGGCCGTTTCGTCAATTCTTTAAGTGGTCGTTATATTACGGCTGAAGACGTGAACATTCGCACCAGCGACATTGCTATTGTGAATGAAGAAACTCAGTTTGTTGCTGGTACCGAAGCCAAAGCTGGTGACCCTTCTCCGCATACTGCCCTGGGTACTTTCTTAGGTGTTCAAGCCGCAGTGAAGCATAAGCTGGGCAAAGAAAATCTGCAGGGAATCAAAATCGCGATTCAAGGCTTAGGCGCTGTCGGTTATGACTTTGCTGAATATGCGGCAAAAGATGGCGCTGAGCTGTTTGTTTGCGATATTAACGACGAAGCAACGGCACGTGCGGCCAAAGAGCTTGGCGCTACCGTGGTTGGCTTAGATGACATTTATGGTTTAGACGTAGACGTGTATGCACCTTGTGCACTGGGCGCGACTATTAATGATGACACCTTAAAACTGATTAAAGCCAAAATCATTGCTGGTAGTGCGAACAACCAGTTAGCTTCGAAAGAGCACGATCAAATTGTTCACGATATGGGCATTTTGTATGCGCCGGACTACGTTATTAATGCCGGTGGTGTTATTCACGTGTGTCAGGAAGCGTCAAACATGACTCAGGAAGACGCTCGTGAGCGTGTATTAAACATCTATAACACGCTGGAAACTATCTTCCAACGCTCTACCAACGAAAACCGCCCGACCGGTATTATTGCCGACGAATTAGCGCGGGAAGTTATTGCCAAGGCAAAACAAGCTAAATAAGCTTGTCTGCCAGTATCTGCAGCGGGTGTTTCACCCGCTGTTGTTCTATCCGCTTCACTTGCGAACGACACGAAAAGCCCGTCGCAAGAACCCGCTCCGTACCATAATCAGCAATAACTTCACGCCAGCTTAAATCGTACAAATGCAGGCTGTCGACCTTATTCTCTAATTCATGGCCAAAGGTTCCGGCCATACCACAACAACCCACAGCCACCGGCTGCAGATTAATACCTGCGCGTTCAAACACCTGTTGCCACCGGTTCGCCGAGCTTGGTAACGCCGTTTTCTCAGTACAGTGCGACAGTAAAATGAAGGGCGCGTTATCATGGTTGCCCAACGCAACCTCCGGCATCGCCTTTACCAACCATTCATCCACAGTCAGCACTTCAAAGTCGGTTGCATGACTGGTTGCAAATTGCCGGTATTCGTCGCGGAAACACAACACGGTAGAGGCATCCAAACCGACCATAGGAAAGCCCTGTTGTTGTAGCTTAGCCAGCTGGCCCGCAACAGTGGTGGCGGTTTTGGTAAACTCTTCCAGAAACCCTTTCACATGCTGCGCTTTGCCGTTGCCGATAAAGCTTAGTAACACCGGCTTAAAGCCCAGCCGTGATACCAACTCGGCGAAATCTTCCACTAAGTTAGCTTCGTAAAAGCTGGTGAAAGCATCCTGCACAATAACTACACAACCTTCCTGCTCGTCATCGCTCAATGCCAGTAATTGTTTTGGTGTGTACACCGGCCAGTTCCGCTCACCAAAGCGCTGGGTGAGGCTGGGTACTGATTGCTCGGGCGCGTCCACATAACCAATCAGCTTACGCAACAACCACTGGCTTAATGCATTATGGCTTACGGCATTACTCAAACGAGGAGCTTTGGCCATCAGCGGCGCTGTTTGCTCTACCGTTTTAACAAAGTAGTCTTTCAGCGGGCGCGCATAGCGACTGTGATAATGCGCCAGGAATTTAGCCCTAAACGAAGGTACATCTACTTTCACTGGACACTGACTGGCGCAGGCTTTACACGCCAGACACTTGTCCATAGATTTTTTTACTTCATGGTTAAAATCAGGTTTAGCAGACCAACTGTTGCCGATTTTTTTAAACCAACCAACTGACTTCGCGCGCGCATAGGGCAACACGCCAGAGTCGTACCCGGTTTGCTCATTCAGGCGCAGCCATTCACGAATAAGCCCTGCCCGACCTTTCGGCGAATAACGCCGTTCGGCCGACATTTTAAATGACGGGCACATGGCTGAACTGGTGTCGTAGTTAAAGCACAAACCGTTACCATTGCAGTCCATGGCCTGCTGAAACTCGGCCTGCACTTGCACTGGTATTTGCCGATCGAAACTGCCACGTTTGGTGGCATCAACCGACACTAAACTGTCGTTGCGGTTAGCCGGTGTACAAATTTTACCCGGATTCAGACGATTGTGCGGATCAAAACAGGCTTTGATTTTGCGCAGTTCATTAAACAACCCTTCCCCAAAGAATGCCGGAGCGTACTCAGATCGATACCCTTTACCGTGCTCGCCCCACATTAAACCGCCATACTTGGCTGTTAGTGCAGCTACCTGATCACTAATTTTACGCAATAAAACTTCGTCGTCAGGATTTTTCAAATCAAGCGCAGGGCGAACGTGCAATACGCCCGCGTCAACATGACCAAACATGCCGTAATGCAGTTCGTGGTCATCGAGCAACTGTCTGAACTCAGTAATAAATGCCGCCAGCTTCTCTGGAGGCACTGCGGTGTCTTCCGCAAAGGCAACGGGCTTGCGCGATCCTTTGGTGGCCCCCAACAGGCCCACCGCTTTTTTACGCATAGCGTAAATGGTTTTAATACTGGCTTGCTCGCGGCACACCTGATAACCAATCACGCCCGCCGCCGGGTTCTCGGCAATAAACTGGTCCAGCATGTCGCTTAGTTTATCAACTTTATCTTCAATCTCACTCGCGTCTACGGCCGTGAATTCAACCATGTTGATGCCGTTCATGGTTTGTCCGTCAACATCGCTTAAGTGCGGTGCCACTGACTCCCAGATAATGTCATTACGCGCCAGGTTAAGCACTGAACTATCAATGGTTTCAACTGAGGTAGCGCGGGCTTTGACTAAGAATGGAGCGTGCTCCAGCGCCGACTGAAAGTCGTTGTATTTTACGTTTACTAGTACTTTATGGCGCGGAATGCGAGTTAACGTTAACTTGGCTTCGGTAATAAAGCCTAAGGTGCCCTCTGAGCCAGCCAGCAGACGCGATACATCCACAGTATCATCGCTTGGCTCGTACGCATGCTTTAAGTCGTAACCGGTTAAAAACCGGTTTAATGGCGGGAATTTAGCTTCAATAGCCTGACGTTGCTGCACACAGCTATCAATAACCTGCCGATAAATTCTACCAATAGTGGTGTCTTCAGAAGCTATGGTTTCGGCTTCTTGTTTAGGCACTTTACTGGTGCTGAGCAATTCACCGTTTAACAGCACTGTGTTCAGGCTGGCAATATGGTCACTGGTTTTGCCATAAACCAGCGATCCTTGACCCGAGGCATCGGTATTAATCATGCCGCCAATGGTGGCTCGGTTGCTGGTAGAAAGATCGGGTGAGAAAAACCAGCCATATGGTGCCAGCGCATCGTTCAGGCGGTCTTTCACCACGCCGGTTTGTACCCGGGCCCAGCCCTCTTCTGCGTTTATTTCAAGTACTTCGGTAAAGTAACGACTTAAGTCCACCACAATACCCTGGGTAAGTGACTGACCATTGGTGCCAGTACCACCGCCGCGCGGACTAAAGGAAATTTCCTGAAAGGTTGCTGCGGAGGCAATTTTCATCGCCTCCTGTAAATCTTGTTCCGTTTTCGGGTAAATAATAGCTTGGGGTAAGGTTTGATAAACGCTGTTATCGGTGCCCGCAATAAGCCGGGCACCGTAACTGCTGTCAATGTCACCCTGAAACGCACTTTCCTGCAAGGCCTGCAAATAATCCTGATACACCTGCTGCAGCGCAGCAAGCGTGTGGTGCCGTGGTAATACTTGCGAAGCTGTGGTTGCAGTCACATTGGTTCCCTATTGCTTGAATTTACGCCTGTTTCGCTGATTCTTTACCTAGCTGCTCGCCTAAGTAAATCCAGGTTTCCAGCACGGTATCAGGGTTTAGTGATACAGAATCAATGCCCTGCTCTACTAACCAGGCCGCAAAGTCAGGATGATCTGATGGCCCCTGACCACAAATACCTACGTATTTACCTTTTTTGCGAGCCGCCTGAATAGCCATAGACAGCATAGCTTTCACTGCTTCATTACGCTCATCAAATAGGTGTGCAATAACGCCCGAGTCGCGATCCAGCCCCAGTGTTAACTGAGTTAAGTCGTTGGAACCAATCGAGAAACCGTCAAAAATATCCAGGAACTGTTCAGCCAACAAAGCGTTCGATGGCAATTCGCACATCATGATCACCCGTAAGCCATTTTCGCCCTGACGCAAGCCTTCAGCAGCCAGTAGCTCGATAACTTTGCGACCTTCTTCGAGCGTGCGCACAAAAGGAATCATTATTTCTACGTTGGTAAGGCCCATTTGGTTGCGTACGCGCTTAATGGCCTCGCACTCAAGGGCAAAACAATCGCGGAAGTCTTCCGAGATATAGCGTGAGGCACCGCGGAAACCAAGCATTGGGTTTTCTTCATGTGGCTCATATTGACGGCCACCCACCAAGTTGGCGTACTCATTGGATTTAAAATCAGACATGCGCACAATCACGCGCTCTGGCGCAAACGCAGCACCTAGCGTAGCAATGCCTTCGGTGAGCTTGGCTACGTAATATTCACGCGGGCTTTCATAGCCGGCCATCATGTCGCTGATTTGAGCTTTTAACTCGTCGCTTTGCTGGTCAAAGTTCAGCAAGGCTTTTGGATGCACGCCAATCATGCGATTGATGATGAACTCCAGTCGCGCCAGACCAACACCTGCGTGTGGCAACTGGGCAAAATCAAAGGCCCGATCCGGGTTGCCCACGTTCATCATAATCTTCAGTGGCAAATCTGGCATAGCGCCTACGTCTGACGTAGTAACATCAAACTCCAGCTCACCTTCATAGATAAAGCCGGTGTCACCCTCGGCACAGGACACAGTCACCGCCTGTCCGTTACTGATTAAGTCAGTAGCGTTGCCACAACCGACCACAGCCGGAATACCGAGTTCGCGCGCAATAATAGCGGCGTGACAGGTGCGGCCACCGCGATTCGTAACTATGGCTGCCGCGCGCTTCATAATAGGTTCCCAGTCAGGATCCGTCATGTCGGTAACTAATACGTCGCCCGGCTGCACTTTATCCATTTCAGAAATATCGTTCAGTACCCGCGCCACACCGGCGCCAATACGTTGGCCAATGGCCCGGCCGGTGGCAATGGTAGTGCTGCTTTGTTGCAGAGCATAGCGCTCAAGACCCTGGCCCTGGCGGTTTGATTGCACCGTTTCAGGACGTGCCTGAACAATATAAAGCTTGCCGTCAATGCCATCTTTCGCCCACTCAATATCCATTGGACGGCCATAATGCTGTTCAATAATCAGCGCCTGACGCGCTAAGTCTTCAACTTCGGCGTCGGTTACCGAGAACTGCTTGCTGGTAGCCGGCTCAACGTCTTCAATCACCACTTGCTTGCCGTGGCTGCTGTCATCGGAATAAACCATCTGAATCAGCTTGCTGCCCAGGTTACGGCGTAAAATAGCCGGCTTGCCTGCTTTTAGGGTTGGCTTGTGCACGTAGAATTCGTCTGGATTCACCGCGCCCTGCACCACCATTTCGCCTAAACCAAAAGACGAGGTAATAAATACCACCTGGTCGAAACCTGATTCAGTATCAATAGTAAACAACACGCCCGATGAAGCGATATCGCTACGCACCATGCGCTGAATACCAGCCGACAGTGCTACACCGCGGTGGTCATAGCCCTGATGCACCCGGTATGAAATAGCGCGGTCGTTAAACAACGACGCAAATACGTGTTTAATGGCTTCCATAATGGCGTCAATGCCACGCACGTTCAGGAAGGTTTCCTGCTGACCGGCGAACGAAGCATCCGGCATATCTTCAGCTGTTGCTGAGCTACGCACGGCAAAGCTAACTTCGTCGTTATTATTGCTTAGTTTGGCATAGGCTTCGTGAATAGCGCGGTCAAGTTCTGGCTGAAACGGGGTATCTATAATCCACTGGCGAATCTTTTTGCCAGCTTCAGCAAGCGCTTTCACGTCGTCTACATTCAGATCATCGAGCAACGCGTATATCTTGGCGTTGACACCGCTTTGGTCAAGAAACTCATTAAAGGCATCGGCAGTGGTTGCGAAACCGTTTGGAACTGTAACGCCAGCTCCGGCTAAGTTACTGATCATTTCGCCCAGGGACGCATTTTTACCACCAACGCGGTTAACGTCGTTCATTCCCAGTTCGTCATACCAAAGTACGTATTGTTGCACGATAAAATCCTCGTGAAGATTGGCTTGCATGAAGGTCATAGGACCAGAAGAAGTGCTTTATTTTACACGGACTGCCCACACAAGTTAACATTCGATTCAGTAAACCTTGAGAGAAATTGCCATGCGATCCGCTTTTTTTATTTCAGACGGTACAGCCTTAACCGCTGAAGCATTTGGTAACGCCCTGTTATCTATGTTTCCGGTGAAAATTAAACCAGTTACATTAGCCTTTGTAGATTCTGAACAAAAAGCCCAACAGGCTTGCCAGCGTATTAATCAGGTGTATCAGGAAACAGGCCATAAACCGCTGATATTTCATACCTTTGTTAACACTGAGATAAAAGGCATAGTGACCTCGGCAAACGCTGTCAGCTACGATTTCCTGGACCATTTTATTGCGCCAGTGGCCGCCGAGCTTGATTGCGCGGCGCAACCGAAAACCCATCGTACTCACGGTATTCATAATGACTATGATTTTCGTATTGATGCCATTAACTACGCGCTGGCAAACGACGACGGCAGCAATTTAAGTAACTACGAAGAAGCAGATTTGATTCTGGTAGGAGTATCCCGTACTGGGAAAACCCCAACCAGCCTGTATTTAGCACTGCAATACGGCATAAAAGCAGCCAACTACCCCTTTACTGAAGACGACAACATGGAGCAACTGAAGCTTCCGGAAAGTCTTAAAAGTTATCGTCACAAACTATTCGGCTTAACTTTGGACGCCGACCGTTTGCACCACATCCGCAGTAAGCGCCGCGAAGGCAGCCGCTATGCGTCAATGGCACAGTGCCGGTTTGAATTGCAGCAAGTCGAGAATTTGTATCGGCGCGAAGCCATTCCTTTTATTGATTCCACGCGCTTTTCAGTGGAAGAAATAGCCGCGAAAATTCTGGCAGAAACCAATCTGGAACGGCATCGATTTTAATCTCTGCTATGCCAAAAACAAACAAGGCGCCATGCGGCGCCTTGTTATTGATTGCACTGGCAACGCATTAACGACGCGCGTTCGTGCTTTCAAAGATTTTGTCTGCCGAAGCAGCGACAAAGCCGGTGTACAAACGGCCTGGCTCAATTTCATAGCGCTTGGCAAATTCGTAAAAGCAGCTTGGAATTTCTTTCGTGCCATCACTAAAGCTAACCGGATAGCTGTCAGCCATAGTGGATGACTGCTCCAGAAATACCTCTGGTGAGCCTTTAATTTCACCACCTGAACTGTTTAACACAAAGCCTTCGTCTTTCAGCTTCTGGTTTACTTGCTCCAGCGTTTGGTAATCTGGCAGGTAGTTCACGCTTACCGTAAAGTGGTTGGCACGGAAACCAAATGCGGCCATCCAGGCAGCATATTCACTTTCTTCCAGCAACTGCTCGTACTCTTCACTACTAACCTGCCAATGCGGCCCTGAGTATAAAAAGTTCTCAGCGCTCACTGCGCTAGGTTCAATTTGCTCCACCATTTTCTTCACAATGCTTTGTAACTCTGGCGAAAATTCTTCTACCAGTAACTCGCTGATGAATACTTTCGGTAACTCTGGATTCTCATGCTCGTAATGCTTAGCAACCAGTTTTTTAGCCTTAAACTCGTAATCACCTTTGGCTTCATAACCAAGTTTTTCAAAGTGATCAGCCAGCGCCTGCAAGCGTACCGGAGCAATATTGAACGTGCGGAAAGCCACGTGATCGTTAATGATTTCGCGGCCCTGACCCAGCACCTGATGCACTTTCGCGGCAGACGGGGTTAATTTAATATAATCGTTCCAAAGGTTTCCAAAAAGCTGCTCAACCTGCTGTGACATGTTGGTATTCTCTCTTATTCATTCAATTGACGGAGCGGCCAATGGCCGCTCACCGTAGTTCTTAACCTTTTCCGTTGCGGGCTTCTTTGAGCGAGTCAGCAACCAAAAATGCGAGTTCTAATACTTGATCTGCATTCAAACGCGGATCGCACTGAGTCCGGTAACGGCTGGACAAGTCAGCTTCGCTGATCTGATAAGCACCGCCGGTACATTCAGTCACATCTTCCCCGGTCATTTCAAGATGCACACCACCTGGATAGGTTCCCTCTGCTTGATGTATCGCAAAGAAATGGCGCAGTTCCTGATGAATGGCGTCGAATGAGCGCGTTTTCAAGCCATTGTCGGCTTTTACTGTATTACCGTGCATAGGATCGCTCGACCACACTACGTGGCGGCCTTCGGCTTTTACGCGGCGAACCAGTTCAGGTAGTTTACCGGCTAAGTTATCAGCACCCATACGGGTAATCAGGGTCATGCGGCCTGCTACGTTGTCCGGATTCAGCGCATCTAACAGCTGAATTAAATCATCCGGTGCCGTGGTTGGCCCAATTTTAACCCCTATTGGGTTGTTAATGCCACGCATAAACTCTACATGGGCATGATCCAACTGGCGCGTACGCTCACCAATCCAAACCATATGTGCTGAACAGTTGTACGGCATACCGGTAAGAGTATCGGTGCGAGTCAAAGCCTCTTCATACGGCAGCAATAGCGCTTCGTGCGAAGTAAATAGCTGAGTTTCGTGAATAGCTGAGTTGGTACTGGCATTTATACCTAGTACTTCCATAAATTTCAGTGCCGATTCGATCTGCTCAGCAATTTTAGTGTATTGATCTTTCAGTGGATTGGCTGCAACAAAGCTCATGTTCCACTTATGCACTTTGTGCAAATCCGCCAGACCGCCCTGCGCAAAAGCTCGCAGTAAGTTCAAGGTAGCTGCAGAGTGGTGATAAGCCTTAATCATCCGCTCCGGATCAGGCACTCGTGCACTAGCTTCAAACTCAGGCGCATTAATAATATCGCCGCGATAGCTAGGCAAACTTACGCCGCCCAGAGTCTCTTCGTTACTTGACCGCGGTTTTGCGTACTGCCCCGCCATACGGGCAACCTTGGTAACCGGACAAGAGCCGGCAAAGGTTAATACCACCGCCATTTGCAGGATAACCTTAAAGGTATCGCGAATTTTCGGCGCGTTAAAATCCTGAAAACTTTCAGCACAGTCACCGCCTTGCAGCAAAAAGCCACGCCCGGCTGATACTTCGGCTAACTGTTTGCGCAAATCTCGAATCTCTTCCGCAAAAACTAGTGGTGGGAAGGTTTTAAGCTGGCGTTCCACGGCCTGCAACGATTCGATTGAGGCATAATCAGGTTGCTGCTGAATAGGCTTTTCCCGCCAACTACGCGAGCTCCATTGAGTCATGAGTTACCTTGTTTTACTTAAGTTGATAGTGTGGGTAGCTGTTACCCTAAAGTTTATAAAAAATGCGCTGAATGCCGCCAATGTAGCGGTTTTGCGCACTAATAACAATTGCTGAGAAGCTGCTTTTAGCGCTTTTTACGAAAATTCGCTGAGGTTCATATTCAGCTGAAGATGATCAGCCAACTCTAACCTGTCCGAACTCTGTGAATACGGCAAGGTACCAAGCCAGGGCGCGTCAATTTTGGCGCGTAAATAGTCAATGTTTTCAGCTTGATACGGCATTTTCTGCGGCAAGCACTGATTACCAACCCAACCCACCAAAGGTACTCCGGCAGCGCGAATAGCCTGCACCGTCAACATCGCATGATTCAGACAGCCCAGCTTTAGCCCAACGACTAAAATAACGCCGTCTGCAGTTTGTTTTACGAATTCGGGCATGGTTTGGTTTGCCGACAGCGGTAACTCCCAGCCGCCTGCACCTTCTACCAACAGTAAGTCTGCCGGTAATTGCTGCAATGCCGACCAGGCTGCAACCAAATCAGCCACCTGAATAGGCTTGCCAGCAATGGCTGCTGCAATATGCGGTGCTATGGGTTCTACCAAGGCAATCGGGTTTACCTGTTGATAGGTCATGGGCACCGATGCCGCAGCCTGTAATAACAGCGCATCTGAATTACGTAAGCCCTCAGAATGTTGCTCACAACCGGCTGCAATTGGCTTCATAGCACAGGTTCGTAAGCCTGTTTTTGCAAACGCCTGCAACAGCGCCACCGCTGCCACCGTTTTACCCGCGTCTGTGTCTGTACCTGTTATAAAATAAGTTTTCATATTTCGATTTGGTTAACTTATGTTGAGTTTAAGTTTTGCTTTTATCTAGTTCAATCACGCCAATAGTCCAGTCCATAGGTAACTTACCCGGTTCCGCCAAAGCGTGCTGGCGCATACTAAGTTCAAGCTGCGCCAAGCCTCCCGCGGTTAATGCCGGAGTTGCGTTACGCACGGTATAATTGGCACCTATACCTTTTAGATCGCGCAGCATTTGCAGCACACTTGGATACCAGTAGCGGAAATTGTTCGCCCTTACCTGTGCCTGCGTCGCTAAATTCTGAGGCAGGCTTCGCAAACTTTGCTCACAAGCCTGCGGGCTTAAAAACTTATTGCTGTGTGTGCCGCCATCGAGGTTACGCCAGGTACTCATCAGTGGTTCCATTGACGGTGCCAGCACTGTGGTGCAAAGCACCCGCCCCCCAGGCTTTGTTACTCGCAGTAGCTCGGTTAGTACCTGAGTAAGGTCATCACACCACTGCACCACCAGATTCGCTACTACAGTATCAAATTGGCCCGCCGCCAGCGGCAACCGCTCTATATCAGCTAGCAACCATTGCTGCTGCGGGAAGTGTTGCTGTGCCTGGTTCAGCATTCCTGGCGCTAAATCTACCCCCAGATATTCACTGCAATGCGGCAACAAGGCCGCAGTCATCGCAGCTGGGCCGCAGCCGGCATCTAGTAGCTTGCCGGCATTCGGGCCAAGTTGGCTTAGTAAAGTTTGGGCGCAATCGCGTTGCAGTTCATTATGACGGGCATAGGTGGTGGCCGCTTTGCTGAATTGTTGGGCTACGCGTTTTTTATCAAAGCCAGTTGTCATAGTTAGCGCTTGGCTCATAACGCTGCCCCATTGCTAGTCCAGAATGGCTGCTGTTTAAGCGCTGCTAAGGCAGTTACTAGTTGATCAAGTTGTGCGGTGGTGTGGTCGGCGGTGATTGTAATACGCAGCCTGGCACTCCCCTTGGGTACTGTTGGTGGGCGAATGGCCGAACACCAGATACCGGCATCGGCTAAGTAACGGCTAGCCGACAGCGCAATGTCATCGGCGCCACAAATAATGCCTTGAATAGCCGTTGTAGAAGGCAATAAATCCAACTCTGCGCTTCGGGCTCCGCTTCTGAACCGCTGAATATTTTGCTGCAGTTGATAGCGGCGCCCGGCACCTTCATCGCTGCGGCAAATTTTAATGGCGGCAGTAATTGCAGCCGCCTGAGCCGCTGAAAATGCGGTTGAATAAATATATTCGCGACAGTTTTGTACTAAATAATTGGTCAATTCCGTACTACCGGCTACAACAGCACCACCCACGCCCAGCGCTTTCCCGAAGGTTGCAGTTAGTATGGGTACTTGCTGCTGACTACAGGCACCGGCTATACCCTCGCCATCCTCACCGCACACGCCAATAGCATGGGCGTCATCAACCATAAGGTCAGCTTTCGCATCGGTGCATAATGCTGCGATGTCGGTAACGGCGGAGGTATCGCCGTCCATACTAAACACACCTTCGGTTACCACCAGCGCGGAGCCACCGGCTGATTTGTTTAGTAGCTGCGTTAAATGCGACTGGTCCTGATGCCGGAATCGTTGCCACGTGCTAGTTGCTGAGTTGCCTTTAGAGCGGTGCTCGCCCAGTGCTTCGCGCACGCCATCAATTAACGACGCGTGGCTTAGCTTGTCCAATAGAACTTTGTCGTAAAAAGCAGATATTTGCTTTAAAACGCCCGTATTTGCGGCGAAACCACTGCTAAAAAGCAACGCATCATCACGCTTTAACCAGTCACAAAGCTGCTCTACCAACTGCGCATGCGGAGCCTGATAACCGGTTACTAGCGGCGATGCACTGCTACTGCAGCCATAATCTGCGGCCGTTTCACGAAAGGCTGTTAATAATGCTGGATGTTGGCTTAAACCTAAATAGTCATTGCTGGAGAAGTTAAGGTACGTGTGGTCATTCACGCGAATGCGCGAATTCTCCAGCAGCGCCAGCGTGCGTCGCTGCCGCCGCTCGTTTATAGCGGGTTCTGGCAACGCAATATGCAAGCCACCGGCACTGCCCATAGTTAACGAACTTCGTAGTATTGAGCAGGCTGTTGCTGCTCCTGTACGGCATCTTCAATAACCGCCTGATGAACCTCGTCGCTGTAATCATCACGCGCTTCAGGTTTTATTCCCAGTCGCTTGAATAGCTCCTGATCACGCTTTGCTTCTGGATTAGCAGTAGTTAACAAGCGCTCGCCATAAAAGATCGAGTTGGCGCCAGCAAAAAAGCACAAGGCCTGCATTTGCTCGTTCATGTCTTCGCGGCCCGCCGATAAGCGTACATGTGATGCTGGCATCAGAATACGGGCTACGGCTACGGTCCGAATAAATTCAAACGGGTCTAAGTCGTCCAGCTCAGCAAACGGCGTGCCCTCAACTTTCACCAACATGTTAATGGGTACACTTTCAGGATGCTGCGGTAAGTTCGCTAACTGCATTAATAAGCTAGCACGGTCACGCAAACCCTCGCCCATACCAACAATACCACCGGCGCACACTTTCATACCGGCATCACGCACGTTACCAAGGGTATTCAAGCGATCCTGATAGGTTCGGGTGGTAATAATATCGCCGTAAAACTCCGGCGACGTATCTAAGTTGTGGTTGTAATAGTCAAGACCGGCCTGCTGCAGCATTTTTGCCTGAGGCGCGGTTAACATACCCAGCGTCATACAGGTTTCCAGACCAATTTCCTTCACGCCACGCACCATATCAAGAATGTATGGCATGTCGCGGTCTTTCGGGTTCCGCCAGGCGGCGCCCATACAAAAACGGGTGGCACCAATAGCTTTGGCCTGCTCGGCTTCGTGCAGCACCTTCTCTACGGCCATTAAGCGCTCACGATCAACGCCGGTATGGTAATGCGCACTTTGCGGACAATACTTACAATCTTCCGGGCAGGCGCCGGTTTTAATGGACAACAAAGTGCTCACCTGCACTTCGTTTGGATTGAAATGCTGACGGTGAACCTGCTGAGCCTGAAACAACAGATCGTTGAAAGGTAACTCGAGTAAAGATTCGATTTCTTCAATGGTCCAGTCTTGGCGTATGGTTGTTTGTTGCGCAGTCATTGTTGGCGTTTCCATTAGTTAAAACTTGTTATAAGTTGCGAACCGTTATGCTCGACTAGCTTACTGGCAGTAGTTACACTGTCAACTTATTTACAACCAATAACTTTACGAATGGTTATTTATTAACCATTCACAAGCTATTAACCGGGAATTAACCATGAATTCAGCTGATTTAGACTTTGACCGTAAGCACCTGTGGCACCCTTATACGTCATTGACAAATCCGCTCCCCACCTACCCCGTAGTGGCTGCCAAGGAATGCCAGCTGGAACTGGCCGACGGCCGTAAACTGGTTGATGGCATGTCGTCCTGGTGGGCCGCTATTCATGGTTACAATCATCCGGTGCTGAATAAGGCTGCTGGTGATCAACTGCAGAAAATGAGTCACGTGATGTTTGGTGGTATTACGCACCCACCAGCTGTGGCCCTGGGCCGGCAATTGGTCGACATTACCCCCGACCCCTTACAACGCGTGTTTCTGGCCGATTCAGGTTCGGTTGCCGTGGAAGTAGCCATTAAAATGGCAGTGCAGTACTGGTTTAGCCGTAATCAACCTGAAAAAAATCGCATGGCCAGTATTCGCGGCGGCTACCACGGCGATACTTTCGCGGCTATGTCGGTGTGTGATCCGGTCAATGGCATGCATCATTTGTTTCAGGGCGCACTGCGCGAGCAGCTATTTGCTCCGGTACCAGGCCTTACGCCGCAAGACGACTGGCAGGAAAGCGAGCTGGATGCCTTAGAAACCCTGTTAAAGAACCATCAGCATGAGCTGGCAGCATTAATTCTGGAACCCGTTGTGCAAGGCGCCGGTGGCATGCGCTTTTATCACCCGAACTACCTTAGTGGTGCCAAAGCCTTGTGCGAGAAATACCAAGTTCTGTTAATCGCCGACGAAATCGCCACCGGCTTTGGTCGTACCGGTAAGCTGTTTGCCTGCGAACATGCGGCTATATGCCCTGATATTTTATGTTTAGGCAAAGCCTTAACTGGCGGCTATATGACCCAGGCTGCGGTACTTACTACCACCGATGTGGCCAACACTATCGGCAATGGCCCCGCCGGGGGATCCTTTATGCACGGGCCTACCTTTATGGGTAATCCGCTAGCCTGCGCGGTGGCCAGTGCCAGTATCGAGGTGCTGTTAAGCAGCAACTGGCAACAGCGCGTGGCAGCTATTGAACAGCAACTGCGCGATGAGTTAGCAGCGGCGCGGGACTTACCGGCGGTTGCTGACGTTCGGGTTTTTGGTGCTATTGGTGTGATGGAAATGCGCGAACCTGTTGATGCAGCCAGCGCCCAGAAGTTTTTCGTGGAGCGCGGCGTGTGGATTCGCCCCTTCGGTAAATTAGTTTACTTAATGCCGCCGTTTATAATAGAACCGAACGAGTTAACCCAGCTCACGGATGCCATGTTGGCGCTAGCCCGCAGCAGTTAATTCGGGCAAAACCACTAAATCAATAAATATCTGCGCTAAGGTGCAGGTATTACTTGAGTCTGCGGCAAAGCGCGGTAACATATCAGACCTTATTAATCCTATTCATAATTTATAAAGTGGAGCCGGTTCCCCCATGTCTTTCGCTTCTGTTGTTGATGTTCTATCAGGCGAGATTGCTGTTGGCAGCGAGATCACTGTACGCGGTTGGGTTCGTACCCGACGTGATTCTAAAGCTGGTATCTCTTTTATCAACATTCACGACGGCTCATGCTTTGACGCCGTTCAGGCCGTAGTGCCAAGCGAAGTTGACAATTACCAGAGCGAAGTCGTGAAACTCACCACCGGCTGTTCTGTTGCCGTTACCGGCACCGTTGCCGAATCAGCTGGTCAGGGCCAGGCATTCGAGTTACAGGCAACCAAAGTACATGTGTATGGCTGGGTTGAAGACCCCGACACCTACCCCATGTCACCAAAACGCCATTCGATGGAATATTTACGTGAGCATGCACACCTGCGTACCCGTACCAATGTAACTGGCGCGGTTATGCGAGTTCGTAACTGCCTGTCGCAAGCGTTGCACCGCTTTTTCCATGAGCAGGGTTACCTGTGGGTGAGCACCCCAATTATTACTGCATCCGATGCCGAAGGCGCGGGTGAAATGTTCCGAGTGTCGACGCTGGACATGATGAATATCCCGAAGAAAGATAACGGCCAGATAGATTACGCACAGGACTTTTTCGGTAAGGAAGCTTTCTTAACGGTATCCGGCCAGCTCAACGTTGAGTCTTATGCCTGTTCACTGTCAAAAGTGTACACCTTTGGCCCTACCTTCCGGGCCGAGAACTCCAACACCAGCCGTCACCTGTCAGAGTTCTGGATGGTTGAACCAGAAGTAGCCTTTGCTGACTTGAATGACATTGCCGGACTGGCCGAGAGCATGCTGAAGTATGCCTTCAAAGCTGTACTAACCGAACGTGCTGATGACATGGCGTTCTTCCAGCAGCGTATTGACTCTGGCGTTATTGATCGTCTGCAGCAAGTGATTGAGCAAGACTTTGTGCACATGGACTACACCGACGCTGTAGAAATTTTACAAAACTGTGGTAAAAAGTTTGAGTATCCGGTGGCCTGGGGTACCGATTTACAGTCTGAGCACGAGCGTTACCTGGCTGAAGTGCACGTCGGCGCGCCTATTATTCTGAAGAACTACCCGAAAGATATTAAGGCCTTTTACATGCGTCAGAATGACGATGGTAAAACTGTAGCAGCAATGGACGTGCTGGCGCCGGGAATTGGCGAAATCATTGGCGGTAGTGCCCGTGAAGAGCGTTTAGACGTTCTGGACGCACGCTTAGATGAAATGCAGTTACCGAAAGAACAATACAGCTGGTACCGTGATTTACGCCGTTATGGCACCGTACCTCATGCTGGTTTTGGGCTTGGTTTCGAGCGCCTGGTAACTTACGTTACTGGCATGCAAAACATTCGTGACGTGATTCCGTTCCCACGTGCACCAAAAAGCGCTGATTTTTAATCAGCGCCAGATTCACCTTTACTCGTTGAATCAAACCACTGAAAAACTCCTGAGGCTTCCCGCGCTGGCTTAATCGGCGTTGGAACCGCAGGCGTTCCTACATACAAAAAACCAATCAGTTCATCGTCTTCTGCCAATCCTAATTCAGTTCGCACGAATTCATCCTGAGCTAACCAGCCGGTACGCCAAATGGCCCCCAGCCCTTGTGCAAAACATGCTTGTTGCATAGCCATGACTGCCGCTGCGGTACTACAAATTTGCTCTACCCACGGCACTTTGTCATGTGGTTGATGCTGCATCACCGCCGCTATCAGTACGGGTGCACGAAACGGTAATTGAGCGGCATGATTCACGGCCACCTCGTCGTCGCCGCGCGCCTTTGAAGCGGTAGCAAAGAGCTGGCTAAGCTGTTGCCGGCCATCACCGCGGTATCCATAAAAGCGGTATGGGGTAAGCTGCATATGATCCGGCGCGCGCAATGCGGCCGCTTCAATAATTGCGAGCTGCTCGCGTGTTGGGCCCGGCTCCATTAAGCGCGGCATCGACGAGCGTGTCACTAATAATTCCAAAGCATCCATGGTTTTGTATCTACTTCTAATTGAGACTTGCAATCAGTCTATCAGGCTTCCAAACCCAGACAAAGAACAGCACCTGTACAAGCTGATAAAGATCACGCTCTGTTACATAGTAAGACTGGTTTAAAGCGGCCCGTTTCGTTATGCTAACAACTATCGTATAAAAGCCACAAGTAGGTATTTCATGGGCGCAGTATCGTCAACTTTCAGTCAGCTATGGCGAGTCTTAAACGGCACACGCAAAGTGATCGTAAACTTGGTTTTCTTTTTCGTTCTGGCACTAATTATTATTGCCCTGACCAGCGAAGAAGACCCTATTGTGGTGCCGGATAACGCTATTCTAGTGCTTAACCCACAAGGCGTTATTGTTGAAGAAAAAACTTATGTCGATCCGGTGGAAGCTTTCTTTGAAGAAACCTTTGGCGGTCAACCCGAAAATCCTGAAGTATTGCTAAGCGATATTCTAAATTCTATTAAACGTGCCCAAACCGATGACAGTATTGGCGCCCTGCTGCTGAATCTGGAAAATCTCCGGGGCGGTGGTGTTAATAAATTGCAGGCTATTGGTGCCGCTCTCGATGAGTTCCGTCAATCTGGTAAACCTATTATTGCCGTTGGTGATTACTACTCACAGTCGCAATATTACCTGGCTGCTCATGCTGATAAGGTCTACCTGAACCCGCTCGGCGGCGTTGATCTGCAAGGTTTTGGTTACTATCAGTTGTACTTCAAAGACATGCTGGCAAAACTTAAAGTGAACTCGCATGTATTTAAAGCTGGTGCGTACAAGTCAGCGGTTGAGCCCTACACCCGCAATGACATGTCTGACGAAGCACGTGAGGCCAACAGCGAACTCTATATGGCGTTGTGGGACGCATTTAAAGACGATTTAACCGCGCATCGAGCTATTGAGCCACGTTTATTACAAGGCGATTTAGAAGACTTTATGGCGCTGTATGAAGCAGCCGATGCCGACAGCGCGGCTTTCGCTGTGCAAACCAAACTAGTAGATGCATTAAAAACCCGGGAAGAAATTCGTACTGAGCTCATTAACTTGTCGGGCTTCGATGAAGAAAAAGAGAGCTATAAGAACATTAACTTCCTGAGCTATCTGGAAGCAACGAATGATGCACCACAACTGGGCGGTAGTTCGAAGCCAACTATTGCGCTTATTCACGCCCGTGGTGTGATTATGGACGGTTATCACAAGCCAGGTATTATTGGTGGTGACAGCACCGCAGAGCTACTTCGTAACGCCCGTTTGAATGAAAATACCAAAGCTGTGGTACTTCGTATCGACAGCCCTGGTGGTAGCGGTTTTGCCTCTGAGATTATTCGTCAGGAAGTACTGCAATTACAACAAGCCGGCATTCCGGTGGTGGCTTCTATGAGCACAGTGGCAGCATCTGGTGGTTACTGGATAGCAGCAAGTGCAGACGAAATCTGGGCAGCACCAACCACTATTACCGGCTCGATTGGTGTATTCGGTATGTTCTTCACCCTGGAAGACAGTCTGGCAGAGCTTGGTATTAATAGTGACGGCTTCAGAACGACAGAATACCCGTACCTAAACCCAACTCGCGAACTGTCTGACAGTGCCAAGCAGCTGGTGCAAAGTAACATTGAAAAATTCTATAAAGACTTTGTGTCCTTGGTTGCTGAAAGTCGCGAAATGAGTTTTGACGCTGTTCATGAAGTGGCTCAGGGTCGCGTTTGGACCGGCAGCAAAGCACAGGAACTTGGCCTGGTAGATTCACTGGGTAACTTGAATGATGCGGTATTGGCAGCGGCGCGTTTAGCTGAATTGGATGACTATCGGGTTGCCCCGGTAGAGCCGGAACTGTCTGCCAAAGAAATGTTCTTCAAGGAACTCTTCGGTAAAGCCGCAGTTTGGTTACCAGAACCAGCCCAGCAACCACAACGTGGATTGGTAAAACAAAGTATTTACCGGGTTTGGCGTGAAGTTGAAATGCTCGACAAATTCAACGATCCACAAGGCATTTATGCACTTTGTGAACTCTGCCCTACTGATTAAGTAGTGAAAAAATGCTATAAAGCGGGTTCCACCGAACTAGTAAATGGATTGTGAGCTCGTGAGCAGAAAACGTATTTATGTAGCCTACACAGGCGGCACCATTGGTATGCAGAAATCGGCACAGGGATTTATTCCGGTGCCGGGTTTTTTAACTGAATGCGTACAAAAAATGCCGGAGTTCTTTCGCGCAGAAATGCCGGAGTTCACCATTCATGAGTATGCGCCCTTAATGGATTCTTCAGATATGTCGCCAGCCGATTGGCTGCACATTGCCGAAGACATTCAAAACAACTATGCCGACTACGACGGCTTTGTGGTGCTGCATGGTACTGACACCATGGCCTACACGGCGTCTGCGTTGTCGTTTATGTTCGAGAACCTGGGTAAACCGGTAATCATCACCGGGTCGCAAATTCCATTAGCGGCGCTTCGCTCCGACGGCCAAACCAATCTACTTAATGCGCTTTATATAGCCGCTAACTACCCTATTCCTGAAGTCAGTTTATTTTTCAATAACACTCTGTTTCGTGGCAACCGTGCCACCAAAGCCGATGCTAATGGTTTTGATGCCTTTGCCTCACCGAACTTCCCGCCATTGCTAGAAGCCGGTATTCAAATTGTGGTGCACGAAGGCCAGCTAGCTCCGTTAAGTGACGAGCCATTGCGACTGACGCCAGTAAGCCCGCAGGCTATAGGTGTCGTAACTTTGTATCCGGGTATTGCCGCCGATATTTTTAATAATATGCTGCAGCAACCGGTAAAGGCGCTGATTCTGCAAAGCTATGGCGTAGGTAACGCGCCGCAAGACCCGGCGCTATTGGCCGCTTTAGAGCGTGGTATAGAATCCGGTACGACTATTTTAAATCGCACCCAGTGTTTCCGCGGCAAAGTAAATATGGGTGGTTACGCGACCGGTAATGCGCTGGCCGAAATTGGTGTGGTGAGCGCCAACGACATGAGTATTGAAGCGGCGCTGACCAAACTGCACTACTTGCTGTCACAAGATATGTCACGTTCGCAACGAGAGCATCTACTGCAACAGAATTTGCGTGGTGAACTTACCTTCTAGTCATCAGTTTCTAAATACCAGTTTCTACACCCCATTGAGGCCGTCAATCACTACCTGATTACGGCCTTTATTTTTTGCTTCGTAACAAGCACGGTCAGCCCGACGTATCCAGTCAATCACGTATTCATCAGCAATACTGGATGCAGCCAAGCCAATACTAATGGTTACCGCTTTTACACTCGGGTGCTCATGTTCCAGCTCTTCTACTTCCCGGCGAATCCGTTCGGCTATCTGTAAAGCATGCTTTTCATCGCAGTCGCGCAACAATACAGCAAACTCATCACCACCAACGCGGGCGGCAAAATCGTCCACTCTAATCTCGCCCACAATAATTTTTGCTAATTGCTGTAGTACCCAGTCGCCAACCTCATGCCCGGCACTATCGTTAACCGATTTAAAATGATCTAAATCCAGTGACAACAGCACCGTTTGTACCTGCTGTTGGCGATGTAAATTAAATAACTTTTCGATTTTTTCGTCGTAGCCACGGCGATTAGCGAGTTTGGTGAGCGCGTCTTCGTTCGCCACGTTAATAAGCTCTTTTTCACGCGCATAGCGCATGCTGACATCTACTATGGTGCCCACCATACCCACTAGTTTTTGGTCAAACTCAACCGGATATAGCTGACAGTTCACCCACACGGTATTGCCCTCAGGGCGCACATAGCGATGATCCAAGCTAAAGAAACTCTTATCTTCTAATGCTTGTTGCCACATCACGCATACACGTTTGGCATCATTCGCTGGCATGGCTTTGCACCAGTCGCCATCTTGAAACAGTTGTTTAGGCCAGCCGGTAATGCGGGCAACCGCTGAATTAATAAACTCAGCTTTGCCGTTATTATCAACGACAAACAACCCGGCACTGGAGGCCTCTAGAATGGATTGCAAATAAACCTGCCGTTGCTGCAATTGTTGCTGTGATACATGGTTGTCTTCCAATAGTTGATTAAAAGCGACCACCAATGCATCAATTTCTTCATACCCAATAGGGTCCAGTTCAGCGCGGGCGCCGGCTTGCAATCGCGAGAGTTCATTGGTCAGGCGGGGTAAATGCCGCATCTGCAAATGCAGTAGCCACCAAATAATAATCATCACCACAAAAGCTGCGGTTATTATGGCTAAAAGTAAGGTGCGAGTCGCTTGATCGGCAGCCGCGTAGGCTTCTTCTTCCGGAATCACGCCCGCAATAATCCAATTATTATCTTGCAGGCTTTCATAAGACTGCAATGATTTACCGCCACGCAGAGCTTCGATATGAACCACCCCACGCCAACCAGCAAGTACGCGTTTTCTGAAGATTTCACGATCCTCAGGTATTGCTTGCATAATAAAGTCTTGCTGCGGGTGGCTGATAATCAAACCATCGGCACTGATGACTGAAATATAACCGGTAAGGCCTATTTGCGTGCGCTCCAGTGCTTTCAGAAAACTGTTATCGCGCAACGACATGCTGCCGACCAGAATCGCTATAATATCGCCACGACCGTCTCTTACTGCGTAACTCAGATTCACTAGCGGTAGCTGGTTCGGGTCAGTCAAAAAGGGTTCGCTGAGAACAACTTCTGCACTCACCACTGCACGTTTGTAATAGTCACGAAAGCTCGCATCGGCGTTGCGCCGGGATTCAAAGATTGGCCAGTCGTCAAGCACGCGACCTTCGGGTGACAACACCAACAAATTATCGAATAACACTTTGAGGGCTGACTCGTTCGCCAAAGACACCTGTTCCGGACCTACTTGCCGAATATTTTCAGCCCACTGCTGTAACGCTTTTTTACGCGTATTCAGCATAAAATCAGCAGCGTCAGCAACAATAGCCGTGGCATGATTTAATTGCTCACGAGCAGCTAAGTCAGCTTGCTCACGTTGCACACTTAAGGTTACCCAGGCTGCCACGACAATGAGCGCAAACATTCCACTGGTTAGCGTAAAAAGGATTCGGGAGCGGAGTGACTTTGTTATCTTCGGCATCGGCGGTCGTTATAATTATGTTGTTTTAAGCAGAATACCATGGTGCTCCTTAATGCCAAGGGCGAATTTAAATTTTCTTTAATTGGTAATTTGCGGTGGAGTTTCGTGTGACATTTAAGTGAATTTCAGTATGCTAGCTGCTGCGTTAATCACTTAGTCTTAACCTTAACTATAAGAATAAAATTATGGCTTTGAAATCTCCTGCGTTTTCATCTCGAATTGGCTTTATTCTGGCTGCGGCCGGATCCGCCGTGGGTGTTGGTAATATTTGGGGCTTCCCTACCCAGGCCGCCAGTAACGGCGGCGGCGCATTTTTGTTGGTGTACCTGATTATGGTAGTGATTCTGGCCTATCCTATGCTGGTGGCCGAGCTCACCATTGGCCGTATGCGCCAGCGTAATCCGGTTGAGGCTTTACGTAGCTTAAGCAAACGCCCGTTCTGGCGCGGTTTTGGTGCGGTAAGTGGCGTTGTTGGCCTGATTGTATTAGCTCTTATTTTAAGCTTCTACAGCATCGTTTCCGGCTGGTTACTGGCCTTTATGTTTGCGCCCTTGGCCGAACTGTTTGGCTATCAGGAGTTAGCACTGTGGCTTACCGAATTCAGTACCGAACGCAATCTAATCATGATGGGACTATTCACCTTAGTTACCATTTATGTGGTGCGTTCCGGCGTAACCGATGGTATTGAGCGCTGGTCACGGCGCTTAATGCCGCTGCTGTTTGTGCTGCTGATTGCCATGGCGGTTTATATATCCACCCTGCCAGGCGCCACCGACGGCTTAATGATGTACTTAACGCCAGATTTCAGCCGCGTTTCTGATCCCGACTTAATTATCCGGGCTATGGGCCAGGCGTTCTTCTCACTATCGCTGGGCGTATGCTGCATGATGACCTACGGCGCTTATCTGTCGCGTGATGAAAACCTGCCAAAAACAGCAGCATGGGTAGCTCTGTTGGACAGCTCAGTGGCCTTCCTAGCCGGTTTACTGATTCTGCCGGCTATGTTCGCAGCACAGTATAATGGCGTTGAAATTTACGATGCCAACGGCAGCTTGCTATCAGCCGATACGCTGGTATTTACCGTATTGCCGGCCATGTTCGATACCATGGGTAATGGCGGCCTTTGGGTTGGTTTAGCTTTCTTTGCGCTCATGGTTATTGCGGCTATTACTTCGTCTATATCTATGCTGGAAGCACCGGTAAACGCCTTGCGCGAAGAAACCGGCCAACCGCGTTCACAAATGGTGTGGGTAGTAGGTTCAACCGTTGCCTTAATCTCCACCATCATTATTTTGAACTTCAACACGCTGTTCACGGCTGTGGTTACCTTCAGCACCGTCTATATGCAGCCTCTGTTAGCCCTTGTATTCGGCGTTCTACTTACTTGGGTGCTACGCCAGCACTTCCTGTTAAAAGCGCTGCAGGAAGGCTCACCGGAAATTCACAAGAGCCTGTTCTGGAAAATCTGGCCCTGGTACGTGAAGTTCATCTGCCCAATACTGATCCTCGTCATTATCTGGCAGGGTTAGTTCTTAACTGCTGCTTTATACGCATAAAAAAAGCCCGGCTAGTGCCGGGCTTTTTAGTGTTTGCTGCAGCCGAAGCTTAGATAACAAACATGTCCATAAATTCATGAACTGGTGTTTGTTCCAACTTCTTCTGATCTTTACACAGGCTGAAGATGTTGTTGGTACGACCGATTGGGAAGCGCGTTGCAAGGTTACGCTTGAACTTGTCTTCCAGTACCGGAATACCTTCTTCGCGACGCAGGCGGTGACCAATTGGGTATTCAACTTCAATACGGTCAGTGCTGCTGCCGTCTTTGAAGAAGATCTGCATAGCGTTGGCAATAGAACGTTTGTCAGGATCGTGATATTCACGGCTGTAACGCTCGTCTTCAACCACTTCCATTTTCTCGCGCAATTCATCAATGATCGGATTGCTACGGTGGAAGTCGTCTTCGTAATGCTCAGCTACCAGGTTACCAAACGCCAACGGTACTGCGGTCATATACTGTAAGCAGTGATCGCGGTCAGCCGGGTTGGCCAAATCGCCTTTCTTCGAAATAATACGAATGGCTGATTCGTGCGTGGTCAGCACAATTTTCTCAATGTCGTCCAGACGGTCTTTCACTTGCGGATGCAAGGTCACAGCTGCTTCACAAGCAGTCTGCGAGTGGAACTCAGCCGGGAACGAAATCTTGAACAACACGTTTTCCATTACGTAGCTACCGTAGTCACGCTGGAATTTGAACTGTGCATCTTCTTTCGACTTCAGTTTCTGGTCTTTATTGGTCTTGTTGAACAAGATGTCATAGAAGCCCCACTGTGGTGCAGTTAATGCACCTGGAATGCCCATTTCGCCGCGCATGCTGATGTCAGCTAAACGCACGGCACGTGACGTCGCATCACCGGCAGCCCATGACTTACGTGAACCAGCGTTTGGAGCGTGACGGTAAGTACGTAAAGACTGGCCGTCTACCCATGCTTGCGATACGGCAGCAAGGATCTGCTCACGGTTACCGCCCATCAACCAGGTAACTACCGCAGTTGAGGCCACTTTTACCAATACCACGTGGTCTAAACCAACACGGTTGAAGCTGTTCTCAAGCGCCAGTACACCTTGAATCTCGTGCGCTTTAATCATGCCTTCTAACACGGTCTTCATGGTTAGCGGCTCAAGCCCACGGGAAACGCGGTTTTGTGAGATGAAATCAGCGGTAGCCAAAATGCCGCCCAGGTTGTCAGACGGGTGACCCCACTCAGCTGCTAACCAGGTATCGTTGAAATCTAACCAACGGATAACACAGCCGATATCCCAAGCTGCTTTCATTGGATCCATACGGAACTGGGTACCAGGCACGCGTGCGCCGTTAGGTACCACAGTACCTTCAACCAATGGGCCTAAATGCTTGGTACACTCTGGGAAGCGCAATGCCAACAGGCCACAACCTAAGGTGTCCATTAAGCAGTTACGCGCGGTGTCCCACGCTTCGTCGCTATCTACTTTATAGTCGATAACGTAGTCTGCAATGTCCTGAATGACTTTGTCATAATCCGGACGTTCGTTTGTATCAAAATTCGCACTCATATTCTGCGTACTCCTTGTCGCAACTTTTTAAATTAAATAACTTAACGCTGTTCGATTGGTGTCACTTTACGTGGCTCTGCACCAACATAATCGGCTGACGGACGAATAATACGGTTATCCGCACGTTGTTCGAATACGTGTGCAGCCCAGCCAGTCAGGCGTGACATCACGAAAATTGGGGTAAACAACTTAGTTGGAATGCCCATAAAGTGGTACGCAGACGCATGATAGAAGTCGGCGTTGGGGAACAATCCTTTTTCACGCTTCATCACGTCATCAACACGTACTGAAACCGGGAATAAAGTGTCATCACCTACATCGTCAGACAATTTCTTCGCGTATTCTTTGATAATCTCGTTGCGCGGATCAGATTCGGTATATACCGCATGACCAAAGCCCATGATTTTATCTTTACGCTCAAGCATACCCATAATGGCTTTCTCAGCTTCGTCAGCTGAAGACCACTGAGCAATCATGTCCATCGCGGCTTCGTTAGCGCCACCGTGCAATGGTCCACGTAATGAACCAATAGCACCGGTTACACAGCTGTGCAGATCCGATAAGGTTGATGCACATACACGAGCGGTAAAGGTTGAAGCATTAAACTCATGCTCTGCATACAGAATCAATGAGGTATTCATCACTTCTTCGTGCAATGCATTTGGCGCTTCGCCGCGCAGCATGGTTAAGAAATGCGCGCCTACTGAATCATCATCAGTTTCGGTTTCAATACGCTCGCCGTCGTGGCTAAAGCGGTACCAGTAGCAAATGATACTTGGCAAGCTGGCCAACAGACGATCGGCTTTGTCTTCCTGCTCTGAGAAGCTCTCTTCCGTTTCCAGATTACCCAGCATTGAGGTACCGGTACGCATAACATCCATTGGATGTGCGTTAGCCGGAATACGTTCTAACACTTCTTTTAATGCTTGTGGCAGGCCACGCATGCCTTTCAGCTTAGCTTTGTAAGATTCTAATTCGCTTTGCTTCGGCAATTCGCCTTTTAAAATCAGGTATGCCACTTCTTCGAACTGACAGTTCTTGGCCAGATCTTTGATGTCGTAGCCACGGTACGTTAGGCCTGAGCCTGATTTACCGACTGTTGATAAAGCGGTTTTACCTGCGACTTGACCACGTAGGCCTGCGCCACCCTGTTTTTTCTCTGCCATGATTTGGCTCCTTCTTATTTATTTCTGCCTTGCGCAAATAGCGCATCCAGTTTTTCTTCAAAATCGTGATAGTTCAGAAAGTCATACAGCTCAGAACGAGTCTGCATGTTGTCGACAACGGCTTTTTGATCGCCGTCGGTTAAAATGTGTTCGTACACGTTGAGCGCGGCTTTGTTCATAGCGCGGAAAGCACTTAATGGATACAGCACCATTTCAACGCCAACGTCTGCTAATTCCTGCTTATTATACAGTGGCGTTTGTCCAAATTCAGTGATATTCGCCAATACAGGTACAGACAGTGCTTTAGTAAAGGCTTGATAGTGTTCAAGCTCCGTTACAGCTTCGGCAAAAATAGCATCGGCACCGGCATCAACACAGGCCTGTGCGCGTTCGATAGCGGATTCTAAACCTTGTTGAGCAAAAGCGTCGGTACGCGCCATAATGAAGAAGTCCGGATCGGTTTTAGCATCAACGGCGGCTTTCACCCGGTCAACCATCTCGTCCAGGCTCACAATCTCTTTGTTTGGACGGTGTCCACAACGCTTCTGTGCGACCTGATCTTCAATGTGAATACCAGCGGCACCGGCACGGATCATCTCTTTCACTGTCCGTGAAATATTAAATGCCCCACCCCAGCCAGTGTCAGCATCTACCAACAATGGCAGCGATGACGCAGCGGTAATACGACGTACATCTTCCAGCACGTCATTTAATGAGGTCATACCCAAATCCGGCAACCCAAAGGAAGCATTGGCTACCCCAGCTCCGGATAAGTAAATGGCTTTATGGCCAGTACGCTCTGCCATCATGGCGGTGTAGGCGTTAATAGTACCAACCACTTGCAACGGTGCTTCCGCTGCAATGGCTTGACGTAATTTAGCTCCTGGAGATACTTGCGACATCTTCCTGCTCCTGTAATTGTAATTTCACTTGAATATTTTTACGGCTGGCGGCGATATGACGCCGCATCAGCATTTCGGCCAGTTCACCATCACCTGAGGCAATAGCATCAACAATTTGGCTATGTTCTTTAAAAGCGGTTTTGGCGCGCGGCCCGGCCATGCCGAATTGCACGCGATACATGCGAACTAGCTGATACAACTCGCCGCACAACCAATCGATGAGTTGTTGATTCTGACTGCCGTGAATCAGTCGGTAGTGAAAATCAACATCGCCCTCACTTTGGTAATAACTTTGTCCGCTTTGTAGCGACTCGGCTTTGGCGTGATCGGCCAGTAGTTGTTTTAGTTCATCTATTTGCTGCACTGTCATACGCTCAGCCGCCAAACGGCAGGCCATGCCTTCCAGGGCTTCGCGTATTTCATATATTTCAATCAGTTTAGCAGCGGATAACGTAATAACTCGCGCGCCTACATTGGGTGTACGAATCACCAGGCCGCCAGCTTCTAAACGTTGGATTGCTTCACGAAGGGAACTACGACTGACATTGAACTCACGCGCCAATTCCGGTTCGCTGATTTTGCTACCCGGCGGTATATCCCCTTCAACAATGCGTTGCTGAAGCGTATGAAATACATGGAACGATAAAGACATAGTCACTTTGTCGACAATTCTAGATGGCAGAAGCCTAACAGATTCTAGTTCTTAGGTAAATAACAAGATATTGTCGACATCTTATAATTTCAGGATTTCTGATGTTGGGCTCTAAAAACCAATAAAAAGACAAAAAAAAGCTCGGGACCAATCCGAATTGTCCCGAGCATAGGGGAATGGCTCAAAGGGATTGAGCCGTGCGCTAACTCATCTCGCTAAACGCCTAAAAATTAAGCGTTGTTAATTGCGGTATTTTTAAGCATAGTCAAAAATTGAACAATTGCTAAAATTTTTATACTTTTTTTATACCGTTGTTTTATATAGAGAAATCAATAGTTACACACGACTAATGAACAAGTTGTACACACCTTCTACACCGCTGTAGGCGAGGCCCCACGGAACAATTGATAGAAATTATTGCGGGTAACCTCAGCCACCTCGGCCAGCGTAATATTTTTCACATCAGCCACACATTTGGCCACATCCGCTACAAATGCCGGCTGATTTTCTTTACCGCGATGCGGCACCGGTGCCAACCACGGGCTGTCGGTTTCAATCAATATTCTTTCTAAGGGTAGTTTTTGGACCGTTTCACGCAGCTCTTTGGCGTTGGCAAAGCTGGCAATACCGGAAATCGAAATATAAAAGTCCAGTTCGTCTATGGCTTGTTTTGCCATGTCATAGCTTTCTGTAAAGCAATGCAATACGCCGCCACAACGTTCCGCTTTGCCCTCACGTAAAATAGCCAGAGTGTCTTCCTGCGCAGCACGGGTATGAATAATCAATGGCTTATCAAGCTCTACCGCAATATCGACATGACCGGCGAAGCTTTCTTTTTGAATCTGTTGATTGTCCGCATCGTAGAAGTAATCCAGCCCGGTTTCCCCCACAGCTACAACTTCGGGGCGTGACGCCAGCTTTCTCAGCAGCTCAGCATCGTAACCATGTTCGGCTACGTACAGTGGATGCGCACCGCAAGACACTGAAATATTCGAGAATTCAGCCACGCGCGCCTGCATTTCTTCAAACTCAGCCAGAGTTACGCATACGCACAACATATGCTCTACTTTGGCTGCCGCAGCATTGGCCAGAACTTTCTTTAAGCCGGCGGCGTCTTTTGCTTGTTTGATTTTATCCAAATGACAATGGGAATCGACATACATAATGGAAGGTACCTTACTTCTTTAAGAACACCGTTAAATGGTGGATGTAGGTGCATCAGACTGCACCAAATGACCAAGCAGCGTTTCTATTCGATTGCGTAAATGCGATTTGTCTTCCAGCAGTTGCACACCGAAGCCGGCTTCACTGTTAGCTGATCCTCTGGGCGGAGACAACCACACGACCTTGCCTTTCACCAACGTTGCTTCGGTGTCTTTTGGTAACGTAACCGACAACATAACTTCTTCACCGAGCTTGTGTTGTACCTGGCCTTTACCAGTGGCCACGAACAGGCCGCCCTGCTGTACAAATGGCATATAGGCTTTGCGCACTTGCTCTTCATTACTCAAATTTAATGTGTAGTCACTCACTGGGCCACCTTAACCACTGGTCGCGCAGCAATAACCGGCCATTTAAGCCGGATTGTTGCTGTTGCTGCTGACGCACGCGTTGTATAGCATGAATGTGTTCACTCAAATCTGCCATCGACACGTTCTGACGCATAAGCCAGTCGTTGGCAGTAGCAACTTCATTCGTGTGCAAACGAAGTGGTTGTATATGTTGTTTGATACGGACTAAATCCTGCATCAAAAACTCGCTGGCGTCCAGCCATGTAGCCAGATTGTCTTTATCGGTTAAACCAGGCCAGGCGCCCTGACCCATTAAGGCAGCCCATAATTCAGCAATAGGATCATGCTCAGTTGTACTAGCGTCATCACTGCGTTGCTGTAACTGCGCCAATGCCTTCAATGGTGCTTCCGGCCAGGCGCGCAGAATAGGATCATCGGCGGCCAGCGGTTGTTGGCCATATTGCTCCAGCCACTGCTTCAGCTCGGTGCCCACAAAGGACGGAAATCGGTGCATACGCATCCGACTCCGCAGCGTGGGAAGCAATTGCATCGGCCGCTCAGCTGCAAGCACCAAAAAGGTATTCGCGGTAGGTTCTTCCAGAGTCTTCAGCAAGGCATTAGCAGCGGCTAGAGTGAGCTTGTCAGCATATTTAATGACCGCAAGTTTACGGCCGCTCTGATTGGCGGTTTGACTTAGTTGCTGGGTGAGCTTGCGAATTTGATCCACGCCAATTGACGCTTGCTCAGCATCGCCAACCTCGATCAGGTCGGGATGATTGCCGGCTTTCATTAGCAGGCAGCTTTTGCAGGTACCACAGGCTTTACTGGTGGGTTGCTGGCACAGCAGCCACTGGCTTAAGTTGCCAATCAATACGTCGCTGGCAGCATCTAAGCGCCAGGGAACACAATGCGCATGCGCCAGTCGATCGTGGCGCGCATCATCGAGTAGTTGTAACCAAAGTTCTCGCAGCCAGGGATAGCGCATTAAAATAAGTTCTCTTCAATCGCTTGTAATAAATCACGCTGAACCGCCGGGAAGCTTTGGTTCGCGTCTACTACCACTATATTGGGCTCACTGGCAGCTATATCCAGATAGCGCTGACGGGTGCGTTCAAAAAACGCTAGATCTTCTTGCTCAATACGATCTAAGGCACCACGACTACGGGCGCGTTCTAAACCTATTTCCGGGTCAATATCCAGCAACAAGGTTAAGTTTGGACGAAAATTACCAAGTACCAAATCGCGTAACGACGTCAGCATGGCATCACCGAGTTCACGGCCCCCACCCTGATAGGCCCGAGAGGACATATCGTGCCGGTCGCCCACTACCCATGCCTGCTGAGCAAGAGCTGGTTTAATCACATTTTCAACCAGTTGTACGCGGCTTGCATACATCAGTAACAGCTCAGTTGAAGCGGTTAACTGCTCGTCCCACTCTTGCTTTACCAGCACCCGCAGTTGCTCCGCCAACGGGGTTCCGCCCGGCTCCCTAACCGTTTCGGTTGGGATGCTTTTCGCCTGCAGGTGACTAACGATGCTAGCTATGGCTGAGCTTTTACCGGCGCCCTCTAAACCTTCAACAACAATAAATTTTCCTGGCATTAGTTCGACGTGTTCCTTTGATATTTATTCACGGCACGGTTGTGCTCAACTAAGGTGCGCGAAAATATGTGTTCGCCTTTGCCGTTGGCCACAAAATAAAAATACTCTGAGTCGTCAGGCTGTGCGGCTGCCAGTAAGCTGTCATAACTGGACATAGCTATTGGTGTTGGCGGCAAACCGTCAATACGATAGGTATTGTAAGCCGTGGACTCACGCAAGTGTGCACGGGTTAAGTTACCATCAAAATTATCAATACCATAAATGGTGGTTGGGTCCGACTGCAGCCGCATGCCTTCGTTAATACGATTGATAAACACCGAACTAACCAACCCTCGCTCACTGTCAAAGCCAGTTTCTTTTTCAATAATAGAAGCCATGATCATAAGCTCATACTTTGACTTTAAAGGTAAATCCGGCCAGCGTACAGACCATGCACGTTCAACGGCATCTTGCATTTTAGTGAATGCAGATTTCAGTATGGTTACTTCCGAGGTGTTCGCATGAAAGCTATATGTGTCCGGAAACAAGGCACCTTCCAGGCTTGGCCAAGGGCGGTCAGCGCTAATTCGCTCATATAATTCAGCGTTACTTAAGTCGGTGGTATCTTTCTTCAAATAAGGATGAGCCGCCAGTTGCTGCCGCCATTGTGCCAGGGTTTGTCCTTCTATCAACGTAATAGTGAACAAGTGCTGATCGCCTGTGGCCAGCTTATTAAATAACTGCTCTAAGCTCATTCCCGGTTCCAGTTGATACACCCCAGCCTGCAGTCGAGAACTATTGGACCACAACCGAATGCTGAGGTAGTCACGCTGAGGTTCAACCTGAACACCTTTAGCGGCTAAATCACGAAGCACGCTGCGGGTGTGGCTGCCTGATTTAATTTCCAGCAGTTGTGACTGTATCAGGCCCGGCATCGGACGTTGAAATAGCCAATAGCTGCTGGCAATTAGCGCAATAGCCACTAAACCAGCCACTGCAGTGGCTATAAGAATAAATCGTTTCATTTAATTAGCCCGTTCACACCCTTAGGAAGTGTTGCATCTGGTAACGCCACGCCGTTAATTGTGGCTATTGACTGCGCGCCGAATACGGAGTTACATATAAACGCCTGCTGCGCCGACAGTAACGCTGCAAGCGGGTAATCCCCCTGCGCAACCTTACCCAGCCACTGCTCAGTCAGAATCACCTGACGAGCTACTCCGGCCACCCCAGCCTGAGTTAGCGAAGGAGTATGCCACTGCTGACCATCATACCAAAATAAATTACCCCGTGTGCTCTCACAAAGGTAGTTACGGGTATCGCAAACGATTAAATCATCGATGCTGTCAGCTGTGTCCGAAGTTTGTTGCGCACTTAGCTCGTTAGCCAACAACACTTGCTCGAGCCGATTAAGAGTTTTCAACCCCGCTAAGGCTGGCTGACAAGCCAGTTGTAGTTTTGTCTGGCCTAACTGCAGTTGCTGTTTAATAGTTTTCGTACTAGTGGCTTGCGGCGGAAGATCAGACAGCGTCAGGTACCAGTTACTCTGATTTGGCACCCGTGCATAGCCTCGACCGGAAGCGCCACTGGTAATAATGATTTTAACAATAGCGTCAGATGCATGGGTTGCTGCTTCAGCAATGCACCGCAGCAAGCTGGACTCAGTGGGTATAGGCAGGTTTAAGTGGGCACTGGCCTGTTGCAGTCGTTGGTAGTGATAAGACCACCACAGCGGTTTGCTCTGGCTTAATCGGAGCGTGGTAAAGTGACCGTCACCGAACTGTAAACCACGGTCAAGCTGCGTTGTTGGCAACGCCTCGCACAATTCACCATTTAGCCAGGTTTTCTGCATGTGTAGTTCTCTGTTGCTGTTTGCCTATTTTAGTCGGTTAGCGGCCTCAAATTACAGACAAAAAAAAGGCGGAATTTTCATTCCGCCCTTTCTGACTCAGAACAATTAATCGTTCGAGTGATTTGTTACATAATCAATGGCGGATTGAACCGTTTTGATTTTTTCAGCTTCTTCGTCTGGAATTTCAGTTTCAAACTCTTCTTCCAGAGCCATTACCAACTCAACTGTATCCAGTGAGTCTGCGCCCAGGTCATTTTCAAAAGAAGCTTCAGGTTTTACTTCTTCTTCTTTAACGCCCAGTTGCTCGATGATGATTTTCTTAACGCGTTCTTCGATAGTGCTCATATTTTAAGATTCCCTTAAATTTATAGGTCTTTGATACGGAAATTGGCTGTAGTGTAGTTAAACCGAACCAATTAATAAAGTAAAAATTCTAACAATACCAACAGGTCATACCCCTATTGGTTATACCATTGCCATACCGCCATTCACATGGATGGTCTCGCCGGTAACATAAGCAGCGGCTGGCGATGCTAAGAACACCACGGCTGCAGCCACTTCTTCCGGCGCGCCCAAACGAGCGGTTGGGATATTTTTGAAAATGCTTTGCTTCTGATCGTCGGTTAAGGATTTTGTCATATCGGTGTCAATAAAGCCCGGCGACACACAATTAACGGTAATACCTCGGGCCGCAATTTCCTGCGCCAAAGATTTACTAAAGCCAACTAAACCGGCTTTGGCAGCGCAATAGTTCGCCTGCCCCGGGTTCCCGGTAGTACCTACCACCGACGAAATGTTAATGATACGCCCATTTCGACGTTTCATCATCCCGCGCATAACGCCTTTACACATGCGGAACACAGCTTTCAGGTTGGTATCCAGTACTGCGTCCCACTCATCGTCTTTCATACGCATAAGCAGGTTGTCACGAGTAATACCAGCGTTGTTTACCAGGATATCCAACTGACCATATTTTTCATCAATGGCTTTTAGTAATTCAGCAACAGCGTCGGCGTCGGTTACATCAACCGCGTAGCCCATGCCCTTGTCGCCAAGGTAGGCACCAATTGATTCAGCACCAGAGGCACTAGTCGCGGTACCCACCACGGTAGCGCCTGCGGCAACCAGTTGCTCGGCAATAGCCCGGCCAATACCGCGACTAGCGCCGGTCACTAAAGCTACTTGTCCATCTAAATTAAATAACATTCGCTAAGTTCCTCACTTTCCTTCGTGGAGTATTTACTGCTTGGCAGCATCTCTGAATGCATCAACTGTATTCAAAGCGTCGCAATTCATGGTTTTAACAATTCGTTTATTCAAGCCGGACAGTACTTTACCTGGTCCCACTTCATAAGCTTGTTCAACACCCTGCTGGGCAAGGTAGTTAATAGTTTCGGTCCAGCGCACTGGTGAGTATAGCTGGCGTACCAGAGCGTCGCGAATAGCATCAACAGAATCAGCATTGGTAACATCCACGTTATTAATCACTGGTGTTTGTGGCTGTTTCAATTCAACGTTGGCCAAGGCTTCCTGTAACTGCTCTGCGGCCGGGCGCATTAATTCACAATGCGACGGTACGCTAACTGGCAATGGTAACACGCGCTTAGCACCGGCTTGCCGACAGGCTTCTGCTGCACGCTCTACCGCCAGCTTTTCTCCTGCAATAACCACCTGCCCTGGTGAGTTATAGTTCACCGGCGCCACAATTTGACCTTCAGCAGCCTCTTTACAGGCTTTGGCAACTTTGTCGTCGTCCAGCCCGATAACCGCGGCCATAGCACCTTTACCCGCAGGTACGGCCTGTTGCATGTACTCACCGCGCAATGCTACCAGCTTCACTGCATCGGCAAAGTTTAATGCCCCGGCGGCTACTAACGCCGAATACTCACCCAAACTATGACCGGCCATAAACTTAGGTGTTACCAGGCCTTGCTCTTTAGCAACGTCGTACAACGCCACGCTGGCGGTTAACAAGGCCGGTTGGGTGTTATGCGTTTGATTTAACTCTTCGTCAGGGCCCTGCTGTACCAGCTTCCATAAATCGAAGCCTAATGCATCACTGGCCTCTTTATAACGCTGTTCAATACTACTAAATTCACTTGCAACATCGGCCAACATGCCCACACTTTGTGAGCCTTGTCCCGGAAATAAATAAGCTGTACTCATAACAGATGTATCCTTTATCTTGTTAATTTTAATACTTAACCAGCGCCGAGCCCCAGGCAAAACCGCCACCAAAGGCTTCTAATAATAACGTCTGACCGGGCTTAATGCGACCATCGCGCACCGCCACATCCAGGGCGATAGGAACAGATGCAGCCGAAGTATTGCCAGTGTAATCCAGCGTAATGACCACCTGATCCATCGACATTTTCAATTTTTTTGCCGTTGCTTTAATAATACGTAAGTTAGCCTGATGCGGAATTAACCAGTCTAAGTCATCCGCCGACAACTTATTTGCGGCCAAAGTATCGGTAACCAGTGAGCTCAACTTACTGACCGCAACTTTGAACACCTCATTACCCTTCATAAACATCCAGGCTTCGTGCACTGAGGCTTCTAAACCACGTTGGGGCATACCCGCACCAAGTAAGTGGCCAAATTCGCCGGCACTGTGTAAGTGGGTAGACATAACGCCCGGCTCTTCGCTTGCACTTAGCACGACCGCGCCGGCGCCATCACCAAATAAAACCAGTGTGTTACGGTCTTCCGGGTGACACAACCGAGCCAGAACATCAGCGCCAACCACCAGAATATTTTTACATTGGCCGTTACGAATGTACTGATCAGCAACGCTCATGGCGAAAATAAAGCCGGAGCATGCTGCTGCTACATCAAAGGCAGGAATATTGGTAACACCAAGTTTGCTTTGCAGTTGACAGGCTGCGCTAGGAAAGGCTTGTTCGGCCGAGGTGGTGGCCATCACTATCATATCAATGTCTTGCGCACTAAGGCCGGCCGCTTCTAGTGCTTGCTGAGCTGCCGCTTCGGCCATGGTAACCACGGTTTCACCGGTACCAGCCAAACGCCGTTCATGAATACCGGTGCGCTCGACAATCCAGTCGTGAGAGGTTTCAACTCGTTGTTCCAGGTCTTTATTAGTCAGCCGTTGCGGCGGCAAATAATGCCCCGTTCCAGCAATTTTTGAATACATGGCAATCGCTTATTGTTGTTCAAGTAAGACAGTTTCAACCCGGTCGCGGATACGCGACGGGAGGTCTTCCTGAGCCTCAATGACAGCCTGTTCAATTGCACTAAAAAAGGCTCTTTCGTTGGCGTCACCGTGGCTTTTTATTACTACGCCACGCAATCCTACCAGACTAGCGCCATTGTAGTGGTCGGGCTTCAGCCATTCCCAGCTTTGACTCAAGCGACGGTAGAAAAGTTTCGCAAACAACCGAGAGGCCCAATGCTTGGCAATACTCTGGCGAATATTGTTCAATAATAGTTCAGCTAAACCTTCACAACTTTTCAGCGCAACATTGCCAACAAAGCCGTCACAAACAATCACATCGGCCTTGCCGCTGAACAGGTCATCCCCTTCAATAAAACCAATGTAATTAATATGGGGCGACTGTTGGAACAGTTGCGCTGCGCCTTTTACGGCATCGTTGCCTTTAATGTCTTCTTCACCCATGTTCAGCAATGCTACGCGCGGGCGCTTACCTAACTGCCTGGCTTCAGCTGCCACAGCACCCATAACACCGAACTGGAATAAGGTATCTGAATCACACACCGGGTTGGCACCCAAATCCAGAATTAGCCCATGCCCACCGTTGTTATTCGGCAAGGCAGACATTAATGCTGGCCGGAGCACGCCGGGCAAAGTTTTCAAAGTGAAATAGGCAGTGGTCATTAAGGCACCGGTATTACCGGCACTGACGCACGCAGACACACTTCCCTCAGCCAATAGATCTAAGGCTACTCGCATGGAAGAATCAGGTTTAGCACGTAGTGAATAACCAGGCTTGTCCGTCATGGTAACGGTTTGGCTGGCATGTTGAATACGAACACGAGGATGTTCGTTTAAGTTGTGCTGGTTTAGCAGCGCTTGCAACTCTTGTTGCTCGCCTACCAGCACAAACTTTACTTTCGGAAACGCGTCAAGCGCACGTGAGAGTGCGCCAACTACAACTGAGGGGCCTGAATCGCCCCCCATTGCATCAAGTGCTAGTGTTAGGTCGGCCATAGCCATACCTGACTAGACTCGCTTAGTTACCGACTACTTTACGGCCTTTATAAAAACCATCGGCAGTTACGTGGTGACGACGATGCGTTTCACCAGAGGTAGAATCAACCGACAGTGTAGGGCCGCTCAGCGCATCGTGTGAACGACGCATGTCGCGTTTTGAACGACTTTTCTTACTCTTTTGTACAGCCATTTTACGCTATCTCCTAAGTTTATTTGCGCTTTAATTTTTGTAACACCGCGAAAGGATTCTCGCTTGGCTCCGGGGAATCATCAATCTTCCCCCAGCTCATGGCATTACTATCAATCGAACAATCTTTATCATCGTGCTTCACAACGACTGGCATGGCCAGTATAAGTTCGTCTTCCACCATACGATGTAGGTTTACTTCGCCGAGTTCATCAAGTTCTACAGCTTCGTAGTCGCTTGGTAACTCGTCTGCTTTTTGTCGCTTGGTAATAGGTGCATACTTAAATTCAGTCTGAAGCACAATTGACATGGCTTCGTTGCAACGTTCACAAGCAACCACGGTGGCGACTTCAGCTTTGCCTTCAATGTATTTGATGTTTTGCTCATCTACATCGAACTGCAGCTGCACGTCAACATCCGCGCAGGGTTCTAACAGCAGCTCCTGCAATCGCACCAGCGAACCTGCCGGAACGACGCCATCATAACTTAATTGTTTCCCGGAACTTTTAACCGGATCGACCGTTACCGGTACTCGAACCTTTTCCATAGCGCGCGAATCTTACTGGATTGAATGGTGAAACACAAGTGATTTCAAGGAATTCTACCCATTGAAACCACGATTCTTTTAACGATTAAGCGCCTGTATCTGCACTTGTATCTAACAGCGGGTTAACGCCATACACCCGCAGCATTTCCAGCAATCGAATCACCGGCAAACCAACTAAGGCATTGGGGTCGTTCCCGCGTAATGCTGAAAACAACGTAATACCAAGCGCCTCGCTCTTAAAACTACCAGCACATTGGTACGGCTGTTCTTTGCGTAAGTACCCTTCTATTTCTTCAGCCGTTAAGTTGCGGAACACCACTTCGAAGGTCTCAACGCAACTTTCTACACTTATTGTACCTTTAGTTACCGCGGCAACTGCCAGCCCGGTATAAAAGGTAACAGCCTGGCCTGACGCTGCAGTTAATTGCGCCACGGCCTTTTCGTGCGTGTGCGGCTTGCCGACAATACTGCCATTGACCACAGCAACCTGATCGGAACCAATCACCAAGGCCTGGGTGTTATCCTTAAACTGCTCTGCTACCGCGCAGGCTTTTGCTTTCGCCAGCCGCTCTACTAACTCAGTCGCGCTTTCGTCTGCTACCGGAGTTTCGTCAACTTCAGGAGCAATGGCACTAAAGGTAAGGCCGGTTTGTTCCAGTAACTGGCGGCGGAACGGCGACGTTGAGGCCAGTACGATTTTATAATTGCTCATGCGGCGCCCCTTCTATTTATACAGCCAGTGCTGAACATCAGCCACATCATCAATCACAGCCAGTGGTTGGTGCTGAGCTAACTGCTCCGCCGAATGCACGCCGTAACTCACTCCAATGCGAGGCATATCAATAGCCGCGGCCATTTGCATGTCGTAAATAGAGTCGCCCACCATAACCGCCTGATCCGGGCTTAACTGAAACTCGTCCAGTAAGTCCAGTAGCATTTGCGGGCTTGGCTTAGACTCGCTCTCATCGGCACAACGGGAACTATCAAAGTAATGCCCGGTTTCGGTTTCGAGCCAAATGCGATCCAGCCCCCGGCGCATTTTACCGGTAGCCACCGCCAGCTTATGGCCGTTGTTACGCAACAACCCTAAAGTCGTTAGGCTATTGGCAAAAAATGGGGTTGGAGTTGGGTTTAACTCAACGTATTCACGCCGATATTGTTCCAGAAAGCCGTTCAGCGAATCGGCCGGTAGTTCCCCGAACAGTCGGGTGATTGCCGGTTGTAAACTCAAACCAATAATATCCCGAACTGCATGGGCTTCCGGTACGGGTAAACCTACCGCCGTGGCACTGTTTTGCATGGAGGATACAATTCGCCCAACGGAATCCATTAAGGTTCCGTCCCAGTCAAATATAATCAACTCAGGTGCTTTGCCCATTACAGCCCTCGTAAGTATTTCAGGGTTTGCTTTAACGCTTTGTCCATAGGTGCGTTCACAGTTACGGTAGCACCCGTTTGCGGATGCTGGAAGCGTAACTGATGCGCATGCAGAAACAAACGCTGTAAGCCGGATCCGCTTAGCTTCTCATCAAAGGCTTGATCACCGTACTTGGAGTCGTAAGCAATAGGATGCCCGGCATGCAGTGCATGCACGCGAATCTGATGGGTTCGTCCGGTAACCGGCGAAGCCTCTACTAAGGTGCAGTCGGCAAAGCGCTCGCTGATACGAAAACGTGTTTGCGACTCCTTCCCTGCTGCATCAACGCGTACCACCCGCTCACCAGACTTCAGCGTGTTCTTTAATAAAGGTGCAGCCACCATACTGACATGTTGCTGCCACTGGCCACGCACCAGCGCGTAATACTGCTTATCCATTTTCTTTTCGCGCAACTGCTCGTGCAGGTCGCGAAGTGCAGAACGCCGCTTTGAAATCAGAATGCAGCCGCTGGTTTCCCGATCCAGGCGATGCACCAGTTCCAGGTGCTTCGCGTCAGGACGCAGCGCCCGTAAGCTTTCAATTAAGCCAAACTGTAACCCGGAGCCACCATGCACAGCCATACCAGCAGGCTTATTCAACACCAGCAGTACGTCGTCTTCGTACAGTACTTGTGCTTCGAGTTGCTGCACGCTATCTAACTTAGCGGAAGGCAACGGCGTTGCTGTGGTCACCCGCACTGGCGGAATGCGTACTAAATCACCCGCTTGTAATTTATAGTCGGGCTTGGCGCGTTTTTTGTTCACGCGCACCTCTCCCTTGCGCAGAATCCGGTAAACCAATGACTTAGGTACACCCTTTAAACGCGCTAAAAGAAAGTTATCAATTCGCTGGCCCGCATACTCTGCGTCAACAGTCTGCCAGGTGACTTTTTGTTGCTCTTCACTCATGGCGCGCATTCTAGCATTATTCGTTGTTAGCGAAAGCAGAAATTGCTGCTTGTATTTAGCTTGATTTATATGGGATAATTCCGTGTCAAATACCGTAAAAGGCATACTGTTTGTTATTAACAAACATTAAAGCTAAGTCCTTAATTACGGAGTGATTGCAGTAGAAATGCAGCGTTGCGGCGATAGACGCGCAACTCATAACACTATTTTTCGTGTGACCTGAATACTGCACAACAACCCGACATGTCCACGTCAGGGTACGATGAACAAACATCGAGATCCTGATGGCACGGAAAAGTTCGGAAGAAAACTGTTGTATGCGAGTTTGTTCAGGTCGCTAATTAAGCCAAAGCGACAACATGGCACGAAACGCAAGCGAAGTTCGGCTTGGTAACCAATTGAACGTAACACGTCGAGATGACGGGTTACTGGTCACGCAGCAGATGCTGGCCAATAAACAATGACGAATTCGAATTTGCGAGCCCGGTATTAGTACCGTCGTGTCAGGTTGTGGCTGACAAAATAACGAGTCACAACAATGAAAAGAATGCTAATTAATGCAACCCAGCTAGAAGAGCTGCGCGTTGCTTTGGTCGATGGCCAACGGTTATATGATCTGGATATTGAAAGCCCGGGTCATGAGCAAAAGAAAGCAAACATCTACAAAGGTAAAATCACCCGTATAGAACCAAGCCTAGAGGCTGCGTTTGTTGACTACGGCGCTGAACGCCACGGCTTCCTGCCACTAAAAGAAATTGCCCGCACTTACTTCCCTTCCGGCTATACGCTTGAAGGACGTCCGAACATTAAAGACGTTATTAAAGAAGGCCAGCAAGTTATTGTACAAATAGATAAAGAAGAGCGTGGCCAGAAAGGCGCTGCGTTAACTACCTTTATCTCGCTGGCTGGCAGCTATTTAGTGTTAATGCCGAACAACCCTCGTGCTGGTGGTATTTCCCGCCGCATTGAAGGCGACGAGCGGACAGAATTAAAAGACGCCCTGAACCAGCTGAATGTTCCGAAAGAAATGGGCCTGATTGTACGTACCGCTGGTGTTGGTAAATCACCAGAAGAGTTGGAATGGGACTTAAACGTTCTGTTGCACCACTGGGAAGCTATTCGCAAAGCGGCAGAAGACCGCCCTGCACCTTTCCTGATCCATCAGGAAAGCAACGTTATTTTCCGCGCAATTCGTGACTACTTACGTCGTGACATTGGCGAAGTGTTAATTGATAGCAAGAAAGTGTTCGAACAGGTACGTGACCACGTTGCCCTGATTCGTCCTGATTTCGTCAATCGCGTTAAAATGTATGACAGCGATGCGCCACTGTTTAATCATTATCAAATTGAAAGCCAAATTGAATCGGCGTTTCAGCGTGAAGTTCGCCTGCCCTCAGGTGGCTCTATTGTTATAGATCCAACTGAAGCCTTAACTTCAATTGATATTAACTCTGCCCGGGCAACCAAAGGCGGAGACATTGAAGAAACCGCCTTTCAAACCAACCTGGAAGCGGCCGAAGAAATTGCCCGTCAGTTGCGTTTACGCGACGTAGGTGGCTTGGTTGTTATCGACTTTATTGATATGACCCCAACGCGTCATCAACGCGAAGTTGAAAATCGCCTGCGCGATAGCTTGAAACACGACCGCGCCCGTATTCAGGTTGCCCGTATTTCTCGCTTCGGTTTGTTAGAAATGTCACGTCAGCGCCTGCGTCCGTCGCTAGGTGAAGGTGCGAACCACATTTGTCCGCGTTGTAGCGGCCAGGGCACTATTCGTTCAGACGAATCTTTAGCGCTATCTATTCTGCGCTTAATTGAAGAAGAAGCGCTGAAAGAAAATACCCTGCAAGTGCAAGCTCAGGTACCAGTACCTGTTGCTACTTACTTGTTGAACGAAAAGCGTAAAGCCATTAATGAAATGGAACAACGCCATAAAGTTTCTATTCTGGTTATTCCAAATCACTACCTGGAAACTCCACACTTTGACGTGAAACGCCTGCGTTCAGACGAAGTGGACGAAGGTAATAGCTTTGAACTGATTCAGAACCCGCAGTTAGCTGGCATTGAAATGAATCTGGGCAAAGAGAAGCCACAGTTAGAGCAACCTGCGCTGCAAGGTTTACAAGCACCATCAACCCCTGCCCCGGCGCCGGCACCAGCAGCCGCTGCTAAAGCGACACCAACAGCTCCAACTGGTCCTGGCCTGGTAAGTCGTATCGGCAAATGGTTGAAGTCGCTGTTTGGTAGTGATGACGATAAACAGAAGAAATCATCATCGCAACGCCCACAACGTGGTCAACGTGGTGGTCAACAACAACGTGGTAACCAGCAAGGTAACCAACAACGTCGTGGCCGTAATCGCCGTGGTCGTGGTGGCAACCGTAACCGTCGTGATGATGAACAACGCGCGAACAATCAGCAAAATGATCGTGCTGCTCGTCAAGGCAAGCCAGCACAAGCTGAAACGGCAAAAACTGAGCCGAAGAAGCAAGCAGCTAAAGACACTAATGCTGCTGAGAATAAGCCGGAAGCGAAAGCTGAAAATAAAGCTGAGAAGCCACCAGCCAAGCCGAAGCAACGCCGTCAGCGTCGCAAGCTGGACAAATCAGTTCGCCAGTCACAGCAAGACGGTGATGTAGCAGCTCCAGCGAAAGCCGCTGAGCCAGCCACTGAAACCAAAGCTGCCGCCGAGACTAAGCCAGAAGCTAAAGCGAAGAGCAGCGGTGGTCGTAAGTTAGACCCTCGTATGGCCGCAGCTGCCGAAATGGTTGCTGAAGAGAATAAATCAGCACCAGCAGAAGCTGTTAGCGAACAGGCTCAACCTCAGCCAGTAGCTCAACAAGAAGAAACAAAAGAAGAACCGAAAGTAGAAGCTAAAACTGAAGCGCCGGCAGTTGCTGAAACGCAAGCTGAGCAGCCGAAGCCTGAGCTTAACGCCGAGTCAGAAGCTAAGACTGAAGAAGTTGAACCTGAAGCGAAAGCTGATAGTGAGGCTAATAGCGAAGCTGCAACTGAGTCTGAGCCGAAAGACGAAGTAGCTGCTGAGCGACCAACTCGCAATCGTTCACGTCGTTCACCGCGTCATTTGCGTGCGGCAGGACAACAACGTAAGCGCGATAAAACAGCTGAAGCTGAAGCCAATGAATCAGCAGCTGCTGAAACTAGCGACACAGCCCCTACTGCTGATACCAGCGCTGCAGAAACGGCAGAAGCTGCTGCGGCACCAGCGCAAGAAGAAGCTGTAGCTGCTAAAGAAGAACCAGCAACAGCAGCGCCAGTTGCTGAGAAACCAGCAGCCGAAGCACAAGCCGAAGTGAAGGCAGAGCCAGGCAAAGCGGAAGCTCAGCAGCCAACTGAAGCTCCGGCAGCAGCAACTCAGCCGGAATCGGTAACGGCACCAACTGAAGAAGCATCAGCTCCTGCAGCCAAGCCGGATGCAACGGCAGCTAAGCCAGCAGCTGCCAGCGGTTCCGTATCCGTAGCTAAGAAAATGGCGTCTGCGCCAATGACGAAAGCAACGGCAGCGCCATCCTCGGGTGAGACAAAACAATTGTCTGCACGCGCGGTAGAAGCGCGTCAAAGTGTGACCAAAGACGAACGCGTTGCTAGTGTCGTAAATGCTCGCAACAAGTCAGAGTCGACTATGGCGAAGTGCTCTCCGGAATAAGCATTCTTGAAGAGCAGATATAAGAAAGGCGCCAATAGGCGCCTTTTTTTATGGTTTGCTAACTGTGTTAGAAGGTTATTTTACCGGCGTTCTTTTCCAGTAGCTTAGGGCCAATACCGCGCACATCCAGCAGTTGCTCAACCGCAGTAAAGCGCCCTATTTCTTCCCGTAAGGCAATAATTTGCTCGGCCCGTTTCATACCTACGCCAACCAAAGACTGAGCTAGCTCAGCTGCACTGGCGGTATTTAAATTCACGGTAGCTTCGGTGCCTTGTTTACTTTGAGTAGCGCTGCTTTGATCGGCTACTGCGGGTTGCAGCAATCCAAACGACATCATGAGCGCAACGATGAAAAAGATTTTCCGTACCATAACTGTCTCCAGGTTAAGCTGCTGTCCTTGCAGCTCTTGAAGTTTAGTTAGGCAGTGCGCTCAAACCAAGCGGATATGTCTTCTTAGTATTGCAGACTTTGATGAATTTGTTGTAAGGCTTCCAGCGGCTTGTCAGCAGCCGTAATAGGTCTGCCTATAACCAGCACGTCGACACCGGCTGCCTGAGCCTGTTCAGGCGTCATGGTACGGCGTTGATCATCAGCACCACTGCCTGCCGGTCGAATACCTGGCGTTACTAATATAAAAGATTCGCCAAGCTCGGCTTTTAACTGTTCGGCTTCCTGCGCTGAACACACCACCCCATCAAGCTCGCAGCTTTTGGTTAGCTTCGCTAAATGCAGCACTTGCTCAGCGGCACTGCGCACCACACCAGTTTCGGCTAAGTCTTCATCACTCATGCTGGTTAACACGGTAACCGCAATCAGCTTTGGTGCTTTACTACCGTATGGCGCCAAAGCTTCGCGCGCGGCGGTTAACATACGTCGGCCGCCTGAGGCGTGCACGTTTACCATCCATACACCCAGTTCAGCACTGGCAGCTACGGCTTTTGCGACGGTATTTGGAATGTCGTGATATTTTAAATCCAGAAATACCCGGAAACCTTGCTGGGTAAGCTCTTTCACAAACTCAGGGCCAGCTACGGCAAATAGCTCTTTACCTACTTTCAAACCACACAAGTCAGGTGACAGTTGATCTACCAACGCCTTGGCGTCCGCGCGGTTATTAAAATCCAGGGCAACAAATATCTGCGAATTCATTTACTCTCCATCTAATCCAATAATGGGCTTAATATCACCCCAGGTACGGCATGACGGACAATGCCAATACAAGGTGCTGCCGGAAAAACCGCAGTGCCGGCATTTGTATTTCGGCCGCTGGTGCAACTGCTGCTGCACCAGGCGTTGTAATAGCACTAAACTGTCACGGGCTTTGCCAACGTCAGCTGCCCGAATATGGAAATCCATCAACTGATGGAAACCTATCATAGTGGGGTTTTTACGCAGCGCATTCTGCACGAATTGCTCTGCGGCCTCAATGCCATTTTCGCTGGCAATTAACTCAGATAGCATCACAATTGACGATGTTGTCGGGTGGCGCTTAATGCATTCATGTAAAAACTGCACCAACCCAGACACATCATTAAGAGCGTTAAAGCACACCTGAATAAGCGGTAATGCTTCCGACAAAAAGTCAGCGTCTTGCTCCAGTACCTGCATTAAGGTTTGTACCGCGCGCTGATACTGCCCCTGCGAGTGCCACAAGCGCCCTAATGACAAGGTGGCCCGCACGCAGTTTGGATCGTGCTTCAATGCTTTCTGGTAGTACTTCACAGTATGGCGGGTGTCGGCCTGCTTCTCGGCAAGTTCGCAATACAGTTGTGACACCACGGCATGCGCATGTTTATCGTGGCGAGTAAGTTTAAGCGCCACAATAATAGCTTTGTCCCATTCATGGGTGGCTTCATAAAGTTCCAGCAAATGCTTTTGGCTAGGCTGTTGAAACTCTTTTAAGCGCTGTAATTCGGTAAACATGTCTTCTGCCCGATCGTACAAACCAGCCGCCAGATAGTCCCGCCCTAATTCAAACATAGCGGTGCGACGGTCAGATTCCGATAAGTTCGGTCGTGAAGTCAGGTTTTGATGTATTTTAATGGCCCGTTCAACCTCGCCACGGCGCCGGAACAACTTACCTAAGGCCCAGTGGGTTTCAATAGTGTCGGAGTCCACATCAAGCAACTCAACGAACAGGTCAACGGCTTTGTCAGATTGATCTGACAACAGTAAATTCAGACCAGTGACGTACTGGCGGGAAAATTGCTGCTGCTCACGTCGCTCTTCTATGCGAACGCTATTGCGCCCCATAAACCAACCATAAGCGGCGGCGACAGGAAGAAGTAAAAACAGCAGTTCAAGCATTGGACTTAGGATCCCTGCCTGGTTTTATTCAATTGCTGCACTTGTTTGCGCAAACGTCGAACCCGCAGTCGCAAGCGCCATTGGCTGGCTATCATACTGATAACGCCAAATAAGAAGCCGGCCCCAACGAATAGAGCAACTAAAGTCGCCACGCTAACATCGCGTTGCACCACAAAAAAATCAACGAAAACAACTTGATTGTTCTGTGCGCCAAAGGCTAATGCTATAGCAAACAAAACCAACACCGGAATCAGTACCAGCAATTTGCGAATCATGTGGGGGTCCTTTCTCACTCAAAAAAAAACGGCATGCTATATGATAGCATGCCGTTTTTGTTAACCTGAAGTTAACTCTGCCCTAAATTGTCAACCCGCTCGCGTAATGCTTTGCCTGGTTTAAAATGGGGCACATATTTTCCGCTTAACTCTACCTTGGTACCGGTTTTGGGATTACGCCCTACTCGCGGTGCCCGATAATGTAATGCGAAGCTACCGAAACCTCTAATTTCAATGCGCTCGCCAGTAGCTAGCGCTTGAACCATTTGCTCCAGTAGCTCTTTCACCGCTTGCTCGACATGCCGAGGGGGAAGCTGCGAATGAATTCCTGAGAGCTTCTCAATCAATTCAGATTTCGTCACACTAAACTCCTTCTCGTGGTCGCCAAGGGTGCTGCATTAATTAATCGTCAGTTTTCGCAGCTTTGAAGGCTTCTGCCATTGCGTTGGTGAACTTGTCACCTTCTTGCTGTTGTTTAGTATTAACAGACTCAACGGCTTCTTTCTCTTCAACTTCGTCTTTCGCGCGAATTGACAGGCTTAAAGTACGGTTCTTACGGTCAACGCCCATGAAGCGAGCTTCAACTTCGTCGCCAACTTTCAATTCAGTGGTCGCATCTTCAACGCGGTCACGTGAAATGTCAGCAGCGCGGACATAACCTTCAACTGAATCAGCAAGTTCAACTTTCGCACCTTTGGCATCAACTTCGATAACCTTACCAGTAACGATAGCACCTTTTTTGTTAGCTGCCAGATAATCGTTGAACGGGTCTTCTTCAAGTTGTTTAACACCTAAAGAGATGCGCTCGCGTTCTGCGTCAACTTGCAGTACCACGGCTTCAACTTCTTCGCCTTTCTTGAATTCACGAACGGCTTCTTCGCCAGCAGCGTTCCAGCTGATATCTGACAAGTGAACCAGACCGTCAATGCCGCCATCCAAGCCAATGAAGATACCGAAATCGGTAATTGACTTGATTTTGCCACTAACTTTGTCGCCTTTGTTGAAGTTCTTAGAGAACTCTTCCCAAGGGTTTGGTTTACACTGTTTCAGACCCAGTGAAATACGACGACGCTCTTCGTCAATTTCAAGAACCATAACTTCAACCACATCATCCAGGTTAACAACCTTAGAAGGATGTACGTTTTTGTTAGTCCAATCCATTTCAGAAACGTGTACCAGACCTTCTACGCCTTCTTCGATTTCTACGAAGCAACCGTAATCAGTCAGGTTAGTTACACGACCTTCCAGACGGTGTCCTTCAGGGTAACGGTTAGCGATATCTGCCCATGGATCTTCGCCTAATTGCTTCAGGCCAAGTGATACACGAGTGCGCTCACGATCAAACTTCAGTACTTTAACGTTGATTTCGTCACCAACATTAACAACTTCGCTCGGATGCTTCACACGTTTCCATGCCATATCAGTGATGTGCAACAGACCGTCAACACCACCTAAATCAACGAACGCACCGTAGTCAGTCAGGTTCTTAACGATACCTTTAACTTCTTGACCTTCTTGCAGATTTTCCAGTAACGCATCGCGTTCTGCACTGTTTTCAGTCTCAATCACGGCACGACGTGAAACAACAACGTTATTGCGCTTCTGATCAAGCTTAATAACCTTGAATTCCAAATCTTTATTTTCCAGGTGAGCTGTTTCGCGCACTGGGCGAACATCTACTAATGAACCTGGTAAGAATGCGCGTACGCCACCTAAATCAACAGTGAAGCCACCTTTGACTTTACCACTGATGATACCGATAACTGTATCTTCATTCTCGTAAGCTTTTTCCAGCTGCAGCCATGCTTCGAAGCGTTTCGCTTTTTCACGGGACAGGATGGTTTCACCGAAGCCATCTTCAACGGCATCAAGTGCTACATCAACTTCGTCACCCACGCTAATTTCCAGCTCACCTTCCGCGTTACGGAATTGCTCAACCGGGATTGCGCTTTCTGATTTCAGGCCAGCGTCAACTAATACCACATCGCGGTTAATCGCAACGATAGTACCTTTAACAATGGAACCTGGGCGAGTTTCGACTTCTTTTAGGCTTTCTTCAAACAGCTGTGCAAAATTATCTGACATATGAGTTAACTTATTTCAGTTTATCGACGTCCACCATTTGTCCGTATATGGCGGGGTTGTTTAAAATTATCTGACTGCAGTCCTTGCGCCAGACCCCTAAAGCCAGCAACACCTTATTGTGCGCTTGCCTCAGAATTTGAAAGTTTGCTGTGTGCAAACTTCAGTATCTCTGTAACTACTTGATCTATAGATAATTCTGTAGAATCAACAAACAGAGAATCCTCCGCAGGCTTTAATGGCGCTACAGAGCGATTTGTATCGCGTTCATCACGTTCTTCGATTTCGGCGATTAATTGGTCAATATTAGCAGTAAAACCTTTCTCAAGCAATTGCTTGTAGCGGCGTTCAGCCCGTTCCTGGGCACTTGCCGTTAAAAAGATTTTCGCAGCAGCATCAGTGAATACCACAGTTCCCATATCGCGACCGTCGGCAACCAGTCCGGGCATTTCTTTAAATGCGCGCTGGCGGCGTAATAGCGCTTCACGAATACGTGGCAAAGCCGCTACTTTAGAGGCCATGTTACCAACCTCTTCGGTACGTATGGTTACGGTTACATCTTCGCCTTCTAAAATAATGTGGGTTAGTGATTTTTCTTCTTCGGCAACAAACTTTACGTCCAAATCTGTTGCTAAGGCCACTAAACTCTCTTCATCATCCGGCGTAAACCCGTGATGGATGGCAGCTAATGCCAACACCCGGTAAATTGCACCACTATCGAGCAGATGCCAGCCCAGTTTTTCTGCCAGTAAACGACTTACTGTTCCTTTACCTGCACCGCTGGGTCCGTCCACAGTTATGACTGGTATATGCTTGATCATGCTGTCCTCATGAGTCCGGCACATAAAAAACTGTACCAGACCATTTGATTAAAAATACGAAGCGCCGTAATTATACGGATTTTAAGAAAAATTGCATTAACTGCCGACAACACTGTGACATCAACTGGCAGCGAACGAGATACTACCGGCCGTTAATGACAGCGCTGTGAAAATTCAGTAAAGAATTCAGGATAGGTTTTAGCGCAGCAATCAGGATCTAAAATGGTTACGCCCACTGGCGCAAAGGTAAGTAACGCAAAACACATAGCCATGCGATGATCGTTGTAGGTTTCTATTTCCGCGTGTTGCCACTGCTGCGGCGGGTGGATCAGCAAACCGTCATCAAATAACTTAACCTCAGCGCCAACCTTTTTCAGCTCAGTAGCCATAGCCAGCAAGCGATCGGTTTCTTTTAAGCGCCAGTTCGCTACATTGCGAATGCGGGTGGGACCGTCGGCAAATAACGCCAGTGTAGCCAGCGTCATCGCCGCATCGGGAATGGCATTTAAGTCCACATCAATGCCCCGCAATTGGCCGCTTTGTTCGGTTACGCCCTGAGCAGTCATATGCTGCGGCTGTACGTCAATATTCGCGCCCATACGCTGCAGCACTTCTGCAAAGGCGACATCACCCTGCAAGCTTTGCGACCCTGCCCCTGCTACCTGCACCGGACCACCGCCAATAACACCAGCAGCTAACCAGTACGACGCCGCGCTGGCATCACCTTCAATCCAGTACTCGCCCGGCGACCGGTAGCGCTGTGCACCTGCTATTTCGAAGCTGTTTTCGGTAAGTTGCGTAATTTCAATGCCGAACACTTTCAGCATGCTCAGTGTAAGCTCAATATAGGGCCATGACACAATAGTGCCGGTAAGCGTCAGTACGCTATTATTTGGGGCCAGTGGCAATGCCATTAGCAATGCGCTAATAAATTGACTGGAGGCACTGCCATCCACTTGTATGGCACCACCTTGCAAGCCACCAGCGATAGTTACCGGAGGATAACCAGGCTCGCCCGTCGATTTAATCTCAGCGCCACCCATTACCAATGCATCAATCAGCGGCGCCAATGGCCGCTCCAGCATGCGTGGCTCACCGGTAATAACCACTGAGTGCTTAATCGTAGCAGCCAACACTGCGGTTAACGGACGCACGGCTGTGCCGGCATTACCAAGAAAGAGTTCGCCAGGTTGCGAGGTCCAGCTCCCACCACAGCCATTTACCTGCAAGGTGCGGCCATTATCGCTTAGTTCCTGCTGAGCAACGCCTAAAGCCGCCAATGCGTTACGCATGTGGCGGGTATCGTCGCTAACGAGTAGATTGGTTAGTACCGTGGGGGTATCGCACAAAGCGGCCATAAGCAGCGCCCGATTGGCAATGCTTTTCGAGCCAGGTAACACAACCTGGCCCGAACAAGTTTTACTTGGTGCTAAATAAAGTTTAGTCGGTGCTGTCACAATGGTGCTTACAGCAACTCCTTCATCGCCTTAATGAAAGCATCGTTTTCATGCGGCAAGCCAATGCTGACCCGCAGGTGGTTTGGCAGCTCATAGCCCGCCACCGGACGCACAATCACGCCTTTGTGAAGTAGTTGCTCGTAAATTTCGCCCGACTTCGGGCCAAACTCGATGGTTAAGAAGTTACCGCGTGACGGAATATAGTTCAGCTTCTGTTGCTCACAAAAAGCAATTAACTGGTCCATGCCGGCATCATTTACCGCAACCGATTGCTGCAGGTAGTCCTGATCATCCAGTACGGCAGTAGCTGCTGCTAACGACAAGCTGTTCATATTGAACGGCTGACGAATACGATTCAGCAAGTCAGCAATTTCTTCGCTCGACACCGCATAACCGGCACGTAGGCCCGCTAAACCGTAGGCTTTCGAGAAGGTACGGCTGACCACCAAATTTGGAAACTCAGCTAACCAGCCAACCGAATCAGCACGCAGCTTTTCCGGTACATATTCGTTATAAGCTTCGTCTAGAACCACAATCACGTGTTCTGGTACTTTAGCCACAAACGCGTGTAAATCTTCTGCAGTTAAGAAAGTGCCGGTAGGATTATTCGGGTTGGCAATAAACACCATACGGGTGCGCTCAGTAATAGCAGCAGCCATAGCGTCTAAATCGTGACCGTAATCTACCGCAGGCACGGCCACCGGCGTAGCGCCAATGGCTTGGGTAACTAACGGGTACACTACAAACGCGTGTTGCGAGAAAATAACTTCATGCTCAGCACCCACGAAAGTGCGGGCTAAAATTTCTAGCACATCGTTGGAGCCATTACCTAAGGTAATCTGACTGGCCTGCACGCGCAGCCGGTCGGCCAGTTTCGTTTTCAGGTAGTAGCCGTTTGCATCAGGGTAGCGCGCCAGATCGTCTAGTTCGTCGCGCAGTGCCGCTTTTACTTTGTCGCTTAAGCCCAACGGGTTCTCGTTCGATGCTAATTTTACAATACCGCTAATACCAAGTTCGCGTTCCAGCTCAGTAATAGGTTTGCCGGCCTGATACGGCTTCAGTTTCCGAACACCCGGGTTAGCAAGTTCAAGCGCATTAAAACGTGTCATAGTAGTTTTGTTATCCATTTTTTTGTGCAAAGTCATGCATGAATTCAAGCAGCGTATCTATACCTGCCATTGGCATGGCGTTGTAAATGCTTGCGCGCATACCGCCAACGTAGCGATGCCCTTTTAAACCAACTAACCCGGCGGCATTCGCCTGCTGCAGGAATAAGGCATCAAGGCTGTCATCAGCCAATAGAAAAGGTACGTTCATACGTGAACGAAATTCAGGATGAACTTCATTGCGATAAAATGCGGAGCTGTCCACATAGTCGTAAATTTTGCGGGCTTTTTCGGCGTTAATTTTACCCATAGCTTCCACCCCGCCCTGACGCTTCAGCCAGGCAAACACTAACCCGGAAATATACCAGGCATAGGTATTCGGCGTGTTGTACATAGAGCCTTGCTCGGCCTGCACCGCATAATCCATGATAGTGGAAAGCTGCGGTTGTGGCTGACCTAGCAAGTTCTTATCAACAATAGCGATAGCAAAACCTGAGGGACCGATATTCTTCTGTGCACCGGCATAAACGATACCGAATTTAGTTATGTCTAGTGGCTCAGACAGAATGTTCGAGGACATATCGGCCACTATGGGCGCTTTTATATCGGTTGGAATGGTGTGCAGTGCTAAACCGTCAACGGTTTCGTTTGGGCAGTAGTGAAAGTAGGCAGCGTTGTCAGACAGTTGCCAGTGCTCGCGGGCAACTATAGCTTTACCTTCCGCGCGTTGCTCAACGCCACCGGCTACATTCACATGCTTAACGAACTTACCCGCTTCGCGAATGGCAAAATCCGACCACACCCCGGTATTCAGGTAATCTACCGTGGCATCGGGTGCAGCTATATTCTGCGGAACTGCGGAAAATTGACCACGCCCGCCACCATGCATAAACAACACATGATACTGCTCAGGAATGGTCATTAGCTCGCGCAAATCCTGTTCGGCTTGCTCAGCCATTCGCATAAAGGCCGGGTCGCGGTGACTAATTTCCATCACCGAAATACCACTACCCTGCCAGTTGCGTAACTCTTCCTGAGCTTGCTGCATAACCTCAGCAGGCAACATCGCAGGACCGGCAGAAAAGTTATACAGCGCTGGCATCAAGGTTATTCCTCGTCGGTTTCCGGGGCGTCGGTAGCTGGTGCATCAGTGTCGTTAACTTTAACGTCTTCAGATTCTGCCACGGCATCACCTTCAATCACTTCACCGTCAACCACCAGCTCTTCGTCGATTTCATCAATACGCTGCATACCTACAACTTTTTCGTCATCGCCGGTACGAATTAAGCGTACGCCCTGAGTGTTACGACCTACGGTTGATACTTCTTTAACGCGGGTACGCACCAGGGTGCCTTTATTACTAATTAACATGATTTCGTTGGTATCAATAACTTCCATGGCACCAACTACCTGACCATTACGCTCGCTCACCTTGATTGAGACCACACCTTTGGTTGCCCGGCTCTTCGCTGGGTAATCCGTAATAGGTGTACGCTTACCAAAACCGTTCTCGGTAACCGTTAAAATGGCTGGCACTTCTTCTTCAATAGTACGCGGTACAATCAGAGAAACGACGCGTTGCCCTTCTTCTAAACGAATACCACGAACACCAGTTGCGGTACGGCCCATAGAGCGTACTTGTTCCTGGCTGAAGCGAACCACTTTACCAGCGTCAGAGAACAGCATGATTTCGCTGCCGGCACTGGTAATATCAACGCCAATCAGTTCATCGCCGTCGTTCAGGTTCAAGGCAATAATACCGCCTGAGCGTGGACGCGAGTATTCAGTTAATGGAGTTTTCTTCACGGTACCGTTACGGGTAGCCATGATTACAAACTGATCTTCCGGATAATCACGTGTTGGCAGAATAGCGGTAATACGCTCATCGGCTTCCAGCGGTAACAGGTTCACAATAGGTCGGCCACGCGATGCACGGCTGGCCAGTGGTAATTGATACACCTTCATCCAGTAAATACGACCACGGGTTGAGAAGCACAAAATAGTATCGTGCGTATTCGCTACCCATAAGCGCTCAACGAAATCTTCGTCTTTCATCTTAGTGGCTGCTTTACCTTTACCACCACGACGCTGCGCTTCGTATTCCGTTAGCGGTTGATACTTCACATAACCTTCATGCGACAGTGTTACCACCACGTCTTCTTCATTAATTAAGTCTTCCATGCTGATGTCGTGTGCGGCAGCAGTAATTTCTGTGCGGCGCTCATCACCATAGTTGGTACGAATCAATTCTAGTTCTTCGCGAATAACTTCCATTAAGCGCTCAGAGCTGTTCAGAATTAGTAGTAGCGCTTCAATTTGCGCTAACAGATTCTTGTATTCTTCCAGAATCTTTTCGTGTTCCAAACCGGTTAACTTGTGCAGGCGTAAATCAAGAATAGCCTGAGCTTGTTCTTCGGTTAAGTAGTACTGGCCATCGCGAATACCAAACTCTGGTTCTAAATGATCCGGGCGTGCCGCATCAACACCAGCACGTTCCAGCATGGCCGCTACGTCACCTAATAGCCACGGGCGTGCTAATAAGGCCGCACGAGCTTCCGCCGGAGTTGGTGATTTACGAATTAATTCAATAATTTCGTCAATGTTAGCCAGCGCAATGGCCAGGCCTTCAAGAATGTGAGCACGTTCACGTGCTTTACGCAGTTCGTATACCGAGCGGCGCGTGACTACTTCGCGACGGTGCAAAATAAAGCACTTCAGCATGTCGACCAGGTTAAACAGGCGCGGCTGGTTTTTATCCAGTGCCACCATGTTAATACCAAATACAACCTGCATTTGCGTGTTGGCATACAAGTGGTTCAGCACCACTTCACCAACTTCACCGCGTTTCAGTTCAATCACAATACGCATGCCGTCTTTATCAGACTCATCGCGCAAACCGCTAATGCCTTCCAGGCGTTTTTCTTTTACCAGCTCGGCAATCTTTTCAATTAAGCGGGCTTTGTTCACCTGATACGGAATTTCGTTAACAATAATGGCTTCGCGGCCATTGCTGTCAGTTTCAATTTCCGCTTTGGCACGCAAATGAATACGGCCACGACCAGTTTTATAAGCTTCGATAATACCGGCACGACCAGAAATGCTGGCGGCAGTTGGGAAATCAGGACCCGGGATATATTCCATCAATTCTTCAATTTCAATATCCGGGTTTTCAATCATCGCCAAACAGCCGTTAACCACTTCGGTTAAGTTGTGCGGCGGAATGTTGGTGGCCATACCAACAGCAATACCGGAGGAGCCGTTTACCAACAGATTAGGGACTTTGGTAGGCAATACTTCTGGAATTTGTTCGGTGCCGTCGTAGTTAGGTACAAAATTAACGGTTTCTTTATCCAGATCGGCTAATAGCTCGTGCGCAATTTTCGCCATGCGAATTTCGGTATAACGCATTGCTGCTGCCGAGTCGCCATCAACGGAACCGAAGTTACCCTGACCGTCTACCAGCATATAGCGCAACGAGAACGGCTGGGCCATACGTACAATAGTGTCGTACACAGCACTATCACCGTGTGGGTGATATTTACCGATAACGTCACCGACAATACGTGCCGACTTTTTATAAGGCTTGTTAAAATCGTTACGGAGTTCGTTCATCGCAAATAACACGCGGCGATGCACTGGCTTCAAACCGTCACGCACATCAGGCAAGGCCCGACCCACAATAACGCTCATCGCGTAGTCAAGGTATGAACTCTTCAGTTCGTCTTCTATATTTACCGGAACTATTTCTCTGGCAAGATCACTCATAAAACCTGTCCCTAAAGATCTGTCAGTCTATTGTTATAATGATGCAGCATTGTACCCATACCGAGTGACTATCGCACCCTTTTTTCTGGATCCATATGTTACGAAAGAACAGGCAAGCTCCGGAACCCTTTTTTCACCTAACAAACTCCAGTACACTTGCATCAATTCTTGCTGTCTTAACGAGTAATCATTCCATGACCACGGCCAACACGCAATCAAACCAGAACGTAGATCCGCAGGAAATTGATAAATTTTCTGCACTGGCTTCACGTTGGTGGGATCCCGAAGGCGAATTTAAACCACTGCACAAAATAAATCCGCTGCGGCTGGACTATATTTTGGACCACTGTGGTGGCGTGTTTGATAAGAACACACTGGATATTGGTTGCGGCGGCGGTTTGCTGGCCGAAGGGTTGGCGCGTGCTGGTGCCAAAGTCACCGGCATTGATTTAGCTCCGGCATCGCTGGAGGTTGCCCGTTTGCACGCACTGGAAAGCCAGCTCGATATAAGCTACCAGGCAGTATCAGCAGAAGCATTTGCGGCTGAGCACAGTAACCAGTTTGACGTGGTCACTTGTTTAGAAATGCTGGAACACGTGCCCGACCCCGCTGCTATTGTGGCAGCAGCTGCTCAGGCTGTGAAACCAGGTGGCAAGGTGTTCTTCTCTACCTTAAACCGTAATGTGAAGTCATGGCTGCTAGGCATAGTGGCAGCGGAATATGTGTTGCGCTGGGTTCCAACGGGCACCCATCAACATCAGAAATTTATTCGCCCGTCGGAATTATTGCAGATGACAGATGCGGCCGGTTTGGTGGCACAAAACATGACGGGCATGCACTATTTGCCCTGGCGCGGTTTCTATTTTGATAATAGCAACGTAGACGTTAATTATATTGTGTGTCTGGAGCGTCCGGCGGAATGAGCACTGAAGCAGTAGCCAACACTGACTTACCTACCCAGGCACCAAAAGCCATTTTATTTGACCTGGACGGTACCTTATTAGATACCGCTGCAGATTTAGGTGCCGCCCTGAACCACATGCTGGAACAACATCAACGCCCGGCGGTACCCGATCACGAGTTTCGCCCGCTGGCCTCGCATGGCGCCAACGGCTTGCTGCAATTAGGCTTTGGCGATCACTTTCACGCGAATAAACAAAGCCTGCGCGAGCAGTTCTTAACTCGCTATGAAAGCAACATTGCTACCCATACAGTGCTGTATAAAGGCACTCAGGAGCTGCTAAGCGAACTCAGCAAACGCGGTATTGCAGTAGCCATAGTTACCAACAAACCGACTTTTTTAACCAAGCTATTGCTGCCGGAGTTCTCATTACTGGCACCCATTGAGGTGGTTGTGTGTGGTGATACGCTGAATGTAGCTAAGCCAGATCCTGCGCCATTAATGCACGCTGCGCAGGCCTTATCAGTAGCGGCCAGTGACTGTTGGTATGTGGGTGACGCTGAGCGCGATATTGAAGCGGGCCGACGCGCTGGAATGCGAACTATTTTAGCTGAGTATGGCTACATTCATGCTAACGATGAACCCCATAAATGGCAGGCTGATCACCACATTTCGGCCCCAAATGAGCTTATTAAGCTTTTACCCTAAAACACAAGATATAGTAAATGTTAGCCGCATTACCCACAGATGTTGTGGGTGATCGCCATCTAGCCCACGTTTTATAAGGCTTAGACTTTGTGGCTATGAGACTGTGTTTTTAATAGTTAAAATATTATTAAAAAAAAATTTAAACACTTGATTATCGGCAAAGTCGCGCCCCCTCTGCGTCCCATCGCAACCGCCACCATTTGCTAACTATAATTTACGGTTTTCTTCATAAAAAGTCCCTTGATCCGAGCGCGATAACTGCTAGCATAAACGTCAATCTCAAACCCAAGATATTGTGCAATTTTCAAACTGAACAACTAATAACCACTATATCTTGTGTTTCCTGGCTTCTACATAAATATGCGCTAACTCAATAAACAGAACCGGACACAGCCTTATGAACCAACAGCTTTTTGTTACCAAGCGTAGCGGCAAACGCGAGCCTCTTGATCTTGATAAAATCCACCGCGTTATTATCTGGGCCGCCGAAGGCTTGAACAATGTTTCAGCCTCACAGGTTGAAATTAAATCCCACATTCAGTTTTACGATGGTATTAAGACCGAAGACATTCACGAAACCATTATTAAAGCTGCGGCGGATTTGATTTCTGAAGAAGCTCCGGACTACCAGTACATGGCAGCTCGTCTGGCGGTATTCCACCTGCGCAAATTGGCGTACGGCCAATTTGAGCCACCGCATTTGTACGCGCATGTAACCAAGCTGGTTGAAAACGGTCGTTACGACAAGCATTTGCTGGACGATTACACCGAAGCCGAATTCAATGAAATGAATGACTATATTGATCATTCACGTGATTTGAATTTTTCTTATGCCGCTATTAAGCAGCTGGAAGGCAAATACCTGGTGCAAAACCGGGTTACCGGTGAGATTTATGAGAGCGCGCAGTTCCTGTATATGTTGGTAGCGGCTTGTTTATTCGGCAACTACCCGCGCGACACCCGCATGGATTACGTGAAGCGTTTTTACGACGCCACCTCATTATTCAAGATTTCACTGCCAACGCCAATCATGTCCGGTGTGCGTACGCCAACGCGTCAGTTCAGCTCGTGTGTATTGATTGAAGCAGGCGATAGCTTAGATTCCATTAACGCCACCGCCAGTGCCATTGTGAAATATGTGTCGCAACGTGCCGGTATTGGTATTAATGCCGGTAACATCCGCGCCCTGGGCAGCCCTATTCGCAACGGCGAAGCTTTCCACACCGGTTGTATTCCCTTCTATAAATACTTCCAAACAGCGGTTAAAAGCTGTTCGCAAGGCGGTGTTCGTGGCGGCGCAGCCACCCTGTTCTACCCGCTGTGGCACTTGGAAATTGAAAACCTGTTGGTGCTGAAGAACAACCGCGGTGTTGAAGAAAACCGCGTACGCCACCTTGACTACGGTGTGCAGTTCAACCGCGTTATGTATCAACGTCTGGTGAAAGACGACTACATTACTTTGTTTAGTCCTTCTGACGTGCCTGGTTTGTACGACGCTTTCTTCGCTGATCAAAACGAGTTCGAACGTTTGTACATTCAGTACGAAAACGACGAAAGCATTCGTAAGAAACGTATTAAAGCCATTGAGCTGTTTGGTTTATTTATGCAGGAACGTGCCAGTACTGGCCGTATTTACCTGCAGAACGTTGACCATTGCAACACGCACAGCCCGTTCGATCCTAAGCTGGCACCGGTTCGTCAAAGCAATTTGTGTCTTGAAATTGCCCTGCCAACCAAGCCACTGCGCCATGTAAACGACGAAGAAGGTGAAATTGCCTTATGTACGTTGTCGGCGTTCAACTTAGGTGCCATCGAGAAGCTGGAAGACTTTGAAGGCTTAGCTGAATTGGCAGTTCGCGCACTTGATAGCCTGCTCGATTATCAGGAATACCCGGTACCAGCGGCTAAAAACGCCTCTATGGGCCGTCGTACCTTAGGCATTGGCGTTATCAACTTCGCTTATTACCTGGCCAAGCATGGCGTGAAGTACTCTGATGGTTCAGCCAACGGCCTGGTTCACCAAACCTTTGAAGCGATTCAGTACTACCTGATGAAAGCTTCCATGGAACTGGCGAAAGAACGTGGCGCTTGCCCGAAATTTAATGAAACTACGTATTACAAAGGCGTCATGCCAATTGACACCTATAAGAAAGATTTGGATGCGGTATGTAACGAAGCACTGCAACTGGATTGGGACAAACTGCGCGCCGATATTAAAGAACACGGCATGCGTAACTCTACCCTGTCAGCGCTGATGCCTTCGGAAACGTCATCGCAGATATCCAATGCCACTAACGGTATTGAGCCGCCACGCGGACATATCAGTGTGAAAGCTTCCAAAGACGGCGTCACCCGTCAGGTAGTACCGGAATATGAGCGCTTAAAAGATCAATACGAACTGCTGTGGTCTATTCCGAACAACAAAGGCTATTTAGAATTAGTTGGCATTATGCAGAAGTTTGTAGACCAAACTATTTCTGCCAATACCAACTACGACCCGAGCAAGTTCGAAGGTGGCAAAGTGCCGATGAAACAGCTGCTGCAAGATCTGCTGTACGGCTACAAGCTCGGTATTAAAACCATGTACTATCACAATACCCGCGACGGTGCGTCTGATAGCCAAAACGACTTGAAAGCTCGGGTAGCAAACCCGGAAAGTACGCCAGCAACTCAAGCCGCAACAGTAGCCATTATCGAAGACGATGATGATTGTGCTGGCGGCGCATGCAAAATATAACAATAGGCGAAGTGTAATTTATGTCTTATTCAACGTTTAACCAGAATCATACCAACCCGCTTACCGAACCTATGTTCTTCGGTAACTCGGTGAGTGTTGCGCGGTATGATCAGCAAAAGCACAGTATTTTCGAGAAACTTATCGAGAAGCAAATCAGCTTTTTCTGGCGCCCGGAAGAAGTTGACGTTAGCCGCGACCGCGTTGATTTCAACGCCATGACAGCTAGCGAAAAGCATATCTTTATTTCCAATCTGAAATACCAAACACTGCTGGATTCGGTGCAGGGCCGTAGCCCCAACATTGCCCTGCTGCCAATAGTATCGTTGCCGGAACTGGAAACCTGGATAGAAACCTGGTCATTCTTTGAAACTATTCACTCGCGTTCGTACACGCACATTCTGCGTAACCTGTTTACCGACCCGAGTGAAGTGTTTGACGACATCGTGATTAACCGCGAAATTCAGGTTCGTGCGAACGACATTTCGCAGTACTACGATGACCTGATTTTCCACACCCAACTGTGGCAAACCCACGGTGAAGGTGAAATTGAAGTAGACGGCAAAACCTACTTGATTAATCAGCGTGAGCTAAAGAAAAAGCTGTTCCTGTGCATTAACTCAGTGAACGCGCTGGAAGCGATTCGCTTTTACGTGAGCTTTGCCTGTACTTTTGCTTTTGCAGAGCGCGAAATGATGGAAGGTAATTCTAAAATTATCCGCCTGATTGCGCGTGACGAGAACCTGCATCTGGTTTCTACACAACACATTCTGAACTTATGGCAGTACGGCGAAGACGACCCGGAAATGAAAGAAATTTCCGAAGAGTTACGTGAAGAAGCTTTAGCTATTTTCATGAAAGCCGTTGAGCAGGAAAAACAATGGGCGCACTACTTGTTTAAAGACGGCTCTATGATTGGCCTGAACGAAAGCATGTTATGTCAGTACGTTGAGTACATTGCCAACCTGCGTATGGAAGCCATTGGCTTTGACGCGCCGTTTGATCAGCGCAGCAACCCACTGCCGTGGATGAACAAATATCTGGTATCAGATAACGTGCAGGTAGCACCACAAGAAGCCGAAATCAGCTCCTATCTAGTCGGTCAAATTGACAGTGAAGTGAGTGCGTCTGATTTAGGTGACTTCGAGCTATAACGAATCATGAGCGACACTTTTAAAGTGAAAGTAAACGGTCAGCGCGAGCTGACCGTTTCTGCTTCAACTGACGGTAGTCAGGGTACCCTGCTTGATGCGTTGGAAAAAGAACAGGTTGAAGTTCACTATCATTGTCGCAATGGTTTCTGCGGGGCTTGCCGTACCAAACTCAAAAGCGGCGAAGTTACCTATATAAATGAACCGCTGGCCTTTGTTCGTTCGGGCGATATTCTACCCTGCTGCTGCGTGCCGGCTTCTGATTTGGATATTGAACACTAACGAGCTGTTATCGGTTATTCCGATAAGGCACATCGTATTTTGCCATTTCCAATTTTGCCGCGAATGTACGACAATAGTGTCATCTTATCTTTAAACACCCAGTCGTTTAACTAACGGGAGTATTCATGTTTACAGTTATTTTTGGTCGTCCAGCGTGCCCATTTTGCGTACGCGCAAAGAACATTGCTGAAACGTTAAAAGCGGATCGCGAAGATTTTGATTTTCGCTACATTGATATTCACGCTGAAGGTATTAGCAAAGCCGACCTGGAAAAAACCGTTGGTAAGCCAGTAGAAACCGTACCGCAAATCTTCGTGGACGAAGAGCACATTGGCGGCTGCACTGAGTTTGAAGCTTATGCTCGTGCGAACTTAGGCTTGTCAGCTGCGTAAAGTTACAGCTTATTAACGATAAAAGCCGCAATCACCTGGTGACTGCGGCTTTTTCAATTCTGCTTTTCACGATTTATTTAAACTCAGCCAGCGCCTGCTGTATTCGCTTTTCGGAAACCGGGTAACGCGTTTTCAGAGTTTGTGCGAACAAGCTTACCCGTAACTCTTCCAGCATCCAGCGTACTTCCGCCAACGCTTTGGGTATTTGTTCCGACTTTTTATATTTACCCACACAAGCCTGATAATCAGCGCCCAGCTTTTCCAGCGCCAGCATCGCCAACCGATCCTTATTCGGATCTACCGGTAGTTTTTCCAAACGGCGTTCAATGGCCTGTAAGTAACGTGGCAAATCTTCCAGTCGTGCAGCACTGGTGCGACTAACAAACCCCGGATACACCAAGGCTTCAAGCTGCTGCTTCATGTCACCATGGGCTTGAATTTGATCCAGCGGTAACTTGCCTTTCAATCGTTTTTGAATGGCGTTGTGCCGCAGCAGCACGGTTTCAACAATACCAGCAATGCGTTCAACCTGAGCATTCAACTGCCCTTTCACCTGCTCCAGCGCCGCCAGAAAGTCTTCTTCAGTGCGAATCGTTAATTCAGCAATTAAATGGTCAATAGCAGCAGCCACGCAGTCATCAATCAACGCATCTACTTTGCCCCAGGGGTTGAAGTACATAGCCAGCTTAGCTTTGTTCGACAGGCTTTGCTGCAAATGTTTCACCGGTGACGGCGCATTCAGCAATACCAGCTTACGCAAACCATACTGGTGCGCATGTGCGGCCGCTTCGGGGGTATCAAACATTTCCAGAGCTACGTCTTTGCCCTGATCCACCAATGCCGGGAAGGCCTGCAATTCAAACGCGCCCTGCCGCTGGGTTACGCGTTCCGGTAACTCACCAAAGCTCCAACTGGTTAGCTGGGTTTGTTGCAGCTCATCACCCACACTGGCAGCAATGGTTTCTGTTACTTTCCCGCTTAACTGTTCTTGTATGGCGGTCAGGTTTCGCCCCTGCGCCAACACCTGGCCTTTATTGCCACTAACCCGAAAGTTCATGCGCAAATGCACAGGCACTTGCTCAAGCTGCCAGGCATCAGCGGGAATCTCAACGCCACTCATACGGCGCAGGTGTTCAGTAATCGCCTGTAATAATGGCTTTTCAAAAGGCTCTATAGACGCCATTAATGCCTGCGCATAATTGGGCGCAGGAACAAAGTTACGGCGGTAATTCTTCGGCAGGCTTTTAATTAGGGCCACCAGCAACTCTTCACGCAACGCCGGAATTAACCACATAAAACCTTCGTCTTGCAGCTGATTTAACAGCCCCAGTGGTATTTCAAGCGTCACGCCGTCGTCTGGTTCGGTCGGCTCAAACTTATAACTAAGCGGCAGTTTCAAGTTGCCCTGACGCCAGAATTCCGGGTAATCACGCTCAGTCACGTGATCAGCACTTTGCTGCATTAAGTCTTCGCGGCTGAATTTCAGCAGTTCAGGTTGTTGCTTAGCAGCCTTATGCCACCAGCCCGCAAGCAGTTGCTCGTTGTAAATATTCTCGGGTAAATCACGGTCGTAGGCAGCAAATAGCGCTTCATCGTCTACCAGAATATCGCGGCGGCGTGATTTCTCTTCCAGCTCCTGAATAGCACCAATGAGCTTCAGATTGTGCTGCACAAAGGGCAACTGACGTTGTAACTGGCCAGCCACTAAACCTTCGCGAATAAATAGCTCACGCGCCTGAGTTGGATTTATCGGACCAAACTGTACCTTGCGGCGCGGCACAATAATTAAACCGAACAAAGTCACCTGCTCGTCGGCAACCACGCTGCCCTGCTTCTTCTCAAAGCGCGGGTTCAGGTAATTCCGCTTCACCAGATGCTTAGCCGCCTGCTCCACCCAACTAGGCTCAATACGGGCATTAATGCGCGCAAATAAGCGCGAGGTTTCAACCAGCTCAGCACTCATTACCCATTTGGGTGACTTTTTCGCAAGCCCGGAGCCGGGGAAAATATAGAACTTACTCTGCCGCGCCCCCTGGAAGCTGTTATCGTCCTGCTTCTGGCCAATATGCGACAGCAAGCCGGTAAGCATAGCCCGATGAATGGAATCATAGTCGGCGGTTTCCTGGTTCAACCGCAACCCCATTTCCCGCGCCGATTGGCGCGTCTGGGTATAAATGTCCTGCCACTCGCGAAAGCGCATAAAGTGAATCATGTTCTCTTTGCAGTACTTGCGGAACTGACTGTTGGAAAGCTCCCGTTGCTGCTCTTTTAAATGATTCCACAGTAGCAAATAGCTTTCGAAATCTGAGTTTTTACTGGCATAACGCTTATGATATTCGTCAGCCTTTTGCTGCGCTTCCCGTGGTCGTTCACGCGGGTCCTGAATACTCAGCGCCGCCACAATCACGGCTACTTCCTGTACACAGCCAAATTCAGCTGCAGCCAGCACCATACGGCCCAGGCGCGGATCTAAGGGTAAACGCGACAACTGCTGGCCAACTTTAGTTAAACGCGGTTGCTTCTGCCCACCGGTTTGCTTCAGCGCATGCAGTTCCTGCAGCAAGTTAATGCCGTCTTTAACGTACCGTTCATCGGGCTTTTGAATAAACGGAAAGCGGCGAATGTCACCAAGACGCAAGGCCGTCATTTGTAGAATAACCGCAGCCAAATTAGTGCGTAATATTTCCGGGTCGGTAAACTCCGGCCGGTTTAAAAAGTCATCTTCGCTATACAACCGAATACAAATACCCGGTGCTACCCGACCACAACGGCCTTTGCGCTGATTGGCACTGGCTTGCGAAATTGGCTCAATCGGCAATCGCTGCACTTTGGTGCGGTAACTGTAACGGCTGATACGCGCTGTACCCGGGTCTACCACATAGCGAATACCAGGCACTGTCAGTGAGGTTTCCGCCACGTTGGTGGCAATCACCACCCGGCGTTTTGAATGGCTTTGGAACACGCGGTTCTGATCGGCCGCCGACAGCCGCGCAAATAGCGGCAGTATGTCGAGATCTCTGAAGTTGGCGTCCTGCAGCGCTTCGGCATAGTCACGTATTTCGCGCTCACCGCTGGCAAATATAAGTACGTCGCCCGGGCCTTCAGCAATAAGCTCTGATACCGCCTCAACTACGCCGGTAATAGCATCGCGTTCGCCACCATTGGCATCCACCAGCGAGCGATAACGGGTTTCCACCGGAAAAGTACGGCCGCTAACGGTTATTACCGGTGCATCGGAAAAATGTTTGGAAAAGCGTTCGGTTTCTATGGTTGCTGAGGTAATCACCAGCTTTAAGTCGGGCCGCTTCGGCAACAACTGATGCAAAATACCCAGCAAGAAATCAATGTTCAAACTGCGTTCGTGAGCTTCATCAATGATAATGGCGTCGTAGGCTTTCAGCAGCGGGTCCTGCTGTAATTCGGCCAGCAGCATGCCGTCGGTCATGATTTTGACCGCAGTAAGAGGCTCGGTTACATCACTAAAGCGAACCTTGTAGCCAACTGCCGTACCTAACGCCACTTTCATTTCGTCGGCAATACGCTGCGCCACACTGCGGGCAGCCAAACGCCGCGGCTGAGTGTGACCAATCATGCCCTTGCGACCAAAACCAAGTTCCAACAACAATTTCGGCAACTGGGTAGTTTTACCTGAGCCGGTTTCGCCCGCTAATACAACCACCTGGTGTGCCTGCAACGCCTTCATAATATCGGCTTTTTGCTGCACTACCGGTAATTCTTCCGGGTAGTTCAAATGAAACTGTTGCTGCTGGCGAGCCAACGCTATGGCATCTTGCTCCGAACTTGAATTCAAACGAAACCTACTCCTAAGCCAATATCCGGGTAAAAAAAAGCCCCACAAAAGTGAGGCTAGTTTATCAGGTTGAAGACTTTGCTGTCAGCGTGACTTCGTCTTTTTGGTTTTCTGATCGTAACTATCACGCAAATGCATGTCTAATGCCCGCAAAATGTCGGTGCGGCTCACAATACCAACCAGTTTATGCTGATAATCGGTTACCGGGTAAATCTTCGGTTTATGCGCCGACATATTTTGCGCCAAATCCATTACCGCAGCATCCAGCTTAACTGTTAGCACGTCACCCCGGAACATACAGTCACCTACGGTAGCTGTTTGTTCCTTGTGATAGGTGTCGCGCAACATGGTTGCCAGACAGTCCTGCTCCGACAAAAAACCTATTACTTTTTTCTTATCATCAACAACAGGGCCACCGCGCTGCTCGGTTTTTAACAGCAGCTCAACAGCCTCTTCAATCGCCATGTTTTCATGAAACACCACCGGATGGCGATTCATGTACTCACTGACTTGTACCGACTGCATAAAGCCTCCAAATTGCCGTTTAGGATTCTTATGCTAAGTATAGTCAATCCTGATAAATGGCAACTTCAGTTTCACCGCCTTCAACCCGGCTGGCACGATACATACCTTCGGTGTTAAACGGCATGTGCACGTTACCTTTGTGGTCAACAATAATCACGCCGCCAGTACCGCCGGCGTCTTTTAATACGCCATGAATAACCGCATCACCTGCAGTTTTCACGTCTACTTGCTGATACTTCATACGTGAACAAATATCAGCCGCCACGTGGTAGCGAATAAAATATTCACCGTGGCCGGTAGCAGAAACCGCGCAGCTCTCGTTGTCAGCCCAGGTGCCCGCGCCAATAATAGGTGAATCGCCAATCCGGCCATAACGTTTGGCGGTCATGCCGCCGGTTGATGTTGCAGCCGCTAAATTACCCTGCTTATCGCGTGCGACAGCACCCACGGTGCCGTACTTATATTTGGTGTCCAACTGCTGCCAGGCTTGTTGCTCCGGCTGTTCACTTTCCATAATCTTCGCTTTGGCGTCTTGCAGTTGCTGATAGCGATGGTCGGTGTCGAACATTTTATTGTCGACAAATTCAAAACCCTGTTGCTCAGCAAATTGCTCGGCACCCACGCCACTTAGCATCACGTGTACTGATTTTTCCTGTACTTCACGCGCCAGAGCAATGGGGCTGGCAATGCGCTTGACGCCAGCTACAGCACCAGCTTCTAAAGTGTCACCACGCATAAAGGAGGCGTCCAGCTCGTGTTCGCCTTCCCAGGTATACACCGCGCCTTTGGCGGCATTAAATAGTGGTGATTTTTCCATAATTTGAACCGCGGCAATAACCGCATCAGAACTACTGCCGCCGTCGGCTAAAATGGCGTAACCGGCGCTAATAGCTTCGTCCAGCTTGGCTTTGTAAGCAGCTTCCTGCTCGTCATTCAGATTGGCGCGGGTAATAGTGCCGGCACCACCGTGAATAGCAATAGCGAACTTACCTTGGTCATGATCGTGGGCTTGTACGTTCTGCGCGCCCAGTGTGGCGAGCATAGTAAATGCTGCCAGGGTAGTGATTTTCACAGTCAAATGTTTCATTGTTTTTGTACTCATTGGTTGTGCGAGAAATCGAGGTTTCTCTATCCTGCCACCCCCGCCCATTGCAAACAAGGTGTATTGCCGCTGCCAGTCGCGCCGTTGCCGCCGCTTATCTCGCCGCAAACGCCCTGCTGCGTTGCTAGCAGCAGGTGAATACGATAATCTGAGGACACTTTAACTACACAGGCTAAAACCAGCTGCCTGACACGTAACGGATAACGAACAACACCATGACAGAGCCTACGTTGTATTGGCACGACTTTGAAACCTGGGGCGCGAATCCAAACGTGGACCGTCCGGCGCAGTTTGCCGGTGTTCGCACTGATTTGGATTTAAACGTAATTGGCCGGCCGCTAACCATTTATTCACAGCCAACGCCGGATTTTCTGCCGCACCCGCAAGCCGTTATGATTACCGGCATCACCCCGCAATACGCGTTAAACCAGGGCATGCAGGAAACCGAATTCGCAGCCAAAATTCATGCCGAGTTTAGCCGCGAAAACACCACAATTGTGGGTTACAACAACATTAAATTCGACGACGAAGTTACCCGCTTTTTGTTCTATCGCAATTTTTTAGACCCATACGCGCACACCTGGCAGCAGCAAAATTCACGGTGGGATTTAATTGATTTAATGCGCGCTTGTTACGCGCTGCGCCCCGAAGGTATTGAATGGCCACAGCACGACAATGGCCGCGTGAGTATGAAGCTGGAAGACCTGACCCGCGGCAACGGTATTGATCACGGTCAGGCGCACGACGCTATGGCCGACGTGTATGCCACTATTGCCATAGCTAAGCTGGTGAAAACACAACAACCCAAACTGTACGACTACGCCTTCAACTTACGCCGCAAGCAAGCGGTGCAGCAACTGATTGATGTGGTGAACTTCACTCCCCTGGTACACATTAGCGGCCTGTATGGCGCCGAGCATGGCTTTGTTAGTTGGTTAATGCCATTGGCCTACCACCCGCAGAATAACAACGCTGTTATTTGCTGGGACTTACGCCACGACCCGTCGCTAGCCCAGGGGCTTAGTGCCGAAGCACTGCTGGAACGTTTATACACGCCCCGTGCTGAGCTGGCCGAACAAGATCTGGCACCACTGGGTTTGCACCTGTTACACACCAATAAGTGCCCCTTTGTGGCCACCACCAAAGTGCTGAGCAACGAACGCGCCGAAGCACTGCAGCTAGACCTTGACGCTTGCCTTCAACGTCAGCAACTGCTGGCTCAGAATAGCCAGTTACGCGACACCCTGATTCAGGTTTATGAAGCCCAGCATAACCGCTTTAAAGAGCCTACAGACCCTGATTTGCAGCTGTATTCAGGGGCGTTTTTCAGTGATCAGGACAAAACCAATATGGCCATGATTCGGGCCACTGAACCTGAGCAACTGGCCGGCCAGAGCTTTAACTTTGCCGATTCCCGACTACCGGAAATGCTATTTCGCTACCGCGCCCGGAACTTCCCCAACACCTTATCGCATCAAGAGCTCATGCGCTGGCAACAGTTTTGCCGCGAGCGCTTAATGGCACCGCCAGGAAAAGCCCTGTCGGTGAATCAATTTGTATCCGAACTAGAGCAACTTGCTGAACGTTATCAGCAAGATCCGCACAAACTGGCGTTGTTACAAGATCTTTACCGATATGCCGAGAGCCTGTAAGGTAATTCTTATTTAGCTGGGGAATAACACGCAACATGCGCAACTATGACTACATTATTGTTGGTGGTGGCTCTGCAGGTTGCGTGCTGGCCAATCGCTTGTCAGCCGACGGCCGCTTTCAGATCGCTTTGTTTGAAGCTGGTGACGAAGGCAAATCACCCTTTGTGTCTATGCCCGGCGGCTTTGCCCGGTTTGTGCACAGCAAACGCTGGAACTGGCGCTACCGTAGCGTAGACAAAGCACCACTAAGAGGCGGCAAAGGCTTTTATACCCCGCGCGGTAAAATGCTCGGCGGCAGTAGCGCCATTAATGCCATGATTTATACCCGTGGCGCACCCAGTGATTACAACCATTGGGCGGCGGTAAGTTCGAACGAGTGGAATTATGAGCATATGCTGCAAGTGTTCAAACGCAGTGAACACTGCTCTGACGCTGATTCCACTTACCATGGCACTAACGGCGAACTGCATGTCACCCATGTACAGCCCTACTTTCAAGTATCCAAAGCCTTTCTAAAAGCTGGACAAGAAGCCGGTATTCCGTTGAATAATGATTTTAATGGGGCTGAGCTATACGGTGTTGGCCCCTACCATTTCACCATTAAGAATAAAGAGCGCTGGAGCACCAGACGGGCCTTCTTAGATCCAGTGCGTAAGCGCCCAAATTTGCACGTATTTACCAACTGTCCGGTGCAACGAGTTCTATTCACTGACCGCCAGGCAACGGGCATCGCCTACCTGCACAAGGGCAAAGAATACATAGCAACGGCCTCACGCGAAGTTATCAGCGCCGCCGGAGCTATCGCCTCACCACAACTGCTGAAACGTTCCGGCATAGGCCCCGCTGAGGAACTTCATAACTGCGGTATTCCGGTACTTGCCGAGCGCAAGGAAGTTGGTGAGAACTTGCAGGATCACGTGGATATTTCACTGCACTTTCGCAATCGTTTAGCCGATGGTTTAACCCTTGCTCCGGTAGGTTTGCTGAAGCTGGGCTGGCACTGGCTTAAATACACTATTAACCGCTCCGGGCCGCTGGCTCATTCCATGTGTGAAGTGGGCGGATTCTTGCGTAGCGCCAACAACATTGAAACCCCGGATCTGCAATTACATGTGGTGCCGGTTATGTTTAACGACAGCGGCTACGACATGTGGCCAGCACTACGTCACGGGTTTACCTGTCATGTGTGCCTGCTGCGACCTGAATCGCGCGGTCAGGTTCGGTTAAACCCTGACGACCCGTCCGGTAATCCACTCATTACCTATAACTTTCTGCAGCATCAGCAAGATTGCGATGCCCTGATTAGCGGAGTTCGTCAGGCTCAGAAGATTATGCAAATGCCCGCGCTACAACATCATAACGGTGGTGCCATGAGCATTATGGATGCCAACAACGATAAGCAGTTACTGGATAAACTCAAAGCCGAAGCGGGTTTAATTTATCATCCAGTTGGCACCTGCCGTATGGGTAAGGATGCTGATGCTGTGGTAAATCCCCGGCTGCAGGTAAATGGCGTGAAGGGCTTACGGGTTATCGACGCCTCTATTATGCCAACGGTGGTAAGCGGTAACACTAACGCTCCTACCATAGCCATTGCTGAACAAGGTGCTGCTTTTATACTGGCTGATGCTGACCCCGCCTAATCAGCTAATGAATAACAACGCATAAAAAAAGCGGACCTGAGTCCGCTTTTTTTCTAGCCTCTTAGCTAGTTATTTTTTATGTACTGAACCAACCCGGAATAACCGTGCCAGCGCAGGGATAAGAATCAAGGCACCCAGCATATTCCACAGGAACATAAAGGTTAGCAGTATGCCCATATCGGCCTGGAACTTAATTGGTGAGAACATCCAGGTGGCAACACCAATGGCCAGAGTTAACCCAGTAAAGCCTACCGCTTTACCCGTACTTTCCAGTGCCATTTGATAGGTTTCATACAGCGGCATGCCTTGCTGTAAGCCTTCTTTCACCTTGGTGTAGATATAAATACCGTAATCCACACCAATACCTACACCTAGCGCAATAACCGGTAAGGTAGCCACTTTAACGCCGATGCCCAGTACCGCCATTAAGCCCTGGCTCATCACTGTGGTAAAGGCCAGCGGTAGTACAATACAAAGCACCGTACGAATGCTACGGAAAGCAATAAAGCACAGCACTATCACCACGCCGTATACCCACAACAGCATTTTCACCTGAGCGGTTTCAATAACTGCGTTGGTAGCCGCTTCAATACCGGAATTACCAGCGGCCATAAGTAACTCAAGGCCTTCTTCCTGGTACTGACTGTTAAACTCATGTACCGAGGCAACCACCTGCTTCAAGGTTTCGGCCTTGTGGTCGTTCAGGTAAATAATGATTGGCGCCATAGAGCAATCCGGGTTGATTAAGCCTGGCGGCGCCCGGTTTACGTTGGCATTAATCACGTATTTGTTACGGTTTAAGCTGTACCATTTCAGGTTGCCTTCGTTCAAACCGAAGCCACCCATTTTGGCAACGTACACAATAGATTTCACATCCTGTACGCCCGGGGTGTTTTCCATGTGCCAGCTAAAGCGATCCATTACCTCAAGATTGTCATAGGCAATACACATTTCTGGTGCGGTTTCGGCCATCACCACGAAAATGTCGGTACTGGAGCTGTAGTTATCAACAATGAACTTGTTGTCCAGGTTATAGCGGCTGTCAGGGCGCAGTTCTGGTGCACCGGCATCTAAGTCGCCGATTTTCATTTGCTGACCGTAATACAAGCCCCAGCACAACATGACTAAAGCCACACCAATGGCGCCATAGGCCCATTTTGGTTGAGCAAAACGAGCGAAGAAATGTAATACGCCGTGCTCTTCCTGCCGTACTTTAGTTTGATAGTTAATACCGCGATCCGACACGCCAAAGTAAGACATCAGAATTGGCAGTAAACCCAGGTTGGTTAGCACTACAACCGCAACACCAATACTGGCTGCAATGGCAAGCTCTTGAATCACTTCAATATCAATAACCATTAAGGTAGTGAAACCAATAGCGTCACTAACCAGTGCTACAAAGCCAGCTATATATAAGCTACGAAAGGCCAGGCGGGCTGCCTGCGTTTTATCAAAACCGTCAACCCGGAAATTACCCAGGGCATTAATAATCTGCACCCCGTGGCTAACCCCGATGGCAAACACCAGAAATGGCACCAGCATGGAGTAAGGGTTAATACCGCTACCAATTAACTTGATAATACCCAACTGCCAAATTACCGCGATGATGGAACAACCCAGTACCGACAAGGCGCTGCGCCAACAGCGGCAGTAACCAAACAACATCACCAGGGTGATACCCAGAGCCAGCAAAAAGAACAAACCCACTTGCTGTGCGCCTTCAATCAGGTCACCAATAACTTTGGCAAAACCGGTAATGTGAATAGCAACATCTTCAGACTGGTATTTGTCCCGAACTAACCGCTCCAACTGCTCCGAGAACTGCTGATAATCCAGTGGTTCACCAGTATCAGGGTTGGTTTCATCCAGCGGTACATATATAAGTGCAGATTCAAAGTTATTAGCAACCAGGTTGCCTACTTCGCCAGATTTCAAAATATTAGTGCGCAATTGCTCCAGTGACTCTTCACTGGCGTCCCAGCTGTCAGGAATAACCGGACCACCGACGAAACCTTCTTCGGTTACTTCGCTCCAGCGCACATTCGGTGTCCAGACGCTACGCAAACCACTTCGATTCACTCCCGGAATAAAGAACACTTCATCGGTTATTTCCTGCAGCGTTTTTTGATATTCCGCGGTAAAAATATCACCATTCTTACTTTCAACAGCAATACGAACCACGTTACCAAGGCTGGCCAGATCGTCCTGATGCTTAAAGTAATTCTGAATAAATTCATGATTGGTAGGAATCATTTTGGTGAAGCTGGCTTCCGGGCGCACTTGTGAAGCGTGATACCCCAAAAATAGCGTCAACAAGGTGAAAGCGATAATCCACAACGGCCGTGAACTAAATAAGAGGCGCTCTACAAGCGGTGCTTGTTGTTCATTAAAATTAGCTGGCATAGCTTATTCCTGTCCTTGTGCTGCTGTCGGAGCCGGAGTTTGCTCATTGGCTGGCGCTGTTTCTACCGGTAATGCCGGAGCAATAAAACTCAATAGTCCACCCTGACCAACCAGAGTAAAAGATCCGTCGTCGTGAGCCACTACGTCGGTTAACACATCACCACTAACGTGTTCGGTTAGTTGGATTAGAGTTCCGTTTGGATTAAATATAGCGATAACACCCGAGTGCCCTACTACTACACTGTTGCCCTTCGCAGTTAGGGTTGAACCACTCAAGTTCACGCGGGTACCGGCAGTTACGCGAGTAAAAGATTCAGCCTGATCGTCAGAATAGAACACGTTTCCGCGCAAACCATAAACCCATAAACGATTGTTGTTATCTATGTGAGCACCGAATAACGAGCCATTGTATGGAAAATCAACTTGCTCCCAGCTTTCACCGCGATCTGGTGAACGATAGAAAGTACCAGATTCGGCGGCAACATAAGTATAAGTGCCGTCATAAGCAAAGGCGTTATAATGATAGCCGCGTTCGTTATCTAATCTGTTGCTAATAACCTGCCAGCTAGCACCACCGTCGGAGCTTTTCAGCATTAAGCCGTACGCAGCTGCTACCAGAATTTCATCTTTATTAATGGCAAACACACTTAATAACGGCCGCGTTGGCCCTTCAGACTCAAGCGCAAATGCTAAAGATTCAAGCTCATATTCGATATTTTCGATTTCAAAAGCGAGTTCTTCAGCAGTAGCGTCGTCAGCAGTTTCCAGTTCAGCTTCAAATTCTTGCAACTGCTGCTCAAACGCAACTTTCTGCAATTCCAATATGTCGAATCCATCAAGCTGGCGCTGCCAGGTTTCGCCAGCATCATTGGTATGAATAATCACGCCATGGTGACCTACCGCCCAACCGTGTTGGTTGTCGGCGAAGTCCACAGAGGTTAGTAATACACTGGTATCTACTTCCGCTTGTTGCCACTGGGCATCCTGATTATCGCGAAACAGCACTATGCCGTAGTCGCCCACAGCAAAGGTACGCTCATCGGTTTGCGCAAGCTTCAGCATGGCTGCTGAGGTGGCTTCCGGGGCGCGCATAGCGGGTTCTTCGATAACTTCATAGCTGGTGTTAGTAGGCGCTGCGTAACTACTACTGGCTGCAAGAGCCGCTACGCAAAACAAATATTTGACGGGTTTCAGCATGGAATCCTCGACTCCGTTAACAATCGGTTAATTGTATTCATGTCAGTTAACAATGAACACAGTGATTCAACTCGGTGCACTGCGCATTCGTCTTGTTTGACGAAACTTTGTTCAATTTAAACAATCTGACTTATTTTATCACTCTAGATAGTTGCAAAATTGTTCTTTGCGATACATGCTAAGCAAATATACGAGAGGTCTGTCCACTGTTCTCGCGATGATGCTACCAGATTATTGCGCAGATAACAGAGTTTCTCTAAGCATTTAATTGTTTTCTATTTTGATGTAGCGTTAGCAAAGTAAGCAGACAGAACAACAAGGATAATTACAATGAATAAATTTATGCTTAAAGCGGGAATATTTGCTTTATCCGTGGTCTCAGCGAGCGTCATGGCCAAAGTAAGTCCTGAAGAAGCCCAACGCTTAGGCGCTGACTTGACTCCAATTGGAGCTGAAAAAGCGGCCAATGCCGACGGTTCTATTCCAGCCTGGGATGGCGGTTACAGCAGCAGCGAAGGTAATGCGGAACGTCCACAAGACCCGTTCGCCAGCGATCAAATTCAGTTAACTATTACCAATGCGAACTTAAGTGAGCATCGCGACCTGTTAACTCCGGGTCAAATTGCATTGTTTGAGAAATATCCTGAATACGAAATGAACGTATACCAGACTCGTCGTACTGCTGCTTATCCGCAAGCAGTTTACGAGCTGGCTAAAAAGAACGCCGTTAACACCTCACTTGTAGCTGGTGGTAACGGTTTAGAAGATTTTGATACACACGTACCTTTCCCAATTCCGCAAAGCGGCTTGGAAGTTGTTTGGAACCACATCACACGTTACCGCGGTGGTGCTGTTGAGCGTTTAATTAATCAGTTCCCGGTACTTTCCAACGGTGACTTCGTTCCGGTTAAATTACGCGAAACTCTGGTATTCCCCGAATACTTACAAAGTGGCCGTGAGTCAGCCGACGACAACGTCCTGTTCTACTTCTTACAAGAAGTACTGGCACCGGCACGTTTAACCGGTACTGTTCTATTAGTACACGAAACTATTAACCAGGTTAAAGAAGGTCGTCGTGCCTGGATTTACAATGCTGGTCAGCGTCGTGTTCGTCGTGCTCCTAACGTAGCTTATGACGGACCAGGTACAGCAGCTGATGGCTTACGTACTTCCGATAACCTGGATATGTACAATGGTGCACCAGATAAGTACAACTGGGAATTGAAAGGCAAGAAAGAGCTTTATATTCCTTACAACAACTACAAAATGATTGATCCGTCGAACAGCTATGACGACATCCTGAATGCAGGTCACATGAATACCGACCTGATTCGCTACGAGAAACACCGCGTATGGGTTGTTGAAGGCACGCTGAAGGACGGCGAGCGTCACATCTATTCTAAGCGTACTATGTACGTAGACGAAGATACCTGGACAGTGTCAGTTGTTGATCATTACGATGGTCGTGGTGAGTTATGGCGTGTTGGCGAAGCTTATGCCACGCAGTTCTACACTCAAGACGTTCCATGGATGGCCGCTGAAGGCTTGTACGACCTGAACTCTGGTCGTTACCTGATCATCGGCCTGGCCAACGAAGAAGACGAATACATGCACTGGGACATCGAGCCGTCGCGTAACGACTTCTCTACCAACGCATTACGTCGTATGGGTATTCGCTAACAGCGAACCACACACACTAAAAAGCCGGCTATTGCCGGCTTTTTTTATGCTTGTTTATAAGTCGTCGCAAGTAAATCTATTTACGTTCAAAGCGAGCCAATAAACTGGAAGTGTCCCAGCGTGAGCCACCCATTTGCTGAACTTCGGCATAGAACTGATCGATTAAGGCCGTGGCTGGTAAGCTAATGCCCTGCCGGTTAGCTTCAGCTAACGCAATGCTTAAGTCCTTGCGCATCCAGTCTACCGCAAAGCCATGGTCGTATTCGTCCTGCCACATGGTTTTATAGCGATTCTCGAGCTGCCAGGAACCTGCTGCGCCCTTGCCTATGGCATTAACCAGCTTGTCAGGATCAAGCCCAACCTTACGAGCAAGCTGCAAACCTTCAGCCACCCCCTGCACCACGTTCGCAATACAAATCTGGTTTACCATTTTGGCTAACTGACCACTGCCAGCAGGCCCCATCAGCTGACGCGTTTTAGCGTAGCAGGCAAGCAGGCTATCCACGGTGTCCAGCGTACTTTGTTCGCCACCAATCATAGCGGTAAGCACACCCTTTTCAGCTCCACCCTGGCCACCAGACACTGGTGCATCCAAAAACTCACCGCCCTGATTACCAATAGCTTCGGCTAACTCATGCGCAAGCTCGGCCGAAGCCGTAGTGTGATCAACCACTACAGTGCCGGGCTTTAAACTTGCCAAAATGCCGGTGTCGCCGTAAACCACACTGCGAACGTCGTCATCGTTACCCACACACAGCAGCACAACATCGGCATCTGCCGCGGCAGCTTTTGGAGTGTCTGCCTGATTGCCTTTATAGGTTTTTACCCAGCTGTCGGCTTTCGCTGTGGTGCGGTTATACACAGTGGTATTAAATCCATTGGATTGCAGGTGTCCGGCCATAGGAAATCCCATCACACCAAGACCTATAAATGCACATTTCAAGCTCACAGTGACTGCTCCTATTGTTTGTTCGTTGTTTTGGTTTGAAATTAATCTGACGCAGACTTTATTCTAACAGGTCGCACTATTTGAATCTGCGTTTCCACAACGCTAAATTGCGCGGGCAGCTGAGTGAGTACGTCCCCATCCACTTCAATAGCTTCGGCGGTATCACCTAGGGCCGGTTGTAGTGTCAGGCTACTGGCCGAGTACATAGTCACGGCACTGAGCTGCTTATGTTTACCCCGCAGCACTGCCACCAAGTAACCAATATGCTTCCAACGCGGTACCTGAGTAACACACACCACGCTGAGCCCTTGCGCTAACGGCAGCGGTTGCTCGCAATACGGATGCAAACGAATCCCACCGCCGCAATAAGCGCCCACACCCACACTAAATAGTAGTACCGATTTCGGTGCTTGCTGATTCACTCCAAGCGCTATGGCACGTGGCTTTAGTAGCCAACGCAATGCCGCCATCACATAACTGAATTTGCCATAGCGCTGTTTTTCCCGGGGCGACTGCGCTTTAACCAGATCAGCAGAAAGCGCAAGCCCGGCGCTATTCACAAATACCTGATCGTTTACCCGACCTACTCGCAACTTTTCGGTAGTTACATCAGGTTGTTGTAATAACCATTGCCAGTTATCAATCTCATAGCGCCGTGCGCAGTCGTTACCGGTACCAAGCGGCACCAGAATCAGTTCAACCGGCAGTTCTCTGGCAACCAGTTGCTGCACCGCAAAATTCACCGTGCCATCACCACCAAATACAAACACAGACAAGGACGTATCCGGCGCTAATTCAGTGAATTCATTTTGCAGTACCAGTTGCAGGCGTTTGGCATCCCGCACGCGGTCAGGCGTAGTGTGAAACAGAACCACCGGCGCGTTGCCCTGTTGTTGGCACCAGTCCTGATAAGCACTAATAGCGCTACCAGTTTGTGCCGCAACACCCTGAATTACAAATAGCACTGGTTTCATGGCCGCTTTATCAACCAATGTTGATAGCGGCCTAATGCCTGAAAAGGCGCCTGACGGCTGTACTTCAGTTCAAGTTCAAGTAGCTCGGCAGCATCCTGATGCTGTTTCGGTTCGCGCAAGTAGTCGTGGAAACAACGCACCCCGGTTTTCTCAATAATCTGTAACTGATTGTCCGCCAGCCACTGTGTGACATCTGCTGGTGCAATGGGCTGCTGAGGGCTCAAACGTACGCGCTTTTTCACCTGCAACTCGCTTTGAACATAGTCAAAGTTGCCATAAATAGTGTTGGCGAATAGCTTGGCATCGCGATTGTAAAACATCAGGCTTAGCACCGCTTCAGGCGCCATAAATTGCTTCAGCACCGCGATGGCGGCAGCCGGGTCGTGCAGCCATTCCAGCACCGCATGACAAATCACCAGGTCAAAGGTTTCGCCCGCTAGTTGATTGGGTAATTCCTGTAGCTCAGCGCAAATATAACGGTAGTTCTCGCCCAGCCCTGCGTCAGCATGAACTGCCTGCGCCCCCTGAACCATTTCAGCTGCTATATCAGTATGGGTAACCTGACAGCCCTGCTCTGCAAACCAAATATTAACCTGACCCAGGCCAGCACCAATATCCAACACCCGCATGGGTTTGGCAGCAGCTTTTTCCAGCAAAGGAGCAAGGTCCCGGGCCAAAACAGCCAGCCGTAAGCGGCCTTTCGAGGTAGCGTAAATATTCCGGGCAAACTTGTCGGTAATGCCGGCAAAGCTCGTATCTGTCGGTTTCTTCATGCGGGGTTATCAATCTCTATAAACTCATGCACTAACCCGTGTTCAGCAGCCAGATAATTACCCAGCGCCTGCACCCCGTAGCGTTCGGTAGCGTGATGCCCAGCCGCAATAAAGTCGATGCCCTGCTCGCGGGCGCTATGAATAGTCTGCTCCGATACTTCGCCGGTAATAAAGCAGTCAATCCCGGCAGCAGCTGCGTTATCAATGAAGCCCTGACCACCGCCTGTGCACCAGGCCAGTGTTTGAACAGGTCGGTGGGTATGATGCACCGCACAAGTTACCGGACGCTGTAACTGCTCGCCCAGTTGTTCCGCTAACACTTCGCCAGTTACGGGTTCGGCTAACCGCCCATGCATAACGACCCCGTGCGGGCTAACCTCAGCCAGGGCACCATCAACCTGCCAATTCATTAATTCAGCTAGCTGTGCGTTATTACCCAGCGTTGGATGAACATCAAGCGGCAAATGATAAGCGTAAACATTTATGTCCGCTGCCAGTAGCGCCGCAATACGCTGTTTCTTCATGCCGGTAATAGCGGCGTTCTCGCCTTTCCAGAAATACCCATGATGAACCAGCACCGCATCAGCTTTTGCAGCAATAGCAGCGTTAACAAAGGCTTGGCTGGCGGTAACGCCGCTCACAATTTTCGTGATTTGTGATCGCCCTTCTACTTGCAAACCATTGGGGCAGTAATCAGTCATCGTTTCTGGCTGCATTAGTTCATCTAAAATACGGGTTAACTGTTCTCTTTGCATGGTCACCTCGACCCTGATTGATAGCGTTAATACCCGCTATTTTAACGGAAATTAGACAGCAATCGAAAAAAACGGTATAAAAAGTGTGTAATTTCATTCAACTTAAATTTTAACAGCATAGGAAACCATGCATGAGCTCACTTGATAAAGAGAAGGTACTCGCTGAGTTTACCGAAGCTTACCAACAAGCACATGGCAAAAAGCCAAAAATTGAAAGCAGCAACGGCTGGTATTCAGTTGATGGTGGCAAAAACGTTCGACTTGCACAACTAGTTGACGACGCTAAAGCTTTGTCGAAAGGGAAATCTGCGAGTAAGAGCTCGGGTAAAGAAACCAAAGCAGCAGCGCCGAAGAAAAGCGCAGCCAAAACCGCTACTAAGTCTACCAAGAGCACAGCGAAAGCTGAGAAAAAAGCTCCTGCGAAGAAAGCACCCGCTAAGAAAGCTGCAGCGAAAAAGCCTGCCGCCAAAGCGAAAGCAAAATCTTCAGGCAGCGGCAGTGGCTTAACCGCGAAAGAATTATGGCGTGAACGGCTGGAACAAAGCCCGTCAAAATCACGTTTACCGCGCGGCGTTTAAAGCCACGTAGTTAAAATAGTTAAAATATAAGCAAAAAAAATCCGGATATGCGTTAAACCATATCCGGATGTTTGCCAACGGCTTTATCAATTGGCACTTTTATTTTTCTGTATCGGTGCACCAGAAACTCTGAACGATCAAACATCACTTTTTCTACCGCAAAATCTCCCTGCGACACAATATACTTGTCATCTTCCAGCACTTTTATCACCAGGCCTAACTTGCCCTGATGCTTGCCGCGCTTCACAAATATAGTCTGCCCTTGTAAACGAGGGTTATTGTACGTAAATGTAGGACCACTCATGGCTGTAAGTTCCGGTTAAGACCTGTGTACTTTTATCGGCATGGCTTCGTAAAACTTGATAGCCTTACGAAGCTCCTTAAAGCCAGTACTAGTATTGGTTGCGGCGCCCAATATACAGGGTTATTTCACCTACCGGCAAGCCATACTTATACATTTGCGTACGATTGATCATATTGTCCTCATCAACCAGATACAGCCAGTCATCCAGTTTTACCGTTAACGGCTCGCCATCTACCTCTACAGTCAGGTTATATACCCAATTTAGGGCATTACCAGCGGTAGTTCCCTTAGCAACACCTTCTACGTCATCGGCGCGGCCTTCATAGGTATTGGGTCCGGTTTTGGTAATTCGCCACACGCGGGTTTCTTCGCGACCGTCAGCGTAATAAAACTTCTCATCCAGTACGCCTTCGTTGCCTTCCCAGCTACCGTTTAAGTCAGCCCGAAAGCGCTGAATTACTTTACCTTTAAAATCTTCGATGGTGCCGTAAGCAACCAGTTCGCCCACAAAAAAGGTTTCCAGTTGTAGCTTCGGCTTTTCTGACTGATAGTCGTCAATGCCGGCGCTGCAACCAACCAGCACCACCTGGGCACTTATTGCTACTGCTAATGATTGAAAAAGCTTCATTGATTTACTCCGGTTAATTCATCGCGCTCGTCTTCAAACCGGCTATTTTCAGACAGCCAGATATCCAAAAACTTCTGGGTAAACTCTTTGTTCTCAATTTGCCCCAACTTACCGTCATTGCCGTAGAATTCAGCGTAACCCTCGCTAGTTTCTACCAACGTAATGCAGTCGCCTTCGCTCACGTTCGGCCAAATGTCGGTTAAGGTGTTCAGCCAGCCTTTGGCTTCGTCATCAATTGCGTAATCCAGGCGTTCCCATTCTTCCTGAGTGGTTTCGACCAAATCCTCAGCGTCAATGTCGCGTAGGTAGTCTAATCGCAGCGCGCGTTGGTCAGCATCTTTATACTCACCGGTATTGGTGTACAACCGGGCATCGTACACGTCCCAGAACATCACGCTTAACCGAGTTTCTCCCACCAGCTTCAGTGGCTCAAGCTGGTCAGCTGCGCAGCTGCTGGCTGCCGCTATATTAGGTGTTAGCAGCAGCATTGGTAGCGCTAACACACTTAGTCTTGCGAACGTGCTTTTCATATCACAAACCTCCGCCGCATCAATTTAACAAACAGCGCCATGTAAGCACCCCAACCTATTGCGTAGGCAATAAGCATAGCTGGTTCCGGACCCGGCACCGTGGCGGCACCCAGTTTGGCGCCAAAATAATAAGTCATAGGCCCAAAAATAACGCCCAGGGCTACCGCCAGCCAGAATCGATTTTTTAGCCAGTCCAGTGCGGTCATGGCCATGGCAACATACCCTAACCAGAGCAGTATCAGCCACGGCGGTAATAAGCCGCCATCAAAAGCAATAAGTCCGCTCATGCCTACCGCTAATTCCAGCAACAAGCCAACAAACACGAGTTGCAAATACAGCACCCATTGCAGGCGACCGCTATAGGCAGTTACCGCCAGCTGCGCCAGTACCAGGGCAATGGTTGCCCACACCCACTCTGCTCTACCTGCTACGGCACTCAGCCACACCAGGTCGAACAGTAGAAATCCGGCAACGCGTTTCGCTTGTTCTAACATAAAGATCCACTGTGTTGGAACGCGCGACAGCCCGGCTTAGTTGCAACAAATTGCACGGCCGAAATGGTGCGTTCACGGAAACCACCTTCACAATAGCTTAGATAAAAATTCCATAAGCGCGAGAATCTATCGTCGTAGCCAAGCGGTGCTAGCACCTCAGTTTTTGCGTTAAAGCGGTCACGCCAGTCTTTTAAGGTTTGGGCATAATCAAGGCCGATATCGCCTAGTTGCCGCACTACCATGTCAGTTTGCTCAGCAATAAGGGTGCTCATCAGCTGCACTGACGGCAGGAAGCCCCCCGGGAAAATATGTTTCTGAATAAAATCGACCGAATTGGCGTAGCTCTTCATACGCTGGTCGGCAATAGTAATAGCTTGCAGCGCCATTTTACCAGTCGGCTTTAATAGCCGGCTGCAGGTATGGAAAAACACCGGCAGGTAACGTTCACCTACGGCTTCAATCATTTCCACCGACACCAGTTTGTCGTATTGCCCCTGCAAGTCGCGATAATCTTCTTTTAACAGGGTTACCTGATCCTGCAACCCAAGCTTATTCACTAATTCGGTGGCGTACTTGTGCTGCTCACTAGAAATAGTGGTGGTAGTTACTTTGCAGCCGTAATTTTGGGCTGCATAAACCGCTAAACCGCCCCACCCGGTGCCAATTTCCACCAAGTGATCACTAGGTTGTAACTCTAAAGCGTCACACAGGCGCTTTAGCTTATGTTCCTGAGCTTCTTCAAGCGTAGCCTCTGGGCTTGGATACACCGCACTGGAATACTGCATGTGCGAATCTAAGAACTCGCGGTACAAAGTATTACCCAGGTCGTAATGGGCTGAAATATTCTCTTTCGCCTGCACTTTGGTGTTGCTGCGACGCCAGTGTTGAATCTTTTGAAACGGCAAAGTTAGCCAGGTGAACTTGGCTTCAAACGCATCCAGTGCTGGCAAGTTACGCGCAAACACTTGAATTACTGCGGTTAAATCTGGAGTCTCCCAGCTGTTGTCGATATACAGCTCGCCCGAGGCAATGCTGCCACCCAGCAACATGCGGCGATAAAACGACGGATGCAGCACATTCACTTCGGCATGCAAATCAGTGGCCTTAGCCGCCTGACCAAAAGTGGCGACGTGCGAACCTTCTTCTAAAAATACCATGCGGCCATAACTAAGATGGCCGAGTAATCGTAAAACTAAGCTACGTGCTTGTTTATCTACCCAACTGATTTGATTTGTTGTTGTCATCACTGATTCACCGTTTGGCATTCAGTTGTTTCCTCTTTGCAATCAGATTTAGCTGTTAGGATGACCGTAAATGGGCACCCGTTTTAAGAATAATCGCAACGCTTGCCAGTAAATTCCCCAAAGAATACTAAGCGTCATGATTGGATATTTGTACAATACGCGCCGAATGCCACTAGGGTTCATTTCGTGGCGCTGTAAAGTTAAGGTCGCATCAAAATGACGCTGCTGTTGCCAGGCTTCCAAATGCACCATGGCACGCTGCTGGCCGGCACGCGGCGGCTTTAATCGCCATTTGTACTGCATTTCCATAGGATTGAACGGCGACACGTGAAAGGCTTTGGCATGACTTAATGGGGCCGATTTGGTTTCGGCTAAATCAAGCAGGTAGTAGTGTTTTTCCAGCCAGGGAGTATTGCTGACTTCCGCCAGCATATGCGAATACTGGCCATCGGCGGCACCTTCCTGTTGCAGAAAAAAGCAATTAATGGGACTGAAAAACAGCCCGAAGGTGCGCAGTTGACCAAGCATAAACACCCGCCCTTGCATGGGCTTACCAGCAAGCTCAGTCATTTTCGTTAAAACTTTTTCGGTAATAGTGCCACTTTCACCAGGCAGATAATCCGACTGCCGGAAGGTTAACGGCGCCCATTTATCAATGCGAAAAAATCTGCTGCTGGCACTGATTTGCTCCAGCTCATCCAACGCTAACCACCATTGCACGGTACCGTAATTGAATCGGTGTTCTTTGGGTTTAAAGCGGCGATGGCAAACCATGCCCCAGTAAATGGCGCTGGCTAACATGACCACTCACAGCCTAAAGCTTTGGCAACGTCCAGCGCGCTGCGCACGCCGTCTTCATGAAAACCGTTATACCAGTAGGCGCCACAAAAATGGGTGTGCTGCTGGCCACAAATTTCGCCGCGCCGCTTCCGAGCTGCCAACGACGCGACACTGTATACTGGATGCCCATAGGTAAAGCGGCGCAAAATTTTATCGGCATCAATAGCGCTGGTGTTGTTCAACGTTACGCAAAATACTTCCGGTGCTTCAATGCCCTGCAATATATTCATGTTGTAGGTTACTGAGCTTGGCCGCGTGGTCACTTCGGCGCCATCGTTCAACAGATAGTTCCAGCTGGCCCAGGCTAGCTGCCGATTCGGCAACAGGCTTTTATCCGTATGTAGCACCACATCATTGTCCTGATATGGAATAGCGCCCAGAATCTCCTGCTCAAGGTTGCTGCTGTCAGCCAGCAATGCCAGCGCTTCATCGCTATGACAGGCCATAATGACTTCATCAAACCACTGCTGCTGGCCACTGGCAAAAGTCAGGCAAACATTGCCCTGGTCACTTGGCTTGCGCTCTACCCGCTCAATTTGGCTATTTAATTGAATATTGTGCTTGAAAGGCTCAATAAGCGGCGGAATATAACTGTTAGAACCACCGCAAATGGTGGCCCACTGGGGTCTGTCAGCTACGTTTAATAAGCCATGGTTTTCGAAAAACCGTAAGAAGAAGCCCAACGGGAACTGCTCAGCTTCGGCCAGGCTGGCCGACCAGATAGCCGCCACCATAGGCAACAGGTACTGACGCACCACACTGGCTGGTAAGTTATGCTGTTGCAGGAATTCGCCTAAGGTTACATCGTCCAGGTCTTCACCACGGGCCAGCGCCGCTTTGGCTTCTTTGTTGAATTTTAAAATGCCGTTTACCAGGCGATAAAACGACGGTTTAAAGAAGTTGCGGCGCTGCGCAAACAAGGTGTTCAGGTTGTGGCCGTTGTATTCCAACCCGGATACCGGGTCGGTGACGCTAAAACTCATTTCGGTATCGCGCCAGGAAACCTTCAGCTCACGCATCAGCGCGCGGAAATTTGGGTAAGTTTTGTCGTTAAACACAATAAAGCCGGTGTCTACACGATAGATTTTACCAGCTACTTCTACTTCGTTGGTGGCTGTATGCCCGCCAATATAGTCATTTTTTTCAAACACATAAACATCATGCTTGGCGCTTAACATGTAAGCTGACACCAAACCTGACACCCCAGAACCTACTACTGCAATTTTCATCGAACGTCCTTGAATACAACCTGTTGGCGTTAGGCCAGTTTACTGGAAATAGCCACCTGCCAACTTTGCGGCAACAGCGACAGGAATTTTAGAAACAATCCAAATCCGGTTGGAAAGGTAATGTCGGTAGTATTCTTCTCAATGCCTTTACGAATAGCGTTCGACGCATAGTCCACCGTAACTTTCATTGGCATTTCAAAGTCGTTGGCGTCAGTCATTGGGGTTTCCACAAAGCCCGGCGAAACGGTTAGTACTTTAATATGACGTTTCTTCAGATCGAGCTGCAAACTACGGGCTATATAATGCAGTGCTGCTTTCGAGCCGCCGTACGCCTGCGCACGGGTAAACGGCAGTAATCGAGCCGTACTACCCACTAATACCAATTTAGAACCAGCTTTAAAGTTCGCTAATAATGCCTGCACACAATTCATGGTGCCTACTACGTTCACGTTGAACACCCGCTCGAACATGGCGGCTTCGAACTTTTCAACGTCCAGGTATTCACACACGCCGGCGTTTAAAATGGCAATATCAATGTCGGTATAAACACCAAGCTTCTGCAAAGTGTCTTCGCGGTCGGTAATGTCTAAGCGACAGCCTTCAATTTTACCCGGGTACTCCTGTTCCAGAGCATGCAAGGCGTCTTCACTTCGAGCACACACAACCACGTGATGTCCGGCTTTGGCATAATCTACCGCCAACTGGCGGCCAATACCTGAGCTTCCGCCCGTAATTAAAATATTCATTCAGTCACCAATCGGTCGCGTACTTTTTTCACGAAATAGCCCAACACAGGAATGTGCTCGTACAACATAGCACCAAGATCGTAGTGATCCTGCTGCTCACTCACTTTGTCATTTTTAATGTGGAACTGACTGACACCAGGCAACACTAGCTCGCGACCACCAGCTAATTTTTCGTGTGAAAAACGCATTTGCCACGCCATAAACAGCCAATTACCTGAAAAAGCACGCTCGGTGAAGGCAAAATGACAGTACTCCACATTTTCCATGGTGTGTTTAAAGTATTTTTCTAAATCATCAATACCTTGCACCAAGTGAATGGGGTCCGTGAAAGTCACATCGTCAGCGTAGATTTCATTCAAACGGTCCAAATTATCAAGCTTGAACTCGTCGTAAAAATCCATAATCTTGTCCATTAGCGCACCAACATCGCTGTTGGTTGCCGGCTCTTTACTATGATCTTGTACGTCTATTTCAGAACTCATTTTTAACTCGCTTGAAGGTTTGTAGAAAATCATCACGGGCTTCGCCGTGATCCACCATGGGTAAAGGATAGTCACTATGCCCATGTTTTTCTAACCACTGCTGTGGCGCATGTATATACTTGGTCGGTACTTGCGCCAACTCTGTCACCCATTTACGAATGTAGCTACCGTCAGGATCAACCTTCTCGCTTTGGCGGGTGGGGTTGAACACCCGGAAGTACGGCACCGCATCTGTACCGGTAGACGCACTCCACTGCCAACCGCCGTTGTTGGCCGGAAAGCTGCCGTCAATTAAATGCTCCATAAAGAATTGTTCACCCCAACGCCAGTTTAGCCGTAGGTCTTTTACTAGAAAGTTGGCGACTATCATACGCAAACGATTGTGCATAAAGCCTTCCTGAACCAACTGGCGCATGCCAGCATCCACAATCGGGTAGCCCGTGCGACCTTCACACCAACGCTTAAAGTCTTCTTTATCAGTGCGCCAGGGGTAGTTGTCGGTGTATTCCTGAAAGGCCTTGCCCATCGACAGCCGCGGTACGTGATGCATCAGGTGTTGATAGAACTCGCGCCAGGCGAGCTCGGTTAGCCACACATCAGCGCCCTCTGTTAATCCGTAAGGAAATTCCGGTGACAGTTCGCTCAGTGCCCGCGCCGCGGTGTAAGGCGACAACATGCCAAGCTCCCAGTAAGGTGATAGCCGCGACGTGCTGTCCAGCGCAGGCAAGTCGCGCTCAGCCTTGTAATCGGCTACTGAGTCGCTCACATAGCGGCGCAACTTGGCCAGCACCGATTGCTCCCCGACTACCCAGGCAGAACTATCGCGCCGCGGTAAATCAAATTCAGGTAGTTCCGGCGCTGTGGTAGCGGCCGGCCACTGGTGGCGAATAACCTGCCAGTTATTGGCTTGCTTAATGTGAGTACGCCAGGCCCGGTTAAATGGCGTAAACATTTTATAAAAGCCGCCGGTTTGGGTGCTGATAGCCTGCGGTGGTGCTAATAACAAACCGTGATAGCCCTGCACCGCCACTTGATCGTGCTGCAACGCTTTTACCACAGCTCTGTCGCGGCGGGCTTCATGCAGCGGATATTCGTGATTATAGTGTAGCTTGTTTACGCCCTGCTCATCACAAAACTTAGCTACCGCCGCTGGCACGCCGGTATAACTGGCAATTTCACGAACATGCAAGGCAATGCCCCGTTCGGCACACTCCTGACGAAACTCAGCCAAATGACGCAACAGTAAGTCAGTTTTAATGGGCGCCCAGTGGTGTTCCTGCCATTGTTTAGGGGTTACCAGAAATAGTGCCGGAATAGGTGCGTTTTGCCCTTGTTCGTGTTGTTGCTCTTTTACCGCAGCAGTTACCGCAGGGTTGTCCGTAAGGCGCAGGTCGCCACGGAACCAAATTGCCTGTGCCATATTAAAGTCCGTATCTTAGTTTTAAGTTATTTGGATAAGGGTCTAAATAAAGCTGGCTATCCAGATAAGGCTGCGGATGCTCGCGCAGATAATGCTTAATCATAGTTAATGGTGCCATTAGGGGTTCAACCCCTTCCCGGTACCCCAAAATTAAGTCGGCCAGCTCTTGCTTCTGGCGGTCGGAAAGTTGGTTTTTGAAGTAACCCTGAATATGCTGCAGCACATTGGTATGGTTACGTTTACTGGCAGGTTTACCTAATGCGTCCATAACCTGTTGTAAGTAATAGTTACAATCTTCGGTTCGAGGCTGGTTTAGATTCGCTAGCCAAGGGCCTAACTGGCGATACACAGGCTGCGAATGGGCTAACAACAGCAGCTTTAAGCGACTGTGAAATTCTATTAAAGCAGCCTTGGTTACCGGCTGCGGCAGTGCTTGCCAGGCGGCGTACACATAAACCCGCATCACAAAGTTCTCACGTAATAAAGGGTCGTTTAAACGGCCGTCTTCTTCTAGCGGTAAGGCCGGAAATAATTCACGTAAGCGAGTAGTGAAAATACCCTCACCTTCTTTTCGGGCGTGGCCGGTTTCCGGGTCGTATAGCTTCACCCGTTCCATGCCGCAACTGGGTGATTTTGCGCACAACACATAACCGCTAATTTGATTTAGCTTAGGTTTGGCCTTGTCAGCGAACTCCCGCAGTGGCTCTGTGACATTGTCACCGGTTTTCGGAATAACCGCCTGCACACCAGATTCTGATTGCTCTAACCGAATGGTAGGACGCGGAACCGGCAGACCAATACCAACTTCAGGACAGAGTTTTACGAACTCAACATGCTGAGCCAGCTCGTCCTGACAAAAACTGGAGCGTTTGTGGCCTCCATCGTAGCGTACTTTGTCGCCTAGCAAACAAGCGCTTATCCCTACTTTCACAGCCGCCATACTTCGTCCTTAATTTATCTCTAAGCTAATATTCTAAAGTCAGTTACGTAGCCAGAGCCACTGTGGTTCAACGCACATAGCCTAAGGTTCAAATAAACTGAAAAAAAACCTTAAAAAAACTGTCGTTATTCTGTTAATAAAAAGATCCTTATGTCTACAGGTATCGTAATCTGTGCATAAATCAACAACAACTGGATACATGGACTATGTCAGCGGTAAAACGTATTCCTCTGTTTCCATTGACTTCCCACGTGTTACCGGGCGGTCAAATCAGGTTACGTATATTCGAACCACGCTATCTGCGAATGGTGAAAGACGCCATGCGCCACGGTAGTGAAATTGGTATGTGCATGCTTGACGCATTTGGGAATAAAGAGAATAACTCCCATATTTTACCTCTTGGGACGCTCGCTAAAATTGTTGACTTCGAATGCTTACCCGACGGGCTTTTGGGCATTACCGTGGTGGGTCAAAGCTTGTTCTGTATTCGTTCTATAGACACTGAGAAAGACGGATTGCGCGTTGCCGAAGTAGAAGCCAGACAAAACTGGCCGCAGGAACAGCTGTGTAATGAAGATTCCTTACTACGCCATCGCATGGAAGAAATTTACCAGCAGCATCCTGAGCTGAAGGATTTATGCCCAGAGCATTCGACTGATCGTACCGACTGGTTATGCTTACGCTGGCTGGAAATATTGCCGTTAGACCCGAGTATGAAGCAAGAATTATTGGATTCGAAAGACTGTCATAAAGCACGAGATTATATTCGCAACTTAATTCTATAAACGTCCTTGTGATCCAAAAATCAGGGGCGGTTCGTAGTAAAAGTAACTTGTACAATATTGGAACAGGTATACACTATGCAAATGGCGTCCGCACGCGAAACACAACGGAAAGTTATGACCAGTGCTCGAACGGACAACGCTGACTATGCTGCAGACTTGTTAGCGCAAGTTGCAGCAACTCAAAGCCGTCGCGCTTTCAGTGAGCTTTTCCGTCATTTTGCCCCTAAATTACAGGCTTATGCCACCCGCCAGTTTGGTAACGAACAAACCGCTATGGATCTTGTTCAGGAAACCATGACCAACGTTTGGCATAAAGCACACCTGTTCAAACCCGATAAAGGGTCTCCATCGACCTGGATTTTTACCATAGCGCGTAACATCCGTTTCGATATTCTGCGTAAGAATAAGCATCGTCAGAACGACTTAAGTGCTGACGAATTGTGGCCAATCCTTGCTGAGAATAATGAGTCACTTGATGACGATTATTCGCTGGATGGCAAAGTACTGATGCAGGAAATTTCGTCCTATTACGCGCAACTGCCTGATGCGCAGCGCGAAGTAATAGAACGAATTTATATAGAAGGGAAATCTCAGCAAGAAGTCTCTGACTCGCTTGGAATTCCGCTGGGCACGGTGAAATCCCGTACCCGTTTGGCATTAAAGAAACTGAAAGAGTTGATAACTGCTCATGATTAAATCACATCCATCCGAAGCCAATTTGTTCCAATATGTTGCTGGTGAGCTCAGTGCAGGTTTGTCACTGGTTATGGCAACACACGTAGACATGTGTTCTCAGTGTCAGGCTGCGGTGGCCGATATTGAAGAAACTTTATGCAAACAAGAGTTTGGTAGTACTGAACCGCTGGAAGCATTGAATTGTGAGCAAATGATGGCAGCCATATTCGCGTCTTCTGCACCGAAAAGTGTGGTACGTACGCCGGTTGAATCTATGCTGAGTCTGGAAGGTAAGCGTTTCAACCTGCCGAACACGCTAGCACGTAACCGTGACAGAATCGGCCCTTGGAGCCACATGGTTGGTAAATTATGGCGTGCCCCAATGCAAGTGTCGTCTGACAGCAGCGTGAATCTGATTTATATGGCGCAAGGTGCAACTGTACCTGAGCACACGCACAAAGGAACCGAAGCTACTCTGGTGGTAAATGGTACCTTTAACGACGAGCACGACAGCTATCACGATGGTGATTTTATCCTGCTAAACGAAAAGCATCGCCACAGTCCGCAAACGCAGCAGGAAGACTGCCTGACGTTAGCGTCACTGGATGCCCCGTTGCACTTCACCTCAGGTATTAGCCGCTTGCTGAACCCTTTTAGCAGCTTGTTCTTTCGTTAGTTTAAAGCGCTAACAGTAAAGCATTAAAAAAGCCGGTACTTGTGTACCGGCTTTTTTGTATTTTTCGTAGCTAAGGGAAGTACCTAAGGGCGTTAATTGCCACCCTCAGGTTTAGCGTTTTCAACACGCTGTTTCAGCTTCTGACCAGGACGGAAAGTGACGACCCGTCGTGCAGAAATTGGAATATCTTCGCCAGTTTTCGGATTACGGCCCGGACGCTCACCTTTTTCACGCAATTCAAAATTGCCAAATCCAGACAGCTTCACCGGATCGCCCTGCTCTAGCGCAGTCCGAATTTCTTCAAAGAAGTTCTCGACTAATTCTTTTGCATCGCGTTTGTTAATACCAAACTTGTCGAACAAATGCTCAGCCATTTCCGCTTTGGTCAGTGCCATAGCTTACTCCCTTAGAGTTGCTCCGAATTCATCTTGCAATAGTTTGACCACAGTAGCAATGCTTGCATCAACCTCTGCGTCTTCTAATGTCTTCTCGGTGTCCTGCAACGTTAGCGACAAAGCCAGACTGCGATAGCCATCGGCTACCCCAGGACCTTGATAAACATCGAATAAGTTTAGGCCAACCAAGTTCTTAACGCCAATGTTTTCTATGGCGGTAAAGATTTCGCCAACAGCCACGCGATTTTCAACCACTACGGCCAAATCACGGCGAATAGACGGATACCGCGAAATTGGTGCAGCTTTTGGCAACCGGCGTTGTTGAATGGCACCAAGTTCCAGTTCAAACACGAAGGTACGGCCGTTCAGGCCAAGCTTCTTCTCAAACTGCGGATGAATAGCACCAACATAACCTACCCGCTTGCTGGCACGGTAAATAGCCGCACACTGACCCGGGTGTAATGCTGGATGTTGATCAGCAACAAACTTAAACTCATTCGCAAAACCAGTGTGGTTCAATAAGCTTTCCACGTCACCTTTAATGTCGTAGAAGTCTACTGCACGGTCAGCGTCGCTCCAGTGTTCACCAGTAACTTTACCAGCACGCACGCCAGCTAGCATAGGTTCCTGCAATACACCGCTTGGTGCATCATCGTCTGGTAAGAAGCGTAAACCACTTTCAAAAAATGCCAAAGATGGTTGCTGACGTTTTTGGTTGTACGCCACAGTAGCCAACAAACCTGGCCACAAGCTTACACGCATGGATGACATTTCCACCGAAATCGGATGCGGTAACGATAGCGCCGCTGTTTCGTTAAATAACAACGCCTGATGTTTAGGATCGACGAAGCTATAGGTGATAGCTTCCTGATAACCGCGATCAACCAAATCTTCCGAGAACCGCAGCAACGACTGCTGTTGTTCCTGGCGTGGGATCATGCTTAAACTTGCCGCCGGCGCAGCCGCTTCAATATTGTTATAGCCGTATACCCGCGCTACTTCTTCAATCAAATCTTCTTCAATAGCAATATCAAAACGGAAGGTTGGTACTACCACCTGCCAGCCATCGGCATTGGTTTTCACGTCAAAGCCAAGACGTTTTAAAATGTCTTCAACCTGATTGTCGTCAATACTCACACCCAAAATTTTCTTCAGGCGCGCCGCACGCAAAGTAACCTGTGCAGGCTTAGGTAAGTGTGACTCTGCCACAGCTTCAACGATAGGACCTGCTTCACCGCCGCAAATCTCCAGTAACAGCGCCGTAGCGCGCTCCATAGCGGTGCGTTGTAGCTCAGGGTCAACGCCACGCTCATAACGGTGTGATGCATCTGTGTGTAAGCCAAAGCGACGGGCGCGGCCAGCAATAGCGTCTGGCGCAAAGAATGCGCTTTCCAGGAAAATAGCTTTGCTTTGGTCGGTCACACCGCTTTGCTTACCACCGAAAATACCAGCCATGGCCAGTGCTTTCTGTTCATCAGCAATAACTAATACGTCGTCTTGCAGCGTCACTACCTGACCGTCTAACAGCTCAAGCTGTTCGCCTGGCTTGGCATAGCGAACTTGTACGTCACCTTGCAGGCTGTCTAAATCGAATGCGTGCATCGGATGACCCAGCTCGAGCAATACGTAGTTGGTTACGTCAACTACAGGGTCAATGCTACGTACGCCACTGCGACGCAAGCGCTCGGTTAACCACACCGGGCTTAGCGCTTTCACGTCTACACCTTGAATAACTCGGCCCAGATAACGTGGGCAGGCGTCAGGCGCTTGCAATTCAATATTACGGGTTTCACTAAGCGTTGGGGCAACAGCGGCAAACGCAGGTTCTTGCACATCACAACGGTTCAGTACGCCTACTTCACGAGCTAAGCCTTTAATACCTAAGCAGTCGGCACGGTTTGGCGTTAAATCAACGTCCATAGTTACGTCGTCTAACTGCAAGTATTTACGGTAATCAGTACCTACCGGCGCATCCGCTGGCAGTTCTAAAATGCCATCGTGCTCGTCAGTTAAACCAAGCTCAGACGATGAACACAGCATGCCGTTAGACGGCTCGCCGCGCAGCTTGGCTTTCTTGATTTTGAAGTTACCAGGTAACACGGCACCTACTTTGGCCACCGCAACTTTAATACCGGTACGGCAGTTTGGCGCGCCACACACAATGTTGTGCAACTCGTCGTCACCGGTGTTCACCTGGGTTACTTGCAGCTTGTCGGCGTCCGGGTGCTGGCCGCAAGAAACCACTTCACCAATTACTACACCACTAAATTCTTCCGCTACCGGAGTAACACCGTCAACTTCCAGACCAGCCATGCTCAGCTGTTCACTTAAGGCGTTGGTATCAATGCCTGGATTTACCCACTCGCGTAACCACTGTTCACTGAATTTCATACATCAACACCCATTAATTAAACTGTTTCAGGAAGCGCACATCGTTCTCGAAGAACGCGCGAAGATCATTTACCTGGTAGCGGAGCATAGTTAAACGCTCAACGCCCATACCAAAGGCAAAGCCTGAGTACTTTTCGGGATCAATATTCACAGCGCGCAGTACATTTGGGTGCACCATGCCGCAACCCAGTACTTCCAACCATTCGCCGTCAGCACGACGCACGTCTACTTCAGCAGAAGGCTCAGTAAACGGGAAGTAAGACGGACGGAAGCGCACTTCCAGACTCTCTTCAAAGAAGTTGGTTAGAAAGTCCTGCAGAATGCCCTTTAACTGGGTGAAGCTCACGTCGGTGTCAACCATCAGGCCTTCAACCTGATGGAACATTGGCGTGTGGGTTTGATCGTAATCGTTCCGGTATACGCGGCCCGGCGAAATAATACGCAGCGGCGGCTGTTCCATTTCCATGGTGCGAATTTGCACGCCGGAAGTTTGCGTACGCAGCAATGCGTCGGCATTAAAATAGAAAGTATCGTGATCGGCACGAGCCGGATGATTCGCCGGAATGTTCAGCGCATCAAAGTTATGGAAGCTGTCTTCCACTTCAGGGCCCTGCTTTACGCTAAAGCCTAAGTCACCAAAAAAGGCTTCAATACGTTGAATGGTACGGGTAACCGGGTGCAAGCCGCCAACTTTACTTAACCGACCTGGCATAGTTACGTCTATGGCTTCGGCCGCCAGCTTCTCAGCTAATTCAGCCGCTTTCAGCTCGTCATTTTTGGCGTTAATAAACTGCTGCACTTCCTGCTTGGCGCGGTTAATTTCCTGACCTGCCGCCGGGCGCTCTTCGGCGCTCAATTTACCCAGGCTTTTCAGCTGTTCAGTGAGTTGACCTTTTTTACCTAAGTAATCAACCCGCACTTGATCCAGTTGCTGCGGTGATGTCGCATCAGCAACGGCTGCTTTCGCTGCAGCGACAATCTCATTCAACTTCATGACATTCCTCAATGGTGAGCGTTAAAGGTTGTGCGTGAATTCTAAGCATTCGTTAAGCGGGCTATGATAGCCAATTTGCGCGAAAAATAACATAAAAAAAGGGAACGCTAAGCGTTCCCTTCCCAAACTATTCTGCGCTTACAACAAGTTCTTAAATAGAACTTTTCGCTTTCTCAACTAAAGCGGCAAAGCCACTTGAATCGTGAACAGCGATGTCTGCAAGAATTTTACGATCGATTTCTACAGATGCTTTTTTCAAACCATTGATAAAGCGGCTGTATGATAAACCGTTTTGACGTGCCGCAGCATTGATACGCACAATCCACAATTGACGGAATTGACGTTTCTTGTTGCGACGGTCACGGTATGCATATTGACCAGCTTTAATTACGGCCTGGAACGCTACGCGATATACGCGACTACGTGCACCATAATAACCTTTCGCTTGTTTTAGAACTTTCTTGTGACGCGCACGCGCGACCACACCACGTTTTACTCGTGCCATGCTATCTCTCCTTCCTTATGCGTACGGTAACATACGCGCGACTAACGCTACGTCGGACTGGTGTACCATGCTTTTAGCGCGCAGGTGACGTTTCCGCTTAGAGCTCTTCTTAGTCAGGATGTGACGCAAGTGTGATTGCTTGCACTTAAAGCCGCCAGAAGCGGTTTTCTTAAAGCGCTTTGACGCGCCTTTATTGGATTTAATTTTCGGCATGAAAATATGACTCCGCATTGTTAATAAAAGTGTGACAGGGTGAGGTTCGCTTACGCTTGCCTACTTGTAGACCACAATCACTTCTTAGCAGGGGCCAGCACCATAATCATCTGGCGACCCTCAGCACGTCTTGGGAACGATTCAAGTACTGAAATTTCTTCTAAATCCTTTTTAATGCGATTTAGCAATTCAATTCCAATTTCCTGATGCGCCATTTCCCGGCCACGGAAACGAACGGTGACTTTAGTTTTGTCACCTCCCTCGAGGAAGCGAGTCAGGTTGCGCAGTTTTACCTGATAATCGCCCTCATCTGTACCAGGTCGGAACTTAACTTCCTTAACCTGAATTTGTTTCTGCTTCTTCTTCTGCTCTTTCTGATCTTTGCTCTTCTCGTAGAGGAACTTACCGTAATCCATCAACCGACAGACTGGGGGCTCAGCATTCGGGCTGATTTCCACCAAATCAACTCCTGCCTCAGCAGCAGCATCAAGAGCTTCTTGTAAACTAACGATTCCAATTTGTTCAGCTTCAACACCAATTAATCTTACCTCTGGTAAGCGAATTTCTTCGTTGATGCGATTTTTATCACTAGCTTTCTGAGTTCTTTTTCCGCCTTTAATGGGTTATTCCTCCAACAAGTTAACTAATTTTGCGACTACTAACTTCGTCATGTAAACGCTGCTCAAAGTCCTGCAAGCTAAGCGTACCAAGGTCTTCACCTTTACGAGTTCGTACCGCAACCGCGCCGTTGTCGACTTCTTTATCGCCAACAACCAGCAAATATGGAACACGTTTTAAAGTGTGCTCGCGGATTTTAAAGCCTATTTTCTCATTTCTCAAGTCGGCTGTTGCTCTAAAACCCTTTTCGTTCAATTCTTTGGCAACATTTACAGCGTAATCTGCCTGGCTATCGGTAATGTTCATCACCACAACCTGTTGCGGCGACAACCAAACCGGGAACGACCCTGCGTACTCTTCAATCAGAATGCCCATAAAGCGTTCTAATGAGCCAAGAATAGCCCGGTGAATCATTACCGGCGTATGGCGGTCGTTGTCTTCGCCCACATAAGTGGCGCCTAAGCGGCCTGGTAAGGCGAAATCAAGTTGTATTGTACCACACTGCCACGCACGTCCAATGCAGTCGAACAAAGTAAATTCAATCTTCGGACCGTAGAAGGCACCCTCGCCCGGCAAATACTCAAATTCAATGTCGTGGCTTTTTAGTGCTTCGGCCAGTGCTTGCTCAGTTCTGTCCCAGGTGGCGTCGTCGCCCAGACGCTTCTCTGGGCGCGTTGACAGCTTCACTACAATGTTGTCAAAGCCGAAAGCTTTATAGGTTTCATAAACCATCTCAATACAGCCGGCCACTTCTTTTTGTACCTGTGCTTCGGTACAGAAAATATGCGCGTCGTCTTGCGTAAAACCACGAACCCGCATTAAACCATGCAAGGCACCTGATGGTTCGTTACGGTGACAGCAACCAAATTCAGCCATACGCAGTGGCAGGTCACGGTAAGACTTCAGCCCCTGATTAAATATTTGTACGTGCCCCGGGCAGTTCATTGGCTTAATCGCGTATTCGCGATTTTCCGACGAGGTAGTAAACATCAAATCTGCGAATTTTTCCCAGTGACCTGATTTTTCCCACAACACGCGGTCCATCATGAATGGACCTTTCACTTCCTGATACTTGTACTCGCGCATTTTTTCGCGAATAAATTTTTCCAGCTCCTGGAAAATAGTCCAGCCATTGTGATGCCAGAACACCATGCCAGGTGCTTCTTCCTGCCAATGGAACAAGTCCTGCGCTTTACCAATTTTACGGTGATCACGCTTTTCCGCTTCTTCCAAACGCTGCAAATAAGCTTTTAATTGCTTTTTGTCAGCCCAGGCCGTGCCGTAAATACGCTGCAGCATTTTATTGTCTGAGCTACCACGCCAGTATGCACCTGCCGTTTTCATCACTTTAAAGTGCTGACAAAAACGCATGTTAGGTACGTGCGGGCCACGGCACATATCAATGTACTCTTCGTGGTGATACAAGCCCGGCTTATCGTCGCGGCTTATGTCTTCGTCCAGAATCTCAACTTTGTAAGGTTCGTGGCGTTCAACAAAAGTCTCACGCGCTTCCGCCCAGCTTACTTTCTTCTTAACTACTTCGTATTCGGTTTTGGCCAACTCTTTCATGCGCTGTTCCAGCGCAGTTAAATCTTCCTGCGTGAGCGCGCGGTCAATATCAACGTCGTAATAAAAACCGTTGTCGATAACCGGACCAATGGCCATTTTTGCCTGCGGAAACATTTGTTTCAACGCATGGCCAAGCAAGTGCGCACAAGAGTGACGGATAATATGCACGCCATCGTCATCCTTTGGGGTGATGATTTGTAGCTTCGCGTCCTGGGTGATCATGTCACTGGCGTCTACCAGTTCACCGTCAATACGCCCTGCAACCGTTGCTTTGGCAAGGCCAGGACCTATATCCTGCGCTACTTCAAGCACAGAAACCGGGTTTTCAAATTCACGTTGACTACCATCGGGAAGCGTTACTACAGGCATTGCTATTTCCTTATGTACAGTGGTGGCACCTACCAAGTGTCACTTGCGGCAAAAAATGAAGCCGACACTATAGCCTAGCCGCCCGTTTGCTGCAATCATTAGCGGCCGTAATTTAACCAGCACAATAGAGCGAAAACGACGTATTTATGGAAGCATACATAGGCCACATTGCCGCTCTTACCGCCGCCCTGTTTTGGGCCCTTGCAACTTTGTTATACAGCAACGCCGGAAGCCACCTTTCTGCGGCGCAGTTAAACCTGGTAAAAGGCGCGGTCGCCTGTCCCCTGTTAGCATTGGCAGCAGTGCTTACCGGCCAGTTGCTGAGCTTTGATGGCAGCACCGCAGCCTGGCTGTTGCTGGCTAGTGGCGTAATAGGTATTACCCTGGGCGACACGCTGTATTTTTCCGCGCTGCGCCGCTTAGGCCCCTGGCACACCATGCTGCTGGAATATCTAGCGCCGCCTTTTGCGGCCTTGTTAGCACTGCTGGTGCTGAACGAAGGGATGACAGCGCGCGAGGCTATTGCCGCCGTGATTATCATTATTGGCGTACTTTGGGTTATTACCGAGCGTAAGCCAGCTTCTGCCGAACTGCAGGTAGCGGCTAAGCCACAGCAGCTTAGCGGCATTATGGCTGGTGTTGGCGCAGCCTTGTGTCAGGCGGTTGGTTTAGTTATGGCCTTTCATGCACTGCAGGAATTTAACGTAAGCGCTATTAATGCCGCCTTTATTCGCCTGGTGGCAGGTACGCTGGCTTTAACAGTGGCTTTGTTGCTATTGCGCCCACAAATGATCCGCACTACCCGCGCCGCTTTGCGTCATACCAGCATTCCCTGGTTAGCTTTAGCCATTGTGATGGGCACTTTCTTGGCCATTTGGCTGCAACAGTTGGCCATTGCACACATTAACCCGGGCATAGCGCAAACCTTACTGGCTACCGCACCGCTATGGTTAATTCCCATAAGATTACTGCAGGGCGAACGCATTTCCTGGCGCTCAATTGGCGGCGCGGTGTTGGCACTTGGCGGAATTATGCTGCTATTCAACCGCTTGTAGGTTCCTGTGCAAGCTTAACTGTAAATCGCTGCATAAAAACAGATTGCCGAAATAGCCCAAAAGACTACCCATGACAGATGTTTTCCCCGGGAAAAACCTGCCGAAAACATTCCACTAATCAAAAATACCGCGCCAACTACAAGCAGCACACCTTGCTGACTATTTTGGCCCGCGCTTGCGAATAGAAATAAAATAGCTGCGAATCCCCACCAGGCAACAGTAGTAATGTGCCAGGCAAAGCGAAGCGTTCTTTTGGTAAACCAATCGCTGCCCAGTAGTTGCGGCAGGTTCTTATTTCGGAACAACCTTACAAGAATGTATTTCTCACCCAAAAACGAATGAGCACATCCAATTAGAATGGCTAAAAAACCGGCTATATAAAGCATTTAATTAACTCCTTTAGCTCGCAGTTTTGACCACTGCTGCACAGTACCAACCGCAAATAAGCCACCAATAAACAAGCAAATAACCGAGCTTACCAGCCAGAACGTTATGCTATTGTCAGGAAACATTGGCATTAAACCCACGAATGAAACGCCACGTAGCAGGAATATGCTAGTGATAATTACCAGCGCTAACTTGGTTAGCGGTAATTGTTTAATCGCACCTGCACCAGATAATGCATAGGCGGCCCAAATAAAAAGTATGCAAACAAGCCCCAGGGTAACTATGGTTGGGTACCAAAGACCTTGCTCAGCCATTGCGGCCATCTGTTCCCCAGCGCCAAAGAACCGGTACCAATCTGCACCAAATAAAATACAACCTAGATGGGCCAATGCAGCCAAGGCACAACACAGTGCAGCGGCGAGTAAAAACTTATTACTATTGGGATTCATTTTTTAGTCCTTAACGCCACTGACGAATCGCATGGCCGAAGAGTTTGTACACTTAAAAACAGCCCAACTATTTACTTTCAGACATAGTATCTGGCTAGTACCTGAATAAGGCAACAGAATATGCAGATGATGGAATTATGCTGTTATTCAATAGCTTGTAAGCACGATTTTGCCTAGCTTCAGAAAGCTTCTAGACTTTACTCATAGTTACACGAAATAACAGGCGAAATGGTCAAACTGAACCATACTTAACTTGAAGCTTGGGTTAAAACACCCGGCAACGAGGAGTCACTTATGAGTATTGATAACGAGCTACACGATGCGGCGTTGCACTGCCCTTTCTGTGGTCATCAAGTACATGTTGATATTGATGCGTCACAGGGCAATCAGGACTACAAAGACGAGTGCCCTGATTGCGGCAATGAAATTCACCTGCAAGTTGTGCAAGACAAAGTTCGCGACAAAATTATTGTGCGGGTGGACAGCGACGACGAGAACTTTTACTAGAGCTGCTATCTAGAACTAGGCAACGCCACGCTGAGCTAATACACGTTCAACCGTATCAACAATGGTAATGCTTTGCTGATCCAGCTCCATGTTTAGTCTGTCGCCCGGCTTGGCGTTGGCAATATTGGTTAGCCGCAGCGTTTCCGGAATTAAATGCAGCGAGAAGCAGTTATCTTCTACCTGGCCCACGGTTAAGCTGGCACCATTTACCGCAATGAAACCCTTCGCAAAAATATAACGCTGCCATTTCGGTTGAAAACGCAACCAAACCGCCCAGTTTTCAGCCGTTTGTTGTACCTTCTCTACCACCACAGTGTCGTGAATATGCCCCGAAACATGATGGCCACCAATCTCGTCTCCCATTTTCAGGCTACGCTCAAGATTTACTAAGTCACCAATTTCCAGCTCACCAAGATTGGTCAGGCGCAGGGTTTCGTCAATCACGTCAAAGTGCACCTGCGTGTCGGAAAACTCCACAGCGGTTAAGCAACAACCATTAATGGCAATGCTGGCACCAATTTGCAGTTGCTGTAAAAATTGCGGCTGAGTTTCAATAACAATATGTTTAAATGCTTGTTCAGTAGCTTTATTTGCTACGCTTATGGCAGCAACTTTTGCCTGCGTCTGAATAATTCCGGTAAACATAAGGTGAAGTCCAACTGTGATATTTGGGTTCCTGAATACGCAAATTGTACGCGCTAAGCGCTGTTTTGGCTACGTTTTCCCGGTAGCTGCGGTGCTGTTAGTAAGCAGCTGCAGCGATTACCCCGATGGCTTAGAAACTGTGGCTGAATATCAGCAGCGGCTAACCTATGCGCAAGACTTACCGCCGCTGGAAGTGGAGCTTGCCTATCCGAAACGCATGCCGGTAGCGCGGGAATTAAATAGCGATATTGAGCGCTTGTCGCTATCGCTTATTGATGCCTGGCGGCTGGATGAATGCCCGGCCGGAGCTTTAATAGCCGAACGCAACAGTGCGCTGGGGCGTTTAACCGACGGTGTGTTGCGCTATTACAACGACTTAAAAATGCTGGAAGCCTTGCGCTTGTGTGCAGCCGATGTTACCGAAAACAGTACCTGGCAAGTTCGTTTAACCGCGGCCATTAACGCCAAACAAGAGCAACTGCCACAGTTACGCCAGCAGGCCATAGCCACCGATGATGCCCTGCGCCATAGTTTGTCGCCAGCCGCTACCCCGCTGGCCAGCGCGGATGATGCGCGATTGGCTCCCACGCTGGCCGCATTTGAAGTGGTGTTAACCGTATTCGAATATCGTAAAACTGGTGACCAGCTGCCTAGTTTTGAGCAGCTTGAAAGCGCGCTGGAGAACCTACAAAACAGCAGCTATTTGCCCGGCTACTGGCGTTCGTTGCACGACAAACAACACTACTTGGCTGCGCTTGCGCCACTATTAACCGGCGTTTCTGAACGCGCAGGGTGCCTCAGCAAGGGCACACCGGAACGGGCTAAAATTTTACGGAACATATTCACCAAGTTTTTTGCCAGCGAGCTGCAGCCGCAGTTAGCCGGGTTTGTGTCGCAGGGGTATCAGTTAACGCCCTTGCTAGAAAGGTTACAGGCGCAAAGCACCCACCCCGAAGTAACTCAGTATCTGAACTATCTGGCCGAGTTACCTATGCAGCTAACCACAACCACCCGCGCCCATGCACAGCAGTGGCAGGAGTTTTTCCGCGACTGTGACTTTGTGCCGGGCGCTTAAGCCCGATCTTGGCCTTAACTAGCCTGTACGCTGCATACCGCTTTCGGTAAACTAGCCCCATTCAAAGAAACGAGAGAAGCCCACAACCATGAACTTTAGCAGTACTGAAAACTACATAGTTTCCGATGAACTCTCGCTTGCCGTAAATGCGGCCGTAACACTCGAAAAGCCCTTGCTGATTAAAGGCGAGCCAGGCACAGGTAAAACCAAGCTGGCCGAAGAACTGGCCGCCAGCCTGAATACCCCGCTGCTGCGCTGGCAAATCAAGTCCACCACCAAAGCTCAGCAAGGCTTGTACGAATATGACGCGGTGTCACGTCTGCGCGACAGCCAGCTCGGTAGCGACAAAGTGCATGACATAGCCAACTACATTCGCTCCGGCAAACTGTGGCAGGCCTTTACCGCCGAGCAACGCCCGGTACTGCTGATTGACGAAATCGACAAAGCCGACATTGAATTCCCGAACGACCTGCTGCACGAGCTGGATCAAATGGAATTCCATGTGTACGAAACCGGCGAGCAGATAGTGGCCAAGCAACGCCCTATTGTGATTATTACTTCGAACAACGAGAAAGAACTGCCGGATGCCTTTTTGCGTCGCTGCTTTTTCCACTACATTCGTTTTCCGGATGCCGACACCCTGCGCGATATCGTGCAGGTGCACTATCCAGCTATTCAACAGAAACTGCTAAGCACCGCACTAGAAGTATTCTTTGACCTGCGCGACACCCCGAATCTAAAGAAAAAGCCGTCTACGTCAGAGCTTATTGACTGGTTGAAGTTGTTGCTTGCCGAAGACATTCCGGCCAGCACGCTGCAACAGTCACAAGACGGCCTGATGCCTATGTTCGGTGCTTTGCTGAAGAATGAACAAGATGTGCAGCTAGTCGAAAAACTAGCCTTTATGGCACGTCGTCAGCAGCGCTAAACCATGCTGATAGATTTCTTTTTATGCCTGCGCAAACACGGCGTACCGGCCAGCTTAACCGAGCTGCTGGACTTGCTGGGGGCGCTGGAAAAGCAGGTGATATTCAGCAACGTAGAGGCGTTCTATTCGCTCTCGCGCTTAGTGATGGTGAAAGACGAAAGCCATTACGATCGCTTTGATCGCGCCTTTGCCGAATACTTTGAAGGCGTGGCTGAAGTCGATATTGCCAGCTCGATACCTGACGAATGGCTGCGTCGCACCATGCAAAAGCAGCTCAGCGACGAAGACAAAGAGAAGCTGAAAGCCTTAGGCGGCCTGGACGAGCTGATGAAGCAGTTTCAGGAACGTTTAAAAGAGCAGCAAAAACGCCATGCCGGCGGCAACAAGTGGATAGGAACCGGCGGAACCTCGCCCTTTGGTGCATACGGCTACAACCCGGAAGGCATTCGTGTAGGTCAGGACGGCAGCAACGCCCGCCGCGCGGTAAAAGTGTGGGACAAACGCGAGTTCCGTGACTTAGACACCGATGCCGAACTGAACAACCGCACCTTGCAACTAGCGCTGCGCAAGCTCCGCCGTTTTGCCCGCACCGGCAGCGACACCGAGCTTGATTTAAACGGCACCATTAAGGCTACCTCTGAAAAAGCTGGGTTACTGGATTTGCGCTATCAACCCGAGCGCCACAACGCTATTAAACTCCTGGTGTTTTTTGATGTGGGCGGCTCTATGGACGACTTCATCTACGAATGCCAGCAACTATTTGCGGCCGTTCGTAGTGAGTTTAAACACCTGGAGTTCTACTACTTTCATAACTGCCTGTACGAGTTTGTGTGGCAGAACAACGCGCGCCGCTTCAGCGAGAAAATTCCAACCACCGAAGTACTACAAAAGTACGGCAGCGACTACAAAGTGATAGTGGTTGGTGATGCCACCATGGGCCCGTATGAAATAGCTTACAGCGGCGGCAGTGTTGAACACTGGAATGAAGAGCCCGGCCAGGTATGGATGCAACGCTTGCTAAACCAGTTTCCTAATGCCGTGTGGCTAAATCCACAGCCGCAGGAACGCTGGCCTTACTACGCTTCTATAGGTTTAATTCACCAGATTATGGAGCAGCGCATGTACCCGCTAACCATGGCTGGCATTAGCGATGCCATTCAGGAATTGCTCTAAAATACCCAACTTCTTTTGAAAAACCGATTAAATTGTCTAGGCTTAATTCATTGTTTTAATTATTGATAAACCAATCACTAGCTAGAAACAAGGATGGAGCATGACGGATTTTCTGCAGCAATGGGGTGAAGCCGCGTACACCAGCGTTGGTTTTTTCTGGATGGCGCTTTGGGCTTTTGTGCTGGGTTATATAGTCAGCAGCCTGATACAAGTATTCGTTACCCGCGCACGGATGCGATCGGCCATGGGCGACGACGGCATGAAGCCCATGGCTCTGGGTACCTTCTTTGGCTTTATCTCCAGTAGCTGCAGCTTCGCTGCTCTTTCTACCACCCGGGCCTTGTTCCAAAAAGGCGCGGCCCTAGCCCCCACCATGGCCTTTATGTTGGCCTCAACCAACCTGGTAATTGAACTTGGTTTTGTTATTGCCATTTTCTTAAGCTGGCAGTTTGTGGTGGCCGAATACGTGGGTGGCATATTACTGATTCTGCTGGCCTGGGTGTTTATTAAAGTAACGCGCCCGGACAAGCTTACCCAAGGTGCACGCGACAAGCTGGAAGACGACAGCGACGACGAGCACGACCATGATCACGGCGACAAAAACTCTGACGACGACCACTGGATGGCTCGTTTACAGCAGTCCGACACCTGGCAGAAAGTTGGCAATAAGTACGTGATGGAATGGCAAATGGTATGGCAGGACGTACTGCTAGGCTTTACCGTTGCCGGCATTATTTCTGCCTTTGTGCCTAGCGCCTTCTTCGAATGGCTGTTTGTGGGTGTTGGTACCGAACAGTCTGCCAACCCCGGCTTTTTAGCCGTTCTGCAACAAGCTGTGGTAGGCCCTGTAGCCGCTTTTTTCACCTTTATTGGCTCTATGGGTAACATTCCGCTGGCCGCCGTTCTGTTCGGCGAAGGCGTGGCTTTTGCGGGTGTTATGGCCTTTATCTTCTCCGACTTAGTGGTGCTGCCGGTAATTCGTATTAACGCCCGCTACTACGGCTGGAAGATGGCACTTTACATAACCGGCATGCTGTTCGTGTGCTTAGTAGGTGCGGCTATTATCATGCACTACGGCCTGGTAGCTCTGGACATGCTGCCCGACCCCAGCGCCTGGTCATCACCTGCTGAACAACAGCACTTTCAGCTGAACTACGGCTTTGTACTGAATATAATTCTGCTGCTGTTGTCAGCACCATTAATTTATATGTGGTGGAAACAACGCCAGGGCCATGAACATCACGATCATGACCACGGCGGTGGCTCTTCCTGGAAAGATAAATTAATGAATAGCTTGTCGCTAATTGCCGTAATTTGGCTAACTGGCGGCCTGCTGAGCCATGCTTTTGCCTAATTGCTCAGCAAGTAAACGCTTAAGCCCCGTTTACGGCCGTGCGGGGCAAAAAACACTTGCGGGCGGCAGTGTGAATGACTAATATAGCGGCCGTTCGCATTCGCGAACATTCCAGCCCCATAGTGCGTCCGTAGCTCAGTTGGTTAGAGCGCTGCCTTGACATGGCAGAGGTCGGTAGTTCGAGTCTACTCGGACGCACCATTTGAATGCCTTTCCTTTTTTCTACTGATCTTCCATTCGTTCAGTACTCGATATGTTTATAACCTCTTCGTTTCCAATGCGGAACATTTATCTTCGGAATAGGAACGATAATCGAAATAAACACCCTGTTTTACTAAACATTTGTCCAATAATGGTACTTTATATACTATCTAATTAAGTAACTGCTCAAAAGATAACTTCATTCGCTGAACGGATTCATTGATTGCATTTATAAAAACCTGAGAATCATCATCATTCTCAAGTTCTTTTCTCAACGCAATAGTAACCGGTGGTAGCAATAGAAGGAGCCTTCCATGCTCAGAGATGCATCGTTGACAATACTCCCTGTGAAGTCCTTTAAGAATACCCTGCTGTTCATTTTGCGAGGCATAGCTCTCTTCAATTATTTTTTCTTGATTTTCGTAGCTTTCATTTAAATAGTTAAACATTGCCTCTTCTTGTCTTCCTTGAAGATTGAATTCTTTCATAATAGAAATTATCCGATCCTTCTCCTCATTAGCCTGATCGATCGTCTCCTGATATATTTCTATAGCCCTCTTGTGATCTAAAAGAGCATCCCTAGGCCTTAATAAACTAAGGTACGTTTCCGCTACAGCTGAGGAGTACTTCAATATTTCTGCAACCGTGCTTTCCCTTGCTGATAAATATGTCCTAGCTACAATAGCGCTATGATCCCCAATTTGCTCATTTATGTCTTTACCAGTTACATTCAGATTCATTAAATTAGGAATGATACCCAATACGTTTGCAAAAGATCCCGCTAACGCTAAGAAAACATCTTTTTTTAATGACAGCTTTTGCTCTGCTTTAAGTCGGATTTCCTCATGTGCCAATAACGCAGCTTGCCTCCTCTCATTTCCTTTATTTGTCCACAAAACACCCAAAAATGTTAATAAGGATGCAATCACTGCACTCCAAACAACATTTGGTATATTAGATATTCCATAAAAAATTGAATCCATGTAAGATCTCACGTGCACTTTAGAATTTTAAAAATAGACATAACGAATAAACTATATTCGTTACAAATAACCTACGAATATCTATACCTTGAATTTAAACCAACAAATCATACTTCTTTTCTCTCAATCTAAATGCTGCATCTCCACCCTCTAAAATCACACATACGTGTTGTCTAATACCTTGCGATTCAAGAACAATGGGATTAGCTAAATCAATAGGCATAGAATTTTCTAGGCTACCTGATTTATAAGCAAACTTTTTGGATTCCATATTTTCATTTTTGATACCATGCTGGTTCGCGACAATTACCAATTCACTATCAGAGCCCACGACTATATTAGGATTATGAGTAGCAACAATTATTTGTCGTTGAATTTTTTTCTTTTTTAAATACTGAACCAAATCGAGATATATAGCCCTGTTATCTAAATCATCTTCAGGCTGATCAATGAGTATAGGACATTTTTTATCGCTAAAGTCCAGCAACAGCTTTAATACAACAAATGCTTTTTTGCCATCTGACATCAGTTTAAAGTTATCGTCTTCGTATACAAGATCATAAGAAAGCTCGTAAAAACATTCTGTAAGAAGAGTAGTCGCTAAAGACTGTGGTGTGTACCCGCCTTTCAGAGTCAATTTGTCAGCGAGTAAGCCTTCCAATAATTGTTCCAAATTTATTATATACTGCTCGTGACTCTGATATTCAAAATCAGCTAACTGACGACTTGACGTACTTTGAAGATTGAGTGCACCTTCAAGAATACTCCTGTAGCGTTCTCCATTAAAATTAGAGTCCGCATTAATATCGAGACCATCTTGACTATCAGATAAAGTAGGTAACAAATTTCCGGTCACAGAGAAATACTCACTATGACTAGATATAATTTTGGAAATCAAATTTTCCCTTTGCTTCTCTAATTCAGAAAATTCCTGAGTTATTGATTCAATCTCATTTAATGCATTAGTCTGAATTTTTATACGGTCCTGTATTTCTTTAAGTTGAGTCGAGTTTTTATATGCTTTATCGGCCTTAATATAATCTGAATTGGTTTGAGATTCTATTATCTTCTTTTTTTCTGCAACTACTTTCTCGTTTAATGAACTTAGCTTACTTTCTATACGACCCCGCCAATTTGTTTCTACTTCATCTTTTACCGAGTCATAAATATTAGCCATTTCCTCCCGGAGATCTGTAGATAACGTTGAAAACTCATAAACAAAATCATGACGAATTGGAGAAGTCTCTTTCAACCGTTCCATCTGTGATATGTCTTTACCTAACTGATCCAGCAGCTTAGTTGACGCTTCAATGATTTTTTTATGCAGCCCGTAATTCACTCTCTCATCTTCAGTTAATGACAGACTGTCAAGCTCCTTGAGCTTATCATTTAACCTATATATCTCGTCCTCAACACCTTTACGGTCGCCCTTTTCAGATAAAAGTGTCGAACGCCTAGAAATATCTGATATAACTTGAAATAGATCGTTGATGCTTGATGATATTGATTTTCTAAGATCACTTTTTTTTGCAAAATAAGATTCTAAAAAGTTACTTTTACCTTTTATTCTTAAAATATCCTGAACCAATTCACTGAGCTTCTTACCGTCTGTTGCGAGGTCATACATATAGCCTTGTTGAAAGAACTCAATCTCTCTATCATTATTAACCTCCCCATCCTTCCAAATTACTTTGATAGATGCCGCTATTTTCCGAACAAAGCTCCCGTACTCTGGCTTATGGGAAAAATTAATTGGTTTTTCCGTCTTAAGATTTTGCGCGATAGCCGTAAGCAGCACCGACTTCCCTGTTGAACGGCCACCAATGATTGAACTCATATTTGTATTTAACAGTAAGCTCGAATTTAAAATAAGGTCATTCGATATCTCCACTCTATCAATTACCTGATAGCCTGCTTTATCCTCTGGAAGGTTACCTTGAATCGCAATTCGTGAGGGTTCGAACATTATTTGCCTTAGCCCATCAAACGTAGGGTCGGCCTTAATCCATGTATAATTTCCTAGTTCATCAGGAGCAAGAATATCTCTCAAACATCTCGCATCTGTAGCAGTTGTATAACAATAACCTGATCTTAAATCGGATGACTTGCTCTCAATATATGCTGCGAGTTTATCGCCACCTAACTTGCTTCTCCCTTGGAGTATATTGAATTCTTGATGATTGAATTGATCTCCTAAGTGAGTTCTATCTGTTCTTCCTCGTTCTTGAAAAAGACCATTATCGCTATTGCAGTGTGGATATATAATTATACCGTGATGCTCTTCGACTCTTCGTAAAACTTCGGTGTAAGATTTATTCGAGACTGTCAGTGAACCTTTGGTTTCCTTACTATCCACATCAATCTTAGATAAAAAAGTAGTTATTCCCTCAGAGAAGCTACCTTTTCCATAAATAGGCTGATCAAATAAAGCAAGAATATGAACGCCTTGTACATTAATTTCAACTCCGCCGATAACATTTACTAAACTATCTCTCGATGCATCCAACAGTGCATCTAACAGGTGAGGATGGTTATAATTATGGTCGGTAATTGCTATGCAAACTTCTTCTTTTTGGAAAGCTTCTAAAAATCCTATAAATGTCCTTGCATAATTCTTCGCCCGAACCTTTTCATTGTCTGCTGGATCAGTAAAAAAATAAGATTTGGAATCGTGCTTTAGAACTTCTTCCTCCGTTCCAGCATAAGCAATAAAAGCCGCCCACTCATCCGGATGAGAAGCTTTCAACTCTCCTGCATAATCTTTGAGTTCAATATAGCCGTCATCAAGAATGGTTTGCACCTGTAGGTCCCATCTTCTCCACTGAGACCCTCTCGCAAATTCTTTATCCAAACTCACATCCTTTTCAAGTTGTTGATAATATATACTGGGCAGATTTACCCCGAAAAAGTACCGCTTAAACCGGACTTAACGCAGTTCTTGTTCTAATCATTAAAAAAAAGAATTTATCTTTTATAACGATCGTAATTTATAATTAGCCAGTACGAAATCTCGGTTACGCTTACACTCTCCACAGTTTTTAATTTCTAAGCTATTGGTGCTACCACAGACACAATGCCAGGCTTGAGCGTCTTTGCTAGATAACTGTACTGCATCCTCTCCTACTTCTGACTTCAACTTGCTCAGTTCGGATTCTTTTAGGGTTATCGGAGCTTCCTGTTTTGGTGTTTCAACGGGAGGAACATCTTTCCCACAAAATCGACACACTACTGCTTTTGCTTTTATTTCTTCAGCGCAGAAAGGACAAGTTCGTGTTTGGTTTTCTATATCAGAGGTATTTGGAGCAGTAGCCGATTTCTCAGCGGATTTGCTTTTGTCTGGTAGTAAAAAAGCGCCTATAAGCCCGAACACACCAAATAGTGCGCCTATTACAAACCAAACTCCGGCATTATGGTTACGTCCAGACGCTATTCCTGCAGCAATGAAACCACAAGTTATCCAAAGTAGAATAAATAAAATGCCCATATGGCTCTCCTTTTTTATGAGTTCTAAATCGTCTTAGCAATCAAATCCGCCTTCAACAGCCCACCTTTAGTAAGTAATTTGGCGCTAAAGTTTGGGTTACGTCGTGACTTGAAAGCTTCTAGTATTTTCTTGAGTCCTGCGGCTTCAAGAAGTGAGATATTCACTTCAGTATCCATTTGCGCGGATTCGACGAAGTCTGTTGAGAATGTTGGTGCAATAATGAGTACTTGAGCTACGCGCTTGCCGAAGCTCTCACAACGATTTGCATACGCTTTAACTTGTCGTGATGTGGTTGAATATTTCGCGAAGTCACCACTTTTACAGGTTTTAGCTTCACCAATAATGACGTCGTCTTCGCTCAGTGATATCAGGATGTCAGCTTGGTCTTTGGCGGTATTGATTGAGCGGCGCAAATCTTCATCTACATCCAAGCCCAACTCCTCAAATATGGCTTTGGTTACTTCTTCAAATTTGACGCCAATTTCAGCCTCTGCAATATCTATATTGTGTTTTTTCAGAGTTGCCAAATCTCGTTTTGCAAGCGCATCATAGTTTTCAATTAACTTGTCTGTGGCGTTTGCAAAAGACTCAATGATCAATTGCCGAGCATCGCCCCGACGCGTAATAGCCATTGAGGTTTTCAACGACTTCACTTCATCGTTCGTTAGCATATAAAGGATGTCGTAAGGCGTTATAGATAAGGCGCGCAATCGTTCGACATCAACTTCCAGGTTCTCTTCTAATTCAAACTCTTCGCGCAACTTTTTAGTTAGTCCTGACACATGCTGCTCTAACGCTTCGTAGAGCGACTTGTAACCAGCCGCAGAGAGAATATTAAACTCACGCTCGGTGGAGGTATTCAAAGAGTTAATAATTAGCTCACAGCGTTCTTCCAACGTCGTGCCTAACTTATCCAGATTAAGTTGAAGATCGTCAATTAATTGCTTTAGGCGCTCTTTCTTCTCATTAACGTTAGATTTTTCATTATGCAGATCCTTAGTCAAAATATCGCTGACCGAAAGACCCATTTTAAATACCGTTTCAATTTTATCGTTCCGTTCCACACCGCGGATCCGTTTATCGTGATACTTCAAAATGTTTGATAGTTCGGCGTCAGAGAATGTACGAAGAATTCTCAGCAAGTGCTTATCAGCAACTTGCTTGCCTTGAATTTGGTGAAGCATCGACACTATTTCATCAGGCACATAAACGGTTTGTAGTTTCTTGCTGACGAATAACAAACCAATCTCACGCAACTGATTCAAACAATTCTGTACACCAGTCTTTTCAATTGGATTCACCAGGTGCTCTACTGCAACTCTATCTTCTGCAGTCACATCCAGTTGATGAGCAAGCACGTTAAGAATGCCCCGCTCTTCATCTGTTATTTTTGCCTCGCGATTTATTCGTTCATCGTTATGGTGGGCTTCTTTCAAGCAGGAGAAGTAGATAGACAATCGTTTAGTTTCATCAAAACGATCAGGCTCAGACCCTAATTTAAGCCTTTCTAAAAGAGCCTTGGCATGTTCATCAATAGCAGACCATTCCTGAGCATATAACTGCTCAATCCAAGAAATTCGTGCTACGCAATTACCGTCTCTACTTAGAATATTTACCAGCAACGAGGCTTGCGCTCCGCTAAGTGCAAGCTGGCGTTTTACCTCTCGTTTAAGCAAGGGCTGCGATAAACGAAACAACTGTGTGACTTCACCGCTCGATGCATTTTTGATTTCGCCATCCATGGCGCTAATGCGTTTCGCTAACTCTTTGTCGCGCGTACTGGCCTCAGTACAAACTCGATCTAGAAAGTTAACAAACTTAGACTTTTCGATTTGATTAACACTGGTTAGGACACTGGATAGTTTCATGAGATAACCGTTCCTTGGTGCTGTACGAAATTCGTTCAACAGTATCTGATTAATTTATAACCGTAAAGCAACATCTTAACCTTATGCTTACATTGGTTTTTGAATGAAATACACCTACGTACTTATCTGGTACCTACCTTGTGTAGTTCTTCACTACAATTTGAAATTGAGTTTCAGGGAGAATATTTCTCTTGAAAAGATTTTATGATGCGATTAACTTAAAAAACGAAGATGGCTAGCGAAGCTAACTCATTTAGATTTGGATATGACTTAAAGTTATGTCTGCCGTCCCTAGTCTAAGACTAATACGGACTTTCCCTAATTAATCAGAGGAGAGCCGTAATGGTCTCAAAAGTAATTCAGAAAAATCGCCTACGTTCCGCAACCAAGCAAAACAACCGCTGTTTTTATTGTGGGCTTCCCATGTGGCACTCAGCCAATCAAGATGAATTTTCACAAAGCTATAATCTCAGCACAAAGCAAGCGCACGGGCTGCAATGCACTGCGGAACACCTCAAAGCTAAAAGTGATGGTGGCGGGAATGAGCATTCAAACATTGTAGCTGCCTGCAGGTACTGCAACAAAAAGCGTCATCAATATCGAAAGCCACCAAGCCCAGAGCGATATAAGAAGCTCGTTACAGACCGAATAGCCAAAGGGAAGTGGTTGCCGGAATCGATACTATGTCGGGTTCAGTCAACATTGATTAACCAATAGCATCTGGGTGCTGCCAATTAATACGCTGGCTTGTCCGCAGCTTTTAGTTAACTTGTTGAAACTAATTGACGAACTTCGTCAGCACTTGATGGCCTCACTAAACGATCCACTTCATTACCATCACGCAGAAGGATCAACGTGGGCCAAAGCTTTACCTTGAACGCACGACCAAGTGGTTTGCCCTTGCCGTCATATATTTTAATATGACGCAGTTCTGAATGTTCAGCTACGGCCTCCTTTATCGCGAAACTTGCAGCCTGACAGTGCCCACACCACGGCGCACCAAAATCAAGTAAAACGTCGCCGGATAACTCGCCAACTTGTTCAGCCGTAAATGCTTCTTCTGTGTATTCCGAGTTAGAACCAATATCATCTGTTTTCATGTTATTTGCTCCAGGTGCCTTGCCTCAAATCCAAACATCACTCTCTGCCGTTTTACTGCCCTTATTATAGCCGGTGTTCACGACACCCCGGGGTTCGATAAGTAAAACATGGGCTTCGTGCTCTGCGTAAGGCTTATGTTCAACGCCCTTCGGCACTACGTACATTTCTCCTTCGGACAGCTCGACATGATCGTCCCTAAAATCGATGCGCAGACGCCCCGCCAGCACGATAAAGGTTTCATCAGTATCCTTATGGTCATGCCAGACAAAATCACCCTGAAGTTTTACCACTTTGAACTGGTAGTCGTTCATCTCGGCTATGACCTTCGGTGACCATGGCTCATTAAACAGGCTCAGCTTTTCTTTGAAGTTTATGGGGTTGTGGAGCATTGGGTTCCTTATTAATTTTTTAAGGCTGGTTTGTGCCAAGGGCGGACGTTAATGCCGCCCAACAGAATGCGAGCGTAGCGAGACCCAGCCAGCTTTGCTGGCGATGCTCCTCAACTTTGCTAAGTTTTGAACCTTACCGCGATAGATTTACATTCTGACAAAGAGGCTTCCTTTGCCCACTTAATGGATTCCTGTATCTCTGCCTCATGACACCCGAGGGCTTCTTGAGACCAGTACTGCCTTGATTCACCGACCGGTAAGTGATCGATTCCAGAAGCTACAGCGGTAAAAGCTCGAAAATCCTTATCGCTTTCAGAGAGTCCGACCTCGCCCCGTAGAGAAAACAACTCAATTGCACCTTCAAGATAGTGAATAGAGCCATCTAGCATGCCCCTTGCAACTTCTGCGGCGCGTTTTCGCATCTTCGCGATGTATTCTTCGTGGCTCATTTTCATAGGATGCTTATTGTCCCACTTACTTGGTTTGTTATACCCACTACATCATTTCGCCTAGCCATGGGAGCGCGCACCAACCAAGCCAACTAAACAATAAAGAACTGTACAACAATGAATTGTTTATAGTTGGCCTACGATAATTTTTTACAAGCACTGTCGCAATTACACCAATTAAGATAGCGTTAAACAAGTAAATTAATATCGTATGCTCTAACCCCTGATATTGGACTCCGTAGCTATATGACATAAAAAGAAAGCCAATTGAAATCAGCATAAGTAAGCCACTAATACCAATTAATATGCGACTCACTTTTGCATTTCCACGCATTACTGGAATCGTACTAGCCCAAAACAACAACGCATTCGGCAGAGATGCAATCAGAGCTATTAAAGCTTCGGGTACACCCATTCCATAAAACAGAAAAACTGGAATAACGACAGTGAATGAGTACGGGGAGTAAACTTCGGGGTATCCGGCTACCATAGTAAGCGAGCTAATCACCCAAACTAGCAAAAATCCGATGGTTACTTTTAGCTTAATGTTCATGGCAAACCTTAGTGGGTATACATTTATAAAGTGCGTGCGCACAATATCCAATTTTGATTTTTCGTTACGTCATTGACGGTAAACGACCTAAATACACAAAACGCGCAATATTGCAGGTACGGTCAATCACTAGTTGAATCAGGTAAAGAGCGAAGGTCAGCTCGTTCACGAGCAAATATTGCCCGCCATTTAGATCAATCAGCTTCACTATTTACGGTCACACGTCCAGTCATTCGTTTTCTGTTCAAAAACTCGATAAATAGATTTACTCCGAGCAAGGCAAAGCCAGCAAAAAAGCTGATACCGCCGAAATCCAGATAGCGAAAGTCACCGTGAATTTTGTATTGATTATTGAAGTCGGCGCCTTTCAGGGTTGGAATTAGTATGTCTACTATCCATAAGCCAAAGAAGACGCTAGAAAGAGCAAAAGCAGCAATCCACGAGTACTTGCACAGAAAGTTGAACGTCACGTTCTCAATGTCTTTGTTGCTCTGCAGGTACAGTGGTTCCACTTCGAATACTGAGGCTACTGCTTTAACGGTTTCCAGTGATGCATTGCCGGTTTTCTCAACGCGTTGAATGGTCCGAATGCTCAAATTGCTGGCTGCGGCCAATTCGTCCTGGCTCCAACACTTATGCTTTCTGAGTTGCTGAATCTTATTCTTATTTAATTGCATTAATTTACTCATACATTTCCGCCTTACGTTTCGTTAAAAAGTAAGGCTATGTTAGGCGCAATTCCTAGATCATATGCCGTCATTGTTACGACTTATATCTGACAGTTACCAGCTATTTTTACGACAGAACTCTGTCAGATAAGCGCCTTTGAATAAAAAGCCCCTGCCAGCATGGAATAGTGTCCATCACAGGCTTTTGGACCTTGTTCGTCATTCTAAATCGCTAACGCACCGCCCTCTTTCAATATGCTCTACCAGAATTCGTGCTATTTCATCTTTAAGCCAAGTAGGCCCGAAGTCAGTCATGTCGTTATGTCGGGATTCCGGTATCTCTGTTACGCAAATATTGTACTGCTCAGTCTCTTCTGATGACGGCAAAACTCCTTTGTCAGCAGGATAGTCGCTGCCTCTAATAGACAGCACGCTAATATCTTTGTTGCGCGGAAGCGGAACGCGCCGATGATCAAGCGTAATTACGGCCGCTATATAATCCTTTCCCTCGTTCGCGAGCCACGACGATATATCTCCCCCATTCGAGTGACCTATCAACAGTAAGTCGTCAAAAGTGTAATTGTTATGCAGTGCTTCAAGATTGTGCTTCACAAAATCTAGTGTTTCTGCGCCTCGAATCCAGTTCTCGCTTCTGCTTTCATACAGGTCGCCAGACACGGACAGCGGTGGATCCGTTTCCAGCTCATGTCGAACAGCCACCACCATATAACCCAATTGGTTTAACTGCTCAGATAAGAAATTGTACTTCGTATGAGATACTCCGTAACCCGCACTCAGCAACGCAACTGGACACTTTTTATCTACAGAACATTGACCTTGTGAGCTTGGATACGATACCTCTATTGGAATGTGTCTGTTCCTCGACTCGTCATAAATGGTAGTTCCTGCAAGGCTAGATGCGCTGAAAAATGCGGCGGTAAATACTGTGAGGAGTTTCAAATTTTAATCCTTTAATATTTGTCTTCAAATTACCTTAACTTTAATACACCGGAATTAGAATGTCCGTATTTACACTTTCTCGACAAACAACAATGCTAGCTAGGGTCTCGAAACCAAGTTAAACCGGTAGTACTGCTTTTAAACTCCCGGTAAACCTTTGTGGTATGCAAGGCGGCAAAGCTGCTGTTTCATTATTGAAAAGCAAATTCGACAAGCTTTATCAAGAATAAACAGCAGAAAGCCCAAAACTGGCGGGCCTATATTTTGTTTTTATTTTGTTGATTTCGGCTTTGTCTGAGCGAGCGTATACCTTAGAATGCATCGACAGTTTCTGACAATGGATGTTAACGGTGCCCTTCTCCGATCTTACACTGCGGCAAGCGCTAATTTTGTTTTACGCCGCATTATTTGCTAGGTGTGCTTCTGCACTGAATACTACGCCAACAGGTTTAGCAGTGTATTCCATAGCTTTTCGACAGCAGTAAGCCAAGGATTTGGATATGGACGACGATTCCCCGGACTATTCTCAATACACTATTGCCGAACTTGAAGACGTTTTAGTCTGGATCGATCAAGAAAAATGGCCCGAACGCTATCTAGAAGCCAAAGCGATGCTCGCCAAGAAAATAAAAGAGCGAGCAGCAAAGACTAATAGCGAAGGTGATCAGGTGTTACCTCCTCCACCAAAACCAAAATGGTCTGAACAATTACTCATTACCCGCATCCTCAGTGGGTCGTTGATGGTTATGGCATTCTCAGTAATACCGACTTTATTTTATAAGTTTATGGTAGCCAAAAGTTGGACAGCAAATACCATGGGCGTGATTTGGGTACTAGCGTTTATTCTTGCGATAACGTGGTACCTGTGCCTAAAAAAAGACACAAAATTTATGCGGTATTTAGAAGCAACTTGGCGCGGTCAACTAGCCATCGTGACTATGCCGTTCTTGTATCTCATGTTTAGTTGGATGTTTATTGACAAGTCTCTCCCTCTTGCTCTGCACATGGTCCTGGCAAAACAAGAAGTGAGATATGAGATGGATTACGAAAAAGGAAGTAGGAGAAAATACTGCAGTCAACGGCTAGAAATTATTGAAACTGACGAACTGGAATACGGAGAGTTATGTACGACTGAGAGTAATCGAAATAGTTTACCTGAAAGTGGAAAAATCACCGTGGTGGGAACTCGCAGCCAGTTTGGCATGCTCATTGACGGATTTATTCTCCCTCGCTAGTCACGATTTATAGTTGGCGGTATGCGAGCCGTTGATGCTCCAATCCATATTCTAGGAAAGATATGAAAGTAACTACTAATATCAGCAAGATGGACCTTATTAGGTTTAATTAGGCTATCGCGTTACTATTTTTACAGGGAGTTTCTTATGCAACTAGAAAAATTTGTAAGCTTCGTTTCATATGCGACATCGATACTTTTTACTGCAATTGGCATACCTTTAGCGTTGAAAATGGTTCCACCTAATTCTGCGTATGGCGTACGTATTGACCAAACTTTGAGCAGCACTGAAGCTTGGTACTCTATCAATACAAACACAGGAATTGCGCTAATTATTGCGGGAATAGTCTCTCTGTTTTTGATTTATCTTATTAACAATAGACTCAGCTTAAATCCAAATACAGCGCTAGTTTTAATATTAGCCCTACCTATTACGCTAGTTATAACTGCTTTCGCAATTACCATCGCCTTTTATACTCTGATATAGCCACCGGTTAGAATCCAATCCAGTAGGTGCAATCAGCTCACCAACCCCGCGCACCGCAATGCCAGTGTCACTCAATTCTTTTAAGCTCTCGTATTATTTAACTGACATAACCGAGAGATAATTGAGATGCCCTACTCGAAATTAACACTGGTTGCCTGTGCGCTGTCGCTGGCACTTAGCACTACGGCAAGCGCAGCACAAACGCCAAGTGCCAATACTTCTATTCCCGACGGTCAGCAGCGCTATCAGGTAACGGCTTTCCCGGATCGTATTGCGCTTCTTGGCACGGCTACGCCGCACAACTCGCAAACGGTAACCTGGCGCACCAATGCGCAGGTTAAAGGCGCCAAAGTTCAGATTTCAAACGCAACGCCCTCGCCTGGAATGCATCTGCACGCAAGTGAACATACAGCCGAGTATGTTGAGCTAGAGTCACCCAATGGCAAAGCGCATCATCATCGGGTTACGGTGAATAACTTACAGCCCGATACGCTGTATGCGTACAGAGTAAGTGGCGAAGGCACCTGGAGCGACTGGTACCAGTTTAAAACGCCAACGGCGAAATTTACCCCCTACACGGCGCTGTATCTTGGTGACGCTCAGAATGCGGTGTATTCGCATTATTCGCGCACTGTGCGTGAGGCTATACGCACAGCTCCCCGCGCCCGGGTTATGTTGTATGCGGGTGACTTAGTGAATTCGCGCTCCGGTATTCATGACAATGAATGGGGTGAATGGTTTGCGGCAACCAGCTGGATGGCGTCCACTCTTAACCAATTACCTGCCGCCGGTAACCACGAGTTTTCCAGTGACGACGACAACCCAATTCGCTACCTGCTACCTAACTGGACGGCACACTATAAGGTCGCGGGAAATGGCCCGGAAGCTTTGTCTGACACTGTGTACTTTAGTGACTATCAGGGCGTGCGTTACATAGCGCTGGACTCTACCGAGGCACTGCAGCACGAAAGCAAAGCCAAACAACAAGCCGAGTGGCTGGAGCAGGTGTTGGCGAATAACCCAAACCGCTGGACAGTAGTATTCCATCACCACCCTATTCAATCGGTGTCCAAAGGTCGTGACAATCCAATTCTGCGCGAATACTGGCAGCCGGTGTATGAAAAATACAACGTGGATTTGGTACTACAAGGGCACGATCATACCTATGGCCGCATGGGTGGGGTTACCCAAACAAAGAGCAAGCAAGGCCCGATTTACGTGGTATCTGTCGCTGGCCCGAAAATGTACCTGGTTAGTGATAACGCCAAGGGCACCATGACGCGCACCGCCGAAGACACCCAACTGTTTCAAACGCTGGACTTTACCCAGGAAGAAATAGTGTACCGCTCCTACACAGCTACCGGTGACTTGTACGACGGCTTCACTCTGCATAAATCAAACGATGGCGAGAAAAGCTTTACCGACGAAGCCCCTGCAACAGCCAATCGTGTTTGTGAGAATCCAAGCCCAAGCCGCGAAGATCGCTGCTGGAATGGCACAGACTTAATCTACGCCAAGCCTCTCGAACAGTAAGTTTCATTCTGGTTCTAAAAGAACGGCATAAAAAAAACCGGCTTCCATGCCGGTTTTTTACTTTCTGACTTACTACTTTCTTCCCTAACAAAAGCCTGAGTAAAACCCTAGTAAAACTCAGGTTAATCAGAACAAGCTAATAATGCGCTCTAGCGGCACCAGTTTAACGTTCTGGCCAGCTTCCGGCATACGATTACGGCCGTCTTGCACCATAAATGCGCCTTGCTCGAATCCCTTGCCCAGCGACTGAGTAGTCACCTCAATGCCATCGGTTTCTGAAGCGCCATCAATACCCTGTTCAATATTGGTACGAATGCGGAAGTGCGCTCGTTGTTTCCACGGCTGGTCGGCGTCAAACACCAGGTAGCTGTCGTTACCCTGGCTGGACACAAACAACAAAGGTTGGTTATTCACGCGTGCAAAGGCAACGCCTTCAATGTCGTCAACCAGCTCTTCGTGATCAGCGACACGAATAATCTCTTCGCCGTTTTCAGAGCCTGCAGCGCGGGCATCAAACAACCACACGGCTACGTCTTCTTCACCAACAAACAGGCGTTGCTGCTCATCATCAACGGCACAGCCTTCAGGTTGCGAAGGAACGCTCATTTCACGCACTAGGCTGAGCTCGCCAGCATCAGTAACCACAAACTGCTGAATACGGCCGGATTTGCCATTCACGTAAACGGAAGTCTGCTCGGCTTGTGAGTCATAACCCATACACAGCCCGTAAATTTCAGCAATGTCGGTTTTTTGATTAGCCGCCAGCGATAATTCGCCGTTTTGGTTAATATCAAACAGCTGAATGCTGTTGTCGTCGCGCAAGGTTGCAGCAGCCAGGTTATGGCGCACGTCTACGTTATTCAACCGGCCAACGGCTAGTTCCTGTACTATCTGGCCCTGCATATTGTAAACGTACAGCCCGGTGCGCTTGTCGGTTGCCAGAATACGGCTTTGCTCTGGCGTATCGGAATGCACCCATACCGCCGGATCATCAATAGCATCGCCACGGCGAGGTGACGGCTGGGTTTCCAGCGTGGCGGCAACTTGTTTCACTGGCTTCGCGTTTTGCGAAAGCGTATCACCCAGATCTTCAACTTCAAACTGCTCGGAAGCGGTCATGCCCTCTTCCGTTAGCAACACCTTGCCACCGCCTTGCATAGTTACATCAGTGAATGCGTCAACGCCATCAAAGTCGGTTGCCTGGTCGAACTTGTAACCGTCGTCGGTTAAGCGGTAGACCAGTAAGCGTGGTGGCTCTTCTTCCAGCGCCAGCAAGGTTCCGTCTTGCAATAGCTCCAGCGCCTTCATTTCGTTCTTAATCTCACCAAAAGGTGCTTTAGCAGCAATAAGATCACGGCCTTCGTCCACTTCCGGCTCGGCGTTGTAAGCCCAAATTGCTTGGTCCGCTTCGGCCACATACAGCTTGGAGTGCGCCTGCGAAACCACGCACGCAGTACTGTCAAAAGGTACGTTCATTTCTCGAATGGTTAACGGCTGCTGCAGCCACTGGCTGTCTTGCTGCAACAAGCGTTGCTCAGCGCCACCACGGCCACCCAGCACGAATACTGACAGCTGTTGGTTCTGCTGGCTTTCAAAAAAGCAGATGTCTTCCACTACCCGGCTGGTAATTTCACCCTGCCATACGGGCTGGAATTCCTGGCCGGTAAAGCGCCACAGGTGCAACTGCTGGCTATTCCCTTCCATAGCACCCACAATAGTCTCGCCAGAACTTAGCTTAAGCGAGCGCAGGTGGAAGAAGTCGCCCTCAGTCAACATGTCACCGGCATAGCTAATAGCGCGGTCGTTTGCCACTAAGGCTTGTTCATTTATCATTACCTGATGGCGAACTGGCGTTTGCTGTGCTTCCGAGCTGCAAGCTGAGGTAAATAACAGCGCCGCTAACACGGCGCTGGATACTGTATTAAACTTCATATTTTTTCCTAGTTTATTAGTCATAACGGTTTCCCTTACCAGTTAATTAGCTGAATACCCAAAGTGAAGCTACGCCCGTAGCTTTCGTACTGCGCGTTGTAACGGCGCTGGCCGGTGTACACGTAGTAGGGTTCGTCGGTCAGGTTGTTCGCTGCAAAGCTAATGTTCACGTATTCGTTAACCATCCACTTGGCTGAAAAATCCAAAGTAAGGTTGTCGTCTTCAATAATGTCGTAACGGCTGTCTTCCACATCACCTAACTCGGCCAGATACTCAGACTTAAAGTTAGCGGCTAAACGCAGGCTCATAACGTCGTTCTCGTAACCCAGAGCCACGTTCGCGGTGGTGTCAGACTGGCTTGGCAGTGGAATATCACGGGTTTGTAATTCGCCATCGTCTAACCAGTCAACCGTTGCTTCAGAGTCAGTTAAAGTTACGTTGGTGCTTACCAAAACGTTGTCCAGCCAGCTGTTAAAGCCTTTTAGTTCGTGTACTAAGTTGAACTCCAGGCCATATAAGTGGGCGTCGTCACCGTTTATAAAGGTTACGGCTTCATCGAAGGCTTCGTAGCCAGGTCGGCCGGCCACGTCGGCTTCGTATACAAAGTTTTCGATATCTTTGTAGAACAGCATTACCGACACAACGCCCAGGGCTTCGTTGTAGTGCTCAATACCGAAGTCAAGGTTGGTTGAAGTTAGTGACTCAAGCTCTGGGTTACCGAACTCCGCTTTTAAGTCACCGTCGTCGTTTTCTAGGAAGTAGCTCGGTCTTACCTGCTCAAAGCTTGGGCGAACCAAACCTGTGCTGAAGGCGGCACGCACAATAGTGGCATCGCTTACATCGTAACGGGCAACCACACTTGGCAACCAGCTGCTGTCAGAAAACTTAGCGTATTCTGGGGTAAAGGTTTCGGTTTCATCGTTATAACGGCTGCCGTTGGCAGTGCGTGTTTCGTGCTCATAACGTGCACCAGCAATCACCTGCCATTGGTTAAAGCCTACGTCAAACATGAAGTAGCCAGCGGTAATATCTTCTTCAATGCCGTAGCTGGCAATGCGTGATTCTACTTCGTCATAAAAGTCATCACGGTCAAAAGGTTCCAGTAACTGCCACAACGCCCCGGCATCAATACCCGGACCAAAAGTGCCCAAACCGTAATCAACCGGGCCGCTCTGGTAGTCAGCCAGCGTTAGTTCGGTAACACCAAGGTCTTCGAAGTCACTGTAAATATAAATGTCTTCCTGGGCTGTCTTTTCGCGTTGACTTACCTTGCCACCAAACTTAAAGGTGGCCTGATACGAAGGCTGTAACCAGTCGTAGGCTAAATCGAACTTCACATTCTTTTCAGTTTCTTCGGTTTCGGCATTGCTTACTTCTACTTCATCAAGCTCATAGCCTTCAGCCTGATAGGCTGTATCAGGAGCCAGCAGTTCCAGCTTCTTCACGCCGCTGAAACCTAGTCCGTCGTCAAACTCTTGTACGAACTTAGCCCCACCAATAGCGAAAGGTTGCGACTCACCCGCTTCACTGGTGCCGGCTTCTAAGGTTAATTGCCACTCGCCAACGGTTTGCTCAGTACCAAGAACGAACGCTTTAATCTCTTGCGTTTCTTTACGGTCTTTCAGCTCACGAGCAATCTCGCCAGCGCCAGTGGCATCTTGCAATTGCGGATCGGCAAATTCGGTAATTAAGCCCTGGCGAATTTCGGTATCGGCGAACTCGCTGTAAAGCGAACGGAAATAGTATTCTGAGGTGTCACTAGGGCGATAATCCAGGTTCAACGCTAAACCTGTACGCTCACGAGTTACCGCATAAGCACGGTGCTCAAACTCTTCCAGACCCGGCTCATCAAAATCCCAACCACCACCGGTTTCAACGTTATCAGTAGTGAACGAGCGTTCCTGATGGCTGCCGGCAAAGGCCACACCAAAGCTGTCTTTCTTGCCACCTAAATCAAAGGTGTTGCTGAATACGCCAGACACTTTCGGGTTGGTTTCTGACGCTTGCTGGTTATAGCCAATGTCAGCACCAATAGAGTAGAACGACCCTTCACGGTCAAACGCTGTCATACTCTTCAATTCAATGTTGCCACCAAGGCTGCCCGCAGCAATGTCTGGTGTCAGCGTTTTATTTACAACAATAGATTCCAGCAAATCGGAAGGAATAACGTCCAGCGCTACGGCGCGGCGGCCCGCTTCAGGCGCGGCTAATACAGTTCCGTTGTACGACACTGAGTTCAAATCTGGTGCCAGGCCACGAATACGAATGAAACGCCCCTCGCCCTGGTCACGTTCAACCGACAAACCAGGAATGCGCTGCAGTGCGTCACTTACGCTGTCGTCCTGCAACTTACCCATGTCGTCTTTTTTCAGCACGTTAATAATGCCGCCGGACTCACGCTGCTGTTGCACAGCACGTTTTACCGAATCGCGATAACCAATGGTTATCACTTCTTCCAGCGATTCGTCTTGTTTAGCTTCGGCTTCGGTTTGTTCGGTCTGTGCTTGCTGCAGCGGAGCGGCGTGTGCGCTGGTAATAGCTGAGCAAGACAGTGCTATGGCATAAGCTAGGTAAGTCTTCTTCATGGTGTTCCCCATTTTGGATTGGTCTTCGTTTTCGGTTCCAGTCAGGGTTGCCACCTTAAGCATCTTAAATGACATAACGACGATGTACTTTTGCAAATTCAGAGCTTTCCTGATTCGGGTCGCAATAGCCCAGCCTAATAACGCGTTGTCACCAGAGTGTCATGCAGTCACGCTATGTTAAGCACATAGCAAATTAGCTCTGGAATAAACGTGCAACAGGCAGGAATTATGAAGTTAATGAACAACTGGCGAATTGCGTTAATCGTGCTGGTTATGGCTTTCGCAATGCTTATTAGTTACCAGTTAGGTCAAAGCAAGCCACCGCACATTATTGATTACCTGGATGTTTTAGGTGAAGGGTCAACCTTAGTATTGACCATTCTGGCCGTTGTACTAGTTGTGGTTACGCGCCCGCAAGGTCGGGTGACTAATCACTTTTACAGTGGTGGCTTAATATTAATTTTCTCGCTGAGTTTAGATTTGCTTGACGAATTCGTGCGCTACCCCGACGACATGCGTCTGCTTAGCTGGCTGGAATCATTGCCACAACCGCTGGGTTTAGCCTTGCTGGCATTAGGCGCATTCGAATGGCGCAAAGAGCACCTGTCGGTAACCCGGCAACTAGCTACCCGCGAAAAGTATTTGCGCGAACATCAATGGCTGGATCCGCTCACCACTTTATACACCGCGCGCTACTTCGGCTATTTACTACAGCGTGAGATATCGCTCGCTACCGAGTCTAAGCAGCCTTTATGCATTGCTTATTTAAACCTCACGCAGTTTGCCAAGTTTAACCAACTGCGCGGAAGTGCGGCCGGCGACGAACTCCTCCACAAAGTGGGTGAACTCATTACCCTGCTGTTGCGCCCTACCGATTGTGTGTGCCGTGATCACAGCGATCGGTTCTTAATGTTACTGCCTGAAACCTCGGCTAAGCAGGCACAGCAATTGATGGATAATTTGCGTGACGCAATAACCCGGGAATTAAAAGCTCCGAAGTATTTAGAGTGCACCATTAGCGTACATCCGGTTCGCGAGAGCAGTGCGGAACAAGCGTTGCAGAATCTTGGCGAGTCGCTCGACTTCGGAGGCCACTATGAAGCCCAGCCGAGCGCTAAATAGTCCGGTATTATTTGGAAAACCCTGGCTGTTATCGCTTATACCTTTGCTGGAACGTCGTGGCTTCAATACGGCTAAGGTTTTGCAGGGGTTGCCCAACTTTAGCGGTGAGGTAAAAACCGCCGACTACCGGCTTACCCATTTGCAGGTGCAGCAATTACTGGCGCAAGTAGAGCTGGAAGTATCCGACCCGCACATTTGGCAGCTGGTTGCTGAAACCTTCTTTCAAAATTCCATGAGCCCGGTTATTGAGCTGTGCTCGCAATCGTCTTCGTTCGAGCACGTGCTGAAGTTGGCTTATCGTTACCGTGATTTGGCGGTGCTGAACATGATAGTGCTGCCGCAGCACAGTGAAGAAGGCGTGACTATTGATTTAGTTCCCTTTTCCGGTGCGCGATCCAAGCAATTTCAAGCCAGCCGAACCGCCAGTTGCAAGCTCGCCGTGGCGCTGTTTTTTACCTTAGCCAAACAATTAAATATAGACCTGAAAGCCTGGAAGCTTTATTTACCTGAAGACGTTGTACCGCTGCCCATTTGGGAAAAGTGGCTACCTATTATTCATACCCGCGGTGTGGCCCGCATCACCATTCCCGACCAATGCCTGCAAGCACGCTATCAACCAAATCAGCAGCGCTTTAATCAGGCTTTGTACTTCTGCCAGTTGCAGCGAAATGCGGTTGGTGGGCCAGCGCAGTTTGAGCGAATCTTTCGTTGGCTGTTACAACAGTTAAATAGCGGCCAGGATGTTTCATTAAGTGAGCTTTCGGCCTACCTGAACATTAGCGTGTCGTCGTGCAAACGCCTGTTCGCCAGCGTAGGACAATCTTATCAGGGCTTTTACGACAACGTACGGTTATACAAACTCTTATGTCTGCTGGAACTACCCGGTGGCACCAACTCCGAACTAGCCAGCCAGCTCGGCTACAGCAACCCTAATAACTTCCGTCGCGCCTGCAAGCGCTGGCTAGGCATAGCGCCCAACCAACTGCGCCAGCAGGCATAACGTCACAGTGGTATTTGGTGATGAAGTATTTGTGATTGGCGGGAATACGAGCAGCGCTGGTCCGTTTTTAGACGACATTCAGGTGCTTTCATTGCCCTTGAAGTAAAAAGCACCATTTCTTTTTATCGTTCTCAATCAATGAAATAAACCACCAGCAAAACCAGAGGTATTCCAATGGGTATAGCCCACAACGCCAGATTAGGCGAAAACAGTACGATACACAGCGAGGCGGCGAGTAATGCCAATGCCAGTATGATATAGCGACGATTACGCCATACCAGTAACCGAATTCTACGATTTAAGCTCAGAAATTCACTCACTTAATACCACCTTCATTAATTTTTCGGCTTGCAATAGATGGGTTTTAACGGTACCCAGCGGTAACTTTGTACGCGTCGCAATTTCGCTATGGGAATAGCCATACACTCGGCTCATAACGTACAGGTTATATTGCACTGGGCTTAATGCGGAAGCACCTCTGGTGAAATCTATCAGTACGTCCACTTCGCTCGTTGTTTTACCGAGCTGTGGTTGGCGAAACAATGAATCCTTCAGCTTTTCAAAAATACTTTTTTTGCGCACGAACTGTCTGTACTCGTTTAGCGCAATAGAAAACAACCATGTTGAAAACGCTGCTTCTAATTTGAACTTGCTGATTTGGGTAAATGCTTTGATGTAGGTTTCCTGCAACACATCATCTGCCGTTGCTTCTTGCACCCGGCTTCTCATAAAGTTTCTAAGCTTTAAGTGATGCCGACGAAACAACTCGTCAAATGCCGAATGATCGGCACTGGACTGAATAATGGCAACTAACTGCGCGTCGGAAAACTGGTTCATTCGCTCTTATTTGCCCCTGCTGGCATAAAACAAAAGCAAGTAAGCAAGCCCGGAAAAACAAGGGAATAAAGCAATACCGTTCAGCGCCTGGTTTAAATCAAGATTGCCGCCCGATCGAAATTCAACCAGAAATGAAAAACCCCAAATAGCCAGGGCAATAACCAGAAGAAAGGCACCTTTACGCAAATCGTTTTGTGACGCGAAGAAGAAGCGCCCTACCGCTTCAATAGCTTCCGGCTGCATATCGCCGTGCTGTTCTAGCAGTTTTATAAACTGGCGTTTTTTCAGTAGTTGATACGCCAGCATAAGGCCGATTAATACAACAATGGATGTAAAAACAATCAGTGGCACCAGTATTTCTTCATTATTCATGGTCTGTATTACCTTCTGCTCCATAGCTGTGAGCCTAAATATAAGGTGGGCAAAACCTGCTCCATAACGGGCATAGAATTGTCACCGTTCATCAATAGCACATAGCCGTTCTTTGATTTCGGGAAAAACAATGTCAACGCATTTACGCCCGGGTCTTTACCTGTATGCAGGATGGCGTCTTCACCCTCATGCAGGTTGGCTAATATCTCCCACCCTAAACTAAAGTAATGCTGCTGGCTCAGCTTCCGCTTCTTGGCAATCATCAACCCATATAGCTCGGGCATAAGCTGCTGTTGTTGAAGAATATACTGCATAAACAAGGTGTAATCACCAATTGTGGTTATTAGATTAGCCGCGGCATTGGCCTCGTAATACTTATTCAACGGGTATGGTTTGCCGTGCTCGTCGAAGTTAAGAGCGTAGCGCTTGTTATCCACCTGATCGTTCCACCAAAAGTGGGTATCGATCATTCCTGCTGGCTCAAATACATAGTTCTGTGCCAGCTGTTCAATCGGCATTTCGAACTTGTTTTCAAGCGCCATACGTAAGTACTCGAACCCTTCGCCGGAATAACCAAAGCCTTCGCCCGGAACATAATTAAAGGTTAACTTGCCGGTTTTAGACATGCGCCGCCAGTTATCAAAACCCGATTCATGCGACAGCAAAATTCGGGGCGTTAGCAAATGCGCCTGTGCATCGTTTTTAACATCCGGGTCTAACCAGTAGTCCGACAGCGGCTCGTCCAGCGAGAGCTTGCCAGCGTGTACGAGTTTTAAGGTTACCAGAGTCACAATAGGCTTGGTTAACGAAGCAACTTTGAATAGAGTGTTTTCAGGCGCGGGAACCTTTCCATCAAGAGTGCCCAGAACCTGAGTTGATTCAACCCGGCCGTTAGTTATGACCCCTATACCTAAGGCTGTAACACCCGCTTCGTTCATAACCTTAAGTAGTGCGGTTTCATCTGCATCGGGAGACTGATGATCGTAACTCAGCGCTTGCGCAAGTTGCCAGGAGCCTTGGTTTAACAACCATGTATGGGTGAATTTTGCAGTACTAGTAAGTACCTTCGTCCCATCATCACTTCTTAAGTAAAACGCATGGTCACCATGCTGAATGGCGCCATAAATCTGGCCATTTTTATACAGCGGAAAACTTGCTAACGAGCCCGGAATAAGCTCTCGCAAAGGCTTAACCTTTGGATTTGAACAGATATTATTTTTGGTGTTCTGAAGAAAAGTTTCAGCGTTCTGCACTCCGCCCTGATCGTGGTAAAACACCAAATCAGCGGATATATGCTGGCGTAAATACTCAAAGTCACATTCATTAAATGCGCGCTGAAAAAAGGTGTGATCAACCTGCGCCATCTGTGTTTCAAAATCCGTAGTTTCACTGCCCCACGAGGTAACGGGCAAAAGCAGAAGTAGCCAACTGAAATAATGCATTGTGCGTGTCCTTTACTATGAATTACTAGTTAGATGCACGCAGCAATGCTTTTGGATTTTAAAAATTCAGATTTCTTCGATTTTCAGTAAATGTCTTTCTTAAAAATAAGGCCTTTGCGGTAACCCTGAAAAAGCGCTACCCCCACCGACAAAACAAGTGTCACCGACACCAGGTTCTTCAATATAAAAAAGGTTGATTCATCAATAGCTTGTTGTTCCCGCTGGTAAAACAGCAGCGCTAAAGCAATTACATTCACAATGCACACCAGCACAACGCCAACTATTAGTTGCGTGCGCTTACGCTGATAGGTTGAGTCAACTTTAGCGGCATCAAGGTTACTAGTATTTTCTTGTTGTAAAAGGTCTTCAGAGCTTATCTCCAACACGGACGCAATGCTTTTTATAGTTTCCAGCGAGGCTGTTGATTGCGCCTCAACCCGCTGCAAAGTTCGCATGCTGATGCCGGCCATTTCCGCCAATTGCAGTTGTGACCAGCATCGCTTTTGTCGGTATTTCTTTATAATTTCAGCGTTAATTTCCATGGAATTGAACCCAAGTGACTATTAACGCCAGCATACCAACTTTCAGACAGCCTGAGAATAACGGCTCCATTTAACCGCCAGAAACGCAATTACCCATGGCGCCAACAACTTAGGTAGAGCTGCTGCAAGCGCAAAATCCTGATGAATCACCATACTTGCAAGCCCGTACAGCATTAAGAATGCGGCAAATGCCCACACCGTGCGGGGTTTATTAGCTAGAGTTTTATTGCATATCCACCGTGCAACACACAGCGAAACCATAAACCCAATAACAGGTTCGCCGACTCTGAAGATGGTTGCCGAAGGTTCAACAACAGTTAACTGTTCAGGCGGTATTGAGCTGAAGGCAAACATTAATCCCATGGAAAGAATGACACTGATAAGAACAGACACACCAATATAGGTAAGCACGCCTATTGATAACCATTTCACGCTGATATTTTTCATTTTAAATTCCTCGTTTATCGTTTGAAGCTCACCTGTTGGAGCAACTCCACGATAGCGAAGACATTGAAAATATAAGACGTCAGGTTAACGAAAGGGATGCGACAGCTATGCGACAGCATTGCTAAAACAAGACCACAGAGCGCATCTTTGGTCTACACTTATTTGAGCAAGCAAAGTTGAGAAAGCAAAGCTGAGCAAAGGGAGGCGCATGGCGAACCGGGGCATATTGCTGGTAATGGCAGCCGCGCTTTGCTGGGGGTTATCGGGCGGAATTGCAGGTGTGTTAATAGCTAAGGGTTGGGATTCCGTAGTTATTTCCTTCTATCGCGGCGCCATCGGATTGTTGTTTGTGCTGGTGTGGCTGGCTTTAAAGCCTCGCTGCAGCGGCTTTGCTAGCCTGTGGTTATGGTTCTGGTCGGTAATTGCCGGGCTGGGCGTTGCCGGAAACTTCTATTTTTACTTTTTCAGTATTGCCGAAAGTAGCGTGGCTGTTGCTGCCACCCTGATGTATTGCGCCCCTATATTTGTGTATTTAGTTTCGTTCATGCTGCGGTGGGAATACGCCACGCCAATGAAATGGCTGGCAATTGTATTAGTCATGATAGGAATAGTGCTGCTCACCCGTGTTTACGCAGTTGATGCTGGCGGTGTGACACCATTGGGCGTTATAACCGGTTTACTTTCAGGCGCGTCGTTGGCGCTGTTTATTTTCGGGTTTAAATACGCGGTATTGCACGGCAGCGCCCCGGCTATTTTAACTATAGCCTTTAGCACGCTGATAGTGATTCTTGGCAGCATCATGAATGCCGAACAAGCTGGACGTGTACTTAGCTCCTTAGATTGGCCTTTACTTGCCGTGCTTGGGGTACTTGGCGGTGGCGTTTCTTTTATATTCTACATTATCGGCTTGCGGCAAACGGCTCCAGCCGTAGCTTCTATTGTTGCTATGGTAGAGCCGGTTACCGCTTCACTATTCGGGGTGATTATTCTTGGCGAAGTGTTGGTTGGCACTCAAATGCTGGGTATGGCGGTCATTCTGCTTACCGTTACCGCACTGGGTGTGAACTCCAACCAAGCTTAGCCTCAGTCAGTTTTGGTAGCACGCTTATTCAAAGATATTAAATGATCTAATCACCAAAGCTGTACGTTTAGACGTTTTACTAAACCAGCTTTACTAGTTATCAACACCTACTTGAGTGAATTCTATATGAAAAAACTTACCAGCGTACTGTCGTTATTCTGCATAACTTGGCTTCCTCTTCAATCTGCATTAGCGCAGGACGATAACAAAGCTTTGGTACCCTTACCCTCAGTCGACGATTTCACCAGGGGTGAAGATGGTTGGGGCTTCGGTCTTGGTTTGGGCATTGAGTATGAAACGGCCTATGAAGGCTCAGACGAATTTGGGTTCGAAATCCAGCCTGCTGGTGGAGTGCAATGGCGTAGCGGTGACAATGTTTTCTACTTTGCCGGTGAAGCACTGGGCTGGCGTGGTGTTCGTGCTGAGACCTGGCTGTTAGAAGCTACTGTGGGCTTTGAAGAGGGCCGTGAAGAAAGTGACTCCGACGACGGTCGGCTAGATGGGCTCGGTGAGCAAGATGAAGGCGCTGAACTAGTGCTGCAAGCGCGTTATGCTTTCGATTCCGATTGGCGCTATTGGTTGGTTAGTCGGTTCGTGACCGGCGGTGATGGTAATCTAGCTCTATTTGGTGTGGGCCGCCGCTTCGGCGACCAACTGGACGGCACCGGCTCTGAACTTAATTTGGTTGCCGTTTTTCATGATAGCGAATACGCCAACAAAGGTTTCGGTATAGACGCAAACCAAGCGGCTGCATCGGGCTTAGATGAGACCAACATGAGTGGTGGGTTACGCTCGATTGGAGTTGATTACAATTATCGCCATAACGTCAATAAGAACTGGCAAATCTACGGTGAAGCACTGTTTGAATATTTTAGTAGTGAAGTTCGAGATAGCCCAATCGCTCGTAGTGATTACGAGGCAGAAATAGGCATCGGATTCATTTATATATTCTAGTCAACCTGACATCTGATTAAGCTACAAGACAGCCCAAGCTAGCTGGAGCAATTATTAACAGTTAGTTTGGGCTTGTTACCTTATATTTAAGCATTAACGCTCTCGCCCTACCTTAAACCCATTCTTATAAACCGCCTGCGGTTGTTGCAGCGCGGTCAGATCCTCAAGCGGATTGCGCTCTAGCAGGATAAAGTCGGCGCGATAGCCGCTGGCGATCATACCCCGATCAGCAATTCCAAATGCATTAGCAGTTGCTGCGGTGGCAGCAGTTAGAATTTGCTGCGCTGGAATACCCGCTTCAGCAAACAGCGACATTTCAACCACTATGCTCCAGCCGTGTGCAGTATTCGGATTGGGTGCATCGGTACCTACCAGCAAACGAATTCCGGCTTCATGCATGCGTGTGGTGCTACTAATCAGATTGGTAAAAAAGTGTTCAGGAAACTGGCCGGGTATTTTCATGCTCAGACTTTGCTTAGCCTGTGCTGAAATTTCAAACTCCGGGTTATTCAGTAACAGAGTTTCAGTGCTGGTGCCGCGCAGCATTCCCTCGTAAAAGGTTAGTGTTGGAATAACAAAGGTGTCGCGTTGTTTTATTTCACTCAGCAACTGGTCGCTGGCAACTTTGTCAAAAAAGCTATGTACCAGACCATCGGCACCCGCTTGCACAGCATCTAACGCCGACTGATGATCGCTTACATGCACCACCACTAACTGATCCCGTTCATGTCCGGCCCGAATCACAGCTTCCAGCTCTTCTAATGAAATAGAAGGTGCATGTTCATACACGGCCGTGGGGCTGGTATATACCGCTTTAATAAAGTCAGACCCGCTGTCAATACGCTCCGCCACTACTCGCTTGGCATCTTCAGCTCCATTCATTACCGGCACCTGAATACCAAACTGAGTACCGTGCCCTTTTGGTCCTGTTACCAGATAACCAGCGCCGTACATGGTTGCTGAACGGCTAATCTGAAACTGATCGCGCAGTTCCTTTTCTTTTTGCAACGTACTCGGGTGACCGAACATATCAATCACTGTGGTTACGCCATGCGCGAGTTGTCGTTCCAGCGCATCGCCCCAGACATGAACGTGAGCATCAATTAGGCCGGGCAGTAGCCAGGCATTCTTACCATCAATGACCTCACCGCCGGGCGGCCGCGGCTGAATACCTGTAATAACGCCGTCGATTACAATCACATAACTAAGCGGTAACACCTCGGTTCCGTTAAACACGTTCACCGGCCCCAGCGCAAAGGTATTCTGGCTGGCAGTTGGCTGTTCTTCAGGTTCTGGTAACAGAAACAAGCCGGCAATAATGGCAATAAGTATAATTAACAGTACTAATTTAACTTTCATAACCGAGTCCTCTAGTTACTTTTGTAATAGGGAAAAGCGCCAGCGAATAAGTAATCCCAGAACTAACGAAAACGCCACCAAATAGCCTAAATGTAACCACACAGGCTGCCCCTGATCGGCATCAATAATTTTAAATGCCAGTTGCGAAAGATGGTACGTGGGCAGGAACTCGGCAATTCTCTGCACGTAGTCGGGCAAAATTGTGAACGGCACCCACAGGCCCGACAGAAACGCCATAGGCAGATAAATCAAATTCACCACACCCGGCACACTTTTGTCGGAGCACACAAGTCCCAGCAATAACCCCAGCAGTGCAAATGGCAAAGTACCCGCTAGTAATATTAATGCCAGGCTCGCCCACTGCCAGGTCCACAGGTTCACGTCGGCAACAACAGCAGACAAAGTGAACAACAGGGCCAGAATAACCACCGCAAATACGGTGCTGCTGACATACTTTGCCAGCATGTAGGCCGATAACGGCATGGGCGATAAGCGTTTTAACGCCATCCAGCCATGCACTCTGTCGCTGGCCACGGCTACCGAAAAGTTAAATAACGCCGGTCCGATAACACCAAAACAGGAATAGGCAACCAGCATTTGCGGGGCTGCCCCACTACTAAAAGAAAACACCACTCCAAAAAAATAATAGAACACCACCGGAAACAATATAGCCGGTAAGTAAAAGCCCGGTGTGCGCCATAGGCTCAACAGATCGTATTTAGCTTCAGCTTGATGAATTGCGAACATGTTACTGCACTCCTGTAGAAGACAACGCTGCACCCGGTAAACCTGTGCTGGATAAATACAGTTGCTCAAGGGTTAGTCCCTGATCGTTAGCCTGCTGCCGAAAATCTGCCGCCGTATGGGATGCCGCAACTTCACCTTTGCAGATCATCACAATGCGATCGGCTAATTGATCCGCTTCGTCCAGATAATGGGTGGTTAATACAATGCCGCAGCCGTTATTGCGCAGCTGACGAATCAACTCCCACATCATGTGGCGGGTGTGAACGTCCATGCCTAAGCTAGGCTCGTCCAGAAACAGTAGTTTTGGCTGCGCACAAATGGCAATAGCAAACAGCACCCGCTGACGCTGACCACCCGACAACGAACCAAAAAGCTGGCTCTGAACACTGGTTAAGTCACATTGTTCCATCAAAGAGTCCACTGGCAGTGGCTGCTGGTAGTAATGACTGAATAAATCCAGCTGTTCGCGCACTGTTAAATTCGCATTCAGGCTGCCCACCTGCATCATCACGCCAATTTGCGCGCGAAGCTCTCGTGGTCGCTGCTGCCCTGTCACCGCCTGACCAAGCAACTGCAATTCGGCAAATTCAGCCTGGCACAAACCCAGCAGACTATTTATAAGGGTGGTTTTGCCAGCTCCGTTGGGGCCAAGTACCGCAACTACTTCGCTACTGTTTATGCTTAACGAGACATTATTAAGTACCTTGGTTGCACCATAGGTTTTGCTTAGGTTCTGAACTTGCAAAAGTGTGTTTGCTGCAATCATGAGCTGCGCTCCGTTTTTGTTATTGATTGCCAGCTAGTGTAAGAACAGTCATAAGCTAATGTGAGTAGTAGTTGTCACTCATTTCGATGACAAATGTCACTGGTGGTTTTGCGCAACTATGGCAATAATGAGCACATGAACACTATTGAACTTGAACGAAAATTTGCGTGGATATACCTGCTGAACCTGGGGTTTTATATTTTCCCTATGGTGTTGGCGCCCTATTCCATTGCCCAACTAGCCATAATGACGCTGGCAATGCTGGCGTTTATTGGTGGGTACTACCGCACGCTATATAGCACGCCGGGCGAACGGCCTTGGTTGTTACTAGCCTTGTACGCTATTGCCTGTTCCATGACAGTGTGGAACCCGGGCACTATCTCCATGTTTGGCTTTGTCGCCTTCTTTGCCGGGTTTTATTACCCTCTGCGCCGGGCTGCCATTATTGCGCTTGGTATTGTAGCTACGCTGTTTGCGTTTCAGTATGTGGTAGTTACTGGCTGGGAGTATTTTCACTACTACGGCTTATTTCTGGTGGTAGTTATTGGCCTGTTCGGGGTTATTGAACGCAACCGCCAGCAGCGCGTGTTGCAGGAAAAGCGCAGTGAAGCTGAAATTGAACGCTTAGCAACCACTGTAGAGCGCGAGCGTATTGCCCGCGACTTACACGATATTCTGGGGCACACCCTGTCGTGTATTATTTTGAAAGCCGATTTAGCTGAAAAGCAGTTGGCGAAACAGCAATACGATGCCGCCGGCAAGCAATTAGCAGAGCTGGCCAGTATCGCCCGGGAAAGCTTAAGCGACGTTCGGAAAAGCGTCAGTGGCTATAAGCATCAGGGTCTTACCCGGGAATTGAATAAGTTGCAGCAACGGTTGCAAGACGCGGGCTTTAAAACGGACATCAAAGGCGAGTTACCAACTGTAACTGGCAATCACGAAACCACACTGATTCTGGCTCTAACGGAAATGGTCACCAATATTGTGCGTCACAGTAAGGGCAATCAGTGTGTTATTGAGTTTCGTAATATGTCCGGCTCCATTGGGGTAGCTTTGAGTGATAACGGCGGTTGTGAACACTTAGAAGAAGGTAATGGCTTACGTGGCGTGCGCGAACGCATGCAGGCAATTGGCGGACAGCTGACTTATTCCGTATCGCAAGGCTGTCGCTTCGAGCTTTTATTTCCCACTGACGGAGCGCAGCAGACGTGAAAATACTGTTAGTTGAAGACCAAACCATGGTTAGAACCGCACTGGCGGGTTTACTGCGCTTGGAGTCTGAGTACGAAGTAGACGAAGCCGAGAATGGCTTGCAAGCTAAACAGATGCTGGAACAGCAGACCTATGACCTGATTCTTACCGATATTGAAATGCCAGAAATGACCGGGCTTGAGCTACTGCAATGGGTGAAACAAGCCCAGCCACAGGTACTTACCGTTATTATTACCACCTTTAACCGCTCGGGCTATATTCAGCGGGCGCTGGCCAATGGCGCAAATGCCATTTTGCTAAAAGATGCACCTATTGAAGAGTTGCTGAATAGCATTACTCAGGTGAAAGCCGGACATCGGGTGGTGAACAATGAATTATTGCTACAAACCATTGGGCATCAGGATCCGCTAACTGACAAAGAACGCAAGGCGCTGGCACTAGCGGCTGACGGACGGTCTACCGCGCAAATTGCGACTAGTTTATTTGTAGCGGAAGGAACCGCGCGCAACTACCTGTCTGAAGCTATTAGTAAGTTGCACGCTGAAAACCGCATTGATGCGGCTCGCATTGCTAAAATGAACGGCTGGCTTTAAGGCTGGAATATTTCGCTGGCCATAACAAATACTGGTGATTTTTCAATTTGCGCTTTATCTAGCGGGTTCCCCCACCAGAGTCCTTCACTATTAGCTAACACGATCACCGTTAAATCGCGTTCCGGGAATTTCAGGTAGGTTGCTGAGAAGCCGTTTTCCTCGTCCCAGCCGGAATGCCAAATTACTTTTTTACCATTAACCGTTTGAATGTAACGCCCGTAGGCATATGGAATAACGGTTCCATCGGCCGTTGTGTAAGGGCTATTGGTAAGAGCCTGATATTCAGGTGACAAAATTTTCCCTGCATCCAGTGCCATATCAAAACGCGCTATGTCACCCGCAGTAGAGCTAACCCCAGCGCCTCCAGCCATATGGCGTTCCGGACTTCTACGCATCACGTAACGGTTGTTTTCAATACCGAACCCCCGGGCGCTGCGAAAGAATACATCCATACGCTCAGAGTCCCACAGGCCCGCAATAGAATTATTCATTTCTGCCGGTTTTAAAATATGCTTGGTTATTGCCTGAGCTAACTCATTATGACGCCCTTCGGCCTTATCAATTGAGTTGCCGCGTTTGGCTTCTAAAAATCGGGATAATCGCGAGTAAAATATCGAGTTATAGAAAAATGCAGTATCTACCTCGCCGTTTACCACGTGATTTAATGCATGTTTGATCTCAAAAGTTTGATTGCACTCTAAGTTCTTGCCAAAAATGATCCCGGAACCGGCTAACCAGTTGCAGTAATCATCAAACTCTGGCGTTGAGTTCATGGTGTCATCAAATTTCAGCTCACCCATTTCAACAAGCTTTAAGAACGCCGTACCCACAAAAAACTTACTTACCGAGGCAACCCAGAATGGGGTTTCTGTAGTAACCGGAACCCGACCTTCAAGGTGAGAAAACCCATGGCCTTTCTCGTAAACGATGTTGCCGTCTTTGACTACGGCAACGGATAACCCAGGAATACCCTTTTGTTTTTTGTAGTCGAGTAAAGCACTCTCGAATTGCTGCACCTGCTTGTTAATGTCATTTGCAAACACAGGAGCGCTCATCAGCACCAGTACACATCCAATTATAAGTTTAAACATAACGTTGCCTTAACGAGATTTAGTTCAAGGATAGATGCACTCAAACTCCTGAAATGCAATGAGCATATCTTCGGTTGGAATCTGCCCCTTAGGAGCCATTTCACGACTGTAATAAGCCCAATGCGCATCGCGCCACCACTCTAATGAACTATCGCCTTCACCTTCGAGCTCCGCATGGCGCTGGGTAATGTCTTTATAGGCCACAAGATTCACTGCCGTTGTGCGAATAATGCACTGCGCTACGCCATTCCAGTCGGTTACGATATCCAAATCACCTACTTTGGGTAAGGGTTCCTGATTTTGTTCGAAGTACCAAAGCGATGTTGCCGTGGCGCGCTTTTTTCCCTCTAGCACAAGGTTTGCACAAATATTCGCGTCGGCTTCGTTGTCGCAAAAATACCAGGCCGGCGGTTGTGCAGTGCTTTCAGTGTTCTGGCTGTGTTCGGTTAAAAACGCATTCCAAAGTTTGTTTATTGATGCATGCATAATTTAATTTTTTAGTTAGTAGTTAGGAATACAGAAATATTCTCACTCAATAATTCATGGATAGATACAGTCGACACTACTCACGAAAAAGTTTGAATAAATCCTAAGATATTGAATTATTTTATAATTATTTATCGAACTGAGGAAGTTCGTAACTACTGGTAGGGCCTGAAGCCAGACGCAACTGGCTTCATGGTGGTATGACTTGCTTTAGAAGTTAGTTTTAAAATCTTTCCAACTGCTCTTAATTTCTTTTTCAACGTTCTGCCAGCCGTCGGCACCGGCTTGCTTCAGCGCGTCCAGCTTACGCCGACCTTCTTCAATCCGGTGTTCCAGATCGCGCGCTTTCTCTTTTGACTTAATTTCAGCCTCGCCGCTGCTTTGCTTGGCTTTCGCTTTCATTTTGTCCAGCTCAGCTTCCCATTCTTCCAGCTGACCTTCCACTTTGCGTTCAAATGCTTTTTTCTCACTCATACTGGCTCCTTGTTCAGTGGTCTACAGGTAATTCACACCTATAAGCCTAGTCAAAAGATGAGGTGTTCTCCACTTTCAACTCACTCAAGTATCAGGATTATCCGCATTAGTCTTTTCAATTCCTTTCTCTTCGGTACCGCTATCTTTCTTCACCGAAAAGTCGTTATTGGTAAACACGTCGGTAAGAATAGACTGCTCAATGGCGCTACGGTTTTCGCTCTTGGTTGGAATGCGCACAATCAGGTGAATTTCACCGGCATTCGGAACCTGTAGGCTTACCCGAGGCTCTACCGAAGGTGACGTTAAACCACGCGACTGGCTTTCTCGTTTCATGTGCGCCCGCACATTTTCCAGGTAAGGTGCACAGTGCTCGTTAGTCGCTTGCAGCAAAGCTTGCTGAGCGGCACGCCAGTTCTCTTCGCGCTTAAAGGGCACCGTGAATACGTGCAACACGTAATCGTGCGTGTAGCTTTCGTTAATAACCGGCTCAGACACAAATAAGGCGTTAGGTACCACGATCATGCGTCCGGTGCGCTGATGGGTTAGCTTGCCCGGCCCTACTTCCAAAATGGTAGTGGCCAGCATGTTCTGGGCAATCACGTCACCACGGAAGTCTTTGACCTGAATGCGATCACCCAAATTAAATGAGTTAGCACCATTTTTTACGATGGTTCCGGTAACACATAAAATCAGTTCTTTGGTGGCAACCACCAGAGCTACGGCAATAGCAACCAATGACAGTGCCAGGGTGCGCAACTCGTTACCCCAAATCAGCACCAGCCCTAACACCAATAGCAACAGGATGGCGTTTCGGGTTTGCCGTAACCAGCGCTGGCGTAACTCGACCGACTTAACCGTGCGGCGAATAAAGCGTCTGATTATCCAGCGCAATATCAGCAACGCGGTGAACAAGATGAGCGAGCTGATAAGTAAGCGCAGCATAGACTCTGACAAACTCACGCGCTCAACCAGTACATTGAAATACTCTTGAAATGATCCAAGTATCCCCATTTTTATTTTCCCTGTCGCAGTTGCAAAAACAGGCACCGAGGTGCCTGTTTTATTCTACGTCTTATTGTTCACAAACTCTTGCTGTTTTTACAGGCTTTCCAGCGTGTCGTTTAACAGCTTGCTTGGGCGCATTGCCTTGGCAACCAGCGCAGTATCCGGCTGGAAGTAACCGTTAATATCAACCGCACTGCCCTGTACCTCGTTCAACTCAGCAACAATGGCTTTTTCATTCATCGTCAATGCGTCAGCCAGGTTCTGGAAACGTTCTTTCAGGTCTTTGTGGTCGTTTTGCGTAGCCAGCGCTTCGGCCCAGTACATAGCAAGATAGAAGTGGCTACCACGGTTGTCCAACTCACCCGCTTTACGCGATGGTGAACGGTTCTCTTCCAGGAACTTGGCAGTTGCTGCGTCTAAGGTATCAGCCAATACCTGAGCGCGGGCATTGTTGGTTGCCTGGCTCAAGTGCTCAAGTGACGCGGCTAAAGCCAGGAACTCACCCAGAGAATCCCAACGCAGGTGGTTTTCTTCCACAAACTGCTGCACGTGTTTAGGTGCTGAACCACCAGCGCCCGTTTCAAACAAGCCGCCGCCGTTCATTAACGGAACAATAGACAGCATTTTGGCACTGGTACCCAGTTCCAGAATTGGGAACAAGTCAGTTAAGTAATCACGTAACACGTTACCCGTTACTGAAATGGTGTCTTTACCTTCTTTCACCCGTTGTAAGGTGTGACGAGTCGCTTCCACCGGCGCCATAATCTGAATATCCAGACCGCTGGTGTCGTGCTCTTTCAAATAGGTGTTCACTTTTTCAATCAGCTGGCTGTCGTGCGCACGGTTAGCGTCTAACCAGAATACCGCTGGCATGCCGCTTAAGCGTGAACGGTTTACCGCTAGTTTCACCCAGTCGCGAATCGGTGCGTCTTTCACCTGACACATGCGCCAGATATCGCCTTGCTCTACGTTGTGTTCAAACACCACGTCGCCAGCTTTATTCAGTACCTGTACGGTACCTGCTGCCGGAATTTCAAAGGTCTTGTCGTGCGAGCCGTACTCTTCAGCTTTTTGTGCCATCAGGCCCACGTTTGGAACCGTACCCATAGTAGCTGGGTCGAACGCACCGTTTTCACGACAGAAACTAATGGTTTCCTGATACACACCGGCATAGCAGCGATCGGGAATCATTGCTTTAGTGTCTTGCTGGCCACCGTCGGTGTCCCACATTTTACCTGAGTCACGAATCATGGCTGGCATAGACGCATCAATGATCACGTCACTTGGTACGTGCAGGTTAGTAATGCCTTTATCAGAGTTCACCATAGCCAGTTCAGGCTGGGCTTTGTATACCGCCTGAATGTCGGCTTCAATTTCTTCGCGCTTAGCTGCTGGTAAGTCAGCAATTTTAGCTACTACGTCGCCAAAACCGTTAGTGGCGTCAACGCCCAGTTCTTTGAATGTGTCAGCATGCTTGGCGAATACGTCTTTAAAGAATACGCGCACCGCGTGACCGAACATAATAGGGTCAGACACTTTCATCATAGTGGCTTTTAAGTGCAATGACAGTAATACGCCGTCCGCTTTTGCCGCCGCAGTTTCTTTTTCAAAGAAAGCTTGTAGCTTGGTTTTGCTCATGACTGCAGCGTCTACCACTTCACCGGCCAATACTTTTACAGATTCCTTCAGAACCTGTTGCTTGCCGTTGGCATTCAATACAATCTTCAAGTTGTCTTCAGACGCGAAAGTCGTTGATTTTTCGCTACCATAGAAGTCGCCTTCACTCATGTGCGCAACGTGAGTTTTAGAGTCGCTGCTCCATTTGCCCATGCGATGCGGGTGCTTTTTGGCGTAGTTCTTAACTGACGTAGGCGCGCGGCGGTCAGAGTTACCTTCACGCAGTACCGGGTTTACCGCACTACCTTTCACGCGGTCATAACGTGCCTGAATGTCACGCTCTTCATCAGTTTTAGGCTCAAACGGGTAATCTGGTAATGCGTAGCCTTGCTGTTGCAGTTCTTTAATAGCCGCAGTCATTTGCGGAATTGAAGCACTGATGTTTGGTAATTTAATAATGTTCGCTTCTGGCGTTTTCGCCAGTTCGCCAAGCTCAGCAAGAGCGTCAGCCTGCCGTTGATCTTCTTTCAAATATTCAGGGAACTGAGAAATTATGCGGCCTGCTAAGGAAATATCGCGGGTTTCAATAGAAACACCAGCAGCCTTGGTAAAGCTCTGCACTATTGGCAGGAAGGAATACGTTGCTAAACGTGGCGCTTCATCGGTTTCCGTATAAATAATCTTCGAAGTATCAGTCGACATGATGATTCCTATTTGTTGGTCCAATAAGCAGCAATAGTTACCATTACAAGTGATTGATTCCCTTGCAGTCGTGTAATTATTGTGCGTTCGGATTTGTCTGTTTTTAACGGCGCAAATTATAGCAGCATGCAGCCCAATAGCCTAGCGAGCGTATGTTTTGCGCTGTAAATACTGCAATACAATGATCTACTGCTGATAGATATGGGTATAGGTAGAACGAATTTCAATTCATGAGGGTAGGTTATGTTTGGTTTGTTTAAGAATGATCCGGTCAAGAAGCTACGTAAGCAGCATTCGCAGATACAAGAACAAGCCATGATTGCCCAGCGCAACGGCGACATTCGTAAGTATTCCATGCTGTCGCTGGAAGCAGAAAACCTGTGGAACGAGATTGTAGCTGCCGAAGCGGCGAAACCGCCGCAAGGCTAGCTACTGGGCACTACCACTGCCCGGTATTTTCCATCGACTTCCATGGTTCTTGCTCAGGCAGCGCGTCACCGCGTTGCAGCAGCTCAATGGATATACCATCGGGTGAGCGCACAAAAGCCATATGACCGTCGCGTGGTGGCCGGTTAATGGTAACGCCGGCGTTCTGCAGTTTTTCACATAGTTTATAAATATCTTCTACCTGAAACGCCAGATGGCCAAAGTTGCGGCCGCCGGAATAGCTCTCAGGATCCCAGTTATAGGTGAGTTCCAGCATCGGAGCTTGCTCTTTTTCAGCACGTTCTTTATCTTCAGGTGCCGCCAGAAATACGAGCGTAAAGCGCCCTTTTTCCACGTCTTTGCGACGCACTTCAACCATACCCAGTTGATTACAATAAAATTCCAGCGCTTTATCTAAATTGCTAACGCGTACCATAGTGTGCAAATACTTCATAAAGCTTCCCTTGTTGGTTCGGAATAAACGACTCGCTAAAGCATAGCGGAATCATTGTCTGGTTTCACGGCAACCGTTAGGTTGAAAGCCTTGCCGCTGCTATACTACGCACAACAGTAAGCAATTAGATGATCCTTCATGTCAGACCAAGCTCCAGAAACAACCACAGAATTAGAACCAGCACCAGCTTTCACTACCCTGCAATTACCAGCCGAACTACAAACCAGTTTAGCCGATGCCGGTTATACCGAAATGACACCAGTGCAGGCACAAAGCCTGCCGGTAATTTTAGCGGGCGACGATGTTATTACGCAGGCGAAAACCGGCTCCGGTAAAACTGCCGCTTTTGCACTGGGTTTGCTGGCAAAACTAAACGTAAAAAGCTTTCAGGTGCAAGGTTTAGTGCTGTGCCCTACCCGCGAGCTGGCGGAACAGGTTGCGGACGAAATTCGTAAGCTTGCCCGCGCTATGGGTAACGTAAAAGTATTAACGCTGTGCGGTGGTGTGCCCTCGCGTGCGCAAATTGCGTCATTAGAGCATGGCGCTCATATTCTGGTTGGCACGCCCGGTCGTATTCTGGATCATTTAACCCAGCAACGGCTGGACTTTAGTCAGTTGAATACGCTGGTGCTGGACGAAGCCGACCGCATGCTGGAAATGGGCTTTCAAGACGACTTACAGGCCATTGTGAAAGCCCTGCCAGCCAAGCGCCAAACCTTGCTGTTTAGTGCCACCTATCCGCGCGCCATTGAACAATTGGCAAAAAATGTATTGCCGAAAGCAACCCGCATTAGCGTAGCTAGCGAACCGCAGCACAGCCAGATTAGTCAGCAGTTTTATGCGCTGACTAAGGTACCAGGTCCGCAAGCGGTGATGCGTTTATTGCAGCAGCACCAACCCGGCAGCTGCGTGGTGTTCTGTAATACCAAACGCGATGTGCAGCAGTTGAACGATACGCTTAAAGCACACGGCTTTAGCGTGATTGCCCTACACGGTGATTTAGAGCAAAAAGATCGCGATCAGGCGCTCATTCAGTTTAGTAATCAAAGTGCCCGGGTGCTGGTAGCCACCGACGTAGCTGCGCGTGGTTTGGACATTGATCAGTTGGATTTAGTAATTAACCTGAACATGGCGCACGACACTGACACCCATATTCACCGCATTGGCCGCACCGGCCGCGCGGGAGCTGAGGGTATGGCGTTAACTCTGGTTGCCCCGGAAGACGACTACAAAATGCGCTTGCTGGAAGATTTAATGCCGGCTCCTATTAAGCTACAGGAACTACCTGACATTGATGTCATGAATCAGAAGCCGGCCACAGCACCTAATGTGACCTTACAAATTAGCGGCGGTAAAAAGCATAAACTGCGTCCCGGCGACATTGTGGGTGCGCTCACCCGCGACAACCAGCTAGCGGTAACTGATATTGGTAAAATTCAGTTGCAGAGCATGTGGGGCTTTGTGGCAGTAAATCGTAAGGTGTCTCAGAAGGCGCTGGATATTCTGAACAACGGCAAAATTAAAGGCCGTAAATTTAAAGCCTGGCCGCTGGTTTAAAATTGTAAGCTTCAGGTAACGAGCTTGCTTTAAGTGATATCTCTGCCTAGGGTTAAGTTATTGAATTCAAAAGGTGGAGACAGTATGAAATCAGCACTAGTAGCCTTAAGCACCCTATTTTTTATCGGTGGTTGCAGCACTTATGATATTCAACCGGTAGATGCCAGCGAATATGAAAGTCAGTGTGTGAGCCAGTGCGCGGAAAACTATTCCGAATGCACTGCGAATAACCCCGATGTGGAATTACAGGAAACAACCTTGCGGGCCTGTCAGGAAGACTATTCCGACTGCGTACAAGCCTGCCCACGAGGCGATACCCCGTAACTTACACGAAGAGTCACTTAAACGAATAGACACAAAACGGATAGCCGCCGGTTGGCGGCTATAGTTTTTGTGATTCTTTTTGAGTGAAGGCTTCGGCCTCAGTACGCTCCACCCATTTACTAATCTCAGGTGGCTGATAGCTAGCAAAACCATTCAGTAAATTAGTCGCATTACTTTCTACAAACAGCATGTCCAAATGCGGTGCTTTCACAAACTCTTCAGCTACCGTATGGGCAAGAAATTCGCTCAGCGAATCGAAATAACCCGCTACGTTTAGTAAGCCGCAGGGCTTTTGATGCAACCCTAACTGCGCCCAGGTCCATACTTCAAACAGCTCTTCCAGAGTACCAACCCCACCAGGCATAGCCACAAAGGCATCGGCCAGCTCAACCATCATGGTTTTACGTGCGTGCATAGACTTAGTTACATACAGCTTGGTTAACCCCGTATGAGCAATCTCTTTGGTCACTAAGTCTTCAGGGATTACACCAATAACCTTGCCGCCTAACGACAAAACCCGATCCGCGAGCGCCCCCATAATCCCCAGTTTCGCACCGCCATAGATTAGCTGCAGGTTACGCTCCACCAAGGCTTCTGCCAACGTATTCGCCGCTCGCAAATACTCTGGCTTGCGACCCGGGTTAGAGCCACAGTAAACACAAACCGACTTCATGGCTTTACTCACTAATACGCCCCTTTCCTGCACTTAAACAAACACCATAACCACCACAGTAGTTACCACGGCTAACAAGATATTCAACACCACGCCTTCACGCGCCATTTCCCGAATGGTAATGCGGTTGGAGGCAAACACAATAGAGTTCGGTGGCGTTGCCACCGGCATACAGAAGGCGCAGCTACAGGCAATAACCGCCGGAATCATGAGCACTTCAATAGGTAGCCCGGTGGCACCACCAAGCGCTGCCAGAATCGGCATTAACAAGGTGGCGGTAGCCGTATTCGAAGTCACCTCAGTCAAAAAGGACACGCTCAGGGTTAGCATAAACACCAATAGCCAGAGCGGCATGCCACCTAGCCCGGCTAAAGCCTGACCACTGCTGTCGCTTAAGCCGCTGGCCATAACCCCCTTGGCCAAACAAATACCGCCGGCAAACAGCAATAAGATACCCCATGGAATGGCCGAAGCCTGATCCCAGTTTAATAATTTGGGGCGCGATTTATCGGCATCGCCCGGCGCACCGGTTGGAATTAAGAACATCGCCACTACACCGGCCAGCGCAATACTGGAATCACCTACTTCAGGCACGCCCAGCAGCCCTGTCCAACCGCCGAACGGCTCGGTACGGAATACCCACAAAAACACCACGGTACCAAATACCATAAGTACTCGTTTTTCATAGGCGCTCATGCTTCCCATAGTGGTTAACTGCAACGGCTGCGACAGTTGTACGCCGCGGGTTAGCCACCAGGCAATTACAGGCAGCCCTAATACCACCATAGGTATGCCAATGCCTAACCAGCGGGTGAAACCAAAAGCTTCACCACTGTAAGTTTCATAAATAGAAGCAAAAATAAGATTCGGTGGCGTACCAATCAGCGTTGCTACGCCGCCTAATGAAGCCGAATAAGCCAAGCCTAACAACAACGCGCGTTGAAATTTTTTGTTGTCGCAGGCATCTACCAACGCTAGCGCGACCGGTAATAACGCAAGTACTGCCGCGGTATTAGATATCCACATCGACAGCAATGCGGTGGCGCCCATAAAGGCAAATACGATTTTACGGCCGTTGTCGGCGCCAATGTTGCCAATCATGCCCAACGCCAGCCGCCGATGCACACCGCTGGCTTCTACCGCTTTGGCCAACATAAAAGCGCCCATAAACAACACAATAATATGGTTACCCAGCGCGCTGCTGGCGTCCTGCATACTGAGCACACCGCCTAATGGCAACAATACAAAAGGTAACAAAGAGGTAACCGGTAGGGGTATGCATTCGGTTATCCACCACCAGGCTACCCAAATAACCGTGGCTAAGGTCCATGCAGCAGCAAATGGCAAGTCAGTTAGTACCGCGAACAGTAAACCAACCGCTGCAGCCACAGCGGGGGCAAGCCAAAATTGAGGAACCGCGATATTCTGTTGTGATTGCATGTCAGACATCCCTGCCGTTACTCCCCTTGCTTGGCTTTTTCTTTACTTTGTTCGGCTTTGCTGGAGGACTCCGCTTTACTTGTATCAGGCCAGGGGTAGCGTTCCAGCAGGCTCATACTCTCACCATCGGGCTTAATCACCCGCGCATGCTTGCGGGTAAGCTGACGTGGATCTGTCACACCGCAGGAGTGCGCAATAATATTCACACCATACTCAAGAAACTTATGATAGTTGGCTACTCGTATTGCTTTGGACTCCGGGTGCAGGCCAGATTGCAGACGTTTGTTGTCGGTTGTAATGCCAGTTGGACAGGTGTTTTTATTACACTGCATGGCCTGTATGCAGCCCAGTGAAAACATGAAACCTCGCGCTGAAACTACAAAATGGGCACCCACAGCAATGGCCCAGGCCACATCTGCCGGCGAGATCATTTTGCCGGACACAATTACCCGCACCCGGCCATATAAACCAGCACTGATTAGTTTGTTTACCAACAATGGCAGGCTTTCGGAGATTTTTAATCCAACGTAATCCATTAACGGCTGAGGTGCCGCACCAGTGCCGCCGTCGGCACTGTCTAAACTAATGAAATCAGGGGCACTTGCTTCTCCACGCGCGGAAATACACTCCAGTAGTTCGTCAATCCAATCTGGGTCGCCCATCACGAATTTAATACCTACGGGTTTACCGGTGGCGTTACGAACACGTTCGATAAAATCAAGCAGTTCGGCGTTGTTGCCTATATCGGTATGGCGGTTAGGGCTAATGGAGTCAACACCTTCCGGAATACCGCGTATTTCAGCAATCTCTTTATTTACTTTAATGCCCGGTAGAATGCCTCCTTTGCCGGGTTTTGCGCCCTGACTAAGCTTCACTTCGAACATTTTCACCTGATCAATAGCGGCTAACTCTTTCAGGCGGCGCTCACTCAGGCTACCGTCTGGCTCACGTACACCATACTTAGCGGTGCCAATTTGAAACACCAAGTCACAGCCCCCGTCCAGATGATGTGAAGACAATCCGCCTTCCCCGGTATTCAGCCAGCAACCGGCATAGGCAGCACCATTAGATAAGGCTTTCACCGCCACCGGCGATAAGGCGCCATAACTCATGCCGGAAATATGAAAATAGGACTTCGGTGAATACGGCTGTTTGCAATAGGGTCCTATTTCCACCGGCTCGGGCTCAACCTGCTGCTCGGCTAAGGGCGGGTACGAACTATTGGCAAAAATAATGGTTCCGGTTTTGGTGATATCGCGGGTAGAGCCAAAGGCAATATTGCGATCGGCGTCTTTGGCGGCTCGGTACACCCAACTGCGCTGCGCCCGGTTAAATGGCATTTCTTCGCGGTCCATGGCAAAAAAGTACTGCCGAAAGAACTCACCAAGCTCTTCAAATACGTAGCGAAACCGGCCCACTACCGGGTAATTCCGGCGAATGGTGTGTTTAGTTTGACGCTTGTCGACCACATACATCACCAACAGCGTAATTAGCACCAGCAACAACAGTGCGGCAAACAACACCACGACCCACTGTGCCATAACCAGCATTGACGACTTGCTTAACCAGTCAATTGTCACGCCTATCACCCATTGTTGTTATGATTTCCTACAGCATAACAACAATTTGCTGATTTTCACCTGCTATAACCCGCCTTCTGCTTAGTTTTAACGACGGTAACCGTTAAATTCCGCCAGTTCGCTAAATACACGTGTCAGTTGTTGCCACCAGGCCGACTTTTTCTGTGCTCCTGAGGATTTCTCAGTAACCGCCGGTTTAACATTGTTAGTGCGCGGCGCAAAGCAAGTGGACAGGCGATTGCCCGCAGGATCCCGAAGTACTAAAGGCAATACTTCAACACTATTGCCACGCACAGCCATAAAGGGTCTTTCCAGTAAATCAGGGCTTTTCAATAATTGGTGTAACTGACGTTGTGATAAAGTCATGCAACAGTTTTTGCTCGCTACGCTAGAACCCACGGCGCCTGATTTCTGACAAATCGTCAAATGCCGGTTGTCCAGTTGCAAGTGAGCGCAATCGTCGTTGCTAGACTCTAGTGAAAAACCAAGTTGGTTTTGATAAAAGTTAATGCTGCTAGTTAAATCATCCGCGTACAGTACACATGAGTTAGTCATTGCCGTATTCCTTAATAAGGTGCCAGTAAGTGTGTCAGAGACGCTTCCCTGACTTCATGAGCACATTATACTGTTTCCATATTTACAGATTAATAGCCTCGTGATAGCTTCACTGTTTCCATGTAGAAACAATAAATCATCATGTCCATGCTTGAACGCTTATCCGATATGGCTATTTACGCCAAGGTGGTTGAAACCGGCAGCTTTACCCAAAGCGCTGACGACTTGCAGCTTTCCAAAGGTGCAGTGAGTAAGGCCGTTAGCCGGTTAGAGGCGCATTTAGAATTGCGTTTGCTACACCGCACCACGCGTAAAATGTCGGTTACGCTGGAAGGTCGTGCGTTTTATGAGTATTGCCAGCAAGTGGTTGAGCAAGCCGCTGCCGCAGAACATCATTTGGGCAGCTTTCGTGAACAACCCAGCGGCCGTATTCGGGTGACCGCCCCGGTTACTTTCGGCTCTATGCGCGTGGCGCCATTAATACCTGAATTGCTGAAGCAATACCCGCAGTTGGAAGTAGAACTGGTGCTGCATGATAAGCGCATTGATTTGATTAGCGAAAATATTGATATCGCCATTCGCTGCGGGGTGCTCGAAAACTCCACCCTAATTGCCAGACGCCTGCAAGATCTGCCGACCATTTTGGTTGCCACTCCGGCTTATTTACAAGCGCAAGGCACTCCAAAACATCCGGCCGAATTGTCACAACACCAATGCTTAACAATAAGCTCGCAGGACAACCGCTGGCGCTTTCGCAACAATACCGATGAAGCTCTGGATATTACCGTGGGCGGCCGCCTGAGTGTGAATAATAATTTGGCCTTAAAGCACGCCTTGCTGGCCGACCTTGGTATTGCATTTACGCCGCTTTATCAGGTAACCAATGAACTGGCTGAAGGGAAGCTGGTAGCTATATTAGATGAATTTATGCCCAAGCCAACCCTTGTGCATGCGGTTTATCGCCATCGGGGGCATGTGAGTGCAGCCTTTAAGGTAACGTTGGACTTTCTGCGGGAGCATTTATAGGCGTTAGTTGCCTGCCCGCCGTTAGTCGCCAGCAATGAACCGCGTTATGCTTTAGATTCGCTGTGAACCACTTGCATATATTCGGCAATATCTACTTTAAAGTTAGTGTGTTCCATTAAGTGGTCACGCATATGTTCCAGTGCTTCGGGATCACCGTGAACAAGCTGAATAGGCGTGTCGGGTCGTAGTGACGAAGCTTTTAGCCACGCGGTTAACTCACTGTAATCAGCGTGCCCCGACAAGCCCTCTAAACTGCGAATGCGAGCTTTCACCGGTAACCAGCTGCCATGCACTTTAATACTAGGTACGCCTTGTTGCAGCTTAGCCCCACGAGTACCACCGGCCTGATGACCAGCAAATAATACCGTGCTGCGGTGATCACCCAGCCAGTGTTTAAAGTGGTGCAAAATTCGCCCACCCGTTGCCATGCCAGAGCCGGCAATAATAATATGCGGCCCGAGTTGATCGGCTATGGCTTTAGATTCGTCCACATGACGTGTATAGGTAACTTGCTGAGCAGCCTGCTGACACTCAGCCGCGCTGAGCTTATGATACTGATGATGGCGCTGGTATATTTCAGTGGCGCTAATAGCCATAGGGCTGTCTAAATAAATCGGCATTTTGGGTATTTTGCCCGTTGCCATTAATACCGTTAGTAAATGCTGCAGCAATTGCGCCCTACCCACCGAGAAGCTTGGTATTAGTAATACTCCTCCGGCACTTGCTGCCTCATTCACAACGGCAGCTAACTGCTCGTAAGGGTCTTCAGTATCTGGATGTAGCCTATCGCCATAGGTAGACTCGAGCATGAGTAAATCAAGCTCTGGCAGAGGTTCTGGTGCCGTCATTAGAATATCGTTGGGCCGGCCCACATCACCGGAAAAACCAATGCGTTGACCACCGGAGGACAAAATAACACTGGCGGCACCCAGCAAATGCCCCACCGGGCGTAATTCCACTTCAATGTCGCCCACCCGAAAGGTTTTCTTGAACTCAACACCGTGGAATAACTTCAGTGCCGCTTCGGCCGTTGCCTGGTCGTACAAAGGTTCGGGCTTTTCGTGCTTACTCAAGCGGTGTTTGCCCAGAAACTTCGCGTCTTCTTCCTGAATATGGCCGCTATCGGGCCATAACAATCCGCACAGTTCCACCGTAGCGTGATGGGCATAAACCTTACCGCGAAAGCCGTGTTTGTATAGCAAAGGTACATAACCGGAATGATCCAGATGCGCATGGCTTAACACCACCGCATCCACATCATTTATACCTAGCGGTAACGGCTGCCAATTGCGGCGCCGCAACCATTTGAAGCCCTGAAATAAGCCACAATCGACGAGTAACCTGGTGGAATCCGACTCAACCAGATATTTAGAACCGGTTACAGTTTGTGCACCACCTAAGAATGTTACTCGCATTGTGAACTCCTAGTCGTTTTTATCAGCTCCCGATTCATCCGCGTTCTCTTGTGCAGACTTATCTTTGCTCTCTTTTTTGGTTTTGCTCTTCTCGTCTTTTTGCGCCCGCTGTTCTTGCTGCACTTTCTTGCGCCCTTCAGCTGAACGGGCCACTTCTTCTGCAGTGATCAGAGCAATAATCTGCCAACCGGGTTTAGGCTCAAAGGTATGGTCAGTGGTAAACACGTGACACTGCTTACGATCATCAATGGCAAACAGCGGCATTGCCCGGTTGCCATAACGCTCCTGATAGTCGTCAAAGCTAAAGCTGTCTGACAGCGGTGTGGTTTTTACTTCGGCACCCTGAAAGCCTAAACTTGCCAGCTTGGAAAAGGTAAACCCCTTGCCAAACAGTTTCAGTTTCTTCCGGTAACTTTCCGACTGTAGTTTTCGTACCGAATTATCGTCATCGGTAGTTGGCAACCCAAATACTTTATCGGCAGCAAACCAATCTTCAAAATGCGCGGCCACGTCGGGATTCAACTGCTTGTATGGCGACATTATCAACAACCGGCCAATACCCGTTAAATCCATATTCTGCGACGCGTGCTCAGATGCCGGGTTACCAAAATATACCGGTATTTCCGCCATGCGCGCTTCTTTAATATGTTCCCAGTTGGTGTCACTTAACAACACCGGAATATCTTGCTGGCGCAGCGCTGAGGCAATTTTTCGTACAATTTGCGAACCACCGAACATTAAAAAGCCATGCGCCGGAGGTTCCCGCAGTTTCAGCCAGTGTGCTAACGGCTTGGCCGTTAAGCTTTGCAATACAACCGTGGTGAGTATCACTAAGAATACCAAGGGCACCAGTAATTCGGCGCCTTCCCAACCTGCTTGCTCCAGTTTCAATGCAAACAAGGCTGATACTGCAGCAGCAACAATACCGCGCGGTGCTATCCACGACAGCAGCAGCTTCTCTTTCAGCTTGGTGCCAGTGCCAATAGCAGACACCCACACGCTAACCGGGCGTACCACGAAAATAATAATACCCAATAAAATGGCCGCAGAAACGCCAAGTTGATCGAAAGCATCAGGCTGAATGCGAGCGGCCAGAATGATAAACAAGCCCGATATCAGCAGTACGCTTAAGGTTTCTTTGAATTCAAGAATATCTTCCAGATTCAAATTCTTGGTGTTGGCCATCACCATGCCCATAACAGTAACAGTCAGCAGCCCCGACTCATGTTGTACGGCATTAGAAAGCGCAAACACACCCAGCACGGCACCCAGCGTAGCGACATTTTTCAGGTAATGTGGGAACCAGCCCCGACGCAGCGCAATGCCCAATGTCCATGCCGCTAACCAACCAAATACGAAGCCTACTACTACTGTAGTACCGAATGCTTGAAACGCCTGCCAGGCACCCGAGCCCTGCTGCGCCAGAATGTACTCGTATACCAATACCGCCAGCAGAGCCCCAATGGGATCAATAATAATGCCTTCCCAACGTAAAATATTGGAAAGCCGCGACAGCGGCCGCACCGAGCGTATCATGGGCATAATAACTGTCGGCCCGGTAACTACTACCAGCGCACCAAACAGAGCAGAAATTTCCCAGGTAAAGCCCATTAAATAATGGGTGGGAATGGCAATACCTATCCAGGTAATGACCATGCCAATACTAACCAGGTTGGTCACCATGCGACCGTGGCCACGAATTTCGTCCAGCTTCAGGGTTAAGCTTCCCTCAAACAGAATAATGGCAACCGACAACGAAATCAGTGGAAACAGCAAGTCACCGAAAACTGCTTCAGGGTCCAACACGCCAAGGCCGGGACCAATGGCTAAACCAACCAGCAGCAAGGGCAAAATGGCTGGTATTTTCAGACGCCATGAACCCCATTGGCAGATAATAGACAACACCCCAATCAGCGCAAGTGCGGACAAATTCGACATTTAATTTCCTTGTCTTTTTAAATCAGATAACGTCAGTGTACTTTAAATTTGCCCCACTTGGATCTGTCCAAACCGGGATCTAAGCCGCAAACCTACTTATCTGGTTCTTTTGTGTGCAAATCCTCGTCATGCTGTTCTAAATCCCAGGGTAAAACCCCGGGCGACACATGCCGGAAATACAGATAGTTTTCGAACTGATTAATCACGTCATTAATAATGTCTGTAGGTTCAAAGCCAAATACATCGTAGGCTTGTCCACCCTGACGTAAAAATACTTCAGCACGATAATAAAGTTCTTTATTTTGGTCGCTTTGTAGCGCGAATGCCGGCCGTTGATAGCTACGACGTCTTACTTCGTACACAAAGTGCACATCGTCGTTGTGTTCAACCGTTAGTACGCTACGACAGTATTCCTCGTCAAACTCAACTTTAGCGTCCCATTTTTGTTCAGCAAGTTCGTCGCGCACCTGCTCCAGACACTTCTGCACTGGTCCCTGAATAAACTCAGTTACAGATTCGTGAGTGGGAAAATCTACCATCCCGGCCAGACGTTTCTTCCAGTACTGCGGCCCTTCGTTAACGCCACGGCGATGGGTTTTCATGTGGCTACCCAAGCTGGAATGACGGTGCCCTTCAATAACTAAGGCGCGCCACATACCAACCGCTGCGATTAGAATAATCACCGCGAATGGCAAGGCACTGGCAATCGCCGCCGTTTGTAATGCTCCTAAGCCCCCGGCCAGCAATAACACCGCCGCTACCACACCTTCGGCACTAGCCCAAAAAATGCGCTGCCATACTGGTGTGTCCATGCGACCGCCCGAGGCGAGTGAATCTATCACCAGGGAGCCTGAATCTGACGAGGTAACAAAGAAGGTGATAATCAGCAGCACAGTGACGAAAGACAGCACGTTGGTCCAGGGCAAGCGCTCGTATAGCTTGAATAGCGCAATAGCCTGATCTTCCTGCACCATCCCTATCAGCGTGGTGTAGCCCTCGTTCATAACCATATTCAGAGCCGTGTCACCAAACACCGCAAACCAGAAAAAAGTGAATATGGTAGGTACCAGCATAACGCCAAACACAAACTGGCGAATCGTACGGCCGCGGCTAATTTTGGCAATAAATAGCCCGACAAAGGGTGCCCAGGCAATGGTCCAGCCGAAGATGAACAGGGTCCAGTTACCTATCCAGTCACTTTTGGTATAAGCCTGCAAGTTGAAGGTACGTTCAACAATATTGTTCAAGTAGCTACCGGTGTTCTGTAAAAAGGTTTCCAGAATATGAACCGTGGGGCCAACCGCAAACACAAACAGCACTAAGAATAGTACTAGCGCCATATTGAACATCGATAAGCGCTTAATACCTTTGTCCAAACCAGCCACCACTGAACCTATAGCGCAAAGGGTAATAACCGCAATAGCAATTATTTGCACCATGGTGCCAACCGGGATAGCCGGCCACAGATAGTTTAACCCGGCATTAATCTGAATTACCGACAACCCTAAGGTGGTGGCAATACCAAACATGGTCCCCAAAATTGCAAAGGTATCTATGGCATGACCTGGCGCACCGTATATTTTATCGCCAATCAACGGGTATAAGGTGGAGCGCATAGACAATGGCAAGCCGTGGCGAAAGGCGAAATAAGCCAACACCAAACCCACTAGCCCGTAAATGGCCCAAATGTGGAAACCCCAATGGAAGTAGGCAATTTGCATCGCCTGACGGGCAGCCCCGATAGTCTCAGGTGCCCCACTTGGCGGGTCGGCGTAGTGCAAAATAGGTTCGGCAACGCCGAAGAACAGCAGCGCAATGCCGTAGCCAGCAGAGAACAACATGGCAAACCAGGACACGAAGCTGTACTCCGCTTCAGCGTGGTCTGGACCAAGTTTGATGCGGCCCCAACTGGAAACAGCGACAGCAACGATGAAGACTAAGAAAGTCGCCACCGCCAACATGTAAAACCAACCAAAATCACGGGTTATCCACGCCAGAGTACTGTCGAAAACCTTTCCGGCAAGTTCGGGACTACTTAAGGTTCCTATAACAAGTAGTGCAATAACTGCCACTGCCGGTATAAAAACCGGTAACAGTAAAGCCCCTTGTTTGGATTTGTCTGGCGCCGCTGCCATTTGTTGCCCTCCAAATAAAATGAATTTATTTCAATTATTTAGAAAGGCTAGCAGGTGATACTACTTTTACAAGGCAGCTTCGCGCTGAACGTTTTCCAGCCATTCAGTAATAGGCGCAGGACGATTATACAAGTAACCCTGTAAAAACTTGCAGCCGTGCTCGATTAGCTAATCGCCCTGACACTGAACTGAAAACCTCCATGCAGTTGATTTCACTAGTCCTGATCAGGATCTAAGAAACCTCCTGACTGATGCTGCCACAGCTGTGCATACAAACCGTCGGCGGCAATCAATTCCGCGTGGGTGCCCTGCTCGACAATACGGCCTTCGTCCATAACTATCAGCCTGTCCATCGCCGCAATAGTGGATAGCCGGTGAGCAATGGCAATTACGGTTTTCCCTTCCATTAAGCGATATAGGTTTTCCTGAATAGCTGCTTCAACTTCAGAATCCAGTGCCGAGGTGGCCTCATCTAAAATCAGTATGGGCGCGTCTTTTAACATGACTCGCGCTATGGCTATGCGCTGTCGCTGGCCACCTGATAGTTTCACACCGCGTTCACCAACATGCGCATCAAAACCGGTTCGGCCTTTGGCATCGGACAAGTCCGGAATAAAACCATCGGCACTGGCACGCCGTGCAGCATTTTGCATTTCTTCTTCAGTGGCGTCGGGGCGTCCATACACTATGTTGCCGCGTACCGAGCGATGTAACAGCGAGGTGTCTTGCGTCACCATACCAATATTCTGCCGTAAGCTGTCCTGAGTAACAGTTCGAACATCCTGACCGTCAATACGAACCTCGCCCTGGTCAATATCGTAGAAGCGCAGTAACACGTTCACCAGAGTAGATTTCCCGGCACCCGAGCGCCCTACCAAGCCCACTTTTTCACCCGGCTTAATCACTAAATTGAAATCATTAAGCACCGACTGCTGAGTGCCTTTGTAGGTAAAGTACACATGATCAAAGGTAATTTCCCCTTTAGGTACCTGCATTGGCGTAGCTTCCGGTTTATCCAGCACCTGTTGCGGAACTGACACTGTGGCCATACCGTCTTGCACGGTTCCGATGTTTTCGAATAAGGATGAAACCTCCCACATGATCCATTGCGACATACCCCACAACCGCAGCACCAAGGCCAGCGCCACAGCAATGGCACCAACACTAATCAACTCACCCAGCCATAACCAAATAGCAACCACGCCAACAGCTGCAAGCAACAGCGAGTTCAATATATACAGGCACGCATAAAGCTTGGTCACCAGGCGCATTTGTTGATGCACAGTACCGAGGAAATTATCCATACCCTCACGGGCAAAGCTGCTTTCCCGCTTAGCGTGCGAGAATAGCTTCACGGTTTGAATGTTGGTGTAGCTATCGACAATACGACCGGTCATTTGCGAACGAGCATCTGCCTGCGCTGCAGAAACCTTACGCAACACCGGTAAAAAATACCGCAGCAGAAACACATAAATAATAATCCAGACCACTAGCGGCACCGCCAGGCGCCAGTCGGCCATGCCGACAATGAACAAGGTGCCGATAAAATACACAGTCACGTAATTCAGTACGTCAATAAGCTTAATCACGCACTCGCGCACAGCCAGTGAGGTCTGCATTACTTTGGTAGCAATACGTCCGGCAAATTCGTCCTGATAAAAAGTTACTGACTGATTCAGCAAATAGCGGTGCAACAGCCAGCGAATACGCATGGGGTAGTTGCCCAGCAAGGTTTGATGAATTACCAATGAATGCAAAAACACCATGGCCGGTAGGCCAATCACAATAAGTGCCAGCATGCCCAGCAACTTGCCCAGCTCGTTGTCTAAAAAGGTTGCTCTGTCCTGCTCCGCCAGCCAGTCAACAATGTTGCCAATAAAGCTGAATAACCACACTTCGGTAAGCGCAATCAGCATCATCAGCACCCCGGCTACGGCAATAAAAGGCCAGGCTCCGCGGCTGTAATGCAGACAAAATTGCACCAGAGTTTTCGGTGGTGTACCAGATTCAGGCTCGGGGAATGGATTTAAGCGTTGTTCAAACCAGCGGAACATTGAGTTCTCCTTTTCAATGCCCGCTAGTTTAAAGCATCTCCTTCTTTCTTGTCAGGCTATTCGTTCAGAATTATTCACTCGAGCGTAGTGCTGAGTAATTCACCGGAACCCACTGATAGCCCTCATTGGCAAGGCGAATGCGACCAATTCCAGGGAAGCTTAAATGCGAGCCTGCCACTAAATAACCAAGTCGCGCAGCGTCCTCGTAGGCATGTCGGCGCTGGGCTCTTGCTGCTTCCTGGTCGGTGTCAAAATCGATGGTAATGTCGGGATGCGGAAATTGCACCGCAGCGACATGCATAAGGTCACCCCAAAACATCAGTTTTTCGCCCTTACTCTCAACCACATAAACGCTATGTCCCGGCGTGTGGCCATAGGCCGCAGTGGCTGCAATACCATCGCCGAACTCAGTGGAACCACTGAAGCCTTCTACTTGGTCATTGTCCAAGTAAGGCTTCAAAGACTTGCGGGCACCTTCAAAAAAGCCTTTGTTAGCATCACTTGCAGCGGCTAAATTGTCATCGCTTAACCAGTAGTCTAAATCTTTTTGATCGGCTCGAATAACAGCGTTTGGAAATGCGCGACGCCCCTCGTCGAGCAAACCACCTAAGTGATCCGGATGCATATGCGTCAGATAAACTTCATCAATAGCATCGCCGTCGTAGCCCGCGGCCTCCAGACTCGTCAGCAACTTACCCAGGCTAGGGCCAAATAAGTCCGCAGCGCCAGTATCAATCAGAACTAATTTATTGCCAGTGTGAATTAAGTAGCCGTTCACCGACGTCACAACCGGGCTATCTTGATAAGATACTGCCAGCTGTTTGCGTACGTCTTCAACGCTCATGCCGTTCAGTAATTCATGCGCTGGCAATTCAAAAGTACCATCATTCAGTGCAGTAACCTCGTAGTCACCCAACATCATACGGTAGTAACCAGGTGAGGTTTTCATCATTAGCGGCGTTTCACCGGCGTGTTGCTCCGGATTCTGTTGTGCCCAGGCTGGTAACACCGTGACTGCAGCACTTAAAGTTACCAACGAAATCATAAACTTATTAAGGTGTGTCATTGCTAATTCCTCCATTGACTAGCTATATCTGTAACTAACACTCACCCGTTAGACTTTAGTCGAATGTCGATAACCTGCAAACTTAGGCTATAGTTTGCGAGTTATAACAATAACCAACAATGCCATAATCCAAACTCACAATTCTGGGGCAAAACAATGAACGCTATAGTCTTGATGTTGCTCGGTATAGTGGCCATGTTTCTTGGCTACGCTTTTTACTCCAAGTTTATTGCCGAAAAAATCTTTAAGCTTGATCCTAATTTCCGCACTCCAGCGCATGAATTTGAAGACGGCGTTGACTTTGTGCCAACCAACAAATTCGTGCTTTGGGGTCACCATTTCACCTCAGTTGCCGGCGCAGCGCCTATTATAGGCCCTGCTATTGCGGTTATCTGGGGCTGGGTACCTGCGTTTTTGTGGGTGATTTTCGGTACTATTTTCTTTGCGGGCGTACACGACGCCGGCGCTATCTGGGCCAGTAACCGGCGCCAGGGTAAATCCATAGGTGCTCTCACCGGCGACGTGGTAGGCACCCGCGCCCGTACCTTGTTTATGATTGTCATATTCCTGGTACTGCTGATGGTGAACGCCGTATTTGCCACAGCTATTTCCGGTTTGCTAATTAACTTCCCAAGTGCGGTAGTTCCGGTTTGGGGGGCTATTTTTGTGGCTCTCATTATTGGCCAGTTAATTTTCAGAAAGTTTATGGGTCTTGGTGCTATTTCAATACTTGGCGTTATTGCCCTGTACGCACTGATCTTTGTTGGCCCGGAAGTACCTATTTCACTACCTGAAACCGTGATGGGTGTGTCTGATAACGCGCAGTGGATTTTGATTCTGTTTGGCTATGCGGCTATCGCGTCACTGCTGCCAGTATGGGTGCTGTTGCAACCACGTGATTACATTAATGGTTTACAGTTATTCATTGGCTTGATTCTGGTTTATGCCGCGGTGCTTATTTCCGGGCCTGAAATTGTTGCGCCAGCTATTAACATGGATACACCTGAAGGTACGCCTTCCATGTTGCCACTGCTGTTCGTAACTATTGCCTGTGGTGCTATTTCCGGCTTCCACGGTTTGGTTGCATCAGGCACTACTTCGAAGCAAATCGACAAAGAAACGGATATCCGTTTTGTTGGTTACTTTGGTGCCGTTGGTGAAGGTTCTTTGTCACTGGCCACTATTATTGCTGCTACCGCTGGTTTCGCCACTCTGGCTGACTGGCAGGCGGTTTATCACTCCTTCGGGCAAGGTGGTGTTGCTGCCTTCGTAACCGGTGGTGCCAACATCCTTAGCGCCGGCATAGGTTTAAATACCGACATTTCGCAAACCATTCTAACGGTTATGGCGGTGCTGTTCGCCGGTACGACTATGGACACCGGTTTGCGTTTGCAGCGTTATATTTTCCAGGAGTGGTCGCAAATTTACGACATTAAGTGGATGGGTAAGGCCTTACCAGCAACTCTGCTTGCCGTGGGTAGCTGTTTATTGCTGGCCTTTGGTGCCGGTGGTGCAGATGGTTCAGGTGGCTTACTAATCTGGCCTCTGTTCGGTACCACTAACCAGCTGTTAGCAGGTTTAACCTTATTGGTTATTACCGTAATGCTGGTGCAACGTGGGCGCCCTATGCTGTATACCTTAGCTCCGCTGATGTTCCTGCTGATAATGACTATTTTCGCGCTAATTGTGCAGCTGCAAAGCTTCTACCTGAAAGCCGACTGGTTCTTATTCACGCTGGATCTTGTTATTCTGATTGCCGCTATCTGGATTGCTCTGGAAGCTGGTAGCACGCTGCGTCGGTTGATTAAAACCGGCTCTACCGAGCAAACACAGGAATAACAACACCGGGTTGTATTAGGTATGCAGATTAAACGCATCAAACAATGGTTGAATACCGCCTCCTCGTTCGCCGAGGAGGTTTACAATGCCCCTTATCGTTCGGCGATTGCCAGAGCCAAGCGTGAACAGGACGACATGTTCATGCTACTGGTATTCTCCGACATGATGGGGGTTCCTAACCCGGCAACTTATTACACGCTCGAGCTGCAACCTTTGCTGCTTGAGCGTTTTCATGAATGGCACTTAAGAATGGGCATGGAACACTCCCCACTTGATCACTTCCGGTGCTGTTAACTCCCCCCTTTGAAAAGCTGAGAACCCCATGACATCCCAACAACTTACCGATAAACGTGTGGTTCTGGTTGGTGGTAAAGGCGGTGTGGGTAAAACCACATTGTCCTCATCTTTCGCCCTATTGGCCGCCGAGCGTGGGCGTAAATGCCTACTGGTAAGCACCGATCCCGCCCACAGCCTAGCCGATGCCTTTGACCGCCCTATTGGCGATAACATTACCCGATTGGCGGCAAACCTGGATGGTTTGGAAATTGATCCGGATAAAGAGGTACAAGAGCACGTTGAGCGGGTTATGGCGCAAATGAAACGCTTCACCCAACCCGATATGTACCCGGAAATTGAACGCCAGCTGCGGCTCACCCAACAATCACCCGGTGCCCAGGAAGCGGCGCTGCTCGAGCGTATTTCCCGACTCATTGATGAAGGTTTGAATAACTACGACCTGATTGTGTTTGATACCGCGCCAACTGGCCATACGCTGCGTTTGCTCAGTTTGCCGGAAGCTATGGCAGCCTGGACTCAGGGAATGCTGAAACAAACCGATAAATCTGAGCAATTAAAGGGCGTGCTCGATCATTTGTCGCCAAAAAGTGGCAAGGATATTCAAAACCCCATGGCTGACCCTGGCGAGCACGAAACCGACGGCATGACTGACCGCACTAAGGCTATTACCGAGTCCTTGCGCAAACGTCAGCAACTCTTTCAACGTACCCGCCGCATTTTGAAAGATGCCAGCCAAACCGCGTTACTGTTTGTATTAACTCCTGAAAAATTACCCATTATGGAAACTGCTCGCTCGGTGAAATCATTGCAGGGCGAATCACTGCCATTAGCTGGCCTGTTGATTAACCGGGTGCTGCCCGATAGTGCCGACGGCGACTTTATGGCGCAGCGCCGCAAACAGGAAAAGACCTACCTGGCCGACATAGAAACCTTGTTTGCGCAGCAACAACGTTGGTATATTCCGTTGCAGGCAAATGATATTCAAGGCTTAACAGCATTAACGGCAATGTCGCAGCAACTGGCTGATAAAGGGCTTTAGCCATTCCCACAACAACAGAGGTAAGGCATGAATTTGCAGGGTAAAAACATTCTGGTAACTGGCGGTGTACAAGGTATTGGCCGCGCTATCGTTGACCATCTTCACGCTGCTGGCGCTACCTTATTGGTTACTGATATTCAGGCCGAAGGCGGTGCTGATTTGGTGCAAGCCCTTGGCGAACGCGTACAGTATTTTAATGCCGATGTACGAGCTAATAATAGCCTGGAAGAAGCGTTAGCATGGCTTAGCAGCAATAATTTACAACTGCACTGCGCCGTAAATAACGCTGGCGTGGAGCACGCTCCGAAACCATTACTGGAATGTACCGAAAAAGACTGGGACAACACCATTGATATTAATTTGAAGGGTGTGTTCTTTTGCATGCAGCAGCAGGTAAAAGCCATGCTGGCAAGCGGTGGTCATATTATTAATATGGCGTCGGTAGCTGGCATTCGCTCAGCGCCGAGCTTGTCACCTTATGCAGCCAGTAAACATGGTGTGGTTGGTTTAACTCGGTCAGTAGCCGTTGAATATGCCCGCGCCCAAATTCGGGTGAATGCGGTGTGTCCGGGAATAATTAAAACCGACATGATGGCGCGTGCCTTTGAACACATGCCTGAACATACTCAAAAAGCGCTGGTGAATAGTCACCCCCTGCGCCGGTTGGGAACTCCGGCTGAAGTGGCGCAAATGGTAGGTTGGTTGTGCAGCGATGAAAGCAGCTTTATTACCGGCCAGTGTTTTACGATTGATGGCGGTATGACGGCGTAACAGCTGTCATAACTGCGCAACACCTATTGTTGCAGCTATCACGACTAGAATAGCCACACCGATTTTTCGGCTGTGGCGTTCCCATAATTCCAACGCTGGTTTGCCCAACCACAAAATCAGCACCGCCAAGCCGTAATAACGGAATCCACGTGCTAACAAGGCCGCCAGTATGAACAGTCCAAATGAGTACTGGCTGGCACCGGCGGTAAGCATAGCTACCTGAAACGGGATCGGGGTAACACCAACCGCTACAATAGCCCAAAAGCCGTCTTGTTCGAACTGCTGACTAAATTCCTGATACGCCTGCTGATAACCCAAGTTATTCAGAGCCCACTGCCCGGCCGTATCGAACATAAACCAACCCAAACTATAACCAACTGTGGCGCCCAGCAAACAGCCCAGTAAGGTTGCCGTGGCAATTTTCCAAATACGATCCCGCTCAATGAGCATAAAAGGGATCAGCACTAGCTCCAGCGGAATTGGTATCACCAAAGACTCCATAAACGACAACACGAAGATCATTACTAGCGCGTGCGGCGAGTCCAGCAATTTATGCAACCAGGCTTGAGCTCTGGTTGAGTTTGGCTTTACCTGCTCAGGTTCCGGCTTATGTTCTGGCTTAGGATTTGAGGTCATTATTAAAAATCATTGTGCAGCTATAACCGCGGTAATGTCGTACAAGCTCGCATCGGTGCCGTCAGACAAAGCCAGAACGTGCCCCGACTGAGTAACCAGAATGTTTCGCCAGCGTAGGTTTAGCTCGCTCAGTAATTTCTTTTCACCTTGTTCAGACCAGCTCAGTTTTCCAGGCGGTGCGCTATGACTTGCGCCCGGAAGTTGAATCATTCGTAGTTCGCGCGCAGCCAGCGCCGTGACTAATAACTTATCCTGATAAATAGCCATTGCCGACGGCGCTATGCTTGGTGTCCATTGTAATAGCGGCGCAGTTACCTGAGGTAAACGTTGATAAGGTGACACTACCGCACCGGTGTAATCCAGCCCAAAGGTGGCTATGGGCCAGCCGTAATTATTACCGGCAACCAAGTGATTGATTTCATCACCACCGCGTGGGCCATGTTCATGACTAAGAATTTGATTGGTCGTTGAATTCCATACCAAACCCTGACTGTTGCGGTGCCCATAGGTATAAATTTCTGCTTTCGCGCCAGCCTGTCCAACCAAAGGATTGTCTGCAGGCGCGCTCCCGTTGTCAGTTAATCTTAGAGTTTTACCCAAATGACTGTCTAACCGCTGTGCCTGTTCACGATAGTCGAAACCGTCGCCTACCGTAAGCAGCAAGGTAGTATCAGGTAACCACAACAGTCGCCCGGCAAAATGAGCGCCGCCGGTTTTGGCAGGCTGACTGCGGAATAACGGCTGCACATTTTGTATTTCATTGTTCGTTAACACACCCGCAGCAAGGCAAGTGTGATTGGCTTCAGCGCTACCACAACTGTAACTAAAGTAGAGCTTCTGGTTGTTGGCAAAGTCCGGGTGTGGGCGAACATCCAGTAAGCCACCCTGCCCTAATTCCAGTAAATCCTCAGGCGCAACTGACACTTGAGTACTTTGGGTAACCTGCAAGCTACCGGATTCCGTTTGCAAGGAAATAATTCGCAGTTGCCCTTGGCGTTCAGTGACTAGTACGCGACCATCCGGCAGTTGGGTTAAGCCCCAGGGTTTAACTAAGCCCTCAACTAATGCCTTTGGCTGTGCCAATGCGACGCCAGCAACCAACCAACTTAACATCAACAGGTACTTCATAACGGCTCTCCTGCGAACTTAAGCGGGTCGCGATGTTGACGCCCGCGTGCGTACAGCCAGCTACCAAAAGCAGCAGCTAGCATAATGGCTAAAGTACCGGGCCAGTCGCGGGTTGCAGCAATAAGTGTCGGCATCGGCGCAATAGCATCTACTACCCATAAAGCCACCCACAGCCCCACGAAACCACCCACAAAAAATACCCATTGATTTGATTTGGGGTAATGTCTGGCAATGAAGGTTCCGAGCGGAAATACAAACAAATACTCTACCGCTATAATAATGGCCAGAGTTGGCGTGAAGGAAATAAGATCCTTACCTATGGTTACCAGCCAGTCCTGCCAGCTAATACCAACACCTAATTCAACCAGTGCGGCTAAATTGAATTGCGTTTGCAAAATACTGCCCAGCACTGCTGCTGTTAGCACAGCTAAACAGAACCAACAGAATCGGTGCCAAAGTTTGGTTGTCTGCATAGTTGCTGGTACTCCAGGGTCAACAGTTGAGTTCACCTACAGATTACCGCATGATGTTGGCATAAAATCAATAACAGGAAGCGTTAGATGGAATCTAAACAGGCGATGCCGGAACAGTTTGATAATCTGGATCAGGTTGTCGATCGAATTATTGAACGGGTTGGCAATGACATAGTGCTGGGCCTACCACTTGGGCTGGGTAAATCCTGTACTATTGCCAATGCTTTGTTTCAGCGTGCCAGCAGCAATCCTGAACTTAAGCTTACCATTCTAACCGCGTTGACTTTAGAGTCCCCGGCCACCACCAACTTATTGGCCAAACGCTTTCTGGAACCCATAGCCGATAACATTTTCGGCCGCTACCCCGGCTTGGACTACACCAAAGCTGCCCGCGCTGGTAAGCTTCCTGACAACATTCAGGTCAGAGAATTTTTTCTTAGCCCGGGCAAATGGTTGAACGTGCCAAGCGCACAACAAAACTATATCTCAGTGAATTACAGTCACGCCATTGATGCGCTAATAGCAGCAGGCATGAACGTGATTACGCAAATTGTGGCAGAAGATGCCAACAACAAACACGACAAGCCGCTTAGCCTAAGCTGCAATCCAGACATTACCGTAGATTTATTAAACCGCCGGAAGCAACTGCCAGCGCCGCTGTTAATGGTGGGTGAAGTGCACAGCAAGTTGCCTTATATGGTTGGTGATGCCGCGCGTGAAAATCATGACTTTGATATTCTATTCCGACCTGAAGATAACGGCTTCGAGCTATTCAAAATACCGCTGGAGCCGGTATTTCTGCGCGATCACGCCATTGGTATGCAGGTGGCGGCTTTGGTTGAAGACGGTGGCACGCTGCAAATAGGCATTGGTGCTATTGGCGATGCCATTTGCTTTAACCTGAATCGGCGCCATCAGCATCCGCACGACTTTCAGCGAGCGCTACGCGCGCTGCAACCTCAGCCCATGCCGCTGGAAAGCTCGTTAGAGCGCTTCGACAAAGGCTTGTACGCCTGCACAGAAATGCTTGTGGATGGGTTATTGTCGTTACTGGAAACTGGCGTGCTAAAGCGCGAGGTAGACGGTTTTGCTATTCATGCTGGCTTTTTCGTTGGCAGCCCGACCTTTCATCAGCAACTGAACAACCTGCCGGTTCATTTGCGCCATAAAATAGGCATGATGCCGGTGTCTTATACCAACACACTAAGCGGGCAAGAGCAGAAAAAACGGCGCGCCCGCACCAAAGCTCGCTTCGTTAACAGCACCATGATGATGACGCTGCAGGGTGCCGCCGTATCAGACGGCCTGGATGACGGCCGCGTAGTAAGCGGCGTTGGCGGCCAACACGATTTTATTCAGCAGGCACATCAGTTACCCGATGCACGGGCCATCCTGACCCTGCCCGCTACCCGTACCAAAGGCAGCGAGGTTCGCTCGAATATTGTCTGGAGTTACGGCCATACCACTATTCCACGGCATTTGCGTGACGTGGTGGTAACTGAATACGGAATTGCCGATTTGCGCCATCAAACCGACGAAGAAGTGATTAAACGAATGCTGGCCATCACCGATTCCCGGTTTCAGGACGAACTGCTGGCTCAGGCTAAGGCTGCAGGTAAAATTGACAAAGAATACCAGCTACCTAAATCACAGCGGCACAACACGCCACATAGGTTAGAACAGGCATTGCGTGGCTTCAGTAAGCAGTTGCCGAAATTCCCATTGGGCTCAACATTTACCCCTACTGAGCAGACCATAGCAGCTGCACTGGCTTACTTAAGTCCACGGGCAAGTAGTAAAAAGGTATTGTTGAAACTAGTTTGGCAGGGTTTTAGCCATAAAGCAGATGATACAACTATTGCGGTGTTGGAGCGGTTGCAGTTGCAGCAACCAAAAACCATGGCCGAGCGGTTTTATCGCCGTCTGGTTATTGGGCTGCTGGCAACTGAGAATTTTTAACTGTTTTGCTTGGTATTGCCGGCTTTATCATCGCTTTCAATACCGAGTTTACTCTTAGCTGCAAGTACTTCATCTAAGAAATCTCTGGAGCCACCGCCCATGTTCTCTTCAGCAGCAACTTGCAGTTCGCGGGCATCATACTCCCAGCGATCCAGAATTTTCACTTTTTCAAAATCCGACAGCTCTGCGTCCTCCAAAACGTCGGCCGGTTTATCATAAACGGCAGTAGGATCGACCAGTGCTTGTTTGTAGCTCATAAAACCTCCATTAATTAACTATATTCTAAGTATAGACGCGGATTTCGAGTTTTGCCGCAAATCTACTTTCTTTACATGTCCTTAGCATGTTACAGATCACAAACAAAAGGCCAACAGGAGTTTTTCATGAAAGCAATTGGTTATCAGCAGTCACTTCCCGCCGACAATCCGCAAAGCCTGCAGGATATTGAACTGGACAAACCCAAGCCCGGCCCGCGCGATGTGCTGGTAAAAATAAAAGCCATCGCAGTAAACCCTGTTGATACGAAAATTCGCATGCGTATAGCACCGGATCACGGCAGCCACAAAGTAATTGGCTGGGACGCCAGCGGTGAAGTTGTAGCTGTGGGTAACGAAGTGACCAATTATAAGATAGGTGATGAAGTTTGGTATGCCGGCGACTTAAACCGGCCGGGCTGCAATGCTCAGTATCAGGTGGTAGACGAGCGTATTGTTGGCCGTAAGCCAAGCTCATTGAGCCATGCTGAAGCCGCCGCGCTGCCGCTAACTACCATTACCGCCTGGGAACTGTTATTTGAGCGGCTGCAAGTACCTACCAATAAGCCTGCCATATTATTAGTTACCGGTGCTGCTGGTGGGGTTGGTTCTATCTTAGTGCAGTTAGCGAAGCAGCTTACGCAAGCCACTGTGGTAGCTACCGCATCACGGCCAGAAACCAAAGCCTGGGTGCAAGAGCTGGGCGCCGACGTGGTACTTGATCATAGCAATCCCTTGAGCGAAGAATTAGCCAAGCACAAGCTGACCGATGTAACCCACGTAGCCAGCCTCACCCATACTGCCGAACACTTTGCCGAGCTGGTAAAAATGCTGCGCCCACAAGGCCGTTTAGCGCTTATTGACGACCCCACTGAACCACTTGATATAAGTAGTATGAAGCAGAAAAGCTTGTCGTTACATTGGGAGTTTATGTACACCCGATCGCTGTTCCAAACCGACGACATGGACAGTCAACGCAAGCTGCTTAATGAGGTAGCTACGCTAGTGGATGCTGGGAAAATTAAAACCACACTGGGGCAGCATTTAGGTGTCATTAACGCCGAAAACCTCCGTCGGGCTCACCAACAGCTGGAACAACACACAGCTATTGGTAAATTGGTACTGGAAGGCTTCGACAGTTAAATCAGCGACAGTCCCGGCTTGGTAACGCTTTGATATAACTAAGGCGTTCGTTATTGGTGTCTCGGAAATCATATTGAATTTCCACATCCTGCTGACGGAAAAACACCATGTCGGGACTATTACATAAGTTTTTCAGCATTTGCTGCTGTAAGTCCTCGCTCAATTCAATCAGATCGCTTTGCCGACGTTTCGGCTGCAACAAGGTGTAATGAAAACGTAAGCTATTATCGTCTACACTAGTACGCTCGAATTTTACCTGTTCATTGAGCAGTCTGGGTGTGTTGCGATTATAGATACCGGAGCGTTCTACCAGCTCTTGTTGCACTTTGTTACGATTTAACGCGCTTTGTATGTCGGCACCAAAAAAACCTAAAATTACGACTACAATCAGAATTGAAATGCTAATACCAATAAGAACCGGACGTTGCGGCAGTGTCATAGAATGCTTACCTGATTGAATTAGAAGTTTATAGTTAAGCCTAACGCTAATAAAACTTGTCAGCAATATAGTGATCCCACTTACAAACATTCATGTATGTATGTATAATGACGCGCATTCCAAATGACCCGGTACACAGGTCGTTATATTTTATTTAGATAGTGAGGTAACTACATGCAACAACGTCCTTCTTCATCGTTGTTTGTTTCAGTTCTGGCCGGTTCCTTATTGCTGGCAGCCTGCAGTGACGAGGCTCCGGCAGACTCTGGTAATCAGCAAGAACCAATGACTGTTGGCGTGGTAACCATTGAACCCCAGTCCGTAACCTTAACCACCTCACTACCCGGCCGCGCGGCCGCCTATAAAGTTGCCGAAGTTCGCCCTCAGGTAAGTGGCATTATTGAACAGCAACTGTTTGAAGGTGGCGCTATGGTTGAAGCTGGCCAGCAACTTTATCAAATTGAAGACAGCACTTACGCTGCAGAACTTAATAGCGCCGAGGCTGCACTGGCGCGTGCGCAGGCGAATTTGAGTGCCACCGAAAAACGCTTTCAACGCTTTGAAAATCTGATTGAGGAAAGCGCTGTTAGCCAACAAGATTTTGATGAGGTTGAAGCTACTTACCTGCAAGCTCAGGCTGAACTTAAAGTAGCTCAGGCTGACGTTGCCCGCGCTGAATTAAATATTCAGTACACTCAGGTTCGCGCCCCTATTTCTGGCCGCATCGGCCGTTCTTTGCTTACCGAGGGTGCGCTGGTTAGCAACGGTCAGGCGCAAGCGTTAACGACTATTCATCAGCTTGATCCTATTTACATCGATATTGTACAAAGCAGCGATGAATACCTGCAATTGCAACAAGATATTCGCTCTGGCCGAATTGAAACCGCCCCTGATAACCGTGCTGAAGTTGCCGTATTAGTAGGCAACAACGAGAGCTTTCGGGTAACCGGCGAGCTGCTGTTTAACGAAGTCAGTGTCGACCCGCAAACCAGTGCCATTACTCTGCGCGCCCGGGTTGATAACCCCGACCACCGGATTATGCCAGGCATGTACGTAAATACCGAAGTAACCTCAGGAACCTTGAAACAAGCCCTGTTGGCACCGCAATCCGGAGTTACTCGTGACCCACGCGGCCGCGCCATGGTGATGCTGGTAAACAGTGACGGTAAAGTTGAGCAGCGCTTTGTTGAGGTTGCCTCTACCTTAGGTAGCGACTGGATTGTTACGGATGGCCTGGAAGCAGGTGATCAGGTGATTGTAGAAGGACTTCAGAAAATCAGTCCAGACATGCCAGTTAAAACAGAAGAAGTGAAATAATTCATGGCTAACTTTTTTATTAACCGCCCTATTTTTGCATGGGTTATTGCCATACTGATCATGCTTGGCGGTGGCTTAGCAATTACGCAGTTGCCAATTGAGCAATACCCGGAAATTGCGCCGCCTTCAGTGCAAATTAATGCCTCTTACCCGGGTGCTACGGCAGCTACGCTGGAAGAAAGCGTAACCCAGGTAATTGAACAAAACCTGACTGGCATCGACAACCTGAAGTATTTCTCTTCAGCCAGTGATTCAGCCGGTAATGCCAGCATTACCCTAACCTTCGAAGCCGGTACTGATGCCGACATTGCGCAGGTACAGGTACAGAATAAACTACAGCTAGCATTACCCTTGCTGCCACAAGCCGTGCAAGAACAGGGCTTAGTGGTAGCTAAATCGAATAACTCATTCTTAATGGTATTGGCGCTGGTGTCGGACAACCCGGACATCGACCAAACAGATTTGGGCGATTACATTGCCAGCAACATGCAAGATCCTATTAGCCGTACAACCGGCGTTGGTAACGTGCAGCTGTTCGGTGCACCTTACGCCATGCGTATTTGGTTGGACCCTGCTGCGTTAAATCGCTACCAAATGACTACTCAGGACGTAGTTCTGGCCCTGCGGGAACAAAACAACCAGGTTGCCGCCGGTCGTTTAGGTGGCACCCCTGCTGTTGAAGGGCAACGTTTAACGTCGTCTATTATTGCGCAAACCCGGCTGGAAACAGTGTCCGAGTTTGAGGACATTTTGCTACGCGTGAATAACGACGGTTCGGAAGTGACTGTTGCTGATGTTGCCAAAGTTGAACTTGGTGCGGAGAGCTATAACACCATAGCGCGCTACAACCGCCAGCCGGCGACCGGTTTGGCAGTGAATCTGGCAACGGGTGCTAATGCCTTGGCAACAGCGGCCGCCGTGAAAGAACGAGTAGCTGAACTGGAGCAGTTTTTCCCGGAAGGCGTTAGTTTGGTGATTCCGTATGACACCACCCCATTCGTAGAAATATCCATTACCGAAGTGGTAAAAATTCTATTTGAAGCGGTAGTGCTGGTGTTTTTACTGATGTTTCTGTTTTTACAGAACTTACGCGCCACACTTATTCCAGCCTTTGCCATTCCGGTGGTGTTATTAGGTACCTTCGGCATCATGTCGGCCTTTGGATTTACCATTAACACCTTAACTATGTTCGGGGTGGTACTGGCCATTGGCCTGTTGGTGGATGACGCCATAGTGGTAGTTGAAAACGTTGAGCGACTAATGAGTGAAGAAGGCTTGTCGCCCCGTAAAGCCACCATCAAGAGTATGGGCCAAATTACCGGTGCGCTAGTTGCCATTGGTTTGGTTATGGCCGCAGTATTCGTTCCTATGGCCTTCTTCGGCGGCTCCACCGGTGCGGTATACCGACAGTTCTCGATAACTATTATTTCAGCCATGGCCTTGTCAGTACTGGTGGCGATTATTTTCTCGCCAGCACTGTGCGCCACTATTTTGAAGCCGATTAATGAGAACCATAAACCTAAGGGTTTATTGGGTATGTTTAACCGTGGCCTGGATCGCGCCACCAATAAATATACCAACTCGGTGCAAAGCATCATTAAGCGCAGCGGCCGTTTTATTGTTATTTATCTTGGTTTGGTAGTGGTACTTGGCTTCTTGTTCGCACGTATGCCCAGCTCCTTTATTCCGAACGAAGACCGCGGCGTATTTCTGACGCAAATGCAGTTACCTGCCGGTGCTACTCAGGAACAGTCGTTTGAAACCATGCAAAAAATTGAGAACTACTATTTAGACGAAGCCGATGGCATTCGCTCTGTATTTTCGGTAGTTGGCTTCAGCTTTAGTGGTCAGGGTCAGAATGCCGGTTTAGCCTTCGTGCGTATGACTGACTGGGACGAACGTACTACTCCGGGGTTACAGGTAGACGCCATTATTGGCCAGGCTATGGGTAAGTTGAGTCAAATCCGTGAAGCCATGATATTTGCCTTTAACCTGCCTTCGATTCCGGCGCTGGGAACCGCCAGTGGCTTTAACCTGTTTTTGCAGGACCGCGGTGGCTTGGGTCATCAGGAACTGCTGAACGCCCGTAATCAATTACTGGGTATGGCCTCGCAGGAAGAATCACTAACCGGTGTGCGACCCAATGGGTTAGAAGATACACCGCAGTTCCGGGTAGACGTTGATTTCAATAAAGCCAAAGCCATGGGTATTAGCATTGACGCTATTAATGCGACTTTAAGTTCAGCCTTCGGTAGCTCTTATGTGAATGACTTCATTGACCGCGGTCGGGTGAAGCGCGTATACGTGCAAGGTCAGGCGGAGAATCGTATGAAGCCTGAAGATATTTCCGACTGGTATGTGCGTAACGATAGCGGCGAAATGGTTTCCTTAGGAGCCTTCTCCAGCACCTACTGGGACTTCGGCCCGCAGCGCGTACAACGCTATAACGGTGTGCCCGCTATGAATATACAGGGTGAAGCAGCCGAAGGTTTCTCCTCAGGTGCCGCCATGGACAAAATGGCCGAACTCATCGCCCAACTGCCGCCAGGCATTGGTTTCGAGTGGACAGGTATTTCTTTAGAAGAGCAAGTATCCGGTAATCAGGCGCCACTGCTTTATGCGTTGTCGCTGTTAGTAGTGTTCCTGTGCTTGTCGGCTCTGTACGAGAGCTGGTCGATACCTTTCGCCGTTATGTTGGTGGTTCCGCTTGGTATTCTGGGTGCTGTTATTGCCGCCACCATGCGTGGTCTTGAAAACGACGTGTACTTCCAGGTTGGCCTGCTAACGACTGTGGGTGTTTCGGCAAGGAACGCTATCTTGATAGTTGAATTTGCCAAAGACCTGCAGGCACAAGGCAAGGAATTACTGGAATCAACACTTGAAGCGGTTCGCTTACGGTTGCGTCCGATTCTGATGACCTCATTGGCCTTTACCTTCGGCGTGTTGCCACTGGCCCTGTCCACCGGCGCTGGCGCGGTAAGCCGTCAGGCCATAGGTACAGGTGTTATTGGTGGTATGCTCGGCGGCACTATTCTGGCCATATTCTTCGTACCGCTGCTGTACTATGTGGTACGTAAAACCTTCCCGCCGAAAGCGGTAGAGGAATAACTCCAAAAGCGTGCTATGGTTAGGTTTCTCTTAGCTAACCTAACCATAGCCTATGCTGTATCGTTATCTATTCGTTGCTATTGCCTGTATTACGTTGCTAATTGGCATTCAGTTTCCCAACTTTCTAAGCCAATACCACCAACGTTTACATGCCCAACTTGCTGAAGTGACCGAAAATTTGTCTGGCTTTCAGCAAATTGCCGATCGTCATTTCAATGGTGATTTAGAAGCTTTGATTAATCACCACCAAACCTCAAACGATGCTATTTTTCGCGAAGAAGCTATTCCGCTGCGCTCTATGTATAACCGCTGGCTGCGCTTTTCGGCTGAACAACAAGCATTGCAGGTGAGCTACCCTGAGCAGTTATTACATTTGGTGGTAGCAGCGGATGACGAGATTCGTACGGCTACCTGGCAGCAATATAGCTATGCGGTGCCACTAACTACCCGGGCACTGGTTACCGGCGGCGTATTTACGCTGATTGTGTTGCTGTTACTGGATATACTGAAGGGCTTGCTGCGCCGTTTATTTCGACGCAGCAAAAGGCCAGCTTATTAGTGAGCTAGCTGTCTTTAAATACAAAGCGGCGCTGGCCACCGTAACTTAGCAGGAAGATGCCCAGTTCAGCGATTGGCTTGCCGATGTATGGCGTAACATTCAGATACCTGAGTGACTCAGTAATAACGTAGTTCGCCAGAATCAAAACACCTGCCAGTGACACGTATTTTGCTAGTTCCGGCATCACTCTGTCTTTACTGCTAAACACAAATTGCTTGTTCAGGCTGAAGTTAAAAATGCCTGACACCACGCGTGCACAAACTATGGCCCACAGCAGATCTTCGGTTAGCCAAAAATAAGCAGCAAAAACACCGTAGTCTAAACCAGCTGAAAGTATCCCTACTCCGGCAAATTTAAAGAAACGTTGATAGATTTTAACGGAATCAATAATCGGCCGGTAATGCGAGCGGGCGTTATCGTCTTCGTACACCGTCGTAATAGACTGGGTAGCAATGGCAATGCCGCTGCGCTTTGCGTTTAACAACATGTCCAGTTCAAATTCATAACCGCAACTGCTGAAATCTTTTAGCTTGGTCAAATAGCTACGCGGAATACCACGTAAGCCGGTTTGAGTATCCCGAATGTATTCCCCGGTGAACAGGCGAAATAGCCAAAGCGTACAAACATTACCTATTTTTGAGCGCAGCGGTACTTTGCTTTCCTGAAACTCACGGCAACCAAGCCACAACCGATTTGTGCTAGTCATAAGATTGCTGGCAATAGACAGAATATCTTCAGCCAAATGCTGGCCATCAGCGTCGGCGGTTACCACGCCCACATTAGTGTCAGCACAATGCTCCAGCACCCAGTTAAAGCCTGTTTTTAAAGCCGCGCCTTTTCCCTGATTGCTCTGATGATGCAGAACAATTACGTCATTCAGTTGCGCTAACTGATTAAATACTTCTTGAGCAGTCTCATCAGAACCGTCATCGATGACCACAATGTGGCTAAAACGTTTGTTCTGCGGGTTATCGTTGCGAAGTGCCGCAATCAGTTCTGGCAGCTTGTGGTCAGGGTCCAGCGCCGGAATAACAATCACGGGGGCAATGCTGTCGCATCGTTGTGGCAAATTAGCGGTCATCATCTTTTACTTTGTACTCACCTTCAATGGTTGTTCCCTGACTGTCACTGGTGCCAGTTCCGCGACTCTGGGCTGAGTTCTGCTGTTGTTTGGTTTGCTTGGTTTGCTCACTTTGTTGGCGAGCTTGTTCCCGTGCGGCCCGCGTGAATTGCCACGCCTGCTTTACCGCCTTACGCCGGCGCCATAACAATGGCAACATTAATAGCCAACCAATAAGCACAACCAAAAGCCCGACTACCAAGCCGATAGCCAGTACCAAACCGAATATAATCCAACTCAATATGCGTGTGAGTATGTTTGTGTTTCCACCAGGGCGCATTCGATGCTGCCACTGCTGAACATGAATCCGAAATGGATTCTGGCCGTTTTTCATAGCCTCTCCTACTCCTAAATGAACCACTATTATATCGCAATCAGCCAACTATTGCTGCGGTGGCCGCGGCTTCTGTGTGGTTTCCTTTGTATCCATTTGCTTCCGCAAAGCCCGCCCGTCTTGCCACAACTTCGCGGAAATGCTCGACAAATTCACGATATTGAATAACAAACCGGAAACGCTGCCAACCAATACCGCATAAATCAAACCTAAAATTTCCGCCAGAATAAACCACTTGCGAATAAGCGTCGCGTTGTTCAGACGAATAGAGCCCACAGTAAAAATTAACGATGAAGCGTAAGCCACAAATAACGGCCACTCATGCTGTAACCAGAACCACTCCCACAGCATAAACGCCAGATTCGCCAGTACAAATACCCAAAGTACCACCGGCCCTTGCCAGCGCAGTGCGACAAAGTTACGCACCACTCCTATAGCCAGCACTATGCCAGCTGCCATGGCACCCAGCATAAAGAAGTGAACAGACAAACAGGCTAGTGCCAGCGCCGATACAATGCGATAGCTATCGGCATTGTTTTGGCGATAGCCAATAAAGTTAATCACCAGCGCAAGAACGCCGAAACCTTCTGCTAACCAATTCAAATGTTCTGTCTCCTACCTTTTATCATTACCGGTTGGTCATAAAAAAAGCGGCAGCGCATTGGCGGCTGCCGCTTCTAATGCTGCTGCTAAGCCCTACTGACGTTGGTCGGCAGTCTCATCGCGAATGGCTTTGAATTCGTTGCCATCGTTCCAGCTTGGCCAGGCATCACTATTGGCCAGTTCGCTACCAATACTAAAATAAACGCTTAAGTCTTGCTGTACACCGCGTAAATCCCAGTCTTCGTTATACTCATCGGCAGGCTTGTGATAAGCCGTACGAATATACTCTGCACGCTGCTCTTCAACGTGTGCACGGCCGTGTTCAAAGTGATCGTTGCCGCCTTTAGCATACAACATAGGTACGCCTTTTTTCGCCAGATTGAAGTGATCTGAGCGGTAAAATGAGCCAACTTCCGGCGTAGGTTCAGGGGCAATATAACGATTCTGCGGCTGAACATAACGTTCCAGGTAATCTTCCAGTTCAGAATTCCCAAAACCTACTACCACCATGTCACGTACCGGACCATACACGTTCATCACGTCCATGTTTATACCGGCAACCGCTTTACTAAGTGGAAATAGCGGATTGTTCGCGTACCAGTCAGAACCTAATAAACCACGTTCTTCCGCCGCTACCGCTGCAAATACAATAGAACGCTTAGGCGCTGGTGCCTGGGCAAATTTCTCGGCAATAGCTAACAAACCAGCGGTACCACTGGCGTTGTCCTGTGCACCATTATAAATCGGGTCTTCGGTATTAATTGGGTCAACGCCGAGGTGGTCCCAATGCGCCATGTAAATCACATGTTCTTCAGGTGTTTCAGTACCTTCGATGTAACCCACTACATTGGACGAGTCCAGATATTCAAATTTACTCTGCACCCGAACATTCAGCGCTGTATTCAGGCTAACCGCGGCAAAGTCAGTGCGCTGGGCTTGCTCACGCATTTCTGCCAGAGACTTGCCCTGGGCAGCGAACAGTTGATCGGCGCTTTCCGAAGTAATCCAACCTTCCACCTGAACCCGGTCCATATTCTTGTTGTCGCGGGCTAAGTCAAAGCGCACCGGTGAACCACCTGCTACTACGCCCCAACCATAACCTGCAGGTCCGGTTTCATGAATCACTAAAGCTGCCGCGGCGCCCTGCCGCGCAGCTTCTTCGTATTTATAAGTCCAGCGACCATAGTAAGTCATGGCTGAGCCATTAAATAATTCAGCATCCTGGGTGTCGTAGCCGGGATCATTCACCAGCATAACTACCGTTTTACCCTCAACATCCAAATCTTCGTAGTCGTTCCAGTCGTACTCCGGTGCCACAATACCGTAGCCCACGAATACCACTTCGCTGTTGTCCAGTTGAATATCTTCAACCACTCGTGGACTCCAGGCCATCATTTCAGTTCTGTATTCAAATGCATCAACAGCAGTGTCGCCACTGAAAGTCATGCTGCTGACTTTATAAGGAATCATTTTAACCAGCGGAACTTTCTGCTCGTAGCTGCCGGTTTCCGAGTTGTAAGGCTTTAAGCCCCACTCGGCAAACTTGCTCGACAGCATATCTACCGTCAGTTCTTCGCCGTCACTAGCGGGCGCGCGGCCTTCAAACTCGTCTGACGACAAGCGCTTCAAGTAGTCACGGTAGTTCTCGTTAAATTCGGCAACTTCTAGCGCCGATTCTTCCATGCGGGTTTCGCTGTCCGCATCTGGCGCATCTGAGCAACCACTGGCAATTGCAAGCGACAAGGCTGTCGCTGTCCATATCGAGAAATGTTTCATCACAGCATCCTATTTTCAGTTGATGACTTTTAGTTATTCGTAAAGACTACCAATTATTCAGTCCCAGCGCAGCTACCATTTTTTGCTTCACGCAGCGTATCACCCACCGCAATGCCAACATCCTGAAAATAGCCAAAGTCCATTTCCAACGCACTTTGATACTCTTTACCAGGGCGGTAGCTTGGGCAGTTAGCGGGGTCTATGCTGGTACAAGGCTGCATTTGCATAATGCGTACAATGCGGTGGTTAGAATCAATAAAGGCAATATCCAGTGGAATTAAGGTTTGATACATCCAGAACCCATTGTGCCCGGGGCGCACACTATCGTAACGAAACAACATGCCATGGTGAGGTTGTAAAGATTCGCGCTGCATTAACCCGCGCGCTCTGGTCGTTAAGGTGTCCGCTACTTCAGCGGTAATTACCTGCGCATGGTCACCCACACACAGCTGCGTAGTTTCCAGATTTGACTGTGCCGATACCTCGGTAAAAAAAGTTAACGCAAATCCGGCAATAAAAAGAGTAGGTAGTCGCATAGCCGCCATGTAGTTGAATCCTGAATGACCAGTGTAGAACCGTCACTATAGCGCTTTCTGAGGGCAACTCAATTGCTTAGCATGAGAAAAATGGCGACATCCGTGTCACCATGCAGCAACGGATAATGTGATAGTTAAAATTAAAAAAAATTCCGTTACCTCATTAAATTTACAAAGTCTTTACCAAAAGTAACCTGTTGGAATAAAACTATTCTTAGCTGGAGCAGGAAATTTCAAGTTCGCTGGCCCAGGCCGGCGGCACTTTGGCAAAACGGTCACGCTCAGCCTGATAGGTAAACGGCTGTTGCAGAGTTTTGTACAGGTCCTCCAGCACGCTTAAATCACCCTGCTCAGCCGCTACAATGGCCTCCTGAGCTAAATAGTTGCGCAAAATATAACGCGGATTCGCGGCCAGCATTTGCGTTTGCTTCTGCTTGGCACTTAATACATCAGCCTGCCAGCGGCTGTGGTAGCGTTGCCACCAGTTGGCTAACTCACCACTATTATCGCTATCGATCAACTCGGCTACGCCCTGCTCCGGGGCTTCCGCCAGGGCTCGCATACTTAAGGTAAAGTCCCGTTGCTGGCGTGCCAGTATGTCTAAGTATTCAGACATCAATTGACGATCTTCGGTACCTACTTCGGTTAACCCAAAGCGTTTTGCCATTAATGCCCAGTAATCCCGGTGTAAATAGCCTTCAAAGCGTTTCAGTGCTGCCACCAGCGCGTCTGATTCAATTAACGGACTCAGCGCCAGCGCCAGACAGTTCAGGTTCCACAGGGCAATAGAAGGCTGCTGATCAAAGGCGTACCGCCCGGTATGGTCCGAATGATTACAAATTAACTTAGGATTGTAGGTGTCCATAAACTGGAACGGACCAAAATCAAAAGTTTCGCCAACAATACTCATGTTGTCGGTGTTCATGACCCCGTGATTAAAGCCGTACGCCTGCCAGCCGGCCACCATAGCAGCGGTACTCTGCACCACTCGTTCAAAGAATTCGGTTTCAGGTTGCTCAGCTAAGTCAGGCCACTGGGTTTCAATCACGTAGTTCATTAAGCCGGTAAGTTCATTCGACAAACCACGATGGTAGCAATGTTCGAAATGACCAAAGCGAATATGCGTACGCGCCACCCGCGCCAGCATGGCACCGGGCTCAGGTTGTTCACGTTGCACCACAGTGGCGCCAGCTACTACGCTTAACGCCCGCGTGGTTGGAATACCTAAGTGATACAAGGCTTCGCTGCCAAGAAATTCACGAATACAGGAACGCAGTACCGCCCTACCGTCTGCTCCGCGACTGTAAGGAGTGGGTCCGGCTCCTTTCAAGTGAATATCCACGCGTTGTTGGTCAGTTACCCACTCACCCAGCAGTAAGCCACGGCCATCACCCAAGTAAGGGTTATAGTGACCAAACTGGTGCCCCGCATACTTTTGTGCCAGCGGCTGACTGCCTGGCATTTGGCGATTACCACCAAAAGTACTAGGTAGCTGCTCTGCCGTTACCGGCAGTTGCAGTTCGTGTAGCAACGCCTGATTGGCAATAACCAGTTGTGGCTGCTCTAGTGGCGCTTGCTGTTGTTCGTGCAACAAGGCCGGGAACTCGCGTAAAAACCTGTTGTCGAAACGAAATTGATTGGGCATAAGCTCTCCAAAACCATGAATAACAATAATAACAGGGAGTAGCTTGTCTCGTAAGCTTGCAGTAACCGAAGCATTTCGGTAGTTTCTGCATAAATACGTGACGAGCCAAATTATGGAACTCGAGCATTTACGTCGAATTACTGCAATTGGTGGTGGCCATGGTTTGGGCCGACTACTTTCTACATTGTCGTTTCTGGAACGACGCTTAGTCGGCATTGTCGCAACTACAGACAATGGCGGTGCTACCGGCTTGCTGCGCCAAACCCATCACTGCATTGCCTGGGGCGATATTCGCAACTGCCTGTCGCAACTGGTGGAACAACCACTAGCTGCAGAAGTACTGAACTACCGGTTTAGCGGCGACACCAGCCTTACCGGCCACAACTTCGGCAACCTCTTACTGTACACCCTGGACCAACTAAGCGCCCGTCCGCTAGACGGCATTCAACTGCTAAGTCGTTTGCTGAGCGTTGATACGCGCTTATTGCCAATGTCCGAAAACCCCACTGACCTTATTGCGACTACCCATGAAGGTATTGATTGCTATGGCGAAATACGGGTCGACAAGCTTACTCGTATGCCCCTGTCGTTACGTTTGAATGGTTCGGTATCAGCGACACCAGAAGCCGTTCGGCACATTCGCCGCAGTGATCTTATCATTCTTGGCCCGGGTAGTTTCCTTACTTCCGTACTACCACCGCTGCTGGTCGAGGATATTAGTCAGGCTATCGCAGATAGTCAGGCCAACGTGCTATTCATTGATAATCTGGTTGCGGAAAAGAGCCCTGCGGGACAATTATCGCTGGCACAACGCTTAGCCTGGCTGGAACAACAGCTTGGCCATCAGCTGATTGATGCGGTAATTTCCAACAACAATACGCACGGGGTGAAAGTGCCAGTGATTAACAGCGTACAGGCGGATAGTGATGTACCACACCGCCATGACGCCGAGTCGTTGTTACAGGCGATTCGCTCAGCAGTGGCGCAATTTCACTCCGCAGCCTGAAAAAAATAATACAAGGAAGCTTAAATGAAACCCGCCAAAGTTTTTCGTGCAGCGAGTCTGGCACTCTGTTGCAGTGGCCTATTCGGCCTGGCCCAAGCCAGCACCGCTGACCTTGGTCTTGACGTTACTTACGACACCGCCACACCAACCGTAGAAAAAGTGCTGGGCTATGACTTAGCCAGCAGAATCTCCAGCCCTGAAGCCATTGTGACTTATTTAACAGCGCTGGCTGAGGCACATCCGGATCGCGTAAAACTACTTGATTACGGAACTAGCTGGGAAGGTCGTCCGTTGGTTTATCTGGCTATTTCCAGTGCCGATAACATGGCCAACTTTGATGAATTTCAAACTCAGATACAGCAATTGGCTGACCCACGCGTTACTAACACCAGTGGCGCCGAATCCATTATGCAATCACTGCCAGCCAGCATCTGGTTGTCGTACGGTGTGCATGGTAATGAAATCTCGTCACCGGAAGCAGCATTATTAACTGCCTACCACTTGCTGGCAGCTACCGATGAGAAAACTCAGGGTTATTTAGACAATACCGTGGTGTTTATTGATCCGCTGCAAAACCCGGACGGCCGTGGCCGCTTCGTGAATCGTTACTATCAGAATGCCGGCATGGTGCATTCTGCGGATCGTATTTCAGTAGAACATAATGAACCTTGGCCAAACGGCCGTACCAACCACTACTTATTCGATATGAACCGTGACTGGTTAGCCTTAACGCAACCAGAAATCAAAGGTCAGGTTGCTGAGCTGCTAAAGTACTACCCACTGGCGTTCGTGGATTTACACGAAATGAGTGGCGACAGTAGCTACTACTTTACCCCAGAAGCTGAACCTTATAACCCGTACATTACCGAGTCACAGCGTGAAGGTTTAAACTGGATTGGTAAAAACAACGGCGCCTGGTTTGATCGGGAAGGTTTTGATTACTTCACTCGTGAAATTTTTGATGCCTTCTATCCGGGTTACGGTGCCAGTTGGCCGGCCTATCATGGTGCTTTATCCATGACTTATGAAATGGCATCGTCGCGTGGACACGAATTCCGCACCAAAGATGGTGACATTCTTACCTATGGTGATGGCGTTTACCGCCACTTTATTGCTTCTGTAGCAACCGTTGAAACCGTGTCGAATAGACGTGAAGCCCTGCTGAATAACTTTTGGGAATACCGTAAAAGCGCTATTGATGAAGGGCGTCAGCACGACGAACGTTACTTGATTTTTAATCCTGAAAAAGACGCTGCAGCAACACAAAAACTAGCGGCGCTGATGACGGACCATGGTATTGACGTGCAACGGGCCGAAGAAAGCTTTAAAACCTGTGGCACCGACTACCCGCAAGGCACCTTTATTGTGGACAAAGCCCAGCCGGCTTATCGCATGATTGGCACCTTGTTGGATCAGCAAATTGACATGGCACCGCATTTTATCGCGGAACAGGAACGTCGCCGTGGCAACAACCTACCTGACCAAATTTACGATGTAACCGCCTGGTCACTGCCGTTAATGTTTAACGTGGCACCAGACACGTGTGGACGCACGCCTCGCGTAGCAACCGTAGCGGCTGACAACCAACGTATTAAACCAGGTCAGGTGATTAATGCCGACGCTGAAGTCGCTTTCTTAGTACCTTGGGGCGACATGAATGCGGGTCGTTTCTTAACCGCTGCGTTACGTCATGATTTAGTGGTGAAAAGCAGCGATTTGCCGTTCACGCTGGAAAATGGCAGCAAGTACCCGGCTGGTTCGTTAATTCTAACTCGCAGTGATAACGGCGCGGATTTGGTCAATAAAATAACAGCTATTGCCAATGAAAGCGGCGCTACGGTAACTGGCGTTGATTCAAGCTGGGTTGTTGACGGCCCAAACTTCGGCTCGGAAAACGTGGTGCGTATGCATGCACCAAACATTGCCATTGCCTGGGACGAACCGGCCAGTGTGCTAAGTGCCGGTAATACGCGCTTTGTTATTGAGCGTCAGTTTAACTACCCGGTTACGGCTATTCGCCCGAACCAACTGGCGCGCGCTGACTTAAGCCATTATCAGGTACTGATTTTACCTGGCAGCTATCGCGACTATCAGCAGTCCTTTGGTGAGTCTGGTACCAGCAACCTGAAAGAGTGGATTGCCGATGGCGGTGTTCTGATTACACTAGGCCGCGCTACGCGTTATGCCGTTGAGCAAAACTTCATCAACAGTAAACGTGAACTGGCTGCGTCAGACAAAGAAGACGTGAATGGCCATGATGACTCAGTTACCAAAGGTCAGTTGTTTGAAACTGCGGCCGAATTACAACACGCGGTTGACCCTGCTGATGTTGATCCTTACTGGGTATCAGGTGTTTTGGCAAATACCAACGTTGATCAGGAACACTGGTTAAGCGCAGGGGTGAAACCAGAAGTGGTGTCTTTGGTAGTGGGTAACGATATCTACACCCCACTAACCATTGATAACGGCCGCAACATTGCTACCTTTGCCGGACCTGACGACGTTCTGGCCAGTGGCTTTATCTGGGACGAAACCCGCACTCAAATCGCCTTTAAACCACTGGTTATGTGGCAACCAAAAGGCAAAGGCATGGTGATTTCTTATACTCAGGAACCAACCTACCGTGCTTACTTAGATGGCCTGAATGTGTTGTTTATGAACAGCATTTTCCGTGCTGCCGCACATGCGACTCCGCTGCGCTAAGCTGGTATAGCTATACCCACAAAAAAGCCCGCTGTTAGCGGGCTTTTTCATATCCGTTACTTTATTCCGTTACCGGATCGAATCAGGAACCGTCGGCTGAAATACGCGATGCTACAGCGCCGCGTTGGTCTTTGTATTTGGCGTCCTGACGTTTGCTATACGGGCGCAAACAAGATTCATCCAGCAACTCAAAGCTAAGCGCACCAATTTTCATTAACGGTCGAAGTGCCAGTGGTAACTTACCGCTGTTAAAGAACTCCAGTACCACCTGCCCTGACCAACCCGGGTCAATACGGTGTGCGGTAACGTGTACCATTAAACCTAAACGGGCCAGCGATGAGCGGCCATCCAGCCAACCCACCATGTTATCCGGCAAAGTCACGGCTTCGTGCGTTACAGCCAAAGCAAACTCACCCGGATGAATGAAAAACGCATTGTCTTCCGACAATACTATTGGGTCGCTCATCACTTGCTGAATAGCGCGGTCAATTTCATGGCGTGGCCCGCTGATATCAATAAAAGGCGCAGCGTGGTCCTGTAACACCCGGAACTCGTTACCCAGATGGATATCAACCGTAACCCCGCTAATATCTTCCTGCTGAGGCGTAGGCTCAATACCAATCAGGCCTCGTTCTAAATAGTCTTCTATTTGTCTGTCCGTTAACCGCATTGTGCTACCTTTTTATTGCTAACTTTACGTGCTTCGGCACTTAAATTAATTGGGTCTATTTTTACCACTAACAGGCTGCTTTGTCGTTACTTAGTTTGCCCGTTCACCGTTTCACTGCCGGCCTCATTTTTTGGCCTGATGGTAAAGTGATGCAGCCAGCAGCTCGGCACTACGGCGCATAGCTTCGCACAAAGCGTCGTCCGGGCTACTGGTTAACAGCGGCTTACCGGCATCCAGTGCCGCCTGCATGCGCGTGGCCAGAGGCCATTGACCCAATAATGGAACTTGTTGCTCGGCAGCCGTATGCGCACCACCGTCGCGACCAAATATAGGTTCCTGATGGCCGCACTGACTGCATTCGAAATAACTCATGTTTTCCAGCACACCGCTAATGGGAATATTCACCTTACGGAACATAGCGATACCTTTTTCAGCATCAGCCAATGCCACATTCTGCGGGGTGGTAACAACCACAGCTCCGGTAATCGGCAGTTTTTGCGCAAAAGTCAGTTGAATATCACCGGTGCCCGGCGGCATATCCACCAGCAGGTAATCCAGCGGTTGCCACTTAGTGTCGCGGAACAGTTGCTGCAGTGCCGCACTGGCCATAGGCCCACGCCAAATGGCAGCATCGCCCTTGCCGGTCAAATAGCCAAGCGAGTTCACCTGTAAGCCGTAACAATCATGCGGGATCATTTTATTGTCTTCAGTAAACTGCAATGGCTCATTGGCCTTGCCCAGCATGGTTGGAATGGATGGTCCATAAATATCAGCGTCTAGCACCCCTACGCGGGCGCCGAGCTGTTGTAACGCCAGCGCCAGTTGCACTGTTGCCGATGACTTACCAACCCCGCCTTTACCGGAGGAAATAACCACCACGTTGCCGTGCATACGCGGCATTTCAGGCTGGGAATTACGCAACGTTTCCGGTTTGATAACCAGTTGCCATTGGTAATCCTGACATACGGCGGTGCTATTTAGCAGCGTCAGTACGCCCGGCCCTGCTGCAAACGGCAGCTGTAAAGTGGCGGTAGTGCCTTCCACGGTTACCCATGTCGCTGGGATACCCGCCGGAAACAAGGGATCGCGAATTTGTTGCAACGCATCTAGTAACGCTGCAGGTGCTGCGTTGGAAGTTGCCATTTAAAACCTCGTTGGTGAACAAAACAGTTCGTATGAAACCCGCATGATAGGAGTACTGGCGCTAGATTGCCAGCCGTAGATCCGTTACACTTCCCGACGTTGACTGACGCGTGTAATTACCGCGCCAGCAGGTTCAGTATTCATCAATTAGGTACGTTATTGCGCATGACTCAAGCTACCCGAAAAATTCTCGTTACCAACGCCTTACCCTATGCCAATGGCCCCATTCATTTAGGCCATATGCTTGGCTATATTCAGGCTGATATCTGGGTTCGATTCCAGAAATTTCGTGGCAACGAATGCCATTACATGTGTGCTGACGATGCGCATGGCACGCCGATTATGCTTAAAGCCCAGCAGTTGGGTATTGCGCCGGAAGACATGATTGCCGAAATGAACGCGGCGCATCAGCGCGACTTTGGCGACTTTCACGTAGCTTTTGATCACTACTATTCCACTCACAGCCCGGAAAACCGTGAACTGGCGGAAACTATTTATCGTCGCCTGCGTGATAACGATCATATTAAAACCCGCGTTATTGAGCAGTTGTATGACCCACAGCAAGAAATGTTCTTACCGGATCGTTTCGTGAAAGGTGAATGCCCCAGCTGCGGCGCCGCCGACCAGTACGGCGACAACTGTGACGTTTGTGGTGCCACTTACGCACCAACTGAACTTAAAAATCCGAAGTCTGTGGTATCGGGTGCTGAGCCTGAACTGCGCCAGTCTGAACACTATTTCTTCGACCTGCCGGCCTTTAACGACATGCTAAAAGCCTGGACCCGCTCAGGTTCATTGCAGGAAGAAATGGCCAACAAACTGAACGAATGGTTTGAGCAAGGCTTGCAGCAGTGGGACATTAGCCGCGATGCGCCTTACTTTGGCTTTGAAATTCCAGATGCGCCGGGCAAGTACTTCTATGTATGGCTGGACGCACCTATTGGCTACATGAGTAGCTTTAAACACTATTGTGACCAAACCGGCAATGCCAACTGGGACGAGTACTGGCAAGCCGACAGCGAAACCGAGCTGTACCACTTTATTGGTAAAGACATTATTTATTTCCACAGCCTGTTTTGGCCGGCCATGCTAAAAGGCGCCAACTTCCGCCAGCCGAATAACGTGTGGGCGCACGGTTTTATTACCGTGAACGGTACCAAGATGTCGAAATCCAAAGGCACCTTTATTATGGCTCGTACCTACTTAGAGCACTTAGACCCTGAGTATTTGCGCTACTACTTTGCCGCTAAGCTGACCAGCCGTATTGATGATTTAGACCTGAACCTGACCGATTTCGCCCAGCGCGTGAACTCTGATCTGGTTGGTAAAGTAGTGAATATCGCCAGCCGTTGTGCCAGCTTTATTACCAAGAAGTTCGACGGCAAGTTGTCAGCTAATTTACCTGAACAAGAGCTATTAGCCGATTTCCAAAATGCCGCAGCAGGTCTGGCTGAAGCTTATGAAAAACGTGAGTTCAGCAAAGCCATGCGCGACATTATGGCGCTGGCCGACCGGGCCAATCAATATATTGCTGACAAAGAACCCTGGCAGCTGATTAAAGATCCGGAAAAAGCCGACGAAGTTCATGAAATATGTTCCGTAGGCATTAACTTGTTCCGCTTACTGATGATTTACCTAACACCGGTAGTTCCTGAGTTAGCCAAGCGCGTGCAAAGTTTCCTGAACAACGAATTCACTTGGGACAGCCATAAGCAATTACTGACTGATCATCAGGTAAATAAATTCTCAGCGCTGCTGAAACGCGTGGAAATGGATACCGTAAACGCCATGATTGAAGATTCAAAAGAAGCTCAGCAACAACCTGCTACAGCAGTTACTACCAGCAATGAAGAGCTGGCTAACGACCCGATTAGCGAGACCATTCAGTTTGAAGATTTCGCCAAACTTGATTTGCGGGTGGCCTTAATTGCTAACGCCGAACATGTTGAAGGCGCTGATAAGCTACTGAAACTCACCCTGGATTTAGGCGGTGAAACCCGGCAGGTGTTCGCGGGTATTAAGTCAGCTTACGACCCGGCTACTCTGATTGGTCAGCATACTGTGATGGTGGCTAACCTGGCCCCTCGTAAAATGCGCTTCGGTTTGTCCGAAGGCATGGTGTTAGCGGCCGGCCCTGGTGGCAGTGAACTGTATATTATGAATCCGCACGCCGGCGCTAAGCCTGGCATGCGGGTTAAGTAGGCCGCTACTATGACCGCACTGGTGCATTTGAAGCCCGGTAAAGAGAAGTCATTACGGCGTTTACACCCGTGGATTTTCAGTGGTGCTATAGAGCGCGTAAAAGGCGACCCCAAAAGCGGCGAAACTGTTGCTGTGCATGCCGACAATGGCGACTGGCTGGGCTGGGCCGCATGGTCACCGCAGTCGCAAATTCGTGCGCGTATTTGGAGTTTTCGTCAGGCTGACACCATAGACGCTGCATTTTTTAAGCGGCGGTTGGAACAGGCCTATGCATTTCGCCAACAGTTGAACATTGCCAGCAACGCCTATCGCTTGTGTGCCGCCGAAGCAGACGGCCTGCCCGGCGTTACTATTGATGTGTACGACAACTGGTTGGTGTTGCAACTGCTGAGCACGGGTGCGGAGTTCTGGCGCGATATTATTGTAGCCGCCCTGGCCGAGTTATTCCCTGATCATCATTGTTACGAACGCTCTGATGTAGACGTACGTAAAAAAGAAGGCTTAACGCCAGTAACCGGCATGATTGGCGATGGCGAAGTACCAGAGCAGGTAGTGATTACCGAAAACGATATTCGCCTTGGCGTTGATATTAAGCAGGGTCACAAAACCGGGTACTATTTAGACCAGCGCGACAGCCGCAAAGCGGTGCAAAAGTACTGTGCCGGCAAAAGCGTTCTGAATGCCTTTAGCTACACCGGCGGTTTTGGAGTGTTTGCAGCCGCGGCCGGTGCCAGCGAAGTGGTGAACGTAGACGTGTCTGCACCAGCTCTGGCACAAGCTACGGCCAACATGGACATGAACCCGGCCACCGACTGTAAAGTGGAAAACCTTCAGCTTGATGTATTTCAGGCGTTGCGTGACTTTCATCATCAGGGGCGGCGCTTCGACGTGATAGTGCTGGACCCACCCAAGTTTGTGGACAGCAAAGCCAGCTTAATGAGCGCGTGTCGGGGTTATAAAGATATTAATCGTATGGCCAGCCTGATTTTAAAACCGGGCGGTATTTTGCTGACGTTTTCATGCTCAGGTTTGTTATCTACCGAGCTGTTTCAGAAAGTGGTTGCAGACGCAGCGTTAGATGCAGGACGCCCGCTACGCATTATTGAGCATTTATATCAGTCCGCCGACCATCCGGTGCTGTTAAGTTACCCTGAAGCCTTGTATTTAAAAGGTCTGGTACTGCAGGCTGACGCGTAATTAGCCCTAATTAACGCCTCACTTTAAACCATTTCAATGATTTCGCAGCCGAGGTGATACTGCCCCGGCTCGATTTCACTGCAACGAATAATTTTGCAGGTGGCCTGCAGTGCCGGTACTACTCCACCGGTGTCCATATGCACCCGAATTTGGCTTCCCTCAGGTATAGCAATATCAACATCAATGCTCATGCCCGTTGCCGATAAATCCCGACATATGCCTTTTACCTGTTGCTCCCCTTCGTCGTCCTCAAACCGTATTTCGACATTTGAATTTACTGCCATACGAATAAAGTTGCGTTGGTCATCTCGGGTAATCATAACGGCCTCCTGCTTGCCTGTTCACTCTTTTTAACCTAACCGCCCCCCACTGTCAAAAATGACTAAAGCACAGCGCGTTATGGCCGATACTATATGCGACAGTAATGCACAAAGGGGAGTTGCATGGTCACCGCTAAATTTGCTATTGGACAGCTTGTCACACATTCGCTTTATGGGTATCGCGGTGTCATCATTGATGCAGATCCTGAATTTTGCCTTTCCGACGATTGGTACGACCGTATGGCAAAGTCGCGCCCGGCCAAGCATCAGCCCTGGTATCACGTGCTGGTAAACAATTCGTCTATTCAAACCTACGTTGCTGAATATAACCTGATGCCTGACATCAGTGATGCAAAAATTCAGCATCCGCTGGTAAACACGTTTTTCCACAGTTTCCAGCAAGGCTCTTACCGACTTGACGAACCCATGAACTAAACAGCCTTGTTCACCTGCCAGTGAATGACTATGATGGAGCTATTATCCTCTCTTCATTCGCTACTACCGCAGGAAAAGGAAGCAAGCATGAGTTCAGAAACACTGTTTACCAAAATTGTTAACCGCGAAATTCCCGCCGATATTATTTATGAAGACGATCTATTGCTGGCGTTTAAAGATATAAACCCGCAGGCCCCTTTCCATGCTCTGGTTATTCCCAAACAAGTTATTGCCACCGCCAACGATATCACCGCCGAGAATAGCGATGTGGTAGGTAAAATGTATGTGGCTGCGGCTAAAATTGCTAAACAGGAAGGTTTTGCTGACGACGGCTACCGCTTGGTCATGAACTGCAATGAACATGGCGGCCAAACGGTGTATCACATTCACCTGCATGTACTAGGCGGCAAGCCAATGGGCTGGCCTCCATATACCGATAAAGCAAAAAAGGCCTGAATCAGGCCTTTTTTGTGGTTGTGAATGTGTTCTAGAGGTTATTTGTAGGGATCATCCAGAATCTCGTCTACGTACCAACGGTCATTTACCTGGATAATCTTCACGCTACGCAGTTCGTCCAACATATCACCGTCGTACTCACCAGTCATCAGCACGTTAATGCGCATACTGTCTTGGCGGTCCATAAAGGGCCGCATACTGGTGGTATCAATAGTAATGTCAACGTTGTCGTAGTAACGATTCAGCAAATGGCGTTGTACGCCGTTCACCGTTCCGTAAGAACCCAGCAAACTTGCCAGACTGTCACTGGAAATTTTCTGTGCCGCTTCCAAATCACGTTCGTTATAAATGGCCTCAAAGAAGTCTTTGGTCACAATTTCCGGCTCACGCCCTTTCATAAACGGCTGGTCGCTCTCCATACAGCCACTTATAATAACCAGGCTCATGATCATAAATAACCACTGCCACTGCCTAGCTTGTGTTGCTGATTTAGTCATTTGATTCGTCCTTTTGGTCGCCTTTGGCACGACCTTCTCGTCTTGGATCGGCACCGCCAATCAGGTTGCCATCAGGTAACAGCGTAATACCATGTAAGCCACTGTTCAAATCTCGTACCTGAACGTCATGTCCGCGGGCTTTTAAATCAGCAGCCAGCTCCGAGCTACCTGCTACTTTTTCAACGGCTGTACCGCCATTTACGTTAGTAATTTTAGGCAGGTCAATGGCTTGCTGCATACCAAGTTCCCAGTCAATTAAACCAATAACCGTTTGGGTTACATAGTTAATAATGCGCGTGCCCCCCGGTGAACCTAAAGCATGCCGCAAGTTGCCCTCGGCATCAAAAATCATAGTAGGAGCCATAGAGCTACGCGGACGTTTGCCCGGCTCAACGCGATTGGCCACCTGGTTACCATTAATTTCCGGTACCCGTGAAAAGTCAGTTAACTGATTATTCAGTAAATAACCGTTTACCATCACGCTCGAACCAAATCCCATTTCAATACTTGAAGTCATAGAAACTGCGTTGCCCTTAGCATCCACAATAGCTACGTGGGTGGTATTCGGCAGCTCTGGTGAACTGGTGGTCAGGCGCCCTTCCAACAGTTCTCCTGCCCGGGCAAAGCCCATGTCCTCGGCACTTATCATGGCAGCTCGTTCAGCCAGATAATCCGGGTGCAGCATGGCGGCCATAGGTACTTCAACAAAGTCAGTATCGGCAATGTATCTATTGCGATCGGCAAAGGCCAGGCGCGAAGCTTGAGTGAAATAGTGTAAAGCCTCTTCGCTGTTTACGCCCAACTCAGCAAGGTCAAAAGATTCCAAAATACCCAACGTTTGCAGCAGAGTAAGACCACCAGAGCTTGGTGGGCCCATGCCGCATACCTCGTAATTGCGGTACGGCGCACACACCGGGTCGCGTAACTTGGCCGAGTAACTGGCTAAATCTTCTTCTGCTAACAAGCCCGGCGCTATCGCACTGTTTTGCACAGCTGTAACCATGTCGGTTGCTAACTCGCCTTCATAAAAAGGTTTAATACCATCGGCAGAAATGCTGCGTAGCGTTGCCGCCAACTCAGGGTTTTTCTTCCAGGTACCGGCTTGCAGCGGTTTGCCATTTGGATAGAAGTACTCTTTCGCCGGACTTAATTTGGTTAAACCCGGATTAATTTCCAATTCCAGTAAACGCGCCAGACGCGGTGACACTTCAAAACCTTCATCAGCGGCTGTAATGGTTGCTTGAAATAACTCAGACCAACGTTGATTCCCCCAACGCTCGTGTGCCATATTCAAACCAGCCAACACGCCAGGAACGCCAACCGAGCGCCCACCAACAACGGCATCAATCCAGCTTTCCGGCTCACCGTTAGCTTTTAAGAACAAATCACCACCAGCGGCCAGCGGTGCTTTCTCACGGGCATCTATGGTGTAAAGCTGTTTATTTTCGTTATCCCAGTACAGAATAAAAGCACCACCGCCAATCCCGGACGATTGCGGCTCGGTTAGCGTCAGCATAGCCTGCACGGCTATGGCGGCATCAACAGCAGTGCCGCCTTTGGCTAGTACCTCAACGCCGGCGTCGGTCGCCATTTCCGTAGCTGCCGCAACCATATAGTTATTGCCAGTCGCTTGTTCCTTGGCAACCCGCCCTGTTGCCGCTTCAGGATCCTGCTGAGCAGCCTGCTGGCCGCCAACACAGCCTGCTAATGCAGTAGCACTTAGCGCTACCAAAACGAGGTGAATTCGAATTTTACGCAGCCAGATCATTAGATTTTCCCTTCTGTTTACCAGTCTGTAGCCGACCTTTTTTTAATATGCTGGTATCATAACAGCATCAACTCAATCCACTAAACTCGATTTGGATATTACGCTTATGCTGCGCAAACTAACTGATTTTCGCATCACGCTGGTGGCTTTTGCATTGCTGCTTATTTGTCTGCAAACCTTGCCGCACTGGCACTTAGTGCTGGAGTACCGGGCTGATGTGCTGTGGCAAGAGCCGTGGCGCTTCTTAACTGCCCATCTGATTCACCTGAACTGGGCCCATGCTTTGCTGAATATTGCTGCACTACTCATTATTGGCTTGGTATTTAAGCACCAATTTCAGGCTAGAACCTTTTTTAATGCCGTCATTACTATTGCCGTGGTCAGTTCGCTGGTGGTTTGGTTAATTGGCGCACCAGAGCGCTTTGTTGGCTTTTCGGCGGTACTACACGGCCTGTTGTTAATGGCTTTATTAAATGACTTGCAACGCCCTTCCGGTAAGCCAGATGTGCTTATGGGTGTTGTGATTGCGGTAGTAGTTCTGAAAGTGGTACTGGAGAGCTTTGGTATAAGCCTGAGCGACCCGTTACTGCCGTTTGACCCTTACCTTTGGGCCATGCATACCGGCGGGCTTATTGGCGGCCTGCTGGCGTGGCGGCTGCATCAACGCAGCTTGAAGCAACTGGCGCTGCGAGAGCAGCAAGCTGAAGAATAAAAAAAGGGAGCTAAGCAGCTCCCTTTTTTAATAACCGGCAACCTATTTCAGGTTGTCTTCAAACAGCTTGAAGATACGACGGTATTCGTCCAGCCAACTGGAAGGCTTTCTGAAGCCGTGCGGCTCAACTGGGTATATCGCAATTTCGAAATCTTCTTTCTCATGCTCAATTAGGCGTTGTACTACCCGCACGCTGTCCTGGAAGAATACGTTGTCATCCACCATAGGTGAATTAATCAACAAAGCGTCTTCTAAGCCTTCGGTGAAGTAGATTGGCGAACTACGACGATAAGCAATAGGGTCATTGTCCGGCAGATTCAGAATATTCGAGGTATAGCCGGTATTGTAATGTGCCCAGTCACTTACTGGTCGTAAGGCCGCACCCGCTTTAAACAGGCCAGGTTCATTGAACAGCGCCATAAAGGTCAGGAAACCACCATAAGAGCCGCCGTAAGTACCAACGCGGTCGGTATCCACATGCGCGTTGCTACCCATCCAGGTTACTACGTCTTGCAGATCTTCTACTTCCGGGGTACCCATTTGACGATAAATAGCGGTACGCCAGTCACGGCCATAGCCTTTCGAGCCACGGTAATCTAAGTCAACCACCACGTAGCCTTGCTGGTTCAGCATGCTGTGGAACATAAACTCACGTTGATAACCTGACCAACCCATGTGGGCGTTTTGCAGGTACCCGGCACCGTGAATAAATACTACAGCAGGATACTTCTCAGCACGATTTGGATCGAAATCATCCGGCAAGTAAACCCGTGAATAAATAGGCTCGTCTACGTGGCTGCTTGGAATTGGAACCACGCTTGGTGCTGTCCACGGCAATGCAGTAAAAGTCTCAGACACGGTTTCAGTTAAGCGTGACGCCATGTCTGCGCTGCCGATTTCCTTCACATAAAGTTCAGGTGGCTGCAGTGCGCTTGAGTGGGTAATTAACAGCTTGTCTTCGTTCGGGCTCAGTTCAAAGTCGTTAATACCACCGAGCTTAGTTAGCTGCTCAAGTTCACCATTTGAGGTTCCAACCCGGAAAATTTCATAAATGCCCGGGTGTTTCTGGTTGGCTTTAAAGTAAATATGCTGGCCAGACTCACTTACTACTGGCGTATCTACTACAAATTTACCTTTGGTTAGCTGCTTCTCGCTGCCACCTAACGGCTTCACGTACAGGTGTGAATAACCGTCCTGCTCCGACTGATACCACAAGGTGTTAGTGTCCGGTAAGAACCCAAAGCCGTTGTAGGTGTAGTTAATCCAGGCGTCGTCATGTAAACGGTGCTGTGATTTGAACTCTTTCGCAGCAAAGTCCACCGTAGCAATCCAACGATCTTTGTTGTCCCAGGCTTCCAGCATGACAGCGACCTGATCGCCGGCGTCGTTCCAGCGCATGGCACCGCCTTCCCAGCTCCAGTCCTGCATAAGAGTGATTGGACGCGGGCTTGGTTCAGACTTATAGGTTTTGCCTTGTGCTTTATGGTTTTCACGCTTCACGTCGGCCAGTACGTCTTCATTCCAGCCAGGTAAGGTGTTGTAGGTTAACTGCGTTTGTTCACCAGAGGTTAAGTCCAGCACCATCACCTGATGTTCAACCGGCTCGGCATCTGCAACCCGACGGCGCACATCAACGGCTTTTACGCGACCGTCTTCACCAATGTAATCAGGCATAATATCGCCGTCATCACGCCAGCTACGCGGATCGGTAATAGCTACTACCACTTTGTCGCCCGCAGGTGACAAGCTTGCCGCAACCAGTTCTTTGTTCTCGCCCAGGTAAAATGGCTTCGGCGCTAAACTTGGGTTGTTAGCTTGCAGCGCTTGCTGGCGGTCAAAAGCTTCCTGACGTGCCTGGCGTTCTTCCTGCAAGTAAGTCATCAACTGCTGTTGTTCAGCAGCAATAAAGTCTTCCGGCGCTGTTACGCCCTCAGGTGCTTTGCTGAATTTTAGTGAGGCAACTTGGGTGGTTAAACCTGAAGCTAGGTCTACCGCAAAGAAATTGTTCCCTTCCCGGTAAGCTAAACGGCCATCATTCAATGCCTGCAACTGGCTTTGGCGCGCTTCATCACGGGTAATTTGGGTAATATCACCAGAGCTTAAGTCACGAACAAAAATGTTACCTTCAAAGGTGTAGGCCAGTTGTTCGCCATTGTTAAGCCGCACGCCGTCCTGATAAGCATACTCATGCATTTTTTCCAGTGGCACCTGATGTGCTTCATCACTGTCCAGCGGCTGATGAAACCAGTCACGCAGTTCGCTGTCGGCACGCTCTTGCGCATAGAACACGCTGCTGCCGTCCAGGCCCCAATAGGCACTTTCCGGGCTACGCGCAACCCACTGCTGATCGGACATGATCTGTTCCAGTGTAATTTCACCGCGGGCGGTGGCAGCAGCCATGGCCGCAGGGCGTTCCGTTTGCACAGTGCTTATTGCAGCTGAAGATGATTGATTATTTGCGGGAGAGGTATTTGCACAAGATGCCGTTAATAACGCGGCGGCAACCGCCAGGGCGAGCTTGTTATACATAGTTTTATTCCTGGTTGCTGAGTTTAACTAGTAACAGCAATGGCTTGTTCCGCCCTGCTGCCTGCTTTCTAGATTATTCAAAAAGACTACGCCTCATTAAAGCAAAAACGAATCAATGGTGCGAGATTACTGCGATGAGAGAACCAGTTTGGATGTCAAACACCCGGCGGTGCTTAACATCCTCATGGCAATAACTTATTCAGCGTCGGGCTGAGCGCTGGGGTGCGCTTGCCGAAATTCAGGTAACGCCTGCAAGCGTTGGTACACGGCGCTTAGAATTGGGTACGGCGTTAAGTCTGGCGCAAAACGCTCCGCACTATAAACTTGCGGCACCAGACACACGTCGGCCAGAGTCACCTGGTCACCAAAACAATAATCACCGGCGGTTTGCTCTAAGCGCTTTTCCAGTGCGGTAAAGCTAGCTTTGAACCAGTGTTCAAGCCAGCGGCTGTTGGCGTCGTCACCAACTTTTAACTGCTGTTTCAGGAACTGCTGTACGCGTAAATTTACCAGTGGCTGCAAATCGGCGGCTAAATCCAATGCAAAGGCACGAATTTTGGCCCGCTGGCCGGCATCACCCGGTAACAGAGTTCGGGTTGGATAGCACTCTTCCAGATACTCAATAATGGCGAGCGACTGATTAAGTGTTACTTCGCCATCAACCAGTGTAGGCACCAATTCCGCCGGGTTCAGTTGCTGATAAGCGGCATGGTGTTGCTGGCCGCCGTCTTTGAGCAAGTGCACCGCATGGTAATTGAATTCCAGCTGTTTCACAGCCAGCGCAATGCGAACGCGGTAACTGGCGCTGGAGCGCCAGTATCCATAAAGATCCATAACTGGCTCCTTAGTCAGCTTGCGGGCCCTGATACTGCACTACGGCCTGATCGATGGTGCCGAAAATTGATTTGCCATCGGCATCTTTCATTTCCATGCGAATAGTGTCGCCAAACTGCATAAAGCCAGTTTTAGGTTTGCCATCGCGAATGGTTTCAATCATGCGAACTTCGGCAATGCAGCTGTAACCAACGCCGCCTTCACTAATAGCGCTGCCGTGGTCAGTGCCCTGCTTGTTCGACACCGTTCCTGAACCAATAATGGCACCAGCACTTAAATGACGTGTTTTAGCGGCATGAGCAACCAGTTGACCGAAGTCAAAGGTCATATCCTGACCCGCATTTGGCTTACCAAATTCTTCGCCGTTATAAACCGACAACAGTGGCAAATGCACTTTATTGTCGCGCCAGCTGTCACCCAACTCATCAGGAGTGACGGCAACCGGTGAAAATGCTGAAGACGGTTTGGACTGGAAGAAGCCGAAGCCTTTACCCAGTTCGTTTGGAATTAAACCACGTAAAGACACGTCGTTTACCAACATCAATAAACGAATGTACTGACCCGCGTCTTTCGCATCTACGCCCATAGGTACGTCGTCAGTTACAATGGCTACTTCGCCTTCAAAGTCGATACCCCACTCGGTAGATGCCATTTCGATAGCATCACGCGGCCCTAAGAAGTCGTCTGAGCCACCTTGGTACATCAATGGGTCGGTCCAGAAGCTTGGTGGCATTTCAGCGTTACGTGCGCGACGAACCAGTTCTACGTGGTTTACATAAGCGCTGCCGTCAGCCCACTGGTAAGCACGTGGTAATGGCGACTCGCACAAGCTCTGATCGAAATCAGCCGCATCGCTTAGTTCACCGTTATTCAGTTGCTGATACACTTTTTCCAGCTGTGGAGCTACGCCTTCCCAGTCATCCAGCACTTCCTGCAACGTTGCAGCCAAGCCCGGCACTGCTACCGCTTTGGTTAGGTCTCTACTTACCAACATCAGTTGGCCGTCACGGGTTCCGTCTCGATAACTTGCAAATTTCATGAATTATATCGCCTCTAAATTGTACTTTTTGTTGCGAATGTTTTGCCGAAGGCATAACAAATAAGGCTGCAGTGCAGCCCTATTCTTTCGGTGCCTTCCAGCTATATACATAATCTGGGTTTTCGACACTTTCACAAACGTCGCCCATGGTAAGCGCGTCGCGGGTGTCCAGCATAACCGCTACTTCATCGGTGAACTTTTTCTTGTGTTCCCGACCAGCCTGAAAGGCTTTTGGATGCGGTCCATGAGTAAACCCTGCAGGGTGAAAGGTCACCATACCGCGGTCAATGTTATCACGACTAAAGAAGTCACCTTCATGATAGAACAGCACTTCGTCGTAGTCGTCATTGTTGTGATAGAAAGGTACTTTCAGCGCACCCGGGTCCGACTCAATTGGACGCGGTACGAAAGTACAAACCACAAAGCGATCAGCCACAAAAGTGGTGTGCGCTGATGGCGGTAAGTGATAGCGATGCGACATTAACGGGCGAATATCGCGCCAGTTAATACGCACTGGAGCTAAATCACCATGCCAGCCAATGGCATCAAGCGGGTTATATGGATAGGTTATCACCGACACCTGATCGTGACGTTTTACCTGCACCTGCCACTCGTTTTCACTGTACTGGGCTTTAAATGCGTCATCTATATCCGGCACATCCAATACTGCTGGATCGAAAATCGCGTGATTACCTACCAATCCTTTTTCAGGTAACTGATAGGAACCATTAGTGGCTTCAATCAGCAACAATTCCATGGGTTCTATTGGCTCTAAGCGCCATGAGGTAGAACGTGGAATAGAGAAGTAGTCGCCTTTTTCCAGCGTAATGTGACCATAATCGCAATACAGCTCGCCCCGGCCTTCATGCACAAACAACAGCTCGTCGCCGTCGGCATTACGGACCAAAAACGGCATGTTTTCACGACAGTGCCAAATCCGGAATTTACAGTGCGCATTGTGCAACAACATAGGTACTTGCCAGGGTGACGCTGCCGCCACCGAGGTTAGTTTGTTGAAGTCAAAATTGCGCGGCCGCAGGTCACCTTCCCACTCACTCCAGCCGGTTGGGGCATGTTGGTGATGGAAATGCGTCGCCGGCCCGAAAAAGCCACTGCGGCCGACTTCACGTTCATAGATTGCCTGCTCCGGAAAGTCCGCATGCGCCTGCTTTGACGAGGTGCCTACTTGTTTCGGAAAGCTAATCCATTTACGCATCGTTTAACACTCCACGGCGAATTTGATCTTCTTCAATAGATTCAAACAGCGCTTTAAAGTTACCTTCGCCGAAGCCTTCGTTACCTTTCCGCTGAATGATTTCGAAGAACACCGGGCCGATTACCGTTTTGGTGAAAATCTGTAACAGAATACCGTCTTTCATAGGTGCGCCGTCAATTAGAATTTTCAGGTCTTTCAGTTTTTCAGTGTCTTCTTCGTGACCTTCAACACGGGCATCTACTTGCTCGTAGTAAGTATCCGGCGTAGACATAAACTCCATGCCGATATCTCGCAGGTTTTTCACTGTTTCGTAAATATCATCACTGCTCATGGCAATATGCTGAATGCCTTCACCTTTGTACTCACGCAGGTATTCTTCAATTTGCGATTTATCGTCATGAGATTCGTTAATTGGAATCCGGATTTTACCGCATGGCGCAGTCATAGCACGGCTTAACAAGCCAGTTAACTTGCCTTCAATGTCAAAGTAGCGAACTTCACGGAAGTTACCAATGCGCTCGTAGAAACCAGCCCAGGTATCCATGTTGCCACGGAATACGTTGTGGGTAAGGTGGTCAACTTCGTGCAGACCGCCTTCATGAGATTTCATTTTCTCTTCCCAGCCGTCGTAGAATTTAAAGTCTACGTCGTAAATGCTTTGGTTTTTGCCGTAGCGATCGACAAAATACAGCGCGCTTTCGCCAATGCCGTATACCGCTGGAATATTCAACTCCATTGGGCCTAAATCACGCACAAATGGCTTAGCGCCATTTTTCACTGCATGCTCAAACGCATGCTTGGCATCCGCAACACGCCAGGCCATGCCACAAACGCTGGGGCCATGGTCTTTAGCAAATGCTTCAGCCTGGCTGCCAGGGGTAGCGTTAATAATGAAGTTAATATCGTTTTGCTTATACAGCCACACGTCTTTGTTGCGATGCTTGGCTACTTCGGTAAAACCTAGTTTTACGAATAAGTCTTTTAATGCCTCGATACCTTTTTGATCGGGCGCGGTGTATTCGACAAACTCGAATCCATCGGTATTTAGTGGGTTGTAATTAGTATCAGTCATACTGCACTCCTGTCATCATGACATTGGTTCTTGTTCGAATAGGCAAATGCCGTGTATGCCCTTATTTAGCGCTACAAAAAGGCATATTCATAGCATTCGGGGTGCATTAGTGAAGTGGTGAAAAAAGCGGCGTGTGTAAATGTATCGCTACATAGTGGTGTTATTGCAGGTCTAACCCACCACTATGTATATAAAACGATACAAAAGCCTGTTTTGGTGTCTACTTTTCTTTACGAACAGTGGTTTTTCGACGTTGTTTTCCAATTCCGTGTTCACGCAATTTGTTCGCAACCGCGGTGTGTGAAAGACCAAGCTTGCGCGCTAATTGGCGAGTGCTTGGGTAACTTGGGTAAAGCCGACGTAGTATGGTGCTCTCGAATTTCTTTACCGCGTCGTCTAAGGTGCCGTCTTCCAAATCCACAGCTAAGTTGTCGTGCACAGTAGCCCATTCGGGCAATTGAATATGTTCCGGTTCTAAGCGGTCACCCTCAAGCATAGAAATGGAGCGGAACAAGGTGTTCTCAAGCTGACGCACGTTGCCCGGCCATTGATAACGCTGCAGATAGTCACGGCAACTACGGCTAATAGTAACCAGACTACGGCCTAAGCGTTGACAGGCCTGCGCGGCAAAGTGCTCAGCCAGCAAAGGAATATCAGTTTTGCGGTCACGTAAGGCCGGCACCGCCAGGGTGAGTACGTTTAACCGGTAAAATAAATCCTCCCGGAAAGTACCAGCCTCTACCCGTTCTAGCAGGTCGTCCTGGGCAGAACACACAATACGTACGTCTACGGTTACTTCCTGCTCTTCACCAATGCGACGGAAGCGGCCGTCCTGAATGAAGCGCAGTAACTTGGCCTGCAGGCCATTGGACATTTCCCCAACCGAGTCCAGCAACACAGTGCCACCGTTGGCTTGCTCGAAAATGCCCATTTTGCGTTCACTGTTCGGGCTAACGCTGCCCTTGCCGTGACCAAAGAGTTCGCTTTCCGCTACGTTATCAGGCAAAGCCGCACAGTTAACCGCTAAGAAGGCTTGCTCAGAACGCGTGCTGGCCTGATGACAAGCGCGCGCTAATAACTCTTTACCCACACCGGTTTCGCCCTGAATCAATAACGGCACGTTTAATTCGGCCATGCGCGCAGCATCGCGAATCACCCGTTTCATAGTGGCATGCTCACCCACTAAGTGCTGAAAGGCTTCAGCATTGCCGCCACGCGCCCAGTAACCCGTTACCGGCTGTGACTTACAGGTCATTACCGCACCAGCAAAGCTTTCTTTATTCAGTTCGTCAGTAACCCATACCGGCAACAGATCAGCAAAGTACTTGGCGCCGCCAACACTCACTTGCTCAACGGTAGCTTCGCGTGGCTGCTTTTCCAGCCAGCGGGTAATAGCAAAACCACTCAGCCAGTCACTAATGTTGGAACCCTGAATAGGTGTGGTGTCTTCCACAAATACGTTTTGAGCGGCCTGGTTGGCAATATCAATAATGCCTTTGCTGTCCATAGACAGCACCGGATCAGGCAGCTTACTCAGCAACAGGCTAAACTCGAAATGCTCGCGTTCAGACGGCATAAAGGGCACTGTTTTTACGTCTTTTACATTGGGAATGCGGCGTATTTCAGGCATTAAATGCTGAAAGTCGGCAAAAGCTAATTCGGGGAAATTCAGAAAAATTTTACCGCGGGGGTCAACCTCAATGCCACGCAGATCAATTTCATGATCACGCAGAATTTGTAATATGTCCTGACACAGACCCAACCGGTCATCACAGCTAATTTCTAAGCGCATTGGCCACCGTTACTGGCAAGTAATATCATAATGTAAAGCAAATTATACATTAAAAAAACCTTCATGGGTCACTCCCATGAAGGTTTTTAACATGACTTATTTACCGTTGGTCGCAGCGAACTTTATTAGTCGTTGAAAACCGAGTCGGTGCGCGCAGCCATAATAAAGTCGTTTTTATGCAAACCGTTAATGGCGTGTGTCCACCAAGTTACCGTTACCTTGCCCCATTCGGTGGTCAAGGTTGGATGGTGCTGCTCTTCTTCAGCAATTTCGCCAACTTTGTTAGTGAAAGCAATGGCTTGCTTGAAGTTTTTAAACTTGAATGCCCGTTCCAGCTGCATCACACCGTCGCGTACTACCGCCGACCATTCTGGAATTTCGCGAACCAGCTCTTTTAGCTCGGCATCACTAACCTGTGGTGCATCAGCAGTACAAGCTTCACATTTTAACTCTTCTAAGTTTTTTGAATCTGACATCATTACTCCTGGTGTTTTCATAATTTCTTAGGCCTGAACATCAGGCCTTGTTTAAGCTTACTAAATCGAATCAGGCCGCATCTTTAGGTGGAAACTTAGGTTCAAATAAGCCCAGTTCCATAGCTTCATGCACCATTGCCATAATATCCATGTCGGCAATTTCAAATAATTTTTCGGTACTCTCAATGGTGTAGTACAGCGGCTGCATTATATCAATACGATATGGTGTGCGCAGCGCATCCAAAGGTTTCAGCGGGTGCCGTTCCGGTATGTCGCTGCCCACCGAATAATCAGTCTCGCCCGGCGACGATAAAATACCACCGCCATAAATACGCAGGCCCTCGGGTGTCTTCAACAACCCGAACTCAACCGTAAACCAGTACAAGCGGGCTAAGTATACTCGTTCTTTTGGCGTTGCCGCTAAGCCCAACTGACCATAGCGATGCGTAAAGTGAGCAAAGGCCGGGTTAGTTAACAGCGGGCAGTGACCGAATATTTCGTGAAAAATATCAGGCTCCTGCAGGTAATCAAACTCTTCCCGGGTGCGAATAAATGTAGCTACCGGGAATTCACGGTTAGCTAGCAATTCAAAAAACTTATCGAACGGAATCAGTGCTGGTACCTGGGTAACCTGCCAACCGGTTTCGCGCTGCAGCACGGCGTTTATTTCGTGCAGCTGCGGAATACGATCCTGCGCCATATCCAGCAATTCAAATCCTTTCATGTATTCATCACAAGCCTTACCCGGAATGTGCCGCAGTTGACGCGCTACCAAATCACGCCATACCGCGTTCTCTTCGTCACTCCAATCAATAATGCCGTTGGCATCAGGTTGCTTTGAGACGTACTGACTTTGCTTTCCCATCACGTTGCTCCTGTTGCTGTTCTTATCCCGCGGCAGACAATTGTTTAGCCGCGTGCTCGGCACTCGCTGCCAAGCCATATTCTAAATCTGCAATAATATCGTCGGCTGCTTCCAACCCTACTGAAATGCGTACCAAGGTATCTGTGATACCTGCGCTGGCACGTGCTTCCGGCGTATATGGTGAATGCGTCATTGAGGCCGGATGCTGAATTAAGGTCTCAGCGTCACCTAAACTTACCGCAATAGTGATTAATTTCAGGCTATCCAGCATAGCTCGCGCGCTATCTATATCGCCATGCAATTCAAAGGCAATAACGGCGCCAGCGCCGTGCATTTGCGTACCCATTAAAGCTTGGGCCGGATGGTCGCTGCAGCCTGGAAAATACACGTGCTTCACGTGCGAATGCTTAACCAAAGCTTCCGCCACTGCTTGCGCATTGCGACAATGCCGCTCCATCCGCACATCCAGCGTTTTCAAGCCGCGCAAAATTAACCAGGCATCGTGCGGACTCATAGTCGCGCCCATGTCTTTCATTGTCGTCATTTTAATCAGGGCAATGTCTTCGGCGGTGCCACAAATAACCCCGGCAACCACATCACCATGACCATTTAAATACTTAGTTGCGCTGTGAATAACAATATCAGCGCCCTGTTTAACCGGCTGTTGCAGTAACGGCGTCATAAAGGTGTTATCAACTACCACCCGCGCACCAAACTCGTGCGCAATCTGACTAATAGCCGCAATATCTACCACCCGTAAATGCGGGTTCGCCGGGGTTTCTAAAAATACCAACTTGGTGTTTTCACGCATGGCCGCGCGGGTAGCTTCATGGTCAGCCATGTCGACGAAGTCAACTTCGATGCCGAAGCGAACAAACATTTCTGAAAACAGTGCAAAGCTGCAGCCATAAATAGCCTCAGACACCAGTACATGATCACCGTGCTTCACAAACGCCAACATAGCCGCCGAAACAGCGCCCATACCTGTTGCCGTAGCGGCGCCAGCTTCCATTTCTTCTAATGCAGCAACACGTCGTTCAAGTTCAGTGGTGGTAGGGTTCCCTAGCCGGGAATATATATAACCTTCCTGCTCGCCGGCAAAACGGGCCGAGCCCTGCTCGGTATGCGTAAACGCGAAAGTTGCAGTTTGATAAAGCGGCGAAACCAGCGCACCGTGAACATCATGGGCCTTGCCTGCATGAATAGTTTTCGTTGCTGGCTGCCATTGCGATTTGTCGTTATTATTTGAGCGCATCAGCCATAATTCCTTGTTTTGCATACACTCTTGTATGCTTTACTAGGCAGTCAGAGTGCAATGCTTCAAGGGTGAACGCAATACGGCTTACAAAGTCAGAATAGCAAAATCTGTAACGCTATTTTTCCACTTTGCTGGGGTTTGCAACCGTATCTTTGCTGCTGGTGCGGGCTCTTAAAGGCACGCGCTGGGCTAGTTGCTTCAGCAAATCGGTTTGAATATTGGACAGCCCGGGACGTTTCACATGAGTAAATTGCAGTGGGCGACACAATCGTTGCGCCTGTAAACCCAAGCGAGCAGTTAACAGCCCCGCTCCCAAACCTTGTCCAGCCCGCAGCGATAATTTACCGGCTAATTCGGCGCCTAACATACTCGCCCCTAAATCACTGATAGCCTCGCTGGCACCAGCATAGGCAATATTAGCGAGCAATTGGCGCCATAACTTAATACGACTCCAGTAGCCCAGTTTGATGCCATAAGCAGCGGCTACTTTGGTCACCATGCGTTGGTTACGCCACAGCATCAAAAGCATATCCAGCAGCGCACTTGGGCTTAGCGCAACCAATACCGCGGCATCTACTGAATACTTGGAAATAACCCGATTTACCTGCTGGTCGGCGCAACTCAGTACATCTTCTTCAAAGCGCTGCAACTGCTCTTTTGGAGACCAATGCGGTTGTTGCTGCTGGTGCCAGAGAAGCTCTAAATCCGGGCGATGAAGTTGCTGTAACAGTGGTTCCGGAGCAAAGTTTTCAGGGTGGTGCTGTAATTGCTGCTGCAATTTCCACTGACGTTTTAACCGGCGTAACTGCCAGAATTCGCGGGCCGCGAAGGTTAGCAGTAATAAAGCCACCACACCTAAACCAACACTCCACAAGGTGCCCAGCAGCCAGTGCGTGGCAAAACTAGCCTGAATTAATAAATAGCTTTCAATGAGTACAGCACTAGTTAACGCCAGCAACGCAATTCGCCACCACCAGCTCCGCCAACCGCGGCTTGGTGCACGCTCGTTGGCGCTAGTATCCAGCGGTTGACCCAGCGGCAATACCACCGCGTCGTCAGCATCATCCGCTCGCGGCTTAAAGCTGTCCAGCGCCAGGTATTCAATTGCATCAGCATTAGATTCAGATTCGTTGTGCTTAGTAGCCATTCATATTCACCATTTGTCGCCGGTTAGAAATTCTAACACGGCATCCAGCCGCAATTGCGGTAGTGCTTCGCCACGAATACCTGTTGCCCCTAATCCAGCCGCAACCGCCGGCACAAAATCAATATAGGCAATAGGTTTAAACTCGCCAGAGCTAATACTCTTCGGCAGCTGTGGTGGCTTCACTGCAACCTGGCGCACACCGTTATCGGTTTGTTCCCAACCGGTTACGGCGGCCACTTCGGCATCGCGCGCACTTGCCTGAGTACAGGAAATAGCCGCTACCGCATGTAACTCAACGTCAATACCGTCAAAGCGCAAGCTATCAAGAATGGGGCTGACAATACTTTTTAGTAATTGCTGTAACTGCTCGTGTTGTTCGGGCACCAACACATCGGCTTTGGTTGCCACAATACAAACCTTCTCAACCCGCGGCTGAAACAGGCGGTTTAACAACGAGTTACTACCGTACTGAAAGCTCGGTAACAATTGCTGTAAGGTCAGTTGTAAATCCGCTACGGCTGTGGGGCCACGCCGCAAAGCACCAAGTACGTCAACGAGCAGCACCTGACGATTAAAATGCCGGAAGTGTTGTTTGAAAAATGGCGTCACCACTTCTTTTTTATAAGCTTCAAAACGCTGCTCTAATAAGTCATACAGACGTTGCATATGTGGTGGTAAAGACGCTTCCGACGGTTCTTCCGGCCAGGGGAAAAAATCAAGAATAGGCGCATTTTCAAATTCACCGGGTAACAGCAGTCGCCCTGGCTGTAATAAATAAAGCCCTTGCTGGCGGGCTGATTGCAAAAAGGCTCGATACGCAGCCGCCGTTTCACGCACTTGAGCGTCATCATCGGTTTGCTGATTGTCCTGCGCTGCCTGACTGCTGTGAAACCATTGCTGCAACCAAGTGCTAGCTAATTGCTGCCGAGGTTCCTTGGCCAGCAATTCACGCTGTTGTGCACTCCACTGAGCATAGTCCTGCTGCAACATGGGTAAATCCAACAGCCACTCACCCGGATAATCGAGCAAATCTATCGTGAGATCGCGATAATCCCTACCACCGCCATACCAACTGGCCTTTTTGTCAGCCCGAACAATAGTACGAATTTCACTTAAACTGCGGGTAGAAGCCGGCCACTTTGGCGGGTTGCTGGCCATGGTAGCCAGCGCTTTTTCATATTGAAAGCGCGGAATTTGTTGATCGGGCTGGGCACTTAAGTGCGCTCCGCGCAAACGTCCTTCCCGGGCCACCCGCCAGAATGGTAACCGACGTGGGTCACCGTGCAGTAACTGCTCTAAAATACCGGTAATAAAAGTGGTTTTACCCGCGCCACTTAAACCGGTAACGGCTAATCGCACATGACGATCAAGGCCGCGGTCTAAAAGATCGCGGCCTTGATTTAGCTGCTTTTGCAGCAATTGCTTAAGTTTCTGTTGTTTAGACATTTGTTACAGTCGGTTCAACTCTCGGTTTAGTTGGAACTCGTTCGAAGTTACGTACTTTTCCATACGGCGTAACTTAGTTTCCAGTTCAGTAAGCTCCTGACTGATATCCTGGAACGCGCGCTTTGGCGGCTCACCAGCCTGATACACTTTGGTTTTCAGCTCAACTGGGCTGTGCAAACCGCCATTGTTGCCAGTTTCACCAGGCTTCTTATCTAAAATTAACCAGCCTGCTGCATAAACCACCGCGAAGAATCCGGTAGAGAACACGAGTCCGGTAATAAAAGCCACCCGGACAATCCAGATTTCAACACCCAGGTACTCGGCTACGCCTGCACAAACACCTGCTAATTTACCTTTGCCCGGACTCCGATAAAGCGTACGTTTTTTGGTTTCGTTACTCATGCTTTGTCCCGCCATTTTGGAGTTTCAGCATCCAGAATCGACTCCAGCGTCTGAATTCGTTCGCGCATCCGTTCTGCGTGTTGCGCTAACTGTTGCAATGCTTGTGTTTCTTCAGCACTCAGGCCTTGTCCGATTTGGCGCTTACTACGGTAATGCATAATCACCCAAAACGGCGCCACAAAGATCATAAACAGAATAATCGGTGTAACCAGAATGCCCATGACAGCTGTAACATCCATCATTTAGTTCCTTGTTGTTCGTTAACCTAGCTTAAGATGACTTCTTGTTTTTATTGACACGGGCCTTCAATGCTTCCAGCTCACTATCAACTTTCTCAGATACTTCTAAATCAGCAAACTCATCACGCAACGTCCGTTTGCCTAAGTCATAAGAATCCACCTGAGATTCAAGATCGTCAATACGAGATTCGTAACGTTCAAAGCGGAACATCGCATCGTCTACTTTCGCGCTATCAATTTGCTTTTTCACTTCAAGCCGTGTGCTTGCCGTGCGCTGACGCATCAGAATAGACTTTTGACGCGCTTTGGCATCTGCCAGCTTTTCTTGTAACTGACCAATTTCATCAGACAAGCGCTGCAAGTGTTCATCTATACGCTCTACTTCAGCGGCCAGTGAATTCGCATGTTCAGCAGTTTTCTGCTTTTCAGCCAATGCAGCCCGTGCCAGATCTTCACGATCTTTCGCCAGTGCCAGTTCAGCTTTCGCTTCCCATTCGTCGGCTTCGGCAGTAAAGCGCTCAACCTGGCGTTTGGTGTCTTTTTTCTCAGCAATCAGTCGAGCCGAAGTGGAACGCACTTCCACTAAGGTATCTTCCATTTCCTGAATAATCAGACGAACCATTTTAGCCGGATCTTCGGCTTTATCTAATAATGCATTCAGATTTGAATTTACGATATCGCTGAATCGTGAAAAAATACCCATAATTACTTCCTCATATTAAAACCACTTGGTGGTAAAATTTCTGGGCCAAGGTGATAAGTAGTTAAACTACATATACCACTTCGTACCAACTTCCTGGGTATATCTATTCAGGAATCAGGCCAACCCTTAAAATTATTGCAAACCACTGTATTTTAAGTTTTTTTTAATGTATAAAAACAAAACTTTCTTATTGCTCGATTATAAAATAGACTAACAATTGGTCAAAAATACTAATAATTAAATAAAAGAGTAAATCATGAGCCGTTTTCGCCAAGCAGATAATTTAATCGGTCAGGCTAACAGTTTTCTTGCCGTGCTTGAACAAGTCTCGCAAGTGGCACCGCTGGATAAACCTGTGCTTATTATCGGTGAACGCGGTACCGGTAAAGAACTCATTGCTGCCCGGCTGCACTTCCTGTCCAAACGCTGGGAACAAAACTACCTGAAGTTAAACTGCGCCGCGTTGAACGAAAACCTGCTGGAAAGTGAGTTGTTCGGTCACGAAGCCGGTGCCTTTACCGGTGCAGGCAAACGCCATGAAGGCCGCTTTGAACGCGCCGACAACGGCACCCTATTCCTGGACGAACTCGCCAATACCTCCGCCTTAGTGCAGGAGAAGTTACTTCGCGTAATTGAATACGGTGAATTTGAACGGGTTGGCGGTTCACGCACAGTAAAAGTAGACACCCGTTTAGTGGCCGCTACTAATGAAGACTTACCAGCGCTAGCTGAAAATGGTGGCTTCCGTGCCGACTTACTCGATCGGCTGGCCTTTGATGTGATTACGCTGCCACCACTGCGAGAGCGTCGTGACGACATTATGCTGTTGGCCGAAGAGTTTGCCATTAACATGGCCCGCGAACTGGAATTTGAACTCTTCAGTGGTTTTACTGAAAAAGCCCGCCGCACCTTGCTCGAGTATCACTGGCCCGGCAATGTGCGGGAATTAAAAAACGTGGTTGAACGCAGCGTATACCGCGTGGCTTCAGGCCATATTCCGGTAAACGATATTGTGCTGGACCCGTTTGAAAGCCCCTATCGTCCGCAGGTATCACCACACCGGCAAGCCACCTCAAGCGCAGCGAATGATGCTGCCACGCCGCAACAAGCGGCACCACAAACTGCGACCGCTGCACCACCGCAGCCGCAAGATAGCGCCGAATTTGCCCTGCCCGATTTAAAGAAACCAGTGCAATTTAAAGAACTATCGCAGGACTTCGAAGTGCGAGTGCTGCAAGATGCATTGAAACATGCACAATATAATCAGAAAAAAACCGCAGAGCTGCTAGGCTTAACTTACCATCAACTGCGCGGCTATCTGAAAAAATACTCACTACTTGATAGCCAGGGCGGAACTAGTAATGAGAGCAATGCGCAGCAATCCTAAGCAAGCTACCGGAACTTTTACGCAATGCCTGCAAAAGTGGCTGGCGCCGCTGTCGGTGACTGTTTTAGCGGCGTGCTCGCCGGCTGCTGAATCCGATAAACCCCGGGTTATACCTGAGCCTTTGCAACACGGCCTGATTTATTGCTCTGAGGGCAATCCAGAAAGTTTTAATCCGCAGTTAGGTACCTCTGGTACCACGGTAGATGCAACTGCTTCGCAAATTTATGACCGCTTGCTCGACTTTGATGATCAGAGTAAAACCTTTGTTGCCGCCCTGGCCACCGATTGGGAAGCACTGGATAACGGCACCAGATATCGTTTTAACTTGCGTGAAAAAGTCGCTTTTCATCAGAACTTCATGTTTCAGCCGTCACGTACCTTCAATGCCGATGACGTGGTGTTTAGCTTTCAGCGCTGGCTGGACAAAAACCACCCCTATCACTACGTCAATGGCGGTCAATATCCTTTTTTCACCTCCAGCGGCTTAATTCGCCTGATAGAACGAGTGGAGAAAGTAGGTCCATACACCGTTGATTTCTATTTAAAGCGTCCAGACAGCTCATTCCTGGCTAACTTAGCCACTGACTTCACGGTCATATTATCGGCTGAGTACGGCGAGCAACTGCGCGCCAATAACACCATGGGAATGATTGACTTTCGCCCTATAGGAACTGGTCCTTACGAATTTGTGGAGTTCCGCAAAGATATTCTGATCCGCTATTTCCGCCATCAAGAATACTGGCGCGAAACACCTGAATTAGAGCATTTGGTTTATTCCATCACCCCCAACGCCAACAAGCGCATGTTGAAGTTAATTACGGGTGAGTGCGACGTTATTCCATACCCGTTGGTGAATGAACTACAGGCGCTTGATGTAAACAGCAAAATTGAGGTGGCCAGTGAGGTTAATCCTAATGTGGCGTTTTGGGCCTTCAATACCGCGAAGCCGCCGTTCGATGACCCGCTGGTAAGGCAAGCTTTAAGCCACGCTGTTAATCGTCCAGCCATTATTGACACTATTTATTCCGGTAACGCACAACTGGCCCATTCACTGTTGCCAGAAACATCCTGGGCCTACAGCGAAGAGGTAAATCGTTACCCCTATGATCCTAAGCGAGCACGTAAACTATTAGCCGACGCGGGCTTTCCAAATGGCTTTATGATGGATATTTGGGCCATGCCGGTGCAACGCGTATATAACCCTAACGCCCAACGTATGGCTGAGTTGATTCAAGCTGATTTAGCCGAAATTGGCGTACGTGCCAATATTGTCAGTTACGAGTGGAATACCTTCCGCCGCCGGCTAGCGCGTGGTGAGCATCAATCGGTATTAATTGGTTGGGTAGCTGACCACGCCGATCCTGATAACTTTTATCGCCCTATTTTAAGTTGTGCAGCTATAGGTAGTGGTAACCGGGCCAATTATTGCAATCCGGCCTTAGATCAGCTGTTGATTAAAGCGATAAGCGAAACCGAGCAAGCCAAGCGGCGCCCGCTATACGACCAAATTCAGAACATTGTCAGTCAGCAAGTTCCGGTGCTGCCGATTGCCAATTCCTTACGCTTTCAGGCGCATCAGGCAGATATAACGGGCGTAGAACTACCGCCATATGGTGGCATTAGTTTCCGCAACGCCAAACGCTTGTCACCCGCCGAGCTGCAACAAGCTGATAGTGAAGCAAATAGTGACGCAAATAGTGACGCAAATAGTGAAACAAACAGCGGGGAGCAACCACAATGATTCGCTATACCCTGCGTCGCCTCATGCTACTAATTATTACACTATGGCTGCTCAGCATACTGGCCTTTAGCCTAAATTATTTGTTCCCCGGCGATCCGCTCACCAATATGACCGGAGTGCGCACCAGCGACCCACTGCTATACGAACAACTGCAGCAAGCACGGGGTTTTGATCATTCTATAGTGCTGCAATATACCAATTACTTTTCTCATATTATAAGTGGCGACTGGGGCCAGTCGCTGGTTACCCAACGGCCGGTGTTTGAAGACATGCAGGTGTTTTTTGTAGCCACTTTAGAGTTGAGTTTACTGGCTATGTCCGTGGCCTTTCTGGCCGGTGTGCCACTGGGCGTATTAGCAGCCGTACGCCAACGTAAGCTCAGCGACAGAATTATTATGGGCGTTAGCCTTAGCAGCTACTCAATTCCGGTATTCTGGCTGGCCCAGCTATTTATTTTGCTGTTTGCGGTTAAACTGAATTGGTTGCCTATAACCGGCCAAATCAACCCGCTGTACAATATTGATAATCGTACCGGTTCCATTTTATTAGATATCTGGTTCAGCGATACCGACTACAAGCTGGCCGCCCTGCGCGATGCCGCACAACATTTGGTCTTACCGGTAGCTGTGCTAGCTATTATGCCGCTCACTATGTTGGTGCGCATAACCCGTACCGCTACCTTAGAAGTGTTGCAGCAAAACTACATTCGCGCTGCTCGCGCACGCGGCTTGTCGGAACCGCACTTGTTGTGGAAGCATGCCCTGCCCAACGCTATGCAGCCGGTAGTATTGCAACTTGGCTTACAGTTCAGCATTTTGATTACGAACACTATTATCACCGAAGCTATTTTCAACTGGCCCGGTATTGGTAGTTGGTTAATTAAAGGGATTTATGAGCGTGACTACCCGGTTATTCAGGGTACTTTGCTCACTCTTGCCGGCTTAATTTTGCTGGTTAATGTATTGGTTGAACTCTACCACGCCTGGCGTTACCCCCAGGTACGGAAAGAACTTTATGCCGAACACTAAATTGTACTTTCAATACCGCGAACCGTCGCCATTAATGCAGGTTTGGATTAACTTCCAAAGCAATCCCTTTGCGTTGTCCGCGCTGTACTGTTTCGGCTTTATTACGCTCATGATGATACTGGCTCCAGTGGTATCACCCTTTGATGCAAACCAGCAGTTCAGCGACCTTACTTCATTGCCGCCGTCATGGGATGACGATGGTAAAATGCGCTACTTTTTCGGCACCGATGACTTAGGTCGCGACATGCTGTCGCGCATTATGCATGGCGCCAGATATAGCCTGGGCTATCCCATTCTGATTGTATTATTTGCTGGCATTATAGGTACGGCGCTGGGTGCCGGTGCCGGCATGACACGTGGCCTGAAATCCTCGACACTGAATCACCTGCTGGACGTATTGCTGTCGATACCATCGCTGCTGTTAGCACTAATCATTATTGCTATTTTAGGTCCGTCACTGGAAAACGTGGTGATTGCGCTGTCGTTAGTGTTAATACCCCAGTTTATTCATGCGGTACGAAACGCCGTACACGATGAGATCTACAAAGATTATGTGGTAGCCGCAAAACTGAACGGCTGTTCCACCTGGTACATTCTTACCCGGGTTATTCTGCCAAACATCACCACTGTTATCGTTATGCAAACCACCTTGGCGCTGTCTACCGCCATACTGGATATAGCCGCGCTAGGTTTCCTTGGCCTTGGCGTACAACCACCAGCACCCGAATGGGGTACTATGCTGGCGCGCAGTCTGGATCAAGTGTACTTATCACCCTGGCTGATGGTTCTGCCGGGGCTGGCGCTGTTTTTAACGGTGTTTTCTATTAACGTAATCGGTGATAGCTTGCGGGCGGCCATTCAAGAAAGGATCCGCAACTCATGAACTTGCTTGATATCCGCAACCTCAGTATTGAAATGGACACCAGCCAGGGGCCAATCAAGGTGCTGGATAAAATGAGCCTGCAATTACGCGAGGGCGAAATCCACACCTTAATTGGTGAGTCCGGCTCAGGTAAAAGCTTGCTAGCTAAAGCCATATTAGGTTTTATCAATCCTCGCTGGCGCGTCATAGCTGACCGCTTGTGGTGGAATGGTAGCGACCTGCTCAGCATGACCCCGGCGCAACGCAGAACTATTACCGGCCGCGATATGGCTATGATTTTCCAAAACCCCCGTAGTTATCTGGACCCAAATAGTACGGTTGGCGAACAGCTGCGGGAAGCTATTCCAAGCGGCGATTTAGAAGGGTTATTCCTGCGCCGGCGGGCGGACCGTAATACCCGTGTAACCCGCTTGCTGCATCGGGTTGGGGTGAAAAATCACGACGATGTCATGAATAGCTATCCGTTTGAGCTTTCCGACGGTGTGGCACAAAAAGTGACTATCGCCATGGCTATAGCGCACAAACCCAAACTACTAATAGCTGACGAACCTACCACTGCCATGGAGCCCAGTACCCGCGCCCAAATTTATAAGCTGCTGGAACGCCTGAGCGTAAGTCAGGGTATGTCGGTATTAATGATTACTCAGGACATGGGGAGTATTATTCCGCAAAGCGAGCGTATTAGTCTGGTTTATTGCGGTCAGTTAATGGAAAGCGGTCCGCTTGAAGAAGTTACCAAAACACCGCGTCATCCATATACTCAGGCCATGTTAAGTATGTCGCTGCACGACACCGACAAAATGGAGCCTAAACAGCGCTTAACTGGCCTGTCGGGCGCTATTCCAACCTTGCAGCATTTACCTATTGGTTGCCGGCTTGGTCCGCGCTGTCCTCGTGCTCAAAAAAAATGTGTACAACAACCGCGGCTGGATAAAGTGCAAGAGCAATTATATGCCTGTCACTTTCCGCTAACCTATAAGCAATCCGACGACAAGCCAGACGCTCCTACCCAACCGAAATCATCTGATTCTGATAAGGAGCAATAACGTGAGCTGCTTATTAGAAGTAAAAGGCCTGTATAAAAATTACATTCATAAAAGTGGCTGGTTGCCGGGTAAGCGCGTGTGTGCGCTGGAACCCATAAGCTTTACGCTGGCAAAAGGCGAGTCGCTAGCAGTTATGGGTGAAACCGGTTCAGGAAAAACCACCTTAGCTAAACTGATAGCCGGAGCTGAACCGCCATCGGGTGGTGAAATATTATTGAACGGAGAACGCCTGGAAACCGGCAACTATCGCCAACGATGCCGCCACATTCGAATGATTTTTCAGGACAGCTTAGGCTCACTAAACCCGCAAACAACAGTGGGTCAGCAACTATTAGAGTCACTTAAGTTCAACACCGACTTAAGTAATCAAGAGCAAGTCGATCGCGTAAATGAAACCTTGATGAAAGTTGGGTTACTACCCGATCACTTCTTTTTCTATCCGCATATGCTCTCCAGTGGCCAGCAACAACGGGTTTGTATTGCCCGCGCTATTGTTATTAATCCGCAGATTATTGTAGCCGATGAAGCCTTGGTAGGACTGGATCCATCAGTTAGAGCTCAAATCATTAATTTGCTGCTGGATTTGCAGCAAGATATGGGAATTTCCTTTATTTTCATATCACATTCGCCGGAAATCGTTAAACACGTTGCAGACAAGATCTTGATAATGCATCGTGGTAAAATGATTGAGTTTGGAAAAACGTCTGAGCTGATCAAGAACCCAACGGAGCACGTAACAGAGTTATTGTTGCAATCCGGAATAATTAAAAATCAGCTGTAATTCTCAAGCACTAGGGAGTCAACACATTGGAAACAGGTACACTTATTTCGCTTGCCCTTTATTTTATCGCGATGATGGGCATTGGTTTATATGCGTACAAAAAGTCGACCGATAGTATTTCCGGCTACATGCTCGGTGGCCGTCAATTAGGCCCCGCTGTAACTGCATTGTCGGCCGGCGCCTCAGACATGAGTGGTTGGATGCTCATGGGCTTGCCCGGCGCTATCTATTTGTCTGGCGTATCGCAGTTGTGGATCGCGGTAGGTTTGGTGGTTGGTGCTTATCTTAACTACTTAATTGTAGCGCCACGCTTGCGCACCTACACCGAGGTCGCGAATGACTCAATAACAATTCCTGACTATTTTGCGAACCGTTTTAACGACAAAGGTCGTCGCCTGCGCATTTTCTCGTCACTGGTTATTATTGTGTTTTTCACCCTTTACACCTCAGCCAGTCTGGTTGCCGGCGGTAAGCTATTCGATAGCTCATTCGGCCTGGATTACACCACCGGGTTATGGGTAACCGCCGGTGTCGTTTGTGCATACACCCTATTTGGCGGCTTCTTAGCCGTAAGCATGACCGACTTTGTGCAGGGCTGTATTATGTTCGTGGCACTGGTACTGGTTCCCTTGGTTGCTTTTGCTGACCTGGGCGGATTCACCAGCGTGACTCAGCAAGTCAGCAATTTAGACCCGAATTATCTGGAGTTCTTTAAAGATGCAGCCGAGTCTGATCCCATGTTGGCGAACCTGTCCTTCTTAGGAATCATATCCCTGCTCGCCTGGGGTTTGGGTTACTTCGGTCAGCCGCACATTATTGTTCGTTTTATGGCTATTCGTTCAGTTCGTGATATCAAAAAAGCGCGTCGCATTGGTATTACCTGGATGACGGTATCTATTATCGGTGCCATGGCAACGGGTTTCGTAGGTATTGCCTATGTAGAAAAAACTCAAATGCAATTAGCCGATGCTGAAACTATCTTCATTATATTTTCACAGTTTCTGTTTCATCCGTTAATTGGTGGTTTCCTGTTAGCCGCTATTCTGGCAGCTATTATGAGTACTATCTCATCACAGCTACTGGTTACCTCCAGCTCACTAACAGAAGACTTTTACAAGGCATTCCTGCGTCGCGACGCCAGCCAGCGCGAACTGGTTTTCGTCGGCCGTATGTCAGTACTGCTGGTGTCTATTGTGGCCATCTTACTGGCGCTTGACCCGGATAGCTCAGTATTGAATCTGGTTAGTAATGCCTGGGCAGGCTTCGGTGCAGCCTTCGGTCCAGTTATTATCTTCAGCTTGTTCTGGAAACGCATGAACCGTAACGGTGCGTTGGCCGGTATGCTGATAGGTGCAGGCACGGTATTGTTCTGGATTTATGGCCCAACCTTGAATGGCCAGCCGCTAGGCTCGTACGTTTATGAAATCATTCCAGGCTTTATCTTGTGTAGTATTGCCATTGTGGTGTTCAGTAAACTAACCGCTGAACCTGATACGGCGCTGCAGGATAAGTTTGACGAAATGGAACGTGAACTGAAGAAAAACACTGCTTAAGCTTTAACTAGCCGTAAGCAAAAAAAAGCCGCACTTAACAAGTGCGGCTTTTTCATATCCATAAATCTAACTTAACCGACTTTCAAATAACTCGATTTCAGATTCGATCAATTCACGCATGCGAATGGTGGTTTCATAACCAATATCAATAGCTTCATCGCCGCGCTCAAATTCAAGAATACCAATGTGGCCTAGCTTAGGCTGAATCAATACATCGGCAGGATCACCCGCCATTCGCGCTTTAGTAATACGCTCCTGCATAATATCAATACCTCCAGCCATCACCCCAAAAACCCCCGGAGATTTCTCCTCAGGCCCACTAAATTTCTGTTTTACGCCGTCAAAGTAGTTCTGGCTTTGGCTTAAGAAGTGCTTGAAAAAGCCCTGATCAGGATCTTCCCCTTTCACCCGCTCTTCCTGCACATCTAATGCAGCCTTGTCTTCCTCAGATGGCGGTGACATATTTCGAGGCGACTTCCCGGCGGTTCTGGTGTTTAGCTGTGAATTCAAATGCACAGCAATAACAAAGTCTGCGCCTAAAGCACGAGTTAATGAAATAGGCACCGGATTTACCAACCCGCCGTCGACTAACCAACGCTCGTCGTAGCGCGCAGGCGCAAGTAGCCCTGGCATTGCACAGGAAGCTCTTGCTGCATCGTATACGTCGCCATTGCGTAACCAAATTTCACGTCCTGAGTACAGGTCTGTTGCTACCGCGCCATAAATAATAGGTAGGTCTTCTATATTAATGGCACCGAACTGTTCGCGGGCATGATTAAATACTTTTTCACCGACCACCAGGCCGCCATGACTTAAGCCGAAATCCAGCAAGTTAAAAACCTGCCAGCGATTCATGCCGCGAACCCATTCTTCAATTTCGCCCAAACGGCCAGATGCATAGCCTGCACCTACTAATGACCCAATTGAAGTACCACCGATAATCGAGACTTTAATGCCCATTTCATTTAAGGCTTTAATTACGCCAATATGCGCCCAGCCTCGTGCTGCGCCCGATCCCAGAGCTAACGCAATATGAACATCTCGCATACGTTCCTTTCCTTACAATGTTAATGGTAATATGCTTACTATCATACGCTCAATTGGTGAAGCGAACCAAGCCAGGGTAATTCACAATTATGTTCTTTTACGTTGCCAGACAACCCATTTTAAATCGGGATAAGAGCCTGTTTGCCTACGAATTATTGTTCCGTGACGGCATGAACAATGCGTTCCCCAATATCAGCGCCGATGAAGCCACCTCCAAGCTGGTTGAAAGCAGTCAGTTTAGCAGTGGTATTGACGATTTGACCGGCGGTAAACTTGCTTTCATTAATTTTGCCGAAGAAGCCATTATTAATCAGTTACCCACCTTACTGCCAAACGAAACAGTGGTTGTTGAAGTTCTGGAAACTGTTACTCCGAATAAAAACCTGGTTCATGCATTAACCACATTGAAATCCAAAGGTTATACCATAGCTTTGGATGATTTCATTTATGATGAAGCATGGAATCAAGTGTTCCCACACGTAGATATTATCAAAATTGATATTCAAATAAGTGGGCTGTCAGAAATTAACGAGCTTCGCCGTAAACTAAAAGATTATTCGTTTAAATATCTTGCTGAAAAAGTGGAAACCTATGAAGAGTTCCAACTAGGTTCAACCTTAGGCTTTGACTACTTTCAGGGTTACTTCTTTTCGAAACCGGAAGTTATTCAAAAGCGAGCGTTGAACCCTTCTCAGATTGCCTTCGCGGATTTATTATTTGAAACCAGCAAACTCGACATGGATGTAAACAAAGTTTGCGCCTCTATTGAACGCGACGTTGGCCTTTCATATAAGTTACTGCGGTTTGTTAATTCATCAGCCTTTCATCGCTCACGTAAAATTGAAAACCTGAAACAAGCGATTGTGTTTCTGGGGCAGCAGGAATTACAAAAGCTAGTGGCCGTTATTGCCGCCGCCCAGTTAAGCGACAACAAACCTAGTGAGCTGATGCGACTGTCTATTACCCGGGCTCGATTCTGTGAACATCTGGCGGTTTTATACGGACGCAAAGATGACGCACCTAAAGCTTTTTTAACCGGCTTGATGTCACTTATTGACGCCATTATGGACGACGAGCTCAAGAATATTTTGGACCGTATTCCATTGAGCCAGGACATTTATGATGCCCTGATAGATAAGCGTGGCGTATTGGCTTATTTACTAGCTTTGGCCGTAAGTTACGAGAATGCAAACTGGGCTCGTACCTCACAAATTGCGAAGAAGTTGAAAATAAGCGAGGCTGATTTACCAGACTTATATTTAGACGCCACCAGCTGGGCTAACGCCTATAGCGAGTTTGACGAAGAAGAATAAAAAATGACCATGGTTCATTTACAGTAATGAATCACGGTCACTTAATTGAGAGCTTAACTCAAGCGGCATAAGCCGCTTTATTAAATTAGGTCTTCGTTTAACTCTTCACCAGGTGATGCTTTACCTGCTTTTCCTTTCGCAGGCTTCGCTGATGCTTCTTCTTTGTCACCACCTTTTACCGGTTTCGCCAGTAACATGCTGCGCAGGTTCTTTTCAATTTCATCAGCAATTTCAGGATGCTCAACCAAATACTTCATGGAGTTGGCTTTACCCTGACCAATCTTGTCGCCTTTATAGCTATACCAAGCGCCCGCTTTATCAACCAGCTTATGCTTCACGCCTAAATCGATTAGCTCACCGTTTTTAGAAATGCCTGAGCCATACATAATTTGGAATTCAGCTTCACGGAAAGGTGGTGCAACTTTGTTTTTAACCACTTTAACCCGAGTTTCGTTACCGACAATTTCATCGCCCTCTTTCACCGCACCAATACGGCGAATATCAAGCCGAACCGAAGCATAGAACTTCAGTGCATTACCACCGGTAGTAGTTTCAGGGTTGCCGAACATAACACCAATTTTCATACGTATTTGGTTGATGAAAATGCACAGGCTGTTTGATTTCTTAATGTTTGCCGCTAGTTTTCGAAGCGCCTGTGACATTAATCGTGCCTGCAGACCCATGTGGCTATCGCCCATGTCACCTTCAATTTCAGCACGAGGTGTTAGCGCTGCAACCGAATCCACGATAACAACATCAATAGCCGCCGAGCGAACCAACATGTCACAAATTTCCAACGCTTGTTCGCCGTTATCTGGTTGAGAAACCAGTAATTCGTCAACATTCACGCCCAGTTTGGCAGCGTAAACCGGATCCAAAGCATGCTCAGCATCAACGAACGCACAAGTTTTACCTGCACGCTGAGCTTCGGCAATAACCTGTAACGTTAAAGTTGTTTTACCGCTGGATTCAGGACCATAAATTTCAACGACCCGTCCGTAAGGTAAGCCACCAATGCCAAGCGCAATATCGAGGCTTAATGAACCAGTTGAAACCGACTCCACATCCATGGCATGGTTATCGCCCAGACGCATAATTGAACCTTTACCGAACTGACGTTCAATTTGACCTAAGGCCGCGTCTAATGCTTTTTCTCTATCAGTACTCATGTTGTGCTCCAATATATAAACTGTGGTGGCCACACTTAATTCGATTTCCAGTTAGTATACTGTGTATTTGTACAGTATCAATAAAAACTCCGAATTTTTTTGGAAATTACGGCTAACTAACTGTTAAATATGTTTATTTAGTGTTTCCATTCTCATCTAAATGACGCTGGCAACGAAGCGCTTCCAGTATAGTTGCGGTTCGTACCTGATGCCGATTGCCTTCAAAATGACGTGACCAGGACGTTACCCCGGTGGTGGTCGCCAGGCCAAACCAGACCAACCCGACAGGTTTACCTGGCGTGGCTCCGCCCGGGCCGGCAATGCCCGTTACCGCAATGCCAACGTGAGCATTTAATGATTGCCGAACGCCAGTGGCCATTGCTTCCGCCGTAGCCGCAGATACTGCGCCCTGGTCGTCAAGAATAGTTGAGGAGACGCCGAGCTGTTGTTGCTTCACTGCATTACTGTACGAAATGATGCCACCGTGGAACCAGTCAGAACTTCCCGCTATAGCGCTGATGGCGTATCCTATACCTCCGCCGGTACAGGACTCTGCGGTGGCTATATGCAATTTCCGTTTAGAAAGCCACTGCCCCAGTTCAGCTGCGGCTTGTAGTACGATAGAATCAACCATTGTTTGAACTCCTAGAACAAGGCGCGCAGGAAAATGGATACCAATACGCATGTCTGAATCGTTACGCTCAGCTCCAACACAGTCTAATCATACGCCCATGATGCAGCAATACTTACGCATTAAGGCGGAACACCCCGATATTTTATTGTTCTATCGCATGGGTGACTTTTACGAATTATTCTTTGATGATGCAAAACGTGCCGCCGACTTACTGGATATTTCCTTAACCAAGCGCGGCAGCAGTGCCGGTGAACCTATTCCAATGGCTGGCGTGCCCTACCATGCAGTGGAAAACTATCTGGCCCGGCTAGTTCAACAAGGCCAGTCGGTGGCCATTTGCGAACAAATTGGCGACCCGGCAACCAGTAAAGGTCCGGTTGAGCGTCAAGTGGTACGTATTGTAACACCTGGCACCGTAACCGATGAAGCCTTGTTACCCGATCGCAAAGATAACTTACTGGTAGCAATAAAACCCCAATTACACCGTGGCAAACTCAGTTACGGAGTTGCCGCGCTAGATATCAGCAGCGGTCGCTTTACTGTGTCAGAACAAGCCAATGATGAGAGTTTGCAAGCCGAGTTGGCGCGTTTGCAGCCGGCTGAGCTACTGTATCCGGAAACCAACACCACCGAACTCTGGCAAGACTACTGCCGCAGCCTGCGCCGGCGCCCCGACTGGGAATTCGACGCCGACACCGCGCGGCAGCAACTACAACAACAGTTCCAGACTCAGCATTTAGACGGCTTTGGTATTGGCGAACTCGAATTAGCCATTGGTGCCGCCGGCGCTTTATTAACTTATATAAAAGAAACCCAGCGCACCGCCCTGCCGCATTTGCGAACTATTGTGCATGAGTTGCCCGACAGTGCCTTGATTCTGGATTCAGCCACACGGCGGAATCTGGAACTAACGCAAAGCTTAAGCGGCGCGGCTACAGCCGTTGCGGACGTACTGGATAACACCGTATCGGCTATGGGTAGCCGTATGTTTAAGCGCTGGTTACAACAACCTTTACGCGATCAGAGTCAGCTTAAACGTCGTTACGCGGCAGTTGCCGCCTTTAGCGACACCAACATGCGCGATTCCTTACGTACCCAGTTAAAGCAATTGGGCGACATAGAGCGCATTAGTTCGCGCATTGCATTGCGTAGCGCCCGACCAAGAGATCTTGCTCGTTTGCGCGACAGTTTGGCCTTACTGCCTGATATTCGGGCACTACTAACGCCAGCACCACTACAAGAATTTAGTGCGCAATGCCCGCCGTTTACAGAGCTAACAGAAACCCTGGAACGTGCCTTGATTGAGCAGCCGCCGGTGTTGATTCGGGACGGTGGAGTACTGGCAACAGGATACGACGCCGAGCTGGATGAATGGCGGGATCTGGCCAACGGCGCGACCAGTTATTTAGCGAAACTGGAGCAACAGGAACGCGAGCGCACCGGCATTAGTTCATTAAAAATCGGTTATAACCGCGTGCATGGTTATTACCTGGAGGCCAGCCGCAGTGCCTCCGCTTCAATTCCCGACGACTATCAACGTCGGCAAACGCTGAAAAATGCCGAACGCTACATTATTCCAGAGCTAAAAGAACACGAAGAAAAGGTGTTAAGCAGTCAAAGTAAGGCACTGGCACGCGAAAAATGGCTGTACGAAGAACTATTAAGCTTGTTGCAGCCGCATGTCGCTGAACTTCTGACCATGGCATCAGCCTTAGCGCAACTGGATGTGTTAGCTGGCTTTGCCGACACCGCCGAGCAGCATAACTATATTCAGCCCGAGCTTATGTCTACTCGCGGTATCAACCTGCGCGATGCGCGACATCCGGTGCTGGAACAGTTGCAGGATGACCCCTTTATTCCAAATTCTGTAAGTTTGAATGCAAAGCGTCATCTGTTGCTAATCACCGGCCCCAACATGGGCGGTAAATCTACCTATATGCGCCAAACTGCGCTGTTAGTCATACTGGCACATATTGGCAGTTACCTGCCTGCCAGCAGCGCCACAATAGGTCCTGTTGACCGTATTTTTACCCGTATTGGCGCTGCTGACGATTTGGCCTCAGGGCGCTCTACCTTTATGGTGGAAATGACTGAAGCGGCGGCTATTATGCACAACGCCACCGCACATAGTCTGGTGCTTATGGATGAAATTGGCCGCGGCACCTCAACCTACGATGGTCTGGCTCTGGCCTGGGCCTGCGCAGAAGAACTGGCGAAACAAAATCAAGCATTAACTTTGTTCGCGACTCACTATTTCGAACTCACTGAGCTAGCCGAGCAATTACCCGGCTGTGCCAATGTTCACGTGGAAGCCGCCGAACACGGCGATACCATAACCTTCTTACATAGTATTCAAGAAGGCGCTGCCAATAAGAGCTTTGGTTTACACGTAGCGCAGTTGGCTGGTATGCCACAACGGGTTATGCAAGTAGCCAAACAGCAATTATTGCGCTTAGAGCAGCTGCCGGCGGCCACTCCACAGGCGCAGCAGCAACTGTCGTTACCAACTCAGGTTGAATCTCAGCAAACTAAACCGCATCCGGTTATTGATGCGCTGGCCAAGGTGCAGCCCGATCAATTAAGCCCACGCGAAGCGCTGGATTTAATTTACGCCTGGCAACAGGAATTAAAGGAATAAAAGCCATAAAAAAAAGGTGCCAGCAGGCACCTTTTTTGGTTTATTCAAGAAACTTATTAGCTGGGTGTGAACAGTGAATCCAGCGTCAGCCCCTGATGTTTCAGGTTGTCTCGCAACTTGCGCAACGCTTCAACCTGTATCTGCCGTACGCGTTCACGGGTCAGACCTATTTCACGCCCTACATCTTCCAGCGTAGCTGGCTCATAGCCAAGCAAGCCAAAGCGGCGGGCTAATACTTCCCGTTGTTTCTCGTTTAAGCTTGATAACCAGTCAACAATGTTCGAACGCATGTCGTCGTCCTGCATCACCCCTTCCGGGCCATTGTCGTTCTCGTCAGCAATAACATCTAGCAGTGCTTTGTCATTGTCGCCGCCAATAGGAGTGTCGACCGAAGAAATACGCTCGTTCAGGCGCAGCATGCGGGTAACATCTTTTACCGGCTTATCTAAACTCTCCGCAATATCTTCCGCAGTAGGCTCATGATCTAACTTATGTGCGAGTTCGCGTGCTGCCCGCAAATACGTATTTAGCTCTTTCACCACGTGAATAGGCAACCGAATAGTACGGGTTTGATTCATGATAGCCCGTTCAATGGTCTGCCGGATCCACCAGGTAGCGTAAGTTGAAAAACGGAACCCGCGCTCGGGATCGAATTTCTCAACAGCACGAATCAGGCCTAAATTACCCTCTTCTACTAAATCCAGTAGAGCTAAGCCTCGGTTGGTGTAGCGTCTTGCGATTTTTACAACCAGTCGCAAGTTGCTTTCAATCATTCGTTTGCGAGCGCTCTCATCACCTTTCAGAGAGCGGCGGGAGAAGTAAACTTCTTCTTCAGCAGTAAGTAATGGCGAGAAACCAATCTCACTAAGGTACAACTGAGTTGCATCCATTTTTTTCTGATACGACTGCCGCGAAGCTATGGCTTCTTCCAGCTCGCCGTCATCAGTAGTTTCCTCAGCCGAATCGTCACCGATTTTTTCCAGTGCGTCTTTTTCGTCAATATCGTCGCGAACGTCTTCCTTACCCTGGTTCATCGTTTACCTCCTACTACCTGACTATTGTCAGCTTAGAACAGCCGTCATACCAAAAGTTTCATTGCCGAAGCTTGAAGCCTTTTGTTGTAAGACTCACTGCTTCGGTAAATAATTCCTAGGATTAACCGACTTTCCTCGAAACCTCACTTCAAAATGCAACTTAACGCGGTCGGCGTCGGAACTGCCCATTCGAGCTATTTCCTGACCTGCCGTAACGAACTCTTGTTCTTTCACTAAGAGCTCATCGTTGTGCGCGTATGCGGTTATAAAATCATCATTATGTTTCAATATGATTAAACGACCAAAACCGCGCAACGCGTTGCCAACATAAACTACTTTTCCTGCCGCGGCAGCCACTACCGGGTCGCCCCTGTCGCCGCCAAAATCTAATCCTTTATTCCCTGCTTGCTGCAGTGAAAAGTCACTAATAATCTGCGACTTACTTGGCCACTGCCAGTTTATATCTTCATTCGTTAAAGTTGGTTCGGTTCCAGTTGATGGCACTACCACCTTTGGTGCAGTTTTCTTCCTGGAAACTAACTCTTTACTATTATTTTTAACATACTCTTTCTTTTGTTGCGACGCAACGGATGCCTCGGCGGCTTTACGTGGACTTTTCGATACAGGCTGAGCGGGTTTCGGTGATGGTGTGCTTTTAGCAGTTTGGCCACTGCTCGCAGAGCCCTGTAAACGCAGGGTTTGGCCAGGGTAAATCGTATAGGGTGCATTAATATTATTCAGTTTGGCCAGTTCGCGTACATCTTTGTTGGCGCGAAACGCAATTGAATAGAGTGTTTCACCAGGTTCAACCTGATAGCTGGTTGCCGCTAAACTGGCGCGTTCATAATCATAAATGGTTTTACCGGTGTAAACGGAGGCGACTGGCGCAGGCTCGGTGCGTGCACCACAGGCCACCAGGCCAGTGCAAAGCACCAGCATGATGACACGCTGTGATGTTAATCGTTGTACGTTAACGCAACCAAACATAGGCACATACCGCCACAATAACCAGCAACCAGCCAATGGTGTCCACATAACGACGCAGTGCTACAGCCATTTTCGGACCACCGCTACGCATCAGCCAGGCCACTAAGAAAAACCGTAAGCCTCGACTAATAAGTGAGGCTATAACGAACGGAATCAAGGCGATGCCAAGCATACCACCGGAAACCGTGAAGAGTTTGTAGGGTATGGGCGAAAAGCCGGCAATAAAAACAATCCAAAAGCCCCATTGATCAAACCATTGCTGCACCACGGCCAGCTTTGCTTCGTAGCCGGCCCACTCAATCATGGGCATAACCAGAGTATCGAATGCCAGATAGCCAAGGGCATAACCAACCAAAGCACCCAGTACCGAAAAGATGGTGGTAATTGCAGCAAAGTACCAGGCCCGTTTCGGCTGCATCATGGCCATAGGTGCCAGCATCACGTCTGGTGGAATCGGGAATATCACACTTTCGCTAAAGCTTAAGCCTGCCAAAATAGCGGGCGCGCGGCGATGTTGGGTCCAACCTAGCACTTTATCGTAAAGTGCTGAAAATACCTTCACAGCAGTGCTCCTTGCACAAGGGGTACGAATCTGACATCACCAATTCGTTGTTGTTCATAATCATCACCAAAACGCCGAATCACGTACAAGGTTTGTTGTTCAGTACCCACCGGAATAATCATCACACCGCCGTCGGCAAGTTGTTCAAGCAAGCGCTGCGGCACTTCTTTGGCAGCCGCAGTAACGATAATGCCATCGAACGGAGACTTACTTGACCAGCCTTCCCAACCGTCACCATGGCGGGTCATTACGTTGTGTAAATCCAGCTGTTTTAAACGGCGCTTGGCCTGGTACTGCAAGTGAGAAATCCGTTCAACCGAATACACTTTATCAATAAGCTGCGCCAGTATTGCCGTTTGATAGCCAGACCCGGTGCCAATTTCCAGCACTTTATGGCAATCATGCTGCAACAATAGCTGCGTCATCGTTGCCACCATTAGTGGCTGCGAAATGGTTTGGCCGTTGCCAATGGGCAACGCCGTATTCTCATAAGCCTTATGCACCAGCGATTCCGGCATAAACTTATGGCGCGGCGTTTGCTCAATAGTGCTCAGCACGGCATCATTGGCGATGCCCTGTTGCTTCAGTAAGGTGGTCAGGCGTTTTGCCATACCTTGGAAATTATTCATTATCATGAGGTTTTCGTTAACCACTCCTGCAAACGATCCTGATGCGACTTCGCTGTCATGTCTAAACTTAGCGGCGTAATAGAAACAAAGCCTTTGTTAACGGCGTCAAAGTCAGTGCCCTCGGCATCATCCTGATGCCCACCAATAGGACCGTACCAAAATATATGACGACCAAAGGGGTCTTTGTCCTGCACCATAGTATCGGCGCGATGACGGCGCCCTAAACGCGTAACCCGGGTCCCTTTCAATTTATCGTAATCAACCGCTGGCACGTTAATATTTAAAATGGTATCTAGCCGCAGTGGCTGTTCGTCCATTTTGCTTACCACATCAGCAACTACCTGCGCGGCAGTGTCGTAGTAATCATGCCCACGGCTACCCATAGAAACCGCAATAGACGGTAGGCCCATATAACGGCCTTCCATAGCGGCTGCCACTGTGCCTGAATAAAGCACGTCATCACCCATATTAGGCCCGTCGTTAATACCGGAAACCACCAAATCGACGTTTTCAGCAAACGGTGAATTGGTGCCCAAATGCACGCAGTCGGTAGGCGTACCATTGAGTGAATAGAAACCATTTTGCAGCTTATGCAACCGCAGTGGATTATGCAGTGTCAGTGAGTTGCTGGCACCACTACAGTTGCGATCTGGTGCAATAACCTTCACGTCAGCAACTTTTACCAAAGCCTTGTATAAAGCTTCAATGCCAGGTGCGTGCACCCCGTCATCATTACTCAGCAGAATTTTCATCATTTTGGTAATCAACTATGGTTATTAGTTCACGAATAATACTGGTGGCAAAACAACCAGTAGGTAAATAAAAACTCAGCCAACAGTTGTTCGGGTTAGCTTCATCAGGCGTTAAACTGGCTTGCTCTAAGCCCAGTAAAAGTGCCCGGCGTTCTTGTTTCAGGCCATGTTGTTGCAGGCCTTGCGCCAGTATTGGGTGTGCCTGTGCACAGCTTAATTCTAACTGGTGCACCGCACCTTCTGAAGGTGGTTCGCCCACGCCCCATAGTGGTGCTGTTAAGCGTATATCGCCACTATTAAAGCGTTCCAGCAAGGTTTCATCCAGTTCGCTGGCAACAAAGAACGAACGACTACCCGCCAACTGCATCACGTCACCAGCTTCTGCGGCTAAACGCTGCTGTGCAACGCGTTCAGATACCACCTGATTAAAAATAAATGAACGTGCTGCGGATAGTAACAAACCTTGTTTATGCCGACTAACCCGGCGCTTACGGCCAGCCTGAAACCAACGCTGGGCATCGCTAATATTCCGATAGCCATGACCAAAGCGCTGGTCACCAAAATAATTAGGTACACCGCTGCTGCAAAGTTTTTCAAACCGCTGTTGCAGCGCCGCCATGTCGCTTACATCTCGCAAACAAATACTAAAGTGATTGCCTTTGTGGCTGCCGGTTTTTAGTTTGCGCGATTGTCGACGAGTCTCTAACACCCGAAACTCTTGGTGCTCAAGTGCTTGCCAGTCGAGCATATCTTTGCCCGGTAACTGAATAGAAAACCACTGCCGGGTAACTGCCTGGCGATCTTTCATGCCGGCAAAACCAACATCTCGCTCCTGCACCCCAGCAAAAGCAGCCAATTGATCGGCCACGTAGCGCGTGTTCGCGCCCCGCTTTTCTACCCATAACCACTGATGCTCGCCGGGCTCATCAGGCGCAGGGCTAAAGTCTTCAGTGACCTGAAAATCTTCCGGCTGCAACTTAAACTGTGCGCTAACAGCAGGCTTACCATGCAAAAATGCCCACTCAGGGGCGCCTGCTGCAGTCTCTTCTTTTAATTCTGTCATTCCACCAACCGTTTTGTAATCAGTGCTACACAATGGCACGCTATGCCTTCTTCCCGGCCAACAAAGCCCAGCCGTTCGGTGGTAGTTGCTTTCACGTTCACCTGATCAACCTCGGCGTTCAACATACCGGCAATACGCTCCCGCATCTTGCCAATATGAGGTGCCATTTTCGGCGCCTGGGCCACAATAGTGACGTCCAGGTTACCCAATTGCCAACCGCGCTCGCGAATCAAGCCAAACACGTGCTGCAACAATACGGCGCTGTCGGCACCTTTAAATTTTGCATCGGTATCGGGAAAGTGCTGACCAATATCACCTAATGCCAGTGACCCCAATAAGGCATCAGCTACTGCGTGCAGCACCACGTCGCCGTCTGAGTGCGCCACCAGCCCGGTGCTATGGGGAACTGTGACACCACCCAGAATTAATGGCTGCTCGCTACCGAATTTATGTACGTCGTAGCCATGTCCAATTCGCATTACTGCTCCCTACTTAGTTCCAGGTATAGCCGCGCCAGCTCTAAGTCCGCCGGCCGGGTAACCTTAATATTGGTTGCCGAACCCGATACCAACTTAGGTTTATAACCACACCGCTCAACTGCCGAAGCTTCGTCAGTTAAGCCAGGATCATCTACGCCTATTTGCTGCAGTGCGCGCTGCAAAATATTGGTGGCGAAAACCTGAGGTGTCATGGCGCGCCATAACTGATTGCGATCTAGCGTCGCTTCGCTATTGTCAGTTGCGTCAGCGCGTTTCAAAGTATCATCCACAGGTAACGCCAATAACGCCCCTGCTTCACTACTTAATCCCGCAGTAATAACCCGCTCCAGGTCGTCAGTGCGTAAACACGGACGAGCGGCGTCATGCACCACCACATGGCTGTACCCGGCCGCAGCGGCAGCTGCCACGCCAGAGGCTACCGAAGCAGCACGGCAATGGCCCCCGGCTACTCGCGTTAGTGGCCAGTGCCCGGGAAAGTCCAAACTTTGATACCAGGGGTCGTCACCGGCCACTGCAATAAACACATGCTTAATACGTGGGTCGGTAAGTAACGCCGTGAGCGTATGTAGCAGTATTTCCTGCCCCGCTAAGCGTAAATACTGTTTAGGTTTGTCGTGCTGCATGCGGCTGCCGTAACCGGCAGCAGGAACAATAGCCGCCACTGCGGTAGTTGCCGTCATATTAATTTTTCACCGGAACAATTCGAAAGAAGGTTTCGCGCTGTTTAATCAGGCCAAGCTCGTTACGGGCGCGTTCTTCCAGCGCCTCTTCACCATCGCGCAAGTCGGCGATATCGGCAGCCAGCAACTGATTACGCTGACGTAAACGTTCATTGGTTTCTTGCTGGCGGGTCACTTCTTGCTGCAGCCGCCAGTAATCGGGCACACTATTCTTCCCCAACCACAAACGATATTGCAGCGCTAGAAACAAGCTCAGCAGTATTAGCATAACCAAACGCATAGCTATTCTCACGGCGAAAACTAGCGTCATTATGAAGTGTTAATGAGTGGCTGAAAAGTGCTTTACCCAAATTGTACGAAGATTGTTGCAAGAACCCGTTAACGAAGGTCTAAACTTGGTCGGGAATACGCAGAACCTGACTGGGGTTGTCCCAGTTCAAAGTCGCCGCCAATAACACTTCACGTAAACTTAAAGTACGCGGATCCGTGCGGCCTTTATGGCTCCATTGATGGCCACAACAAGCTGCGGTTAAATTGATTTTTTCCGGTTTCACCAGCGTAATAGAAGCCCCCTGCATCGGTTCCGCCCGACCGCTTTGGTCGTCGTCCGCCTCATGAATAGATTCACCACTATAACTGAACCAACCCCATTCATTTAAATGAATGCGCTGTTCTTGCGTATCGATGCGATCTATAGAGTCCAGCAATACCCGTTGCTGAATGGGTGTGGCCACAATAACCGGAACCACTAAACCAAGCGCAGCATGACGTTGGAGCCATTTTTGCGTGCGCTCTTGCTGGGCAGGAGTCACTTTCAATTGTTTCTTCTGGGGGGCGTGCCAACTGCCGTTTTGAACATCCAGTTGCAGTGGCGACTCAGTGGCAAGCATGCCACGGGCGGCACGGCGAATATAGTAGGGTAAGCTGCGTAAACGTGCCTGGAACCAACGTACCGTAACGGCGTTAGCAGGCACAGATTGGGCTAAATAAGCGAGTTCACGTTCGTACAACACGGTGCAAAGCTCAGCATAATGGCTATGCTGTGCCAGAGGCTGGAAAATATCCGCTTGATCAACCATGCCTCTGCACCAGTGTCTGAACCATCATCTAGCCCTCTCACCTTTGCAGCCAACCGCAATTACGCCATTGGCTGCAAATTTACGTCCGTTTGGTTGTTACGCTTAGCCTTTAGCCGCAACAACTTCAGCACGACCGCGGTAAGCAACATCACCGAGTAACTCTTCTTCGATGCGCAACAACTGATTGTATTTTGCGACCCGGTCAGAACGGCATAACGAGCCCGTTTTAATTTGACCAGCCGCGGTACCTACAGCTAAATCAGCAATGGTTGCATCTTCAGTTTCACCGGAGCGATGCGAAATCACAGCAGTGAAACCAGCCTCATTCGCCATGCGAATAGCCGCTAAGGTTTCCGATAAGCTACCAATTTGATTGAACTTAATCAAAATAGAATTACCGATTTTTTCACGAATACCGCGTTCCAGTATGGCTGTATTGGTAACAAACAAGTCGTCGCCAACCAACTGTACGCTATCGCCCAAGCGCTCGGTCAGTATTTTCCAACCATCCCAGTCGCTTTCATCCAAACCGTCTTCAATAGAAATAATCGGATAGCTTTCGCAAAGCTCGGCCAGGTAGTTGGCAAAACCAGCCGCATCAAACGACTTACCTTCACCGGCTAAGTTATATTTACCGTCTTTATAAAACTCTGACGCGGCACAATCCAACGCTAAGGTAATGTCATCACCCATGCGATAGCCGGCTTTCTCAACGGCCTCAACAATAACAGTCAGGGCTTCTTCGTTTGACGCCAGATTCGGTGCAAAACCACCTTCATCGCCAACAGCAGTGCTTAAGCCACGTGCTTGCAGTACCTTTTTCAGCGCGTGGAAAATTTCCGCACCCATGCGCAGGCCTTCTTTAAAGCTGGAAGCGCCTACTGGCTGAATCATAAACTCTTGAATATCAACGTTGTTGTCTGCGTGCTCACCACCGTTAAGAATGTTCATCATTGGCAGCGGCATGCTGAATTTGCCAGGCGTGTTATTCAAATCGGCAATGTGAGCGTACAAAGGTATTTGTTTGCTTGCTGCAGCCGCTTTGGCAACCGCCAGCGACACTGCCAGAATGGCATTGGCGCCAAGCTCAGCTTTGTTTTCAGTACCGTCTAAGTCAATCATCAACTGGTCAATATGTTGCTGATTGGTCGCGTCCTGACCTAACAATACCGGGGTGATTTTTTCTTTAATATTGGCAACGGCAGCTTGTACGCCCTTACCTAAATAACGTTGCTTGTCGCCGTCACGCAATTCCAGCGCTTCACGGGATCCGGTAGAGGCACCGCTTGGTGCCGCAGCGCGGCCCCAGTATCCACCTTCAACAAAAACATCAGCTTCAACCGTTGGGTTACCGCGTGAATCCATAATTTCGCGCGCGACAATTTTAGTAATCACTGCCATGACTTTACGTAGCTCCTGCAATAAAAATTAGCGCCGCTTAACCGCGGCGATCTTTTTGATAGGCTTTTGCAGCGGCAATAAAGCCGCCAAACAATGGATGTCCGTCACGTGGGGTTGAAGTGAACTCCGGGTGGAATTGCGCTGCAACAAACCAACGGTGTGATGGAATTTCAATAATCTCAACCAGACTATTGTCATGCGACAAGCCAGTAATTTTTAAACCAGCCGCTTCCAGTGTTTCAACATAGGTGTTGTTTACTTCATAGCGGTGACGATGGCGCTCTTCAATAATGTCCTGGGCATAAAGTTCACGTGCTTTGGAACCTTTCACCAGATTACATTGCTGTGAGCCCAGGCGCATAGTGCCACCTAAGTCAGAGTGCTTATCACGCAACTCTTTCTGGCCTTTCGCGTCCATCCATTCGGTAATCAAACCAACCACCGGATGTGGTGTGTTTTCGTTGAATTCAGTACTGTCGGCGCCTTCAAGTTTGGCCACGTTGCGAGCAAACTCAATCATCGCAATTTGCATACCTAAACAAATACCTAAGTACGGGATATTGTTTTCGCGGGCATACTGCGCGGCCATAATTTTACCCATGATGCCACGCTCACCAAAACCGCCGGGGACCAAAATAGCGTCAACATCAGCTAATTTAGCAACACCTTTGGTTTCTACGTCCTGCGCATCAATGTAACGAATATTCACCGTTAAACGGTTCTTCAAGCCGGCATGTGCCAGCGCTTCATTCACTGATTTATAGGCATCGGGTAATTCAATGTACTTACCCACAAAACCAACGGTGACTTCACCGCTGGGGTTGGATTCCTGATACAACACTTGTTCCCACTCGGATAAATCCGCGGGCGGGCAATCAAGCCGGAAGCGTTGTACCACAATCTCATCCAGCCCCTGGGATTTCAAAATGGCTGGAATTTTATAAATACTGTCTACGTCTTTTAAGCCAATAACTGCGCGTTCTTCCACGTTGGTGAACAAGGCAATTTTTGAACGCTCCTGAGATGGCAACGAGCGATCGGAACGGCATACCAGCACATCTGGCTGAATACCGATAGAACGCAGCTCTTTCACAGAGTGCTGCGTTGGCTTGGTTTTTACTTCACCCGCCGCGCCTAAGAATGGCACCAGGGTAAGGTGCATAAACAGGGTGCGATCACGACCTACTTCAGTGGCTAACTGACGAATAGCTTCTAAGAAAGGTTGTGATTCAATATCACCAACGGTGCCGCCAATTTCGATAATAGCCACATCAAAGCCGTCGCCACCTTCAACAATACGGCGTTTAATTTCGTTGGTAATGTGCGGAATAACTTGAATAGTAGCGCCAAGAAACTCACCTTTACGCTCGCGACGAATAATATCTTCGTACACGCGGCCAGCGGTAAAGTTGTTCTTTTTGGTCATGCGCGTGCGAATGTAGCGCTCGTAGTGCCCTAAATCCAAATCGGTTTCTGCACCGTCCACAGTCACGAACACTTCGCCGTGCTGAATAGGACTCATAGTGCCGGGGTCGACATTAATATAAGGATCTAGTTTAAGAATGGTCACGGATAAACCGCGTGCTTCCAGAATTGCCGCCAGTGAAGCTGCTGCAATGCCTTTGCCCAGCGAAGATACAACACCGCCGGTGACGAAAATATAATTAGTTGCCATGAGAAACCTAAGTCGTCAGGGTAAATTGGGAATTGCGTTTTCAGACGGGAAAACAGTATACCCGATAGGCTGCCGTCCGACAATTATTTCTCCTGTTGCTTCACCGCCTGCCACTCTTCTTCCAGCCCCGCCAAGGTCAGCTGCTGAGGATTTTGCTCACGCTCACGCAAGCGTTCTTCAATGGCCTGAAAGCGCCGTTTAAACTTGCTGTTCGCGCTGCTTAAGGCGTGCTCGGTATTCACACTTAAATGACGGGCTAAGTTGGTTACCGCGAATAATAAGTCTCCCACTTCTTCCGCAATCGCAGCTTGGTTACGCTCGGAACGATGCAATTCAGCTTCTACTTCTTCCAGCTCTTCACGAATTTTTGCAATGACTGGCTCGGGATCAGGCCAGTCAAAACCAACGGTTGCGGCGCGCTTTTGTAGCTTAGTGGCCATTAATACCGCTGGCAGATTGCTTGGCACACCATCAAATACACTGTGAGTTTGACCTTTGTCGGCGCGTTCCTGCTGCTTGATTTGCTCCCAGCGTGCTTTGATTTCAGCATCAGTGCTGGAGGTTTCGTCACCAAATACATGTGGGTGCCGACGAATCAGCTTTTCCGCCATACCAGCGGCTACCGCATCAAAATCGAACCAGTTCTGCTCAGCAGTTAAATGGGTATAGAACACCACCTGGAACAGCAGGTCGCCCAACTCGTCTTTAATTTCGGCCGGGTCACCTTCGGTTAACGCCGCGGCAACCTCGTAGGCCTCTTCAATGGTATAGGGAATCAAACTGGTCAGGGTTTGCTTGAGATCCCAGGGACAGCCACTATCAGGGTCGCGTAAACGCGCCATAACTTGCTGTAATTGCTGAATACCCGAAGAACTAGCCGCTGTTGTCATAATATTCCTGTTGTTTGGTTTACCCACTTTAGTGCCTGGTGGTTAATGCGTACCAGAGCGGCGAACCTGCTGCACGCCTGACAGCTGACCTAGCCGTGACATAATGCGCTGCAAATCGTCGCTGTCTTGTAACATCACCCCCAGCGAAACAGTTGCTAATTGGCTTTCTTCATCAGAAAAGCTATCCAATTGCACCACACTGGCTTTCTCATTCGCTAACACACTGGTGATATCGTGCAGCAAACCGTGCCGATCCAGTGCCGAAATGCGTACATCTGCACGGTACTGCCCAGTTTGCTTACGGCGACTCCAGGACACATCTATGGCCCGTTCCGGATGTTGTTGTAGTAAATGCTGCAACTGCTCACAGTCGCGTCTATGTACCGACACGCCGCGGCCTAAAGTAACAAAGCCCATAATGTCCTCACCCGGCAATGGCTGGCAACATTTGGCAAATTGCATTAGCAGGTTGCCAATACCCTCAACCGTCACATCGCTGCTGGGTTTACGCGCTTTTTGTGGGCGCCGTTGAGTTAACCGCTCCAGCCGTTCGGCAGTAGTGTCGGTGTCCGGCTTCAGTTGATTCACCACCTGATGCAAACGCACGTCGCCAGCACCAATACCGGCTAACAAATCATCCAGATGTTGCACATTAAACTTGCTCAGAGCTTTCTCTGCATGTTGCAGAGTTAAACTGTATTTTTGCAGTTCGTGCTCAAGCAAATCTTTACCCGTGGCAATATTTTTATCGCGATCGAGCTTTTTAAAATAGGTTTGTACCTTCGCCCGCGCCCGTGCCGTTTGTAAGTAACCCAACTGCGGATTCAACCAGTCGCGCCGTGGCTGCGCGGATTTTTGCGTCAGGATTTCAATGCGGTCACCGTTTTGCAAGTGGTAGGTGAACGGCACAATACGACCGTCAACCTTGGCACCCACACAACGATGACCAATTTGACTGTGTATGTAATAAGCAAAATCCAGTGGGGTCGAACCGGCCGGCATATCAATGACTTCACCCTTAGGGGTAAATACATACACCCGATCTTCGAACACCTGCGAGCGAATCTCGGCTACCAGGTCGTCGTTCTCGGCCATATCGTCATGCCAGGCCAGTAACTTGCGTAACCAGGCAATTTTCTCTTCAAAGCCCTGCCCGCGCCCGCTTACCGCACCTTCTTTGTACAGCCAGTGTGCGGCTACGCCCAATTCGGCGTCTTCATGCATATCACTACTACGAATCTGAATTTCTACGTGTTTGTCTTCCGGCCCTACTACTACGGTGTGAATAGACTGATAGCCGTTGGCTTTTGGCGTGGCTACATAGTCATCAAATTCAGAGCCTATATGCCGCCACCGGGTGTGCACCACGCCCAGCGCGCCATAACAGTCTTTCAATGAGCGGGTAACAATGCGAACCGCACGAATATCAAATAGCTGATCAAAATGCAGATGCTTTTTCTGCATTTTTCGCCAAATGGAATAAATGTGTTTGGGGCGACCATAAACTTCGGCGTGAATATCCTGCGCTTGCAAAGCCTGCTGCAGGTTGCTTACGAAGGTATCTATGTAATTTTCGCGATCGACCCGACGCTCGTGCAGTTTTTTCGCAATATCTTTATAGGTAATGGGGTGCAGGTAACGGAATGATAAATCTTCCAGTTCCCACTTTAACTGACCAATACCCAGGCGGTTGGCCAGTGGTGCGTATATATCCTGACATTCTTTGGCGGCTAATACGCGGGACTCTTCGTCAGCGTCTTTTACTTCGCGCAGAAAACAGATGCGCTCGGCTAGTTTTATTAATACCGCCCGAACATCGGCCACCATCGATAGCAGCATGCGCCGCACATTATCAATTTGCCCGCTGTCAGGGGTACCATGGCGGAAGTGCTGCAAGGAGCTAATAGTTTGCATTTGCCGCACGGCTTGCAGCAATATTGGCAGGTCTGGTCCACCCCACTGGCTGGCTTGTTCATCGCTCACTAAACCGGCATCCGCAGCCGGCGTATAAAGCGCAGCAACCAGAGAATCAGTGTCCAGATTAAGGCTAACCAGTATTTCGACCATTTCCTGGCCTTTTAACAACAACTGCGGGTCATTCTTACACAGCTGCTGCAGCCGCTTGGCATGCGCAGTCAAAGCTTCAGTCTTTGTTTCAGACTGCAAACTTGCTAACCAATCCCCTTGTTCAACTGAGGGATTATCCACATGCGTACTGCGGATATGCACCATCGGCCACCACTCCTCTTATGCGATTTTATCGCCACTTCAGACAGTATTAACCTTACCGCAGCAGAGCTAAAAATATCCAGCGTTAATGCACTTAATGTGCTTCAAAGCATGCCATGGTTTCAATGTGGTGGGTTTGCGGAAACATATCTACAATGCCGCAGTGCTGAAGCTGGTAGCCAGCCTCGGCTAGCAGCCTGGCATCGCGGGCAAAAGTGTCAGGCGCGCAGGACACGTAAACAATACGCTGCGGCCGATTCGGCAATTTCAGTAGTTCGGTTAGTGCCTGCTGGGCACCGGCACGTGCGGGGTCCAACAACACCTTATCAAAGCTTCCCATAAGCAGCTCGGGAGCCCACCAGGTGCTATTTAAGTCAGCACTTAACGCGCTGATATTGGTAATGCCGGCTTGCCGGGCATTGCGCTGTAACTGCATAGTCATGCGCGAATCACCTTCCACGGCCAGCACACTTGCAGCAGCAGCGGCCATGGCCAAAGTGAAGTTACCAGTACCTGCGAAGAGCTCCAGAATCCGGTCTTGTGGTTGCGGATCCAGCCACTCTAAAGCTTGTGTAACCATAGCTTCGTTCAAGCCGCTATTGGCCTGAATGAAATCGCCCGGGGTAAAAGACAGCTCGCGACTGTGAACTTGATAAAGCGGCAAAGGCGATGATTCTGCTAGTGGCGCTACTTGGTTGTCATGGTGCTGTAGCCATATGGCGACCGACTCTTGCGCGTGCTGCCATTCAAGCAACTGGTCCCGGTCTTGCTCAATCACCGGTGTAGTCAAACGCAGCAGCACTATTGGATGTGGTGCTGCCAACAGTTCCACATGCCCCAGCGTGGCCGCTAGGTGCAATTTATTAAGTAGTTGGCTTAGTTCCGGCAACAAGGCTGCTAATGGCTCACTAAGCACCGGGCATTGCTGCAATTGGACAATGTCATGGCTTTGCTGAGCACGTAAACCCAGCGTCAATTTGCGTTCGCGCTTATGCCAATGGCACGCCAGGCGGGTACGCTGACGATACTGCCAGGGCTCACCGGCAAGTGGCGTCGCCCATTGCTGCGGTTGCAGTTGCGCAAACTTTTGCAGCAACTCGCTCACCACCTGATCCTTGTGTTCACGCTGGTCGTTAATAGTCAGATGTTGCAAATCGCACCCGCCACAGCGCCCGTAATATGGGCAAGGCGGGTCTACTCTGGCCGGACTGTCATTGTGGCGATGCTTAAGCTGCGCTTGTGGCGGTTTTTGCAAGATGGCATCAATGCGTTCGCCCGGTAGCGTATTGGCCACAAAATAGGCGCGTTGTTCATGCCGAACTACGCCCCGACCCTGATGATCGAGCGCACTTACGGTCAGGTTTTGAATGCTCTGACGCGGTTTAAGTTTTGGTTTGGGTTTAAAAAACTGAGCCATAAAACGTACTAATCACCAGCAGTTTCAAGTATGACGTAAGCCAGCGCATACTCACGTTCGTCACTAATACTGATATGACTGGCGGTAATGCCAAATTCGTGAGCAAGATTTTTAGCTGCTGCTGACCATTCAAATAGTGGCCGACCGAGCGGATCGTGCGTAATGGTTATATCCTGAAAGCTAAGCTGCTGCCCAATGCCAGTACCAAACGCCTTAGCGCAGGCCTCTTTGGCTGCAAAGCGTTTGGCCAGAAATGCGGCCGGTTGCGCCGCCTCGGCAAACTGCTCTAGCTCCACCGCCGTGAGTACGCGTCGCGCCAAAGCATCGGAGCGCTGTAGCGACTGCCCGATGCGTTTTACTTCAACAATGTCTGTACCAATACCAAATATGGCCATGCTACAACAAGCCTATTGCGAACACTGGCGAGCTGCCAGCATCAACTGCTTCATATCGCGCACCGCGGTGTCCAGACCTACCAGCGCCGCCCGGGCAATAATGGCATGGCCAATGTTTAATTCAAGCAACTCAGGAATAGCGGCTACCGGCGCGGTGTTGTGGTAATGCAAACCATGCCCGGCATTTACCTTTAAGCCCAGGCTAACCGCATAACGGGCAGCTTCAGCGATAGTTGCTAAAGCGTCTTGTTGCGCTTTAGGGTCGCTCTGCTCGGCATAATGTCCCGTGTGTAATTCAATAAACGGAGCACCCGTTGCGGCAGCCGCCTCAAGTTGCGCTTTATCGGTATCAATAAATAATGAGGTTTGAATACCAGCAGCGGTTAACCGGCTTACGGCGTCGGTAATTTTTTGCTGTTGGCCAGCAACGTCCAACCCACCTTCAGTGGTTAATTCTTCGCGTTTTTCCGGTACCAGACAGCAAAATGCCGGCTTTATGCGCTCGGCAATGCCAAGCATTTCGTCGGTTACCGCCATTTCCAAATTCATTCGCGTTTGTAGCGTTTGAGCCAGCACTTCAACATCGCGGTCGTTAATATGACGGCGGTCTTCGCGCAAATGAATGGTAATGCCATCGGCACCCGCTTGCTCGGCAATGGCTGCCGCGGCAACAGGATCAGGATAGTTCACCCCACGCGCATTACGAATGGTAGCGATGTGATCAATATTCACACCCAGCAAAATTTGATTTCCAGCAACTAACATTCCAACTGCCTCCAAGTAACTGGCGCTTCTTAAGCCAGCGGCTGTGTGTAATTTTTAAATAATTCACGGCTGCGCAAAGGTTGATCACCGAGATATGGGGCCAGTGCCTGACGCATTAATCGTTTGAGTAGTTCTAATTGTGCCAGCGAACTGATTTCTAAATCTACCAGTTGGGCAATATCTTCTGCATTATAGTGCCGTTGCCGATGTTGGCCGCCTGCCTCTGGGCCAGACTGATGGGTTAGCTTTCCACTTAATTCAGCAGTAAACCCCTCACCCGGACGAAACTCTACAATACCCTGCACCGGCAGGGGCGCATTCGTTAAGCAGTCCGTTGACCAGTCAAAAGCTAAGCCCAAATGGTTGAGCAGTTGCCACTCAAAGCGCCGCAGTAACGGCTCAACTTGCTCAACATCACGCAATTGCAGCAGGGTTTGGGCATACTCTTCGAATAAGCTTTCGAACGACTGGTGCAAACGGGTTAACCGCTGTACCAGTTCATTCAGATAAAAAGCACTGTAAAGCTGAATGCCGTTAAGCGCCGGCAATAAAGGGTTCACAGCTTCCGCATGCGTGAGCGTTTGTAACTCACTACGGCCACGGTACTCAACCTGAATGGGAGCAAAGGGCTGTAGCACACTCCGCCAGGGACTTTTAGGCCGCCGCGCGCCCTTTGCGATAACCCGAACCCGACCTTCCTGACGTGTTAATAAGTCGCACATCAGGCTGGATTCCTGGTACGGCCAGCGATGTAACACATAGGCCGTGTCCATACTGCTTAGTCCTCGTTGTAACCCAGGCTTCGCAGTGCGCGCTCGTCATCCGCCCAGCCAGATTTCACTTTTACCCACAATTGTAAATGTACTTTACTACCAATCAGTGGTTCCAGATCTCTGCGGGCTTCAGTACCAATGGTTTTTAATTTACTACCACCCTGGCCAATCACCATGCGCTTCTGGCCTTCACGTTCTACCAGAATCAAAGCGTGAATGTGCGTGGTACCACTAGGTGCCGTTTGAAATTGTTCAATTTCAACCGTGGTCGCATACGGAAGTTCTTCACCCATAAATCGCATGAGCTTTTCGCGAATAACTTCAGCGGTCATAAAGCGGATGGAGCGATCCGTCACATAGTCTTCCGGGTAATGGTGTTGACCAGGACGCGCATAGGTTTGTACAACTTTACGCAAACTATCAACATTATCACCCATTTTCGCCGAAACTGGCACAATTTCAGCGAAGTTAAAGCGCTCAGACAGCTGCTTAATGTGTGGTAATAAGGTATCGCGGTCAACAATCTGATCGATCTGATTCACCACCAAAATAACCGGGCGATTCGCTTTGGTTAGCTTTTCTAAAACCAGTTCGTCATCCGCTTGCCAACGTACACCTTCAACGACAAACAAAACTGCCTCAACGCCACCAATAGAACTGGACGCAGCACGATTCATTAAACGGTTAATGGCTTTCTTTTCGTTAGCATGCAAGCCCGGTGTATCCACGTACACAATTTGGCAATCGCCTTCGGTTTCAATACCTAAAATACGATGCCGGGTAGTTTGCGGCTTTTTCGAAGTAATACTGATTTTTTGACCCAAAATGCGGTTCAACAGCGTTGATTTACCCACGTTCGGTCTACCAACAATGGCAACAAAGGCGGTTGACTGATCATCGTTCGGAACATGCGGGGTCTGCTCGCTATCGTTGTCGGATGCGATATTTAACTCTTTCTTTAATTCGTTTAAATCAGGCGTCGTGGCCATAACTTTCCTTTATCTTTTGTAGCAACTGCAAAGCGGCTTGTTGCTCGGCTTTGCGGCGGCTGGTGCCGGTAGCCAATTCTGGCTCCGGAAAAATTTCAGTGCGGCAACTTACCGTAAACTGTTGATTATGCGCCTGCCCCTCGGCCGCAATGACCTCATATTCAGGCACAGGCATTTGGCGTCCCTGTAAGTATTCCTGCAGTCGGGTTTTTGGGTCTTTTTGCCCCTGCCCCGGCTTTATTGTTGTTAGTGTTTGTGCATACCAGCCACGCACTACTTCAGTGCAGGTGGCCATATTGGCTTCCAGATACATAGCACCCAGCATAGCCTCTAAGGTATCGGCGAGAATTGACTCGCGGCGGTTACCACCACTTTTCATCTCACCGGGACCTAGTATTAAATAGTCGCCCAAGCTGAAGCTTTTCGCCAGTTTCGCCAGTGCTTTTCCACATACTAGCGTAGCGCGCATACGGCTTAAATCGCCTTCAGGCACCTCGGGAAACTGCTCAAACAGTGCTTCTGCAACAATAAAACCAAGAATAGAATCGCCTAAGAATTCCAGCCGCTCATTGTGTTGGCTGTCGGCACTGCGATGCGTCAACGCCTGCTGTAGACGTTGCTTGTTGTTGAAGGTATAACCAAACGCTTGCTCTAACTTGCGTAACGGCGGTTTTGGTAGACTCACGTCTGCTCCCGCTTTTATTGAACCGAACCAAGGCGCTGCCAGCGAATTCCGGTTGGAATCCAAGCTGGTAACCAGCTATCAGCGTCACGATCCATATCGAAACTCATCCAGATAAACACCGCACGACCAACCAGCAAATCTTCGTGTACAAATCCCCAGAAGCGGCTGTCTTCAGAATTGTCGCGGTTGTCGCCCATCATAAAATAGTGACCTTCAGGAACAATCCACTCGTCTGAGCCAGTACCTGCTTGCTTGTAATAGTTCTGACTGTAAGGCACATCGGCTGAATCAACCAGTATTTCATGGCTAACGTCACCCAAGGTTTCCGTGTAACGGTCCAGGGGATACGGGCCACGGAAGTACTCGGCACGGCCGGCAATTTCCTTATTAACTACTTCCAACTCAGCACAATCGCTCTGGCCTTCGGCGCAGGCAGGTTCAATGTACAACGTCTTATTGCGATAAATAATACGATCGCCAGGTAAGCCCACAATACGTTTAATGAAATCAACGCTCGGGTTCGGCGGAAATTTAAATACTGCCACTTCACCACGCTTAGGTTTATCCATAGTCACGATTTCGTTGCGCGCCAAAGGATCGCGCAAGGCGTAGCTAAACTTTTCAACCAGAATAAAATCGCCACGTAACAGGGTTGGCATCATCGATCCTGATGGAATTTGAAACGGTTCATACAGGAAGGTGCGTAATATCAGCACCGCTGCAATAATTGGAAAAATTGACTGAGAGTATTCAGCCCAGACTGGCTGAGGCGCCAGTTGCTGACGCATGTCTTCACTCAGCTCAGTATTCAGTCGTTGTGCTTCGTCCTGCAGTTTCTGCTTTCTTGCCGGGCGAAATTTCCAGGCATCAATAGCCCATAGAATGCCGGTTAAGACAGTGATAACTGTTAGAAAAATAGAAAAATAATTGGCCATAGCGTTACTCGCTTATTTACCCACTTTAAGTACTGCCAGAAACGCTTCCTGCGGCACTTCCACATTGCCTAACTGCTTCATCCGTTTCTTGCCTTCTTTTTGCTTCTGCAACAATTTCTTCTTCCGACTCACGTCACCGCCGTAACATTTCGCGGTTACGTTTTTACGCAGTTGCTTCACCGTAGAGCGAGCAATAACGTGATTGCCTATGGTGGCCTGAATGGCAATATCAAACATCTGCCGTGGTATCAGTTCACGCATTTTGTCTACGACCTGACGGCCACGCGTTTGCGAATGTTCGCGGTGCGTAATAAGCGCCAGTGCGTCAACACGCTCGTTGTTGATCAGTATATCAACCCGCACCATGTCGGCTTCCTGAAAGCGCTTAAACTGGTAATCCAATGACGCATAGCCACGACTGGTTGATTTTAACCGGTCGAAAAAGTCCATAACCACTTCAGCCATTGGCAACTCATAAGTTACCGCTACCTGCTTACCGTGATAGTTCATGGAAGTCTGTACACCACGCTTGTCCACACACAGTGTAATAACATTGCCCAGGAACTCTTGCGGAACCAGAATATGTGCTTCCACAATAGGCTCGTAAATCACGTCGATGTCATTTACCGGTGGCAGGTTTACCGGGTTATCTACACTGACTTCTTTGCCATCGGTACGCAGCACTTTATAAACTACCGTAGGTGCTGTGGTAATTAGGTCAATGTCGTACTCGCGTTCCAGCCGCTCCTGAATAATTTCCATGTGCAGCATTCCTAAAAAGCCACAACGGAAACCAAAACCAAGTGCAGAGGAATTTTCAGGCTCATAGAATAGAGAGGCATCATTCAGAGAAAGTTTACCCAGCGCATCACGGAAGTTTTCATAATCTTCCGACGAGATCGGGAACATGCCGGCATATACCTGCGGTTTTACTTTTTTAAAGCCCGGTAAGGCGCCCACAGCGCTGTTTTTGGCCAACGTTAGAGTGTCCCCTACCGGAGCACCCAGAATGTCTTTAATACCGGCAATCACGTAGCCCACTTCGCCGGTACGCAAAATACCGGTTTCCGTTGCTTTCGGTGAGAAAAAACCAACTTTATCAATTTGGTGAACTTGTCCGGTGGACATTACTTTCATTTTGTCGCCGGCACGTAAAATACCGTTTTTCACCCGCACCAATGACACCACGCCCTGATAGTTGTCGAACCAGGAATCAATAATCAGTGCCTGCAGCGGCGCTTCGGCGTCGCCACCTGGAGGTGGAATTTGGCGAACAATACGTTCCAGTACATCATCAATACCAATACCGGTTTTAGCCGAGCATTGCACGGCATCAACAGCTTCAATACCAACAATGTCTTCAATTTCTTCAGCAACGCGCATGGGGTCGGCTTGTGGTAAGTCGATTTTGTTTAAAACCGGTACCACTTCCAAATCCATTTCTATAGCCGTGTAACAGTTAGCCAGGGTTTGTGCTTCTACCCCTTGCGCCGCATCTACTACCAGCAGAGCGCCTTCACAACCGGCCAGGCTGCGCGATACTTCATAGGAAAAGTCAACGTGGCCCGGAGTATCAATGAAGTTCAGCTGGTAACTTTCGCCATCCGCAGCGTTGTAATACAAGGTCACACTTTGCGCTTTAATGGTAATACCGCGCTCACGTTCTAAATCCATGGAATCCAGAACCTGTTCGGCCATTTCACGATCGGCAAGGCCGCCACAATGCTGAATCAGACGATCGGATAGCGTGGATTTACCGTGGTCAATGTGCGCAATGATAGAGAAGTTACGAATATTACTTTGCTTGAACGCCCGTTCCGGCATTAGATACCTCAGAAAACGTTAACTAATAGTGAATCAACAACATGAAAAACAGCTGCTGATCATACTTAGATTATGCGCTAAAACAAAGGACTTTCGCCGTTCACAGCAAGCGGATATCTACACCTTGCTGCAATTTCACGTCACGCTGACGTAAATAGCGACGCAAACCACGAAAAGTTAACCACATGGCAGCAAATGAGAAGAGAATAATCAGGCCTTCGGGAAGCGTGCTCAGGCTTTGCAATAGCGCGGCTACAACGGCCAGGGAGAGTATCGGTAAACCATACATTAATAACGAAAAACGGGTAATCACTTGCTCAGGAATCAAAAGTTCAACTTGTTGCCCCGGCGTAACGGTAACTGATGAGATAACTTCAAATTGAGCCTGACGGTTGCTAAATACTTTGCTAATAATGCCTGCGCCGCAAACAGATTGCTGTTCGCAACTGCCGCAGCCGGTTTTTAATTCGGTCGACACTGTGATGCGCTGCCCATCAACCGCAACAACTTCGGCAAGTTCTCTAATCATGGCTGCGTTCCGGTACTCACCACAGGTTCAACGGCAATATTTTCGGCAATTCGCTGGGCGGTAGGAACGGGTATGCTACCCACCACGGTAACCACAAACTCATTGTTTTGCAGCGAGTAAAGCGAGTCAGAGCCACTAATGGCCACCGGCTGCATTGGCGGGGCGTCAGCTTCCGCAATATACACGGAGAACTCCGTTAGCCCATCGCTAAACAAGAAATAATCAGCGCGTATGCCAGTCATAGCTAACCGGTGATGATTGCTACGTAGCAATTTAAACCCTTCTGGTAACCAACCCGGCAACAATTTATAGCGCACCTGCATTAACCTGTCGGTGTCATACAGTAATGGCGGACGCGGTACATCACGCAGTTCTTCTAAATTGGCCGGAAAGCGTGGATGAATAGCCAGCGACGTTAACTGAATTTGTTCTACAACGTCACCCTGTGGAGTCACCATGGCACTTTTCAACAACATGCCGGTTTCTTTATCAAGCCACAGCGAGTAACCAAATCGTAAGTTGTCACGACTAATCACGCGAATGTGCTGAGCATCACGATCGGCAACTCGCGCGCCACCGACAGGTAGTGCCCGGTAGTAATCAGATAACTGATCAAAATTTTCGTAAAAGCCGGCAGGAATCAAGCCGTGCACCACATTCGAGCGCAAACTATAAGAGTTAGATGCCGGTTGATAATAAGCGGTTTGGTCGTCAAAGCGCAGAACCCGAAAGTCTGGTCCGTTTAAGCGCATCACTAATTCAACTTCTTGCTGGCTTTCATCAAGCCCATGTAACCAGCGTAGCGGTTCAATGCGGTCGTCTTGCACATGAACTAAGGCCGCATCAAAGTTCAGCTGCCGCAAAGCCTGAGCCATGCGGTTATACCAGCTAGCACCAATGTCTTCGTATTCGGCCCGATCGGCTTCGGAGGGCTCTTCTACCTGAATAGCTGCTGAGGTATTCGGATCCGTTGCTTGCTGGGGAAGCGCAAGCACAGGCGCCGAGGAGAAGCTAAATAGCAGCCCGGTTAACAGCAGTGGCGCCACAGTGGCATACTTAATCGTCATTGCGGCGGCTGCGACTCCGGTGTAGTTTCTGGTTCTGCTTGCTGACGCAATTGCAGCTGCTGCTGATGGTCAATCAAATAAGATTGCAGTTGACGCCGCTGTTGTTGTTGCGCGTCGCTGCCAGGCGTTGCGACAGCTTTATTAGCACCCGGGCTACCAACTGAGTTGTAGCTAACCGGATTACGTCCACCTAGTGGATTAGTAATAAGCGCAGGTTCCATACTTTGCCCTGAGCTTTCGCTACCCGGCATTGGTTGGTTCCACTGCTGTACCGATAGCACTGCCACAATGGCAACGCTGGCCGCAACGGCTGCACTGGCAGCTGGCTTTAACCAACGCATAGCAGCTTTGGTGCGAGCACCACCGGCGGCCACTGAAATACCTACAACCGAACTTTCTGTTGTATCTGAAGCGGCTTCTGCAGCCACCCGCGCGGCTACTTGTGCGCTAATGTCTAGTGGTTGGCCTACTTCAGCATCACCACGTAACACGCTTCCTACTAATGCATAGCGCTGCCACAAAGCTCGCTGCTCTGCGGTTAGCACCTCTGTTAGCGAATCCGTGTTAACGGCAGCGCCTGCGGCAGAGGTTTCAGTTTCCGCTTCATGCAGGCTTGACGCTTCGTTGTCCAGCCATGCTGAGGTTAACTGTTGCTTTGTAAATGACATATATTGCTTCCCCAATGGTTACCGTTCCAGTAACGGCCGCAATTGACTATCAATTGCTTCACGAGCCCGAAAAATTCGTGATCGAACTGTACCTATAGGACAGTCCATTTCGATCGCAATTTCCTCATAACCCATACCTTCTAGCTCACGTAGAGTAATAGCTCTACGCAAATCTTCCGGCAGTGCATCGATAGTTCGCATCACCACATCGCGGATTTCATCTGTTAACAACAGACTTTCCGGCGATGCGCTATCTTTTAACGCGCCACTGCCTTCGTAAAACTCTGCATCATCCGCATCAATATCTGATGAGGGTGGTTTACGCCCTTGCGAAACCAGGTAATTTTTCGCTGTATTTACCGCTATGCGATAAAGCCAGGTATAAAATGCACTATCGCCACGGAATCTGGGCAACGCCCGATAGGCTTTCAAAAAAGCTTCCTGAGCAACATCTGCCACGTCACCGGGCTGCTTGACATATCTTGATATCAAGCTCATTACCTTGTGTTGGTACTTCTTTACCAGTAAATCGAAAGCAGCCTGATCTCCTTGCTGTACTCTTTCGACCAACATCTTATCGGTTTCCTGTTCGCTCATCCGAGCCTGATCTCCCCAACTTCTTGTGCACACTCAGACGGGCATTGCTAGCGTTACAAGTTCTGACCGAGGGTGTGTTAAAAAGTTCGCATTAATTGTTTAAAAGAGTAAAATCCTTTCGTATTCAAAGTCCAGTTTGGTATTTCGCTCGTATCACCAAACCCTATCCGACGATTCATTAGCCGCTAATTCATGCAACAACTTATGCAACAAAAACCAACCTATGAAACAGATGTACTTATCATCGGAAGCGGCGCTGCCGGACTAACACTAGCATTGCACTTAGCTGAGCACGCGCGCATTTTGGTGCTAAGTAAAGGGCCGCTGACAGAGGGCTCTACATACTACGCCCAGGGTGGTATCGCTGCTGTCTTTGATGAAGATGATAGCATTGATAGCCATATTGATGACACTTTGGTTGCCGGTGCCGGCTTGTGCAGTCGTGAAGCGGTAGAATACACCACCCAAAACGCCCGGGCTAGTTTACAGTGGTTAATTGATCAAGGGGTTGGCTTTGATCAAATAGATAGTAATGCGGGCGCGCCCCGTTATCACTTAAACCGTGAAGGTGGACATAGTCACCGCCGTATTTTGCATGCTGCCGACGCAACCGGTAAAGCAGTGCAAACCACCTTGGTCGACCGCGTTCGTCAACACCCTAACATTCAGCTGTTAGAACGCTTTAATGCCGTTGATTTAATTACCAGCCGGCAAACTGGCAGGCCACACGCGGTTTATGGTGCCTATATATGGAACCGTAAACATGAGCAGGTAGAAACCGTTGCCGCCAAGTTTGTGGCTCTAGCAACCGGTGGTGCCAGTAAAGTGTACCAGTATACCAGCAACCCTGATGTTGCCAGTGGTGATGGTATTGCCATGGCATGGCGCGCAGGTTGTCGCACCGCCAATATGGAATTCAATCAATTCCACCCGACCTGTCTATACCACCCCGGCGCGCAAACTTTCTTATTAACCGAAGCATTGCGTGGTGAAGGTGCGCTGCTGAAACGCCCCGACGGCAGTCGCTTTATGCCGGAGTTTCACGAAGCTGCGGAACTGGCTCCGCGCGATGTCGTAGCACGCGCCATCGATTACGAAATGAAACGTTTGGGCGCTGATTGCATGTATCTGGACATTTCGCATCAACCTGCCGATTTTATTAAGGAACACTTCCCCACTATTTATGAGAAGTGTTTGGCGCTTGGTATTGATATGACCAAAGAGCCGCTGCCGGTAGTGCCGGCAGCACATTATACGTGCGGCGGCGTCGTTACCGACTTACATGCACAAACTGATGTTCCTGGCTTATATGCCATTGGCGAAGTGGCCTACACCGGTTTGCATGGTGCTAACCGTATGGCCAGTAATTCGTTGCTGGAGTGTGTGGTGTTTGCGCAAGCGGCCGCCAAACACATTATTCAACGATTGGATAAAGTACAAATTACGACTCAATTACCAAGCTGGGATGAAAGCAAGGTAAATGACTCTGACGAAGAAGTTATTATTCAACATAACTGGCACGAGTTACGTTTGTTTATGTGGGACTACGTGGGTATTGTTCGCACCAATAAGCGCTTAGAGCGAGCACTCAGACGGATTGAAATGCTACAGCATGAAATTCATGATTATTATGCCAACTTTAAAGTTAGTAATAATCTGCTGGAGCTTCGCAATCTGGTGCAAGTGGCAGAACTTATTGTGCGTTCCGCCATGGAGCGTAAAGAGAGCCGTGGCCTACATTACAACCTGGACCACCCCGACCTGCTGCCGGAAGCTGTGCCTACGCTACTAACGCCAGCTCAGTTCCGTACCAACCCGGGTAATACGGCGTAAGCGTCGAAACTCAGTACGTGTTAAGCCGAACGACCATAGCCATAACCAGCAATGTTGTTGCTTATGGGTAAGGCGTATACAAACTAACCAGGGCAATATCAGCGCTGGTGCCGACAGTTGCCAGCAATTGGCCGCTGGCAAAAAATACCAGCGCTGGGCCAGTTCATCGGTAGCAACTACGCGAGTAGTCGCCTGAGCGCGCCAGGGCAGTTTATAGCGAAACTGCCACAAGCGTGGCTGCATATTAAACTTTCACTCGCGCCAGCAGCACTTGAATAATTTCTTTCAAGCCTTCGTCTTCACATTTCTGATGACCCATTATCCAAGCAAACAAATCAGGATCGTCACAAGTCAGTAAACGCCGGAATAACGCTTGTTGGCGTTCATCTAAATCATCATAAACTTCTTCAGTAAATGGCAAAAACAACACATCGAGCTCCACCATGCCACGGCGACAAGCCCAGCGCAGCCGACGCTTATCTTTCAATATTTCTTCCGATTGTTTTAGCTCGAACATGCCATTGCCTCTTCTTATATAGAACGATTTCAAAGCCAGAGAAAGATTCTCTGCCAGTTAACCCTTGTAAACGAATTCACTGCCCCAATAATTATGGGTAACATTCATTACTGAGGTTGAAACGTGTTAGCGACAGAGTTTACCAAAGCTGCCCCTGAATACGTAACGGTTTCGTTATCTGATTATGGTGCCATTCAACTTTCTGGCGATCAGGCGGAAACTTTTCTGCAAGGGCAAGTGACTTGTGATGTACGCCAGCTTACCAAAGATCAGTGGCTATACGGCGCGCATTGCGACAATAAAGGTAAGACTCTCAGTATTTTTCGCATCTGCCGATGGGCTGACAGCTGGTTGTTAATTCAGCCAAAAGCCAGTATTCCGTTATCGTTGCAGGAACTGAAAAAATACGCTGCGTTTAGCAAGGTTGAAGTTACCGATGCCAGTGACGAATACGTTTTCACTGGGGTGTTTGGTCACGCTGCCCCTGCCCGACTCGCTGAACAGTTACAACAGCCCTTAGTTGAGCCGGTTCATCAGACCGACGAACACGTGGTGCTGCAAGTTGGTACCGAGCCTGCTCAGTACTTGATTGTGGGCAGCTCAGACGTCACCGCAAATAGTGAAAAGGCGCCAGAAATTGTCTGGCGGGCACTGGAGATTGAACGTGGTCGTGCTACCCTAGGTAACGAAACTGTGCAAACGTTTGTGCCGCAAATGCTCAACCTGCAGGCACTGAACGCAATCAGCTTCAGTAAAGGATGTTATATCGGCCAGGAGACGGTTGCCCGAATGAAGTATTTGGGCAAACAAAAACGCGCACTGTTTCGTTTAGTCGGAACAGGCTCGCCAGCGGTTGCAGGCGCAACTATTGAAATGGCGATTGGCGATAATTGGCGTCGTGCCGGTACGGTTATTAATGCAGTGAGCCGTACCGATCGTCAGCTGGATCTGTTGGCAGTTATGCCCAGTGACAGCGACAACCAAACCAACTACCGGTTGCAGGGCGATGACGCAAGTCTTCTGGAAATACACTCACTGCCTTATAACTTGGATGAATCATGAGCGAAACTATTAATCAGGATAAAGTCGTAGCCATTAATTACGCGGTTAAAACAGCGGACGGCCAATTATTGGATGAATCAAAAGAAGGTCAGCCGTTAAGCTTTATCTTTGGCCGCGGCATGCTGATCAAAGGACTGGAAAACGCCTTAGAAGACAAGAAAGTTGGCGACAAATTTTCAGCAGAAATTTCTTCAGCAGATGCTTATGGTGAGCGCCATGAAGGCCTGATCCAAAGTGTTCCTCGCAACCTGTTTGGCGATGCTGAAGTAGCTCCGGGCATGCAGTTCCGTGCCAGCACTGACAACGGCGAACAATCTGTTGTTATTGTTGATGTGAGCGAAGAAGAAGTGACTGTTGACGGCAACCACCCATTAGCGGGTGTTGATCTGAACTTTGATGTAGAAGTTCTGGAAGTACGTGCAGCAACAGAATCTGAACTAGAACACGGCCATGTGCACACCGATGGTGAGCACGACCACTAGGGTGGGCTGACGATAAAAACCGCGCCCCGGCGCGGTTTTTTGCCTTTCATTGCAGGTAGCTTACTGAAGAAGGCATAACTAATGTCCCAAGATATAGCTTTACCTCCCGTAACTAATACTGCCCAAGGCGATGAACGTCGTAACGGCATTGAGATTGAACTTAATGGCCTGACGCTGGATCGACTTGCTGAAGTTGTTGCCGATGAACTCAACTTAAAGATTAAACAGACCGGCCGCTATGAGCGCAAGCTGGTTGGTGATGATGCTGGTGACTGGGTGGTGGAAGTCGACTTTCGACTTCTCAAAGAAATGGGTCAGAAACAGCGCGACAATGGCGATTTAGCCGATGACGTAGCTGTATTTGCCGAAGATACGCTAAGCCGGTTAGCTGACCATGTGGTGCCGCTGGAGTTAGTTTCGCCACCACTACCTATGTCACGCATGACTGAAGTTAATAAGCTGGTTGAGGTGTTGCGCAATAAAGGCGCACAGGGAACCTCGGCACGAGCAATTAATGCCTTCGGGTTACAATTTAACCCTGAGGTTCCAAGCACTGAAGCTGATTCCATTGTCCCTTATTTAAAAGCCTTTTTATGCTTAGAGGAATGGCTGATTCAACATAGCGAGGTCAATTTAACCCGTAAATTTACCAGTTATGTGTCACCGTTTCCGAAAACTTACATTAAAAAAGTGATTGCGGCGCGCTACCAACCAAGCCAGCGTGAAATGATTGACGATTATATAGATGACAACCCAACCCGTAATCGGTCGCTGGATTGCTTACCTTTGTTTATGCATTTAGACGAAGACCACGTGCGTGAGCGCTGCTCCGACCCCTTAATAAAATCCAGGCCCACCTTTCACTATCGCTTACCGAACTGTGAAATTCATGTACCTGATTGGGGCATACATCTGGCCTGGCAAGACTGGCTGCAAGTTGAACAATTAGCGAACGACAAGGATCGTTTGCATGCCTGTTGTAAAGCCTATCAGCGGTTCTTAAATAATCCGTTAAAACGTTGGTTCGGTAACTGGGGAAAACAGCTGAAACAGGAGTGGTTGATAACCAATGACTAAACCCGTTATTGCTATTAGTGGCCCGCAAAAGGGCTCCAGAGGTCCGCGCTGGTGTGTAGCTACCGTGGTGAAATGGTTAGGTGCTACCCCGCTACAGTTACGCCCTGAAGATACTATTGATAAAGACTCATACGACGCTATTGTAATTACCGGTGGTCACGACATTGATCCTGTACTTTACGCCGCAGAACCCGAAGTTGAGCCTAAGTACGACAAACAACGCGACGAGTTTGAGAGCGATTTGATCGATCATGCGGTGGCTAACGATTTACCTATGCTAACCATTTGCCGCGGTGCGCAGCTGCTGAATATTCGCTGCGGTGGTGATTTGTTCCAGGATTTGAGTACCAAACGTAAGCGCACCTCGAAACGTCGTTCCATTTTCCCATTTAAAACCTTGTGCACCCAACCGGACAGCCGCGTTGCCAAAATCATGGGTTGCACCGACTGCAAAATAAATACGCTACATAATCAGGCCATTAATAACTTAGGTGATGGGTTGGTTATTGTGGGGCGCGATCAAGACGACATAGTGCAAGCGATTGAGGCACCCGACGCCACCTTTCGTATTGGCGTGCAGTGGCATCCGGAATTTCTGATTTATATGCGCCGTCAGCGCGCGTTATTTGCCGCTCTCATTGCTGCCGCAAAACAGCGCAACGGCAGTAGGCAAGTAACTTAAAGCGTGCTAACGTGCTGCGCATTCTCTGACCACGCAGGTTGTTAAATCATGAACAAAAAAGCATCTGAACAAACCCTGGTAGCACAAGCACTAGGCCACATTGACAAAGAAACTCAGGCCGTTGTTTTGCCCATACATATTGCTACGACTTACCTGCGTGGCGAAGACAACAGCTACCCTTCCGGTAATGTTTATTCCCGTGACAACAACCCAACGTACAAACCAGCAGAAGAATTACTAAGCACGCTGGAACAAGGTGCGCAGGCATTACTTTTTAGTTCGGGCATGGCGGCGGCGGTAAGCGTATTTCAGGCGTTACGCCCGGGCGACCGCGTACTTATACCTAAAGTCATGTACTGGGCACTGCGCAATTGGTTACTTACCTTAGGCCGCGATGGTGGGCTTGAAGTAGTCAGTGTTGATATGACCGACACCGACGCAGTAGCAGCTGAGCTCAAAGCCGCACCAACGCGTTTGCTCTGGCTGGAAACACCGGGCAACCCGCTGTGGAGCGTAAGTGACATAGCCGCTATTAGTGCTTTAGCCAAACAACAGCAAACTCTGATTGCGGTAGATTCCACTTGTGCCACGCCATTGCTGACGAAACCGCTGACCTTAGGGGCCGATATTGTGATGCACTCGGCCACTAAGTATCTGAACGGTCACTCTGACGTGATTGCCGGTGCGCTGGTATGCGCCAAGGGCACCGAGCAATCTGAGTTTTGGTTACGGGTGCGCCAGGTGCGCTCGCAAGGTGGTGCTGTGCCAAGCCCACACGATGCTTCGCAATTGTTACGCGGTATGCGGACTTTATTTTTACGAGTTCGGGAAAGCTGCAATAATGCCATGATGTTAGCCACCGAACTGGAACAACACCCACAAGTATTGGAAGTACTCTACCCGGGGCTTCCCTCTCATAGCGGTCACGCCATTGCCAAGCAACAAATGCACGGCGGCTTTGGCGGCATGTTGTCGGTACGTTTAAAAGGTAACGAGCACTTTAGCGGCGAGCAGATTGCCATTCGTACCGCTGCCAAAACCCAGATTTGGAAACGCGCTACCTCGCTAGGCGGCGTGGAAAGTCTGATTGAGCACCGTGCCAGCGTAGAAGGTGAAGGTACCCCCTGCCCGCCTGACTTACTGCGACTGTCAGCCGGTATTGAAACGGCTCAGGACTTGCTCGACGACTTAACTCAGGCGATGACGGCGGCCGCTAAAGCTAATTGATAAACTTAAAAGGTGAAGCTATTACTAGCTTCGCCTTTTACTTATGAGCCTACCAACCTTACGAACCTTCGAACAAGTAACGATCAATAAAGAAATCAGCGGTCAGTGATTCTAGCTTATCGCTAAAGCGCTCAGTGGCATTAGCAGGCACTTTCCAGCCCAATGGGGTCATGGTGAGTAGCTGCTGGCAGGTGGAAGAATCCGGTGCAATAGTTAACGTCAGGCGTTCGCGCTGCTCATGCCTAAGTTGTGGGTATTGGGTAACAACATCGCTATGTAGTTGCGGCTCGGCGTACAACGCTTGTTTAAACTCAAACAAATGCTTAGGTGCCGGAGTGACCGTGAACAGTTGCCCACCGGGTTTTAAACACCGCGCTATTTCATCAGCGTCTGAGGGCGCATACACCCGCATAATCAAATCAAAGCTATTCGACCAGTAAGGGAGCTGGTAAGCACTAGCCACGGCCCAGTTAAGTTCACTGTAGCGCTTAGCCGCCAGCTTCATGCCAGCTTTGGCAATATCCATACCGTAGCTGTCGCTACCGGCGGGTAATACCGAGGAAATATGCTTCGTGTAGTAGCCTTCACCAGCACCAATATCCAGTAAGCGGATACCATTGCCAGATTCAAACTTTGGGAGTTGATCAGCAACGAGTTGCTGTAGTGCTTGTACCAGCGGCGCATAGTGGCCGGCTTCCAGAAAGGCTCGACGAGCTTGCAGCATGTCTTTGCTGTCACCCGGGTCCAGCGAATTCTTTTGCTGCACTGGCAGCAAATTCACATAGCCTTCCCTGGCTACATCAAAACTATGGCGCTTATCACAGCGCCAGCTGCGCTCGGTCAGCACTAAGGGTTGCTGACAGAGCGGACATTGATAACAACTAGCCACGCGGACGCATGTGCGGGAACAACAACACGTCACGAATAGTTGGCGAACCGGTTAGCAGCATCACCAGACGGTCAATACCGATACCCTCACCCGCGGTTGGCGGCATGCCGTGTTCTAATGCGGTAATGTAATCTTCGTCATAGAACATGGCTTCGTCGTCACCAGCTTCTTTTTGCTGCACTTGTTCCTGGAACCGCTGCGCCTGATCTTCGGCATCGTTCAGCTCCGAGAAACCATTGGCCAATTCACGGCCACCGGCAAAGAACTCAAAGCGATCGGTAATAAACGGGTCGTTGTCATTGCGGCGAGCCAGCGGAGAAACTTCAGCTGGGTAGGCCGTAATGAACGTTGGTTGCAGCAACTGGTGTTCTGCCACTTCTTCAAAAATTTCGATTTGAATTTTACCCAAGCCCCAGTTGGACTTCACTTTAATACCTAAGGTTTCAGCAACTGTAGTGGCTGATTCCAACGTACCAAGTTGTTCCACCGTGACTTCTGGTAAGTATTTCAAAATAGCTTCCAGCACCGTCATGCGTTCAAATGGACGCCCGAAGTCGTAGGCAACGCCCTGACTTTCAAAGCTGGTGGTACCGAGAATTTCTTCGGCCATACCGCGCAGCATCTGCTCGGTCAGGTCCATCAAATCCTGATAGTCGGCATAAGCCCAGTAGAATTCCAGCATGGTGAATTCTGGGTTATGACGAGTTGAAAGGCCTTCGTTGCGGAAGTTACGGTTAATCTCGAATACTTTCTCAAAACCACCCACAACCAGACGTTTCAAATAAAGCTCCGGCGCTATACGCAAATACAGCTCCATATCCAGCGCGTTGTGGTGCGTGACGAAAGGTCGTGCCGCTGCGCCACCTGGAATGGTTTGCATCATTGGCGTTTCCACTTCCAGAAACTGCTGCTGGTTTAAAAAGCGACGAATGTAGTCCACTACTTTGGAGCGAACAATAAAGGTTTCGCGCGAGCTTTGGTTGGTAATCAAGTCCAAATAACGCTGACGGTAGCGGGTTTCCTGATCGGATAAACCATGGAACTTGTCGGGTAACGGACGCAGCGCCTTAGTTAGTAAACGCACATCGTCTACCTGTACGCTAAGCTCACCAGTATTGGTTTTGAACATGATGCCGCTAGCACCAACGATGTCGCCTAAATCCCATTTTTTAAACTGTTCGTTATAAAAACCTTCAGCCAGATTATCGCGAACCACATAAAGCTGAATTTGTCCGGACATGTCCTGCACGGTCGCAAAACTTGCCTTACCCATAACCCGCCGGGTCATCATGCGGCCGGCAATCTTCACGCGAATAGCTTTTTCGGCCAGTTCGTCTTTACTGAACTGGTCGTAAGTTGCATGCAAATCTGCAGCAACCTGATCGCGGCGAAAGTCATTTGGGAATGCAACGCCCTGCTCTCGCAGCGCGGCAAGCTTGGCTTTGCGCTGGGCGATCTGCTCGTTTACGTCCAACTCTGCTGCTTGCGTTTTATCTGTCATGTTTCCGGTTCCTGTGTCGTCGTCTTACTTACCCAAAAGGTTTCGTAGTTTAGGTTCGGCTTAGGCTGTTACAGCCCTGATTTTAAGCTTGCTTCAATAAAGGGGTCTAAGGCGCCATCTAACACGGCTTGCGTATTGCGATTTTCAACGCCGGTGCGCAAGTCTTTAATGCGTGCATCGTCCAGTACATAAGAACGAATCTGACTACCCCAGCCAATGTCAGACTTGGAATCTTCCATGGCCTGCTTCTCAGCATTTTGCTTTTGTAATTCCAATTCAAATAATTTCGCGCGTAATTGCTTCATGGCAGCATCACGGTTTTTATGTTGCGATCGGTCGCTCTGACACTGCACCACCGTATTAGTAGGTTCATGCGTAATACGAATCGCTGAGTCCGTTCGGTTTACGTGCTGACCACCGGCACCTGAGGCACGGTAGGTGTCTATGCGTAAATCGGCCGGATTAATTTCAATCTCAATGTTGTCGTCTACTTCCGGGTACACAAACACCGACGCAAATGACGTGTGGCGGCGATTACCGGAATCAAAAGGTGACTTACGCACTAAGCGATGCACCCCGGTTTCAGTACGTAACCAACCGAATGCATACTCACCCGGCACGCGTATGGTTGCTGATTTAATACCAGCCACATCGCCTTCCGACAGTTCTGTTATTTCAGCTTTGAAATCGTGCGCTTCTGCCCAGCGCAAATACATGCGTAACAGAATATTTGCCCAGTCCTGTGCTTCGGTACCACCGGAGCCTGACTGAATATCTACGTAGCAATCAGACGCATCATGGTCACCTGAGAACATGCGACGAAACTCAAGGTCTTCCAGCCGCTTCTCCAGCCCTTTCAACTCGGCACAGGCCTCGTTATAGGTTTCTTCATCTTCGGCTTCAACGGCCAGATCTACCAGACCTTCAACATCGTCCAGACCTTGCTGTAAACTGTCTAAGGTTTCTACTGTTTGTTCTAATGCCGCCCGTTCTTTACCAAGCGACTGCGCGCGCTCCTGATCGTCCCACACTTTCGGGTCTTCAAGCTCACGAGTTACTTCCTCTAAGCGCTCAACCTTGTCGGAGTAGTCAAAGATACCCCCGAAGCGAATCACTGCGTGACCGCATATCTTTTATGGCGACATAAGTTGCATTAGTTTCAAACATAAAGTGAATTCACCTGTTCGTCAGTATAGGTTGATAACGACTTGTCTAATTTCATTATACGAAAGCGCGATATTCTAACGCAAAGCGCTGAAATGCTCTACCAACAACTGCACCGTTGTACGGCCCCGGAAGGTATTTAATTGGGGTTTGTAAATACAGTGAATACGATCACAGGCTAAATTCGGCCACAGCGTGGTATCAACATTAAAGCTTATGGCATCAATGCTAATATTATCAGCGGTGTGCAGCACCATTTTCAGATGTCGTTCGCCAACAATACGCTGATTCACCAGACGGAATTCATCATCAAATAAAGGTTCGCTAAAACCCTGCCCCCAGGGACCGGCTTGCTGCAATTGCTGTACGAAACTCTCATGTAACTCAGTTGCGCCTAAACCGCCATCAGACCATAAGGTACGGGTTAACTGGGCTTCACTTAAGTGACTTGCAGCTACTTCTGCGGCTACTTCCCGAAACGCTGACAACTGCCCTACCGGTAAGGTTAAACCCGCCGCCATGGCATGCCCGCCAAAGCGGGTAATCATGCCCGGGTGCAGGCTGTGAATACGTTCCAGTAAGTCACGAATATGTAAACCGGGAATGGAACGCGCCGAGCCTTTCAACTCGCCGTCGCCAACCTCGGCAAAAGCAATTACCGGGCGATGGCATTGCTCTTTCACCCGTCCTGCCACTATGCCAATAACACCCTGATGCCAATTGGCTTCAAATAACGTAATTAACGGCGGTAATGAACCCGAATCTTCGGCAAAACCAGCTACATAAACCTCGGCTTCTTCACGCATTTCGGTTTCAATGCTGCGGCGCTCGCGGTTAAGCGTGTCTAGTTGATTGGCCATGTCCATAGCCGCCGGGTAACTTTGGGTAAGTAAACATTCAATGCCCAGACCCATGTCATCCAACCGACCCGCCGCATTAATGCGTGGTCCTACGGTAAAACCTAAATCGCTGGCCTGTAGCTTGGCCGCCTCGCGTCCGGCAACTTGCAACAATGCCTGAATGCCCGGCCGGCAAGCGCCCGCGCGAATGCGTTGTAACCCCTGTTGCACCAAGATGCGGTTGTTACCGTCCAGTTGCACCACATCAGCAACAGTGCCAACGGCAACTAAATCCAGCCAGTCTGCCAGGTTTGGCAGGTCTTGTTGGCCCTGCTCACGCAGCACATTGCGAAGTGCCAGCAGCACGTAAAATGCCACGCCAACACCAGCTAAGTTCTTGCTCGGAAAGTTACACTCAGGATGGTTCGGATTCACAATTACATCGGCATTTGGTAACTCATGCCCGGGTAAATGGTGATCGGTAACTATCACCTGCATGCCCGCGTCTTTCGCAGCCTGCACACCAGCGTGACAGGAAATACCATTATCCACGGTAATCAGCAGTTCGCTGCCTAACGCCTGCGCCTGCTGCACCACCGATTCCGACAACCCATAGCCATCGGCAAACCGGTTTGGTACCAGATAATGCACCTGCTGGGCACCAAAGGCTTGCAACGCAGACACCATAAGCGCGGTGCTGGTGGCACCATCGGCATCAAAGTCGCCACAAATACAGATAGATTGTTGCCTGGCAATGGCGCTGGCCAGCAGCTCTGCCGCGGCTCGGGAACCATGTAACTGGTCGAAGTGAGTTAGCCGGGCGGCTTTTAGCTCAAGCTCGTCAGCAGATTTTACGCCACGACGCGCATAAATTTGCCGAATCAGCGGATGCAACTGATTCGGCAAATGGTCATCGGGTAATTGCGGGTAACGCTTTACCACATAATCAGCAGTCATAATGATTTACTGTGGCTGGCTGGCAGCGCGTTTCTCAATTTCTTCCAGCAAAGCACGCGGCGGCATAGCGCCTGCTATTAATTCGCCATTTTCAGTAATAATAGCGGGGGTACCGCGAACACCAAATTTACGGCCCAGCAGAAAGTGTTCTTCAACCGGATTGGAACAAGTGGTTAGCGCAATATCTTCTTCAGCTTTGGCTGCAGTTAATGCGGCTTTTTTGTCAGCTGCACACCACACGGCCTGCAATTGTCTGCCACCAGTACCTTGCATACCATTGCGTGGAAACGCCACATAGCGCACTGAAATACCAAGATCTAAATAGTCGTCTATGCGAGCGTGAAACTGCTGGCAATAACCACAAGTAGTATCGGTGAAAATAGTGACTTCATGCTTCTGCTGCGGCGCTTTGTAAACAATCATGGAGTCTTCGATTTTAGCTAAATCACTGCGCCGCATAGCCGCCATGTTCTGTTCGGTTTTATTGACGACTTCGTCGCCCGTGATATCAAACATACGGCCACTCACTAATAAAGTACCGTCAGCTGATACGTAAAACAGCCCTTCCGAGGTAATGATTTCGTACAAACCTGACACTTCAGTGGCACGTACCGATTCAACCTTCATACCTAACTTGGTTAAATGAGTTGTATCAAGTTCCCCTTCACTACCTTGGGCTGCGGTCATAACCAGTAATCCAAGCCCGAGCAGACATGCGCGCATCAACATTAAATTAGCCTTTAATTGTGTTCAAAATAGGTTGTTACAGTACCTCGGGAACCCCTGAATTGCAAGGCGCGCAGGGCTTTTAGGCACGCGGATGATGGGTGCTGTGCAGCTGTTGCAGACGCTCCCGGGCAACATGGGTGTATATCTGTGTGGTAGATAAATCACTATGCCCAAGTAGCATTTGTAATACGCGCAAATCGGCGCCGTGATTCAATAAGTGCGTCGCGAATGCGTGCCGTAACGTATGGGGCGACAAATGCGTGTGAATATTCGCGCGTTGGGCGTAAATTTTAATGCGATACCAAAATGCCTGACGACTTAATGGGCCGCCACGATTGGTAATAAACACCCACTCACCACCATTGGCATGAATGGCCGGGCGTGCCTGCCGTAAATAAAGTTGGAGCCATTCCAGTGCATCTTCGCCCAGCGGAACTAAGCGCTCTTTATCGCCTTTACCTACTACCCGCACTAATTCCTGCTGCATACTTAACTGTTGCAATGACAGTTGTACCAGTTCAGTCACCCGTAGCCCGGTGGCATAAAGCACTTCCAACATAGCTCGATCACGCAACTCCACTGGCAACTCGGTGTTTGGTGCTGCCAGCAATTCCAGCACATCGGTTTCAGTAAGTGAATGGGGAATAGCAGCAGGTTGTTTCGGACGTTGTAAGTTCGCGGTGGGATCAATTTGCATACCCAGTTCAGTGCGGGCAAATTGAAAGAACTTCTTCAAGGCACTAATAAAACGCGCTGAACTGCGCGGTGAATACTGCTGTTGCCGACGATAGAGTAAATAGTCTTCTATTTCAGTAACGCTAATATCAGGTAAGTAGGTACGCTGCTGGTCCTGCAGAAAACGCTGAAACATTCGTAAGTCAGTTCGATAGGCACTACTGGTGTGCTGACTAACGCTCTGCCGTAACCATAGTAATTCGACAAAGCGGTCAATTAAGTCATCTACCTGCGCATCAACATTCTTCGTCATGCCAACTGCCTATGCTGCCAATCTTACTCAGCCTGATGCTGAATTCGTATAATTAGCTTATCACACAGGTTCCGGTTTCGATTGCATTAAATCGCCGCTAAACGCCTTGAGCGCCTGTTCTGCCAGTTCACCTAAGTCATGTTCCTGATACTGGCGGGGTGGACTGGTCGCGCCTTCACGGCGTTGCTTTTCCCGGCGCTGCGCTTGCCAGCCCAGATTTTGCCAAACATGCAAGGGTATATAATCAGCTGACGCATCCAGAACCAGCGCTTGTGGGTGCAATGCGTCCTGCAAACGATGATCAGCCAGATCACTGCTGGACGAGAGGCCGAAGCGTTGTACCTGATCATTAGCGGCCGCCAAAGGGCGGGCCCTGGCGGCACCTAACAAACGCTCCCAGTTAACCGGTTCGGCTGGCAATGGGTTTTGGAGGTATGGTTGTTCAGTTACATCAGCGGAAAAGGTTGCCAGCCATAAATTGAAGTCAGCCCGGTCGCCACGCCCAAGCGCAGACGACAAATGCACGTCTGAAGCCGGGTTATAACCAATTGGATCAAAAAGCTGAGCCGTAGCTGCTGCACTCATAGCCGAGTTCCGAATGATGACTGAATAATTCAGTTATCGGCCTCAGCTAATAAATATTTACCGCTTTTTAGGGTTTACAGACCGGGCTAATCTGCTATCATGCGCGCTGCTCGAGTGGAGGGGTTCCCGAGCGGTCAAAGGGATCAGACTGTAAATCTGACGGCTCAGCCTTCGCAGGTTCGAATCCTGCCCCCTCCACCACTTTTTCTAGTTACTAGCTACTCCTTAGTTAGTCTGCTGCGGGCACCTTCAGAAGTACTTTCCCAATATTTTTATCCGCACTGACATAATCATGCGCATCATCCACTTCATGTAACTCAAATACTTTATCTAATTGCGGTTTAATGCTGCCCTGCGCAAGTTTTGGCCATACCTGTTTATGCAGTTGCTGCATGATGTCGGTTTTCACCGCCACCGACTGATTTCGCAAGGTGGAACCAATAATACGCTGGCGTTTCATTAACACCCGCCCCATATCAATTTGTGCATGGCGACCACCGAGTAAGCCAATAACAATCAAACGTCCGTCGTCATGCAGCACTTGTTGGTTGCTGGCAAAGTAATCGCCGCCAACAGGATCCAGAATTACATCAGCACCACCCCAGTCGTTCACTGCCTCAACGAAGTCACCATCATGGCGATTCCAGCCCCCGCTGGCACCCAGCGTACGGCAGTGCTGCAATTTTTCCGCACTACCAGCAGTGACGTAGCAGTCGGCCGCAAACTCATTACACAACTGCACGGCGGCAGTACCTACCCCACTAGCCCCAGCATGCAGCAAAACTCGCTCATGCGGCTGCAGCTTGGCCAGCATCATTAAGTTATACCAGGCGGTGGCGAACGCCTCCGGCAAGGTAGCTGCTAATTTTAAATCTGATCCTTTTGGTATCGGCAGTACTTGCCCGGCAGGCACTGTTACCGACTTCGCATAACCGCCGCCGGTAAGCAGCGCGCACACCTCATCGCCTGATTTAAAGTCACTGACATCCTTACCAACCTCATCTATCACTCCGCTTACCTCCAGACCCAGTACATCGCTGGCCCCCGGCGGCGGTGGATAATGACCGGCACGCTGCACTAAATCAGCCCGGTTCACTCCCGCGTAAGCAATCTTGATGGTAACTTCATTGGCTTGCATACTGTCCTCCATAGCTGGCTGCTAACACCTGCTTGTGCACAAAAACACCGCGTATAGCACGGCCTACTCTTGCATTCCGGTACCACTGCTTTATGCTCATGATATCTAATCATTATAACGCCAGTTACTAGCCTAGCATGTCGGCATCAAAATGCCGTGCGAAAGGAATAAACGCCTGAATGAGTCAATCGCTTGAATTAAGTGACAGCAGAATCCTGATCATTGACGATCAAAAACCATTCCAGGTAATGCTGAAGGGCTTACTACATACTATGGGAGCGCGTCAGGTTACCGCTAAATCAACCGGCGAATCCGGCGTTGCCGCCCATACCAATCAGCCCTTCGATATTCTGTTGGTAGATTACAACCTCGGGCATGGCAAGAATGGCCGCCAGGTACTGGAAGAGCTTCAAGTACGCCAGTTAGTGCGCGACGACACTATATTTTTCCTCATCACGGGCGATAATTCACGCCCAATGGTGTTGAGTGCGCTTGAGCTACAGCCCGACGACTACTTAATGAAACCCTTCTCGCAGGGGTTATTGCGCACTCGCTTAGTTCGCGCATTTAAAAAGCGTAAAGCCCTTAAAACTATTTACCAAACGCTGTACCGGCACCAGTACGCAGATTGTATTAAAGCCTGCCAGGAGCATATTGATGCTAAAGGCCATTACAGCAATTATTGCCGCAAACTTACTGCTGAGCTGTTTCTCAAACTGGGACAGTTCGACGAAGCTGAGCAGCGTTTATTAGAGTTATTGGAAGAGCAACGTTTCACCTGGGGCGTGATGACTCTGGCCAGAACCCGGTTGTTGCAGAACAAGCCGGACGAAGCCATTGAGTTGGCCCGCGAAGTACTATCCAAAAATACCAATGCTGTTGATGCGCAGGATTTAATTGCTGAATGTCACGTTCAGGCTGAGCGCTTAGGCGATGCTCTGGAGTCAGCGCGTAAAGCAGTCGGACTAGCGCCGTTTTCCATTGAACGGCAGTCAAATTTTGCACGCATTGCTAGGGACAACGCAGAGTTTGAGCTTGCTCGCCAGGCAATGCACCATGTTTTAGAAATTAGCCGCAAGTCAGTGTTTCGTGACCCCCGCCATTTATGCACTTATATTCGCAGTATTCTTGATGCCGCCGAAAACGCCGATGAACCGCGTCAGGTTGGCAAGTATCAAACCGAAGCAACCATCGCACTGCAGCGCGCTCGTTATGACGACAATCTGGTTTATTCAGAGCTGGAGTATCAGGAGCTGGAACATGTGGTTATGGCGAGAATAGAGTCTTTTAACGGCCGTTTCCGCGAAGCTCAACATCATCTGAATGAAGTAGTAGGCCAATCCTTAGCACAACAGAGTGATATTTCGCCGGAACTGGCACCCGACGTATTGTCGGTATTATTGGATTTAGGCGAATACGAGAAAGCCAATCAGCTCAGTGAGCGAATGGAGCAACAACATCAACTGGATGACTATAGCCAGCGCCTGTTAAAGCATCGCTTCGAGAAAAGCGAAGAACGCCAGGCTTCATTTTTTGAAGCGAACCGGGCCGGAATTAGCGAGTACAAAAATGGTGACTACGGTGCTGCTATTCAGAGCTTCACCACAGCTCTGCAACATGCACCAATGAATAGTGGCGCTGCTTTGAACTACATTCAGGCGGCCATAAAGGTGTTAGGCGACAGCGACAAACCGAATCCTGAGTTCATTAAAGAGTGCAAACGCTGCTTCCGCACTCTGGAAGGTATGCAATTAAGTGAAACCCACCAAAAACGTTACGCCCGACTGCACGAAGAAGCTCGTGAAGCCGGGGTATTTAAGTAAGGCACCCTTACTTCGGTTAGATCATTTAGGCCGCGCCCAGCCGCCCGGCCTGATAATCCCGTAACGCCTGTTCAATTTCGTGCGATTCATTCATCACAAAAGGCCCGTATTGCACTATAGGTTCGCCAATAGGCTCTGCGGCCAGCAGAATAAACGCAGCGCTTTCGTCGCTGGTCGTTAATTCCAGCGTGGCTTCCTGATCTAGCTGCAGTAACTCACCGCGCTTCACACTTTCGCCGTTCACGGTTAACTCACCTTGATAGACGTAAGCCAGACGCTGACGTTGATGTTGTGATTCAATAGCCGTACTAGTGTTGGCATCGAGGCGCACATCAGCCATTAGGAAACGGCGCTCCGGCTGTTGAATCGGCCCTTTTTCGGACTTGTATTCACCCGCAACCAAACGTATTTCGGCACCATCCTGAGCAATCACCGGAATGGAATCAGACGGATGGTCGGCCCATTCAGCCGGTGTCATTTTGTCTTTTGCAGGTAAATTCAGCCATAGCTGAAAGCCCCACATTAACCCTTCTTCCTGCTTCGGCATTTCCGCGTGAATAATACCCTTGGCAGCCTTCATCCACTGCGCACCGCCGGCTTCAACCACGCCGGTGTTACCAACCGAGTCCTGATGCTCCATACGCCCAGCCAACATGTAGGTTAGCGTACAAAACCCGCGATGTGGGTGCGGCGGAAACCCGGCTATATAATCGTTCGGATTATCTGAAAGGAACTCATCCAGCATCAAAAACGGATCCTGATGTTTCAATGAGGGTTGATTAATAACCCGGGTTAATTTAACTCCGGCACCGTCTTGTGCCGGAATTCCGCGGAAGCGCCCTTTAATTGCCTTAGTCATGACAGCTCCTTACGATTGTGCGTGGCGTTGAAATCAAGTTCCGGTCCCACCGGCACTATACCCGTTGGGTTAATGGTTTTATGGCTACCGTAGTAATGGGTTTTAATATGATCCATTACCACAGTTTCTTCCACACCCGGATACTGATACAAAGCTTTCAGATAATTCCAAAGATTCGGGTAGTCAACAATTCGCTTCAGGTTGGTTTTAAAATGTCCTACGTACACCGCATCGAAGCGCACCAGAGTGGTAAACAAACGCCAATCTGCTTCGGTCAGTTGCGCACCGGCCAGGAACGGCTGTTTCGCTAAAATAGCTTCAACCTGATCCAGGGCATCAAACAGCTCCCGGAAGGCTTCCTCGTACGCTGGTGCTTTGGTAGCGAAGCCACATTTATATACGCCGTTATTAATGTTGTGGTACACCAGCTCGTTTATATCGTCAATTTGCTGCTGTAGCTCAGTTGGATAATAGTCGTCGTGATTACCGGTTAAATCATTAAAAGCGCTATTAAACATACGAATAATATCCGCTGATTCATTGCTTACTATAGTTTGGGTTTGTTTGTCCCAAAGCACCGGCACTGTCACCCGACCGCTGTAATTAGGATCAGCCTTCAGATACACCTGATACAGAAAATCGTAACCATAAAGCGGATCTTGCAAGGGTTTGTCAGCAAATTCCCAACCGTTTTCAAGCATGAGCGGATGCACTGCCGAAACTGAAACATGTGACTCCAGCCCCTTTAGCTTACGAAATATCAACGTTCGATGAGCCCACGGACACGCGAACGAAACGTACAAATGGTAGCGACCACTTTGTGCCGGAAATTCAGCGTCCGCTGAATTTTCAATATGATTGCGAAACTGTGCCGCGCTGCGCTCGAACCGACCACCGGTTTTGTCGGTGTCGTACCATTTGTCATGCCAAACGCCGTCAACTAAAAGTCCCATGAGTGCTCCCATTACCTGGTAAGTTTATGAGTTTAGTTTAGTACGAATAAATTGGTTTTATTAGCGCTAAATATTGGGGTTACATTTCTATTTTTTAGAAAGGTAATTAATCACAACCTGCGCAGCTAAGGTACTGGCGTTGCAACGCAGTTGCTCATGAATAGCGCTGAACTGCTCATGGAGCTGTGGTGGCGGTGTGTCTAACAGCTGGGTTAGCTCTGCTGCCAGTCGCTGGGGTTGCGTTTCTTCCTGCTTTAACTCAGGCACTATAGCTTTACCAGCAAGCAGGTTAGGTAAGGAAAAATAAGCCGCTTTAAATAACCGTTTCATTAATTGATAACTAAGCCAGCTAAAACGATAAGCCACCACCATGGGGCGTTTAATTAGTAAGGCTTCCAACGTAACAGTACCAGAAGTGAGTAACAGCACATCACTGGCAGCCATAACTGTGCGCGCCTGGCCGTCAATCAAGGTAACCGGTAGCTCAGGTGCTAAGCGCTCTTGTAGTTCAGCAAACTGTGTTTTACGAGCCTCACTGATCATAGGTGCTACAAAGCATAACTGCGGATTTTGTTGCCACAAACGTTGGGCTGCTTGTAAAAATACCGGCCCCATGCGCGCTATTTCACCTGCCCGGCTGCCAGGTAACAAACCAACTACTTTCTCCTGTTCTGCAATCCCCAGCTCGGTGCGGGCATCTGCTTGGGACCAGGCCATTGGAATGTCATCAGCTAACGGGTGTCCCACAAAAGTTGCAGGCAAACCATGTTCATCATAAAAAGCTTTCTCGAAAGGTAACAAGCACAGCATGTGATCAACCGACTTCTTAATACCTTTAATACGCCCTTGCCGCCACGCCCAAACCGAGGGGCTCACGTAGTGCATGGTCGTAATACCAAGGGCTTTTAAACGTCGGGCAATAGGTAAATTAAAATCGGGGGCATCAATACCGATAAAAATATCCGGCTTTGATTGGGTTAGTTGCTGAACTATATGTTTACGGTGAGCAAGCAAGCGAGGTAAATGGGTAATGACCTCGGCCAATCCCATTACCGCCAAATCGTCCATAGGCACCAGACTATGCAAGCCCTCAGCTTGCATTAGCGGGCCGCCAACGCCAATAAAACGAGCATTTGGGTAAGTCGTACGAAGTGATTTCAATAATCCGGCACCGAGTAAATCACCGGAGTGCTCACCGGCTAGAACGGCTATAACCGGGCTTTTGTCAGCTTGGTGCTGGTCGGTCACGGCCGAATAATTCCCCGTGAACTCTGTTGCACAAAGTCAATTAACGGCTGTACTTCTTCCGCATTCTGCGCCTGTAGTTTTTCCACAGCTTCGGCAACAGTCAGGCCTGAGCGATACAGCGTTTTGTATGCTCGGCGTAGATTCATAATTTGCTCTTTACTATAACCACGGCGCTTTAAGCCTTCCGAATTGATAGTTCGTGGTGTGGCGTTATGGCCTTGCGCCATAATGTACGGCGGCACATCTTGAACTATCACTGAATTCACTGCAGTAAAGGCATGAGAGCCTATATGGCAGAACTGATGCACGCCGGTAAAGCCGCCCAGAATAACCCAATCACCAACCACCACATGGCCAGCCAGAGTCACTGCGTTTGCAAGAATGTTGTTATCTCCGACGATACAGTCATGGGCAACATGCACGTAAGCCATAAACAGATTATTGCTGCCAATGGCAGTCAAACTGTTATCTTGCGTGGTGCCACGATGCACAGTGACACACTCGCGAAAGATATTGTTGTCGCCAATTACCAGTTCGGTAGGTTCGCCGGCGTACTTCTTGTCCTGACAGTCTTCACCAATAGAAGCAAACTGAAAGATGCGATTATTCTGGCCAATGCGGGTAGGCCCCTTCACTACAACATGAGAGGAAATAACTGTGTTGTCGCCAATCTCAACATCAGGGCCTATGTAGGTCCAGGGACCTACTTGTACATTGCTTCCCAATTTGGCAGAAGCATCAATAATTGCCGTTTCGTGAATCACTTAAAGCTCTCTTCTGGCGCAAATTATGTCGGCACTGCAAGCTAGTTTACCGTCCACTTCTGCACGCCCTTTAAATACCCAAATGCCGCGACGCTCTTTCTCGAAAGTCACGTGCAAATGCATAGTGTCGCCCGGCAGTACCTGGCGTTTAAAACGTGCATTGTCGACCCCGGCAAATAAATACAAATCATTTGCGGCAGGCTTGCTAGAGGTAATCTTAAAGCCAAGTAGGCCGGCAGCCTGAGCCATAGCTTCTAAAATTAATACGCCCGGAAAAATAGGATTTCCAGGGAAATGACCATTAAATATAGGTTCGTTAATAGTCACATTTTTAATGGCATGAATTACTTTTTCACCGTCACAGGCAAGTACCCGATCAATTAATAAAAATGGATACCTATGAGGTAATAAATTTAGTACTTCGTCTATATCAAATCCGTTCAGCTCTGTAGACAATGGTTGTCCCCCACCTAGTGTTATGAGTTCTTTTGTTCTTTCTCAAGAGCTTTAACACGATTAAATAAATCATCCAGCTGACGGAATCTAGCTCCGTTTCGACGCCATTCGCGGTGCGGTGCAGCCGGTATTCCGGAAGCATAAACACCAGGTTCGCTAATACCCTTAATAACCATTGAGAACCCACTGATTTGAACATCATCACAGATTTCAATATGGCCGTTAATAGCTGAAGCGCCACCTATCAAACAACGTTTACCAATGTGCGAACTACCAGCTAAAACAGTACAGCCAGCAATAGCAGTGTCTTCATCAACAAAAGCATTGTGAGCAATTTGGCATTGATTATCGATAATACAACCAGACGAAATAATAGTATCGTCTAAAGCACCACGGTCGACTGTGGTATTGGCACCGATATCAACCCGATCACCAATCACAACCCGACCTAGTTGGGGTATCTTAACCCATTTTGAGTTTTCAGTGGCCCAACCAAAGCCGTCGGCTCCTATAACAACGCCGGAATGAATGACACATTCCTTACCAATAACGCAATTGTGGTAAATAGTTACCCGTTGCCAAATCTTGGTATCAGCACCTACTACAGTGCCTGCGCCTATATAGCTACCAGCGCCTATGATGACATTGTCACCAAGCTCAGCACCTGCTTCTATCACTACGTGATGGCCAAGTTGGACGTTTTTACCTAATTTAGCCGATGGTGCTATTTGTGCCGTAGCGGCAACACCTTCGGCTGGATTCGGCGTGGTGTCCAGCAACTGCGCTACTTTCGCAAATCCTAAATACGGATTTTTGGTAACCACAGCCACTATATGATCGGGCACCTCGGTTCCGGGTGCCACAATCACCGCGCTCGCTTTGGTTGTTTCCAACTGCGCTTTGTAGCGGGCATTAGCCAAAAAGGCTATTTGACCCTGCTGAGCTGAAGCTAAGGTAGCAACAGCAGCAACTGACAAGCTCTCGTCGCCTTGTACTTCCGCGTCAATATGCTCAGCCAGTTGCGCTAAGGTATAAGCCTGCATGCTGTTATTGTCCAGACGTCATCGCCTGAATAACTTCATCTGATAAATCTGCGCTATCGCTGATATAGGCCACAGCATTGCTTTGCAATACGATGTCGAAACCTTCATCTTTGGCAATTTTGTCAATCACTTGCTGAACTTCCATTAACAAGCGGTTACGCTCTTCGTTCTGACGACGACGCGTATCTTCGTTTAGCGCTTTACCTTTCAGTTGCGCTTCTGCAGCCAGAGTTTCAAGCTCACGGTCTACTTGAGTTTTCTCAGCATCAGACATAATTGACGCATCACGTTGCTGCTTAGCACGTAACTCATTTACCCGAGTTTCAATACGACGCATTTCTTCAAAACGCTCCTGGAACTCACCTTGCAACTGCTCAGCAATTTGCTCACGCTGAGGTAATTCCTGGAATACCCGCATAACGTCCACCACGCCAATGCGCTGTTGAGCTTGCGCTGCAGTAGTTAGCATTGCTGCACTCATAGTTAATGCGATTAGTGAGTTCTTAATTAATTTATTCAAAATCGACTCCTTGCTGCTGTTGCAGTTATTAAAGTTATATAAATCAAAATTTACGAATGATAATTAAAATGTCGTACCTATATTAAAGGTAAAGGTTTGCGTTCTGTCACCAGGAGTTTCACGTATCGGACGACCTAACGAGAACGTTAGTGGGCCCATAGGCGAAATCCATTGCACCGAAATACCTGCCGACGCACGATAGTTACCAGGATCGCTATAGTCATTCAACGGCTCAGTTTGCTGTGCTCTGGCCAGACTATTGTAATAATCGTAATCGAACTCAGTATCCCACACAGTACCAACATCTAAAAATATACTGGTTCTGATGGTGTTTTCAAAGCCTTCTGACATAAAGGGTACCGGGAAAATAAGTTCCAGGCCGCCCACTGCCATGGCGTTACCACCAACCGACAGGCGGGTAACTTGCACAGTGTCAGCGCCAGGGCCAGCCGGAATACCAACCGGTTGACCGGTTAAGTCCGGCGGTCCGCTAATGTCATTAGCAAAACTGTAAATGGCTCGCGGGCCTACTGTATTGGCTTCGAAACCACGTAAGTTCTGATTGCCACCAATGCGGAAGTTCTCGAAGAACGGGAACAAATAATCGTTACCGTTATCGTCACTACCGTAACCATTACCGTAGCCCACGGTCATGCGGCTTAATAAGGTCCATTTATGGTCATCAGTAATTGGCTGATAATATTTAAAGTCATAGGTGGTACGGAAGAAATTCACATCACTGTTTGGTGTGGTGATGTCAAGACTCACCCGGTTTGACGTTCCCGAGGTTGGGAAGGTACCGCGGTTTAAGGTAACCCGAGCCAAGCCGAAGCTGACTTCAAAAATATCAAAGGCAACGCCTGAAGTTGGATCTTGCGGATCAATATAGGGAGCATAGAAATTACGAATCTGCTCGTACCCATCTACGTTACTTACTTCTTCATTCTTATAGGTTAAACCAGTACTAAAGCGCGTGTTCTGATTTATTGGGAAACCTACCGAGGTGCCAACACCATAAGTACGCTTGTTATAGCGCGCTAAGTTACGCGCACTACCCGCATCAAACTCATTCAGGAACACGTTACCGCTTAAGCTGACACCGTCTTTGGTGAAGAACGAATCGGTATACGACATGTTCACCGATTTTTGAAACTTGTTAGTACTTACGTTAAACGCAGCCCGGTTACCTGTTCCCAAAAAGTTATCCTGTGAAATACCAGCGTTTAGCTGCAAACCAGAATAATCGCCGTAGCCAATACCGGCGTTGAAGGAACCTGACGGCTGTTCCACCACGTCAAAATTAATATCGACTAAGTCTGAGCGGCCATCTACGCGTTCAGTACTGGATTCCACAGTTTCGAAGAAACCAAGGCGTTCCAGTTCCACTTTACTATTTTCAACGCGTTGCTCAGATAACCAGGAACCTTCCATTTGCACCATTTCACGACGTAAAACTTCATCTTTGGTGGTTTGGTTACCGCTAAAGTTGATCCGGTTTACATAAACTCGTTGCCCCGGATTCACCGAAAACACGATATCTACTTCGTTATTTTCTTCGTCAATTTCAGGAATTGAGTTAATTTCCGGATAGGCATAGCCTAAGTTGCCGTAAAAACGCGCAATGCTTTCTTCAATAAAAGTAATTTGAGCAGCGTTATACAGCGTACCTTCTTCAATTTGTGCAATACGTTCAACAATTTCCGTATGGCCAGCCAAATCACCAATCACCGAAGTTTCACGAACATTAAACTGCTCGCCTTCAGTAATATTTACGGTGATATAAATACCTTCACGATTTGGCGTTAACGACACTTGCACCGACTCTACTGCGAAAGTCAGGTAACCGCGGTCTTTATAAAAGCTTTCCAGCGTTTCTAAGTCGCCCGTTAACTGTTGTTTCTGGTAACGCTTTTCGCCAATAAAGTTGTACCACGGCAAGCTATCTTTAAGCTCCAGCCGCGCCAGAACTTCAGCTTCACTGAAAACTGTGTTACCAACAATATTAATTTGTTCGATTTCGGCCGCATCACCTTCTTCAAAATCAATGCTCACCCGAACCCGATTACGCGGCAGGTTCTCAATATTCACGTCTACCTTAGCGTTGTATTTACCAACGCTGTGATAGAAATCTTCCAGGCCTTTCTCAATATCAGAAATACTGGTCAGATCTAACGACTCGCCTTCAACCACCCCGGAATCATTCAGGCTGGCGGTTAGCTGCTCGTCTTCGATATCGGAGTTGCCATCGAATTCAATTTCACTAATGGTGGGTCGTTCGCGCACCACAAATACCAGGGTATTGCCTTCCCGGCGAGCCTGTATATCAGCAAAGTTGGTTGATGAATAAAGCGAACGAATACTTTGGCGGATTTCGTACTCATCCACCTCATCGCCTACCCGAACCGGTATGTAAGTTAATGCGGCACCCAACGCAACACGCTGTAGCCCCCGCACTCGAATATCTTCTACGACAAATAATTCTTCGGCTTGAGCCGGAATAGTGGCCCCTGCAACCAGAGTGCCGATTAACAGCTTTTTAAACGTCATTCTGCAGCTACTTTATGTTTTGTGTAATTATAAATCAGAGCGATAAACGCGTGATGTCGTTGCCTATAGCAACCACCATCAGGGCAAAAATTAGCGCACCACCAATGCGGTAACTAATTTCCTGAACCCGTTCGGAAACAGGTTTGCCTCGTATCCACTCAATGACAAAAAATACTAAATGACCACCGTCAAGAATCGGCAATGGTAACAGATTTATGATGCCGAGATTAACACTGATCAATGCTAAAAAGCCGAGAAAATAAACCAACCCATAACTAGCGGTGGTTCCCGCACCTTCAGCAATACTAACAGGTCCACTTAAATTACGGACTGAAACGTCACCGGTAACAAGTTTTCCAATCATTTTCACACTTAGAACCATCAGATCCCATGTTCTGGTAGTTCCTTCCCACAGCCCTCCAAGCAGGCCATATTGATGCGTAAATCGATATTCTTCCGGGTATGGCATCACTTTCGTTTCAATCCCCAGAAAGCCTATGGTTTCGCCGTTAAACTCGCGTTCCCCAATAGCTACCGGAATTTGCAGCTGCTCATTGTTGCGTACCAGGTCAAAAACCAAGGTATCGCCAGCAGCGGCAGCAATCCGCTCCCTTATTCGGCTCCAATCGGGATTAAGAGTTCCGTCAACACCAACAATTTTGTCATTTTCCTGTAAACCCGCTTGCTCTGCAGGTGAATCTGGTGCCACATAACCAATCTCAGTAGTCACTTCAGACTGATAAGGCTGAATTCCAAGACTACCGAACGTGGACTGTTGCTCGTCAAATTCCCACTGGCTTAAATCAAGTTGATAGCGCTTTGAGGATTCATGGCGATCGGCTAAATCGCGTATTTGCAACTCAGCTTTATCATCGCCAATAGCGCTTACCAGCGCCATGTTTACTTCTTGCCAATCGCGTGTCTCTTTCCCATTTACTGCCAGCACTTCAGCCGGAGCCGTCACTCCAGCTTCAGCGGCAACACTCTGGTGGGCAACCTTACCAATAATAGGCTTAACCGACGGCACGCCAATAACCAGCATGAGCCAGAGCACACCAATAGCCAGCACAAAGTTTGCGATGGGACCGGCCGCAACAATAGCCATACGTTTGCCAACCGGTTGAGCATTAAAGCTTTGCGGCCATTCTTCCGGGCTAACGTCGTCTACGCGAGCATCCAGCATGCGCACATAACCACCTAAGGGAATCATACCAATTTGGTACGAGGTGCCGTCTGCAGCCTGACGCTGCCATAGTGGTTTACCAAAACCGACCGAGAACGTCAGCACTTTCACGCCGCATCGGCGGGCTACCCAAAAGTGCCCAAACTCGTGAAAGGTCACCAGAATGCCAAGCGTGATAATAAAGGCGCCAAGTGCCCAAAGAATTTCTAGCATGCTCGTTGTTTCCTTACTTGTTGTGTTGCTAAAGCACGCGCCTCAGCATCTAACGACAAGACTTCCGGAATAGAGTTCAACTGCTGCGGTGGTACAACAGCCAATACTTCTGCACAAATTCGGGCAATATCCGTAAATTTTATCTGTTCTTGCAAAAATGCTTCTACCGCTATTTCGTTCACTGCATTCAGCGTGGTGGTTGCCCACTGCCCGCTCCAGCATGCATCCTTAGCTAGTGCCAAACATGGAAAACGCTCAGCTTCTGGTTTGCCAAAAGTTAATGCCGCCAGTTGCGTAAAATCAAGGTGACTAACCCCGCTCGCGATGCGATCCGGATAAGCCAGGCATGAGGCTATAGGCGTACGCATATCAGGTTGCCCAAGCTGAGCAATAACTGACCCGTCGCGGTATTGCACCATGGAATGAATAACGCTTTGTGGATGTAAAATAACGTCTAATTCATGCTGTTGGCAGCCGAACAGCCAACGCGCTTCAATGTATTCCAGACCTTTGTTCAACATGGTTGCTGAATCTACCGAAATTTTCCGGCCCATTTCCCAGTTTGGATGGGCGCAGGCTGCGTCTGGTGTCTGTTGCGCTAATTCAGCTAATGGTAGCTCCCTAAAGGGCCCACCGGAACCGGTAAGTAGAATTTTATCAATGCCATGGTCACTCAGCGACTGCTGCCCTAATGGGTACTGTAATGCTGGCGGCAAGCACTGAAAGATCGCATTGTGCTCGCTATCTACCGGCATGAGTTCGGCACCGTACTCGGCGACAGCGTCCATAAACAGCTGACCACTCATCACTAAGGCTTCTTTATTCGCCAGCAGTACCCGTTTGCCGGCTTCTATCGCAGCCATAGTGGGCAGTAAACCAGCGCCGCCAACTATGGCGGCCATGACAATATCGGTGTCGCTGGACGAAGCAACCAGCGCCAGTGCGGTACTACCACTCAACACTTCAATGTTTAGCTTTTCGGCCTGCAACTGCTGTCTCAGCTCCGTCGCTGCGTTTGCATCCACCATCACCGCAATAGTTGGTTTATGCTTGCGACAAAGTTCCAGCATAGCCGCCACATTGGAATATGCGGTAAGGGCATAAACTGGATAAGCATCAGGGTTTTCAGCAATAACCGCCAGGGTATTTTGACCGATGGATCCGGTGGCTCCCAGCACACAAATACGCTGTTGTGGTGTGGCATTAATTTGCATTAGTGAAGAAACCAGATATAAGCCAGAGTAAACACCGGAAGCGCAGCAGTTAAGCTATCAATACGGTCTAAAATACCACCATGGCCCGGTAAAATAGAGCCGCTGTCTTTCACTCCGGCGCAACGCTTGAACATACTTTCGTTTAAGTCACCAAACACCGATGCAATAACGGTTAACAAGCCGGTTAAGTAATAGCCGGTGAACTGATCGGCGGGAATTTTCGCCCAGTGCGCAACCACCATCATCACCACAAAGGCCAAACTGATACCACCACAAAGGCCTTCCATGGTTTTGCCTGGGCTAACCGCGGGCATCATTTTGTTGCGACCATAACGAACGCCAGCGAAATAAGCACCGACATCGGCTGCCCATACCAACAGTAAAATAAACAATACGGTAAAACCGCCCTGCAGCGGATTTATCTCATATTCAATAGAGCGAATAGCCACCAATGCGGCCCAGGCTGGTACTAATGTTAACAAACCAAAAATACCGACAATAATACGCGAGCGCGACCACATGCGACGGCTACTGGGGTAATTAACAATTAGCCCTAATGCAATAACCCACCACACCCCACCGGCAATAATGGGATACAACATGCTCTTGACCAGACCTAAGCCTTCGGGATGCCATAAGTCGGTTATGGGGGTAATGTAAGTAAGGCTACTGATAATGACACCTACCAGCAGCGTGTAGGCGATACGGCTAGATAAACGATGCAAGCCCATGAGCGGGGACCATTCCCAGGCGCCCAGCATAAGTAGAACCTGAGCAAAAATAGCAAAGCCCGCTAACGGCAATAAAAACACGCAGTAAAGTGCCAGAGGCAGAAGGACCAGAGCTGTAATTATTCGTTGTTTTAACAAAATCAGTCCTCAGTTTGGCCGTTTAAATCCATCATCATACTGTGGATTTGTTGGCTGGTTAAGCCAAAACGGCGTTCTCGAGTTGCATAATCAGCAATCGCAGCGGCAAAATGCTCGGCACTAAAGTCCGGCCACAATACATCCGCAAAATAAAACTCAGCGTAAGCAAGCTGCCACAGCAAGAAATTGCTAATGCGGCGCTCGCCCCCAGTTCGAATCAATAAATCAGGTGTTGGTTGATCAGCAAGCTGCATATATTCCGCCAGCACTTGCTCGTTAATCTCATCAACTTGTAAATCACCTTTTAAAACCGCGCTAGCAACTGCTTTGGTGGCTTCTTTTATGTCCCAGCGACCACCATAGTTAGCCGCTATATTTAGCGTTAATGAGCGGTTTTCTGCAGTTAGGGCTTCAGCGTCCTGAATGCGCTGTTGCAGACGCGGTGAAAACTGCGCAACATCGCCAATAATTCGAAGTTGAACGCCGTGCTTATGCAGTTTTTTTACTTCCCGTTGTAACACGGTCAGAAATAACTCCATAAGTACCGATACTTCTTCTTTGGGCCGTTTCCAGTTTTCACTGCTAAACGCAAACAAAGTTAACGACTGAATACCTGTTTTTCGCGCAAATGCTACTGCATTACGCACGGCCTCCGCACCAGCCTTATGACCTGCGGTACGACGCTTCCCGCGCTGTTGCGCCCAGCGCCCGTTGCCATCCATAATGATAGCAACATGTTGCGGAACCAAATCCTTAGTTTCAGGGACTGCCATATGTTCTGCCATTAAATAAAAACGCCGTGAGAGTATACCTGACACGGCGCCTTCGACCAATCAGCAAGCTGCTGACTCGGTTAAACTTCCAACAAATCTTTTTCTTTGTCTTCTAAAAGCTTATCAATTTGACCAATAAAAGTGTCAGTAAGCTTTTGGATTTCGTCGGTTGCTTTACGCTCATCGTCTTCGGTAATTTCTTTTTCTTTCAATAAATCTTTCAAATCACCATTTGCATCACGACGAATATTACGAATTGCTACCCGGCCCTGCTCAGCTTCCGAGCGAACTATTTTAACCAGGTCCTTACGACGCTCTTCGGTTAATGCTGGCAATGGTACCCGAATAACAGCGCCGGCCGCCGCTGGGTTTAAGCCCAGGTCAGAAGTCAGAATAGCTTTCTCAACCGCGCCACTTGCCGATTTATCAAATACCGTTAGCGCTAATGTTCTTGAATCTTCAGTCGTAATGTTAGCCATCTGGTTCAATGGTGTTTCAACGCCGTAGTAAGGCACCGTTATACCATCGAGTAAGCTTGGGTGAGCGCGTCCGGTGCGAACTTTGGACATTTGTGAACGCAGAGACTCCACGCTTTTTTCCATGCGGCTTTTCGCATCTTTTTTAATATCGTTAATCACTTTATTTTCCTTTCTCTGCTTGATTCTGCTCAGTCGAATCAGAATTTACGAATTCAGGGCCACGATCAATCAGGGTGCCTTCGTCAGATCCCATAATAACCGATCGTAACACGCCCGGCTTATTCATATTGAATACCCGGATTGGTAAGCCATGGTCTCGAGCCAGCGTAAATGCAGCCAAATCCATCACTTTTAATTGTTGATCCAGAACCTCATTATAACTGATGTGGCTATATAATTTAGCATCCGGATTTTTAACCGGATCGGCTGAATACACGCCATCAACTTTGGTACCTTTCAATACCAGTTCAGCTTCAATTTCAATGCCGCGCAAACAGGCTGCTGAATCCGTGGTAAAAAATGGATTACCGGTACCGGCACAGAAAATAACAACCCGCCCTGATTTCAGCAAGCTGATAGCCTCAGCCCAGTTGTAACTGTCGCACACGCCATTCAGTTCAATAGCGGACATGAGGCGGGCATTCACAAAAGCCCGGTGTAAGGCATCCCGCATAGCTAAGCCGTTCATTACCGTTGCCAGCATACCCATGTGGTCACCCACTACGCGATTCATACCCGCTTTCGCCAGACCTTCACCACGGAATAAGTTACCACCACCTATTACGAGGCCAACTTGCACACCAAGTTCAACCAGCTCTTTAATCTCTTGCGCCATTCGGTCCAATACTTTCGCATCTATACCAAAGGCCTCGTCTCCCATTAATGCTTCGCCACTTAATTTAAGTAATACTCTGCGGTAATTTGGTTTGGCGGGGGTAATCATGGGCCGGGCTCCTTATGCTGGACGAATCAATTATTTTAATAGGTGTAGCATGCCACATTCGGGCAAATGCGCACACAAAAAAAACCGCGGCTTGCAGAGCAAGTCGCGGTTTTTTATCAGTTTCTTTTAGCTGGTAGCAACGTCACTGGCGTTAAGCCTTTTTCGCTGCAGCCATTTGCGCTTGCACTTCGGCAGCAAAGTCTTCGCTCTTACGTTCAATACCTTCACCCACTTCAAAGCGAATGAAAGTAACAACGTCGGCGCCAGCATCTTTCAGTAATTGACCCACAGTAATCGAAGGATCTTTTACAAATGCCTGACCAGTCAGACTGATTTCACCGGTAAACTTACGCATCCGGCCTTCAACCATCTTCTCAGCGATTTCTTGTGGCTTACCGCTTTGCATGGCGATATCCAACTGAATTTGACGTTCTTGCTCAACAACTTCAGCAGCAACATCTTCAGGTTTAACGAACTGCGGCGCGCTAGCTGCAACGTGCATAGCCAAATCTTTAGCTAATTCAGCGTTGCCACCGGTGATTGCAACAGCAACACCAATACGGCCACCGTGTACATAAGTTTCCACCAGGTCACCACCAGTAATGGTAGTAACGCGACGTACATTCATGTTCTCACCAATTTTCGCAACCAGGTTTTCACGCGTTTCTTCAACGCTTAAACCTTCAAGGTCAGTCGCTTTCAGTTTTTCAACGTCGTTTTCTTTATTAGCAAAAGCAGCGTTAATAACTTTCTCACCGAAACCCAGGAAGTTCTCATCACGAGCAACAAAGTCAGTTTCGCAGTTCAGCTCTACCAAAGTACCGGTATTGCCTTCAGCTTTCGTCAAAATCACACCTTCAGCGGCAATTCGACCTGCTTTCTTAGCTGCTTTTGCCTGACCGCTTTTACGCATCAGTTCAATTGCTGCTTCGATGTCGCCATTGGTTTCTTGCAAAGCTTTTTTGCAATCCATCATGCCAACGCCGGTGCGCTCACGTAATTCTTTTACCAGAGCTGCTGTAATAGCCATTTTGGTCTTTCCTCTAAATTTGTTTCGTACTAAATCTAATTCAGCTCAGCTTACTCAGCGTCAGCTTCAACGAAGCCGTCTGCTTCTTTCGCTTCAACCGGCGCATTGCGTGATTCATTTGCTGCTGCCGCTGCTGCGTTCAGATAAAGCTGTACCGCACGAATCGCATCATCGTTACCTGGAATGACGTAATCAACACCATCAGGGTTAGAGTTAGTATCTACTACTGCGATTACCGGAATACCTAAGTTATTCGCTTCTTTAATGGCAATGTGTTCATGATCAGCGTCGATCACGAATAACACGTCAGGCAAGCCAGCCATATCTTTAATACCGCCAAGGCTCTTTTCTAACTTTTCCATTTCGCGAGTGTTAACCAGTGCTTCTTTTTTGGTTAATTTTTCGAAGGTACCGTCCTGGCTCATAGTCTCAAGCTCTTTCAAACGCTTGATAGACTGACGCACAGTTTTCCAGTTGGTTAACATACCGCCTAACCAACGGTGATTTACAAAGAATTGCTTACAATCACGAGCCGCTTGTTGAACTGGCTCAGATGCTGCACGTTTAGTACCAACGAACAGAATTTTACCTTTGTTTGCAGACACGTGGCTGATAAAGCTCAGTGCGTCGTTAAACATAGGAACTGTTTTTTCTAAGTTGATAATGTGGATTTTGTTACGTGCGCCAAAAATGAAAGGCTTCATTTTTGGATTCCAGAAACGAGTTTGGTGACCGAAATGGACACCAGCTTTAAGCATGTCACGCATTGACACGTTAGCCATAATAATTTTCCTTTGAATAAGGGGTTAAGCCTCCATACATCCCATGTTCCGACCTTTGAAGGCACCCCGGCGCATGTGTCGATGTATGTGTGTGTTTAGTTTTACAAACCCGATCACGGATTTGCGGTGCGCTTTATACCACGAAAACATTGCCCGGCGCAACTTTAACGGCGAATTTAGAGCATTCTCAGCAAATCCTTTTCGTGCCGCAGCCCGACTGATAAACTAGACTCATATTTTGCCTTAATAAGTTAATTTTCAGGGACCATACACAGCTATGACGTTTTCGATTAAAACGGCCGACGAAATTGAAAAAATGCGTGCCGCGGGTAAATTAGCCGCAAGCGTACTTGAAATGATTACCCCGCACGTACAGGCGGGTGTTACCACCGACGAGCTGAATACGCGTTGTCACGACTACATTCTCGCGAACAACGCTATTCCGGCGCCGCTAAATTACAATGGCTTTCCCAAGTCTATTTGTACTTCGGTGAATCATTGTGTGTGTCATGGTATTCCCAACGACAAGCCACTAAAAGACGGCGACATTGTGAATATTGACGTAACCGTCATCCTTGATGGTTATCACGGTGATACCTCGAAAATGTTTATGGTTGGCAAGCCCAGCATTCTGGCCGACCGACTGATTCGCGTTACTCAGGAATCGCTGTATAAAGCCATTAAAATGGTTCGCCCCGGTTTACGTACCGGTGACTTTGGCGCGGCTATTCAACAGCATGCAGAAAGCAATGGTTATTCGATTGTGCGTGAATATTGCGGTCACGGTATTGGCGCGGTATTCCACGAAGACCCGCAAATTCTGCACTACGGTAGCCCGGGCACCGGCGACTTATTAGAAGCAGGCATGTGCTTCACTATCGAACCTATGGTTAATGCCGGCAAGCGTCACACCAAATTAATGAAAGACGGCTGGACAGTGCTAACGAAAGACCGCTCGTTAAGTGCACAGTGGGAACACACACTATTGGTTACTGATGACGGCTGCGAAATTTTGACCCTGCGCAGTGAGGAAGACATTCCTCGCGTTATAACTGCCTCGGCCTAACTGCTGTGAACCAAACCACCGCCATGTTCAAGCCGCACTGGCCAGCACAACTGGCGGTGGCCGGTTATAAAGAGCAGTTGCAGAATTACCACGCCTGGGCTGCAGAGCAATTTATTACCGCCGACATTGAAGCGCTGGTGGTTGACCGCGCTAAATTCTTTGATTCGTTAATTACGCACCTGTGGCAGGAATTCGACCTGCCCACCAAAGATATTTCAGTATTAGCTGTAGGTGGTTACGGTCGTGGTGTATTGCACCCAGGGTCGGATATCGACTTGCTGTTCTTGTACGACGGCCAGCTCATTGATACCACCATTCAAAAAATAACCGCCATGACTACCCTGTTATGGGACATCAAGATTGACCTGGGTCACAGTGTTCGCACCCCCACCGAATGCTTCAAGCTAGCCGGCAAAGATATTACCGTAGCGACCAGTTTAATTGAGCATCGCTATTTAGCTGGCGACCCGGCCCTTGCCGATCAGTTGCATTACGACTTACAGAATCACTTCCCCTGGTCCAGCCGTGACTTTTACCATGCCAAAGTGGCCGAACAAAATGAACGGCATCAGCAATACCACGGCACCTCGTACAATCTGGAGCCGAATTTAAAATCCAGCCCCGGCGGCCTGCGCGATGTGCAAACCATTGGTTGGATAGCGAAACAGCACTTCAAAACCCAAACCGACGAAAGTCTGGTGGAATACGGGTACATGAGTGCCGACGAGCGGCTGGAACTGCATGAGCATACCTTGTTGTTATGGCGCATTCGCTACGCCTTACATTTGGAAGTGGGTAAACGCGAAGACCGGCTACTGTTTGATTACCAGCCCGGTGTGGCCGCCCGGTTAGGTTACGGCACCAACGGAAAGCCAGCCGTTGAAGCGATGATGAAAGACTACTTTAATGCGGTGCTTGGCGTGAGCGAATTAAACCGCATGCTGCTGCAGTTTTTCGAGCAAGCCATTTTAGGCGGCTACGACTTCAGCGAAGAGTTTATGATTGATCAGGATTTCAGCATCGTGAATGGGTTAATTAATGCTCGTCACGATCAGGTGTTCACCGACGATCGCCATATTATGAAGTTCTTTCTGGCCATAGCTCAGCACGACTCCATAACTGGTATTCATTCGCACACTATCAGGCTGTTACGCGAGTCGCGTGAACGCTTACAGCACCCATTGAGTGACAACCCTGAATGCCGGGCTATGTTTATGCAGTTGCTAAGGCATCCACGGGGTTGTGGCAAGGCTTTTGAACTGCTGCATCGCAGTCGCATCATTGCCCATTATCTGCCACAGTGGCAGCACATTGTCGGCCAAATGCAGTTTGATTTGTTCCACGCCTATACGGTGGACGAACATACCTTTCGGTTAGTGCGCAATTTACACCGCTACAGCGAGCCTGAGTTTGCCGAAGATTTTCCACTGTGCACCGAGTTAGTAGCAAAAATGGAAAAACCAGAGCTACTGTACCTGGCGGGTATATTTCACGATATAGCCAAAGGCCGTGGCGGCGATCACTCGGAATTGGGCGAACTGGATGCTCGTAACTTCGGCTTGCAACACCAGTTATCGGACAAAGACACCGATTTAGTGGCTTGGTTGGTACGCCAGCACCTGTTGATGTCGGTTACCGCGCAAAAGCGTGACATTCATGACCCCGAAGTGATTCAACACTTTGCTGGCGAGGTGAAAACACTCAAACGGCTGGATTATTTATATTGTCTGACGGTGGCCGATATTCGTGCCACCAACTCGTCGCTGTGGAATAACTGGAAAGCCAGTTTGCTGGAAGAGCTGTATCGGGCTACCGCGCAGCACCTGAAACAGGATGAAGAAAACGCTGCCGCGTCAATGCGTAAAAATATCAGTAACCACAAAACTCATGCCATGGGCTTGTTGCTAAGCGCCGGCTTTGATCATAAAGAAGTGAATGAGCTGTGGGGCCGTTTTACCGCCGACTATTTTCTCCGCCACCGCGCTGAACAAATTGCCTGGCATTCACAACATATTCTGCAATTAACCGACGATTATGCACTGCCGCTAGTGTTAGTTGGTAATGAAAGCCAACAAGGCACCACTGAACTCTTTATTTACCATCAGGAACAAACCCATTTATTTGCGGCTGTGGCGGCGGTACTCGACAGCCAGCGCCTGAATATTCACGATGCCCAGATTTTGGCCACCCGCGATGGCTTTGTCATGGATACCTTCGTAGTGTTGCAACATGATGGCAAGCCACTAACCGATGTGAACCGTATTGAAGAGCTTAAGCAAGTGCTTTACGACGTACTACACAAACGCCAAAGTCTGCCGGGTAATCAACGGCGCTTACCACGCCGGTTACGACATTTTAATGTTCCTACCCACATTGAATTTTTACCACAGCGCAACAAGCGCCGCACCACCATTGAGTTAACCGCATTGGATCAGCCCGGGCTGGTAGCGAAAGTGGCGCGGGTATTACAAGACATGCAACTAAACCTGTTAGCCGCTAAAATAACGACCATAGGCGAGCAGGCAGAAGACTTATTTATCCTGTCTAATGACCAGCAAAACGCGTTAAACGACGAACAAAAGCAAGAACTTACTGCTAGAATAACCGCAGCTCTTAAATCATGACCACGGAAGCAATTATGGACTCTTTGAAAACTATTATCGGCGAAGCCTTTGAGCAACGCGCTGAACTCACCCCAAAATCAGTTTCGGCCGACTTGCGTAACGCCGTTATGGAAGTGATTAACCTAATTGACAAAGGTGAACTCCGTGTAGCTGAAAAAATCGCCGGTGAATGGGTTGTTCATCAATGGTTGAAGAAAGCCGTATTGCTGTCGTTCCGGTTACACGACAACCATTTAATGCATGGTGGCGAAACGCGCTTTTTTGACAAAGTTGACAGTAAATTCGCCGGTTACGATGATGCCCGTTTTCGTGCCGAAGGCATGCGTGTAGTTCCGCCAGCTATGGTTCGCAAAGGCGCTTACATTGGCCGTAATGTGGTACTAATGCCGTCTTACGTCAACATCGGTGCTTTCGTAGATGAAGGCACTATGGTGGACACATGGGCCACGGTTGGCTCTTGTGCACAAATAGGTAAGAACGTGCACCTGTCCGGCGGCGTTGGCATTGGCGGCGTGTTGGAACCACTGCAGGCAAACCCAACCATTATTGAAGACAACTGCTTTATTGGCGCGCGTTCGGAAATTGTTGAAGGTGTGATTGTGGAAGAAGGCGCCGTTATTTCAATGGGTGTTTATATTGGCCAAAGCACCCGCATTTATGACCGTGAAAGTGGCAAAGTTCTGTATGGGCGTGTTCCTGCCGGCTCAGTTGTAGTACCAGGCTCATTACCAGCGAAAGACGGTACCCATAGCCTATATGCTGCCATTATCGTGAAACGCGTGAATGCCCAAACTCGCGAAAAAGTAGGCATTAACGCGCTCCTGCGCGGTGCCGAGTAAGCTTAGTTGTCGGTAGCGGCCAACGGGTCGCTGCCGCTTAACAGAATATCCAGCTCGCGTAATGTCTCTACCAGTTGTTCATATTGTTCCAGCTTCGCACTGTACACTTGCGCGGCCATGGGGCTTACGCCGATATTCTTTGGCAGTGGTCGTTGACCTTCTACTAACGCATGCATGCGCGGTAGAAAAATAAACTGCAGCCACTGATGAAACGCCAGAGTGTCCACCGCAAAGGGTTGCTGGCTAGCCAGTCGTTCAGGCTCTGGATAATGCTCTTGCCAAAGTTCATGATGTTTCAGTTCAGCTTCAATTCGAAGTAACAGTCGATAAGTCCGTTGTTGCACGTATCACCTTTAGTTTGTAAAGCAGGGTTAAACAGAAAATTCAGGTCGAATCGAAACCCGACAGAGCCTATAATGGCGCTCATCTTTCCCGATTCAAGTAGCGAATGCAAGTTAGGAACCACCGCCATGATGATTTCTCTGACGGAGTTATTGCAACGAAGCAGCGCCAACTACCTTATTTACGACTTAGGCCGTCGCCTGAGTGCAATAAGTCAGCAGCAGTTTGCCGATATTGAAGCACAAAAACAGCCCTACCCGTTTCCGCTTCAGCAGCACGCTTGTTTTGCCATTGCCTTTTGGCAGGAAGCCGACCAGCCCTTTATCTGGTTTTTAAAGTTTCCTGTAGATGAACGTGGCCTGCTCGATTTAAGCACGCGCGACCAATTCTGCCACAACGTGATTACCCTGCTGGGCAATCAAATAACCGAGGCGCTGTCTGATGAACAACAGCAGCAACTGCAGAACGCACCGGGTTTATTCACTCCGGGTGATGACAAGCGTGCGGCATTTAACGCCCGGTTGAAACTAGACTTAGCCCAACCACCATCGATTTATTTTGAAAGCGCACAATCCTATTTACGGCAACCTGAGCCATTGGACTCCTGGCAGCAGCTAGGGCTACAAGGTATTCACGATGTGGTGGCTCGTTTGCGGCAGGATGAAGCAACCTGCATGGCTATTACCAACAACCTGCAAAACTATCCGGCCGAGTTGTGGCAACCTTTGGCTATTGCCATGGAGCATCAGGATCTACCAGCTTCGCTGTACCATTACCTGGCAGCTGAACTGGACCAACAGGTTAGCAACCCAAGCGATGATGTGACGCCCCGCCTGCATGCGCTTCGCGCGCTTGCCGGTAACCACACCCCAGCCTTTGGTGAGCAACTAGAAAACTGGCTAAAGAGCTACCAGCAGCATCCACTGACCGATGATGAGTTTATTATTATTGCTGGTCGACTGTATCAACAACTGCATGATCATCAGTTGGTAATGGTGTTCTTTGAAGCACTGGCGGAACACAACAATCAGGCACTGTTGGTTGGCTTGTTTACGGATCTGGTAAGGTTGCCATTGTTGCGACCACAACTATTAATGATGCTGCAAAGCAGCGACCTGGCTAAGCCTTTGTTTAAGGCCCTGCAACAGCTGAAAGGGAATCGTTCATGATACTGGGTGATGTGGTGCTGCTACTACTTCTGCTTGGCTGCGCGGCGCTGTTCTGGCAATGGCGTCGTCAGGCCGAATTAGCCGGTGTGTTTGCAAAACGTTACTGCCAGCAGCATCAATTACAATTACTGGAAATTCATCGCGCCAGTGGCAAACTCTCATGGCGCCGAAGCGCGCCGGGATGGTCGGCGCGGTTTATTTTTGACTTCAGTAGTGACGGCGAATCACGCTATCAGGGCGAACTTTGGATGTTTAATACCTATTTGCAGAACGTTGAAGTTCCACCCTATCGGCTGCCCGAAGCTAGCGCTTAATCGCTGGTGTTCGGTTGCTTGGGAAACTCCCGCTTCTTGCCGGTAAGCAAATAAACCCAGGCATCTTTATACATTACCCAGTCGCCCATCAGGCTGTACCAAGGATGTTTAAAGGTGGCCGGCCGGTTGTGCTCAAACGCAAAGTGACCTAGCCAGGCAAAACCATAGCCAATTACCGGCACTAACAGCAGCGCCCACCAGCTTTGCGTAAACAGCACATAAGCCAGTACTAACAACACTAGAGAACTACCAATGTAGTGCATGATGCGGCAGGTTTTATCAGCGTGCTCAGCTAAGTAATACGGGTAGAATTCTTTGAAACTATTAAATGTCATGCAAACACCTCATGATAAATCGGCTACGGCTTCAGTTTTTGAGCAAAATAATAATTTACCCGGCACGCCTTCCACTTCCAGCTTTTTCACAACAGTGAATTGGTGCTGCTGAAACAGCGGTAAATAAAAATCGCGAGTAACATACACACCTACCCCGGCAGAATCCTGATGTTCAACCACCAGAGTATTTACCGCACGGATTAATAAGTCACCCAGGCCTTGCTGTTGGTAGCGTGGTGCCACCGCAATAAATGCCAGCATGTGATAGTTTTCGTGTGGAATGGCTTCCTGAATCAGTTGCTCTTTTGCCAGCAGTTGACGCGTACTAACATAGCCAGCGGTTAGCAGCATTTTTAAACGCCAATGCCAGTAACGCCCAGGACCAAAATTTTTTCCCGGTTCACTAACGCAGGCCACGCCTTTTAATGTATCGCCATCGAACAGCCCGATAATGGGTTGACCAGCTTCCCAAAACGCATTCAGCTCTTCCCGAATAGCTGCCCGCAGACGCTTTTCGTAATCAGGTTTATTGCCCTGAAACAACGACATAAACACTTCGTCGTCGTGATACGACTGATACAGCAACGAGGCTGCCAGTTTAAGGTCTTCAGCCACCAGATAAGTTACCTGAGTATTGGTAGCCTGAGCTGATACTTCTGCCGCTGCCGTTGTCATTGCTACTTCCTTCTGAGCCATAAAAAAACGAAATCCCATTAACCCTCAAGTTAACGGAATTTCGTTGCAAAGGAAAGTAGCCGCATGAACCAAACTGGCCGGGGCTAACTTAAGTTAGCTTAGTTCAATGAAGACAGCGCCAATTGGCCCGTGCCTATTAGCTGACCATCTTTAAATACCAACGGTGTGCACTCGTCGCGCGTAGTTTCGCCATCGCTTTTAACGCGATGAGTGCGATAGTACAACACTTGATACAAGGCATCGTCTTTCTTCAGGGAGTCACTAAAATCGGCAACGCCAAGTTTGGTTCGCACTGATTCAATAGTGGTATCAGCTTCTAACCCGGCAATAGCGGCCCGGTTGTCTCGCTCCAGTTCCTGCCAGTCGCGCTGGCTATAGCCGTCTTTGCTATCCCAGTCATGATCACCTTCGGTGACTATCACACAACCGCTCATAGCGAGCACTACGGGAACTACCAGAGCAGCCATTAATTTTTGTTTTGAATTGGTCATTACGACTCCTTGCTTGACTCAAAATGAAGCACCAGTATTGGCGCCTGTTAATTAATAAATAGGTGTCTATTCACAAATTACTTCCACCAGAATCACAGCAAGAGTCAGGCCATAGTTTTAACTTGTTGTATTTAAACAACTTTAATTAAATCAGGTTTGTTTAAGGTAAGCGTTTTCACTAACAGTTAGGCAATTTCACCGCCTAAGTTAGTGAAGTTGGCGACACGCCATTTAAGAAATCGGCTAAATTATCAGCAAGTTGCTCATGCTGCGGCTTACCTACCCACTCCAGACCAATGGCACCAGTACTGTTATCCATAGTCACTAATAAATCGTCTGCTTCATCGGCTAACCCCAAAAACAACGTGGGCGGCTGCTTTAACCGACGCTTCATTAAAATATGACCAGCCATATTCACCTGCAGCTGCTCGGCATCTTCGGGCCCCATCACCTGCAACAATAGCAACGGATGTTGCTGCCAGGTTACTAGTAAATCTGCCGCAAACCAGCGTTGATAATAAACCGCAAAATCTGGGTGGAACGGCTGTTCCAGGGCGTTTTCTAAATCATGAAAGGCGTGCGGTTGAGCTTGCCGAACCGGTTGCCACACCACTTCATCATCACTATGTGCTGCTACCACAATGGGGCATTCCCAATCCGGTACAACCGGAGCCAGTAACGGCTGTTGGTGTTCCTGATAATAGCGTTCATAGCGCTCGATCAGATTGTCTATTGCGGTGGTGGCGGCCTGGTTGGTTGCGGTCATGAAAACATCCGTAAGTAAGTGAGTTACAATGCCGGTGGTGCTGGCGAATTAAACGCGTAAAGCCTACAATAAGCACTCATTTTGGCTAGTTTAACACAGGCTCGCATGCATTCGACCGACGACTTAAACCACTTGCAACTGGGGCAAACCACCACCTACCCCACCACCTTTGATCCAAGTTTATTACTGGCAGTACCACGGGCTCTTAATCGTGATCCTATCGGCATCGCTGCTAACGAACTGCCCTTTCACGGCACTGACTACTGGAATGCGTATGAGCTTTCCTGGTTAAACAGTAATGGCTTACCACAAGTGGCTGTAGCCGAGTTCAGTGTTCCGGTTACCAGTCCAAATCTGATTGAGTCGAAAAGCTTTAAGCTGTACTTGAATAGTTTGAACGAGCAACGCTGGCCAAACTGGCAGCAGGTGGAACAACAGCTGGGGCAGGACTTGTCGGCCTGTGCCGGCGCGCCGGTTAGCGTGCAGTTGCATGCCTTGCAAAGCAATCAGGCACCGCAGTTTGGTTTACTGCAGGGACATTGTATTGATGATCAGGATATCAGCATTGACTGTTACGACTACAATCCGGATTTATTGCAGCTGAATCCACAGGCCGCGGTGGTTCGCGAACAACTATATAGCCATTTATTGAAGTCGAACTGTTTAATTACCAATCAACCTGACTGGGGCTCGGTGTACATAAACTACGAAGGGCCGCAGCTTAATACCGAAAGCTTGCTGCGTTACTTAGTGTCATTTCGTCGTCATAACGAATTTCACGAGCAGTGTGTAGAGCGTATTTTTATGGACTTACGCCGGGTTGGCATCAGTAAACTAACGGTTTATGCGCGCTACACCAGACGCGGTGGCCTGGATATTAATCCATTTCGCTCGAACTTCGAGCAGCCACCGGCCCAGCAACGCCTGATCCGTCAATAAGTGTTACTTGGCATGGGGGTGGTCAAAGCCAAGCCATGCCTTAAACTGTGCCCGTTGAGCACGAGTAGGTTCAGCCATTGGTTTAATAACCATCTTATCTACCGGACGTGAGGCTAGCTCCAGGGTTTTAGTCGCTAGCTTGTCGCGACGGAAGTAACTTACAGTTACGGTTTCCTTATGCTGATGCTCATTCAGTTGCTCCTGCAAACGATCCGCAGTAACTCGCTGACCATCAATCGCAACCACGAAGTCACCTTCCGTGAAGCCGGCATCCCAAGCTGGGCTATGACGATCCACACGAGTTAACTGCACACCGCTTTCACTAGTTTTGGTACGCCAGCCAACCCAAGCTTCCTGCTTGTCGCGGGGTTCAATGGCTAAGCCTACTTGTTTCAGCAAAGCTGCCGCATCAACCTGATGCGGTTGTTCAACATGTTCCTGCCACCAGTTGTCCCAGTCCTGACCCGTTAGTTCCGCCAGAATGGTTTTTACGTCGGCACTGGTAAAGCCGGTTTCTGTAGCGTCAAACTTCTCGTACAGCGCATTATGCACATCGCGAAAGCTTACTTTGTTGTCAGTCGCCTGCAATAGTGCAAAGTCCAGTGCCATCGAAATAACCGCACCTTCGGAGTAAATATTTACCGAGGCATTGTGTGCCCGCGGCCCGCCTTCAGCAATCCAGTGATTGAACGACGCTTCAGCAACCGACATAGTGTCAGTGCCTGGTTTCTGTTCATGCGCGTCCAATCGTTGCGCCAGGTTGCCCAAGTATTCTTCTAGCTTCATCACCTCGGCTTTCAGCAGTAAATGATCCTGAAAATAGCTGGTAGAACCCTCAGCTATCCAAAGTAAATCGGTATAGTTTTCGTGCTGATACTCGTACGGAACTAACCCATCGGGACGATAGGCTTTTACATTCCAGGTGTGCACGAACTCATGTGACGCGGTAGACATAAACGACAGATAATCTTTACGCGACGCATAACTGAAGCGTGGCCGCTGAATAACGGTGGAATTCAAATGCTCAGTGGCGCCGCCAGCACCGTCGGTGGCATGAATCATAAACACATAACGTTCAAACGGGTAGCTGCTCCAGATATGGTCGCCCGTGCGTACCAATTTGCGTAAGTCAGCAACGGTTTGTTCTGCGTCGTAGTTGCCTTCACCCCAGAACACCACTTCGTAATCACGCCCCTGCTCAGTAAAGCTGTAAGCATCGTGAATACCGGTTTCAATAGGTGAATCCACCAGAATGTCCCAGTTGTCTGCCACAAAGGTATGGGCCGCAGTGCTATTCATACCGGACACGCTGCGCCAGTCAGCGGGAACCTTTAGCTCTACCTGAATCGGTTGCTGGCGCCACTGATCGGCGTACATAAACACGGCCGATGCATCCAAGTACGCGTGGGTGTCATCAATGTGACGGCTGCGACGACCAAGTTCGTTGGCGTAAACCTGATAGCTCACTTGAGTTGGCTGGTCGTCCTGCAACCGGATTCGCCACGTGCTTTTATCTATTTTACTGGCTTCAAGGGCAGCGCCTGAAGCACTTTTTGCTTCAAAATGACGCACGGCTTTAGGCAGATTCAGAATGTTATAAAGCCCGGTTCGCCATACCGGCATTTGAATATCAAGATAAGGTTCGTTAGTGCCCGGGAACTCAATTTCAACCTGACCCAGATGATGCTCATTCTGTGTTAAATCAATGTAGTAACTGACACCGTTAGTAACACTTTTTACCGCGGCCTGAGCCGGTAAAAACAGCATTATGGTCACTACAGCGATTAAAAATCGGTTTATATTCAGTCCAGTCATATTCAGGTGTCCGCCTAAAAGTTTGTATGAGATCAAAGTGTTAATGTTATTTTATGCGCTACTATACCATATTGAAAGGTTACTCATGACTACCGCATTCAGATGTAAAGATTGTGGGGCTTCATTACGCTAAACAACACATAGTCTAAGCACCCTCAATAAGGTAGAATATGCATCTAATTGAGCTTTTTTTCGTCACTTGAACGTACCAAGCATTAACCGGCGTTGACTCTTAAACCACAATCCGTTAATTCTGATGTATCTGGATAGATAGGAAATTCTGTGAACAACAGTCGAACAGCAACCGAGCAGCTAGATAAACTTGGGAAACGACTTCAAGAAGTTATTGAGTCGCGTAAAACGCTCGAGAATCATTACGAGCGTGACGTTACGACTCTGTCCCACTTTATTAGTCGGCTTAGTGCTGCCTGTCGTGGTATGGACGACGAGCTTGATCACCGTTTAAATAAACTGCGAGCTGAACTTCAAAAGAAGCCGGATATCGAGTTAGTTACCCCACTGTTTGATGAAATCAGCCTGTTGCTTCAACAACAAGGCTTTAAGTTGCAGCAGCAATTACGCTCAACTCAGGAAGGCGTTCTCAGTGCGGGTACATCCTTACAAAAATTGAAAGGGCTGACCAAAGAGCAGCGCGATGAACTACGTGCTCTGGTTAGCGGTGCCGATGGCCCGAGCGCATCCCTAAATAAATACTTACCGCTACTGCTGCAACTGTTGGGCTTATATGAACGAGTAGTTCAGACTGGCAATGCCGCGAAAAACAGTGCCGGTGAAGCTATTACAGCTAAGACAACTAGTGGCAACACTGCAGACCTTGACGAAACCCGTGAAGAACTTATTAATTTATTAAGTGTGGTAGATTTTAACGGTACCGCGGCCAATGCCATTCAGGCGGTTCGGCAACAGCTGATTACGGGCTGTACCCAGCGCGAGTTACTGAACTACTGCATGCAGATTATCCGGCTGATTGTAAAAAGCATCAGCGAAGAGCGTAAATCTGCCCAAAGCTTTTTGGCCGAACTGAACGACGCGCTCGGCTCGGTTCATAAAGTAATATCAGAATCTTTAACAGAAAATAACTCTGCCAACTTAGCAAAAAATAAGGTCACTGCCAGTTTGCAGCAAAGTGTGTCGAAGCTTTCTATGTCTGTAGAAAAAGCCTCTCACATTGATCAACTGAAAACCGAAGTAAAACATCATGTTGGCGAAATTTTGCTGGCTATTGAAAAACGCCAGAAAATGGATACCGACGAGCATCTTAAGCTAGAGACCAACTTAAAAGAGTTACAGAGTCGGCTGCACGAGATGGAAAAAGAAGCGGCGAGTTATAAGAAAAAGCTGGCCGAGCAGAAGTTTAAGAGTTTGCAAGACGCGCTTACCCGGTTACCAAACCGCACTGCGTTTGAAGAACGTCTTGAACTTGAATATAAGCGTTGGCAACGTTACGGCACTGAATTAACCATCGCCGTTGCCGACATAGATCATTTTAAGCGAATTAACGATAACTACGGCCATATTGCCGGTGATAAAACCTTACAAGTCATCGCAAATATGTTGCAAAAGGCATTACGGGATACTGACTTTGTGTGTCGGTTTGGCGGCGAAGAATTCGTCATCATTTTTCCACAAACAACCCTAAGCCAGGTTCAGGAACCATTAGAAATAGCACGTAAGAAAATAAAACAAATTCCATTTAAGTTCCGCAATGAAGATATCAGCATTTCGATTTCGATTGGCGCGGCAGGTTTCACACAAAAAAGTGATACCACCTTAAGTGTGTTTGAACGTGCAGATCGCGCACTTTACAAAGCAAAAGAACAAGGGCGTGACGTAGTGGTACTGGATGAGCAACGCTAGATAGTTACCGCTGATTTGCTTTCAAGGAGAGAAAACACGAATGCGAACAGCTATTTATCCGCAAGGAAGTATGTCCTTGCTATCACAACTTGAAATTGAACGGTTACAGTCATCCAGCGATGAAGAACTCTACAAATTATTCCGCAACTGTTGCCTGGCGGTTCTAAACGCAGGCAGTAAAACCGACAGTAGTGCCGAAATCTACGACCGTTTTAAAGACTTCGAAGTAAACCTGATCCGCCGCGAACGTGGCGTCAAACTTGAACTGATTAATCCGCCTGAAGAAGCCTTCGTTGATGGTCATCTGATTGCCGGTATGCAGGAACTGGTAGAAGCCGTTCTGCGCGACATCCTGTTTACTGGTGAACGTTATTCCCGGCAAATGCTCGAGCAGGCAGATACCGACACGCTAACTCACGTTGTATTTGATATTCTGCGAAATGCCCGCACCATTAAACCTTCAACTGAACCCAATATGGTGGTTTGTTGGGGTGGTCACTCGATTAACGATATTGAATACCAGTACACCAAAGACGTGGGCTATCAAATTGGTTTGCGTACCATGAATATATGCACTGGTTGTGGTCCCGGAGCCATGAAAGGCCCCATGAAAGGCGCCACCATAGGCCATGCCAAGCAACGCTTTAAAGATGGCCGTTACCTTGGCCTGACAGAGCCGGGTATTATTGCCGCCGAGCCACCCAATCCGATTGTTAATGAACTGGTTATTCTGCCGGACATTGAGAAACGTCTGGAAGCTTTTGTGCGAGTTGCACATGGTATCGTGATTTTCCCGGGCGGTGCGGGTACCGCTGAAGAGTTACTCTATTTGCTCGGTATTTTAATGCACCCGAAAAATGCCCAGCAGAAATTCCCGGTGGTGTTAACCGGACCTGCCTCCAGCAAAGCTTATTTTGAAGCTTTAGATGCCTTCATTGGCGACGTGCTGGGCGAGCAAGCTCGTGAGCTATATACCATTATTGTGGCCGACCCAGAAGAAGTAGCCCGTTATATGAAAGCCGGTGCACAACAGGTGAAAACCTACCGTGAACAGGCTGGCGATGCCTACCACTTTAACTGGTCGTTATATATCGACGATGATTTCCAGCGTCCGTTTGCGCCAACTCATGAGAACGTTGCGAATCTGAATTTGCATCGTGATCAGGAGCCTGCCAAACTTGCCGCTGATATGCGCCGCGCATTCTCCGCTATTGTGGCGGGTAATGTGAAAGATGAAGGAATGCGAAATATTCGCCAGCACGGGCCATTCAGCATTCATGGTGAGAAAGACATCATGAAAAAACTCGACCAGTTATTGAAAGCTTTTGTTGAGCAAGGCCGCATGAAGTTACCTGGCTCTGTTTATCATCCTTGTTATAAAGTGATCACTGATTAATTTCGCCAGACAATAAAAACGCCACGGAGCACAGCGAGCCATGAATACCAAAGTTATTAAGATTATTGCAGTTGGATTTTTGGTATACGTTGGCTTTGCGGCGGTTATATTGCATTTCTATCAGGCTGATCCCGAGAGTATGAACTGGCAGGAACGGGAAACCTTTAACCAAAAACAAATCGGCACTTTGAACCTGGGCGTTACCAAAGACGAAGTGATTCGGTTACTGGGCTCACCTGATATTAGCGAAGCTAAACAAATCGATGGTGGTGAAGTGCAAGTTTTGTTTTACCGCACCCATCACGTGAAATCCGATGGCATTACCACGCGTGACGAATGTACCCCCTTGTTATTTAAAGATGACAAGCTAACGGCCTGGGGCGCTGACGCCTACAGCGACTATCAGTCGTATTAGTAGTGTTGTGTCCAGCAACTGGCAACAACAACTAGCCGCCACGCTAGCCCAACCCAAAGCAGCTGAGGTATGGCAGCTCATGCACGAGCTACGTGACCACCTGCTGCATACGCCCACAAGCTGGTATGCCTGCGTTCAGCAAGCACTAACGAACTCCTCGACCGACTCGGCCAAAGCTTTTATTGCGGTGCTACAAGTATTGCGTTTAAGCCTGGTGCTGCGTTTTCAACCCAGCACTCAGTTAAGTTTAATGGCTGCCTGCGCCACCCAATTTGTAGCCATCAAAACACCAACCAACAGTGTGTGGCGCGAGTTACGCAAACAACTTCGAAATCCGGTGCGCGAACAAGCTGAATTAACCCGGCTAGCTGCATTTGCCCTGCACTGCAGCACCCAGCTTTGTAACGGCCAGAGCGAGCGCAACAGTTGGCAGCAATGGTTGCTGAAATACCCCTATGGGGCAAGCTGGAGCTGGTGTGCTCAGATCATTGAGCAAAGCTCTGCAACTATTCAGGCTGAGGCGGAACTCATTCCAGCTTCCTCAACACCTTGGTATGGCCAGCCGTTAACTAGCGCTGACAATGCCGATGACGAAGCTCTACTGCAACAACAGCAGAACTTTATGGCGCCACTGCTGGCCAACTACCGGCGTAGTTTGAAGCTGCAGGCTCCACGCAAGTTACTGCAAGCTTTACGCGACTACGGTGCCGGTAATGGCCAGTTAACCCCATTAGTGAATGCCATTAGCAAACGTCCGGGGCTAGTCAGCGCCGTGCAAACCGAAGCGTCACGGGATAAGCCTCATGCGGCTGCCATGGGCCTTAAGCAGAGCTTGCTGTGGTTAGGTCCGAAGCGCGTTGCACCTATTGTTGCTAATACACTTTTGCACGAGCAACTCACCAATTATCATGGCCCCTATCATCATCAACTGCTCAGTTATAATCAGCTATTTCAGCAGCTACTACGCATATTTCTGGCCAGCACAGCAACCGCACCACTTAAAATACCCGTGCCGTTATTCTGTATGGTGTGGAACGCGGGCCTGTTCCGCCACACCAAAGATTTCGCCCACCTGCGGTTAAGCGTACCTGACACTATTCCCGGCTGGCATTCTTGCCATTGGTTCCAACCCGCCAACAACGCGGCAAGCTACCGCCAACTGGGTGAACAAATAGTCAGCCGTTGGCAATTGCCACCTGATGCTATTTCGCAAGTGAATACTGAACATATCAACAACAGTATTAGCGCTGCCGTGGTACTGGCAAGTGCTGGGGTATGGGCCTGTTTTGCACCCCACAGCGAACCATTACCAGCCGCCAAAGAATGTTTCCAAAATGCACTTAAGATTATGAATATGAAAGAAAAATCATGGCAAGCAAGAGTACAAATAGAAATCACCAAGCAATCAGCACAGTGTTGCTGGCCGCGCTTCTAAGCCACTGTTATCAGGCGGTTTAGCGCCAATACCCGGGCTTACCGAAACTGGCAAAAATACCCCTTCACTGCTAAAATTCGCGCGTTCTGTAGTGCTTTTGCAGCACCGCCCTAATTACCCTGTTGCGGGTAATATGACTATCCCTTAATTGTGACGCAAAGCTAGATAAGGTAACCCTCATGACAAAAACTATTACCGTGATTCCAGGCGATGGCATCGGCCCGGACATTATTGATTCTGCAATTAAGATTCTTGATAAAGCAGGATGTGATTTTAACTATGAATTTGTCGAGGCAGGCCTTACCGCGCTTGAGAAAACAGGTGAATTGTTACCAGAGGCAACGCTTGCAGCAATTAAGAATAACGCGGTTACCTTGAAAGGCCCATTAACCACCCCGGTTGGTGAAGGTTTTACCTCTATTAACGTGAGCTTGCGCAAGCAATTCAATTTGTATGCGAACCTACGCCCGGTGAAATCGTTTAAAGGCACCAAAGCACGCTATGACGACATTGATATTATTACCGTGCGGGAAAACACCGAAGGTATGTACTCAGGCTTAGGTCAGGTGACCTCGGCTGATGGGAACGAAGCTGAAGCTATGAGTAAGGTGACTCGAACCGGCGCTGAGCGTATTGTGCGCTTTGCTTACGAAACCGCTCGTCGTGAAGGTCGCAAAAAAGTAACGGCAGTGCACAAAGCAAACATTTTGAAATCTACCTCAGGCCTGTTCCTGAAAGTAGCGCGCGAAATCGCCAAAGAGTATCCGGAAATTGAATCCGATGAGATGATCGTTGATGCGGTATGCATGAAGCTGGTCATGAATCCTGAACAGTTTGATGTGATTGTAACCACCAATTTGTTCGGTGATATTTTGTCAGATTTATGTGCCGGTTTAGTGGGTGGTTTGGGCATGGCTCCGGGCGCCAACATTGGCGAAGATTGCGCCATTTTTGAAGCTGTACACGGCTCCGCTCCTGATATTGCAGGTCAGAATCTGGCCAACCCAAGCTCGGTTATTTTAGCTTCCATTCAAATGCTGGAATATTTAGAGATGGGCGATAAAGCGAAAAAGATTCGGGCGGCCTTAGCGGACGTTATTGCCTCTGGCGACCGCACCACCCGTGATTTAGGTGGCAGCCACGGCACGACCGACTTCACTCAGGCTGTGATTGACCGTTTATAAGAAGTAACTATCGCGTTGGTTGTAGCCGAGCGGCTACAACCAACGAATATGAACGGTAATTTCTTCACGGTCATGGTAAAGCTGCTTGGCCTGCAACTCAAAACGACCATGCCCATGTTCAGTAAGCTGTTCAGTCATTTGAGTTAAGTATTCCTGCACCAGCGCATAGCGCTTTTTCATAGGTAGCTTCAGGTTAAAAATGGCTTCCTTGCAGTACTCTTCCAACAACCACTGAGTCATTAACTCGCCTACCCGTGCTGGTTTCTCAACCATGTCGCACACCAACCAGTGAATATTTTTCTTCTTCGGACGGAATTTAAAGCCGTCTTCCCGAATGTGTTTAACCTGACCGGTCTCCATCAGGCTTTCAGCCATAGGTCCGTTGTCTACCGCTTGCACCATCATGCCGCGTTGCACCAATTGGAACGTCCAACCGCCGGGTGCTGCACCAATATCGACCGCATTTAAGCCCGACTGCAAGCGCTCTTCGCGCTCGTAAACAGGTACAAACACCTGAAAGGCCTCGTCCAGCTTCAAGGTAGAACGGCTAGGCGCTCCTGCCGGCATACGTAAGCGTGGAATGCCCATCAACCAGGGTGACTGGTTGTAGCTATAGGAATAACCCAGCAGCACGCTCTGACCGGACAGGAAAAAGGCATGTAAGGTTGGCCGGCGGTCGCTCTCGCGCTCAGTTAGCCAACCGGCTTTGCGCAGCCCCTGGCGCAATGGCACCGTAAACTTACGACAAAACTTGGATAGCTCTTTGCCGTCGTTGGTGTCTGGTGTTTCAATGCGCAGATCACCCAGCGGCTTAATTTCCGACGGGCTTTCCAGCAGCGCCATAGCTATAGCGCTCACTCGATCGGTTGGAGCCAGCTCGGTTAGTTCTGCTAAAATCACCACAAATTGACGGCAAAACACTAAATCCTTCAGCGCAAGTTTGCGGCCTAAATGATCGGCTTCTTCGGCCTGACAGCGATAAATCACATACCCCTGATTGGCTTGCGTTTGGCAGTATCCGAAAACACCAAGTGCCCCACTTTTGTCCTGCAGCTCGGCTGCACAATCGCCCTCAAAACCGGGCCGACAATAGGCTAAAAGTCCGTTCATCATTGCTTAATGCTCCTGAAATTTTACGATGGCGGCAATCGCCAGGCTCAGCCAACCGGCCATTAAACACAAGCCACCAAGCGGAGTTATAGGGCCAAACCAAGACTGCCCGGTAAGAGCAAGCAAATACAGGCTACCGCTGAACAGAATCATTCCCGCTACAAACAGCCAACCGCTAACAAGTAACCATCGGCTTGGCATCTGAATCAGTAATAAAGCCACCATGAATAATGCCAGGGTGTGATAAAACTGATATTGAATACCAGTTTGCATGGCGTTAAATAACGGCTCTGCCAACTTGCTACGCAAGGCGTGCGAAGCTGCAGCGCCCAGCACCACAGCCGTTAAGCCGAACAATGCTGCAATAATAATAAATAGATAACTCACGGCCTAACTCCTAATGCTTAACGCTGCGCAGCAGCACTGTTGTCGGCAATAAATGCAGCTATCGCATCAACCGCCTGCTGCCAAACATCAGCCGTAGCTAAACCACTGCGTTTAGTCGGCTGTAGGCTGTGGTCGGCAAAAGCTAACCACTGCACTCGTAGATTATTGGGTAACTCATACCCGGCAACTTCGTCCGGTCGCCCCATGCTGTCACGCTCACCTTGTAGCACCAAGTTTTGTGGGCAGTCGTTGGTGAGCTCATGCACGCGCAGCTTGTCTGGCTTGCCGTTCGGATGAAATGGAAAACCTAAGGCAATGGCGCCCAGCGCTCCCACCCTGTCAGCAATTTGGAAGGCAACCCGGGATCCCATCGACTTGCCTATAACAAACAACGGCTTATTATCGGTAAATTGCTCACACACGGTGATCATGGCATGTTGTAGCGCAGGTTGCCGATCCGGTGGCCGACGGCGTCCGGTATCAACAAATTTTTGCCAGTAGGGAAAATTAAAACGCACCACTTCGATATCATGCACGGCCAGAGCCAGCGCGACGTATTGCATGAAATCACTTTGCAGACCGGCGCCAGCGCCGTGGGCGAAAACCACTCGGGTTGCGCCGGCGGGATTATCTATCTGAACCGCAACGCGGGTATCGGTCACAACGAAAAATCGTCCTCTTCTTCTTCCACAATCGACAACAGCCAATTTCTGAAGGTCGCAATTTTACCTATTTCCGCCTGAGAGTCACGACAAACCAGATAAAAAGATTTATCGCGCGGCAGTGCTTCGGGGAAAACTCGAATTAAGTGACCGGAATCAATTTCCGGTTTCACCAGTACATTATTTGCCAGCGCAATGCCCTGCCCGTGTACTGCCGCTTTTAACGCGAGGTTAGAATGACTAAATACCGGCCCATTATCGCCTTTGTCTTTATCTATACCAACCAGCTTAAACCAGTCTTTCCAGGCGTTGCGCGTTTCATCATGCAGCAAGGTGTGGTTCAATAAATCACGTGGTTCACGCAGCGGCTTATTGCCGTTTAACAACAAAGGTGAACAAACTGGCAGTAGATATTCTTTGTGTAATTTGTATGCGGTAAGCCCTGCCCAATGGCCGGAGCCGTAGTAAATAGCAACATCTACATCGTCGGTCAGTGAACTGTCCACTTCGTCTACCGCTCGAATGCGTACATCAATTTCAGGATAAGCTTCACGGAAGCGACTCAAGCGCGGCACAAACCATAAAATAGCAAAGCTTGGCGGCAGTGATATCGTCAGTGAACCCACTTCAGTAGACTGCTTCAGGCGCGACGTGGCCTGCACTATATCGTCAAATATCTCTTTCAGATCGAGAAAGTAACTTTGCCCTTCGGCAGTAAGCAGCAAGGAACGGTTGCGACGCACAAACAGTTTGGCGGCCAGGTATTCTTCCAGTGCTTTCACCTGATGGCTAACTGCTGCTTGCGTAACAAACAGTTCTTCGGCCGCCTTGGTGAAGCTTAAATGCCGGGCAGCGGCTTCAAAAGCCTTCAAGGCATTAAGCGGCGGTAGCTTACGCATTATTTCCCCAGAGCTTTAGCGAAGCGATCTAAAGCGTCGATATATTTTTCGCGCGGAAGGGCCTCTGCCATTACGGTTAGAAAATGCTTTAAGTTACTCATTAAAGAGGAGATAAAAATGCGCTGGCCGGACTCAGTGACCACCACAAACGAGGCCCACAGATTGTTATAATCAATGCGCTCAACCTGTTGCCAGTCAATGCGTTGCACCCGGTGAAAACTCTTCCGCACCACCAGATGGGAGGCATTAATGCCAATGCGAGTGCGGAATACTTCTAAACTCAACCACGCTACCAAAGTAGCCAGCACCATCACCAATAAACTAAAAATAAACCAACTGGTAAAATTATCCGGTGGTGCCAGCACCGCCGCAAATAAAATTGCGGCCAACGTGACCCAGGCACATACCGGAACCAATTTGATCATGCCGTGATAGCGTAGTTGCATGTTTTGTTGCCTTATAAACGAACCCCACCGTCAATTTCGACGACACGTCCGCTGAAGAAATCATTTTCAATAATATAGCGCGCCGAGTGCGCAATTTCATCTGGTTGGCCCCAACGACGTAATGGCACCATTCCTAACGCACGCTCAACCGCTTCTGGTTTCATTTGTGCGGTCATTGGCGTTTCAATAAAGCCAGGTGCAATGGCACCACAACGAATACCAAACCGGCCAAGTTCACGCGCCCAGGTTACTGTCATAGCAACCACACCAGCTTTGGTCGCCGCATAGTTAGTCTGACCCATATTGCCCGCACGCGCCACACTTGAAATGTTAATAATGACGCCTTTTTTGCCAGCCTTCGCCATTTGCGCTGCGGCTTCACGGCCACACAGGAAAGTACCGGTCAGGTTTACATCAATCACGGACTGGAATTGTTGCAGTGGCATTTTGTGCGTGATTTCACCGTCTTTGTACTTAATCAACATGCCGTCGCGTAAAATGCCGGCATTGTTAATTAACACGTCGATACCAGTGAACTCGTCATTAATTTTCGCAAATACTTCTTCAACCGCTGCTTCATCAGTAATGTTGATGTTGTAGCCACGGCTGTCGGCCGCACCTAACTTTTTACACTCAGCTACCGCGTCCTGCAGCATGTCGTCATTCATATCAATGAGTGCCAGTTGCGCACCCTGGCGGGCGAAGTCTTCCGCCATAGCGCGGCCTAAGCCTTGGGCGCCGCCAGTAATTACAATAGTACTGTTTTTAACTTGCATGGTATGAATCCTGTTTCGGTATTATTTTTTTGGCTGCAAAAGTTTGAAAATGCTGGAAAAGTCTTCTCTTCCGTGACCCATTTGCGACCAGCTCTGATAAAGATTATGGGTTAATGAACCCATCGGGGTGGTAGCACCGCTAGCCAGCGCTGTTTTCTGCGCCAGGCCTAAATCTTTACTCATCAGGTCAACCAAAAAGCCACCCTGATAGTCGTTACTTGACGGCACATTATCCATCACACCGGGGCATGGATTATATACTTCTAAAGTCCAGTTACGACCTGAGCTTTGCAGCATGATTTCGGATAATACTTTCGGGTCCAGACCATTGGCCTGACCTAATTGCAGCGCTTCTGCGGTGCCAGCCATTAACACCGACAACAACATGTTATTGCAAATTTTGGCAATTTGTCCGGCACCAATGTCGCCAGCCCGAAACACGTTCTTACCCATGTCATTTAACACGTGGCCAGCGTGTTCAACATCGCCGTCAGAGCCACCGCAAATGAAGGTAAGGGTGCCCGCTTTAGCACCAGCAACGCCGCCAGAAACCGGTGCATCGATAAAGCGAATGCCTAACTTACTTAGCTGGGCACCCACATCAACCGCGGTATCACTGGAAATAGTGCTACAATCAATGGCCAGAGTCGTTTTGGCCAAACTCTTAGCAATGCCCTGCTCACCAAAGTACACGTTCTGAACGTGCTTGTCGGCTGGCAGCATGGTGATAACAAAATCAGCGCCTTTCACCGCACCAAGCGGGTTATCAGCACGCCGGCAGCCAGCTTCTTCAGCAGCTACTAAGGCCGGTTCTGCCAAGTCAAACACCTGCACCTGGTGACCGGCTTTAACCAAATTGGCAGCCATAGGGCCACCCATATTTCCTAATCCAATAAATGCAACCTGAGCCATCTGTATTACTCCTGTTGTTCTGTTATTGCTGTTCTATTGTTGTTCTAGCTGACGTAACGGATGCGTATCCGCTGACCAGGGCGAGGTAAAGAAACCATCCAGCTCTTCACTGGTTACGGCTGCAACGCTTTCGTGTTGCCACTTAGGTTGCTTGTCTTTATCAATTAACAGCGCCCGAATTCCCTCGGCAAAATCACCACGCACTGCACAGTTGGTAGACAGTGTTAGTTCCAGTCGGAAGCAATCAGCCAGGCTTAAGTCGGCACCATGTTGAATCTGATTCCAGACAATATGAGAGGTAATAGGACAACCATTCGCCAGGTTAGCCCGTGCCTTGCTCAGCCACTTATCGTCGTTACTGTCAGCAACGATGCGCTCAACGATATCAGCAATGTTGTCACCACGGGTGAGGTCAGCAATATGCTTGCGATTGCTTTCCACCTGGCCGGCCGGACGCTGGGTATTATCAGCTGAAGCCAGTTCAGTAAGCGCGTCGGTCACTTTCTTTTTATTCAACGATTGGGTGTCACCCCACTCAATGTCTTGCAAGCGACTTAGCGCCGCTTCCTTATGCTCGCTACCAATAAAGTTATCGGCTAGCTGCAGGAACAGAGCGTCGCTGGCATTCATAGTGGCGCCGGTAATGCCTAGGAATAAACCACAGCGATCAGGCATGTTATTCAGAAAATAAGTGGCGCCTACATCGGGGTACAAACCAATGGTAACTTCCGGCATAGCTAACAGCGAGCGTTCAGTCACAATGCGGTGACTGGCGCCATTCATTAAGCCCATGCCGCCGCCCATAACAATGCCGTGGCCCCAAACTACGAAGGGTTTCGGAAAGGTCTGAATCAGGTAATCCAGTTGATACTCCTGGCCGAAGAAATCGGCCACTTCATCAACCAACACGCCCGGCTTTTTCACCATGGCTTTGTACATAGCAACGATGTCGCCACCAGCACAAAAGGCTTTTTCACCAGCACCCTGTAGCCATACACAAGCCACAGAGTCGTCGTCGCGCCAGGCTTTCAGCTTAGGTAATAACAACTGAATCATATCCAGGCTCAGCGCGTTTAACGATTTTTCTGAATTCAGCGTAGCAATACCAATGACTTTGCCATTGGCAGCAGATCGTTCCTCAAATAACACAACGTCCGACATTGCATGAGCTCCTTATTAAAGAATTTCGCGGTCCATGTCACTTAACAAGCGACGACCAATGATGACACGCATAATTTCGTTGGTGCCTTCAAGGATCTGATGCACGCGTACATCGCGCACATGACGTTCCAGCGGATATTCTTTGATGTAGCCGTAGCCACCGTGAATTTGCAGGGCTTCGTTACACACCTGGAAACCTACATCGGTAGCAAAGCGTTTTGCCATAGCGCAGTAAGTGGTTTTGTCAGCGTCGTCGCTGTCCACTTTAAAGGCCGCCAAACGCACCATCTGGCGCGCTGCAACCAATTCGGTTGCCATGTCGGCCAGCTTGAACTGCAATGCCTGAAACTGAGCAATAGGCTTACCAAACTGCTCGCGCTCCAGCATGTAATCACGTGCGGTATTCAGCGCCGCCTGGGCGGTACCTACCGAGCACACAGCAATGTTAATACGGCCGCCGTCTAAGCCCATCATGGCAAACTTAAAGCCTTCGCCCTCTTCACCCAGCAGATTTTCTGCCGGAATGCGTACATCTTCAAAAGTGACCAGGCGAGTTGGCTGCGAGTTCCAGCCCATTTTGGCTTCTTTCTTACCGTAATGAATACCTTCAGCATCGGCTGGAACCACAAAGGCTGACACGCCTTTTGGACCTGCTTCACCGGTACGCGCCATAACCACCATCACGTCGGTGCTACCAGCGCCGGAAATAAACATTTTAGAGCCGTTCAGCACATAGCTGTCACCGTCTTTTTTTGCCGACGTACGCAGGTTGGCAGCATCTGAACCAGCACCAGGCTCGGTTAAACAATAAGAACCCAGCTTTTCACCTGTTACCAACTCCGGCACCCACTTTTCGGCTACTTCCGCTTTAGCAAACGAGCCAATCATCCAGCTCACCATGTTGTGAATGGTCATCATGGCGGTGGTTGAAGTACAGCCCATGGCTAACTGTTCAAAAATCAGCGCTGAGTCTAAGCGGCTCATGCCGAAGCCTCCAGCGTCTTCCGGGGTATACATACCCATAAAGCCCATTTCACCGGCTTTCTTAAACACGTCTAGTGGGAAGTGCGCTTCTTCGTCCCACTTCGCCGCATTCGGCGCCAGCTCTTTTTCAGCAAAAGCGCGGGCGGTGTCGACAAAAGCTTGTTGATCTTCGGTTAAGTTGTAGTTCATAACTCAGCTCACCTTATTTTAAATCAATGGTCATGTTTGGCGCATTGGCATCGGCAATATCGCTTTCAAACCAGCGGGCAGTAATAGTTTTAGTTTCACTATAAAAACGCACCGCTTGCTTACCATAAGCATGCAAGTCACCGAAGAACGAACCTTTCCAACCAGTGAATGAGAAGAATGGCAGTGGTACCGGAATTGGAATGTTAATACCGACCTGACCCACTTCAATTTCGTGTTGATACTTACGCGCAGCGGCGCCGCTGGCAGTAAAGATAGAAGTACCATTACCGTATGGGTTGGCATTTACCAGCGCAATGGCGTCTTCCAGACTTTCAGATTCCATGGTGCACAGCACCGGACCGAAAATCTCCTGCTTATAAATTTCCATGTCACGGGTTACGTTACCGAATACGGTTGGGCCTACCCAGTTACCATCCGGGAAACCATCAACTGTGCAGTTACGGCCGTCAACCAACAGTTCAGCGCCTTCTTGCTCGCCCTGAGTAATGAAGTTTTCAACCCGTTGCTTGGCTTGCTGACTAATTAGCGGACCAAAACCAGCTTGCTTGTCGTTCCAGCCACCTGGTTTTACTTTGGCAATTTCAGCGGCAATTTCAGGAATCCAGTCACGCGCAGCGCCAACAAATACAGCTACCGAAATAGCCATACAACGTTGCCCTGCAGCACCCACAGAAGCACCAACTAAGTTATTAATAACCTGGCTCTTATTCGCATCTGGCATAATTACACAGTGGTTCTTCGCGCCAGCAAAGGCTTGTACACGCTTCATGTTTTCAGTACCACGGCGATAAATGTACTGACCTACCGGTACTGAGCCGACGAAAGAGATAGCACGCACAGCAGGCTCGTCCAGAATAAAGTCGACCTGATCTTTACCACCATGCAGAACCTGCAGCACGCCTTTTGGAGCGCCAGCTTCTTCAAACAATTCAACCAAACGCGTTGGCGTTAGCGGATCTTGCTCAGAAGGCTTCAGAATGAAGGTGTTACCGCAAGCAATAGACAGCGGGAACATCCACAGCGGAATCATGGCCGGGAAGTTAAACGGAGTAATACCAGCACAAACGCCCAGCGGTTGGGTGTAGCTGTAGCTGTCAATGTTACGCGCCACGTTTTCAACGGTTTCACCCATTAACAGTGACGGCACATTACAAGCATGTTCAACAACTTCAATACCACGCCACACATCGCCTTTGGCGTCGTCAAAAGTTTTACCGGTTTCGCTGGCCAGAATTTCGGCTATTTCGTCATGATGCTCTTTCAGCAATGCCTGATAGCGCAGCATAACGCGCGCTCGTTCAGATACCGGCGTTTCTTTCCAGGTTAAAAACGCTTCTTTCGCGCTGGCAACAGCAGCTTCCATTTCCGCCTGAGTGGCGCATGGAACTTCGGCAAGAACTTCCTGAGTGGCCGGGTTGGTTACCGAAATCCACTCAGCTGATTTGGACTGTACGAACTCGCCATTAATATATAGCGGTACACGTTTGATATTTTTCTGACTCATAAATCACCTGTGTTGTTGTTCTACTCAGCTGCGCTTACGTCAGCTAAATCTTTAAGACTAAAATTCATGTCGTGCATTAGAGCAGACATCGCCATGCTTTAACATTCATAAAACGGACTCTATAATGGACAAAATTGTCATTTTGGAGCCGCTATTGAGCTTGCCATCGAATTGGCCCTTGCCGGCCGGTAGTTCCCGCGTGGTGTTACCGCATGAACTAACCCAGCAACTGGCGGTACATCCGCTCGCCAGAGATTTATATCCAGTGGCATTTGGTCACTATGTCACTGCGCTTGGGCACCAAATTCAGCGCCAGCAACATACCGATTACTTACTTATATTCTGTCACGAAGGCCGCGGTTCATTTCAAACTACCCACGCCAGTGGTGATTTACAAGCTGGTCAGCTATTGCTGTTACCCAGCGGCGTTAGCCACTCTTACCAATCCAGTAACAACGAGCCATGGAGCATTTACTGGGCGCATTTTCGTGGTCACGCTGCAGCCGCATGCATGGACTATTTAGGGGTTACTCACCAACAGCCCCGCTTAACTCTGAATAACTGGCAGGCGCTACTGCCTGACGTTACCCGGTTACTTAACCTGCAGCATCAACGCCCTACCACCAGCAGCGGCATACTAGCTGCAGCATTGCTAAAACAACTGCTGGCACAGCTACCTGAACTGATACCAACGACCGGTCAGTCGCAACACGCTCAACCCGGCGGTTTTCACTTACCGGCACTGGAGCGTTTTATGACCGATAATCTGCACAAGACTCTGAGCTTAGCCGACCTAGCCAATTTTGCGGGCCTGTCGAGCCATCATTTCAGTAAAAAATTCCGGCTTAGTACCGGTACCAGCCCGTTGCGCTATTTCAATGAGCTGAAAGTTCAATACGCTTGTCGATTGCTGGACAATACCGCACAATCGGTACGTGAAATCGCTCAGGCACTCGGGTTTGATGACCCTTACTACTTTTCGCGATTGTTCAAAAAAACCATGGGTGTAGCACCGCGTTACTATCGCTCAAGCTATCATCCCCGCGCCGATACAACGAAGAACCCCGGGCAGGAGAACTAAATCATGTGGATGTTATGGCTTATTACGGCTGTTTGGGCAGCCTCGTTTTCACTTATTGGTGAATTTCTGGCTGGCCAGGTGGACAGCTACCTTGCCGTTTTTATCCGCATGTTATTAGCCCTACTACTATTTCTACCCCTGTTGCGCGTACGGCATGTGCCTTTTGCTAAGCAACTTATGCTGATGGCCATTGGCGCGGTTCAAATTGGCCTTATGTATTTATTGCTGTATCAGGCCTTTCTGTATTTAAGCGTGGCCGAAGTATTGCTCTTTACCATTTTCACACCGCTGTACGTGACTTTGGTGGACGAACTGGGTTTCCAGCGTCGCCACCTACCCTGGCAATGGTGGTTAGCAGCTGCTATTGCCGTGCTTGGCGCCGCGGTGATTCGCTACGATGGCCTTAGCAACTCATTCCTAACCGGCTTTTTATTTATTCAGGGCGCTAACCTGTGTTTTGCCGCGGGTCAGGTATTTTACAAACGCTTACCACTAGGCAGTACCCTGCAACAAACTCACACCTTTGCACTCTTCTTTGCCGGCGCTGCCTTATTAACAGGTATTGCCGCATTGCTGTTCGGTGATTTCACCGCAGCCCCAACCACGAGTTTGCAGTGGGGTATTTTAATTTGGCTAGGCTTAGGTGCATCAGGTTTAGGTTACCTGGGCTGGAACCTGGCCACTAAGTGGGTAAACACCGCACAACTGGCAACCATGAACAATATGCTTATACCGGCCGGTTTGCTGGTGAACTTCCTGTTCTGGGGACGTGACGTTAACTGGTCGCGGCTGGCAGCCGGAGCTGCCATTTTACTGTTATCCGTTTGGCTGGCGTCACGTCGACGCCAGCCGGTTCACTAAGTGTGATTAAAGCATTTCAACTGCTACGGCTACAGCTTCACCACCACCAATACAGAGTGAGGTAACACCGCGCTTTTTACCGCGTTGCTTCAAGGCGTGCAGCAAGGTTACCAACAAGCGTGCGCCACTGGCGCCAATTGGGTGGCCAAGTGCACAAGCACCGCCGTGAACGTTTACTTTGGCATGGTCGATGTCCATTTCACGCATGGCCAGCATAGTAACCATGGCAAAGGCTTCATTGATTTCCCACAAATCTACGTCGTCTTTTTGCCAGTCAATTTTCTTCAACAACTTCTGCATCGCGCCAACTGGTGCAATAGTAAACTCAGCTGGTGCTTGTGAATGAGTGCTATGGCCAACAATACGGGCCAGCGGCTGTAAGCCTTTGGCTTTGGCTTCGCTTTCACGCATCAATACCACCGCAGCGGCGCCGTCTGAAATGGAGCTTGAGTTGGCGGCGGTAATAGTACCGTCTTTCTTAAAGGCTGCGCGTAAGCTTGGAATTTTTTCCGGCTGAGCTTTACCTGGTTGCTCATCAACACTCACAGTAACCTCGCCTTTGCGCGTGCTGTAGGTAACTTCGGTAATTTCTTCGTCGAATAAGCCGTCTTTAATGGCGGCTTGTGCCCGGCGCAGTGATTCTAATGCAAACTCATCCATAGCTTCGCGATCAATACCGTACTCATCGGCGGTAGCCTGAGCATAAGTACCCATAGCCTGGTTTTCGTAGGCGTCTTCAAGCCCGTCCATCATCATGTGATCTAATACCTGACCATGACCCATGCGATAGCCGCTACGAGCTTTCGGCAACAGATAAGGAGCGTTCGACATACTTTCCATACCACCAGCCATAACCACACCGGCTGAGCCAGCAATAATCAAATCGTGACCAAACATGGCAGCTTTCAAACCTGAGCCACATACTTTATTAATAGTAGTAGCGCCAGTGCCGCGCGGTAGCCCTGCGTGCAACATAGCCTGCCGAGCTGGTGCCTGACCTAAGCCCGCCGGTAGCACATTACCCATAATGACTTCCTGCACGTCTTCCGGCTTCAGGCCACTGCGCGATAATGCCGCTTTAATTGCAGCCGCACCTAAATCCGGCGCACTAACATCACTTAACGCGCCCTGAAAACCACCCATTGGGGTTCTGGCGGCACTAACTATTACAATTGCATCACTCATGAGAGCTCCTTTAATTAAGTCATTAACCTAAAACAGAGTCAGGCGGCCAACGGCTATTTTTCCGTAAGCTCTTGCTGTAAGCACTAGATTCCACTTTACGTTAACGTAAGATACTTTACGCTGGCGTCAACTTGATCTAAGCTTAGCTCCCGAACCGTTACTAATGCAAGCGCAAATGAACCAAATAACCACATTTTCAATCGGCGAACTGGCACGGGAATTTGACATTACCACCCGTAGTATTCGCTTCTATGAAGACCAGGGACTGCTGGCTCCGGCCCGGCATGGTCAAACGCGTTTATATACCAACCGCGACAAAGTGCGGTTAAAGCTGATTCTGCGCGGCAAACGTTTAGGTTTCTCACTAGCCGAAACCAAACGCCTATTCGATTTGTATGATGCTGATAGCAGCAGCGAATCACAGTTACACAAAATTTTGGAGCTGATAGACGAGAAGAAAGTTTCGTTGAAGCAGCAATTAGAAGACATCAAAGTGCTGTTGGTGGAACTTAGCAACTTAGAAGATCGCTGTCGCGATGAGTTGCTGGAAGTTACTGCCAATACAACCACAGTTCAGGAGTAGTCATGATTAACCACTTTTCTTCGCTCAATTTCGGATTAGGCGAAACCGCAACTATGATCCGCGAGTCAGTAAACGCATTTGCCCGTGACGAAATCGCTCCGCGCGCTGCAGAAATTGATGAAAAAAATGAATTCCCAAATGAGCTGTGGCGTAAGCTTGGTGATTTAGGTGTGCTGGGCATGACGGTTCCCGAAGAGTTCGGTGGTTCCGGCTTAGGGTATCTTGAGCATGTGATTGCCATGGAAGAAATCAGCCGTGCCTCGGCTTCGGTTGGCTTAAGCTACGGCGCGCACTCTAACCTGTGTGTAAACCAGATTGCGCGTAACGGTAACCAACAGCAGAAAGAAAAGTACCTGCCGAAACTGTGCAGCGGCGAACACGTTGGTGCTTTGGCTATGAGCGAACCGAATGCCGGCTCTGACGTGGTTGCGATGAAACTAAAAGCCAAGCGCGACGGTGACCACTTCATTTTGAACGGTAATAAAATGTGGATTACCAACGGTCCTGATGCACACGTACTGGTGGTTTACGCAAAAACGAATCCTGAGAAAAACTCGCGCGGCATTACCGCGTTTATTATCGAGAAAGACTTCCCGGGCTTCTCAACCGCTCAGAAGCTGGACAAACTGGGCATGCGTGGCTCGAACACCTGTGAACTAGTATTCGACGATTGCCGGGTACCCGTTGAAAATGTACTGGGTGAGATCGACAATGGTGTGGAAGTACTGATGAGCGGTCTGGATTACGAGCGCGCCGTATTGGCTGCTGGCCCACTGGGTATTATGCAGGCCTGTTTAGACGTTTGTGTGCCTTACGTGCACGACCGTAAGCAATTTGGCAAAGCCATTGGTGAGTTCCAACTGGTACAGGGTAAATTAGCTGACATGTATACCGGCACTAACGCAGCCCGTGCTTATGTGTATGCGGTAGCCCAGTCCTGCGACCGTGGTGAAACCACCCGTAAAGACGCAGCCGGTGCTATTTTGTATGCAGCCGAGCTTGCCACTAAGCTGGCCTTAGACGCCATTCAGCTATTAGGCGGTAACGGTTACATTAATGAATACCCTACCGGTCGTTTGTTACGTGATGCCAAACTGTATGAAATCGGTGCTGGTACCTCTGAAATTCGTCGTATGCTGATTGGTCGTGAATTGTTCACTGAGTCCAACTAAGCTGAGCTAGTCAATCAACCTGGAAGGAGTTGCTTGTGGCCGTGTTCACCAGCAAGATCAATACCAAAGACGAAACCTATGTAGCTAACCATAAGGCCATGAGTGCCGCGGTAGCTGAGGTTTCAGAAAAAACCGAACAAATAAAACAAGGTGGCGGCGAGAAATATCAACAGCGCCACCTGGCGCGCGGCAAATTACTTGCCCGCCAACGCATTGATAAATTATTAGATGCTGGCTCACCCTTTCTGGAAATTGGCCAGTTTGCCGCCTGGGAATGTTACGACGACTATGTACCTGCCGCTGGCGTAGTAGCAGGTATAGGTCAGGTTGAAGGTGTGCAATGCATGGTGGTGGCGAATGACGCCACCGTAAAAGGCGGAACTTATTATCCGCTAACGGTTAAAAAGCACCTGCGCGCACAAGAAATTGCTGAGCGCTGTCACTTACCTTGTATTTATCTGGTTGATTCCGGTGGTGCTAACCTGCCCCGTCAGGACGAAGTATTCCCTGACCGTGATCACTTCGGCCGGATCTTCTTTAACCAGGCCAATATGTCGGCCAAAGGTATTCCACAAATAGCTGTGGTTATGGGTTTGTGTACCGCCGGTGGTGCTTATGTACCAGCCATGGCCGACGAAAGCATTATCGTAAAAGAGCAAGGCACTATCTTCTTAGCCGGACCACCGCTGGTGAAAGCGGCTACAGGTGAAGAAGTGAGCGCCGAAGAGCTTGGTGGTGCCGATGTACACACGCGTATTTCCGGTGTTGCTGACCATTTCGCCATGAATGACGAACACGCACTGGCATTAGCGCGTCGTTCTGTTGCTCGGTTAAATCACGAACCAGCCAATCCGGTGCGTCAGCACGAGGTGAAACCACCCCGCTACGCCGCCGATGAAATTTACGGCATTGTGGGTACCGACTTGCGTAAGCCTTACGACGTACGTGAAGTGATTGCCCGTGTGGTAGACGACTCTGACTTTGATGAGTTTAAACAGAATTACGGCAACACTCTGGTAACCGGCTTTGCCCGCATTCACGGCTATCCGGTTGGTATTATTGCCAATAACGGTATTTTGTTCTCGGAGTCGGCCCAAAAAGGTGCCCACTTTATTGAGCTTTGTGCCCAGCGCAAAATTCCATTGGTATTCTTGCAAAACATTACTGGCTTTATGGTTGGTAAAAAGTACGAAGCCGAAGGTATTGCCAAGCACGGCGCCAAAATGGTGACCGCCGTAAGTTGTGCCAAAGTACCTAAGTTTACCGTACTTATTGGTGGCAGCTACGGTGCTGGTAACTACGGCATGTGTGGCCGGGCGTATGATCCAACCCTAATGTTTATGTGGCCGAATGCGCGCATTTCAGTCATGGGTGGTGAGCAAGCTGCTGGCGTAATGGCACAGGTAACCAAAGACAACTTAGCCCGCAAAGGCGAAGAGCTTAGTGCCGACGACGAAGCCAAGCTAAAAGAGCCAATAGTTGAGCAGTATGACAAGCAAGGGCATCCGTTCTATGCGTCAGGTCGCCTGTGGGACGACGGCATTATTGATCCGGCCAACACCCGTGAAGTGCTGGGCCTGAGTATTGCCGCCGCCATGAATGCACCTATTGAAGACACACGCTTTGGCGTGTTCCGCATGTAAGCAGGAGCAAAGCTGTGACTGAATTTACGACCTTAGATATTGCCGAGAACGGCGTGGCGCGACTCACCATGAATCGCCCCGACGTTCACAATGCATTTAACGATGCCATGATTGCCGAGTTACTGCAGAAGCTGGCTCAGGTTGATCAACATCCGCGCGCCCGCGTGTTGGTGCTGCAGGCCAACGGCAAAAGCTTTTCTGCTGGTGCCGACTTAAACTGGATGCGTTCGATGGCCGAGAAAGATCGGGCCGAGAACGTTGCCGATGCCAGTCAGCTCTCGCTGTTAATGCAACGTTTGGATGAGCTCAGTAAACCGACTTTTTGTCTGGTGCAAGGCGCTGCTTTTGGCGGTGCGGTGGGGCTTGCTGCCTGCTGTGATATAGCCCTGGCCACACCACGTGCAAGCTTTTGCCTGAGCGAAGTGAAAATTGGCCTGATTCCGGCCGTTATCAGCCCCTACGTTATTCGCGCTATGGGCGTACGTCAGGCACGTCGTTATATGCTTACGGCTGAACGTTTTGATGCTGAAACCGCACGAGCCTGTGGTTTAATTCACACAGTTGCCGACGATTTAGAAGAAGCACTAGCGCCGCTGCTGGACGCTATTCTGGCGAATGGCCCGGCGGCATTACAGGCGTGTAAAACATTGATAGCACAAGTGGGACTACAGCCCATTACTGCCACCGTACGGCAAACCACCATTGAACACATTGCCGACATTCGCGTGTCCGCAGAAGGACAAGAAGGCCTGGCTGCTTTTTTAGAAAAGCGCAGCGCCAACTGGAGCCGGGGTTAACCTATGTTAAATAAAGTTCTTATTGCGAATCGGGGCGAAATCGCCTGCCGTATTATTAGTACAGCGCAACGACTGGGCATTGCCACAGTTGCTGTTTATTCCGATGCTGACCGTCAGGCTCGCCACGTAAAAATGGCCGATGAAGCGGTTTATATTGGTGCGTCGCCAAGTGCCGAAAGCTACCTGGTAATAGAAAAAATTATTGCCGCTGCCAAGCAAACCGGCGCGCAGGCTATTCACCCGGGCTACGGCTTTTTGTCGGAAAACGAAACCTTTGCTGACGCCTGTGCCGACAACAACCTTATTTTTGTTGGCCCACCGGTAAATGCTATTGCCGCTATGGGCTCTAAAAGCGCCGCTAAAGCCATTATGGGCGAAGCAGACGTACCTTTAGTGCCTGGCTACCACGGCTCTGACCAAGACCCTGAGTTTTTAGCGCAAGAAGCCGAAAAAATTGGCTTCCCGGTGCTATTGAAAGCAGCCTACGGTGGTGGCGGTAAAGGCATGCGTATTGTTGAAGCCGCGAACGAGTTTCACGATGCACTGGCCTCGGCCAAACGTGAAGCCAAAGCGTCGTTTAACAACGACCGTATGCTGATTGAGAAATTCATTCGTCATCCGCGTCACGTTGAAATTCAGGTGTTCGCTGACGAGCACGGTAATGCCGTGTATTTAGCCGAGCGCGATTGCTCAGTACAGCGTCGCCACCAGAAAGTAGTAGAAGAAGCACCGGCACCAGCGGTTACCGAAGCTACCCGGGTTGCTATGGGTGAAGCTGCAGTTCGTGCCGCCCAGGCCATTGATTACGTTGGTGCTGGTACGGTGGAGTTCCTGCTGGATCGCGACAACAATTTCTACTTTATGGAAATGAATACGCGCCTGCAGGTAGAGCACCCGGTTACCGAAATGATTACCGGTCTGGATTTAGTGGAATGGCAACTGCGTGTAGCCGACGGCGAACCACTGCCACTGGCACAAAATGACGTAAAAATTCACGGCCATGCGTTTGAAGCCCGTATTTATGCGGAAGATCCAGACAATGAGTTCTTACCTTGCACCGGTGTACTAAAACACTTACGTCCACCGGAAACCGGTGAGCATGTGCGCGTCGACACCGGTGTTTTAGAGGGTGATGAAGTAACCGCCTTTTATGACCCTATGATTGCCAAACTGATTGTTTGGGGTGAAGACCGCACTATTGCATTGCGCCGTCTTAACCGCGCCATAGACGCTTACCGTATTGCTGGTTTGCGTACGAACATTGATTTCCTGCGTCGCATTTGTCGCCATCCCCAGTTCCAGCAAGCGGAACTAAGCACGCAGTTTATTGAACACCATGAAGACACCCTGTTTGCTGACCAAGGTGCGGCCCAGGCCGATGACGCCGCGGTTGCTGCACTGGCTATTATTGCTGGTTTGCAGAAGCCAGCATCAAGCAACCCCTGGCAAAGTGGTTCGGCACTGCGTTTAAACCAGCCGGCTACCTACCAGTTCAGCTTGCAAACCACCACGTCAGATGAGCCGTTTCAGGTCACTTTTTACCAGCACAGTGCCACTCAACCGGGTATCTGGATTGAGCAACGTGACGACACTGAGTACCACTGGCAGGTTAGCAGCCATGATGATCAATTAACGGTAACCCGTAACGGTGCCCAGCGTAAGCTGTTCGCTCATGTTGACAGTCATAGCGTAAGCTTATTCGATCAGCACGCCACGCTTAACTTCCAGCGCGAGCGCATTGCCGATACATTGAACGAAGACACCGCGCAGGGTAGCCTTACCGCACCTATGAACGGTACTGTAATTGAAGTATTGGTGAAGTCAGGCGACAACGTTGAAAAGGATCAGGCGGTGTTGATTATGGAAGCCATGAAAATGGAATACACCATTCGCGCACCACACGCTGGTGAAGTTACTGACACTTATTACAGTGCCGGTGATTTGGTTAGCGACGGCGCCGAGCTATTAACCATAGTGGCGGCCGAAGAAGCGGAGGCATAATGGCATTACCCGAACGCGTTAAAATTGTTGAGGTAGGCCCTCGCGACGGCTTGCAGAACGAGCAAGCGGTGCCTTTGGCCGCCAAAATTGCCTTAGTCGATGCACTCAGTAACAGCGGCTTGGACTATATCGAAACCGGCGCCTTTGTGAGCCCCAAGTGGGTTCCGCAAATGGCGGCCAGTGGTGAGGTATTTGCAGGCATTCAGCGCCAGTCGGGTATTACCTATGCCGCCTTAACACCCAACTTAAAAGGCTTCGAAGCAGCTATGGCTGCCGGTGCTGACGAAGTAGCTATATTTGGTGCAGCCTCCGAGGCGTTTAGCCAGCGCAATATCAATTGCAGCATTGCCGAAAGCCTGGACCGTTTCGCACCAGTGCTGGAAGCAGCCAAAGCCCGTAACATTCAGGTTCGTGGCTATGTATCCTGCGTGCTAGGTTGCCCTTACCAAGGCGAAGTACCACTGGAAGATGTGGTCTTTGTGGCGCGCAAGCTTCACGAAATGGGCTGTTATGAAGTGTCGCTGGGCGACACTATTGGCGTTGGCACACCGCTGCATGCACAGCGCATGCTCAGCGATGTTGCCGATCAGGTTCCTATAGAACAGCTCGCCTTACACTTTCACAATACCTACGGTCAGGCACTCGCCAACATCGCCAGTTGCTTACCGCTGGGCGTAGCCACCATTGATAGTGCCGTAGCTGGCTTGGGCGGTTGCCCGTACGCCAAAGGTGCCAGTGGTAATGTGGCCAGCGAAGACGTGCTCTACATGCTACAAGGCATGGGCATAGAAACCGGCGTGAATTTGGATGCCTTAGTACAAGCTGGTGCAGCCATTTGTGAACATTTACAGCATTCCCCGCGCTCACAAGTAGCACTGGCGGAATTAGCTAAGCAGCAAACAACAGGATAGCGCGTTCATGACTACTTCAAGCAATGCGATGATGTGGCAACCTTCAGCAGACACAATTGCGGATGCCCGCATGACCGATTTCCTTCAACACATTGATAAATCCTACGACTTGGGCTTAGCCAACTACGCGGACTTGCACCAATGGTCGGTGCAACATAAAGAAGACTTCTGGTCACAGGTTTGGGATTACTTTGATGTTGTTGGCGACAAGGGCAAAACCATTCTGGAGAATGGCGATAAAATGCCCGGCGCCAACTGGTTCCCGCAAGCCAAACTGAATTTTGCGGAGAATTTACTACGCCACAAAGACGAGCACTTAGCCCTGATATTTCGCGGTGAAAACGGTACTCGCCAACAACTAACTTATGCCGAGCTTTATGGCGAAGTTGCAGCCTTAGCCGCCAGTTTCCGGGCGCATGGCGTGCAAGCCGGCGATCGTATTGCCGGCATGCTGCCAAATTGCATTGAAACTGTGGTTGCTATGCTGGCCACTACTAGCATTGGCGCTATCTGGTCGTCGTGCTCGCCTGACTTTGGCGTGCAAGGCGTGCTGGATCGGTTCGGTCAAATTGAACCTAAGCTTTTTATTACCGTGGATGGCTATTTTTACAATGGTAAAACCATTGATTTAGCAGACAAAACGGCAGCTATTTTAGAGTCGATTGAGAGCATTGAACAAACTCTGGTAGTGAACTTTACCGGCAATTACCAAGGCTCTGAGCAGAGCAACATGCATGCCTGGCAGGAGTTTCTAGACGCCGACGCCACCAGCATCGATTTTGCGCCAATGAACTTTAACGATCCGCTGTATATTATGTTCAGTTCGGGCACCACCGGGGTACCTAAGTGCATAGTGCACGGCATTGGTGGCACTCTGCTTCAGCATTACAAAGAACATGGTTTACACACCGATTTAGATCGTGACGACACCCTGTTTTACTTCACCACCTGCGGCTGGATGATGTGGAACTGGCTAGTGTCAGGACTAGCATTAGGTGCCACTCTGGTGTTATTCGATGGTTCTCCGTTTGCACCTAAACCAGAAGTACTTTGGGACATTGCTGACGAAGAAGACATTAGTGTGTTCGGCACCAGCGCAAAATATTTGTCAGCCTTAGAAAAAGCCGGCGTAAAGCCAGCTGAAAGCCACCAGTTAGAATCCCTAAGAGCGCTGTTAACAACAGGATCCGTGCTTCCACCGGAAAGCTTCGACTACGTATACCGCGACATTAAGCAAGATGTCTGCTTGTCGTCGATTTCCGGTGGCACCGACATCGTTTCCTGCTTTGCCTTAGGCTGCCCTATTCTGCCGGTTTACCGCGGTGAGCTGCAGTGTCGGGGACTTGGTCTGGCAGTTGACATTTTTGACGACAACGGCAACCCGGTACGCCAGCAGAAAGGCGAACTTGTTTGTACCCAAAGCTTCCCTTGTATGCCTATTGGCTTTTGGAACGATGCCGACGGCGAACGCTATTACAACGCCTACTTTGCTCGCTTCGATAATATCTGGGCGCATGGTGACTATGCCGAGCTAACCGAACACAACGGTGTCATTATCTATGGTCGCTCCGACGCAGTGCTTAACCCGGGTGGCGTGCGTATTGGTACGGCTGAAATTTATCGGCAAGTGGAAAAAGTAGATGCCGTATTAGAAAGCATTGCGGTAGGCCAGCAACACGACGACGATGAGCGAGTAGTGTTATTTGTGAAGCTGCGCGACGGCATTCAACTGAACGAAGAACTACAACAAGAAATCCGCCGCACTATCCGCGCCAATGCGACGCCCCGCCATGTTCCGGCAGTAATTGCGCAAGTTGATGATATTCCTAGAACTATTAGTGGAAAAATTGTTGAACTTGCAGTGCGCCAGGTCATTCATGGGGAAACCGTTAAAAATACCGACGCATTAGCCAACCCCGAGGCGTTGGAGTTGTTCAAAAATAGAACTGAACTCGCATAACAATGCAGTTTTTTGCCGATTTTATCTGTTCCAGTGGTGCGAAACCCTTGCACCACTGGGATGAATCGGTAATTATGGTTCCCATATAATAATTATAAAATTCAGCGCTGATGTTACACTGTGACCGCGGCGCTAACTCAATGGTACAGAACAAGCTTATGAGAAACCTCTCGGGATCGAGACAAGCTATTATTGCGGCCATCGTAGGAACGGCGCTCACTGTTGCGTTTTTTCTGTTTTTAAAACATGAAGAAGACCAACAAATACGTCAGAACCTTGCCACTGAAGCCTTTAATATTCAGCGTGAAGTTCGCCAAAACTTAATCGCTCATGTATTTATGGCCGAATGGGTAGCCCGTGATTGGAGCAACAGCGACAAGCCACTTGAGCAACGCTGGAAAAAAGAAACCGACACTATCGCTTTGTACTATCAAAGTGTTCGCAACATGGTGTGGTTATCGCCCAAGTTGCAAGTACAACTGGTAGCGCCTGAACAAGGCAACTATTCCAAATTAAACACGACCTTCAATCAGTCACCCCTGGTGTCTGTACTGTTAGACTCTGAAGACAATAGCCACGCTATGGTAGGTCCGGCCGGCTCACTGGCGGAGCAAAAAACCGATATAGCTATGTTCGTGCGAGTGAACAATCCCGAACGACCTGGCTTCTTTGGCAGCATTATTAGCCTGCAACAGCTGTTTAATAGCATTGTACGAACCAATATTACCGAAGGCTATCAGCTGGTCATTACCGATCAGGGTAATACACTTTACGAGTTTCAGGGCGAGCAAACCCAACGCGCGAGCTGGAACACCAGCACCTCATTACAAGTACTCGGAAATGCCTGGAAGCTTGAGCTATGGCCAACGACGCAACGCCTGTCGGAGCTTCGCTCAGGTGTTCCTGTGGTCGCCCTGCTTGCTGGTCTGGTTGCCACCGGCCTGTTGACCTTTGTATTTTATGTGCTGGGAATGAGCCGTTTCCGGGCGCAAGAGCTAGCCGATACTAACCTTGATTTATATGCCGAAATTGAAGAGCGCGAGCGCGTAGAAAAGAAAATGGCCTATTTGGCCGAACACGATGGCCTAACTGATTTGGCCAATCGTAATGCGTTAATGCGCTTCTTAGAAAAGTATTGCTCCCAGTCAGCCACCAGCGACGAGCTACTGGTTGTGTTCTTTATAGACTTAGACAGATTTAAAGAAGTAAACGACGCGCTCGGTCACACAGTTGGCGACGATTTGCTAAAACGCGTGGCTCGCCGCTTAAGTAAAATCATTCCTGAAGAAGGTTATTTAGCCCGTACCGGTGGTGATGAATTTGTGCTGGCTATTCCGCATATGGAAGATCGCGAAGCGGTTGAAGGGTTAGCCAACCAATTACTGATAGCGCTCGACACTCACTTCTTTGTTGATGCCTACGAAATATTTATCTCAGGTTCCATTGGTATTGCTTATGCCAATGACGCAGGCTTCAGCGCCGAAACGCTGATACGTAATGCTGATACTGCCTTGTATCGCGCCAAAGAGAATGGCCGTAACACTTTCCGCATTTATACCAAAGACTTGCATCACGACTTAACCGAAAAATTGGAAATGTTGAAGCGGTTACGCCACGCCATTGAACAAGAAAAACTCGTGGTGTATTACCAGCCGAAAATTGATTTTAACAGTCGCCGCATTATTGGTATGGAAGCGCTGGTACGTTGGATTGAAGACGACGGCACCTTGATAGGCCCGGATCAATTTATTCCAATTGCCGAAGATACCGGTCTGATTATGCCTATTTCAGATTTCGTGATGCGCAGTGCCTTAGCGCAATTGCACGAGTGGCGTGAGCTTGGTTTCACTGATTTAACCATGGCTATTAACGTTTCCGGTAAGCAATTACACTCGCCGGACCTGGTCGATAACGTACTGGACGCTATTCGCCGTGCCAAAGTTCCGGCTAATCGCCTGGAGCTGGAGCTTACCGAACAAGTATTTATTGAGAACATTCAGTCGCATACCAACTTTATGCACTCTATTCGTGAGCACGGTATTTCGCTGGCCATTGATGACTTTGGCGTGGGCTACTCATCATTGGCTTATTTGAAGAACTTCCCGGTTACCTCACTAAAAATTGATCGCTCGTTTATTCAGGATCTTCCTGGTGACAAAGACGATGCGACTATTACTCAAACCATTATTAATCTGGCGAAAAACCTTGATATCAATATAGTTGCCGAAGGTATTGAAACCGAAGAGCAAGTAGACTTCCTGCTCGAGCGCGACTGTAATATTGGCCAGGGATTTTTATTCAGCCGCCCTCTGCCTGCAGAAGAAATCACACGCTTACTCGAGCAGTATCAAGGGCTGATACCTATTCAAATCGCCTGATAAAATTAGCAGTAGGAGCAGATGATGCAACGCGAAAGTATGGAATTTGACGTCGTTATTGTGGGTGCAGGCCCTGCCGGCCTCGCCACTGCCTGTCGATTAGGCCAGTTGGCTAAAGACAACGAGCAAGAGTTAATGATTTGCGTGGTCGAGAAAGGCTCTGAAGTTGGTGCTCATATTTTATCGGGTGCGGTATTTGAACCGCGAGCATTAAATGAACTATTTCCAAAATGGAAAGAGCTTGGTGCGCCGTTAAATACCGAAGTTACCGGTGACGACATATTTCTCTTCAATAACGCCGAAAAGGCTACACGCCTGCCGGGAATAGCCACACCGAAAACCTTTCATAACAACGGCAACTACATTGTTAGCATGGGCAACGTTTGCCGGTGGCTGGCAGAACAAGCAGAACAGCTTGGCGTAGAAATATTTCCCGGCTTCCCGGCCGCAGACATTATTTATAAAGAAGATGGCAGTGTCGGCGGTGTGATTACCGGTGACATGGGTGTTGCCGCCGATGGCGAGCAAAAAGGCAGCTTTGAACCCGGCATGGAACTACGTGCCAAATACACTATTTTTGCTGAAGGCGCGCGCGGGCATTTAGGCAAGCAACTCATTAGTAAGTTTGAGTTAGATAAAGACGCTACGCCACAACACTACGCCCTTGGTTTTAAAGAAATCTGGGATGTTCCGGCCGACCAGCATGAACCGGGTAAAGTCGTTCACTCCGCGGGCTGGCCATTAGATGACGAAGCCTCTGGTGGCGGTTACCTGTACCATGCCGAAGACGGTCAGGTGTACGTTGGCTTAATTGTTGACCTGAATTATCAAAACCCACATTTGAACCCATTTGCTGAATTTCAGCGCTATAAAACTCACCCGGAAATAGCCAAAGTATTAGCCGGAAGCAAACGCGTTAGCTATGGTGCACGCGTTATTACCAAAGGTGGTTTCCACTCGCTGCCTAAAATGACGTTCCCCGGTGGCTTATTAGTTGGTTGTGAAGCCGGAACTCTGAACTTTGCCAAAATAAAGGGTAATCATACCGCCATGAAATCGGGAATGATTGCCGCTGAAGTTCTGTTTGATGCCTTAAAAAATGAATCGGCTAATACCGAATTAAATGAATATACAGAAGCCTTCAAATCTTCCTGGATATATAAAGAACTTTACGGCTCACGCAATTTTGGACCGGCCGTTCATAAATTCGGGACATTCTGGGGTGGCGTTTATAATACTCTGGATCAAAACTTCTTTGGCGGTAAATTACCTTTTACATTCAAAGATTGGGAACCCGACCATTCGCAATTGGTAACCGTAAAAGATGCGAAGAAAATTGATTATCCGAAACCTGATAATAAATTAATGTTTGATCGTTCGTCGTCGGTTTATTTATCGAATACCAACCACGAGGAAGACCAACCTTGTCACTTAAAACTAGCGGATAAGAGTATTCCTATTCAGGTTAATTTACCCAAGTACGCTGAACCCGCGCAACGTTACTGCCCTGCCGGTGTGTACGAGGTAGTAGAAAACGATAAAGGTGAGTCGGTATTCCAAATAAATGCGCAGAACTGTATTCACTGTAAAACCTGCGATATTAAAGATCCGCAACAGAATATTACCTGGGTAACTCCAGAAGGTGGTGGCGGCCCCACTTACCCTAATATGTAAAGTTTGAAAATATGTAACAAATAAAAATAAAAGGTAGCTTCGGCTGCCTTTTTATTTGTGCGAGATATCTTCGACAAATTTAAGACAAACGACTGACTTATATTTAAGCGTTTATTAAAGTACTATTTAAAAAAATATAATTAACTAAACTAAAATTGTGTTTTAAACGTTTATTAAGCCTATCGATTGTCGAAAATTATAAAGGAAAAGAATATGAGTGACTTTACTGCAATTCTGACTCACGCCCGCCGTTTAAAAGCATCCGTTAAAGAACTTTCGCTAGATGAATTACGTGACGTTCAAGCTAAGTTAGAAAAGGTTATTACCGATCGTGAAGCCGAAGAAGCTGAGTTGCGTCGCGCGGAAGCTGAAAAAAGTAAAAAAATTGCCGAAATAAAACAAGCTATGGAAGCTGCTGGTGTTGATATTGCAGACTTTGTTGAACAAGAAGGCGTGCCTGCAACCAAGCGCAAAACGGGCACCAAACGTGCCCCGAAACCACCTAAGTATGCTATTGTCGATGCAAATGGAGAACGCGTCACCTGGACTGGTCAAGGTCGTATGCCAAATGCATTGAAAGATGCCCTCGCCAAAGGGCATAATCTGGCTACCTACCTGATCAAATAATAAAAGGGTAAACACAGAGCATGACTTTAACTGTCGTTGTACAGAGGCTGATTGCGGTTGGTCTATTAATAAGCCTTGCCGGCTGCAGCAGTCAAAATATGGGTTACGAAAGCAATCTCGATAGTGAGAATATTCGCAACTATTTTGGCAGTCGTAGCATGGACGTGATCGAGCGTGGTGAAACGGTAGCACAGCCTTATAAAGTCATCAGCATAGTTACCGGCGACAGTTGTCAGCGTTCTCGCCAGGATCCGCCGGCTTCGGCAAGCGAAGCGCGCAATCAAATGCGCGCTCAAGCCTATCAGTTTAAGGCGGATGCCATTATTTTAAGTCAGTGCTATCAGCTTCCTGCCGATAACGAGCACGTGTGCTACAGCAATTACACGTGCTTTGGTCAGGCTGTTCAATGGTTGCGCTAACCCTGAGTTAGCGCGCATCTATTGTAAAAGACACTTCACCCACACCAACATCACCGCTGATGCGCGCCGAACCATTACCGCGAGCTTCTGACTCAGAAGCAATAAACGCACGTTCAGTGGTGGCATTGGCATTGCGAATACTAGTTTCACCAATACCTGCGTTAGCAGTAATGCGGTCGTAGTCGGTACCAAACAGTGTCATTTCAATAGCACCTACGCCAACATCAATACTGGCGTCAGTAGTCCAGATTTCACCACTCACTTCCCCTACACCTAAATCGGCGTGCAGCGTACTTACGCGCGGCATATGAATAGTCCAGCGCAATTCAATGTTATCCTCATGCTCAACTTCCAGGCTAAGTGAGTCACCATTCTGGCGCGCTGATAATTCAGTTGCTTCAACGTCACCGTCTTTCCACACCGAGTCGTCATCGGCAGTAGCAACTACGCGAACGGAAATAACATCACTATCGCCCCGCACAAACTCTATGCTGCCGACACCAGATTCAACCGACAAACGAACTTCGCTCGTCACATCATATTCCGCAGTAATCACTTTCTCGCGCTCTGCTGCGGCGGCACTTAAACTTACCAAGGTAGAACCGGCGACCATAAATACGGCCATTGGCCAGACTAATCTTTTTGCTGTTGCCATTTTCTTATTCCTTCTTTTGGATTGGCTTAATTAAAAACTAAATAAGTTGTTTTGCTTTAACTTTACAAAGCAAAACCAGTGCCAATATTTTTATATATAAATATCAATAACTTAATCGAGATCGTAAAATTCAGGATAAGATTAAACTCATCAAAATAGCCTTACTCACTAATTTGTGGTGAAATTCACACATCAACTTGTTAGGAATCAAGGCTTCAATGCAGCACACCCTGGAAACTATCGGTTATGTTCAATCGCCCTATCCGGAAAAGTTCGCAGTTCCGCGCCAACCTGGGCTGGTTGATGCTGCCAAAATTTATATTGAGCTAAGCGCACCATACGACCACCCGGACACCGTTCGTGGTTTAGACGCTTTTAGCCACATTTGGGTTACTTTTATTTTCCATAAAACTCTGGCACAAGGCTGGAAGCCCCTGGTTCGCCCACCGCGATTGGGTGGCAACCAAAAAGTGGGCGTGTTTTCCACCCGCTCCAGCTTTCGCCCCAATGCCTTGGGTCTGTCGGTGGTTAAACTGGAACAAGTACTGGTAACCAAAGGCAAGGTGCGCCTGCAGGTAAGCGGCGCCGATTGGGTAAATGGTACGCCAGTAGTGGATATCAAACCCTATATACCATACGCCGATAGCATAGCCGATGCCGATGGTGCCTTTGCGGCCGCAGCGCCCACGCTGATGCCGACGCAATTTAGTCCCGCAGCGCAGCAACAACTGCAGCAGCTAACCACTAGCTATCCGCAACTCGAACAGCTCATTACCCAAGTGCTGGCGCAAGACCCTCGCCCGGCCTACAAAACGAATTCTGAGGCTGATCAGAGCTACGGCATGACGCTTTACGACCTGAATATTCGCTGGCAGGTAAAAAATGGCGAAAATCTGGTATTAAGTGTGGGCTAATGCTTTGTTGCTGGCCTTGGTACTGATAGAATTTCTGCTTAATTAAAGCATTAGCGGAGAACTCATGCGTACCAGCCAGTATTTACTGTCCACTTTAAAAGAAAACCCTGCTGACGCAGAAGTCATTAGTCACCAACTGATGTTGCGCGCCGGCATGGTTCGTAAAGTTGCCGCTGGCCTTTATACCTGGACACCAACCGGACTGCGCGTACTGCGCAAAGTTGAGCAGATAGTGCGTGAAGAAATGAACCGCGCTGGTGCTTTAGAAATTCTAATGCCGGTAGTGCAACCTGCAGATTTATGGCAGGAATCTGGCCGCTGGGACGACTACGGCCCGGAATTACTGCGCCTGCACGATCGTAACCAGCGTGACTTCGTGCTGGGCCCAACCCATGAAGAAGTTATTTCTGAGTTGGTGCGCAAGGAAGTAAGCAGCTATAAACAGTTACCGCTCAACTTGTACCAAATCCAAACCAAATTCCGTGATGAAATTCGCCCTCGCTTTGGCGTCATGCGCGCGCGTGAATTCCTGATGAAAGATGCCTACTCCTTTCACCTGGATCAAGACAGCCTGCAAGAAACGTACGATCGCATGTATGCCGCTTACTGCGCCATTTTTGAACGTTTAGGTTTGGATTACCGTCCGGTTATTGCCGACACCGGCTCTATTGGTGGCAACCATTCGCATGAGTTTCATGTACTGGCAAGTTCAGGCGAAGACGACATTGCGTTTTCAGATGCCTCAGATTACGCCGCTAACGTGGAACTAGCTGAAGCCTTAGCGCCTGCGGTTGACCGCGAAGCGTCAGGCCAGGAACTTGAGCTGGTGGATACACCTAACGCGAAGACTATTGCGGCCTTGGTAAAAGAATTCCAGCTACCTGTTGAAAAGACCGTTAAAACACTGATTGTAAAAGGCGAAGAAGACACCTTAGTTGCCTTAATTATTCGTGGTGATCACGAACTGAATGAAGTGAAGGCAGCTAAGCTCAGCGCCGTTGCCTCGCCGCTTACCTTTGCCACCGAAGAAGAAATTAAGGCTGCAGTTGGCGCCGGCCCGGGGTCGCTGGGTCCGGTGAACATGCCGCTGCCGGTAATTATTGATCGCAGCGTGTTAGTGCTAAACGATTTCGCCGCAGGCGCAAACCAGGACGGCAAGCACTACTTCGGTATTAACTGGGAACGCGACTTGCCGGTGCCGGAAGTTGCTGACTTACGCAATGTGGTTGAAGGCGACCCAAGCCCTTGTGGCACAGGTACTTTGCAGATAAAACGCGGTATTGAAGTTGGGCATATTTTCCAGCTGGGCAAAAAATACTCGGATGCCATGAAGGTAGGCGTGTTAACTGAAACCGGTAAGCACGAAAGCCTGACTATGGGTTGTTATGGGATTGGTGTGTCGCGCATTGTTGCCGCCGCCATTGAACAGAACCACGACGACCACGGTATTGTGTGGCCAAGCGCCCTGGCACCCTTCCAGGTGGTTATTATTCCAATGAACATGCACAAGTCGGTGCGCGTGCAAGAAACCGCTGAGAAGCTCTATCAGGAGCTACAGCAAGCTGGCATTGAGGTGTTGTTTGACGACCGTAAAGAACGCCCAGGTGTTATGTTCGCCGATATGGAGCTGGTGGGTATTCCACATCAAATCGTGATTGGTGAGCGCAACTTAGACGAACAGGCGGTTGAATACAAACACCGTGCTGGTGGCGACAAAGAGAAAATCGCCATTGATGCCTGTATTGATTTTATTGTCGAAAAACTGCAGTAACAACTGCCGCGCAGGCGGGCAGGAATCCTAAGATTCCTGTCCGGCTAGCGGTTCTACGTAATGTAAGTGCATGTCCCACGGAAAATGAATCCAGGTTTCCTGCTCTAAATCAGCCACGTAATCGTCAACATACTCCATGCCGCTTGGCTTCGCGTACACGGTAATGAACTTAGCTTTGGGATAACGCGCACGTAAGAACTTCAGCGTATTCCCAGTATCTACCAAATCGTCAATAACCAGAAAGCCTTCGCCGTCGTCAGTGCTGTTAGAGTCTTTCAATAAGGTAATATCGTCGCGCTGCGAGTTGTGATCGTATGAGCTCACACAAACGCTGTCGACCAAGCGCACATTCAATTCACGAGACACTATGGCTGCAGGCACTAATCCGCCCCGGCTAACCGCAATAATGCCGCGCCACTGTTCAGCGGGTAGCTGACGACGGGCAAGCTCTTTAGTGGCTCGATGTAATTCTTCCCAAGACACAAAAAATTCGCGGTTGGCGTGATATCCCATAATGTATAGCTCCTTTGCAAAACACCATTCTAACGCAATTTGAAACCCCATAAAGGCTTTTTCTATGTTAGCATTTGCGCCATAAATTATGGCAAAAAGAGACCAGACTATGCCCCGTATTATTTATATTGATGCCAGTGACAACCAATTCGAAGCCGACGTAGAAGTGGGTAGTAACGTAATGGAAGGCGCTGTTGACAACATGATTGACGGTATTTTAGGTGAGTGCGGTGGCGTGATGTCCTGTGCAACCTGTCATTGCTACGTTGACGAGAACTGGCTGGGTAAGTTACCGCCAATGAGTGAACAGGAAGAAGACATGTTGGATATGGCCATAGAGCCAAAAGATAACAGCCGTCTGAGTTGCCAGATAGAAGTAACTGAAGAGCTTGATGGTTTAGTGGTTCGGATGCCGAAATCGCAGTACTAAACAAGCTCTGGCCAATGCCGCTGTTTAATCAACAGCGGCAATACTCAGCATAACCTCGTCATGATAGCCGGTAATCACTCTTATAAAACCCGCCAGTTCAGCATCTAATTCGGCGTCACCACTGTCTACCAGTAACGGCCTTCCGTTAAGCGCCTGTAACTTGGCTTTGGTAGCCACCACGTGCAAATTTTGTTTGCCAATATGGCGAATTACGGTCGGGCTCAGCTGTTGATTGCCACGCCCGAAAATGTGCCCTTGCCCGCCAATAAGCGTAACCACGAGCCGGCTTTCGTCGTATTCGTTTAGCAAAGCTTCCAACTGGCTGGCGGTAACATCAGCGGCTATCACTTCTTGCTGATACACCACATCAACGCCTAATAGCGTATTAGGCAAGCTGAGATCTTCCATAATGGCAGCAACCGTAGAGCCAGAGCCCATTACCCACAGCTCGTCTTCCATGCGCTCAATAACGTCGGCGGCGATGTCGGCCAGCACCATTTCGTCGCTTTCCTTGCCACCCATTTTAACCGCCTGAATATAGCGCAGTTCAGCGGGCACCAGCATTTCGCCATAGCGTCTGGCCCGTACTTCGCCTTTACGGAATTTGTCTTCGTCAATATCCATCACATCGGCATGCAATACCGAGGTTAAGTTACCACTTAATAGCAGTTCTACCACGCGTCCTGCGGCTTTGGGGCTAATGGCGTAAACGCCGGAGTGTATTTTTACGCCGGCAGGAATGCCTAGTACTGGTTGATCATCGGGATAACTGGCGCAAATATCGCGGGCAGTGCCATCACCACCAGCAAACAGCAGCAGGTCTATATTAGCCTTGGCCAATTGTTTGGCGGCGGCACGGGTATCTTGCGCGGATAAATCAGCCTCAGGTTCAAAGGCCACTTCATAATCAAAGCCCAGTTGCTCACACAGGTCAGCGCCCATAGCGCCGGCCACAGTCACAAACTTCAGTTGGGATTTATATTCAGTTAATAGTGCCAGTGCACTTTCCACCCGCTTACCGGCTTTTTCAGTAGCGCCTAATTCGCGAGCTCTGGCAACAGTGTCGGCACCGTCGCTACCTTTCAAACCAACACTGCCGCCAAGGCCAGCATACGGATTAATAATAAGACCAATGCGGTACAACGGCTGGGTCACTTATTCACTACCCTCTTGGTTGTCAGCACCTTCCTGAATAGCTTCATCGGCGTCTTCAATGTCTTCACCAGCACCTTCAATAGTTTGACAACCAGCAAAGGTGAAAACAACAACCAAGCTGGCAAGCCATGTCATCAGATTCTTCTTCATTGTTTATCTCCTCATATGTTCATGAACGAATGCCAATTAACTATAGCAAGTTAACCATAGCAGAGTTGTTTCTCGTTCAACGATGAAGGTAGTGCTTGCTGATAATAAGCGAGCAGCGCTTGTCTGAACGCTTCAGCACGACTCGGTAACCCGTGATTCAGGTATGCTTGTTTTTGCTTAGCCACCTGCGCTGTAAAAGCCGCGCGGTCTACTTCAATGCCCGACAGATTGTCCACGCTTACCTGAAACACAAAACCTGCGGCATCGGCAAACAACCACTCCAACGCCTGAGGTTTGCGTTCAACCTGTTCAAACTCACTTTGCTGCTGGGCATTACGGCCGTCGGGGGCATACCAGTAGCCATAATCAAACTGTTTACGGCGTTCACTGCCAGCAATGCACCAGTGCGCAATTTCATGCAGCGCTGAGGCATAAAAGCCATGGGCGAACACCACCTGATGATAGCCTGCCGCAGTGTCACCTTCCGCTAGCACCTGCCCGGCAGGAAGATAGTAAGGTTCATCCTTGCCAGCCACCAGGCGGGTGTTTTCTGACGCATAAAAGCACGCAGCAAAAATATCAATCAACTGCTGATAATCATGGCTTGGTGCGTTCATACATCGGCTCTCATCAAGTTCTTATCAGGTACTATCTTTACTCACTGGTTTCATTATAAGGCATACCTTCAGACCACCAAAGTGGTGCGTCTTCGCCTTTTAAATAATGATCGAAGAAAGCTTTCATTTTAATGGTGTAATCCACCTTGTTCGCATACTGCTGCAAATGGTGCGGCTCACCCTCGTACTGCAACATCACAATAGGTTTATTCAACCGGCGCATAGCCAGGTACATTTCAATACCCTGCTCCCATGGCACCGCGCCGTCGTCATCACCAAACTGAATCACCAATGGGGTATTAATACGGTCGGCATAAAACACTGGCGAATTTTCCAAATACAAGTTCAGCGCTTCGTCCATGCTCTTACCAATGCGGCTTTGGCCCTGTTCATACTGGAACTGACGCGCCAGGCCTGAACCCCAGCGAATACCGTTATAGGCGCTGGTCATATTCACTACCGGAGCACCCGCTACTGCCGCTGCGAAAATATCTGTTTGCGTAATCACGTGCACACTCTGATAACCAGACCAGCTGTGACCATGCAAGCCCACCGCGTCTGGATCGGCTATGCCCATATCAATTAACTTCTGCACGCCAGGAACCAGTGAATCGGTTGCGCTGCTACCTGGTTCGCCCGGGCTAAAGTGCACATCCGGCAGAAACACCACGTAGTCGTTGCTCACATAAAACGGAAAGTTCGGACGATGGTTTACTTTCATCTGATTAAATTGATTTAACCGCTGCGCGAACTTCTCGTAGTAATAAACCAGCACCGGATACTGCTTATTCGGGTCATAATCTTCTGGTTTAATCACCACCCCTTCCAACGGATCGCCGCGGGTAGAGCGCCAACTAATAAGCTCAGTAGTACCCCATTTAAAGTCATCAATTTGTGGGTTTAGCTCGGTGGCTTGTTGCGCTGTTACACTGTTGTTTGCAGACCACTGTGACGCGACGAACAAGTCCGGAAACTGCTGGAAGTTCTCGCGGGTGAGTAACCAGCTATCGGCATTCTCGGCTTGCTCAACAAAGTGGAAGCGAGTTTTATCGGCGGTTAATAACGGCTCAATGCCCTGTCCGGTTAAGCGGTAAATGCCATTGGTTTTGTTGGTTTGATCAAAACCTTCCAGCATTAAGCTTTGCTTGGCCGGAAACGCCAGTGCGTTGTCATCCGTTTGCACCAGACGATAACGAATTTCATCAGTACGACCATTGCCCGTCAAATTCACCGCACTGCCATTTAGCGACACCTTCCACACGTCATATTTGTCGTAAGCCAAGAATGCCGAGTTATCGTCTAACCAACCAGCAATACCATAACCGTCGGGTGCACTCGGGCGATCGTGTTCTTCGTCTGCCCAGCTAATCAGAATATCAGTAGCCATTTGGCGACGCTGCTCTTGCTCGGCATCATAAAGCCATAACTGACCGTTTTGGTAATAAGCCACGTAGCGACCGTTTGGTGACAGTTCAACGTCGTGGCCCCAGGACATTTTACTAGCAACCAGTTGTTGCTCGCCCGAGTCTAAATCAAGGTGATACACGTCACTAAAAAAGCCGTCCCAGGTAATAGCACGCAGGTAAGGATCGGCGTCGCGCCCCAGCACAGCATGTTTATTGTCGGTTGGTTCAACGCTCTCAACGCGCTCGTCCGCCAGTGCCACGAAACCTTCGTTTAAGTGGTATACCCCAAGGTATGTCTCTTTCTGGCGGTCGCTGTAGCTTTCTTTTTCATGCGGCTTAATGCGCTGGTCGCTGCCATGCCACACTTGCAAACCACGGTCGTTGGTTAGCCGTTCCAAATTAAATAAGTCGGCAACGTCTTCCGGCTTCTCTAGTTCATTGTTCGGCGCATCGGCCACTTGCTGATGACCAACGAACAACCTCTGGCCGTCATCACTAAAGGTTACTTTGCTGTGTTTGGTTAGCTCGTAGTCAGCCCGCTTGGCATCCAGAGTGCTGGCTTGTTGCTGACCAAACTGCCAGTGATAAACCGCAAATTTGTCGGCTTCTGCAGCAGCCACAATAGCTAACTGTTTGCCTTGCTCATGAAAGCTAAAATCGGCAACTTCGGCCACCTTATCTAATAGCTGCAGAGACGAACCATTCTCTGTATTCAGTACAGTTAGGCTCAGCAAAGCTTCTTCTTTTTCGTCAGATTCTTCATCGGACTTCTGATCAGAGTCTGCTTCTGTTTCCGCGCGCTGAGCTATAGCAACGCGAGCGCCCTGCTCTGCTACCCGGTAATCACTCACGCGCTCAAATTGGTTAGTTTGGTCAGAGCCAAGACTAACCAGCGTTAGCTTTTTAAGTTTGGTTTTTTCGTCAGCCACTGAGGCCAAAACTAAGGTTTTTCCATCGCCGGTAAAGCTTACCGCTGCAACATCATCAAACGCCTGCTGCTTGCCGGTGGAGGTGTTTACCAGCACAGCTTTCGGGTGCAGTTTCTTACGCTCTTCTTTACTGGCTTGTTCGCGTTCCAGCACTGGTACCTGCTGAATAAAGGCGGCCCAGTCGCCATTAGCGGTAATGACCGGCTTACTGCCGCGCGGCACTTCCCATTGTGGTGACGACTGGCCGTTCAGGGTTGCCTGCAATGACATCACCACGCCCATGCCGTCACCGTAGTCAGGCGCACTGGCATATGCCATCCAGTTGCCATCTTTACTTAACGCACGACCCGTGAATTCATGAAACTGCATCACATCGGTAATTTGCAGAATCTGTTTTTCGCTGTCTGTACTGCTTTGGGCAACGGCAGTTGCAGCAGTACCTAGTGCCAACGAAACCGCCACTGCGGTAGTCATAATCGAAGGAAAAAATTTCATGCGAATCCCTTTTCTAATCTTCTTTTAGTAATAATTATAAGTTAGCTATATCAGGAACTGACGACTTCACGTCGCCATTTTGGGCGCGATGGCGTAATAGGTGGTCCATAACCACCAGCGCCATCATAGCTTCGGCAATAGGAACGCCGCGAATACCTACACAAGGGTCGTGACGTCCACGGGTACTAATTTGCTGGGCCTCGCCCTGCTTATTAATCGTATCGCCCGGGGTAGTAATACTTGAGGTTGGTTTGAGCGCCAGTTCAGCAACAAACGGCTGCCCGGTACTAATACCGCCAAGCACACCGCCACAATGATTCGAGCCAAAACCAGTTGGCGTTAGTGCGTCACGATGCTCGCTGCCGCGCTGCTCTACAACGGCAAAACCATCGCCAATACTCACGGCTTTCACGGCGTTAATACTCATCAAGGCTTTGGCTAAATCCGCTTCCAGTCGGTCAAACACCGGCTCACCTAAACCTACCGGCACGTTTAAGGCTTCCACCCTAATGCGTGCGCCAATAGAGTCGCCGGCTTTTAAAAGATCGCGAATTAACTGGTCAAGATCGTCAATTATGCTGGCATCAGGGCAGAAAAAGCTATTATTGTGCACTTCGCCCCAATTCAGGTTTTGCACCGAAATGGCACCCATTTGCACCAAACCAGCGCGAATTTCTACACCAAGCTCCTGCTGAAGGTACTTGCGGGCAATACCACCGGCGGCCACACGCATCGCCGTTTCGCGGGCCGATGATCGCCCACCACCGCGATAATCGCGCACGCCATATTTATGTTCGTAGGTATAGTCGGCATGGCCGGGGCGAAACAGGTCTTTAATGTCGCTGTAGTCTTTGCTGCGCTGATCGGTGTTTTCTATCAACAAGCCAATAGGTGTTCCGGTAGTGACACCTTCAAACACGCCTGACAGAATTTTCACCTGGTCGGCTTCACGACGCGCTGTGGTGTAACGATTCGCACCCGGTCTACGGCGATCCAGATCGCCCTGCAAGTCGGCTTCGGTCAACGGCAGTCCCGGCGGGCAGCCGTCTACAATAGCCCCAATGGCCGGGCCATGACTTTCGCCAAAGGTGGTTACTTTAAATAATTCACCAAAACTATTACCGGGCATGTGCCTTCCTCAGCTCAATTAGACAGTTAGTACGCTTAAAACAGGTCGTGATGGGTTACTAAATCCTGGTAGCTCAGCAAAAATACGCCGTCGCCACCACGTTCGAATTCCAGCCAGGTAAAGGGCACTTCTGGAAAGGTTTCGGCCAGCGCCAGCATGGAGTTACCCACTTCACAAATCAGTATGCCCTGCTCGGTTAAATGCTCCGGTGCTTCCCGCAAAATGGTTCGCACCAAGTCCAGACCATCGTCACCAGCAGCTAAGCCTAGCTCAGGCTCGTGGCGGAATTCGTCGGGCAGATCAGCCATGTCTTCGGCATCTACATACGGCGGATTGGTTACAATCAGATCGTATTTTACGCCTTCAATAGTGCTGTACAGGTCTGACTGCATGGGGAATACGCGGTCTTCCAAGTCATGTTGGCTAACATTGTATTCAGCCACAGCTAACGCATCGGCGGAAATATCCAGCGCGTCTACCTCGGCATCGGGGAAGGCATAAGCACAAGCAATGGCAATACAACCGCTGCCAGTACATAAATCTAGAATGCGCTCTGGTGAGCTGTGCAGCCAAGGGGTAAATTGTTTCTCAATGAGTTCACCAATAGGCGAACGTGGCACTAGCACCCGGTCATCTACATAAAACGGCAACTGGCAGAACCAGGCCTGATTGGTTATGTAAGCCGCTGGCTTGCGGCTTTCAATGCGCTCAGCCAACAACGCCATAATGGTTTGTCGCTCACTGCGGGTGAGCCTGCTGGCACGGAAAGCTTTTAACTGCGCGTAGTCCAGCGACAGCGCATGACTCACTAACACTCGTGCTTCGTCGAGCGCGTTGTCAGTGCCGTGCCCATAGAACACTTCCGCTTGCTGTAAAGCGCTCACACAAAAGCGCAGCATGTCTTCCACACTGCGCAAATCTGCCACAGCGTCATCAAAACTGGTGGTAAGCGGTGCCGTCAATGCGGTCTCCTTTACTCTCGGTAACTTGGGTAGATAGTTGCTTGCAAACCTGTAGTTGCATAAGATACCCCAAACCCCACCGATAATCACGAATTGCACCTATGTCCTGGCGGGAAATCAAAAAGGAACTGAAATTAGCCGCAAGTTCCAAATCGCAAGCCGAACAGCCAGCGCCGGAAGTTGATGATGCAACCTTGTTTCGTCAACAAGCACAGGTGACTAAACGTATTCATAACGACACCGTACCGCCGCCCAAACCCCAGCTCAAGAAGCGTCAGACCAATTCGATAAAAGACACGGTGAATGCCAGTCGCGAAGCCGGCTTTTATTTTTCCGATACTTTTGAAGCGAATTTGCCGGTGCCATTGAAGTATGTGGCCGAAGGCGAGAACAGCTATTTAGCCAAGCAACTACGCCGTGGCGACTTTGCCCCGGAAGTATTATTGGATTTACACGGATTTACGCAACTGAATGCTAAGCGCGAACTGGCCGCTATGCTAAAAACCTGTGAACGCGAGCAAATAGACTGCTGCTGCATTATGCATGGATTTGGTGAAGGCGTATTGAAGCAGCGTATACCGCATTGGTTAGTACAGCACCCGCTGGTGCGGGCTTTTCATCAGGCACCGCGTGAATGGGGTGGCGATGCGGCTATTCTGGTATTACTGAAAGTTACGGTTTAAACCCTAAACACAGTGATCGGCAATAATCAGGTTATTCAGCTTGCCCTTGCCTGAGTGCACATCAAAGTCAATTTCAGCAATGCCTGCGGTAGGAAATATCGGCGGTTGCACGCGGTGGTCTAACTCGGCCACCAGGTAACTCACAAATGGCATGTGCGACACCACCAGCACGCGACCATCAGCCGCATCAATATCGTGATGGCTCACAATGGCTTGCAAGTAGCTAATAAATTGCTCAGGCACGCCGTCGGGCGTTACATCGTTACAGAGTTCCTGCGTATCACTTGCCAATACCGAATGCACTATGGTGGCAGTATTACGAGCACGTGCGTAAGGGCTGGAAATAACTAAATCCAACGCCTGATTCTGAACGCTTTCGGCTAACCACTTAGCATTGGTTAGCACTTCGCGTTCGCCCTCGGCGCTTAAAATTCTGTCAGCATCTTTTTGACCAGGTTGTGCCGCACTTGCATCACCGTGACGCATTATATACAGCTTCATTCCGACCTCTCATCCTGGTTACTTTCATCAGTGTCGCTGGCTTCAGCTTTGCGACGGTTACGGCCGCCGGTTACTTTGTCCGCCCGGCCTTCGTCTTTTGCCTGCTCTGCACGGCGGCGGCGAACTTCTTTCGGGTCAGCCGTTAACGGCCGATAAATCTCAATTCGGTCACCATCGCGTGGGGTTGTGTCCAGCTTACACGCCTTACTCCAAATACCAACCTTCTGCTGGTCCAGATCAATATCGGCAAAAAACTCGGTAATATTAGAGCGCACAATGCAATCATGCACAGTGGCACCGGCAGGCACTCGCACCACAATAATTTTTTGTTGCTCGGGTGTGGCATAAGCCACTTCTACCTGAATCATGCTTGGCACGGTATTAGTAGCCATTAATGAGAACTCGCATTGCCGCTGTTGTTGCCATTCGAGGCATCACCATACACCTGCTGCGCGCGCTTGGCGAAAGCATCTACCATACGCGAGGTAATTTCATGGAAAATGCGACCAAACGCCATGCTAAGTAGCCGATTGGAGAATTCAAAATCCAGTTTGAAAACAATTTTGCAGGCATTCTCACTTAGCGGCTGGAAATGCCAGCCACCAGAGAGCCGCTTAAAGGGCCCGTCTACCAGTTCCATATCAATGCGCTCGGGTGCATGCAGCGTATTGCGGGTAGTAAATGACTTCCCAATACCAGCCTTGCTGATATCCAGCTTCGCCACTTTATGCTCCGCCGACTGCTCAAGTATAGTGGCACCCACACAACCCGGCACAAACTGCGGGTAGGCTTCAATGTCATTGACCAAATCAAACATCTGCTGGCAACTGAAAGATACCAACGCACTACGTTCGATACTTGCCATGACGTCTCCTGTATTTTGTTAACGACCAACTGCCGAAAAATTCTGCGAATGATAGCGTAACTAGCGGCAATTGTTAATTCAGCAATTTTATTTTACGAATGTATGCGTATAATACGCGCCATGAGCAAAACAAAGTCAAAAGCAGCCTCCGGTACTATTGCACTCAATAAAAGAGCGCGCCACGAATACTTCCTTGAAACCAAGTTTGAAGCGGGCGTAGCCCTGCAAGGTTGGGAAGTAAAAAGTATTCGCGAAGGCAAAGTGAATATTCGCGACAGCTACGTAGTGCTGAAAAACGGCGAAGCCTTTCTTATTGGCTCGCAAATACAGCCCCTACTGTCGGCCTCAAGCCACGTGGTATGCGACCCCGACCGTACCCGCAAACTGTTATTGAAACAGCGCGAAATAGACAAACTAATAGGCGCGACCGAGCGCGAAGGCTACGCGGTAGTAGCCACAGCTATGTACTGGAAGAAGCATCTGGTGAAGCTGGAAATTTACCTTGCCAAAGGTAAGAAAACCCACGACAAGCGCGACACCGTAAAAGAACGTGACTGGCAGCGCGACAAAGCGCGGGTGATGAAGCAAAACGTCCGTTAGTAATATCGTGATTCTAATCTAGTACTTTACTGGCAATCCAGCCACTTGTAGATTTTAAATTAGCTGGACACCGCTAGGCACCTTATACCCTCAAGAATAGAAAGCATCATTAACAGATTCTTCTATTACCTTTATGCGAGCAATAAGTTCATCAAATGTGTAAGGAAGCACCGAATAAGGAAACATATCCGCCATGCTTTCCCAATCGGTACTGTAATGCTTTACCATTTTTTCTGAATTCGGGCTGAGTTTAATTGGACCCGTTCGAGCCGTATCACAGGAATCTTGATGCGTCTTATAGTTAAGATCCGAAAACTCTACATGAGATAAAAATAACTCCTTGTTCGTACACCAACTTCTGTTTTCTTCATTTAACTTAACGATGTCATAAAGGTGTCTGGCATACTTTGGCAGTAGCTTTTCCTGTGTCAGATTTGTATGTACTCCAAACATTTTCTCTAGAATTGTTCGTTCTGGTGCTAAAGCTATAACTTCAAAGTCCTGATCTGCTAGCTGAGGAATTACACTACCAAGAATATGCGTTATGGACACATTTACTACCGGAACATTCTGAGACCTTCCGCCGGTCTCAATTAAGACACGAGGTTGAACAGATTTAATTTCACTGTCATCAAATAACGAAGGATACTGGATACTAATATTTAATGGTTCACAATCTTCAATATATACTTCAATTCTTTCATCAAGCTCTTCAAGGTGTTTTTTAAGAGGCTGAAGAAGTGTTTTTTCAACAAAGATCTCTGCCGCAGCATCTATTTCTTTTGCAATTCGATGATGATAATTGCGTCCTGCAGTAACGTGGCGAGTTACCTCATTCTTATTCAATAACTTTAAAGATAATGACAAATCTATATCTTCAGACATTCGGTCGATTAGATTGAAACACTTTGAAAGCGAGGTTCCACCTTTAAAAATAAAAGGTTGTTCACAAATTCCCGATAATTTCGGAGCGACTTTAGTGTACAAAATCTCTAGCACAGCAGTTACCCAGAAATCCTTTTCTATAATGTAAGCTTGCGATTTTTGGTCATAGTTCTCTTCTGCGGCTAAAAAAGCCTCCCTGCGTTCTGAATCCTTCAGTTGCAGAAACTGATTCATTGTAGTTGTCCTTAACTTAAAACTTCCTTAGCCCAATTTAATGACGGGGGCAACGCCTCCATAAATTTTTGCTGTGTTTTTGAATCAAAACTTTGATAAAACTTTTTAACTAACTTGCTGTTGTAGTGTTCTAATGATTTTTTGTCTAAATAGGTTAAAGCGCTCCAAAACAGAAGCCCCAGCTTGTGTTTCTCTTTATCAGAGACTTTAAAACGCTTAGTGAAATATTGAAGCGTTTCTTTATATTCGAACTTGACCGCTTGGGATTTAAAATGCGACCTAGTTCTCTCCGAGATATAGTAGCTTCGAGCCATTGGTAACTGTGTATCCAAACCTAATGAGTTTAGAGCTTCCACTCCAGCGGGAACAACAGTTGCCATTTTGGTTTTCTTTATTACTTTTACAAGTTCTCCTGCTTCGAGCGGCAACATACCGAATTTACTGACCTTCGGGCGATAATATGTCCCATAGGCTGCTCGTTTTAAGCTGTTATCCTTCACCAATCGTTGCAATGCTTTTGAAGCTGTAGCTCGTTCATCATCTTTCAACATTTTACTGACTGCCAGTTGACCAATAGTAAACGGTTTACCCAACTGCTGATGTTTTACATAAGAATGAACTTTTTGAGCTACTCCTGACTTAGTCAATGTGCTCTGCATGTTTCCTCCTAACAGAAACAATTACAGCACAATACTCCCACATTATGTCCATTTCTGCCAGCCAAAAAAAGACGAGAATAGATTCTTTAGTAATACTAAAGTGACTCAGGATATAACCCAATGAAAAGACACTGATGAAGCACAACGTGCTTTAGTAAGCCTGCTTGCTTATTAAGACCGGAATTTCCCGTGTTGTTCGTTTAAGCGGGTTTAAAGTTTGAAATACGCTTATCCGGACAAGACTTTTGTATACTTCATTCCCTTCAATGTATCCGTAATATCTAATTTCACAGCGAAAGCTTCCTTGTTTATAAATGCTATTGGTCTGGGTTTCACAGTCGGATTGAGTATTTAGAGGGAGAGTCCAACTGGTTTCACAATAAAGCCGACATCCCTCAACATCCAAAGATATGATTAATCTGAAGCCCTGAGGATCGAACCCACTAATACAATTTCCGCATTTAGCACTAATCACCGGCGCAATTAAGTTCATGCAATGAAATGTCTTATACATACAGTCGTAAAGCTGATGATAAAGCGTTTCGATTCTTTGATGATTGGTATTAAGCGACGTTCCGGGAATCATATAATCCGGCGCGACTACCCTTGCTACATTCAATTTTGTTATAGAGGCGTGGTCTGCCGCTAACTGATCAATTTGCGCGATTTCAGTATCAGCAGCAATCACTTGTCCCGTATCGGCATAAGAGCTTTCTACCTGTGCTACTTGCCCGTCTAACTTTCCGCTAAATAAGTTAGTGCTGGTCAAATGGGTAGTCTGGAGATTTTCAGCGTTGACCCGCTCACTCGATAATTCTTTAGCGCGGATTAAGCCTGACGTAACCAGATCATCAGCAAGCGTCAGTTTGCCGTCAACGTTCACATCACTTGCCAAATCCAGACGACCGTAGTTCCATGCTGACTCGCTGATTTCTACCAGCCCCAAACTCAATGACTGGGCCACGCTTTCGCCTGCAGTAAGCTGGTGAATAGCAATTGAATCACTTACAACATGAGAGGCCAACAGAGTGTTGGCATCGGTTACGTCATAACCGCTAGCATTAAGTTCAACCATAAAGTTCTGGGTTCCGATTGCCGGACCTAGATGTACCCAATCACCAGCAGTCTGGTCAGGTGGTGGCGGCGTAATTATTGCTAACCCATCCGCATACTCGCGGAACAAAGGGTTGGTCAATACGATCGCTTCAACAACGTAGTCCGGCAAGCTATCAATAGTTAACTGATATCCCTCAGTTACCACTGAACCTGCTATTTCTTTTAGCAGCCCCCCTTCCGGGTTAAGCAGCCTTTGCTGCAACGGCTCAAGCGACTCAGGCCAAGCCCCCTGCTCAAGATAATATGCCGTAACATGTTGTTGCCATAACCAAAAAACTTCCTGAACTTCAGCAATCGTCGTTAGTTGCCGGTCTCTAACAAGATGCCATTGCCACACCAACATGATACCGCTAACCAGTGCTAGCAAAGTGAAGAATATAGGTAGTGCAAAACCTTTAGAGCTCCGCACTAGAAGTCTCCTGCGCTCAGTCGTTGGAGCTTTAACAGCTTCGTAAGTAATAGTTTGTCCTGACTATGGGTGTCGTACGGAGCTCCTGACAACAAAGCCTCGGTTGCTTGCCGGATACGAATGACCGCAACGTTGTGCCAAATCTCAGACTGTTCAGGTCTTAATTGAAGGCAGCGTTGATAATGCTTTAGTGCCTCCTGATAGCGTTGTTGACGAAGGCTAATATGACCCAGCACACACCATCCCTCAGTTAACGCCTGATCAACCTTGACTAATCTTCGCCAGCGCGCCTCCGCAACGGTTAAATCACCGTCTCGATAACTTTTATAGGCTGCGGCTAGTTGCAGATCAAAAACGTCACTCGGTGGTTTGCTCGTACACCCGGTTAGAACTGGAGAAATCACTAGACAAATCAGTAGAATCCCTATTTTCATAGCACTCATCCTTGTGAATAAAAATCAAAGTTTCACCAAGCCAACGCTCTAACGGCTGAAAACAGCCCGCACTAACCTCAATTAACGAGTCAGCCTGAGCTATTCGCACTACTTGATTAGGCTGCACATTCCGCGTTACCTGACAAATCTGCTGTTCGCGGTTTAACGCAATAACGTCTAAAGAAAACCGCATGCCGTAGGTATGAATACTGTGACATTTTGGAAACCAATAGGCACTATGGGCTGGTATTCCTCGATAGCAGAGCAAGCCCAGCAGGCGACTTGGATAATTTGTCAGTATTTTTGTATCAGGCCAGATAACTCGACCGTTCGCACGACATAGGGCTCCTTGTTTCATTAGCTTTTCACTCCATTGAAAATCTTAAAAAGACGGGACCTAACAGCAATATGAACGACACTGGGAAGAAACATAGAATTAACGGAAACAGCAACTTAACCGGGGCTTCCTGTGCTCGTTTCTCCATCCGCAGCAAAGCCTCTTGACGACGCTGTTGCGCCTGAAAAATTAATACCTGTGAAAGCACAGATCCAGTTCTGATAGAGTGAACTGCTGTCATTACAAAAGCGCCTATTTCAGGTAACGGAAATCTGTTACTCAGCTCCTGGAAAGCCTGTTCCAAACTAACGCCAGAGCGCAAACGATTCCGCATTCTGACCAATTCGAACGTTAACGGTGTCATCTTCGGAGCATCAGCCACACGCAATAGCGCTGCTGATAAAGAGGTTCCTGCCTGCAACAACATCGCAGTTAAATCCAGTACGGCTGGCAATTCAGATACCACCGACCGCCGCGCTCGATACAAGCTGCGCCTCAGCATCAAAACCCTCCAGATCAAAATCCCCAACAACAGTAAACTCGCGAAAGCTACTTTTGGTAACGTCAGAAGCCCGATTGCGACAACAAGCAAGCAAACTTGCTGAGCGAACCAAACCTCTTGATATCCGGAACTTTGATTCCAAAATGCTGGCTCGAGGGTATGCCACCAATGTGCTGGCATTCTTTTTCTAATGACTACCCCCAGCGAATAAGCAAAACTTTTCTGGATAAAGTGTACAAACCAAATTCCACCTAAGCACAAAGCCAGGGCCGATATCCAAATAGTAGCAATCAGCATCAAGCTCATTCGTCCCCGTCCTTTAGAATCAATCGACAAATCATATACCCGCAACACAACAACGCAGTTGAAAGTGCAAGCAGCAGATGTCCATTCTGGGTGTTTAGTAAAACGTCGGTGTGCTCTGGCTCAACAGCGTGCAACAGCATAAATATTGCCACTGGTAGTGCAGCCATAATTCGACCTTGCATACGAGCTTGTGCGGTAAGACTTTGCATTTTTTGCTGTAAATGCAGTTGCGCCTGCAGGTTTTCAGCTAACCCAATAAGCAATTGCGCTTGTTGACCACCATTTTCGTAACCAAAGCTCATTACCCGACACCCAAACTCAACGGCCTTCGTAGGAACCCGCTGAGCAAACTCATTGATCGATACAACGACACTTTGACCAAAGCGGATTTGTCGAACCAACAGTCTAAGTTCATGCTGAAGCGGGTTGTTTATCTCTTTACTAACCTGCTCCAGCGCGCTCACAAAACCAACGCCGGAACGCAATGAATTGGCCGTCGCGTGCAATGCATCAACCAGTTGACTATCAATTCGGTTAAATCGCTTTTGCTTATAATACCGATACACAACCGGAGGTAACGCGGCCCAAATGAGAATAGCTATAGCTGCTGACCACCAATGAAACCAAAGTAAAATCAATGAACTAAGTAGCAGTGCAATCACACTCCACAAAAGCCATAAGCGGGCAACAGGAATAAATAGGAATAGCTCTTCTAGTGACCGCTGAGTATTACTTTCAATCTCGCTTCGCCAACGTGGCAGGAAATAGATAGCTAACTGCTTTAATGCAAGAGCAATCAGTCCAAGCGAGACAACGAGTAAAACAGCAACTACGAGCGCCAGCATGCTCATGCAGCCGATACCTGTTTCAGTAACTGCTGCTGGTCATCAGTGCTCAAGTTTTCATAAAATTTGGGAAGCACACCCGCGTAACGCAGCCTGCCGTCTTGCCAACGAAGTAGCTCAACCATTTGAATGACCTCACCATCCATACTAACTACTTCGTGAACGCACTCTATGACTCGCCGTCCGCTGGGCTTTCGCGTAATTTGAATAACCAGATCCAGAGCACTGACCACCTGCTGGCGAACTGCGGCCAATGGCAACTCTATACCGGCCATTAACACCATAACTTCTAACCGTCGCAGTGCATCTCTGGCGCTATTGGCATGTACAGTTGTAAAGGACCCTGCATGCCCCGTATTCATTGCCTGCAACATATCAATTGCTTCAACGCCGCGACACTCCCCAACAATAATTCGGTCTGGTCGCATTCTGAGTGCATTTCTAACCAACGCGCGGATACTTACTTCACCAGTCCCCTCCTGATTCGCGGGCCGCGCTTCTAATGCAACGCAATTCGGATGATGAAGTCTCAGCTCAGCAGCATCTTCAACAGTTACAATGCGTTCTGAACCACTAACCTCCAAAGCTAGCGCATTTAACAACGTGGTTTTACCCGTACCTGTTCCGCCTGAAATAACAAGGTTCAAGCGGTTTTGTACAGCTAGTTCCAATATGAATCGCCCGACCCGGCTTAAACTACCTGAGCTTTCCAAATCTGCGAGGCTTAGCTTCTCGTTATGAAATTTCCGAATGGTTAAACAGGCACCAGCGAGAGCCAAGGGTGGAATCACGGCATTGACACGAGAGCCATCAGCAAGCCTTGCATCAACCATCGGTGAAGCGGTATCAATGCGGCGACCAAGCGGTACTACAATTCGTTCAATCACTTTATACAAAGCGCTTTCCGAACTAAATTTTGCATTTGTTCGCTCTAGCTTTCCCGCTTTTTCAACGTAAATACAGCTATGGTTGTTAACCATTATTTCGCTCACATCCGGATCTGCGAGGAATTGTTCAAGTACACCCAACCCTATGGTTTCCTGTACCACCTGGTTAACAACTGCAGCCCACTCAGCACCGGTACCACTAGAGATATCCGCCTTAAACCACTCAGTTAAATACCTATTTGCGAAACTTCGTAGCTCGTTTAAAGATAGCTTTTCTAGACTATGCTCTCGTTGGTCTAACCGCTCCCGCAGCACCGCTTGAATCTGGTTGTAATCCGGCATCACTCCATGACTCCAACACACTGAACTTGTTGATGAAAACGAATTAAGTCGTTTTGTGCATCCTTGATCTTCTGCTCAGAGGCACTGCGAGTACTGGCTAGCTGAGGTGTGACAATGACGACTAACTCGGTTTGCTGTCGCTGAAAATCATGTGATTCAAATAAACCGCCTAATATAGGAATTTCGGCCAGCCACGGGAATCGGTCCAATGAAGTACTGCTATCGTCAGTTAATAACCCAGAGATAGTTATCGCTTCTCCACTTTCGGCAACCACAATTGAGGCCGTTTTTCGAGTTAGAATTCCAGGAATGCCATTCACGGATACCGCGCCATCAATGTGGCTGACTTCTGCGCTAACGGAAGTTTTTAATAAACCGTCGCTCATCAGCACTGGTGTAATTTCAAGTCGGATTCCGTATTCCCGAAAGCTCACATCTTGTCCGCCCTGCCCAACCACCTGCGGCAATGGGATTTCTCCACCGGCCAAGAAACGAGCAGCAGACCCGCTCTGGGTGACCAATCGTGGCTCCGCCAGCAATCTCGCCCGGCCTTGCCGTTGTAAAAGTTGCAGCTGAGAATTAAGTTGTAGTGGAAATTGCAGGTTAGTACCTGCAATACGCGACACCGATGGTCCCGCCACAGCAGAATCCCAGCGTAAACCCAGTTGCTCCGCCCATTGCTTTTTCAACTCAAGTATTTTGACCGAAATTTCAATCATCGGATGTGAGGGCTCTACAGGTAGCGCGTGCACCAGAAGTTGCGGATACTTGTCCTCCAACTCTTTCAATCTTTTAAGACCTTCCACCCCAACCTCTCCCGTTACCATCACAAACTGATCAAGAGACTCTATAGTTAAGTCAGTCTCACCTAACCTAATCGCTTGAAGCTCCAGCAGGAGCCGCTCTGGAACATGAGCCCTAACATCAAAGTTCAAAGTGGTCTGAGTACCATCGGTACCTAACAGCACAATTGACGCAACACCTACGGAAACGCCGCGCACCACCAAATGTTTATCATTAATCAATTCGGTATTTATTGCGTCACCAGCACCAACCACTATCTCTTCTGCTCCACTTACGTCTATCAACGTCATGGAGTTGACCAGTAGCGACCTAGTAGTTGAGTCTTGTGCGTCTACGGTTTTACTGACGCTGAGACCCGCACCAATAATCAGCAGGCAAAACAATAGGTTTTTCATCCGCCCCCCATTCGATGCAGATTCGGGAGTGCTCTATATCTCTGGGATATCCCAATTTCGTCAGTATTGGCTGGGTGCAACCAAATTGAAAAAGGCAGTTGGCGAATGCGCTCAAAACGCTCTGCTTCTGCAACGCTCAACCGTAGTGTCAGCGTTTCAAAGAAGTTATTTTCCACGGCATCGTTCGTGGCCATTATTCGATCCAATGCCAGAACCTCGATATGACTTAAAAACGAATTGTGATTTTTACCTTCGAATTCACTGGGAACGACAATATCGACAATATCACCAGGTTCGAGCATTCCAGCCAGCACTTGCTCATGGTTAACCCTAGTGGTTACTGCGCGTTCACCAGCAGCTAAGGTTGCTCTAAGCAACGAAGTCTCGGTGTGTTTCAAGTAGGTTGTTGTTAGAGGTGCTCCTCGCGTAACAGTAATCCGTAACAACGATCCGATAATTCGAACTGCATCGTTTTCAGTCAACCAGTCTGGTTGTGCTATTCGCAGCGGAAAATCTCGTAAGCTTAAATCTTCGGCGCTAATCGCCTTTCCTTCTGGCATGTCATGATTAAAAACCAGATACGCTCCAGTTGGCTCAGCGTTCTGTTCTTGCCAAAGCTGACTTTGTTGCGCAAGGTACCGATCAATGGCCACGTAAGTTAAGGCTGTACAAAAGCTACTGGCAACCAACCAAAGCAAAACACGCTGTCGCATTTTCATCACACGACCCCCGGCAGAATGAAATGATGCTGCCAAACCCATTGGTAGAATCGTAACCACCCGTGTATAAGCTCAGTTAACTGCACCCATAAATTGTCTGCGCCGGTCATACCCGGGCTAAACCAAAGTGCCACGGTAAATAGCAGCAATAGCATTGCTTCTGTAGAGGCCTGACCCTTTTGGTTTTCTGCTTTCGTGTTACGTATTTTTGCTCTCATTACTTCACTTCCAGTACCAACATCAAGGTTTCAGACGACATGCTTTGCAACTGCAAATAACGCTCGGGCTTACGCAAGCTAATTTGTACTGATCCCTCTGAAACCTCAGCAACCCGCATCAAGTAACCGGCTTGGCGTAATCTAATTGCTGCAATAACGTGCCGCAGTGGGTGCCCAAACCGGAATGTCTGAAATCGAAAACTGTTGTCTTCATAGTCAAACATTAAGTCGCCACGTAAACCGAGAAAAACGGCTTCACCAGAGGTATTCGAAAGGTTCTTCGTTAACCACCAGGATTGCTGCTGGAAAGTAAGAGACCAGAGCGCATCGCGCGTTGCACAAAGCCAAACAAATTCCAGTTGCTGATGCTGCCGACATTCATCACTAGGTAATGCGTCTAAATTAAGAGCGTTGGTATGGGTTACCTGCCAAATTAATTGAGTGCTCGACTTCGCTACTGGGGTGAATTGCCAATCCGCTGGAAACGCCGGTAGCTGACTTGCCATTAATGCCATAGTTAACGACATGATTGGGGAGCCCCGCACAAAGCATGTTGAGGAACCACCTGGTCATTAACGTATCCCAACTGCAATTGGTCAGAAGCTAGCTCTCTTGTATTAGGTAACCATCCAGCTATATTTTGAACAGAGCGAATTCCTGCATTATTCAAATATCCGAGAGGAATTAGCTTAGCGGGTTCGGTAACCAACCCCTGAGGAACAGACGCTGACCAATCATCAAACAGTCTTACCAATAACTTGGCGTTATCGCCTGAACCAATTTTAGTGCTGTAAAGATTTTCAAAAGGTAGCTGCAGCGAGGTCAGCCGGGTTAGAGGCCGAAGCACCTGACCCACAGTTGTTGAAAGCTGATAGTTACTTGTTACGCGCAACTCATTATCAGAGTCACTACTTAGGAGAACCGGTTGCCAAAGTCTCGCGCGAGCACTGTCCATATTTAACTGATTGATGGTAAGTGCATGACTTAGAAATGGCACAGAGGCAATAAAAACAGTTAACAGGGTGCTAGTTAAGATAAGCATTTCCACCATAGCTTGACCCTGGAGCCGCGTGCGTCGGAATTGAGTACTATTCATTAGCTTCTACCCCACACGGTTAGTACGAGTTTATCTGCCGAAGTTAGAGGTTTGAGTTCTGAATACCACAAGGCGTTGAACAAATTTGGGCCTTCATAGCTATTATCTGCGCGGCTAAATACCTGAAGGGGCCGCGAGAAAGTAACTCCCGCTTTTGAAAATACCTGTTGGCTCTGTTCATTTTCGTCTGACGGAGTCTTGATACGAACCAAGATTTGAGGTACTTCAGCAGCACCCTTAAAAGATGTGAATGTGAAAGCGGGCATAGGTTGTTGCAGGCTTCTTGCCAATCTCTTGGCAGAGCGAGTTCCCGCCCGATTATACTTAGTCGAACTACCATAATGATCAGAGTTATTCAGGTAGCGTCGGTTATGAGAGAGATATCTGGCTCCGCGTGCCCACTGAGCTTCACTGGACCAAAATAGTAATCTTTGATGCAACGATGTTGTATCTAGCGCCTGCCAGCTCCATCGTCCACCGGGCTCAACATGAAGCTCTGTACCGCCTCCCTTCTTCATTTTTAAAATACCTAAATCGAGCCAGGTATAACTGCGCTGCAGAGAAAATGGATCCCGACTAGCTAAGGCCAATTCAGATAAAGTAAGTTGCCCAGGCTCAGCCGTAGAGGGATGATGAATTTTCCTCCACCATAGCCAGGGTGCTGGAACAACACCGTTGGTGTGACGGGCCTCCCAGCTTAGGTTTGGGTCGTGTTTAAAAGTAACCTCCTCGATGGTCTGCACAATCAAAGTGGTAAAAGCTACATGCGCTGCTCTTTGAGAGGCACTGATAGCCTGTACAACAACCCGCTGGCTGATTATAGCGAGCTTTATCAAACCTTCGATTATTGGCCGTGCGGAACGGATGAAATTTTGCAGCTGATGCGTAAACGTATTTAGATATGGAACTACACGACTAATCATGGCCAGACGCTTACTTCCATCCTCAAGCATTGCCATCCAACTGACGAGTCCGACTAACTGCGCAAGTGCTATTTGATTCGCAATAAGTGCCCTATTGGTTAAAGCAATAAAGTTTAATTCCCGGGCCATAACCAAAGCCCCACTGCTAGCTGCAGCATCAGCAACGTTCTGCAAATACCATTGTTGAGAAATCTGCCGCATGCTTGATGCCAACAGTAAAGTAACCACCAACAGTGCTGCCAAAGTGGTACCAAACAATAGGCTAATCTGGCCCTGAATATGTTTGTGCGAAACAATCATCAGTTGCCACTCTCAGTGCTTTCATCATAGTTGCCAAGATTCACGTCTTGTCGAGCCAGAGTTCCCGAGCGACGAGCGGCTTGTCGTGCAGTATTTAGTTGTTGGTTACTGTTTTGTCCCGAGATTTCCTGAGCAACGCCAGCAACCTGATTACGCACCGTTTTGCCAAACAGCGAGTAAACGCCGATAGCTGCCACAGCTATTAGCGCGACAATAATGATGTACTCAGTCATGCCCTGCCCGTTGATGCGCTGGCAGTTATGAGTGCGAGATTCCGTGAAGTGAGGTTTGGTTGCAGCAAGCAGCGCAAGGGATAAGCCCATTACTTTTCCACCTTAGAAAACAAGTTATGGAAAAAGTATAAGGCTCTACTGAGGCGGTGCCGGGCTTATCCGCTATCGCTTACTCGATAGCAAGGTACTTATGCAGCTGCACCGAAAGCCGCCAGTTACGGGCTATGCAGGTTTCAATGGCAAGCTCGGTGGCGCGTGGGCGCTGGCTTATGGGTTGCAGCGAAATGCTGGTTGAGGCTTTTGGCGGACAGCGTTTTAGTAGGTTGTCTAACGCGTCGATATGCTTTTGCATGGCAACCGGATGCTTTATTTCATCGGCGCGCTGCATGCAGTCGGGGCGCACTAAGTAGCCGCCTGGCATGTCCAGTTTAGGTGACACTGTTACCCAGGTGTTGGCGGTAAGTAGTAACTCGAAGGTTCCGCTGGTTTCTATTTGCAGGCGGTAGCCTGCGGCTTCCAGGGCTTCGCCTAGTGGGCGTAAGTCGTACATGGCAGGTTCGCCACCGGTTAGTACAATGTGTTTGGCGGTATAACCAGCATCTATCAGAGCCTGCACAATTTGTTCAGCGCTAAGTTCGGCCCAGGTGGGTGCGGCGGCGCCTTTGTTTATGACCTGCTTTACCGCTACTTTGTTTTGCGGTTCCAGCTCCCAGGTATGTTGGGTGTCGCACCAGGGGCAACCTACCGGGCAGCCCTGCAGGCGAATAAATATTGCCGGTGCACCGGTGAACAGGCCTTCGCCCTGAATAGTCTGGAAAATTTCATTTATAGGATAGAGCATCGAATAGCCACGCAGTTGCCGTAAAAATTAGTTAAACTATCCGCATAGCGAACCGGATAACGCTGGTTTAAGCAGCATAGTATAAAGAGGGGACCCTTGTGGCGCAAAAGGTTGTGGTTATTTATTCAGGCGGAATGGACTCATTTACGGTATTGCACCGGGCTTTGGCCGACGGCTGCGAAGTGTACGCCTTGTCGTTTGACTACGGGCAGCGCCATTCCAAAGAGCTAAAGTATGCGGCCAATGTATGCGAAAAGCAGGGAATACCGCATAAAATCGTTGATATTACCGCCATTAACCAGTTGCTAGCTGGTAGCTCGTTAACCGACAATATTGATATTCCCGAAGGCCACTACGAAGAAGACTCCATGAAATCTACCGTGGTACCAAACCGCAATATGATTTTGTTAAGTTTGGCTATTGGCTATGCGGTGTCATTGAAGGCTGATGCGGTTTATTACGGTGCACACTCGGGCGACCACGCTATATACCCCGACTGCCGCCCTGAATTTGTGCTGAAAATGAATGAAGTAAGCTTGCTGGCCAACTACGAGCTGGTAGCTGTGCACTCGCCTTACCTTGAGCAAGACAAAGCCGCCATTTTAGCCGACGGCATTGCTATGGGGCTTGATTACGCTAATACCTGGACCTGCTACAATGGCCGCGAAAAAGCCTGTGGTAAATGTGGTGCCTGCGTTGAGCGGATGGAAGCCTTTGCGGCTAACCAGCAGACCGACCCCATCCCTTATGAATAGTCCCAGCTTATTTTAACGATTCAATAATTTTCTGCGCACCATGCCAGCGCGGATGGTTACGCAAGGTAGCCAGCGGCAATGCTGCTGGCTTGGCCAGCGCACGGTAGGCTTTGTCACCACATAACTTGCCCTGCTCTACCAGCGGCTGTACAGCTTCAATTACTTCAATAGCACCCTGGCGATCATTACAGGCTAATACCATGTCGCAGCCGGCTTCTAACGCCGCATGTGCGCGGTCGCTCATGCTGCCCGCAACTTTAGCGCCTGCCATAGCTAAATCATCACTGAAAATAACACCCTGAAAACCTAATTGTTTGCGCAGCACGTCCTGTAACCAGAAACGTGAGAAGCCAGCCGGGTGCTTGCATAGCTCAGGGTAAATCACATGCGCAGGCATAATGGCGTCCAGACAGGTCGCCAGTTCGGCAAATGCAGGTATATCTACCGCGTTGATTTCGTCCCAACTGCGCTCGTCTACCGGAATATCAAAATGTGAATCAGCTACTACCGAGCCATGGCCGGGAAAGTGCTTGCCGGTGGTTTTCATGCCAGCCTGATGCATACCGCGAATAAAGGCGCGGGCAATAGGTACTATGGCAGCGGCATCGTCACCAAAGGCGCGATCACCAATAACGGCACTTACGCCTTTAATATCCAGCACCGGGGCAAAGCTAATGTCGATGTCCAGCGCCTGCACTTCGGTGGCCATTAACCAAGCTAGTTCCTGCGCCCACTGTTGCGCCTGAGCCTGATCGGCAGCCTGGTCACCAATTTTGTACATAGCTGGAATAGCCGAAAAGCCATCACGAAACCTTTGTACCCGCCCACCTTCATGATCAACCGCCAGAATCAACGGGTTACGCGCAGCGGCACGCGTTTGGCGCACCAATTCGGTCATTTGCTCCGGGTTTTCATAGTTGCGGGTAAAATAAATAACGCCACCCACCGCCGGATGCGATAACAATTCACGCTCTTCAGCATTTAGTTCTGGACCTTGCAAGTCAACCATTACTGCGGTCATAGCACGCTCTTCTTTGGCAGTTAAAAACAGTGTTCGGGAACACGAAACGGCATGCAGTTTGCCAAATTTGCGCGCGTTCGTCACCCGAGAAAAATTTGTGCTGGACTAACAATGGCTAAGTTCTGCTAGAATCATTCATTAACAGCCTGTTAACTTGTGAGATCCGCCATGCCAGTACCTGCCCTAAAACCTTTTGCACACCGCGCCAGCCGGGTGGCTGTTGTGGTTAGTAGTATTTTGCTTGCTGCCTGCGGTGGTGACGAAGTAGCTCCAACACCTGGCGGCGGTGCGGGCGTGTGCAGCGTGCAGGGGCAAAAAGAGTTACTGCTGGACTACATGTACGAAGACTATTTTTGGGCCGACGACTTGCCTGCCGACATTGATGTAGCCGACTACCCCGATGTTTATGCCATGCTGGCCAACATTCGCGTGCCTGAAGACAGATACAGTTTTTTACTGAGTGAAGCTGAATACCAGGCACGTTTTGTTGATGCTTCTTTTGCTGGCTTTGGTTTTTCCAGCGCCATAACCGACGACAACCGCGTATTCATGCGCTACGTGTACAACGACTCTCCTGCTGCCCAGGCCGGCTTGCAACGCGCCGACGAGCTAATCAGTGTTGCTGGTGAGCCGGTAAGTACTCTGATTGCAGAAAACCGCCTGAACGAGGCCTTGGGCCCCAGTACCGTGGGCACCACGGTAGCACTGGAATGGCGTAGCCCTAACGGCACCACGCAAAGCGCACAGGTAACCAAAGACAACGTAGAAACCAATACGGTGTTTGCACCCACAGTTTACTCGGTTGACGACCGCATGGTTGGCTACTTTGTGCTAGACAGCTTTATTGAGCGTACCGGCGAAGATTTGAACGAAGCTTACGACATTATGGCAGCCGCCAACGTAGACGACTTAATTATTGATGTGCGCTACAACGGCGGTGGCTTAATTAACTATGCCAATCAGTTGGCCAGCCAGGCTGCAGGTAACAACGTATTGGGTAATGTGTTTGTTACCTACAACTTCAATAGTAACAATCAGAATCGCAACCAAACCAGCTTGTTCAATCTGGTAGATGGCGTGCAGCAGCTCGATTTAGACCGGGTGTTTGTATTAACTACCGGAGCTAGCTGTTCGTCGTCTGAAATACTGATCAATTCGCTACGGCCGTTTGTAGAAGTGGTGGCTATTGGCGAAACCACCTGCGGTAAGCCGGTTGGCCAATCGGTTACCCAGTTGTGTGACAAACGCACCTTTGTGGTGAATTTTGAAACGGTAAATGCGTTGGGTCAGGGTCGTTACTACTTCGGCTTAGCACCAAATTGTCCTGTACAAGACGCCATTGTGGCAGACTGGGGTAACCCGCTGGATCCGCTGCAAGGCGCAGCAAACGAGTATATTAGTACTGGAAGTTGCCCGGCAAGTGGTAGTGCCGTAGCTGGGCTGGCAGAAAAACAGCAGCCCGCAGAGCAGGCTGACACACTTTCTGACTCGCAGACTAAGCGGCCACCTCTGCTCATTGAGAAGTGGCGCACCGAGTATTAATCGTCAGTCGATTTCTTAGTCGTTGCAGATTTGCTTGCGGTTTTCTTCGCCGCAGGCTTTTTCGCTGCCGGTTTCTTAGTGGCAGAAGAGCTTGCAGCTGACGAACTAGCAGCCGGTTTTTTAGCTGCCGAAGCTTTCGCCGCTGGCTTTTTCGCTGGTGCCGGCGGACGTACCGCATCTACTACATCAAACTCACCTTTGCTAAGCGCATCGCCTTTGAAGCTGTCTACCGCAATGGCACCCATGCGCAGTGCTTCGGTTTCGCGCAGCGCGTCAGCGGTTTTCTTATCAATCAGCTTAGCTTCCAACGCCGCATCTGCCAGCGCATCACCATGCAAGTCTGGCGCAATGTCACCACGTTTCTCAGCTTTGCGTAGGCTCTTGTACAAATCTTCGTGCTCAAGCATGGCTAAAAAGGCTTTTTCCATATGCCCGGTTGCGTCGTTGGCATCGTCTTTCCAATAGCACAGGAAAGTGTGACGATCTCGAGCCACACCAGCTACCATCATGCTGTCGCTAATAGCCTGCAGCACGTCGTCTGACGCTTTGTGAAAATGAATACCAAACGGATAAGTCACCAGACGCATGGTCCAGGCAATAAAGCGATTCGGGAAGTTAGTAAACACGCCCCTAAATGCCTCACCACACTTATGCAAATGATGTTCAATGGCATACTGCACGTAAGGTAAGTCAGCAGCCTGACGACCATCGTCTTCGTAACGCTTCAGTACCGCCGACGCCATATACAGGTGGCTCAACACATCGCCTAAGCGGGCAGAAATCATTTCCTTACGCTTCAAATCACCACCTAAGCTAAGCATTGACATATCAGCCACTAAGGCCAGGTTACGGCTTACGCGCGACAGTTGTTGATAGTAACGCGCAGTTGGACCACTTACCGGGCTCTTGTTAAAGCGTGCCCCAGTAAGCCCCATCAGTAGCGACATAAAAAAGTTACCGGCAGCAAAGCCAACATGCTTCACTAACAAGGAATCGAACTCACGCAATCCTTCTTCTTCATCAGGATTAGCCGCAGCGTCCATTTCTTTCAGAACATAGGGATGGCAACGGGTGGCGCCCTGACCAAATATCATCAGGTTACGGGTTAGAATGTTCGCGCCCTCTACCGTAATAGAAACCGGTACGCCCATGTAACCATGGCCAAGGTAGTTCTTCGGACCTAGCTGAATACCTTTACCGGCGTGAACGTCCATGGCTGCGTCCATTACGTCACGGCCCATTTCCGTCATGTGATACTTAGTCATGGCCGTTACTACCGATGGGCTTTTACCTTCGCACAAAGCGGCAACGGTAAGGCGACGCATAGACTCAATAATGTAGTTTTGACCACCAATGAAGCCCATGGCTTCCTGCACGCCCTCAAATTTACCAATTGGCAATCCGAACTGCTGACGCACATAAGCATAAGCGCCAGTCATACGTTGTGACAGGTGGCCAGTTGCCGCAGCAACCGCGGGTAATGAGATACCGCGACCGGCTGACAAACATTCAACCAGCATCCGCCAGCCTTTACCGGCGTAATCCACACCACCAATAATCCAGTCCAGCGGAATGAATACGTCTTTACCGCGGGTAGTACCGTTCATAAAGGCCTGGTTCAACGGGAAGTGACGCTCGCCAGTTTCAACACCATCATGGCTGGTAGGAATAAGCGCGCAGGTAATACCCAGCTCTTTTTTGTCACCAATTAACTGGTCCGGATCATACAGCTTAAATGCCAGACCCAGTACGGTGGCTACTGGAGCCAGCGTAATGTAACGCTTGTCCCAGTTCAGACGAATACCAACCACTTCTTTGCCTTCGTGCTTACCTTTGCAAATAACGCCTGAATCCGGAATAGCACCCGCATCAGAACCCGCTTCCGGACCTGTTAAAGCAAAACATGGAATATCAGTGCCGTCGGCCAGAGTTGGTAACCAACGGTCTTTTTGCTCTTTGGTACCATATTCAGTCAGTAATTCGCCCGGACCTAGTGAGTTCGGCACCATAACGGTTACCGCAGCACTGATAGATCGGGTGGCAATACGCGACACAATGTGCGAGTTCGCAGCGGCACTGAATTCTAAACCACCGTATTCTTTGCCAATAATCATGGCGAAGAATTTTTCTTTGCGAATGTAGTTCCACACTTCTTCCGGCAGATCGTGACGTTCCTGCACAATATCAAAATCGTCCAGCATGCCCATTAGGGTTTCTAACTGGTTATCAATAAAGTGTTGTTCTTCTTTGCTGAAGGTTGGCACCGGAACTTTATGTAAGGTTTCCCAGTCCGGACGACCACTAAATAGTTCAGCATCCCACCATACGTCGCCGGCTTGCATAGCTTCGCGCTCAGTCGTAGACATAGGCGGTAGAATACGCTTAAAAACCTTAAAGAAAGGTCGCGTTATTAGGCTGCGGCGAATATCGCCCACTGCCAGAACAACTATTACTGCAACCAGCAGTAGAATAATAATTTCCATGGTGTTCTCCAGAACCTAGTAAACCTAAGTTAAATGTAGCTTAAATTTCGTTTTCATGCGGAGCGTCTAACCCGCCCGCAATAAAAGGAATGAGTTTGTCGATGATATCTTCGGCGCTAACATCCGAATTGAAATCGGCTTTGGCTATTTCCTGCAAAGCCTGGCTGGACACTTGCGCAAACACTGTCGCTCCCAGCACGAAATGGAGCCGCCAAAATACGTCTTCGGCGGTTAATTGCGGGTTTGCCGCATGCAGCAAAGTTACCAGCCGCAAAATCACATCACCGTATTCCTGCATGGTAAAGCGGCGCAAGTGGCCTTGAATTTCTGCGTAGGCATACCCGAGCAGGCTTAAATAAATAGCCGGACCACGTTTATTGATATGAACCAACTCGCGTAATGGTTCACGAAAACAATCAAAAACTTCCCGGGTAGAAATTTGAGGATGAGACTGCAGTTGTTTCAGTTTGGCATCTAAAGCCGGCATAAACAGACTGGAATAGCGTGCTATAACCGCCTGAATTAACGCTTTTTTTGAGCCAAAATGATAGTTTACCGAAGCCAGGTTGACGTTGGCATCCGCAGTAATTTGACGCAGCGAGGTTTGCTCAAAGCCATGTTCGGCGAACAAAGCTTCCGCTGCATTTAGTATTTTGTCTTTTGTTGAGATTCTCGCGGCCATACCTAAACACCAATTTTAAACATGTGTTTAATTTATCGTATGGACGGGATTGGCGCAAGCGCTTGCGCCAGAATAAAACCGTTAGCAAAATGAATAAGTTAAGTAGCGCTGGTATCCAGTGGTTTCAGGCTCTTAATTAACTCGTCCACCGCCTTCATTTGTTCCAGATACTGTTCCAATTTTGACAGCGGCAACGCACAAGGACCGTCGCACAGCGCTTCATCAGGGTTCGGGTGCGCTTCAATAAATAAGCCCGCCAAACCTAGCGCTAAACCTGAACGAGCCAGCTCGGCGGCTTGCGCGCGGCGGCCGTCAGCTGAATCTGCACGCCCACCCGGACGCTGCAGTGCATGAGTGGCATCAAACATCACCGGCGCCATGCGCTTCATGTCGTCCATACCCAGCATATCAACCACCAGGTTGTTATAGCCAAAGCTGGAGCCGCGCTCACACAAAATGACTTTCTGGTTACCCGCTTCAGCAAACTTCTTAATGATATGACGCATTTCGTGCGGTGCCAGAAACTGGGGCTTTTTCACGTTAATAACCGCATCGGTTTTAGCCATAGCTACTACCAGATCTGTTTGCCGCGCCAGAAATGCCGGTAACTGAATAATATCTACTACTTCAGCTACAGGAGCGGCCTGATGCGGTTCGTGAACATCAGTAATAAGTGGCACTTTGAAGGTGTTTTTAATTTCTTCAAAAATGCGCAAGCCCGCTTCCATTCCCGGCCCGCGGTAAGAATTAATAGACGAGCGATTGGCTTTGTCAAAAGACGCTTTAAACACGAAAGGAATACCAAGCTTTTGGGTTACGTTGCAGTAATGCTCGGCAACCTTCATGGCAAGATCACGAGACTCCAGCACATTCATTCCACCGAACAGAGCGAATGGTAGTGCATTTCCCACTTTCACGTCGCCAACTTGAATTACTTGCGTGTTTATCACTGGTTTAATCCTTTTTACTTACGATAAGAAACCGGGCGTTTAAGCTGCACTCTTAAGCTTCATTCTTAAGCTTCATTCTTAAGCTGCAATGACGCGCAGAATCTGACCACATAAATAAGCCATGTAGGTGCCCACAGCATAACCCAGTACCGCCAACAACACACCTACAGGTGCCAGTGACGGATGGAATGCTGATGCTACCACTGGTGCAGAAGCTGCACCGCCAACGTTCGCCTGACTGGCCACCGCCATATAAAATACCGGGGCGCGCAGCAGCTTAGCTACTAACAAAATCAGACCAGCATGAACTGCCATCCAAATGGCACCAATTAAGAAGTACTTAGGTACGTCCATAATAGCGGTAACGTCCATGTGCAAGCCAATAGCTGCTACCAGAATATACACAAACAGCGAGCCAAACTTCGATGCCCCTACCCCTTCTAAGCGGCGCACCGGCGTAAAGGACAGCGCTATACCTATGGTAGTGGCAATAACAATAAGCCAGAAGAAGCTCTTATCCAGACTGAAGTTAGCCAGGCCCGGTGCATTAGCACTAATCCAGGGCACTATAACCTGCGCGCCCCAGTGACCAATAGCAGCCACGCCAAAAGCTACCGCCATAATCAGCACCACGTCGCGTAGCGAGCTTTCACGACGATGCTCAGCTTCGTAGGTTTCCATGCGCTGCTTAATATTTTCAATAGCGCTCACATCGGCACCGGTGCGGGTATCAATGCGTTTGCTGTTGGCTGCCATATACAGCAGCACGGCCATCCATAAGTTGGCCACAATAATATCTACGGTCACCATGGCCGAGAAAATTTCGCCGCCTACTTCATATACTTCTTTCATGGCGGCCTGGTTAGCACCGCCACCAATCCAGCTACCGGCAATAGTAGTCATGCCGCGCCAAACATCGTTCGGGCCAGCGTTATTTAATATTTCCGGGAAAATAGCGGAAACAATCAGTAGAGCAATGGGCCCGCCAATGACAATACCCAGCGTACCTGTTAAAAACAGAATCAGTGCTTTGGGGCCAAGCCGCAGAATAGATTTAAAATCCAGGCTTAAGGTGAGCAACACTAAACAAGCTGGTAGTAAGTAGTTCATGGCCAGCGGGTAAACGCTGGTGGCATTGCCATCGACAATACCAAAAGTGTTTAACAGTGAAGGTATGAAGTAGCAGAACAGTAGCGCCGGAACGAATTTATATACTTTTTGCCAGACTGGGTGCGAGCTATGGCTGGTGTAAAAAATCGCGCCAAGAATAACAGCAAGAAGACCAAAAATAATGCCGTCATTGGTGATGAGAGGTGTTGTTTCCACGGCTTCTACTCCATGGGCGTTTGCCCGCTTTTAGTTATTGTTGTTTTTACTATTAATGCAATACACGTTGTGGTGCTGCCCAGCCTTCAAGCTGTAGGCGCAACAATTGTGCACTGGGGTCATCGGGGCATTGTTCGACAAAATACTGGTAATCGTCAACTGCAATGTGCTGACAGTCCAGCTCTTCAAACACATAGCCACGATCACGTATTTCGTAAGGGTCATCAGGTAATACTGTCAGTAGCATTTCCACTACTATAAGCGCCTGTTCAAAATCTTCATCGTTAATAAAAGCGTGCTTCAGTTCACTTAAATAACGCACCAGCACCGCTTTTTGCGGCGTCGCTTCAACCATTTCCCACGAGAAGGTTTCACTGTCGTCGGTCATGTCTTCAAAGCGCAGCTGCAATAAGTCGTCTGCCATGACTTCACCGTTAATGGGGTCAATAAACAAACTCTGCTGGTTGTCGTCAAAACGCAATAATGGGTAGCCTGGGAAGTCCACAATATCGAGTTGTAAACCGGCATAACTGGCGGCTTCCTGAAGCAAGAATGCCAAGGTTACCGGTAAGCCGGTACGTAGTGATATAACCCGATCGATAAGAATGCGGCGACTGCCGGCAACAGGCTCCGGAGCATCGGTAAAGCCCAGTTCCAGATAAAAGGCGTCGCAAATGCTAAGCAGCCTCTCAGCCGGAGCTTGATCTTGATAACGTTCAGCCAGTTGGCCAATCATTTTATAAAAATCAGCCACATAGTGATCGCTGTCACTATGAAAAACCCGGCTGATTTCCCACATAATTTCTATGGTTGGCAGTACTTCCTGCTCAACATCTTCAAGATAGGAAAAACCCATGAAACTCCATGATTCTTTATACAAAACGGCTTTGTTTGCGGCCTGTTAACCGAATATCAGTGACTGCTTACTAAGCGCCACGTGAAACAGAAAACCCAGCCAGCCAATTGCCACTACAAAACCGGCGATTTGCCAAACTTTGGTGGTGGCTTTTAGTGCTACCAGACCCGCCAGAATATAACCAATCAAACCAATTAGCTTGTCGGTAACCCAGGGGGTTTGGAATGGATACTGGTTAATCTGCATCATCAGCATAATGGCACTAATAAGTAACAAGGTGTCATTCACATGCGGAACAACTTTCACCCATTTCTGCTGCAGCTTGGGCGAATTGCGCAAACGCCAAATAAAACGAACCACGAATAATATCACACTTATGGCAATAAAAGTGAGGTGGAGGTGTTTGAACATCATGTACATGCTTAGTTAGCCCTGTTGTTTTTTATAAGTAGTTGCCAAGTCGGCAAAGTGAGATTGAATATAGTCAAGCAACTCAGGTGCAAAGTAACGCCCCCGCTCTGAATCCAGTCGCGCGAGAATTGCGTCTTCGCCCAACTCTTGTTGCAACCAGTTCCCCAGTAATCCGGCCAACTGAATAATTTGGCTGGTCATGGCAATTTGGGCGCCTTCCTTACCGCTTGGCAAACCCATGCCGTCCCAGCGTTCAGACCGTTCACGCAAGGCCAAATAGGCCATTTGCGTAGCCGGGTGCTTACTTTCGGATAAAGCGCGCAACGAGCGGTTAATACGTTGCTGACAAATTGCGATAGTAGCCGCAGTATTTTCTTGCTGTAGCTGTTGAAACATACCCTCCGCCTGATGATACAGCCGGGTTGCCGCCATCACATGCGTAGTATCTTTATGCTTAACGCCTTCGCTCAATTGGTGTGCCAACGAAGCAACCGGATTACTAGCTCTGGCTGATTCACCACCGCTTAACTCGGTCATCCACTCGTCGGCCATGGTTGCCAGGAAGCGATCGGCGTCTTGCCAACTAATCACATTGTCGTGCGCCACTTGAACGTTTTCAGCAAACAGCTGTAATAAATGCTTGTCGTCTTCGGTAAGCGTTCTTGAAAAACCACGTAAAAACAGCAAGGCCCCCTGCGGCTGAGAATTGCTGCGGCAATAAGCCAGGGCAAAATCTTCACCATAGTAAACGCTTTGTGCCCGCACTACCTGATCCACTTCAGCCAATGCATCGCGCGGTAACACCGAGCGGATAGCCTGCCCCAATGCCTCATCGGAGTCGCGACCATAAGCCGCCTTCACTTCAAATTTGTCACTACGGCCAGTTCTGTCTGCTACCGCATAAAAAGTTTCTCGCGCACCACCTAATACCCAACTTAATTGCTGCACTAAGCCATCGACAAAGCTTTCCATGCTCTGCAATGCATACAAATTGGTTGCTGCAGCAATAACTTTTTCAAGCCCCTGCCGGCTCTGATCAATAGACATAATGTCGCGATAAGAACGTAGCGAGGACATCACCGTGGTAAAGAGCTTCTGGGCGGTTAATTCGGTTTTCGATTTATAGTCGTTAATATCGTAATTAATAATAACGGTGCGCTCGGGAGCCTGACCTGGCTGGCCGGTACGCAAAATAATACGGGGGAATCTGTTGTGTACTTCTTCACGAATGTAGCGGGCAACTTGTAAACCGGCATCATCGGTTTCCATCACCACATCTAAGAGAACAATGGCAGCATCAGGGTGTTCGTTCACTAACTCCCGCGCTTCTTCACCAGAATAAGCACTGTAAAACTTTAGCCCGCGCCCCAGAAAACTAAAGTCGCTTAAGGCAAGTTTGGTAACAGCATGCACTTCAGGTTCATCATCTACAATGAGAACTTTCCAGTAGTCTTCAGGCAGTTTTTTTGCCTGTACTGCCGGTTCATCGGCAAACATATACGGATTGTTCATGATCTCGGTACACTCCTCTACCACAATCATCGGCAACTAACCGACAGCGTTTTAAAGCGCTGTTTACCCACTCGCCGATTGGTGTAAGTGGTTAGTGCGCTGTGGAAAATCGCCCTATAGTCACACGATCAACATTAGCATAATCTGCCAGACTACTAACGTTTTTGTAACCTTTTTTGATGAAAAGATCGCGCACCGCTTCTGCCTGCTGCCAGCCATGCTCAATTGCCAGCCAGCCAGCGGGCTTTAAATAGTGCTGAGACAAGTCAATAATTGCCTGAATATCGGCCAGCCCGGACGCCTGGGCAACCAAGGCGCTATGCGGTTCGAAACGCACATCACCACGGCTTAAATGCTCATCCTCAGCGTCAATATAAGGTGGGTTCGACACAATCAAATCAAACCGTGCTTCCGCTTCCAGCGCACTAAACCAATTACTTTCCAGTACGGTAATTGGCAATTGCAGGCGGGCACTATTCTCTTTCGCCAGCGCTACCGCAGCAGCAGACTTATCAACAGCGGTTACTTGAAAGTGGTGGCGTTCAGATTTTATCGCCAGTGCAATAGCACCTGTTCCTGTGCCTAAATCCAGCACTTCGGCTTGTTCTGGAAGTTGCAAGTCAAGCGCTGCGGCCACCAAAGTTTCAGTGTCCGGCCGAGGAATGAGGGTGCTGTTGTTTACTTGCAGGGGTAACGACCAGAACTCACGTTCGCCGGTAAGATGCGCAACCGGATGACCTGCCTTGCGCTGTTCCAGCAGGTTAAAAAACTGCTCCTGCTCGTCAGCGGTTACTATTTTTTCCGGCCAGGTGCGTAACTGGGTGCGGCTTTTTTTCAGCACAAAGCCCAGTAGTACCTCGGCATCTAGCCTGGCACTTCCTGAGCTTTGTAACTGCTGGCTCGCATGCTCGAGCAACTCAGCTATGCTGATGTCATTTTCCGTCAAATACACACTCGGTTCAGATTAATTCTCAGACAGCGCTGCCAATTGGTCAGCCTGATGTTCCTGAATAATGGCTTCCAGAATGAGGTCCAGTGACCCGGCCAACACTTCGTCTAAGCGATATAAAGTTAAGTTAATGCGATGGTCACTTACCCGTGACTGCGGGTAGTTGTAAGTTCGGATTCGCTCAGAACGATCGCCGCTACCCACTAAGTTACGTCGCGTGCTTTGTTCTTCAGCTTCACGCTTGTCATCCTGCTGCTGTTGCAAACGAGCCTGCAGTACCGACATCGCCTTGGCGCGGTTTTTATGCTGTGAGCGTTCATCCTGACATTCAACAATAATGCCGCTGGGTACGTGGGTAATACGAATCGCCGAATCAGTTTTATTCACGTGCTGACCACCAGCACCCGACGCGCGATACGTATCAACACGCAAGTCAGCCGGGTTAATTTCAATAGCTTCAGCTTCCGGAACTTCAGGAAGCACAGCTACGGTACAGGCCGACGTATGTACGCGCCCTTGTGATTCAGTTTCAGGAACCCGCTGCACCCGGTGTCCGCCCGATTCAAACTTCATGCGCCCATAAGCACCCTGGCCGCTCACATGAGCAATAATTTCTTTGTAGCCGCCGTGCTCGCCATCGCTGGAGCTGACTATTTCCACGCGCCAGCCACGGTTTTCTGCATAGCGGCTATACATACGGAATAAATCACCAGCAAAAATAGCGGCTTCATCGCCACCCGCACCGGCGCGAATTTCAACATAGCAAGCGCGGTCATCGTTCGGGTCTTTGGGCAACAGTAAAATTTGTAACTGTGACGTTAGCTCTTCCTGCTCCTGTTCAGCACCAGCGAGTTCGTCTTCCGCCATAGCCCGCATTTCAGCATCGTCTTCCTGTAGCATTTCACGCGCAGCTTCGGCGTTCTCTTGCGCTTGTTGAAAGCGAGTAAAGCAGGCCGCTACCTCTTCCAATTGAGAGTATTCACGCGACAGCGCCCGGAATCTGTTTTGATCCTGAATGACGCTGGCATCACCCAACAGGTGCTGCACTTCCTGATAGCGTTCTAATAATCCTTCCAGCTTGCGTTCAATCGATGGATTCATACCGAATCTGTAACCTTATTCTGATTGTTGCTTATAAAGTTTCTGGTACGCGGCCAATGCCGCAATGTCGCCTTCCGCACCGGCTTTACGCATGGCCTGAGTTGGCTCATGCAATAGCTGTTTAGTTAGTTTAGTGGCAAATTCCCGCAATGCGTCCGCAGGCTCTTTACCAGCCTCTAATTGAGCCATGGCTTTACTGAGCTGCTCATCAATCAGGCTTTGGTTGTAGCTGCGATAATCGCGGATCATGTCCACGTTGTTCAGCGACCGTAACCAGCTCATGAAGCTTGCGGTTTGCCCGGCAATAATTTGCTCGCCCTCGGCAGCTGCTTGCTCACGGTTGCGAATATTTTCGGTAATAATTCCCTGTAAATCATCCACCGTATACAAGTAAGCGTCGTCGAGCTCATTCACTTGTTCTTCTATATCACGCGGCACGGCCAAATCAATAAATAGCATGGGCCGGTGCTTGCGCTTCTTCAATGCGGTTTCCACCAGGCCCTTACCAATAATAGGTAAAGTACTGGCAGTAGAGCTAATTACAATATCAGCCTGATAGAGCAACTCAGGCAATTCCGCCAAACCATGAGCTTCGCCGGCAAACTTCTGCGCTAAATCCTGTGCTCGTTGCAGCGTTCGGTTGGCTACCATGAGTCGTTCAATACCTTGCTCGCGCAAATGCTGAGCGGCTAGTTCAGCCGTGTCGCCGGCACCCACCAGCAGTACGTTCGCTTTGCCTAAATCGGCAAAAATGTGACGGGCCAGATTTACCGCAGCAAAAGCCACCGACACGGCGTTTTGACCAACACCGGTTTCAGTGCGAACGGTTTTGGCCACGCCAAAGGTTTTTTGAAATAAACGTTCAAGAATACCGCCCAGCGCGGCATGGCGTTTGGCAAACTGATAAGCTTGCTTCACCTGACCCAGAATTTGTGGCTCGCCCAGCACTAGTGAGTCTAGCCCACTGGCCACTTTCATTAGGTGACCAATAGCTTGCTCATCGCTCAGGGCATACACGTGCTGACGAAGCTGTTCCAGCGACAGCCGATGATAGCCGGCCATCCATCCTAAAATGAGATCTGTTGAGGCATCGCCCTGATAGTAAACCTCAGTGCGATTGCAGGTAGACACAATCACCGCCTCGTTGACACCGCCAAGCTGCTGCAGCGCCGGCAGAGCTAATTCCAGTTGCTCCGGGGTGAACGCAATGCGCTCACGCAGGTCAACAGAAGCAGTAGTATGGTTAACGCCAACGGCAAAGATAGTCATAAATGCGTGATTGAACAGCCTGTACAGACAAGAAAACGGCGCTAATTGTACGTCAAAGCTCAGGTTAAGAAAAGCATTCACGCAGTGTCAGCCGCATGCTTATTACTTCACCTCGGCCGCAACAACGGGTAGTCTATGGCGGGTCTATTACAGGGAATACGTTACTAACTCATGCTACGAATTCTACTTATAAGTGTTATTTGCGCTGTGGTTGCTGGCTGTGCCAGTGCACCACCAGATCGCAACACCACCGCCACAGCTTCGGCACAAGCGCGGGCGCACCAGGCACAACTGGCAACTTTGACCGCATGGCAGTTAGACGGGCAAATTGCGGTGTTTGAGCGCAAAATAGATGAACGCCACGCCGTATATTTGCGCTGGCAACATCAACCCAACGCAACTCAGTTACGCTTCTCGCATCCGTTAAAAGGCACGCTGGCTACCTTAACAGCTGACCCCAGCGGCGCTGTGCTGCAACGTGATGGTGAAGAACCATTGTGGGCGAGCGACATTACTACCTTGCTTGAGCAGCGGCTAAATTTACCGCTGCCGGTGAAGTTGTTGCAGCAAACCGTTATTGGCGCCTTACCTGCCAGTAGTGAACAAATTCGCTATTTAGCCGACGGGACAGTTGCTGACTTTGTGGTAGCAGCCGACCTACAACAATGGCAGGTGAAGTTTCTGACTTATGAATCGGTGCAGTTAAACGAAAAGAATGTATTGTTACCACACCAAGTAGAGCTTACTTCGAATGAATATTTAGTCAGGCTAAGGATTTCAACATGGACGCCGCTCAACTAACAGTTTCTGCGCCTGCAAAACTTAATTTATTCCTCCATATTCTGGGCCGCCGCGACAACGGTTACCACGAACTGCAAACCGTGTTTCAGTTTCTGGATTTCAGCGATACGCTGCATTTCAGCTTAACGCCTACTGTGAATGAAATCCGCTTGCTGGATAGCCCTGCCGACGTCGCCCCAACGGATAATTTAATCTATAAAGCTGCACGGGCACTGCAACAATGGCATAACCAGCCCTTACCCGGAGTGGCTATTCGATTGGAAAAACGTATTCCAATGGGTGGTGGCCTGGGCGGCGGTTCGTCTGATGCGGCTTCAACCTTGCTTGCGCTACGTCAACTGTGGCAGTTAGCTATTAGTGACGCTGAAGTGGCCGAACTGGGTTTAGCGCTTGGTGCCGACGTTCCGGTATTTTTATTTGGCCAGGCCGCTTTTGCTGAAGGTATTGGCGAGCGCTTACAGCCGGTGAACCCAGAGCCCTACTGGTATTTAGTTATTCACCCGCAAGTGCATGTAAGTACAGCGGAAGTGTTCCAACATCCACAACTGCCGCGGCAAACCAAAGCACTGCAGTTGCACGACTGGAACCTGCACAACACCCGTAATGATTGTCAGCAACTGGTCAGTAAACTTCACCCCGAAGTTGCCAAGGCTATCGCGTGGTTGCTAGAATACGCTCCGGCTCGGTTAACCGGCACAGGTGCCTGTGTGTTCGGTTGTTTCACCAGCCAAACTGAAGCCATGCAAGCCTTAACGCAACTCCCTCCAAACTGGAATGGGTTCGTTGCTCGCGGCTTAAATCAGTCTCCGGTCGGTTCTGAATTAGAACTGGCCATGCAGAGCAAACCCACAACCAGACCCGAGGTTTAGTGTGCCTGACATGAAGCTATTCGCTGGCAACGCCACGCCAGAACTTGCCCGAAAAATTGCCGACCGCCTGTATATCAAGTTAGGAGAGGCCGAAGTTGGTCGCTTCAGCGACGGCGAAATCAATGTCATGATTAACGAAAACGTACGTGGATCAGACGTTTTTATTATTCAGTCAACCTGCGCCCCTACCAATGACAACCTGATGGAACTTATTGTTATGGTTGATGCACTGCGACGCGCCTCTGCTGGCCGTATTACGGCAGTTATTCCATACTTTGGTTATGCCCGCCAGGATCGCCGGGTTCGCTCAGCACGGGTACCAATCACCTCGAAAGTAGTCGCCGACTTCTTATCAAGTGTGGGCGTTGACCGCGTACTAACCGTTGATTTGCACGCTGAACAAATTCAGGGCTTTTTCGACGTGCCAGTAGACAACGTATTCGGCAGCCCAGTATTACTTGAGCACATGCGTCAGCAGAATTATGACAACCCAGTTGTGGTATCACCAGATATTGGTGGTGTTGTGCGCGCACGCGCCATTGCCAAACTGCTGAACGACATTGATTTAGCCATTATTGATAAACGTCGTCCGCAAGCCAATGAATCACAGGTTATGCATATAATTGGTGATGTTCAGGGTCGTGACTGCATTATCGTAGATGACATGATTGATACCGGCGGCACCTTGTGTAAAGCCGCAGCAGCGCTGAAAGAACACGGTGCCAAGCGCGTTTTTGCTTACGCCACGCATCCGGTATTCTCTGGCGATGCGGTGAAAAATATTACCAATTCAGATATCGACCAAGTAGTTGTAACCGACAGCATACCACTGCACCCGGATATGAAAGCTTGTCCGAAAGTGCACCAGTTAACCTTAAGTGGCATGCTTTCTGAAGCACTACGTCGGGTTAGTAACGAAGAATCTATTTCGGCCATGTTTGAATATTAATACCTAAACTACTCAGGTATTTATGCAAACACATAAAAAGCCCGCTTGCGGGCTTTTTTGATGGCGCTGGATTTTCTTCACAACCCCGCTTATTCCATTGCCTTTACCCTACTTTAAATGCTACTATTCCGCGCCCTCGAATAACGAGGTTCATGTTCGGTATTTGGTCGCGAATAACGAACACACTATTTCACTACTTGAGAGACTATTATTATGTCTACATTCGAATACGATATTCACGCAGAACTGCGTACCGATTCAGGGAAAGGTGCGAGCCGCCGCCTGCGTCGTGCGGAAAAAGTGCCTGCGATTTTATATGGCGGTAAGAAAGAAGCGGTAGCGCTGACTTTGGATCATAACAAAGTTAACAACATGGCTGATTACGAAGGCTTCTACTCACACATCCTGACTCTGATCATTGATGGTAAGAAGCACCAGGCTATTTTGAAAGACATCCAACGTCACCCTTACAAGCCAAAACTGACTCACCTTGACTTCCAACGTGTAGAAAAAGGTCAGAAGTTACACACGCACATTCCATTGCACTTCTTAAATGAAGAAACTGCGAAAGGCGTGAAAGACGAAGGCGGTGTTGTTGTGCATCACCTGAACGACGTTGAAGTTGAGTGTTTGCCGAAAGACTTACCAGAATACCTGGAAGTTGACGTAGCTAACTTAGCGTTAGGTGAAAACCTGCACTTAACCGACCTGCAATTACCGAAAGGCGTTGAGCTGATGGAATTGCACAAAGGTGAAGACCACGACCAAGCGGTTGTGTCTATTGTTGCACCACGTCTGCAAAAAGAAGAAGACGAAACTGAAACTGACGAAGAAGTTGATGCTGGCGACGTACCTGCTGCTTCTGACAAAGGTTCAGATAAAGAAGAGAAAGACGGCGAATAAGTGTTGTTATGACAACACCTCGTTTGATCGTGGGCCTGGGAAATCCAGGCCCCGACTACGCTTCAACCCGGCACAATGCTGGCGCCTGGCTGGTTAACGAACTAGCACGGCAATACCAACTTACCCTAACCCCAGAAACCAAGTTTTATGGCCTGACGGCACGCATTCAACAAGGTGCGCTGGATGTTCGGTTACTCGTTCCTACAACCTTCATGAACAATAGCGGCAAAGCTATCGCAGCCATGGCTAATTTTTATAAAATTGAGCCGGCAGAAGTGTTAGTGGCATACGACGAACTGGATTTACCGCCAGGAACTGCCAAATTTAAACTCGGTGGTGGCGCGGGTGGTCACAATGGTATTAAGAGTACTATCGCCTGTTTGGGAACGCCTGACTTTATGCGCTTACGCATTGGTATTGGGCACCCGGGGCACAAATCAAAAGTAACAGGTTTTGTACTGGGTAAAGCACCTGCTGCCGAACAAGAATTACTCGACAGCACTATTGATGAAGCTTGCCGTAGTATTGACCTGTTATTCAAAGACGGCTTAACCGCCGCACAACAGCGCCTGCATAGCTTCAAGGCAACCACCTGACAGAACTAACAAGAGAGTAATAGTATGGGATTCAAATGTGGCATCGTAGGCTTACCCAACGTTGGCAAATCTACCCTCTTCAACGCCTTAACCAAGGCCGGTATTGAAGCGGCAAACTTTCCATTTTGCACCATTGAACCTAATACGGGTGTGGTTCCTGTTCCTGACGAACGCTTACAACAGTTAGCTGACATTGTTAACCCGCAGCGCATCGTACCAACCAGCATGGAATTTGTGGACATTGCCGGCCTGGTAAAAGGCGCCTCGAAGGGTGAAGGTCTGGGTAACCAGTTCCTGGCAAACATTCGTGAAACCGATGCTATTGGTCACGTTGTTCGTTGTTTTGAAAACGACAATATTGTGCACGTTGCCGGTAAAGTTGACCCGGCTGAAGACATTGACACTATCAATACTGAATTGGCGTTAGCCGATTTAGACAGCGTTGAGAAATCACTGCATCGCCTGGGCAAAAAAGCCAAAGGTGGTGACAAACAAGCAGCGGCTGAAATTAAAGTACTGGAAAAGCTGCAACCAGCGTTGGAAGAAGGCCACATGGCTCGCTCCGTAACGCTTACCCCGGATGAACGTGCGACTATTCGCTCGTACAACCTGCTGACCTTGAAGCCAACCATGTATATTGCCAACGTGAATGACGATGGCTTTGAAAACAATCCTTACCTGGACAAGGTTCGCGAAATAGCCTCTACCGAGAACGCTATTGTGGTACCTGTGTGTGCAGAAATCGAAGCCGAAATTGCTGAGCTTGATGACAGCGAGCGAGAAGAATTCATGGCTGACCTGGGCTTAACTGAGCCTGGCTTGAACCGCGTTATTCGCGGTGGTTATGAATTGCTGAACTTGCAAACCTACTTCACTGCTGGCGTGAAAGAAGTGCGTGCCTGGACTATTCCGGTAGGCGCTACCGCACCGCAAGCTGCTGGTAAAATTCATACGGACTTCGAAAAAGGCTTTATTCGTGCTGTGGTAGTTGCGTTTAACGACTACATTGAGTTCCGTGGTGAACAAGGCGCGAAAGACGCCGGCAAGCGCCGTGAAGAAGGTAAAGAATATATTGTTAAAGACGGCGACGTTATTCTGTTCCGCTTTAACGTATAAACTGCTTTAGTTCTAACGCAGTTACAAAAAAGCGCTCACGGGTTATCCGGTGAGCGCTTTTTTTATGCTAGTTAGTACTCAGTAAAAATGGCTTAGTAACCAATACTCACCGCAATCACCAAAGCAACCGCGCAGAATATCAATAGCTTCACCAACAAGGGCGCGACGAACTTAAACCAGCGATCGTAAGGTATACCCGCCAGCCCCAGAATACCCATTAACACTGGGTTGGTTGGTACTATCATATTCATCAGGCCATCACCCATTTGAAAGGCTAATACGGCCACCTGACGGCCAATCCCGGAAGTGTCCGCAATAGGCACCATAATCGGCATGGTTACAAACGCCTGACCACTACCCGACGGAATAAAGAAGTTCAGCAGCGACTGAATAACCAGCATCATAACGGCGCCTAAATGCGCGCCTGACGCCTCTACCGGCATCGACAAATAGTAAATAACAGTGTCCAGTACCTGACCGTCTTCCAGCAGCAAAGCAATGGAACGCGCAAAACCAATGAGTAACGCGGTTGCGGTTAATTCGGCAGCACCCTCAATAAAGGTGCGCGCGGCGTCATCAGTAGACAACCGCCCCACTATGGCCGCAAATACGCCTAACCCTAAAAACAACGCGCTGAGCTCGGTTAAATACCAGCCATACTGAGTAATACCCCACACTAACGTAATTAAAACAGCCACGAAGCCCAGCAATATAATCTTATGCTGGCCATTCAGAGCTGGATAGGTTTTCTCTTCCTCAGGCGCATTGGCGCCGCTCACGTCGTGTAACAACGAGTTTTTCGGGTTCTTCAGTACTCGCCGCGAATAGCGATACACATGATGAAAGCCAATGGCAAACATAGGTACCCACAGCATAAGGCGGTACTCGAGCCCCGATGCCGGCTGCACTTCGGCTATAGACTGGGCAATAAGTAGTGTAAACGGATTAAATAACGACAACCCGTAACCAATACCATAGCCAACAATTAAAATACCCATAGCTGCAATAGCATCAAGCTTTAAGGCTCGACACAGCGACACTAACAAAGCCACAAAGATAAGGTACTCTTCGGCTACGCCAATGAGCGCTGAAAAAATACCAAAGGTCAGCATGCCACCGAAAATAAGCCAGCCGGTTTTACCCGCAAAGTTTTCTAACAGGCGTCCGATAACCGCATCTAGCATGCCGGTTTTACGGATAATGCCCATCACCCCGCCAATCAGAAACACAAAGAAGATCACGCCCTGCGCATCGGCCAGCGCACGTGGAATAACGGTAAACAAGTTCAGCGGGTTAACCCCCGGCTGATCTTCTATGGTTGCAAAAGTGCCCTGTAGCACTACTGTTTGTCCGGCAGCATTTTCAGTTCTGTCGAAGCTACCGGCGGGAATAATCCAGGTTAGAACCAGAGCCGCCAGCATTAAGTAGGTCATTAATACCAGCGTGTGCGGGATTTTAAACTTCGCCATACTGCTTACAACCCAACCACTTCGTGATGCATGTCAGCCAATAAGCTCAACAAGCGATTCTGTGCCGTAGTGGGTATTTCTTCGCGTTCCATGGCAATAATCAAATTCTCTACCAGCGCATTAAAATCGGCGTTGGTAATATTCAACCCGGTGTGAATTTTCACCATGTCTTCACCAGTGTAAGTGCAAGGCCCGCCACTGATTTCACATACCTGCTCGGTTAGCATTTGATGCAAACGGTCAATATCGGTATCCGCAAATTGGTCGGCAATGCGGTCATCACCGGCGAGTTCGTACAGCATTTCAGCCATGACATTACTGATGCCTTCTTTGCCACCAAGCTCCTGATACAAAGAGTCATCTGCCTGCACGGATCCGGACAGCCCCATTAGCAGCATAACCGCAATTAAACGAGTTTTAAAAATCATATCTGGTTCTCCTTAAAAGGTACCTTGCAGGGACAAATAGAAGCCATCCTGGTCGTCCAACCCGGCAATAGATTGCAAGTCGGTGTAAGCCCCAACAATAGACAGTGACTTGGTTGGGAAGTAAGCAACAAAGGCATCGTACCAATCTTCTTCACGGGCAAAGCCTAAATTATCAGGCTTTTGCCGATACTCTACCCCAACCGCCAGCTTACGGTTAATAAACATGGCTACTGAAGCTTCCGCCTGAATGCTGTAATCGTCGTCTTTATCACCACCGAACCCTAATAACCCCAACTGGTTGGCTTTGGTTGCGCGGGCCGTTACATTCACCAGCCAGGTTCGGTGAAACGGGCCATCTAACCAGGCCTTGGCCGCACTAATATAAACATCGGTTCCTGAATCATCGGTGGCACCTACCGCTTGTGGTAACTCAAAAGTTCGATTGCGTTTATGCTGCAAGCCGACACTGACCTGCGGCAAATCACCGTAAATTAAGTCTCCAAAGGCGCGCACTTTCAGGCCGAAAATGTCCTGTTTAAGTTCACCGCCGATGGTTTTTAAGTCAAACACCTGATTGGCGTATGACACTTCCACCCGATTGCCATAAGTTAAACTAGCGCCTTGCACCGATAACCGAAAGTCATCCACCTGCACTTCACCAAGGGCCACAGTGGCGCCCCACTGATTTTCACTGGCATAGCTGCTCAACGTAGCCCAGGGCACAATACCGCCGCCACTGGTGCCCTCAACAGTAGATGCGGCACCAGTTGCTAACAAACGCCCGTTATCGGCGTAGGTCGGCGCTGTGGCGCCTAAGCACACAACCAAAATTCCAGTGGTTAAAGCCAGTTGCTTGGTTTTTATCATGATGAAATCACCTCTTCCTGTGTTAGCAGCCACTGAGTAAATTCAGCAACCGGCAGTGGCTTACTGAAGTAGTAGCCCTGCAGTTCGTCACAACCAAATTCTTTTAAAATAGTCCAGGCCGACTCTTCTTCAATACCTTCAGCTACCGCTTGTAGCCCAAAATCATGAGCCAGCGCCAGCGTTGAGCGTACTATCATGCGATCCTGCTCGCTTTCGGCCAGGTGCTGAATAAAGGAGCGGTCGATTTTTAACTCGTTAACCGGTAAGCGTTTTAACTGCGCCAGCGACGAATAGCCGGTGCCGTAGTCATCAATCGAGATACGCAAACCAACACTTTGCAATCGCTGCAACCGGGCAATAGCCGCTTCCGGGTCATGCATAATGGCGCTTTCGGTAACTTCCAGCGTTAGTAAATGCGGTTCAATGCCACTACTTGCCACCGCCTGACTTAAAAAGTCGGCGAGGCCGTCACTCATTAAATCTACCGCAGACAAGTTTAACGACACCGACAGTTGCTTCCCGGCTTGCTGCCAAACTAACAGTTGCTGAATAACCTGCAGGCAAACCCAACGGGTAATGCGGGTAATTTCCCCAGCTTGTTCCGCCAGTGGAATAAATTCGTCCGGGCGAACAAATCCTAAGTCAGGATGATGCCAGCGAATAAGCGCTTCTGCGCCTTTCACTTTGCCGTTTGCACAGTTCATTTTCGGCTGATAGTGCAGCTCAAGTTGGTCTTTCTCAACTGCTTCAGGCAAGCAACGCAGAATACGCAATTGGCGCATATGCACTTCGTCCATGCCGGCTTCATATATTACCAACGAAAGCTTGTCTTCTTTCGCTTTAGCACGGCTAATCTGGGCTCGTCGCACCAGGCTATCGGTTTCAGAGCCATGTTCGGGGAAGCTCACCATACCGGCACTAAACGTCAGTAAGTAGCTGGTGCCGTCTAGCGACCACGGCTGTTGCAGGAGTTCTAATAAGGCTTCAATTTCACCCACTACGGGGGCGTGGTCTGACGCAGTATTTACCAGTAAAAATTCATCACCGGCCAACCGGGCCAGAAACCAGTCGCTGCTTTTCCAGCCACGCAACCGGCGCGAAATCAACTGTAATAACTGATCGCCAATGCGCTGGCCAACACTGTCGTTTAGTTCACGGAACCGGTTGATATTCAGTAACACCAAAAAGCCACTTTGGTTGGTGTCCAACATTTTCGCCAGCGCCCGTTGAAAATAACGCCGGTTTGGTAGCTCGGTGAGTAAGTCATGATCAGCCTGAAAAGATATGCGCTGTTCACGCTCGGCTACGGCTACTTTCATTTCATTGAAAGTATTCGCTAAGTGACCAAATTCATCGCTTCGCTCTACTTTTATCGGTGAAGTGTAATCGCCACGCTGCAATTGCTCAGCCGCTTCGGTCAGGGTTTTTAACGGGGCATTAATGCGACGCGCGGTAACTACCGCCAGCAGCAGTGCTACCAGTAAAGTGGCAATAGCAATTACCAGGTATTGCTGACGTAACCGAGAAAATTCGGCGCCAGCGGCATCCAAATCGGTGCTTAGCAACACTGATAGCGACGCTTCGCCAAGATTGGCCAGACTAATTTTTTGACCGGCCAGATGCTGGTTATTTAACCATTCGCTGAGAGTTTGCTGGCGTTCACTAAGGCCGGTCTGAAATTCTTGTTGCTGCTCGGCGCTTAAACTGGACACGAACAAACTATTGGTATCGGTACTGTAGAAAGTTACATCGGCATTCGCCAGTGCTTGCAATTCAGAGGTTAGCTCTGCGTCTATGCTAAAACCCAAGGTAACCCATGCGATTAAATCGGGTGCTCGCACGGGTACGGTAATTAACTGAAATATTTGCTCGTCAACAATAGCAATGCCCTGCTCGTTACCCATAGCAATTAGTTCATTAAGTGCAGGTAACTCACTCATATCGTGGGTGGACGCTATTTCTTCCCCGGCTACGTTTTGCAGCACCATCAAATCGGTTTGAATGCGTTCGCCGTGATTTATCAGTGCCGACACTATGGTGTCTTCATCGTTGGTGGCTACCGCCTGACGGAAGCCAAAATCGTCGGCTAATACACTGGCGGCCTGCCCTAACTGTGTTGCCCGTTGTTCCACTAACTCAAGGAACACGCGTTCACTTACCGTGAGCTCTCGTTCAACGGTGCGATTCAATTGGTTATTGGTGGCAATCCACACCGCCAGCAAAGACACCAACAGCACACCGCCGGCCAGGCCGGCAAACAACACAATTAATCGCGTGCGAAAACTACTCGTCATTGCCTGTCCTGCGATTAAACCGTTCCTGCAAACGCGACGGTTTTTCTTCACTTTGTTCAGTAGCTTTCACATCTACCTGCAAACTAAGCTCGCGTTGGTCGTCTTTTACCGCCACTGTGATTTGTTCACGTTTTTGTTGCTGCAGCCACGGGTGCCAAATCAGCAACTCGGTATCGCCGTTTAAATTGACCGTCGCACGGCCAGTTGCATCGGTTACATTGCTCTGCTGATGGGGGCTGACATAAATGTAGCCACGCATTTGGTCATGAATGTTGCAACCAAGCGCAACAATCCCGGCGGTATCAAAGGAAATCGTTGGCCGGGCTTCGTTCGCATATAGCTGGGTTTCAAATGTTTTTGCTTCGGAGAATGAATAAACGTGATGACGAATATTATCGCTGTTCGGGAACAGTACCTTACTGCCCACCGGCACTGTTAACACATGCGGCCGGAACTGCACGTCAATTTGGTCCATAATCGCCTGCTCCAGCGGACGCCCGGGCTCACCCGGAACACTTATGACCGCGAATTCAAGCGGCTGGCCATTGGCATCCGTTAGCGTCACTTGCACCGGCTCGCTGTGCGCTGCGGTTGTTACCAGCGCCAACAAACCTATCAAAAAAGAGCTTCCCAGTGGTCGCATCATGATTTCTTTTCTCCTGTCATTCTGAACAGAGTAAGCTAACTTATATAGCTACGGCAACACCCGTCAGATTGATCTTTTCTGACCTGCCCCCATACAACTAGAGAAAGCCAACCAAAAGGGAGCGACAGCATGACTCGTTTTCGTACTGAAAAAGACAGCATGGGAAGCATTGATGTTCCCACTGACGCACTCTATGGCGCGCAAACTCAACGCGCTGTGAACAACTTTAAAATCAGCGGCCTGACCATGCCGAAGGCTTTCATTAAAGCACTGGCATTAGTGAAATATTGTGCCGCACAAGCCAACCAGGAGCATGCCGACCTACCCGCCGAGAAAGCCTCGGCCATTCAGCGTGCCGCATTGGAAATATACGAAGAACGTTGGCACGACCATTTTCCAGTGGACGTGTTCCAAACCGGTTCCGGCACCAGTAGCAATATGAATATGAATGAAGTTATTGCGGGCTTAGCACAACGGAATAAGATTGATATTCACCCGAATGACGATGTGAATCGCAGCCAAAGCAGCAACGATGTGGTGCCTACCGCCATTCAAATTAGCAGTGCTCTGGCGCTTGAGCAGCAATTAAAACCCGCCGTGGAAGCATTAATTCAATCCATTCGCGACAAAGCCGCTAATTTGCAGGATGTAACCAAAACCGGTCGCACGCATTTAATGGATGCAATGCCGCTAACTATGGCCCAAGAACTTGAAACTTGGGCGCATCAGTTAAGCTTGTCGTTAACTGCACTGGAAGAGTTACAACCGCGGTTGCAGCAACTACCTCAGGGCGGTACCGCTATTGGCACGGGTATTAATGCCCCGGAAGAATTCAGTCAGGCCTTTAGCAACGCATTGTCAGATTTTACTGAACTTAAATTTAGCCCCAGTGATAACTTATTTGCCGGTATTGCGGGGCAGGAATTGTCGTTACAGTTGTCGGGCACACTCACTACCCTGGCCAGCACTTTGCTGAAAATCAGTAATGACCTGCGCTGGATGAATAGTGGCCCGCTAGCAGGTTTAGGCGAGATTAGCCTGCAGGCACTGCAGCCCGGCAGTTCTATTATGCCTGGTAAAGTAAACCCGGTAATTCCGGAGGCAGTGGCTATGATTGCCGCGCAGGTTACCGGTAATCACAGCACTATTACTACCGCAGCCCAATCCGGTAATTTCCAGCTAAACGTGATGCTGCCGGTTATTGCGCTGAACTTAAGCCAGAGCCTGGAACTACTGACTAATGGTTGCCATGCCTTAGGTGAGCAAGCAATCAGCTCGTTTACGGTAAACAACGACAGATTGGAGGAAGCGCTGTCAAAAAATCCAATCCTGGTTACCGCATTAAACCCGGTTATTGGTTATAACAAAGCCGCTGACATTGCCAAGCAGGCCTATAAAGAGAAACGGCCGGTACTGGATGTTGCCAAAGAACATACCGATTTAAGTGAAGACGAATTGCGTCGCCTGTTAGATCCGAAACGACTTACCAAAGGCGGCATGTAAGCAACACCACTACAGGAGTAAGTATGAGTAAGAAGAACGTTGTAATTACCGGTGCCAACCGCGGCATCGGGCTGGCTATGGCCAAACAATTTAGTGCGCGCGGCGATCATGTGATTGCGGTATGCCGGCAGGCCTCAGCCGAGTTGCTCGAAACTGGCGCGGAAATTCTTGATAGCATTGATGTAACCCGCGAAGCTGACTTGCTAAGACTGCAAGATCAACTGAAAGACCGGAAAATAGACACCCTGATTAATAACGCGGGTTTACTGCACAATGAATCTTTAGGCGATATTGATAGCGCCACTATGCGCGCTCAATATGAAGTGAACGCTATTGCACCACTGAATGTTACTGACACCCTGCACGGCAGCCTGAAAAAAGGTAGCAAGGTCATTATGATCACCAGCCGTATGGGTTCTATTGCCGATAATGGCTCCGGTGGCCGCTACGGCTATCGCATGTCCAAAGCCGCGTTAAACGCAGCAGGCAAATCCTTAGCGCTGGATTTAAAGGATGAAGGTATTGCGGTTGCCATGATTCATCCGGGTTTTGTGCAAACCGACATGGTTAATAATGCGGGTGACATTAGTGCCGATGTGGCAGCCGAACGTATTATAAAACGCATTGATGAACTTAGCCTGAAAACCACCGGGCAATTTAAACATAGCAACGGCGAGGATTTACCCTGGTAACTAACCTTCGCAAAAATGCAGATTTGTTGTTATTTGGTAAGAACGAATAGAGTTTTGCTGAAAAAACCAGCGAATCTGTCTTTTTTTGTTCAAACAACGCAACAGAGCTGCTTTTTTGCGAAAAATAGGTTGACGCTAACCACCCTGATTTGCATAATACGCGCCGCACTCGCAGAGCGCACAATCAAGTTTTAAAGGTCAGGCTACGTAGCTCAGTTGGTTAGAGCACAGCACTCATAATGCTGGGGTCGCAGGTTCGAATCCCGCCGTAGCCACCAATATTTTCGCGGACGTGGTGGAATTGGTAGACACGCTGGATTTAGGTTCCAGTGCCTCACGGCGTGAGAGTTCAAGTCTCTCCGTCCGCACCAATATTGAATCGACATACTGGATTGGGGTATAGCCAAGCGGTAAGGCAGCGGGTTTTGATCCCGCCATTCCCAGGTTCAAATCCTGGTACCCCAGCCAATCTTGTGCTTTGTGAATGTTTTGGGTATTTATGTTGGGGTATAGCCAAGCGGTAAGGCAGCGGGTTTTGATCCCGCCATTCCCAGGTTCAAATCCTGGTACCCCAGCCATATTACCTTATTTTATTTTGTTGCGGTGGTGGCGGAATTGGTAGACGCGCTAGCTTCAGGTGCTAGTGAGCGAAAGCTCGTGGGGGTTCAAGTCCCCCCCTCCGCACCACTTTTCAATAAAGTGGTGTGGCAACAAAAATAAAGTAGTAAGCAAAAATGAACCGCCATTGGCGGTTTTTTTGTATCTGGCGTTCGTTCCCGCTAACCTAGTTTCACTCTTTCCCCTAATTGTTAAGTGTCCGAGCCCATAAATGATCCAGATTAGTCAGCGCGTGAGCATTCCTGAACAGGAAATTGAATGGCAGTTTATTCGCTCCAGCGGAGCCGGTGGCCAGAACGTAAACAAGGTTGCTACTGCTGCGCAGCTAATTTTTGATATTGCGGCGTCGTCACTGCCCGACTTTTATAAACACCGGCTGCTGAACAAAGCCGATCACCGCATTACGCAAAGTGGCAAAATCATTATTAAGTGTCAGGAAACCCGCAGTCAGGCAACCAACCGGGAACTGGCGTTGGAGCAATTTATAAAGCTGGTCGCCGGAGTTGGTTTTACCCAGAAGAAGCGAGTTGCCACCCGCCCTACACTGGCCAGCAAGAAACGCCGAATTGAAAGTAAGAAAAAACGTGGTGCGGTGAAAAAAATGCGCAAGGCACCGCCAGACTGACGCTGCAGTTATAACCCCATGGCGGCGCGCACAACCTGCCGTTTCAATGGTGGTAATTGCGCAATACCCGCGAATACCCCCCGAATTCCCCATTTAGCAATAAGATGTTTGCTGTCGAAGCCATAATGAATAGCATCCATGGCACGCATCATGCGCTGATTCAGCGCGCGACGCTCACCTTCATAGGCAGGCAATACGGTTGCTAAATCCTGAGTACTGAGCTGACTCACTAAGCTCTGCACGTCGGCAAAACCCAAATTAACGCCTTGCCCGGCTAACGGGTGAATACTATGTGCAGCATCCCCCACTAAAGCGACGCAATTGTGTGCGTGATAGCGCAGTGCCGTGTGCCGCTGTATGGGGAAGCTGGCGTAACTATTGGTTGGCTGCAATTGAAAGCTACCAATATGTGGACTGAATAAATCGGATAGTTCCGCTAAAACGGCGTCATCACCTTGCTGTTGCAGCTCACTAATAGCCTGGCTGCTCTGGTAGTTAATTAAGCACGCGCGGTGCGTATCTAATGGAAGTAAAGCGTAAGGACCACCAGCACGAAATATTTCCCAGGTTTGCGTTGGTAACGCTTGCTCGGTAATCACATTCGCCAGCATGCAGCGCTGACCGTAATCCCAACCGCGGCGCCCAATACCGGCACGTTTTGCAGTTGCCGAGTTGGCACCGTCACAACCGAGCAGCAAATCAAAGGACAACGGCTCCGCCGCAGTAGTGGTAACTGTTCGGGCTTCCCAGTCAATGCTCTCCACCGCATCAGGGCAACGCAAAGTTACTTGCTCGGCTTCTAATTGCTGCCATAACGCACGTTGCAGCGCATTATTCTCCACCATAAAACCTAGCTCAGCAAAACCTGCATCCGCAGCACTGAAGGTAAGTTTAGCGCCGTCCTGGCTCTCTACTGCAAGTTCGGTATAGCCAAACCGGCGTGTAGCCGGTACTTGCGACCACACGCCTAGCTCGGCCAGCCACTGCTGGTTTTGCTGATGAACCGAAGATATGCGTAAATCCCAATCTTTAGTCTCAGCGGAAACGGCGCCAGGCTCAACTCGCTCAATCAGCGTCACCTGGTGCCCGGCTTGTGCCAGTGCCAATGCCGCTGAGGCGCCGACCAGTCCGCCGCCAACCACTACAATGTTCATGAAAGCTCCGGGTTGTAATGCATCAACCATTGTTCAGCCTAAGTCAGGCTTGGATAATATGAAAATACGCTACCAGAATACACCAGCCGTACCAGAAAAAATTCCTTTTCAGTGATAATATAGCTGTTACCTAAGGTAAGCCCACCTCACCAAGTTTTTAGGAACACGCCGCTATATGATAGCAACGACTCAATTACCGCCACCTCGCGTTTTTCTAGCCGCCGTATTATTACTCGGTGCGGAATTTTGCTTTGCCAGTGTTAGCGCCTTAGTAAAATATTTGAGCACCGACTTGCCGGAAGAACAACTGGTGTTCTTTCGAAATATTATGGCGTTTTTGGTGTTGCTACCATGGTTGTGGCGTAAAGGTCCGGGCGCATTTAAAACCAAAGCCTGGGGATTTCATCTTTCCCGCGGTATTGCCGGCATTGCCGCCATGTACCTATTTTTCTATGCAATCGCGGCACTACCGCTGGCACAGGCTACCTTAGTGTTGCTACTCACGCCGTTTCTGATTCCAATGATTGGCCGTATTTGGTTGCACGAGCGCGTTACCCGCCAAACCTGGTTCGCTATTTTTATTGGTTTTATTGGGGTGTTTGTATTCTTAAACCCAGTCCACATGACGCTATCGCCTATGATCGCCGTAGCCTTTTGTGCGGCGGTACTCGCTGCCTTTACCAAAACTTTAATCAGGCAAATGTCGGGCACCGAATCCACCAGCAAAATCGTTTTTTATTTTGCCAGTATCTCGACGGTATTGTCCGCTATCCCATTGATTTGGTTATGGGAGTCTATTGCACAAGAACACTGGCTTGGCTTAGCAGCTATCGGCGTGTTTGCTACCGCCGGCCAACTGGGCATGACCAAGGCCTTCAGTTTAGCCCCGGCTGCAAGCGTTGGCGTATTCACTTACAGCTCGGTTATTTTCGCCGCAGGCTTTGGTTATTTCTTCTGGCAGGAACCGGTTTATTGGCACATGGCATTTGGTACTCTCATCATTATGGTGGCTGGCTATTTCGCCCTACGGAATCGCCGCCGCAGCGAGATATGAAGATTGGCCTTTAGAGCAATAACGCGATAAAATAACCGCCATAGAAATTCACGCAGTGTGGGCACAGTTACAATCATGACCAAGAAGCTATATATCAAAACCTGGGGTTGCCAGATGAACGAGTATGATTCGGCCAAAATGGCGGATCTACTGAATGCCACGCATGGCTACGAGGCTGCCGCAGAACCTGAAGATGCCGATCTGATTTTGCTGAATACTTGCTCTATTCGTGAGAAAGCGCAGGAAAAAGTATTTCATCAGTTAGGCCGCTGGAAAACGCTGAAAGACAAAAAGCCAGGCTTGGTTATTGGCGTGGGTGGCTGTGTAGCCTCACAGGAAGGTCATCACATTCGTGAACGGGCGCCATATGTGGATATTATTTTTGGTCCGCAAACGTTGCACCGCCTGCCGGAAATGGTGAAGCAAGTGCAAACCGATCATGCCCCCATGATTGATATTTCATTTCCCGAAATCGAAAAATTCGACAGCTTGCCCGAGCCTCGTGCCGAAGGTCCAAGCGCGTTCGTTTCTATTATGGAAGGTTGCAGCAAATACTGTAGCTTCTGCGTAGTGCCTTACACTCGCGGCGAAGAAGTCAGCCGTCCGGTTGACGATGTGCTGTATGAAATTGCGCAATTGGCCGATCAGGGCGTGCGTGAAGTAAACTTATTAGGTCAAAACGTAAATGCCTTCCGCGGCGAGCAGTTCGACGGTAAAGTATGCCGTTTCTCTGAGCTGTTGCATTTGATTGCGGCCATTGATGGTATTGACCGGATTCGCTACACCACCTCTCATCCGGTTGAATTTACCGACGATATTATTGAAGCCTACGCAACCATTCCAGAGCTGGTCGATCATTTACATTTGCCGGTACAAAGCGGTTCAGATCGCGTGTTAACGCAAATGAAGCGTGGCCACACCGCCATTGAATACAAGTCGCAAATCCGCAAACTGCGGAAAGTACGTCCGAATATCGCGATGTCGTCTGACTTTATCATTGGCTTCCCGGGTGAAACCGATGCCGACTTTGAAGCCACCATGGATTTAATTCAGGCGGTTGATTTCGATTTAAGCTTTAGCTTTATTTACAGTGCTCGTCCGGGCACCCCGGCGGCAGATTTGCCAGACGACGTGACCGAAGCGACCAAAAAGCAACGATTACAACTGCTGCAACAACGGATAAACCAGCAAGCACTTAATCATGCGCGCCGTATGTTAGGTACCGAACAACGTATTTTGGTCATTGGTCCATCGAAAAAAGACCCAATGGAACTAAGTGGCCGTACTGAAAACAACCGCGTGGTTAACTTCATCGGTCAGCCTGGCATGATTGGTCAGTTTGTTGATGTAAAAATTACCGATGTATTTGCCAACTCTTTACGTGGCGATGTGATTAGAACTGAAGCTGAAATGGGCTTGCGTGTTGATACCGCTCCACAGCAAATTTTAGCCAAAAAAGCAGGTTCGCAACCCGATGAGCTCGGTGTTACAACCTTTACGCCGCCAACTGGCGCAACAAATTCGAGGATACTTTGACAGCAACCTTAATTACTCTTGATTTAGCTTTAGAACCCGCAGATACACGCCGCTTAGCCGATTTATGCGGAGCTTTTGACGAGAACATTAAACATCTGGAACGCCGTTTAGGCGTTGAGATTAGTCACCGGAGCAATCAATTCCGGGTGATTGGTGAGCAACATACGGTTACTGCCACCGAAAAAATTCTGCGCGATCTATACGTTGAAACCGCCTTGGTAAAAGGTAAGGCGCAACAAATTGAACCGCAACAAGTTCATCTGGCCATTCAAGCTGCCAAGGTACTTGAACAAGCGCCTGATAAAGGCGATCCGGCTGCCGAGAAAATGGTTCACATTAAGACCAAGCGCGGCCTGATTAAACCACGTAATCACAATCAAGCGGGTTACGTGCGTGCGGTTATTACTCATGACGTGAACTTTGGTATAGGTCCTGCCGGAACCGGCAAAACCTATCTGGCTGTTGCCTGCGCCGTAGATGCGCTGGAGCGACAGGAAGTTCGACGCATATTGTTAACTCGCCCGGCCGTTGAAGCCGGCGAAAAGCTCGGTTTTTTACCTGGCGATTTAGCACAAAAAGTAGACCCTTACCTGCGCCCACTTTACGATGCTTTGTTTGAAATGCTGGGCTTTGAAAAAGTTGAAAAGCTCATTGAACGCAACGTGATAGAAGTAGCGCCACTGGCTTACATGCGCGGCCGCACGCTAAACGATGCCTTCATTATTCTGGATGAAAGCCAGAACACTACCTGTGAACAAATGAAAATGTTCCTGACCCGTATTGGCTTTAATTCCCGCGCTGTTATTACCGGCGACATTACCCAAATTGATTTACCGCGTGGCACCAAATCAGGCTTACGGCATGCTATTGAAGTATTGCACGGGGTGGAAGACATTAGCTTTACCTTCTTCCAGGCCTCCGACGTAGTGCGCCATCCAGTGGTACAACGTATTGTGCAAGCTTACGAGAGCTTTGAGCAAAAACCACAATGAAAATAATCATTGACCGCCAGGTTGCCACTAGTCACACAAACATACCCGACGCAGCTGAGTTAACTCGCTGGGTAACTGCAGCTCTGCAAGCAGACCAAACCACCGATGATTGCGAACTTACCGTGCGATTTGTTGATCCAGACGAAGGTCAGCAGTTAAATAATGAGTTCAGAGGTCGCGATTACGCCACCAATGTCTTATCCTTTCCGTTTGATGCAGACATTCCCTTACCGGTAAGATTACTGGGTGACTTGGTGGTTTGTGCGCCCGTAGTGGCTGCCGAAGCAAAAGAGCAGAATAAGACCGAACAAGCCCACTGGGCTCACATGATTGTACACGGAACCTTGCATTTGCTAGGTTATGACCATATTGAAGATGCTGACGCGGAACATATGGAAGCGCTGGAACGTAAAATTCTGGCGGAATTGGGGGTTGCAGACCCCTATCAGGAACAACCATAAACCACATGCTAACAATTGGAGCTATACCAGCTAATGAGCGATGATAATCCCCACTCTACAAACGGTTCTTCGAGTAAGTCCTGGGCATCACGTTTGCTACAGGTGTTTACCGGAGAGCCGAAAAGCCGGGAAGAATTAGTCGACTTAATTCAGGACGCCGAAGAACGTGACCTGATAGATAATGACACCAAAGAAATGATTGAGGGTGTGCTTGATGTTGCCGAACTTAAGGTTCGCGACATTATGATACCGCGCTCGCAAATGGTCACACTGGATATCAATCAGGGCGTGGAAGAATTCCTGCCAATTGTTATTGATAGTCAGCACAGCCGCTATCCGGTGGTAAGTGAAAACAAAGACCATGTAGAAGGCATTTTACTAGCAAAGGATTTACTGCCGTATGGCTTTAACATGTCTGAAGAAAGCTTCAGTCTGGCCAGTGTGATTCGTCCTGCCGTGATAGTTCCGGAAAGTAAGCGCGTTGATGTACTGCTGAAAGAGTTCCGCTCACAGCGCTACCACATGGCTATTGTAGTTGATGAATACGGTGGTGTTTCCGGTCTGGTAACCATAGAAGATATTCTGGAAGAGATTGTTGGCGAAATTGAAGACGAAACCGATCATTACGAAGACAGTAAAGCGGCCATTCGTCGAATCAATAAATCACGCTACTCAGTGAAAGCGCTTACCAATATTGAAGACTTTAACCAGTACTTCGATACTGATTTCAATGATGAAGAATACGACACTATAGGTGGCATGGTCGCGCATGGCTTTGGTCATTTACCGCAGCCTGGCGAAGAAATTACTCTGGAAAACATTGTGTTTAAAGTAACCAGTGCCGATAAGCGTCGCATTCAACAAATTCAGGTTACTTTCCCTCAACGCCACACCGCAGAAGATGATGGTTGATGAGCAATCCACATACAAATAGATGGTCGTTCGCTGGCTTAAAACTGTTAACGGCATTTATTGCGGGCGCATTGCTAACCTTTAGCTATGCGCCTTTTGACTTTTATTTTCTAACGATTCCGTTACTGGCATGGGTTATTTGGTGCGGCTGGGACACCACTCCCGGTGAAGGCTGGAAGCTTGGCTTTAGTTTTGGTTTAGGTTGGTTCACCGCCGGACTCAGCTGGATTTATGTCAGCATCGATCAATTTGGTGGCTTACCTATTATTGCCACCCTGGGCGTGCTGGCGGTCTTGTATATATATTTGGCCTTATTCCCGGCGTTGGCATTTTTCCTGTGGCGTTGGTTACACCAGTACACCCGGGCAGCTGTTTGGGCACTACCGCTATTTTGGTTAATTGCCGAATTGTTACGAGGTTGGCTGTTTACCGGTTTCCCTTGGTTACGCCTGGGCTATTCGCAAATTGACTCGAATATAGCTAACTTCGCGCCCTTGATTGGCGAAATTGGTATTAGCGTGGTGCTGGTGATTATGGCTGCAGCTATTGCTGCCGCATTTGCCGAGCGGCGTTGGCGCCTGCTGGCAGTACCGGCGGTTACTTTGGTGCTGGCCATAACGCTGGGCTGGCAACAGCAGGTACAGCGTACCGGCGAAACCGTGTCAGTCGCACTAGTGCAAGGCAATATTGCCCAGTCACTAAAGTGGGACGCCGAGCAGCAATGGCCAACAGTGCTCAAGTATCTGGATTTAAGCCGCCCTTTTTATAACAATCACGAACTCATTATTTGGCCCGAATCGGCTATTACTATTTTGGAACCCTTTGCCGGTGACGTGCTGGCAAACATAGATCAGGCCGCCCAACTTAGTAATACCGCATTGGTTACCGGAATTATTGACTATCGCCGCGGCAACGACGCTTTTTACAACAGTTTGATTGTGCTGGGCCAACAACAGCAGGCTGCACTAACGAACCCGGTTGCCACCAACTATGAGTATTTGGCACCCAACAGATACCAAAAGCATCAGTTGTTACCTATTGGCGAGTTCGTTCCGTTTGAGGAAATTTTACGACCACTAGCCCCCTTATTTAACTTACCCATGTCATCATTCTCACGGGGTAGTTTTGCGCAAGAAAATCTACAGGCGAACGGCTATTTGCTCACACCAGCAATTTGCTACGAAATAGCTTTCCCGGGCCAAGTGCGTGAAAACCTTCATAGCGACACCAATTTTTTACTAACCGTTAGCAATGACACCTGGTTTGGTCGTTCACACGGCCCCTGGCAGCACATGCAAATTGCCCGTATGCGAGCCTTAGAATTAGGCCGACCATTATTGCGAGCAACCAACAGTGGCGTTACTGGTATTATTGACGAACAAGGCCGTTGGTTGGCCGAAGGCGAGCAATTTACCGAGCAGGTTGTAAGCGCCGAAGTTCCATTGGTTACCGGTAGTACCTGGTATCACCAATTTGGTAATTTAGGTGCCTGGCTACTCGCACTTTGTTGTGCTCTGATTACCTGTTTCAGCATGGTCAAACAGCGCAAGAAACAGTAAACTATACCCAATTAGTTCGTTTATTTATCATCACCTCTCACGATTTCAGGATATTGCTATGACCAATATTATTGATGCATTGATTTTCGCCATTTTAACTGGTGCAGGCGTTATCGGCGTTAGCAGCTTACTTATGGTGTTGTTACACAGCGACCCTGAAAATACCGAAGCACAGCAACAAGCCCGCGTAGAGTATGGCTTCTTTGGCGCTGCCGGTTTAGTTGTCATGTTACTGATGTGGTACGCGCTTAGCTAAGCCAGCCATACGGCAGGTTCCCGACACAATTTTGTGATCTCCTTTTTTTCACTTCAGGCTTTGGAAGTTACTACGAATGCAAGAACAATATAATCCCGCAGCATTAGAATCGACTATTCAGCAACGTTGGGAACAGGACAAAGTTTTTAAGGCTGTTGAAGATGCCTCAAAAGACAAGTTCTATTGTCTGGCCATGTTCCCCTACCCGAGTGGCAAGCTGCATATGGGGCACGTTCGTAATTACACCTTAGCCGACGTGGTTGCACGCCATCAGCGCATGCAAGGCAAAAACGTGTTGCAACCTATGGGTTGGGACGCCTTTGGTCTACCGGCTGAAAATGCCGCTATTCAGAACAAAACAGCACCGGCCAGCTGGACCTACAAAAATATTGATTACATGCGCGAGCAGCTAAAGTCACTAGGCTTTGGCTACGACTGGTCACGCGAACTAGCTACCTGCCAGCCCGACTATTACCGTTGGGAACAATGGTTCTTCACCAAGCTATACGAGAAAGGCTTGGTGTATAAGAAAAACGCGACGGTGAACTGGGATCCGGTCGACCAGACCGTGCTGGCGAATGAGCAAGTTATAGATGGCCGCGGCTGGCGTTCAGGCGCACGTGTGGAACAAAAAGAGATTCCACAGTGGTTTATTAAAATCACCGCCTATGCCGATGAGTTACTGCAAGATCTGGATCAGCTGGAAGGCTGGCCTGAACAAGTTAAAACCATGCAGCGTAACTGGATAGGTCGCTCTGAGGGTGTTGAAATTGAATACTCGTTGCAGCAGTCCGATGAAAAACTGCGCGTGTATACCACGCGTCCAGATACTCTGTACGGGGTAACTTATATGGCGGTTGCCGCGCAACACCCATTAGCTACCCAAGCTGCGGCCAACAATCCGGAATTAGCCGAGTTTATTGAGTCGTGCAAAAACACCAAAACGGCAGAAGCCGACCTTGCCACTATTGAAAAGAAAGGCATGGATACCGGTGTTCGCGCTATCCACCCCATAACTGGTGATTTGCTGCCAGTTTATGTGGCCAACTTTGTGCTTATGCATTATGGCTCTGGTGCGGTTATGGCTGTACCTGGTCACGACCAGCGCGACTGGGAATTTGCAACTGCCTACAAGTTACCTATTAAGCAAGTGGTGAACGCCGAAACAGGTAATAACGACCTATCTGAAGGCGCCATTTCTGAGCATGGTATTGTGATGAACTCGGGCGACTACGACGGTTTAACTAGTGCCGAAGCTTTCGAGAAGATTGCCAACTGGCTGGAACAACATAACGTTGGTAAACGTCAGGTGAATTACCGCCTGCGCGACTGGGGCGTGTCACGTCAGCGTTACTGGGGTGCCCCAATTCCAATGCTGAATTTGGAAAACGGTGAGTCCGTACCAGTGCCGGAATCCGAGCTACCGGTACGTTTGCCGGAAGACGTGATTATGGATGGCAATAACTCACCACTGAAAACCAACCCACAGTGGCGTAAAACCACTTATGAGGGGCAACCGGCAGAGCACGAAACCGATACGTTCGACACCTTTATGGAGTCGTCCTGGTATTACGCCCGTTATTGCAGCGCCAATTTCAACGACGGCATGCTGAACCCGGAACAAGCCAATTACTGGCTGCCGGTTGATCAGTATATTGGTGGTATTGAGCACGCTATTTTGCATTTATTGTACGCCCGCTTCTTCCATAAGTTGCTGCGTGATACCGGTTTAGTGAACTCCGACGAACCGTTTAAACGCCTGCTTTGTCAGGGCATGGTATTGGCCGATAGCTATTATCGTGAAGACGATAAAGGCGGACGCACCTGGTACTCACCACTTGACGTAGAAGTGAAACGTAACGAAAAAGGCGAGATTGCCAGTGCCATTTTGAAACAAGATGGTAAGCCAGTGCAGGCCGATGGCATGACCAAAATGTCAAAATCCAAGAATAACGGCATCGACCCGCAAGTGATGGTAGACCTTTACGGAGCCGACACGGTACGCTTGTTTATGATGTTCGCAGCACCACCGGAAGCTACGCTGGAATGGTCAGACTCAGGTGTTGAAGGCGCGCAGCGCTTCTTACGTCGGGTTTGGCGCCTGGTGTACGAGTTGGTAAACACAGGGGATGGCAATGCACATCAAAACACTGCAACCACGCCACTGAATACCGACCAACAAGAGCTGCGTCGCGAACTGCACAAAACCATTGCTAAGGTTTCCGATGACATGGGTCGTCGGCAGAACTTCAATACCGCCATTGCGGCCATTATGGAGTTGTTGAACCGGTTGCAAAAAGCGCCACTAGACAGCGGTACCGACATCGCGTTAATGCAGGAAGCCTTAGATGCTGTAGTACTTATGCTGGCACCTATTACACCGCATTTGTCGGAAGCTCTGTGGCAAGCCTTAGGGCATGACGACGATGTTATATTTGCGGCCTGGCCGGAAGTTGACGAAAGTGCCATGATCGCGTCAGAGCAGCTTATTGTGATTCAGGTGAATGGCAAAATGCGCGGCAAAATTAACGTGCCTGTTGACGCTACCGCTGAACAAGTTGAGGCTATTGCGATGGCCGACGAAAACGTCAGCAAATTTACCGAAGGTAAAACGCTACGGAAGAAAATCTATGTTCCCGGCAAAATCTTTAACATGGTAGTTAGCTAATGCAACCAAGCTCGCGCACAGATAATAAGCAGTCACTGAAACTAATGCTGGTATTAGGCTTTAGCCTAGTGCTGGCTAGTTGTGGCTTTCAGCTGCGTGACGATTATCAACTGCCGGCGTCATTACAGCAGGCCAAACTAAGCGCTCCCCAATTTAGTGAATTTGCCAAGGTTATGCGTGAACGCTTAGTGCTAGCTGGTGTTGAACTGGTTGAAAAAGATTCACCGGTAACTATTCGAATCAACAATGATCAGCTCGACCGGCGCACACTGTCGTTGTCTGCCAGCGGCCAGGTTGCGGAATATGAACTTATTTATCGGGTCCGCTATGAATTGCTACAAGAACAACGCGAGCCGCAGCAGTTTGAACTGGAAGTGTATCGTGATTACCAGGACGACCCGAACTTTGCCTTAGCAAAAACCCGGGAACGAGAGATTCTTGTTGGTGAGATGCGCGAAGAAGCAGCCCGCAGGGTGTTACGACAACTTATTGCTGAATTAACCGAAACCCCTTCCCGCTAACTATGGTTATCAATCCTGACAATTTATCCCAGTACCTAACGCAAAACGGTTTGCCGCAGGTACTGCGCATATTCGGTGATGAACCCTTATTGCGTGATGATTGTTTGCAGATTATTCGCCGCTATGCCGTGGACAATGGTATTGATGAGCGCCAGCATCTGATGCAGGACTCCGGCTTTGACTGGAGCAGTCTGGCTGCCGGTGGCCAAAGCATGAGCTTGTTCTCCAGCAGTAAATTAGTAGAGCTGGAACTACCAGACGGCAAGCCCGGTCGCGAAGGTGCCGATAGCTTAAAGCGCTATGCCGAAGCACCACCACCCGACCAACATTTAATACTCTGTGGCCCCAAACTAAAAAAAGAACAACTGAAAGCCAAATGGTTTACCGTTTTCGACAAGCTGGGTCCGCTATTACAAGTGAGTGCACCCGACCGCTCTCGCCTGCCCGCCTTTATTCATCAACGAGCCAAACGGCACCAGCTACAACTGGATGATGCTGCGGTACAAATGCTGGCGGACTGGTATGAAGGAAACCTGCTGGCTATGGACCAGCAACTGATTAAACTGGCCCTGCAGAATTTACCCCAACCGGTTACGCTGGAGCTGGTACAAAGTCATAGCGAAGACAGCAGCCGGTTTCAGGTGTTCGCATTGCAAGAAAGCTTATTGCAAGGCAATGTCGAGCAAGCCTTGCATCGCTTGCAGCGACTACTAAGCGGTGATGTTGAGCCGGCCATTTTACTGTGGGTACTGCAACGAGAGTTCCAACATTTGTGGCAACTAAAACAAGCCCTGCAACACCAGCAAGATTTTGGTTATGCGGCACAACGGCTAGGTATTTGGCAAAGCCAGCACGGCGCTTATAAAGCCTGGCTGGAACGCTTAACCACCGCAGATCTGGCGGTTATCAGCGATTTACTGTGTCGGTTTGAACTGGCGTTTAAACGTGACTCGGGCGAACACCTACCCACGCTGGCGGTGCATTTGGTATTGGCCTTAAGTGCCAAACATAAATTGCCGCGGATATAGGCCCATGTTAAGAATCATTTTTGGCGGCACCTTTAATCCTCTTCACTGGGGTCACATTCGGCCAGCGTTGGCGTTAGCGGATGAGCTGTCAGCACAAGCCATTCACCTAATGCCAAGTGCGATTCCACCGCACCGGGACACTCCTTCGGTGAGTGCCGAGCAGCGGCTACAAATGGTTACTCTGGCCTGTGAACTGGATTCACGTTTGCAGGCTGAAGACTGGGAACTGCAACAAAATCGACATTCCTACACCGCCATAACCTTAGCTGAACTAAAGCAAAAGTATCCGCAAGATACGCTGGTGTTTGCACTGGGAATGGACGCATTCAATGCACTGGATAGCTGGCACCAATGGCAACAGTTGGTTGACCATGCGCATTTGGTAGTGATGCGCCGTGGTGACACTGAGCGACAACTAAAACCAGTGCTTAGCGCCTTTGTTGCGGCTCGCGAACTGGAACTTAGCGCCCTTCAACAACAACCAGCCGGTGGCATTTACTTTGCGCAAACGCCACTGGTTGATATTTCCGCGACCGATATTCGGCAGCGGATCAACAATAGTGACAGCTGGACCCATATGGTGCCGCCAGCAATTGCTGACTATATTAACCAACAGCAGCTATATCGTTAGCTGCTTTTCTAACCGGCTCCGTGTTAAACTATACGAGCTTATTCATTTTATTTAATACGCCCTCATGGCGTAGCGGAGATCTACTGTCTTGCAAGCTGAACAACTGCGTAATTTCGTTATCGAAAAAATTGAAGAATTAAAAGGCCGTGACATTCAAGTGCTTGATGTCCATGAAAAAACTGACATCGCCGAATTTATGGTTATCTGCTCAGGCAGCTCCAAAACTCACGTGCGTAGTATTGCCAATCATGTCGCCACCGAAGCAAAGTATTCAGGTACGCCTGCCATTGGTGTTGAAGGTAGCGAACAGTCAGAGTGGGTACTGGTTGATTTGGGCGATGTTATCGTTCACGTGATGCAGGAAACTACTCGCGACTTTTTCGAACTTGAAAAACTTTGGGGTCACCCCTAATGCGAATCCAGCTGATAGCGGTAGGCACCAAAATGCCAGACTGGGTCAGCACCGGCTTTGTAACCTATCAAAAACGTTTCCCTGCTGAATGTCAGTTACAGCTCACTGAAGTTGCGGCCGGGAAACGTGGCAAGAATGCCGACATTACTCGCATCCTCAAGGCTGAAGGGGAGGCAATGCTAGCTGCTGTCGGCAAAAGCGATCGCATCGTCAGCCTGGATGTAACAGGTAAGCCCTACTCTACTCCTGATTTAGCCGCACGTTTGCAACATTGGCAAATGGATGGGCGCGATATCAGCTTATTAGTTGGTGGGCCGGAAGGGTTAGCGCCAGAGTGTCAACAAGCTGCCAGCGAACATTGGAGTTTATCAGCATTGACCCTGCCGCACCCTTTGGTCAGAATACTGGTTGCAGAGAGTCTTTACCGGGCCTGGAGCCTGAACAGTAACCATCCTTACCATCGCGAATAACTATGTTGAAAAAGCGCGCGACTATCCGTGACCACAATGCCGAAGCCAGTTTATTCAGCCGTCGTGTGGCTGTCGCTCTGGTATTAGTGTATTCGGCTTTTGGGCTATTGCTGTACAACATGTATCAACTACAAGTGGTTCAGCACCAAGGCTTTCAAACGCGCTCTAATGACAACCGCATCAAGATTGTTCCGTTAGCACCAAACCGGGGTCTCATTTATGACCGCAATGGTATTTTGTTAGCGGAAAACCGCCCCGTATTTAGTATTGAAATTACCCCGGAAGAAGTTCGCGACCTGGACACCACCTTAGCTGAGCTTTCCCGTTTGCTGGAATTAGATGCCACAGTTATTAGCGAGTTTCATCAGCAACGCGCCCGCGAGCGGCGATTCTCTCAGGTAACCTTACTGGACAATCTGAACGAAAAGCAGCTTTCTAAATTTGCCGTTCACCAGCATAAGTTTCCCGGCGTTTCTATTGAAGCGCGGTTAATACGGTATTATCCCCATGATGAAATTCTGACTCATGCACTGGGTTATGTAGCCAAAATAAACCGCAACGATGTAAAGAAACTGGAAGAAAGCGGACAAAAAGCCAACTACGCAGCAACCCGAACTATAGGCAAACTCGGCGTGGAGCGATTCTACGAGAAAGTGCTGCACGGTACCGTTGGCTACCAGCAAATTGAAGTGAACAATCGTGGTCGTAAAGTACGTGCTCTGGAAGTTGAGCCCCCAGTGCCCGGCAGCGATATCTATCTTGAACTCGATATAAACCTGCAGCGCAAAGCGGTTGAAATCTTGGGCGATAAACGTGGTTCTATTGTGGTTATGGATACCCGTACCGGTGGTGTCCTGGCAATGGCCAGCACGCCAAGCTACGACCCCAATTGGTTTGTGAACGGTATTTCCTACGCGCGCTATCAGAGTTTACTTGCCTCTACCGAAAGTCCGTTGTTGAATCGCGCCACCCAAGGTGGTTACCCGCCAGCATCAACCATTAAGCCGCAAATTGCCTTGCTGGGCTTAAACGAAGAACTGATTACGTCGAAAACCCGCATCTGGGATCCGGGCTGGTTTGAAATTCGGGGTGTAGACCACCGCTACCGGGACTGGCTGGAATGGGGCCACGGCTGGGTAAACGTCAGTACCGCCATTACCGAAAGCTGCGATACCTTTTACTATGATTTGGCATTGAAGCTTGGCATCGACAAAATGTCGGAGTTTATGTTCCAGTTCGGGTTTGGCGAGTACACCGGTATTGATATTGCCGAAGAATCTGCCGCGCTCATGCCAACGCGGGGCTGGAAGCGGTCGCGTTTTAATCTTCCCTGGTATGCGGGTGAAACCGTTTCAGTGGGTATTGGTCAAAGTTACTGGACGGCCACACCTTTGCAGCTAGCTACGGCTACCGCGATGGTGGTAAACCGAGGCACGCACCTGGTTCCGCGTCTATTAAAAGAAACTGTGACCAATGAGGTCAGTACGCCTGCGTTGATTGAGGAAAAACCACCGGTAACGCTGAATAACCCCGAGTATTGGGATATTGTGCTGGATGCCATGGAAGACGTTGTGAGTACCGTAAAAGGTACCGCCCACACAGCGTTCAGGAATGCCCCCTACACCTCAGGCGGCAAAACCGGTACGGCGCAGGTGAAGAGTATTGGTCAGGACGAAAAATACGTTGCCGAAGATATTGAAGAGCGTTACCGCGACAATGCCATGTATGTTGGTTATGCCCCAGTTGAAGAGCCTGAGATTGTATTGGTTATAGCCATGGAAAACGCGGGTGGCGGAGGCAGTGTTGCCGCACCGGCAGCTCGCGAACTCATGGATTTTTACTTTGGTGTTGCGCCAAAGGAAGAGGAAGAGGAAGAGCAATAACATGCAAACCAATGCTGAACGTCAACGTCATCCTATTCTACAAAAGCTCCATATTGACGGGCCTTTGTTACTGGTATTGATGTGCCTGTCAGTACTCAGTTTGATTTCAGTTTATAGTGCTGCAGGACAAGATCTGGCGTTAATTCAGCGACAGGCTATCCGCATAGGTTTTGCTTTTTTCGTCATGTTTGTGGTGGCACAAATTCCGCCGCCCACCTTGCAGCGTTTCGCCCTTCCTCTGTTCACCTTCGGCGTAGCCCTGCTGCTGGCGGTATTGCTGGTTGGGGTTTCGGCAAAAGGCGCCCAGCGCTGGCTGGATATCGGCGTGACTAATATACAGCCATCCGAAATTATGAAGTTGGCCGTGCCCATGATGCTGGCTTGGTTTATTTCAGAACACGGTTTACCACCATCGTTAAAACGAGTATTTGCAGCTTTCCTGTTATTGCTGGTACCTACTTTAATGATTGCACGGCAACCCGACTTAGGTACTTCATTGCTGATTGGCTCGGCTGGTTTGTTTGTTATCTTTTTAGCCGGCATTAGCTGGCGACTGATTTTCTTTTGTATTGGCGCGGCAGCCGCATTCGCTCCGGTGTTGTGGATTTTCCTCATGCACGATTATCAGCGTCAGCGGGTACTGACGTTTCTAAATCCAGAGAGTGATCCACTAGGTGCGGGCTACCATATTATTCAGTCTAAAATTGCCATTGGCTCCGGCGGAATAGAAGGCAAAGGCTGGTTGCAAGGCACCCAATCCCAACTGGAGTTTCTGCCCGAGCGCCACACTGACTTTATTTTTTCCGTGTTCAGCGAAGAATTTGGTTTAATTGGTGTGGCTGGCTTATTGGTTTTATACGGCTTCGTTATTCTGCGGGGCTTCACTATTGCCATTCGTGCCCAAAGCGCGTTTGAAAAACTTTTGGCCGGCAGCTTAACACTTACCTTCTTTGTTTATGTTTTAGTAAATATTGGTATGGTTTCGGGACTACTGCCAGTGGTGGGTGTACCATTACCGCTAATCAGCTACGGTGGCACCTCAATGGTGACACTCCTGGCCGGCTTTGGCATGTTAATGAGTATTGCCACGCATCGGCGTCTGGTCATGCGGGGCCAATAGCGGCAACGACAACATAAGCTACGAGGTACACAATGAAAGTAATGCAACCATGGTTATGGGTAACTTTGGCGGGGCTATTGGCACACTCCTGGATTCAACCAGCTATAGCCAGCACCGACAAGATTGACCCTGCCGAGCAGCAAGCCTTCATTGATAAAATGGTCTCAGAGCACAACTTCACTGCCAGCGAAGTCGAACGCTTGTTGAGTCAGGCCAATCGAAATCAAGATATTCTTGAAGCTATTCAACGCCCTTGGGAAGCCAAGCCCTGGTATCAGTACCACCCTATTTTTCTGACCGAAAAGCGCATCGCTGGCGGGGTTAAATTCTGGGCTGAACATAAAGAAACTCTGGCTCGCGCAGAACAGGAACTCGGCGTTCCTGCCCACCTCATTGTGGCTATTATTGGGGTGGAGACTTTCTACGGCACCTATAAGGGCAAATATGAGGTACTCGATGCACTTTATACCTTAGGTTTTCACTACCCGCCCCGCCAGAAATTCTTTCGCCAGGAATTAGCTGAGTTTATGCTGCTGATGCGCGAAGAAAAACTGGAGCCAGATAATCTGATGGGCTCCTATGCCGGCGCGATGGGATTTGGTCAGTTTATTTCATCGAGCTACCGCTATTACGCCATTGATTTCGATAACGACGGCCAACGCGACTTATTTAATAATCCAGTTGACGCTATAGGTAGTGTTGCCAATTACTTCCGCAAGCACGGCTGGACTAGCGGACACCCGGTAGCATTTCCGCTCAGTGGTGAAGCGCCGGCGAAAGAACTGATTAGTGGCAAACTGAAACCAGCACAAACCGTCGGTGAACTGACCGGTGCCGGACTCAAGTTACCCGAGCAAGTGCAAGCTCAGGTTGCTGATGAGATGAACGCGAATGTACTCGAATTAGAAATAGAAGACGGCCATGAGTACTGGCTTACGCTGCCAAATTTCTATGTGATAACGCGTTACAACCACAGTCCATTGTACGCCATGGCGGTATATCAACTTAGTGAGCAGATTAAACAAGACTATGCCGATAGCCAACAGTAATAAAATCGTATTCGGGTTGCTGGTACTTGGCTTAGTACAAGCTTGTAGCAGCTCTAACGGTCGTTATCGCATGAGTCAGGATGCCGCCCCGGTGCGGCTGCCTACTACTGCCGAACTGCGCGATCCAATTCCTCGGCAAGAACCTCCCAGCCGCCAAGGGAATAAAACCTATGAGTTGTTTGGCAACACCTATCATGTGATGGGTGACGTGCGTGATTATCAACAAGAAGGTACCGCGTCCTGGTACGGGCAGAAATTTCATGGTCACCTCACCTCCAATGGTGAGTACTACGATATGTTCAGCATGAGTGCCGCACATAAAACCCTACCGTTACCAACCTATGTACGAGTTACCAATCTGGCCAACAACAAATCGGTGATAGTGAGGGTAAACGATCGGGGCCCTTTTCACGGCGACCGGTTAATAGATTTGTCGTACTCCGCTGCCTATAAAATTGGCATGCTCGCCACCGGTACCGCACGAGTGCGGGTTGAAACCGTACAAGCGCCGCTGGTAGAAGTTGCCGAATCGCCAGAGCCAGCCGCGCCGTCGGCCATAATTTCTTCGGCTCCAGCGGCATCAACAGCCACTGAAACAGCACCCGCGAACGAAACCAAGTACTTCATTCAGGTAATGGCGGGCACCAATAACGAACGTTTACAGCAAGAAGCCGACGCTTTGTCGCAACTCTATCAAGTTCCTGCAACTACCCAGGCAAATGATGGTCTATACCGCCTAGTGCTGGGCCCCTTTGCCAATGCGGAAGCAACCGATTTACTGCAACGCCTGAAAGATAACGGGCATCATGATGTTTTTCGGGTTCAACTGCCCTAAATATGGTTAAAGGCCCTCCTATAATGCTATAATTCGCAGCGCTGAATGTGCGTACGGCGCTGCTTGCATACGAATTATTTAATTTCACTAACCGACAGAGACACCCATGATGTTTAGTCACTTTCGAACAGCTTTAACAGTTCTTTTTCTTTCTACCTTTGTGATGAGTGCGGCAGCAAGTGGTGTAGTTCCGCAAGCGCCAGCAGTAAACGCCAAAGGCTATCTACTTATCGATTACACTACCGGTAAGGTATTGGCGGAAGAAAATGCCGATGAACGGTTAGCACCGGCCAGCCTGACGAAGATGATGACCAGTTACATTATCGGACGTGAAATTCAGGCGGGACGCATTCACCCAAGCGATTTGGTTACCGTGAGTGAGCGTGCCTGGGCGAAAAACTTCCCTGAGTCTTCAAAAATGTTTATTGAAGTAGGCAAACAAGTGTCTGTTGCCGACTTAAATCGCGGCATTATTATTTCTTCAGGAAATGATGCCTGCGTTGCCATGGCCGAGCATATTGCCGGTAGTGAAGAAGCGTTTGCAGATTTAATGAATGCTTATGCCAGTGATTTAGGCATGACCGGAACAAATTTCGGTAATAGCCATGGTTTGCCGCACCCGGAGCAGTACACCACTCCGCGCGACATGGCTATTCTGGCCAAAGCTCTAATTGAAGAAACACCTGAAGAATATGCGCTGTACGCCGAGAAATCTTTTACTTACAACAACATTAAGCAGTACAACCGCAACTCGTTGTTGTGGGACCGCAGCATGAATGTTGATGGTATTAAAACCGGCCACACTCAGGAAGCAGGCTATAGTCTGGTTACCTCGGCGGTTGACGGTGATACACGCTTTATCTCGGTGGTAATGGGTACCAACAGTGAGCAACAACGTAAAGTTGAAAGCAAAAAACTGTTGAACTACGGCTTCCGTTACTTTGAAACTGTAACTGCTTATGCAGCGGGTGATAGCTTTGTCAGCCATCGCATTTGGGGCGGTGATACCGACGAAGTTGAACTTGGTGTTAGCGATGACGTAGTTATTACTTTGCCTCGCGGTCAACGTAACAGCCTGCAAGCCAACTTTGAGCTGAACGAAGAGCTACAAGCCCCGCTTGAGAAAGGAACTGTAGTTGGCAGCGTATATCTGCAATTAGACGGTGAAGATATTGCCAGCTTCCCACTGGTAACATTGCACGCCGTTGAAGAAGGTGGCGTATTTAAACGCCTGACAGATTATTTGAAAAAGAAATTTGGTAGCGAATAAATGGCCGAAACGGTTTATTTAAATGGCGACTGGCTGCCTGCCGAGGCAGCCAAAGTCTCGGTGTTTGACCGCGGCTTCCTGTTCGCCGATGGAATTTATGAAGTGGTAACTGTGTATGCCGGTCAGTTATTTTTGCTCGACCGTCATTTACAGCGTCTCAACCGGTCATTGTCTGCCCTGGGCATAGCCAATCGCAGTGATTCCGAATGGCAGCAATTATTCGAGCAGGCTATTCAGAAGAATGCTATTGCGGACGGCTTTATTTATTTGCAGGTAACCCGTGGTGCTGATACCAAGCGCTCGCACTTACCAGCAACCATGCTAACGCCAACAGTGTTTATTAGCGCTACCCATATTCAGCTGCCAACCGAATTACCGGAGCCAGTACGGGTATGTGTTATGGACGACATTCGCTGGTTGCGCTGTGACATTAAGAGCATCAGCTTGTTAGGTAATATACTGTTGAAGCAGCAAGCCGTTGCCATGGGCGGTATGGAGCCACTGTTACATCGCGCTGGCCGGGTAACTGAAGGTGCGTCCTGTAATTACTTCATTGTAAAAAACGGTCGCTTAATAACGCCACCGAAAGATGAACTGATATTGCCCGGCATTACCCGCGACTGGTTAGTAGAACTGGCGCGCGACAACGGTATTGAGGTGCATGAGGAAGCCTTTGATTTAGACGCTTTGTACGCCGCCGATGAATGTTTCTTAACTAGTTCCAGCCGTGAAATTCAGCCGGTTGGGTGGTTAGATGAGCACATGGTTGCAGATGGTCGACCTGGCGCTATGACCCGCCAATTAGCGGATCTATTTCGTGCCAATGCGCCTATTGCTGCAGCAAAGCAGCAAGCCGCAGGCTGAGGAAAATGACTATGCAAAAGACAAAATTTGATGAATTGGTGGAGTTTCCCTGCCACTTTACTTTTAAAGTTATGGGCGTTGCCACACCAGAGTTACCGGATCAGGTAATAGCAGTGTTGCAGGAACATGCTCCTGGTGATTATTCACCAGCGGTAAAACCGAGCAGCAAAGGCAATTACCACTCTATTTCGGTGGCCGTAAAGGTTGAAAGTCAGCAACATATCGAAACGCTGTACCGCTGCTTAGCGGACATCGAAGACGTGCGTTACGTACTCTAGCTCAGGCCGCTAGCCGAGGCTAATTCAGGTAGGTATAATGCTCCTATGTCAGAACATTTGTCCGAACATTCAAATGCAACCGCCGAGCTGGTAATACGTCAACTAGGACGTCAGGCCTATGAGCCTGTGTGGCACGCTATGCAGGCCTTTACCGATGCCCGCGATGAACACCAACCCGATGAGCTTTGGGTGGTAGAGCATGAACCAGTGTTTACGCAGGGTCAGGCCGGTAAAGAAGAACATTTGTTGGCTCCGGGCGATATTCCGGTAGTGAAGGTGGATCGCGGTGGACAGGTAACCTACCATGGTCCCGGTCAGCTGGTGGTTTATTTTCTGTTAGATATACGCCGCCGCAAACTTGGTGTTCGCCAATTAGTGAACCAAATCGAGAACACCATCGTTTCAGTGTTGGCAGAATACAATATTGACGCAGCGGCACGCTGCGACGCCCCGGGAGTGTATGTTGGCGACGACAAAATATGCTCACTGGGGTTACGCATTCGGCGCGGCTGCTCGTTCCATGGTCTGGCCTTTAATATAGACATGGACTTAAGCCCGTTTCTTCGTATTAATCCTTGTGGTTATGCCGGATTGAAAATGATTCAGAGCAAATCACTAGGTGGGCCGCAAAGTTTTGCAGAGGCAGCCGACAAGGTTACCAGTGAATTTGCACAGCGGCTCTCATACACCACTATCACACAGCAAGCAGGACTCAATCTCGATTATGTCAAAGCCAGTTAGAGTTGAACCCGGCGTAAAAATGCGCGATGCCGACAAAATGGCATTAATTCCGGTTAAAGTGGTTCCGACCGAACGTGACGAAATGTTACGCAAGCCTTCGTGGCTAAAAGTGAAATTGCCATCTTCAACCCAGCGTATTGACGAAATTAAGCAAGCTATGCGCAAACATGGCCTGCATTCTGTCTGTGAAGAAGCCTCTTGTCCGAACTTACCCGAGTGCTTTAATCACGGTACTGCTACCTTCATGATTCTGGGCGCTATTTGTACCCGCCGCTGCCCGTTTTGTGATGTTGCTCATGGTCGCCCACTACCTCCGGATGCTGAGGAAGCGGTTAAACTGGGTGAAACCATTCGCGACATGAAAGTTAAGTATGTGGTGGTAACCTCGGTTGATCGCGATGATCTTCGCGACGGTGGCGCTCAACACTTTGCCGACTGTATTCGTGAAATTCGTGCGCACTCGCCTGGTATTCAGGTAGAAGTACTGGTACCTGACTTCCGTGGTCGCATGGACGTCGCATTGGATATTCTGACCGGCGAAGTACCTGACGTATTCAACCACAACCTGGAAACTGTGCCACGCATGTACAAAGCGGCTCGCCCAGGCGCCAACTATCAGTGGTCGTTAGACTTACTGAAACGCTTTAAAGAAGCACGCCCGGATGTGCGCACTAAGTCAGGCTTAATGGTCGGTTTAGGTGAAACTAACGAAGAAATTCTGCAGGTAATGCAGGATTTACGTGACCACGATGTCGACATGCTGACTATTGGCCAGTATTTACAGCCAAGTCGTCACCATTTACCGGTAACCCGGTACGTGCATCCTGATGACTTCGAAATGTTCCGTCAGGCTGGTGTGGATATGGGCTTTACCCATATTGCCAGTGGCCCGTTAGTGCGCTCTTCTTACCACGCCGACTTACAAGCTGCCGGTAAAGAAGTGAAATAAAAAGAAGTGACGTAAAAACTTAACCACTGGAGAAGAATAGATGAGCCTTTTGATTTGGTGTTTACTAATAGCAGGCCTGTTACCTATTGCTGCCAAAGCTCCGGTGGTGTATTTCCAAAATCGCGACAAGGGTTACGACAATCGTCATCCGCGTGCCCAGCAACAGCGCTTAACCGGCGCTGGTGCCCGGGCCGTAGCCGGCCACTACAATGCCTATGAAGCGTTCCCGTTGTATGCCGCTGCGGTACTGTTAGTGATTGCAACCGATCAAATCACGCCAGAGAACCAGTGGCTTGCCGTTGCTTTCATCGTATTACGGTTAAGCTATCACGTGCTGTATTTAGCTAACTTTGACAAGTTGCGTTCACTGGTTTGGTTTTTCGCTATTGCCTGCCCCGTGCTCATGATTGCCCAGGTTGCCACCGCTCTCTAGCGTTTCGCTCAGGTAATTCTGCATTAAATCAAGATAGAGCTGCGGCCATTTCGGCACATCAAAATGCTGCATGGCCGTAGTTTCTGCCACCGGTTTCCACGCAAATAACCCAACCTGTTCGCAGGTATCTGTCTGGAACAACCCAAACTCCTGCTCCTTGCTACTACCAAGCTTCCAGCCTTGCTCGGTTGGCTGCGCTAGTTGCTGCCAATGTGTCACCTGCTCTTTCCACGGCAATTGCTGCCATAGTTCCTGTAGTTCATTTGCACTCAGGTAGCGCCGCTCAGTTACCACCACGTTCAAACTAGGGTGATTGTAGCGCCCCTGGCAAAAATTCTGCGCCAACGGCTCGCGCATAGCGTATTCATCGGCCAAACCAGCAATGTGAGCCAGCTCATGTGCCAATAAATCAACTGAGGCATCACTGGGTAACTGGATGCTGTTCGCTTTGGCATAAGCGCGCTCTGTGGGCGCGAAATTAATGTGCCCACGCAACGAAGGTTGCAGTAGCTCACCAAAATGACCTTGAAAGCACCATCCCAAATTAGCCTGCGGATGCTCTGAAAAACCGGCAAAAAGTTCAAGTACCGAAGCCAGCTCACCTGTTTCGGGCAACTGCACTGCAACACAGTTCTGTGGTAACGGAGCTGGACCGAATAATTGGCGCGCACCGAGTTGCAAACGCGGCTGCTGAGATTCGCTAAGCAACTGCAGTCGAGCCTGTAATTGTGCACTGCTGGAAACCTTCGCGAACGCCTCACTAACAGGCAGCTGCAGTGTTGGTGAACTAGCTTGAGTTGGTTCAGGAGTAGTTGGCTGGCGGCTTAACTGATGGGCAGACCAAACGCCTGCCACCAGCGGTACACTTATGATGGTGAGTATGCCCGCTAGCGGTTTAATAGCAGCTACCATAGCGCCAACTCTGCTTTAGTTAGCAGCATTCGTTGTTGCTGTCTTCGCCATTCTAGCCAGTTCGACCGAGGCATAACGGTGTTCGACAAATTCTAATACATTGGTACTTAGCGCCAGGCGAAAGAATAGTTTGGCATCCTCATTGCGCTGTTGTCTTTGCAACATCTTGCCCAGATAAAAATAAGCTTCGCAAAGCCGTTCGGCCACGGTGTTTGGATTGTCGCTGGCGTTGTCATTGAAGTCGGAATTTAAAAACTCCCGAATGCTTTGCTCACCCAAATAAACCCCAATGATTTCCCGTGCCCATTCAGATTCCGGAATATCCGCATAGTAATCAGCTAAGTTGCGGCGCGCCTGTTCGGCATCTACTTCATGCTCGGCCAGATATAACCAAAGTACACGATAGGGATCGGTGGGATCGCGCTCAGCATAGCCACGCATATCCGTCTGCGCGTGTTCGTAGCGGCCGTGGTAATAAGCAGCAACACCGCGGTTCAGTAGTGCGTAACCATGCTCAGGTTCAAGTTCAAGGACGGAGTCAAATGCGTCATAGGCGTACTGATATTCACCTAGTACCGTGAAGTGAATACCCAGGTAATTATAGGCATTGGCAAGATCGGGGATGTATTCCAACGCATGGTTAAAATCTATTCTAGCCAGCGTGCGCAGGCCTAAAGCATCATAGAGTGCGCCACGGCGATAAAGTAACTCACCAAGCTGGTCACCGGCTATATCCTGCCGCATAAAGTCGTTTAATTTACCCAGTTCAATTTCATAGGCGAACCGCGTTTGCACCGGCTCTGCAACTGGTAGATTGTTCCGCAAGTTCGACTGGCTGGCACACCCACTCAAACTAACAGCAAGCAAAAGTAATACTAAGCGAAAACTATTCATGAATACGACCCCTTTGGTATAGCCACATTACACCACACTTATGAAGCTAAACAAAAGCTGTCAGCCAATAAAAAAGGGAGCCAACCGGCTCCCTTTTCACTTTCTTAGCTGTCGCTTATGCGTCGTCTTTTGAAGCTTCTTCAGTTGCTTCTTCTGCAGCTGCTTCCGGTTTTGCTTCCGGAGCTTTCTCAGCGGCTTCTTTCATGCTTAAACGGACGCGACCCTGACGGTCAATTTCCAGTACCTTAACTGGTACCACATCACCAACTTTCAGGTATTCGTTCACATCGTTCACGCGCTCTTCAGCGATTTGTGAAATGTGAACCAGACCGTCTTTGCCAGGTAAAATGGTAACAAAAGCACCGAAGTCTACGATACGCGCTACTTTACCTTCGTAAATAGCACCTACTTCAACGTCAGCAGTCAGTTCTTTAATACGCGCGATAGCTTTATCAGCTGATTCCTGATCGGTAGCCGCAATGCGGATGGTGCCGTCATCATTGATTTCGATGTTAGTACCAGTACTTTCCGTCAGTTCACGAATAACCGCACCACCTTTACCAATCACGTCACGGATTTTATCCGAGTTGATTTTCATGGTGTGGTAACGCGGCGCGTAGTTTGACAGTTCACTGCGGTGACCAGAAATAGCATTGTCCATTACACCAATGATGTGTAAACGCGCTGCTTTCGCCTGCGCTAATGCTTTTTCCATGATTTCACGGGTGATACCGTCAATCTTAATATCCATTTGCAGTGCAGTAATACCATCATTACTACCGGCTACTTTAAAGTCCATGTCGCCTAAGTGATCTTCGTCACCCAGAATGTCAGACAGTACGACAAAGTTATCGCCCTGCTTCACCAGACCCATGGCAATACCAGCAACTGAGGCTTTAATTGGCACACCGGCATCCATTAACGCCAGTGACGAACCACAAACTGAAGCCATTGAGCTGGAACCGTTTGATTCAGTGATTTCTGAAACCAGACGAATGGTGTACGGGAAGTCGTCATGCGACGGCATTACCGCTTGAATACCACGCTTCGCTAAACGGCCGTGACCGATTTCGCGACGCTTAGGCGAGCCAACCATACCGGTTTCACCAACACAGTACGGAGGGAAGTTATAATGCAGCATGAAGCGGCTGTTTTGCGAGCCAATGATGTCATCAATAATCTGTGCATCACGCTCAGTACCTAAGGTTGCTGTTACCAGCGCCTGAGTTTCACCACGGGTAAACAGTGATGAACCATGGGTACGCGGTAACACACCAGTAGCCACGTGAATCGCACGAACCATATCCGGGTCACGACCATCAATGCGTTTTTCACCAGCAATAATACGACCACGAACCACGTCTTTTTCAATGGAGTGGAATAAATCGCTGATTTCACGCTCATCCAGCGTTTCGTCAGTTTCTACTAACTTCGCGGTAATTTCAGTTTTAAGTGCGCTTAACTGATCACGACGTTCGGTTTTATCAGTGATCATATAAGCTTCACCAATACCCGCTTCGGCCAGTTCTTTCACTTTGCTTAACAAATCTTCGTTTACTGCCGGTGCAGTCCATTCCCACTTCGGCTTACCAGCTTCAGCAGTGAACTCGTTAATAGCAGAAATCACGGTTTGTAGTTGCTCATGGCCATACATTACCGCACCCAGCATCACGTCTTCAGACAGCAGCTGAGCTTCAGATTCAACCATTAATACGGCGCTTTCAGTACCGGCTACAACTAAATCAAGTTGTGATTCAGTCAGCTCTTCCTGACTTGGGTTTAATACGTATTCATTGTTGATAACACCAACACGTGCTGCACCAATAGGACCAGCAAATGGCACGCCGGCAATCGACAATGCCGCTGAGGTACCAATTAGGGCTACGATATCTGGTGAAATTTGCGGGTTAACCGAAATCACGGTTGCCACAACTTGTACTTCATTAGTGAAGCCGTCCGGGAATAATGGACGAATTGGGCGGTCGATTAAACGACAGGTCAATGTTTCGTTTTCTGAAGGACGGCCTTCACGTTTGAAAAAGCCGCCTGGAATTTTACCGGCTGCGTAGGTACGCTCCTGGTAGTTTACGGTCAATGGGAAAAAATCCTGACCTGGTTTTGCTTCTTTTTTTGCAACCACAGTTACCAGAACTGTCGTGTCATCCATGCTTGCTAGCACAGCACCAGTTGCTTGACGTGCCATCACGCCAGTTTCTAAAGTTACGGTATGCTGACCGTATTGGAATTTTTTAGTAATCGGATTCACGTTAATTTTTCCTTCACCTATTTCTTGCTTTTGCTTGGCCTCATGGCCCTTTCTCTTTCAGTTTCATTTTCACTTTTAAATAGTGCGTGCACAGTATAGCGGAACTATGTACGTGCGCCCAAATGAAAAGGCATAATGCGAATAAAGTAGCCGCTGAAATGAAAAAAGGGCCAAACGGCCCTTTTTTCAACGTAATAACTTAGCGACGTAGTCCTAAGCTATCAATCAACGTTGCATAACGTTGGTTGTTTTTACGCTTTAAGTAATCCAGCAATTTACGACGCTGGCTTACCATACGCAACAAACCACGACGTGAGTGGTGATCTTTCGCGTGTGCTTTAAAGTGACCCTGCAATTCGTTAATGTTTGCAGTTAATAGTGCAACCTGCACTTCAGGTGAGCCCGTGTCGTTCTCGCCCTGACCATATTTCTTAACGATTTCAGCTTTAACTTCTGCAGTTAGTGACATGTATAACTCCTAAAAATATAAGTAAATTAAGTATTGCCGATCACTAATTCAGCAATACAGTGGCCGCGAATTATACGTGCTTACTTAGCACAATACAATTGCTAATAATGGTCTTGCGTAAGCCGCTCACCAACGTTAAGTACCCGTTTCGGTGCCAGGATGAAACCACCTGCAGGTGCTGGCTCCGCTGTTGCGATACCTAAAAATAAGTTATCAGCCTGGCGTTTTATCCGGTATTCAGCGCCCTCTTGCAGGTTGTCAGGAACAGGCACCGGCATACCGTGCTGAAATTCCGCTGTGTCTGCAGTATTTAACAACACCACCGGCATCTCACTGATAATGCTGTCGCTGGCTAATAACACAGCGTCTAAGGCTAGATAGTCCTGATCATTTTCACTCTGCTCGGCCGGTACCAACTGTTCCAGTTGCTCCAGCGTCAGCATAGGTAGTTCCTGTAAGCCTGCTACCCAATGTCGGTGCAACGCCACCACATGCGCGCCAAAGCCCAGGCGCTGGCCTAAGTCATCAATCAGGGTGCGTATATAAGTGCCTTTGCTAGCCACCACATCCAGCGTGATATCACCATTTTCCATACTGACAAACTCAATACTGTAAATGGTGATAGTGCGCACTTTGCGCGGTACTTCAATACCATTGCGGGCATAGTAATAGAGCGGTCGGCCTTCGTGCTTTAACGCCGAAAACATGGAGGGTGCTTGTTCTTGTTCACCAATAAACTCAGGCAGAATTTGCTGAATTTCTTCGGCCGTTTTATCCACTACCTGCTCGGCGACCAGGTCACCTTCGGAATCGCTGGTGGTGGTACGCTGACCCAAGCGTGCGGTCACCCGGTAAGCTTTGTCGGCGTTTAATAAGTAGTGGGAGAATTTGGTCGCTTCGCCCAGACACACCGGCAACATACCTGTTGCAAGAGGATCAAGAGCACCGGTATGGCCGGCTTTTTTCGCGTTAAAAAAACGCCGCACTTGTTGAAGTGCGGCATTCGAGGTTATGCCGGTAGGCTTGTCCAGTAATACCACGCCACTGATGGGGCGTCCGGACTTACGTCGTGCCATGTCAGTCGTCCTTGTTCTTGCTCCGATCGCGCTGAATCGCTTCGTCTACCAAACGGGACATGCGAATGCCCTCATTCAGTGACGGATCATGCACAAAACGCAAGGCAGGTACGATACGAGCCCGTACCCGTTTGCCTAACAATGAGCGCACAAATCCAGCCGCATCATTCAATACTTTCAGGCTGGTTTTAACCTGTTCCTCATCGTCGTGAAAGAAGGTCACAAACACCTTGGCATAAGCCAAATCCCGTGACACTTCTACACTGGAAACAGTCACCATACTCACGCGCGGATCTTTAATTTCCTGCTGCAGTATCGTTGCGATTTCGCGTTGATACTGCTGCCCGACCCGCTCTGTACGACTGTAGTCTTTTGCCATAGCTGCTTATAAGCTCCGCTCGATCTGAACCGTTTCAAACACTTCGATTTGATCGCCAGCTTTGACATCGTTGTAGTTCTTCACACCGATACCACACTCCATGCCTTTACGAACGTCTTGTACGTCATCTTTAAAGCGGCGCAGAGATTCCAGCTCGCCTTCATAGATAACCACGTTGTCGCGCAGGACACGAATTGGTGCTGAACGTTTCACGACACCTTCGGTAACCATACAACCTGCAATGGCACCAATTTTCGGTGATTTGAACACGTCACGAACTTCAGCAAGGCCAATGATTTCCTGACGGAATTCAGGTGACAGCATGCCACTCATGGCCGCCTTCACTTCATCAATCAAGTCGTAGATAACGCTGTAGTAGCGTAAATCAACGCTTTCTTGCTCAACCAATCGTTTCGCAGCGGCTTCAGCACGTACGTTGAAACCAACCACAATAGCGTTTGAAGCACTGGCCAGAGACACGTCAGTTTCAGTAATACCACCAACGCCACTACCAATAATGTTCACTTTCACTTCGTCGGTAGACAGTTTTTGTAACGACTCAGCAATAGCTTCCAGCGAGCCCTGAACGTCAGACTTCAGTACCACGTTCAACTCAGCTACATCGCCTTCTTCCATGTTCGCAAACATGTTTTCCAGTTTCGCTTTCTGCTGACGGGCCAGTTTGACGTCACGGTATTTACCTTGACGGTAATTCGCCACTTCACGAGCTTTACGCTCATCCTTCACCACAGTGGCTTCATCGCCCGCCTGAGGAACACCAGACAAACCAAGAATCTCAACTGGTATAGAAGGACCTGCTTCTTTAATTTCACGGCCAAGCTCGTCGCGCATGGCACGAATTTTACCGTATTCAAGGCCACATAGAACAATGTCACCCTGACGAATTGTCCCTTCTTGCACCAGAATTGAGGCTACCGGTCCACGGCCACGGTCAAGGCGTGATTCAATCACGATGCCGTGTGCCATACCATCGGCAACTGCTTTCAAATCTAATACTTCAGATTGTAGCAAGATAGCTTCCAGTAACTGGTCAATACCTTGACCTGTGTGTGCAGATACCTGAATGAACTGGACATCGCCGCCCCAATCTTCTGGTACTACGTCACGCTGAGCCAGCTCGTTTTTAACGCGATCCGGGTCGGCTTCTGGCTTATCCATTTTGTTTACAGCAACTACGATAGGAACATTCGCCGCTTTCGCGTGCTGAATAGCTTCTAAGGTTTGTGGCATCACGCCATCGTCTGCTGCAACTACCAGGATAACAATGTCGGTTGCGCCGGCACCACGTGCACGCATAGAGGTAAAGGCGGCGTGACCTGGAGTATCCAGGAAAGTTACCATGCCTTGATCCGTTTCTACGTGATACGCACCAATGTGCTGCGTAATACCACCAGCTTCACCTGAGGCTACTTTCGCTTTACGAATGTAATCAAGTAATGAGGTTTTACCATGGTCAACGTGACCCATAACGGTTACTACTGGCGCACGCGGCTTCAGCTCGCCCTGCTCAGATTCACCACGGTCGGCCATCACGGCTTCTTCCAGCGCGTTATCGCTAACCAATAAGTATTTGTGGCCCATTTCTTCAACCACTAAGCTGGCCGTTTCCTGATCCAGAACCTGATTGATGGTTACCATTTCGCCCATCTTCATCATAGTCTTAATCAAGTCGCCGGCTTTTACTGCCATACGGCTGGCTAATTCGCTTACCGTAATGGTTTCACCAATGCGAACTTCACGTTCAACTGGTGCAGCTGGCTTATTAAATGCCTGTTGCAAGGTTGACGGACGACGTCCACCTTTACGACGCTTCTCGCGACGTGGTGCTTCATCTTTTTCTTCATCTTCACGACGACGCTTCTTCTTGCGACGGCTACGACGTTCTTCATCGACATCCTGCGCATCTTCCGCAGCCTGGGCGTGCGTTGACGTGGTAAAGTGAACGTCTTCTTTCTCGGCTTCTTTACGCTTGGCTTCTTCTTCCTGCCAGCGGCCTTCATTCTCTTCAGCCAGCTTACGAGCTTCAGCAGCTTGCTTTTCAGCTTCCGCTTCGGCTTTCTTACGCGCTTCTTCTTCCTGAGTTTTCTTCAGGCGCTCTTCTTCTGCTTTCGCAGCATCAGCAGCAGCACGTTCTTCCGGCGTCATCGCAGCACGCTTTTCAGCTTCAGCTTTAGCGCGAGCTTTTTCTTTTTCTTTGCGAGCTGCTTCTTGCTTGGCTTTTTCTTCGGCAGCTTTCTTATCAGCCGCAGCTTTTGCTTCAGCCGCTGCTTTTGCTTCTGCTTCTTTGCGTTTCAAATCAGCTTCAGCTTGTTCTTTTTCAACACGCTCTTGCTCTTCACGTTGCTGATCTTCCACAGCAGAACGCTTCACGTAGGTGCGCTTCTTACGCACTTCAACCTGCACTGCCTTGGCTTTAGTACCGCCACCCAGGCTTAGCGTGCTTTTGGTTTTACGTTGCAAGGTCATTTTGCTTGGCTCTGACGAACCTTTGCCACCGTGCTGACGGTTTAAAAATGCTAGTAGTTCTTGTTTTTCGCTCTCAGTGACACCGTCACCTGGCTGTTTTTTCATACCAGCTTCAGCAAATTGCTGTACTAAACGATCTACCGTCGTACCCACATCTTTGGCTAGCTTATCCAGCGTTACTTCTTCCATAGTTTGTTGTACCCCCGTCGACCGCTATTTCTCTTCACCAAACCAGCAAATGTTACGGGCTTGCATAATAAGCTCGCCTGCTTGCTGACTTGATAACTCTTCGATATCCGCAAGGTCATCAATACCCTGCTCGGCCAATTCTTCTAGTGTTGTGACACCGTGTCTTGCTAACACGAATGCTAAATGCCGGTCTAAACCTTCCAGCCCCAACAAAGTCTCATCTGGTTCAGCGCCTTCCAGCGACTCTTCGTTTGCCAGTGCTTTGGTTGTTAAAACGGCTTTCGCCCGATTTCTTAACTCTTCGACGATATCTTCGTCCATGCCTTCAATTTCAAGCAACTCTTCCATTGGCACGTAAGCAACTTCTTCTAGTGAAGAGAAACCTTCGTCAACCAACACAGAAGCGAAGTCTTCATCAACTTCTAACGCGCTGGTAAATAAATCCAACAGGCGTTGTGCTTCGGCTTCGTTCTTTTCAGTGAAGTCATCAATCGACATCACGTTTAGCTGCCAACCAGTTAACTGGCTTGCTAAGCGCACGTTCTGGCCACTCTTACCAATAGCCTGAGCCAGATTGCCTTCTTCCACAGCAATATCCATGGTGTGTGAATCTTCATCCACCACAATAGAAGCAACTTCAGCAGGTGCCATTGCGTTAATAACGAATTGGGCCGGATTATCGTCCCACAATACGATATCAACCCGCTCGCCACCAAGTTCGCTGGACACAGCCTGAACACGGGCGCCACGCATACCTACGCAAGCACCAACCGGATCGATGCGGCGATCGTTACTCTTCACGGCAATTTTAGCACGTGATCCAGGATCACGAGCGGCACCGCGAATTTCAATCATTTCTTCGCCAATTTCCGGTACTTCAATACGGAACAGTTCCACCAGGAAATCAGGGTGAGTACGGCTCACAAATAATTGCGCACCACGTGCTTCCGGACGCACATCATAAAGCAGACCACGTACGCGGTCGCCAGCGCGAACGGATTCACGCGGTAACATTTCTTCACGGTAAACAATAGCTTCGGCATTGTTACCTAAATCAAGTATAACGTGCTCACGATTAGCCCGTTTCACAGTACCGCTAACCAAATCACCTACTTGATCCTGATATTCTTCGACCACTTTCGCGCGTTCTGCTTCGCGCACTTTTTGTACAATAACCTGTTTCGCGGTTTGCGTGGTAATACGATCGAATTCAATCGATTCTATTTTCTCTTCCACGTAGTCGCCTAACTGAATTTCAGGGTTCTCGTACTGTGCCGCTTCTAAGCCGATTTCATGGTACGGATTTTCTAAACCCGTATCTGAATCATCAACCACTAACCAACGACGGAAAGTGTCAAACTCACCCGTAACGCGGTCAATGCTGATACGCACTTCAATGTCGCCGTCATACTTTTTCTTTGTCGCATGTGCCAGCGCGGACTCAAGTGCCTCGAAAATCTTCTCTTTTGGAACGGCTTTCTCGTTAGAAACCGCTTCTGCAACCATTAAAATTTCTTTTGTCATTATTGTTGCCTCGCCAACACTGTCCTTAACCTAAAACTGTGGAATTAAATGTGCTTTCTTGATGCTAGCTTCAGTTACGCTCAGGGTTTCTTCTTTCTCACCTGAACCAACAATGAACTGCACACTAGTTCCGTCAACACCGGCGATTTGCGCTTTGAATTTGCGCTTGCCTTGTTGTGGAACCGAAAGCTCTACCGCAACCTGCTCGCCAATGTAATCGGCGTACTGCTGCGCTTTAAAAAAGGGTCGTTCCATACCCGGTGACGACACTTCCAGGAAGTACTCACTGGTAATAGGGTCTTCAACGTCTAACACGGCGCTGGCCTGGCGACTTACGTCAGCACAGTCATCAACACTCACGCCATCGGCATGGTCAATATAAACTCGTAATGTTGAGTGCTTACCGGCGCGAACGTATTCAACGCCCCACAACTCAAATTCCAGCGCTGCTACGGCTGGTTCAATCAAATCAGCAATGCGATCTTCAATGCGTGCCAAGTTGCCTTCTCCCAAAAACAAAAAAAGGGCATAGCGCCCAGTGTGTTGACTGCCCGGCCGTCGAAACGGTGCAGCAGAGGTCACATAGTAAAAAGCCCCGAACTGCTGCGGGGCTTTTTGAACACTGGACCCTTTGTTTTACTTCTCGTAGCGGGATATAAATCAAATAAATCACCAGTACTTACGAGAATTGGTTGCGGGGGCAGGATTTGAACCTACGACCTTCGGGTTATGAGCCCGACGAGCTACCAGACTGCTCCACCCCGCGTCCGAAACGTGCTGCATATTATAAGGAAATTGCGCTTTAACGCAACCGCTAACTAGCGGTTTCCCATATAAAAAAGCCTATGCAGACTTTAATTTGGTGTCGAAGGCGGGACTTGAACCCGCACGCCCGTTAGAGCACTACCCCCTCAAGGTAGCGTGTCTACCAATTCCACCACTTCGACTAAATTTACACTAACTTAAGTTAGTTAGATTCAGGAACGTCGCTGTTGTTAGTCTCTTGGGCTGGCACAGTTTCGATTGGCGTTTCTAAATCACTGAAAGGCTGTGCTTCACTACCGGCATCAGAACTCAGGTTACCAAGCGTTAAGCTCAGACCAAAGAAAACGATAGCCAAAGTGGCGGTGGTGCGCGTCAGGAAGTTACCAGAACCGCCTGAACCGAACACGGTATTTGATGCGCCGGCACCAAAAGATGCGCCCATATCGGCACCTTTACCATGTTGAATTAGCACTAAACCAACTAACGCCAGGGCTACAACAAGGTAACTGATCAATAAAAATTCATACATAATTTACTATCCCCAACACGTGGTTTCTAGGCTGGTTTGGCGGCACTACAAATGGCAATAAAATCGTCTGCCACTAAGCTTGCACCACCAATTAACCCGCCATCAATATCTTGCTCGGCAAATAACGAAGCCGCATTATCCGATTTTACACTGCCGCCGTAAAGCAATGGAATCAAATCAGCGTCAGTTTTTATTAATTTCTTTAAGTTTTCGCGTATAAAAGCGTGCACATCCTGTGCTTGTTCAGGTGAGGCTGTTAGGCCAGTACCTATTGCCCATACGGGTTCATAGGCTACCACTAACTTAGTTGCCGCATTATCAGGCAAGTCAGCTAAAGCCGCGGCTAACTGTTCGCCAATAACGGCTTTGGTTTGTTCCTGCTCGCGTTGCTGGGCAGTCTCGCCTACACAAACCACCGCGGTGCATCCTGCAGCAATGATCGCCTTAGTTTTGGCGGCTACATCAGCGTCTGTTTCACCGTAGTGTTGACGACGCTCAGAATGCCCTACCAGCACGTAGCTAACCCCAAACTCCTGCAATAATGACAGGGATAACTCACCGGTGTGAGCACCACCTGCGTGTGCACTAGCGGTTTGGGCGCCGCAGGCTATGCCAGCAGTGCTGGCTTGCTCGGCCAGCGCCGGTAGCAAGGTCGCCGGCGGACAAATAACCACTTGCACCTGCTCGGTCAACGCCGACTGGTTACCCAGCGCGGAGCTCATAGCATTCACCAGCTCACGACTACCGTTCATTTTCCAGTTTGCAATAACCAATGGTTGCACGTGCATAAATACCCTTTCTTTAAAGCGGCGGGAATAGTACATAACCCACCCGGAAGTTACAAGATACCCCGTGAATTTTTGCGCGGGAGCCTACATCGATTTCGGTGTTATGACGATGCGGCTTCCACTTCACTGGCGATTTGCTGTGCGTAAGCTTTTACTATGCCAGCCTCTTTACCTTCAACCATAACTCGCAACAAAGGTTCAGTACCTGACTTACGCAACAGCACCCGGCCATTATCGCCAAGCGCGCTTTCCACTTCTTCAACCACAGCCTTCACATTGTCCGCCTGCAGCGGATCTGTGTCACCAGAGAAGCGCACGTTAATCAGTGATTGCGGAAACTTCACAAAGCCGGCTAGCATTTCGTCCAGCGATTTTTGCTCACGCTGCATACCTGCTAATACCTGCAAACCGGCAATGATACCGTCACCGGTGCTGTGATACTGGCGGTTAATGATATGACCAGAGTTTTCACCACCTAAACGCCAGTCGCGTTTCACCAGCTCTTCCATCACATAACGGTCGCCTACTTTGGCCCGCACAAAAGGAATGCTGCTATCACTGAAAAACTTTTCCAGGGCAAAATTGCTCATTAAGGTGCCTACCACGCCACCTTGCAACTGCCCGTCCTGTTGCGCCTTACGCGCCAACAGATAAATAATATCATCGCCATCAACGATACGTCCGGAGCTGGTTACCAGCATAATCCGGTCGCCGTCACCGTCTAAGGCAAAACCGAGGTCAGCTTTGGTTTCCCGCACTTTCTTTTGCAACGCATCAAGGTGTGTAGCGCCACAATCCTTATTGATATTGACCCCATTTGGCTCGGTTCCGATTTCCCAAATGGTAGCACCCAGTTCCGTCAGTACATTGGGTGCAATGTGATAAGTAGCGCCATGGGCGCAGTCGACCACAATCTTCATGCCCGTTAAGGTTAAATCACCAGGGAATACACTTTTGCAGAATTCTACATAGCGACCTGGCGCATCGTGAATGCGGCTGGCACGCCCTAGCAGCTCAGACTCTACGCACTCAATAGGCTCATCCAGCAAACGTTCAATTTCAAGCTCTACTGAATCAGGTAATTTATTCCCCTGGTCGGAGAAGAACTTAATACCGTTATCAGGATAAGGGTTGTGCGAGGCGCTAATAACGATGCCCGCAGCCGCATGGAAGTTGCGGGTTAAATAGGCAATAGCCGGCGTTGGCATGGGGCCTAAAAACTCCACGCTCACACCAGCAGCAAGTAAACCAGCCTCTAACGCCGATTCCAACATATAACCAGAAACCCGGGTATCTTTACCCATAAGAACACGGCGGTTGCCTGAAGCAGCAAATACGGTGCCGGCAGCCCAGCCTAGTTTCACCGCAAAATCGGGCGTTATTGGAAAATCACCAACCCGGCCACGAACACCGTCGGTGCCAAAATATTTCCGTTCGCTCAAAGGTTCTCTCCTGTTTGTGTCGCCATTACCACGGCCATGGCATCGACTGTTTCCCTGACATCATGAACGCGAATTATACGGGCTCCTTTAAGGGCTGCAATGGTTGCGGCAGCAATACTTGCCGGCAATCGTTCGGCCACATCACGACCCGTGACGGCGCCCAGCATAGATTTACGCGAAATGCCTATTAGCAACGGCAACTCCAACTCATGGAAGGCCTGCAATCGCTGCAACATCTGGTAATTATGCCGTACACTCTTACCAAAACCAAAACCCGGATCAAGGTACAGCCGTGAGCTGTCGATACCCGCTTCGTTGCAAGCCTGAACGCGTTTCTTTAAAAAAGCTTTTACATCACACACAACGTCATCATAACGAGGTTCATGTTGCATGGTACGAGGTTCGCCCTGCATGTGCATTAAACACACGTCAGCCTTACCTGCTGCCGCCGCTGCTAACGCCCCTTCGGCGCGTAAAGCATTCACATCGTTAATCATGTGCGCACCGGCATTTACCGCTTCGCGCATTACTGCGGCTTTACTGGTATCTACTGATATCTTCACCGCCAATTCGGCAGCCACGCGTTCAATCACCGGAATAACCCGATCCAACTCTTCCTGCTCGCTTACCGCATCGGCGCCGGGTCGGGTCGACTCGCCGCCAATATCAATGTAACTAGCACCTGCAGCTACCATTTCTCCTGCCTGTTGCATGGCCTTATCCAACTGCATAAAACGACCACCATCGGAAAATGAATCCGGGGTAACGTTCATAATTCCCATCACTTCAATATTCGGTGTTGGATAAGACATCGTTGTTCTCGCTATTCAATCGTTCAACAGCTGCGCAAACGGGCAGTTTAGTGCCATTCACCGGCAACTACGTATAGCTGTCAAAAAAAAGCCCCGCAAGCGGGGCTGGTTCATTGATTAATTTGCCGGGGCGTCGCCGGGCTTGTCAGCTTTAACCGGGCCTGATGAGGTGGTTTTACCCGACCCTCCGTCATCCGATTTACCGTCTTTATCTTTACGCCAATCGCGCGGCTCACGAACCTCACGACGATTCATTAAGTCATCAATCTGATCCGCATCAATGGTCTCATACTTCATCAGACAGTCTTTCATGGCATGCAGAATATCAACGTTCTCTTCCAGAATGGTCTTCGCCCGATCGTAGTTACGATCGATAAAGGAGCGAATTTCCTGGTCAATAGCGCGCACCGTTTCATCAGCCATACTCTTATGCTGACCTACTGAACGACCTAAGAATACTTCGTTGTCATCTTCAGCATAAAGCAGTGGCCCCATCTTTTCAGAAAGACCCCACTGAGTAACCATTTTACGGGCAATTTCTGTGGCACGTTCAATATCGTTCGACGCGCCAGTGGTTACTTTCTCATCACCGTAAATGATTTGCTCGGCTAAACGACCACCGAACAAGCTGGAAATCATGCTTTCCAAATGTTGCTTGCTGTGACTAACACGGTCCTGTTCAGGCAAGTACATAGTTACCCCCAGCGCTCGTCCACGCGGGATAATAGATACTTTATAAACCGGATCATGCTCAGGCACTAAGCGGCCAACAATAGCGTGACCAGCTTCGTGATAGGCCGTCATGGCTTTCTCGTCGTCGGTCATCACCATGGAGCGACGTTCCGCACCCATCATGATTTTGTCTTTCGCTTTGTCGAATTCTTCCATCGCCACCACACGTTTATTGCCACGTGCAGCGAACAATGCCGCTTCGTTCACCAGGTTGGCCAAATCGGCACCTGAGAAGCCTGGGGTACCACGGGCAATGACCGATGCATCAACATCGTCACCCAGTGGTACTTTACGCATGTGTACTTTCAGAATTTGTTCACGACCACGTACGTCCGGTAAACCAACCATTACCTGGCGGTCAAAACGACCCGGACGAAGTAAGGCTGGATCCAGCACGTCAGGACGGTTCGTTGCGGCAATAACGATAATACCTTCGTTGCCCTCAAAACCATCCATTTCAACCAGCATCTGGTTCAGAGTTTGTTCGCGTTCATCATGACCGCCACCTAAACCGGCGCCACGCTGACGGCCAACCGCATCAATTTCATCAATGAAGATAATGCACGGCGCTGACTTCTTCGCTTGTTCGAACATGTCACGTACCCGTGAGGCACCAACACCAACAAACATTTCCACGAAGTCTGAACCTGAAATGGAGAAGAAAGGTACGCGTGCTTCGCCAGCAATAGCTTTTGCCAGCAAGGTTTTACCGGTACCCGGAGGACCAACCATGAGCACGCCTCTCGGAATTTTACCGCCAAGGCGTTGAAAGCGAGATGGGTCTTTCAAGTAATCAACCAGTTCGCTCACTTCTTCTTTGGCTTCATCACAACCGGCTACATCAGCAAAGGTAGTTTTAACCTGATCTTCACCCATTAAGCGAGCTTTGCTTTTGCCGAAAGACATAGCACCACGGCCACCACCGCCCTGCATTTGACGCATGAAGAATATCCACACACCAATCAGCAACAGCATTGGGAACCACGAAATGAAGATTGACGCCAGAATACTTTGCTCTTCCGGAGCTTCACCGGTGAACTCAACGTCGTTCTTAATTAAGTCGTCGGTCAGCTTAGGATCGTACTGCAGCGGAATTACTGTTTTAAAATTCTCGCCGGTACGCGTAACACCGTTAATGCTGCGCAGGTCTTCACTAATATGAACCTTGCGAACATTACCGTTGTTAACCTGGGTAATGAATTCATTGTAGGCCATTTTCGGGCCGCTACTGGTACCAGGGCTAAAGCTCTGGAACACGCTCATCAACACGACGGCGATGACCAGCCACAGTATGAGATTTTTTGCCATATCGCTCAAAGCTGACTACCTCTTTTTAAAACGCTCTTTGCATGATTTACATGACTGTACAGAGTACTACAGTTTGTAACCGGTCGCTACCAGATAGACTTCCCGCGAGCGTGCCCGGGAAGAATCTGGTTTGCGTGTCCTTACGCTGGTGAATGCCGCGCGGCATTCACGCAAGAATTCTTCAAAACCTTGCCCATGAAATACTTTGACGACAAAAGTGCCGCCAGGTTTCAATACTTGTCGGCACATATCCAATGCCAGCTCCACTAAATACATGGAACGCGGCAAATCAACGTTGCCGTTACCACTCATGTTCGGTGCCATATCTGACAACACTACATCTACGGTAGCGCCGCCGATTCGGCTCAATAGTGCCGCTAAAACAGCTTCATCACGAAAGTCACCTTCCAGAAAATCAACGCCGGCAATAGGATCCATTGGCAAAATGTCACAGGCAATAACTCGCCCGTTACCTTGCAGTTGCTCAACCACGTATTGTGACCAACCGCCTGGAGCCGCGCCTAAATCTACCACCGTCATACCCGGTTTAATTAACTTATCGCGTTGCTGCAGCTCTTCTAATTTAAACACTGCGCGTGAACGTAGACCTTTTTTTTGTGCTTTTTGCACATAATGGTCAGAAAAATGTTCTTGTAACCAACGCGTGCTGCTGGCTGATCGTTTTTTACCCATGTTTGTTATGCTCTGCTGGCTTCTGCTACCTAGATGGCGGTAGAATATACGGAATTCAAGTCATTGCAGGATATTATTACATGGCAACAGCCAACAACTTAAGCAATAAACAAAAACAGTTCCTAAAAAGTCAGGCACATTCACTCAAGCCAGTGGTGTTGTTAGGCAATAATGGTCTTACTGAAGGTGTATTAGCAGAAATCGAAACTGCGTTGGCTCATCATGAGCTGATTAAAGTAAAAGTACCCGAAGAAGACCGTGAAGTGCGCGCGCAAATATATGCCACTATTGTCGCTGAAACTGGCGCTCAGCAAGTACAGGTCATTGGCAAAGTTCAGATTCTGTATCGCCCCAGCGAACTGAAAAAAATCACTCTGCCACGCGGTTAATCGCGATCCGGCTCTTGCTTCAGTGCCTTTGTCACTTGCGTTAGCGCAGTTGGTAAAGGCACAAAGCCCCGTCTGGCCGTAAAATAAGTTTCTACCAAAATAGCCCGGTTTGATTCTGTTGCTGGTAACTGATGTTCCTGCAATACGGGATCTATGCGCTCGATTGCGCGAATTACCCGCTGAGTACGTTGAGTTGAGGTATAGGTTTCCGCTACTTCCTGAATACGCGGCAATTCATCCGGCCCCGGATAGCGTAAATCCACATTGGGTGCAAAAAACCAATCCAGTGAAATACCGCGCGCTAATAACCCTTTCGCTAACGCACCATAATTCACCTGACGCCGTTTCCAGTTCGCGTAAGTGGTGTTGGATAAGCCCAGCCAGCGCAACGCTGAAACATTATGAGTCTGCCCGGAAACCGCTTTCAGCCGCTCCATACACGCATCAAGATCGGGCAAGCTAAGCTTGCTTTTGTCATTTGACTGTGTTTTATTGTGATTATTGTCGTTTGACATATACCCATCGTCATTTGAATTAAAAGTGAGTTCCATTGTGAACTCATCAGACACTATACATAATGGACACAGATCAAATCAAAAAGGAATTGTCAGCGCGGGGTTTTGACTTCAGTATGCTGGCTCAGGCGCTTGGTAAAAGCCCGTCGCTGATTTCTAAAGTGGCGGCTCGCAAAGCACGCTCACGGGTGGTCGCTGAGGCTTTAGCAAAAGCCTTGCATAAGCCGATAGAGCAGGTGTTTCCTGATATCGCCGAATACCACGGCGCGCCGTTAACCAAGGCTGAAAAACAAAAAAAGCAGCGCGAACTTGCCGCACTGCTTTCAAAGTAGTCTGTTCGTTAGCTGAACAGCTTATTTATACTCTACCTTCACTACTTCGTATTCAACTTCACCGTTTGGTGTTGCAACCACGGCGACATCGTCAACTACTTTGCCAATTAAAGCGCGTGAGATGGGCGAGTTCACCGAGATTAAGTTGGACTTAATATTGGCCTCGTCGTCGCCCACTATGCGGTAGGTCACTTCGTTATCATTGCTGGTGTTAAACAGTGTAACGGTAGAGCCAAAAATGATTTTGCCATTATTTGGTATCTTGGTTACGTCAATGATTTGCGCGTTGCTCAGCTTAGCTTCAATTTCCTGAATTCGACCTTCACAGAAACCTTGCTGTTCACGCGCCGCGTGATATTCCGCGTTCTCTTTTAGATCGCCATGCTCGCGAGCATCAGAAATTGCCTGAATAATACGTGGACGATCTTCAGTTTTAAGACGCTTTAATTCGGTGCGTAACATTTCCGCACCATGCTCCGTCATAGGTATTTGGTTCATGCTTCTCTAACCCTTTTGTGCAGCTCTTGCAGGGAATTAACCCGCGAACGATCATCAGCTGTATAAGCTTTCACTGTCGCAAAAGCTGCGTTTAATGTTGTCGTGTAAATCACTTTATTCAACAGCGCTTCGCGACGAATATAAACGGAATCTTCAATCGCCTGACGCCCTTCTACGGTATTGATAATGTAGCTGTATTCACCGTTTTTAATAGCATCCACTATATTTGGACGGCCTTCCTGCAGCTTATTCACTACCGAACACTTAATGCCTTCTTCACGTAATAGCTCAGCGGTACCGCGGGTAGCTTCCAGCGTAAAGCCAAGCGCAATAAGACCACGGGTTAAGTCAAAGATTCGGCGTTTATCGGCATCTCGCACCGAAATTAACGCTTTACCTGCTTTAGCTAAGGCTTCACCAGCGGCCAAATTGGCTTTCGCGTAAGCTTCTTCAAAGTTCTCACCAACACCCATTACCTCACCGGTAGAGCGCATTTCCGGTCCACGAATTGGGTCCACACCCTGGAACTTCGCAAACGGAATCACAACTTCTTTCACCGAGTAATAAGGTGGAATCACTTCTTTGGTATAGCCTTGCTGCTGCAGCGACTGCCCGACCATTACCCGCGCCGCAATTTTCGCCAGCGGTAAACCTGTTGCTTTCGACACAAATGGAACTGTGCGGGCCGCTCGTGGATTTACTTCAATCAGGTAAACCTCGTCGTCTTTCACTGCAAACTGAGCGTTCATCAGGCCGTTCACGTTCAATTCAAAGGCCAGCTTGCGCATTTGGTCACGCAATTCGTCCTGAATTTTTTCACTCAGTGAATACGGCGGTAGCGAACAAGCCGAATCACCAGAGTGAACCCCGGCCTGCTCAATGTGCTGCATAATGCCGCCAATAAGCACGTCTTCGCCATCACAAATGGCGTCTACGTCAACTTCAATGGCGTTATCCAGGAAACGGTCTAACAACACCGGTGCATCGTTGGAAACCTTCACAGCCTCGGTTAGGTAGCGGCGCAGGTCGGCCTCGTCATACACAATTTCCATAGCCCGGCCACCCAGAACATAAGACGGACGTACAACTAATGGATAGCCAATGCGGGCACCTTCAGCCAGTGCTTCATCAACTTGCGTTACAGTGCTGTTTTCCGGTTGCTTCAGGCCCAGGCGACGTACGGCACTTTGGAAGCGCTCGCGGTCTTCGGCACGGTCAATCGCGTCTGGCGAGGTACCAATCACAGGCACACCGTTTGCTTCCAGTTCACGCGCCAGTTTCAATGGCGTTTGGCCACCATACTGAACAATCACACCCTTCGGCTTTTCAATGCGCACAATCTCCAGCACATCTTCCAGCGTAATAGGCTCGAAGTACAGGCGATCGGAGGTGTCGTAATCGGTGGATACTGTCTCTGGGTTACAGTTCACCATAATGGTTTCGTAACCGTCTTCACGCAGCGCCAGCGCCGCGTGCACACAACAGTAATCAAACTCAATACCTTGACCGATGCGGTTTGGTCCGCCACCAATCACCATGATTTTATCACGGTCGGTAGGTGCAGCTTCACACTCTTCGTCATAGGTTGAGTACATGTAAGCGGTGCCGGAAGCAAACTCAGCAGCACAAGTATCTACCCGTTTATAAACCGGGTGAATTTTCTGCTTATAACGCTTCTTCCGAATTTCCTGTTCGCTCACATCTAATACGTCGGCAATACGCTTATCGGAAAAGCCTTTGCGCTTAAGCGTGGTCATGACGTGTGGCGTTAAGCCGGCCATGCCAAGATTCTGAATTTCCGCTTCCAGCAGTACCAGCTCTTCAATCTGAATCAGGTACCATTCGTCAATGTGCGTCAGTTCAAATACTTCGCGAACAGTCATACCTAAGCGGAAGGCGTCGGCAATGTACCAGATGCGCTCACAACCAGGTTCTTTCAGTTCACGAATGACTTTGCCGCGTGAATCCGGGTCGTTTGGATCCACCACGGGATCCAACCCCGTCGCACCAAGTTCCAGTCCGCGTAATGCTTTTTGCAGTGACTCTTGCTGGTTGCGGCCAATGGCCATCACTTCACCCACAGATTTCATCTGTGTGGTCAGGCGGTCATTACAGCCGGCAAATTTTTCGAAGTTAAAGCGTGGTATTTTAGTAACCACGTAATCCAATGTTGGTTCAAAGGATGCTGGTGTTACGCCACCGGTAATTTCGTTTTCAAGTTCATCCAGGGTGTAACCAACGGCCAGCTTGGCTGCCACTTTCGCAATCGGGAAACCGGTTGCTTTTGACGCCAGCGCCGACGAGCGTGACACCCGTGGATTCATTTCAATAATAACCATGCGACCGGTGTCAGGACACACACCAAACTGCACGTTGGAGCCACCGGTTTCCACCCCAATTTCCCGCAATACAGCCATAGCGGCATTTCGCATCAGCTGGAATTCACGGTCGGTTAAGGTTTGTGCCGGAGCTACAGTAATAGAGTCGCCGGTGTGAATACCCATAGGATCCACGTTCTCAATGGTACACACGATAATACAGTTATCGTTTTTGTCGCGTACCACTTCCATTTCGTATTCTTTCCAGCCGATCAGCGATTCATCAATCAACAACTCTTTGGTTGGCGACAAATCTAAGCCGCGGCGGCAAATCTCTTCAAACTCTTCGCGGTTATAGGCAATACCACCGCCGCTGCCGCCCATGGTAAAGCTTGGACGAATAATGCAGGGGAAACCTAACCGGGTTTGAATATCAAAAGCTTCATCTAAGCTATGCGCCATTTCAGCGTTTGGTGTTTCTAAGCCGATAGCTTTCATGGCTTTATCAAAGCGGTCACGGTCTTCCGCTTTGTCGATAGCGTCAGCGTTGGCGCCAATCATTTCAACCTTGTGCTTTTCCAGCACGCCATGACGGTCCAGATCTAGCGCACAGTTCAGTGCCGTCTGGCCACCCATGGTCGGTAGCACCGCATCAGGTTTTTCAATTTCGATTATTTTTTCCACCACTTCCCAGTGAATAGGCTCAATGTAGGTCACATCGGCCATTTCCGGGTCAGTCATGATGGTAGCTGGGTTTGAGTTCACCAGAATTACCCGGTAGCCCTCTTCACGCAAGGCTTTACAAGCCTGAGCGCCCGAATAATCGAACTCACATGCCTGCCCGATAACAATAGGGCCGGCACCAAGAATCAAAATACTTTTTATGTCTGTACGTTTCGGCATAAACTTAATTTGTCCTGTCGTTCAAAGGCTTCAGGCTTTAACGTGATCCGTCATCAGCTCGATAAAATGGTCAAATAAGGCTTCCGCGTCATTCGGTCCCGGACTAGCTTCTGGGTGTCCCTGGAAGCTGTACGCTGGCGCATCAGTGCGATGAATACCTTGCAAGGTGCCATCAAATAACGACTTATGCGTTACTTTCAGGTTATCCGGCAGCGTGCCTTCATCTACCGCAAAGCCATGGTTCTGGCTGGTAATCATTACCGTGCCGCGTTCGATATCAAGCACCGGATGGTTCGCACCGTGGTGACCAAACTTCATTTTGACCGTACGCGCACCGCTGGCCAGAGCCAGCAATTGGTGCCCCAGACAAATTCCAAATACTGGCACCTTCGCCGCAATAATTTCCTGAATCGCTTTAATAGCGTAGTCGCATGGCTCAGGGTCACCCGGGCCGTTCGACAAGAACACGCCGTCCGGGTCCATGGCTAATACGTCGGCTGCCGGTGTTTGCGCCGGCACTAAGGTCACTTTACAACCACGCGCTACCAGGTTACGCAGGATATTGCGCTTGCAACCGTAATCGTAGGCAACAACATGAAATTTCTCTTCGTTGTCTTTACAGAAGCCCTGCCCTAATCGCCAGGCACCGCCTTCCCATTGATGTGGTGTTTTAATGCTCACTTCTTTGGCTAAATCCATGCCCTGCAGGCCCGGATAGTCTTGCGCCAGTTTCAGTGCTTTCTCAACATTGAGTTCGCCGTCAATGTTGCCGGCCATAATGCAGCCACTCTGCGCACCTTTCTCACGCAGAATACGCGTCAGTTTGCGCGTGTCTATATCGGCAATACCCACGACATTGCGCTGACGTAAGTAGTCACTTAATGACTGGTCTTTACGAAAGTTACTGGCTTTGAGCGATAAATCACGAATTATCAGGCCTTTGGCCCACACGCGATTTGATTCTTCATCTTCGCTGTTAGTGCCGTAATTGCCAATGTGGGGATAAGTGAGGGTAACCATTTGTTCTGCGTAGGAGGGGTCGGTAAGAATTTCCTGATAACCGGTCATTGCGGTATTAAAAACAACTTCACCAACCGCGGCTCCACCAGCACCAATTGCGGTGCCGTGAAAGACAGTGCCATCGGCAAGTACCAAAATGGCACGACTTGCTGCATGGCTAGCTAATATACTCAAGGGTAACCTCCGTACATAAAAAAACGGGTGAATCAAGTAAGTTGACTTCCCCGTTTAATATTCTGCATTAGTGCCCAAGGCCACTTTAATGCCCGTTTTCAGCCTGCCTTCCCTGCATTGGCAACCACCAGCATAATTATTTTTTATGCTTTTCAGTTACCAAAAAAGCGACCTCGAGGGCGCTTTGTCTGCAGCTAGCAAATTGTTCCTATAATACAAAAATGCCCCTCATTCGTCCAGTTCAATTTCGTCATTGAACTGTCACCTAAGCTAATTTCGACAGTAGTTGTTGAAGGTTCAGCATATCGCGCATCTGGTAGTAGCCCGTTTCCTGCTCAACTAGCCACTGCGCAGCCTGCAATGCACCTTTGGCGAAAATATTCCGGTTACTTACCCGATGCGTTAATTCTAATCGTTCACCAGGGTGCGCCAGCAGCACTGTGTGCTCACCAATAATGTCAGCGGCACGGATACTGGCAAAGCCGATTTCGCCGTCACCACGCAACCCGTCGCCACGAATACCAGCAGAAACATCGGCCAGTTGTTGCTGCCGCCCCTGCGCTACCGCTTCACCCAGTAACAATGCGGTGCCCGATGGCGCGTCACGCTTATGTCGGTGATGCGCTTCGGTAATTTCAATGTCAGCTTGTGCCAGCACACCACTAGCCAGTTGCACCAGTTCAGCTAACAGATTTACCCCAACACTGGTATTAGCTGCGTAGAGTACGCGCTGCTGTTCACCGGCTTGCTGCAACTCTTGCTGCTGCTCGGTGCTTAAACCTGTGGTGCAAACCACTATAGCAGCACCTGCGTCGCGCGCAGCCTGCAGGTTGTCCGACAAAGCTGTCGGCAGGCTAAAGTCAATAAACACCTGTGGCCGTGCCTTAACCGCATCAGCCAGTGTGCTGTAAACCAATCCCGAACCACCAGCGACAGGCTCACCAACGGCACTCGAACTATCACGAACCACAGCCGCAGTGCATTCAACTTGTGAATTTGAGGCAATAGCAGTAATTACTTCCTGCCCCATACGCCCGCTGGCTCCAAGCACTGCAACTGTTACCGTCATTTCAACTGTTCCCTTGTTCCGGTCAGGTTCATGTTCAACCCGCTACTTGTTCGTTAAGCTGTTTGTGGTTTACCTAGTGCAGCCAGCACTTCTTCATCCACCTGCTGCTCTGAACGACCAACCACTAGCGCCACCATCATGTCACCGGTCACATTGGTCGCGGTGCGCATCATATCTATAATCCTATCTATTGCAGCAATAAAGGCAATGCCTTCCAGCGGCAAGCCTACTGCATTTAGCGTTACAGTTAACATAACCATAGCTGTACCCGGCACGCCGGCGGTACCTACTGACGCCAGGGTAGCCGTGGCTGTAATGATCATGTAATCCAGAACACTCAAGTCAATGCCGTACAATTGAGCAATGAAGATCGCGGCGATAGCCGGGTAAATACCACCACAGCCGTCCATGTTAATAGTGGCACCTAGCGGCAATACAAAGCTGGCGTAATCTTTGGAAACGCCTAACTTCTCAGTAACCACTTTATGAGCCGCTGGTAACGAGCCAAAACTGCTACAGGTGGTGTACGCAATCAGCTGAGCTTCGAATACGGTTTTGAAGAATAACCAGGGTGAAATACCACCGGCAAACTTCACAAAACTGCCGTACACAAAAATAATGTGCAGCAAGCACGCCAAATAAATAGCACCAACAAAAGACGCTAAGGGCAGTAAGCTTTCCAAGCCATAATAGCCGACTACCCAGGCCATTAAACCGAACACGCCAAGTGGCGTTAGTTCCAGCACCATTTTAGTAATTTTATACATTACTTCAGCGCCAGACTTTAAGGTTTTCTGCAATGGCGCCGCGGTACTGCCAACTTTGTTTATGGCAACACCAACCAGAGCTGCAAAAACCACGATTTGCAGAATGTTACCTTCGCTGAGCGCGCGAAATGGGTTGGTCGGTACCATGTTTAACAGAACCTGCGCCACACCAGGTACATTCTTTTGTTCGTAGTCGCCCTGACTGATGGTTGCCGTTGGGCTAATATCGAGCAAGCTACCCACCGACAAGCCAATCACGCTGGCTATAACCGCGGTCAGCAGGAACAAACCTATGGTTTTCACACCTAACCGACCCATGCGCTGGGTGTCCTGCATATCGGTAATGGCGGTAACTATGGCGCAGAAAATAAGCGGCGCCACCAGCATCATAATGGCATTAATGAATAGCGTTCCGAGCGGTTTTAGCTGCACCGCGAAATCACTGGCAAACACGCCAATCAGGGCGCCTGCAATGAAAGCTCCGAGCACACGTTGCCAAAACGGAATGGCAAACCAGCGAGAAAACATAACTTGCTCCAAATAAACGAAAGGCCTTCACTTTACGCTAAGTTCAGGCCTTTCGTTTAGTCAATTTAGCAATAGCTTATAGCGAATTCATTCTGCTACGACTTAATCTGTTGCAGGACGCTTGCAACTACCGCCTTTACCGGCTGCTACCTGACGTTCATAAATAGGCATAACCTGCGGTAAATAATCATTTATATCGTCAATACGACTGTCTGGTGATGGATGCGTCGACAGCAATTCAGGCGGCGATGATCCGCCTGATGCCACTTTCATATTGCGCCACAAGTCAGCGGCAGCTGCCGGGTTGTAACCAGCCTGCGCCATGTAATCCATACCTAACTGGTCGGATTCAGACTCGTGTGAACGTGAGAATGGCAACATAACACCAACCTGAGCACCCACTCCTAAACCAGCCATAATCATGGCCGCAGTGTTGTTATCGGTTTTCTGCGAGGCCACAATACTACCCACTTGCAAACCTAAGCCAATGAGCATGTTATTCGACATCCGCGCATTACCGTGCTCAGCAATTACATGGCCAATTTCGTGTCCCATAACTGCAGCCAACTGGTCCGGAGTTTCTGCTATTTCATGCAAACCGCGATACACACCAATGTTGCCACCAGGTAAGGCAAACGCATTAATTTGATCGCTGTCGAACACATTCACTTCCCAGCTTTTTTCGCGGTATTCAGCGGGTAATCCGGCAATCAGCTCATCCGCAAGGCATTGCACATAATCAATCAACTCTTGATCGGTGCTCAGTTTTTCCTGCTCTTTCAATTGCGCGTAACTTTCGTTCCCCATCTGTTCCAACTGACTACTGGAAAACAATTGCAACTGATTGCGACCGGTCGGTGATTTCGTGCAGGCAATTAACGTCGCTGCTGCCAATATAAGACATCCAAAATGGCGCCAATTTTTCATCAGAAACTCCCATAAAAAAACGGGCACAGGCGATATTGCCGTTGCCCGTTCGTACTCACAAGCATAGTTTATTCAACTAGTTGCGCAAGTCATCAAAAAACTGTTTCACACCATCGAAGAAACCTTTTTCTTTCGGGCGGTATTTCGCAGCTTCGTCACCTTTACCCATGGATTTATCCAAGTCACGCAATAAATCGCGCTGCGACTCAGATAAATTCACCGGTGTTTCCAGCACTACCTTACAAATTAAATCGCCGGTTGCACCCGTGCGCACTGACTTCACGCCTTTGCCACGTAACCGGAATAATTTACCGGTTTGGGTTTCAGTTGGCACCTTAAGCTTCACTTTACCTTCCAGCGTTGGCACTTCGATTTCACCGCCAAGTGCTGCATGAGTAAAGCTTAATGGTACTTCACAATAAAGGTTGTTGCCGTCGCGTTTGAAGATTGGATGCTCGCGAACATGCACCTGTACGTATAAGTCACCTGCTGGTGCGCCGTGTTCTCCAGCCTCACCCTCATTCGATAAACGAATACGATCACCGGTATCAACACCGGCCGGAATTTTCACTGACAGAGTCTTAGTTTTCTCAACCCGACCTTCGCCATGACAGCTACGACAAGGATCTTTGATAATTTTGCCACGACCGCGACAATGTGGACAGGTTTGCTGAACCGCAAAGAAACCCTGCCGCATTTGAATCTGTCCGGCACCATGACAATGACCACAAGTTTCAGCCTTGGTTCCCGCCCGGGCACCGCTGCCATCACAATCATCACAGGTACTTAGCTTCGGAATTCTCAGCTCAACTTCTTTGCCACGCACGGCATCTTCCAGTGACATTTCCAGGTTGTAGCGCAAATCAGCACCACGCTGAGCACGGCTCTGCTGACGACGGCCACCGCCACCACCAAAAATATCACCGAACACATCACCAAAGATATCACCAAAATCAGCGCCACCAGCGCCAGCACCACCGCCGAATCCACCACGGGACTGGTCAAAGGCGTCGTGACCGTATTGGTCATAGGCCTGGCGTTTCTGAGGATCCATTAACACCTCGTACGCCTGTTTGACCTCTTTAAATTTAAGTTCAAGCTCTTTATCACCCTTAGTTCGGTCCGGGTGATATTTCATGGCCAACCGTTTATAGGCTTTTTTGATGTCGCGTTCGCCGGCGTCTCTGGCAACGCCGAGCACTTCATAAAAATCGCGTTTTGACATAGTTTCCAATGTTCCGGTTGCTCTAACAAAAGCGCACGAGAGTCACCTTAGTCACGCTCGTGCACTTCGACTTAGCTTATCCGCCAGGATTCGCTGTTACTTTTTGTCTTCGTCTTTTACTTCTTCAAATTCAGCGTCGACAACGTCGTCTGCAGCATCACTTGCGGACTTGTCCGGGCCTGCTTCGGCACCGGCAGCACCACCTTCAGCCTGGGCTTTTTGCTGCGCTACTTCCATTAACTTGGCGGATGCTTCCATCAGTGCCTCAGACTTGCTTTCAATGGCTTCTTTGTCACCGTCTTTAATAGCGGTTTCAAGTTCACCAATAGCACTTTCAATGGCATCTTTGTCAGCTTGTTCAAGCTCGTCACCTACTTCTTCCAACTGCTTACGGGTGGCGTGAACCAAACCGTCAGCCTGATTGCGAACCTGAACCATTTCTTCAAACTTCTTATCTTCTTCGGCATGCGCTTCGGCATCACGAACCATTTTTTCTACTTCGTCGTCGTTCAAGCCAGAAGAAGCTTTAATGGTGATTTTCTGCTCTTTGCCGGTGTCTTTGTCTTTCGCAGACACGTGCAGGATACCGTCCGCATCAATATCGAAAGTAACTTCGATTTGCGGTACGCCGCGAGCACCCGGGCGAATACCTTCCAGATTAAACTGACCCAGTGACTTGTTGTCAGCAACACGCTTACGCTCACCTTGCACCACGTGAATGGTTACCGCTGACTGATTGTCTTCGGCAGTTGAGAACGTTTGCGACTGCTTGGTCGGAATCGTCGTATTTTTGTCAATCAGCTTGGTCATCACGCCGCCCATGGTTTCAATACCAAGTGACAACGGACATACGTCCAGCAGCAACACGTCTTTTACATCGCCCTGTAACACACCAGCTTGCACTGCAGCACCTACTGCAACAGCTTCGTCCGGATTCACGTCACGACGTGGCTCTTTACCGAAGAAGTCAGTTACCGCAGCTTGCACTTTCGGCATCCGGGTTTGACCACCAACCATGATGATGTCATTGATTTCACCAACCGATAAGTCGGCGTCTTGCAAGGCAAGTTTCAACGGCTCTAAGGTTTTCTGAATCAAATCTTCAACCAGTGATTCCAGTTTCGCCCGCGTTACTTTAATAGCTAAGTGCTTAGGACCACTGCTGTCAGCAGTAACATACGGCAAGTTCACTTCCGTTTGTTGGGCTGAAGAAAGCTCAATTTTAGCTTTTTCTGCAGCTTCTTTCAGACGCTGCATTGCCAGTGGGTCTTTGCGTAAATCAATACCCTGATCTTTCTTAAACTGCTCAACTAAGTAGTTAATCAAGCGGTTATCAAAGTCTTCACCACCTAAGTGGGTGTCACCGTTGGTAGCCAACACTTCAAAGGTGTGCTCGCCTTCAACTTCGTCAATTTCGATAATGGAGATATCGAAAGTACCACCACCTAAGTCATACACGGCGATAATGTTGTCGCCTTGCTTTTTATCCATACCATAAGCCAGCGCCGCAGCAGTTGGCTCATTAATAATACGTTTTACTTCTAAACCAGCAATGCGACCTGCGTCTTTGGTTGCCTGACGCTGAGCATCGTTAAAGTAAGCTGGAACAGTAATAACCGCTTCAGTTACTTTCTCACCCAAAAAGTCTTCTGCAGTTTTCTTCATCTTTTTCAGAATTTCAGCAGAAATTTGCGGTGGTGCTTTTTTGTCATCATCGATCTGAACCCAGGCATCGCCGTTATCAGCTTCAATGATTTTGTAAGGCATGATGCCAATATCACGCTGCACTTCTTCGTCTTTAAAGCGACGACCAATCAAACGCTTGATTGCAAACAAGGTTTTGTTTGCGTTGGTAACTGCCTGGCGTTTTGCCGGCTGCCCTACTAAGGTTTCACCGTCGTCGGTGAAAGCCACTACTGATGGCGTAGTACGGTCGCCTTCAGCGTTTTCAATAACCCGCGCTTTGCCGCCATCCAGCACTGCTACGCAGGAGTTGGTTGTACCTAAGTCAATGCCAATAATCTTACTCATAATTTTGTCTCCAACTACCTTGAGAAATCATTTTCCGTTGTACTTAATTTGGGGGCGAACCTGCCTATTTCAACACCCAAACTAAGGTTATTTTTTCTGCTGACGCTGTTATGGGGTCTGCAGAGGTAAATACAAGTGTTGCCATGCGCTGATTTAGGCTTTGGTATCTACTCCACTGTCAGAGTTGCGCGCTACCATCACCATGGCAGGTCGTAGCAGGCGTCCACTTAAGGTGTAGCCTTTTTGCATTACCGCCATCACGGTATTATTCGCGTGCTCACTGGATTCCTGCATCGCCATGGCCTGGTGCAAATCAGGATTGAAGTTATCGCCTTCAGCGCCAACAGCTTCCACCCCAAATTTCTCCAGCGTACTGACCAAACTCTTATAAGTAAGCTCGATACCTTCAATAAAGTTCTTCGCTGATTCATCGGTCTGGCCAGCCAACTGCAGCGCACGCTCTAAATTATCAACTGTGGTTAATAACTCATTAGCGAACTTCTCCAGCGCAAACTTATGTGCTTTATCTACTTCCTGAGCGGAGCGGCGACGAATATTTTCCATTTCGGCAACGGCGCGCAATGCTTTCTCGCGATGCTCATGGGCTTGCTGCTCAGCGTTGTTTAACGCCAGTTCCAGTTCAGCTACCCGTTCAGCGCTAGCGTCACCTTCAGCAGCCGTTGCTTTGGCTGCATCTGCCGAGGTCGTCTCGCTGGCCGAATCGGCATGCTCGTTCGCGGTCGCAGTTGTCGACGCCTGAGTTTCGTTTTCCTCAGCCGCGTTGGTTTCAGCATTTTTGTTTGGTTGATCGGAACTCATAATTCTCCCACTCTTGTTCACGTTCCGCTGCACCAGATGGGCACAACGGCTGTTAACTAATCACTGCGAAGTAGTATGGGGGTGGATTTTTCCGATTCAAGGCACACCAATGCTTAAAACCACGAATTGTGTGACTGGATCAGCCATAGCTGAGACTGCTATGCTGCATTTATTCAGTTTTGCCTTAACTTAGCCCGAACTATAGAGCGTTAATACCAGCACTCTCACCAGAAGCGGAAACAGATGACCACAACACCTTTTAAAACCATTGCGTTAATTGGCAAGGCCAATCATGACGGCACCCGCGATACCTTGGCAACGCTGCAGCATCATCTCAATCAACAAGGCTTTGAGGTGATTATCGAACAACGTACTGCACGCCAGTTTGAACTTGCCGATAAAACCAAAACCTGTGCGCTAGAAGAAATTGGCAAGCATGCAGACTTAGCGGTGGTGGTAGGTGGTGATGGCAATATGTTGGGGGCTGCACGCGTACTATGTGAATCAGACATCGGTGTTATTGGTGTAAACCGGGGTAATCTGGGCTTTTTAACCGAGCTGGATCCTAAGCATGCGCTGGCGCAGCTCGACCAGGTTCTGGCCGGTAATTACCTTACCGAAAATCGGTTCTTACTGACTTCCGAAGTATACAGCAAAGGTGAGTTAACAGGTTCTGGCCGGGCTATTAATGAAGTCGTGCTGCACTCGGATAAAGTCGCGCATATGGTGGAATTCGAAGTGTTCGTAGATGACCATTTTGTTTACAGCCAGCGTTCTGATGGCCTTATTGTAGCCACGCCGACAGGGTCAACAGCCTATTCTTTATCCGGTGGCGGCCCCATTCTAACCCCAGAGTTGGACGCCATTAGTATGGTGCCTATGTTTCCGCATACCTTGAGTAGCCGCCCTATTGTGGTATCGGGCGAAAGCCGCATTCGCCTGCGTGCCGCTATTGAAAATGACCAGCTACAAATCAGCTGTGATGGCCATGCCCGCATGACGGTTAATCCCGGTGACGAAGTTATTATTAAAAAGCATAAACACAAGCTGCGTTTAATCCAACCTATCAACTATAGCTATTTCAACGTGTTACGAAATAAGTTGAACTGGGGTAGCCGACTTTTCTAAAGTATTTTCAGGCGGTACTTGAAATACTGTATAAACACTGTATACACTACTGTATACATGAACAGTACTAAGAGGCTTCCTATGCTGACGCAACTTCACATTCGTAACTTCGCCGTCGTTAAAACGCTGGATATCGAATTCGAGCAAGGCATGACGGCTATTACCGGTGAAACCGGTGCCGGTAAATCTATTGCCCTGGATGCACTGGGCCTTTGTTTAGGTGACCGCGCCGATGCCGACAGCGTTCGCGCCGGTGCTGAAAAATCTGAAGTAAGCGCCTGCTTTCATGTGCAAGCTGACAGCCCTGCACAGCAATGGTTAATCGAACAGGAAGTTGCGGCGGAAGACGAATGTGTGCTGCGGCGCGTGGTAACCCGCGAAGGTCGCTCGAAAGCCTGGATTAATGGTCACCCGGTTACTGCCGCACAGTTGAAAAGTATCGGCCCCTGGTTGGTTAATATTCATGGCCAACACGAGCACCAGCTGTTAACTCGCGAAGAACATCAGCTCAAGTTACTCGACAATTACGCTCGCCATAACCAGCTAACCCAGGCTGTAGCTGCTAAATATGAACACTGGTATCAACAGCGCAAAGCGTTGCGTCAGGCTGAGCAGCAACAGGAAGAACTAGCAGCGCGCCGGGAACTTCTGCAGTATCAGGTGCAGGAGCTGGACGAATTCGCATTGGCTGAAGATGAATTTGAAACTCTGGAAGAACAGCATAAACGCCTGGCCAATAGCCAAAGCTTGCGCGAAGAATCGAGTTTCGCCCTGAATGCTTTATTTGAAGGAGAGCACAATAACGCCTTTAGCTTAATTCAAAATGCGCTGGAGCGGCTACGAGAGCAGGTTGAGCTTGATCCTCAGTTACAATCCACCGTTGATTTACTTACCGAATCCAGTGTCCAGGTGGAAGAAGTAGCGCGCGAGCTCCGCAATTATCAGGACAACATTGATAACGATCCGGAGCGTTTAGTCATCGTTGAACAGCGCATGACCCAGGCCTTGCAGTTAGCGCGCAAACACCAGGTAGAGCCGGCTAAATTAACGCAGAAACACCAAACCCTAAATGCCGAACTTAGCGCACTTGCCGATGCTCAGGAACAAAATGACGTGTTAGCTGAACAGGTTCAACAAGCCGCTGCGGCCTATCGTGAACAAGCACTGCAGTTATCAAAAAGTCGCACCAAAGCAGCGCAAGAACTAAGCGATAAAATAGCAGCGTCTATGCAGCAACTGAATATGCCCCACGGTCGCTTTGTGATTAGCGTTGAACACCGTGTCGATGCCCCTGCTACCCGTCACGGTACTGATGCCATTCAGTTCTTAGTTACTGCGAACCCGGGCCAGCCGCTGCAGCCGCTGGCTAAAATTGCGTCCGGCGGTGAACTGTCACGTATTAGTCTGGCGGTACAGGTTATTACTGCGGCCCAGCAAACCACGCCAACCTTAATGTTTGATGAGGTAGACGTGGGTGTAAGCGGTCCCACCGCAGCAACAGTTGGCAAACTATTGCGCCAACTAGGCAGTACGGCACAAGTTATTTGCGTAACTCACCTGCCACAAGTAGCAGCCAAAGCACATCAGCAGATGATGGTAGCTAAACAAACCGATGGCAGTGAAACCACCACCACTATGACACCATTAACCAACTCCGATCGCGTTATTGAGTTGGCACGTCTGTTGGGTGGCGATAAGGTAACGGACACTACCAAAGCTAACGCCGAAGAACTCTTAGCTGGCTAAGAGCCGGAACTTACGCTATCGAATTATGTCCACTAAATCGCGTTTGGATGTTTTACGGTAGCCTTTCCGGAGTGCTTTGTTTATCATTCAGCAACCATATATCGCTGCCTGTTACGCAACCATGAACGAAATCATGCTCTGCAGAGTCCAGTTTGTTGGATTACGGCACTAAATTTTTTCTAATTACCAACCACAGCAGGAATTTATGAAAGCAGTCATCTTGGGCGCCGCATTACTTGTGTTAAGTGGATGCTCGGTTTTTGATAATCTGGTTTATCGTATTAATGTGCCGCAGGGCAATTACCTGGAACAACGTGATGTCGATAAATTACGTATTGGAATGAGCAAAGAACAAGTTCAATACGTATTAGGTACACCAGTTGCCAAAAATGTCTTTGTTGAAGATACTTGGCATTACCTTTACCACATGAACCCAGGTAAAGGCGACATCGTAAGACGTGAGTTGATTATTGAGTTTGCCGACGGCCAGTTAGCAACCTTAAGCGGTGATTATGATACACCTGAGAACTTCGATGTGCCTTTAGATCAATAAGGTTTTGATACTAGTGTGCCGGGCTTGTATAAGCGCACCTTAGCTGGTCATTCATGATTAATTGAGGAAGTTTATGCAACTACCGGCACTTATAAAAAGTCCGACCGATGAGCGCGACTACCGCTTAATCCAGCTTAACAACAAACTGGAAGTGCTATGTATTCATGAGGCTGATGCCGATCAGGCAGCGGCTGCAATGTCCATTCATGCCGGCCATTTTGATGATCCTCAAGAAAGCCAGGGCCTAGCCCACTTCCTGGAACACATGCTTTTTTTAGGTACCGAGGGGTATCCCGACCCCGAAGCCTACCAAAACTTTATCAGTACCTACGGCGGCCATCACAACGCCTGGACTGGCACCGAATACACCAGCTTTTACTTCTCTATTCAACACGACCAGCTTGATGCAGCTTTGGATCGTTTTGCCCGATTTTTCTACCAGCCTTTGCTAGCCCAGGAGTGGGTTGAAAAAGAACGTCAGGCGGTTGAATCAGAGTACCGGTTAAAGCTCAACGATGAGCTAAGACGTTTGTATCAGGTGCACAAAGCAACCGCTAATCCGGCTCATCCATTTAGTAAGTTCTCGGTTGGTAACTTAACCACCTTGCGTGATCAAAAAAACTTGCCGTTGGTACAACAACTGCGGGCGTTCTTTGCTGAGCACTATCGCTCCCAGCGTATGCGGCTGGTGTTAGCCGGACCACAAAGTCTGGATCAATTAGCACAGCTGGCGGCAGCCCATTTTGAACCTATTCAACGCGAAGACTCGCCCAAGCAGAAGTTGTCGGAGCCGCTGTATCTACCCGAACAATTGGGTGTTGAAATGCACGTGCAGCCGGTAAAAGATGCGCGCCGCTTAATACTGTCGTTCCCACTGCCCGCCATCGATAATGACTATGCCTATAAAACTACCAGTTTTATTGCGCACATTATTGGTTACGAAGGGCCGGCCAGTTTGTATTCGGCACTTCGTCAACGCGACTGGGTTAATAGCCTATCTGCCGGTGGTGGTATCAGCGGCTCTAACTTTAAAGATTTCAATATCAATTTGCAGCTCACTGAAGAAGGTTTACAGCACATTGATGAAATTGTGCGGTGGGTATTTGCTTACATTCGACTCATTGCTGCAACCGGTATTGACGACTGGCGTTATCAAGAACGTAAACAGTTAGTGGAACTGAATTTCCGCTATCACGAACCAGTGCGCACGGTTGAATTGGCTAGCCAGCTAGCGGTAAATGCTCAGCATTATAAAGCGGAAGATGTGATTTACGGCGACTACCGCATGGACGGCCTGAACAAACACAAAGCTCGTGAATTTTTAGAGTTGCTGCAACCGGAACGCTTGCGCATGACGATTATCCATCGGGCGTTACCCACTGACAAGGTCACTGAGCTTTACCACACGCCATACAGTATTAAGCCTTTCAGCCGTTCCCGGCTGCAACTGTTTAAGCAAGAGCCGGCAGATTTTAGTGCCAGTTTACCAAGCAAAAATGAGTTTATTAGCGGCCAGTTAGACGCGCATCCACTCGAGGATAGCTCCTCTACAAGCACGAACCCGAAGTTGTTTACTATAAATAAAGCGCTTCGCATCTGGCACTTGCAAGACCCCGACTTTCGCCAGCCCAAAGGGCATATCTATGCTGGCTTTTTGTTGCCCGAAGTTGCTCAGAGTGCGAAGAATTTTGCCAACGCCAGACTCTGGTGCGAGTTAATTCTGGATGAACTTAATGAGCGCTGTTACGACGCCGAAATTGCCGGTTTGCATTTTAATTTATATCCACAGCAACGCGGCGTAACTTTGCATATTGCTGGGTTTTCGCCGGCGCAGGTGAAGTTACTGGAGCAAGTGGTGGAATGCATGCGTAGCCTGCTACCCGACCCTAAACGCTGGCAGGCACTACGCCAAAAGCTGATTAGCAATTGGCGCAGTGCGCACACTCATAAACCAATGAATAAGTTATTTGCAGAGTTAAACTTCTATCTGCAACCCGGTAGCTTCCGAATGGATGAGTTGGCGGTGGAACTAAAGCAAACAGATTTTAATAGCTTTGAAGATATTACGGGTCAGTTCTTCGAACAGTTAAATGTTGATCTGTTATGCCATGGCGATGTGCCGGCAACCGCAGTAGATAACATTGCGCAAGTGCTAACCGATACCTTCCGGCTAGCCGAGCAAGCCCCGTTGAACGCTGCAATACCGCCGCGCATGCTCACCCGCGGGGTTTGTGAACAACGCGCGGCAACCAGTTCCCATAGTGACAGTGCTTTGCTTTGGTTCGTACAAGGCGGCAACGCCGACATTCATGAGCAAGCTGGTTTTATGTTGTTAAACCAGTTTATTAGTCCGGAAATATTCAATCAGCTACGCACCGAACAGCAACTGGGCTATCTGGTAGGTAGTAATTACTTACCTATGCAACAAGTGCCGGGCATTTTAATGTACGTGCAGTCTCCCACAGCCTCGGTGAGTAAACTACGCAGCTGTCTGGCCAGCTTCGCCGAGTCGTTTTTAACGGAACTGCCCGACTTTTTAGCCGAAGGCTGGACTGCAGCTCAGCAAAGTTTAGTTCGTCAATTGCGTGATCAGGATCCGAACCTACGCATCCGTAGTCAGCGGCTATGGAGCTCCATTACTCAGTTTGATCATGATTTTTCACGGCTCGAGCAATTAGCACAAGCGGTTATTGATTGGCAGCCGAAACAAATGCTCGATTTTGCGCGCCAGAATTTGCGCGATAATAGCGCAGAAATCTGGTTGCACACCGAAGCTAAGCCAACTGAACGAAATTAACCGCAGCCAAGGCCACACGGCCTTTGACAGCTTGGCTTTAATCCGCTAATTTACTAGTTCTTAACAAACTATAAGAGCTGTAGAAACAGCCTGTCGAGGATGTTGCGTGCGGGAATCCCCAAATCAAACAGGGCGAGCATGGTTTATACCATGGCGAACGGCTACTCATTTGCTGGTAATCGTTTGTGCCTTAATGATTCCTGTGCACTCTGCCACGGCACTGCCGATGGTGATGCAAACCAGCGCGGCAGACAGCTCGGCAGTTGCGTTAATAGCTGTCCGACAAGGGAATGAGCCGGTTGCCGTTGAACAGCTCGATGAGCGCAATAGCGTTCCCCTTTACGATGCAACGCAATTATTTGTTCCAGCAACCAATAATCCCATAAGTTTTGAATTTACTACGCTTAATCCAACTCCGAGTAATGCCCTGCTTAGTTACAGATACCGCTTACTCGGTTTCAACGACAGTTGGGTTTATACCGATGCAGATAGCCCCAGAGCCACTTATACCAATCTCAGCTTCGGCGAGTATAACTTGCAACTGCAAGCAGCGAGCGACGGTACCAATTGGGGTGCCTTACGTGAACTGAAGCTGGTAGTAGAAACACCGTGGTGGTTAACGGTATGGGCTATCAGTGCCTATGTACTAGCTGCACTAGCCTTGTTATTTATACTAGTAAATAACTTACGTGGCCGCCGCCAGGCCTCTAGTCAACTCAGAGCCAGTGAAGAACGCTTGAAGCTCAGCCTATGGGGTAGTGGCGACCAGTTGTGGGATTGGGACATTGTTACTGGTGCGGTATACCGGCACAACATCTGGACTCACTTTGCCGACTTCCCCTTAGATGGAAAGCGAGCGGGTCATAAAGATGCAATGAGTAACATTCATCCCCATGACCTTAATAAAGTCCGCACCGCACTACAATCTCACCTGGATGAGCAAACTCCGCACTTTGAAATTACCTACCGGGTACGGGTGCAGGACGACTGGTTGTGGTTATTGGACCGCGGCAAAGTAGTTGAGCGAAACGAGCAAGGACAGCCGTTGCGCATGACCGGCACCATGAAGGACGTTAGCAGTATTGTTGCTGCTGAAGAACGACTAAAAATGCTGGCCGCTTCTATCACCAACATATCCGATGGTGTTTGCATTTACGATAATCGTTTTCGGGTGATTGAAACCAATAGGTCGTTCCAGCGTATTACCGGCTATAGCCGCGAGTCTATGCTGGGTAAACCCTTGCGCTTTAAGTTATACAATCAAGAATACATTGAACAAATAAAACGTCAGTTAGCCCAACACGGCAGCTGGCATGGTGAAATTGAAGATCTGCGCAAAGACGAACAAACTTATCAAATGGAACTGACCATAGATGCCGTGCGCGACGACACCGGTCACACCTCGCACTATGTTGCCAGTTTTTCAGATATCACTGACCGTAAGCAGTCCGAACGTGAATTACGCCGTTTGGCCAATACCGATACCTTAACTGGCCTGCCCAACCGCTCGTATTTCCAAGTGAGCCATTCGAATCTGGTTCGTAAGCGCATTCAGCATGCGCTGCTGGTTTTTGATTTAGATAACTTTAAAAAGATTAATGATTCACTCGGTCACGAAGTTGGTGACCAGTTGTTGTGTCAGGTTGCTGAACGACTGGCTGAAGTCGGCCGCCCGCAAGATACACTTTATCGCCTCGGTGGTGACGAATTCAGCTTGATACTGGAAGACACCTCCGACTTAAACATCATTACCTCCATTGCTAAGCGTGTGAACGACAGCCTGGCCCAGCCGTTTGCCTTAAGTGACGGTGATTTGGTAGTCAGTAGTTCGGTCGGTATTGTGGCGTATCCGAATGACGGTAACTCGTCGCAGGAATTACTACAGAACGCAGATACCGCCATGTACCACGCCAAGCGTCGTGGTGGTAATGGCTATCAGTTCTTTAACGAATCCATGAACCAAAGTGCAGTACGACGTTTGAAGCTTGAAAACCAGTTACGTCAGGCACTTCGGGACGGTCATGTGGAGGTGCATTATCAGCCTAAGCTGGCGTTGAAAGACCGCCAGTTCGTCGGCTTAGAGGCACTGGCACGGTTAAATATTCCAGGCGTGGGCATGATTAACCCGGTTGATTTTATTCCACTGGCTGAAGAAACAGGTCTTATTATTGAGCTTGGCGAACGCGTATTACAACAAGCGTGTCGTGATATGAAACAGTGGGTTGAACAAGGGTTAGTAAGTGGCCGGGTCGCGGTGAACCTATCAGCACGGCAGTTTATGCAGCCTGATTTATCCGCACGCGTCACCCGTATTCTAAATGCGGAAGGCATGGCACCAGAACATCTTGAACTTGAAATTACCGAAGGCGTATTGATGGAAGATCCGGAACGCGCCATCGAAATTATGACCGACTTGCAAACTAAAGGCATTGATTTAGCACTTGATGATTTTGGCACTGGCTACTCATCACTGGCTTACCTGAAACGCTTCCCGATACAAACTTTGAAAATAGACAAAGCTTTTATTAACGATATTAGTCAGGCCGAGCGCGACCGTAAAATGGTTGCCTCTATTATTGCCATGGCGCATAACCTGGGCTTACATGTGGTTGCCGAAGGCGTTGAAAACAAAGACCAGCTCACTATTCTCAGCACCTTAAACTGCGAATATGCGCAAGGCTTCTTGTTCGCCAAACCCCTGCCCGCCAGCGAGTTATTGCAACGGCTGGCCATTCGGGTAGTGCCGGAAAGTACGCCCGAGAGCGCTTAATCTAAAGCGCCTGATTGCAGCTAGTTGCAGCCATAAAAAAAGCACACCGGAAGGTGTGCTTTTTTAATTCCCTTGCTGAATTTCTGACAAGAGTGCGGTGGTCGCTAGTTAAGACTGTTTAGGCTTGTCTTCGTAATAGCTTTCGCCTGCTTCTGCCATTTTCACTAACGCCGGCGCCGGCTTGTAACGCTCGCCTTGTTGCTGTTCTAACTTCTGCAGCTCACTCACGATATTAGCAACACCCTGGGCATCCATATAACGGAAAGGTCCGCCTCTGAACGGTGGGAAACCGATACCGAAAATAGCACCGATGTCACCGTCCCGAGCGCTGGCAATAATACCCTCGTCCAGACAGTAAGCGGCTTCATTTAACATCATCAGCACGCAGCGCTGAGCAATTTCGTTATCACTCATGCCGTCTTTCGGTGACACATCCAGCACTTTATACACTGAGCTATCAACCGACTTACCTTTCGACTTGCCGGAATAGTCGTAAAAGCCTTTGCCGTTTTTCTTACCTTTACGGTCGTCGTCCAGCAACTTCTGGAAGGCCGCTGGTGGCGCAAAACGGTCACCTAAATCGTCGGCTAAAATCGGCGCTACTTTGGCAGCAATATCAATTCCGACTTCGTCCATTAGCTTAATAGGACCAACCGGGAAGCCAAACTTCACTAACGCCCGATCAATGGCTTCAATAGACGCGCCATCCAGTAACAGGCGGGCCGCTTCGTTCATGTAAGGCGCCAAGATACGGTTTACATAAAAACCGGCGCCATCTTTTACTACTATTGGTGTTTTGCCTTGTTTCTTGGCAAAAGCAACAGTCGTAGCAATAGTTTTAGCCGACGTTTTTGCGTGGGTAATAATTTCCGCCAGCGGCATTTTGTCTACTGGTGAGAAATAATGTAATCCGATAACTTGTTCCGGACGCTCAGCCTTGGCCGCAATTTTAGTAATTGGCAAGCTCGAGGTATTGGTCGCAAAGATAGTATCCTTCTTTGCATGCGTTTCAATGTCAGCGACCATTTTCTGTTTCAGATCTAAGTCTTCAAAAACCGCTTCCATCACAATGTCGACGCGATCAAAACCGGTGTAATCAAGGCTGCCACTTAGGCGTAGCATGTCACGTTCCATTTCACTGCGACGCATATGACCACGCTTCACTTTTTTGTTCAGCAAGTCATAGCTGTACTTCAGTGCATGACGAATACCGTCTTCAGCAATATCTTTAATGCGGGCCGGAACCCCTGCTTTCACAGCGGTAACGTAAGAAATACCGCCCCCCATTAAACCACCGCCAAGCACACCAGCGCGGGTGATTTTGCCGGGTTTCTCACCACCGAATGAGGTTTCTTTTTTCATTGCTGTGGTGGCGAAGAAAATACCACGTAACTGGAAAGACTCAGGTGTCATCGCCAGTTCACCGAATGAACGTGCTTCACGCTCTAAGCCGGCTTCAAAACCTTCACTTTGACCGTGCTGCACCGCATCAATAATTTTATCAATGGCCGGGTAGTTACCTTTGGCTTTGCTTTGCGCTTGTTCACCAGCTTTTTTGAAAATAAAGTTACGACCGAAGCTATTACCTTCAAGTAACTTATTAACGGTAGACAGTTTCGCTTTCTGAACTTTCGCCTTGCTGGACAAAGCCAGCTTAACTGCGGCTTCCAGCAGAATGCTCTCAGGCACAACTTCGTCTACCAAACCTTTTTTACGAGCTTGTTTTGGTCGTAATGTTTTACCAGTAAGGATTAGGCCTAAGGCTTCTTGCACGCCAACCAAACGTGGTAAACGTTGCGTACCACCGGAGCCCGGCAACAAGCCCAGCTTCACTTCCGGCACGCCCAATTCGGTTTTGCCGGAATCGGTACAAACCCGATAGTGACACGCCAGTGCCAACTCGAGTCCGCCACCCAGGCATGAGCCATGAATAGCAGCTACCACAGGCACACGAAGTTGCTCAATGCGGTCAAACATGGCCTGCCCTTGGCGAGCCAGACTTTCAGCATCGCCTGCAGTTTTACAGTCGTTGATCATGCTGATATCAGCACCGGCAACAAATGAAGTCGGCTTGCCGCTAATAACAACAACACCTTTTAGGTCGCTTTTGTCTTCCAGCTCATTCAGAACCGTAGCCACTTCGTCAGCAAAACTTGATTTCAAGGTGTTTACTGACTCACCCGGCACATCAATGGTAAGCACGGCAATGCCGTCGTCTCTGTGGCTTAGGGTAAATGCGGATTGGTTACTCATTAGTTTGCCTCCAAAATCATTGCTGAGCCAAGCCCGCCGGCGGCGCAGGCAGTTGTTAGCGCAGTACCGCCACCGCGACGTTTCAGCTCGCGTAACGTTTGGGTAATCATCCGCGCGCCGGTTGCCGCAAATGGGTGACCATAAGCAATAGACCCGCCCAATACGTTAAATTTGTCCATATCCACTTCGCCGATAGCTTCGCTGCGACCCAATTTCTCTTCGGCAAACTTTTTGCTGGCAAACATTTTTAAGTTGGCCAGGGTTTGCGCGGCAAAGGCCTCATGCATATCAATTAAATCCAGGTCGCCTAGTTTCATCCCAGCGCGATCCAGTGCTATTGGCGTGGCGTGGGAAGGACCCATCAGCATGTCATGCCAAACATCAATAGCGGTGAAAGCATAGCTGCGAATAAAGCCTAGCGGTTCATAACCTAAGGCTTTGGCTTTACTTTCGGTCATTAACAATACTGCAGCCGCGCCATCGGTTAATGGTGTGCTGTTAGCGGCGGTCACGGTGCCGTGCTTGCGATCAAAGGCCGGGCGCAGCTTTTCGTAGCCCTTCAGGTCACTGTTGTCGCGAATGTTGTTGTCGCGTTTTAGAAAATCTTTGTAAGGTTCGGCGTACGCGGTCATTACCTCGTCGTCTAACCAGTTTTGTTCCCAGGCTTCATGCGCTTTTTGATGCGAACGATGCGCCAGGGCATCCTGATCGGCGCGGCTAATACCATGGGTTTTCGCCATTTGCTCGGCCGTATCACCCATGCTTAAGCCGGTGCTGTATTCAGCAATAGCTGGCGGTACCGGAGCCAAATCACGTAACTTCAAACTTTTAATGATATTGAATTTTTGGCCAAATGAGCGCGCTTTGTTCAAATCAACTAAAGCATGAGCTAAACGTTTAGACACGCCAATAGGTAGCACTGAGGAAGAATCTGCGCCACCGGCGATGCCTACTTCAATGTTACCGGCTACCATAGCTTCGATAACGTTTGCAGTGGCCTGAAAACTGGTAGCACAGGCGCGTGACACACTGTACGCGTCGGTATTTACCGGTAAGCTGGTGCCAAGCACAATTTCTCGCGCAATGTTTGGCGCTGACGGCATTTGCACTACTTGTCCGAACACTAACTGCTGCACCTCATTCACATCCAAACTGGTGCGGTTAATAAGCTCCTGCACCACCATTTGGCCAAGATTAAGCGCCGGCACCCCATGAAAATAGGTGGCTTGTTTTGCAAATGGCGTACGTAAGCCTGCCACAACTGCTATCCGTTCGCCTTGCGAAGTTAGCAAACGCTGACTTGCCGACATAATGAATTCCTCTTGTTAACTATTGAATGGTCGACCGGTTTTTAGCAACACAGCTGGTCTGACCTCATAACTGATTACAAATTTTAGCCTGTAAGTGCACAGAATTAAACCGTTGATTTCGATAAAGTCACCCATATACCTTAGAATACAGTCAGGTAATAGCAAACCCACTGGTCAAAGCTGGGGTGACTATGTCATCTTAGGCCTGTTATGGATATCAGTCGCGCCATCGCGGTAAGGCAACCTCATCACCAGGTGGCGTCAACACAAGAGAGAAGATAATGGCAGTAAAGCAATTTCAAGCCTTGCGTGAGTACTTAAACAGCCAGGTACTGGGGCAACCCGAATTTACCGAGAACCTCTTAATTGCCGTGTTGGCTGATGGTCATTTGCTGGTTGAAGGCCCACCCGGGCTGGCCAAAACCAGAGCGGTGAACGCGCTGGCAAAAGGTATTGAAGCAACCTTCCATCGTATTCAGTTTACCCCTGATTTGTTACCAGCAGATTTAACGGGTACCGATATTTACCGGCCAGAAACTGGCACCTTTGTATTTCAGCAAGGTCCGTTATTTCATAATGTGATTCTGGCCGACGAAATAAACCGCGCTCCGGCTAAAGTGCAATCGGCACTGCTTGAAGCTATGGCTGAACGGCAAATCACTGTGGGCCAGCGTACCTATCCGCTCGCCGATTTATTCATGGTATTAGCAACGCAGAACCCGCTTGAGCAAGAAGGCACCTACCCGCTGCCGGAAGCACAGTTAGACCGCTTCCTCATGCACGTTACTTTGGCTTACCCTGACGCTGAAACCGAGCGCCAAATTCTGCAGCTAACCCGCGGTGAAACTATCACCGGGCAACAACCTATGTTGAATCCACTGCCGCAGCCACAACTGTTTCAGGCACGCAAAGAAGTGTTAGACGTGTACATGGACGATGCCATCGAAAACTATCTGGTGCAGCTGGTTATTGCTACCCGCGAACCCCAGCGCTACGACGAAAAACTAGCCCGCTGGCTTGGCTACGGCGCTAGCCCCCGCGCGTCTATTGCATTAGATCGTTGTGCCCGTGCCAGAGCCTGGTTAGCCGGTCGTGACTTCGTTACTCCAGATGACATTGCCGCCGTGTATTTTAACGTGCTGCGCCACCGCATCATTCTTAGTTATCAGGCCGAAGCCGATGGCATAAACCATGATCACATTCTGCAGCAAATATTAGCGCTGGTACCAGCGCCTTAACTGAGGTTCGTATGGCGTTGTCAACTACCTCAGCACCTGCAACAACAGCCAGCGACTGGCTGGAGGCCATGCATGCCAGTGGTATCCAGCTTGGTCTGGCTGAGCTCATGTATTATCACAGTAAGCTACCCGCGTTCAGACAACACGCGCGGCGCAAGCCGCCGCGCGGCACCAGTGGTGGTATTTTAAGCAAGCAAAAAGGCCGTGGCATGGAGTTTGACGAAGTGCGCCACTATCAACCCGGCGACGATATTCGCGCCATTGACTGGCGGGTAACAGCGCGCACCGGTAGCACGCACACCAAGCTTTATCGCGAAGAACAGGAACGCCCAGTATTTATTGTTACGGACTTGTCCGCCAGTATGTTGTTTGGCACTGAGCTGCTGTTTAAATCGGTTCAGGCGGCGCATTTGGCGGCCGCACTGGCCTGGCGGGCGCAGCAACGCGGTGATCGCATTGGTGGTATTGTGGGCAATGGCTTCAGTCATAGTGAGCTTAAACCCCAGGGTCGCCATCAGGGGGTTATGCGCTATATCCACGCACTACTGGACAGCCACCAACAAAGTTACCAGCATTGGCAGCAGCGGCAGCAATCGCCGAAATCCATGCTCACTGATAGTTTGCAACGGCTCAGTCAATTGGCGCGCCCCGGCAGTGAAATATACTTGATTAGTGACTTTGTTAATGTAAGCGCCGCGCAATTAAAATTCGCCCGGGCATTGCAGCAGCACTGTCAGGTGCGGGCTTTTATTATCAGTGACCCCTTCGAACACCAGCTACCAGCGCAGGCAGCGCGAGGCAAATTGGAATTATCTGATTTACACCAGCATCAGCAAACGCTGGATTTGAATCACGCCGGCCAACGCCAGCAATACCAGGCGGCAGCAGCCGAACAACAGCGGCAAATAACCAGCGAGTTACAACGTTTCGCAATTAGTTATCAGCATGTGAGTGCAGCGCGCGCGCTGGAACAGCAGTGGCAGGAGATCATGTAATGCAAGAGTTACAAGATATCATCGCTGCCCCACCCGCAAGTTGGTGGCCGCCGGCACCGGGTTGGTGGTTGCTGGCCTTCGTTGTTGTAGCGGGCACCGCTATTATTGGCTACTACAGTTGGCGACACTGGCAACGTGGTCGCATTAAGCGATTTGCATTAGCTCAGCTCAAGCACATGCAGCAACCCCAAGTTGATGCTATTACCTTGCTACTGAAACAAGCGGCACTGGGTTATTTCCCGCGTGAGCGTATTGCAGCTCTGAGCGGCAGTCAATGGCAGCAATTTCTGCTTGAAACCATGCCGGCCAAGCAGCGCTCGCGCTGGCACAGCGAACTCGAACACATTATGGCTAGTATGTATCACGCCACTAAAAACCCAGAGCTTGCGCGCAGCTACTATAACTTTGCGCACACCTGGTTGGTAACCGCCCTACCGCCGCAACACGGCGTGCAGGAGTCGTTATGATTGAATTCGTCTGGCCCTGGTTATTTCTGTTACTACCGCTACCTTTGCTACTGCGTTGGTGGTTGCCCAAGCACGGCCAGCAGCTCGCCAGCTTAAGAGTTCCGAAAGCCCCGCAGCTTGATGCCAAAACCGGCAAAGGTCGTTTTATTAATCCGCTGGTTGTTATCAGCATGATTATCTGGGCCGCATTGGTAACCAGCGTTGCCCGCCCCGAATGGCTGGGTGAGCCACTGCCTATTCGCAGTGATGCCAGAGAGATGATGTTAGCGGTGGATTTGTCCGGCAGTATGGAAATTGCGGATATGGAAATTGCCGGGCAGCGCGTGAATCGCCTGCAAATGGTGAAAGAAGTACTGGCGGATTTCATTGAACGCCGCGAAGGTGACCGTCTGGGCTTAATTCTGTTTGCTGACACGGCTTATTTACAAACGCCCATGACTTACGACCGCGATACCGTGGCACAAATGCTGGAAGAAAGTCAGCTCAATTTGATTGGTGAGCGCACCGCTATTGGTGATGCCGTTGCACTGGCGGTTAAACGCTTTCAGCTTCGCGAAGAAACCAATCGCGTGTTAGTGCTACTGACCGACGGACAAAATACCGCCGGCTACATTTCACCTGATCAGGCGCTGGAACTCGCCAAAGCCTATCAGGTCAGAATTTACACTATTGGCGTAGGTGCAGAAGAAGTGGTGGTTGAAAGTTTCTTTGGCAGTCGTCGCGTGAATCCGAGCCGTGATTTAGACGAATCTATGCTGGCCAACATGGCCGAGCAAACCGGTGGTATTTATTTTCGTGCCCGCGACACCGAGGAGTTAGCCACTATTTATCAGGAGCTGGACAGTTACGAGCCGGTGGCCGGTGACGAACAGCAGTTACGCCCGCGCGAAGCTTTATTTTATTGGCCTTTGGCACTAGCAGTTAGTTTGACGTTCTTAACTCTGATAGTGACGCAACAACCCTGGAGGCGCACATGAGTGACTTTCACTTATTACGCCCTCATTGGTTGTGGCTACTAGTCGTTTTGTTACCGATATTATGGGCCTGGTGGCGGCACCGCCAACAGCGATATGGACATTACAGCTGGCTCGCCTCGCATCTGGCCAAGCCGTTACTTAAGCTGCCTAAGCAACAACAGCGTGGCACCGGTTGGTTGCAGTTGGCGTTCGCCGTGCTGATTAGTTCATTTGCTTTGGCCGGGCCTACCTGGGAGCGTCTGCCCCAACCTGTTTATCAACTCAATGCCGGGCAAGTGATTATACTGGATATGTCGTTATCTACCCGAGCTACCGATGTTAGCCCCGACCGGTTAACGCAACTGCGCTACAAAGCCCGGGATTTGCTCAGTAGTAGGCTGGATGGAGAAACCGGATTAGTTGCCTATGCGGGCGATGCTTTTGTTATTAGCCCACTCACCAGCGACAAAAACAACTTACTCAACCTGATTCCGGCACTATCGCCGGAAATAATGCCCGAGCAAGGCAATTATCCACAGGTGGCCTTTGCCCGGGCCGATGAAATGCTTCGCAATGCCGGGTACCCAACCGGTGATATTTTTTGGCTAACCGATGGTGTCGAAAGCCGTGACTTTACCGAACTCACTAACCAGCTGCGGCAACTGGGTCACCGGGTTTCAACGCTCGCGGTGGGCACCCGGGAAGGCGCCCCGATAAGACAAACCGACGGTACCCTGTTACGGGACGCCAGTGGTCAGGTGGTAGTGCCGCGGTTATACCCGGATCGATTACGCCAACTGACGGAACTAACCGGTGGGGTGTTTACCCGGCTTACCGTAGATAACCAGGATATTGAACAGCTACTGTCGTTACCGCCGCTGTCGCGAGTGGAACAAGACTCCGATGGCGCGCCATTACAACAAGGCGATCAATGGCTGGATCGCGGCCCCTGGCTAGCTTTGTTGCTGTTACCCTTAGCCTTATTGCACTGGCGCCGGAATGGCATGTTAGGGGCTGCGCTGTTGCCGGTTGGCGGCCTTAGCTTGCTGTTGTCTGCCAGTATGTTCAGTGGTCAGGCTCAGGCTCAGGCTCAGGAGGAATCGTTTTCCTGGTGGTTAACTGCTGAACAGCAGGCACAACAAGCGCTGGAACAACAACAGTATGAACGGGCAGCCGCGCTGTCCAACGATCCCCTGCGCCGGGGAACAGCAAATTACCGCGCGGGCAACTATGAAGAAGCCTTAACCGATTTTGCTCAGGTTGGCGATGCTACTGGTTATTACAATCAGGGCAATTCGTTAATGCAGCTCGAGAACTATCAGGGGGCTATAAATGCTTATCAGGAAGCCCTGCGTCAGCAACCGGATTTGCCGCAAGCACAAGCGAATCTGGAGTTAGCCAAGCGGCAATTAGAGAAGCAGAAGCAGGAACAAGAGCAACAGCAATCCCAAGACGGCGAGCAAAACCAGAACTCGCAGAATAGTCAGGGTAAGCAAGGTGAGCAAGACGCCGATGGCGAGCAGCAACAATCGGAGTCGGACCAGCAGGAACAAGACAGTGGTAGTGAGTCAAACCAGGAACAAGAGCCAGAAGCGCAAGACTCACAGGAGCAACAAGATGAAACCGGGCAGACAGAAGAGCAGCAAGAAGAACAACAGCAAGCTGACGCCGGTGACGGTGAAGAACAGGCTCAGCAACAAGCCATAGAGCAGGCTACGGATGGCGACCTGGATGCCGAACAACAACGCGAATTTGAACAGATGCTGAAACGATTACCGGACGACCCGGCATTGCTATTACGTCAAAAGATGCGGCTGGAATATCAAAAACGTCAGCAGCAACAACGTCGACCTGAAGGAGTTCAACAACAATGGTAAGCGGTTTAGAAAGCTTGCGGTGGCGCGGCCTGGTATTACTAACCCTGTTGTTGGTAAGCGGGGCTAGCTATGCCCAGGTAAGTCAGGTGCAGGTATCCGTAGATAAAAATCCAGTATTGGTCGATGAACCTTTAGTGGTAACTATTGAAGTGAACGACAACGTTGACCGCAACGCCGTGAATACCGACGTTTTTCTTGACGACTTTATGGTGGGACGCACTTCTGTGAGCCATCAACGCTCTATTGTTAATGGCCGTGCCAGCGCCACTACAACCTTTCGCGTGGTTATTACCCCCCAGGCTGAAGGTGAGTACCGCATTCCGGCGATTGAAATTGATGGCGTTCGTTCACAACCAATTAGCTTACGGGTAGTGGCTGAACGAGAAGACAACGACGGTTCACGCGGCACTGCCTTTTTAACTGCCGCTATTGATAACGAAAGCCTGTATGTACAACAACAGTTTACCTATGTAGCTAAGCTCTATTTAGCGGCCGACCTAAGCGGCGGTAATATAATCCCACCGGAACTTGAAGGTGGCGACGTAACTCAAGTAGGTAAAGACAGTGAAAGCCTGGAAATGGTGGACGGCCAACGCTACAAAGTCTACCAACGTGAATACGCAATCACACCAAATCGCTCAGGAAATTTCGCCATTAAGGGTGCGACTTTTGAAGGTGAGATCTATCGTCAACGCAGCGATTCGCTATTTTCAACCTTTGCCAACACCATTCCGGTAACGGCCAAAGCCCCGCCCATTGATATTCAGGTGAAGCCAGTTCCGTCGAATTGGCAAGGTGACTGGCTGCCCAGCGAGCTGGTGTCGCTAACCCGCGAACTGAAACCTGACAGTGGGCCTATTGATGTAGGTGAGCCGGTTACCCTAACCTACATGCTTACTGCTGTTGGGGTAAAACCAGAACAATTACCCGAACTTGACATACCAGAAATTAACGGTGCCAGAAGCTATCCAGAACAACCTGAAGTGAATAGCTTTGTACGCAATGGCACCAGTATTTCTCAGGTAACGCAGCAGGTAGCTATTATCCCTAATCGGCCTGGCGAGCTCATTATTCCGGCCCAAAGCTTAGCCTGGTTTAATACCCGCACCGATAAGCCGGCAGTTATTGAGGTTCAAGAACAACGACTTCAGGTTGCTGGTATCAGCGTCTCTGAGTCTGCAGCCAGTGCTGAGCCAGCACAACCGGAAGCTGATACTACCGCGACAGCTAATGCTAACCAGAGTGCGCAGGAGCCACCAGCAGCGCCTGAGAACACGAGTTGGTGGCAATGGCTAGCTGTCATCAGTATGGTGCTGTGGTTACTTACTTTGGCGGTATTCGGCTACGCCTGGCAACGTGGCTGGTTTAATAAAGGGCAAAAATCAGCCCAGACCACACCAGCGCAATCCAACTCTGACAATGCCCGCCATGGCATCGAACAAAGTACAGCTAAACATTGGCGGGCGCTGCAACGTGCCTGTAAAGCCAATCAACCACGCGAAGTGTCACAACATTTGCTGGCCTGGGGACAAAGCCGTTTCACGCCAGCGCCTACTACGTTGACACAGCTTGCGGAACACCTTGCAAACCCTCAGCTGAGTGCTGAAATTGAGCACCTACAACGTCATTTGTATGCACCATCCGCGCAAGCTGACTGGCAGCATGGTAAGGCTCTCTATCAAGCCTTACATAGTGCTTTGGCAACTGATTCAGCACCTACTGATAAATCAAAGCTACCGCCTCTATATGGGCGTTAACTTGAAGCCTTAGAGTCGCTAACCAGGGTTTAACCGCATAAAAAAGCCGGAGTCGCACTATTGCGATTCCGGCTTTTTAGTAGGTAAAGCTGAAACTTTTAGCTGTTACGCCCTACCTGTTAGTTTAGCAAGCTTACTGAGTAGTCTCAGTAGGATTAGTCTTGCGCTCAATGTCTGCCTGTGCACGTAAACTGTCAATAAAGGCTTGATACAACACTTGCGCATGACGCTGTTGCATCTGCTCTTGTAGCTGGGCAACTTGATCTGCATTTTCTTCGCCCGGCGTTACATTGGTTAGCTGCACTACCGCAACATCGCCTGAACGCAAGGTAACAGTCTTCATGCTAGCTTCATCACCAGTTACTGGTGGCAACTCAAACAGTGCTTCACGCACCGCTGCAGGAACGTCCTGAGACTGACGGGTAATACCGTCAATACTTGTCATCATGCTGGTATCAGCAATCTCACCAGCACGTAACTGCTCAGCAAACTCTTCCGCAGCTAACACCGCCTGACGCTGTGCTTTTTCTTCCTGCAGCAACTGAGTCACGGTATCGCGAACTTCTTCCAGCGGCTGAGTACTGGCTGGCTCGTGCTCAACCACTCGTATCACTACCGCACTTTGGTCATCCAGTTCAATAATATCGCTGGCCAGCTTCTCATCCACTAAGTCGCTGGAAAACACTTGCGCCACTACTTGCGGAGCATCCAGCTCAGCCGGAACTGATGATTGAGTAAACCAATCCGTCTGTACCAATTCCTGACCTGTTTCTTCAGCCGCTGGAGCTAAACTATCGGGAATCTCAAAGGAGGTTTCCGCCAGTTGCTGCTGCGCCATGAAGTAAGCTTCTTCGGCCTGCTGACGTTGCATTTGATCGCGGATTTCCGCTTCAACTTCAGCAAATTCCTGCACTTCGCCGGCACGAACATCGGTCAGTTTAATTAAATGATAACCAAACGAGGTTTCCACAATACCGCTAACGTCACCGGTTTCTTCTAAAGCAAATACAGCTTCTTCAAATTCAGGATCCATTTGACCAGAGCTAATCCACTCTAAGTCGCCGCCCTGCTCACCAGAGAATACGTCATCAGAGAGTTCCGCGGCAAGTTCAGCAAACTCAGTACCTTGCTCAAGCTGCTGCTGAACCTGTTCAATTTCTTGCATTGCGGCTTCGGCATCGTCACCGGTTTCAATCAAGATATGTGAAACGCGACGTTGTTCTTCAGTCGTGTAACGACTCACGTTGTTGTCGTAATACTCACGAACAGTTTCATCAGCAATGTTGATGTCGCCTGCTACCGCATCATAATCCAAGCGTACATACTCAACTTTAACTCGCTCTTCAGTCGCAAACTGTGCACGATTATTGTCGTAGTAAGCCTGAATCTCTTCATCTTCTACCGACACGTCAGCCATGTAGTCCTGCAGCGTTACTTGCAAATAACGACCACTGCGAGTTTGCGCCAGAATACTTTGTAAACGAGCAGCTTCGCCTGGCAAGCTAAAATCAGACTCTATTAGCGTGCGCACCAGTTGGGTGCGAGCCATGTCACTGCGCATTGCCTGGGCAAAGGTTTCAGGGGTATAGCCGGAATTACGTAGGGCCATCAGATACACGTCGTTGCTAAACTGACCCGCCGAGCGGAACGCAGAAATATTGCGAATAGCTTCTTTTACCTGCTCATCTGAAACCCGCAAACCCTGCTCACGTGCGTATTGCGCAACCAGCTCTTGCTCAATCAACTGATCGACAACATTAGCGCGCAACTGACGCATGTAGCGAGGATCGCTGGTAAGTTGTGCGAACATATCACCGAGTTGCTCTTCCATGCGTGCGCGTTCGTTCTGATAGGCGCGGTCATATTCAGTCTGCGTAATAGTCTCACCATTCACAACCGCCACACCTGGTTCAGATGAGCTACCTAAATAGCCGCTGACGCCCGTGAACGCAAAGGTGACAATAATAAAGACTAAGATGACCTTCACGACCATGCTTTGCGAGCCTTCGCGTATCCGTTCCAACATAATTCGTTCACCCTAAATACGATTAAAAATTCGGAGTCTATTATACCCGTTGCGGCGCGAATAGCACCTGCCATTCACACAAAAAAATAACCCGAAGCTTAACGGCTTCGGGTTATCACTTAAAGTCTGATGTGGCGGAGTGGACGGGACTCGAACCCGCGACCCCCGGCGTGACAGGCCGGTATTCTAACCAGCTGAACTACCACTCCGTCCCGCAGTTAATGCACAAAAGGCGCTCATTAAGCGCCTTTCATTAATTAACTGCGTCTTTCAGTGCTTTGCCAGCCTTAAACGAAGGTACTTTGGCAGCAGCGATCTGAATAGTTTGACCTGTTTGCGGGTTACGACCAGTGCGAGCTGAACGCTCACGTACTTGGTAAGTACCAAAACCCACTAAAGCTACTTGCTCACCTTTTTTTAAAGCTTCAGTTACTGCTTCAATGAATGAGTCCAAAGCACGACCAGCGGCGGCTTTAGAAATTTCAGCCCCCTCGGCAATTTTATCAACTAGCTGAGACTTGTTCACAGTATCATCCCCTTAGATTGTTATTATCAAGTTTCCGTGGTTCCATTCGGAATTAAATGGGCCAGCGAAGTTTATAACAAGCTTAAACTTAGAGTTCAAGCACCGCCTTCAATTCTAATACCTAGAACCTCGGCTAAAGTTTTCAGCCTTTGGTTAGCATAGTCTAAAGCAGTGCTAGTAAGGCTTACTCAACTTAACTCTAGGCTACCACAAGATTTAGGATTGAGAACCCTTTTTACAAGTTTTTTTAACGAAAGAATGCGGCCTCTAGCTAAATGTTATGCTCGCAGGCCGCATTTTGCCGTTAACCTTCTACTTTCGTACTAGATGCAGACGGTTCTCGCTCTAAAGCAACCTTTAATACCTCATCTATCCACTTCACAGGTTGAATTTTTAAGTCTGCTTTCACATTGTCGCTGATTTCTTTCAAATCACGCTCGTTTTCTTTTGGTATCAATACATGCTTAATACCACCACGATGCGCTGCTAACAGCTTCTCTTTCAAGCCACCAATGGCAAGCACTTCACCACGCAAGGTAATTTCACCCGTCATGGCGACTTCCGCCCGAACCGGTATTTTGGTCAGCGAAGACACTAAGGCAACAACCATAGCCACACCTGCGCTTGGGCCGTCCTTCGGCGTAGCACCTTCAGGTACGTGTACGTGCAGGTCACGTTTTTCGTGGAAGTCGTCACTAATACCAAGTTTATCGGCGCGACTACGAACCACGGTTAAGGCCGTTTGAATGGACTCTTGCATCACATCACCCAGCGAACCGGTTGAAGTAATTTTGCCTTTACCGGCCACGTTAGTAGCCTCAATGGTAAGCAAGTCGCCGCCCACTTCGGTCCAGGCTAAGCCAGTTACCTGACCAATCTGGTTATTATCTTCAGCTTTACCATAATCAAAGCGCTGTACGCCCAGGAAGTCGCCCAGATTCTTCGCCGTCACTTCAACATTCTTCACGCGCTTGTCGAGCACAATTTTCTTCACTGCTTTGCGACACAAACGCGACAGTTCACGCTCAAGGTTACGCACGCCAGCTTCGCGGGTGTAATAACGGATAATGGCTGTAATTGCGTCATCTCTAATCGAGATCTCTTTATCTTTTAAGCCATTACGGTCAATTTGTTTCGGCAACAAGTGACGCTTGGCAATGTTCAGCTTCTCGTCTTCGGTGTAACCGGCCAAACGAATCACTTCCATTCGATCTAACAGCGGACCTGGAATATTCATGCTGTTCGAGGTTGCCACAAACATGACATCGGACAGATCGTAATCTACTTCCAGGTAGTGGTCGTTGAAATTGATGTTCTGTTCAGGATCCAGCACTTCCAGCAACGCTGAGGCCGGGTCGCCACGCATGTCGGATGCCATTTTATCAATTTCATCCAGCAGGAATAACGGGTTACGTACGCCTACTTTGGCCATCTTCTGAATCAGTTTGCCGGGCATAGAACCAATGTAGGTGCGGCGGTGACCACGAATTTCAGCTTCGTCACGTACGCCACCCAGCGCCATACGAATGTACTTACGGCCGGTAGCCCGGGCAATAGACTGCCCCAGCGAGGTTTTACCAACACCCGGCGGCCCCACCAGACATAAAATAGCGCCACGCACTTTGGTGGTGCGCTGTTGCACCGCTAAATACTCAATAATGCGTTCTTTTACTTTTTCCAGACCATAGTGGTCGGCATCCAGAATACGTTCCGCATTGGCTAAATCTTTCTTAATGCGTGAGCGTTTTTTCCAGGGTACTGACACCATCCATTCAATGTAACCGCGAACCACAGTGGCTTCGGCCGACATTGACGACATCATTTTTAATTTCTGCAGTTCCGCCTGAGTTTTCTCTTTCGCTTCAGCGGGCATTTGCGCATCATCAATTTTTTTCTGCAGCGCTTCGAACTCATCCGGGCCGTCGTCCATGTCACCCAGTTCTTTCTGAATAGCTTTCATTTGCTCATTCAGATAGTACTCGCGCTGGCTCTTCTCCATCTGCTTCTTCACCCGGCTGCGAATACGCTTCTCAACCTGCAGGATGTCGATTTCGCCTTCCATCAGCGCCATCAGGTACTCTAAGCGCTCACGCACATCCGTAATTTCTAACACGTGCTGCTTATCTACCAGTTTCAACGGCATATGCGCCGCCATGGTATCAGCCAAACGATCGGCTTCTTCAATGCCAGATAGCGAGGTCAGAACTTCCGGTGGAATCTTTTTGTTTAGCTTTACGTAGCCTTCAAACTGATTGATGGCCGAGCGCACCATCACTTCCTCTTCATTGTCAGGAATGCTCTCGGAAGCTAAATAATGAACCGTTGCTTTAAAGAACTCGTCGTGGTCTTCAAACTCATCAATTTGCGCACGCTGCACGCCTTCCACTAATACTTTGACGGTACCGTCGGGTAGTTTCAGTAATTGTAAAATGGTAGCTACCGCACCAATGCGGTAAATATCATCAGCCACCGGCTCATCCACCGACGCATCTTTCTGGGCTGACAAAAATATTTGTTTATCGTTGTCCATGGCTGCTTCTAAACAGCGGATTGATTTTTCACGGCCAACAAACAGCGGAATCACCATATGTGGGTATACCACCACATCACGCAACGGCAGTACCGGAATACTTAAGCGTTCTACTCGCGCTTCACTCATATTTCTCTCCACACTTGGGGGTTTCTGTCGTTAAAGTTATCTTACTCTTTAATATGAGGGTGACCACGTAAAGTTCAATGAAAAACACAAAAAAAGGGCCAACTAGGCCCTTTTTACACTTTTTTCAGCTGAAACAGGTCAATTATTCACCTGATGCGTGCTTATCCTGCTGTTGATTTTCATAAATCAAAATCGGATCCGACTCGCCTTTTATCACTGACTCGTCAATCACCACTTTGCTCACACCATCAATAGATGGCAGCTCATACATGGTACCTAACAGCACAGCTTCAACAATAGAACGCAATCCGCGAGCACCGGTTTTACGAATCATGGCTTTGCGCGCAATTTCACGCAAGGCATCTTCACGGAACTCCAGCTCAGCACCTTCCATTTCGAATAAGGCTGAATACTGCTTGGTTAGTGCATTCTTAGGTTCGCGAAGAATTTGCACTAAGGCTTCTTCATCCAACTCGCCTAAGGTAGCCAGTACCGGTAAACGCCCAATAAACTCTGGAATTAGACCGTATTTCACTAAATCTTCCGGTTCTACCTGAGCCAGGGTTTTACCTTCCTGGTGCGTTTCTTTGCTTTTCACTTCAGCACCGAAACCAATGCCAGTACCTGTTGCCAGGCGCTGCTCAATAACCTTGTTCAAGCCAGCGAAAGCACCACCGCAAATAAACAGTATTTTAGAGGTATCTACCTGCAAAAATTCTTGCTGCGGATGCTTACGGCCACCCTGTGGCGGCACGGCAGCAATGGTACCTTCAATTAACTTCAGTAACGCCTGCTGTACACCTTCACCCGACACATCGCGAGTAATAGAAGGGTTATCTGACTTGCGCGAAATCTTATCAATTTCATCAATATAAACGATACCGCGTTGCGCTTTCTCAACATCGTAGTCGCACTTTTGCAGCAACTTCTGAATAATGTTTTCAACGTCTTCACCCACATAACCGGCTTCGGTTAAAGTGGTTGCATCAGCCATAGTGAAAGGCACATCCAGGAAGCGCGCCAGCGTTTCCGCCAGATAAGTTTTACCTGAACCAGTCGGGCCAATGAGCAAGATATTACTCTTACCCAGTTCAATGTTTTCGTGGTTCTTACCGCTATTATTACGCAAGCGTTTATAGTGGTTATAAACCGCTACAGCCAGTACTTTTTTGGCTTGATCCTGACCAATGACATATTCATCCAAGTGCGCGCGAATCTCTTTAGGTACCGGCAAACTTGTGTGGCCGTCCTGCGCTGCTACTTCCTGAATTTCTTCGTGCAAAATATCGTTACAGAGATCAACACATTCATCACAGATGAATACAGAAGGGCCAGCAATAAGCTTCTTCACTTCATGCTGACTTTTACCACAAAAAGTACAAAACAGAGACTTATCGTCGCCGTCTTGAGTTTTATCCGTCATTCTGCTCACCTCGCTTACTCAGAATGTCATCAACCACACCATATTCAACTGCTTGATCGGCTGACATAAAGCGGTCTCGATCAGTATCTTTCGAAACTTGCTCGAAGCTGTTTCCGGTATTCTCGGCTAACATGCGGTTCATGCGTTCTTTAATATCCAGAATTTGGCGCGCATGGATTTCAAAATCCGATGCCTGCCCCTGGAACCCGCCTAACGGCTGGTGAATCATGACGCGAGAATTCGGTAAACAAAAACGCTTACCTTTAGCGCCACCGGCTAACAGGAACGCACCCATGCTGGCGGCTTGCCCCATGCACACCGTACTTACGTCTGGCTTAATGAAACGCATAGTGTCATAAATAGCCATGCCTGCGGTAACAGCACCACCAGGTGAGTTTATGTATAAGTAAATATCTTTATCAGGGTTATCTGATTCAAGAAACAGTAACTGGGCGACAATCAGATTCGCCATGTGATCTTCAACCTGACCACAACAGAAGATAACGCGCTCTTTCAGCAACCGGGAATAAATGTCGAACGAACGCTCACCTTTGGAGGTTTGCTCAACAACCATTGGAACCAGCTGCGCTAACGGCTCTTGCGCGTGACTTGTCATAGATAGTACTCCTGAAACAAAAAATGGCTCGTATGCCTACATACGAGCCATTAAACCAAGTTGTTTACTGATGCGTCAACTTATTGCTGTTTTGGATTCATCAAATCATCAAAACTTGCTTTCTTCTTGGTCACTTTCGCTTGCTCAAGAATAAAGTCAATGGCTTGTTCTTCTAAAGCCACATTGCGCACTTGTTGCATCAGTTCTTTATTGCCTTTGTAATAGGCGACAACTTCTTCTGGATCTTCGTAAGCAGACGCATTGTTGGCGATAATTTCGTCAACTTTTTTCTCGTCAACTTTCAGGTCGTTGCCACGAATCACTTCGCCTAACAACAAACCTACTTTAACCCGCTCTTTCGCCTGTTCTTCAAACAGATCGGCTGGCAATTCCGGCATATTCGGCTGATTTTCACCAAAACGCTGCATTGCCTGGCTACGTAAAGCATCAACTTCCTGGTCAATCATTGACTTCGGTAAATCAACTTCGTTGTTCTCGACCAAGCCTTTTAAGACCTGCTCTTTCACTTTACCTTTCAGCGTGTTGCTCAGCTCACGTTCCATATTCTTGCGAACTTCAGCTTTAAGCGCTTCAACGCCGCCTTCATTCACACCGAATAAAGCAACGAATTCGTCGTTTACTTCCGGTAACTCACGCTCTTCTACTTTTTTGGCAACAATCGCAAATTCTGCTTTCTTGCCTTTCAAGTTTTCTGCGTGGTAATCATCAGGGAAGTTCACTTCAATGGTTTTCTCTTCGCCGGCTTTCATACCAATAACGCCGTCTTCAAAACCTGGAATCATCCGACCTTCGCCAAGTTCTAGAGCGAAATCAGTGGCTTTACCACCTTCAAATTCTTCGCCATCAATAGAACCAGTGAAATCGATAGTGATGCGCTCACCTTTTTTCGACTTACGCTTCACTTCTTTCCAGCCAGCGTGTTGCTTACGTAATGTTTCCATCATCGTATCAACGTCTTTATCGGTTACTTCAACATCCGGCTTTTCAATTTTAACTTTGTCTAAAGCGTTAACCTTCACTTCCGGATACACTTCGAAAGTAGCAACGAACTCAAGGTCTTTACCTGGTTCATTCACTTTAGGTTCAATAGCTGGAGCACCTGCAGGGTTAATTTTTTCCTGCATCATGGCTTCAAAGTATTTGCTTTGCATCAGGTTTGATGCAGCCCGCGCCCGCGCTTCTTTGCCGTATAGTTTTTGTAATACGTTTGGCGGCACTTTGCCTTTGCGGAAGCCGTTTATGCGACGGTTACGATACTCGTCTTTTAACAGACGCTTCACTTCGTTGTCGATTGTCTCCGCCGGTACCGTAATGGTTGCGCGGCGTTCTAATCCCTGCGTTGTCTCTACAGAAACCTGCATTGCTTCTTTACCTCGGCTTCACTGTTCGTGGTGCCGCAGAGCGATTTACTTCACCCTACGCGCTTGTGTTGGCCCACTGAACGGGCCCCAAAAATGACGCAACATTATAGCGAGCCATACTACAGTAGTCGAGCGTTGAAGTGGTTTTTTTCGCAAAGCAAACTATTCTTCCTGCTCATTTGCTTTCGCAATGTGCGCCAGAATCTGGTATTTTTAAACAATTACTGACGCTATCTGATGGTTAGATCTCAGGTGTCAACATGCAATCTAAGCAGTCATGCTTGTTACCGAGGAGACGTCTCGTGGGTGCACCCCAACCTTTCAATGAAGCCGAACGCCTGTTATCTCTGCAGGATTTCAATATTCTGGATACGCTGCCAGAGCAAAGTTACGACGACCTGACGCAGTTAGCTGCTACCATTTGTCAGGCACCTATTGCGTTAATTTCTTTTATTGATAGCTATCGCCAGTGGTTTAAATCAGCAGCCGGGGTAGATATTGGCGTTGATGAAACCCCACGTGACCATTCTTTTTGTGCCTACGCGATTATGAATCCGGGGCAAATAATGGTGATCGAAGATGCCACTAAAGATGTGCGCTTTGCGAATAACCCCTTGGTAACCGGTCACCCCTATATTCGTTTTTACGCCGGCGCGCCCCTATTAACCGATGCTGGCCATGCGCTGGGCTCCTTGTGCGTTATCGACACTAAGCCTAATCGTATTACGCCAACCCAGCAGAACGCGCTACAGGCGTTATCCCGGCAGGTTATGGAACAGCTACAGCTGCGCCATAAAATACGTAAGTTGAGCGATAAAATAACCGACCAAACCGGTTAGAGTCGGTCCATCACCACCGCGTGACTGCGGTTTCGACCTTGCGCTTTGGCTTCGTAGGTGGCTTTATCAACAATTTCTATTAAAGCCTCAGGGGTGGTCATGGTGTCGGGCCGAATCGTAGCCACACCTATACTTACCGTGAGCTTGCGGTTAATACCTGCAATTTCTATCTGACTAATTTTTTCATTCAAGCGCTGCGCGCGTTGCAACACTTCTACTGACGATAGTTCCGCACACAACACCATAAACTCATCACCGCCGTAGCGAGCGACAAACTCGTCATGACGCATAAAGCTACTGCGAATTTCACAAGCAACCCGTTGCAAAACAGCATCGCCTAACACGTGCCCCATCTCGTCATTAAATGGCTTGAAGTAGTCAACATCAATCAGCATCAGACTCAGCAAACGCCCGTGGCGCACGCAGCGAGCCAGTTCCTGCTCGATCCGCTCATCCAGCGCGCGGCGATTACCGACTCCGGTTAAACCATCTTCCATGGCCTGCCGCTGCAACCGCTGATTCGCTTCGCGCAGTTCGGCTTCCACCTCGCGTAGTTTGGTTTCAGTAGCTTGGCGAGCAATAGTATTGGCCAGCATATCGGAGATAATTTGTAGCTCGCGCACGTCGCTTGCTAACCAGTCTTTCCTTCGATTCACTAAGTCACAGCCAACAAAACCAATCAGGCGACCACTCAAGCGCATAGGTACGCACAGTACCGACTGAATATTTTCGCGCTTAAATTCTTCTTTTTCAGCAGTCGCCGCAGGTGGTAGTTCCCTCGTATCGGAAATAGACACGTAGTCTTGTTCTTTGATGGCCTGAAAAAACCATGGCAACATGGTTTCAGTAATATTCTGCAGGTCGTCTTTGTGCGGAGATATACCAGTGCTTACCCATTCGTAAACATTATCCATGCTGGTAATATTTTCATTAAATAAGAATACATAGCAGCGGTCTTTATCGCCAAACCGTCCCAGTGCTTCCAGCGCCGAATCAATATGTGCCGCGAAGTCATTCTGATGGCAATTAATCAGCTGAGTCGAAATTTCCAGAATTAGCTGGTCAAACCCCTTGTCAGTCATAGTTGATCAGAATCCTGTGGTTTAGGCAAAGTGTAAAGATGACCTAAGACTACACAAAGGACTTACGAAAGTACAACAACAGTAAAATCATGATTTAGATAACGATAAGGAAGAATGAAACTAACAATGAACGGGGTATATAAAGAAGTGGTCGGTGATGCAGGATTTGAACCTGCGACCCCTTGGACCCAAACCAAGTGCGCTACCAAGCTGCGCTAATCACCGACAAATGACTTTTATTCAGACTCACTTGCGTGAGTTAAAGAAATGGGGTGGCTGATGGGATTTGAACCCACGACAACCGGAATCACAATCCGGGGCTCTACCAACTGAGCTACAGCCACCACTGACTGACTTACACGAACTTTAAGCCTAAGGTGCTAACTGGCGCACCCGGCAGGATTCGAACCTGCGACCCACGGCTTAGAAGGCCGTTGCTCTATCCAACTGAGCTACGGGCGCACAATAGCGAAACCCTAATCTATTCTGCAAAACTAAGCATTGAACAAAGTGGTCGGTGATGCAGGATTTGAACCTGCGACCCCTTGGACCCAAACCAAGTGCGCTACCAAGCTGCGCTAATCACCGACATTTTGCTTGAAACTTCGTTTACAAAGGTTGCCCTGGAACATCTGCAAAAGGTTATTGCAGCGCTGCCTGACAACGGGGGCGAATATTACCGTTTGCACCCATTACCGTCAAACACTTTTTTGCTGGAAACCTTTAACTGCTTACTTTTGCAACAACTTACCGAGGTTTTCGTGATTTGCGCTACACCCGCATCCAATTATCTGCGAAAATAGCGCCTCTGATTATTCATGCAACAACCTTTAGAAGCGTCTTATATGTCTGCACAACTGATTGATGGAAAGCGTATCGCCCAAAACGTGCGTACTCAGGTTAAAACCCGCGTAGCCGAACGAGCTGCGGCAGGTCGCCGGGCGCCCGGTCTCGCAGTAGTTCTGGTTGGCACCGATCCGGCCTCAGAAGTTTACGTGGGCAGCAAACGTCGTGCTTGCGAGGAAGTTGGCTTTACTTCCAAAGCCTACGACCTGCCAGCTACAACAACTCAGGCAGAACTTGAGCAGATTGTTGATGAGCTGAATAATGATTCCAGCGTAGATGGCATTTTGGTGCAACTACCGCTTCCTGCAGGACTCGACTCGCAGGCCATTTTGGAGCGCATTCGCCCGGACAAAGATGTCGATGGCTTCCATCCTTATAACATCGGCCGCCTGGCTCAACGCAACCCAGCCCTTCGCCCTTGTACACCGAAAGGTGTTATTACCATGCTTGATAGCCTGGGCATTGATTTACACGGCTTACATGCCGTTGTTGTTGGCGCCTCTAATATTGTGGGTCGCCCGATGAGCCTTGAGCTATTGCTGGGCGGCGCCACCACCACGGTTTGTCATCGCTTTACCAAAAACCTGCAGCAGCACATTGAACGAGCTGACTTACTGGTGGTTGCGGTAGGCAAGCCGGAATTCATTCCTGGCGAGTGGATAAAACCCGGCGCTATCGTTATTGATGTTGGTATGAACCGCAAACCTGATGGTCAGTTATGTGGCGATGTTGGTTTCACTGCCGCCGCTGAACGAGCCGCTTTCATTACCCCGGTACCAGGTGGCGTTGGCCCCATGACTGTTGCGACTTTGATTGAGAACACGCTGCAAGCCTGCGAAGACTATCACGATCCTGAGGAGTGAAAACCCGATAGCATGGGTCCGCTAAGCCGGTGACTTAACGGCCACAGCGGGTCACTACTTAACACCTGCCGGGCACGACAAAAGTGATTGGCAGGGTGCTCTGTCCACCAGTTATGAACGGCCGCCAGCAGCGTCGCAGCCACAGGTAGTTGCAGTGGCATGCATAGTACTACTTCAATTTCGAGCTGGCGGGCTGCCAGCCAGGCCGGCTTGTCTGTTGCTGCGGCATAACGGGCACGGGCATGATCCACGCTAATTTCAGTCCATTTCCGCAAACGCTTAGTTCGGCTTAAGCCCGGTTGAAAACCTTCAGTAGTCCGATTCTGAATACCGACCCTTGGCTCGGAAAACTCTCTTTGGGTGGCCTTGCCCGGACGTAAAATACGAACCTCGCCGAAACGCTGAAAGTTTACCCATTCGGTGGCGTAAGCGCGCATTGCCAGGGCCAACCCCGGTTGCTCATCGGCCGCCAGTTTCGGCATTTGCGTGCTGCTTAGCAAGCTAACCAAGGTTGTGCTCATGTCACTGTGGTTGCCGTTGGCAATGGCCCCGCTACGTAAAGCATAGCTAGTGGCCAGCTGCAGCGTATGCTGCTGCCAGAAAATCCACAGCAGCTGCAATGCCAGCAAACTAATAACCAGCATAAGTGACAACAGCAGAGCGGTTTCCACTGTTGCCTGCCCTGCTTGCCGGCGCAAATACATTACTGACAGCCGCCTACGTCAACACATTGCTCCCACAAGGCCCGGTAGGTGTTAATTAAGTCATAGTTTTCACTAATCGAACGCGCTCCGGCAATAACATCGGTGGCGTAAATGTAATCCGCTTGCAGTTGGTTAATAGTGGCTTGGTTAGCGCTTAAGGTTGTCGCCGTGAGCGTGTCGGCTGTCAACAAGTCAACCTGCAAGTCATGGCTATGAAACTGCGCCAGAGTAAGATTAGCGGACACCTGAAGATCATCCACCTGCAGCAGTTCGGTGGTCACTTCATTCGCAGTGACATTTTCACCACTCACCTGCTGCACATTCAATTGATTTGCCGTGAGTTGGTTTACGCCGCTTAAATTATTTCCCTGCAAATCCAGTAACCCGGAAATAGTGACAGGCCCTTGCAGCTCTAATAACCCGGCGGTTACCGTTAAACGATTTCCTACCGCGGTCATACTGGTGTTATTCAACCTCAAGCCGTTTTCCACTCGCAGCTCCTTCGCAGTCACCCGCGTCATATCGGCTTGTTGCGCCGTTACCGCGTTAGCAGTTAGGGTTCCAACATCGCGAATATCGTGTCCCTGCATGGATATATGAGTAGCCAATTGATTCAGTTGCGGGTTATCCGCCACCGCAACTCGATGCAGCAACACGCTGGTATCAACCGCATTAATGATGGCCGCTTGCACCATGCGAATTTCCAGTACCGTATTATTGGATCTAGCATCAGGTAACTGCGCTGCAACCCAACGCGCCTGACCTGCCGAGGGCAACTGTGCGCGAATATCTAAAAATGGTGTCGTAAATTCCCACTGCCACTCGGCTTTTTGCACGGTAGGTAAAACGTTCTCCCAATAGCCACTGGCCTCAATCTCGGCTAGATGCTCAGGATAGCTACCGAATTCTTGCTGGTAATTTTGCAACACCATCATCAGTTGGCGGGCATAATCTAACTGCTGCTCATAGGCCTCCACCTGTTGTTGACGCTGCTGCCAACCCACGACAATAGCGAGTAAACCGCTACTTAATACAATAGCCAGCACCACTTCTGCCAGAATAATTCCCCGCTGCTTACCCATGACAGGAGACCACTGGCGCTTCATCAGAGGAAACGGCAGCGTAGTAATGTTGCTGTGCAGCTAACAGTTCACCGCGAGCAGGGTCGCGCAACCAGTAATTCTGACATACGGTTAAAGTGGGGAGCGTTGGCGGCTGCGCGAGTTCACTGCTCGTTAGCAACCATGGCAACAAGCTGAGACTTGCAGATGCCATTAAACCCAGCGCTATAACCCAGCCAACTAACATATTTCCGTGCTCTCTGGTCATTTGACGTTAACCTTGGAAAGTCACGGTAAAAGTGTCATCACTGAAACTTGCAACCACTGCCAGCTCGGCAAAATCATGCGCCAGCCGGGCGCCCTCCTCCGAATACATAATACCGGTATAACGAACCGTATAACGGGAGTTATCCGCGCCATCAACAGTCACGCTAATATCGCCACCCCAAGGATTCATTCGCTCCCCGGTTGACCAGTTGGTAGGGAGCGCAGCAATATCAGTTAATGCCGTAACCGAAATACCGGTGTAAATACCAGATCTTGGCCGCCACAAACGCACGCCAGATTGAATAGTCGCCAATTGCGCTTTAGCTTCAGCAACCCGGGAATTGCCCACCGCCCAGTCGCGCATCATCATTAAACCAACGGTTGCTACAGCAATGATACTAAGTACCGCCAGCACTTCGATAAAGGTAAATCCCTGCCGGCGCCGACGGTTAAACTTGCTTACTGAAATCCTTTTCATAAGTTATGTCCTTAATTTTGCGTTTATTCTTCGTAGTAAATAAACTTTGTAGTAAATAAAAATGATTAGAAACTGGCCACTGACATCAGCAAAGCACCCGTACCGCCGAGTACCAGCAACATCAACACACTAATAAATGCATACAGCAGACCTACCAGTAGTAAACGTGTCCAACTTAAGGTAAACACCGCATCTGCAATAGCCCGACGCGCTGCTTGATGCAAACTATCGGCATCGCGTTCACGATGGCTCGCACTACTGCTGTTACTCAGCCGAAAGAGCATTCGCGGTGACAATAAACCGGTATCCAGCACCTGCGCGAGATTTCGCTCCCCTTTGGCTAGCCGTTGCCGAATTAACTGCAAATGAGGATGCAGCCAACTTCTGCTTTGGGCTTGCAACAGTTGCGCAGCCCGGTCCAGGTTATAGCCGTGGCGCAGCAGTAGCTCCAGGCTTTGCAGTAACATAACAGCGCCGAACCCGCGGCCAATTCGGAATGCTCCGCGTGCAGCCAACCATAACCCGGCGCGGCTCGCTTGCCCCGGTAACCAGCGTGGCCCCCATAGCACCAACATGCTGCTACCGAGCACTACTAACAAAGTCACGGTTAGCCACGGCTCTCCAGCCTGACTCAGCCACCGGCTTGCTAGCGGCCAATCGGCTTTCGGCACCTGTTGCGCCAGCCCGGGTAAAATCCGTTGACCGACAAAATAACAAGCACCAACTGCGAACAAGCTGACCGCAGCCGGATATAGCAGAGGTTTTATAAAAGCCAACTGGGCTTGCCTGCGCTCGCTGTCAGCCACCTGAAAATCAACCAGTAATTGCTGCAAACAACCCGCTTGCTCACCAACCGCGAACATCATGCAAAGGTCAGCATCTAAATGCCGTTGTAGTGCATCCACCAGTGGTTTTCCCTGACTTAGGGTTTGCAAAATGCTGCTTAAAAGTTGTAGCTCAGCTTGCAAACGCTGGGCCTGCGCATGCTGCAATAGTACCTGGCAAGCTCGCAACGGGCTGTAGCCGTCGTCCAGCCACTGGGCAAAGTCTTCCACAAAGGCTAATTGCCGGTTACGTTTCATGCTAGCGCAACCGCCTGCTGCACAGATGCCTGCAACTGCTGCCGTAACCCCTGCCAACCTTGTTGTTCAAGCTGCTCGCGCGCCGCTATCATATTGCCGGTGAGCATGCCTGTCCGGAGGTCGTCCGACATTGGTAAATATTCCACCAGTAAACGCCGGCCCTGCTTTGCAGTTCCCTGACAACTTGCACAATCAGTTGCCGCGGCGCTGTGGCAAGTGTCGCAGCGGTGTTGCAATAAACGCTGCGCGACAATGCCACGAAGCACATCCGGCTGTGCCAGCGCAGCCAGTGAAACACCCAAATCCTGAAGCCGTTGCAACGCACCAAAAGCGTCGTAAGCATGCATAGTTGCAAACACCAAATGCCCGGTTAAAGCCGCTGTATAAGCTGCCTGCGCCGTAGCTTGGTCACGAATTTCGCTAATCGAAATAACATCTGGGTCCTCTCGTAAAGCTACTTTGATCATGTTGTTAAAATTAAACTCCGGGTGGTCAGCAGTAACCGGCTTCTGCTCAATATGGGGTTGAATAATTTCGATTGGATCTTCCAGTGAAATCACCTTTAAATCCGGCGGTACCGATAAATGCAGAGCGGCTAAAGTGGATGTTTTGCCATGTCCGGTAGGACCTACCACCAGCACTAACCCGGTAGGTCGCTCAATGGTCAGCCGCAACGCAGCCACAATATCGGGCGGAAATTTTAATGTTTCGAACTTAGCTACCTGTTGATCACGTTGAATACGCATAGTTACGGCAAAGCCATCCCGCGTCGGTGATTTTTGGGTGCGCAGGCGTACTTGCTGCACGCCATGCTGGGATCTCACGCTAAGCGAAATACTGGCGCTGGACAGGCGGCGTTCATCAAATACCTGATGGAAGTCGTCAGAATGAGTATTCAAAGCGGCAGCAATAGCGGCGGTTAAAATTTCACGGCTACGCCGTAAATTTCGAAGTAACCGCCCATCAACCCGATAACTTAAGGTGGCGTGGGAGGGTAAAAACAATAAATGAATGTCGGACGCATTTAATTGAATACCTTCCTGAACAATATCTTCTAACGCTTGCTGCGCCTGAGTTCGGTCGAAATTTAAATGATCATCTCTGGTGTCTTGCAAACGGCGCGCATCGGCATCGTGCAACAAGGTTCTGATAGTAGTTGCCGCCGCGACTCCTTCGGCGTATAGCTCAATGCCCTGCTTCGCCAACAAGCAACGTAAATTGGTTAATTCTAACTGGTGCTGCTGCCAGGCTTGCTTAGACGCAATAAGATTACCGCTATCAGTAGCAATAATAGCTGCATCACTGGCGTGCCAGCGCTCGACAAATTGCAAACAGTAGTCAAGAATTGGCTCACTTAATTGAGCCCCATTCAGTTCGTCTATATCGTAAAAATGCATAGCGCCTCCTGCGCATTGGCGTTTTTTGTCCCTAAAAAATGCTAAGCACTCGCAACTGCTCGCCATAGCTTAATTGCAACCCTGCTGAGGTGCGTTCAACCTCAATAATTCCTAATAAACGCTGCCCGGCGCTTACTGCAATCAGGTTGTTTAAATACTCAAATTCCGCCAGCCATTGGTGACTATTTTCTACTATCGCCCGCAACCGGAATTGATCTAATTCGATGTTACTGCCCGCCGTGTTTGCGTCCACGCGAGGCTGTTGACCTAGCTTGCGCAACTCAGCCAGCGTTTTTGCCGCTTGCAGCTGATGAGTCAGTTGCACCACTTGGGCTGCGGCTTGTTCAGTCATTAACTCCTGATTCCGCAATGACCGCACCAGTTGCTGATGCGTTTGAGTTTCTTGCGGATCCCGCGCGGCGGCAATTAATTGCGCGTCTAATTGCTGCGGTAGTGGCAGTTGCTGGGCCATGACTTCCTGAGACAGCACGGCCGGCACTAGCAAAGCGACCCACCAGGCCTGTAATCTAGTCATGAGAGTTCTCCTTGGCGTACATAATCAAGTTCATATCACCACTTAACTGAAAGTGCTGCGAGGTCAGCTCCATATTTAATAACCGCACTGGCAGCAACTTTAGAATATTAAATAGCGTTTCCAAATCCTCCGAATACAGGTTTGGTAACTTCAACTGTAACTGGCGGCTGTTGAGCCCATAACGCTCGGTTTGCTGGGGTCCCAGTTGTAACTGAATACCCGGTAAGTAACGCGCTAACGCATCCAGCAGCCATTGCACCTGAATGGCAAAGTTACCGAACTCAGGCATAGCAACTACCTCAGTCACTTCAGTAGTAAGTGGCAATTGCAGCACCACGCCTTGTTGAGAAAACTCCCAGTGCACCGGCAGTGCCGCTAATTGTTGGCGCAGCGAAGTCACATCGCCATAGCTCGACTGCACCTGCAAAAAAGCAACCTCAGGCTTAGATTCAGCCACCACCAAGCGCTGCAACTTCCAACCCGATAAGCGCTGAGTGTGCTGCAACACACTCACCAACGACAACGTATTGGCTACCGCAACGCCTCTGCTAGTTGCATGTTCCAGTCGAAGTTGCTGCGGATCTGCCGGCACCACAGGTGCAACCACAGCCGGTTGTTGCAGCCACATCAAGCCAATACCGACGACCACCGCCAGCACTAAGGTGATAGCCCACAGCACATAGCGGTAAGGTTGTAACACTCGCCGCAGCCGCGCCAGCGGCACTAAACAATAGTTAGCACTTGAGGTGATTAACGGCTGATCATGCTGACTGAGCTGGCCAGGCTTAAACAAGGCAGCCAATTGCGCCCGCACGCCGTCACCCGAAGGCAGCGCCAGCATTACTTCAAGGGTTTCATCGGCGCTATCGAAAGTACTGGTGAGATAGTCCTGCAAGGGGGTCAATGCCATAGTTTGCGCGCAACAAAGTTTGTCGCCCTGCCAGTGCACACATACGTAGTCGCGCCCACAGCGGGACAAGTAAAGTACGTTAGTAGCGCTAAGCTGGCTGCGCACCACAGCAGCGCCATCAATCCCGGGGGTGTCAGCAAAGCACAACCAGTTCGTGCTGGCCGTTTTAAATATACCAACATAGTTACACTGCAGCTGTTGCGCCCGCTGCCGCAGCCGGGACAGCTTGAGTTCACGTTTACTGGCACTTTCGCGAAAGGCGCTGAAATGATAGTGAAGCTGCTCCATTAGAGGGTCCGCTCAATAATATGCGGCGTGATCAGCAGTAAAGTTTCGCTACCCATGTGCTGATCACGCTGTCCACCACCAAATAGCCAACTACCAAACGACTGCTGCTCACGTTGTTCCTTGCGACTATTTTTTAACCCCGATAGCAGCAGCGTTTCGCCATTGGCTACCATAGCCTTCATAAAGAAATTTTTACGATTGGTGTGCGGGGTTTGAATCAACATGTCGCCGGAGCGCACTTCATCGATACTCTGCAAGTCAGACAAACTGGTTGAGAGTTGTAAAATCACCTGCCCCTGCGTTGCTTTGGGCAGCACATATAACTCAAAACCGGTGGTGATAACGCCCGGAATTAACACATCGCTGGACCCCACATTGGCAGTGCTGGTGGTTCCGGCAGACGCCAGGTAAGTTGCATTGTCTTCCAGCACAATTTTGGCAATCTGGTTATTCAAACTAAGCAATCGTGGATGGTTACTTACTTGTACGACGCCCTGCTCCTGTAATGCCTGAAGCAAGGCGCCGGAACCTGCATAGCTGCCACTATTACGCTGCAAACTCAGTTGTCCCTGACCACTGCTTACAGCGCTACCCAAAAGTTGTCCAGCCACATTGATGACGCTGTCAATGCCATTGGCCTGCCGCACCAGTTGCCAGTCAATAGCCGTTTGGTCACGCTCATTAAAGGTTACTTCAAGCACTTTAATGTCCATGGCTATCTGGCGGGTCAGACGTTGATTTTGCTGATTTAAATAATGCTCTACCTGATCCACATACTGCGGATAATCGCGCACCAGCACCGACGTTGAACTTTGATTAATGCTGAGTTCACCACTGGTGGACAACAGCATAGTCAGGGCCTGTTCTAAGTCGTCCCAAACCGATAAATCCTGGCTACTGAAATTTAGAAATTGGCGATTATTGGCATTGATACCGGTAGCTGCAGGCGTCGTACCGGGTCGTGATTGCTGCACGCTGTTTGCTTCCGCGCTGTCGCCCAAAAAGAAGTTGGTGTTGCCGGCTAAAAATGCCACATCGAACTCGGCAACCCGAAACTTACTCCAGGTTACCAATTGGTCTTCCACCACAAAGCTAAAGCCGGTATCGCGCCCAATTTGCTCCAGTGCACCGCCGATAGTGCCTTGATGGCGCACGCTGACTAACTGATCGGAATCGATATCATCCAGAAAACGTACTGCCAGCTGATGTGGGGCTAACAGTCGCTGCAAGGCCCGTTGCAATGGAAATTCCCGCAACTCGATATTTACCTCGGTGGAATACCAGCCCGGTTTGAGCTGATCACGCGCTTGTATCGGTGGTGCGTAAAAACGCTCAGAGAAGCTCACAGTGGGTTGTTGCGCTAAATGATGAGCCGAGTACCTGTCTGCGCTATCAAGCTCAGCTAACGAGCGTTCACGTGCCTCCTGCAGGCTCTGCAGGTTATGTTGGCAGCCGCTAAGCATCAGTATCACCAGAATCCATCGGTAACTCATGATTGTTGCTTCGAATCAGTAGGGAACCGATAGCGCACTACCGCACTACGATTGGCATGAATAATTAGTTGCATGCCATAAGGTTCTAATACGCGGCTTAGTAATTCCGCCCAGGACCAGGCGTCAACCCGATACTCACTGGGCCAGCGATGGTGCGGTGAGGCTTGCCAGTCAACCAGATGAATATTGAAATGTTTTTCAAGAATGGCGGTGAGTTGCGGTTTTAACAGCCCTTCGCGCAGCAGCATCGCAACTTTCTTAGCTTGCTCTGGCACCGTCGCGGGGGCTATTTCAACGCTGGTATTCAAAGGTTGGCAGGGTGGCAGCTGTGCCCATGCCGAATGGCTGCCCAATAACAGGAGCGGAATAATGCTAACAGCAGGTTTAACGAGGTACATAGCAGCGTCCTTGACAGTTTTCCCCTGCTCGTCCTGAGCGGGGGTGAGAGCAACGAAGCTCCCAACGGGAAGTACCCGTAAAACTAGCTCAGCCTGCGTCAGCCCTCAAGCCGACGAAGACTGCAACTACTGTAAGTTATGAACCGCGTTTTTTACCTTCGGTGATTTCCCACTTACCTTTGTGGTAGTGCGCCTGCCAGCCGGTCTGCTTCTTGTTCACTTCAGTTACCACATACTGCTCTTTCTGCTTACGACTAAAGCGGACAATGGCTTCATTGCCGTCATCATCTTTTAGCGGCGCTTCAGCCAGATAGTGGAACTTCTCGGGAATTCGGTCTTTAAAGCGTTTCAATTCAGCCACTTTCACTGCCCGGGTTTCACGTGAGCGTGGGAAAGTATTGGCTGACAAGAAGATACCCGAGGCACCGTCACGCAACACGAAGTAAGCATCGCTGTCTTCACACGGCAATTCAGGTAACGGCACAGGATCTTCTTTTGGTGGTGCCGGCTCGCCACTTTTGAGCAGCTTGCGGGTATTTTTACACTCGTCGTTGGTACAACCGAAGTACTTACCGAAGCGGCCGGTTTTTAACTGCATTTCAGAACCACAACGGTCACACTCAATGGTTGGCCCGTCGTAGCCTTTAATGCGGAACTTGCCCTGCTCTAACAACTGGCCGTCACACACCGGATTGTTACCACATACGTGCAGCTTACGCTGTTCGTCAATCAGGTAACTGTCCATGGCGGTACCGCATTTCGGACAACGTTTTTTCGCCCGTAATGCTTCGGTTTCTAATTCTTCATCGTCATCAACCTTCACCGCTTCTTCACCAGAAACCAGATTCATGGTTTTAGTGCAGCGCTCTGCGGCCGGTAAATCATAACCAGAGCAGCCCAGAAATACGCCGGTAGAAGCGGTACGAATACCCATTTTGCGACCACAGGTTGGGCAATCAATATCGGTCAGCACCATTTGATTGGTGCGCATGCCACCCTCTTGTGGATCTTTCTCGGCCTGTTCCAGCTTGGCGCTGAATTCCTCGTAGAACTCCGACAAGGTTTGCTTCCACTGGCGATTGCCGGTAGCGATATCGTCCAGAGCCTGTTCCATTTCGGCAGTGAAATTGTAATTCATCAGATCCTGGAAGTTTTCCACCAGCCGATCATTCACAATTTCGCCCATTTTCTCGGCATAGAAACGTTTGTTATCTACGCGTACATAACCGCGATCTTGAATGGTCGAAATAATCGAAGCATAAGTTGAAGGTCGACCAATACCACGTTTTTCCAGTTCTTTTACCAGCGAGGCTTCACTGTAGCGAGCTGGAGGCTTGGTAAAGTGCTGCTGTGGGTCCAGCTTTTCAAGCGTTAACGAAGTTCCCTCTTTCACGTCTGGCAAGGTAGTGTCTTCGTCTTTTTTGCTGCCGCCCGGCTGTTGCACTTTGGTCCAACCGGCAAAGCGCAGCACGCGGCCACGTGCTTTCAGTTCAAACTCACCGGCAGTTGCCGTTAAGGTAGTTGAATCGTAGCGCGCCGGCGTCATCTGGCAAGCCACAAACTGGCGCCAAATCAACTCATACAAACGTTGCGCATCGCGTTCCATATCTTTCAATTGTTCAGATTTAACCGTAACACTGGACGGGCGAATGGCTTCGTGAGCTTCCTGCGCATTCGACTTAGAACCATAGCGCGTTGCTTGCTTCGGTAAATAAGCATCGCCAAATTGCTGTTCGATATAGTCACGGCAAGCGGCCACAGCATCATTGCTGAGGTTGGTTGAGTCGGTACGCATATAGGTAATATGGCCGGCTTCATATAGACGCTGCGCCATCATCATGGTTTTCTTCACGCCAAAGCCAAGCCTTGTACTGGCGGCTTGTTGCAGCGTTGAAGTAATAAAAGGCGCCGAAGGTTTGCTACTGGTTGGCTTGTCTTCACGCTTGGTGATTTTATAGTCAGCTTGCTGCAGTGCTTTCACTGCCTGCTCGGTATCAGCCTTGTTATTTGGTCGGAAGTTTTCACCCTTGTAGCGATTCACCTGCATGCGCAGTGCTTCCGCCTTAGGCGTATTCAGATCGGCGTGAATGTCCCAAAACTCTTCCGGCACGAAGGCTTTAATGTCACGCTCGCGTTCCACCACTAAGCGCACAGCAACCGACTGTACCCGACCGGCAGAAAGGCCCCGCGCTACTTTCTTCCATAGTAGTGGCGACACCATAAAACCAACCACGCGGTCTAAGAAGCGCCGCGTTTGCTGCGCGTTCACCCGATGCAGATTCAGCTCTGACGGCTGCGAAAACGCTTCCTGAATGGCGTTTTTGGTAATTTCGTTGAATACCACGCGCTGGAAGCGACTGTCATCACCACCAATAAGCTCGCGCAAGTGCCAGGCAATAGCTTCCCCTTCGCGGTCCAAATCCGTTGCGAGAAATACGTGGTCAGCTTTTGCTGCCAGTTTTTTCAGTTCGTTCACAACTTTTTCTTTACCGGGCAACACCTCGTAGTGAGCTTCCCAGTCGTTATTAGGGTCAACCCCCATGCGCGCAACCAGCTTCTTCTGCTCGCGGTCGCGGCGATAAGCTTCTTTCTTCGCCGGCGACATTTTCCGAACTTCTGCTGGTGACTTGGTCTTTACTTTCTCGGTGCTGCGCGTTGGTAAATCACGGACGTGACCAACGCTTGATTTCACAATGAAATCACTACCCAGATATTTATTGATGGTTTTCGCTTTTGCCGGGGACTCGACAATAACCAACGATTTTGCCATGAGTTACTCTATGTCTCGAATTTGGTGCGTGTCATGCTGACAAATGCCGTTCAACTATGTCAGTCACAGAGGAAGATGCGCCTTATATAAGTGTTCCAGCGTCCAGATGCAAGTTTTGTTCTGCTTATCTCATCCTTTTTAAGATATATCGACAATTGCAGTGCGACACAACCTGTAGTCTAAAATTTAATATTAATTCGGTGCGCTCTGATAACCATTCAGTTCTGGTTAGTAAGGCTCAACGCCTTGAAAATAAAGGCTTACAAGCCAACATTCAATGCGTATAATAAGATTTAATCTGATTACTAAACTGCATCCAAGGAGTCCCCAGTGACAGTGAAGCATTTCGAAGTTAATTTTGACGGGCTGGTTGGCCCTACGCACAATTATGCCGGTTTATCATTCGGCAATGTTGCTTCTCAAAGTAACGCGAAAGCGGCGTCAAGCCCACGGGATGCAGCCAAGCAAGGTCTTCAGAAAATGAAGGCGTTAAGCGATATGGGCCTGCAACAAGGTGTATTCGCACCGCATGAACGCCCAGATACTTATGCACTTCGCCGGTTAGGCTTTAAAGGTAACGACCATGAAGTGATTCATGCAGCCGCTACCCAGGCTCCAGAATTATTTCAGGCGGTAAGTTCAGCGTCGAGCATGTGGACCGCGAATGCGGCTACTGTATCGCCAAGTGCAGATACCAGTAACGGCAAAGTACATTTTACGCCGGCCAACCTTACCAATAAATTTCATCGTTCGCTGGAACCTGTTACTAGCGGCCGCATTTTGCAGTCCATGTTCAACAATCCACGGCATTTTGAACACCACCTGCATTTGCCGGACAACGATCACTTCGGTGATGAAGGTGCCGCAAATCATACTCGTTTATGCTCAGACTACGGCAACGCTGGGGTGGAACTATTCACTTATGGCCGTTATGCCTTTGATAGTAGCAAACCAGCGCCGCAAAAATACCCGGCCCGCCAAACTTACGAAGCCTGTCAGGCTCTGGCGCGCCTACACGGTTTGAGTGATGAAAATGCCGTATTTATGCAGCAAAACCCGGCCGTGATTGATCAAGGCGTATTTCACAACGATGTGATTGCAGTGGGCAATCAGAATGTGCTCTTTTATCACCAGCAAGCATTCTTGAACACTGACGCTAAATTACGTGAAATACAAAACAAGTTCGGCGAAAAAGAACTCTTCTTCATTGAAGTAAAAGACAGTGAAGTGTCCGTTCAAGATGCCGTGCAAACTTACTTATTTAATACCCAGCTGGTTGCTACCGGCGCCGGAACCATGGCCATTATTGCGCCTACCGAGTGTCAGGAAAATGATCGCGTAGCTAGTTATTTAGCTGACTTAGTCAGTCGTGATACGCCTATTCGACAGGTGCATTACTTTGATGTGAAACAGAGCATGCGCAATGGCGGCGGTCCGGCTTGTTTGCGCTTACGTGTCGCTTTAAACGATCAGGAGTTGGCAGCGGTAAATCCGGCGGTAATGATGAACGACAGCTTGTTTGAGCGTTTGAATAACTGGGTGGATAAACACTATCGTGATCGTTTGGCAGTAGACGACTTACGCGACCCGGCACTACTTGATGAGTCGCGCACCGCGCTGGACGAACTGACCCAAATTCTTAAACTTGGATCAGTGTACCCGTTCCAGCAGGATTAATCGTCTTCGTTGTGGAGTTCCAGATTACTATCAGCATCGCTGCTGCGTGAAGTTTTGGCATTATCATTTCGCGCAGCATCGAGATTTTCCAGGTAATCCTGGTTAATGTCGCCGGTAATGTACTGGCCACTAAACACTGAGGTTTCAAAGCGTTTAATCGATGGATTCTCTTCCTGAACCGCAGCTACCAAGTCGCTTAAGTCCTGATAAATCAAGCCATCAGCTTTAATCAGCGCGTTAATTTCGTCAGCTTCACGGCCATGCCCAATCAGCTCGTTCGCACTTGGCATGTCAATGCCGTATACGTTCGGGAAGCGAATTTCCGGCGCAGCTGAAGCGAAGTAAACCTTTTTCGCACCAGCTTCACGGGCCATTTCAATAATTTGCTCAGAGGTAGTTCCGCGCACAATGGAATCGTCTACCAGCAGTACATTTTTACCGCGGAACTCTGCGCTAATAGCATTCAGCTTACGACGCACAGACTTACGTCGTTGCGTTTGTCCGGGCATGATGAACGTACGGCCGATATAGCGGTTTTTGACGAAACCCTGACGGTACGGCAAACCCATTAGATTAGCCATTTCCAGCGCGATATCACAAGAAGTTTCCGGAATCGGAATAACCACATCTATATCCAGATGAGCATAGTCACGCTTAATTTTTTCACCCAGCTTACGACCCATATTCACACGCGAGGCATATACCGAAATATTGTCGATAAATGAGTCTGGACGGGCAAAGTAAACATACTCAAAAATACAGGGACAATGCGCTGGATTGTCGGCACATTGGCGAGAATGCAATTCACCCGATTCGGTAATATAAATAGCTTCACCAGGTTCAACATCACGCATAAAGGTAAAGCCAGTGCCGTCAATGGCAACACTTTCCGAAGCAACGATGTATTCGTTCCCTTCCGGAGTTTCGCGCTTACCTAATGCCAACGGACGAATACCCCAAGGATCACGGAATGCCACAATGCCCTGGCCAATAATCATGGCGACAACGGCGTAGGCACCACGAATTTGGCGATGCACTTCAGTAACTGTTTTGAATACGTTCTCAACAGTCACCGCATCATTGTCAGTTTGGTACAACTGATGGGCAAATATATTTAGCAATATTTCTGAATCTGAAGTGGTATTAATATGCCGACGCGCTTGCTGAAACAGGGTTTCCTGCAGCTCTGCAGCGTTGGTTAAGTTGCCATTGTGAGCCATGGCAATACCGTAGGGCGAATTCACATAGAAAGGTTGTGCTTCAGCTGAGCTGGAGCTGCCCGCGGTAGGATAGCGTACATGGCCAATGCCAATGTTACCCTGCAAGCGATGCATGTGACGCGTTTGGAAAACATCACGGACCAGGCCGTTAGCCTTACGCAGTCGCAGCGTATTGCTGTCGACAGTCATAATGCCAGCGGCATCCTGACCACGATGCTGCAACATGGTTAAACTATCATATAACGCTTGATTTACTGGTTGCTTGCCAACAATTCCAACTATACCGCACATGCCACTTGACCTCGTTAAACGCTTTGCTTCGGTAAGAAGCTCGACGAATTTTCTAAGTGTTCAAAAAACCATTGAATAAAAATACCAAAATGTGGAATCAAGGTAGATTCCTGCCACCAATCGTCGCCTGACATTGTGGTAAAAGAATCCACAAAAAATAGCAGAGCCCCGACAATAAGGACGCCGCGTAAAGCACCAAAAACCAGCCCTAAAACACGGTCTGTGCCCGACAGCCCGGTTTTCTCAACCAGCTGGCCGATAACAAAGTTTAGAATGGCACCAACAATTAACGTGGCAACAAATAGCGCCGCAATCGCAATGCCGTTACGAATCAGGGGATCATCAAAATTAGTGAAGTAAGTAGCGAGGTCGGGATAAAAGGTGCTGGCAATAAAAAAAGCTGCAACCCAGACCACTAAAGAGATTGCTTCGCGTACGAAGCCGCGGGCAACACTAATCAGTGCTGAAAACGCGATAATGCCAATGATAGCGTAATCTATCCAAATCATTTTTTTGTCCGCTTTATCAATGGCCTTGCACTGCTGCCGGAACCTCAACACCGAACCCGTCAGCATACTTCGTAAGGCGACAAAATATGCGCGGATTCTACCAGAATCAATCAGCGAATGCGCAAGTTTTTACGCTATGCTTAAGGTTGGTATTTTAACACTTTGCCCTGCAGCTCGGTTAATGCCTGCAACTGCTGAAGTTGCCCTTCGAGTCGGTCTTTGGAGGCATCCGGGCCAACCATAAGCTTGGTCAATTCACCGCTACTGGTAGTCACCGGCGACGCATAAGCCCGGAAACCTTCACTTTTCAGTTGAGTGACTAATTCACGCACCGAATCGGCGTTGCGGAATACGCCTAATTGAATCACGAACGCTTCCTCGCCAACCGTAGCTTCTTTCGGCTCAGCTAATGCTTCGGCGAAACCTTCCTCGCCATTAGCGCTCTTGTCGCTTACCGCAGGTGCGTTGTCGGCAGTTACTTCAAGCGCTGCATCAGCAGCGTTAGTCGATTGCTGACGTTCAACCTCAGGTAACTGCACCGCATCACTAGGTACTTCACCTTCAGGTTGCAAAGGAATAGTTTCGTAAGCCTGCTGTTGTTCACGTTTCTGACCGTCGAGCAGGTCCGGCAGAATAATCACGGCCAAAGCGACTAAGATAACAGTGCCGACTAATCTGTTCTGTAACTGGGTAGCCACTTACTTACTCCTTCGCTTGAATCTTGCCCACAGTGTAAAACGACCCACACACCAATACCAGCGTAGATCGCGATGCAGCTTTGGCGCGCTCTCTCGCATACTCAAAAGCGGCTACGACAGAGTCATGCTTACTCACAGGTACATTAGTAGGTGGCAGCGCCTGTTGCAGCTCCTGGGCACTGGCTCCACGAGGTTCTGACAAACTAGCCAAAGCCCATTCACTCACTACCGGTTGCAGCGCTTGTAAGCTGCCCTGAATATCTTTGTCGGCTAACATACCTATCACCGCAATAACGTCATAGTCGCTAAAGCGTGCCTGCACAGTGTCACATAAAAAGGCAGCGGCATGGGGATTATGGGCTACGTCCAGCAACACTGGCGGATTGGTTTGCAGCAGTTGCAATCGGCCCGCCAGACGCGCCTCGCCAATCCCTTGTGCGATAGCCGCTGCGGTAACTGGTAACGCTAAGCCTTCTAATGCTGCGATAGCCGTAGCTGCGTTTGCTAATGGTAACTGTGGCAGCGGTAAATTAGTTAAGTTCAGCGTTTCACTGCGATAATGCCAGCGGTCAGTATCGCGTTGGTAGCTAAACTGCTCACCTACTTGAGACAAAACTGCGCCAATGGCTTGCGCATGTTCACCAATAGTTACCGGCATATCGGGATCGCCGCATACAGCGTGTTTACCTGCGCGGAAAATCCCGGCTTTTTCAAATCCAATAAGTTCGCGGGTATCACCCAGCCAGTCACAATGGTCCAGCCCTATGCTGGTAACCACGGCTACATCCGGCGCTACGCAATTAACTGCGTCCAGGCGCCCGCCCAAGCCAACTTCCAGAATAATCACATCGGGCTGGTGTTGTTGAAATAGCCATAAAGCTGCCAGGGTACCAAACTCAAAATAGCTTAGTGAGGTGTCACCGCGCGCGGCTTCAACCGCCGCAAAGGCTTGCGTGTGTTCGGCATCAGGCAGGTGTTGCTGGTTTAAACGAACCCGCTCGGCGTAATGATAAAGATGAGGAGAAACATATACGCCGGTACTGTAACCAGCATGCTGAAGTATAACTTCCAAATAACGTACGGTTGAACCTTTGCCGTTCGTGCCAGCCACAGTGATAACTGGTACTTTGGGTTGCCGCACACCAAGCTTATCGGCTACTTCACTAACACGATCCAGCCCCAACTCAATGGTTTTGGTATGCAAATTTTCCAGGTAGTGAAGCCAATCATCCAGACTGGCGCTGGCTGCAGGAGCCAGCGTCCGGGGCTTAGGCATAATTACAACTCGTCAACCAACTCAGGTAAGTGTTGGAACTTCGACAACAAGCCAGCAATGCGATTGCGCATGTGGCGACGGTCGACAATGATATCGATGGCGCCATGATCACGCAGGAATTCAGCGCGCTGGAAGCCTTCGGGCAAGGTTTCGCGAACGGTTTGTTCAATGACACGCGGGCCGGCAAAACCAATCAGTGCTTTCGGCTCGGCAATATTAATATCACCCAGCATTGCCAAACTCGCCGATACACCACCCATGGTCGGGTCAGTGAGAACGGAAATAAATGGCAGACCTTCTTCACTCATGCGCGCCAGTGCAGCCGATGTTTTGGCCATTTGCATTAACGACATCAGTGCCTCTTGCATACGAGCACCACCAGAGGCTGAAAAGCATACCAACGGAATGCGTTTTTCCAGACAAACCTCAGCAGCTTTCACAAAGCGGGCACCAACAACAGAAGCCATCGAGCCACCCATGAAGTTAAACTCAAACGCAACCGCGACTAACGGAATACCTTTCAGCTTGCCTTCCTGAGCAACCAGAGCGTCTTTTTCGCCGGTTGCTTTTTGCGCCGCAGCAATGCGGTCTTTGTACTTTTTCGAGTCACGGAACTTGAGTATGTCTTTCGGCTCCAGCTCAGCACCAATTTCGGTAGCACTGCCGGTATCTAAAAAGGTTTCCAAACGACGACGCGCGGTTTGGCGCATGTGGTGGTCACACTTTGGACATACATCCAGGCTGCGTTCTAAGTCAGCACCATAAATAATGGCATCGCAACTGCTGCACTTATTCCACACACCTTCAGGAATATTTCGACGTTTATTGCTCTTGGGTTTAGCAAGAATTCGTTCAATCCAGCTCATAACATTCCATTACGAAATTAGCATAAGGGTTTGACTAGTCATCGGCGTACAGAGTTCCGGTAAAGAGTTCCGGTAAACATCTTTAGAAAATCCCGATAAACAGTCCCGACAATTTGCCTGATAATGCCTATATTAAAGCACATTCAGCGGCGTGAGTGCAGTAAAAAGTGGTCTTAGCTGTGTGGCTTACGCTTAAGTCAGGATAACCAAAGAGGTCCGGGCGGTGTCTTCGGAATACGAAATTCGGCCGGATAATCCACTGCCACCAAATACAAACCGTTTGGCTTCGCGGTTGCTGAAGCCAGAGTTCTATCTTTTCCAGCCAACAACTCGGCCAGCCACTCGGGCGGACGTTCGCCGGCACCAATGGTCATTAAGCTCCCCACAATATTGCGTACCATATGATGTAAAAAGGCATTGGCGGCAATATCAACCACTATGTAAGGGCCCTGTTGAGACAAGGTTAAGTGCGTTAAACAACGGAACGGTGTGTGAGACTGGCAATGTGCAGCGCGAAACGCACTAAAATCATGCTCGCCAAGCAACGCCGGCGCCGCCTGCTGCATTAACTCGAGTTGTAACGGTTGGTGGTAGTGACTAACACCGCCACGCATTATCCCCGGGCGTAAACGTGTATTGAGTATAATGTAACGATAGCGCCTACCAGTGGCACTAAAACGCGCATTAAAATCGTTACTAACCGGCTGCGCCCAGCGTACCGCTATGTCGTCGGGTAAATTAGAGTTCACGCCCATGGTCCAGGCGCCTTCCGGCCGCAATGCCCGGGTGTCAAAGTGCACCACTTGCGCCGTGGCATGCACGCCAGCATCAGTACGACCGGCACAGGTGAGCGCAATAGGCTCGTTGGCAACAACGCTAAAGGCTCGTTCAAGTTCACTTTGTATTGACTTTACGTCACGCTGGCGTTGCCAGCCAAAGTAACTTTGGCCGTTATATTCAACGCCTACTGCAATGCGCATTGGATCTGTCCTGTCTAGCTATCTAACCGCGCTTGTAACTGTTTCGCTTCTTTTACAATATCTTCGTCTGCGTCGTCGGCCGCAATGATTTTTTCCAACAACACCTGAGCTTCGTCAAAATCGTCCATTTCAATGTAAGCGCGTGCTAAATCAAGTTGCGCCGACGGGCTGTCGTCGTCATCAAGCGGAACTTCGTCACCATCGTCTTCGGTGTCACCAAGCACTTCACCAACAGCATCGCTGTCGTAAGGGTCAGTGTCGCTTTCTTCGTCCTGAGCTTCATCAATTAAGGTGTCGATATCAACGAAGTCTTCGTCTTCTTCACTAGTATCGGCGCTGGCGTCAGCTTCGTCCTGAGCTTCGTCCTCAGTACTTTTTTCAGCACTATCTTCAGAGGTATCTTCAGCACTCTCTTTAGCATTTTCTTCGGTGTTAGCCGCATCACTATCATCATCGCTGACATCGTCACTGTCATCAGCATCAGCTACCGCAGTGGTCGCCGGCTCAGCGGATTTAGTCTGTTCCGGCTCCGCATCGGTGTCATCACCGGTATCACCAATAACAGGGTCACTGTCATCTGCATCAACTTCGTTTAATGCATCGGCATCCACGCTTGGCTCACTGTCCGTCTGCGCCTGGGTCAGCTCATCCGACTCCGATAGCAATTGCTCCAAATCAACATCGTCATCATCGCCATCGAGCTGCTCATCAATACCTAACTCATCGAATACATCATCAATGCTAAAATCTTCGTCGTCGTTCTTGTCTTCGTTCTCATCTAGCTCCGGCAGTAAGTCTTCGTCTTCAGCCTCATCATCAGCTTCTGCCGAAGCATTAGTATCCTCTGCCGGCGCTTGCTCTGCCGCCAAAATGGAATCGATATCAACATCATCATCGTCTTCCGACGTGGTTGTTTGGTCTGTTTCAGCGTCAGCCTGTGGAACGGTTTCATCATCAGTAACCTCTTCCGAAGCAGGCTCTTCCTCAGGGCTGTCGCTCGCTGAGTCAGCATCCAGTTCATCATCATCAAGGTCGAGATCAATAGCGACATCGTCATCATCGTCGCCATCTGCCAGCAAACGATCTAACTCGTCCTGACTAATATCTTCGTCATCGTCTGCGCTAGCGTCGTTGTTCTTAGCGCTGTCGTCCTGATCGTTATCAGCATCAGGATCGTCATCAAGACGCACCAGTTGGTCGCCTTCGTCAGCTTCTTCGTCATCCTGATCCGGCACCAGAAGCTCGTCTTCCAGTGAACTTAAATCGTCACCTTCATCATCCAGAGTGTCTAAGTCAGCCAACTCGTCATCAATATCCAGCAGGTCATTGCTGTCATCAGGCAGCGGATCCGCTAACAATTCGGCTTCCAGTTGTGCCGCAGCTTCAGCGTCCGAAAGTTCTTTCTTACCTTTTTTTGGCTGTGCTTCTTCAGTATCGTCTTTACTGGAGCGACGGCGCACAAATATAGCGTATAGCGCAACCAGAATAGCCAGCGCCGGCAACAAAGATAACAGGGCCAGGTTCAACGGTTGCGACAACCACCCTACCCAGTCAGTTTCATCTTGTTGCTGCTCGCGCTCACGTTGATCACTCAGAATTTGTTCGTTTTGATTCAGTATTTGCTGTAACTGCACTTGCAGTTCGCCGTCTTCAGCCAGGTGAGCTTGTAGTGCTTCAACCCGCTCATCGAGTTGTTGAAGACGTTCTTGTAACTGGGTATTCTCGTTGTAAAGGTTCTCCACCGCAGCCATAGACTCTGCCACTTGCTCGCGCAGCGCAGTGAAGTCATCTTGCTGGGCTGAACGCACTTCGGCAATGGTTTGTTCCGCTTTGGATTTTGCCTCAGTCAGCAACTGCTCCTGAGTTTTGCGAGCTTCTTCTATACGTTGCTGTTCGCGGCGCAAGTCTTCGCTTTTATCTAACAGGGCATCATCTAACTGCTGCTGGCGAGCCGCAGCCGTTGGATTCACCATTTGCATTTCCTGCAAGCTCGGAATACGCAAATAAAACCCATCCAACATGCGGTTCATGTTGCCGTTCACAAACGCCTGTGGATTTGCTTCCACAATAGCAGCCATCATTTGATTCACTGACACACTGGAATGCGGCCGATTCTGACTGGCTATGCTCCAGAGCGTATCTTCCGAGGTAATAGGACCATAACGCTTGGTCCCAACACGAACATCGGTTGCTTCCGAGCCTTTGGGACCCTTAATGACAACTCCATCTTCCTGAGCGTATGCGCCAGGCACACTCACAGCGATGGCTGCTAACAACAGCAGTGAAGGTTTGTTCATAATGCGCCCGCTAAATTGAGTCATTCCCTGTTCTACCAGTTCGTTTAATCGTTATGATTTCCGCTAATCGTTATAACGGCTGCTGAGGTAAAACCTTTACAAGTAATCGCGAATCAAATGCTCCGCAATTTGAATACTGTTGGTAGCCGCACCCTTACGAATGTTGTCGGCCACCACCCATAAATTCAGACCCTGCGGATGCGAGATATCATTGCGCACCCGACCTACAAACACATTGTCTTTACCGGCTGCAGAGCTAACCTGGGTTGGGAACTCTTCTCGTTGCTCCAACAAAGTTACGCCCGGCGCTGCACGCAGTAATTCACAGGCATGCTCAGCGGTAATCGGCTGTTCGGTTTCAATGTGTAAAGCTTCGGCATGACCAAAAAATACCGGTACTCGCACCGCAGTCGCGTTCACCCGAATATTGTTATCACCCATAATTTTCTGGGTTTCCCACACCATTTTCATTTCTTCCTTGGTGTAGTCATTGTCCATAAATACATCAATTTGTGGAATACAGTTAAACGCGATTTGGCGTGAGAAAGCTTCAGTTTCAACTTCACGGCCATTTAACAAGGCGGCGGTCTGTTTGGCTAACTCTTCCATCGCTTCCTTACCAGCACCTGATACGGACTGGTAAGTGGCAACGTTAATACGCTCAATACCTACCGCATCATGAATAGGTTTCAGCGCCACCATCATTTGAATGGTTGAGCAATTTGGGTTGGCAATAATATTGCGATTACGGAAATCTGCTAATGCATGCGCGTTCACTTCCGGCACTACTAATGGAATATCAGGTTCGTAGCGAAACTCAGAGGTGTTATCGATAACCACACAGCCGGCTTCCGCTGCACGCGGAGCATAAATCTTGGAGATAGAACCGCCAGCGGAGAAAAACGCCAGTTCCACTTGCGACCAATCAAAGCCTTCGGCGTCTTCAACCGTCAAATCTTCGCCGTTAAAGCTAACCGTAGCTCCGGCAGACCGACTGCTGGCCAGCGGAAACAAACGGGCTACCGGGAAATCTCGTTCGGCCAGAATATCCATCATCTGCTGACCGACCAAACCAGTTGCACCCAAAACCGCTACATTAAACGCACGCGCCATGCTATCTCCTATGTTTTATAAAACTGCGCCAAGTAACTACTTACTCAGCTTTCGTTGTTTGTACGTGAAAACCCATGTACTCAAAGCGCTGGCGCCATTTTTTAGCACCCCCGGAATCACCTTGCAGCAACTCGCCCGTAACACTTTGTACACTAAGTTCACGCCTTACCTGATAGTTCTTGCGCAGATTATCGAATGCTGCTGCAGTTAACTCACTATCACGTAAAAGTTTATCATCATTGCGAATATCATAAATGGCTCTTAACCATGTTGCCAGTGTTTGCAAGTCAGGTGGTACTGCTATTTCGATAACTGACTGGTTGGCTTTTGGCAGTAACGCTTGCAGACTAAGCTCTGGGGAGCATTTTTGTACTTTACAAAAAGTCCCATACAAACTGTAAGCGCCGCCTACTTTACCTTCTAAGCTATGTCCGGCTATATGCGGCGTAGCTAAGGCTACTTGCGCTACTAACTCGCTATTTAATTGTGGTTCATGTTCCCATACATCCAGGGTCACCATAGGCCCATTGGCCGCTAAAGTTTGCAGCAAATCCTGCTCTGCTACCACCGCGCCGCGGGAAGCGTTGATAAATAAACAATCGGATTTCAACTGTTGCAGCGAGTCGGCTTGCCACAAATGTCGGGTTGGATATTGCCCCTCATCCTGTAATGGCACATGACAGCTGATCAGGTCAGCTTCCAATACCCGCTGCCAGTCGGCATGAAGATCGCAGCCTACCGGTCTGGCGGCATTATTATCAGCTAACAGCGGTGGGTCATAATAACTTACCTGATAACCAAGCCCACTTAAGCGTTTACCCGCTGCAGTGCCGGTATGGCCAGCACCAATAATGACCGCGTTGCCGGTGGGTAATTCACACTTACCCTGCGCCAGCAACATTTCCACAGTAGCGCTTAATACGTAATTGCCAACAGCGGCCGCGTTGGCCCCGGGCGCACTGGCAAACTGAATATGACGTTGCTGCAGCGCCGCTTGATCAACGTGTTCCACCCCAATAGTGGCGGTGCCAACAAAGGTGAGCTTTGGAGCTTGCTGTAGCAAGGCACTATTTACCTGAGTAACCGACCGTACCAGCAACACCTGCGCATCGGCCAATTGCTCGGACGGCGGTTGCCGTGACGAAAACAGGTTCACCTGGCCAAATTGTTCAAATAGTTTTTCAACTTGAGGAATATTCGCATCCGCAAGAATGTTCATAGGCGCCAAAGTTTTCTTTTCTCCATAAAAAGAAAGCGTAACAGAAGTTAGGCTTCCTGTTACGCTTCTTTACGAGATCTTAGAGTGCCTGTTCGGCAGCAACTGATTAGTCGGTGTAACGACGCATAACCAGGGTGGCATTGGTACCACCGAAGCCAAAGCTGTTCGACATTACAGTGTTTAGCTTGGCTGATTTAGATTCGCGCACAATGTTCATGCCCTTAGCCGCTTCATCAAGATTTTCGATATTGATAGAAGGTGCTACAAAGTCATTTTTCAACATTAACAGTGAAAATATAGCTTCATGAACGCCAGCTGCACCTAAGGCATGACCCGTCATGGCTTTGGTTGCACTCATGTAAGGTGTGTTATCACCGAACACGGCACGAACCGCTTCAAGTTCTTTCACATCGCCAACCGGAGTACTAGTTCCGTGCGTGTTCAGATAATCAACCGGAGTATCCACAGTAGCCATGGCCATTTCCATGCAACGCACTGCGCCTTCACCCGATGGAGCCACCATATCGTAGCCATCTGAAGTAGCACCGTAGCCAACGATTTCACCATAAATAGTGGCGCCGCGAGCTAACGCAGTTTCTAATTCTTCGATCACCAGAATGCCGCCACCGCCAGCAGGAACGAATCCGTCGCGATCGGCGTCATAGGTACGTGATGCTTTATCAGGGGTTTCATTGTACTTAGTGCTTAGCGCGCCCATGGCATCAAATTCCATGCCCAGAGTCCAGTGCAGCTCTTCACCACCACCGGCAAATACGCGATCTTGTTTACCGAACTGAATCAGCTCAAGTGCATGACCAATACAATGCGCCGAGGTTGCACAAGCAGAACTAATAGAATAGTTCACACCCTTAATTTTAAATGGGGTAGCCAAACAAGCAGAGGTAGTAGACGCCATGCAACGCGGAACCATGTATGGTCCAACCCGTTTCACACCACGTTCACGCAAAGTGTCGGCGGCCGCTACCTGGTGTTCACCAGAAGCGCCACCGGAACCTACTACCAGGCCGGTACGCGGGTTCGATACTTGTTCTTCAGTTAAGCCGGCATCAGCAATAGCTTGCTCCATTGCCATGTAGGCATAAGCAGCAGCATCGCCCATAAAGCGATAGGCTTTACGGTCAATGTGATCCTGAGGATTGGTTTTAACATTCCCCCACACTTGGCAACGCAAGCCTTTCTCTGCAAATTCCTCAGAGAAAGTGATTCCTGAGCGGCCTTGCTGTAGAGATTCGAGTACTTCCTGTTGGTTTAAACCGATACTTGAGACAATGCCCATACCGGTAATCACTGCTCTTTTCATTCGTCCGTCCTGTGTTCCTATGGCGCTCGTACATGGTAGCGGAAATGTATAAAAAAGTGGTCTGCTTTGCTACACTTCGCGCTGGTTGAGCGATTCTAATTGTTCATTCCAAGGGCTTCATTTTAAAGGTTTCCCCTTAAAGGTAAAATTACGTGACCGCGACTACCCCTGCTGACGTTTATTATAGTGAGACCGGTGTGCCAGTTTCACAACACTTTGATGACATTTATTTTAACCCAGAAGCAGGGTTAGCTGAAAGCCGTTACGTTTTTTTAACCCAAAATGGATTACCCGGGCGCTGGCAAAGTCACCTTCACGCCGATTTTCGCGTTGCTGAATCAGGCTTTGGCACCGGTTTAAATTTTTTAAGTACCTGGCAAAGCATGGTCGAGAATGCTGACCGCGCCATGCATTTACATTTTATTTCGTTTGAAAAACACCCGCTTAGCTTAACAGATTTACGCCGGTCACTGGCAAACTTTCCGGAATTGGCTAGCTACGCCGAGCAACTATTATCGCTATACCCGCCGGCGGAAAGCGGCTGCCATCGATTGTTGCTAGAGAGCATTACAGCGAATCAACGTCACCGCATAACGTTAGATTTATGGCTTGGTGACATTGTAGATACACTCCCCGACTGGTTGCCAGGCGCCGAAAACACCATTGATGCCTGGTTTTTAGATGGTTTTACACCCGATAAGAATCCGCGCATGTGGCAACCGGAACTGTTTCAGGCAATGGCAGTAAGTGCCCGCAGCGGTTGCACCTTTGCTACTTTCACCGCTGCCGGAGCCGTTAAGCGCGGCCTGCAGGCAGCAAATTGCAAAGTATACAAGCACAAAGGCTTTGGGGTTAAGCGCGAAATGCTTTACGGCCAGGTGCAGCCTGCTGAAGCCACAGCAGAGCGCAAGGTTCTGACTGAATCGCCAGTTATTATTGGTGGCGGTATTGCCGCTACCTTAACGGCACGAGCGCTGGCACAACGTGGCGTTACTTCTATCATAGTCAGCGAAGGTATTGCTGACGCGGCCTCCGGCAATCATCAAGCCGCCTGTTACCCGCTGTTACAGGCCGAACGCAGCCCTACCAGTGAGTTCTACGTAAGCGCTTTTACCTTTGCCCAGCGGCTGTACCGCAGTCAATTTAGCGCCATCACGCACTGGCACGGCGTGAGTCAGATTGCGGTAAATCCTGAACGTGAAAAGCGCTATCGCAAAGTAGCAGATAACTTATACAGCAAGGAATTAGTACAGAACCTCAGTAGTCAGCTCGAGCCCGATACCGTCACTGCAACCACACTCGCCGCAGGGGGTTTGCATTACCCTACCGGCGGCTGGCTGCAGCCACAATCATTGGTACAACAGTGCCTGCATGATGCCGAGGCGCAGGTGGTACAACAACGTATTGTCGATTTGGTTAAAACCGCTGAAGGCTGGCAACTTAACTGTGCCGATGGCAGCCAAATTCAGACCGCAACGGTGATTTTAGCCGCCGGAGCCGGCAACAAAGCACTGTTAGAGAAGTTTGATCTGGCGTTGCAGAACGTTCGTGGTCAGGTCACTCTGGTGAAAGCCAGTGCTGAGCGTCAACATCAGCAGCAGGTTATTTGCTACAAAGGGTATGTAACACCGCCGCATGACGGCTTGCAATGTGTCGGTGCTACTTTCCAGCGCGACGACGACAACACGGCGGTGCGTGCCGCCGATGATGCCGAGAATATTAAAACCTTGCAGCAACAATTGCCGGGAAAGGTTTGGCAACAGGATTTTGCAGTAGCCGGTCAACGTGCCGCCGTTCGCTCTACTACCCGCGACCATTTGCCCGTGGTAGGAGCTCTGCAGAGCGGTTTGTATGTCATCGGCGGGCTGGGCTCGCGTGGCTTTACCAGCGCGCCACTGGCGGCTGAATTACTAACCTCGCAGTTACTGGCCGAACCCTTACCACTGGCGCAATCGCTGTTGCACCGGTTGCGTCCCGAGCGGTTACAGCGTCGCCCGTTGACGTAATCGTTCAAGCATATCTTTAACATGCTGCTGGTCGGTTGGTGCCAGTTCGTGCTTAGTAGCATTCAAGGACGCTTCCACGGCGGGTAACAGCACGTCGGCATCGGTTTTCTCGGCTAACTCAAGCTTAGCCACCACCAAATCAAAATGCCCGCGTAAATAGCCGCTGGCAAACAATTCGTCATCATCACCACTAGTTACTGCTTCATCAAAAACAGGCTCAAGACGGCCTACTAACTCGTCAAAATTCATCGTTCAAAACCAATCCGTTGCAGAAAAAATTGAGTATATCATGCCACCAGCGCAGCTGCTTTTGTTACACTATAAAAATCAGCCTCACCGGCACTAACCCGAGCGCCTGCTATTGCCAATGGAGTTACTTAATCGATGAAAATCGGATTATTTTATGGGTCAACCACCTGCTACACCGAAATTGCCGCGGAGAAAATTCGCGACCAAATTGGTGCCGAGCTGGTCAGCCTGCACAATATTAAAGACGACCCTTTAACTCTGGCCGAAACTTACGACATCCTTATTTTTGGTCTGTCCACCTGGGATTTCGGCGAAATTCAGGAAGACTGGGAAAGCCAATGGGACGACATTAAGCAGTTAAATCTGAATGGCAAAATTGTGGCGCTGTACGGCATGGGCGATCAGGTTGGCTACACCGACTGGTTTCAGGATGCGCTGGGCATGCTGCATGACGAACTGCTACCGCTGGGTTGCGAACGCATTGGTTTCTGGCCGAATGGCGACGACTATGAATTCGCTGCCTCAAAAGCCTTAACCGACAACGACAACTACTTTGTCGGGTTGGCGCTGGATGAAGACTCGCAATATGAGCTCAGTGACCAGCGCATTGAGAAATGGTGTTTACAAATTCTGGAGGAGCTGGCCGACCGGCTGGCTTGAGTCACGCAACTGCTCGCGCCAGTATTGCGCGCGAGCTGATAAAGCCTCAGTAGTATAAGGCTGCGCCGGGCTATGCCCCCACACTGGGCCAGGCCAGGCGGCATCGCCGTGATGTCGCATCACATGATGAATATGCAACTGACTAACCACATTGCCAAGCGCACCAATATTCAATTTGCTGGCGTCACTGCACGCTAACAATACCTCGCTCAAGCAACGGGACTCACGCCACAACTGCTCCTGTTGTACCTCACTTAGCTGCACCCATTCGGTAACCTCAGCTACTCTGGGCACCAGCACCAGCCAGTCATAGCGACAATCATTAAACAGTAGCAACCGGGATAACGGCCAGTCGCCAACTGGGTGGGTATCGGCGTTTAAGCGCGAATCTACGATAAAAGGTGCAGTTATTGAAGTGAGCATGGGTTAGGTTCCCTAATCATTCTGTGCTAACGTTTTGAGTTCTTAAATGGGTAACTTAGCTTCGGCTTAAATCACCGAAATGTCACCATTATCATCACCATACAGTAGAAGCCAGCAGACATGAAACGACTCATTATAACCATTTTATTCCTGAGCTTTAGCCTGCCTATGCATGCCATGGCGCAGAGCAACTCGAAGCCTGAAGCTGCAGTAAATGTGGCAACATTTACCGAAGGCATGACCCGTCAGCAGGGTTTTTATACGTTTTATCATGACACTGCTACTGGCAATTATTATTTAGCGGTCCCTCGTACAGCCGAACCTTTGCTACTGCAAACCAGTATGCCGCGTGGGCTGGGTTCAAACGATATAGGTTTAGACCGCGGCCAATTGGGTTCTACCCGGGTGGTTGAGTTTGTGGTGAGCAACCATAAAGTATTACTGCAAGAGCAAAACACCAAATACAAAGCTGTTACCGACAATCAGGCCGAACGCCAAAGTGTGACCGAGGCTTTTGCCAACTCTGTGCTGTGGGGCTTTAACGTGGTGGCACATAACGACCAGCAGGTGCTGATTGACTACACCCCGTATTTGCTCAGCGATACTCATGGCATTGCCGAACGTTTAAAGCGCACCGATCAGGGCCAGTACCAAGTCAGTACCGAACGCTCTATGGTCTATCCGCCGCGCAGCAAAGCTTTTGTTGATAATACTGAACTGGAAGCCACGGTAACCTTCGTGGGTAGTCCTGAAGGACGCTTTGTGCGCCAGGTTGCGCCGGATGCACAAGCGCTGACTGTGCATTTACGCCATTCATTGGTACGCCTGCCCGACGACGGCTTCGAGCCACGCGAGTTTCATCCGAACAGCGGTTATTGGTCAATGGACTACGTGGACTATGCAGCACCCTTAGGCGAACCCATGCGCAAGCAATTCATTCCGCGCCACCGCTTACACAAAAAGAACCCCAACGCCGAACGTAGCGAAGCGGTAGAACCTATTGTGTACTATCTGGATCCGGGTGCTCCGGAGCCGGTTCGTACTGCTCTGCTTGAAGGCGGACGCTGGTGGAATGAGGCTTTCAACGCTATTGGCTACGACGATGCATTTCAGATCAAAGTGTTACCCGAAAATGCTGATCCTATGGATGTTCGCTACAACGTCATTCAATGGGTTCATCGTGCCACCCGCGGCTGGTCATACGGCTCGTCCGTAACCGACCCGCGTACCGGTGAAATCATTAAAGGTCACGTTACCCTGGGGTCGCTGCGGGTTCGACAGGACATGCGTATAGCTCAGGCGCTGTTAAAGCCCTACGCCGACGCCGCCAGCGCTGACCAAAGCGAAACGATTGAAGCGCAGGTAGAAGCGATGGCGCTAGCCCGTATTCGACAGTTATCGGCCCATGAAATTGGCCACACGCTGGGAATTGCCCACAACTTTGCCGCCAGCGCGCATGACCGCGCATCGGTAATGGACTATCCACATCCGTTATTAAGCCTGAATACGCAAGACAACGGTATTGGTTTAAGTGCGTCTTACACCAATGAAATTGGTTTGTGGGACAAACAAGTTATTGCTTATGGTTACGGTGACAATAAAGGCACCCAGTCGCTGGAAACTATTTTGCGAGAGAATCGTGCGCTGGGCTTAACCTTCATTTCCGACCGTGATGCGCGTCCGGCTAGCGGGGCTCATCCGGAAGCGCACTTGTGGGACAACGGCAGTGATGCTGTTACTGAATTAGAGCGGATTTTGGATATTCGCGAACAAGTACTCGCCAATTTTGATTTAGATGTATTGCCCGCCGGTGAACCAGTTAGTCGCCTGCACGAGCTGTTTGTGCCTATGTATGCATTACACCGCTACCAAATTGAGGCCGCGGTGAAGATGCTTGGTGGCGTTAATTATAGTTACTATGTAAAAGGCGAGGACAACCTGGATTATCGTCCGGTGAACAGCCGTCAACAGAAGTTGGCGTTAACCCAAATGATCCGTGCTATTCATCCCGATACGCTGACCGTTTCAGGCAAGATTCAGCAGCTCCTGGTACCACTGAGTTACGGCGACGATAGTAACCGCGAACGCTTCAGTGGCAGAATGGGATTGATTCCCGACGTAGTAACTATGGCTGAAGCTGCCGCCAGCGCCGGACTAACCTTGCTGTTACAGCCTGAGCGCCTGAATAGATTAGCGCTGCAGCACCAGCACAATGACGGCATACCGGCTCCTGCTGCCGTACTGAATGAACTTTCAACTCAGATTATTGCGCCAGCTACCGCCGCTGAAGGTACTGTTACAGCGCAACGGATAGCCTACGTAACCCTGTTTCACATTGCCCAGACTTATCAGGATAAAACCTTAGGCGCAGAAGTGAGAGCACAGTTGCACGGCTTTCTGAAGCAGCAACAGCAGCGTTTAACCGAAGCAGAGTCAACCTATGCAGGGTTTCTGGCAGATCGTCTTAAAGCGGTATTGGAAGAAGGTCACTGGCCGGATGATTTCACGCCAGTAAGCTTACCGCCGGGATCGCCTATTTAGTTAGGCCGGCAGGCGGTAAGTATTTAGCAACTAACCATCAAGCGCGCGTTTGTCCGGGCTTACAAAAGCAACCCGGGCACTGCGCCGCTCTAAATGTTCATCGCTATAATAGTTTTTTATCAGTTGACGGAAGTCGGCCCGAAGCTCGGGGTAAGCTGCCAGGAAACTCTCAAAATCGTCATTGTCATGATGCTTAATTCGCTGCAAAATCAAACGCAACGAAGCCACGGTTAGCGTGTGATGATAAGCCTTACCGCCACCACTATGCTCAGGCAGCGCCTTTAACACTTCGCAGGTATCGGCCAGCGCAATCGGCCACGGCTTACTGCGCAAATTTAACCATGCCAGACGCAAGTGGCAGGTATGGTCACATTCAACCTCTACCTCACCGGCAACAGCCTGAACTAATGTTCGTAAAAATTCCTCATCCGGCATTGCCGGTGTGATTTTTACTTGCGGATTTGTCATTAAAAATCAGACCTTTCTAAAATGTAATGGTTAAACCGGAATAATTGCCATGTTCTTAGTACTATAATCGTAAAGAACAAGATCAACTTTCCCTCAAAATTTAGTCATAAAAAAGCCGGAGCGAGAGCTCCGGCTGTTTCAAAGACTAATAAGGTTAGTTCGCAGTAGCGACGCTGTCACCTTGTCCGAATACTTTACCAAAAAATGAATCAGACAACCACTGCGGGCGCTGTTCATCATTGGCAATACGTTGCCCAATAGCAAAGTTAATATCGGTAAACAGTGCACCGGATTCATAACGAATCGGCAGGCTAGGTTCATCGCTTGGGCGGTGGTAATGCTTCGCGAAAAACTCACCCCAAACCTTGCCACCATCTTCATCCGGATTCTTGGAGGTAAAACCCGTCATTAAGAATACGGCTGGTACCCCTTTCTTCACCAGAGTGTAGTGATCTGAGCGGGTGAAAATAGCCTGCTCAGGCATAGGATCCGGGCTCAACTCAATATCGTACTCAGCGGCCGCTGCGGCAACGGTGTCACCTAAAGTTGAGTGATTGGCGCCAAAGGCAATAACATCAGCAAAATCATAAAGCAGTACCGGCATATCCAGGTTCACGTTGGCAACAATATTCGCCATTGGTACTGTTGGATTATGTGCGAAGTAGTCCGCGCCTAACAAGCCGCGTTCTTCCGCCGTAACCGCCAGGAACATGACCGAGCGCTGTGGTTTTTGCTCCGACTCAACAAACATCCGCGCTGTTTCTAACATCACAGACACACCAGCGGCGTTATCCATAGCACCGTTATTGATGTTGTCGTCACCGCTTAAATCTTTACTCACACCAATATGGTCTGAGTGCGCGGTATACACCAAATACTCATCGCGCAGTTCAGGATCAGAACCAGGCAACACCGCAGCAACGTTCGGGCTACTTACCTGCTCATGACGTGACTCGCGCTTCAAGGTCGCGCTTACATCCATGGCAAAGCCTTTCGGCGACTCGTTGTTTTCCAACTGCGTGAAAATATCCGCTAAGGTCATTTGGCTGTTCGCGAACAAAGCTTCAGCAGCAGCGTCATCAACATAAGCGGTAGCAGCAATAGTATCGTAGCGGCTATGCGGTTCACCGGCGTCATTTAACCAGCGCACGGTTGGCACATTCAGATATAACATGCTGGTTTCATAGCTACGCACTTCTTCACGTTGCGGCGTGTGCACGGTAAGAATACCAACCGCACCACGCTCAGCTGCTAACTCACCTTTAATAGAAGATAAATGAGCAGCTTCTTCGCTTGGCAGTTCTTCCGGACGTCCGGTAAGCATAACCACAATTTTGCCGTCTACATCTAAACCAGCGTAGTCATCAATACCGAAAGTTTCCGACACCATACCGTAACCAACAAATACTAAGGGTGCTGTCAGTTCATCACGTTCAGTAACAGAGCTGGGGCCCATAATAAATTGCTTCGGATAATCCAGTTCAATAGTTTCATCACCGCGGTGAATTGATAACCCGGCACTACGTTCTTTCAGGAAGCTTTTCCGAAATTGAATGCGCTGGTAATAAGTGCCGTCGTCACCGGCTGGTTCCAGACCCAGGCGTTTAAATTCAGTCGCAATGTACTGCGAGGCAATTTCATGGCCGCGGCTGCCGGTATCACGGCCGGCCATTTCGTCACTGGCTAAAAACTCTAGGTGTGCCTGAATAGCTGTAGCACTGGCAGACGGTTTTTCGGCTGCAATTTCTTGTGCACCACAAGCTGTTAAAGTCATCGCCACAGCCGAGCCAATGGCCAGCTTATGCCAGCTAAAGTTTAGTAAGTTAGTTCCCAATCCCATGGACGTTCTCGCTATTGTTATAAAATAATTAGGTTTCGCTCTGAGTCTACCCAAGCCAGCAACTGAGCACCAGCACTGCGGCTTTTTTTTATTCCACGGGTTGCATCCTGATCCCCGCGCATGTAATGTTATACTATAACAAATTGAACCGGAGTCCTTTTGTATGCCATCGAATAAACTTTGTCTGTCCCGTTTAGCAATAGCTATTGCCAGTGTTTGTGCCAGCACCGCTGCTGTTGCCCAAGCTGAGGTTGATAATGAACATGACCATGCCGCCCCCACCGAAGTCATAGTGGTAACCGCCACACCGCTTGAGCGCAATCAATTAAACTCGGCGCAACCGGTGAGTGTATTAACTGGTGACGAACTGCGCGAAAAGAACGCGCATACTCTGGGTGAAACCTTAAGTACTGAGCCTGGCATTAATAATACGCACTTTGCCAATGTTGCCGGCTCACCAATTATTCGTGGCCTTGATGGCCCACGCGTAAAAATCACTCAAAATGGCCTGGACACTGCCGATGTTTCCCGGGGCAGCCCGGACCATGCGGTAACCACTGAAACCAGCACCGCCACTCAAGTAGAAATACTGCGCGGCCCCGCTACCCTGCTATACGGCAGTGGTGCTATCGGTGGCGTGGTAAACGTAGTTGATAACCGTATTGCCAAGCAGCCGCTGAGCGGCGTAACAGGTCGTTACGGGGTGAGTACTGATACCGCCGCCAACACTGAGAATGTGTATGGTGGAATCAACGCAGGTAACGGCAGTGTCGTATTACACTTAGACGGTTTTACCCGCACCAGCGACGACTACGAAGTACCTGAATTCACCAACAATGAAGGTGAAACCGGGGATACCGTGGAAAATACCTTTATTGATGCCAAAGGCGGCAACATTGGTTTAAGCCACGTAACCGAAACCTCTTATATTGGTTTTTCGTATGGCCGTTTGGAGCAGGAGTACGGTATTCCTGGTCACGCTCATCATGAAGAAGAACATGGCGAAGAAGAGCACGAAGGTGAAGAGCATGCCGAGGAAGAAGCAGGCCCGTTTGCTGACTTAACCCAAAACCGTTTTCAGATTTTGGGTGGCTGGAACTTTAACGACGGTTTTGTACGCCAGTTAGAATTAAAAATTGGTTATACCGATTACCAGCATAGTGAAATTGAAGATGGCCTGCCCGCAACTACCTTCACCAACCAACAACGCGAGTTGCGCTTAAGTGCTCGCCATCAGCCTATTGCTGGTTGGGATGGTGCCGTTGGCCTGCACAGTTTCGATAGCGATCAGGGTGCACTGGGCGAGGAAGCCTTTACACCAAGCTCAGAAACTACCAGACACGGCTTGTTCTGGCTGGGCGAGCAGAGCTTCGGTAACTATAACTGGCAAATTGGTGCGCGTTACGAAGACGTTGACGTAACTACCGCAGCCGGCAGTGAAACCTTCAATCCGTTCTCACTGTCCGCCGGCTTCACGCGTCCGCTCACCGACCACCTGAACCTTGCCGTGAACTTCAGTCACGCCGAGCGCGCACCATCAGCGAACGAGCTATTTTCCAACGGCGCTCATTTTGCTACCCGCACCTACGAGCTGGGACTTGGTTATGAGCTGCACGAGGAAGGCGAGCACGAGTATCATGTTGAAACCGCCCATCAGGCACCACAAATCGAGAGCTCAAACAATGTCGACTTAGGTGTGCACTACGAAAACGATGCGTTTCATTTGCAGTTTAATGTGTTCTACAACCGCGTGAATGACTTTGTATACGGTGCCAACACCGGTGTTGATAACGTTGACTTGCATCAGGAAGACGAACACACAGATGGCCATGACGAGCCAGGTCACGACGAACATAGTCATGACGATGCCTTGCCAGTTATTGCCTATGCGCAGGCCGATGTCGATTTGTACGGGTATGAACTGGAAGCGGCCTGGGACATAACTGATGCCTGGAAACTCAGTGCCTTCAGTGATTTCACCCGCGCTCATTTGCGTGATGGCGGCAACCTGCCACGTATTCCGGCACAGCGTATTGGTACTGATATCACCTATGCCGCAGCGAACTGGGATACCACGTTAGGAATGACCTACTACGGTGCACAAAATCGCGTTGCCGATAACGAAACAACTACGGACAGCTTTAACCTGGTTAATGCCAGCTTTAATTACTATCCGGGGTGGTCTGCGCGGCATCAACTAAGCCTGTATGTAAAAGCTGAAAACCTGACCGATGAGCTGGGCTTTGTGCATACCTCGTTCTTAAAAGACGATGCGCCAGTACGAGGACGTAATCTGACCATAGGTATTCGCGGTGAATTCTAGCGCGTCCTAACCACCTTTTACCGCAGTTCACAGCGGTATCAAGCCGGCTTTGATAAACTCACTATATGATTTATCAACGTCGGCTTTCTTTTATGTCGCTGCTGCGGTGGCCCCTCCTCTTTCTGCTGGCCTGTGTCAGCCTTAGTATTACTGTGCCTGCCGAGGCCAGTGAACAACTTGTGCTGGAGGACTTGTTTCAAGCGCCCGCGCTCGACAATCGCCCACCGCGCAAAATTCAGTTTGTGCCCAAAGCAGAACAAGTTAGCTACTTGCGTGGCAGTGCTGAACAACCGGACTTTCACTCGCTGTGGGTTTACGACATTCCTACCGCAGCCCATAAATTATTAGTAAGTGCCGACACCAATCAAAAAGCGGTTGCCGCTTATCGTTGGTCAGACGATGGCCGCCGGGTGCTAGTGCTCTTCAACGGTAAGTTGCATCTGCTCGACACCCAGTCCGAAACAGCGGAACTTCGTCAGCTAACTGGCTCCGAATATCAAGTTCGTGAAGCCCGTTTTTCACCACGCGGCGATATGATTTCATTCGTTCATAAGCACAACTTTTATACGGTAAAGGTAGCTTCCGGCAAGGTTACTCAACATACCTTTAGCGAAACCAATCAGCATAGCTACGCTAGCGCCGATGCAATCGCAACCACTGAGCTAGGTCGTGAACGCGGCTACTGGTGGTCGCCTGATCAAAAGTTCGTAGCCTTAACCAAAACCAATACGAGTGGCACAGAAGTTCAGCTCGGCGTGTTGGAGCTGGCCAGCAATACCCTGCGTGGGCTACCTTTAGCTGGTGGAAGTTCCGGCTATTTAATTAGCGTTGACTGGCTACCTGACAGCCAGCGCTTAAGCTATCAATGGCAAGCTCGTAATCAGCAGCAACTAGATTTGTGGTTGGCGCCGGTGGCGTCGGCCTTTGCCAAGTCAAATCAGGACGGATTCGAGCAACAACGTCTGCTGGTTAAAGAAACCAGTCCTACCTGGATTAACCTGCATCAGGATTTGTATTTCTTAAATGATAATAAGCACTTCATTTGGAGTTCAGAGCGCAGCGGCTTCAAACACATCTATTTGTATCGACTAGACGGTAAGTTGATTCGCCAGTTAACCAGCGGTGACTGGAGCGTAGATAGAGTCAGTGGTGTTGATGAAGCAACTGGCGTGGTGTATTTCACCGCTAATGAAAAGTCAGTTTTAGAACGGCATTTATACCGCGCTAACCTGAACAACAGCAACACTAGCCAACCCACTCGTTTAACCGCGCCTGACGGCTACCACCGAGTTCATTTCGATGAGCAAATGCGCAGCTTTATTGATTATTTTTCAAGTCCAACTCAGCCGCCACAGGTAAGCATTCACGGACCCACTGGACAGCGTATTGCCTGGCTACATGAAAACAAAGTGACCACCGGACACCCACTGGCACGCTTTGCTGATAGCTGGCAAACCCCCGAGTTCGGCACGCTGGAAGCGGCGGACGGCAGCCCCTTGTTCTATCAATTAATAAAGCCTCCGGCATTTAACTCACAGCAGCAGTACCCAGTGATCATGCAAATAGCGGGCAAGCCCGGAAAACAACAGGTACTGAAGCAGTGGGGTGATCATTTCCCGCAGTATTTGGCCCAGCAAGGTTATTTGGTGTTCACGCTGGATAGCCGCAGTAGCGGCTCACAGGGAAACGAGCTGGAAAGCGGTTTATACAAAAATTTAGCCACCCAGGAAACCTCAGACCACAGCGCTGCGGTTCGCTTTTTACAACAACAGAACTACGTGGATAGCTCTCGCATTGGCTTAATGGGCACGAACTATAGCGGTTTTGTAAGCCTACAGTTGTGGTTGCAGCACGACTCGCCGTTTGCCGCCGTGGCTGCCGGCAATCCGATAACTGACTGGCGCCAGCACAACCAGCATTTAGCCGAACGTTATTTGGGTCACCCAATAGATAATTCACAAGTTTATGCAAACAACAGTGTGCTTGATGGCTTTTCTGCTTTAACGGCTGAGCAAACAGCTGAACGGCCTTCGCTGTTACTGCATTACCGACTGGATGAGCCAACTATTGCTAGCAAGCATAGTACGGATTTGCTGAAGCTGTTACAGCAGCGCGGGGTGATGTTCGAGATGATGGCGTACCCTGAGTTTGATAGCGCCGCAGAACTTCATCAGCTACGTCTGCTTGAGCAATTTTTTGCTGATCACCTGCACCCTACCCGCGATTGATTAGCCACCGTCAGGGCAGACATTTTTCCGACACTTAGGTTATACTGACTGCATTCTCATTGACTGGAGTTTTGCTATGCGGTTTTTGTCACGTCGGTTAGTTATGCCGAACGATCTGAATTTTGCCGGCTCACTGTTTGGCGGAAGAATTCTGGAATGGATTGACGAAGAAGCTTATATTTTCGCCGCCTGCCAGCTCGATTCTAAAAGTCTGGTAACCAAACACATTGGCGCTATTAGCTTTGAAACATCAGCTTTTCAAGGTGACGTAGTTGAGTTTGGACTAGGCGTGAAAAAAGTCGGTCGCACTTCGCTTACCGTTACTTGCGTGGTGCGTAATAAGCACACCAAACAAAATATCTGTGTTGCTGACGACATTGTGTTTGTGCATATTGAGCCAGATTCACGTCAGCCAAGACCGCACAATAAAACCCGTGAGCAATTGGATAGCCTGAAACTAGAAGCGCCGGAATAATCCGGCGCCGATAGTTAAATCTAATTGAGTAACTGCTTCGCGCAAGCGTTGCAGTTACATTCCTGCAGTTGCGTCATGATCGCGATAAAGCGTTTCAATCCAGCGCTTTTCGGTAATAAAGTTCCACGACCAATCCTGCCACTTATCGCTTAAGCCTTGTTCAATCACCTCAGCTTCACTCAATCCCTTGGCTTTGGCCGCCACAACTTCGGCGCGGGTTGCTTTAATCATATCCACCAGACGTTGCCAATCTGATTTGTCAGACAGCGAACCGTGCCCTGGAATAATTTGAGTGTCATCGTCAATTTTGCTGATTACTGCGCTCACGTTATTGATATAACCATCAACGGTGCCGCCGGCGTTCAAGTCAATAAACGGAAACCGATCAACAAAGAACAAGTCACCGGCGTGAATCACATTCGCGCCTGGAAACCAGGTAATAATATCGCCATCAGTGTGACCATCCGGATAGTATTCAAGCTGCAAAGCGCCCTGCTCAGTTTGAATCGCCAATTGCTGAGAAAAGGTGATTTGCGGCAATCCGGCACGATCAAAATCTTCATTCGCTTGTAGGCGGTCATACACATTTTGCTGCGCTATCACGCTCACGCCTGCGGCCGCAAAGGCAGCATTACCGTCGGTATGATCACGGTGAAAGTGCGAGTTAATTAAGGTTTTAATCGGCTTGTCTGACAACTTGGCAATAGCTGCCGTAATTTTGTCTTTCAGCGGCGCATACTGAGCGTCAACCATAATGGCACCGTCAGCTGCGGTGAATACACCAATGTTGCCACCTGCACCGGTCAGCATATAGACATTGTCGGCCAGCTTCGTGGCCTCAATAGATACATTATCGTAGTTGTTCTGAGCAACCACAGGCGGTGCCATTAATAAGACACTGCTAACTATGATTGCGAAGGCCGCAGCCGTTCCTCGTACCATGGATGTTCTCCGGTTGGTTGTCACAAATAAAAAAAAGAGATGTGCTAGGTTATAGCCCATCTCTTGGTTTTTGGATGCATAACGCACCATATTTATTTTCTTACCGCGCTCTGGCTTATTCTCGCCCTGGCTGCGAAACCACCCGTTACTTATGCAAATAAGTGGCCGAGAAACACAACACTGGTGCCGCCGTCGGTTTGCCGTGCTGCCAGTCGCCGCCTTCCACACCACTACCGGCAATATCAACATGCACATAAGGCAATGGCTTGGCTGAATCCGAGCCATGATCTTGTAAGCCACCGGCGATGGTTAAGAATGCCATCGGGAACTGATGCCCACGCTTAGTGGTGGCCGACGAACCATTATTACTGGAAAGTACGTCATCGGCCGAGGTCCGCGAACGGATAATGTCGTAATCCTCACGGCGCGACCAGGAGATTTCGCTCATATCACCGAACTGCTCACCCACTTCGAACAAGCGTTCCGCTACCTTGGTTAACTTTGCCGGACCATTAGGAACCAGCGCAGAATAAGGTCCTTTCGCTAAAGCAGCGTGCCCGGTGAGCGTAGCGACGCTGTAAAACACCGGATTCGGATAATCATGCTGCTCCTGTCGGGTACGCAAATGCGACAGTAAGTCAGCCAGTACCAGGCGACCTTCAGCATCGGTATTACCAATACGGACTCGCTTACCACTGTGACTAACAATAATGTCGTCTGCCACAAAAGCTTCGGCACCAATACTATTACGCACGGCACCAATTTCAGCCACCACATTCAGGTGTTGAGGCTTCATTTCAGCAACACTTTTCACGAACCCTGCTACCGCTGCCGCACCACCTTTGTCGCGACTCATACCCGCCATGTGACCGCCTACCTTCAAATCCGCACCACCGGTATCGTAGACAATACCTTTACCGGCCATAAACAGCGTTTGTTCGGCGTGATCACCATAGTATTCCAACCGAATGACACAAGGACGGTGCCGCTCAACCTGTACCGAGGCGCGGCCAACTGCGTATAGCAGCGGGTACTCGTGCTCCAGTTGTTGGGTATCATCAATAACAGTTACTTTTACATCGGTATTGGCAAACGCCTGTTTGCAGTATTCGGCAAATTTTTTCGGGGCCATGCGTTCAGGTTCAGTACCCGCTAAATCACGCGCCACCCGACGCCCAGCTTCGGTTGCCTGCAACCATTTGGCGCTAACGTCAGTGGCGACCAAACCAACCTCTTTAATCGGCTCGAGTACATCTTCACCACGGGCTTCACGGCCCTCTAATGGCTCATGTAGCGCCTGACAAAATCCAAAAAAGCAGGCACTGGCTGCTTGGGTATAGCGCACATCGTCAGGAATACCGAACGGAATTAGTACCGGCTTTAACGCGCCAGCGTCACGCGCAATGGCAGCTGCGGCATGCGCGGCATCGGTAAAGCTGCGCACATCATCGAAGTCACGTAACAGCGGCCCGGTAGGCGCAAAAATCAATCGCCCACCAGCTACATCGGTGGTTAGCAATAGCGGCTGCTTACCAACGCGCTTGTCCACCTGACCAGCACGCTCAATAGCACCACTGAAAGGCTCCGGAATTTCCGCATTTGCATCGCCGATCAAGATAACGGCATCAAAATCGCCTGCTAAAGCGGCGTTCATTGACTCTATAATCGTAACTTGTGGTGTTGCCATAATAGGAAAATATCCTTCTTCAATAAGTTAAATTCGGCGCCAGCGAGTGCCCTGCGGGCCATCTTCAAGCTCAATCCCCATGGCAGTGAGCTCGTCCCGGGCAACGTCTGCCGCCGCCCAGTCTTTATTCTTACGCGCCTGATTACGACGTTCGATCAGCGCTTCAATAGCTGCAGTATCAACGTCAGTCGAATCTTGTTGCCCGCCACTTTGTTGTAAAAACTGCTCAGCGGGTTGTTGTAAGATGCCTAAAATCTCACCCAGTTGCACCAGTAGCCCGGCGAGCTGTTGGGCTACAAGTGGCGAGTCTGCTTTACAGCGATTCAGCTCACGCGCAATATCAAACAGTACCGGCAAGGTCTCAGGTACGTTGAAGTCATCGTCCATAGCCGCTTTAAAACGCGCGCGGAAAGGCTCAGCCAGTGCTTCGTCAGGCGTTGCTGAATCAACATCACGCAGTGCGGTATATAAACGTTCCAGGCCGGCGCGAGCCTGATCCAGGTTATCTGCCGAGTAATTCAACTGCGACCGATAATGGCTGGACAATAAGAAGTAGCGCACGGTTTCGGCATCGTACTGTTTGAGCACTTCGCGAATCGTAAAAAAGTTACCCAACGACTTGGACATTTTCACTTCATCAACCTGCACCATACCGCTGTGCATCCACACATTCACATAATCGGTTTGGTTGGCACAGCAGCTTTGCGCTACTTCATTTTCGTGGTGCGGGAACATTAAGTCAGAACCACCACCGTGAATATCAAAATGCGCACCCAGGTGACGTTTATTCATGGCCGAGCACTCAATGTGCCAACCCGGACGACCAGCACCCCAGGGTGATTCCCAGCTAGGCTCATCTGCTTTCGCCCGCTTCCACAACACAAAGTCCAGCGGATCTTCTTTACCCGCGGCAACATCAACCCGGGCGCCGGCCTGCAACTGCTCCAGATTTTGCTTACTCAAGCGTCCATAGGCTTTAAACGCCGACACATCGAACAACACGTCACCGGAATCAGCCACATAAGCAGCTTTTTGCGCCAGCAAGTCGTCAATCATTTGAATAATGTCGTCCATGTGCGCGGTTACGGTTGGCTCAATGTCAGGCCGGGTTAAATTCAGCGCATCAAAATCTTCATGCATAGCGGCTGTGTAACGCTCGGTAACCGCCCCAATAGATTCATTATTTTCCGCCGCCCGACGAATAATTTTATCGTCCACATCGGTAATGTTACGCACATAAGTCACGTCATAACCACTGGCGCGCAAGTAACGCACAACCACATCAAAGGACACGTAGGTACGCGCGTGACCAATGTGGCAGTAGTCATAAATAGTGACCCCGCACACGTACAAACCCACTTTATTCGGGGTAATAGGTTTAAACTCTTCTTTCTGCCGTGTCAGGGTATTGTAAATAAGCATTAACGGTGTGGCTCCCACTCATCTAAGCATAGCTGGTTCGAACTCGTTGTTAGCCGCTTATGATACCCAAATTCCATCACAGCGGCTACGTCCGTGCGTATTATGAAGGGCAGTAAAACCACAGAAAGGCTTCTGAGAGCGGCGCGCTAATGGTAAACTGCACGCATTCACCGATTTGATTCACTAAATTCAAACAACAGGATAAAACCATGCAAGTTACTCTTCACACTAATCACGGCGATATCACCATTAAATTATTCGCTGATAAAGCGCCAAAAACCGTTGCCAACTTCGTTCAATATGCAACCGACGGCTTTTACGACAACACCTTATTCCACCGCGTGATCAGCAACTTTATGGTACAAGGCGGTGGCATGACCGCAGGGTTAGAGCCAAAACCAACCCGTGATCCTATTGAAAACGAAGCCGACAACGGTTTGGTAAACAAAACCGGTACTGTGGCGATGGCGCGTACCAACGATCCACACTCGGCCACTGCCCAGTTCTTTGTGAACGTTGCCGACAACGATTTTCTGAACTTCCGTGCCGCCAACGCACAAGGCTATGGCTATTGCGTATTTGGTGAAGTGGTAGAAGGCATGGATGTGGTTGAGAAAATTCGTGATGTGAAAACCACGTCGAACTTCCCGCACCAGGACGTTCCGGTGGAAGACGTTGTGATTGAAAGCACCACGGTTAATAAAGACGCCTAAGCCAATGCCAGTGCGCTTTATTTCAGATTTGCATTTAAGTCCGGCACGGCCTGATATTACCAGGCTGTTTCTGGACTTTTTGCAATCCGATGGCCGGGCCAGTAGCGCGCTGTATATACTCGGTGATCTGTTTGATGCCTGGCTGGGTGACGACGACAATAGCGACTTCGCCACCAGCGTACGTAAGGGTTTAAAAGAGCTCACCGACTTGGGTGTGCCGGTTTATTTTATGGCCGGCAACCGCGACTTTTTAATTGCTGACCGCTTTGCCGACGAAACTGGTGTGGTACTGCTGGAAGAAGGTCATATAGCGCGGTTATATGAACGCCGCGCATTGTTACTGCATGGCGATAGTCTGTGCACCGACGACCACAGTTATCAGCGTTTTCGCCGTATTATCCGTGCCCCTGTTACCCGCGCTATTTTAACGCGACTGCCGTTGCGCTGGCGTATGGGAATTGCCAACAAGCTGCGTGCTGGCAGCAAGACCCAGCAGCCACTAACTGAAGCTAGCGCCCGTATTATGGACGTGAATCAAAGCGCCGTTGAAACAGCCTTAATAGATGCCAATGTCGACTTAGTGATTCATGGCCATACGCACCGACCAGCCATTCATCAGTTACAACTGCCAAACGGCGTTGCTGCACAACGTGTCGTGTTAGGTGACTGGTACGAACAAGGTAGTATTTTAGAAGTTCGCCGCGAATCGCTTGAGCTTATTAACCAGCCGTTGCCGAGTTTATAACCAACCTATGATTTCCAGCCGTACCGAAATAGACACCCTGACTCAACCTATTCAACGTTTTCTGGGCTGCCCGACACCGCCGCAATGGATTGAAGCGGCATGTCGTAGCGAGAACCTTCCGGTACTATTGGTTGACCATCTGATTTGTGAATTAAAAGCGGCGCAATCAGCGGTTTATATTTTACGTCGTTACGTCACCGACACTGAGTCGAGCAATAAACTGCTGGAATTGTTGAAACCCTACGAAGATTTCATTTATCGCAAGTTAGATAACAGTGAATTTCTGACTACCCAAAGCTTTTCGAAAAGCGATTTACTATTAGCACCAGCGACATCGGAACAGCAACAAATCATGATGGATAAAATGGTGCTGCTGATTAAAGAAGAACTTCATCATTTTCGCCAGGTGCTGGAGTTAATGGCACACTATCAGGTTCCGTACGAGAATATATCAGCTAGTCGCTATGCCAATGGCTTATTAAAGTATGTGCGTACCTCGGAGCCGGCCAAGCAAATTGATAAGCTTATTTGCGGCGCCTTTATTGAAGCGCGCAGTTGTGAGCGTTTTGCCGCGTTGGTGCCTCACGTTGACACGCGGTTAGCAAAATTCTACACCTCGTTGCTGCGTTCAGAAGCACGCCACTTTGAAGACTACCTGCTACTTGCCGAAGCGGTTGCCGGTGCCGACATATCAGCACGGGTTGCGTTGTTTCGCGCCACCGAGGCCGAACTCATTCAAAGCACCGACCACGAATTCCGGTTTCATAGCGGCCCAGTCACTTAACCGCGAACTATTACGGCCCTAATCAACCAGAACTTGATCCCAATCAAGCTTTACCGAAGCACCTGAATTACTAAAGCAAAGTGCTTGACTCCGTCGAAAAAAACACCAATATAGGTGCTATAACAATAATAAAACAACGATGTCGGAAGAGGTGTTGCTATGATTTTAAATCACATTTGGGGACTTTACGCCCATCCGCTGGAAGAATGGAAAACTATTGACCAGCGCCATGAAAGCTTTCGTTTTGCCCTCACTCATATTTTATTAATTGCCTTACTGCCCTGCGCTGCAGCCTACTATGCTTCAGCAGAACTGGGCTGGAGCATTGGCGCCCGCGACCCGATTTACCTGACGCAAGATAGTGCCGTAATGATGGCGGTGGCCATGTATCTGGGAATGATAGTGGCAGTATTTGCACTTGCCTATTTAATTCACTGGATGGCGAAAACTTTCGGCGCAACACCTACCTATACACAATCGCTTGAGTTAGCGGCCTACACCGCAACCCCTGCTATTATGTCTGGTGTTGCAGCGCTTTATCCGGAACTCTGGTTCGTTACCATGGCCTTCCTGGCTGGCGTGGCGTACTCGGTTTATCTACTTTACACCGGCGTGCCTATTTTAATGCACATCCCGGAAGAGCGCGGTTTTATATATGCCAGCTCAGTAGTTACCGCCGGCTTAATTATGATGGTGGTGTTAATGGTGGTATCGGCCATGCTCTGGACCAACGGTCTGGGCCCGTCTTATACCTACAGATAACCCACAGGTAGAAAAAATTCGTTCGAAAAAGGTAGCTCCGGCTACCTTTTTTTATGCCCGCAGTGTGCATTCACTGGCGCTTAGCGCTATGGCAACGACAGATTCTCTGGTAGGCTAGGCGAGTTTATTTCTATAACAACAATAGATTCAGGGTTCCTATGAGCACTTCAAAAAAACTTAGCCTGACCAATAGAATCGTCATTGGTATGGTTGCCGGGATCATTCTTGGCACCTTCCTCAAACTGGCCTTTCCTGAGAACGCAATTGTCGATGACTATTTAACCAATGGTTTATTCTATGCCGTTGGCCAAATATTCATCAAATCATTACAAATGCTGGTAGTACCGCTGGTATTTGTTTCATTAGTTGTTGGTACTTGCTCGTTGAGCGACCCCAGTAAGTTAGGCCGGTTAGGCGGAAAATCGGTCGGTTTATATATGATCACCACAGCTATTGCTATTACTACAGCCATTGTACTGGCTATGGTGGTGCAACCAGGCATAGGTATCGAGCTGACCGCTGAAACCTCTTTTGAGAGTGCCGAAGCCCCCTCGTTTGCGCAAGTGGTTGTTGATTTATTCCCGAGCAACCCGGTTGAAGCCATGGCTGAAGGCAACATGCTTCAGATCATTGTGTTCGCACTGCTGTTCGGTATTTCAATGGCGCTGGCAGGTAAAGGCGGCGACCGCCTCAAAGGCTTCTTCGATGACTTAAACGACGTAATTATGCGTCTGGTTATGATTCTGATGAGCCTGGCACCTTATGGTGTGTTTGCCTTAATGGCTAAGCTATTCGCCGAAATTGGCTTTGGCACCATTACCAGCCTGTTGAAGTACTTCTTGTTAGTACTATTCGTGTTACTACTGCACGCGTTGGTTACTTATCCGGTCATTCTGAAAACGCTGACCCGACTAAACCCAATCATGTTCATGCGCAAAATGCGCGATGCACAAATTTTTGGCTTTAGCACAGCCAGCAGTAATGCCACCATTCCGGTAACCCTGGAAGCTGTGACTAACCGCTTAGGTGTGCACAAAAGTGTTGGCTCTTTCACCGTGCCGCTTGGCGCCACCATTAACATGGACGGCACCGCTATTATGCAAGGTGTGGCCACGGTATTTATCGCCCAGGTTTATGGTGTTGATTTGTCCATGGGTGACTATTTAATGGTAGTGCTTACCGCCACGCTTGCCTCTATCGGCACTGCAGGTGTACCAGGTGTTGGGCTTATCATGCTGGCTATGGTGCTAAATCAGGTAGGCTTGCCGGTAGAAGGTATTGGCTTAATTATCGGTGTAGACAGATTATTGGACATGACCCGAACTTCGGTGAATGTAACCGGTGATGCCATGGTTAGTTGTATTGTGGCGAAAAGTGAAAATGAATTTGACGACGAGGTGTTTAACGACCCCGACGCCAAATAACACGTTATCAGCCACTAGCAAGTCAAATGTAGCGTTAGGCATGGTTACCCATGCTTAACGGCTACAAACTCCTTCAGGCTTCTTAGCATAGCCGTAGTATGGCGCCCAAGCCGTTCACCTAAACCTTTCTTGGTCTGATATTCAACTTTATAAATACGATACTCATCTACCCGCTTCAATAACCAGGCATCACTGGTAATTACTTCGTCAACGAGCTTCAGTTCAATAGCTTCCTGGCCCGTCCAGATTTCACCGGTGGCAACCTTATCAATATCCACTTCCGGACGGTGCTCTTTTACAAAGCTCTTAAACTGCTTATGAATATTCTCTAAATCATCTTTAAATTTCTGCCGCCCTTGCTCAGTGTTTTCACCAAACAGCGTCAGCGTTCGCTTGTATTCACCCGCGGTAAGTTGCTCAAAATCCACATCATGCTTTTTCAGCCAGCGGTGGAAGTTAGGTAACTGGGCAATCACACCAATAGAACCCACTATAGCGAAAGGCGCCGCATGAATTTCATGCGCAATACAGGCCATCATATAACCGCCGCTAGCCGCAACTTTGTCGACACTCACATGCACGCGTAAGCCGTGATCGCGTAAGCGTTGAAGCTGCGCGGCACCAAGTCCATAGCCATGCACCACACCGCCACCACTTTCCAGCCGCACGAACACCGCATCGTCGCTAGTGGCAACAGCTAAAACAGCGTTTACTTCGCGCGTTAGGCTGGCTACTTCATGCGCATCCATGCTGCCATGAAAATCAATCACGAACAGCCGCTGCTCAGGCTTGTCGGAACCGCCTTTTGCTTGAGCTTTGCGCTCTTTCTGAAGCTTTTTGAATGATTTCTTGCGCTCTTTTTTGTCCAGCAATTGCAACCGAATTTTGTCGGTCGTATCGCGTAAATCATTCGACAAGTTGCGAATATGCAACTCACCCTTTTCGTCCTTCTTGCGTTGCGCAGCATTGGCAATAACGCCAATGATAATAATTAAAGCAGCAACTAAAATAACTGCCTTTACTAAAAAGCCGCCAACGTCACTAATAAATTCCATAGGTACTCCAGTATCCAGTTAAACAGAGGATATAAAAAAGGCCAGCAATGGCTGGCCTTTCATTCTACGTTAAAAGCTGTGTTTATTCTTGAACCACAGTCTCATTCGTTACTGGTAACACAGTTGAATCGGTAGCGAACCAGGTAAATACCTGAGTTTGCATTTCCGTCGTTGCTTCAATTGAAGCCGCAGGGCTTACAATCGAACCGTGGTCACCAGCGGTGAAGCGAACGGCACCAGAAACTGGCGAACCGTCTTCACTAATCACGGTTTCAGAAACACCAGGCAGTTCCATTAAGCGGATTAGAGGTTCAGTACCTGCTAATGGTTTACCTGCTACTGCATTTGGAATGACTTGGTCAGGCAGTACTTCAGCGCCGTCACCAACTACTTCAATCAAGTGCACAGGGCTTTCTGAGGCGCGTACCACACTGGCGTAGTTAACCGGGTCACCCGAATCCACTACGGTTTGCGCGGCAAAGGCAAACTGCTCAAACAGACCATTTACGGTAGCCAGTTCAGTCGCACTTAGGCCTTCAATGAATTGGCCGTATACCTGAATCAGTAATCCGGCAAACTCATCAGAACCAGGCTCAATACCATTCGCTTCAGCAGCGGCATTTACTGCCGCTGCGAAGTCAGGCTCTGCTGCATACAACAGCTGGCTTTTCACTACTGGCTCGAACGAAGGTGAAGCCAACAGGAAGTTTGCAATGCTGCCACCAGGCATAGCCAGAGTACTAGCATTGGTTGCAAACAAACCATTTGCAGCGGCCAGCGGGCCTTCCATTGGAGTGTTAGTTACGCCAGTGAAAGCAGTACCAGCAATGGCACCCAAAGAATGGCCAACAAACTGCACGTCAGTACCATCAATTGGTGCATTGGAGAAGTTCAAACCAACGCGCAACGCTAGCAAGTCAGCAATTGACTGGCGTAAGTTGTCACGTGTGGTCAGCAAGCTACCCAGGTTCATGTATGCAGTAACATTACCATCAGCCGAGTCAGAAGCGTTGATAGCACCGAAACCGCGATCACCGTGTAACGGATGGTCGATAGCTACAGTTGCGAAACCAGCAACTGACAGCGCACCGGCAATACCAAACGCGTTCGTTTTGTCACCAGTAATACCGTGATAGAAAATAACTACCGGCCAACCATCGGCTGGTTCGCTGATATTAGGCTGACCTTGTGCAGTACGGATTGCATTCACCGTGGCTACGTCAGGAATAGTAATAACTGCCGGAACCGTTTGGTTTGCTGCGTTACCGTTTTGCTCAGCATCCGGAATTGGATTGTACTTAGTCAAATGACGTTCGTTATCAATGTTCGGGAAGTCATAACAAGCATTCGGTGGTAACAACAACGCAGGATTCTCAAGCGCAGCAGGGTCGATACCTGCTTCAGCCGGGTCAATCGCACCAGCACCGATAGCACCTAAAATAGACGCCGGGCTGTCACACGCTGCACGCCAACGACCGGTTAACGGCGCTGTTGGGTTTTCAGCGGTTGGCATAGGCAAGTAGTAAGGTAAGTCAATTTGACCGCCCCACAAACGTGCTGATGAAGCGGCAAGGTAAGCTGGGTTGCTTGGATCCGCTTCTAATGCACCAGCGCCTACTAAGGCGTCAGCTACCGTAATACCCTGGTCAGCAGCCATCAGTACTGGTGGTGCACCTGCACTTGCAGATTGCGCCAGGCCAGCTTTAATAGCACCGAACACGTCAGTTACTGACTGAGTGGTGAAGCTGGACGCGTAAGTTACCGTGTCGGTGTCAACACCGAACTCAGCTAAGGCCGCTTCATGGCTGTTAATCAAGCTTTGTAAACCAACCGCAGAGGCATCACCTGAAACCGGATCTGTGCTCGCTGGACGCTTCATTAGTGCGTAAGTTTGCGAAGGTTTCACATCGCGGCCCATTGAATCCTGAATATTGGTGGTTAATACCGCCAGATAACCAGTTTTCGCTTGCAGTGGGCGTAATGGAATAACAGCCACGCCGTTCGGGCCATTCGCAACCACAGTAAAGTCTTCACCATGCACCAGCTCTGCAGCGACCGCACAAGTAGCAGCCGGACTAGCGGTTGCACAAGCTTCAGGGGTACCTGCTGTACCGCCCATTACCGTTTGGAACAAGCGCACCGAACCGGCAGCTTCCAGGCTGCTTGGCTCAATAGTTACCAGCTCGCCGTTTTCATCTTCCGGCAAGGTAAAGGAGAAAGTTAAAGTGGAATGGGTACCCCAGCCATCTAAGCCATTAATAGCTACCTGCGGGTCGCCTGAATCAGACGGGTCCGCCACCGGAATATTTAAAGTTCCGTCAACGCTGCCACTTAGCAGAATGTTTGATGGCACTGGCACTTCGCCATTACTCGGGTCGAATACAACTCGCGTAGCATTCACAAAGTTTTCTTGTTGCAGTTCTGTTTCTGGCGCTTCATCGCCACTACCACAACCGACCAGACCTAGCGTCGCGCCTATTGCAGTTACTAGCAGAAGTTTTTTCATGAGGCTTCCCCAATCCTTGTTCGTGTTTTTATATGCGCGGAAAACCGCTGTAATTTGAACTAACAGTTTTGACCGCTTTTGTTCGCTTGTCCACTACTCTCTCATAACTGGTACGACAAGACGAACGAAATTAACAAAATTTTATACACCTGTCTGTAACAAGTTAAAAGGGTTTTTATATATTTTCCGTTAAGAATTATTATTCCAAAAGCTGAGAAATGACTATTTTTTCCGTAAACTAGGGGTAATCAACCACATCTACAATCCGAATTTGCTAAATTTGCATTGTGTTCAACCTAACAGCGAGACCTTATGCACATTCCAGAAATAAGCAGCAACGCATTACAAGACAAAGTTATTCTGGTAACCGGTGCGGGCGACGGCATTGGTCGTGAAGCCGCACTGCACTATGCCCGTCATGGCGCCAGTGTGATTCTACTTGGCCGTACCGTTAAAAAACTCGAAGCCGTGTACGATGAAATTCAAGCCGCTGGCGGCCCTGAGCCTGCCATAGTGCCACTGGATATGAAAGGTGCTACCAAAGCTCACTACCAGGGCATGTGTGCCACTATCATGGATCAGTTTGGGCGGTTGGACGGATTGCTGAATAATGCTGGTATTTTGGGTGTGTTGTCGCCCTTTGCTCACATTGACCACGACAGCTGGAACGATGTGATGCAAATAAACGTGACTGCGCAATTTATGCTGACGCAGGCTTTGCTACCGGCATTACAGGCAGCACCGAAAGCCTCTGTGGTATTTACCTCATCCGGAGTTGGCCGCAAAGGTCGCGCGTTCTGGGGGCCCTACTCGGTCAGTAAGTTTGCGACTGAAGGTTTGGCTCAGGTAATGGCCGATGAGTACGAAGGCAGCTCATTGCGGGTAAATGTGATTAACCCAGGCGCTACCCGCACCACCATGCGTTCGCGCGCCTATCCGGCTGAAGACGTGAACAAACTAGCGACACCGGCCGACTTAATGCCGCTTTATCTTTATTTAATGAGCGACGATAGTGCTGAGCTAAATGGCGAATCACTGGATGCGCAGGGCTAAGCTATTATGCTCTGCGGGACTTGCGGGTGCGCCACATGCGCCCGCTACGAACTTCCCGCACTAACAAGATAAAGCCAGACAACGCAAACCAGAACGCCAGTAAAGCGGCAGCCGTCATTAATAAATTATTGAAGTCGCGCTCACCAGTGTAATCCATAAAGTGCAACCGAAACATCCAGTCGCTTAACCACCAACTGCTATTACGGTGAGCCAATAACTCGCCCGAGGTAGCATCAACATAAGCTCGGGTTTCTAATTCATCAGCAAACTGCACCCGATAAACCGCACTCTGCTGACCAATCAACTCTTCTGGCGCAGGCAAATAGTCCACCCCAACAACTGCTGCTGACCCGGTGTACGAAGCTTCGGCAACGGCACGAGCTTGCTCTATCGAGGTTTGCCAAGGTTCGCCATTCGCTTGTAAATAGAGGTCGCCGTCCGGCTGTTGCAACACCCACTGAGGTTGCCCGGCAACCTCGCGCGCACTAACCCTGAGTAAATCAGCATGGTTTTTTAGCTGCGCCTGGCTCAGCGGTTGCAGTGGCTGGCTGATAGCACTTGTCGATACCGGCTGGAAGTAGTCATGGGCGGCTAAACTTTGATGCCCTTGCCAGCTAAAATAAAAGCCACTCACGCACCAGATAATTACCTGCAGCACTAACACTAAACTGGTCCATCGGTGTAACCAACGCAAGAACCGCATCAGGCACCCCCACTGAAACTACTGACACGCTTGTCAGCAGCCTTTCGAATTTTTTTGAAGGTAGGAATAAGCAACACGAAGCCGGTGACTATCAGCAGCATATTGCCAAAAATGAATGCCTGTAGCCACGGCGTGGTGATATCGCTGCGGGTGTCGTAATCCATAATGTGCAGCATCCACATGACGTCGAATAAACGCCAGTAGTCGTGCCTTTGGGTGAGCACAGCACCAGTGGTGGCACTCAAATACAAGGTGGTGCCCAGTGCATCAGCAAAATCTGCACGCCACACGGGTGCTTGCAACATACTCACTTCATCGGGAACTGCTGTGGTTAGTAGCGTTACATTATTCAGCTTACCGGTTCCGGTATAAGACATGTCCGCCAAATCGCGAATGTCCTGCTCGGTCAGCACCATCTGCGATAGCGTGTCCAGATTAACCAAATAGCTCTGATTGGGCTCGCGCACTTCGGCAACATAGCGCCAGCTGTTGCCAATGTGGCGATTTAACAGGCTAACTTCTTGTGCCGACGGGTAGGTTTGCTGAACCTGAGCTAAAGCAGCCAGTGGCGGCTCAACCCCCAGTGGCTGGTCAGTATTTTGAGTTAAGGCGGTGCCGTGAATAAAGGGCAACTGCACCCACACCATATAACTACCAGTTAAACTCCAAATCAGCAGTTGCAAGCCAAACACTAGTGATAACCAGTGGTGCCAGCGGCGAAATTTACTGTAGCGAATCATCATATAACAACTGTATTAGGCTCGATAGAAAATCATCCTAACCGAGCCTCTTTCCAAACACAATGCGACAAATCAGAAGAACGCTTGTAAACCAGTTTGAGCGCGCCCAAGAATTAAGGCGTGAATATCGTGCGTGCCTTCGTAGGTATTCACGGTTTCCAGGTTAATTGCGTGTCTGAGCACATGATACTCACCTGCAATACCGTTCCCACCGTGCATGTCCCGGGCAGTACGGGCAATGTCCAGCGCCTTGCCGCAGTTATTGCGCTTCACCAGCGAAATCATACTAGGGTCGAAACTGCCGTTGTCAATCAACCGCCCCACTCGCAGGCTCGCTTGTAAGCCAAGCGCTATCTCCGTTTGCATGTCGGCCAGTTTCTTCTGCACCAACTGCATTTGCGCCAGCGGTTTATTAAACTGCTTACGATCCAGCGTATACTGCCGCGCCGCGTGCCAGCAAAACTCAGCAGCACCCATGACTCCCCAAGAAATACCGTAGCGGGCCATGTTCAGGCACGCGAACGGTCCAGCCAGCCCCCGCACATCAGCAAAAGTATTTGCTTCAGGCACAAATACCTTATCTAACACAATTTCGCCGGTAATAGAGGCGCGTAAACTCAGTTTGTTCGCAATAGTGGGCGTGCTTAGGCCGGGCATGTCACGCTCCACCACAAAGCCGCGTATGTCACCCGAGCTGGTGTCCTTTGCCCATACCACCAGCACATCGGCAATAGGTGAATTGGTAATCCACATTTTACTACCCGTTAACTGATAACCACCTTCCACGGGCTTTGCCACTGTGCGCATGGCCGCCGGGTCTGAACCCGCATCAGGCTCAGTCAAACCAAAGCAACCCACCAGTTCGCCAGACGCCAAGCGCGGTAGTAAGCGCTCACGTAACTCCTCAGAACCGAACTTAAAAATGGGGTACATCACCAACGAGGACTGCACGCTCATAGCTGAACGATAGCCACTATCAACCCGTTCAACTTCACGCGCAATAAGGCCATAGGCCACATAACTCACGCCGGGGCAGTCGTAGCCTTCAATGGTTGCACCAAGCAAACCGGTGGCGCCCATTTTACGTAAAATGTCGCGGTCAAACTGGCCAGTTTCATTAGCCTGTGCAATACCGGGTTGCAGCTCGCGCTGGCAAAATTCACGGGCCGACTGCTGAATCATTCGCTCTTCATCAGTTAGTTGGTCCTGCAAATGCAGAATGTCGTCCCAGTTTGCATAGAGTCCACTTTTGCTCATGTTTATTCCTCGTCGCTATACCTTGTACAATCCATGATACACTAACTTTTATGTACTCTGGTGAGGGAAACAATAAGGTGATAGCGACTCTGTTTTTTCGGTGTGTAGCCGTTGTAAAATTTAGCTTTTATCTATTCCTGGTGAGTTCAACCGGCATTTATAGCAGCCAGCTTTTGGCTGCCGAATTAAGTGTTAAAGCAACTCAAAGCGAAGTGAGCTGGATTAGCATTAGCGCACCCAGCCGCGACACCATCTGGCTAGCTGGTAGCCAGGGTACTATTGGCCGCAGTACTGATGGCGGTGAAACCTGGAGTTTTTCTAAGCCGGGCAGCAACGAACTTGAATTTCGTGACATTGAAGCGCTGGACGATCAACGCGCCTTTGCTTTAAGTGTTGGTGAGGGTGGTAATTCGCGCGTGTATTACACCAGTAATGCAGGCCGCAGCTGGCAGTTACGTTATCGCGCCGATAGCAACTTGTTTATGAATTGTCTGGCGGTGGCACCCTCTGGTGAAGCTCTGGCCTTTGCCGACAGCTACAACGAACGCTGGCAGCTCATTCGCAGTGCCGATGGCCGCAATTGGTTGAACATTAGTAACGTGGTAGACAGCGGCCCCTTAAGTGGCGAAGGTGGCTTCTCGGCAAGTGGCAACTGCATTCAGTATAAAAACGATGTCTGGGCCATCGGCACCGGTAATGCGGTAACGGCGCGGGTGCTGATAAAACCTAAGTTTGGGATCCGTTTCAAAGTGATGAACACGCCAATGCTGGCCGGCCCTATGCGCGGCATTACGGCTATCTGGCCGCGCGCTGAAAACGATTTCTTCATTGCCGGGGGCGACTTAAGTGAGGCCCAGAGTCAGCCTCAAGTAATGCATTTCAATGCGGGTGAGTTTACCACTTTACCAACGCCGCCGTTGCAGGGGGCTATTTACAGTCTCAGTTTGAACGGCGAGCAACTGCTGGTGAGCAATCCTTCCGGTGCAGCCATTGGCTCGCTAACCGGAGAAAACTGGCAGAAGCTGACCTCAGAGAACGTTTGGGCTACCCAATGTACCGAACACCAACGCTGCTATTTAGCCGGTAAAAATGGGTATTTTGCTAGCTTTGAGCTGCCCTAGGCCAGCTCTTCCTGCAACAATGCCAAACCACCAGTTAAATGCCTTACTTTGGTAAAACCATGACGAACCAGCGCTTGTGCTACCGCCGCGCTGCGATGGCCTGACCGACACACGCATATAACAGTGCGGTCTTTGAGTTTGGCTCGTTTGTCGACAATAAACTGCGCCGCTCTGGTTAGAGGTACATTGAGTACCTCGGCAGCCACCGGCAAAGGTTGCATCAAATGTTCCTGCTGTTCGCGCACGTCAATAACTAAGGTTTCCGGCTGCTGTAATACGGAACGCTCGTCGTCTAAACCTAAATCAAGATCACCACGCTGAGCGCACTCACCAATAACTTCGCACCAGCGCAGTGCGAGCGCATAGTGCGCATCTATTGGTGGGCACACCACACTTTCTGATAACGTCAATTGGCTTAATTGCGACTGCGCCGCTACGGCCGTGTTGGTATTGCCAAAGGTAAACTCAATATGGTTCGGAGCATTTTGTGCAGACAGCACATAAGCCGGATTATCCTGCCCAATACGATACAATGTGCGCTCACCAATTTTTACCTGACTTAACCCTTCAGCTTCAGGTGCCGACTGTGGCCAACCATACTGATCACGAGCTTCGTCACAGCCACTCGCGCACAGCAATTGTGCCAACATGGGTCCGGTGCCCTCCTGATCCTGCGGTTGCGAAGTCACTATCGCCTGCACCCGGTAACCGCGGCATTGCACTAGATTCTCAAGTCGTTCAGCCAAGGGGGCCAGTGGGTCAATAATAATCAGTTGGCGGGCTGCCTTATCAATAATTAAATAGCAGCATTGATCGTCATAACGCCACTGCACTATGCCATTTAAGTCGGTGTCGCTATCGCTGTTCACATCGGTAGGCAGCAGGCACGACTGCTGCAACGCTTGCGCTGCCCTGCGAATACGCGAGCAAGCCGCAGCAATATCAGCCGCACTGGTGGCCGGCCCAAACGACAAACGAATTGCCGACTGACTGCGCCAAAAATCTAATCCCATAGCGTCCAGCACATAGCTGCCAGTGACTTTCGAGCTACAGGCCGAGCCTGAACTCACCCGAATATTAGCCGCATCAAACACATCCATGATGTCGCGCGACGACACGCCCTTCACTGAAAAGTTAAGGGTGGTGGCAACAGATACATCAAAGTCATTATTAAATACCAGCGTAGGAAACGCAGCTTGCAAAGCTTCCGCCAACTGCTCCCGGTAGCCGGCTAACTGGGCGTGTGAACTAAACCGCGGGCTATCTGCCAGTAGCATTTCAAACAAGGCGTGCAGTGCTGCAATACCAGGTAAATTTTCGGTGCCCGAACGTAGCCCTGACTCTTGCCCACCACCAATCATGAGCGGTGTAAAAGGGGCGCCTTTACGCACGTACATAAAGCCGATGCCTTTGGGTGCATATAGCTTATGCCCGCTGAAGGCTGCATAATCAATACTTAAGTTAGCGAGCTGCATATCCAGTTTGCCCAGCGCCTGCACACCGTCAACCAGCCAGGGTATGGTTGGGTTAACTGAGCGAATTGACTGCTCCAACGCTACTAAATCTTGCTGCACACCAGTTTCGTTATTCACAGCCATAGTACAAATCATGGCCGCGTCGGCTACATGCGCCTGAATGAAATCCTGATCCAGTAGTCCTTTGCTGTCGACCGGAATAGCCTTCAACTCAGCACCAAGACGTAGCACCTTATTCCAGTGCTCTAATGCCTGCGGTACCGCTTTATGCTCAGTGGCTCCATACAGCAACCAGCGCGGGTTCTTAGGTTGATTCTCCGGCGGGCAACAAATAGCACGATGCAAACTGGAAAGAACCGCCGTTTGGATTCCCTCAGTGGCACCACTGGTAAATAATACGTCACCATCTTGTACACCGATAACCTGACGCGCCAAGCGGCGGGTGGAATCTAAAATGTAGCGGGCTTTTAAACCGGTGATGTGACTACTGCTGGGGTTGCCGAAAATATCGCCCATAACATGGGTTACGGCCTGAGCTATCTCGGGAAGAACTGGGGTTGTGGCATTACAATCAAGGTAAAGCTCTGCGGCAACCGGGCGAATTTGAACCAACTTGACCATGCAGAGCTCCTAGTAAACTTAGTGAATACGATTTTCCTGCCAACTTTTTTCTTTGGCCATGCGTGCTTTTTTGTCATCACAGGGTTCATCGCAGTCACAGGCTTTTTCCATGCCCATAGAAGCGATACCACCACAGCTGCCAGAAATGGTCTTGCGTTGTAGCAGGTAACCTACTGACATTGCCAGCACCACCAGCAAGAATACAACAAAGACTAATAAAAATGTTTCCATAAAACCTCCTGCTACTACTTAGGACACGCTGATCAAAGTTTGGTTTCAGTCCACCGCAATTTCATCGAACGCAGGAGTAGTATACTCTTTAAATGCATCATCTTCACGCGTCACCAACATCACCGCCAGATTTTTCCGCGTGGCAAAGGCCAATGCTTCTTCAGTTCCCATCACTAACAATGCGGTAGCATAGGCATCGGCGTCCATGCAGGTTTCCGCCAGCACCGTTGCCGAAACCAGTTGATGTTGAATAGGCTTACCGGTGCGAGGGTCGATAATATGCGAGTAACGTACACCCTCTTCCTGATAAAAGTTGCGATAGTCGCCTGAGGTCGCCACCGCCATATTTTTAGGCTCTATAATACGCTGTACGGCACGCTCACTGGATACCGGCTTCTCAATAGCCACACGCCAGGGTTGGTCGCCTGCTTTGGAGCCTTTCACTCGCATTTCGCCGCCAATTTCGACCAGATAGTTATGTATTTCTAACTGCTCCAGCACCCGCGCCACTCTATCTACCGCATATCCTTTCGCTATGGTAGACAAATCAACGTACAGCTCAGGATGGGATTTGGTCAGTTGGTGGTTACTAACACTCAGGTGTTTATAACCAACCTGATCCTGCAAGTCTGCAATAGCTTCTGCCGAAGGCACCTGCTCCGGCTTCGCCTGCGGACCAAAGCCCCACAAGTTCACCAAAGGTCCCACGGTAACATCCAGCACACCACCGGTTTCTTCAGCAATCTCCAGCGCCCTTTTCACCACTTCTTCCAGGCTCCTAGACACTACAAAAGGCGTAATTTGACGTGACGCGTTAAAGCGCGATAACTCTGAGTTCGGATCGTAGGTCGACATTTGCGAATTGATTTGCGCGAGCAATCCGTCAATGTGCGCCTGTATTTCCTCAGGCACATGCTCAGGGTCACCACTGATAAAACTCACATGGTAAGTCGTACCCATGGTTTTACCGGATAAATTTGTTTGTTCCGGCGCTTGGCTACAGGAAACGAAAAAGGCCAGCCCAATAAGGGCCAGCCATAGTTTCAGTATTGCGCTTGATTGGATGAACTTAGGCACTGCCTTCGTTAGCCTCCAAAGTCATCAAGCATAATATTCTCTTCTTCCACACCAAGTTCGTGCAGCATATTGATAACCGCGGCGTTCATTACCGGCGGTCCACACATGTAGAACTCACAATCTTCCGGCGCTTCGTGGTCTTTCAGATAACGCTCGTACAACACATTGTGAATAAAGCCTGTGTCGCCTTCCCAGTTATCTTCTGGTTGCGGATCAGAAAGCGCTACGTGCCAGTCGAAGTTGTCATTTTCACGCGCTAGCATGTCAAAATCTTCAACGTAGAACATTTCTTTCTTCGAACGCGCACCGTACCAGAATGAAATTTTACGGTCGGTTTTAATACGACGCAGTTGGTCGAAAATGTGCGAACGCATTGGCGCCATCCCAGCACCACCACCAACGAAAATCATTTCAGCTTCGGTTTCTTTCGCGAAGAACTCACCGAAAGGACCTGAAATAGTTACTTTATCGCCTTCTTTTAAGCTAAACATGTATGACGACATTTTACCTGCTGGCAGGCTCAAGTTATTTGGTGGCGGAGTAGCTATCCGAACGTTCAGCATAATAATGCCTTTCTCTTCCGGATAGTTGGCCATTGAATAAGCGCGAACCACTTCTTCGTCTACTTTTGATTCAACATCAAAGAAACCAAAACGTTCCCAGTCACCGCGGAAGCGCTCTGCAACGTCAAAGTCGCGATACTTCACGTGGTGTGGTGGCGCTTCAATCTGAATGAAGCCACCGGCACGGAAAGGTACATCTTCGCCTTCCGGTAGTTGCACCACAAACTCTTTAATGAAGGTTGCCACGTTGTCATTCGACTTCACGGTGCAATCCCACTTACGAATACCGAATACCTCTTCTGGTAATTCGATTTTCATGTTTTGCTTCACGTTCACCTGACAAGATAGACGCGTGCCTTCGCGCGCTTCTTTCTTATTAATGTGGTCTTTTTCGGTAGGCAGAATGTCACCGCCACCCTCTTTCACTCTGACCGTACACTGGCCACATGAACCACCACCACCACAAGCTGAAGAAACAAATATTCCAGCGTTGGCTAGTGCACCAAGCAGTTTAGTGCCTGGCTGAGTAATAATTTTCTTGTCTTCATCATTGTTAATCAGAATTTCGACATCACCGCTTGGTACCAGTTTTGATTTCGCCGCCATAATAATGGCAACCAATACCAGTACGATTACAGTAAACATGCCTACGCCGAGAGCGATCTGAATGATCTCTTGCTGTTGCATCGACTGTACCTCTAGTTATCCCGTTCGACCAATTCGGAGCTTAAAGTGATACGCCAGAAAATGACATAAAGCCCAAACCAATAAGACCTACCGCCATAAAAGTTGCGCCTAAGCCGCGCAAACCATCGGGTACATCTGCATACTTTAATTTCTCACGCACCGCAGCCAAAGCAACAATGGCAAGCGCCCAGCCCACACCACTGCCGATGCCGTATACAACACTTTCAGCAAAGGTATAGTTACGCTCAACCATGAAGGCAACGCCACCGAAAATAGCGCAGTTCACGGTAATTAGCGGTAAGAAAATACCTAGTGCGTTGTATAGAGCTGGTACATATTTATCCAGAGTCATCTCCAGAATTTGCACCAATGCTGCAATCACACCGATAAAGGTCAAGAATCGCAAAAAGCTCAAGTCTGCATCAGGAAAACCGGCCCACTCTAGTGCGCCAGGAGCCAAAATACCGTGATAGATAATATTGTTCACTGGTACCGAAATACCCAATACCACAATAACGGCAACGCCCAGACCAAAAGCTGTGCTAACTTTTTTCGATACTGCTAAAAACGTACACATACCCAAGAAGAAGGTTAGTGCCAGGTTCTCTACAAATACCGATTTAATAAATAAGCTGATATATGCTTCCATGACGTTCCCCTACTCCTTCGGTTCGACTTGTTCAGGACGGAAGGTACGCAGTACCCAAATAATCCCGCCGATAATAAAGAAGGCGCTTGGTGGCAATACCAACAGACCGACCGGCTGATACCAGCCACCTTCAGACACTACTGGTAAAATTTGCGTACCAAACAGGCTACCTGAGCCGAATAGTTCACGAATAAAGCCAACTACCAACAACACGAAGGAATAACCTAAACCGTTACCAAGGCCGTCTAAGAACGACATGAACGGCGGGCTCTTCATTGCGTAAGCTTCAGCACGACCCATAACGATACAGTTGGTAATAATCAGTGCCACGAAAACCGAAATTTCCTTGGCCACACTGTATGCATAAGCGCGTAAAACCTGATCTACCACAATTACCAAGCTGGCAATAATGGTCATTTGCACAATAATCCGCACACTCGATGGAATATGGTTACGAATAATTGAGATAAATAAGTTTGAAAATGCCACCACGAAGGTAAGTGCAATACACATTACCAGGGTGTTTTCCATTTTCGACGTTACCGCCAGTGCCGAACAAATACCTAGTATTTGCAGCGCAATTGGGTTGTTCGCGAAAATCGGTCCAAACAGAACCTCTTTCATCTCTTTTGAGCTAGCCATTGTTCAGCTCTCCTTTGCGAATTTTATCCAACATGGGGCCATAAGCCTTGTCGCTGAACCAATATTGGATCAGGTTCTCAACGCCATTGCTGGTCAAGGTTGCACCCGATAAAGCATCAATATCATGCGCTTCGTCAGTAGCATTCTTGGTTACGTCAATTTGCACTTGCTCAAGCTGGTCACCGTAAACTTTCTTACCTTCCCAGTTTGCTGCCCAACGTGGATTTTGAATTTCACCACCTAAGCCCGGAGTTTCGCTGTGCTCGTAGAAGTTAATGCCACGTATAGTATTCAGGTCGCTATCCAGCGCCAGCAAGCCATACATAGTACCCCACAAGCCGTAGCCGCGAATGTGCACTACCAGAGTTTGCAGTTCACCTTGTTCGTTGTTGATGAAATAAACTTGTGCGACATCTTCGCGACGACCAATACCAGCAATGTCTTCAGACTTTGACAAATTAGTGCTCAAATCTGGATCTTGTGCTGCCATGCGCGGGCTGTACTGAGTGGCATTTTTACCATCAGCAGTTTCCGGCGTGGCGAAATCGTTCAAGTTAACCAGACGCGTTGCTACACGCTGCTCGAAGATTTCAACAACATCCATGCCTGGCTCTAAAATACCGGCGGCATCCAAAACGTTACGCTGCATATCAAGTGCGGCATTCTTTTGCTGCAGTGGCTTTAAGCCAACCGCTGCACCGGCCACAATGACAGAGCACACTAAACACAGGGCAACAACGACAAATACCGTTTTACCCAAAGATTCGTTCTTTTTAGACATTGCGCGCCAACCTCCGCTTCACATTCGCCTGAACCACAAAGTAATCAAATAATGGCGCAAACACGTTCGCAAACAGAATCGCCAACATGATTCCTTCCGGATAAGCTGGGTTAATTACGCGAATCAGTACAGTCATTAAACCAATCAGGATGCCGTATGCCCATTTACCACGGTTGGTAAACGAAGCCGACACCGGGTCGGTTGCCATAAACATCATACCGAAAGCAAAACCACCAACCACTAAGTGCCAGTACCACGGCATCGCAAACATAGGGTTAGTTTCGCTGCCAATCAGGTTCAATAAACCTGAGAACAACAGCATGCCGATAAACACACCGGCAACAATACGCCAGGAAGCAATACGGAAATAAATCAGTGCTAAACCACCAATTAAGATCATCAGGGTAGATACTTCACCCATAGAACCTTGGATGTTACCTAAGAACGCATCCCACCAAGCGGCAGTGTTGCTGTAATCAAGTTCGCCCAGAGCTGACTGACCCAGGTAAGTTGCACCCGAGAAACCGTCAACTGCAGTCCATACCGCATCACCAGAAATTGCGGCTGGGTAAGCAAAGTACAGGAATGCCCGGCCGGTTAAGGCAGGGTTTAAGAAGTTACGGCCAGTACCACCAAAGATTTCTTTACCAATAACAACACCGAAGGTGATACCTAAGGCAGCCTGCCACAGTGGCAAGGTTGGCGGTAAAATAAGTGCGAACAGCACGGAGGTAACAAAGAAGCCTTCGTTTACTTCGTGTTTACGAATGGACGCAAACAGGACTTCCCAGAAGCCACCGACAAAGAACACCACGGCGTAAATAGGGAAGAAGAAACAGGCACCGTACCACATTTTGGTAAGCCAACCGGAATCCGCAGTTAACTGCGCACCTATAAGTTCAAATAAACCCACCTGCCAGACATCAGATAACTGATAGCCTTCAGCCAGTGCCATCGCGGCCTGGTTACCAATGTTGTACATACCCCAGAACATAGCTGGGAAGGTCATTAACCAAACGAAAATCATGATACGTTTCAAGTCAATATTGTCACGTACATGGGTGCCGGTTTTAGTCACATGACCTGGCGTATATAAAATAGTGGCAACGGCTTCATAAAGCGCATACCACTTTTCATATTTACCGCCTTTTTCAAAGTTCGGCTCGATTTGCTCGATGTAATTTTTTAAGCTCATGATTAGCCCTCTTTCTCGATCGTGCTGAGCACGTTACGCAGGACCGGGCCATATTCGTACTTACCAGGACATACATAAGTACACAGAGCCAAATCTTCTTCATCCAGCTCTAAACAGCCTAATTTTTGCGCGCCTTCAGTGTCACCAGACAACATATCGCGTAACAACATGGTTGGCAGAATATCCAGTGGCATAATCCGCTCGTAGTTTCCAATTGGAACCATTGCGCGGCTTGAGCCATTGGTAGAGGTAGTCATATCAAATTCTTTCTTCGGCGCTAAATGACCGGCGTAAGCACGCGTAATTGAGTGCTGATTCATGCCCGGTAAAATCCAGCCAAACAGAATTTTTTCGTGGCCTTCACGCAATACGCTAACCTGGTTATGGAAGCGACCTAACCAAGCATGGTCTTCGTCAGCCGTAGTACCGTTCAGAATTGAACCTGAAATAACGCGTAAATCGCCATCAGTTAGCTCGCCTGCTGTTAGGTCGGTTAAGCTGGCGCCCATTTGGGTGCGCAGCAAACGCGGCTGACTAACGCCAGGACCGGCCAAAGCAACAACTCGATCAGTGAACAGCTCACCTGTGGTAAATAATTTACCGTAGGCAATCACGTCCTGATAACCAATGTGCCACACTGGCTTCTTCACGCTAACCGGTTGCAAGAAGTGAATATGGGTTCCAACCAGACCTGCTGGATGAGGACCACTGAAGCTCTCAACTTGCACGTCAGCATCGCCAGTATCAACTTCAGCATCGGCGGCTTTAGTCACAAACACCTTACCGTCAGTTAAGCGTTTCAGTACTTTCAGGCCATCAATGAAGGCTTGTGACTGTTCCTTAACTATTAAGGTAGGGTCGGCGGCTAATGGATTGGTGTCCATTACGCTCACGAAAATAGCGGTCGGCTCAGCATCAAGTGCAGGCGAACGGCTGAAAGGACGGGTGCGAAGTGCTGGCCATTGGCCTGACTCCACCAGTATCTCTTTCACTTTGTCGCGTTCAATGCTGTCTAGCTTGCTGCTGTCAAAAGAGTCGAAGGTAACTTTATCAGTGCCGTCTACTTCAATAACAACAGCCTGTAAAACTCGCTTCGCGCCGCGTAAAACGTCTTTCACTTTACCGGCAGCCGGAGCTGTAAATTTAACACCAGGATTTTTCTTATCTTCAAAAATCAACTGGCCTTTCTTTACTACGTCATCGACTTTAACGTGCATCGTCGGACGCATGCCCACATACTCTTCGCCCAAAACGGCTACTGTTTTCGCAGCTTTGCCGTCTTCGATAGTTTGTTGGGGAGCTCCCTTGATGGGGATATCCAGACCTTTCTTTATCGTAATCATACGCGTTTGCACTACTCGTTAAGGAAGATTAATCACTTCCAGTCGCTGGACTGAAAACCTGAGAAATCATTAGGTTACCGCGAACATTATTGCGAAATTCGCGACACTCAAATTTTGATGTTTCACCTAGGGCGGGGATTTTAGCATTTTTCCCTGTAGGGATGCCACACACTACAGGGAAATTAATCACATTTTCTCTGTGGGATTACCAGTTTACGACAGGATCAACATCGGCATCGTAATCCACCCCGTTCAGGCCGAAACCAAACAGGCGCAAAAAGTCTTTATGATACTCTTCGTAGTCGGCCAACTCGTGGAAGTTTTCCTGCGTGACCTGGTCCCATAACGCCTCTACCCGCGCCTGAGTTTGCTCATTGGTTTCGTGGCCGTCCATATGCAAGCGACCGCCGTCATCCAACGTTGGATTACTTGCATACAAGCCTTCGGTAAACAAGCGGTACGCCTGCTCAATACAGCCTTCATGAGTACCTTCTTGCTTCATCACGCCGTAAATTAGCGAAATATACAACGGCATTACAGGTATAGCTGAACTGGCCTGAGTTACCAGCGCTTTTAACGATGACACATATGCTTTCAGATTCACGTCTTGATAGTTCTCACGCAGTGCAGTGGCAGCGCGATCCAAGTCTTCCTTCGCACGGCCAATAGTAGCGTGACCGTAAATTGGCCAGGTCAGTTTTTTACCGATGTAAGTGTAAGCAGTGGTCTGGCAATTGTCAGCTAATACACCAGCTTCATGCAGTGCCTTCAACCATAATTCCCAGTCTTCACCGCCCATTACTTTTACGGTATTGGCAATTTCTTCGTCGTTGGCTGGTTCAAGCGTAATGTCATGCACCAGATCTTTATCAGTATCGTAGGTTTTGGTGGTATAAGCTTTACCAACTGGCTTTAAGGTAGAGCTATAAACCTCACCGGTTTCCGGGTCTTTACGTTTTGGTGAGGCCAGGCTGTAAACCACCAAATCAATGGATCCCATATTGGCTTTTATACGCTCAATAACTTCAGCCTTGCACTCATTAGAGAAGGCATCACCGTTAATGGTATCGGCATACAAACCAGCTGCTTTTGCTTCAGTATGAAACGCCGCCGTGTTATACCAACCGGCGGTACCGGTTTTACGTTCGGTAGGCTCTTTTTCAAAACACACACCCAAAGTGCTGGCGCCAGCACCAAAGGCTGCGGTAATACGTGACGCTAAGCCGTAGCCGGTGGAAGAACCTATAACTAAAACATTCTTGGGGCCCGGGCTTACCTTCGGTTGAGACTTTACGAATTCAATTTGTTGTTTAACGTTTTCAGCACAGCCAACCGGATGCGCGTTAGTGCAAATAAAGCCTCTGATTTTTGGTTTTATAACCATGTTGTTATCCCTGCTTTTGATTCAGAATTTTATAACGAGTAATACTAGTGTACCTGAGTGCTTAGCAGCAACACATCTGAGTTCCTGACCAAAACTCAACGGCGCTCTCTCTTGCTACCACCCATACATGGCGGTGACATAGGCGCACCATTAAATAAGTCTTTCCATTCTTCTTCGGTATAAGTGTGTAGCGCCAGCGCATGAATATGATTTAACAGCTCATCGGCCAGTACTTTGTTCACCGCGCGATGGCGGTTTAATAAGCGTTCTCCGGTAAACTTCTGGCTTACCAAAACCACTTTAAAATGCGACTCCGCACCTGCTCCGCTACTGTGCATGTGGCTTTCGTTTACCACTTCCAAATGGCTAGGCGTAAAAGCATCCACCAGCTTATCTTCTATTTGTAAATAAATAGACATTTCGTTCCCTCCCCAGGCAACTTAGCTCATACAATAATAGTAGCTACCCACCTGGTTTGGCATAAAACCCATGCACCACTGTGCTAAGTTTTTGCCATGACTCATTATTTAGTTCGGTTAAGCGATGCCCTTTACGGCTACGTAACACAGTCGGCTGTCTCTATTTAAACTAGCGATGGCGGCAAACAGACTGCGCTGCTTCGCACCTTCAGGTGACACTAACCGATACAACTGCGAACTCACCGTGCCGGACTCCTGCCAGAGCATTACGTCGTGCTCGGCGAACAGCCGCTGCAAGGCTTCCAGGCCTTCTGCCCGGTAATCCGGAAACGCAGTAATTTCGCCGCTTAAACGCCATAGCCGCAACTCAGCGCTGTCAGCTAACAAAGCTTCATTGGTACGGTTGCGACAAAAACTTAACTGAATACTCTCACGAGACAATTGCCACTGCTGGTTCGGTAGTATCTGTAAGTCCAGTTCTGCCACGCGATTTTCCGCGCCTGCAGCAACACTGCTTTCCGAGCTCTGCTGCGGCGAACACCCGAGTAATAACAACGCTGTCATTGCTGCGCTAACTGCCGGCACCAACCGGGAATGAATAACTGAGCAAGTAATTTGAGCCACCTTATGTGCCTTTTAGTTTGCTATTTGCGAAGCTGATTATAGCCGCTATGGTAGCGCACAAAGCGTAAGGAATACATGTATCTGCCGTAATTCCCATTCGCAATACTGCCATTTATTCTGAGTTCTGATATTCTTGCGCAACACTGACTAAGGATTGTTCATAGTGACCCAATTTTCATGAAAGCGCTTTTTATTGTTACCTGTATTTGTTTATCGCTGTTAAGTAGCATTCGCGTCGCTCAGGCATCACCGTGGCTGGAAGCCCACGATCCCTACTTGCGTCAAAGCCTGCTAACTCTGGCCAATGCAGGCCTGGTCAGTGTGCCGGTGAATACCTACCCGCTGCCATGGAAAACCATCATGGCGGATTTAGCTGAAATAAATGCCAACAATCTGCCGGAGTCACTGCAGTTTGCACTATCGCACGTGCGTCATTCCCTGCATCAGGCCCGCCATGGTGCGCAAACCTCAATCATGGTGCAGGGTCACAGTGAAAAACTCACCTTAGCTGGCTTCGGCGAGCAGCACCACGAGCGCGCCAAGGTAAGCGTGAAACGCCAGTTCATTGGTCGCAACTGGGCCGCCCGCTTACAGGTAAATCACCGCAATCGTCCGGTTGATAATAGCAATCCGACTTCGCTTGACGGCAGTTATGCGGCGTTATTACTGGGCGACTGGATTTTCAGCGTAGACGCTTTACCACTGTGGTGGGGGCCGGGTCAGGACAGTACTCTGGTGATGTCTACGCACGCTCGCCCGATAGAAAAGCTGCAGCTTTCCCGCTACCAAAGCGAACCCGCGTCAACCCCAGTTCTATCCTGGTTAGGGCCGGTTAGCTTCACTACGTTTATTGGTCAGCTTGACCCCGGTCGTGGCGACGCTGATGACAGTTTATTGTGGGGTACGCGTATTACCAGTCGGCCGTTACCCGCGTTGGAACTAGGTGTTAGCCACAGTAGCCAAATGAATGGCTCACGCGTGGACCGTACCGATGGCGACTTAGTCAGTATTGATGATAACCATTTACTCGGCTTTGATTTCCGATACAGCTTAATGAGCGATTATGGTAACGGGGCAATTTACGCTGAAGTAGCCAACGACACTGCCAGTAACTGGCTGTCCGACAGCGCCTGGTTAGCAGGTATGGAATGGCATCAGGGCTCGGCCAACAGCATGTCCACCTGGTATGTGGAAGCAACCGACACTGAAGCTAAGTGCAGCGATAGCTCCTCGCGCAGTGGTAACTGCTTTTACGAACACCAGGACTTTTTTAATGGTTATCGCCACCACGGCCAGGCCATTGGCAGTATGTTTGATACCGACACGCGAGCCGTTACGCTGGGCTACCGCTGGTTCGACAACACCGGTTTAGGCTGGCACTTCAAGCTGCGGAGTATTCAATTTAATATGGATAACAGCCAGCCCGATAACGGTGGTCACCCGTTCTTTGATGATGCCACCGACCGGCAACAAATTGATGTTGGCCACCGCCGTGGCTTTATGGGCGGGTTATTGGAAATTACCGTACAAAGCTGGCGCGATCGCCAGCTTGGTGGTGATTGGCAGGATACTGAATTTGGTGGCTATTTGCGTTGGGAATGGCGCTTCTAACCAGCTGATGAAATAACTTACAGCTGCGCTTTTTGCTCCTCGAGCACCTGTTGCCAAGCCTTACTAAGTGCATGCACTAATGCCGCATAGCCGTCTGCTGCGAGCACTTTCTGCTGCTCAAACACCCGCGTTTGCCGATTCCCGTTAGCGTCTAACCACTGCCAGTAACCGGCTACCCGCGCCTGATTATCAAGCGTCCCAAAGAAGTCCTGCATAACCAGAGCGCCGTCGTTGGCACACAACCACTGTCTGAGTTTTTGATCCTGTAGCAGCGTTTGTACCAGTTGCTCGCGCAACGGCACCGCCCACTTATGTTCATGCGCCTGATGCCAGTTTACCGCACTAGTTTGTAATACCAGCCCATCGCCATTTAGCAAACGTCCCACCCGAACGTCCGGGAACCCCTGCTCACAAGGCAATGCGACTTCGCCATCGGCCAGTCCGGTTAATTGATAGTTACTGCGTTCCAAAGGAGCACTCGCACAACCACCTATGAGTAGGGCTAAACCCAAAATACCTGCGGCTTGTTTCATCTTAATTCCCCTTCTTCGGTTGTGGATCGGCTACCGGAGCGCGGTCGAAAATCAACGCATTCGGTTGGCGGTTGAGCGTTTCGGCCAATGGCCTTAAATCGCGCAGAACCTCATTTAATTGCTGCAAACTGTCCTGCAATTGTTGATAAGCCGGCGTGTTCTGATCAAAACCGTTTAGCGTTTTGTTAATGCTCGACAGGGTCTCTGTAAGGGCTGCTGGCAACGCCTGTGTATTCTCGTTGGCTAACAGCGAATCCAGGCGGGCATTGGTTTGTTGTAATTGCTCGAATAAGGCGCTGGAATCGGCCAGAGCAGTATTCAATTTAGTGCCAATAGACTCCATTGGAATACTATTAAAGCTATCCAGTAACCGTGATACCTTCTGCTCCAGTTGCGCCAAACCGCTAGATACGCTTGGCATAACAGGGATACCGTTAAGTTCCGCTAGCTCAATTGCTGGCATTTCGTTCTCATAAAAAGCCAAGTCAACATACAGCGAATTGGTTAATAAGTTATTGGCTTTTAAGCTTGCTCGCATGCCTTCATCAAACAGCCCCTGTAAGCGATCCTTCCAACCTTCCAAATCGGTATTGCTAACCAAGCCTTCCAGCCGATCCGGCTCAAATCGAATTTTGATGGGAATGAGTTTTAACGGCAACGCAGTGTCGTCTTCCGGATAAAATTTAAAAGGCGCAGCAGCCACAGTACCAACGCGCACACCGCGATACTCAACCGCAGCTCCCGGAGCCAGACCGCGAATGGAGTCATCAAATAACAATACGTACTCTATAGCGCGGGCATAACCTTGCTGAATAGCGTCTTCGCGTTCACTAAATAACCTAAACTCAGTTTCTGCGGCTACTTTGTCACCACGCGGTTGGTCGCGCGGCACATCGAAGGTGACCCCACCCGACAGCAACGTCTCCAGCGAACCTAAATCGAATTTCACACCTTCCGCGCCAACCTGCACTGACACCCCGGAGTACATCCAGAATCTGGTATTCTCGGTCACTAACACATCGTACGGCGCTTCAATGAATAGCTGATAACTTGCCAGCCGTTGTTCGGGGTCGAATTCTGCTTCTTCCACCTGCCCTACCGGAAACCCCCGAAAAGTAACCATTTCACCCACACCCAGTGAACCCGCTACATCGCTGATTAAGGTAATGCGCAATCCCTGTGTGTCGGATGAGGTTAGTGGCGGTTGTTCCAGCGCCACAAAATTTGTTTCGCGTTGCTCAGCAGTACCTGGTTCCACTTGTATGTAGGCGCCGGACAACAAAGTACCAAGTCCGCTAATGCCGTCACGGGCAATACGCGGTTTCACCACCCAAAACTGGGTATCTTTACGCAATAGGGGTTCAGCGGCTGAATTCATTTGGATAGTCACAATGGCCGAGCTAAAGTCGTCAGAAAGGCGCAAGGAATCTACCCGCCCAATTTCCACATCGCGAGCTTTGACCAGTGTTTTACCCGCTTCAATACCTTCAGCTGAGGTTATTTCCAGCTGCACTTCAGGGCCCTTTCCTGCTTCGCTTTGATACACCATCCAAAAGCCCACTACGGCAGCAATAATAGGAATAAGCCACACTGGCGATAACCAGGATTGCTTAGAAACCTTGGCCTTGTTATTCATCCTTACGCAACTCCTTACTCCACCATAATTGGCGTGTATCAAAACTAAAAGCGGCCAGCATTGTGAGTATCACCACGCCAGCAAAAGCAGCAGCCGCAGGGCCGGGGTAAACTGACATTAAAGCGCCAGCCTGAATCAGAGCAACCAGAATCGCGACCACAAACACATCGATCATCGACCAGCGTCCAATCACATCAGTCACGCGGTACAACAACATCGGCGAACTTTTATCGTGACTCAGCCGGGCGTTATTCGAACGCTGCACCAGCCATAGCAACGCAATTATTTTGGCTATAGGAATAACAATACTGGCACAAAAAATAATGACCGCAACCGGTTGCGACCCTATTTGCCACAACTCAATAACCCCACCGACTATGGTTGATGGCATAGCACCACTTAAATCAACCGTGGTCATTATGGGCAGTAACATAGCCGGTATGTACAGAATAATTGCGCCGGTTAACAATGCCAGCGTGCGCGTTTGCGCGTATTTGTACCAAATGAACAACGGCGAACCACAACGCCTGCAATGACCGCTATGATCACTGTGATTAACGGCATCGCATAAAGTGCAGCCAATTAAATTTTGTGGTGCAGCACTGGCGCCTATGGTCACTTTTTGCGGCTTTGGCGACGATTCGCCCACCAGCGCAAACCACAACCAGTCACGGTCAATGCAACGCCCGGTATGAATAACCAACAGGGCAAAAGCACCATATGCCCAGAAACCAACCTCAAACTCAATTTCAGCCAGCGATGACACTTTAACCAAACTCACCAGGGCGCCAATTAAAAACACATCCGCCATCAGCCAGGGTTGTACCAAACTCACCCATTTCAACATCAATTGCTGGGCCGGCCACTTGCCACCTAACACAACTGTAAGATGCAGGTAAATCAAGCCAATGAGATAGCACCCCGGCAACACCACCATAGTTAAAGTTAGCACTATCGCCAGCCAGGCTTCGCCCCGGCCGAGCATAGCTAACACAGTGTCGGTTAGCGAAATGGTCTCGCCAATACCTCGCGTACTAAAACTAACAAAGTCGAAATACAGTGCCACCGCCAACATCATTAATGCGGCCAGAGCCCAGGCTGTTACGCGCTGCACTGGTTGCCGCTGACGCCGTGCCAGCGTGTGCTGACAGCGAGGACAGGAGGCCTGCGTTCCGGCGGGCAATGGCGGTAATGCAACCACCAAATCGCATTCGGAACAAATACGCATGCGTCTTATTGAATGGAACTGCGTCATGACCTTGGTTCAGCCTAATGTGCTAGCGGTTTAGGTTATCTATTAATAATTCTACTTGTACTCAGTCACTATAGGGAGAATACGTTGGAATTGCTACATCACGGCGCAGTCACGGGCGTCACCGGGTCCTGCCATGAACTGCGGTTGGCTAATAATTTAGCAATATTGGTTGATTGTGGTCTGTTTCAGGGCGAAAACACGAACGACACTGAGCAACCCATAGATTTTCTGCATCCGGGCATTCAGGCGTTAATAGTTACCCATGCCCACATTGATCATATTGGCCGTATTCCTTATTTGCTCGAGGCGGGCTTTAATCGTCCGATTTATTGCTCGGCAGCCACCGCCGCGCTTATGCCTATTATGCTTGAAGACGCCATCAAAATTGGGCTAACCCGCGAAGTATTGGTGATTCGTCGCTTACTGTTGCGCCTCAAGCGATTGTTGCGGCCGCTAAGCTATCAACAATGGACAGCTATTACGGCCATACCCGGCCTGGCGTTTCGGTTAATTCCAGCTGGTCATATTCTGGGGTCAGCCGGCGTTGAAGTTCACTACAGCCCAGCGCATACAGAATCAGGTTCAACTGGCCCTGCCCGGCGCATTGTGTTCTCTGGCGACATTGGCTGCCGGGATTCCCCGCTACTTGGCGACCCACAATCCCCCGACTATGCCGACATCCTGGTGCTGGAAAGTACTTACGGCGACCGCCTGCATGAGGGTCGCGCACAGCGCCAGCAGCAGTTGCAGGCAATAGTAGAGCGCTGCCTGCGCGACCAGGGCACCATTTTGATTCCAGCCTTTGCTGTCGGTCGCACCCAGGAGTTACTGTACGAGCTTGAGGCTATTATTGCAGCTTTCCAGCAACATCAATTAAGCGGCGCCAGCGGTATGTCCTGGCAAGACATTGCCATTGTTCTAGATTCACCTTTAGCTTTGCGGGTTACCGAAGCCTATGACGACTGGCAGCACTGGTGGGACACTGAAGCCAGACGCCGGGTTCGCCAGGGGCGCCACCCGCTGGATTTTACCCAGCTACACATAGTTCCAGATCACGACCGTCATCAGGCTACGGTAGCTTATTTAAAACGCACCTCAGCACCTTGTATTGTAATTGCCGGCAGCGGCATGTGCACCGGTGGCCGTATTATGAACTACCTGCAGGCGCTGCTACCCGATGCACGCACCGACGTATTGTTTGTGGGCTATCAGGCGCAGGGCACACTGGGCCGCGAACTACAACAACAGCCGCATCAGGTAACTATTGGCAATAAAGCCATCACCGTGGCCGCAACTATTCACACGCTGCATGGTTATTCGGCTCACGCCGATCAACAAGGGTTGCTGGATTATGTGGCCGGTATGAATAGCTTACCCGGTGAAATACGATTGGTGCACGGCAACACCGACGCAAAAAAAATGCTCGCGCAAAAACTGCGCGAGCATTTTTCCATTCAGGTTACTCTGCCAACAGCTTAGAAGCTGTACTGGTAACCAATTTGGAAGGTACGTGGTTTGCCCACTTGAATGCCACCATTAGTGCGCGTTGCAACATACTCTTCGTCCAGCACGTTATCGATAGTCGCATAAATAGTTTGGTTTGCATCCAGGCTATATTTAGCGCTGAAATCTACCACAGTGCGAGAATCAATTCGCTCAGTGCCAGTGTAAGAGCCCTGGCCAGCCTGAGTACGCATAGCACCGGTGTGACGCAGAGCTGCATGTAACTGCCACACTGAAGCTTCAAAACCTACACCCAGTTGATATTGGGTATCCGCCTGATAGGCCAGTTCGTCGCCAGCAACCACGTCACCCCAAATACCCAGGTTCGATGAAAAGCTGTTTTCGAACTCGGTGTCGGTAAAGGTAGCGCTACCGTCAACGACCAGCTCACCGCTGGCAAGTGGTAAGCGGTACTCACCCAGTACTTCAATACCCTGCACCGTTACTTCACCGGCGTTGTATTGGTTGCCAATGGTGTCTAAATCACAGCCTTGCGCCGCGGTACAGTTACCATGCATGTTGCTGTAGTCACTGTAGAAACCAATTACTTCGGCGCGACGACCGGCATCGCTAAAGCGAACCCCGGCTTCGTAGTTCCAGCTTTCTTCATTTTCCTGTGCATCATTACCAGGTGCTGCCGGAGCAAAACCTTTTTGTACGCCGGCTAAAACTACCAGAGCATCACTCAGGCGGTAAGTGGCGCCAACAGCAGGCAACAGAATATCGGTTGAATTTTCGACCTGACTTGGAGTATCAGTGCGGCCCGGGTTCGTTTTACCCCAGTCCATACGCTTGGTGTCAACGTTCTCATAGCGCACACCAGCTTCAACATTCAACGCATCAAACACCCAACTGCCGTTTACAAAAAGCGCCGCAGCTTCAGCAGAATCAATGCGGTTTGAGTCGGTGCCAGGCACGCCCGCACTTAGCTGGCTCACTTGATAACTGGCATTCATGTCATACACATCAACCCACTGGAAGCGGTCCATTTCGTCCTGGTGCAAACGACCACCAACAGTGATTGAGTGGGCGCCATAAGGCAAAGCTACGCTCGCTTGCACACCTTCACTGATGTACATACGGTTGTTGGCTTTCACATCAACTTCCAGCGAACCTTGTGGATCGGCATCAAATTCAGAAGCAATTTCTTCGGCACCACCACCTAAGCTGGTGTCGTTAATTTTACTTACTTTGTACCAGTTACGGTCGAACTCGTTGCGATATGCAACAGCTGACAAGACACCACCGTTGCTCAGGCTAAACTGATAGTTCGCCTGCAACTGGCGATGCTCAGTCATCATGGTATCTAACTGTGATGCTGAATAACGTGTATATGGGGTTGCGGCAAAGTCAGCATCAGTAATACCTAAATAAGTTTCATCTGACTCTTCATCGGAATACTTCATTTTCAGAGTTAGTTGATGACGACCAGCGGCATCAAGCAGTACCCGAACTTTACCCATCAAATCGTTTTTATAAAAACCAGTGTCATCACCAGTTGGTAAGTCTTTAAAACCGTCAGCCTGATAACGGAATACTTCGAATACGCCACCAACGCGTTCACCCATGCCGCCAACCCAGCCATGCGCTTTACCATAGCCGTCACTGCCGCCCGCCAAATCCAGGGCGCCAGCAATAGGCGCAGCTGGCACACTACGGGAAACCAGATTCAATACGCCGCCCGTGGTACGTGGGCCATAAGCTACTGATGAGCTACCTTTAATAACTTCCAGTGCCTGCATGCGGCCGAAGGTAGGGAAGTAATAAGCTGCTGGCGACGCATACGGCGCTGGTGCCGCAATCACGTTGTCTTCCATTACGGTAATTTTATCTGAACGCGATACGCCGGTACCACGCATACCAATATTTGGACGCAAGCCGTAGCCGTCTTCTTCCAGCACGTAAACACCCGGAACCTTGCTCAGGGCGCGATGAATGTCGGTATATTCGAACTCAGCCAGTTCGGCTTCACCCATGTAGTAACCGGAACCTGGCAGGTCATTTACTGCCTGTTTAGAACCAAGAATACTTAGGCGTTCAATATCCACCGGCTCATCAGCCGCCATGGCTTGACCGGAAAGAGCTAAAAACACAGCAAGTGCCAATGGGTGTCGGACGTTCTTCATGTTTACCTCTGGTAGATTTCAGTTTGCGCTAGATCAAAAAGAGGAGACTATATGCCGCTCTTTTCTTGATAATAATTCTCATTTGCGGCAAATTATACTCAGCAACAAATGAGAATCAATATCGTTTCTTAATTTTTTTGTTATAATCGAGGCATCTACGCAAGAGGTAACCGTTATGATGAAGTTTGTAACCCTTTCTATTGCTGCGCTAAGCGCCGCAATCTTTACTCTTAATAGCTTCGCAGCGGAAACAGTAAACTTATATTCCGCGCGTAAAGAAGCACTAATCAAGCCAATGCTGGACGATTTCACCAAACAAACCGGCATTGAGGTTCGTTTACTTACCGGCGGTGGCGATGCACTGCTCACACGCTTGCAAGCGGAAGGCGAGAATACGCCGGCCGATTTATTTTTAACCGTAGATGCGGGCAATCTGCATCGCGCTGCACAAGCCGGTGTATTTCAGGAACTGGGCTCGCCGCTGGCATTGCAAGCGGTGCCTAGCCAATATCACGGCGACGGTAATTTATGGCTGGGCCTGAGCTTACGCGCCCGGCCAATTTTCTATGCACCGGATCGTGTGAATCCAGAGCAACTTAGTGGCTATGCTGATTTAGCCGATAACCGCTGGGACAATAACGTTTGTATCCGTTCCTCAGACAACATCTACAACCAGTCGTTAACCGCCGCGTTAATTCAGCACTGGGGTGAAGAAAAAACTGAAGAATGGGCACGTGGATTAGTTGATAATCTGGCCAAGCCACCGGTTGGCGGCGATCGTGACCAAATTAAAGCGTTAGCCAATGGCGTGTGTGATATTGCCGTAGCAAATACCTATTACTTAGGTGTTATGGAAGCCTCAGACGATGCTGCTGAGCGCGAAGCTGCCAGCAAAGTAAAAATCTTCTGGCCGAATCAAGATGATCAAGGCACGCACGTGAATGTATCCGGCATTGGCCTGACTAAACATGCCAAGAACGCTGACAATGCTCGCCGTTTGGTCGAGTTCCTGTTGTCGCCGGAAGCACAGCAATGGTATGCCGAAGCGAATAATGAGTACCCGATTCGCCGTGGGGTTGACTGGAGTGACCGCCTGATGAACTGGGGTGAGTTCAAAATGGATTCACTACCTATGCGTCACTTAGGTGAAAACAATGCCGACGCCGTGCGTTTAATGAACCGCGCTGGCTGGCGCTAATTCATGCGGCAGTGGTGGCGCAAAGGCAGTTTAATGGCAACGGCAGTCTTACTCGGACTGCCGCTGTTTGTGGTGGCCTATGCCGCGCTGCAACTGCTGCTCAGTGGCGACCACAGCACCCTTAGCCACCTCTGGCAAACGGTCGTACCTGAGTACATCCGTAATTCACTAATCCTGCTTGCCGGCGTTGCCATTGGCGTCATGACACTCGGGGTAAGTACCGCCTGGTTAACTACCTGTTGTCGTTTTCCCGGACAACGCTATTTCCAATGGGCACTGCTGTTACCACTGGCCATGCCCGCCTATATCACGGCCTATACCTACACCGGCATGCTGGACTTTTCCGGGCCACTGCAAAGCGCGATACGCGACTTCACCGGCTGGGGCTACGGCGACTACTGGTTTCCGCAAATCCGCAGTATTGCCGGTGCGGTTATGGTGCTTAGTTTAGTACTCTTCCCTTATGTGTATTTAATTACCCGTGCCGCGTTTTTACAGCAATCAACCGCCACTATGGAAGCCGGCCGTTCACTCGGCCTAACCCCGTGGCAAAGCTTCTGGCGACTAGCGTTACCGCTGGCGCGTCCGGCTATGGTTACCGGTACAACCTTAGCCTTAATGGAAACCTTAGCCGACTACGGCACTGTGCAGTATTTTGGGGTGACCACCTTCACCACTGGTATTTTCCGTACCTGGTACGGGCTTGGTGATTTACAGGGCGCCTTGCAGTTAGCGGCCATGCTACTGGTTGCCGTAATTGCACTGATTATGATTGAGCGCTGGTCGCGGCAAAACGCCCGCTATGAGCAAAGCAGTCAGCGTCAGGCACAGCCATTTCAATTAACCGGAAGCAAAGCCTGGTTAGCGACCGCCGCTTGCGCGCTACCACTAACCCTTGGCTTTATACTGCCCGCGCTGCAACTGGCCGCCTGGTCATTGGATCGCTGGCAAGTGTGGACCCAGCCCGACTTCTGGGGCCTGGCATTTAATAGCCTGATGCTGGCGTTTATTGCCGCTATTATTACCGTGCTACTGGCGCTATGGCTGGCCTACGGAAAACGCCAGTTCCCGACCCGTCCGATTCGCGCTACGGTAAGCTTTGCCGGCATGGGCTATGCCATTCCGGGCATCGTTATTGCCGTGGGCGTTATGCTGCCGTTGGCGGCGTTAGATGCCGGCTTAATAGCGGTCGCTAAGAGTTGGTTTAACTGGAATCCGGGATTACTATTTTCCGGCACCCTGGTGGCATTATTGTTTGCCTACACGGTTCGCTTTTTAAGTGTCAGCCTGCAAACCGTGAGCGCTGGCTTAGCCCAAATTCGTCCAAGCATGGACGAGTCGGCCCAAATTTTAGGGTACCAACCACCACAGGTGCTGCGTAAAGTGCATTTTCCACTGCTACGCACCAGCATCTTAACGGCAATTATTCTGGTGGGCGTAGATGTGTTAAAAGAACTACCAGCAACTTTAGTGCTGCGCCCGTTCGATTTTAACACGCTGGCGGTGCGCGCCTATGAAATGGCCGGCGACGAGCGTCTAGCCGACGCCGGTCCGCCAGCATTGATGATGGTTATGGTTGGGCTTATCCCCGTTATTTTACTGTCGCGCGCCATGTTGGCGTCACAGCATGTGGTTTTAAAGGAGCACGAACTTGGCCCTGTTACACCTTGATCACGTTCACGTACAATTAGGTCAGCATAACGTTGTTAAGGACGTAAATCTGAGTCTGCAAGCAGGCGATATTGGCTGTTTGCTGGGCCCAAGTGGCTGTGGCAAAACCACCTTGTTGCGGGCTATTGCCGGGTTCCAAACCTTAACTCAAGGTAGCATTAGCATTGCCGACCGTATTGTGTCTAACCCGAAAACAAGGTTGGCACCTGAGCGCCGCGGAGTGGGCATGGTGTTTCAAGACTTTGCGCTGTTTCCGCACCTGAATGTGGCCGACAACATTGCTTTTGGCTTACGTAAATTAGCCGCGCCCGAGCGCGAAGCCCGGGTGAACGAATTACTTGAGCACATTGGTCTGCCTGGCTATCAACACCGTTTCCCGCATGAATTGTCCGGCGGTCAGCAACAACGCGTGGCGCTCGCGCGAGCGCTGGCACCTAAGCCGGCATTGCTGTTACTGGATGAGCCGTTTTCCAGCCTCGACGCCGAACTACGCGAGAAGCTTGCGCTGGAAGTACGCCAGTTACTGAAGAAAGAAAATATTACCGCTTTGCTGGTTACCCACGATCAGCAGGAAGCCTTCGCCATGGCCGACAAAGCCGGCATGATGTATCAGGGGGAACTGCTGCAATGGGAAACGCCCTACCAGTTGTATCACCAACCCAGTCATCAACTAGTGGCCGACTTTATTGGTCACGGCGTGTTGCTCAGCGGCATTGTAAATGCCCCGGGCTCATTAGCCAGCCCTTTAGGTATGTTGCAGCATCAGTCACTACAACACTATCCTGCCGGCACGCCAGTAAGCTTTTTGGTGCGGCCCGACGATGTAGTGATAGATCCGAACAGTAAATTGCAGGCCACTATTACTTCGCGTGGCTTCCGGGGCGCACACAATTTATACGGCGTTGGCTTACCCGATGGTACTGAAATTCTGACCCTGAGCCCCTCCCATGAGCAGCTCAGCGTCGGTAGCAAAATTGGCTTACGCCCGGAATTTGATCATCTGGTAGTATTTGCAGCCGATCACTGCGAATTGCCGGGTAATCAGGCTAGTCCGTTACCCTTACCAGAAGCGCAATCGGCGTAGTAGTAAGAATTCGAAGAAGGCAATACCGGCCAGCACCGAACAGAAAATCCAGAACGCATTGTCGTCATCCACGCCAGGCATGCCACCAATGTTAATACCGAACACCCCGGTTAAAAACGAGATAGGCAAGAACACCCCGGCAATCATGGAAAGCCAGTAGGTATTACGGTTCATCTTTTCTGCCACGGCTTGTTGCAAATGCTCGCGCAGCATCCAGATTTGCTCCAGCATCATGTCCAGTGATTCCAGCAACCGCTGTGTCGTATCGCGTTCGTTTAACAGCCATTGATGTAATTCGGTATCCATCCATTTGCTGGCATCAACAGCTAATTTGTCCAGCGCCGCTACTTGCGGACGAATAAAACGACTGAGCCGCAGTAAGCGCTTATGCAAGGCCGTTAGCTGCTGCTGACTTTTCGAAGTGTCGTGCAGCTCGTCCAACTCCAGAATTTCCAGTCGCTCTTCGGCTACATCAAGTAACTCCTCAATGCGCACATTCAGCTGTTCAATCATCATCACCAACAAATCGTCCAGGGTTTCCGGACCTTGCTGGTCATGCAGCCGCTCGCGAATAACCTGCAGCGCTTTAAATGGCCGCCGGCGGAAACTATAAATGTTCCCTTTGTAATACAGTATACGCAAACTCAGCATGTCTTCCGGCGCACCACCAGTAATTAAATTCACGCCCCGTAAAATCAATAAGAAACCGTCTTTTATACGATCAAACCGCGGTCGAGTGTCTTCGGTGAGCACGGCGTCTACCAGTGGTTCTGGTACGCCGCACGTTAGCAGCCAGTCACTCACACCCTCGACATCGCGCTGCACATGAAACCACGCCTTTTCGCTCTGGTTAAAGTCAGACGTAATCTCCTGCGCCGGGTGCTGGGTGAAATCCCAGCTATCAATCATAAACTCTGGTCGCTGTGTGGTGCTCATACTTCTACTCTCTTTTGCGTTGAGTGATTCACAATCGAATAACCTTGCCCTAGAATAGCGACAAATTCACCGTTTACGAAGGGAAATCAATGTTACTTGCTGCTGTTGCCGTTATTGTTGGTCTTGCGCTACTGGTTTGGAGTGCTGATAAATTCGTTGCAGGTGCAGCTGCAACCGCCCGTTACTTCGGCATGGCTCCCCTATTAGTGGGTATGGTTATCATTGGTTTTGGCACCTCGGCACCGGAAATGGTGGTGTCGGCATTAGCGTCACTGCAAGGCAACCCGGGGCTCGCACTGGGAAATGCATACGGTTCAAACATTACCAATATCGCCTTAGTGTTAGGTATTACCGCCGTATTGGCGCCTATTACCGTAGCGTCTGGCGTGTTGCGCAAAGAAATGCCGTTGCTGCTGATGGCCACGCTGCTGGTGGGTTGGCAACTGATGGACCTACAAATTACCCGCTTAGAAGCCATCGTGTTGTTGGTGGTATTCGCGATTTATATTGGCTGGTCTATTTGGCAAGGCATGCGCAGCAAAGACGACGTGCTGGGCGCAGAATACGAGCAGGCGCTAAATGAAGCTGGCAATCAGTCCATCAAGTCGTCTGTTATCTGGCTGATCGTTGGTTTGATATTGTTGGTAGTTAGCTCGCGCATACTGGTTTGGGGCGCCGTAGAAATAGCCGTGACGCTGGGCGTAAGTGACCTGGTTATCGGACTTACCGTAGTCGCTATAGGTACATCGTTGCCTGAACTGGCGTCTTCCATTGCCGCCGTGCGCAAGAATGAACACGATTTAGCGCTGGGTAATATTATTGGCTCGAACATGTTCAATACCCTGGCAGTAGTTGGTATTGCCGGTGCCATTCACCCAATCTCGCTGGAGCCTCTGGTATTAAGTCGCGACTGGATTGCCATGTTCGTACTCACCATTTTACTGGCGGTGTTTGCCTTCCGCTGGCGTCGTCAGGGCCGCATTAACCGCTGGCAGGGAGCTATTTTTATTCTGTGTTACGTAGGTTACACGCTCTACCTGTTAAAAACCGGCTTTGCGCCCGTCGTTACTGTTTAGGCGCAAGTCAGGTTGACCAAAAAGGGCTGCTCTATATGACAGCCCTTTTTTATGCCTGCAGCTAACCCCACACCATAGTGGCAACGCCCAACCCAATAAATAGTGCGCAGGCGCTGTAATGAATTAAAGTCATAGGAATGCGTTTTAATAACCAACGGCCGGCAAAAACCACAGGTACATTGGCAATTAACATACCTAAGGTCGAGCCCATCACTACCATGGTAAAATTGTCGTATTTGGCGGCTAAAACTACGGTGGCAACCTGTGTTTTGTCTGCTATTTCGGCAATAAAGAACAGCACCAGTGCCGACACAAAGGCACCATAACGGAATATACCAGTAGCAACCGGCTCTTCTTTGTCTGGCACCAATAACCACAGCCCCAGCAGAATAAAAATCCCACCAATAATATACGGGTACCAAAGTGCCGGAATAAAGTCATTTAACCACTGCCCCAGCCATGCCGACAGCGCGTGATTAACCAAAGTGGCAATAAAAATACCAGCAATAATCGCGCCTCGCTGACGAAACCGCGCGGCCAGTAATAAAGCTAACAACTGTGTTTTGTCGCCCACTTCGGCTATTGCAATAGCCAGGGTTGACGAGAGAAAAGCATCCATTTTTGACTCGTTGAGGGCAGACTGTGAACACTAAGGCATAGCCCACCCCTGCCCTACAGCAGATGCGCTAAGCCTTAAGTCTCGTCAGTCCGAACTTCGGATACACACACCATGAACCGTTCTTAGTTAAGTTCAACTATGTTGATGTGTGTCTTAATTGGGTAATTAAGCGACTACTCCCCCAAGACCCGGCTAGTATATAAAAATGTGTAAAGCCTGTCATCTGCTTGTTGCCACTGTGCGTAAAATTACTGGTATTCACCTGATTCACCAATTTGTAGCGAGCGAAAAACCATGCGAAAGAAGCTGTTGTTGGTATTACTCATTCTGATATTGGCACTGGTGATTATCTACGTCACCGGCTGCAGCAGCAATTACAGTATGTTGCGCGCAAACTATCAGAATAAGGAACTACCAGCGCATTATGGCGAACACGGCTTTCGCAATCCCCATACCGATGAAATTGATAAAAACGCACTCGACTTTTTTAAAATGCGTTTGTTTGGCGATGACCAGTGGGCTGACCAGGAACAAGAAGTGGGTTTGATCCCGCAACAACCACTAGCTGCCGATCACTTTCAGACTATTCCGTCACAGCCGCGTTTAACCTGGCTGGGCCACGCCTCGTTTATTATTGAATTGAACGGCAAGCGCATTGTCACTGACCCAATTTTAACCGACCGCGCGTCACCAGTTTCCTTTTCCGGGCCCAAACGTTTGTCTGAACCACCGTTAACACCAGAACAATTACCGCAAATTGATGTAGTGATTATTTCTCACAATCATTACGACCATTTAGATGAAGCGACTATTAAGGCTTTAGCCAAGCAGCCACGCCAGCCTAAGTTTTTAGTCCCGTTAGGACTATCGGACTGGCTGCTGGAGCAAGGTGTTGCGGCGGCAAATATCGAGAGTGCAGATTGGTGGCAGCAAATTAAAATTGATAGTCTGACGTTTACCGCCACACCCAGCCAGCACTGGTCAGCAAGATCACTATTTGATCGTATGCAGAGCCTGTGGGCGAGCTGGTACATTGAAGACAGCGCCAGCAAGAAGCGAGTTTGGTTCGCAGGCGACACCGGCTACAACAACATTCAGTTTAACCAAATACGCGAGCGCTTAGGTGCGGTCGACTTAGCGCTGGTTCCGGTTGGCGCCTATCAACCCGAGTGGTTTATGCAACCACAACACACCAGCCCGGCCGATGCCATGAAGTTACATCAGGACTTGCAGGCAAAGCAGTCGGTGGTGATGCATTTCGCCACCTATCAACTGGCTGCAGAAGGACTGCAGGAAACACTTGATGACATTGCTGCCGCTCGTGCCAAACAGCAAGTCAGTGGCGATATTTTCCGGGTAATTCCCATCGGCAGCTCGACGAGCTTTTGAACATAAAAAAACCAACTTCTTAATATTGATAACTGTTCTCATTTGTATTAGACTTAATTTCTATTGCAAGTGAGGGCTACTATGTACGTTTGTTTATGCAAAGGCGTTACTGACCACACCATTCGTGAAGCTGTTGACCAGGGTGTGACATCAATGCGTGAACTCCGCCAGGAGTTCGGCGTGGCAAGTCAGTGTGGCTGTTGTAAGCAATGTGCAAAAGATGTGCTTGGTGAAGCTTTAACCGAACGCAATAAGCGCTTTTTAGATAACACTTTGTTGCCAACGGCGGTGTGCTACACTTAAATCTTGTTGTTAAGATTTACTTGTTCAGGAGCACCCGTTTATGAAAGGCGATGCCAAGGTTTTACAAGAACTAAACCGTATTCTCACCCGTAAGTTAACCGCTATTAACCAGTATTTCCTGCACGCCCGTATGTATAAAAGTTGGGGCTTAACGCAGTTGAATGAGCACGCCTACAAAGCTTCCATTGAAGAAATGAAACACGCCGACGTGATTATCGAACGCATTTTATTTCTGGAAGGTTTACCCAATTTACAAGACCTAGGCAAGCTCTACATTGGTGAAGATCCCCGTGAAATGCTGGAACTGGACTTAAAAGTTCAGAGCGCCGATATTCAAGCTATTCGCGAGTCTATTGTGTTGTGCGAAACCGCACAGGATTATGTTACTCGTGGGCAACTGGCTGCCATTTTAGATGGCCAGGAAGAATATCAGGACTGGTTAGAAACCCAGCTCAGCCTGGTTAATAAACTAGGTGTCGAAAAATACTTACAAACCAAGCTGTAAGGAATCATTATGGATGCTAACGCACAAGTTATTGCGCAGCTGAATCGTCTGCTTGCCTATGAGCTAACCTCAATCGATCAGTACACGTCGCACTCTCGTCAGTACGAAGACATGGGTCTGAATAAGCTTTATGAGCGTATCAACCATGAAATTGATGACGAACGCCGACACGCTGATTTATTGATTCGACGGATTCTGTTCCTTGGCGGTGAGCCAGACATGAAAAACCGCGAAACAGCCAGTATTGCCAACGAAGTTCCGAACATGCTGAAGAATGATTTAGCACTGGAACATGGCAATGCAAAAACGCTTCGCGAAGTTATTAACTTCTGTGAAGAGCAGGAAGATTTTGTCAGCCGCGATATGCTGGTCGGAATTTTACAGGATACGGAAGAAGACCACGCCTACTGGTTACGCCAGCAGCTTGGCTTAATTGAACGTTTGGGTTTGGAGCTGTACCTGCAAAGCCAAATGTAAGTCATACAATTTAATTCTGCTGGTGGAACATGATGATGGAAGATACCGCGCTGACGGTTTGGGAACATATACAGACTGTCTTGTCGATACGACTATTCGGTGTTGATGAAACCGGTGTAACCATTGGCGGCATTCTCCAGGTCGTTATCATCATTATTGCGGCCTGGTTAGTCTCCTTCGTTTCGCGCAAATCCTTACAACGCTACGGCCGTGGTGAACAGCGCATGGCCGCATCATCGTTGTATATGCTTACGCGTATCTCCCATTACGTCATTATGTTGATCGGTTTCGTGCTGGCCATAGCGTCACTCGGAATCGATTTAACCAAGTTTGCATTACTCGCCAGTGCCGTGGGTATTGGCGTTGGCTTCGGGTTACAAAACCTGATTAGCAACTTTGTTGCCGGCATTATGCTGTTGTTTGAAAAAACACTGAAAGTGAAAGATTTCGTCGAACTGGAATCCGGTGTTACGGGTGAAGTTAAAGAAATCAATATTCGCAGTACCATTATTACCACCAACGACAATATTGATATTGTGGTGCCCAACTCTGAATTTGTGAACGGACGGGTTACTAACTGGACCATGCGCGACACTTACCGCCGCGTACATATTCCTTTTGGCGTTGCCTATGGTAGCGACAAGAACCTGGTAAAAGAAGCGGTACTTGAAGCCGCTAACAAAGTGCCGCACACGCTTACCGGCACCAGCCACAGGCCTCCTCAGGTGTGGCTTACGGAAATGGGCGACAGCGCGTTAAATTTTGAATTAGTAGCCTGGCTAAAGCCAGAGGCAGTAAACCGCCCTGGGGCCGTTAAAGCAGCCTTTAACTGGGAAATTCATACCGCACTGGTAGCAGCAGGTTTAGAAATTCCCTTTCCACAGCGCGATTTGCATATTCGTAGTTGGTCCAAGCCAAGCGACGTGGATCTTGATGAAGCCCCCGCCGACCAGATTGACGAGAAAACAGAAGAGCAAACGGACGAACAAACGAAGAAGCAGGAAGACGCCAAAGCTGAAACCGCAGATGCCGACAGCGCCGCCAGCGATAACGACGCTGCCAAAGACATTTAAGCCGACAGTGGCCGTTGTTGCAGCACCTGCTTAAGCTCCTCAACGCAAGCTGGGTCATCAATAGTCGAGGGAATACTGATATCGCCACCGGTTTCATCGGCATCGGCTATCTGGCGCAGTAACTTCCGCAGAATTTTACCCGACCGGGTTTTCGGTAAGCGTGATACCAAATGCACTACTTTCAAGCTGGCAACCGCGCCAATGTCGCTGCGCACCAGTTCCACTAATTCCTGCTGTAACTGCTGCTCACCCACAGTATTGTCGTCTCTGGTAATCACCAAGGCTACCGGCACCTGCCCTTTTAGTTCATCGGCAATACCAATAACCGCACACTCGGCCACGGCCCGGTGCTGAGCAATCACTTCTTCCATTTCACCGGTCGATAACCGATGTCCGGCTACATTAATTACGTCGTCGGTACGGCCCATAATAAACACGTAGCCGTCGTCGTCCTTGTAACCACCATCACCGGAGGTGTAGTACCCCGGATGCTCGTTAAAGTAGCCCTGCTGAAATCGCTCGTGATTGCCCCAAATGGTGTATAAACACCCCGGTGGCAGGGGTAATTTAATAGCTATATCACCCTGTTCACCTACGTCAGCTTCGCTACCGTTAGCGCGCAAAATCCGAATGTCATAGCCGGCCAGCGGCAAGGTGGCCGAGCCAGGTTTCACCGGATATTCGGTAATACCAACCGGGTTGGCGCATACCGCCCAGCCGGTTTCCGTTTGCCACCAGTGATCAAATACAGGTTTGCCAGTTACCTGGCGAGTCCACTCATAGGTGGGTGGGTCCAGTCGCTCGCCCGCCATAAATATGCGTTTCAGGCTAGTCAGGTTATGGCGTTTTACCATCTCGCCTTTAGGATCTTCTTTTTTCAGGGCTCGAAATGCGGTGGGTGCGGCAAATAACGCAGTGACCTTATGTTCCTCACATACCCGCCAAAATGCGCCAGCGTCTGGTGTCTTAACCGGCTTACCTTCATACAGCACCGACGTTGCGCCATAAATAAGTGGCCCGTACACAATGTAAGAGTGGCCAACTACCCAGCCAACATCAGATGCGGTAAACATCACATCGCCCGGCTTTAAGCCATACACCACCCGCATAGAGTAATTCAGTGCAACCGCATAACCGCCGCTGTCACGCACCACGCCCTTGGGCTTCCCGGTGGTACCAGAGGTGTAAAGTACATACAGCGGATCGGTGCCGGCCATAGCAACACAGTCGGCCGGCTCAGCCCCTTCCATTTCCTGCTGCCAGTTTAAATCGTAAGCTTTATCCAGCTCAGCTGGTTTAATGTCGCGTTGATACACAATCACTGTGCGCGGTTTGTAATTCGCTTGCTCAATAGCTGCGTCTACCAGCGGTTTGTATGCCAGAATTTTGCTTACCTCAATACCACAAGATGCAGTAACCACAATGGCCGGCTTAGCGTCATCAATACGAATCGCCAGCTCATGCGCGGCGAAACCACCGAATACCACCGAGTGCACCGCCCCTAAACGCGCACACGCCAGCATGGCAATAGCAGCCTGCGGAATCATAGGCATGTAAATAACTACCCTATCGCCTTTGCGAATGCCCTGCGCCCGCAACACACCGGCAAAGTTGGCCACTTGTTCCAGCAGTTCCCGGTAACTAAATTTTTGTTGTACCTGGGTTACTGGTGAATCGTAAATAAGCGCCGTTTGCTCGCCGCGGCCGTCTGCCACATGCGCATCCAGCGCCAAATACGACAGGTTCAGCTCACCGTCGGCAAACCAACGCTGCTCGCCACTGGCGTGCTTACTCAAAGCCTGGCTGGGCGCTTCAAACCATGCCAGCTTGGCTGCTTCGGCTAACCAAAAGGCTTCTGGGTCTTCTAACGACGACGCATAGTGGCCGGGATAACTCATGAGTAAGTACCTCTTCAATAAATACACTGCAACTACTCTAGCCTAACCCCGTAATTTGCCAATAAGACCAAAGTCCAATTCATGTTTAGCATTGACTCCACCCCCGCTTTTCCCTACTATAGCGCCCGTTCCGGAGAGGTGTCCGAGTGGCTGAAGGAGCACGCCTGGAAAGTGTGTATACGTTAATAGCGTATCGAGGGTTCGAATCCCTCTCTCTCCGCCAAATACTAAAAAACCGCCCCTGTGGCGGTTTTTTGGTATTTGATGGGTAGTGAGAACTTGATGAGAACCCTTTCGGTTCGACCAAACGGCAGGATCGCCGTTTGGCACAGCGCTATCAGATAGTAGAACTGCCGACTTTTTCTTTGGTAGCTTTCGGTACCAGTTGTGCCGCGGACTCAATGGCCGCTACGTCGGACGCCAAACAGGATGACTCCTTAACTCGAACCAGCGCCTCCTGCGACATCTTCGTAGCCGGTAATTCAAAAGCTTCCGGTACTATCACAGCCAATGATGCCAGTGCTTTTTGTAATCGGATTTGAACTTCCACCACCGCAGCGCCATCGCGGGCAATTGGTCGGAAAGCGTCCTCAAACACGTCATGCGCGGTAATAGGTGGCACAAAAATACGCGAGAACTGAACCTCGGTGTCCTTAGCTTCTTGCCACGGTGACAGAATACGAATCAAACGCCCCAGCACATCAATAGCAGTACCAGGATCATTCACCGCCGGCGACAACGCTTTTGAGGCAATTTCGGTTAACACAATCAGACAAAAACGCGGGTCACTTTCGAAGGTGCGCCGCGACCCCAGACTTACTGCACGTCGCATTGCGTCTATTTTGTCATCCTCAATAGACTTGGCGGTAACCGACAACAGCACTTCACCGCAATGCACAAAGGCTCCGGTAAGGCGCCGAACATAAACTTCAATGTCAGCTTTATCTGCACACTTTTGCAATTCCTGCATATCAATATGCTGAACATAACCAGTTTCAGTACTCAGAATATCAATCGCGTTGTCGGCCACAGTTCCGGTATAAAGGCGCCCGCCAAGATAAGGATTTTTCAGTCGTTCTGCTAACGACTCGGTGGCTGCATTCTCCACTCTGTCCAGCGTATCGCCCATTCGTCCAAACTTCATCAGGTGCCCAATCCAGCGAATTAGAGCAACAACCACCAGCCCTATTACAGCTACCGTAAATAAGAACACCACTACCCGGCCGGACTCATTATAAAGCTCCGCATGTAGTGCAATTAATCCCACCAAGCCAAACAAAAATGCCCCCAGAAAAGTCGCTAGTACGTTCTGCGTGGTTCGATCTTCCTGCAGTAAAGTTGTTGCACGCGGTGTGGCTGACTGGGTGGCCGCAGCAAAGGCTGATACAGCAATACCCAACGAGAAGGTTGTTACGGCCAGCATCGACGAGGTTAATATGCCAAGCATATCCGCCACCGTATTCTCGTCAATTTGCAGGGCAATAGCTTCCGGTAAAAAAGGCGATAAAACGCGAGCCAGCACCACCGACACCAGTGCCAGTACCGTAAAGCTGATAACACGTACCCAGACTTTCTTAAAGAACTCATGCAGATGCCAAATATAACGGGAATTCATACTGTGCCCTGTTGTATAAGAAGTTAGCGGTAACTAAACTCACCAAAGAATAGTTCTAGGTTACATCACTCTTCGACTAAAAACTGAAAGTTTGCAGGTTTTACCCTAATCTAGACTGTAGTGAACGATAAAATACGGATTCTTTACTAAACTACAGATCCAAACGCAGTGCATACCAGTTAGTATTAATAAAGCACTTTCAACCACCAAGGGATTTTAGTGGATCTTATACTTCTAGCTTTGTTGGCCAGTACCATTACCGGGTTAATGACTGCCGTAGGCGCTGTGCCAGTTCTATTTGGGCGCCTGCCTTCCGAGCGCTCGCAGGACACACTGCTGGGCTTTGCTGCGGGCGTTATGCTGGCAGCCTCGTTTTTCTCGCTAATCATCCCTTCCATTGATATTTCCACCGAGCTGTATGGCGAAGGCCCCTGGCCTGCGGCTATTGCCGTTATAGGTATTTTATTGGGCGCCCTGGCCATTGCCATGTTAGACCGCTGGCTACCGCACGAACACTTTGTGATGGGTCGCGAAGGGCCAGAAAATGCGCAAATTATGCGGGTATGGTTATTTGTATTTGCCATCACCATTCACAATGTTCCCGAAGGCTTAGCCGTAGGTGTGGCTTACGGTAGCGGTCAGGAAACCACTGCCTTATCGCTGGCCATGGGTATTGGCTTACAAAATATACCTGAAGGTCTAGCAGTAGCTGTTGGCTTACTCAGTGTTGGTTATTCAAAATGGCGTTCATTCATTGTTGCCGCCGGAACCGGCATGGTTGAGCCCATTGGTGGCCTGCTTGGTGGCACCTTCGTTAGTATTGCGCAACCGCTGTTACCTTGGGGACTAGTGTTCGCCGCTGGTGCCATGTTATTCGTGATCAGTCATGAGATTATTCCCGAAACCCACCGGCGTGGGCACCATCAGCGCGCTACGGCGGGTTTAATGATTGGTTTGGTGGTTATGTTATTTCTTGATGTATGGTTGGGCTAATGGCTAACACGCTACTTTGTATTGGCTTTGGAGATATTGCTGCCCGGGTTGCCCGCGAGCAGTTAGCGAAAGGCTGGCAAGTTATTGGCATGTGCCGGCAGCCAGAGCACAAGCAAGCCCCGCCAGGCGTTACCTTAGTAGCAGGTGATGCTAACAACGAGCAGGATTTAAAACGCCTGTTGCTGAATAGCCAACCTGCAATCACCGCCATTTTAGTAACCCTAACGCCAGCCCGCGGCGCGGAGGACTCATACCACCAGGGCTATGTGGTGCCTTGCCGTCACTTACAACAAGTACTGGCGCAATCCACTAATCCGCCCCAGCTGATTTATGTTTCCAGCACCGGTGTTTATGGTCAGCGCGACGGTCAGTGGGTAACCGAAGAAAGCCCAACCGAACCTGACACGCACAGTGGCGCTATGTTGTTGCAGGCCGAACAGGTAATTGCCGCATGTAACGCCCAGGTAAGCATTCTTCGCTGTAGCGGTATTTACGGCCCCGGCCGCACCATGCTGATTGATCGGCTGAAAGAGGCCAAAGTGACAGTAACCCCGGCCTGGACCAACCGTATTCATGCCGATGACGTAGCAGGTTTTATTGCGCACTTGTTTGCTTCAACCAAGGTTGAGCCGCTGTATTTGGTAAACGACAATGAACCCGCGCTACAGGCCGATGTATATAAATGGCTGGCAGCAGAACTTGAGGTGGACTATCAGAACTTAGCCAGTACCGATGAAGTTGGCTCCCGCGGTAGTAAACGCTGTGACAACAAGCAGCTAAAATCCAGTGGCTACAAACTGCAATATCCAACCTTTCGTGATGGCTACAAAGTGTTGGTGGCAAACCACCAGGATTAAACGCCCAGGTAGTCTAAAATTCCACTGGCGGCATCGCGCCCCTCAGCAATTGCTGTTACTACTAAATCTGCGCCGCGTACCATGTCGCCACCGGCAAAAATTTTCGGGTTTGAGGTTTGCATGGAAAACTCACTGTCGCCAACAGCCAATACGGTTCCCCAGTCACTTAATTTCACGCTTTGTTCCTGTAACCACGCAGGCGGATCAGGCTGATAACCAAAGGCAATAATCACCGCATCGGCCGGCATCACAAACTCGGAATCTGGCACCTGTTGCGGCCGTTGCCGCCCCTGCTCATCTTTAGGGCCCAGCTCGGTTCTAACCAGCTTCACACCGGTTACTTTTCCGTTGTCATCCATCTCCAGAGCCAACGGCTGCAGATTAAATTCAAAGTTAACGCCTTCTTCACGGGCATTTTGTACTTCGCGCCGCGAGCCCGGCATATTCTGTTCGTCACGGCGGTAGGCACAAGTTACTTTGGTCGCGCCCTGCCGAATTGCAGTACGTACGCAATCCATGGCGGTATCGCCGCCACCGAGCACTACCACTTGCTGGTCTTTTAAATCAATCAATGGATACTTGGGCATGGCGGTATCCATCAGCTGTTGCGTATTCCCAATTAAGTAAGGCAAGGCCGCAACTACGCCGTTTGCATCCAGGCCTTCTAGTTTGCCATCCAGTGCTTTGTAGGTACCCATGCCCAAAAACACAGCGTCGTATTCCTGCAACAGCTCGTCAAACTTAATATCACGCCCAACTTCCACCCCAAGGCGAAACTCAATGCCCATATCGGTGAATATTTCCCGGCGCAGTTGCATCACTGACTTTTCCAACTTAAATGGCGGAATGCCGTAAGTTAGCAAGCCACCAATTTCCGGATAGCGATCAAACACCACCGGTTTCACCCCGCTACGAATTAATACATCAGCACAGGCTAAGCCCGCCGGCCCTGCGCCTATGACCGCTACTTTTTTATCGGTAGCAATAACCTCGGACAGGTCCGGTCGCCAGCCTTGCTTGAAGGCTTCATCGGTAATGTACTTCTCGATACTACCAATAGTAACCGCGCCAAATTCGTCATTGAGCGTACAGGCACCCTCGCAGAGTCTGTCCTGCGGACACACGCGGCCACATACTTCGGGCAGGCTATTGGTTTTATGCGCCAGCTCAGCCGCTTCAAAAATGCGCCCTTGCTGAGCCAGTTCCAGCCACTGGGGAATATAATTATGAACCGGGCATTTCCATTCACAATAAGGATTACCACAGTCAAGGCAACGGTCTGCCTGACCTTTCACCTGATGCTCTGGCATTGGCTGATAAATTTCTACAAAGGAAATTTGCCGTTCCTTGAGATCACGCTTGGGCGGTTCAATGCGCTGTACATCCATAAACTGGTACACGTTCTTGTTCATTTACATTACCTCAACGCGTAGTTCAGCAGTGGATCTGGCCCGGTGCCCCAGCAAGTCAGCGATACTGGCCGACTTGGGTTTCACAATATAAAACTGTGACAAATGAGCTTCCAGGTCGGTAAGTATGGCATTGGCGTAGCTACTACCGGTCGCTTCCACGTGCTCGTTAATCAGTCCACGTAAATGCTCAACCAGAATAGGTGCATTTACCGGCAGTGCTTCCACCAGCCCCGTATTTAAACGCTGCTCCAGCTTGCCGTCGCTGTCCTGAACATAAGCAAAACCACCAGTCATGCCGGCACCAAAGTTAATACCCATTCTACCCAGTACCACCACAATACCACCGGTCATATACTCGCAGCCATGATCGCCAATGCCTTCAACCACAGCAATGGCACCAGAATTACGAACCGCAAAACGCTCGCCGGCACAACCCGAGGCATACAATTTGCCGCCGGTAGCCCCGTACAAACAAGTGTTCCCCATAATAATAGATTGCTCGGATTGGTAGTTGCTGTCAGCCGGCGGCCGCAGAATCAGTTGCCCACCCGCCATGCCTTTACCGACATAATCATTGGCGTCACCGGTAACTCGCAAGTGCATACCGCCTGCATTCCACACTCCGAAGCTTTGTCCGGCACTGCCGGTAAAGTCTATTTTTAATGGCGAGCCAGCCATGCCCTGATTACCATGCTGCTTCGCAATAGCTCCGGCCAGGGCCGCGCCAACAGAGCGGTCGAAGTTACGAATCGGAAACTGCCAGGTGCCGCCGCGTTTGCTTTTAATAGCGTCGCTACAAGCTGCCAATAGCTGCTGGTTCAACTCGCCTTTATCGAACGACGGGTTTGGCTCAGTGCAATACAACGGCAATTCAGACTTAGTGCCGGCAGCGGCCAGTAATGGCGTTAAGTCCAGCTGTTGCTGCCGCAAGGTTTGACCCTCCACCCGCGCCAGTAAGTCCACCCGCCCAATTAAATCAGTGAGTTTTTCCACGCCCAGTTTCGCCAACCATTCCCGCACTTCCTCGGCCAGAAACTCAAAGTAACGAATCACTTTTTCAGGTAAACCGGTAAAGTGCTCACGGCGCAATTGCTCGTCCTGCGTGGCTACGCCGGTGGCGCAATTATTTAAATGGCAAATGCGTAAGTATTTGCAGCCCAGTGCAATCATAGGCGCAGTGCCAAAGCCAAAGCTCTCAGCACCTAAAATGGCTGCTTTGATCACGTCCAGGCCGCTTTTCAGGCCGCCATCTACCTGCAGCCGCACTTTATGGCGCAAGTTATTCATCACCAGCGCCTGGTGCACTTCAGCTAACCCCAGTTCCCAGGGACTACCGGCATGTTTTACCGAGGTAAGTGGGCTGGCACCGGTGCCGCCATCGTAACCTGACACCGTAATCAAATCGGCGTAGGCCTTAGCTACACCTGCCGCGATAGTGCCAATACCTGGTGCAGATACCAGCTTCACCGACACCAGCGCCTGCGGATTCACCTGCTTTAAGTCAAAAATAAGCTGAGCTAAATCTTCAATCGAATAAATATCGTGGTGCGGCGGCGGTGAAATTAAGGTGGTGCCAGCCACCGAGAAACGTAGCTTGGCTATTTCAGCGGTTACTTTCTCACCCGGCAACTGCCCGCCTTCGCCGGGCTTCGCACCTTGCGCTACTTTTATCTGCAGTACATCGGCATTCACCAGATAATGCGGGGTTACGCCAAAGCGCCCCGACGCTACTTGCTTAATGCGCGAATTCTTATCCGTACCAAAGCGGCGTGGGTCTTCGCCACCCTCGCCTGAATTGGAACAGCCGCCAATGCGATTCATGGCCTGGGCCAGTGCTTCGTGTGCTTCAGGGCTTAATGCACCAATAGACATAGCCGCCGTATCAAACCGTTGAAATAATTTAGCTGCAGGTTCAACCGCTTTGATATCCAGTGGCTTAGCTACTGCCTGCGGGTGCAACAGGTCACGTAAATGTGCAATAGGACGATCATTTACGTACACCTTAAACTGGTTGTAAGCGGCCTGATCGGAGTTATTTACCGCCCGTTGCAGGCAAGTCACTACATCGGGGTTATAGGCATGATATTCACCGCCATGCACATATTTTAACAGGCCACCCTGAGTTAAATCACGACGCTTCAGCCAGGCCTGTTTTGCCAGCTTCAGTAAATCTTGTTGCAGGTCGGTAAAAGTAGCACCACCAATGCGTGCCGGGGCCGTTTTAAAGCAGCGCGAGCGCAACTCAGCGGCAAGCCCCACAATTTCGAATAAGCAGGCACCTCGATAGCTGGCCACAGTGGCTATACCCATTTTCGACATGATTTTTAGCAGGCCTTTATTAATACCATCGCGGTAGTTGGTTAATGCTTCGCGGGCTGGTAAGTTAATAACTTTCTGCGCAACCATTTGTTCAATAGTTTCATACACTAAAAACGGATATACGGCCGTTGCACCCAGGCCAATCAGCACCGCCATTTGATGCGAGTCGCGAACCGCTGCCGTTTCCACCAGAATATTCGAATCACAGCGCAACCGTTCGGCTACCAGTTGCTGTTGTACCGCGCCTACCGCCAGCGCTACCGGAATAGGTAACAACTCTTTGGCAATGCCGCGATCCGACAGAATGAGCAGTACCACCTGCTGCTCGCGCACCAGCCGCACGGCCTCTTGCGTCAGCCGGGCAATGGCTTGTTCTAAGTTGTCTTTCAGCGGATCATATTGCAGCGACAAAGTGGCATGGCGATAGTGCTCTTCATCCAGTTCGCGTAATTGTTTCATGTCGGTGTACATAAGCACCGGCGATTCAAATACCACCCGCCCGGCATAGCCGGAGGTTTCGTTAAAGACGTTTTGCTCGCGCCCAATACAAGTAGCCAACGACATCACGTGACGTTCGCGAATAGGATCAATGGGCGGATTGGTCACCTGCGCAAACTGCTGGCGGAAGTAATCGAACAGTTGCCGTGGCTGCCTTGATAATACCGCCATAGGGGTATCATCACCCATAGAGCCGGTGGCTTCGTTACCGTCACAGGCAAGCACGCTAATGACTTGCTGCAGTTCTTCGCGAGTGTATTGGAATAGCTTGTGGTAAGTGCGCATGCGCTCGTCGTCAAACAAGCGCTGCCCAATGAGCTCAGCACTACAATCTCGAAATGGCACTAACCGGGTTACGTGCTTGTCCAGCCACTGGCGATACGGATGCCGTTGCTGCAGGTCATGATCAATATCGGCGCTGCGCAGAATACGGCCGTTGTAGGTGTCCACCGCCAGCATTTCGCCGGGGCCAAGCCGGCCTTTTTCAACCACCTCGGCATTCTGGTAGTCCCAGATCCCCACTTCCGAGGCCACCGTTAGAATGTCATTGCTGGTAAGTACATAGCGGGCTGGGCGCAAGCCGTTGCGATCCAGACTACAGGCCACGTGGCGGCCGTTACTCATCACAATACCGGCCGGTCCGTCCCAGGGCTCCATATGCATGGAATTAAATTCATAAAACGCCCGTAAGTCGTCGGCCATGGTGGGATTGCCCTGCCAGGCAGGCGGCATTAACAAACGCATTGCGCGGAATAAGTCCATGCCGCCAGCCAGCATCAATTCCAGCATGTTATCCAACGACGACGAATCTGAGCCACTTTCGTTCACAAAAGGGGCGGCGTCTTGTAAATCGGCCAGCAGTGGCGAGCTAAGTTTGTAACTGCGCGCCTGGGCCCACTGCCGGTTACCACGAATGGCATTAATTTCACCATTGTGCGCCAGAAATCGGAAGGGCTGTGCCAGCGGCCAACGCGGGTCAGTATTGGTAGAAAAGCGTTGATGGAATACACAAATAGAGGTGGTGAGTTCAGGGTCGGCTAAATCCGGGTAAAACCGCGCCAAATCGGCAGCCAGCATTAAGCCTTTATAAACAATCACCAGGCACGACAGCGAACACACGTAAAACTCCGGATGCTCAGCCTGCAAACGTTTTTCTGCGCGCCGACGTGCCATATACAGGCGGCGTTCTAAATCCTTTTTTCGCCAGCCCGGTGGTGCTGACACAAATACTTGCTCAATTTGGGGCTGTGAGGTTCGCGCTGCATCACCCAACACGCTGTCGTCAAAGGGAACGTCGCGCCAGCCTTCTACGGTTAAAGTTTCGCGCTGAAGCTCTTCGGCCAGAACCTCTCGTTCAACCTCAGCCAATGCTTCGTCTTGGCTTAGAAAAATCATCCCAACCGCAAACTTTTTACCGACCGACCATTCCTGGTCGCTCGCCAGCGCCCGAAAATAATCCTCCGGTAGCTTTAACAATAAGCCGCAGCCGTCGCCGGTTTTACCATCAGCTCCAATACCGCCACGGTGCTGCATATTCGCTAACCCGGTAATAGCAGTTTCAACCAGCCAATGACTAGGCTCGCCGTTAATCTGAGTAATCAGACCAAAGCCACAGTTATCGCGAACATCGTGGTGATTGTATAAGCTCATAGTTAACCTGCTGTTAACGGACAAGCTTTTAACTTAGCAGGCAGGGGGATTACCGCAAGGGGGTAAGGGGTATAGCGGCCATTCAACCAGTGAATACGACCGCTAATAAAGGCATATAGAAGTTATAGTACTAGAAGCTAGCGCGGCAGATTACGGGAAAACTCAAGCATCCGGTCCAGCGGCTTCATAGCGGCTTTACCTAACTCGGCATCCACGTGAATCTCATGCTTAGCGCCGCCGTTCTCCAGAGCCTCTGCAATCGCCTGTAAGCCGTTCATGGCCATCCAGGGGCAATGTGCACAGCTACGACAGGTAGCGCCGTTACCAACCGTTGGCGCCTCGATAAAGCGCTTATTTGGCTGCAGTTGCTGCATCTTGTAGAAGATGCCGCGGTCAGTGGCCACAATAAAGGTTTCGTTAGGCATGGTTTGGCTTGCTTTAATAAGCTGCGAGGTTGAACCCACGGCATCGGCCAAGGCAACGATATCGCGCGGTGATTCAGGATGCACCAATATGGCTGCGTCGGGGTACACCGCTTTTAAATCAAGCAAAGCCTTGGCTTTAAATTCATCGTGTACCACACAAGCGCCCTGCCACATCACCATGTCGGCACCGGTTTGATCGGCAATATAGTTACCCAGATGGCGGTCAGGGCCCCATAAAATCTTCTCGCCCTGCGCATCTAAGTGATCAACCAGTTCCAGCGCCATGCTGGAGGTAACCACCCAGTCAGCTCGTGCTTTCACCGCAGCCGAGGTATTGGCATACACCACTACGGTGCGATCCGGGTGTTCATCACAAAACGCGCTGAATTTATCCGCCGGACAGCCTAAATCAAGCGAACAGGTCGCTTCCAACGTTGGCATCAGTACGGTTTTTTCAGGTGTTAGAATTTTGGCGGTTTCGCCCATAAATTTCACGCCGGCAACAATCAACATTTGCGCGTCGTGATCGCGGCCAAACCGGGCCATTTCCAATGAGTCAGACACACAGCCACCGGTTTCTTCTGCCAGCGCCTGAATATCATGATCGGTATAGTAGTGCGCCACCAACACCGCATTGCGTTCGTGCAATAAGGTTTTGATGCGTTCTTTATAGTGTTGTTTGTCCGCGTCGCTCAGCGGCGCAGGCTTCGCCGGAAAATGGTAATCCAACGTATCAATGATTTGTATTTGGCTCATATGGTGATTTGTTGCGGCTAGGAACCGCTGACTACTGCAAAAGGTTTGAATATTATAACAGAAATATTTGAGTGACGGTATTGGTGGGTCGTGCTGGATTCGAACCAGCGACCAATTGATTAAAAGTCAACTGCTCTACCAACTGAGCTAACGACCCGTCACTAATCTTGGTGGGTATAACTTGTGCCTCAGCATTGCAATATTGGTGGGTCGTGCTGGATTCGAACCAGCGACCAATTGATTAAAAGTCAACTGCTCTACCAACTGAGCTAACGACCCACAATACACACTGCTTGTTACAACCTAATGCTGTTGCAACGGCGGCATAGTTTACTGAAATAACACCGGGTTGCAACTGCAAATTGCAGTTAATGGGTGCGTTTGCTTAATTAACGCCCACATCGGGGCGTTTTATTACAATGTTTCTACAATTCACTCAAACGTTGGCGCGCTAAACCAGCTTCGGTGCTGTCCGCGTAACCTTTAATAACCTGATTGAAGTAGTCTCTGGCCGCCGCGTTTTGACCTTGCTGCCGCGCAATAGAACCTAACTTCAATAAGCAGTCTGCCCGCTTATTACTGTCAGGATAATCATCTACCACAGTTTTAAATTGTTCAGCTGCGCCATCGTAGTTGCCATCTGAAAACAACAACTGCCCTAGCCAATAATGCGCATTAGGGGCATAGCTGGAATTTGGGAAGCGCTCGATAAACTGCTGGAAAGCCGGAATCGCATCTTGGTAGCGCTTGTCTTCCAGCACTAACTTGATGGCACGATCGTAGGCATCGTTTTCGGAAAGATTGCCAGAGTAGTCAGCCGTATTGTTGCTACCACCGGTCACTGCAGAACTGTCAATAACCTGAGTGTTCGCTGGTGCGCTACTTTGATTGGCTAAACGTCGGTCAATTTCCTGATAAAGCTCACGTTGACGGGTTAGCAATTGTTCCAGTTGAAACGCATGCTCTTCAGTAACGCCACGCAGTTCAGCAACTTCTTCCTGCAGCATATTCACCTGGTTAAGCAAATTCATTTGCGCACTGTTACGTGCATCAATAACTCGCTCTAACTGGTTCAAGCGTTCCTCAAGACTTCCTGAGGAGACACTAGCAACAGGAGCCTGGACAGCTAACGCTGGCCAGGCTACACACAAAGCTGCAACCGCAATAAGGTTTAATTTCATACGTAACCTTTTGCCGATGTCTTAATTACCAACGAACCGGACGCTAGCTTAGTAAACTAAAACAGCGCGACGGTTTTTAGCGTAGGCTGATTCATTTGAGGCACGAACCAGTGGCTTCTCTTCACCGTAAGAAACGGTAGAAAGTTGCGAAGAACTAACGCCTAAGTTACGCAGGTATTCAGTTACTGCTTTGGCACGACGCTCGCCCAGAGCAATGTTGTACTCAGGTGTGCCGCGCTCATCAGCGTGACCTTCAATGACTACGTCAACCGATGGGTTTTTAACTAAGTAATCAGCGTGAGCAGCAAGTAGTTCAGCATACTCAGAAGCAATGCGAGATTCGTCAAAAGCAAAGTAAATCATATGCTCTTTACGTAGTTCGTCATATTTTTCCTGACGCTGTTCTTCAGGCGACATAGTGCGCTCTGCTGCACCCACATCAACACCAGAATCTTGTTGCTGTTGTTGATTCGTTTCTTGCGTACCAGCACCAGAATCAGTTTGTTGATTCGAGCTACAAGCTGCCAGCGTTACGATTGGTAAAGCAATGGCTAAGCCTTTCAGAAATTTGTTCAAGTTCATCCGCATGTTCCTTTTTTTTTCGTCTGAAATACTACTACATATTAAACCGTGATGCGCCTTCACTGCAACCTAACGCAAATACGGCGACCATGATGGCGATTTCACTTCACCCTCGCGGGCTGGCAATCTCGCCTTAAAACGACCATCAACGGACACCAGCGCCAGTACTTGTTTACCATTGTGCGTAGTACTGTATATGATCATGCTGCCGTTGGGTGCCAAACTCGGCGACTCATCTAATGATGTTTGAGTCAGTACCTGCATTGCACCAGACGGATAGTCTTGTTTAGCAATATGGTAGTTGCCGCGTGTACGATTTACCAGTACGAACTGATCTCCGCTTGGCATCACCGTACCACCCAGGTTTTGCTCGCCTTCAAAAGTTAACCGACGAACCGAACCTGATTGTAAATTTACGCTATAAAGCTGTGGCCTTCCACCTCTTTCTGACGTAAATATCAACGATTTACCGTCAGGAGTCCAGCTTGGCTCAGTATCAATAGCGCGATTATTTGTCACCCGTTGCAGTTGTTGATTTGCCAGGGTCATTATATATAACTCAGGATTACCGTCTTTCGACAGCACCATAGCTAAACGCTTACCGTCGGGTGACCAAACAGGGTTCCCGTTGATACCCGGAAATGACGTTATTTTGTCACGACGAGTGGTGTAAATGTCCTGCACAAAAATCTCTGCGGTTTTATTTTCAAAACTCACATAAGCAAGCTTGTTGCCATCGGGCGACCAGCTCGGCGACATTAGTGGTTGATTACTACGTAGCAATACCCGCTCGCCGTAACCGTCATAATCGGCAACCATCAGCTGATATGGCTTATCATCGTTATAGTTAACCGTAACATAGGCAATGCGCGTCATGAATGCACCAGGCTCGCCAGTTAGCTCTTCATAAACCACGTCTGAAATTCGATGGGAGTATTGACGGAACTGTGAACTGGTTACCACGCTACTACGCGCATCCAGGATATGGTCATTGCTTGCCACCAGTTCACCTTCACGCAACATTTGCGATCCACCACCGGTAATCTGGCCGCGCAACACGTCAATCACTTCAAATTTAATGGTATAACGGTCTACTGAATACTCTTCAACGGTTCCCACCACAATGGCTTCAACCCCCATGCCGGCCCATGCTGCGTAGTCTACTTCGCCGCTGGCGCTTGGCATTTGCGGCATAGCTGCAGCCGGAATCGGGTTGAACTTACCACTGCGCATTAAATCTGCAGCCACCACATTGGAAATATCGCCCGGAGCCGGGCCCTCACCTTTCCAGCGAAATGGCACAACTGCTATCGGCCGGGCTGTGTCTATACCCTCGGTAATGACAATTTCCAGGGCCCCGCGGGCCAGCGGACTGGTCAATATACTCAAACTCAGGAATAAAATTACTAGTTTTTTCATCATAGGGTTACAACTCAGGTTTCACAGTTAATTTAATGGTCGCCATTTCTGCATATATATCAGGATCTTCTGATACCGGCAGCGTATTAGCTTTCAACACTGCATTGCGGGCCGATCGACACACGTTATCATCTCCGGATCCGGTGTTCACCGATTTTACAAAGCCGCTTGGTGCAACATTAATCGTTAACTCACAAGACTTCCCACGCATGGAATCATCGATATTCCAATTGCGTTGAATAGTTTGTTGAATCAACGCCGTATACTTTTGAATCTCACTTTGCATTTGCTGCGAGCGAGCGCGTTGACGCTGCGCCATTTCTTCCGCTAATTCGCGTTGCATTTGCGCTTCACGCTCGGCCTTGCGGCGCTGCTCTTCTTCGCGCTTGCGTTGTTCTTCGGCTTCCCGCTGGCGGCGAGCTTCTTCCTCACGACGTTCCTGCGCAGCCTTTTCGGCAGCAGCTTCTTCGCGAGCCCGACGTTGAGCGGCTTGCTCAGCCGCAGCTTCTTCTGCCTCGCGGCGCTCGCGCATACGCTGGGCTTCCTGCTCCGCTTCACGTTGCTCTTTGGCCGTTTGCTCTGCTAACTGTTGTTGCCGCTGCCGTTCCTGCTCCGCCCGACGTTGGGCTTCAGCAGCGCGACGTTCCAGTTCAGCCACGCGCCGCTGTTCGGCCTCACGCTGTTGCTGTTGGCGCTCACGAATCTGCGCAGCTTGCTGGTCTACCGCTGCTTTGTCGACCGCAACAGCCGCTACAATTTCATCTTCTAAATCGTCTTCCATGTTACTAATGTCAACTTGCATGGCAGGCCGATCGTAGTCGGGAGTAAACTCCATGCTGACAAAAATAATGGCCCCAATAAACAGGTGTAAGCCTACTGATATGGCCAACGGCACCTTCATAGAGGTACTCGCGCCAGCACCGGCCAACTGCCTGCCAGAGGTCTTAACCGCGCTATCAGACGCCTGCTTCGATGAAGTTTTGTTTGGTTCCGCCACTACTCTATTCCACGCCTGTCGAATCTGTCATTAAACCCACGGAAGGTACGCCAGCTCGTTGCAGTAGTACCATCAGTTGCACAATTTGATTGTAAGAAACAGCGCCGTCACCGTTCACCATGACCGGTCGCTCAGGATCCACCTGTAACTGAGCTGCTACCTGCACAGCCAGCTCCTGCGCCGACAATGGTGCCTCGGGATTGGAGTTTTCGTTCAGAAAATACTGCCCATCGCGGTTTACCGAAGCTACCAGCGGGGTCTTGCTATCTTCTGACAGAGGCTCCGCCGCTGCTTTTGGCAAATCAACATTTACACCCTGAGTAATCAAAGGCGCAGTTACCATAAATATAATCAGCAATACCAACATCACGTCGATGTACGGCACTACGTTAATATCTGCCACCGGACGACGCCGACGGCGCTGCACCGTCATCATTATACAGTTCCTTCCTGAGCCGCCGGATTACGCGTTTCAGCTGCTTTCACATTCAGCGCCTGGCGCTGCAAAATAGCTAAAAACTCATCCATAAAGTTCAAATACTGGTTATCCACTTTCTCAACCCGGTTGGTAAAGCGGTTGTAGGCAATAACCGCCGGAATAGCGGCGAACAAGCCCATCGCGGTGGCAATCAATGCCTCAGCAATACCAGGAGCAACCATGGCTAAGGTAGCCTGTTGCACCGAACCTAAACCGATAAAGGCATTCATGATGCCCCAAACCGTACCAAACAAGCCCACGTATGGGCTGATAGAACCAATAGTGGCCAGCAGTGACAAGTTACTTTCTAATTTATCCATTTCACGGGAGTGCGCGACACGCATGGCGCGGTAACTCGCATCCAAAATATGCTGACGTTGAATGTCCTTGTTATTACGCAGGCGAGCAAACTCTTTAAAACCGGCGTAAAACAGTAATTCCATGCCGCGGCTGTTGTGCGCCCGGGCCGAAATCTCCTGAAACAAGCGCGCTAAATCAACCCCTGACCAGAACCGTTCTTCGAATTTATAAGCGTCCTGCAAAGCCGTTTCAATCGCTTTGCGGCGCTGGAAAATCATGGCCCAGCCGGCTACTGAGAAAAACAGCAACAGCAGCATAACCAGTTGTACAACAATACTAGCTTCTAAAATTAATGCAGTTATTGATAAATCAGCTTGCACGCTTAAGTTCCTCTACTATTTCAACTGGCATGGGAGTGGCTTTCATGGGCTTGTCTGCTGTGGCTAGGCTAACACATGCGGCCTTCACCGTCGCGCTGCAGATAACCTGTTGATCAGGGCCCAGCACCCATTGTTCAAATTCCACTGAAGCCCGGCCAACCCGGGTCATTTCACTATGCACCTGCAGCAGCTCGTTAAAGCGCGCTGGCAAGCGTAAATCTAATTGAACCTGGCGCACCACAAAAGCAACTCCGGCGGTTAGCCAAGTGTCCTGCTCTATACCTAACGATCGTAACCATTCCGTGCGGGCACGTTCAAGAAATTTGAGATAGTTCGCGTAATACACGATACCACCTGCATCGGTGTCCTCGTAGTAGACCCTGATAGGCCAGATAAAAGTTCCGGCAGAAAAATTTATTTTATCCATATCACCAGCTAAGTTTGAGTTGCTTAAAAAAGCGGCAGACTTTTATTCATGTATAAAAACAAGCGCTTTTTAACTAATAAATTGAAAAATAAAGATTAATTTGGTCATACCAATTTACAAGAGAACAAAAAACAAACGTTAATTTTTATAACAAATTAGTTAAACTAATGCGAACAACAATTTTTCTCGGTTGAATATAGCGTTCTCACCTCTATAATACGCACCATATCAGAGACGAAGAGATTGGTTGTCACTTCTTTGCTGTTATGTTCCCTGGATTTAACTTCCTTGTTGTTCTGTATTTTGCCCGCACCTTTGTGCGGGCTTTTTTTTGTCTATTCCACCGCTTTCCCGGGTAAGCCGAAATGCGCATAAGCATGTGGCGTGGCAATTCTGCCGCGCGGCGTTCGTTGCAGAAAGCCTTGCTGAATCAAATAAGGTTCCAGCACGTCTTCAATGGTTTCTTTTTCTTCACCAATGGCAGCGGCTAAGTTATCTAAACCCACTGGCCCACCCGAGAATTTTTCCATAATGGCCAGCAGCAACTTGCGGTCCATGTAATCAAACCCGGCTTCGTCTACGTCCACCATGGTTAATGCCTGCTTGGCAATATCCTGGGTAATGTTACCGTCGCTGCGCACTTCGGCAAAATCACGCACCCGTCGCAACAACCGATTCGCAATTCGTGGCGTACCGCGCGAGCGCCGAGCTATTTCTACCGCACCGTCGTCAGCCAGTTGCAAATTCAGGTAGCTGGCCGAGCGCTTAATAATTTCGGTCAGTTCGCTCACCTGATAAAACTCAAGCCGCTGTACAATGCCAAACCTGTCCCGTAAAGGAGAGGTTAAAGCGCCAGCTCGCGTGGTTGCACCAATAAGAGTGAAAGGAGGCAGTTCAAGCTTAATTGACCGGGCCGCCGGACCTTCACCAATCATGATATCCAGCTGATAGTCTTCCATCGCTGGATAAAGAATTTCTTCCACCACCGGACTCAACCGATGAATTTCATCAATAAACAGCACATCGTGTGCTTCAAGATTGGTCAATAGTGCCGCAAGATCACCAGCTTTTTCCAGCACCGGCCCCGAGGTTTGCTTAATATTTACGTTAAGTTCGTTGGCAACAATGTTGGCAAGCGTGGTTTTACCAAGCCCGGGCGGTCCGAATATCAACAGATGATCCAGCGCCTCTTCCCGTTGCCGGGCGGCCTGAATAAAAATACTCATTTGCTCAACGACGTGAGTTTGACCCGTATAGTCCGCCAGTGATTTGGGCCGAATAGCGCGATCAATCACTTCGTCGTCACCCTGCGGTAAGGCTTGATTAATACGGTCGGCTTCTATCATGCTGTCGCAACTCTTCTGTCATTGGGCGGCATTCGCGCTGCACCGGGTTGATAACTACCGTGACTTACCATCAGGCCATTGATTTTAAAGCCTGACGGATCATTTCCTCACTGCTCATACCGCTGGTTGCCACTTGTTTAATGGCTTTTTCCGCCTGCACCGGTTTGTAACCTAAGGCAGCCAGCGCACTCAGTGCGTCCTGACGCGGGTCATTCACCGGTATGGTCGGTTGCAAGTCGTGGTCATCCACACCAAAGCTGTCGGTAGCTGGTGTGGCGCTGGTCCAGTTGGCCAGGCGGTCACGCATTTCTACCACTAAACGTTCTGCGGTTTTGCGGCCTACGCCGGGTAATTTAATTAAGCTGGATACGTCATCATGACTCACCGCGCGCACAAATTGGCTGGCCGTCATGCCTGACATAATAGTAAGTGCTAACTTGGGGCCAACACCTTGTGCTTTAATCAACTGCCGAAACAAGGTTCGCTCGGCCTGAGTGTTAAAGCCATACAGTAACTGAGCGTCTTCGCGCACCACAAAATGCGTGCACACCACCAGGTTTTCACCAATCTCGGGCAAGTCGTACATACAGGTCATTGGCATTTGAACTTCATAGCCAACACCTTGCACGTCAATCAATATTTCCGGTGGCTGCTTGCGTAGTAACCGACCCGTTAGTTGTCCTATCACCCTTGCTTCTCCAATTGGTTAGCGTAGCCGTCCACGTACTGTTTTTTGTGCCGCACCAGCCATTCGGATTAAACTTTGGCGGGTATGGGCATGGCACAAAGCTACCGCCAGCGCGTCCGCAGCATCGGCTTGCGGCGGTTGTGATAACTTTAACACAGACATTACCATATGTTGCACCTGCACTTTGTCGGCACCACCGGTACCTACTACCGCCTGCTTAATTTGTCGGGCTGAGTACTCAGCTACACTCAAATCGGCACAGGCTGCAGCGACAATAGCCGCGCCACGGGCCTGACCAAGCTTCAGCGCAGAATCCGGATTACGCGCCATAAATACTTGCTCAATAGCAAATTCGTCAGGTTTAAACTGGGTAATAAGCTCGGCCACACCATCGTGAATAAGCCGCAAACGTTCCGCCAGCTCGCGCGGTTTAGCCGCAGTTCCGGCGGCCCGAATACAGCCACTGCCCAGGTAGTGACACTTACTACCCTTTTGTTCGATGACGCCGTAGCCGGTAAGCCGCGAGCCGGGGTCAATACCCAGAATAATGGTCATGCTAAAGGTCGCATTAGCCGTATCAAGTTAAGCGCTCCAGCAACTCGTCGCTGATATCACCGTTGTGATACACATCCTGCACATCGTCTAAGTCTTCCAGCGCATCAATTAACTTCAAAAATTGCTCAGCGTTATCAGCGTCCAGTTCAGAGCGAGTTTCCGGTACCCAGGTCACTTCCGCATGGGCGCTTTGCAGGCCCGCGTTATCCAATGCGTCTTTCACCTGACCAAAGGTCTCTGGCGTGGTGTACACGTCGAAACTGCCATCGGCTTCGTTATGCACAACATCTTCGGCCTCAGCTTCCAGCGCCGCTTCCATAAGTTCGTCTTCGCTGGTGTCCGCGCTGTAGCTTAGTACACCGCGCTTATTAAACAGGTAGGCAACCGAGCCGTCGGTACCTAAATTGCCACCGTGTTTACTAAAGGCATGGCGTACGTCCGACACCGTTCGATTGCGGTTGTCCGTCATGGTTTCAACCATAATAGCAACGCCACCCGGGCCGTAGCCTTCATAGGTAAGTTCATCAACGTTATCGCCGTCTAAGTCACCACTACCGCGTTTAATGGCGGTGTCTATGGTGTCGCGCTTCATATTATTTGATAGTGCTTTATCAATAGCAGCGCGCAGGCGGGGATTGGTTTCAGGTTCGCCACCGCCCTCTCGGGCGGCAACTGTAATTTCCCGGATCAGGCGGGTAAAAATTTTGCCTTTTTTGGCATCCTGAGCCGCTTTACGATGTTTTATATTGGCCCATTTGGAATGTCCTGCCATAGGTCCTGTCCTCGTTTAGCTTGCTTTACTCGCTGTCATCCGTGCCCGGTAGCGCTTTCAAATCAATACCTAAGTCGTCCAGCGCGGCGGTATTGGCCACACCCGGCGCATCGGTAAGCACACAAGCAGCAGTCGTGGTTTTCGGGAAGGCGATCACATCGCGGATAGAGCTTGCGCCAACCATCAACATAACCAAACGGTCTAAGCCAAAGGCTAAGCCTGCATGCGGTGGCGTGCCGTATTTGAGTGCTTCTAACAAGAAGCCGAATTTTTCCTGCGCTTCGTCAGGCTCAATACCCAAAATACCGAATACCGCTTGTTGCATTTGATTTTCGTGAATACGAACCGAGCCACCACCTACTTCTACGCCATTTAACACCATGTCGTACGCGTTCGACAACGCTTCGGCCGGGTTGGCTTTCAGCTCTTCAGCAGTCACATTCACCGGTGCGGTAAACGGATGGTGCAAGGCAGCCAGACCACCTTCATAGGCTTCAAACATAGGGAAGTCGACTACCCATAGCGGGCGCCACTCGTCACTTACAAAGCCGTGTTCCTGGCCTACTTTCAAGCGCAGTGCGCCCAAAGCTTCAGCCACTACAGTAGATTTATCAGCGCCGAAGAAAATAATATCGCCGTTAGCCGCTTCCGTACGCTCTAGAATACCTTGCAGAGCGTCATCCGGAATAAACTTCAGTACCGGCGACTGAATGCCCTCGCGACCGGCGCTTAAGTCTTTTACTTTCAGCCAGGCCAGGCCTTTGGCACCGTAAATACCGACAAAGTTGGTGTATTCATCAATGTTCTTGCGCGAAATAGCCTCGGCTTTGCCCGGTACTTTAAGCGCCGCAACGCGACCATTCGCATCGTTAGCTGGCCCTGAGAATACTTTGAACTCAACCTCTTTTAATAAATCAGCTACGTCTACCAGCTCCAGCGGGTTGCGCAGGTCTGGTTTATCGCTACCAAAGCGACGCATAGCTTCGTGCCAAGTCATGCGTGGGAATTCACCCAGTTCAACTTGCAACAATTCACTGAATAACTGACGCGTCATTTTCTCAGTAACCGCCATCACCTGATCGGCACTCATAAATGAGGTTTCAATATCTATTTGGGTAAATTCAGGCTGACGATCGGCGCGTAAGTCTTCGTCACGGAAGCACTTCACGATTTGATAGTAGCGATCAAACCCTGACATCATTAGCAATTGCTTAAACAGCTGCGGTGATTGCGGCAACGCAAAGAACTTACCTTTATGCGTGCGGCTTGGTACTAAGTAATCACGCGCGCCCTCAGGAGTTGCCCGGGTCAGCATGGGCGTTTCAATGTCTAAAAAGCCCTGCTCATCAAAAAAGCGACGCACCAGACTGGTTACTTTGGCACGGAACTGCAGGTTGTGGCTCATTTGCGGACGGCGCAGGTCTAAGTAGCGGAAACGTAAGCGCTGCTCTTCGCTTACCTGTTGATTAAAATCAATAGGTAGCGGCTCGGCGCGGCTAATAATTTCCAGCTCAGTGGCGTTAATTTCAACCGCACCACTGGCCATATCTTTATTCACCTGACCATCAGGACGCGCACGCACTGTGCCCTGCAAACGAATGCAGAATTCCTGACGCAGCTTTTCAGCAACCGCAAACATGTCTTTTTGATCCGGGTCGAAAACCACCTGAACCAGGCCGTCACGGTCACGAATGTCGATAAAAATCAGGCCGCCTAAGTCGCGACGACGGTTAACCCAGCCACACAAAGTGACTTGTTGACCAATAAGAGCTTCAGTGACTTGTCCACAATAATGGCTGCGCATTTGCCTTTCCTACTACCATGTTTGACGCTGCCAACGAACTGCCAGCGAGTTTTAAGATGAGTAAATTTCAGAACGCAACATTATAACGGACTGCGGGTGAAAGTCATTAGCCAGCGCATAAACAACCCCCGCCCGTTTTCACATTTTTCAAATAAGCGTACAATAACCTAACTTCTGCGAACTTTAGCGATAACAACAGGATACGCATGTCCGATATCTCTCAAAATAAACGCGATGCGCTCTTTGCTGAACCCTTAGCTCAAATCAGCGATTTTTGTTTTGATGAGCAGGTGGTTGAGGTGTTCCCGGATATGATCAATCGATCGATTCCCGGCTACCAAACCATACTGCACACGCTCAGCAAACTGACCGCTCGCTATGCGCAGCCAAACACTAAACTTTACGATTTGGGTTGTTCGCTGGGTGCCGCCACTATGGCCATGCGCAAAGGCTGTGAGCAGCTAAGTGGCTGTGAAATTGTTGGCGTAGATAACTCCGCCGCGATGATTAAGCGTTGTCGCTTGCACTTAGACGGTTTTAAATCGTCAGTGCCGGTGCACCTGCAGTGCGAACCTATTCAGCAAACCAAGATTCAGAATGCCTCTGTGGTGGTGGTTAACTTTACCCTGCAGTTTGTCCCTAAACCTGAACGACTCGAGGTGCTGAAACACATTTACGCGGGTCTTGAACCCGGCGGTGTGTTGATTCTGTCGGAAAAGGTTATCGGCGCACACCAAACCGGCGATGCGCTGCTGGTTGATTTACACCACGACTTTAAACGCGCTAACGGCTACAGTGACTTAGAAATAAGCCAAAAACGCGCGGCTATTGAAAACGTGATGCGTATTGATTCGCTTGAAGAGCATCAGCAGCGCCTGGCTGCGGCCGGTTTTGTTGACACCCAGGTGTGGTTTCAATGCTTTAACTTTTTGTCATTAGTGGCAGTAAAACCAACACAGCGAGACCCGCAATGAAACGGAGCCAAATGTCAGCACTGCAATTGTGGCAGCAGGATTTGGCGCGCTTGCTGGCGTCCCCCGTGGCTCCCTGGTTAACTCATCTCACCGGGCAACTAGAGCAATGGCAACACTCTCAGCAACACGGTGAATGGACCAAGTGGTTACGAACCATCGACTTGCTGCCTGAGCTTACTGCCAGCCACTGTGAGCTAGGTGATACGATTCGGTTAGGCCCTGCTGCAGCGGAGCATCAGCAAGCCCAGCTACGCGGCTTACTGAGCCAATTAATGCCATGGCGCAAGGGTCCCTTTGATGTTTTCGGTGTGGAAATTGACACTGAATGGCGTTCCGACCTGAAGTGGCAACGCTTACTACCACATATTAGTGATTTGCAGGGGCGGCAAGTGCTGGACGTTGGCTGCGGCAGCGGCTATCACCTGTGGCGCATGCAGGAAGCCGGTGCTACGGATGCCTGGGGAATCGACCCGGGGCAGCTGTTTGTGGCCCAGTTTTTAGCCTTGCGCCGGTTTATGCCAGCAACTATCGCCGAGCGTGCTCATATGTTTCCACTGGGAATTGAGCAAATGCCGACTAAACTAGAGTTTGATACGGTGTTTAGCATGGGCGTGCTTTACCATCGCCGCTCACCCATAGATTTTCTTAGCCAGTTACACCAACAATTGCGCCAAGGCGGCGAACTGGTACTGGAAACTATTGTGGTGGAAGGCGACGAGAACACTGTGCTGGTGCCAGGTGAACGTTATGCCAAAATGCGCAACGTTTGGTTTCTGCCAAGTTGTGCCGCACTATGCCATTGGTTAAAGCGCGTAGGCTTTAGTAACGTACGCGTAGCGGATGTTGCCACCACCAGTATTGAGGAACAACGTCGTACCGACTGGATGCAGGGTGAGTCTTTATCAGACTTTCTTGATCCAAAAGCACCAGAACTGACTATTGAAGGGTATCAGGCTCCCCGGCGAGCCGTCTTACTGGCCACAAAATAATGCAACCTTACCGTCCAAAAACTACTATCGAGCAATGGCGCATACTGCAAGCCGTGGTAGATCGCGGCGGTTATGCACATGCCGCGCAACAACTAAATAAGAGCCAGTCATCGCTAAATCATGCGGTGGCTAAGCTACAACAGGTGCTGGGCGTGCAACTACTGGAAGTACGCGGGCGTAAAGCGTGTTTAACCGACATTGGCGAAGTGATGCTGCGGCGCTCGCGCCAACTTACGCAAACCATTACTGAACTTGAACAGCTGGCTGAGAACTTAAATGAAGGCTGGGAGCCACACATCCGCATGGTGGTGGAAATGGTGTTTGACCGCACCCCCATACTTACTTTGTTGCAAGAGTTTGAAAAACAAAGTCGAGGTAGCCGCTTAATCATCGAAGACTCGGTGTTAACCGGCACCAAGCAGCATATTCAGGAGCAATCCGCCGACTTAGTTATTACTCATCAGTTACCTAAAGGTTACATCGGTGAGCCTATCGGTGAATATCAACTGGAATTGGTGTGTCACCCTTCCCATCCGCTGGCTCAGTTAGAACGAGCGGTAACTCAGGACGAGCTCACGCAGCACCTGCAAGTGGTGATTAGTGACACCGCACCCAAGCCGGATGAAACCGAAGGTTGGTTGCGCTCCGAACAGCGCTGGACCGTGAGTCACTTTGATGAAGCCTTACGGCTGGTGTTAGGCGGGCTTGGTTTCTGCTGGTTGCCACCGCATGTCAGTGGTGCCGCTATTCGTAACGGAACCTTGCGGAAGCTCGAATTGGAAGGCAGCAGCCATCGCCGCGGCTCGCTTTATCTGGTGTTACCTAAAGGTGAAAAAGCAGGGCCGTGTGCGCGTATGCTGGCACAAATTCTATTGCAGGGACTGCAACAACCGCCAGGTAGTCAGCACTTGCAGCCGGTTCCTGTTGCTAAAGTCGGTACCGGCCTGTAATTCCAGGCCGGTGTTTAACTTTACTTAGTATTCAAGCTCGCTAACCACTGACGCATGTCGGCCCCTAATGAGGGGTGACGCATAGCATGCTCTACAAAAGCCTTCGCATAACCTAATTTATTACCACAATCGTGGCTACGCCCTTTCATGTAGTATGCGTGCATTTGCTGATCTTCCAGTAACATCGCCATAGCGTCGGTTAGCTGGATTTCATTACCGGCACCCACCGGGGTACGCTCCAGCAGGCTCCACAAAGCCGCCGGAAACACATAGCGGCCAACCACAGCTAAATCTGATGGTGCCGAACCTACCGCAGGTTTTTCTACTAAACGGGTAATAGCAGCTTGCTCACCCGGCGCTAAGTCCTTGCCATTGATATCAGCAATACCATACTGATCAACTAACTCGCCTGGTACCTTCTCAACCATCACCTGGGCGTTACCCGACTCTTTAAAGTTACGCACCATTTCGGCCAGGTTGTCACGCTTCAGGTCGCAACTAGCGGCGTCTACCAGAACATCCGGCAACACCACCGCAAACGGCTGATCATCAATCAATGGCCGCGCGCACAGCACGGCATGGCCTAAACCTTTCGCCACACCCTGACGCACGTGCATAATAGTCACACCACGCGGACAAATAGACTGCACTTCTTCCAGCAGTTGGCGCTTAACCCGAGTTTCCAGCGTCGTTTCCAGCTCAAAACTGGTATCGAAATGGTTTTCGATTGAGTTTTTACTGGAATGAGTGACCAGAATCACATCAGTTAAGCCAGCCGCCGCACACTCTTCCACAATAAATTGAATGAGTGGACGGTCAACCAGTGGCAGCATTTCCTTTGGAATCGCTTTGGTTGCCGGCAACATCCGTGTGCCAAGTCCGGCAACCGGTATAACTACTTTTTTTACCATGTTAAATCCTTTACTTCTGATTTTTGTCAGAGGCTTTTGAAGTGGTAATACCCTCGTGTTCAGCAACCACTTCCAGTTCTTGCTCAATACCTTCAACGGTAGTAGAAGGTTCCTGGCGTTCAGCGCCATGCATCCAGTCTACTAACTTGCCTGAAATTGCCCACAAAATAAGGCCAAATACGATAAGGCCCAGAGCAATACCACCAAACACCACCAGCAAACCCGAGAATTCAGGGCTAATACCTAAGCCGCCAGCGAAATTTTTGACCGGATCGTATTGGTCGGCAGTGTCAGAAAACGACCCTACCAAACCTGCCAGGTATTGCGCAATTGCCGGCATCAGGAACCAAATACCCATCACCAGACTAGCCAAACGCAGCGGTGCTAGTTTGGTCATCAACGACAAGCCTACTGGCGAAATACAAAGCTCACCCAAGGTATGGAATAAGTAAGCCAGTACCAGCCAAATCATGCTGGACGAACCTGTGGCCTGAATTTCAAATACACCAACCACCAAAAAGCCAAAACCAATGGCAGTTAATAATAAACCTGCGAAGATTTTTATCGGTGCATCAGGGCTGCTGTCGCGCTTGTGCAGAAATACCCACAGGATTGAGAATATAGGTGCAAAAATAAGAATAAACAGTGGGTTTAACGACTGGAAGTAACCCGCCGGAATTTCAAAGCTACCCACAGTACGGGCCGTATACTCCGACGCGTAAATGTTCATTAAACCACCGGCTTGCTCAAAGGCCAGCCAGAACACAGTTACAAACACGAATAGTGACAAGATAACCCGCAGGCGATCACGCTCCACTTCGGTTAACGGCTTCTTGGTACCGCCAGATGCTTCCAGCGAAAGCTTCGCACCAGGAATTTTACCAATGTCGCCTAAAAAGCGCTGGAAGGTCAGGCCCTGAGTGATTACTGCCAGGCTCATACCAACACCAGCGGCAAAGTAGCCCCAGCGCCAGCCGTATTCCGGACTTTCACCCAAAGTTGAGGTAATTAACGGCGCAATAAAGGCACCTAAGTTAATACCCATGTAGAAAATTGAGAACGCACTGTCGCGACGGGCATCACCTTGTGGGTATAAGTCACCAACAATGGTAGAAATGTTTGGCTTAAACAAACCGTTACCGGCAATAATTAAACCCAAACCAACATAGAATAAATCCATGCTGTGAGGTGTGGCCGCAAAGAGCACGAACTGCCCGGCAGCCATTAACACACCACCCCATAAAATAGATTTACGTTGCCCTAAGAAGTTATCGGCTAACCAACCACCAATCAGTGGCGTAAAATAAACCAGTGCGGTGTAGTAGCCATACAGCTTTAACGCATCACCTTGCGATAAACCGAAACCTGGGTTAACGGACTCTGTGGCAGCAACTAAGGTTAATACCAATAGCGCGCGCATACCGTAATAAGAAAAACGTTCCCACATTTCAGTGGTAAACAGAATGTATAGTCCGGTCGGGTGACCAAACAAAGTTCCCTTAGATGGAGCCTGGCTCATACAACGCCCTCAATTTCAGTTCTAATTATTGTTTGAATTTAGCGCGCCAGCTCAACTGCGACGCCACGTGGTGAGCAAGGTTTATATCCTATTGAGGTGCGTGGTTGCAAGAACTAGCGGCAAATCCATCCGAAATATGATACTATTGAGGGCGTGCTAAAGTTTCCAAAATGGTAGGATATGATTTACTTTTCTCCACGACAAGTTCCTGAATTAAAACAATTTACCCTAACAGAACGGGCGGCTCTTGTGCTTCAGGCACAACACCTAATGCCAACGCCACGGCGCTGGCTTGCCAATATGATTAAGCTGGTGGTTTTGAGTGCATTATTTGTACTGCTGATAAACGTTCAAGGCTGGTATTGGCAGGTATTAACGCTGTTAGCCGCCGGTTTAAGCTATCCGCTGCTGTTACAACCGGTGAATTTAAATCTGGCGCGGCCTTATATTCCACAGGCGGTGGCAGCGGCTAAGCGGCAGTCTGATATCGTTGTAAACGAAGCCGAGCATCATTAAAGCATAAGGTAAACATTTCGCCGGCCACTATAGGTTGCCGGTGGGTGCGAAACTGTGCTTGTTGCCAAATCCCTAAACTTAAATCGCACTTAACCGGATGCGACAGCTCAATGCGTTCGCCCGCCTGTGCCCAGGCAAATTCGTGTTCATGAGTATCTAAAATACCAATAACCACATCGTAAGCGGTACGGATTTTAGAGTGACAAAGCTCGCTGTTCAGGTGTGCTAATAGTTCAGCCGGGTGAAACAAGAGTTTATCGGTGCCGGCTAACGCCTGGCGCACCAGCGGATTAATCAAAGTTTTCAGTACCAATAGCGAAATCAAGGTCTGCCCCGCCACCCCATTTGCCGTGGCCATAACAACTAACACTTTACCTTCGGTGAGCTGCCGATAATCCAGCAACAAGCGCTCCGGACTCTGTTCACCAAAGTCGTGGGCAATGCGGTACTCACCGCTGTCTAAATCACCGTTGGGAATAAGGTCGTTGGTTAAGCGCGAAACTACGTCTTCGTCCTGATAGAGCACATCGATATGTGAGTCCAGCTCCCATACCTCACGCTCATGCGCTTCTTCCAGACGATGTCGGTCCAGGCAGTTGTGAATGGCAAAATCCAGAAGTTCCAGGTCGTGAACCGGTTTTACCAGGTAATCCCAGGCGCCCAGGCGCACCGCTTCACGTATATGTGACATTTGCTCTGAAGCTGAAATAACAATAACGGGAATGTCCTGATTACGGGACACCAGGGTTTCCAGTACATCCAGACCTGACATGCGGGGTAACAGTAAGTCACATAGCACCACGTCAGGCTCACTGCTGGCACAGGCCTCTAAACCAGCTTCACCATCGTCTACTACCCGCACTTCATACCCGCGCTGCGTCAAAAATTGACGCACCACTGACTGAAATACAGCATCATCTTCAATCAGTAAAACTCGGGTTGCCTGCATGAACACCTCTGAAAAACGCTTAGAATCTATGCTTAAGCATTGTTCAGCATACGCCATCCGTCAATGTACAAAGGCCAATTAAGACATTTTTGCGTTAATCGTCGTCAAAGTCTTCGAATTCTTCGAACTCTTCCGGCTCTTCCAGTGGTGGATTACCGTCATAAACGTTATTCCGCCAGTTTTGAAAGTAGGCTTCGCGCACGAATGAGTACTGATCCAGCGAGTTCTCCAACACGTCTTCCTGACGGCGTAGCTCCAGTCGCATGGTTAAACCCTTAATGGTATAACGTGCAAGATTGGCAGGCCAACTCAGCACATCCAGTGGAAAGTACAGCCCGTCAACATAATCGCCGCCGCGGTCGGTTACCACAGTTGGCCCCATCGCAGGCAACATCAAATACGGGCCATTCCCCACGCCCCAACTTGCTAGCACTTCACCAAAACCTTCCTGCCGTTTGGTCATACCTAACTCGCCGGCCACATCAAAAAAGCCCAGCAAGCCGACCGTTGAGTTCAGCACAAATCGGCTTAGTGAAACACCAGCGTCGGCTATTTTCCATTGCAGCAGGTTGTTTACTGTAGAAGATGGCTCATCCAGATTCTCGGCCATGTTGTACAGGCCATTGCGCACCGGCTCAGGAATTTTTTCGTAGGCCAGCGCCGCCGGTCTAATCACGGCTTCATCCAGCGACTGATTAAAGTCCCATAAATCCCGGTTCACGGTTTCAAACGGGTCGCGCGGGTCGGCATAATCATCGTCGCCGTTATCGCCGGTACTACTGCAACCTGCCAGCAGCGCCAGCATAAAAGCCATCAATAAATGTTTCATAGAATCCTGTACTCAGTTAGCGACCATCGTTAATACGGTTGTTTATAGTAACGTTAAGGGTTTCGTTGGTTATGGTAGTTATAACCTCAGAGCGACCATCAAGATCACCCGGGCTAGCATCAATGCGTTCATCGGCAGATATTCGCGCCAGCACTTGCCATTGTTCCAGACTACTTAAGGTGTAGTCAGCAAGCATAGCATCCGCATCACTTAAAGTGACTGTAACCGGAAATTCAGTAACTGGCTGTTTCACCACAGCTGCCGGCATCGGGTTGCCGTCGGGGTCACGTACATACACAAACAAAGTGGCCCCCTCAGGCACCGCTGCTTGCAGCTCAGGCGCCAGATCCACGGTAACCCGAATAGCTGTATCGGCACCTGCTAAGCGTTGTCTGGCATCGCTTAAAGCCTCTTCAATAACCGCGTAGCGGCCATCGCCAGGTTCCAGTTGCTCTAATAGTAATTGCCAGGCAGTTACTGCTTCTTGCCAGTCTTGCTGTTCATAGGCCACAAACCCGAGTAACGACAATGCATCGGGGCTTTGCGGATTTTGTTGCAACGCTTGCACCAGCAACTCAGCGGCCTGAGCCAGATAACGAGGCTCACCCGTGCTTAGCAACAGCTGACTAAAACTCAGCAGAGTTCCCATGCGATCAGGTTGTAAATCATAGCTCCGCTGCATCGCATCAATAGCTTGTTCCATTTGCCCCTGTGCCAACATCACCCGGCCGTAAACCAACCATGCCACGGCATCGTTTGGCTGCCGGGCCAGCTTCTGGCGCAAGCCCAGCGCAAAGGTATCCAGTTCGCGCGGGGTTAATTGTTCCTGATCATTCTGTAATGCGCGGCGACCAAGCTCCGGCAATGCCAGCAAAGCGTCGTCGGCTTGCAACTGCAAGCGCCAGCTGCCACTGCCATAGTAAACCCCGCTAGCAATAACCATTACCAGCAGCGCTACTACCCACAGCTTAACCGGCTGCGACGTTTCCAGCTTTTGCTCAAGCTCCGCATTTTCATTCACAAAGCGCTTATCCAACTCAGTTTTTGCTGCAGCCAGGGCCGATTTACTCAATACCCCGTCTTTCGCTTCGTTCTCAAGCTCTTGAATACGTTGCTGATAAAGCTCACGATTTACCGTTAACCGCGTACGTTTAATGTCACTCTGACGGCGGCCAAATACCAGTAAAAAGGCACCACCAAGAAGTAACACCAGTGCCAGAATCAACCAATTAGCTATCATCATCGGCTCCTTGTTGTAACTGCTTCAAGCGCGCCTGTTCCTGTGCTGACAAAGTCACCGGCTGTTGCTTCTGGCTTCTCACCATGAATGTAATAACCACTATACCTAACCCTATTGCCAGCAGCGGGGCTAGCCATAAAATGCTGGTGCTCCATTGCATTGGTGGCTGGTAATGCACGAAATCGCCGTAACGAGCCACCATAAAATCTATTACTTGTTGCTTACTCTGGCCAGCCATCACCATGTCGTAGCTACGGTCGCGTAAGTCTTTTGCCAAGGGCGCGTCAGAATCCGCTATGGTCTGATTTTGACACTTAGGGCAGCGCAGTTCATTAATGAGTTCATAATACAACTGCTGTTGCGCAGCGGTTTCGAACTCGCGTTGATCGGCCGTGGCATGCTGGCTCAGCAACATAAAGCTAAGGCCAAACACCAACGTCATTAAACTTCGCATGGCTGTGCTCCCTGTTGCAGACATTCAAACAGCGGCCGCAGCTTGGCTTCCCAAACCCGCTCGTTTACGTCGCCAACATGGCGATAAACAACACGCCCTTGCGCATCAATAATAAAAGTTTCAGGGGCGCCGTATACGCCAAACTCAAGCGCCACTTTGCCAAGTTCGTCGTACAGATTTAACTGGTAAGGGTCGCCTAAAGTATTCAGCCAGTTCACCGCTTTTTCACGAGAATCGTCTTTATAGTTTAAGCCAACAATAGGCACACCCTCAGCGGCCAGCTTATTCAGGTACTCGTGCTCAGCCCGGCAGGTAGGACACCAGGTTGCCCATACATTCAACAACATCGGCTGACCTTGCAACACCGCTTCGGTATGCATGGTATCGGTATCATAAATATCAGGTAGCTCAAAAGCCGGCACTGGCTTACCCACTAACGCCGAACTTAACTCGGTCGGGTCAGAAAACAGCCCCCGCAGCAGGAATAAGGTCATGCCAAGGAATAACGCCAGCGGTATAAACAACACCAACAATCGTGTGGTTTTAGACATCAGGCGCTCCCCGGGGCTAACTCATTCGCTTTGCGCTGGGCCCGATAGCGTTTATCGGTAAAGGCTAACAGTCCGCCCAAAGCCATAATTAACGCACCACCCCAAATCCAGCGCACCATCGGCTTAATGTATATGCGCAATGCCCAGGTATCCGGTGTATTACTCGTGGTAATAGGTTCACCCATAGCCACATACAAGTCGCGGGTAAAGCCGGCATCTAAGCCAACTTCCGTCATACTGGTGCGCTGCACCCGATAAAAACGTTTGTCACTTTCCACTTGTGCAACCAGAGTGTCGTTCTGATACACACTAAACCAGCCACGATCAGCATCGTAGTTCGGGCCATCTACCCGCGCCAACTTGTCGAAATGGAAGTAATAACCACCAACTTCAATGTGCTCACCCGGCGCTAGTCGAACGTCGCGCTCAATTTCGTAATTACTAACGGCGGTAATGCCTATTAGCATCACGGCAAAACCTAAGTGACCCAGTACCATGCCCCAGTGACTACGCCCTAGTCGGGTTAAGCCTTGTATACCCTGGCCGCGTTGTACTAGTCGTAAGCGCACTTCGGCTACTGTGGTTAACACTATCCACAGCGCCATCACCAAACCCAGTACCGCCATGGCAGTTACCTGATCGGTTAGCAATACCGGTAGCAAGTAGCCCAGCAGCAACGCCAGTCCAAAGGCCAGCAATAAGCTGCCTTTAATGTCAGACAATGCCTGCCGACGCCAACGGGTTAACGGGCCGAAACCAAGTAGCGCGGCAAAAGGCACTACCAGATACAAAAACATTTGGTTAAAGAAGGGTTCGCCAATAGAAATAGAACCTAAGCCCAGTTCTTTGTGCACCAGCGGTAATAAGGTACCCACCAGCACCACCAAGGTGGCAGCCATCAGTAATATATTATTGCCCAGCAACATCACTTCGCGTGACACACCCTCGTACTTGGTTTGGCTTTGTACGCTGCCAGCTCGCAGCGCGAACAGCAGCAAGGAGCCGCCAATAACGACCACCAGTAGACCTAAAATAAACAAACCCCGGGCGGGATCAGTGGCAAACGCATGCACCGACACCAATACCCCGGATCGTACCAGGAAGGTACCCAGCAAGCTTAAGCTGAAGGCCGCAATAGCCAACAAAACTGTCCAGGCCTTAAAGGCACCACGTTTTTCCGTTACCGCTAAGGAATGTATTAAGGCGGTACCAACCAGCCATGGCATAAAGCTGGCATTTTCTACCGGATCCCAGAACCACCAGCCACCCCAGCCGAGTTCGTAGTATGCCCACCAACTTCCCAGCGCAATACCTACGGTTAAAAATACCCAGGCTGCGGTAGTCCAGGGACGCGACCAGCGCGCCCAGGCGGTATCCAGTTTACCCGCCATTAGGGCGGCAATAGCAAAGGCGAAAGCCACCGAAAAGCCAACGTAACCCATGTACAGCAACGGCGGATGAATAATCATGCCCGGATCTTGCAGCAACGGATTTAAGTCGCGGCCGTCTACCGGAATGAGCGGCAGGCTACGGTCAAACGGATTTGATACGGTAATCATGAACAGATAAAAGCCAACGCTAATGAGGCCCAATACCGCCAGCACCCGCGCCGTCATGCTCAGCGGCATCCGCTGTGACCACAGCGCTACCGCCGCGGCCCAACCAGCCTGCATCACCATCCACAATAAGAACGACCCTTCATGCGAGCCCCACACTGCAGTAATGCGATAAACCACCGGTAGTTGGGTATTCGAGTTAGCTGCCACATAGGCAATACTGAAGTCGTTGCTAATAAAGCCCCAGGTAAGGGCAATAAAGGCCAGTACGGTAAACAGAAACTGGCCATAAGCCAGCGGTCGCGCCAGGCTCATGTAGCCGCTATGCTGGCGATGCACGCCCCATAGCGGAATAACGCACAGCAATACCGAAAAGGCGAATGCCAGTGCTAGTGTTAAGTGGCCTAACTCAGCGGTCATAACCTGATTTCCCATCCTGTTCAGAGGTGTCTGGTTGTGCTTGCTCGTCTTTTTTCATGTAATCCGTACGGGTATTCGGATTCTCGTGACGAATACCTTTCATCGCTTCAGCCAGTTCCGGCGGCATATATTCTTCGTCGTGCTTGGCCAGTACTTCAGACGCAGTCATTTCCGTGGGCGAGGTTAAAACACCTTGGGCTACTACACCCTGCCCTTCGCGAAACAGGTCCGGCAGAATACCGGTATATAACACCGTGACTTCCGGGCCGGTATCCACTAATTGAAAGCTAACCTGTAAGGTTTCAGGGTCCCGTTGCACCGAGCCTTCCACCACCATGCCACCAATGCGCATGCGTTGCCCTACGGTGGGCTTAATTTGTTGCTTACCTTTACCTTCAACCACTTCCGAAGGCGTGTAAAACAAGTCAATATTCTGATTTAGTGCTACCAGCATCAGACTCAGCGCAGCACCAACCCCAATCACCAAAGCGGCAACTAGTAGTAAGCGTTTTTTGCGGCGTGGATTCATGCGTAGTTACTCCTTGGCACTGTTTTGTACACTATTGTTCTGGGTTGCAGCCTGGCGTTTGGCCAGCCGCTGTTGGCGATGTTGCTGGCGAGCGCAGTCACGCTGTAATTGCCGGCGCGTTAACACGCTTTGCAACAGCAGTGCGAATAAGGCTAAAAAAGTCACACCAAAAGACAGCCACACGAAAAAACCGTAGCCACCCATTAAAATAAAATCGCGGAAGCTGTCAAATGCCATTAGCTTTGCTCCTGCTGCGAATTAATGTCTGCTGAGGCCGACTTAGGATTCAAAAGTTCCTCACGTACCCAGGGGCGATGCAATTCATGGCGCAAAATTTCATGGCGCAAGCGCAGCATTACAAAGGCGGCTGTCATGAGCGCGAAAGCGAGCAGCGAAATTAATAGCGGCCACAACATTTCAGTAGCCATTGAGGGTTTCGCAAATTTCGTAATAGTGGCGCCCTGATGCAGGGTATTCCACCACTCGACTGAGAAGTGAATTATCGGCAGATTAACCACCCCAACCAGCGCCAGTATTCCGGCAGCTTTGGCGCCGGTGCGGGCATCTTCAAACGCATAATAAAGCGCCATTACGCCAGCATACAAAAACAATAAAATCAGCTCTGAAGTAAGCCGCGCATCCCACACCCACCAGGTGCCCCACATAGGTTTGCCCCAGGCAGCGCCGGTAAATAAGGCAATGAAGGTTAGTACGGCACCAACCGGTGCAATAGCCGCAATGCTCCATTCCGCCGTGCGAATTTGCCACACCAGCGCTATAAAGGCCATGATGGCCATACCTGCATAAGCACCCATTGAAAAAATAGCCGCCGGCACATGAATGTAAATAATGCGGTAACTGTCGCCTTGTTGATAGTCAGCCGGCCCAAACGCCAGCCCCCACACCAGCCCAACCGTTAAGCTGAGTAGTGCCAGAGCAGTTACCCAGGGTAACCAGCGGCCCAGCAACTGATAGGTTGCTTCGCCTTTTGCATAGGGGTGTAACCATCGCCACATGTTAGTTCACGCTCACTTTTACTGCTGCCGCTACTGCAAACGGCGTTAAGGTCAAAGTTAAAATACTAAAACTGGCCAGTAGCAGTAACTGGCCGAAAACCGGTGCGCCAAACACGGCGCTTTCCACCGCTGCCGTTGCAAAAATCAGTAATGGAATGAATAACGGCAATACTAACAAACTTAGTACGGCGCCACCGCGCTGCAGGCTCACTGTTAATGCTGCACCTACGGCTCCCACCGCACTTAACACCGGGGTGCCTAGCAACAAGGTGATTAACAATACAGGTAAGGCACTCAACGGCAGGTTCAGTAATAACGCCAGTAACGGCGCAATCAGCACCAGTGGCAAGCCGGTTAGCAACCAGTGCACCAGTATTTTCGCCAGCACCGCCAGTGGTAATGGGCACGGTAAGAGCACTAACTGCTCCAGCGTGCCGTCCTGATAATCATCGCGAAACAAACGTTCCAGCCCCAGCAACGACGCCAATAGCGCCGCCACCCAAATCACTCCCGGTGCAATACGCGCTAAAATATCAGGCCCGGGGCCAATAGCGACCGGGAACAAACTAATAACCATAAACAAAAACAGCAACGGATTAATCACGTCACTGCGGCGGCGCAATGCCACCTTCAAATCTCGTTTTAACAACGCCGCCAGTTGGCTTCGATAGCCTCTAGTCATAATTCATAACCTCGGCGCCCAGTAAAATGGTGGCCGCCGGCACTGACAGCCGTTGATGCGAGGTCATGATAATGCCGCCACCGGTGCTTAAATGTTCCTGCATCCGCTGTTCAAGCAATTGAATGCCCTGACGATCCAGTGCGGTAAAAGGCTCATCTAATAACCACACTAGCGCCGGGCTATACCATAAGCGCGTTAGCGCTATGCGACGCTGCTGCCCAGCCGATAATTGTTGCGCCGGAATATCTTCTAAGCCAAGCAGCCCGATTTGTTCAAGTAAATCCCAGGCATTCGCCTGCACGCCGTCCAGCTGTTGTTGCCAGGCTAAATTTTCAAGTGCTGACAGCTCGGCTTTAATACCAGCTTTATGCCCCAGAAACAGCGTTTGCCGACGCACTTCTTCGCTTGTTGCTGCTTGTCCGTCAAGCCATTTAATGGCGCCCTGATAGTCACTGAACAGCCCTGCCAGCATGCGCAAAAGCGTTGACTTACCGGCACCGTTAGGGCCTTCTACATGCAGCAGCTCGCCGCGCCCTAGCGTAAAGGACACACCGCTAAATAGAGTTCGCTCGGAGCGAATTGAGGTTAAACCCTCGGCATGCAATAGTGATGGCGTGGAAATAACTGCGTTACCTTTGTTAAACGACGCACAGATGCCGCCGATAATACCACAAGGCGCGCGCAGTTTTCTATGCTGTAACAAGCCTTTCAACGGGCATCATGAGCGGATAATGTAACCGTTAATGTAACCAATGGTGTCACCTTAAATGGGTTCAGGAATGTATGGCTGATCTTTTATCACAACTGGTACAGGCGCTGCGCAACGGCGGGCTTAGCAAGCCGGCAGCCAGCTCGGCAGCGCCCGCAGCGGGTTCTATGCCAGGCTCTGTCGCGCAAAACCCAGCCGCCACGGGAACTGGCTCGCTACCACCTTTGAGTAATCCTCAACTGTTGGCGGTGATGGCGGTAGCGCGGGATCAGTTATTAATGACTATTGGCCGCCAACAAGTAACTATAACGCCGCAGCAATTGCCCGCAGCGCCACAGCCCATACAACTTGGTCAGCAAGTATTGGTGCAACAAACGGCGAATCAGCTACACACTATGTTGTGGCAGCAAGTCACCAGTCAACTACAGCAATTGCAGCAAGGATCGCGGGCATTGCCCTCGCTACAACAGCCGGTGCAACTGCAACCGCCGCCGGGAAATCCGGCGCAACTGATCATGTCAGGCCCCGCCAGCGGCAAGCCGTTGTGGCAGGTAAACCTAAGTCAGCTGGCGCCAAATTTAACCCGGCAATTATTAGCATCGGCATCGCCCGCCGCGCCTGCACCAACGCAGGCCCCGGCCCAGCTCACCTTGCGCTTATTGCCGGCCACCAGCTCCGCGCCAGCGCCGCAAGTACAACTGCAACTAGCACGCCCAGGACAAACTTCAGTGCAGGCCGACATACCGCTGGCGAAACTGCCACCCGCGTTGATTGAAAAGCTCATTGGCACGCCTGCGCGAACCACGCCGCTAACCTCACTTAACCAGCCAGTAACGGCTAGTCAGCCGGCCGCAACAGCGGCAGCACCTCTGCTAACCCCAGCGACACAAAATCCGACCCGCGCGTTACTGCCATTACAGGGTAATCAACTAGCGCCAACCGAACTACGTCAGTTGATTCAGCAATTGGCAAGTCAATTAGCTACGGCGGCAACACAGCCAGCTACTAACACTACTGCGGCTCAGCCGGCAGCAGCGGCTGCAACGCCGGCGGCAACCTTACAAAATTTATTGCAGGCCGTTGCTACCCAGCTACCGCAAGGGGCTGACTTTACCCGCAGCGAAGCTCTGCAGCAGTGGGTCAGCCAATGGTTTGCAGCGCGTCCGGTTAGCTTAAACCCCCAGCAGAGTCTCGGCGGCATTGGTCAGTTATTACTTTTAACTCTGGCGGCACGGCTTGGACAAACCACCGGACAACCTGCGGCAACCACCACCGCCACCAATAATTTCAGCCAGAACCTAGCGCAATGGTTGCAAGGGCAACCACCTGGGCCGGCCACTGCGAACGCGGCTGCGCCGGCAGCAAACCCGGCCGCTGCTAACGCGTTAAGTTTTGCCAATTTACCGGCCAATACCTTGCAGCAACTGTTGCAAGTGCTGAGCGGCGGCTTAAACAGCGCGCGCTTCAGTCAGGCCATACTGACCGAATCAAGCCGGGTGGGCGCTCCCGACTACCATATACTGTTGCCCATGGGCACCGGCCCCCAGCAGAAAGACGCCGAAGTACTGATTCAGCGCCGTCTGCACGAGAAAAAGCGCAAAGCCGAAGCCGCTGAAGATCAATGGTTATTTAAGCTTAAAATGGAGTTAAGCCAGTACGGTCCGGTGCTGGTAAAAGGTAAATATCAACAAAGCGGAACCAGTATTGTTTTTATTACTGAAAATATAGGGGCGCGGGTGCATATTCAGGAGCGGCTGAAGTTTCTGCAGGCACGTTTAGACCAGTTGCAGGTGCCTAAGGTTGAACTCAGTGCCATTCGTGGCAAAGTGCCAGACACGCTACGCGAACCCGGCGAAAACAGCATTCACATTCAGGTGTAAACAACATGAGTAAATCAAAACAAGCCATTGGCCTGGGTTACAACGGTAGTAACGCCCCCTCGGTGGTAGCTAAGGGCTTTGACGGCCTGGCCGAGCAGATTATTGATTTAGCCAAAGCTAACGGGGTGTTGGTACATGAAGACCCAGAACTGGCCAACAGTTTGGCGCAGCTGGACGTTGGCGAGGAAATACCGCGCGATTTATATGTGATTATTGCGGAGCTGATTGCCTTTGCGTACTTGTTAGATGGTCGCTTTCCGGAACACTGGACCATGCCGGAAGGACGTTTCTTCGGACAGGCTTAAGAGTTGCTGTGTTTGTGAACCGACATCAGTAGCTCGGCTTCGGCACGTGGTAGTTCACATTCCTGCATAAGTTCTTCAACGCTGGCACCACTGGCCACCAATTTAGCGGCGCGCTGATACTGTCTACTTTCAGGATCCTGGTCCGCTACTTCCTGCAGGCGTGACTGCAAATCCGTATTGGCCTGCTCCAGGCTATGCAACTGCTTAGTTACGCCCAAAGTACCGCTTTGTAACTCGCGAAACTCTTTGCGCAGCCGCAGTACTTCATGGGCTGCTTTAGTCACTGTGGTCAGCCTGTCCTGCAATGGTTGAACTTGCTGGCGTAACTCGCGCACTTCACGCAGTAAGTAAACACTCACTGCCAGAGTGACCGCCAAAGCCAGCACGCTGATTAACAGAACTATCGTAAAGCCAATGCTCATCAACGCGCTCCAAGGGCAGATTTACAGACGAGAAATCTCATCCCACTCTTCATCGTTTAATAGTTTATTCAAATCAACCAGAATCAGCAGCTCGCCTTCGCGGTTGCTAACACCCTGAATAAACTTAGCACTTTCTTCAGTACCCACATTCGGCGCACTGTCGATGTCAGATTTTTTCAGGTAAACCACTTCGGCAACGCTATCTACCATAATCCCAATCACTTGCTTATCGGCTTCAATGATAACCACACGGGTGCTGTCGGTAACTTCGGTGGTAGGCAAACCAAAGCGCGTGCGAGTGTCGATAACAGTCACCACGTTGCCGCGCAGGTTAATAATACCCAACACATAATCAGGGGCGCCAGGTACCGGTGCAATTTCGCTGTAGCGCAATACTTCCTGCACCTGCATTACATTAATACCGTAGGTTTCCTCTTCCAGGCGGAAGGTAACCCACTGCAACACCTCATCGTTACCGTCTATGTCGGTTGCTTTTTTTACTGTACGGCTATCACTCATGACCGTTGCTCCCATTCCTTTCGAATGCTGTTAGTTAACCTTGCTGACTACCCATGCCTTTGTCAAGCATGGCAATCAGCTCATCTACATTTAATAGCGCGCACATTTTCTCGCGCACAACCCCGGCCAACCAGGGCCGCTTGCCTTGATCAGTTCGACGCCACTGAATGGCATCGGGCTGAATGGTGGTGCTAGTTACTAGCTCTTCGCAGGCCAGCCCCCAACTACTATCACTCAGCATAATCAAATATTGATAATCCAGCTCGCTGGCTAATTTCTCACTATATTTTTCCGGCATCACCCAGCGTGCGGTGTCCACCACCTGCAACTTGTCGTCGCGCTCGGTCATAATGCCAACAAACCAGTCCGGCTTGCCAAATAAGGTACTGGTTTTACCCATACTGTGAATACCGCCAAGGCTTTTCAGCGGCACCGCCAGCGTAAGCCCGGCTACTTTAAAAAACAGCGCCTGAAATTCATGCTGCTGATATTCTTCCATGCTGGTACCAGGCGGCTGACCAGCGTCACCTTTGTGGGCTTCCACATCAGCAATAATTTCGGCATCAGCAACTGGTACGTCTGCTTGCGGCGGTTCTGATTCTGGCTCCGGCGGCGGTGGCGCTTTGGTCACAGGTTCGGTGCGTGGCGCAATACGCCCTACTACCGGTTCTTCCTGTACTGACTTAATTTCTGTTTCCACCAACGGCTCAGGCTTAACCTGTTCCAGCAAACGTGCTACCGGCTCGTGCCGCAACGGCTGCGTGAGGGTTTCACGTTCCTCGGTTAACAGCGCCGACAAATACTCGCGCATAGCTTTATCTGTATTGGAGCGACTCATCGTAACTGCTCCACTTGCCGGTCTTGTTGAATCAGGTAAGTCAGCAATGCGTTATAAGCATGCACACCGCGCGCTGTAGGCGCATAGTAACTAGGTGGCTGCTGAGCGGTACTGGCGTCACGGAACTTGGTATCCACCGGAATCATGCCCGGCCACACTTTCTCACGATAGGTTTCGCGTAACTTGTCATAAGCCAGTAGCGAGGCGCGGGTACGTTTGTCGTACATAGTCGGAATAATGGTATACCTGTGTTCCTGATTCTGTGATTTCTGAATCAAACTCATGGTACGCATCATGCGCTCCAAACCTTTTAACGCCAAAAACTCCGTTTGCACCGGAATCAATACCCGCCGGCAGGCGGCCAACGCATTCACCATCAACACCCCCAACACTGGCGGCACATCAATCAATACGTAATCAAAATCATGTTTTAACAAGTTCAGCGCGCGTTTTAGTACCAGTCCCATACCACTGCGTGCGCCAAGTTTACGGTCCAGCGTGGCGAGTGCCATGCTCGAGGGCAATACCGAAATACCGTCAATAGCGGTTTTACAGATAGCCTGGCGAACCTCGTCAACGCCTACCGCACCGGTGTCGGTAAATAAATCGAACGCCGTATACTCAAGCGTTTCTGAGTCAATGCCAAAATAATAGGTTAACGACGCATGCGGGTCGGTATCTACCAACAGCACCCGTTTACCTTTTTGCGCTAACAAACCGCCAAGCGCAACCGCCGTGGTAGTTTTACCCACCCCGCCTTTCTGGTTGGCTACGGTCCAAATTTTCATTAGCGCCGGTACCCCACTTCACGCAATATTGCCGCCGCCATGTCAGGTAACGGAATATTCTTTTCGGCAATACCCGCCTGGGTTACTGCTTGCGGCATGCCATATACCACCGAAGTGGCTTCGTCCTGCGCCAAAATTTTAGCGCCCAATTCTTTCAGCATACGACAGCCTTCGCGGCCGTCAGCGCCCATACCAGTTAAAATAACGCCCAGCACTTTGCCCTGATAGCTTTTGGCTAACGACGCAAAGGTTAAATCAACACTGGGGCGATAGGTCAGGCGTGCGTTTTCGTCATCGCGAATACGAATCCGGCCGCTACCTGCACGGCCCTCAATCAGCATTTGCTTACCGCCTGGGGCTAAATAAGCATGCCCTGGCTTCAGCACGTCGCCATCGGCGGCTTCTGAAACTGTGATTTGGCACAAGCCATTTAAGCGCTGCGCAAACGCATTGGTGAAGGCGGCTGGCATATGCTGCACCATCACAATCGGATACGGAAAGTTTGCCGGTAACTTAGTTAGTACTTGCTGTAAGGCTACCGGGCCGCCCGTAGAGGTACCAATGGCTAGTAACTGATACTGACTACTGGTTTGCAGCGAACCGGCATCAATGGCCGCACTGGGGCGCCGTGCCGCAGGTTCAGATCTGGTTTCGCGCCGTGGCGGTGGCGTTTGCTCACGTGCCGAAGCTGGCTCCCGCCGTGAACTAGCGTCACTGCTACGTCCTAGTCGCGCAGCTAACGACGATAAGCCACTAGTAGGGGGCGCTGGCGACGGCGTCCGTAATACCGGCTGAGTGCGTGTACCACCTAAGGCCAGCACCCGTTGCTGTAATACCAGCACCGCATCATCACGATTGCGCGCAATGTCTTCGAATTTTTTCGGCAGAAAGTCTACCGCACCAGCGTCTAGCGCATTTAAAGTGGCTTGCGCCCCTTCATGCGTTAATGAGCTGAACATTAGAATTTGGGTAGGGGCTGTTGCCATGATTTGGCGCACTGCTGAAATGCCATCTAGCACCGGCATTTCAATATCCATAGTAATGACATCGGGTCGCAAACGTTTGGCTTCCACCACCGCATCTTCACCATTATTGGCCGTGCCAATAACTTTTATGTCACTATTTGCTTCTAGTATTTCGGTTACCCGACGACGGAAAAAGGCAGAGTCGTCGACTACCAATACAGATACTGTCATTACTTACTTCGCTCGTTAAAGGCGACGGGCGTAGTATTTTAGCAGACTCGGAATATCGAGGATCAGCGCAATACCACCGTCACTGGTAATGGTTGCTCCAGCCATGCCCGGAGTTCCTTGTAATAGCAGGTCGAGCGGCTTAATAACCACCTCTTCCTGGCCGATTAAGCCATCTACTACAAAGCCAACCTGTTGATTGCCAATTTGTACAACCACTACATGACCGTTTTCATTGCGCTGGTTACGGTCCGGCTTGCGAGTCAACCAGTGCTCTAAGAAGAACAACGGAATTGCGCGTTTACGCACAATCAATGTGAGTTGGTTGTCCACTACATTGGTTTGATCCATATTAAGATTAATAATCTCACTAACCCCGGCTAGCGGCAGCGCAAAGGTCTGCTCTTTTACCATCACCATTAAGGTAGGCAAAATGGCTAAAGTTAGCGGCACTTTAATGGTTAATTCGGTGCCTTTGCCTAATTCGGACTGAATATTTACAGTACCATTAAGCTGATTAATTTTAGTTTTCACCACATCCATGCCAACGCCACGACCGGATATGTCAGAAATTTGCTCTTTGGTTGAGAAACCCGGCGCAAAAATCAGGTTGTAGGCGTCTTCGTTCGACATGCGGGCGGCTGAATCGGTATCCAGAATACCCTTGCCAATAGCTATATTCTTCAGCTTCTCGGCATCCATACCGGCACCGTCGTCTTTAATCGACAACAGAATATGGTCGCCTTCCTGAGAGGCCGACAACAATACCGTACCTGTTCTTGGCTTTTTGTTTTTCTCACGATCGTCCGGCATTTCAATACCGTGATCTACTGCGTTGCGCACCAAATGCACCAGTGGATCGGCAAGTGCTTCAACCAGGTTTTTGTCCAGGTCGGTGTCTTCGCCATGCAGTTCAAGATTAATTTCTTTCTTCAGGCTACGCGCCAGGTCACGAACCACGCGTGGGAAGCGACCGAACACTTTCTTAATTGGTTGCATGCGGGTTTTCATCACCGCGCCCTGCAAGTCGCCAGTTACCACGTCTAAGTTGGCAATGGCTTTACTCATTTCTTCGTCTTCGTTATTTACACTCAAACTTAATAAACGGTTACGCACTAATACCAATTCGCCAACCATGTTCATAATCTGGTCAAGGCGTTTGGTGTCCACCCGCACGGTAGTTTCCGGCGGTGGCGCAGCTGGTGCTGCCGGCTTCTTATCGGCAACTACAGCAGGCTTATCTGAGCTTGGTGCGGCTGGCGTTGCAGCAGGTTTAGCCGCTTCTGCTTTTTTCTCTGCTGGTTTTGCAGCTGGCTTGGCCGGCTCTTTACTCTTGTCTTTCGCAGGCGCAGAACCACTGCCATGAATTTCATCTAATAAAGCTTCAAATTCATCATCGGTGATTTCTTCATCCGAATCGTCAGCAGTCTCTTTCTTCGAGCTCTTACTGGTATCTTTAGCGGCTGGCGGAGTGCCCGCACCAGGCCCACCTTTGCCGTGAATTTCATCCAGCAAAGCTTCAAATTCGTCGTCGCTAATTTCATCATCAGCACCGGCATCGCCGCTGTCGGCCTTCGGGCTCTCGGCTTTTGGCGCTGCTGGCTTGCTAGCTTTGGCAGGCTTACTTGCGCCGCCACCATGCAGTTCGTCCAGCATCGCTTCGAATTCGTCATCGGTAATTTCGTCAACGCCGCCTTCGCTGCCGGCTTCAGGCGTTGCCGCAGGCTCTTCAGCTGCTGGTTCTTCCGGTTCTGCTTCAGGCTCTGCTGCAGCTTCGTCTTCCGAAGCCGGTTTAGCTAAGCGGTCTAACGCTGCTAGTAACTCAGGGCTGGCAGGAACTGGCTCGGTGCGTGCCTGAGTGGCCGCGAACTGGGCATTAATAGTGTCCAGCGCCTGCAAAATAACGTCCATGAGTTCAGAGGTCACTTTGCGCTGGTGATTACGAAGGGTATCAAACACGTTCTCAGCGCCGTGGCAGGTGTCAACCAACGCCGTTAGCGACAAGAACCCGGCGCCACCTTTCACGGTGTGGAAGCCGCGGAATATAGCATTCAGGAGTTCTTGATTATCAGGATTGTTTTCGAGCTCAACTAACTGCTCAGAGAGCTGCTCGAGAATCTCGCCAGCCTCAATCAGAAAGTCTTGTAAAATGTCTTCATCTACGTCAAAGCTCATTCATTGTGCTCCGTCAAAATCCTAAACTCGACAATAAGTCATCGACTTCATCTTGCCCGTTTACTACATCGTCACGTTGTTCTGCGTCAATAATTGGGCCTTCTGCGCCAATATTGTCAGGCTTCGCTTTTTTCTTATCGGCCTGCACTTCAGAATCTTCACGTTTTGCGAATACTTTCAGCAATTCGATGAGATTTTGTTCAACATCCTGTACCAATTCAATCACGCGACGGATCACCTGGCCGGTAATATCCTGGTAATCCTGTGCCATCAGTACTTCAGTCATTAGCCCCTGCAAATGCGCAGCATGCTGGCCTGAATCGCGAATAAAACTATCAACATCGTGGCAAAGCTGTTTGAACTCGTTCAGCTCTAAGTCACGACTCATTAAACGGTCCCAAACGGGCTGGATATGACTAACTTGCTGATGCATTTGCTCAGCAATAGGTAAGCTGGCTTCAACCGCATCCATGGTTCTGTTAGCGGCATCTTCGGTACGTTGAATAACATAGTTGAGGCGGTTCTTCGCATCCGGAAGCTCGTCTTCCATTAACGACTCTAACCGCGGGTCTACGTGGAAATCCTGTAACGAGTCATGCAAATCGCGCGTAAGCCTGCCTACCGATGCAAATAACTCATCGTGTTGGACTTTGACGATTTCGCCAAGAAGGGCATCTGCTTGCGCTTGTTCGCCTTGCTCTAATAGTTCAACGAGCTCCTTGGCTTGCGCCAGCGAGATCCGAATGCTATCTGAAGCCATAATTGGATCCCGTTAGATTACTTAATACGCTCGAATATTTTCTCAAGCTTTTCACGCAAAGTTGCGGCGGTAAAAGGCTTAACAATATAACCGTTCACACCAGCCTGAGCGGCTGCAACGATTTGCTCACGCTTCGCTTCGGCGGTAACCATCAGCACCGGCAGGTGGCTCAGGTTCTCGTCAGCACGAATAGCTTTAAGCAAATCAATACCCTGCATGCCTGGCATGTTCCAGTCGGTAACTACAAAGTCGTAGTCGCCATTTTGCAACATAGGCAGCGCCGTATTACCGTCGTCGGCTTCCGATACGTTCTGGAAACCAAGGTCACGTAATAGGTTTTTGATGATACGTCTCATGGTAGAAAAATCATCTACCACAAGAATTTTCATATTTTTATCCAAAGCACCCTCCGCTGAGGCTCTCGATCATGGTTACTGAAAAATACGCTGATTAGTCAACCCAGGTTTGCATACGCGCTTTTAACCGCACCATTGCCTGACTGTGAATTTGACTGACGCGAGACTCGCTTACACTGAGCACTTCGCCTATTTCTTTTAAGTTTAGTTCTTCATCGTAATATAGTGACAATACTAAGGCTTCACGTTCCGGTAATGAGGCAATGGTATTGGCAAGTGCTTTATGAAACGCCTGATGCTCTATGGCACGTTCCGGCTCATTGCGATCAACACTTTGGTGTTCTGCCACCAATACATCTTCGCTAACACCCAAATCTTCAATGCCGATCATGCGCCCTGAGCTTACATCATTTAGCATATGATGATATTCATCAAGTCCAATATCAAGTTTCTCTGCTACCTCAATGTCACGGGCATCGCGGCCAGTTTCATTTTCGACTTCCCGCACCGCGCTGGCCAGTAACCTACCGTTACGGTGTACCGACCGCGGCGCCCAATCGCCGCGCCTGATTTCGTCAAGCATCGAGCCACGAATACGAATACCGGCAAAGGTGTCAAAACTAGCACCTTTGGTATTATCAAAATTACGAGCAGCTTCCAGCAGACCAATCATGCCCGCCTGAATCAAATCATCAACCTGCACACTGGCAGGCAACCTGGCCATCATATGATGGGCAATACGTTTTACCAAACCGGTGTGCTGCTCAATAACCTGCTGCGGACTTGCCGCAGTAGCTGTGTAAGCAGCCGCTTTATTCACTCGCGACATCTCGCTCTAATTGGTTGTCGGCAGATCCTATCAATTGCTCAAGGAAAAATTCCATATGCCCCCCAGGTTGTGCCGGAATAGGCCAATTAATAGCCCGTACCGCCAAGGTCTTAATCGCCAGCGACGCCGGTGATTTCGGGTATGCTTTCACAAAAGGTTGCTGCTTGCGCACGGCTAGTCGTAAATTTTCATCAAACGGCACAATCGCCGCCAATTCCAGCGCAACATCTAAAAAACGGTCGGTTACTTTGGTCAGTTTGTTGTACAGCACCTGACCTTCGCGCATGGTACGAACCATGTTAGCAATAATTTTGAATTTAAATACGCCGTGCTCGCGGCTTAGAATTTTGATTAAGGCATACGCATCGGTAATTGAGGTAGGTTCATCACACACTACTACCATCACGTCCTGAGCGGCGCGAGCAAAGCTCAGCACCATGTCAGAAATACCGGCAGCGGTATCTACTAACAACACATCGTAGTCGCCTTGCAAGCTGCTAAAGGCGCGAATTAAACCGGCGTGTTCGGCGGGTGACAATTCCACCATATTCTTGGTGCCCGAGGTTGCCGGCACAATTTTAATGCCGCTTGGGCCTTCCACCAGCACATCTTCAAGATCGCACTGGCCGCTGAGAACATGCGATAAGTTGCGTTCAACCCGCAACCCGAGCATTACGTCCACGTTCGCCAAACCTAAGTCAGCATCCAGAACTAATACCCGTTTGCCTTGCTCAGCCATAGCAATGGCAGTGTTCAAGGTTACGTTGGTTTTACCCACGCCACCTTTACCACCGGTTACTGCTATTACTTTTACCATTGATTTTTTCATTCTTCGCAGGCCACTCGCTTGATCTAATACCACGGATTTTTCTGCCTAACTTTTTAGCATTACTGCTTTGTCTGGACCCTGATTTGCGTTGCCATGTTCGGTTATTGTCGCAAACCGGAAACTTGCTTTCAGACATTCATAGAAGATGATGTCATGTAAGCATAATTTGAACAAATGCTTTTCTCATAAAGACGTTCAGCTTCGGCTACTAAAAAGCCTGCGTCTGCCGCTTTCAAATCTTCCGGAACTTGCTGACCGTCTGTGACATAACTTACTGGTAAAGCATGCTCTATGGCAACACTCAATACCTCACCTAAGCTCATACATTCGTCTAGTTTGGTCAAAATACAACCAGCCAGTGGCAGTTTCTTGAACTGGCGCAGTATATCTTGTTGTACTGGGGATTGCGCGGTTGCTGACATCACCAGATAAGGTCTGATTTGCAAACGAGCATTGCCCATTAAAGTGCCCAAGTGCTCACTTAAGCGCAAGTCACGCTGGCTCATGCCCGCCGTATCAATTAAAACTAACTTTTTCTGCCGTAATTGTAACAAAATATCGGACAGCTCGCGCGCGTCTCTGGCAATTTTAACCGGACAACCAATAATACGACCATAGGTTTGTAATTGTTCAGTCGCACCAATACGGAAGGTATCTGTACTCACCATAGCGACGTTCTCAGCACCATACTGTTGGGCATAACGAGCGGCTAATTTTGCAACTGTGGTGGTTTTACCCACGCCGGTAGGACCAACTAAAGCCACCACGCCACCTTGCGTCAAGATGTCGTCTTTGGTGGTATGAATCTGACCTTGTAAAATATGTAGTGTCTGTTCCCAGGCTTCGTCATCTGATTCGGCTTCCGGAATAAAACAGGACAGCTGATCGGCTACACCACTGGCTAAACCCATTTGCTGTAGGCGCTTAATCAACATAGCGCGAGTTGGTTCGCTACGTTCAATTTCCTGCCACATCAAACCCGATACCTGATGCTGCAATAATTTTTTGATGCCTGCCATTTCGTTTTGCAGTGCTTTTAATTCGTCGCGACCGCCGCTAATAGTATCAGCGGGGCCTTCCTGCTCAGGCTGTGCCGCCTGGAAATTCTCTGGTACTTCCATTTGTGCCGGTTGCGAATTTTGAGCCGGTGCGCGAGGAGCCTGCGCCGGACTGGTTGCCGCCGCTCTACCTGGCAACTGGGCTGGCTCTTCACCTAGCATCTTCGCCTGCCGCTGCAACAAGGCTTGCAAGCTGTCTGCTGGCTCAGCTTCCGCCTGGCTGGCTTCAGCACGTGGTGCGGCCGCAGCCGGCTGCGCCGCTGGCTTGGCTTCAGGGCGGCGTGAATCCGGGTCAATGGCAGCCACAATTTCCACTCCGCCATTCACGCGTTTGTTTGACATAATAACCGCATCAGCTCCCAATGCAGCTTTCACATCAGACAGTGCAGTACGCATATCTTTGGCAAAAAAGCGTTTAATTTTCAAAGCATTCACCCTTACTCAATGTTTCAATTCTAGTTTTCAGTTTTGCTCTATCAGGCTGTTGGTGCCGGTTCGGCCTGGCCGCCAATAGAACTCACAATTCGAATTTGTTTGTCGTCCGGTACTTCCTGATACGACAGCACCCGCATGCCGTTGGCTGCGTGGCGGGCAAAGCGCGCCATGGTGTTGCGTAAAATTCCGGAGGTCAGCAATACTGACGCTTCACCGTTCATCTCCTGTTGCTGATGCGCTTGCTGTAATGACTGCTGCAAACGCTCGGCTAAACCAGGTTCAATACCTGCTGCAGACTGGTTGTTACCATCATTGCCTGCTGCCTGTAGAGACTGATGCAACATCTGTTCCAGTTCTGGCGCCAAGGTAATGACAGGTAACTCAGCAGCGCCGCCGCTAATGTCCTGCACAATCAACCGGCGCAGTGAAATACGCACGGCCGCGGTAAGCACATCGGGGTCTTTGCTGCGTGGGGCATACTCAATCAGGGTTTGTACGATGGTGCGCAGATCACGCACAGCAATGCCTTCGTCCAGCAGGTTTTGCAGAACTTTCACGAAGGTGCCCAGGCTAATAGTGTCGGGAACCAGTCCTTCCACCAGCTTCGGCGTATTTTTGGCAAGCATGTCGAGCAGGTTTTGGCCTTCTTCATGGCCTAGCAGCTGCGCTGCATTGTTGGTAAGTATTTGGCTTAAGTGGGTAGCAACTACAGTAGCCGCGTCAACCACGGTGTAGCCCAGCGTTTGCGCGTGGTCACGCTTCTCCGGACGAATCCATACCGCATCCAGACCGAACGCCGGATCTTTGGTTGGCTCGCCCTCTAATTTGCCGAATACCTGACCGGGATTTATAGCTAAGTCCCAGTCATGGCGAATATCGGCCTCGCCCATAGTTACGCCCATGAGCGTAATGCGGTAGCTATTCGGGCCTAAATCCAGGTTGTCGCGAATATGTACGGCAGGAACTAAAAAGCCCAACTGCTGGGAAAGCTTCTTGCGCACGCCTTTAATGCGCGTCAACAACTCGCCACCTTGAGTTTTGTCCACCAGCGGAATCAACCGGTAACCCACTTCCAGACCAACAGTATCCACGTGGTTTACGTCTTCCCAACCCAGCTCGCGTTGCGCCGAAGCTGGTTGTTCTTTGGCTGCTTCCACTTTCTTGGCTTCATCTGCTGCCGCGGTTTTGCCTTTCTTGATTTTTAGGTAAGCAATTCCCGCCAGCAGTGCCGACATGGTCAGGAACGCAAAGTGTGGCATGCCGGGAATCACGCCAAGTGCGAACAGTACAGCACTGGCAATAATCATTACCCGTGGGTTTTCAGCCAACTGGAACACCACCTGCTCACCCATGTCTTTGGTGTCGTTTTCACGGGTGATGATGATAGCGGTACCTACCGACAGTAATAGCCCTGGTATTTGTGCCACCAAGCCGTCACCAATGGTAAGTAAGGTATAAATTTCAGCAGCTTCAGAGAAGGTTAAATCGTGCTGAATCATGCCGATCAGGAAGCCACCAACAATGTTGATAACCAGAATCAGGATACCGGCAATGGCATCCCCTTTAACGAACTTACTGGCACCGTCCATGGACCCGTAGAAGTCAGCCTCACGGGTTACATCGTGGCGCCGCTCTTTGGCTTCTTCCTGTGAAATAAGCCCGGCATTTAAGTCGGCGTCAATGGCCATTTGCTTACCTGGCATAGCGTCCAGGGTAAAGCGTGCAGACACCTCGGAAATCCGGCCCGCACCCTTGGTAATAACCATGAAGTTAATAATGATCAGAATTAAGAAAACAATCAGACCAACAGTGTAGTTACCACCGATAACCACACTACCGAAGGCTTCAATAACGCTACCCGCAGCACCTGGTCCGGTGTGGCCTTCCAGCAGTACAATACGGGTAGAAGCTACGTTCAGACTTAAGCGCAGTACGGTAGCAATCAGCAAAATAGTGGGGAAAGAGGCGAAGTCCAGCGGGCGTTTGGTATACACCGCAACCAGCATCACCACCAGCGACAAGGTGATACTGAAGGAAAAGAAAGTATCCAGCAGAATCGGCGGTATGGGTAATACCACCATGGCCAAAATCATCAGTACCGCCAGTGGGGTACCGAATCCTTTTACTATATAGCCATATTTTTGCGACAGGTTGTTGGCGCTGCTGCGTAAGTTTTCAAGGTTCTGCATGTTGCTGGCTGACTCCGAATGACACCGTCAAAATTCACTCTTCTGAGTAGGTGTATTCAAGAATCAAGCCAGCTTAAAAAATTACTCTTGCATTAAAATATTGAACTGTCGGTTACCACTTAAATTATCAATAGAAACCTGTGCTGGCGTAAAGCTAAAGCCCTCTTTTGCAAAGGTAATCAAACCACTCCAACCTGCCGGAATATTGGCGCACGAATAAAACGGTGTTTGGTTACGCCCGCCGGTTTGATATTCACAACTTAAATTAAGGTCGCTAATAGTCACATTCACATTGCGTAACTGATTGTTTTTACAGCTACTACCAAGAGCATCCAAACAGTTAATTTCGCCGGTAACCGAGAACAAGTCGGTGTTCTCGTCTTGCGCAGTTACCGTAACGTTGACGGCATCGGTAAATACCCGACCAGCATCAACCGGATTGGTTGCAGCACTGCCGATAACACCGGAGTTCCCGCCCAGCACCTGCATGTTTACTACACTCATACCATTTTGCTCGGCCTGCAAGCGCCCCCGGCTGTAAGTACCGTAAAAGCTGTTCTCAGGGTCAACAATAGTTCCAATAGGCTCGTTGGTTACTGAAGCCACCACGGCATTGTCACTTTCCCAGTCACTTAGCAGCGTTAAGTTAACCTCGTAAAAGGGCACAATACGTAGCCAGTCCGTCTCGCCATTTTGTAATCGGGTTAGTACTTCCTGTTCGTGCGCAGCATCCATTTCATCCAGGTAAACACCCCGGCCAATCAGCTGGTAGGCTCCCGGCGCCACATTCAAATCACGTCCGGTTGGCGGTTGCGGCAGAGGTTCACCCGTTACCATGGCCCGCACCGCTTGCTGAATATAAGCTTCGTATACCGACGCACTGTCGCTCTGAGTAAGGTAAGCCGCGCTCATCAGTACCACGCTCTGCAGTTGCCAGTCAGCAAAAGGTGCGTAATAGCCGTCAACTCGACGCATACGGCAAGCTTCTAAATATTGGTCTCCTACGCCGGCTTCCACCAAACTACCGTTAACCTCATTGTAGTGGCGATGATTCCCAGAGGCGGTCCGATTGTCTGTCTGCTGATACAGATTACCGTCGGCAACCATAGCGCTGGAATCATGATGGTCGCGACAACACTGATTACACAAAGCCGGTTGATTGGCATCGGCGCTCACCCCAACATTTTTTTCAATGAACTCACTGGCAGCGGTGTCTAGTTGCAGTTCGCCGTCAATTAACGCCATGCGGTTGGGGGTAGCTCCCTGTCCTGACGCCTGCAGCGTGCAGCGACAGTTCAATGTCATAAAGTCTTCAATGCGTTGGGTTTGCGTGGCTTCATCGTAAGTAACCGCATCAAAAGACACCTGCAAATACTCACCCGAACGGCTTACCTGTGGCGTTGGCTTGGAGGTTTCTTTCACAAAATATTCAGAGGCAGCTGAGTTTTCTTCCAGTTTAATGGCTATTACTTCAGGAGCTGCGCCTGGGTTATAAACAACTCTGGGATCCGCCCTCACCGACGGCTCACGTGCCACCCGCTGGCCGTCACGCAACTGCAAAGCAGCAGACCAACCGGGTACTTCAATTTGCTCGGTAGCGCCACCACGAGCCTGCCAGCTCACCTGCACGCTCACTGATTTCGCATGTGGCGTAGGTGCCGGCGTAGTTGAAAATTTTGCTGGTAGCACCTCGCTGTCGGCGGCAAACCACTGGCCATCGTAAAACTGATCGGTTACCTGCCACTGCACAGCAAAGGTTTGCTGGGTGCTAGTGACCGATTCGCTCCCCGCACTAATAGCAGCAAACTCAGTCGCGCGCAGCTGTTCCAATCGGCTTTGGGCAATATCCATAGCGGCATTGCGTTCCGCTGCTAAGGCAGTACTGCGAATAAAAGTGCTTTGCAAAGTTACCAGCGAGCCAATACCAACACCTAAAATGAGTAGGGCTACCAGCAGTTCAATAAAGGTAAAACCGCGACTACGCACACCGCCGGTTCTTATTGCTGAGCTATTAACGGAAATCATGCCAGCTCCCTCCTACCCGCGAAACCCGCCGAAATGCATCGTTATTGGTAATATTCGCCAGTACCTCGCCATCAAAACGCACGGTTAAGGTGCCATTGGCCAGATTGGCCGGATGATTAGCCAGTACTGCTCCGTTCACCAAAGCGCCGCCATTCATAGTTAATTCATAGGGTCCACCGGTGTCTTCAGGCGTCGTGTAACTCATCACCAGACCATTGACTTCAGCGCCACCATTCATTTTTAAGTCACCGTCTTGCACAATCAAAATAACCGGTGCTTCAGTGCTACCTAAAATGGTGTTACTGCTCACATCACAATTACCACTTACCCACAACAACCCACTGGGCTGGCTTCCCAGGTCACTGCAATTGGTAAGTTGAGCCGCCGCCTGATCGCGCAGTTGCTGCCAGTCGGAGCCGGGAATACCAAATAAATAATCGAGTAAGTCGTCCGGAAAGTTCAGATCCTGATCGAGAATGTCGATGCCATGCTCACCCCGTTCACTTAAGGGGCGACTGCTGCACTCGCCGTTACTAAACTCCTGCTGACCACAAGTAGAGCCGCTGCCGTTTACATCCACCACGCCGTCGGTCCAAATGGACAAAGGCACACCGTCGCCACCGCCATTCGGATTGGCAACTACCTCAAAGTTCCCCGACACATTAATGCCACCCTTCACTGCCAGCGGTGTATCCGGATAGGCACGAATTACCGGTAATACCACCAGCGACGAAGTTACTTCCCGGTGCGTGTCACTTTGTGCAGCTTTAGCGCGTGCCAGCACCGAGGCTAAGTCCACATCGCCACGAGGGGTGCCATTAAAACGTTCGGAATTAACCGTCAGTTCGTACTCGCGCGCAGCCAGGGTACCCGTGCTGGTGCTGCTATTGGCATTATTCATTACTGCCGCCTGCGCAATGCGTTGTTCCAGCGCTGATTCTGCTACTAACAAAGCCTCACGGCTGTCGTGATAATTTCGCAAAATACGTTGTTCCTGTAGCTTAAACCGGGCGGTAAAAATGGTAATAACTATCACCACCGCCAGCAGCAGTATGGTTAACGTAAGCGTTGTGAAACCACGGTTAGAAGTCTGCATTTCGAAGTACCACGTGTTGCGTCAGTTCCCGTGACAAGGTTGGATCTTGCTGCAAGTGCGCCTGTAACCGCACTTGCACCTGTTGTTCGGTAATAGTGCCGGTAACCACCTCGGTCACCGTAAACTGCAATGCATCCACCACTATCACATCGGCGCTGGTTAGCCCCTGCCAGCCGTTATCGCCGCACAAAGCACCACCCTGGCGCCGTTGCACCTGCTGATTGCGTAGCCGATAGCCAAAGGCCTCGGTGGAGCCTGAATTAACCCCGTTCTGATCGGCATCGTAGGCAAATAAAATACAGCTATTAACTACTTCGTCAGGATGCTCGCCTACCACCAGCGAATTACGGAAGTCCTGATTGGCATTGGTCGGGTCTACCACCTGCGTCACAAAATCTGCGGTATAGCCACTACGGCGTAAGTCACCCACAATTAAGCCAAGTGTCGCCAGCGTTTCTTCCTGCAGCTGACTGGCCTTCAAGGAGCGGCTATTCACGCCTAAGGTATTGGTAAATACACTGGTTAATGCCGCCAGCAGTACTAGCCCAAGCGCCAGTGTTATCAACATTTCCAGCAAGGAAATACCACGTTGGTTACGAATTAGCTGCATGTGGGGAAGCCTCCGCTGAAGTTCGCACTCTGGCACATACGCACGCGCCCAAGTGCACTCACTATAACCTTCACCTCAGCGGTATTGGGCAATTGGTAACTCACCGTGCCGGCGTGCCCCTCGGCCAACCCCCGCATACCATCAAACGCGGTGTAGCTGCCGCCAACAAAATTGGCATTGGTAAGCGCTACCTGGCCGTAATCAGCTGCATCCAGACGGCGGCTCACATCGTTTATTGCGCAACTTTCAGTCAGACAATCACAGGTTGAGGTAGTAGCTACCGCGGCACACCAGTTGTCAGCATTTTGCTGCCACACCACGTAGCGTGGTTCACCAGCGCGCAGCGCATCAGAGCGGGCGTATTGTAATAAAGCGTAACTTTCCTGAGCGGCACCACTTAGGCGGGAGTTTTGTAGCATAGACAAAAATGAGGGTACGCCAACGGCAACAATAATGCCCAGCACGGCCAGGGTGACCAGCAATTCCAGCAAACTAAAACCAGCACCGCGCCTAACTGTCAGCCTTAGCCTAACGACAGACCGCTGCGACTGGCGCCGACCGGGCAATGCGCATATGCTACTTAACTCGAACGCAAAATTAGCCATTGAGATGTACCGCCAAATATCGTACTTATGAACTTCACTATAACGAATTTTTCGTCAGGATCATCTATGTTGTGCAAAGATAAATGCCGAATTAGTACCTCTACATTGCCTGCAAGCCACAAACAGACTGGCTTTACGCTTATGGAACTACTAGTAACCCTGGCCATAATTGGTATTTTAGCGTCGGTAGCCTACCCCGTGTATCAGGATCACGTACGCAGTGCCAAGCGGGCAACCGCTATTAGCCACTTATTAACCTTGCAATTAGCACAGGAAGAATGGCGGGCGCGTAATCCCACCTATGGGTCAATTGCTGATTTAGGATTGGGTTTAACCAGCGACAACTATACGTATTCGGCCACCAATTTAAGCGGTACCACCTACACCTTAGAGGCAACAGCGACAGGTGCTCAAGCCAATGATACGGGCTGCGAAACTTTAACCGTTAATCAAAATGATACAAAAACGCCAGCAGACTGCTGGCGTTGATAGGTAGTTAGCGCGCTACTTGCGCGTGATTTAAATAGCTTTTACGCGCAGTTCTGGTGGTATCGAAAAGGTCACATTTTCAGGGCGACCGCTGCGCTCTTCCACATGCTTACCACCCCACTCCTGTAACTGCCGAATCACATTCTGCACCAACACTTCCGGCGCTGAAGCCCCCGCAGTAACGCCAACGCGCTGCACATTGTTCAGCCATTGCTGCTCAATGCAGCCAGCGTCATCAATTAAATAGGCGGTGGTATTCATTTTTTCAGCCAGTTCGCGCAAGCGATTTGAATTAGAGCTATTGCGTGCACCAACCACCAGTAATACATCTACATCGGAAGCTAATTCGCGCACGGCATCCTGACGGTTCTGAGTAGCGTAACAAATGTCGTCTTTACGCGGCCCCTGTATCGCCGGAAATTTCGCGCGCAGTGCATCAATCACATCGGCGGTGTCGTCTACCGACAAAGTGGTTTGGCTCATATAGTGCAACTGCGACGGGTCTTTCACTTCCAGTTTCGCTACGTCTTCAACTGATTCCACCAGATAAATACCGCCGTCAGCATTGGCATACTGCCCCATAGTGCCTTCCACTTCCGGATGACCATGGTGACCAATAAGTACACATTCCTGCCCCTTGCGGCTGGCGCGGGTTACTTCCATATGCACTTTAGTTACCAGCGGGCAGGTCGCGTCAAACACTTGCAAACCACGTTCTTTGGCCTGCTTGCGCACCGCCTGCGACACCCCATGCGCACTAAAAATAACAATGCTGTCATCGGGTACTTCGTCCAGTTCATCGACAAACACCGCGCCACGATCACGCAGGCCGTTTACAACGTATTTGTTGTGCACCACTTCATGGCGCACATAAATAGGCGGTTCGAAAATGGCTAAAGCGCGCTCAACAATGGTAATAGCACGGTCAACACCAGCACAAAAACCACGTGGATTCGCTAATATAATGTCCATTCAAAACCTCCTGTTCGCCAGCAACTTATTTTCCAACAAATTACGGCGACACACTAATTACTTCAACCGCAAAGGTAACCGTTTGACCGGCCAGCGGATGATTAAAATCAATAGTTACCGACTGCCCTTCTACCGCTCTTACAATGCCCGGTAAATCAGTACCGTCGGGTTGGGTAAATGCAATAATAGCACCTACTTCCGGCTTAGTTTCAGCGCTAAATTTAGTCGCATCAACGTAGTAAATATTGTCTGGATTCGGTTCGCCAAAGGCGTTTTCCGGCGTCAGCTCAAACTCACGCTCGTCACCGGCGCGCAAACCCACCAAACAAGCTTCAAAGTTCTCGGTTAAGTTGCCGTCACCCATGCGAAATTTCGCTGGTTTACCAGAAACCTTGGTGCTGTCAGCTACCGAACCATCACTCAACTTAATGGTAAAGTGCATAACCACTTCGTGGCCGTGCTCAATGCCTAATCGATTCATTACTTTGACTCCGAAACTGGCTCGCGTTCAAAAAAAGCTTCCAGTAACATCAAAATGGCCCCAAGCGTAATGGCCATGTCGGCTACATTGAATGCCGGCCAATGCCAGTCACCCGCATATACATCTACGAAGTCAATTACGTAGCCAAACACGATACGATCAATCACATTACCAATAGCGCCAGCTAAAATAAGCGCGAAAGCCAGATTTTGACGCCATAAATTCGCCGGATTGCGGCGCAGCCAAATCACCAGCACCACACTCACAGCTATGGCAATGGCAGTGAAGAACCACCGCTGCCAACCACCGCTATCACTTAAAAAGCTAAAAGCCGCGCCATAATTGTGCACGTAGGTAAAGTTCAGGTTAGGCAGTAAGGCAATGCTTTCGTACAGCTCAAAGCTGTGCATTACCCATTGCTTAGAAATTTGGTCTAAAACTATCAGCACCAAACTTAACCATAGAAATTGTACGCCAGTGCGGCCTGTTGTATTTGCATCAGGCATAAGTACGCTCCTCGCCATCGCCTTCTACGTTGGTTACGCAGCGCTGACATAGTTGTGGATGTTCGGCAATACTGCCCACTTCCGGTCGGTGATGCCAGCAACGCTCACATTTTTGCTGCTCGCTCTTATTAACCTGTACCCACAAACCTTCAATATCAGTTGCCTGCACACCTTCCGGCGGCGTGGTGGTCACTTCAACCTGAGCCTGCGAAGTTAGCATCACAAACCGCAGCTCATCTTCCAGTCGCTGTAACTTTTCAGCTAACTCAGTTTGCGCATATAAAGTAATTTCAGCCTGCAATGCACCACCGATTTTTTCGTCACGGCGTGCTTGCTCAAGGGCTTTATTTACTTCATCACGAATGTCGATAAGCTCAGCCCAGTAGGCGTGATCCACTTGCAGTTCAGCGAACTGATTAAAGCCCTGATACCAGCTTTCGGTAAACACGTAGTCACTGCGTTGCTCACCGTTGTTATCGCGCGCTGGCAGGCTCTGCCATACTTCCTGCGCGGTAAAGCTACAAATAGGCGCCATCCAGCGCACTAAGGCTTCAGCAATATGATACAGGGCCGTTTGGCACGAGTGGCGCGCAACGCTGTCGGTTTTCGCGGTGTACTGACGATCTTTAATCACGTCCAGATAGAAGCTACCCAGCTCAATTGAGCAGAAGTGCATTAATTTTTGTACCACCACGTGGAACTGGTAGTTGTCGTAGGCTTCCAGCAATTCTTCCTGCAACTGCATGGCACGGGCAACAATCCACTGGTCCATTTCAACCATGTCGCCCGGCGCTACCGCATCTTTGCTGGGCTCAAATTGATTCAGGTTAGCCAGTAAGAAACGGGCGGTGTTACGAATACGACGGTAAGCATCGGCTGAGCGCTTCAGGATTTCATCCGATACGGTCATTTCTGCCGAGTAATCGGTTGAAGCCACCCACAAGCGCAGAATGTCGCCACCGAGCTTGTTCATGACTTCCTGCGGCGCTACCACGTTACCAATAGACTTGGACATTTTGCGACCCTGACCATCTACGGTAAAGCCGTGCGTTAGTACCTGCTTGTACGGAGCTTCTTCGTACATAGCCACGCCGGTTAACAGACTCGACTGGAACCAGCCACGGTGCTGATCCGAACCTTCCAGATACAAGTCTGCCGGCCAGCTTAAGCCTGCGGTTTCTTTTAACACGCAGTGATGGGTAACGCCTGAGTCAAACCACACGTCCACAGTGTCAGTCACTTTGCGGTAGTCAGCCGCTTCACTTTCCGGCAGCAAATCGGCTGGCTCTAAATCGAACCAGGCCTGAATGCCTTTTTGTTCAACCAGCTTGGCTACGTCTTCCATTAGCTCCAGCGTACGCGGATGCAAGGCATCGGTATCGCGGTGCACCAATACTGCCAGTGGGTTACCCCAGGTACGCTGACGTGAAATACACCAGTCCGGACGGCCACTAACCATTTGTTGAATACGGCTTTGACCCCATTCAGGTACCCAGCGTACTTGCTCAATTTGTTGCAATGCCTGACGGCGCAGACCTTCTTTTTCCATGCTGATAAACCACTGCGGTGTCGCACGGAAAATAATAGGCGTTTTATGGCGCCAGCAATGCGGGTACGAATGACGAAACGCTTCGTGGTGCATCAAAGTACCCGCTTCTTTTAACGCCTCAACAATGTTGTCGTTAGCTTTAAACACATGCTGACCGGCAAACATTGGGGTGTCTTCTTTATACACGCCGTTGTCACCAACCGGGTTATACACTTCAATGTTGTAACGAGCGCCAACCAGGAAATCGTCTACACCGTGGCCTGGCGCGGTATGCACACAGCCGGTACCTGACTCCGTAGTCACGTGCTCGCCCAGAATAATGGGCACCTGCAAGTCAAACAGCGGATGTTTCAGCTGTTGCAGTTCAAGCGCTGCGCCTTCACAGAAACCAAGTTTGTGGTAATGATTGATGTTCCAGCGTTCCATCACATCATTCACCAAATCAGAAGCTACAATTAAGCGCTCAGCGGCTTGCTCGCCGGTAGCTTCCACTTGTACCAGGGCGTATTCAAGCCCGGCATGCACAGTTACCGCACGGCTAGCCGGAATGGTCCACGGCGTGGTGGTCCAGATAACCATGCTCAGCGGGCCTTCACCGTCATGCCCCTCGGGGTGACGGAACGCTTGCACCGCAGTGGCTTCATCTACCAGCGGGAAACGCACATCAATAGAAGGTGAGGTTTTGTCCTGATATTCCACTTCAGCTTCAGCCAGCGCAGAACCACAGTCGGTGCACCAATGCACCGGCTTAAAGCCTTGTTGCATGTGACCGTTATCAATGATCTTCGCCAGTGCCCGAATGCTGTCGGCTTCCTGCTTAAAGTTCATGGTCAGGTACGGGTTGTCCCAGTCACCGAACACGCCCAAACGTTTAAAGTCTTCGCGTTGCTGCTCAACCTGAGTCATGGCGTACTCACGGCATTTCTGACGAAATTCCGCTTCATTCAGCTTTTTACCCGGCTTGCCGTATTTTTTTTCAACCTGCAATTCAATCGGTAAGCCGTGACAGTCCCAGCCCGGCACATAAGGCGCATCAAAGTCGCTTAAGGTTTTGGCTTTTACAATCACGTCTTTTAAAATTTTATTTACCGCATGCCCAATGTGAATTTGGCCGTTGGCGTACGGAGGGCCGTCATGCAAAATAAACGTTGGCTTGCCTTTCTTAGCGTCCCGAATGCGTTGGTATAAACTGTCGTTATACCAGCCTTTGAGCATTTCCGGTTCACGCTGAGCCAGGTTCCCACGCATGGGGAAACTGGTATCAGGCAAGTTGAGCGTATGCTTGTAATCACTCATGTTCCGTTTATTCCTTTGGTTGATGCCAACAACGCTGTTTATGGCATTGCATCACGGCTTGAATTAGGTCGAACTTACTTTTCTATCAAGTTACATTTCAAGGCTAAAATTCTAGCGCGTTGCAAGCCCCCGGGCTACCTCAACATCGCGTTTTATTTGGTGCTGTAATTCAGTTAGGGAAGCAAACTTCTGTTCCGGGCGAATAAAGGCCGTTGGGGTTACTTCCAAATGCTTGCCATATAAGTTCAGGCTTTGATCAAACAGGTGTACTTCCAGTTGCGCCTGCTCACCATTCACGGTTGGGCGAGTACCAATATTGGCAATAGCGGGGAAAACCCTACTCAAATCGTTTTCTATAGTGACATTCACTGCAAAAACACCTTGCAACGGTGATTTTAACCGCTTTAGCAGTACATTTGCGGTAGGAAAGCCAATGGTGCGTCCGCGTTTCTGCCCATGCACCACTCGCCCGCTACAGCTGTATGGCCGCCCTAACATGGCGGCTGCCGCACCAAAATCACCGGCCGCCAGCTCACCGCGAATAGCCGTGCTACTAACCCGGCGTTGCTGTTGCCGGAAGCTATGCGTGTCTACTACCTGAAAATTAAACTCTTCACCAGCTTGCTGCAGTAGTTTGAAGTCACCTTCGCGACCACGGCCAAAGCGAAAGTCGTCGCCAACAACTAAAAACTCAATGCCCAGTTGCTGTACCAGTACCTGCTCAATAAAGGTGGTGGCCGGCAGCGCGGCAAAGCGGCGGTTAAACTGCACACACAGGTGGCGATCAATGCCTTGCGCAGCCAGTTGAATATGCTTTTCGCGCCAATTGGTAAGCCGTGCCGGTGCCTGCTGCGGTTGAAACAACTCTTGCGGCTGGGGCTCAAAGGTCATGACTGTTGCCGCTACCTGACGTTGCTGAGCTTGTTGTAAAACCTGCGCCAATACCGCCTGGTGACCCAAATGAACGCCGTCGAAATTACCAATGGTGAGCACGCAACCGCGATGTTGCGGGCGAATTGTATGTATGCCGCGAATAAGCTCTGTCATTTCGGGTTAACTGCCACCATGTTGTCGTGTCCGCGCTTGCCACCCCAAGGCGCGAAAATAAAGGCGGCATTATACAAGAATTTAGCGGCGGTTTCGATACTCTTACACGCGCCGCCAGGTTTGGCTAGTGCACCCACTTAGGCCGGTGCCCGCAAGTGGCGCAAGCGCACCCCTAACACCAGCAAGAGTAACAGGTAAGCAACCCCGGCTAAGCCAATTAACTGCGCCAGCTGCAGGCTGCGTTCGGTAATGGAATAGGCCAGCCATTGCTCGCGTGGCGGCGACAAGTAAAGCACCAGCGCAGCCATAACTAAAGTGACCAAAGTTACTCGCAGCAGAAATAGCCAGGTGCCCGGCTGGGCTTTTAGTACGCCGTCTTTGTACAAACCGAATGCCAGCATACCAGCGTTCATGGCCGCCGACATAGCGGTTGCCAACGCCAGCCCCACATGTCCGAAGGGAATAGCCAGAATAATGTTGAACACCATATTGCTGACCATGGCAATAATGCCAAATTTCACCGGTCGTTTCGTGTCCTGCCGTGAGTAAAAGCCGGTTGCCAGCACTTTCACTAGCATAAAGCTAAGCAAGCCGGTTCCGTAAGCAATCAAACTGTAAGACGCCAACTGCGCATCCGATGGCGTAAAGGCGCCGTGCATAAATAAGGTCATGAGCATAGGCTCGGCCAGTACAATCAACCCGGCCATGGCAGGCATACCCAACAGCACCACGGTGCGAATGCCCCAGTCCAGGGTTTGACTGAAAGCTTCCGCTGATTTATCAACATGCCGCCCCGACAACGCTGGCAAAATCACCGTGGCAATGGCGATACCAAACAAGCCCAGCGGGAATTCTAATAAGCGGTCGGAGTAATACAGCCAGCTGATCGAGCCGGTAACCAGAAAGCTCGCAATTAAGGTGTCCAGCAACAGGTTAATTTGGCTTACCGATACCCCAAATAACGCCGGAATCATGAGCTTGCGAATGCGGGTAACGCCTTCATCGCGCCAGCCCCAGCGGGGCCGAACTAACAAGCCAGCGCGCTTTAAAAAAGGTAACTGGAACAGTAACTGAATCAGGCCACCGAAGAATACACCCCAGGCTAGCGCATATTCCGGCTGCTCCATATTTGGCGCCCACCAAATGGCGGCAGCAATAATGGCAATATTTAAAAACACCGGGGTAAAGGCCGCAATGGCGAATTTACCCAGGGTATTTAAAATGGCACCCGCTAAGGCGGTGAAGGTAATAAACCACAGGTAGGGAAAGGTAATTCGCAATAAGTCGCTGGCCAGCACATATTTATGGCCTTGCGGGCCATCGTTGTACCAGTCTAAAAACCAACCGGTACCAAAGAGCGCGGCTACCACCGGCGATAACACCACACCAGCAATGGTAATAATAGTAACCAGGGTGCCTAAAGTGCCGGCTACCCGCGCAATCAGCAGTTGCTGATCCGGTAGCGACCGACCCTGTTTGTATTCCACCAATACCGGCACAAAGGCTTGTGCAAAGGCACCTTCAGCAAACAAGCGGCGTAAAAAATTAGGGATTTTGTTAGCGAATAGGAAAACGTCGGCGGCGGCTCCGGCACCCATTAAGTTGGCAATAACTACATCACGCACTAATCCGAGGATACGTGACAAAAAGGTCATAAAGCTCACCACAACACCGGAGCGTAAGAGCCTTGCTGATGCAGATTTTAGCGGAGTTGGTGTTGACTGCTGCCGCGCCACTGAGCCTATCCTTTTGAAACATTGCGAAGCTGTGCAAAGCAGCGTACATTTTCACTCCGTGTATAACAACAACTATATGAGTTCAATTATGTGGAAATGGATTGGAGGTATCTTTGCTGTACTACTAGTGGTAGTCAGCATTTTGGTGGTAAACGCCATTTGGTTTAAACCCTTTTCAATCAACGTATTTTACGAGCGAGCTATGCTCAAAACCACGCTGGATTCGCCCCAGTTACTTACCCAGTTAGGCCTGCTCGAGCGCTTTGGTATTGATGGCCATAATGCGCGATTGGACGACCTGTCGGTTGAAGCACGCGCGCAAAGCTACAAGGATTTAGCTGACACTTACGCCACCTTCAGTAGCTACAGCAGCAGCGATATGAATCAAACCGACAGCATTTCCTATGCGGTATTCGACTATTTTTTGCAGCAACAAATGGCCGGCGAGCGCTGGCAACATCATGGCTACCCGGTGAATCAGCTGTTTGGGGTACAAAACACCCTCCCGAGCTTTTTTGTAAACATGCATAAAGTGAATGACGCCACCGGTGCTGAACACTACATTTCGCGCCTGCATGCCGTACATGATCAGTTCATCGGTTTAATTAATGACATTCAGCAACGTGCTGAGCGTGACATTATACCGCCGAAGTTTGTGCTTACCGCCAGCATGGAGCAAATTGAAAACTTTCTCTCTGGTGGCCCTGGCGAAAATCTATTGCTGACCAGCTTTGCCGACAAACTGGCTGACACTGAGCTTACCGAAGCCGAGCGCACGGACTGGCTGGAGCAAGCCGAAACCGCGCTAACAGAAGCGGTATTCCCGGCTTATCAGAATTTGTATGCCAGTTTGGAAAGCCTGCAAGCACAAGCTGACAACACTGCCGGCGTGTGGAAACTGCCCGACGGCGACGCCTACTACAACCATATGCTGAAACAACACACTACGACCGACCTTACCGCGAATGAAATACATGAGTTAGGTTTGGCCGAGGTTGCGCGTATTCAGGCCGACATGCAGGCCATTTTCAGTAATCAGGGTTACACCTCAGGCACCGTTGGTGAATTACTGGCACAAATAAACGAGCAGGAAGAGTTTTTGTATCCGGATACCGACGCCGGCCGGGAGCAAATTCTGGCGGACTACAAAAGCATTATCACTGACATTAAAACCTATTTAGGGCCAGCCTTCCGGATTCGTCCTGAAGCTGACTTAGATGTGCGTCGGGTACCAGAATTTGCTGAAAAGAATGCGCCAGGTGCTTATTATCAGAGCCCGGCAATAGACGGATCGCGTCCGGGTGTGTTTTTTGCCAACCTGTATAACATTAACGACACGCCAACTTTTGGTATGAAAACCCTGGCCGTGCACGAAGGTATTCCGGGTCACCACTTCCAGCTCGCTATTCAGCAGGAACTGGACGGCTTGCCAACATTCCGGAAATTTGTACCCTTCACCGTGTATTCCGAGGGTTGGGCACTTTATACCGAACAGCTCATGTACGAATTGGATTTATACGGCAACGATCCTTTTGGTAATCTGGGCCGCTTACAAGCAGAGCTATTCCGCGCCGTGCGGCTGGTGGTAGACACCGGCATTCACGCCAAGCGCTGGACCCGCGAACAGGCCATAGACTACATGCAGGCCAACACCGGCATGACTGAATCCAGTGTCACCTCGGAAATTGAGCGTTACATCGTTATGCCCGGCCAGGCTACCTCGTATAAAATCGGTATGTTGAAGCTGGTGGAGTTACGCAACAAAGCCCGCACCGAACTGGGTAGTAGCTTTGATTTGCGCGACTTCCACGATGTGGTGCTACAAAGCGGTTCACTGCCATTGCCAATTCTGGAACAAGTAATAGACCAGTTCATCGAGATGAAACTGCAAATTGAAAAGGCCGCTTAAATTCTAACTTTTCCATTGCCGGGGAGTTGACTTTTGCCTGCAAAACAGGCATATTCCTCGGCCTTTATAAAGAAGCGTTCTGTTAACGAATTTTAGGAGTTCACCTTGGCTAACATCAAGTCTGCGAAAAAGCGTGCGGTACAAGCGGAAAAGAACCGTCGCCATAACGCGAGCCGCCGCTCAATGATGCGTACACAATTGAAGAAAGTTTTAACTGCCGTTGAGGCAGGTGACAAAGCGGCTGCACAGCAGGCTTTTGCTGACCTGACTCCAATCCTTGACCGTTATGCGGGCAAAGGTTTGATCGGTAAAAATAAAGCAGCTCGTCACAAGAGCCGCATCAACACCAAAATTAAAGAAATGGCGTAAGCCTTTTCTGCAATCAGGTGTTAACGGAAAAACCGGCTTCTGCCGGTTTTTTTGTGCCCGTCACATTATTTGTTCTATGATGCTCACATGAAAACAATAGTGTTCCGCGTTGCGGCGTTTGAGAGTATAGGAATTGGCCATCTGGTGCGATGCTTCGCGCTGGCGCAGCAATTTCGTCAGCAAGGCTTAACTTGCCGTTTCCTGCTTACCGAAGCTGCGGCCGCTATTGCCAACCAGTTAGATAATTTCAACTTCCCAATTACCACTATTAGAAGCCAGAACGCGCTGACCGGTGAGCTGGACAGCATTCATAGTGTGGCCAATGAAAACGACTGGCTGGTGATTGACGGTTACGAATTTAGTGCCGCCTACCGGCAGCAACTCAGTGAACTAGGATTTAAACTGTTGTGGCTAGACGATTGGGCCGAGCCGGAACCTGCCCACGTGGCAGCCATACTGAATAGTGGCGCCGGGGTAACGGCTAACGCTTATCAACATCAGCCTACTGGCACTAAATTATTTTTAGGCCCTGCTTATCACCCGCTACGGCCAGAGTTTTTCAAACAGCCTTACCGCAAGGCGCGCGATTGCGAAGCCCTTAGTATTATTTTTGGCGGCAGTGACCCGGCCAACCTAATGACCAGCATTGCCACTGTACTGTCCGCCGATAGCAACTTTCGCGAACTACCGCTGCAATTTATTTGTGGCCCGGCATATCAACGCCTGGACGAACTGGAAGCGCTGCTAGCCGATCAGCCCAACTGGCAGTTGTTACACAACCCCAGTAACATTGCCGAGGCCTTGAATAACTCCCGCCTGGTGGTTACCGCTTGTGGCTCAACTACCTTTGAATGCTGGGCCTTAGGCCGACCCATGATTGCGGTGCAAGTGGCGGGTAATCAGCAGGCTCAGGCGCAGCATTTAGCTGAGCAAGAGTTAGCCGAAGTGTATCAGGCCGCCGATTTTATCAAGCACTGCCACCGGGCGTGTCAGCGTTACTTCGACCACGCCTGGCTGGCACAAGCGCAACAGCGGCAAAGCCAGCAAGCCTGTGGCAGCAAACTGGCTGATATTGGCAAGTGGTTAAGCGAGCATTAAGATGACTCAGGCAGTAACTATAGCCGCCCGCGCATCCGCCATTTCGTTTCATCAGGACGCATAGGGTCGAATAAATAATCCGCACAAAGAAATTCCAGCGTCCGTTGCCATTCTGCCAAGCCCTCTTTAAAAATCTCCACCCCCTGCTCCGGTGACTCACCGGCATACAGAAAACGCGTTAAGGTGGCATGGGTTAAATGCATTTCTGAGGCGAACAATGGAAATAACAGCGACTGATGCGCATGAAACGACAGTGAAATAACCGATTGCTGCTGGCGAATCACCTCTAACGCGCCGTCTTCATCGGTTACCGCACGTTTGGTTACCCGTAGCAGAGCTTTAAATTCACTCACCAGGTTCTGCCGGGTATAACGCTCATCGAAGGCGTCCTGAATGCGTTTTGCCAACGCATTGGAAAACACCTGCTCCGACAGTTCGCGGTAAGTGTCTGCAGGGCTAGCAAGGCCAGGCTCCAACATAATCAAATCTGGCTTTAACGGCATAGTACCGCTGATAAACATGCCGTCACTGCAATTGTACACTTCCTGGTGCGGTTGTTCGTGCAACAGGCGGCTCATCATGTCAGCTGACGCTTTAAACTGAAACTGAGTGTCTACCGTGGGCCGTAAATTGCCCCGCACCCGGGCCTGGCCGCTAATTTTGTCTTTATAGTTATACAGCTCTTTCGAGGTTTTGTTGTTGTAGTAAATAGAATGCTTAGAGTGGTGCTTGTCGGCCGACGCATAGCCAAGATCCACCCCCATCAAATAAATTTGCCGGAAACCAAGTAATAACGTTATATCCAACGCCAAATTGGAAACCGTTGGAAACGAGTGCTGAACCATATCAACGGATATACCCAGCTCTTTAATAATCCAGTCGTAGGCCGCCGAACTGCCATCACCATGCTTAAACACCGTCCAGGTTTCTTTGAACAGATTGCTTACCTCAGGACACACGGTAGTTACCGACAGCAAGGTGATTTGCTTTAAATAGTCGGGATCTTGTATTGACGAGATAATTTCAAAAGGTACCCGATTTTGCTCAAGCTCCGCATGGAAATCAGGTTGAATGCCGTATTTCCACAAGGCTTTTAAAGCAGTACCGCAAGACACCACTAATACCTGATCACGAATACTCAGCAGGTGCTCAATTTGATCGTCCAGCGACGGCCCGTTACCAACAATAAACAACGGTGTATTAAACTTTTGCCCTTGCTCACGCCGCTTAGCCAGTACCGCGCTATCAAGCAACTTCACATCGCTCTTAAAGTTAGTACGGTTATGCGCTAGCGCATAACGCACATGGTCAAAGTACTCGGCCCATACCAATAGGGTTTTCATTTCGCGCTTGAGCGAATTTACCGCTGACTGCAGGCGAGCTACCGGCGTTGGTAAATAGAAGTAGGTATTCGCCGTTAGGTAGCCATCACCCTCGCTGAAGCGGCGAATCATGTCTTGCTCAAAATAGGTGCCGTCGTCGCCAATGCTAAAATGCAGTGATGCTTCGCGCTGCTGAAAATCAGCAAAAATGTCAAACCAGGGAACCGTGTATAGCGACCAGTAAAAGAACTCAATATTCGGTTCAATCACATACAAGGAGTGAATGCGGTGCTCCTGTACCAGCGTTTCTAATTGATAACCAAGCGCTGGCATAAATACCGCTAGTGCCGGAATAGACTTTGGCAATCCGGCGGCAGCGCCGGGATACTTAGCCAAAATTTCACCAAGTCGCTGCGAGTATTTAAAGTGCTGATAATCAAATAATTTACCGCCGGTATAGGAAATCGCTAAATCATTGGCTTCCGCGTGCTCTTTATAATCGGCCAGATTCTGTTGCGACGAAACCTGTGGCTGTTGCGGATACCAGTAACCGCGCCTTTCCTTATGCAGCAGATTAAAACCACCGTCGGCATTCTCTTGAATACCCCAGTTGGTGGGTTCGTAGTCTTGTAGCTGCTCATGAAGGTCCGGGTAAAACTCGGCCAGCGCTTCCATATTTTGCAAGTACAACTGCCTGGCAGCCAGCCAAGCCGGCGACTGCTCATGGCTTTCATCAGGAACTTGCAATTGTGGACTAAAATGCGGCAGCGCATGTTCAATGCCATTAAAATCAGGCAGCTTATAGTTGCGTTTGGTTACCTGCTCAAAGCGGTAGCTGTCGCTCTGTAAGTAAGCCAACCAGGCATCCAGAAAGCTATGATGCGTATGTCGATACAGCCACAGCTGCTCCAGCTTTAAGTGGCTAGTCAATTCCACCAAATCGTCAGCGGGAGTAAGCGCCGCATCACCAATTTGCAGAAATAACTGAGTGCCCTGCTGCGCCGCTTGCTGCAACATACTGGCCCAGTCACAACTCGACAAAGATGCAGCAAATACATCAGGATCCGGCTCATATACCAACACCTGCTCAAATTGATGTTGTTGGAACAGGGTTTCCAATGCCACACCTGAGCCCAGCCCGCATAGCATCAGGGCACCGCATTGCTCTGGTAACGCCTGTTGCACTACTTGACCCGTGGCAATTTCAAAACGAATAGCTTGTTCGGCAAAGCGGGCGGCATCGTCCCGGGCTTCGGCTTCAGCTTGAATGCCGTAAAAGGTAATGCCTGTGGTTAAATCCACCAGGTTGATCTGACCCGCACTGGTACAGAAATGACCCACGCGCGTTGGCATGTGCGCACGGAATTGCTGAAATAAACTAGGAATATGTTCCGCAAAAGCCAACAAATTTGCTTGCAAACGTTTATTCAGGGAGTGATTGATAGTTGCTTCAAGCTCTTGTTGGGCAACCGGGTCGGCCAGTACTTGCGCCTTAATTTGATGAATCATTGATTAGTCAGCTATTTAATCACTATAGATAGTGGCTAAGCTACAAGCTGCAGGGCAGGTATTCAATAGTTTTTGCGGGCTTTCTTACCAACTTGAATCGTCTGAAGTTGTTTTCCGTAGTCGGTTTTAACCGTATTCAGACGTTTCTCCAGAGTTTTGGCAAACTCCAGCTCTTTACTTAGCTGCTCATGTTTTTGTTCCGCACTCACGTTTTCATCCAAGTAAGCAACGTACAACTCCAACTGCTGTTGGTACTCACCAGCTAAGGTCTGCAAACGACCGATATTGGCATCGTCACCGTCTGCAGTAATAGCAAGCTGCGTCATTTCTTCACGCAGCTCACCTAACTTGCGCAGGGCTAAAGAACTCAATAGCCGCTCGCTGACTGCATTTCAGCCTGTTGCTGGTACGCTTCATCACGAGCCGCCTGAGGAATGGCATCCCAACCTTCTTTAATGGTTTGCATGATGTCCGCTGAGTCAATTAACGGCTGCGCTTCGTTGGTTACGCTGGCTTTGTTAATTTGCTCTAAAATGAACACATACAAATCATTCAGATTGGTGGTGAGCTCTTCCGCACCAGGTACTGGCTTCAGTGAGTCACGCAAGGCATTTACAATACCTACCGCACGCGCCAGGTGTGCACCCTTAGCCTGATATTCTTTACGCTCAATGCAACCACGCGCCTGTGCCAGGCGGTCAATAGCGCCTTGCATCAGCATTTGAATAATTTTGTGGGGTTCAGCGCTGGCAACCTGATCTTTCACGCCAACCTGATGATATGCATTTAAACCTTTATTCATTTTGAGTACCTCTTATTAATTGGTACCGAATCCTGGCAATGATGCCAACTGACTAGACAGATAACTGGAAGTCGAATTCAGTTCCGCCAGCACGCCATCCAAAGCGGTATAACGAGCACGTAGCGTTTCTTCGTAACTTTCCATGTATCGGTCGAACTGCTCTCTTTCTGTAGTTAAATTTTCCTGACGTGACTTAAATACTTGTTCTTTACCGGAAATTAATCCGCCAGTTTGCGCATATTGTGCCACTAAGCTATCTAATTTGGTGGCAATACCATCGTCAGCAGAGAATAAATTCGCAACCTGATCAAAGTTGGTTTCCAGCGCTTTGGTCAAACGCTCTTCGCCGGTACCACCAGCGCCAGCTTCTGACGATATTTCTAATTTGCCGTCGTCGTTAAAGGTAACGCCCAACGCATATAAGGTTTTCATGGCGCCTTCGCCGCTATCAACAGCACCACCAACAATGTTCGTTAGTGAGCTTTGCAAACCACGCACCAACGAATCACCCACCAGGGCGCCCCGGCCTTGTTCTTCGGCACTGGTACGAGTTACTCGGTTAATTTCATCAACGACTTTGTTGTAGTTGGAAACAAAGCCTTCGATTTTCTCACGCACACCAGCTACGTCGGTATCAACGTTCAGTGTAACAGTTTCACCAGGTGCCGCTTTTTCAGCATCTAAGGTCACGCCCTCAATTGCGTTTTCAAAGGTGTTGGTTGCGCTATAGGTGCGAATGCCATCAATATCCATAATGGCATCACGCGCTGAATCTTGCGCAGCAATAGTCATACCGCCAGCACCGCCGCCATTGGCAACGGTAGATACGCTATCAAGCTCAGCGTTGTCATTAGTTACGCTTAGTTCCTTCGCTGCACCGGTTTCCGAGGAGCTAAATACCAAACGGGTTTCCGGAGTAGCGCCGCCGGTGTTGATAATAGATGCACTCACACCAAAGTTATCGGCGTTCTTATTTACCGCGTTGGCAATGTCAGCAAGGGTTGCATTGGCACCCACCGCCACACTAAAGCTTGACTCACCGTCAGCTGTGGCGAAGGTTAAATTACCAGCAGTAGTACTAACTACCTGATCAGAGCCGGTAAAAGCTTCTGACTTGGCTTTACTACCCTGTGCCAATTGCTCTACCGAAATTTGGTAGCTTGCTTTTGGCGCACTTGAGCTTGCCGTTGCGCTCAGAAACGGGTTGTCACTGTCTTGCCCGGTTATTTCAGCTGAACGTGACTGCAAGGTACGCGAGTCTTTTAAGTCGGTAATACTAGTACGGAAGGTCGACAAGGTGGACTTCAGTTTGCTAAATGCAGACAGGCTCACCTGAGCTTCAGTTTCACGGCGCTTTAACGACGCTTCTTTTGGCTGGCGCTCAATTTGCACCAACTGCTTAACCAAGTCATCAAGTGCCAGACCTGAACCTACGCCTAAAGCTGAAATAGCCATGAAACCTCCTTCGTCGCGAAAGGCATATTCACCTTCCGAAGACTACTTATATGCGACTATCAATGAGCATGCCAACCACCTGGCCAACTTGCTCGGAATCTTCTCGTAAACGTTCTGCCAGACGAACTAAGTCTTCTGACGGAATTTGTCGAATCACATCACCGGACTTTGAGTCCACTACTTTGATGACTGTGCGATCCGCGTCTTCGTTCACGCTAAACTGTAAATTGCGTCGACTTAACTGCTGCGACTCATTTAGGTTATCGGCGACAGCTTGCAAAAATTGAGCCCGTTCTTCTTCAGACTTTTCGTTCTCTTTTGCTTGTTCCGCCTGCTGCTTTGCTAAGGTCTCAGACAAAGCCCGATCTGTAGCGATATTCGCCTGCGAAGCTGGCTCCTTGCGTTCGGCGTCAGACTGCGATGCTACTTTGTCGCCTCGATTTGAACCGTCGAAGCGCGGTGCAACTGCATTAATTTCGGCCGCCATAACTGCCTCCTTGAATGCGTGGTTCGCGACAGCACCAGATTATCTGGGCTGCCATGCGAAACCACAATATTAAACCAATTAACCCAACAGCGACAGCGCCGCTTGTGGACGTTGGTTTGCCTGCGACAAAATCGCCAGACTCGCTTGTTGCATGATCTGGAATTTTGTCAATTTTGCTGTTTCTGAAGCAAAATCCGTGTCCTGGATGCGCGATTGCGCAGCACTGACATTTTCAGAAATATTAGTTAAGTTACGAATAGTTGACTGGAAACGGTTTTGAATCGCACCCAAATCAGCTCGCGCACCATTAACCACTGATAATGCCGCATCAATAGATGCCAATGCACTAGATGCACCAGCAGTAGTCGATACCGACACAGCCGTTAAGCTCAAACCACCAGCACTGAAGCCATTCGTATTCTTGGCAACAACGTTAATAGTCTGACCAGCGTTTGCACCTACTAAGAAAGAAGCACTCAGTTCACCGTCAAGTACCTTAATACCAGCGAATTCACTATTGCCGGCAATACGGGTAATTTCCGATTTCAGCGCGCTAACTTCTTTGTTCAGTGCGTTTAAATCTTCTGAAGAGTTGATGCCGTTTTGAGCTTGAACCGCTAACTGGCGCATACGTTGCAGCGCAGTTGTCGTTTCTTGTAATGCGCCTTCAGCGGTTTGCGCTAAAGAGATGCCGTCATTGGCATTACGCACAGCTTGATTCAGACCTTCGATTTGCGAGGTCATCCGGCTCACAATTTGCATGCCAGCAGCATCATCAGCAGCGCTGTTGATACGGAAGCCTGAAGACAGGCGCTGGAATGACTTATCAAGTCCACTAGTTGACTGCATCAACTGACGCTGAGCATTTAGTGACGAAATATTAGTATTTACAAAAAGTGCCATGGCACATCCTCCGTTACATAAAAGCACTGTGCTTTTATGAAATATGGTCACGGAATCTACAATAAGATCCTCGCCCATTTCGGATATCGGCAATTTTTTGCCGCACTTTAGTACTTTTTTAGTATTTTTTTAACATTTCTGCCGAAAACGGCAACTTATTTCCGCTTTCGCCGTATTCGGTGAGCTTGAGAAAACAAATTATTACTGGTTAAGTGGCTGAAGTTTCGTTATAAATCAAGCAGTGGTTCGCGCTATAGTGTTGCTATGAACGATTCTGCAGTTACTGAAATAAATACCTTACATAGGTACCTTAAATAAAAAGGCAGCAAGTTATGTTTAACGGCAAAACGATACTCATTACCGGTGGCACCGGATCTTTCGGTCATAAATATACGCAAACCTTGCTGGCTCGTTACAAGCCGAAAAAAATAATTATCTATTCTCGTGACGAACTGAAGCAGTCCGAAATGCAGCAGTTGTATCACGACCCATGTATGCGCTATTTCATTGGTGACGTGCGCGACCCGGAACGCATGGTTCGGGCTATGTACGGCGTTGACTATGTGATTCACGCTGCCGCGCTAAAGCAAGTACCAGCTGCTGAATACAACCCCATGGAGTGCATCAAAACCAATATTAACGGTGCCGAGAACGTTATTAATGCGGCGCTTGATGCCAACGTGAAGAAAGTAATTGCCTTATCTACCGATAAAGCTGCCAACCCGGTAAACCTCTATGGCGCCACTAAACTGGCGTCCGACAAGCTATTTGTTGCCGCCAATAATATGTCAGGTGGCCACGCGACGCAGTTTTCAGTGGTGCGCTATGGCAATGTGGTTGGTTCTCGCGGCTCGGTAGTACCACTGTTCGAACGTTTAATTCAGGAAAACACCGACCACCTGCCCATTACCCACGAAGGTATGACCCGCTTTTGGATAACGCTGCAACAAGGCGTTGATTTTGTTTTGAAAAACTTTGAGCGTATGCAGGGTGGCGAAATTTTTGTACCGAAAATTCCTTCCATTCGCATTGTAGATTTGGCCAAGGCCATGGCACCTAAATTACCTATTAAGGTTGTCGGCATTCGCCCTGGCGAGAAGCTACATGAAATGATGTGTCCGGGTGATATGTCGTTTCATACCTTTGAATTCCCCGACCACTACGTAATTGCCCCGGCCATTAAGTTTTTCAGCCGTAGCAATAACTTCACTTCCAATGCGCTGGGTGAGAAAGGCGAGCAGGTAAACGAGAATTTTGAATACACCTCGGATTTAAACCCGGACTTTTTAAGTGTAGAGCAAATTCAGAGCCTGAACGCGAACACTCTGTTAACCGAGCTGTAGTAGCTGATACAGCAGCTCAGCTCGTTGCCAGTCCTCAGGCGTATCTATGTCCTGTACCCGGTGCCTGGGCAGTATGTGCATGCGTGAATGCTGCGCGAATACCGGTTTTTCGTTTAAAAACGCACTAGCACGACCCCAGTAAAACTGCCCGGCATCATGATAAGCCTCAATCAAATCCTGGGAGCGCGTACTGCGGTGCTCCGGCGCAAACATATGTACCTGCTCTTGCTCGTCCTTATACAACGCCCGCTGAATCGGAAAACCGTAACTGGTAGCGCTAAACACATACTCACTAGTGCTGTTTTCCAGACTATGCAGCCCGGCCTGAAGATCACCCGCTAACAACAAGGGCGCCGTGGCATACAAACAGCACACATACTCCGGCATCACTTCCTGTATTTTTAAATACTCAATAGCGTGACGCACTACCGCGCTGGTGCCGGTGTAGGCATCGGCCAGCTCCGCCGGGCGCAAAAATGGCACCTCGGCGCCGTATTCACGAGCCACTGCGGCAATTTCCTCGTCGTCGGTGCTCACCAGAATGCGGTCAAAAACCCCGCTTTGCTGCGCCGTTGCAATACTGTGCGCCAGCATAGGTTTGCCCGCAAACAGCTTAATGTTCTTGCGCGGAATACGCTGACTGCCGCCACGCGCAGGAATAATAGCGACTCTCATGATGCGTGCTCCGTTAACGCGTGCCGCAGCGCTGCTACTACTTCTTGTTGTTCGGCATCAGTCAGCGTAGCGTACAGCGGTAAACTAATAGCACCGCTGTAATAGTGTTCTGCCGCCGGGAAATCACCCTCGCGAAAGCCAACTCCCTGATAGTAAGGCTGCGTATGAATTGGAATATAATGCACATTCACCCCAATGCCCTGCTCCCGCAGTGACTCAAATACCGCCCGGCGGCTGGTCGCAGGCACCTCAACCACATACAAATGCAACGCCGAGTAATTGTTGCCATTGCGCTGCTGACTGCGAACCGGCAGCCCGGCCAGCAGCTCATCATACTGATCGGCCAGTTGCTGCCGGCGCGCCACAAATTCATCTAACCGCTGCAGCTGCGAGCAGCCCAATGCCGCCTGTAGCTCGGTCATACGATAGTTCAGCCCCAACTCAATTTGCTGATAGTACCAGGGCCCGTCGGGTGCCTTGGTCATGCGCTCGGGATTGCGGGTAATACCATGGCTGCGCAACTCACCCAAACGCTCGGCTACTTCTTTACTACGCGTGGTAATAACCCCACCTTCAGCAGTAGTCACTATTTTCACCGGGTGAAAGCTGAATACCGTGAGCGCTGAATACTGACAATTACCTATGGGCTGGTCCTGATAGCGCCCACCAATCGCATGCGAAGCGTCTTCAATAACCTGAAATTTATACTGCTTAGCCAGCGCCGCAATAGCTTCCATATCACAGGGCTCACCACCAAAGTGCACCACCACTAATACCTTAGGCGGCTGCTTCGCCGTCGCCAATTTAGCTTTTAACTGCTCAGGGCACAGGTTGTAGGTAGCCGGGTCAATATCAACAAAATCCACCTTAGCCCCACAGTAGAGCCCACAATTGGCCGAGGCCACGAAGCTGTTGGGTGTGGTCCACAAGCTATCGCCGCTCTTCAGCCCCAGCGCCAGGCAACCAATATGCAGCGCTGACGTGGCGCTGTTCACCGCTACCGCATACGCAGCATTAGTGTGTGCTGCAACGGCTTTCTCAAACGCCGGAACCTGCGGCCCCTGCGTTAAAAAGTCAGACTTCAGCACCGCCGTAACTGCATCAATATCTGCTTGATTTATATCTTGTTTGCCATATGGAATCATGGAGGTATCTGGTTACCCGATAAATGGTTATGCTTGGTATTACACTACATTGATATCGGTAAGCAAACATCAAACTTCAGTTTTACGCCGCAAAACCGATAGAATGTTTAACATAATGATGAATCAGCTCAGGAACTTATATGGCGTTTATTCATAAACTTGCCGACGTACAAAGCGACACTATTGGCGCTGACACGCGCATTTGGCAATTTGCCGTGGTGCTGGCCGGCGCGCAAATTGGCAGCGACTGCAATATCTGCGCGCATACCTTTATTGAGAGCGACGTGGTTATTGGCAATCAGGTAACGGTAAAATCTGGCGTATTCCTGTGGGACGGCACCAGAATTGGTAATAACGTATTTATTGGTCCTAATGCCACCTTCACCAATGACAAATACCCGCGCTCAAAACAATATCCTGATCAGTTTCAGGGCATAGTGGTGGAAACCGGTGCCAGTATTGGTGCCAATGCCACCATTTTACCCGGTATACGTATTGGTGCTGGTGCTATGGTGGGCGCCGGTGCAGTGGTTACCCGCGACGTACCAGCAAACGTAGTAGTGGTTGGTAATCCAGCCCGGGTAGTGCAGGCACGCAATGAAGGTGACTCCGCATGAAGTTTTTAGTTACCGGCGGTGCCGGTTTTATTGGTTCAGCCGTGGTGCGCTATTTAATTCAGCACACTCAGCACAGCGTGCTGGTGCTGGACAAACTGACTTACGCAGGCAACAAACTGGCGCTTGAACCCGTGCTTAACGACAGCCGCTGTCGTTTTCAGCAAGGCGATATCTGCGACGCCGCGTTGGTGGCCAAGTTACTGACTGAAGAGCAGCCTGATATTATTTTGCATCTGGCAGCCGAAACCCATGTAGACCGTTCTATTGATGGCCCTGCGGATTTTATTCAAAGCAATATTGTGGGTACCTTTGTGCTGCTGGAGCAGGCGCTTGCCTATTGGCAGAAGTTAGATCCGAAACGCCAGCAGGCCTTTCGTTTTCAGCACATTTCCACCGATGAAGTATTTGGTGATTTAGAACCGCAGGAGCCTGCCTTTACCGAGCAAACGCCCTATCAACCCAGTTCGCCCTACTCGGCCAGCAAAGCCAGCTCGGATCATTTAGTGCGGGCCTGGGAACGCACTTACAAACTGCCAGTACTGATTACCAATTGCTCCAATAATTACGGCCCCTACCAGTTTCCGGAAAAACTAGTGCCACTGATGATTTTAAAAGCATTAGCAGGTGAAGCATTGCCAGTGTACGGCGACGGTCAGCAAATTCGCGACTGGCTGTACGTAGAAGATCACGCCAAAGCGCTGATTCAAGTAGCCGAACAAGGTAAGGTTGGCGAAACCTACTGCATTGGCGGCAACAGCGAACTGAGTAACCTTAACGTGGTGCGCACCATTTGCGCTGAGCTGGATAAACTGCGCCCGCACCAGCACGGGTCCTATGCCGAGCAAATTGAGTTCGTCACGGACCGTCCGGGCCACGACCGCCGCTACGCGATTAACTGCGAAAAAATAACCCGCCAGTTAGGCTGGCAACCAGATACCAAATTTAGTGACGGCATTGCCAATACCATTCAGTGGTTTTTGAACCACCCAGACTGGTGTGGTGCCGTGGCAACCGATAACCAGACCACCCAGCGACAAGGGCTAAAAGGTACCTTATGAAAGGCATAATATTAGCCGGCGGCTCCGGCACCCGGTTGTACCCTATTACTCAGGGCGTTTCCAAACAGCTGTTACCGGTATACGACAAGCCCATGATTTACTATCCGTTGTCGGTACTGATGCTGGCGGGCATTCGCGATGTGCTTATTATTACCACCCCAAACGATGCCAGCAGCTTTGAACGTTTGCTGGGTGACGGCTCACAGTTTGGCTTACGGTTGTCTTACGCCATTCAGCCGGAGCCGGAAGGTTTGGCGCAGGCATTTATTATTGGCGAGGACTTTATTGGCAACGACAACGTGTGTCTGGTCCTGGGCGACAACATATTCTACGGTCAGGGCTTTACGCCCAAGCTGCGCGAAGCCGCCAGCAATTTAAACGGCGCCACTATTTTTGGTTATCAGGTGAAAGACCCTGAGCGCTTTGGCGTTATCGAGCTGGACTACAATACTAGTCAGGTGCTGTCGATTGAGGAAAAGCCTGCTGAGCCAAAATCCAATATAGCCGCCACAGGTTTATATTTTTACGACAATCGCGTGATTGAATTTGCCAAAAACGTACAGAAGTCCAATCGCGGCGAACTGGAAATAACCTCTATTAATCAGATGTATCTGGACGACAACACCCTAAAAGCCGAAATTCTTGGCCGGGGTTTTGCATGGCTGGACACAGGTACTTTTTCAAGCTTACTTGAAGCTGCACAGTTTGTTGAAACGCTCGAAAAACGTCAGGGTTACAAAGTCGCGTGTTTAGAAGAAATAGCCTTCGGCCAGGGCTGGATTAGCCGCGAGTCGTTGGAAGCCACGGCGAAGCAGCTACATAAGAGTAATTATGGGGAATATTTGATGTCCATACTAAAAGCTGCGGCACGCACAGGCTCTAGGCCGCCACAATGAGCTTGATTGAAACCTTAAGTTTCGATATCCGCAGTGACGGCCGCGGCGACTTAATTGCCATTGAATCGGGTAAAACGGTGCCGTTTGAATTTAAGCGGGTGTACTACATGACCAATTTAACCTCGCATCCGCGCGGCTTTCATAGCCATAAAAACCTACAACAGGCAGCTATTTGTGTGAAAGGTGCCTGCACTTTTATTCTCGACAACGGTAGCGTGCGTGAATCGGTGCGGTTGGATAAACCCAATCAGGGCTTGTTAATTGGCAACATGATTTGGCGTGAAATGACTGATTTTACCGAAGACTGCGTGCTGATGGTTCTGGCCAGCGAGCACTACGACGAAAGCGATTACATTCGCGACTACGACGAATTTCTGGCGCTGGCAAAAACAGCAGGATAACTATGATTAAGTTTCTGGATTTACGACAGCTAAATGCCCGCCACCAGACTGAGCTGGAGCAGGCCTGTAGCCGAGTGGTGCAATCTGGTTTCTACATAGGTGGCCCCGAAGTAACCGCGTTTGAACGCGAATTTGCCGATTACTGTGGCAGCGCGCACTGCATTGGCGTAGCTAACGGGCTGGATGCGCTGACACTGACCTTACGCGCCTGGCTGGAACTCGGCCAGATTAAACCGGGTGCCGAAGTGCTGGTACCCAGCAATACCTTTATTGCCACCGTACTGGCAGTAACAGCCGCCGGTTTAACGCCGGTGTTGGTAGAGCCAAACCCTGACACGCATTTATTAGAAGTAGCCCAAGTTGAAGAGGCTATTACCCAACATACCCGCGTGATTATGCCGGTACATTTATATGGTCAGTTGGTGGATATGCCGGCGCTGATGAAATTAGCGCGCCAGCACAACTTGCTGGTGCTGGAAGACGCCGCTCAGGCGCATGGTGCCAGTTTAAACGGACAACTAGCCGGAAGTTTCGGTGATGCCGCGGGCTTTAGTTTTTATCCGGGTAAGAATCTGGGTGCGCTTGGTGACGCCGGTGCAGTCACTACATCCGATAATGAGCTGGCCCAGGTTATTCGCAGTCTGGGTAACTACGGCTCTACAGAGAAGTACCACAACACCTATCAGGGCGTGAACAGCCGCCTGGACCCCATGCAGGCAGCTCTGCTACGCGTGAAGCTGCCCTATCTAACTGCAGACACTGAGCGCCGCCGTGACATTGCCACCCAGTATCTTAGCGGCATTACCAATCCTCTGTTGCAATTGCCTCAGCAGGGCGACCAGCTAGCTCATGTGTGGCACCTGTTTGTGGTGCGCACCCAGCGCCGTCAGGAGCTACAGGCATGGCTGCAGCAATACGGCATAGAAACTCATATTCACTACCCATTGGCACCGCATCAGCAGCAGGCTTACAGCGCTTTGCGCCACCTGTCGCTGCCTGTTGCAGAGCAATTGCAACATGAAGTGCTAAGCCTGCCATTGAACCCGTTACTCTCAGATGCCGAGGTACAAGTGGTGATAAACGCCTGCAATGCGTTTAAACCATCAGCTGAGGAAGTCTTATGATTAAAACATTGTTATTCGGTGCCGGCGCCGGTGCCCAGCTGTTTATTGAAAATGAACAGAGCAAACGCGATTTCATTGCCTTTATGGACAATGACGCACGTAAATACGGCACCGACTATGCCGGAATACCAGTTATGGCACCAGGTGATGCCATAGCACTGGAATTCGATGAAATCGTCATTACCACCCAGTGGTTGCAGGACGTTCGCAAGCAACTAATTGAAGACCTTGGCGTCGCACCTGACAAAGTGGTAGTGCCGTTAAAGCAGCAATTAAAGAAGCTGGAGCCATTTCGGCATGAACCCACCCATGAACTGGCACGCCAGTTAGTGCGTGGCATTGGCGCGTTAGCACTGCGCGATAATATTCCGGTGACTATAGATTTTGGCACCTTGCTTGGCATTGTTCGCGACGGCGACATTATTCCCTGGGACGACGACGTGGATTTCGCAGTGCCTGCAGAAGCAGCAGAGCAACTAACAAACTGGCTACCAACGGCACTGGAGCAATTGAATGTTCCGCCGGGCTGGTACATTGAAGTGCTGCGTGACAAAACCGGCAGCGCCATCAGCGTGTTACTGAAGTGGCATACCGAACAAAGTGAGCTGCGCCCTTTTACTACCTCGTTCAGCGCCCGCGAAACCCGCGACGGCACTTCTTACCATATGCCTAGTTTAGGCATGTGGTACGCACCCGCTCAGTACTTTGAAACTATTAAAACTTTCCGCTGGGGCAGCACCGACATTCCGGTTCCTACCCAGCGCGAAAGCTATCTTGAATTTGTGTACGGCGACTGGCGAACCGAGAAGAAAGACATGAAGCTAACTGATTACAACCATATCGGTGAGTCGTCATTTGAGGACTTCCAGCAAGCGCAGTTTCAATTAAATACCACGCAACAAGCCACTGATGACTAATACATATGAGGCTGAAGACATAAACATTGTCATTGTCGTATGCAGTCACAAGCAAAGGGTCACCGGCCGCTCGATAGTTACTTACGTCAGGAAATAACCTGCCGCGCACCCGAAACGTTTTAGGCTTAAATTAATAAAGTGAGTTGGACGAAAGGTATGACACAGATCGCTTTTAAAATTGCATATTGGCTTCTGTCACGCGGCCCGATTGCCTCAAGTCGAAAGCTTGGGGGCATTGACCTAAAGAGTTATTCACATCCCAAGCACCATCAAAGCTGTTTGGTCATAGGCAATGGTCCATCTCTCAAAAATGATCTAAATACATTGACCGAACGGGCTCATAGTTCAGATTTCGTTACCGTTAACCACTTTTCCGAAGATCCATTGTTTGCTAGTTTAAAGCCAACAAAACATGTCGTTATTGATTCGTATTTCTGGGCTCCAGATGCCGCTGAAGAGTTAAAGCAAAAACGTGAGAAATTCTATGCCAGCCTCACTCAAGTTGACTGGTCTATGACTTTATACGCTCCAAGTACCGCAGATCAGACTTTTGTGCGTAATATGGTCTCGAATCCTAATATAAAACTGGTTTTTTTTGGCGGCTGCCCAGTAACTCGGATACCTTTAAAAATACCCACATCAATCACTACTGAATTGTATGAAACCAGCGATTTAATTCCGCCAGTTTGCAATGTGCTTATTTACGCAACCTTCATTGCTGTGTTAACAGGGTATTCTGAAATTGACATTTATGGCGCTGATCTTAGCTTCCATATGGATATCCAACTGAATCAACAGAGCAACGAACTTTTAATGTCTTACACTCATTATTACGGCGAAACGGAATTAGTTCCGTTACGTAAAAACCCACAGCGAACACAGCCATTTAGCATGCATGAAATGATGTCGCGAACGGCTGATACCTTTTATGCACACAAATCAATTTATTCAATCGCAAAAAAGCGCAACATAAAGATTCGCAATAAGTCATCCTTTTCCCTTATTGATGTTTACCCAAGAGCTTGAAGGCGGAAATCACCATGTTTATTCTTGACTGCACCCTCAGAGATGGCGGCTACTATAATCAGTGGAACTTTGGCCATGATGTGGTCAACCGCTATCTGCGCGCCATGGCGGCAGCTCAAGTCGATGTCGTTGAACTAGGATTACGTTCATTAAAAAACCATGGTTTCAAAGGCCCCAACGCTTTTACGTCCGATGCTTACTTAGGCAAACTGGATATTGCTTCCGGTTTACAAGTTGCGGTAATGGTGAATGCGGCAGAGTTCGTCAACTCGGAAAATTTGCCACAAACATTGCAACAGCTATTCCCTAATTCAGCCGCTCAGTCACCCGTTGATATCGTTCGGCTGGCTTGCCATAGTCATGAGATTGAAGCCACACTGCCCGCTGTTTACTGGCTGAAAGAGCAAGGCTATCAAGTTGGACTGAACATGATGCAAATATCGGAGCTTAGCTCGGACCATATTGGTTCTTATGCCAAACAAATTAGCTCAGCTCCAGTTGATGTACTCTACTTTGCTGACAGCCTGGGTAGCATGAATGCCACGCAGGTGCAGGCTGTTATTCAGGCGCTGCGCCAGGGCTGGCAAGGCGACATTGGCATACATACTCATGACAATATTGGCTTAGCACTGCAAAACTCGCTTACGGCTATGGCTGCCGGCACCCGTTGGCTGGATTGTACAGTCACCGGCATGGGCCGTGGCCCGGGTAACGCGAAAACCGAAGAACTGCTAATGGAAACCGGTCGTGCGGCACCGGGCGACATGGTGCCTCTTCTAAAACTAATCAACAGTTACTTTGCCCCGTTGAAACATCAGTGTGGTTGGGGTACTAATCCCTTTTATTATCTTAGTGGTAAGCTCGGCATCCACCCGAGTTATGTACAGGAAATGATGAGTGACTCACGTTATAGTGAAGAGGACATTATTGCTGCGCTCGAACAGCTAAAAGGCCAGCAAGGTAAGAAATTCGATATGCGCCAACTGAGCCGCCAACCGCAAGCAACGGAGGCAAAAGAATATACTGAATGGTCACCCGAAACCATTTTTGCCGGACTCGAAATCCTGTTACTTGGCACCGGCCCGGGCGTGCACGAACATCGCGTTGCTATTGAGAGTTATGTGCGCACCAGACAGCCCGTGGTGGTGGCTTTGAATACGCAATCGGCTATCGGACAAGACGATATTGATTATCGCATTGCCTGTCACCCTATTCGGCTGCTCGCCGACCTCGAACAGTTGCTTGAGTTACCACAACCCTTAATAACGCCATTGAATATGTTACCGGAGCAGGTAAGAACGCGATTAGAGCAAAATCAGAGTTTATTAAACTTCGGCATGCAAGTAAGCACAGACTCATTCCAGTTCTCGCGCACGCGTTGTCAAGTTCCCACCAGCTTAGTCATTGGTTACGCACTTGCAGCTTTTGCCGCCGGCAAAGCCGAGCGAGTTCTAATGGCCGGGTTTGATGGCTATGCCGGTGACGACCGGCGCAATCTTGAAATGAATCAGTTGCTGCAGCAATATCAGGCAACGAAGGCAGCAAGCCCGTTGCTGGCCGTCACTCAAACGCGTTACGAAATACCGCAAGCTAGTATTTACGGTTTTAACGGAGCTAATGCATGAGCATGACTGCATTTTTACCCTGCCGGCAAGGTAGTCAGCGCATTCCAAATAAGAACTGGAAGCCATTCGCCCATGTGCAGCATGGTCTGATTGAAATTAAGCTGGCTCAGCTGCTGGGTTGTCAGGCCATTGACCAGGTGGTGCTATCCACCGACGACGCCGTTATTCTGGATTATGCCCACAGCTTAGGGCATACCAAGTTAGTGATTCATGAGCGTGCGGCAGAGCTAAGTCAAAACACCACAGAAACGAATTCGTTAGTCGGTCACGCCGCCGGGTTAGTACCTAACGGCGATATTCTGTGGACGCATGTAACTTCGCCGTTCGCCAATAACCATAGCTATACGGCAATGATTGAAGCCTATAAAGACGCGCTACAGCATGGTTATGATTCATTAATGACGACTACCGCTCATCAGGGATTCTTTTGGTTTAACGAACAGCCAGTTAACTACAACCGGCAACGAAATAAATGGCCACGTACACAAACGCTTGAGCCCGTGCATGAGGTTAATAGTTGTGCCTTTATCAGCTCCAGTGCCAACTATCAGCGCTATGACGACCGCATTGGTAACAAGGTAAAACTACATCCAATTAGTCGCTTTGAGGGCTTTGATATTGACTGGCCGGAGGATTTCAAACTGGCCGAGTTAATGCTGAAAGAGAATTTGGTTAGCTTATGAAATCGCACTACCAGCACTACCTGTTCGATTGCGACGGCGTGATTTTAGATGCCAACCGTGTAAAAACGGACGCTTTTGGTGATTGCGCTGAAGTTTATGGCAGCGCTGCAAAGGCCGATCTGGTCGCCTATCATCAACAAACCGGCGGAGTTTCCCGTTATCAAAAATTTCGTTGGCTACTTGATAAGTACGCACCGCAAGCTAGCGAAGCAGACTATCAGGCACTACTGGAGTGCTATGCACAGCGCGTGTACGACCAGTTACTAAGTTGTGCCAGCGCGCCGGGGCTAACTGAGTTTCGAGCGCAAACATCAGCAAGCAGCTGGACTGTTATTTCAGGCGGTGATCAAAAGGAATTACGCGATATATTTAAACAACGTGGTCTGGCTAAGTTGTTTGATGGTGGCATTTTTGGCAGTCCTACCGACAAAATGACGCATCTGGAACAGCTCATCACCGCCGGGGTGGAACCGCAAACCTCATTATTTATCGGCGACAGCATATACGACTTACAATGCGCAAAAGCCTTCGCTATTGACTCAGTGTTTGTTTCTGACTGGAGTGAAGTCAGCCCAGAAACGGTGCGAAATCAGGCCCCGCAAACACCTATATTCAAAAATATCGCCGAACTGGCAACAGCTTTATCGGGACAATCAATGACTACCGCAACTTCAGGTAACAAGGACAGTGAGCATGGCTAACGATACCACTAAAACCACGAGTTCCGAGCTGCCGCGTGTGTCGATGTTTTTATTTGTTTTTCAGCAACAGGACTATCTTGAAGAAGCAATTGCTGGTGCACTTGCACAAGATTACGCCAATCTGCAAATCGTGATTTCCGATGACGCTTCCACCGATAATTCAGTTGCAGTGATTGAACAAGCCACCCGCAATTACCAGGGCCCGCACGATATAAAAGTGAATGTGAACCCTACCAACTTAGGTATTGGCGAGCACTTTAAACACATAATGAATAATCTGATTGACGGCAAGCTGGTAGTTGCCGCCGCGGGTGATGATATTTCATCGCCCAACCGGGTGAGCAGGATTGTGGAAACCTGGCTGGCAAACGGCAAACCCGACGTGATTGCGCACGATCTCCGCGAATTTGATCAGCACGGTAATAATGTAGATTCTGACCGCACCATTCAGTATCAATGGCAACAAAACCCGCTTGAGCTGCAACCGATACAGCGGCTTACCAACTACTTACAAGACCCTTTCCCATTGCCATTTTTAGGCGCTGCGCTGGCCTATACTCGCGAGCTGTATCAGCGTTTTGAAGCGCCTATATGGGCACCGGATTACGAAGACCACCTGATGTATTTTCGTGCGCTGCTAGGTGGTAGCATTCACTACTTCCGAGAGCCGCTGGTCCGCTACCGTCGCCACACTGCAAATTTCACCAATCGCGACAAGAAAGTAAGCTCCGCAGTTAAACGAGTATCGCTTGGCAACAGGTCACTGACTATTCCAATGGCCTCGTTCGGGCAATACCGCATGCATCAATTGGTTTGTCAGCAATTCGAAGACTATCTAAAAGCGATACAGTTAGAGCGCGTGTGTCTGGACGTCGACCATTTTTTTAAATTGTGGCAAAACCTCAATCGCCGTCATGAACAGTTGCTGTCTTGTTTTGCCGGCTGGCGAGGTAAACTGGCCTTATTACGCAGTGATGTTCAGCACTATTTCAACTACCTGCCGTGGCGCTGGCATTACGGTGTGCGACAACGAGCCGCCAGCATTAACTATTTAAGCCCTATTCGGATTATTATTTTTGGTGCCAGCGCTGCCGGACAGCGCGCACTCATGCAATTACCTGAACAGTTTGAGGTGGTTGCTTTTGCCGATAACAACAGCAAGTTGCAGGGTCAAAAGGTGCTGGGCATTCCGGTAATTGCACCCGCGAAAATTGGCACCGAAGCTTACACTTTTGACAGTATATTAGTCGCCAGTATTTATTACTTTCCAATCAAACAACAACTCGTTAAGGATATTCACATAGCAGTTACAAAGGTCAGTCGAGCACCACAGGCGATTATTAGCGAATCAACAAGTGCTCATCGTTTTCGGCGCACCAGCAAAATTATAATTGCTTCGGCATTCACTGCAGCATTAATTACTGCACTGATTAGTTCATAGCCCTTTATTAACATAAAAGCTTGCTTTGCCGTAACAACATTATTCCAAGCTGGGCAACCTAACCAGCCCGTCAAGACGTCTCTGGTCATACATTGATTGATAGGTTTTTAAATCATCTAATGTATCGACTTCAACCCACCCGCCATGATGATAGGAAGGCACCACTACCCAATCATTAGCTATAAGGGCAGACAGTAAGCTTGTCATATACATGGACTGAACCGACGGTTCTTGGTAAACGCTTTTTTGCTTCAGATCTCTATAAAAATCGATAAATTGAGAAATACGCGAGCCTGAAACCTTAATTAAGCCGACAAACTGCGCCTCTATGTCATCGTAGCTATCCGGTTTCTCACCCAACTCACAAATACGACCATTATCGGTTTTAAATGTCTCCGCATCGTCCAGCGGATTATCCATTCGATGTGACCATAATTTCAACCAATCCAGGTCGGCCGACACAACGACTTCACCTTGGGTGTTGATCAGGGACTTAATCAGCTGTGGCTCGTATACGATATCGCTGTAACAAATTAATAAATCCTCACCCTCTTGCATATGGGATTCCCCACAGAATAGTGATTCAACCATATTTGATTTATCGTAAATCTCGTTCTTAAACAATTTTATGTTCAAATACTCAAGTTTTTCAGATAGATAACCACTGCAAATCGCAATGTCCGCAGTATTAATGCCTGCCTGATGCAATGCTTCAAGTTGATATTGAATGAGCGGCTTACCGCCCAGTTTCACTAAACACTTAGGTACAACGTCAGTATGAGGACGTAATCGTGAACCAAGCCCAGCAGCTAAAATGATGACTCTCAAAGTGGCTTCTCCTGAATAAATTTATGAATAACTCGCTCCCTGAATAATTTGGTCATAAAGAAATAGGTTCGTCCCTCGGGTACTGTTTGCTGACGCACAGGCACGGACATAAGTGTTTGCACTGACATGCTTTGTGTTGTTTCAGCGAAACAACTATCAATAAATTCAATCAATGTAATTATCCTCAGGCAAGGGTCATAGAACTGCAGCAAACCTACGTAAATACTGTATTCAGGTAAGTTATTTAACTGCCCTTGCCAGTCCACCAGGTCGAACTCTTTTCGATACAGAATATCGCCAGTATCAATACCTTCATTCATGAAGAAAACGGTATACCCAGGTTTGCCTCTAAGCAGGTACGACCATAACAATCCGTCTGCACCTCTGACGTCAGGCAGAAAACCCGGATGAATATGAACAAATTTACTGTTTGCCAGCGAAAGTAATTTATCGTCCAGAATACCGCCTCCGGTAAACAAAAAAGTCTGGTCTTCATCCTTTCTGAGCGCGGAGAGTAACTTAGGATCTTTCAGGTTCTTAATACTAAGCTCGCTAACAGTCGCGGTGGGAACACAACTTAAGCAGTTGCATAAATCAGCAAGTGTCAGTCCAAACTCGGCCAATAAAAGCTTTGCTAAAAAATCCGGAACGGGATGTTTCTCTCGCCAGCGTTCACTAAGAGCTATATCGTTACCGTCCGCACCGAGTTTAAAAAGTTGCTCACCAAATGTAGGAGGATCCGTTTTAAGAACAATAACTTTCTCGGGAAGCAATCCATGTTTAAGTAACATCGCTAAATAAATTCTAGCGAGCATAGAATCCACGAACAAAACGGTAAGGGGAACTTTTCTCATACATTATCTTCACGTTTATTACTAACAAGTTTATCCAGCAACACGTCTAACTCGGCTTGGTTAGAGCGATGCTTCTCTGGCGAAATTATCAATTTCTGTTTCATCTGGTTGTTTAGCTTTATAGCTGAATTCAAAAACTTCAAATCACTCTTTATCTTTGTTGCCCTCACTAAGCATTCAAAGAAATTGCAGTACGTTGTATGTGACACTTCTTGGTCAGACATCTTCGAAGCCACATCAGAGCTGTAGCGTTGATAGATTGATTTTACGACATCTACTTTTTTGCATAGCCTTTCGATTACTCGATAGTGGCTGGCTGCAATCTCCGGGGACTGACTTATCTCTTCAACAAAGCTCTCGGTTTCAAAATAGTGTGTCATGGAAGCTCCCTGCAAAAGTGTTCAAGAAAAAGCCGTTTATCGAAGGGTTCGAAAGGCTCCTCTCGCTCCGGGTGCCACATAATTCCCATCCAGGGATGAATTTCATGCTTAACAGCCTCGATAGCTCCGTCAGCTGTAGAGGCTAGAACCGTCAAATTGTCGCCTAGATTTTCCTCAACAATTGAAAAGTCATGGTAGCTATTTACGTTATCTATCCCCCGACTCTCGGCCCATTCACCAACAAGCTTATGCCGTACTCCAGTGTGATGCCGGATTTTCGTAAGCTGCCCTCCCGAAAAAGCGCTTATGGCTTGCATTCCCCGACATACTGCAAATACTGGAAGCTCTCTCTCAATAGCATGGTTGAGGATTGCAAACTCAAGGCTTCTACGCGCGTCCACGCAACTAATATCGCCCCCACCAGTGAGCACAAAACCATCGCAATTCAATGCTTCCAAATAAGCCCTCTGGTCTTGAACCTTATTGAGCAGCGCTACCGGTACAAACCCTAATTCCGTAATAAATTGACCCCAACGTTGGTCCAGACAGTCCCTCACCTCATCTCTTCCAGCAACACTCTCGACTCTTTGAGTTATTCCTATGAGCTTCATTACAAAATTCCTTGTACTTTCTTATTTCTCGGGTCGAGAGCTATCTTGTTATGCTTAATTAGGTTTTTGTAAACTTCCTCTCCAACGCCCACTGCAGCTGGAAGGTTAAATTCTGCGGCTCGTATGGCAATATGCGAATTTGCACCTCCGTACATGGTAATTAAACCCGCAATATTTGAACTAAATAGCCAATCAAAACCTGGGTCTGCATGAGGAATAAGAACTATCATGCCCGAAAAATCGATATTGCCTTCAAGTTTACTCGACGTTAAAACAATGGTGTTTGCTATCACTGACTGGGAACCAATGAAGTTTGGCTCGCTACCACTTAACTCAAAAGAGTAAAAATGCTTACTTGAATACAAAAGCGGTGGAAGTGCACATGCAGCCGACACTGACCGTTCAAGCTCCTTTAATCGAATCATAGCCATGGTGTAGTGATTGATACTACTTGCAGAAGAGTATGAATCTGTCAGATCAAATATAGTTTGAATGGATAAACTGGCTATCTCCGTTAAGGACAAGTTATTCTGCGTTCCCCATACTTCAATTAAATCTAATGCTTTAGACAAGCTTCTGGTAAAGATAAACTTGGCTTCTTCACGACCCGCAATGGCCGTTCTTAGAAAACCCTCAAAATCATCATCATCTACCTTTAGATTCAAACTTCTGAGTAACTCAAACAACGCGACCTTTTCATTATCCCAAGTGCGAGTATCACTATTGTCTTCAGAGACCACCGCACTAGTTTTGTCTACTATCGGCTTTAAGTACTTGTTCGGACTGCGGGCGTATGAAGGCGAAGTAATATCGTAAGTTCCGGGACGTAGGTGTCCATATTTTTCGACAAATTCACGCCAAAGCATTTCTTTGCTATTAACTTTTTGAGCATCAGTACCAAGTTCATGAGAAACGGTTCTGACGCTCGCTAAGAATTCGTCCATGGCCTTTTGACTGATGACACCAACTGAGACACCCTCGCGAAGCATAGTCACTGCAATAAACGCGCTTCGAGCCAGGTGCGCGAATGGCAAGGTTCCGTTCAACCGGCAATCATCTAATAAGCTTCGGATCCACGCCGTCGACGACTTATCATTCTCAGGAATGCGGTCTTGAACCTTATAGAATCGTTTCTCCAACTTTCTGACTTGCTCTAAATCAGCAGCCGTTCGTTCAATTCCGGCGACAGTGATTTGACGTAATCCTTCAGCAAAAGTGTCAATCTCCTCCTCCGTCATTCCCACGTCAGTTCTCAGCCAGTCTTCCCAACGGGAGAATTCTGGCCCCATACAAGTAGGAACAACATAAAATTCAATTTTGTCGTGATAGTGCGGGTTCTCAATAAGTTTTTTTGAGTAAGAATTTACCAGCTTTTCTGCGAGCTCGTCTGAAACAACCGCCGGAATGAAAGAATTAAAACTAGCTCTAACATCAACGTAAGGTTTACCAGCAAAGGTTACCAACAATGGCAGAGGTCTCACATCTCGATAACCATATTCAGAGCGCTGTGTCGCCCAAGTTTCATTTAAAATAAGATACTCATATAACGACTGCGCGAGCGGGGTCGGATTCACACCAATAATTTCCGCAGGATTCCAGTCCGGCATAATGCCGTATATTGGTTGCTGACCGAGAATATGCGGTAAAGGTTCCGCGCGGCTCTGCCATTGCTGCTCTGCTTCGAACATACGCTCGAAAACGGCTTCATTGACATCAAAGTTATTGGGCGGAGTGACCGTAATAGGTCGTACTTGCAGAATATGTACCTGACCACTTTTATCGACCGCAAACTCAATATCCAGGGCATCATAAGAAACCAGATTCTCAATCTCTTTAATTGACTCAATCACCGGTCTCATTCTTTGATCCGTGATGTCGTCATCAGAAGCATCTCTTCGAACATACAAGGTTTTATATAAATTATTTGCTCCGGACGTTATTGTGTCCGTTCTGCCGGTTTCATCATAATTTAGGACATACCAAGGAGCACTGTGTTCTAGCGTTCGAGTAAAAACTACACCGCTTAATGCAACATCCTCTATCATCGGCTGAATAAGAACTTGATGCTCGGGCTGAGGATTACGGTATGATTCAATAACATCATTTACCGCCGCTTCAAGACCACTATAACTATCAACGTCAAGGACACTTTTAAACGCACCTGCGAACGACCCCTCAAAACCGTCTTCACCTTTCGCGCTAGACCGCACAATCAGCTTTTTTTTGCCAAATTTTGAGCGGATTTCAGTTAGTACACTTTCTTTATCTTGCTTCCATTGATTGGTTGTAAATGAAACTTGTTCCTGAATGTTAGCAACGGTGATCACGCTTCTGAGACGCTCTAATGTCTCAGCTTTCGTTCCTAATACAAATCGAGCAATGTCCTGTGGGTTATTGACTTCGGCCCAGTCGCCACAAACGTCTACTTCATTAATTGAAAATCCGTCTATCCGATATTTTTCAATGAGATTTGAGAGGTATAGATTAGCTATTTCATCTGAAGCTTCCGCTTTAATTCTTTTTAATTTGCTAAGAGCAGTTCCACCAAATTTTACCAGACCTATAAATTCCCCGGACGCCCAGGACTGCGGAATATCACGCCCGGTTCGTTGTACCTTATGGTCATTAACTATTACTTTTTCACTCTCAGAAATGTCCTTTTGATCTCTGGCAATATATCGATTTTGCCATTGACTGTCCCAAGCAATAACTAGGTCACCAGGACATGCTAAAAGACTCTCTACAAGCGTTTTTCGAATCAGAATGTCACCGTAGCAAACGACTAACTCATCTATTTCGTCCAGATTAACTTTGAGTAGGGAAGCTACACTTCCCGTTGACTTCCAATCAGCGTTAACAAAAGTTTCAATTTCAGGATAATGTTTAGAAATGAATTCAGACTTATAACCGAGTACAAGATCAATTTGATAGTCCGACAATGGAAATGCTTTGGTTAACCAATCCAGAACCGGCACTCCATTTACAGGCTCCAATAATGACGGGTTTTGACCATAATGCGGCGCACCTGCGCCTAACACGACACAGTGTCGACGTTTATCACTTTGCAGATTTTTTTTAGTCATGAACCACCCACCTGGAGGTATTTCTTAATATCCCGAATAATTCGCTCCGAAGGTAAGTCTTTGTTATAGAAGGTCTCGACATACTCATCAAACTTAGCTCGATTCGGTAACAATGTCAGATCCCTATCTCCAATAATAATCGACTGGATAAAGCTCAGGATTTGGTTCTTGGTGTATGCTATTTCGTGTGTCGCAAATGCATCTCTTCCGAATTCGTTTAAAAATGTAAAATTTTCAAGATTTTTTCTCGTTAAGAAGAGTACTGGCTTCTTCAGAAAAGAATATTCTGCGATAAAAGAACTACAATCATGAATTAACGCATCCGATTGTTTAAACAAGTCATCATAGGCGTCCAACTCTAACTGCGTAAAATCATTCTCTCGCCAAAAACCATAGTACTCATCGGTTTTCTCTACGCCCCAATCCGGGTGACTATAAAGCTTGGATTTAAGCATGGGGTGCGGCTTAAAGGCCCATTGAACCTGGTCCGAAAAAGTTTCAGCTAATTCTCGAATTGGCTCTCCCAATACCAAAAATGTAGATAAACAACTTTCGTCGTCTGCAATAGTGTGGTGCGCTGCAAATATTATCTTTTTCTTTTCTTTATTTTGAGTTCGCCATACTGGCTTAACAGCAACTTCACCATCGTAACGGTCATTGTCTATGGAAAGCGATTCTGTCGCAGGATACCCGGTTAATTCACTATTCCTGCCTGAAACTAGTGAGTGCCGCTTGAATTCGTCAAAAATATATTTATGAGGCCAGTAAATTCGCCACATTGAATTTAGCATTTCGCTGTTTAGTAGTACTGAATGGTCGCCAGCATGCGTTGTTGCCATATAGTAATAAGGAACATAGCAACACAAGTAGTTCCGGAACACTTCACCAAAATACTTTCGCAAGGTAATTTCATGCTGATTCGTAAAGAAAACAATATCAGGCTGTAAAGAACTGATATCCAGCCAGCCACCTTCCGGACGCCGTGAGTAATGAACCGGATATTCCTTTTTCACAAAAAAATCATAAGTTAGATTCATCTCTTCGTACATTCTGTCTTGATCGAAACTAATGCACGGGCAAACTAATATTTCAGGCTCGAACATTGGATCAGCCATCATTTTTTGAAATAAAGAATCGACTTTCCAAACACTCGCATTAATAACTAAAAAAACAACTTTGATGGTGCTTTTTTGCGAGAGCCTACTCACCTCTTTTGCCTGAAAAGATGCTGAAATACCTTCTGATGATTTCTGTTCTTCTGTTTTCATCGCAAGCTAGCACCTTCCGTATTTCTATAAAATACCGCTGAGTACTCTAATATTTTGTAAATTACAGTGTTATTCACAGGAAGAATAAAGTTACCCGAGCGCTGTTTTACGTCCATTTCGGGTAACAAGGCTTCAATTTGTGACCATTGCACATAGTTTTCCAGCTCTGCCATAATTGGCAATTGCGCCAATAGCTGCATAGCCGGCTCGTACAAATCGTGCAGCAGCTCAGCAAAGGTACCGTCAGGGTCTTGTTTTAATACTTGCAGCACACCCGGCAAGGTGTAGCTGCAAGCAATGCCGTGCGGCACCTGATAATGGCTGGTTAAAGGGTACGACATGCTGTGTGCTACCGCCGTGCGGGTAGTTGCTATAGCTAAACCAGCTAACAAGCTTGCTTGCTGCATCATTGCACGGCTGTGCGTATCGGCAGGATTAGCTAAAACCTCGGGTAAGGCCTGCACAATCAGTCTAAATGCCTGGCGAGAATAGGCTTCAGAAATTGGCGTACGATTGGTATTCCACAACGACTCCATACTGTGTGACAGCGCATCAAGACCCGAATAAAGGGTTTCAAAAGCAGGCAAACTCAAGGTTAGTCGCGCGTCGAGCAAAGCAGCGTCAGGCGCTACGGCAGCACCACTTAATGAATACTTACGTTTTTCAGCGTCATCCCATACCGTGGCAAAAGGCGTCACTTCGGCGCCAGTACCGGCAGTAGTTGGAACGGAAATTAAACTGCAGGTACGCGTAACTGCCGTTGCCTCATTGGCTCTGAAGCGCTGGTGTAAAGGCCTACTGTTGGCGCCCGCTAAAGAACAGGCAACTACTTTGGCCGCATCAATAACACTACCGCCACCAAAACCAATCACTACGTTAAAGCTCTGCGGGCTCAATTCGGCTATAAGCGCATCTAGCGCATCTATGTCCGGGTTAGGCTGAATGCTATCGATAACAGTAAAGGGATGCGGATGTAACTGATCCAGCAACGGCTGTAGTGAGCCGCGCTGGTGATGCCCCTTGCTGGTTAGTACCAATATGTTTAATTTTGCACCTTGGTGTTGTTCGCAGTAACCACGCAAATTGGCAAAGGCATCAGCACCGGAAATAATAGTTACCGGCTGCTGATGTTGATAATCAAAGCGCACCGCGTTACCCACGGCAATGCTCCATAAAGGCTTGCTTATTAGCAACCGGAGTGCTGGCTGGGCGGCCTAAATCAGCGCGCGAGCCGGTGCGAATCTTCACTTCCAACAATACAGGTCCGCTTTGTGCGGTTACTTGCGACCATACTTGCTGTAATGAAGCGGCACTGTACGCCACAAAATAGCCGCGGTAGCCCAGGGATTTGCTAAGCCCCGCAAAATCGATACTGCCAGCTACGGTCGGCTGGCCACCCACGGATTCGTGCGCTTCGTTGTTCAGTACCACATGAATCAGATTTTCTGCGCCGCTGGCGGCAATAATAGCGGCGCCACCCATGTGCATTAAGAACGAGCCGTCGCCGTCTAAGCAAATCACCCGGCGGCTGGGTGTGCTGAGCGCCACACCAAGCGCAATAGAGCTGGTATGCCCCATAGCGCCAACGGTTAGGAAGTCACGCTGGCTTTCGTTGCGGGCCTCTCTGAGTTCGTATAATTCGCGCGAGGTTTTGCCAGTGGTCGACACCATTACATCACTGCTGTCGCTACATTCCAAAATAGTGGCCAGCGCGTCTTCACGGCTTAAGCTGTCTGGTTTAGCAGCCGGCTTGGCAAGTTTGTAGTCAGCAAAGGTATTCTTGCGCACCAGCAAAGCCACCGGGGCGCCGGTGCGTTCTAAGTCAGCAAAGCTCTGCATCAGCACAGCATTAGTGTCACTGCCGGCTTCCAGCACTTGGCAGGGAATATTCAGGTTATCCAGCATGCTCGGCGTTATACGCCCCTGCTTTACATGCTGTGGTTCGTCTTTTACGTCGGGTTCGCCACGCCAACCAATAATCAGCAGTGCCGGAATACGATACACGTCGCCGTCGGTTAGCGAGGTTAACGGGTTAACCAGGTTACCCAGCCCCGAGTTTTGCAAGTACACAGCAGCCGTTTTGCCAGTGCCTAAGTGATAGCCTGCAGCTAACGCCAACGCGTTACCTTCATTGGCGGTAATAATGTGCTGATCGGCTGGTAGGGTATCGCTTACGTAAGCACAGAAGCTCTTCAGCAGCGAGTCCGGCACGCCGGCATACATGGTGACGCCATAGTCAGCCAGCGCCTTTGAGAAATCAGCAGGTTGTATCACACATTATCTCCAGACTGTTGATTACCAGACCAGTTGCCACCGGCCTATTTGTCACCAGACTATTTGCCACCAGGAATCAATTCCAGAATCTCTTTAATCGGCATCATGTCGGCATCTACTTCGGCAGAACGGCCATGCTGCAATATCGATTGTGCGGTTTTCATCATCGCCGGATAAGCGCTACGCAATAACTGGTTGGCATAAATCACTATATTCACGCCGTTATCAATGAGCTCCCGCTCAGTTACCTTATTGTAGCTGGAAGGCACGGCCACCAGTGGCTTACGGTTTTCCAGCTTATTGTATCGGGCACAGAACTCAAACACTTCAGTGGGTTCTTTCTCGCGGCTGTGAATCATAATACCGTCGGCGCCGGCATCTAAAAAGGCTTCGGCGCGTTTAACAGCGTCGTCCACGCCTTTGCCTAAAATCAGGCTTTCAATGCGGGCAATAATCATAAAATCGCGGGTTGCCTGCGCGCCTTTACCTGCCTGAATTTTAGCGCAGAAATTCTCAATGGAATCCTGGGTTTGGTCCACCTCGGTACCGAACAAAGAGTTCTTCTTCAGGCCGGTTTTGTCTTCAATAATAACGGCCGAAACTCCTAAGCGCTCCAGCGTTTTTACGGTAAACACAAAGTGCTCAGGTTTACCGCCGGTGTCAGCGTCATAAATAATCGGCTTGGTAGTTACTTCCAGCACTTCGTTCAGGGTTACCATGCGCGAGGACACATCCACCGCTTCAATATCTGGTTTACCTTTGGCGGTAGAATCGGTCAGGCTGCTGCCCCACATACCGTCAAATTCCTGTGGCCCGGCGTCGGTCATTACCCGGGTGTTTTCTATAATCAGCCCGGACAACGCATTGTGGATGTCTAAAAAGCGCACCAGCGGCTTAGCCGCCAGCATCCGCCGCAGCGACTTCAGGCGTACTTCGGGCGTTGTACCTATGTCTTTCATCGCCGCATGCAGTTGGGTAGAGGAAATGCCTTTAGTGTATGGCACTTCAACCAGTTCACCGCCCCACTCGGCCAGGGTATCAATAACCCGTTGGCGGGTTTTCGCCTGCACCCCTTCACGCCAGTCGTCGCCGTGCACTACATAGTCCGGCTTGAGCTGCTGCAAATTGGGCGCATAATCTAAAGTTTCCTGCGGCACCACCTGCACAACGCCTTTAATGTTTTCAACCACAACCTTACGTTGTTCAAAGGTCATAAAAGGCACGCGCTTGTAACTGGCAATGGCTTTGTCGGTTAACAAGCCCACTGTCACGTCGCCAAGTTCAGCGGCTCTTTTTAATATATTCAGATGTCCCGGATGAACCAGATCAGCACTCATTCCGACATAAACATGTTTTGACATAGGACACTCTTATTTTTCAGATGGTTAACTCACAGTATTCTTATCGGAAGCATGGCACAATTCTATAGTGAATCGCTAACGAAAAGTCGCTCTGTAAGAAAAACATCATGCATAGTTTTACTGAAATGGTAAAGTTGCAAGCTAGTTGGTCCGATAAAACAGAACCACCGGAGACGAATAGAACAATGATGCGCGATACTATTTTAACGCTCATGAATGAGGCGGCCGAAACCACAGGCGCTGAACTGCAGCCTGATATTAACCACGATACAGTACTGCTGGAGTCAGGCCTCGACTCACTTGGATTTGCTATTTTAGTAGCGCGCCTGGAAGAAGAGCTTGGCTACGACCCCTTCAGTATCATGGACGAACCCGTTTACCCGCGCACCTTCGGCGAGTTTGTGGCTATTTACGAACGCTTCGCTCCCAAATAATACCAATGACTAAAACCAGTTTTCGCGCCCAGTTACAGCAATCATTAACGCCACAGTCACAGCTGGTGGCAGGCTCTGCTGAACTTGAACTGGACGAACTGCTGGCGGCAACACCTGCCGTTGAAACCGAAGACGTGGTAAGCATTTCCAGCGCAGCTGCGCTCGATTTTATAAAGTCATTGCTACAGTACGACGGCGCCGCCAATAAACTCTTATTGTTACCGGCCACCGCCGACACCGAACTCACCACTGCGTTACAACAACAAGCCGCGGCGCTACCGGCTAAAGAGCATACTCAATGGTTGCTGGCTACGTCCGGCACCACAGGCACACCCAAGCTCATTTCGCACAGTTTGAACAGCCTCACCCGGCAACTGCAGCGCAACCTGACCAAGGGGGCCGAACTGCGCTGGGGCTTGCTGTACGACCCGGCTCGTTTTGCCGGGTTGCAGGTAGTATTGCAGGCTCTTTGTGGTGGCTCAGCATTAGTCATTCCCGAAGGCGAGAGTCTAACCGACCAGTTACAGCAATTGATTGATGCGAAAGTGAATGCCTTGTCAGCAACACCTAGCTTATGGCGCAAGCTATTAATGCTGCCGGGCTTAGGCAAATTGCCATTGCGCCATATCACCTTAGGTGGCGAAAGCACCGATCAACAAACGCTAAACGCCCTGAAGCAGAAATTCCCGCAGGCTAAGATTCGTCATATTTACGCTTCTACCGAAGCTGGCGTTGGCTTTTCCGTTGCCGATGGGCTGGCCGGGTTTCCAGCCAGCTGGCTTGACAATAAAACTCGCAAGCCAGGCCCTGATAGTACCTTGCTGCTACGTAGCAATGAACAGGAACAATGGCTCGACACCGGCGACTTAATTGAAGTAACCAGTGATCGCGTTTATTTCCAGGGTCGCCTCAACGGCACTATTAATGTGGGTGGTAACAAGCTACAACCAGAGTTAATTGAGAGTTTCTTACTGGGGCAAAACGGTGTGGCCGACGCCCATGTGTACGGCCAACCGAATAAAATGATGGGTAATTTGGTTGCCGCCGATGTAGTGCTACAATCAGGCCATACCAAAGAAGCTGTATTTAAAGCCATACGTGAGGCCTGTCGCAGCCAGTTTGAAGCCTGGCAATGCCCGGCATTACTGCGCCAGGTAGCTGAAATTGAAACCTCAGCGGCCGGTAAAAAAATACGTCAGCAAGCAAGGACAACCGAATGAAAACAGTAATTGTAACCGGCGCGTCGCGTGGGCTGGGACTGACTATTTGCCAGCAGCTACTGGCGGCAGACTATCAGGTAGTCGGCATTGCCCGCACCCATACCGCCGAGTTTAAGCAGTTGCAGCAACAGCACTCCGGTAAGTGCCACTTTCATGCCTTCGACATGCAACAAATTCAGGCTATTCACGAGCTTTGCCAGCAGTTAATAGAAAGCTATGGTCGCCCCTGGGCACTAGTGAACAATGCCGCTATGGGCCAGGGAAGCATTCTGGCTACCTTGCACGAAAGCCAGTTGCATCAATTGCTGCAGGTAAACCTTGAAGCACCCATGCTAATGAGCAAGTATTTGTCGCGCTCCATGCTGCTAAATGGTGCCGGACGGGTGGTAAACGTAACTTCTATCGTCGCGCAAACCGGTTTTAATGGCCTGAGTGTGTATGGCGCCACTAAAGCAGGTTTGGAAGGCTTCACACGGTCGCTGGCTCGTGAACTGGGCAAAGCCAAGGTTACCGTAAATAACGTAGCACCAGGCTATATGGAAACTGAAATGACCAGCGGCCTACAGGGTGACAAACTGGCATCCATTCAGCGCCGTTCCGCTTTGCGCCAGTTGGCTACCCCGGCCGATGTGGCCGCGGCGGTTAGCTATTTAGTCAGTGATGCCGCGGCGCGAGTTACCGGTACCACTATTACTGTTGATGCAGGCAGTACCGCGTGAGCACCCGGCCACAAACCGAATTCACACTCTTTAACGACAATTACTGTCGCACTATTTGGCAGTGGCGCAATCTGCCTCGTGTTCGCGAGCAAATGCGTAGTACCGAGGAAATCAGTTGGCAGAATCATCAACGCTGGTTTCAAAGTGCACTGCAAGACCCGAACCGCAGTGATTTTGTGATGCTGCAAAATGAACGCCCTATTGGCGCCCTGAATTTTACCCAGGTGCAGGAACCCTGCTGGGAATGGGGCTGCTACTTAGGTGAAACCAACGTATGGCCAGGATCCGGACTATTACTGGAAGTAGCAGCGCTGGACTACGCCTTGCTGCAGAACAATTGCCAACAACTGTACGCCGAAGTGAAAGTTCAGAATAAGGGCGCGCTGGCCCTGCACAAGTTATTTGAATACCAAACCGCTGAACCGCCGAATGCTGACTATTTGGCTTTTACTTATCAGCGCGATACCTGGCAACAGCAGCGCGAACGCGTGCTGGCCAAGTTACCTAAGCCCCATCAGGAAGCCGCGGCTGCTATCGTATTTACTCCGGCTCACCCAGCAAGTCCCAGCTAAGTGCGGTGCCCATAGTTACTGCGCGGGTTACTTTGCGACCCAGTACTTGCGGTAAGTACTTACAGGGCAAACCTAGCCCCGGGCGCACCGAGCGCACATTCTGCTCAGTTAATGTTTCACCAGCTTGCACGTCTGCGCTGATATACAGCGAGCGACGATGCTTACGTGCCGGTAGTTCGGTATCAGTGGGCCCGTAACGCACTTGCCCCAACGACTGCCAGCCAGCGGTTATTTCAGCCACTAGTTGTTTCATTTCAACCGGCTCTAGTGAGAACGCAGCATCTACCGCTTTATCGTCACTGCGGTCTAACACAAAATGTTTTTCAATAACGCTGCCGCCCATAGCCACCGCAGTAACAGCAGCACCAAAACCACGGGTGTGATCAGACAAGCCTACTTCACAACCAAATAGCTCGCGTAAATGGGCAATAGTTTTCAGGTTGGCGTCTACCGGCGCTGCCGGATAATTGCTGGTGCATTTTAATAGCAGTAAATCTTTGCAGCCGGCTTCGCGCAGCACCGTTACCGACTCACTCAGTTCAGTCAGGCTGGCCATGCCGGTAGACATAATAATAGGTTTGCCGGTAGCAGCCACTGCTTGTAACAATGCGTGATCAGTGTTCTCAAACGAAGCCACTTTATAACAAGGTACATTCAGTGTTTCTAAAAACTCTACGGCACTGGCATCAAAGGGCGAGCTAAAGGCCACCATGCCCAGATCCTGCGCGCGCTTAAACAGCGGCTGGTGCCATTCCCAGGGTGTCATGGCTTGTTCATATAACTGATGCAGCGACTGGCCATGCCACAGGCTGTCGGGGTTTTCGATGTAAAAGTCACCGGTATGCACCGGCAAGGTCATGGTATCGGCAGTATAGGTTTGCAGCTTCACAGCCTGACAACCCGCAGCTGCGGCCGCTTCAATCAGCGCTAAGGCTTTATTGTAATCACCACCATGATTTCCGGAAATTTCCGCAATCACAAAAGGGGCAAAAGCCGCGCCAATGGAATGTTGTGCAATACGCATGACTACTCCTTGCTATAAACAAAACTTAAGTTACACCAAACAGCCATAAAAAAACCAGGCCGGAGCCTGGTTTTAAGCATACCATCAGAATTCTGATGATGTTATCTCTTACTAGCTTAGCCCAACAGTGACAGAGCTGCCTGTGGACGCTGGTTAGCCTGCGCCAAGATAGTTGTGCTTGCTTGCTGCATGATCTGGAACTTAGTCAGTTTTGCTGTTTCTGCAGCAAAGTCTGTGTCCTGGATACGTGATTGTGCAGCACTAACGTTCTCAGAAATGTTAGTCAGGTTACGGATAGTTGACTGGAAGCGGTTTTGAATCGCACCCAAATCAGCACGCGCGCCGTTCACGATTGACAATGCCGCATCAATAGATGCCAAAGCGCTTGCTGCGCCGGCAGTAGTTGATACTGACACGTTCGCGCCGTCTACACTCAAACCACCAGCACTGAAGCCATTGGTGTTTTTCGCGATAACGTCAATCGTCTGACCAGCGTTCGCACCTACTAAGAAAGAGGCACTCAGTTCACCGTCCAGTACTTTAATACCGGCGAATTCACTGTTGCTGGCAATACGGGTGATTTCCGATTGCAGCGCGCTAACTTCTTTGTTCAGAGCGTTCAAATCTTCAGAAGAGTTGATACCGTTTTGAGCCTGAACCGCCAACTGACGCATACGTTGCAGTGCAGTTGTGGTTTCTTGTAATGCACCTTCAGCGGTTTGCGCTAAAGAGATGCCATCGTTCGCATTACGTACAGCCTGGTTCAGACCTTCGATTTGTGAAGTCATCCGGCTAACAATCTGCATGCCCGCAGCATCATCAGCAGCGCTGTTGATACGGAAGCCTGAAGACAGACGTTCGAATGACTTATCCAAGCCGTTAGTTGAAGTCATTAACTGACGCTGTGCATTTAACGATGAAACGTTAGTATTTACGTATAAAGCCATTTTATCCTCCCGCTTCGATCACACAACGTGACGTTGAAGCCTTCAATTAAGTGGGGTTAATCCCCGCGCTTATTTAAGTTATCGGACAAAATGTCGGCAGCTTTAATTATTTTTTCAATGTTCGTTCGTTTGTTCCGCAGCATGCTGGTAATACTGTTGCATAGTTAGCGTTGAGTTCTGCATCAAACACTGAAACGCCATGCCAGCAAAGGCATAGCTAGCCTCATTCTTCAGTAAAAATACCGCTGGAGCTTGTTCATCGCTGGTATCGTAATGCCAGCTACCACCATGACTCTGGCGAAACACTTCACCAACGTAGCCACCCAGCATGTTTGACAACGTAAACACTACTTTGTTGTCGGACAAATCATGGTTCGCTGAGGCAATAAGTTTCTCAATTAGCACGTCAACATCAGCAACACTTGCTTCGCTACCGTCTAAGCTTATTTGAAACTGCTCTTCGGCATAACTTTTCGTATCAGCAAACATTTGCTGCATCAGGGTATCGAGCTCTTGCTGTTGCATGTAAACCTCTTCTTTATTGATAGCAGTTACTCATTGTGACGAACTGACTATAAAAATCCAGCTATAAAAAAACCAGGCCGGAGCCTGGTTTTAAGCATACCATCAGAATTCTGATGATGTTATCTCTTACTAGCTTAGCCCAGCAGTGACAGAGCTGCCTGTGGACGCTGGTTAGCCTGCGCCAAGATAGTTGTGCTTGCTTGCTGCATGATCTGGAACTTAGTCAGTTTTGCTGTTTCTGCAGCAAAGTCTGTGTCCTGGATACGTGATTGTGCAGCACTAACGTTCTCAGAAATGTTAGTCAGGTTACGGATAGTTGACTGGAAGCGGTTTTGAATCGCACCCAAATCAGCACGCGCACCGTTAACTACTGATAATGCCGCATCAATTGATGCCAGAGCGCTTGCTGCGCCGGCAGTAGTTGATACTGACACGTTCGCGCCGTCTACACTCAAACCACCAGCACTGAAGCCATTGGTGTTTTTCGCGATAACGTCAATCGTCTGACCAGCGTTCGCACCTACTAAGAAAGAGGCACTCAGTTCACCGTCCAGTACTTTAATACCGGCGAATTCACTGTTGCTGGCAATACGGGTGATTTCCGATTGCAGCGCGCTAACTTCTTTGTTCAGAGCGTTCAAATCTTCAGAAGAGTTGATACCGTTTTGAGCCTGAACCGCCAACTGACGCATACGTTGCAGTGCAGTTGTGGTTTCTTGTAATGCACCTTCAGCGGTTTGCGCTAAAGAGATGCCATCGTTCGCATTACGTACAGCCTGGTTCAGACCTTCGATTTGTGAAGTCATCCGGCTAACAATCTGCATGCCCGCAGCATCATCAGCAGCGCTGTTGATACGGAAGCCTGAAGACAGACGTTCGAATGATTTATCCAAACCGCCGGTTGAAGTCATCAACTGACGCTGAGCGTTCAAAGATGATACGTTTGTGTTTACATATAAAGCCATGTTGATTCTCCTCGCCGACACTTACAGGTCGTGTTTCAAGTTGCTTCAGTAAATTTATCGGCGCGAAGAAAGGAAGCTTTAATATTTATTTAGAGAAAATTGAAAAGACTTAAACGGTTGATACGAACATACACCTGTTGTGAAGCCTGCAGCACGGTTTCCTGCTTAGTTAGCTCGGTAATAGCGGTGGCATAATCCACGTCCTGAATACGCGAACGGGCATCTTTGTTCACTATCTGGAAATCAAAGTTACTGTTACGGGCGTTATCCATAACGTTCAACCGGGCACCCACACTGGCACGTGCTGAAACCACTGCATCTTTACCTTTGCTTAAGTCATCCAAGGCAAAGCCGATCTCGTTTTCCCAGTTCTTCAGCGCGTCATCACCGTTATTACGCAGCGAGCGGGCTAAATCGCCAATGGCAGTAGCCACGTTACGCTCTACCGGTTCTTTAAAGTTAACAGTTAAGGTTTCACCTGCTGCCGGCGGTTCTTTAAAGGTAAAGCTAGATCCGGCAAAGCGGATAGGTTCACCCGGCGTATAAGCGCTGGGTCCTGCTATTACCGCGCCAGCAGAATCCGTTACCTGAAACTGATTACCCGCCTGAATTTCAACGTTAAAGTAGTTGTTAGCCGGGGTTGCGTCGTCATAAAGAGTGTCAAGTTGATCAATAAAGCCCTGGCGATCATTTACTTTAAACACGGCTTCACTGGTGGTAGAACCGGCATCGCGACTTACCGAAATGCGGTCTGATACTTTGGTAAACACAGAACTGCCCGGGTCGCCAGCAGCCAATTTCAATGATGGTGACATTTGCAGCAAGCGCTGGCCGTCATCACCATTATATTCATAAGTTTGTTTCGCACTGTTGTAAATAAACGACTCGTCACGGTTCTGAAAACCCGCAAAGATATACTCACCACTTTCGTCCTGTGAGTTCATTAAGTCGAATACTTCGTCTTCCAGTGACTCCAGTTCAAGCGCCAGAGCTTTGCGATCTTCCACCGACATAGTGCCGTTACCTGCTTGAATAGCCAGTACCCGGGCACGGTCAATAGCCGTGGTAATATTCGACAACACGCTTTCTTCACGCTTCAGGTTATTTTCAAGCGTGGTGGAGTTGCGCTGAAACTGATCGTTCTGACCAATTTTTTCATCCAGCGCCATCACCTGCGCCTTACCAATTGGATCATCGGCCGGACTTAGAATTTTGGTTTGCGCACTCAGTTGGTCCTGCACTTTTGACAGCGCCTGCTGGGTGTTCAGCACACTATTTAAACCGCGACTGAATATTAAACTGGTACTTAAGCGCATAGTTTACCTCGTCAACTGCTTAGCGGAATGACTGCAGCAGCGTATTGAATATATCCTGAGCCACGGTAATCAACCGTGCTGACGCATTGTATGCCTGCTCATATTGCAGCAGGTTTGAGGCTTCTTCTTCCAGGTTCACCCCGGAAGTGGACTCAAACATGGCCTTGCTCTGATCGCGAATAGCTTCAGCGGCATCGCGTTGAATCCGGTCGCTTGATACTTTGGTTCCCACATCGGAAACCAGGCGACCGTACGACTCATTAAAAGTCATGGTGGGGTCTGCTTCCGCCCCGCCCGAGCGACGTACCAACTGCTGACGTTGCAAGTCGGTTAAGCGCTGACCATTGGTATTATCATCAAAACCATTGGTATTAAATTCGATATTGTAGGTATCACCCACTGCCGGCTCGCCAATAATAGACACTTCGTAGTCAGCAGTGTTGGCGTAGCCGTCTAACTGCGATACCAGGTTATTGTTGTCGGTGGTGCTGATAGACGGCGACACACCCGATGAATTGGGAATTAAGTTACCGTCAAAGTCATACACGTCGTACTGGTATTCACCGGTACCTGCATCTATGCCTAAAAACTCAAACCGCGCTGGAGCACCGCCATCCAACCCATCGTTACTGCCATTAAACTGATTGTCAGTGCCATTTAAGCTGCTAATGTCCATGCGTGACGCGCCGGTGTTATTACTATCGGCAATAATTCGAATAGGTGCAGCTAAAGCTAAATCTTCCGGCCGACGGATGTTCACATTAATGGCTGAAGCAGCAACTTCGGTTGGTTTAATCAGAAATTGATCGCCGTCAGTGACACCCGGGTCACCAAAATCTACCGTCAGTCCCAGCTCTTCAATATCCACGGTACGTGGTGTGGTGGTTGGAATAACACCAGTAACAGCGGTAGCACCCGGTGCATCTTCACCATTAGGGCCAAGCGGTGTAATGGCATATTCCAGGGTACCGGCGTTATCAATAATATCTATGCGCAGGTTTTCCGACGGCAATGAGGCACTGTTGCCTTCCAAAATACCGGCGGTAACGCGCGATGCGGCATTGGTGTTATCAGGATATGGCTTGCCCTGTACTTCAGTATCGGACAAATCAAACAACTTAATGCCCAACTGGTTATCTAAATCCATGCCCTGCTGATTGGTGGTGTTCATGGCATCAGCTACGCGCAGCGCCAACTGACCAATGCGGTTCTGAGTTGGAATCAACACGTTGTCACGGTAATTCAGGTAACCACCCATTTCACCGCCAATCTGCTCCGCTGGAACTTCGAATTTAATCACCCGGCCCGAGCTGGCAATGCGATTCTCCAGTACCAGTTCTAACTGCTCATTGTCTGGCGACTGTTGCGTTGACAGAATATTAAAACGACCGTCTTCCAGCAGCACTGGCTGACCGTTCTTCATCGACAAGCCAACCGCACCACTGTCAAATTCCTGCATCTGAAAATCACCGTATTCAGCCAGCTTACGTAGCTCCTGATCACGTTGATTCAATAACGTGTTTAACTGCCCGTTTTCACGCGCAGTTGGGCCTATCGCTAAAATCTTTTTGTTAAAGTCAGCAATGCCCTGCACAACTTTGTTGGCTTGCTCTACCGACAGCTTAAAGCGTTCGTTAATGGTTGCGCGTTGCTCCACCAGGTATTCACTAAAGTCGTTGAATTTAGTGGTCATGGCGTTGGCTTCAGCAATCACCAACTGGCGGGCCGTAACAGATCCAGGATCGTTGTTGGCATCCTGCAGGCTGTTAAAAAAGGTCTCTACCGACTTCGCCACGCTGGTGGTATCACCACCGAGCAATGTATCTAATTGCTCAGACTGAGCTAACTGTGATTCAAAGTAGCTGAACTGGGAAATATCGGTACGCAACTGACGCGCTGAAAAGCTATCAATTAAACGCTGCAGCTCAACCCGACCAACCCCGCTGAACTGATTTTGAGTGTAATTAGTGCGCTCGCGAACGTAGCCTTCGGTGTTCACATTGGTAATGTTGCGGCCAGTGGTCTGCAGGCTCTGTTGATGCGCCAACAAGCTATTGGTTCCGGTTTGTAGTAGGTCAAAGCTCATGTCGCACCCTTACTTCGCGTCTAATGCCGTTATCGGCGCCGCAGCGGCAAAATTTAGCCGCTTCTGTAAACCCTGAATTTTCTGAGCGTAGTCAGGGTCAGTTGCATAACCCGCTTGCTGCAGGGCCTCACTAAATGCTTTTACATTGGTACCGGCCTGCAATGCCTGCTGGTACCTGGGGTGTTCTTGCAAGAATTGGACAAAGTCGTCAAAACTTTGCTGTACCGACTCGTACACCCGAAATGCCGCCTGTTCTTTTTTCGCCACACCGCCATCAAACTCAAGCGTCATCACATGGGCTTTATCGCCCTGCCAGCGTTTGTCGGCTTTAATGTTAAACAGGTTATTGCTGGAGCCTTGCTGCGAACCCGGTACCATGCGCTGACCCCAGCCGGTTTCTAGCGCCGCTTGTGCCAACAAGGCCTCAGGCGCTAACCCGGCTTTTTCGGCCGCCGCTCGCGCATGCGGATACAATTGCTCAATAAACTGTTCAGGCCCGCTAAAGCCCTGATGCCGCTGGCTACCGTAATACTTGCCAGCAGGCACGCCACCGGTTTGCTCGTTGCGATTGGCTGCCGCTGTAGTATCTACGCCAACTGCCAAAGCACGTTCTTTCGCCAGCCGACGAGCTGATTCCAGGTTGCTGCCGTCACGTAATACGCTGGCAGCGGTGAAATTCTCATTATCGCCACCGAATTGCTGCACCAGCATGTCAGCCAAACCTAAGCTGCCCTGCTTGGCCATGTCTTTGGACAGCTGTTGGTCGTACATATCGCGGTACATGCCGGTGTAGCGGCTGTTCATCAGGCTGTCTTCTTCAAAAATAGCGTTCGCCTGACGCATGCTTTTTAGCACCATGCCGGTAAAAATAGACTCGAACTGTTGCGCGGCTTCACGCAGCGCTGATTTGTCGTCTTTGAACGCACGCTGCCGCAGGCTATCCAGCTCATCGGTGCTTGCCGCTGATCTAGCCTGACTAAAACTGTTGTTTATAACAGCATCGCTCATGCGTTCTTACCCTGCTTGAATATCGCTAGTTAAATAATGATCAGCTCGCCGCTTAACGCGCCGGCTTGTTTCAATGCTTCCAGTACCGCCACTATGTCGCTGGGGCCGGCACCAATCTGGTTAATAGCACGCACCAGGTCATTCAGCGACACACCTGGGTCAAACACAAACATACGGGCGTCGTCTTCCTGCACATCCACAATGCTTTGTGGCGTGACTACGGTTTCGCCCTCGGCAAATGGATTTGGCTGGTTCACCTGAATGTTTTCAGCAATGGTTACCTGAATATCACCATGGGCCACTGCGGCCGGACGTAAACGTACGTTCTGGCCAATCACCACAGTGCCGCTGCGGCTGTTCACAATAATCTTCGCCGAGGCTTCGGCCGGTTGAAACTCAAGGTTTTCCAGCGTCGACATATAACTAACCCGCTGCCCCACATCACGTGGCGCTATAACCTGAACCGAGGTTGCATCCAGCGCCGTTGCCGTATTCGGGCCAACCACCCGGTTAATAGTTTCAGCCATCCGCTTGGCGGTGGTGAAGTCCGACTGGTGCAGGTTAAAGGTCAGGTAATCACTGGTCGCAAACGGCGTTTTTACTTCACGTTCAACCGTCGCACCACCAGGCACACGGCCAACGGTTGGGGTATTGATTACAATGCGAGAACCATCCAGACCCTGCGCACCCAAGCCGCCAACCACCAGACTACCTTGAGCAACCGCATAAATTTCGCCGTTGGCACCGCGTAAAAAGGTTTGCAGCAAAGTGCCGCCAGTTAAGCTATCAGCACTACCAACAGACGACACAGTTACATCAACCGTCTGGCCGGGCTTCGCGAACGCTGGTAAATCCGCGTGCACTGCCACCGCGGCTACGTTATTAATTTTCGGCCGTTCATTGGCTGGAATATTAATGCCAAAGTTACGCAACATAGTGCGGAAGGTTTGATCGGTAAATGGCGTTTGTTCACCGGTACCAGGCAAGCCCACTACGAGCCCGTAACCAATTAATTGGTTCGAGCGGATACCGGAAACCGAGGCTATATCTTTAATACGTTCAGCCTGAACCGGTGCCACCCAGCCTGCGCTTAGCAGGCTAATGCTGGTAATTGTTACTAAAAGTGCTCGCCACATGTTCGTTACTCCTTACAACGGCCAGTACGAACTATTGAAGAAGCGGGTTAACCAACCTGGTTCCTGCACTTGTGCCAGGCTACCGGTGCCGCTGTATTCAATGCGCGCGTTCGCCACCCGGGTGGATGGCACCATGTTATCTGCTGAAATATCCTGCGGACGTAACATACCGGTTAAACGAATGTACTCGTCGCCGGTATTAATTTTCATCCATTTTTCGCCGCGCACAATCAAGTTGCCGTTGGGCAGTACTTTAATCACGGTGACGGTAATTTGACCAGTCAGGCTGTTGCTCTGATCCGCCGCGCCGTCACCACTGAAATCACGGTCACCACCAAAACTGGCCGACAGCGGATTACCGTTAATAGTAATGGGCCGACCAAATACCTGTGGGGCGCCAAGTTCAGCGTTAGCGGCTTTGCTGGTTTCTGCTGCCGCGGACTTTGATGCAGTGGTTTGTTCCTGCAGCATGACGGTAATAATGTCACCTAAGCGGCGGGCCTTAATATCTGAATACAGTGCATCCGCATATTGCGCCTGGAACAGGCTGCCATTTGGCACAATAGGTTCATTTCTGTCTTCCGGTAACACCGGCGCGTAGAATGGGTCATCAGGCATCGGCTGATGGCGGGGCGTGGCACAACCTGCCAACACCAGTACCATTGCAATAGGGATAAACTTAAACATAATTTTTAGCCTTCTTTTATAGCTGCTGTGCTTATAGTTGCTGAGTGACGAAGCTCAGCATCTGGTCAACCGACGAAATAACTTTCGAGTTCATTTCGTAAGCACGCTGACTTTCAATCAGGTTTACCAGCTCTTCAGTTACGTTCACATTCGACGTTTCCAGCGAACCCTGCACGGTACTACCAAAACCTTCCAAACCAGGAACACCCTCAACCGGTGCGCCACTTACGGCAGTTTCCTGCAGCAAGTTCTGGCCAATAGGTTCCAGCCCGGACGGGTTAATAAAGTCAACCAGGTTTAACTGACCTACCACTACATTGTCAGCATTACCCTGCTGCACTACCGACACTTCACCGTCTTGCGAAATGGAAATAGACACGGCATCTTCTGGTATCACAATGGCTGGCTCAATTGGGAAGCCGGCGCCTGGTGTTACCATGCGACCTTCTTCATCTAACTGAAACTGGCCATTACGAGTGTAAGAAATCTCACCGTCCGGCATCAGAATCTGGAAAAAGCCTTTACCGCTAATCATCACGTCCAGCGAGTTGTCGGTGGTTACCAGATTGCCCTGACCATAGTTCTTCTGGGTAGCAACTACTTTGGTACCGGCACCAAGCATTAAACCTGATGGCATTTCGGTGTCTTGCGCCGACTGCCCACCAGGTTGGTTAATGTTCTGATATAGCAAATCCTCAAAAATCGCCCGACTTTTCTTAAAGCCAATAGTGCTGGCGTTGGCCAGGTTATTCGAGATTACGGAAATATCACGCTGCTGCGCGTCTAAACCGGTTTTACTTATCCACAGAGCTGGATGCATGTTGCACCTCCTGGTAAAAATCTTTCATCAATTAGGTTTAACTAACGCGCATCAACGTTTCTGAACGCTGGCCGTTCTCGTCTGCTGTTTTCATCATTTTCACGTTCATATCGAACTGACGTTGCAGCGAAATCATTTGAGTCATTTCTTCAATTGGGTTCACGTTACTTTTTTCCAGCGCGCCAGCTTCAATGCGCACTTCGGCGGCCAGAATGGCATCAAAACCATCTTTGCGGCGGTACAAGCCGTCTTTGCCGCGCTCAATCTCACCGTTCGGCGGGTTAACCAGCTTCATGCGGTCTACCACTTCCATAGCTTCAGCCGGTGCGCCTTGTGGCCGTACCATGATTGAGCCGTCGCTACCAATTTCCACTTTTTCAACCGGAATCGGCAGGAAAATAGGTCCGCCGTCGCCTAGCAAAGGCTGGCCACTGCTGGTTTGCAACATACCTTCTGCGGTCATTTGCAGGCTACCGTTACGGGTGTAGGCTTCATTGCCTTCGTCGTCGGCTACCGCCAACCAACCGTCGCCGTTAACGGCAACGTCAAGATTCCGTTCGGTAGTCATTAGCGCACCGCCGGCGTAGTTCTGACCCGGGCTTTCGGTAAGTGAAAACACCCGTGTTGGCATGCCTTCACCGTAGGCTTGCATAGAGCGCGCCTGCTGCAGGTCTGATTTAAAGCCAACGCTGTTGGTGTTCGCCAGATTATTGGCGCGCAACGCAATGCCATTCATGTTCTCTTTGGCACCGCTCATGGCTATGTATAGCATCCGATCCATAAATCTCTCCGGCAAAATGCTGGGTTAGTTGGTTCTCTCGGGTAGATATATACAAGATGTGTGCCATGTTGCGGTTGTCGTATGACGATGCTTGCCGTATGACGATGGTTGTCGTATGACGACGGTTGTAGCCTGACGTTTCACGTCAGGTGAGATGTTGTCGCATAAAATGTGCACGTTGTAGGAAACGAATCAAACGTATAGAACATGCATTTGCCTAACCGGATAAATCGCACCTGACGTGGAACGTCAGGCTACACCAAGCGCGATGTCGCCGCGTTAGGAGCCATAAAAAAAGGCCGCGAGCGCGGCCTTTTTTAAGAAGCGATAAAGCTTATCGAATCTGCAGAATAGTCTGCTGCAGCGTTGAGTTCACTTCCAGTGAACGCGAGTTCGCCTGGAAATTACGCTGTGAGGTAATCAAATCAACCAGCTCTTGCGTCAGGTTTACGTTGGAGTTCTCCAGCGCTGATGCTTCAATCGCACCGTAGGTTCCTGAGTTGGCTTCGCCAGCTAATGGGTCACCTGAGGCAATGCTTTGCCGCCATGAAGTATCACCTGTCTGAGTCAAGCCTTGCTCGTTGGCAAAACGTACCATGGCTACCTGACCTAAGTACTGCACATCACCATTCGAGTAAGTTGCAGCTACCAAACCGGTAGAATCGATATCAACGTTGGTTAAACGACCAACAGTAGTACCGTCCTGCTCTAGTGTTGACACTTCAAAGTCAGAAGCGAACTGAGTTGGCACTGTGCCACCGGTACGATCCTGATAGTTCAGCGCAATAGATTGCGCATTATCAGCACCGTTAGCCAGGTAAGGACCGTCCGGGCCTGAACCTGACAAATCTAAAGTGCCCGGCGGGAAAGTAATTTCCGGCGCAGTTACATCAGGGTTACCCGCGGTGTTAAAGGTAATGCGTTGGCTCTGATAGCCCGCTGCAGACTCGGCACCTGGTGTACCTGAACCACCAATATCAATTTCCTGACCATCAAAAGTAGCGTACACGTCCCATTCGTTCGGGCCACGCTTCACATAGTAAGTACTAACTACGTGCGACTCACCTAAGGAGTCAAACACCGTAGCCGAGGTCGAAGCGCTAAAGCTGGAAGGCGCATCCGGCGAGAAGTTCGAACCCGGAGGAGTACCGCCATCATCGTCAATGCTGGTTAAGCGCGCATCTACGTTAAAGGCTTGGAAAATATTGTCAGTTTCCTGCGGCGCACCAGCAACATCAGGAATCCGAATTGGCTGAGTCGTTGCTAAGCTGGTTGATGACGCATTACCAGTGTTGCGGTCAACCTGAAAACCCTGCAAGAAATCACCGGAGTTATTCACAATGAAGTTGCTGTTGTTCAGCTTAAAGGCACCGGCACGGGTATAAGTAAAGTCCCGTGAACCTATGTCAGCCGACGTGGCAAAAAAGCCATTGCCGCTAATAGCCATATCCAGCGAGTTGTTGGTGAAGTTCAACGAGCCTTGTGAAAACTGCTGCGCCACGTTTGACGTTAACGCACCGTCACCTACTTTAGTTTTACCCGCGTTGAAAATGCTCGACGCGTACACATCGGCAAACTCGGCACGCGACTCTTTAAAGCCGGTGGTTTTAACGTTTGCAATGTTGTTTGCCGTTACGTCCAAATCTTTTTGAGAAGCAGCCAGGCCACTCAGAGCTATGTTGTATGACATAAGTCACCTCAATAATACACAATGTATAAATTCTAATTCTTAGCCAGTGCACCGGGCGGCAAAATTACCGCGCCTGCGCCGCTGACGCCTTAGCCAATTTCACTGACGTCAGCCAGCTTGACTCCACCTAAACCACGTAAATTCAGTACAATTCCTTCGCCGCCACCCATACTGACGCTATTCACGTGAGCGCGCATTTGAACTGGTAGTTCTTCGTTACTAGTACCCATTCGAGCGTTAGCGCTAATGCTGTAATTGCCAGGAGGAACCGGATTGCCGTTGGCATCGGTGCCGTCCCATTCAAAATCATGTACGCCGGCTTCAAGGTCACCTAAGCTAATGTTTTTCACCACTTGCCCTTGAGCATTTTCAACGGTTAGCTTGGTGTTAAAGCCCGACTGCTGCAGCGCAATGGCACCGTTAGCACCGCCACCCGTTAACGGAATATTCGCTTCATTGGTTGGCACCATCACCTGGCGACCAACTAGCGTGGAAGCCTGCAATGCCTGATTCGAGGTCATATTCTCGGTAAAGGTTTTGAACTGATCCGACATATTGGTAATGCCTTCAGCCATAGTGAAGTTGGTCATTTGCGCAATCATCTGATCGTTTTCAACCGGCTTCGTCGGATCCTGCATATTCAACTGCTGCGTTAACAGCTTGAAAAAGTCTTCCTGATCCAGTTTCTGATCAGGAGAACCCTCTTTCGCAGTTGGCTCTTCCTGCCAATACATATTACGCAAAGCCGGATTTTGTATTGAATTGTCCATTGTCGGATCTCTCTTTGCTGCTAGTCAGGCCGCCACAGCGAACCTAAAAATTAGTTACCCTGGCCCAGTCTTAATAAACGAGTCACCATGGTTTTCGCGGTATCAGCCACCTGTACGTTGGTTTGATACGAGCGCGACGCGGAAATCATGTTTGCCATTTCTTCCATGGCATTCACATTCGGACGATAAATATAACCATCGCCGTCGGCCATGGGATGGTTTGGCGCGTACTCAACCGTTAACGGCTTTTGGCTTTCCACAATCCCTAACACATTGACACCGGCAGACTCTTGCCCCATGGTGCCTCCGGCTCTGCCGCTCTTGCCGCTGTGATACTGCTCATTGGCTTGCTGCATTGCCGTGGCGAAAACCGGACTCCGGGCGCGATAGGTTTCTTCAGCGCTACTACTTACCGAGTTGGCGTTCGCCATGTTACTGGCCGTGGTGTTCAAACGAACCGACTGGGCGCTCATAGCAGAACCGCTTACATCAAATATCTTAAACAGACTCATGCTTATTGCCCTCCGGTTATGGCTTTCTTCACGCCGGAAATTCGTGCGTCAAGAAAACTCGTACTCATTTGATACTCCAGTGCATTCTGCATATACAAGTTCTGTTCCAACTGTATATCCACAGTGTTACCATCACCCGTATCTGGTTGATTTGGAACGCGATATTTTTCTGTTCCGGAAGGTTTGAGTTCTACTGAGAAGTGGTCGCCATGGGTGCGATCCAGCTTATAATTGCCGCTTCCACCGGTGGCTTGCTTCAATGCCTGCTGAAATTCCATACCTTTGGCTTTGTAACCAGGGGTATCGGCATTGGCAATGTTGTTGGCAATCATTTCAGCACGCTGAGTACGAACACCAAGCGTGTGCTGATGAATACCAAGCATGCTGTCAAAGTTAATAGCCATAATTTTGTCTCCACATAAAGATTGCGGAGATCAAAGCAAGGAATGTGCCAGAGGGGACGTAGCCTGACGTTCTACGTCAGGTGAGATACATCCGCATGCGGAATGTACCTACGACGTAGCCTGACGTTACACGTCAGGTGAGATGCATCCCCGTGCAGAATGTACCTACGACGTAGCCTGACGTTTCACGTCAGGTGAGATGCATCCCCGTGCGGATGTACATTGTCGTAGGCGGATAAACCGCACCTGACGTGGAACGTCAGGCTACACCATGAAACGTGCATTGTTGCTGACGGATAAACCGCACCTGACGTGGAACGTCAGGCTACATTTGTTGCATGTAAATGTACGGAGGGGCGAATCAGGTTTTACGGCGGTAAATAATGCCGGGGTTGCAGCGGATCATTTCAAAATCGTCATTGAGGCCCGACATCGACTCAGATGCCCCCAGGAACAAGTATCCTTTCGGGTTTAGCGACTGACGGAATTGCGAAACAATTTTTTTCTTAAGCTCAGGAGCAAAGTAAATCAGCACGTTGCGACAAAAAATAATGTCGAACTTGCCTAATAAAGAGTAGCTGTCTAATAAATTCAGATGACGGAACTGCACTAACTTACGCACTTCATCTTTTAGTTGCGCCTGGCCGTTCTCGGCATTCACAAAGAACTTCTGGCGGCGTTCCATAGACAAACCGCGAGCTAACGACAGCTTGTCGTAGCAGGCCTGTTTGGATTGCTCCAGCACTTTATTAGAAATATCAGTGCCGGTAATTTGAATCCCCCCCGGAAATGCTCCCGGGTTACGCGCTTTATACTCTAAGTACATCATGGCAATAGAGTACGGCTCTTGCCCACTGGAACTGGCCGACGACCAAATTTTCAGCGGTGTGCGTTGGTTCTTCAATTCAGGGAAAATGCGGTTATACAGTAATTCGAACGGGTAGCCATCACGAAACCACAAAGTTTCATTAGTGGTCATAGCGTCTATCACAGCTGAGCGAATAGCACGCTCACTGATTTGCATGGATTTAGTCACCAGCTCCGTTAAGGTGCTAATGCTAAATTTGTTCATGAGCGGACTCAGCCGACTTTTCACCAGATACAGCTTACTGTCGCCCAGAACGATTCCACACTGGCGCTCCAGAAATTCGCGAAACTCGTTGTAGGCTTTTATATCTAGTTCTTTATCAGACACAGTGATACTGCTACTTCCTTTTAATTAAAAAATACTGCGTTATTCAACATTCAGCCATTTCTTGACCGCGCCTGCAAGCTCATCAGGATGAAACTTAGCAATAAAATCGTCGGCGCCAACTTTTTTCACCATCGCCTGATTAAATACACCGCTTAACGAGGTGTGCAAAATCACATGCATTTTGGCTAAATCGGGGTCGGCTTTTACTTCTGCCGTGAGTGTGTAGCCGTCCATTACCGGCATTTCCACATCGGAAACCATTAGCGGCACGTACCGGTGAATGTCACCACCCACCTGCTCTTTCTTGGCTTTTAACCAATCCAGCGCTTCGCGGCCGTCTTTCATAATTTCCATATTGATTTCAAGCGGCTCTAACGCACGCTTAATTTGATTTCGCGCCACGGCGGAATCGTCGGCAATCAGAATACTGATTTCTTCGCGATTTACATTCAGCGGCGAATTGCGAACTTCTTCACTCAGTTCGGTGTTCAGCGGTGTGATGTCTGACAAAATCCGCTCAACGTCGATAATTTCAACCAGTTCGTCTTCTACCTTAGTTACCGCTGTTAAATAACTCTGGCGGCCCATACCTCGCGGCGGTGGTTTAATGTCTTCCCAGTTAATGTTGATAATGCGTTCAACACCGCCAACCAGAAAGCCCTGCACCGAGCGATTGTACTCAGCAATAATAATAAAGCGCGTTTCAATTTTATCAATCGCAGGGCCACCGGTAGCCAGGCTTAAATCAATAATGGAAATGGCCTGGCCGCGAATGTGAGCAATACCACGCACCAGCGAGCTGCGTTTGGGAATAGCTGTTAACTTCGGGCACTGCAACACTTCCCGAACTTTAAATACGTTAATACCAAAGCGCTGCCGCCCGGCAAGCTTAAAGAGCAGCAGTTCTAGCCGATTCTGTCCGACTAACTGGGTACGCTGGTTGACTGAGTCTAGTATTCCGGCCATGAAAATTCTCCAGTTATTTCTGTTTGTTTGCTATCGGCACAGGCTTTGCATAGCTTTAATACGTTTAGGCAAACAGTCGGTGTTTTGACGCTGTTTGCTAGTTATAACTTTTTTTCCGGCGCAAGCCCAGAAAACAAGCACAAGTGACACAACATAAATGCAAAAACCAAAGGTATCAGGTGTAACCATGATAGCGAACAACTGGCTTCAGCAACGGCTGACAAAAAACCGACTTCTCATCACTTTAGCTATGAGCGTTAGTGTGCTGCCATTATACGTCAGCGCTGCCGCCGAGAATATAGCTACGGCGAATACCGCGGCAGAAAGCTCTGCCGCGGCTACTAAGAGCACGGCCATGAGTTACGACTATCATCGCCTACGCGACCTTGCTGAAAGCTATGTGCTGGAGCGAGTTACCGCACCTGCCGGCGGCAAAGTAACAGTAGAAGCCGGTGGCTTAGATGCTCGCATGGCACCACGCCAGTGCGCAGAACCTGCACGCATACAACTTGCAAATAACGCTAATATGGATCGCTTTAGCACCGTTGAAATCAGCTGCGAAGCCGGTGCGCCATGGCGCAGCTACGTGCCTGTTCGCATTTACATGATGGCACCGGTAGTAACCGCCAAGCGACCTTTGTCGCCAGGTACACTGTTAACCGAAGACGATCTTGAGATCAGTTTAGTAGATACTCAAATGATTCGCAGCGGTTTATACAACTCCGTAGACAAATTACTGGGTTCGCGGGTGAAACGTCGCATTAATGCCAGTGACCCTATTATTGAACGCAACACCTGCCTTGTGTGCGAAGGTGAAAAGGTTACAATAGTAGCTGCATTGGACGGCATGCGCGTAAGCGCCACAGGCGTTGCATTGAATGATGGTTTGCTCGGCGAGTCTGTGTCGGTACGAAATCAAGCCTCCAATCGTGAAGTGAGTGCTGTCGTAGCTGCTTTGAATGAAGTAAAAGTAAACTTATGACATTGAAAATTAAAGTGTTTTTGCTTGGTTTCGCGAGACTATCGGAAGCGGCACAAAAAAGCGGCAAAATGTTGCCACTTTTTTATAAAAAACGCTAAAGCCTGCGCACTTACGGCCGATATACTTCACAAGAAACACATTTAAAGGGGCAAATTATCATGGCAATTAACAACATTAATAACGCTGGCAAGCCTACAACAGTTGATGCAAAGCAAACTGCGCAGCAACAACAGCAGGTTTCTCAACAACAAAGTCAGGCGAAGTCTGCAGCAACACCAGCAGCACGCCAGGACGCGGTTTCTATTACTCCGCAAGCGCAGCAGCTGGGTCAATTAACCCGTAAAGCGAGCAGCGAATCTGGTATTGACCAGGCAAAAGTAGACAAAGTTAAACAAGCGCTAACCGACGGCTCTTATAAAGTTGACGTTGAGCGTCTGGCAGCTAAGTTAGCTGAATTTGAGAGCGACTTATACGGCCGTTAATAGCCGAATGTAGCCGCTAAATGAAGGAAGCCCCTCTTCATGGCATCATCGAATAGTTCCAACAGCAGTACCGAAACACTCGAACAGCTCTTAGACAAGCTCCGGCAGAACCTGCAGGAGCTTGCTGCGTTACAAAAGCAAGAGCTTGCCGCCGTTGTTGAACATAAACACCAGGTAGTGGCACAAAGTACCGCTGCCAAGCAACAGCATTTGCACGCTATTGAGTTGATTGACGCGCAGTTAGCGAAGCACCCAGACGTTGAACGTTTGAAGAATGAGCCTGAACTAACCGAACAAATGGAAGGCTTAAAACGGCAACTGGCTGAGTGCCAGCAGCAGAATGAAGTAAACGATCAAGTGGTTAAAATTACCTTAAGTCGTATTGAACAACTGCGCGACACCTTAATTAGAGCGCATCATCGCGACTCAGTAACCTATGACGACAAAGGCCGCATTCGATAGCGGCCTTTTTTATTGCAACAGCTATAGTTCGTTATTAGTAATAAACCACTCGCTTCAATTCCTGCGGACGACTCACACTAGTGTATAACCGATGTACCTGCTGAAAGTCTAATTTCAACTCAGTCACATAGTAATCACCAGCGGCATAGCTGCGCACAACTTCCGCACCACGAATCACACCATCAACCGATGCCTGATAGCGATCGTCCTGCACCATCCAGTCAGCCACTGCCGTGCTACCACTAATACGCTGGCCATAAACCTGTTCGGCCAGTTCGCGATATGCATCCAACTTCGAAGCCCGCATGGCTGCCAGTTTTTTACCAGCTGTGTCCATATTCTGCTGCTTCTGCAATGGCGCATAGCCAACCGCCGTTAACACCGGAAACTCATCAGGTGTTTTGGTTTCCCATTCCACGTACTGTTGGTCATATACCAGGCTGCAACCGGATAAAACCAGGCCCAGCACACATGTAGTTACAGCTTTCAATAAGGGCTGCATAGCGAACTCCTCAAGCAATATTCCTGTAAGCTGTAACGGCCTGACTGGAAAAAACTTGAGCACACATTGAAACAATACTTGGCTTAATTATTGCTTTGTTCTTGGCATCATTATGCCTTTACGAGAGTTTGACGCCATGCGCTTGTGTTATCGATATCTCAGTTGCCTGCTACTGGCCCTGTTGGTCAGTGTTCCCGCGCATGCGCGTTGGATAGAGGCTCAGGGCGACGCTATTATTATCGACAACGACGTGGCCGGCGCTAGAGCGCAAGCGCTTGAAGTAGCCATTTCGCAAGCGTTAATGGTTTCCGGTGGCAGTGTCAGTAGTGTGCAGCAGGTCGTGGATGGCGTATTACAGGCCACCGAAACCCAATGGCGTGGCAAAGGTAGCGTAGATCAAGTTGATATAGTGCGGGAAGAAGTACGCAACGGCCGTATTTACTTAACCGTGCGCGCCGACATCTGGAACCGTGATGGCTCCTGCCCCGGCACTGAGTACAAAAAATCCGTTACCGTTACCCCATTCGAAATTGCAGAGCGCAGCCAGGCTGTGTATGGCCAGGTGTATCGTATTGGTGAAGTGAGTGCGGAACGCTTTAGCCGTCAGTTGGGTTCTCGCGGGCAAAACCTGACGGTGAAACATACTATGGGTCGCGATGTTGGCTTAAACAAAGCTCTGCAACAGCGCGATCTACAACAACTAGGGCGACTGGCTCGCGTAATTGGTCAGGACAACGACAGCCAGTATGTTGTATTCGGCGTATATAACGACCTGTCAGTGTTTAAAAACGGCAGTGGTGTATTCGGTCCGTTAGTGAGTGCCCGCTATCAGCGCAACTACTCTTTAACCTTATATATGATGGACGCCTACAGTGGTGAAATAGTCACGCGTGCCAATGTGAGTGACTCTGCCCGCTGGGACTTTGACGACCAACCCGAAGTTGATATTGCCGCCAACTACTTCTGGACCTCTTCCTTTGGTTCATCCTTACAACAAGGCTTAAACGAGCTGGCCCAAGGCATTGATGGCAAGCTTCGCTGCGAAGCCGCACGCGGTCGAATTGTGCGGGTAGAGGGCCAGGAATTACAAATTAACTTAGGTGAAGTGAACGGCGTAAAAGCCGGCGACATGCTGCGCGTTGTGCACGAAGCCAACTTTATTGATAGCAACGACAACTACCGCCAAAAATGGGAAGTAAGCGAATTTATGGTGGAAGTAACCCAGGTAAACCAAACCTCGTCTATTGCCCGGCTTGATAACGACAATTTCTTAAGCAACGTGCAGATTAATGACTGGGTAGTGCCCGCCGGAGCTATGTAACAGCCCATATTAGGTTGCGGAATAACAGTCAGTTTAACAAGATTAAAACAAGCTACACTTCAGTAACATTCCGTGATAACTTTAGCTGTAAATATTGCAGCTTTAGTTGTCAGCATGAGCAGTCCAAACGAAATATTTCAACGTGCCGTAGCCGCATTTCAGCAACAGCAATTCGCTGTGGCTGAACAGTCATGTCTGCAACTTCTGAAAACCACTGCCGGGCATCCCGACATATTTCACCTGCTGGCACTATGCGCCAAGCAGCGTGGCGACCTGGCCCAGGCAGAAACTTACTTTCAACGCTGCTTAGCTTTGGCTCCTCAGCACCCGGCAGCCCTGCGTAATTACGCGGCCTTTTTAATGGCCGCCGAGAAATTCGCCGCCGCTGTTACTATATATCAACAACTGGCTAGTACGAATCAGGCTGACGCCGGTACTATGCACAATCATATTGTGGCCTTGTTCCGCAGTGGCCGGTTTAACGAAGCGGTAGAGCTGTGTCAGGGAATTCTGCAACACCAACCCCAAAATTTTGGCGTACACCTGACGCTGGGGAAAGTTTTCCGGCAAATGGGCAAACCGGAGCAAGCGCTGCAGCATGTTGAAATTGCCCATAAAGGCATGAGCGAACCCACAGCTGATGTTACTTACCTGCTCGCCTGCCTGCATTACGACGTAGACAACTACGAGCAAGCAGAAAAGCTGCTGAGCGAGCTAATCAAACAGCAACCAGAGTTTATTGATGCTCATAAAGCGCTAAATCAGCTGTACTGGGAACATGGCCGACACGACGATTTTATGCAGTCCTTCGATGAAGCCCTGCAGCAACTCCCCCACTCGTTGCCGCTTCGCCATGAGCAGGCTATTCACCATATTCTCGCGCAGAACTATGAATCAGCTATTCAGGTATTACAGCGCAGTATTGATGAAGCAGGCGAAATTCCGGTGTTTATTCATACTCAGGGATCGGCATATTCCCGACTGGGTAACTACGACCAAGCCTTAAAGAATTACCAGCGCGCCGTGAAACTGGAGCCAAACAATATGCGCTTCCAGTTAGATTTAGCTATTAGCCTGCTGCGCAACAATCAGCTTGAACCGGCTATGGAACATTTGGAAGAAGCCAATGCGTTGGCACCGCTCAATCAGGAAGTACTGGCGTATCAGGGGCTGTGCTGGCGGCTAATGGACAACCCCAAAGGAAACTGGCTGAATAATACCGACAGCTTTGTTCAGTCCATAGCGCTGGAGCACCCGCCGGAATATGAAAGCCTGCAAGACTTTATGCAACAGTTGGCCGATACCCTAAGTGGCTTGCATAAAACCCAGCGCCAACCGCTGGATCAGAGCGTGCGTAACGGCACCCAAACCGTGGGTAATTTATTTGGCCAGCCCGCGAAAATTATTGAGCAGTATAAAAGCGCGCTGGAAAAAGCCGCGCAGCAGTATATTGATTCACTGCCTGACGATGCCACGCATCCGTTCTTGTCGCGCAAGCAAGCAAGCTTCCGCTTTACCGGCGCCTGGTCGGTGAAACTTGGTGAAACAGGCTTTCATGCCAATCATGTGCATCCGGAAGGCTGGCTGTCATGCTGCACCTACGTGCACTTACCGAAAGAAATTCAACCGCACGACGAGCAGCGTCAGGGCTGGATAAAATTTGGTGAAACTTCGTTAGGGTTGGAAGAACGTGAGCAGGTAAGCCGTTTTGTCTGCCCGCAGGTGGGGCACTGTGTGTTCTTCCCTAGTTACTTCTGGCATGGCACTGTGCCGTTCGAATCAGACGACGTACGAGTTACTGTGCCTTGTGACATAGCTCCGGCAGAAGTGTCACCTTAAGGTATCACCTTAAGCGCGTTTCAAGGTCGGCCTTTAATTCTCACCAAAGTGTTGCTTTACGGATTCCGGCAACTGTTCGCGGTAGTTCTTCCAGCGCCCGGAAGACGAGCTATACAAAGGTTGCCGCACCTGCCACACACTGGCAGTTTTCACCGGATTGCGTAGCTTATGAAAAGCCAGACAGTTGTCATTCCAGGGTAAGTCTAAAAACGCCAACAACTCGCGCACCGAGCTTTCGGTGTCGGCAATCAAATCGTCGTAATGCAGCGTGAACATAGACTCACCAAATAGCTGCTGCCAGTGCGCCATAAGCTCATTCTGCTGTGCCAGATATTCCGCCGTATGCTCAATATCGTTGGCGTACCCCATAAGCTTACCCAGCCGGGTAAAATACACCGACAGGCAATTGTCCAGCGGATTACGAGTCGTATGAATAATCTTCGCTTTGGGAAATACCGCTTTTATAAAGCCTAACAACAAGAAGTTGTCGGGCCGTTTGTCGGTTAAATAAATGGGCTGATCTTGCTGAAGCACCTGGCTACCAAAACGCTCACCCACAAATTGCTGGTAGCTATTGGCTAAGTCTGCCGTGTGCGCTGGCGTAAAGCTTTGTATTACATCGGCTACAGAACGGCTTTGCGCCAATACCGACTGCCATTGCCGAGCAAAAAAGTCTAATTCACCACCGGCTGTTACCTGCGGATGTGCCGCCAGAATCTGTTCAGCCAGCGTTGAGCCTGAGCGGAACATGCCACAAACAAACACCGGCGCAAAGTCGACATGGCTCTGCTGGGTGGCTAACCACTCGGGGGTAAGGTGTTGCTTAAGCTGTGTTACCAAATCGGCAAAACCCGCGGCGTTCCAGGCCGGCAATAGTTGTTTATTTAACTCGTTGGCCTGCTGGTATGCCTGCCAGGCCTTATCATAAGCACCACAGCCGTTTAACAGCTTACCCAGCCCATAACAAACATCGGCACGGGTATTCAGGTCTAACTGCGGGGCTTGCGCAAAGCGCTCCAATGCGACAACTAAAGGGTCATCGCTACTGGCAACAGAGCACACGTCGGCCAAGCGTGCATGCGCACCAGCATGGCCGGGCTCTCGTTTAATTACTTCGCGAAAATAGTGCTCGGCTTGTTGCTTGTTCCCTGCTTCTTCATGCCAGTGCGCCATATTATGCAGCGCTGGTAAATAGTTAGGGTTAAGCTTTAAGGCCTGCTCCAGCGCAGCGAATGCCTGGTCAGGTTGTAATAAATGATCGCTGTAAATAACCGCAATATTATTGGCAACTTCCTCGGGCTCACTAATGCCCATAGCCAAAGCTTGCTGGTAGCTTCCAATAGCTTGCGTATACCAGCCCGCTAAGCGGGCGTGGTAAGCAAAATTGTAGTGCAGATTGGTGTTGTCCGGCCAACGTTTCACGGCGTCAGCATATAACTGCGCGGCCTGGTCGTATTGCTGCAACTGCCGCGCTTTAGCCGCAGCTGCATCTATACGTTGTAACTCATTCACCGGCCGGCACCACTATTATTTGTCAGACTGTTCAGCAAGCTCTTTCTGTAGTTGTGCCTGCATTGGCTCTAAGTGGGCCTTGAACTTCTTCCACTTGTCCACCGACGAGGTATATACAGGTAAACGAACTTGCGCGGCACTGGCCGTAGAAGACGGAGTTTTCTTGCTGTAGAACTCCATAACTTCCGGTTCCCAGTCTATACCACAGTACTCAAACACGGTCTGAGCTGAGCTTTCGGTTTCTTTTACTAAGTCTTCATAACGCACGGCTATCAGGCGTTTACCCATCAGCTTGTGCCAGTGTTGCATCAAGCGCTGGTAAGCACCGTAGTAGCGAGCCAGTTCTTCCTGGTCGTACGAATACGCATAAACCTGATTGAAGAAAGTTTTGTAAATAGCAAAACAAGTATCCATAGCATCACGTTGCACATGAATAATCTTCGCGTGCGGTAATGCTTTTTGAATTAAACCGCAGTACAAAAAGTTGAACGGTAGTTTATCTACTACGTAGTCATGCCCGTCGGCCAATTCCTGCACGGACTTCATGTAACGCTCGCCCAGTGCTTTAAAGTCCAGGTTCTGAGCAGCAACTGTGCGCGGCAGATTACCGCCGGCAGCAGCAATATCAGCATCAATAGCGTCGGCTAAAAAGCGTGGAAAGTCAGGTAACTCCCCCATAGACTTCACTTTCGAGTGGCTGGACAACAAATTCTCCAGCAAAGTGGTACCGGTACGCGGCATACCTACAATAAATACTGGTGTAGGCTCGCCTTTTTTGGCGGCTTTTTTGGCGCCAATTTTTAAGTCTTTACTGCTATCTACTAACGACTGCAGCGCACTTAACTCAGCTTTCTCGTCGTACTGAATTTTGCTGCGCTTCAGCTTATTGCCAGCTTCTAATGCTTTAAAAGATTCATCAAATTCGCCAAGGTCTTCATATTCTTTGGCTAGCGCAAACCATACGGGCACGTCTTTAATGTCGTCCGACTTAGTGCGCTCAGTTAAAAACTCGATGTGATTGTTTTTCTTGGTTTGTTTACGCAAAGCGGAACGCACGTGAATGGCCGCCGGGGCGCCTTCAGGGTTCGCTGCAATAACCTTATCCAGGTTTTTCTCTGCGGCTTTAGTGTCGTTCAAGAAGAACTGACACAAAGCTAAATCATAACGGTAGTCGGTTTCATCAGGATTATTTTTAACCAACTCTTCTAGCACTGGAAGCGCCTTCGCGGGCATGTCCAGTTGCGTATAAATTTTGCTGATTGCGTGTTGATACTTCGCATTATCAGTGAGTAATTTGCCGGCCCTTTCGGTCAGCTCTAGCACCTCTTCACGCCGTTTTAAGCGCAACAGAGTTTGTATTTTATTTAGTAAAAATACCGGTTGTTCAGGCGCTTGTGCTAAGGCGCGGTCTACATAATTCAGCGCTAAATCCAATCTATTCAATCGGGCTGTCAATTGGAACGCGGTGTGCAGCATGGCTACTGACTCTACGTTTTCATGAACTACAGCTTGCACCAACTGCAACGCTTTCTCGTACTCTCCAGCATTTGCATACTTCTTCACCTGCATGGTGAGTTCTTCAGCGGGGTTTAAATTGGTATTCACGCTCATAAAAGTTGCCTACTTAATACAATGTATATGTCTTAGATATAAAAACGGCGGCCGAAGCCGCCGTTTTCTTCAACCATTTCTACTACTTAGAAACGGAAAGTTACGCTAGCGTGCAGGTAACGACCTAATGTGTCGTAGAAACCAGCAACGGTGTTTGCGTTAGTAGCTAAGCTACTACCTACCATTGGAGCTTCTTTGTCTAGCACGTTGTTAACACCAATCAGGAATGAAACGTTTTCAGTTACGTCAAACGCACCATTCAAGTCGATGTAGCTTTGTGAACCTAAGCCGTCAGCTACTAATTGATCAGTAGTTCCGTCATAGTCCACGCCGCCGAAGTAACGCCATTTCACGTTTGCAGTCCAGTCAGCATCAGATGCATAGCTAACTGTTAAGCTGTGACGCCAATCTGGTTGTGGGAAACAGTCTACGCTGATCAAACCAGAACAATCGTATACTGCAGACTCAACACCTGGAATTGGGTTGTATTCTTTTTCCAAGCTGTAGCTACCAATCATCTTAGCGTTAACAGTACCGCCAAGTACGTCGTCGATTTGGTAGTTAGCGCTAACGTCAACACCACTTACGGTACGAGTTGCTAAGTTGATGTTAGTCGCGGTTACGCGGTTCTCATCACCTTGCCACAAGTTACCAGTAGCTGAACGCTGGATGTTGTCACAGAATACTGCCAGACCGGTTTCACCACACTGAGTGATAGTTAACTCAGGAGAGATAGTACCGATAACTTCTTCCAGATCGATATTGAAGTAATCAACACTGAAGTTCAGGTTTTCGATTGGGTTACCAACAACACCGAAAGTTAAGGTGTCAGCAATCTCTGGGTCTAGGTTCGGGTTACCACCGAAGAAACCGTTGTACTGAGAAGCTGGGCTGGTAGATACGTTGCCGTATTGAGCCGCAGTTACACCAGTGTTAGCACAAGCTGCTTGGCTAAGCTCTGGATCTGAACCGGCACAAGGGTCAGTACCTTGCCACAAACCTAAGCTCTGTTGTGCGAACAGTTCAGCAATGTTTGGTGCACGCACCGCACGGTTGAAGCTGGCACGAACTTTCCAGTCTGCAGTTGGGTTGTAATCGATTGCTACTTTATATGCAGTTTCGCCGCCTGAAGTGTTGTAGTCAGAGTAACGACCACCCAGTTCAAGAGTTAAGCTGTCAACAGCAGTAGCGTTGTCTAATAATGGAACACTTAATTCACCGAATACTTCGCGAACATTGTAACCACCAGTCAGACTTGGAGTTGGTCCACCTTGACCAGCCAACAGGCCTTGGGCGAATACTTCATCAGAAGTACGTTCGAAGTCTACTTCACGGTTTTCAACACCGATTACCGCAGCAATTGGGTAAGATGAAGAAGGAATTGAGTAGTCGAATTCACCAGTAGCGAATGCGTTGAATACGCGCTGAGTAGTTACACCATTCAGGATACCAGTACCCTTGATTGGATCAGCTTGCTCAGCAGTTACGCCGTTAAAGGTAAATACTTCGTACGGGATACAAGGGTCTACACAGTCATTAGAACCGATTGCACCAATTGCTTCACCGATACGCGGAGTGAAGAAGTCATTGATGTAAACAGAAGATGAAGAGGTAGAACCATACTGGAATGATACGTCGTATGACCATGCATCACCCAGGTAACCTTCAGAACCAGCTACTAAACGGTATGAGCTGTGCTCAAGTACAGAGGCACGAGGACCGCCTTCAACGTTACGTTTACCGATGTATGCAGAAACTTCTTCAGTACCAGCACCGAACTGATCACGGAACTGCTGACGTTGTGAGTCGCTGAACAGTGGGTTGTCGATATCGAATGAGAAGAAGTTGTAGAAAATACCGGACTCAGCGATTTGCGCTTTAGTACGGTTGTGCATGTAGCTAATTTCCATGTACGGACGGAAGTTTTCGTTTACTTCGTAGTCTACAAAAGCACCTAAAGTATAACGCTCATCCGGACGCATGAAGTGGTTAACAGGCGCGTAGTTATATACGTTGCCTTCACTTGGAATGAAGTTGCTGTTTGGATCTAAGGTCCAGAATACTTGTTGTGAGTAGTCTGGTGTACCGTCTACTGAAGGATAGAAGTAGAAGTTAGGGTTTGGAGTAGTACCAGAACCACCACAAGCAGTACCTGCAGAGTTCAGAGCACATGATGAATAGTCACGTGATTCTTGACGCAATTCATCAATTGTACGCCATGTAGCGTATGCAGTTGCGTGACCTTTGCCATCAGCAAAATCGCCACCCATAGTTAAATCGATATTGAACGCTTTACCGTCGATACCAGAGTTACCTGTAGGGTATACGAAGTTACGGTCATCCATTAAACCCTGGATGTATTCGTTGTCGTTGTCGTGCTGGTAACCTGAACCACCAACTACAAGCTCAAGGCCTGAAAAGTCGTCGTCCATTACAAAGTTAACAACACCAGCAACAGCGTCAGCACCGTAAGTTGCAGAACCACCACCAGTCAGCACTTCAACGCGCTTAACAAGAGCAGATGGAATCTGGTTTACGTCAGGTGCTTGTGAATAAACACCACCTGGCTGCAGACGACGGCCGTTCATCAGTACTAAGGTACGGTTAGCACCCATACCACGTAAGTCAAGGTTAGCAACACCAGATGCGCCGTTAGCGATGAAAGAAGTTTGTGATGCTTCAACCTGTGGCAGGCTGTTCATCAAATCTTCGATACGGGTGTAACCTGACAGTTTAATTTCTTCAGCTGAAGTGATTTGTACCGGGCTAGAAGACTCATAATCAGTACGGCTGATACGAGAACCTGTTACCTGGATACGTTCTTGAGCAGCTTCTTCGCCTGTGCTCTCTTCCTGCGCGTTAGCAGTACTTGAAAGAGCAACCGAAGCGCCACCGAACATTAGCGCTAAGCGGATAGACTTAGCTAGTTTGTTATTAGTATACATATTGACTCCCTGGATCACTTAATAGTGATTTACTCGGTTTTTAACTGGCACGGAAAGGCAGTTCGTGCTCGTTTTTGACCAACAAAAAATATGCTTTAGCGCACTAATTTTAGCCGATCATATATTGATAGTAATGAATTATATTGAATGCAGCAACCTACAAAGCAACTTAAAATCAATATTTTTCATTCTTTCGGGAACTTTTCTTCAAACAGGTGAAATCCTGTTATCATCTAGCCTCCGACACCTGATGTTATAAATTCTGTGTCAAAATTTGTCAACCCCACTAACTATTAGTTAACGAGCTCTTGATCTGAGATCATAGTGGCTAGGTTTACAGAAGGTGGTTTTTTACCGAGAAGTTATAGTAAAGTGCACCCGCCGCGTCCCCGTGGCACAGCTGGATAGCGCAGCCCCCTCCTAAGGGGCAGGTCGTAGGTTCGAATCCTACCGGGGACGCCAGCTCAGCTGGCGCTAGTAAAAGGTAAGAGGGTTATTCAGAGCCGGCGCGCAGCAGGCCGCCCTGGCTGGCACGCAGGTCTTGCGCTACCACGGCAGGAATAAATACCTGACCAGAACTTACCACAGTGTTCGATTGAGCGTGCACCACACGAGCATTCACAATAAAGCCTTCATTATGTTCCGCCATAGTTCCTACCAACATGTGAGTTACCGGCGATATTTCATCCAGTTCCATGTAATCGCGGCTTAAGGCAAAGTCACCCTGTGGGGTTACGCGAATATAATCTGTGGTTTTGTAATCCACCAGGCGCAGCTTTTGTTGGTGCAGCGCATAAATCAGGTTTTCGCTAAATAACTGGCTTAGTGGCGTAGCGTCATTGTACTGGCTGGTTACTTCTACCAAATCAGTCACCGCCAAGTGTAACTTAGCCGAATCGCCCTGCTGTTTCAGTGGCTGGGCCAACTGCTTCGCAAGCTCCTGCGCCAGCGTGCTGCTCAGCATAGCTTGGTTGCCACTATAATCGGGTGCAGAGTTGGTTGGTTCGGCCACCACTGTCATAGGTTCAGACTGCGAACTACAACCCGCCAGACCAACGCTTACTGCTGCGGTTATTACTAAGGCAAGATGTTTCATTGTCCAATTCCTCCGTTGGCGGTGGTCCGTTCCGGCATACCATCAATTATTTCTACCTGACGCTGGTTCCAGTACAGGCGCTTGGCCAAATACTCACTGGCGCTGGCAACAACTTGTTGATCGCGCAAAGTCAGAATACGGGTGTGTACCATTACGCCGTGGTCGCGGCGCGCCATAGTGGCTACTAGCACCAAATCAGCGCGAATGCGCGGATTCAAGTTGGCCAGCTCGCGGCTCAGGTTTAATTCAGCCTGCGGATTAATTTCAATGTAGTTGCGGCCACGTACGTCAATCAGGTTTACCTGACGCTGGCCTAATTCGGTGTACATAGCTTCGGTAAGTTGCTGGCCAACCGGCGCTAACGAGTCGGTAGCGGGGAATAAGCTCAGGGTGTGGGCATCAACCATGCTGGTGAGCGCCAGGCCATGTTCAGCATAGGCAGAGTTTTGTAGTTGTGCTGCTAAAGTAGTGCTGAGTTTGGCAGCAGCCGACTGAAAACCTTCAACCTGCGCCTGTGCGGCACCGGGTAGGCTTAACAACAACACCACCAGCACCGCTGGCAGGCAAGCACCTAGTGAACTGCGCATACGAATGCTGGATACAAACTTAAGTAGTGCTGTCATGACCTGACCTCGCCGATTTTGCAAATCTGTAGCTGTTGCTACAGGTGTTCATGCAAAATTTATCGGCCAGATCGTAATAAACTTAACCCCTTACCACTTGGTTTGAACTATTTTTCTGGCTTTTATAGGTTCATTGCCACAGTACTGATACACCTGCGCCAGAAACAACTCACCGCAACCCAGTGCATCCGAAAACGCATGGTGATTGCCATACATGGGCAAATTGTATTTGGCGCGGCAGGCACTTAGGGTGAGTTCACCGGGTTTGGGCTGTTCGTTTTGCTGCTGCATGCGGCGCCGCTCAAACTGCAGGGTGTCAAAAAAAGCCAACGGCTTCAGGGTTACGTTATAGCGCTTCGCCGCGGCTTGCAGAAACTGCCAGTCCAGCGACACATGATGGCAAACCAATACCGCATCATTTAACACCCGGCTCAGCACCCGTAGGGTTTGCTGTGGCTCGGAGCTACGCAAAAAATCACGTTCCAACAACCCGTGAATAACCGGGCTTTGTTTTAAATCTCGTTTTAAGTCGCGCCCTTTACGCCCCATCACGTGATATTGCGCTGAGCCATAGTCCATTAACGGCGGCTGAATATTCAGCCAGGCCATAGCCAGCAAGGAGTCCTGCTGGGCGTCCAGCCCAGTGGTTTCCAAGTCAAGCGCGACATAGCGCAATTGCCGCCAGGGCTGCGCCAGCGTGGCGCGCCGCTCCAGCCAGTTCGCCAGCGCATTCAGCTTCAGGTTAAAAGCCATAATTAGTAACCCTGCCGGCCGAACTTCAGGCCAACGCCCTGCTGCGCCTCTTTTATAATACGAAAGGCTGATTTTAACTGCCGCCGGGTAAGCGTGCTCAGCTGATCCGGGTTTAATTTATTCTTCGGCTCGTCAGTACCCCACACCTCTAACTGGTGGTTCAGCCGTAACTGCGCCAAAAACTGCCAGGCTTCCTGTAACGACTGGTTGTCGCGCCGATTTAATAAGCGGCTACCGCGTAACTCCTGCAACCGCTTGGTTGTTTGTGGCACCTCTAAACCAGCCTGCAACGCATACAATCGTGCTACGTCGTTAATAATGGCCAGCCCGTAACGTTTTATATCAATCAAGTCATGGTCAGCTTTTAAGCTGTTAAACAGCCCCAGCGGCACATTAATCTGATTCACCAGTATCGCCAGGTTAGCAATAAACACATCGGTTTTACCCAGCTTAATCACTTGTTCACGAAACTTGTGATACAAACCGCTGTTGCCTTCAATTAGCCGACAATCGAAGAATATCTGGCAATACATCAGGGCTTTCGGCGTTGGGCTTTGGGTCCATTTCTCAAACCGCTCAATCCAGCCGTTTAAACTGCGCCGGCAATCCGGGTTGCTGGCCATAATGTTGCCCGGGCACAACGGAATACCGCATTCGTACAAGCCCTGACACACGTACTCGCCCAGCCCTTTAAACCACTCTTTCTTCGCATCGTTTAAGTCGTTGCTAAGCAGCAGGCCGTTGTCCTGATCCGAACTTAAAGTTTGGTCTTCACGCCCCTGCGAACCAAAGGCAATCCAGGCATAAGGTGCCGGCGCCACGCCGTGCTCGCGTTCGTACATATGAATAAGCTGACGGGTCATGCCATCGGTTAGCGAGGCCAGCAAACGCCCCAGCACCGAGGTGTCACGCACCCGCCCGGCAAAGGTTTGCATGTATTCGGGAATATTCTTAGCTTCAGCAACCAGCTCTTCTTTGGTACGGGCTTTATAAATAGCACTAATGAGAAACACAGGTTCACTACGTTGCTGCCGCATTAAGTCGGTAGTGGTTACCATACCCAGCAGGTTGTCGTTGTCATCCAGCACTGGCAGATGGTGAATGTTGCTTTGCGTCATGACAGTTAGCGCATCCACCAGCGACTGACGGCCATACACAGTAGCGGGGGTTTGCGTCATGACCGCGCTCACGGCTACGTCGTACGAAAGCCCACGCGCCACTACCCGGTTGCGAATATCGCGGTCGGTTAAAATACCAACCAGATGCTCTTTGTCGCGCTCGTCCTGCTTAATGGAATCAATAATCAGCACCGAGGAGATCTTGTGCTCCGCCATTACTTTGGCAGCTTCCTGAATCGGTGTGTGACTGGGCAGGCTCACTGGCTTCATGCTCACCACACTGCTTACCAGCTTGTCACTCCAGTCACTGCCGGCGCGGTCCTGCTCTTCCGTCAGCAAGCGCTGGCCATGTGCCTTAATAAAGTATTGCTCAAACGGCTTGCAACTGCTGCGCAGTTCATCAAAAGCCGCTTGCGGTAAAATATATACCACCCCGTCTTGAATAGTTTTCACACGGTTGGTAATAGGCCTGCCACTTAACATAGAGGGGTAGCCAAATAAGTCGGCTTCTTCCAGCCGGTCAATCAGCCGGTCGTCGGCCGCGCGCAAATCGTACACGCCGGAGCGCACAATAAATAATGCCGGGCGTGCTTCTTTTACAATGTCGTTGGCATTGTGCTCATTTACATAAGCAGCCTGCATTTGGCGAATGGCCCACTGCCGCAGCTCAGTATCAAGCTGATCAAAGGGCGGACAATCCGCTAAGAAATTTTCGACTTCCGCAAAATCTGGTTTCATAAAAAAAGCCCGGTACTTACGCACCGGGCTCCTCATCCTTTTCAGGTTTAACGTTCAGGTACACATCACAGCTTAGTGATGAGTAGAAACTCCGGCACCACGAGGGTAACGAATAGACTCTACCAGATCCTGAATGTCTTTCGGTGCATCACCCGTTGCTTTGTGAACAATATAAGCCGCCACAAAGTTAAAGATCATGCCCAGCGTACCAATACCTTCTGGTGAAATACTAAACCACCAGTTTTCCGGCGTATTTGCCGCAGGGTTCACGAACTTGAAGTAAATAATGTAGGCCAGGGTGAAGGTAATACCAACCACCATACCTGCAATTGCACCAGTGCTGTTCATCCGCTTGTAGAAAATACCCATAATAATTGCCGGGAAGAAGCTGGATGCAGCCAAACCGAACGCGAAGGCAACCACCTGTGCCACAAATCCCGGGGGATTAATGCCGAAGTAGGTTGAAATAGCCACGGCAACACCTGCCGCTACCCGCGCATACATAAGCTCCTGCCGGTCGGTAATATCCGGGGCCAGCGTTCGCTTCATTAAGTCGTGCGAAACCGAAGTCGAAATAACCAGCAGCAAACCTGCTGAAGTTGATAACGCCGCAGCTACACCACCGGCTGCCACCAGTGCCACTACCCATGCAGGTAAGTCAGCAATTTCTGGATTCGCCAGTACCATAATGTCACGGTCAACGGTCATTTCGTTGCGCTCATCACCAGAGTAGAACATACGGCCATCGCCGTTTTTGTCTTCCCAGGTAATTAAGCCGGTTTTTTCCCAGTTGGTTATCCAACTTGGTGCATTTTCATATTCCACGCCCTGCATATCAGGTCCGTTGACCGTATTGATCAAGTTCACTTTGGCAAAGCCTGCAATAGAAGGTGCAGTCAGATATACCACTGAAATGAATACCAGTGCCCAACCCGCAGACAAACGCGCGTCAGAAACTTTAGGTACAGTGAAGAAACGTACAATAACGTGTGGCAAACCAGCCGTACCTACCATTAATGCGCAGGTAATAAAGAACACGTCAATTTTACTACGTGACCCTTCTGTGTAAGCCGCTAAGCCAAGCTGTTCCGACAACCCGTCGAGCCTTTGCAGCAAGTACTCCCCGGAACCCGGTTGCCCCTCTGCAATAGTGGCGCCAAAGCCGGTTTGTGGAAGAATGTGACCCGTCATGTATAAAGAGATGAAAATTGCAGGTACTAAATACGCAAATGCCAGTACGCAGTACTGAGCTACCTGAGTATAAGTAATACCTTTCATACCACCCAACACGGTATAGAAGAATACAATCACGGCACCGATAAATACGCCGGTAGCAATATCAACTTCTAAGAAACGTGAGAACACCACCCCAACACCGCGCATTTGGCCGGCAATGTAAGTGAATGAAATGATGATGGCACAAATTACCGCAATGGTACGCGCGGTTTGTGAGTAATAACGGTCACCAATGAAATCCGGTACCGTAAACTTACCGAATTTACGCAGGTATGGTGCTAAACACAGGGCTAATAATACATAACCACCGGTCCAACCCATTAAGTACACGCTGCCGTCGTAACCGGCGAAAGCGATAATACCTGCCATGGAGATAAATGACGCTGCAGACATCCAGTCGGCTGCAGTTGCCATACCGTTTAAGACCGGGTGAACACCACCACTGGCCACGTAAAAGTCTTGTGTCGAACCTGCCCGGGACCAAACTGCGATACCGATATATAATGCGAAGGTCAGGCCGACAATAATAAACGTAAGTGTTTGAATATCCATTGTGCGCCCCTACTCTTCGTGTACGTCGTATTTGTTATCGAGAGCTGTCATTCTGTTCACGTAAATGAAAATCAGAATAACAAAGGTAATGATGGAACCTTGTTGAGCAAACCAGAATCCCAGCTTAAAGCCGAAAAACGTGATTTGATTCAGCACGTCCACCAAAATAATGCCGAAGCCATAAGACACAACAAACCACACCGCCAACAGCTTTAACACCAGGCTAATGTTGTCGCGCCAATAGGCTACTGCGAGTTCTTCGCTTTTGAACGCCATAAAACGCCCCTCCAAGTTGTTCGATTATTATTGTTTGGGTCACTACGCAATCTAGCCCTGTGTGGTCAATACAGAAATTGGACTTTGGTCTAAGGGTGCGTATTCTCTTGTAAAATATCTGGTTATACTCGGCGCTATTGCCTAAAACACGGGAAAGACAATGACCTGGCTGCTTGTTTTTGCTTCATTAGCCTACATCGCACTGCTATTTATGGTGGCCCACTGGGGCGACAAACCGCGTTCCTGGGCGAACCGTGCCAGCTATCATCCGCTGGTGTATGCGTTGTCATTAGCCATTTACTGCACCTCGTGGACCTACTACGGCATGATTGGCAGTGCCAATACCGACGGCTGGGCCTTCTTCCCGATTCTGCTTGGGCCTATGTTGCTGTTTTTATTCGGCTTGCCCATGGTCGAAAAGCTGGTGTCGGTAAGTAAGCAACAAAACATCACCTCGGTAGCCGACTTTATTGCCTCGCGCTACGGCAAGCGCCAGCGGCTGGCCCTGTTTGTTACTCTGATTGCTGCGCTGGCTACTATTCCTTATATAGCGCTGCAGTTAAAAGCCGTGGGTAGCAGCTTTGTCGCACTTACTTCCAGTAGCTCAGCGCTGGCCGAATTCTCTATTAATGAAATGGCGGCGGCGCTAATCATGGCAGTGTTCGCCATGCTGTTCGGTACCCGCCATATTGAAGTTACCGAATACCGCAACGGCATGATTCTGGCTATTGCCTTTGAGTCGCTGGTAAAGCTGCTGGCGCTGGTTATGGCGGCAGTGTTTGCCTGGTGGTTGTTCAACGGCCATTTCGAGCAGTCAATGACCTCAGAAGTACTACTTACCGGCCGCACGGAGTGGTCGCTGTCGGCGTTTTATGAGTTCGACTTTATTGTACAAACGCTCATGGCCGCCGGTGTTATTTTGTGTTTGCCGCGCCAGTTCCATGTCGCCGTGGTAGATAACGTAGATGTTAGCCATTTAAAAACCGCCCGTTGGTTATTCCCCGGCTATTTGCTCATTATTGCGCTGGCCATTGTGCCCATTACCATTACCGGCGGCATGTTCTTCCCCGACGACGCCGACGGCTCTACCTTCTCGCTACGCTTGCCCATGCTGGCAGATCAAACCTGGCTGGCCGTAATTATATTTATAGGTGGTATTTCAGCGGCTACCGCCATGGTTATTATTGCCTCGGTAACCTTAAGTACCATGCTCACCAACGACGTGATTATGCCGCTGTTATTGCAACGCGAGTCGCGCCTACCGGTAAATCAACGCCGCCGCAGCTACGAGCGCAGCCTGCTCATTATGCGGCGGGTGGCTATTGCCGTAATCATGCTGCTGTCGTACTTGTGCTACTACTTCTGGGCGTCTAAAACCGGCTTGGTTAGCATTGGTTTGCTGGCGTTCTCGCTGATGCTGCAAATTCTGCCGCCCATGATTGGTGGTTTGTACTGGCGTCGTGGCCATGCCAGAGGTGTTTATGCGGGTTTGTTTGCCGGGTTAGTGGGTTGGATACTCAGCGTGGCGCTGCCTATGTACCTGCCACATGAACTGAGTGATACCTCTATTATCACCCAGGGCACCATTATTAGTTTAATTTTGAATACCTTTGCCTATGTGCTGTTCTCTGCCATTGCGGTACCGCGGCTGGTAGACCGTATTCAGGCAACCGCCTTTGTAAAACCTCGGGCAACTTTGCCGGAAACCTCTTCAAACCGGCACCATCAGGCCACCAACTCCGACATGCTGCTGTTGCTGCGAACTTTCTTAGGTAATGACCGCACTGAACAGATCATGGAATTTTTCCAGCACGAAACCGAGGTAGCCAATCTGCCACCGGAAGACATTGCCAGCAAGGACCTGATTAAATACGTAGAGCGCTCACTGGCCGGGGTGCTAGGTGCGGCAACCGCACGTTCATTAATTGAAGCGGCGCTGCGTGACCGCCAGTTGAACTTAGAGGAAGTTGTACATTTCTTTGATGACACCACTCAGGCGCTGCAAACCCAGCAATCTATCTTGTTCAGCTCGCTGGAGAACCTGGCGCAGGGCATTAGTGTGGTGGATCAGGAGCTGCGCCTGGTAGCCTGGAACAAGCGCTACTTAGACTTATTCGAATACCCCGAAGGCATGGTCAAACCGGGCCAGCCCATTGCCACCTTAATTCGCTATAACGCCGAACGCGGCGAGTGCGGCCCGGGCGAAATTGATGATTTAGTTAGTAAGCGCTTACGCTACATGCAAATGGGTTCTCCGCACCGATTTATTCGTCGCCGGGGCGACGGCCGGGTGATTGAAATGGTAGGGAATCCACTGCCGAACGGTGGTTTTGTTACCAGTTTTACCGACATTACCGAGCACGTGGAAACTCAGCAGGCGCTGGAAGAAGCCAATATAGATTTGGAACAGCGCATTCATGTGCGCTCGCAAAAGATTCGGGAAATTAACAACGAACTGACCGAAGAGATTGACCGTCGCCGCCGGGTTGAAGTAGCCCTGAAAAAAGCCAAAGCCGAGGCGGAACATGCCAACGCCTCCAAAACCCGTTTCCTGGCGCTGGCCAGTCACGACATTCTGCAGCCGCTAAACGCCGCTCGATTGTATTTGTCGGCGGTTGATGAACGCGACATGGGTGAAGCCAACACTCTGTTACTGGACAAACTGGACACCGCGCTGGCTTCTACCGAACACTTGTTATCAACCCTGCTGGCCATTGCCAAAATGGAGCAAGGGGCATTGCAACCGCAATTCAGGCATGTGTATTTAGACAGCATTTTGCAGCCGCTGGTGGGCGAATATGCGGTGCTGGCCGAGCAGCGTCAGTTGGAATTCCGGGCGCATTATAAAGACGCGGTTATTTATACCGACCCCACCTATTTGCGTCGTATTGTGCAGAACTTTTTGTCTAACGCGATTAAATACACCCAACGCGGCAAAGTGTTGCTGGGCGTGCGTAAACGCGGTGATTACTTACTTATTGCTGTATGGGACACGGGCCCGGGTATTCCACCGCAGCAACGTACGCGCATATTTGATGCCTTTTATCGGGTTCAGAATTCGTCGGTGGAAGGTGTTGGCTTAGGTTTAAGCGTGGCACAGCGTATGAGTGAACAGTTGGGCTGTCAGCTTACGCTGCATTCCGAAGAAGGCCGCGGCTCGTGCTTCTCGGTACGGGTGCCACTGGGCAGTGCCGGTCAGGTTAGCCTGAAACCAACGCGCGAGAACGACGAGTCCCCGACCGAGAATTTATGCATTATTTGCGTAGACGACGATCAGGAAAACCTGACTGCCATGAGCGCGCTACTGCATAAATGGGGTTGTGAGGCGCTCACCTTCCAGCGCGTGGAAGACGTGCTGGAACATGCACGCTCCACGGTCGACAAACAACCCGACGCCATGCTCATTGATTATCAGCTTGGGGAATACGCAGGCGCTAATGGCATTGAACTGGCACGCCAGTTACGGGAGATTTGGGACGAGGACATGCCGGCTGCGCTGGTAACCGCCATGCGCGACGATCAGGTGAAAAAGCAAGCCCGCCAGGAACGCATGCACTTCCTTGCCAAACCGGTAAAACCCGCCGCCCTGAAAGCCCTGCTGAAATACATCCAACAGCATAGGTAGCCTGACGTTCCACGTCAGGTACGATCTACCCACACCAACCCAACCACATGCTGCAACCGGTGCATCCGAATAATGTAGCCTGACGTTCCACGTCAGGTGCCATCTACCGGCCTACACGATTGTATTTCCTACAATCCGTGCTGATTTTCATGACGAATACACCTCACCTGACGTGGAACGTCAGGCTACACAAGCAAAACGTCAGGCTACACCGAAAGCGCGGGCTGCAATAAAGCGTCAAAAATCGTCGTATTCTGCGAAAATGCCGTTGAGCCATTTTTCGTTTATGTCGCGCCAGGTGGGTGGGTATTTCTTGTTCGCTAAGCCTTTGCGCAAGGTCGAGTGCGGCCAGTCCAGAGCATTCTTCACGTACCCATGCTTTACCGGATTAAAGCAGCAGTACAGCAAATACATGTGCAGTTCTTTTTCATTCCGCACCGTATGTTCCCAATAGCCTTTTTGCCACAGCGAACCTATGCCCTTTTTAGAACGGCTTTTGGTGGTGTAATGTGATTTATAATTTTTGGATGAAAATTCAGGCAGAGCTTTGGTGGTCAGCGCTTTGATTTTTGCAATGCGAAGCGGAATGTCTTTGTCGGCTATGGTTAATACGCAGTGCAAATGATCGGGCATTATAACCAGCGCATCAATAATGAAAGGATTAGTTTCTCTGGTTGTATTAATAGCATTTTTGAGCGCACGCAAAATGTCCGGCCGGGTTAGCAGTCGCTTGCGTTTATAGGTGCATAGGGTGAAGAAATAAACACCACCCTCGTAGTAGCGGCGAACATTAGTCATGCAGCAATTCAAGCCGCCTTTGCGCCGTCCAGCAACCTTATATCCGCGTACGACATGACCGGTGTGCGTATTGTGTAGCCTGACGTTTTACGTCAGGTGAGGTGCATGTTTGGCAGCAAATACGTTCGTCATAGAAAATGCATTTTGCGTAGGTAGATACGGGTGCATCGGGTTATAGGAAATACATTTGCGCAGGTAGGTAAATCGCTCCTGACGTGGAACGTCAGGCTACATCATCCCGCAACATCCGACGGCGGCAAAGAGGCACGTGCAAACGGTAGCCTGACGTTTTACGTCAGGTGGGGTGCATGTTTGGCAGCCGCAGCATTCGTTATAGGAAATACATTTGCGTAGGTAGGTAGATAGCACCTGACGTGGAACGTCAGGCTACATCATCCCGCAACATCCGACGGCGGCAAAGAGGCACGTGCAAACGGTAGCCTGACGTTTTACGTCAGGTGAGGTGTATGTTTCGTAGCCGCAGCATTCCCTATAGAAAATACATTTGTGCAGGTAGGTAAATCGCTCCTGACGTGGAACGTCAGGCTACATCATCCCGCAACACCCGAAGGCAGCAAAGAGGCACGTGCAAACGGTAGCCTGACGTTTTACGTCAGGTGAGGTGCATGTTTCGTAGCCGATGCATTCGTTACAGGAAATACATTTGCGCAGGTAGGTAAATCGCTCCTGACGTGGAACGTCAGGCTACATCATCCCGCAACACCCGAAGGCAGCACAAAAAATTAAGGGTTTTCGAGTTGCAGGCGTTCGGCTAGCAGTACGGCCTGGGTGCGGCTATATACGCCCAGCTTGCGGAAAATGGCGGTGATATGGGCTTTTACGGTGGCTTCAGTGATATTCAACTGATAGGCAATTTGCTTGTTCAGCAGGCCTTCGTGCAGAAAGTATAAAACGCGATATTGCTGTGGCGTTAAGGTGGCTACCTTGCGCGCCAGCTCGTGGTCTTCCTGCGACAGGTCGTCAAGGCGGCCACGCATTTCAGCCGGAACCCAGGTATCACCTTGCAGAATACTATCAATGGCCTCGGCAATTTGCGCGGAAGGCATTGATTTAGGAATAAAGCCAAGCGCACCAAAACCAATGCACTTGGCTACTACGGAAGGATCTTCTGAGCCGGAAATCACCGCTACCGGCAACAACGGATAATCCTCACGCACCCGAATCAGGCCGTAAACATCACCGCTGCCGGGCATGTGTAAATCCAGCAGTAACAAATCTAAATCATCATCTTTGCTAAGCGCGGCCAGCGTGGCGTCTAAATCGCCCGCTTCACGCAGTTCCAGCTCAGGATAATGATTGGCCAGGGCGCCTTGCAGCGCTTCACGAAATAATGGATGGTCGTCTGCAATCAAAAATTTCGCCATGGCCAGTGCTTCCCTTCTGTTAGCTGTCGAACTTATTTATTCAGTCGATTCTCAATTAACGAATCTACCACAGAAGGATCGGCTAACGTAGAAGTATCCCCCAGGTTATCAAAATCATTAGCGGCAATTTTACGCAAAATGCGGCGCATGATTTTACCTGAACGGGTTTTCGGCAAACCGTCAGACCAGTGAATAAAGTCCGGCGTGGCAATTGGGCTTAGCTCTTTACGCACCCAGTTGCGTAGCTCCTTGGTTAATTCATCAGTAATTTCGGTGCCACTGACACAGCTTACGTACACATAAATACCCTGACCTTTTAAGTCATGCGGATAGCCAACCACAGCGGCTTCAGCCACAGCTTCGTGAGCTACCAGCGCACTTTCAATTTCAGCGGTACCTAAGCGGTGACCAGATACGTTTAACACGTCATCTACCCGGCCGGTAATCCAGTAGTAGCCGTCTTCGTCACGACGCGCACCGTCACCGGTAAAGTACACATTTTTGTAAGCTGAAAAATAGGTTTGCTCAAAGCGTTCGTGGTCGCCCCACAAGGTGCGCGACTGCCCCGGCCAGGAATCTTTCAGAATCAGGTTACCCTCGGCAGCACCTTTCAGTTCAGCACCTTCACTGTCTACCAGCGCTGGCTGAACACCAAAGAATGGCACCGTAGCTGAACCAGGCTTCAAGTCAGTGGCGCCCGGTAATGGCGTAATCATGATGCCGCCGGTTTCGGTTTGCCACCAGGTGTCCACAATAGGACATTCGCTGTTACCAATAGCACGGTGATACCATTCCCAGGCTTCCGGGTTAATAGGTTCACCCACACTACCTAATACGCGCAGTGACTTCCGCGAGCTGGTTTCGGCCGCCGCATCACCTTTCGACATTAACGCCCGAATAGCCGTTGGCGCCGTGTATAGAATATTTACCTGATGCTTATCAACAATCTCACCAATACGGCCCACGCCAGGATAAGTTGGCACCCCTTCAAACATTAAGGTAGTGGCGCCGTTTGCCAGCGGTCCGTACACGATATAGGTATGACCGGTAATCCAGCCTACGTCGGCCGCACACCAGTACACATCTTCTTCATGGTAATCAAACACATACTCATGCGTCATAGACGCATACACCATGTAGCCGCCGGTGGTATGCAACACACCTTTCGGCTGCCCGGTAGAACCCGAGGTATACAGAATAAAGAGCGGATCTTCCGCGTGCATAACTTCCGGCTGACATTCATTGGAAACATCAGCTACTAATTTGTGCCACCACACGTCACGCGAGTCGTTCCATTTCACCTCGCCATGAGTAACGCGGCTCACTACCACGTGCTCAACCGTAGGGCACTTGCCGTCGGCCAGCGCTTCATCTACGTTCTTTTTCAGGCCTAAAGCATTACCACCACGGCGGCCTTCATCGGCAGTAATCACTACTTTCACGCCGCAGTCATTTACCCGGTCGGCAATAGCTTTCGGCGAGAAACCACCAAAAATAACCGTATGCACCGCACCAATACGCGCACAAGCCAGCATGGCATAAGCCGCTTCCGGCACCATTGGCATATAAATCGCCACGCGATCGCCCTTTTCCACGCCCAGTTTTTTCAGGCCGTTGGCAAAACGCGACACTTCCTGATGCAAAGTGCGGTAAGTAATTTCTTCTTGTACGTCGGGCGAATCGCCCTCCCAAATAATGGCGGTTTTGTCAGCACGTTCCGACAGGTGGCGGTCTACACAGTTGTAGCAAGCGTTTAAAGTGCCGTCTTCGAACCATTTAATGTCCACATTACCGGGCTTGAAGCTGGTGTTCTTTACTTTGTTATAAGGCGTAAACCAGGTAATGCGTTGGCCGTGCTCGCCCCAGAAACTTTCAGGATCAGACACCGACTGTTGATACATTTGCTGATATTTCTGCTCAGTAATTAAGGCACGCTGCTTAGCATGCTCAGGAACTTTGTGAATTGCTTGCGACATATATACTTCCTCCGTTGCGCATTTTACCCCTATGTTGTAGGTTTTTCGCGGCCTCAAGGCTATTAGACCATAGTATAGATTGATTAATTTCGCCGCATTGACGAAGCTTCTCACCTAACAAAAAGTTTATTAATAACTAAATAACAACAACGATATCCTTTGAGGAGCAGAGCAATGTTGCAAAACATCCTAAAAAAATCATTGGTAGCCAGCGCCATTATCGGCAGCATGACCGCGCTACCTGCAGCGGCTCAGGACCCAGAATGGGACTGGGGCGGTTACGTTAAATTAGACGCTTTTGTATCTGATTATGCCGATGGACAAGCACCAGCGTCCGGCTATATCGGTCGTCAATTTTATATTCCAAGCGTAACGCCAGTAGGTGGCATTGGTGACGATCCTGTTACTGACATTCATGCCCGCCAGTCGCGTTTCTTCTTCACCGCTTCACAAGAACTGGAAAACGGTGAAAAAATCAGCGGTCGTATCGAACTCGACTTCTTAACCGTGCCAGTAGGTGACGAACGTATTACTAACTCTTACGCACCGCGTTTGCGTCAGGCTTATTTCACCTATGGTAACTGGTTGTTCGGACAAGCCTGGTCAAACTTCCAGGACTTAAGCATTCTACCAGAGTCTGTTGATTTCGTTGGTGCTACCGACGGCATGGCGTTTATGCGTCAACCACAAATTCGCTACACCGTAGGCAATGGCCTGAGCTTCTCACTGGAAAATCCAGAAACCACAGTCACGCCATTTGGTGGCGGTGGCCGTATTACCTCAAGCGACAGCGCTATGCCTGACTTAGTCGCTAAATATGCTGGTAAAAGCGGCGACGTAAGCTACTCAGTAGCCGGTATTGTGCGCCAACTAGCCTATGACGTAGCTGGCGATAGCGACGAAGAAACCGAAACCGGTTACGGCATTAACGTTGCGGCCAAGTTTATGCTGGGTCAGAACGACGTGCGTGCTTCTGCAGTGTACGGTTCAGGTTTAGGTCGTTACATGGGTTTAAACACCTTTAACGATGCGGTAATTACTGCCGACGGCGACTTAGAAGCAGTTGATATTGCTGGCTTCACTCTGGCTTATCGCCATGTATGGTCTGACACCACCCGCTCAAATATCGTGTTTGCCCGCGGCTGGAGCGACAACGACACGGCGCTTTCCGGTGTTAATGGCACTGAGTCAACTCAGCGCGTTGCTTTCAACATCATGTACTCGCCTACCCCACGGGTTACTTTTGGTGCGGAAATCTCAAACGCCAATCGTGAGCTGGAAAATGGTACAGACGGCGACTTAAACCGACTGCACTTTATGGCCATGTATAGCTTCTAATTTGAGTTAGCGCTTACATAGCTAATACGAAAAAGGCCGCCAGATTAACCAAACTCTGGCGGCCTTTTCTATTTCTAAGCGGCTTACATTTCACGCCATAGAAAGCGCATTAAACCACCGCTGTCTACTGTCACGTTTTCACTATTCCCTTTCATAGCCTGGCGCGCCAACTGATCAAGCACTGGCCACAATAGCTTTTCAACCTGCTCCTGGGTGGTTTGTGCCGAATTCACCGCTGGTAAAATCAATTCAGGAATTCGTACGCTGGCAAGCGGAGTGCCACTGTCGAACAAGTTCACCACCACATTGCGCAATACCATTTCATCTACGGACCAATCCAATGGCTCATTCACTCGTTGCAAATGCAACTGCCGGGCGTGGTCTAACAGTACATGCAAGTTCGACCGTCCGGTGTCAAAATAAGCCACCGTTAACTGCACGTTCTCAAGCACTGCGCGCTTCACCACAATGTTGTTCTTGGGGGCGTTGGTACCAGGCAATTGCCAGTCACCTTCTAACAACAAGTTTTCAGCCATTAATAACTGATTCAAGCCAGCTGGCAGCTCGTCAATGTCAGTACGCAAACGAATATCAGTGGCCATAAGCTCAGCGGTAAGGGTATTCACCTCAAAGGTGCCGTATTCCAGCCGGGTATCAAAACGCTGCTGCGCCTGCTCCTGCAATTGGCCACCCAGCCAGTCAGACAAGTTCTGCTGCTGTGCTTGTACGGGCGCTGCACCAAACCCAACAGCCAGTAACGCCGCAGCACAACAGAACTTACTTAGTTGAAATGCCATACTACCTACCACCTTTATTTTTTCGCATGCAGCTCACGATTAAACTGCTTTTGCTCCGCGTTTTTCCGAAGCATTACATACATAGCACCGCGGCCACCATGCGGCCGCTGAGCGCTGTGAAACGCCAGTACCGGCTGCAACTCGCGCAGCCACTTATTCACATAGCTTTTAATGAGCGCCGGATGCGGTTTCCCCTGCTTACCCATGCCGTGAATAATCAGTACGGTGCGAATACCCACCTCATGACAGTCTTTAATAAAATTGTACAGCGCCATGCGCGCTTCGCGCAGCGTGTGCTGATGCAAATTCAGGCTGGCGTCCATATTGTAGCGACCCTGCTTCAGGCGCTTGTACACACCGGTTTGCACGCCTTCACGACGAAATTCCAGAATGTCGTCGGGATCTACCAAATCCACATACTCGGTAGACAAAAAATTGGTGTCTTCTTCCAATTGCCGCTCCGCCGCTAAACGCCGCTCGCGTTGCGCCAGCGTAGGCTCAAACGCCTTTTTAATGTCGGCAACCTCTTCGCCCACTAATGGCGTTACATCCACCATTTCCTGACGGAACAACTCAAATTCGTCATCTTGTCTGGACATGCTCCCTCCACGCGCAAGGTTTAGCGATTGGTACATTGTGGGTATAAGTGACCGTTGGTGTCTAAGTAATTAGACACTCACCCTCATTATGGTTCACAACTACAGGATTTAGGTGCAGCAAAACACTAAATATTGTCAGCCTATTATAAGCGCTCTTTGCTTAGTAAAGACCAAGAAAGTTTTTGAAGTCAGTTACGCCTTGCTTTAGAATAAGAATTTGTTATCGAATTGTAAAAAAACAAGGATGTTCACATGAATACCTTCCGAAGAACTCTCTTAGCCAGTAGCGTTGTTTTTATCGTTTCATGCGGTGGTGGCGATGAGTCAACTCCTCCACCAGTAAATTATCCGCCTGTAGCCGTTGACGACGAAGCAACGGCCTTGTCGAATGAGCCCACGGAAATTGATGTGCTCGCCAACGATACCGACGAAGGTGACTATGAGCTCACACTTGTAAGCGTGGATGGTCTTGAATTCGGCACCGTATCAATTGAAAATAACAAAGTCATTTACACCTCGGACGAAGACTTCACCGGTACCGATAACTTCACCTACGTAGTATCAGATGGTGCCGACACCGATACAGGTTTTGTCAGTGTTACCGTTGTAAAAGAAATGTCCATTTCCGGTCGTGTTATTGATGCGCCAATAGCCAACGCTGAACTGGTTGTTACTGTTAGCGGTGAGAGTTATTTCACCACCGCAGATGAAGATGGCTTTTATACACTCGATATCCGCTTTATTGATGAAACTCAGGTACCAGTGATATACGCAAACGGTATAGCAGACAACAATCAGGAATTCATAGATTTAAGTAGTACGCTTGATAGCCTTGAGAATCTTTACGAGGCTGCAGGTGAAGACAGAATACTGGATCGAAGCGAAGCCAGCGGTACCTATGTTACAAATCTAACCACAGCAAGCCATTCTCTGATTTCTAGCGGCGCCCCGTTTCCAAAAACCTCTGACGAATTAAGTAATGCACTGGCCGCCATTGATCCCACTGAGCTTTTGGAAGTTGCGGCAGTAATCAAACTAATCATAGATGACCCAAATTATTCCTTACCTGAAGAAACGCCAAAAATCAGGGGCTTCATTAGTAATAGTTCCGCATACAACAGCTTCGTTGAAAACGTAAAAGCCAATAATCCGGAAGTGTTAACCAACATGGTGGCCGAAATACTGGCTGATGAAAACTTAGTTCCGAATAGCACTGATGTGCCTGAGTTTTACGTTGTGTCGCCGACCATCAAGCGTGGTTTCGTTTCGCAGGGCTTAAAGGTTATGTTTTTCAATCAGGACAGTACCGGTAGAGTCGTCAATCACCTATACAACCCAGAAACTTTTGCTGGCGATAACATACCATTCACCTGGGACGCTCAGGACACTGGATACCTGTCTATAGCTTACAATGAGCCTCTGGTGACAACTCATTACGATAACGTAAGAAACCTGACAGATGATGCTGAAATAATAGAAGCCTATGAAACTTTTGAGGGTGGCGAAGTTGAGTTCACCCGAAGCATTACCGCACAACGTTTCAAAACAATTTTAAGCAATGCACGAAACATACTGACTCACAATATAGAAAACATAACCGTCGACTATGTGCCAATTGAAGTTGGCGCAGAGACTTTTCAGATACCTTCTGAACAAGTAGAACGCGAATATCAAGCCAGCTATATAAACGGCGATAAACTTGAGTTTCTTGAAATCACCGAAGACGACGTAGTCGGAAACTGGGCACTACCAGTTATAGCTAATTTTAACGACGACATTCAAAACCCGAATTATGCGTCGGACTTAATTACCTTTAATGCTGACTTTACTTTTAGCGGACGTATTAGCGACGTTCAAGGCACCTGGGAATTAGTTGATAACACGCAGATAACGATGACTTACGACGATATCGTGTTGTCGGTTAAGCTAACCTCCGAAAAAGACGGTATTTACGAGGCCATGCTCCAGGGTTCAACCGGAGACGGATACGAAGTAGCCAAGTACGACTGGGCGGTTAAGCAAGAAGAGAATTTAACTTGGAACGCTGACGCTTTGCTAACCTTAGCTGATGAGGCTTGGTCCGCGAATTTCAACCCTTGGTACATGCGCGAATGGCATGAGCAATTCGGCAAGAATCAGCCAGGCAGCCTGTATGGCTGGCAGTTTATGGATTCCGAACAAGGCTACTATGTCAACATTCCAACCACAGAAAGCGAATGGGTTGGCGACGCCATGAACTGGTCACTAACAAGTGACGGAACACTGCTAGTTGACCGCTATGCTCACTGTGAAGAAAAAGGTCTTTTCGCGTGCTACCGGGAATGGATCCCGCTACTGATGGACGAAGAAAGATATCGTTTGATTGTACTGGATAATGGCTATTACCAGTGGACGGAGTCATCAAGTCAGCACGCCTCCTTGTACCCACCCCAGTTACAGAGCCTGCAAAAAGCCTGGCTGCCGGACAACATTCGTAACCCTAATTATTCGCAGAGTAATAGTGTTGGCAAAAGCAAGTCAGGCGCTAGTGCAGAACCGAGCCCGCGCGTTGGCTTTTTGCCAAAACGCGGACAACCTAACAATTAAAAGCGTTTAAGCATGGCCGCAGTTGAAGCGTCAAAATCGTCGCTGACTGCGGCTTTGCCGTCTAATACGGCCAGAATCTCAGTTGCGGCTTTTTTGCCCAGTTCAACACCCGGCTGATCAAATGAGTTCAGACCCCAGATAACGCCCTGGGTGAATACCTTGTGCTCGTAGGCAGCAATTAGGGCACCGAAGCTTTCCGGCGTTAGCTCGTCCATAAATAATAAGCTGGACGGATGTTTGCCCGGATAGTTATGACGTGGATCTTCTTTATTCTCGTTACCAAACCACATAAGTTTGCGGTGCGCTAAACAGTTGGCCATAGCTAACCGTTGTTGCTCGGCTAAACCTTCCTGCACGCCCGGCTCAAAGTCGGGCGCCTGGCGTTTAAGCACGGCAATAAAGTCGGCGGTAAAAGCGTCGTAACCCTGATGCAAATGCTGGAAAAACGCATGCTGACCATTGGGCCCAAAACCACCCCACACTACGGGGCCTGTTGGGTAATCAATAGCTTTGCCGCTGTGGTCGGCTTGCTTGCCGTTACTTTCCATGTCCAGCTGTTGCAAATAGCTGGGTAAATAACGCAGGCGGCCATCGTACGGCAGTACTGCCAGATTATTGATGCCTCGTTCTTCGCGGTTATAAACGCCAATAAGTGCCATTAATAAAGGAATATTTTCCAGTACCGGAGCGCTGCCGAAATGGTCATCAATGTCTTTAGCGCCAGCTAGCATGCGGCTGAACTGATGCACGCCAATGGTTAAAGCAATAGGTAAACCTATGGCCGACCACAGCGAGAAACGGCCACCTACCGTAGGTGCAAAAGTAAGCTGCTGCGCTGCCGGAATACCAAAATCATTCATAGCCACTGAGTTTGCCGACACGCCAATAACGTGCCGCGACAGCCACTGCTCGTGGGTTAGTGATTCCCTACCTTCGCCGGGCGCGGCCACCCACTTGCGCACCGTGTCTACATTAGCCAGGGTGTCTATAGTGCCGAAGGACTTTGAGGCAATAATAAATACGGTAGTTTCAGGGTCTATCAGTGGGAATACGGCATATAACTGCCCGCCGTCCATGGACGACACAAAATGCACCTCCAGATTATGCAGGGAGGAATCGTCGGCGAACTCGCGCAGGGCAAAGCTGCCCATCATAGGGCCTAAGTCAGAGCCGCCTACGCCAATGTTCACTACGTGCTGAATAGGTTTGCCAGTGGCGCCCAGCCAACGGCCGGAACGCAACTCTCGCACCATATCAGAAAAACGATTTTTGCCGTTTCCGGCAGCAACTACCGAGTGAATGGAGCGACTCAGGCAATGGCTAACCTTTCGGCCTTCCGAGGCATTCATAAACTCGCCGCGCAATAACTGGTTGCGCAAGGCATCAAAGTTTTCGGGCAAGCGTTGCTCAGCAAAGTCCTTTAGCTCCTGCGCTGACAGACCTTGGTAACTCGCGTCTAAATGTAGGTATTTATTCTCGATAATCATTTCGAACTCCGTGTCTCACTGAGCATTACTATTCCTACCTACTATGGTAATCAATTCTGGTGCGAAAAAGTAGCCTGACGTTACACGTCAGGTGCGATCTACCTATCTACGCAAATGCTTTCCCTTTAACGGATACCCCCGCATTATAAATGCCTGACGTTGTCGGCACATATATTGCTACACATTACAACGTGCAACTCGCTACTTGGGTTGTACTTCAAGCATAACAAATTGGAGGATACATCAATGATGTTACAACCACTTTTCACACCAGGGCAGTCGAATAATCAGTCTGCACCGGCTAAACAATTGGACCGACCGGTGAAGTCTGAGCCGCTACCAGTTCCGGTTGACCAGTTTGGGAAAGGAGCTCTTGGCGCAAGTGCACCGCCGCAGAAAGCTCAATCAGCTGCGACACGTCCGCCAGAGCCAGCAACTGTGGTTAAGCTAAACCCTAACCCAATTAATGAAACGCTGCCGGTAGAGCGAACCTATGAAGCCTTAGGCAGTGCCGCCGGAGCCGCTAAGTCACGTTGGTAATTAGCTGCTAGCGGCTACCAAAAAGTGTGGATTTAGTAGCGACTCTTTTTGGTTATACCGCAGCGGCCGGTTATTGCCGGCACCGGCAATTTCTGTCACCTGCGCGCCAGCAGCTAATGCTACGGCGTGGGCTGCGGCGGTGTCCCACTCACAAGTTGGACCTAAGCGCGGGTATAAATCAGCTTCGCCACAAGCTACCAGACAGATTTTTAACGAGCTACCCATAGCTACCAGCTCGTATGGTTTGCCTAGTTGTTCCAGATAACCTGTTAACTCAGCGCTTTGGTGTGAGCGGGAACCTACTACGGTTAAAGTTTCGCGGTTAGCCGATGACTTGGCATGAATCTGCTGATCATTGCAATATGCGACACTATTCGTCGCACCCTTTGTTGCCCCAGTGATGCCACCAACCATCCCCCAATACATCTCATCCAGAACTGGCGCATACACTACCCCAAATACCGGTTCACCCTGGTGAATCAAAGCAATATTCACCGTAAATTCGCCGTTGCGCTTAATAAATTCCTTGGTGCCGTCTAACGGATCTACCAGCCAATAGGTTTGCCAGGTTTGACGCTCGGACCAGGGTATATTGTCAGACTCTTCGCTTAATACGGGGTATTGCACACTGAGCTGCTGAAGCCCGGCTGTAATCACTTTATGTGCAGCTAAATCAGCGCGAGTTAAAGGGCTGTTATCGCCTTTGCTTTCCACCTGGAAGTCACCTTCGCGGTATACCTTCATAATGGCATCGCCCGCTTGTTTCGCAATGGCAATAACCTGGTCTCGTTGCTGTTGATTTAACATGTATTTCTCTTGTTGACCGCTATAGCCAGATTGTACCTGCATGTAGCCTGACGTTCCACGTCAGGTGGGATCTATCCGTTTAAAATAATGCATGTGCTGCAACCATGGGTATTCCACAAATACATTATTTGATAATTTAGACATCTCACCTGACGTGGAGCGTCAGGCTACGTCATTGCCGTCGTCATTGTCATCATCGGTAACAACATATGTCTTGACGAAATGTTTACTTTTGCATAAATAATATGCACCAACCAAGGTATATCCCTTCCCAAGAAGACGAAAATATTTGTCCAAGGCTGGCTTTGTGTATGTGTTGGAACTGGAAGACGCAAACTTTAGCGCTGATGGTTCGGGCGACCGATTTACCTGGGTTTCACCACGCCTGAACATTCTGGAAAAACGGACCTTACCGAATGAATTAAGTAATCCGGAGTATGCAGATTCAGCCACTGCAACCAGCTTTGGTTTTGCTGGCAGCAAAGCAGCAAATGAGCTGCAACGCGTGAGCTTCCTGCCACGCCGCCCGGCTAACGCCCCTGTTCAATAGAAATATGCTTAATAAAAAATGCCAGACTAAATCTCTAGTCTGGCATTTTCTCAAATCCTGCGCCGCACAATATTAAAAAATCGCTATATTTTATAAACAAAAAATTTATAAAAAGACAAATCAGGATTTTTATACTCGCCGATAAATACCAGGTCATCATCACTTGTTGAAGTTTTAATTCGATAAAGCGAAATGATATAGGCAATGCCCATACGACGGGCCGAATCCATACTGATATCCAAATCAACGACGCCCTCTTTAATGTTTCTATTCGGTGAAAATTCAACATCATCCGAAAACAAATACGCTCGACCGCCCCAATTATCAAAATACTCTCTATACTTTTCTGACCGATTAAGAGCTGGCTCAATTAACTCACGAAACTCCTTTTTATAAGCATAGCTGTAAGCATTATGATATCCATCCGCCGTATTAAAGCCATTATAACTAAGAACACTAGGATGAAAACCGAACGCAACCACCCACTCACCTGAATAACCTATATCCGATTTAATATCGTCAAGTAGCTTACTACTATAAAAACTCCTGTAGCTTGGTTCAGACTCACAAGTTACAAAATACTCACATTTCAAAGAGTTTGCTAAATCGTTACTATAAGAGGGATAAAGAACAACCACCAGAAGCTGGGTAACCGATATAAATATCGCTAATGCGCGATTCATATATCGAGAAACTAGTAGTAAGGAAGCAGCAAATATCAAATACCAAAGCAATGGATTAAGCCATATGAAACGATAAAACTTAAAGCCAGATAACGGAGGCAATAGCGTTGAAATAACAGACTTAACTTCAGAGGACCCGTATAACCCATAAGTTACGGAGTAAAATAAAATCAGTCCCAAGCAAATAAAAATCAACTGAAGTTCTTTTCCGTATCGTTTTATATCTAAATATGCAATTTCTTTTCGGGATAGGAACAATGCCAGAAGCAAACATGGCGCAATAAGGAAAAAATGAATTGATTGAGCATGATACTGACCCAGTACTAGTGTTTTCGCGACTCCCCTGATAAAACTATAATCAGAAGATGCCATAGCAACCCTAATCGTATCTTGTCCAGACAGAAAAATAGTATAGAACAATCTGTAGTCAGTCACGATGTAACCAACACAAAGAGCACCAATGAACAGTAAAGAAAGAATCCATCGTTTATCGCGTTGCACTGCCAGATAAACAGTGAACGCCATTATCGTTCCGCAAATAAAGATTCCATACCTTGGGAACTCTGAGAGTATCGGATAAATCAAAACAATGGCTAGCAAACTAATCCGCTTCTCCTCAAGAATCCGGATATAGAGATAGGCCACTAGAGGAAGTGATGCCTGTGCAATAAATAAGTTTTCGTATCCAGGAAGAAGAGCATAAGCAAAAGAAACTATAGGTCCATAGTATTTGAAGTTAGTATCCGAAGAAAGAAGGCGTTGAGCTAAAAAGTAAAAAGAAAAGGTACCGATCACAACCTTAATTAAAAAGTTAACATGATGTGCAACTAAAGGATCAAACAGAAAATAAAGGAAATTAGCTAGTTGTAGCTCGGAGGGTAAATAGGCTCTCTCAATTCCTCCAAGAAAAGGCACGATGGCGTCATTTTTCGAAAAAAACAAACCATGTTCTCTTAATACTGCTAGCCATGCATGCACTGAATCCAGATTGTCGTGAACCTCGATAATCAATGAGTCCCATGCGGCGAGTTTATAAGAAAATATAAAAAGAGCCACACAAGAAACTATCAGCCATCCAATATACGGAGTATGACGCTCACTTTCTGTTCTGTCCATTCGTCACCTATTAAATACGAAATATTTATTTAAAAAGAAAAACGCAACTGTGTAAACAGCCATTGCAAATAACTGAGCCAACTCAGGAATCAGCCCAGCTACATTCAAACTCAAAAATAGCGTAATTTGATTAAGTCCAAAAGCCAAAATAAATGCAATAGTAAAGTTAAGGACCATACGCGGTTTATAGGTTTTATTAAAAACAAAACACCTAGAAAGCGTGAAGGCAACGGATAAAGCCACGCAATAGCCGATTGCGTTTGCAAGATATGGTTGTACATGTAAATAGCGCAGTAAAAGATAAAAAACGCCGTAACCTACCGCTGTATTTATTACACCGACAACTAAAAATCTAAAAAATTCGAAATCAGATATCTTCACAATTAACAGACCATGTTTTTTTCAATCAGCTGGTTGAGAGATCTGTAATCATGTGATCTATTAAAATTCTGGAGCGCTTCCCAAAATTGTAGTAATGAGCTCAATTGGTCTTTACTCTTCGGACCTATAATAATTCCGGATAAGTTTGGGTTACAATATGCTAGATACATCGAGATATCATAAAAACTTTCTGGCTTTGGACGTAACGATGTATCCATTTTTACAGCTTTGAAGGCATCATAGACCCAATCAGGGTGCTCGATCCCCCTTAGTGCCGCAGTTGCACTCGTTCCCTGCTCACGCAATCCCCCTAAATTTATTCCGTAAGCGATATAATCCGCATCTTTAAAATATTTAGAGTAAAATTTACGGGCATCGCAAGTGATTACATTTTCTTTAACCTGTACTATTGGTTTTATAGCATGCTCATTAAAATAATCGCCATAAAGATCCGCACTCTTAATTCCTGATATTCCGATTCGAAGACCGTGTTTATCAGCGATGTCGTTAACAGTTTCCAAGGTTTCCGCTATTTCGATAGAACTGTCCCGAGAGATTCGGTTATCCCAATGAATCGCTATCGAAGACAGAGAACCTTCGAGTTTATCACTTAGAAAGTTAAACTGCTGTTGGATTCCTCTTGGTGAAAGATCACTATCAGGCGTCCCTAAATTATTAACAGAGCCAATCTTAACAAGTACCTCTATTTTGCTAGAAGAATTCAGTGCTTTCCATTCTGAAAGCCAGTTCAATCCCAATCCGTAGTCTTCGGGAATCGCATTAATAGGGTAATTCACTGCATGATCAATTAATGTTTCACCGGACTCAATATAATAATCCAACATCCTAAAAACATCATGTTTAGTTACGCCCCTACCCCACATAGCGCTGCCTAAAAATATCTGTTTCTCATCCGGTGATAATTTATTTATAAGCATTGTTTTTCTCGTATTCTTTTAAGTTGCACTTTAGCCTTTTCATTGCCTTTAAGTATTCTGCCGTTAACTTTAAGATTTTGACTTTTGAATTAGGATCGTCAGTCCACTCTACCGGAATGTCACCAACCTTATAACCAAGTGCCTCAGCGGCTATAAGAATTTCTGTCGCAAAAAACCAACCGTCACTTACTGCGCCAGCCGCCATTAGTTCATTTATCAAGTCCGATCGAAGAAATTTAAACCCACACATCCCGTCACTAAAACCAACGTCAAACCAAGTCTGTAAAATTACGTTGAGGGTCTTACTGGTAAAGGTTCTTATCGGCGGCCTACCGATTGCTTTTGACGCTTTCAACAAACGAGATCCAGTAACAACATCATACTGCCCCCCTTGTATCAGTTCCAATGCGGGTTCTAAATGCTTCAAATCAGTTGCGAGGTCTAAATCCATATAGCCTACAATATCAGACTTTGAATTTAGCCAGGACGCCTTCAAAGCCCTACCTACTCCCCGCTCCTCCAGTCGTATATATCGTACACGTCTTAACGTTTCACTTAAGCGCTGCGCTATCATGGGAGTTTTATCAGTTGACCCATTATCAACAATAACCAAGCTGACCTGACTATTAAGGCTTAAATTCGCGTTGAGGAACATATCAATTTTTTCTATCTGACTTTTGAGAGTATCTTCTTCGTCAAGAACTGGAATTGTAATTTCAATATTTGTAGTAGCCATTAATTAATCTCTCAACTCACTGTCTAGTTTCTCAATAATATCAAAGATGTTATCGATTTTTCCGCCAAGAATCGAGTAAACGCCTGGCAATTTAGCGTCTTTTTCAAATAAAATTGGCCGACCATCGTCTACCTCATTCTTAACTAGTACAGTCTTTAGTTCTAATAACGAATCAACATACTTAGCATCACAAAAACTAGGTATATATCGCATGATATCCCGCCTCATCCTGTCAAATCGAGATTGTGGGCGAAATCGTTCGAGCCTTTGGTAAGGATTGATATCAGCGTCGTCTTCCCAAGACGTATGGGGCGTATATCGTACGTGTGACATGCTGTGTAATTGTCTCGCGGGAAAAGGCATTGTAGAAAAAAAAGGTCCGTCCATAACTGTTATTCCAATATCGGAGAAGCCATCAGGAGGAACAATTAAGGCCATTTCAGTTAACTCGTGCTTAACTCTTGTCTTAACTCCTTCAAACTCGCCCTTTATTTGATTCAAGCCGCTATAAGTACAATTAAATATTTTACTTGTCCAAATTGCATGGCCATTACCTGTATTTTTCTGTCCAGCCGATTCAACAATACATTTATAAATATTAAATCCATCGTTTATTATCTGAGTACAAGAAGTGTCCAACATTACATTTACATTTAAATCTTTTAACTCTTTTTCAGCAAATTGACGTAATTGACTAGAATCAAATGCGAACTCTTCAACTTCAAAAACTTCTTCAATTAACTTAGAGTTAAATTGCTTTCGGTCTGAACTGTCAGCAATTTTAATAGGAGCTCCTATCTCATTACAAAACCGTTCAAATTGTTTAGGAGTAACCTTTGAGTTACGCGTTGCTATTGCATACAATTTTTTGAAGTCAGTTTTTACAGAAAATCCCCATTTATTCAAAAATTTAGGTAAATTAGTACGGCTTCTATAAGCGGTAGTATAACTCCGTGGATAATGATAACCATTGTGTACTCTTGCCTGATTGTTATAAGAAGCCCTTTGCATTAGCGCCTTTTCTTTTTCAATTATCGCAACCTTTTTTAGTCCTATAACTTCGACCAAATAAGCAGCAATACTTGCTCCGTAAAACCCTCCACCAATAACAACAGCGTCAAAAAAATGTGTACTTTTAATTTTTGACATTATTCGAATTCTCGATAGATTCTATAACTTTTGGCTCATCGATATTTAACTTTTCACGACGAGTTATTACGGTACTCGTATATTCTTCAGCTATATTATAGGCGGGTCCCTCATTCGACAAACTAGCCATTTGAAGGATATATTCACCTAAAACTAAAAGTACTAATGAAATAAGAAAAAACATTCCGGACTGTTGCAAAGATAAGCTTACCCACCCTGGTTCAACATTCGTCTTAGTGAGAGAAACGAAAAGTACGTATATCGAATAAATAACATTAGATACAGCACCAAATAGTGTTAGCGCCGTGACTAGTCGCATCGGTACACGGGTGGTTGAAACTAAAATTCGAATTCCTTTGTCAAAGCTGTCACTAAGTCTCTTCTTTTTCCTATTCTTTGGAACATATTTATATTGATATGTAGATCGCTTAAACCCACCTGTTATAGGAAGATGTCGATACGTTATTGCGGGCTGAGGGTGTTGGAGAACAAAATTTATAACCTTTTTGCTTAAAACACGGAATTGCGATATTTCTTTCGTTAGATTTATTCCATTAAATGAACGGAATAAAACGCTAAAAAACTTCTCACCAAACTTATAGCAAACGCTTTGCTTTGATTTCACTATATTTTTTCCGAAAACTACATCAGCACCTGACGTTGCTCTTTTTAGTAACTCCGGTAATTGATTTATATCATCTTCATCTGGGTTAATAACAGCAGCAAAATCTCCGAGAGAATTTTCTATTCCTACCCACGCTGCAGTATCTTGATCGACACTTTTCGTCAAAGCGTATACTTGTAGGTTAGGCAAGCCATCGCCTTTTGTGAGCAACGATAATTTGAAAACTGAGTCATCTGTGGAAGAGTTGTCAACTACAATAACTTCAAAATCTTCAACTAAATCAGAAAGATACAAGACTGCGTTTCTTAGGATTGTCTCTAGCTCATCAGCTTGGTCTTTCACCACATAAACAACTGAGAGAAAAATAGGATAGGTCACGGCAAAAACTCCTTAATAATACTTCCCGAATAGATAGCTGCTCAGCGATACTGAGTTTATACTGATTCGAAAAAATTTTCCTGACGATACCAGAATCATACAATAGCAGCTTTACCTTCTATAGATAATTCTTGATATATAAAGTAATCAATAGCGTTTCCACAATGAAAAGCTATTGAACTAATTCCCGAAATGTAATTGGACGCTAAACTAGGCAATAATCCTTCGGCGGAAAAGATAATCAATAATTTGCTGGGCAGCTTCGGTGACGTTTACTTTGTCAGTATGTACGTGGACATCAGGCTTAGCCGGCGCTTCGTAAGGCGAGCTAATACCGGTAAAATTGGGAATGTCCCCCGCCCGCGCTTTTGCGTACAAGCCTTTAGGATCACGCTGCTCACATACCTCAATCGGGGTATCTATAAATACTTCAATAAACTGGTCGGCACCAACTAAGGTTTTAGCTCTTGCCCGCTCTTCAGCAAAGGGCGAAATCAACGCTGCACTTACAATTAAACCGGCATCAACAAACAAGCGCCCCATTTCGCTTACCCGGCGAATATTTTCAACTCGATCTGAATCGCTAAAACCTAAGTCTTTATTCAAGCCATGGCGTAAATTGTCGCCGTCCAGTACATAGGTACGGCAACCGCGCTCAAACAATAAACGGTCTACGGCATTCGCAATAGTTGATTTACCTGAGCCACTTAGCCCGGTGTACCAAAGCATGCAGGGCTTATGCTCATAGCGCAGCGCACGTTCTTGCGAACCCACGGCAGCGGCATGCCAAACAACTTCTTGTGAAGTCTCACCGGCGCGCTGAGCGCCCGTATCAGGCAAAGCTTCTTCAACCATGCCCGCAGCTACCGTAGTGTTGGAAACCTTATCAATTAAAATAAAGCTACCGCTGTGCTTATTGTCGGCGTACTTATCGAAAGGCACCGGCTCTACCAGCTGCAAATCGACCAGACCAATTTCATTTAAGCCAAGCGTACTCACGCTTTGCTCGGTCATGGTATTTACGTCTATGCGGTGATGCAGCCCCGCCACCATGCCGCGGGTCGCTTTGGTAATAAAGTGTACGCGGTATTCGTTGCGTGGCTGTAGCGGCTGCTCATGCATCCATACCAGCTTGGCCCTTACGCGAGACGCTACCCTGGGTAAGTCGTCTTTATGCGCCAACATGTCACCACGGTTTACCGCCACTTCGTCATTTAAGGTAATAGTTACGGCCTGTGGGGCAACGGCTTGATCTAACTCACCATCAAAAGTGGTAATAGAACGCACACTACTAATAGTACCTGCAGGTAGCACACGAATAGTGTCACCAACCTTCACTGCGCCACTAACTATGCTGCCTTCAAAACCGCGGAAGTCAGAATCAGGCCGGCTAACCCGCTGCACCGGAAAACGGAACTCGTTGGACTCATGCGCCTGGGGCACTGTGGTTTCAATATAGTGCAACAAAGTTGAGCCACGGAACCAGGGCATTTGCTTACTTGGGTGCACCACGTTGTCACCCAACAAAGCCGAAATAGGTACAAAGCGAATATCAGGAATATCCAGACTACCGGCTAGTTTCAGATAATCCTGCTGAATGCCTTTATACACATCCTGCTTATAGCCCACGGTGTCCATTTTGTTCACCGCTACTATGACCTGCTTAATACCCAGCAGCGAACAAATAAAGCTATGCCGGCGCGTTTGGGTTTGCACACCCTTACTGGCATCAATCAGAATAATGGCAAAGTCGCTATTCGAGGCGCCGGTGGCCATATTGCGGGTGTACTGCTCGTGGCCCGGGGTGTCGGCAATAATAAACTTACGCTTAGGCGTGGAAAAATACCTATAAGCTACGTCAATGGTAATGCCCTGTTCGCGTTCCGACTGCAGGCCGTCTACCAACAAGGCTAAATCTAACTCGCCACCCTGAGTGCCCATTTTTTTGCTGTCGGCGGTTAAGCTGCTGAGCTGATCTTCGTAGATTCCCTGACTGTCATACAGCAGGCGACCAATCAGAGTGCTTTTACCGTCGTCCACGCTACCGCAAGTTAATAAGCGCAATAAGCCTAATTTATTCGGGTTGGTACTCATTGCTTCGTCACTCATTACTAAAAGTACCCCTCAATTTTCTTCTTTTCCATTGAGGCTGCGGCGTCATGATCGATCACCCGACCCTGGCGCTCGGAAAAGCGGCTTAGCTGCATTTCAGCAATAATTTCCGGCAAGGTAGTGGCGTTTGATTCCATAGCACCTGTTAGCGGATAACAACCTAAGGTACGAAAACGCACCATGCGCTGCTGGGGCTGCTCCCCTTCGGCTAAACGTATACGATTGTCGTCTACCATAATCAGGCTGCCGTCACGCTCCACCACAGGGCGCTCTTTAGCAAAGTATAGCGACGGAATTTCAATACCCTCGGCCTGAATGTATTCCCAAATATCCAGCTCGGTCCAATTCGACAGCGGAAACACCCGCATACTTTCGCGTTTATTCACGGCACCGTTATATATACGCCATAGTTCAGGGCGTTGCTGTTTTGGGTCCCAGCGGTGATGCGGATCACGAAATGAAAACACACGCTCTTTGGCACGGGATTTTTCTTCGTCTCGACGGGCGCCGCCAATAGCGGCATCAAAACCATGCTGACTAAGCGCCTGCTTCAGCGCATCGGTTTTCATAATGTCGGTGTAACGCGGGTGGTCAAAAGGGTTCACACCCTGCTGCACCGCTTCTTGATTGGTATGCACTAAGAGCTCAAAGTTATGCTGCTTTGCCATACGGTCGCGAAAGGCAATCATTTCCTGAAACTTCCAGGTGGTGTCTATGTGCAGTAGTGGGAACGGAATTCGCCCAGGGTAGAATGCCTTGCGGGCTAAATGCAGAAGTACAGAAGAATCTTTCCCAACCGAGTACATCATCACCGGCTGCTCGAACTGCGCAGCCACCTCACGAAAAATGTGAATGGCTTCGCTTTCGAGCTGCTGCAGGTGCGTTAAACGATTCTCGGTCGTCATAAAATTCCAGTTGTAGCCTGACGTTTCACGTCAGGTCCAATCTAACCGTTTAAAATAATGTATTTGCTGCAACCATCGGCATGCCACAAATACATTATTTGATAATCCAGGCATCTCACCTGACGTGGAACGTCAGGCTACGTCAACGTCAACCAGCAGTTACAGTGAGCTTACTGCTGCTAGGGCTACACCAACCTGATACATGATCTGTGTTGCTGTGCTCCAAACCTCAATATTGTTCACGTATTGCGTGTCTAATGGCACCACTATGGTATCGCCTGGTTCAACTGAAGTGCGTTTAAAGTTAAACCAACCACTACGGTCTGGTACAGAGATAGAGCCATCAGCTTTTACTATATACACGCGTGAGTCATCCGCTTTCTGGCGCAACCCCCCGGCACGTTCAATGTAATCATCCAGTGACAAAGTGCCATCGTAACGATAAGAACTAGCCAGTTGCACTTCGCCAATAATGCTAACCGTGTTTTGAGAGGTAGGCACAAATAAGCGGTCGCCGTCTTTCAACTGCAAGTCAGCATCACGCGAGCCATTAGCCATAATGGCATCTAAATCGACCACCAAACGCCCAATAGCTTCAATGTTAGTTAAGTCACGTAATAACTGGTTAAGCTCGCCGTACGCAAAGTTACCACCGGTGTCAGTAATAACGTTAGATGCAATTTCACGGCGTAATTGCTGTGCCAGACCTTCTAATTGACGTTGTTCCGTTTCACGTAGGTCGGCTCTAGTAAATACAGCGCCGCGCTCAAAGGCATAGTCTGTTAAACCCCCGGCACGTTCCAGCAACGTTTTCAGGGTTTCACCACGGCGAATAGTGTATGTACCGGGGAAACGCACTTCGCCTTCCAAACGCACCTGCAGAGTATTCTGCCAATCAGGAATCGACAAAATGTTTACCCGATCCCGACCATTTAAGAGCATTTGAGTTTCGCCGCTAAGCACTTTACCCAATTCAAAGGGCACATAATCAGTAACAGCTTCACCGTCGGATAAAAGGGTTCGGGTAATTTCAGCACGTGCCAGATAGGCCGACTCTTTTAAACCGCCAGCCGCCGCTATAGCATCTCGCGCTGTGGCATTTACTGCCAGTGGATATACGCCCGGATAGCGCACTTCACCATCAACGAAAAATAAATTTAGACTACCTGTTGCTGTGTATTGGTTACGCAACTGATATAAAATAGGCTGCAACAAATTATAACGCGAGAACTTTGAATAGTAGCTAGGTGATTTCACTGTCTCTTTGTCACCTTCTTTTTCACTCGGTTCCGTTTCAAAAAGGCTAGCGAGTTCTTTATCAAGCTCACGCAAGCGGTCAGGTTGATCGCTGTCATTGAAATTGTCGGCACGATTACCAACGAGCTTTTGCAGATATTGCTCACGGTATAACTCTAATACTTCTTCGCGCTGAATTCGTGCACGTTCGGATTCAGTTCTTAAAAAGCTTTCTAGCTGGTTCTTTTCTGCCATGGCCGACTCATAACGGCTAAAAATAACCACCTGATCGCGTGATTGCAGGGCAAGGTTCTGCTCAGCCTTACCCGAAATCGCCTGCGCAACGTCAAACTGCAGAACTTGCGTACGACGGCGGTCTTCCGACGGCCGAACTACCAGCCCGTAGCCCAAGTCGGCAACCGGCAATAATGCGGAATCAATACCTGGAAGTAGATCACTGACGCGCATATCATTGGTAACTTCATAGGTGCCAGGGCGAGTAACTGCACCTACCAACATAACTCCCTCAGATACACGCTGAGCAACAGCACCAATATCTAAATCATCGCCGCCGCGCATTTTTACAGAATCAGCTTTAGTATTTAAATTCACAGTTTCAATAATACGTGAACCGTTAGCCACACGCTGAAGTTGTGCTGACGCTCTATAGGCATTCGGCAATAGTCCGCCTGCAAGCTCTACAACATCAGCCAACGTCTCATTGCCTTTGAGTTCGTACTGCGCCGGACGCATCACTTCGCCACGCACGGTTATCATCTCACCTCGGGGTGGGATAAAAACTACATCTCCGTCGCGCAGTAAAGCATCATCACTAGCATCACCCTTGGTCAGTAAATCGTACAGATCAAAAGTTTTTACTGTTTCACCGCCGCGTTTTAACTGAATGCTACGTAGCGAAGCAATATCAGATACACCACCGGACACAAACAGCGCCTGACTAATAGTCGTTAGCGAACTAACGGTATAAGCGCCCGGTTTGTAGGCTTCGCCAACAACAAATACTTGCATAGAACGCAGTTCACCAATAGAAACCGCCGCTTCAATACCAATCATGCGTTCACTTACGGTGGCACGAATCAACTCTTTCACTTCATCGTAACGTAACCCAGCCACGCTCATTGGCCCCAACTGACCAACCGTAATTCGACCTTCGCGATCCACAATTGCGTCATAACTTGAGCTTTCTTTCCCATACAACTGAATACGTAGAGTATCTCCCACACCAATCAAGTAATTAGAAGGAACTGGTGCATTACTAATAGGTGCGAAAGTGCTAGGTTCGCCCTGAAACAGGCTATAACCGAATGGAGCAATTTCTTCATCATCTTTTGCCAGACGCTTTTCAAGCTCGCCTGGGCTAAGCTCATTTAGCGCGCGACGGTCAGTTTCAGTATCAGTGTTGTTAGCACGCTCGGAAACCGTATCAGAAGCTCGGATTTCACCTTGTTGGTTACCGCTACTACGTTCTAAATCGCTTAAGCTAATACCGTACTGACGCGCCAAAGCTTCTTGCTGAGCGCGTGGTAACTTCTTGAATTGCTCAAGCTGCGCCTGAGTTGGCTTACTCTGGGCATAGGCCTCTTGAGGCAGCGAAATGACTGCAGCAGCAATCAAGAATAGAGCTAGGGCAAGTGATACTAAGCGGCTCAAAACCGACTCCTTTCGAAAACGAAAAATAGAACGTATAAATTAGAATTTATAACAAAAACGCAGGCTATTGTAGCCTGCGTTTTCAGCGAATGGAACTCTAAACCTTGAGTAGGAAAATATATTAAAGCGACTCACTAATTATAGCCATTCGGATTCTTCTGCTGCCACTGCCACGTATCACGCATCATATCCTCAAGAGTCCTTGTCGCTCTCCACTGCAGCTGATTTTCAGCTTTTTCTGTACAGGCCCAACATGCCGGAAGATCACCATCTCGTCTAGTGCCAATTTCGTAGGGTATTTTAATTCCATTAACGCGCTGAAATGTTTCAATCACTTCTTTTACCGAATTTGACTTACCCGTACCCAAATTAAATATGTGAATGCCGGCAGCCGCCATTTGATTTAAAGCGCATAAATGTCCTTTAGCCAGATCAACCACATGAATATAATCTCGCTCACAAGTCCCATCGCGAGTATCATAATTGTCCCCATGAATGACTAGTTTGTCTAGACGCCCTATCGCAACTTGAGACACAAAAGGCATTAAGTTGTTGGGAATATCCTTTGGATCCTCACCTATCATGCCTGAAGAGTGCGCCCCGACAGGATTAAAATATCGAAGAATTGTTATCGACATGTCGGTTTCTGCGGAGTGAAAGTCGGTTAATATTTGCTCAACTATTGCTTTAGACCGACCATAAGGGTTTGACGCTCGCCCTCTTGGCATCGACTCTAAATAAGGAACAGGAGCATCTTCACCATAAACGGTTGCCGACGAACTGAAAATAAACTGCTTAACTTCAGCCTGCTGCATAGCTCGTAGCAAAACCATCGTTCCGTGAACATTATTATCATAATACTCTAGTGGCTTTGCGACACTTTCGCTAACTGATTTTAACCCTGCAAAATGGATAACTGCCGAGATATTGTATTTCTGAAAAACAGAATCCAAAAAAACCTCGTCACGAATATCACCTTCTAAAAATGGCACTTTGGTACCGGTGATGGTCTCAATACGGCGAATACTCTCAACTGCACTATTTGATAAATTATCAATCACCACAATTTCGTGATTTGCCTGAATCAACTCAACTGCTGTATGAGAGCCAATATATCCAGCACCACCTGTTAATAAAATCACATCTAATCCTTACAATCGCGTTAAGACAGCTAAGCAAACCGTCCAGAATAAACTAGTCAGAATTAAAAACATCTCGGGTATATACCTTTGCTTTTACATCTTGTAGCTCTTCGGCAAGACGATTTGAGACAATCACGCAGCTCTTTTCTTTAAATTCCTGAAGATCTCGAATAACCGGAAAATTATTAAAGCTATTATCTTCTAATGCAGGTTCATACACTACAATAGAAATCCCCTTGGCTTCGAGACGGCTCATAATGCCCTGCACAGCAGACGCTCGGAAGTTATCAGAACCTGACTTCATTACTAAGCGATAAATCCCGACGGTTTTCGGTTTCCGAGCCATTATAGCACTAGCAACGAAGCTCTTCCGAGTTGAATTCGACTCTACGACAGCTCTAATCAAGGCTTGCGGCACGTCTTCATAGTTCGCGAGTAGTTGCTTCGTATCTTTGGGTAAACAGTAACCGCCATAGCCAAAGGACGGATTATTGTAATGTGAGCCAATACGAGGATCTAGGCCGACCCCTTCAATAATCTGGCGGGTATCTAAACTATGACTTTCTGCGTAAGTATCTAACTCGTTAAAGTAAGCCACGCGCATTGCTAAATAAGTATTGGCAAAAAGTTTAATAGCTTCAGCTTCTGTACTATCTGTGTAAAGAACAGGAACGTCTTTCTTTAAGGCTCCCTGCAGCAACAAACCAGCAAACTGTTGAGCACGCTCCGACCGCTCGCCAACAATAATTCTGGAGGGGTGAAGGTTATCGTATAGCGCCAGACCTTCACGCAAAAACTCTGGCGAAAACATAATATTCTCAGTATTAAAGCGTTTACGCGCTTCTAAAGTGAAACCTACAGGCACCGTTGACTTTATAACCATTACTGCACTCGGGTTAACAGCTAAAACGTCCTGTATAACCGCTTCAACCGAACTTGTATTGAAGTAATTTGTCTCCGGATCATAGTCTGTCGGAGTTGCTATAACTACAAACTTTGCATCTTTATAGCCTTCCTGCTTGTTCATCGTTGCGCTCAGTGACAGTTCGCCACTAGACAAAAAACCTGATAGTTCCCTATCTTCAATCGGGGACTCGCCGCTGTTTACTAAAGCAACTCTTTCTTCAATAATATCTACAGCCACTACATCATTGTGTTGTGCAAGCAAGACTGCGTTGGAAAGGCCTACGTAGCCAGTTCCCGCCACTGCAATTTTCATTACAACTTTCCTTAATATTTATTTTAGCTATAGCTTTAAAATCTGAATTAAAACCTCGTCATGCCGCATGCTATCTGGAGACGGCAAGCTACAATGCACATTGGTTATTATTCTATCTGCGAAGGGGCAACAATGGAACTCAAATCAGCGTACAATTTTGGTGTCATACACCACACGTTCTGCTAACATTAGGCGTCAATAATTCCAAACAAGCTCATATTTAAGCAACCTAGCTGTGCGTTTATAGGCAAATTAAATGTTAAGTTTCCGTAAAACGGCTCAAGTTCACGTGTATTGCCCTGAAGAATATCAGAAGTTAATATCAAAAATTCTTCGCCACCACAAAATCAACTTCGTTCTCAATGAATTTAACCTTCAGCGTGGGCTACCAAAGGTAGTATGCCATTATAGAAGCGCCGAAATGACCGCGGAGCAACGGGAATTTTTGGTTACTGCGACGGAGATGGGTGCTTGGGTTGAACCTTTAATTAGCTTTCTTGATAGAAAAGTAAAATACACAGAAACTGAGTTGCTGAATGCTGATTATTTCCTGCAACAAAAGGCTTTCTCAATTTTATCCAACAGCGGTAACAAGCTCTGGAAAAGAGTTTTTGACTTCATAGCGTCACTCATCGGTATCGTTTGCCTTTCTCCAATTCTATTACTTACTGCAATTGCCATTAAGTTAGAATCTCGAGGGCCGGCACTTTATAAGCAACGTCGAGTGGGGTTATATAATACCGAGTTCAGCGTGATCAAATTTCGTTCAATGCGCACAGACGCAGAGAAGGATGGTGCAAAGTGGGCTCAGAAAAATGACTCGCGCGTCACGCGTGTAGGAAAATTCATTCGTAAAACACGGTTAGACGAACTCCCGCAACTGATTAATGTACTTAGAGGAGACATGTCGATAATCGGGCCTCGTCCTGAGCGGGAAATTTTTATAATAAAACTGGAAAAATCGATCCCGTATTATAGGTTTCGGCACGCCGTTCGCCCAGGAATTACCGGATTGGCTCAGGTTAAATATCCTTACGGAGCCTCAACTGAAGACGCGATATGGAAACATAAATATGATATTTACTATATTAAACATCAAAGTTTCTTAATGGATATAAAAATTATACTTCTAACAGTAAAAACAATCCTATTTGCAAAAGGGATTTAGCAACTGACTTGATCATCCGAGCGCTTTTGACATTTTAACGTTGAAAAAATTTACATACAGTCACTAACGTTTAGTGAAAGCTCCCTTCCTCTTTCAGTCTAAAGTAGTGCTCGCTACTGCGGTTAGAAAAAACCCTCGCAGGGTGACCACCAACTATAGATAGTGCAGGAACATCACTTACAACCACACTACCAGCTTGAACTATGGCCCCCTCACCTAAAGTAACCCCTCCTAAGATGATAACGCGACTTCCAATCCATACATTTTCTTCAATGATTATATCTTTGACTATATAGGTCTCATCGTAAGGTAATTTTTCCCCCTTATAATTATGGATATCGGTTATAAATAGGCAATCCTCGCCCGAATGAAAGTTGCTTCCTATCCTTACTAACCCTTTGCCGTTAACTTTTAAACCGTTGAAATGGCAGTTCACTCCCAATTCGGTGCGAGACGAGAACTGACAAGGCCCGTTTATTCTGATATTTACACCTCTATCGCGAACGACTCTTAGCGCATTCCACTTCAAAAACGAACGATATAAGCGCTTCACGAACATCTTGAACCTAGTAAACATAAAAACTCCTAGATCAACTCAGAAACAGCTTAAGGCGAGAATCTATCGGAACAAGTTTGGCTTCGCCGCTATTTAAAAGAAAGGACATATACTCCAATCCTGGAAGCTCGAGCACAAGTAACTTACATTTATAGTCGTATGCTTCAAACATTGCAGTTGAAAAAACTCCCAACGCATACTCAGCTGATTTCATCATCTTGTGCAGACTTTCTTTATTGTCAGAAATTACTTTAACATTTTTATATTTCGATAAATTCACGAGAGAAAGATAGGATTTCCATCTATTGTACTCGCTAGGATGTAGCTTAAAAATAATTTCGTAGTTCTCTAAATATTGTATGTTTTTTTCCAAATATGCTGCAATTCGCTCTCCATTCACTCCTTGAGATAAGCAGAGTATTGTTCCAGTTTTTTTCGGAACGTGCTCAAGCTTCCTTTTTTCCATCGCGAAATACTGCAACTCTCTAGTAAAAATACAGTTCGGTGGAATTGGAAAGTTTGCGGCTTGTTTCCACATATCTTGCCAAACAATAAGCTCATCCGGAAAGAAAGGGTGTTCAAAGTTGGAGTCTGTAGGAAATTCATACCCGAGATGGTATTTATTTATTACGCCATGCTGTACTTCCGTCACCTTTATACCCAGTGACTTTGCAGCATGTATCAATACCGGATGTCCATATGAAACGGCTAAGACTATTTCCTGTATGGATTTTTTCTTAAGAAATTTTTTAACTAAATAGTTTTCAACTTTAAACTTCGAAGCTAGTTTTTGCATCCTACCCAAAAGATCGATACTAACCGAGAATTGGTCTTCTATATCATCCTCTATAGCTTTGATAGTACGCTGCACTTCCTTGCTAACAGGCGCTTTAAAAACAGAAGAATAGGCATTGGATAAGACAGAGAAAAAGTCGTAAGCAACTGCATTACGACCGAGCGACACTTGATGCCTATGCCCGTCATGTTTTTCCAATACGGTAGTGTCGCTACGAACGTTAATGAAGTCGTTCGTATAAATATCTATGACCACATTGTTTGACAGTACCTTTCTAGAGTGTGGGACTATCAACAATGTAGATTTCTTTGCCAAGAAAGGATTATGACGGAGTGAGTTATATATATAGCTATAGCTATTCTTTAATTTATCAATTCGGCTTAAGGCCGCCTGATGCGGACGATCTAACATGCCAATCTTCTGAGCAATTTCATAATAAATATGAAGCCTAAGTGCTAGCCACACCCTAACCTCAGAAATTTCTAAGTGAAGCGCATTATGGCGTTCCTCAACTTCTCTAAATACTTTCACTACATCATTTACGCTTCTCATTCTTATTTTCCCCTTATCCACGGCATTTTTATTAAGGAGTTAACCGCAATGAAAGATATGATAAATAGTAAAAGATAGGAGATTAAAAACGATAGCGATGCTCCCATAATTCCTTTTTCCTGTATTAGGAAAAAATTAATTAGTAAACTTACAATAGCAACCGAAAAAGTGATTACAGCAATCATTTTTGTTCTAGAGTAATAAACAAAGAATGGGAATATTGAGTTATACATAGCGTAGAAGCTGTAACCTACCGCCAAGTATATTACAAAATCATAGGCTGCATGATACTGAGGTGGAACGACAATAGGAATCAAAAAGTATGAAGCTAAAGTAACAATAAGGCTAATAACAAATACTGCTACCCAGTAGATATATAGCTTCTGTACAATTTCATTTTTTGTAACAACACTATCTTTCGAAATCGCTTTATATAACCATGGAGCCCATGTCCTATTTAAAGCTATTGTTACGAGTGATAAAACCATCGCAAACTGGTAACTTACAGCGAAAACAGCTACGGCCGATGTTCCTTCGATTCTCTCTAGGAACAATCTATTACTCATACTTAAGGATGCGCCGGCTAATGCATGGGGGATTAAGGGAAGTGACACTAACAATATTTCCCTTAAGTAATTTCGGTTTAACTCGTAATTTATGTAACCAGAACGTTTTAAGATATAGACTGAGAATAAAGCAAAGGAACCGATGGCTATAAGCATTGCGCTCAAGCGACCCGAGAGTCCTGCGGTAATAACTACGACCAAATAAAGAGTTAAAATAAGCTCTATTGCTGACCGACCAACTTCAATACCAGCAAAATTAAGCGGCTTTCCATCATTTCTGTATACAGTAAGCAGTAATTCTATGAGCACTGAACAGAATGCGATAAAAGGCAGAAGCGCAAACCAACCAGCAGGAACTGAAAAGACCTCTTCGATAGACAAATAAATAACTAACGATACTACGGACCAAAGAATTAATGACAGTGTTAGAGTGAAAATTACATTTCCAATTAATAGCGCTATCTCATCTTTCGTCTTATCATAAAAGCTCTTTGTTATATTGTTCTGAATATTCATACCCACAACTGAAACTGACAGAACCAACAAAAGTTGATATATAGCTAATGCACCGAATTCATTTTCACTCAAAAACCGCGTGAGTATCGGCAAAAGAATAAGTGGCATCAACTTATTCATCACCGACGATACGAAATAGATGAGAAAATGCCGTGATCGCTCAAGCATCACAAAACTTAGACTTTTAGATAGAAAAAAGAGCATTTCTACTACTACGGCAAACGGGAAAGAAAGCGAGTCATTGTTCCAAAGTGCGTATCTATTGAACTGCGCACGATTTCACTACGAGACCATTCACTCTCGCTCTCGTAGGTTAGTAAATTTTCAACCTCAAAAGGAATCACGTCTGATACATTGTAAGCGTCTTTAATACGTAGCTTTGCTAGCACTTTTGACAATAAAGAACCATGCTTGGAAATGTATGCGTCAAGAACCATCCCTCCTAATACATCCCTTAATGCTATACCTCGGCCGTCCTCTGCTATTAACAGGCTCGGTTTACCAACGCTGGACATAAATATATGAGCATGAACACGATAGCCTATGTGGATATCACATTCTGAATAGTGTTCTATCATATTTTCAGCACTACCAGATACATCGCTATACGATATATGTTGTGACTCAAGCCATGATAAAAATCGCGAGTGTCCAGCAATATGCCGCGATGAAAATCGCGCCTGAGGATATTTCTCCGGCGTAAGAGTGTGATGGAAAATCACAGAAAAGTTCGCGCTAGAGAAGTAATCCTTAAGGCCCAGAACGACATCCATCATCTGTTTTTCTAATTTTTTGCTGTCCAAAAATGAGACACCTAAAGAAAAGCTCACGTTCTTTACAGTATCAGGTTTCGATATTGGCTTGTTAATCGAGTCTTGCACATAGAGTGCTGGGCAACCAGTCATCAGAAAATTATTGTACCCACAAGAATTTAATGCATTTAACGTATGATAGTCGCGCACCGAAGACTTTATACCCGAATTCTCAATTTTTTGAAGTAGAGAATGGGTTTTACCTGATAAAGGATATTTGCGGGTGGCATGCCAATCACCAATACCTGATTTCCACCCGATACCTAAGGTACACATTGGTACTTTTATGTCATCTAAATCTGGTGTTAACTTATAAACATTTGGCCACATGTTGTACTGTAGCGCTGGCCCGCCAGTTAAAATCAAAGCTTTACTATTATTAACTAAATCAAGCTTATCTGCGGAGAGTTCCTCCCAGCCATTCAAGTCGATCACTTTGCGATCAGGTCTTATAGCGTTGATCAGCTCAAACGCCCTTTTTTTTATGAGAAAGTCCCCGGCATTATTTTTACTACCGGTTAAAGTAACATAGTAGCCTTTGTCCATTAGCCAGAAGTCCTCTCTATCATGCTCCACTGGAGTACAGTATCATCTTCCAGATCTTGCGCTACAGCCATTCCAATAACCTCATCCCAAAACAACGGACTAATGCCATGGGCTGGGCGTTTAGCAATAATATCATTCTCATTGATTATTTCGCCTTTGGTCATATCTCGTGCAAGAACAATACTTCTTCTAGCATGCTTGCGAGCCGCTTCCTCTTTCGCCAAATCTTTGGATTCACCAGCAACTAACGTTCGGTACTTAGTTGCCTTTCTCACAAACTCAGCTAAGTCTATTGTGTCCATTGCGTGGTAATGGTCGTTTCCTGGCAGCGATTTATCATGCGTAAAGTGTTTTTCCAAAACACATGCTCCAAGAAGTATTGATGCTTCGAGAGCGCTTATCGTTTCATCAGGCACAACATGGTCTGAGTAACCAATTAGACATTCAGGAAATGTTCTTGCTAATACAGGAATCATTCCCAGTTGGGCGTTGTCTTCAGGAGTCGGATAGTTTAGAACACAGTGTAATAGCACTATATCTTTGGCACCTGCCGCTTTTGCGGTTTGGACTGCATTCTCAATTTCAGGCAGGCTTGAGCCACCCGTTGACATGATAAGGGGTTTTTTCTTCGACGCGCACTTACGAATCAGAGGAATATTAGTTATGTCAGCTGACGCAATTTTAAATAACGGCATAAGCGGATCTAAAAAATCAACAGCATCAAGATCGAACGGTGTCGATAAAAAATCGATACCAAGCTCTTGGCAATATTCAGCAAGCTCCTGATAATCTTCAGGTTCAAACGAATCATACTTTAAAAATAGCTTATATTGACTGTCTGTCTTTTCTTTCGTCTGGTCCCAATATGCAGGACTATCTTTTGACGCGATTTTTCCGGCCTTATAAGACTGGAATTTTGCGGCATGTGCGCCACCTTCTTTCGCTTCTCTAATTAAGCGCTTAGCTAGCTTTTTATCGCCTTCATGATTAACACCGATTTCAGCGATGATATAAGGGTTTAGTGGGTCACCTATGGTATGAGTACTTAGTTTAATACTGCGATAGCTCATTCAAATCTCTCCAATAATTACTTAATTAGGTTCGTTAGCATCTTGATTACGCGTTCTTTCCCTTTTGTAAGGTCCATTGCCGCCTGCCGTTCTACCAAAATATTGCGTTTCTCTGTATCTCTTAACAAACTCTCAACAGCCTCGACTAACACATCATCCGTAAGCTCTGTTCTAATTCCTAAGTTTATTATTCCATTGCTCTCAGAAGCAAAGCTATGGGTTAACTCTCTTTGATTTTGGCATATCACGATTGTCGGAATATTTAATGAAGCAAGCTCCAGAACAGTTCTTCCTCCGGACGTTATTGCCATATCAGCCTTAATCATGAAGTCTGAAATACGCGAGGTGGAGTCTGTATAACTAACATTATTCAATTCATTGTGCTTGATATAGTCGTCTAGCTGTTTTTTATATTGATAACCTGGACCAACTACAACATCCACTTTCAAGCATTTAAATTCGTTCAATCTCTTACTTAATGCAGATAAACATTGTAGTGTAACGTTACCTTCGTCTACACCACCGAACGTTATCAGCAAGCTCTCAACCTCTTTTTTCTGCAGCCTATTGGGAACATACAGAAATTCATCACGTAAGCAAAAATACTCTGGCCCAGAAAAATAATTGTTAGGCTGATCGCTGACCGGATATAGAGCATTTATAACCATGTCGGCATAGTAGGAACCTGGCCCTAAATCTTCAAAATTAACTACTGGAATATCGCGGTCCCTGAAAGGGATAACTTCACTTTCTTTTGTGTCGAGTATGTCATTAATAACCAAGTCAGGATTACAATCAACTGCCGTTTCTGTCAGCCTATTGTCTTTACATGTGTGTACAGCGTAGTTAAAACGTCTTATATAGTTGGCCGCTAATACACTGCTCTCTTCACATACGAATTCAATTTCGTACCTCACTAATTCATGTGCAAGCATTACGCAACGATACGCATGACCAAGCCCTATCTCGGGATAACCGCGAACGCAGAATACAATCTTCCTTCTAGTCAGGATGCTCTCGCACAAAAATAAATCGGAAAGTGAGTCAATATCAAAGCTGCGTTCCAGCGGAACTTCTAACAACGAAACTCGCGCACCAATCCTCGATCCTTTTTCCAATTGTTTTCTAGTACAAGCTATTACAGCTCCTGTTTCTCGGAAATTGGCTGGCAACTCTTGCCTATTAACCCTCGCTGTATATGTAGGTACAGGACTATCATTCCGTAATGTCCAACACAAGTGGCGATCATCAACGACCGATAGAACAGTGTCTACCCCAGTATCGTCAAAAATAGTTCTTGCTTGTTCAATGTCTTCATTTGTTACTAAAGGCGATGTAGGTTGAACCGTGATGACATGAGAAAAAGTCGTTTTCAGCTTTTTCTCGGCTTTTTCTACCGCGTCAACAATAACAGGATCCAACGTAACCTTATCACCACTTAAATCCTCTGATCTTTTAATAACCGTGGCGCCGAACCTTTCAGAAAGAAGAGCTATCTCATCGTCATCAGTCGTTACCACTACGGAGTCAACATTTCTACTATGAAGGCCTGCCTGAATTGCGTAGTAAATCATCGGCTTTCCAGCTACAGGTCGTATACTCTTCCGTGGAATCCCTTTAGACCCACCGCGAGCAGGAATAACTAAAATCGTAGACATATAAGCTCCGTTCCCAAACCTAGACCCAAGTTAACTTTTTGACTTCAATAACGTGTCAAAGTAATCAATTGTCTTTATAAGTCCTTCTGTAAGTTTAACTTCAGGACTCCAGTTAAGTTTTTCTCTTGCCAAAGAGATATTTGGTTGCCGCTGCTTTGGGTCATCCGACGGAAGAGGCAAACTAATCAATCTCGATGTTGAATTAGTTAAATCAATAATACTCTTAGCGAGCTCTTTAATCGTGAATTCAGTTGGATTACCTAAATTGATTGGACCTATAACACCATCATCTGTGGCCATCAATTTTAAAAAGCCACTAATAAGATCATCAACATAGCAAAAGCTACGAGTTTGAGAACCATCACCATAGATTGTGATATCCTCGCCTTTCAAAGCCTGTATTATGAAGTTACTTACTACTCGACCATCATTAGGATGCATTCGTGGGCCGTATGTATTAAATATACGTGCAACCTTTATCCGTGTCTGGTGTTGTCTGTGGTAGTCAAAAAATAATGTCTCAGCACAGCGCTTTCCCTCATCATAACAAGATCTAATTCCGATAGGATTGACATTACCCCAGTAAGACTCTTGTTGCGGGTGAACTTCAGGATCACCATAGACTTCGCTAGTTGAGGCTTGAAATACCTTGGCTCCGGTTCGTTTAGCGATTCCTAAAACATTAATTGCACCGTGGATGCTAGTTTTTGTTGTTTGAACAGGATCACGTTGATAATGAACCGGAGAAGCTGGGCACGCCAGATTAAATATCTCGTCGAACTCACCATAGTACGGCAGTGTAATATCGTGTCGAACAAACTCAAAGTTCCGACATTCTAGTAGATGCTCAACGTTTCTTTTATCACTGGTATATAAGTTATCTAAACAAAGAACGTCATGCCCCTGCGATACAAGATTTTCACACAAGTGAGAACCTAAAAATCCAGATCCTCCAGTTACAAGTATTTTCTTCATTTACATAGCCTTTTTTAATAATCTGAAGTAAATCGACTGAACAATATAACTAAGGAAAAGTACGGGCATAAAAAGTGTCAAAAGCTTATTTTCTTTTTGTAATGCCTTTGTAATAACCCGTGCCACTTTCCTAGCCTGTTTTAATTTACCACGTGAAATTGACCCTGGTAGAATCCTGTAAGCAATTAAAGGCGACAAGATTTTAATCATCCTAATGTTATCTCGCGCTAGCTCTAGCCAAAGGGCATAGTCTTCAACGGCTACGTACCCTTTATCTCGATTGAAGTTATATTTGGCTATGATGTCACGTCTGACTAAAACGCTTGAGGTTGGAATAACATTTTTGAACAATAAACTTCTGAAATTTAGAGTCTTAGTTCGAAATTTATTTCCGCAGTATTCATTAACATAACTCGACTTGTCACCTTTAAAGTCATATGTCTTTGAACAAAGAAAATCTACATTACATTCTTTTGCTATCGTTAATTGTACGGATAGCTTTTCTGGAGACCATAGGTCATCAGCATCTAAAAACGCTAGCCATTCTCCTGACGCATTTTTAATGCCCGTGTTACGCGGAGTAGCAGGTCCACCCGTATTATCATCTAACTCGATGAGATTAATCCGGGAGTCAGACAACATTATCTCTCGAATGTATTTTACAGTGTTGTCTGTTGAACAATCGTCTACAACCAGAATCTCAAAATCTTGGTGTGACTGGTTCAGAACCGATTCAATCGTGGCGGTGATATATCGCTCCGCATTAAAAGTCGGAATTACTACGGATACTTTCAATATTTGCTCCTTAATCTCGAATCGGGTAAAGCCTTGATAATTTCTTCCCAGGCATCCAGTTGCTTCGGCTCTGAAAAAAACGCGGCGCGTTGCACTGCATCTTGTCTTAACGCCGAGTACTCCTCCTTTTCCAGCCTCAACGCATCGGAAACACCTTCTGTCCAAATACGTTTGATCTTATCAAAGTCGTCCCATTTCTCGTTAGGAAGCAACGGCAACAGGAAACCTCCTGCGCCAGTTACCTTTTCTTCAACCTTACGGTCTAAAGGTATATCTAATATTTCCCTTGGACCCACGGGGCAATCTGATGATAAAACGGGTGTTCCAACACACAAAGCCTCTACGAGGGCATTTCCAAACCCTTCCCAAAGCGAAGGAAACACGAAATATTTTGCGCGGCTCAGAATTGCAAAAGGGTTTTCCACAAAGCCGGTTACTATAACATCTGCGTGGTTGAGATTTCCAGATGTACACCGCGTCAAATCTACCAGTTCCAAACTTAATTTCCGTGAGAGACTAACTAACTCTTCCTTTAACGCACCATCACCAACGACGACATATGTTGCGTCCAAGTTCTCGGCCTTCAAACCGGCTAAAACATGAAGAAAATTTAAGTGACCTTTCTGCTGCTCGATCCTCCCAACCGACACTAAACAAGGCTTTCTAACCATCAGATCATCTAACAATGGAAAGGCTGAGTACTTCGTAGCTTTAACAGACATTTTTGATACGTTATAGCCATTATAAATAACAGATACATTAAAATCTTTTTGAGCCTTAGCGGACGTATCAAAAAAATTCTCGTCGAAATCCATTCGAGCCGCTTTAGATAAAAAATCTAAATGATCAAATTTTCGCGACGATGTAGCCAACAGTCGCCGGTAGATGAAAGCGAACCTGCGGCCCCAAAAACTATCCCGGCCCGACATCAAATGTGAGGACGTATGATTTCTAAACGATGCTATACAAGGAAACTTCAAGAACAACCTAGCAAAGCCAACATACAGAATAGGCCGTTCTAAAAAGCCAATATAGCAAGCATCATTTTTCTTAATATATCTAATCAAGTTAAACAACTGCATAAACGACGAAAGGAGCTTTAAGAACTTGTTCGCTTGACCTTCCAAAGAAGAGAGTGTTTTAACCTCTATCTGGTCATCAATTATATATTGCTGGCGACTTTCTAATGTCAATATTGAAACCTTGTAGCCCCTATTCAGAAGTCCATGGGAGAGTCTGACAACAACCCCCTCGGCACCGCCTCCGTGAAGTGATGGAAGCACAAATACGATGTGTTTCGTTTTCATGATGGTAACCTTCGGGTACCTATTGCAAGTATTAAAATGTAAAAAATTGAGAGGCGCATTTGCTCGTTAAAGTTATTGCCAATTGAAAAAACAGGAACTAGCAGCATAAATATGAAACAAGCAAGATATAAATCTATTGATTCTTTTTCTTTTCTCTTTCTCGTAATCTTAATTAAGAGGCTATATAGACAAACTAAGTACGGTATTATAAAACCAAACAACAATCCAGAAACACCATACCTAAATATGTAAAACGCATATGCTGACTCAACATGTTCCATTATATTCTTAGCCGGTCCATGTCCAAAAATAAAGAGCAGTATATTACTAGTTCCTAACTGAACTGCAGTTTCAAATTGAACTATCCGAGTGGTCGCACTACCCAGTTCACCACTATTAATCATATGCAATAACCCCGAAACCAAATATTCATACTCCTCAAAAAAAATGTATAAATATAATGCTAAAGACATTAAGAGCGCGAGCATTACGAATCCAATAAATAAATAACGGATGCGAATATTGAACCGACTCAATTGAGAATAATTTGAGAGAAAAAGCGCGAAACCAGAAGCGGTTAAGACAAAGAAAATAAATGGGAAAAATACGGATCTAGACTGAGTTAGCGATATCAAAATAACAGCCAGTACAAAGAGAGCAATATATTTAAAACTTCGATTAAATGAAAGAACTAAAAAGTATGTTGCTAAAAATGCTGTAAAGTATGCGTAGTCATATGGATTAACAAATGGGGCAGAAACTCGATATGACCTAATATTGTGTGATTTAGTATATAGATTTAAAACCAAATCTGATATCCGAGAGAAATGGAGTATTGCAAAAACAGATAAAATGATAACTGCTAATAAAAAGAATCTATGCAAAGCATAAGGTGCAGAGTAGCTATTACTAAGAAAAAATGAAAGACTAAAAAAAGTAATCAAATATAAGATAGGCTTGTGCAACTCAACTATGTCACGAAAAGAAACATCCACCCCATGCAAAACTCCAACAGACATGCTCGTTGGTATGATTACTAAATAAGCCGCTAAAGAGAAAAAAACAAGAGCCGCTGCTCCCCCTATAATCTCAACACGATATAAATTCGCAATTAAGTACGAGCAGACTAATATTATTATAGTCCCATTTACTATAGCAACTTCCATGCTACCAAGCAGATTATGAAACCCTGGCAACAAAAGGGCAGTAAACAGAAGAATATATAAGTAACAGTTAGATACACGCAAAGTAGGTTAAATACTCCGACTGATATCTTTATGCTTAAGATAGTAATATCTTGTAATAGAAATAAAAATACTTAAAAACAATCCAAATAAAGTAACAACGCCGACAATTAAAATACGATTTGGAGAAGAAGGTCGCTCAGGAACCAACGGAGTATCGATTATTTCAAAAACATAATCATCTTTTACATCAGCAAACATAAGGACTTTTGTTTGCTCTTCAATTAAACCGTAAAGAGCACTTCTAAACTCGGTTATCTGATTCTTAACTAACTGCTCCTCTAAGAAGCTTATACTTTTTTCGGCTTCTAAAATATCCCTAGACTTCATTCTAGCGTTTAGCTCGGATACAAGTAGCTTTAACCAAGAAGCTGCGATTTCTGGCGACCTGTGATGTAGAGATAGTGAAACCAATCCTGACTCTCGAATTATTTCGTGTTCAATTCCCCGTTTTAAAGCTTTAGCAGCCGATTGATTCGATGGCTCACGACCACCAAATTTTTCATCTGACCAAGTATTGTTTGATTCGTCAAAGTACTCCGGGTCGTATTTCAAAGTCCTCGTTTGAGGATCGTAACTTGCTACGGCAAACAACTTTTTCTTCAAATCGTATTTGTTAATAAAATCAATTAAGAAGTCGTTAGAAGTAAGAATAGCAAGTGCTAACTGAGATTTATCGACTTGGTTTTGGCCCAAGTTTAAGCCAGCCATTGACGCAATGCCTCCGAACTGACCAGTTAAAGCTGAAAGATCGCTATTTGACTTCTTATCCGAGGGAGCTAGCAACGCTTGTGCGGTATACTCCTTATCCATTTGTGAACTTAGCACTAACGAAACAACCATGAGTAAAAGCGTAGTAAATAGAATGACATACTTGTAACGCCACACAGCGGAAAAGAGTTCAATTACATTGACATCCCCATTGCCATGAGCATTTTGAGATTGAAAAAATTCTTCTTTTTTATTAGCGTAGTCTTCATTTATTTTCATAGCGAATAGCAACCCAATATTAGCTTTGAGCACTCATGATAACGAATCATTCGGTGCAATTATTTGCGTATACATAAATTAAATAAACTGGTTATTCTCTTTTTCCATAACCAGATACCATTATTTCATTTAATCAAAATCTTATAATATGCTTATACTTTCTGGAGCATTCGCCAAAAGACATCTTACAACTTTCTCAATAAAACGGGTTTCGACTTTCCGTACTATGGTACAGCGAAGTCGACCGATGTAACATCTGCCCACCGTCGCGCGTTAGCGGCGACCAGCCCACTGAGCCTCGACCTGTCGTGTTACCCATGATCATTAAGTCGAACGGTATGCTTATATAAAAGCCTTTGGTAAAACTACCTTCACCGTACTCTTCGGCTGAAACATTGGTTTTTGCTGCATAAGCACCAACTATCATACCGGAATCAAATTTGTGTTCGAATGCCACCTGTACGCCGTTATCTTTGGCCAAGAATCGGCCTGCGGAAACTCGCAGCAAGGTGTCGGGTAAAAACTCTGGTTTCCAGTAGCCGGTTACATGGCCGGTAATAGTTTCGTAATCACGAAAGCCTAGGTGGCTTTCAAAGCTACGCTGTTTAACTGCGTTAATGTCTACCCCAATGGCGTAGTTTTTATCGAATGGACGATACAATACTTCACCACCTACGCCACCAAACATACGCTCTAAATAACCGCCATATATTGAGGCATACCAATCATTTGAAATCTGCTCCATATGGCTAATTTGTAAATCGCGCAACCAAATATCGGACTGCTGAACATATTCCCGAATATAGGTTCTTACCCGGGGCAACTCAGAGTCCTGACTGTCAACGTTAAAGTTAAACTCATCAAAGTTTGTTAATAAGTTAGCCCCAAAAGTAGCTCGAATATAGGTATTGTCTGCTAACTTAAAACTACTACGGCCTAGCAGTTTCAGTTGATACATATAAAATGTTTCGGGGTTACCAAAAGATTGCTCCACTACCGGTGTTAGCTTAAAGCTAGGCCAGGTTAGTGCGCTTTCTGGCTCATAGAATGGCTCGGTGTTGTGCCAATCGTTTAAGTTAGGATCCACCCTTGTATAGGAACTTTCAATTTCGCTATCAAATTTGCGGCGTTCAACTGCTACTCTAAACTCACCACGATCAACGCGAGTACTTGCTAGCTGCATGTTGCCGCTGGTGTCTATAAATTCAAAAACTTTAACTTGTTCAGGTGTTTGGTTTATTAACACCCGCGCAGCTCTGTCAGTGCCCTCTTCGTGGTCACGGTATCGCGCCTGGCGACCATATAGCTGAAGCGTCTGGTTATCATCAGTTAGCTGCATTCGGGTCACATATGTGCCACTTTCTTCCCAAAGCTCACTTCGCACCTTTGTGGCTGCTTCTTCATCCGTAAATTCGTCGATTGAACGTTGCGCAGGCGGCTCGGGGGCAACTTTTGGTTTATGCGGTTTTAGCTGCCCTAACGTCATAAAGTTAGTCCGCAGGGTAAAACCAAACATAAGTGTGTTACCGCGCTCATAACTAAGCTTTAGCTGCACGCCATCACTAATCGCGTAATCGGCACCAATATTCCAGGGCGAGCTTTGTTCAACGTCAACCAGTGCGGGCTCATTTAAATAGTTATTAGAATCGTATTCCAGCTTTAGAATCAGCTCAGGCCAGGGCGTTTGATATTCTACGCCACCGAAAATCGCTGCATCACCACGAAACCATTTATCAACTTCGAAGCTACCACCAGTTCCAGAAAATCCTGCATCTCGTTCACAAAACGTATCGGATATATCACAAAAGGGGTTACTGATGTTCCCATTCTTGCCTAAATAGCCCCAGCCCATGCCCAGGGTAAAATCAAACGCGCCCACGCGCTTGCTGGCAGCAATAAATTCACCGGCAAATTTGCCCGTTCCGGCCATATCGCGAAAACCAACGCTTAACTCTGGAACCCAATAGCTTTCTTCAAGAAGCCGAGCTTTTATGTCTACACCCCGGTCTTTATAGGTTTGGTCATTACTAAAATCGGGATCACTGCTGAACAAGCGCGTGCGAATATCGTTGTATCTAATAGTAGTTTCTAACCATGGGAACAATTGTAAATTAAGCGCCATGCGCCGGTATTCTTCGTTGTCGTAATAGGTAAAGCTGAACTCGCCATCGTTGTCCATACGAGCCGTTGGTGTTTGCATAAGCCCAACACCACCGAAGTCAGAATGCGTTTGCCGACTTTGCATACCAGATTCCCACCACTGTTTCGCATTGGCGGTATTTATTGAAAGCGCGAAGCTTGCTACCAAAATATATGTAATTGGGTACTTCATAACGCGACATTCCAGTATTTGGCCAGCTCAGCAAGCTGTTGGTTTATTTGCTTATATTGTTCAGGCAATTGGTTTTGTTGAAAACCCAGCACCCAAATACCGCCAACAATGGCGGGTTCGCCGCTGGCATTGTAATAAGCTATAGGTACCTGCTGAACAGCACCTGCCAGATTTATTTGCCATAAGTGACTATTACTGGCACCGGGTAAACTAAACTCGTTTAACCTTACTTTTCTGACCATGTCGCGAACTGACAAGTCCGCAATATAAGGGGCTTCAATAACTTGGTTTACTGCACCTATTACATACCAGTGCGGCACGGCGCCTTCGGCATGCTCTGGTGATATAAGGAAGCTGTAACCACCGGCCGGCAAGTAAGGATTGTTGTTTATAGAAATTCGGTTAGAGATACGTATTTGATCTAAGTATGCGTATAGGGCTGGCTCTACCGTATCAATACCAGACTGGCGCATACCGGTTATTGCCGTGTCTATTCGACCCACAAATTCGGCACCAACTACGGGCCACTGAGCTACCTGCGCAGCAACGCTTGAAGCGGTAGCCGCAAGTTCCGGTTCGCTCGCAGCTTCCCAATAACTTGCCAGCTCTTCTAACTCGCTTATAAGCCGTTGCTGTTGCTGTTTTACTTGTTCTTGCTTGCTGGAGCTAACTAACCGCGTAGTTGGCCAGTAAGGCGTTAACGGCAGCAAGTTTGACTGCATAGCCGCCTGATACACGCTTAATAAATTTGGGGACTCGTTAAAGTCTAACCGTTGCTGCTGACCATTTTTAATGATGTACACACTTACAGCTATATTTTGCTGTTGTTCTTGCTCTTGTGCATACGCATAGCCCGGAACTAGCTGAGCTGAGCTAAAGGCTACTGCAAACCCAAGGAGATACTTAAAGAATGCTGACATTTACATATCCCCCACGTAGGCTTTTACTTCTTCGGTGGTAATAAAGCCTAGTTCGGGCGAGAACCATTGACGTGACTTCAGCACACGGCCCGTTTCAGCCTCTAACCAAAAGGTATTTTCAACTTCAAAATCACCTGGCTGCACGGTTAAAGCTTCTGTTAATTTTACAGCTTCGTAAGTGTTTTCATTCGGTAGGGTTATGCTCTGCCTGGTCATCTTCTGAAAATCAAAACGGCCAGTAATTTCCAAACGCTGATTGTTATTTTGTATAGGTGAACCAATTTCAATGCTTCTAACCCAATTCGCAGAACATGCAGATAGATCCACGTTTTCGTCTTGCGCATCGCGTAATTCCTTGCGCACACAGGCTATAGGGTCTGATTGAAGGTTGCTAACAAACTCAGGACCACCCTGAATGTTACGTGTAAACACCACTCGGCCATAGCGGGTGGCTATTACTTCGTGCGGCCCCGCCGCCCAACTTAACAGGCCATTGTCGTCGTAGTTCAGAACCATTACCGCACGTGGTTTGTCTTGCAACTGTATATAACTGGCCGCATAGGAAAGCTCCGAAATTTCTTCCGGAGTTAAGGTTATATCTTCAGGCAACACAAAAACACGCTTGGTAGTTTCTAGCGCATCCTGAAAACCTGAGTTACATCCGCTTAACGTAACTAATAAAAGTAGCGCCAGCGCCCTTTTTAAGCTTGGAAAGTAGTTCAACAAGAGGGAAGCCCTGAGTGATTATTTTTATAACGCAAAGGTAGCACTTTTTTACAGGCAAAAAAATACCGCAGTTGTTAAACTGCGGTAATTTTAGTGTATTTGCAAAGGCCCTTGCGGACAATTTACAAATTAACCACCAGTAGTGGTAGTAGTACCAGTTACCGGAGGGTCAACTGGGTCAACTGGGTCAACTGGCTCTGGCTGTGGTACGTCAGTGTCGCCTTGCTCAGCTGCAACAACAACTAAAGCGAATCCGCCAGCTGCTGCGCCTGCAACGCCTACTGAACCTAAGCCGAAAGTGCCGCTGTCCGCAGTACCAGCTTGTTGTGCCATTGCACCTGGCGCTGACGCCATAAGTGCTGCAGCAAATAATGCAGTTAATTTCTTCATAAAAAACACCTCAATGTGTACTCGTGTAATCGATTGGCCAATCGCTCTGTAGGTATTCACTTACCTCAGACGATTAGCAAATACGGTAGCAGCTTTATTTCTACCTGTAAAGCATTGGTTGTTGGTAGAAAAACAGTTTTTACTACAACTGTTTAGTCTTTGTAAAAGTGTATGTCCATTTGCGGGAACGGAATAGCAATCTCGTTCTTATCAAGCGCCATTTTTATTTCGCGGTTTAAGTCCCAGCGGGTTGGCCAGTAATCGCCTACCTTCACCCATGGGCGCACGATAAAGTCGACCGAAGACGCACCCAGTTCGTTCACCTGAATGTTCATTGCCGGCTCTTCCAATATGCGCGGATCGGCTTTTAACACTTCCTCTAACACTTCTTTGGTTTTCCGCAAGTCAGCGCTATAGCTTACACCCACTACCAAATCAATACGGCGCAGTTCTTCGCGGCTGTAGTTGGTAATGCTGTCGTTGGTAATTTGTGCGTTAGGTACAAACACTACTTTGTTGTCTGGTGTTTTTAAAATGGTTTGGAAAATCGTAATAGACTCAACTGTACCTGCTACGCCGCCAGCTTCTACATACTCACCGGCACGCATGGGGCGGAACATAATAAGCAGCACGCCACTGGCAATGTTGCTCAGTGAGCCCTGCAAGGCCAAGCCAATAGCCAAACCAGCGGCACCTAATATGGCAATAAAGCTGGTGGTTTGCACGCCTACATGCGACAACGCCATAAGTATGGCGGCAATAAATATAACTGACTTAACTATGGCTGCCATAAAGCTAACTACGGCGTTGTCCATTTCGCGTTTGCGCATGCCATTGCCCATTACCCTGGCTACTGTGTTGGCAATAATACGGCCCGCAATAAGTATTAACAGGGCAACCACAAACTTAATGGCGTAGCCAATAAGTACTTCTTGATTTTCAGTAATCCATTGCAGAGTCGAGTCCATGTTTAACCTCTTTATCTTTTACAATTAAAGTTTAAATGCGAAATTGTAGCGGCCCTGGGCGTCTGGTTTACCCACGTACACCAACAATTCAGTCACTTTTTCGGGTGCTTCTGGTTTTGGCTGCAGACTACCGGCTATAGTGCTTTGGCTGCGGTTTATAGCCGAGTCCAGCATTAAGCCCATCATGTTGTCGCCGTTCATGAGCACCGTAACGGCACCTTGGTTACAACCCAAGTTTAACTGGTAGTTGCCCAAGTCTTGCCAGTTTTGATTGATTTTTAAGGCCACTTGCTGCCCGCGCACTTGCGCCTGCAGGGTTTTACATAGGTTAGTACCACCCTCGGGCTGAAAGCGATCAATTTGCGCTTGCCAGCGGCCGTCTACAGTAAGCGGCGCTGGAATGTTGAAGGTACTAATAGAGTCAGCAATGCGCCCGCCTAAGTCGGCATCACTAATGGTGACGCCACCGCGGCCTGCGGTTAGTATCAGCTCGCCGCTTACTACGTTGTTTAGTTCAGGCAATTCCAAACTGGTGTGCAGTTGCCCGGTTAACAGGCTCCAGAAGCTTAAGTCCCAACTCACGTTATGCAACCGCAGAGCTTTTGGGGTATTGGGTAGTTCTACGCTAATTTGCCCGGCCTGCCCTTGCCATAAACTGCCAGTGACGTCGTACACCGCAATGCCCTTAGGTAAGGGTGCTAAATGCAGCAGCCGCGCCGGCGCTGTTACTAACAGTGCAATAAGGAAAAATAGAACTAATATGGTCGCAAAGCCAAGCTTCTTACTAGCACCCTGCATCATGATGCGGCCTCAGATAGTTGTAACCGACGCACACGAACCTGACCCTCGGTATTGGCCTCGGCTAAATCCAGTTGCTGAATTTGCACGCCCGCCTGAGTTTGTAGCTGGTGTAACAAACGTAGCAGCTTGGCAAAGTCGACCTCGTCCGTAACCACTACTAAGTCATTACCCTGCGGCTGAGTGCGGTTCACGCTAATTTGTTGTTGCTGGGCCAGCCTGGTAAAGCGCTGGGTAAGTGTACCCTGCACTTGCTGACCACTGAGCTGGCTGGCACCACCGGTTAAAGCTTGGTACTGCGCTGTTTTGTCGCGCACCCAGGTAAGCAGCTGCTGCTGGCCCTGCACACGCAGTTCAGCCTGAGTAACGGCATTGCTTAGCGGCGCCCAAATGGCGAAATATAAAATACCTATTACGGCTACTATTAAGCCGCTTTTTACCAGTAGTTGTTCGCGGGCGTTCAGGCCCTGCCAATGGCTTTGGCCGTGTGCCTGCCACAGGTTCTTCACTGGTGTGGTAACTTTTTCGGTTATGTTGGTGATGGCTGTACTCATACGGCACCTCCCGCTGAGGCATCGGCCCAGGTAACGGTAATAGCACCAGACACTTGCTGGTCACGCTGGCTTACCTGCCCCTGACTGACCCGAATGCGACCACTTTGTTCGGCTAGCTGCCGGAAAGCTTCCAGTTGCTCAAAACTCTTGCCATTTACCTGCAAGCGCAGTTGGCCGTTGTCGTATCGCATCAATTCTAATTCCAGTTCTTCCTGCGCAGCAAAAGCTGGCTCCAGCTGTTGCAGCAGTGCCAATACACCTTCCTGATTGCCAGTGCCCTGCACTTGTTGCAGGTGCTGATTCAGCTGGCTGCGCACGTTCACAATGCGCGTTTCATTCGGGAAAGTTTGTTTGTAGGTTTGCTCTATTTGCTGGCTAAGTTGTTCTTGCTGGCTGTTTAAGCTTACCAGTTGAGTAATTTGCAGGCTTAAGCCCAGCACCGCAACTACGCCAGCAGCAATCGCCAGTGGTGTCCAGTTGTGCTGACTGCGCTGACGTTGCTGCTTCTGGCGGTACTTGCCCTGCAGTAAATCAATGCCGCCACTGCTTTGGCCAACTACTGTTAGCGGTACTTCAATGTCGGCGGCCTGCAGTAACGCCGGAGGTTGCGGCCAGTTCAGGTCGCCGTAATGTACTATGGCTTCCGGCATACTTTCTGGTGTTAAGCTGTCGGCCACCAGTTGGCTGGCTAACTGTTCAAACAACTGGGTTTCAATAGCAAAGCCGCTCCAGGCACCGGTTCGTACCAGAGTGTCACCGCCGGTAAGCTGCATGGCCTGCCACTGCTTCGGCTTGTAAGGAAGCATAAACACGTCGGGTAGCATGCGCTTGGGCTGAATACCGGCTTGTTTAAGCCACTGCAGCCAGGTTTGCATTTGCGTGTGTGCCACTACAGCTACCGGCAGCTCCGGCTGCTTTGATTTTTGCGGCCAGGCAAAGTGCAGGCTGTCGATGTCGCTGGCTAATTCTTCTTCCAGTGCGTATGGCACCACTTGATTCAAATGGCGCTGCGCACCACTAGGAATGCTGATTTGACGCAAAGCGATGCCGTGGCTGGCCACGAACACCGTGGTTTCGCGGCTGGCGGCTTTGTCGCTAAGCTGGCTTAGTTGTTCAGCCGAACTTAGCTCACCGCTGGCAATAAGCTCGCCCGCGGCGGCGTCCCAAATCAGCCAGTGGCAGATTTGGTTGGTGCTGGCTGGCAGCCTTATATAAAGTCGTTCGTTCGCTTTGCTCATGTTGTTATTCTCGTTTTAATTCGTAGCGGCATTAGTGCATACCACGGTATAACACCGTGACTTCACTACCATCAACGTTAATAATGCTGGTTGCGGTTTGGCTTAACTGGCCAAAGCGAACCCGGCCACGCAGTTCAAAATACTCACTGGTTAAGCGCAAATCGTCAAGGGCAGTTTGTTGTTCCCCAGCTTCCTGGGCTTCACCAGATTCGTTTTGCAATGCGGCCTGCACCGCTGAATTTTCAGAAAAATCAGTTATTTTATTGTAGCCGTTCTCGGGCCGTTGCTCTATAAGCTCGGCCGCTTCACTTAGTGCCAACCGTCCGCCAAACAGTGCAGTGAGCACTTCTGGTTGCTGCACGGTATTAATATTCACCTGGCCGTCACTGTTGGCTGGTATGGCACATACAAAGGGTAATACTTTTTGATAAATTTCGCGGGTGAAGCCACGAATTAAGCGCAGTTCGCTAATATGAGCCAAGGGTGCATTGGCCGTCCGGTATGGGGTAGGCAGTGACTCATAGTCCGGATCTTCAGCGCCATAGGTACCACTAATATTGGTGTCGCGGTCTATCCAGTCCACAATGCTGTCGACCATTACGTCGGCATTGTAGTCGTCTATTTGCAACGCCAGAAATAGGTTTTTGAATTGTTCTTTACGGCGCTCCTGACTATTGGCGGTGGCATTGCTGCTACTAGCGTCCAGCGCATTTACATTTAGGCAGCTGCGTAAATCACTAATGCGCCCTTCAATGGTGCCCCCTTCTACCGGAAACACGCTGTTTTGTTGGGCCCAGTTCTGGCCCAAATTCACTTCGCCGTCGCTTTGTTCCAGTTCCATTACTAGCACTTGTTTCACCAGGGCTTCGGCGCTGTGCAAATACCAGTAGGCTTGCTCGGAGTCCTGCAGGTTTTGGGTGCGCAGTATTTGCAGCTGCAAACGCCCACCCATGGTTACTGCTAAGGTTGAAACTAAGGCAACCACCAGTAACACCATGATTAAGGCTACGCCCTGTTGTTTTTGCGGGCGCGAGATCATTGCTCTTGCTCCGCTTGCTGGTCCTGTTCTATGAATTGACCGCCATTGAGTTCGAATACCCGGCGTATTTCACCAAAGTCTTCAGTTTGCATGGTCATTTCAATAGCCAGCGGGAGCCAGCCGCTGCGGTTCCACTCGTCTTGCCAGTTTGGCGCGGTGTTAGTGGTGTCGGCAATAAAGCGAAAGCGCAGTTCGGGAACGCCTTGCATAACTACTTGAATGTTTGGGTCGGCACCTACCTGATCTACATAGGGGTAGCTGATGCGTTGCAGTTGGTCGTCGTAAATACGGTACACCACGGGTTGCAGCGCGCTGCGTGGAAACATATCGCCGGGATTCTGCCAGCCAGTTCGCACAAAGCCTAAGGTGCCGCTGTCGCTGTTGGTCAGGTCGCGGTCGGTGGTTAGGTACATATTAGCGTCGTCACCCTGAGCGCCGCGCACGGGCCGGGCCACTATTTGGCGAATGTCGCGTTCCATAATCAGCATGGCGTACTGCAGTTTTTCCAGCTCGCTTTGGCGGGCGCTGCTTTGTTGTTCGGTGTTAATCATGCCGTCTACCACCTGGTAGCTGGCCATGCCAATAACAGCGAATATCATCATGACTACCAGCACTTCCACCAGCGTAAACCCTGATTGACCGCGGCCGGAATGTGCGGCTGTGGCACACGTAGCCTGACGTTTTACGTCAGGTGAGGTGGTGGAACCGACAGAGTTGGTTGTCGCATCGCACGAAATCGTTGGTTGCGGGATCGCACCTGCGGTAGAACCGCAGGCTACAACATTGGCACACGTAGCCTGACGTTTTACGTCAGGTGAGGTGGTGGAAACGACAAGGTTGGTTGTCGCATCGCACGAAATCGTTGGTTGCGGGATCGCACCTGCGGTAGAACCGCAGGCTACAACATTGGCACACGTAGCCTGACGTTTTACGTCAGGTGAGGTAGTGGAAACGACAGGGTTGGTTGTCGCAACGCGCGAAATCGTTGGTTGCGGGATCGCACCTGCGGTAGAACCGCAGGCTACATCCACCCGACGCTCATTATAATTCAGCACGGGTAACCTCCAGGTTGAAGCCATCCACGCTTTGTACGTGCCAGGTAGAGCCGGGCTCTTCCCGGTCGCGAATATTCAGGCGGAACCGGGGTAACTGGCCGCTTGGAAAAATAATCAGTTGGGGGGTTATTTGATCGTTGCGGTCGTCTTCTTCAGCAAACAAGCCACCGCTTAGTTGTTCTTCCTGTTCCATTAAATCAAGGTCGGCGCTTTCAACCGTAATGGCGTGGTTCCAGGGAATGTCGAACTTTTCGAAACCACGTTCGGTAACGCCCTGCCAGCGGCCGTTTTCACCTAACTCGGGTTGCCAGCTTACGAACTGGTAGCTTTCTTCCTGAATATGCAGGCCCATGGTGGCCTGACGAACTAGCGCGTATTCGCGGGCGTATTGCAGGCGGTAGGCCAGGTTTTGCGCGGTTTCCTGCGGGGTTTTACCACCAGGGCTGGACAGCGTGAGGGTAACCCCCAGCGCCAGCAAACCCACAATGGCCATAACCAGCATAATTTCGATTAACGTAAAGCCGCTAGCACAGCGTACCGATGCCGCATTTGGTGCCGCATTCGATGTCGCGTTTGGTGCCGCATTCGATGCCGCGTTTGTTGTAGCCTGACGTTCCACGTCAGGTGGGATATTGGATACGACAGGTGCGGTTGTCGCATCAGACAAAATCGTTGATTGCAGAACCTCACCTGCGGTAGAACCGCAGGCTACAACATTGGCACACGTAGCCTGACGTTTTACGTCAGGTGGGGTGTTGAATACGACAGGTGCGGTTGTCGCATCGGACAAAATCTTTGGTTGCAGGATCGCACCTGCGGTGGAACCGCAGGCTACAACAGAACCGCAGGCCGCATGAGACCCAGCGCCGCAGGCAACAACAGCGGAGCCGTAGGCGACGTCATTATTCTGTGCGCAATGCATTAGCGCCGCCCTACGTAGCGGGTTAGTGAGTACACACTACTGTCGTCTTCCTCGGTGAACTGGCGGTCGCTTACGCGTATGGTTACAGCGCGAAAATCAGACATGGCGGTTTCTTGTACTTGTTGCTGCCAGAACCATTCTTTGTCGCCGTTGCGTTCGCTTCCGGTTTGGTTGTTGGCGGGTGGCCAACGGGTGCTCAGGCTAAGTTCGGCTAAGCGATTAGCAGCCACATAGCGAGCAAAGGTTTTGTCCTGAATAAAGCCAACGCTATTGAGGTTATCGGTGGCAGCTTTCACCCCCGCCAGTGCCGCCAGGCCGAATATGGACAGCGCCAGCATAACCTCAATTAATGTAAAACCAAGGGTCCTGCGTTCGCCCGTAGCCTGATGTTTTACGTCAGGTGGGGTGTTGAAAACGGCAAGGGCGGTTGTCGTATCGGGCGGAATCGGTGGATTCGAGATCGCACCTGCGGTAAAACCGCAGGCTACATCAAACCCGGAAACATTGGCACACGTAGCCTGATGTTTTACGTCAGGTGGGGTGTTGAAAACGGCAAGGGCGGTGATTGCATCGGACATTGTTGTTGGGTTCGATATCTCACCTGCGGTAGAACCGCAGGCTACATCAAACCCGGAAACATTGGCACACGTAGCCTGACGTTTTACGTCAGGAGGGATAGCCGGCATCGCACCTGCGGTAGAACCGCAGGCTACGTCATTCCTTTCAGTCATTCTGGCCTATCATCCAGTTGCCGAAGTCGTCGTCGGTACCGGTTTGGTTGTCAGGGCCTGCCGAGAAAATGTCTACGTCGCCGTACTCACCCGGGTTCAGCAGCAGGTAGTCATTACCGTATGGGTCTTGTGGTAAGCGCTGAATGTAACCGCCACGGCGGTAGTTACGCGGGCTTGGTCCAACGGTAGGTTCATTTACCAGCGACTCCAGGCCCTGCTCGGTAGTTGGGTACATGCCGTTGTCCAGGCGGTACTGCGCCAGCGCATTTTCCAGCGCTACCATGTCAGCCACCACTTTCTGGCGATCGGCCTGTTCACTAGAGCCAATAACGTTCGGCAGAATAATACTGGCCAGCACACCAATAATGGCTACCACCACCATAACTTCGATGAGTGAGAAACCAGACTGGCCAGTTTTGCTAGCCGCAGACTTTGAAATAATACTCATGATAATTCCTCGTTAATAACGCTATTACTACTGCTGTGTAAGACTACAAACCAATGCTTTGATTCAACTGCAAGATCGGCTGAATAATAGCTAACACAATAAATAAGACAATACCGGCCATAGTTACAATAAGAACCGGCTCAAATATTTTTAAGCTAATGCTGACCAGGTTTTCAAACTCGCGGTCCTGGTTGTCGGCGGCCCGGCCTAACATTTGTTCCAGCTCGCCACTTTTTTCACCCGCAGATATCATGTGCAACATCATAGGCGGAAACAGTTTGGTTTGTGCCAAGGCTGCCCGCAATGACGAACCCTCGCGTACCCGGTCGGCCGCATCACTAACCGCCATATGCATAGCACGGTTGCTAAGTACGGTGGCGGTAATACGCAAGCCTTCCAGCAGCGGTACCGCCGAGGCACTTAAAATGCTCAACGTACGGCTGAACCGCGCAGTGTTTACCCCACGAATAACCTTACCAAACAACGGCATTCGCAGCAGCCAGGCATGAAATTTATCGCGAAACGCAGGCTTACGTAGTGCTTGCTTAAACACAATGAGCGCCACCCCAATCAGCAACAGCAAATAAATACCGTAACCACGCAGGGTTTCACTAATAGCAATAAGTGCTGTGGTAGTCGGCGGCAGTTCTTGCCCCAAGGTGGTGAACTGCTCGACAATTTGCGGCACTACCGACACCAGCAGGAATACAATAATACCTACAGCCACCAGAGTTAGCATGGCTGGGTACACCAGCGCTTGTACCAGTTGGCTTTTCATATGCTGGCGTTGTTCGGTGTAATCAGCCAGGCGGCTTAATACTTCGTCCAGATGGCCCGAGCGTTCGCCAGCACCCACCATAGCGGTATACAGGTTGTCGAATACACGCGGATATTCGGCCATGCTTTCCGCCAGCGAGTAGCCTTCCACCACTTTGCTGCGCACTGCCATAATAAGCTTTTGCAGGCGCGGCTTTTCGCTTTGGTCGGCCACCGCCAGCAAGGCTTGTTCAATAGGTAAGGCGCTGCCTACCAGAGTAGATAACTGACGGGTAACTAGTGCTAAGTCGGACGCGCTAACGCCACTACGAAAGGAGCCACTGGACAGCCAGCCCAACCGGGCGCGATGTTCTTCGGCAGTGCCGCGGTCCTGCTCCGCAGCTAAGTCTACCCGAATCGGCATTAAGCCTTGTTCGCGCAGCTGTTGACGCACCTGACGTACGGTGTCGGCCTCAATAATGCCTTTCTTTTTGCTGCCTTTGGCGGTAACCGCCTGATATTCAAACGCTGCCACGATTTATTCCTCGCGCGTTACACGCAATACTTCTTCGAGCGTGGTGACCCCGGCTTTTACTTTGTCTAAACCGTCATGACGAATGCTGGGCGCCTGTTTACGCACATACTTCTCAATTGACTGCTCGCCGTGCCCGTTGTGAATGAGTTCGCGTACTTTTTCGTCCACCAGCAGAAGTTCGTGAATGCCGGTACGGCCGCGATAACCGCTTTGATTGCAGTGCTCGCAGCCCTTGGCGCGATAAATAGTAAAGTCGCCCTGGGCATCACGCTCGGCGCTGGTTACTGACAACACCTGAGCTTCTTCGTTGTCGGCCAGGTGCGGCTCTTTGCAGTGCTCACACAAGGTTCGTACTAAGCGCTGCGACAATACCGCCAGCAAACTGGAGCTGAGCAGAAATGGTTCTATTCCCATGTCTTCTAACCGGGTAATAGCGCCCGAGGCGGTATTGGTGTGCAAGGTAGACAACACTAAGTGACCGGTTAAACTGGCCTGCACCGCAATATGGGCAGTTTCCACATCGCGAATCTCACCCACCATGACTACGTCGGGATCCTGTCGCAAAATAGCCCGCAGGCCACGTGCGAACGTCATGTCTACCCGCGGATTCACCTGAGTTTGGCCGATGCCTTCAATGGCGTACTCAATTGGGTCTTCCACCGTCAGAATATTACGGTCTTTGGAGTTAATTTCGCTTAAGCCGGCATACAAAGTGGTACTTTTACCCGAGCCCGTAGGGCCGGTTACCAGAATAATACCGTGTGGCTTTTTAATCAGTTCGGCGAATAAGTCGCGATGATCCTGAGTCATGCCCAGTTGACCGAGGTTTAAGCGCGCATTGTTTTTGTCCAGTAACCGCAGTACCACGCGTTCGCCGTGATTCGACGGCATGGTAGAAACCCGCACGTCTACTGCCCGGCCTGCAATTAGCAAGCTAATGCGGCCGTCTTGCGGAATACGCTTTTCGGCAATATCCAGCTGCGCCATCACTTTAATACGTGACACCAGCAGCGAGCTTAACTTGCGGTTCGGGCGAATAATTTCACGCAACACGCCGTCAATACGAAAACGTATCAGCAGATCTTTTTCAAAGGTTTCAATGTGAATATCTGAAGCGCCCTCTTTAATAGCTTCGCTCAACATGGCGTTGATAAGCTTGATAATAGGCGCGTCGTCTTCACTTTCTAATAAGTCTTCGGTTTGCGGCAGCTCGTCGGCCAGGCTAAACAGATTGCTCTCATTACCAATATCTTCCATCAACTGCTTGGCTTCGCTGGAGTCGCGCTGGTAGGCCTGAGTTAATAAGGCTTCGAAGTCACTGTCGCTGTGCTGTTGCAACTCAAACTGCTGGGCCAGAATACGGCGCACTTCCAGCAAGGTTTGACCGCTGATGTCACTACGGCAATGTACCACCGGCGCTTCGCCTTCGTTGTGTTGGATAACCACACCAAAGCGCTTCGCAAACGCAAAAGGTAAGCGTTTGGGAACTATGCTTGAAACCAGCTCAGCCACATCAGTCATGCTTAGTCCTTCACCGGTTGGTCTTGCTCACCCTCAGCCTGCTCAGCTTCGCGCTGCGGCGACTCAATGCCTTTTTCCTGCAGGTATTCATCAAAGCTTGGTGGCAAAGTAAGGTTGCCGTTCCATTCCGGCATTACCGGGCTGTCGGTGTTTGGCATTAAATCAATGCCATCGGCACGGCGTTTTAACTGCTCGGCACGCATGTAGTTGTATTTGGTGCCACTAATAGCCTGGGCTTCGTTGCTACTGCGCACAATACGGGCGCGCAGGAAAATCATGAGGTTACGCTTCTGTTTACTGGTAGCGGTAGAGCGGAACAAATGCCCTAATACCGGAATGTCACCCAGCAATGGAATTTTAGACACGCTTTCTTGTACGTCTTCATCAATTAAGCCGCCCAGCACCACGGTTTCGCCGTCTTCAGCCAGCACCACGGTTTTCAGTTCACGTTTATTAATGGTGATATCTACCGAGGTTGCGCCGCTTAAGCTGGAAACTTCCTGCTCAATAATCATTTGTACGGCATTACCTTCGTTAATTTGCGGGGTAACTTTCAGTTTTATACCAATGTCTTCACGGTCTACCGTTTGGAATGGATTTTCGTTGTTGCCACCCACGGTTGAACCTGTGATTGTTGGTACGCTTTGCCCTACCAGGAAACTGGCTTCTTCATTGTCCAGCGTCATAATGCTGGGCGTAGCCAGAATGTTGGAGTTGGTGCTGGTGCTAACCGCCTGCAAAATAGCGCCCCAGTCGTCTTTAATCACACCGAACATCATGCCGTTTACGCTACCCAGAAGCTCTGCCAGCAGCGACACGTCGCCTTGCTGATCGGGTTCGCGGGTGGTAATTAAGTTACCGGCGTTATCAATACGTTCTGTTACTGAGCCTTCCTGCGTACGGGCCTGATAAGCACCAGCGGCTAATTGGCCAATAGGTACCTGGTTACCGTTGTTATACTGCACCATGCCGCCGTCTTCGCTTATCCACTGCAAGCCTAAGTTAACGCCATCGCCTTCCATTACTTCCACAATAATCGCTTCTACGTGCACCTGAGCACGGCGGATATCTAGCTGACGAATCACGCTTTCCAGCGAAGCAATTAAATCGGGCTTGGCGGTGATAACCAATGAGTTACTGGCTTCGTGCGCGCTAATGCTGATGTCCTGCCCCAGCGCACCGCCGCCGGACGGACGACGGCGTTGCACATTCGCTGCCTGGCCACTGCCACCAGCACCTTCCATTTCTGCCTGAATGGACTGGCTAACGCCCTGCAGCACCTCAACCAGCTCTTGCGCATTGGCGTATTTCAAATAATAAACCCGGGTGTTACCTTCGGTTTTTAAGTCTTTGTCTAACTGACGTACCAACTTAGAAACTCGCTCACGAGCGCGCGGCTCGCCGCTGATAATCACGCTGTTGGTGCGCTCGTCAGCCACTACTTTAGGAATCAATAAATCAGGTGCATTGGCGTCGGCTGATTTGTCGTACAGGCTTAGTGCAATACGCACAATTTCCGAGGCCGATGCATACTGCAGTTCAATAATTTCAACGTTGCGGTCACCAGCTAAGTCTACCCGTTCTACGATTTCAGTTAAGCGCTGCACGCGCTCGGCGTTACCGGTAAGGATGATAACGTTAGAAGGGTCATAACTAACGGTGTTACCACCGCCAGCCTGGTTGTTTAACTGACGAATCAAGGGTGCCAGTTCGCGTACGTTTACATTTTTCACCTGAAGTACGCGAGTAACTATAGTGTCACCGCGCAATTGCTCGCCTTCTCCGACAATAGGTGTCGCAGCATTTTTGGTGTCTTTATCAACAATAACTTTTACGATGCCCGATTCCATTTCAATGGCGGCAAAGCCGTACACCTGCAGCACGTTCTGGAAAAACTGCCAGTACTGGCTGGCGGTCATCACGTCATAGCTACGCACGTCAATGCGGCCTCGCACCTGCGGATCAATAATAATGGTTTTGCCCAAATTACGGCCCACCACCTGAATAAACTCGCTGATTTCGGTGTTCTTGAAACTGGCGGCGTATTCTTCCTGCTGCGCATTTTGTTGTTGTGTATTTTGCGGCGCGGCAACGGCAGTAGCGGCATGCATACCTGTTAGGCTAAGTAGCAGCGCAAGTGTCAGTTTGTTGATTGGTTTTGGCATCATAAAATTTATTCCTGTGCGGCCGGTAAGCTAAATACCAGCTCTATGTATTCTTCATTACGCAGCACGGTAATAGACACTTCACTGCTGGTTCTTAATTCTTCGGTGGCAGACATAGCCGAGCTAATGTCGGTTAAGTCGTAGCCGTTAATTGAAATAGCCAAATCGCCGGCCTGAAATCCTGCCGCGCGGAACAATTCCGGCTGCTGCCCCGGCGCTAACCGGTAGCCAAGTAGTTCACCGTCTTGTTGCATTGGTGAAATATTTACGTAACTGAATAAGTTGCTTGGCTCATTAGCCACCGCAGCCAGTTGCTCGGATAACTCAGCGTCGTCACGATTGTCTACTTCGCGGCTATTACTGCGGTTAGCGGTATTCGTGCTTGCATTGTTGCTCACGCTGTTTGCCATAGTAAGTGACAAACCTTCGCTCAGCTCGCCAATGCCTTCCAGTTCAAGCGTTTCAATGCGACCGCTGTTGTCGAGAATAACACGGTCAGCGTAAATTTCAGTGATGGTAACCCGGGCATTGGTAAGGGTGTCGCCAACCACGTAAGTTTGCTGATTAGCGCCTTGCTGAATAATGGCTGCCGAACGTTCCGGATTACTACTGGCCGACACCCCCACTAAGCGCACATTCAACTGAGTTTTAGGGGCATTTAATGCCTGCGCCTGAACGCTTTGCGCGGAGCTTTCACCAAACAAATGCAAATTCGTCAGACTGGAAATATTTACGCTGGGCGCACTGCTTTGGCCGCTGCCAGCCTGGCTACTTGGCGCTGCAGTACCCGCCGGTGCTGCCGGTGACGCGGGCGTGGCTAACAACCATACCCATTGTGCCAATAGCCATACGGCCACCAACGCCAATACCACCACGCCAGCCTTTAATAAACGGCGTTGTAAGGTAGCGCTGTCGGTTGCTCCGCCAGACCAGTTCACACTTCGGATTGAAAATTTTGTGACCACAGGATTACTTTATTTTAGTTTTATAGTGTCTCGGCATTCTATCGTGATAGGCCGAGGGCAACAATCGTTTAACAATATTCTTTTGCTTACCTTTTTATTCGCACTACTACTTACATTTCATTCTTAAATTTACGCAAATCGCGACGCTGCTTTTTGTCGGGCTTGGTAGCCGGATGCGGATTCAGATGCGCGTTTAGCTTACGCAGTTCTGCTTCCTTTTCCCGCCGCACTACCGAAGCTTCCGTTTCCTGATAAAGCTTCTGCGCCTCAGGTGCATTGCGGCGCACGTCACTTACCTGCAGAACTTCCACTTCCATAATGTCATGCCCGCGCGGAAACTTCAGCAGATTACCCACCGCCACAGTCCGTGACGGCTTACAACGCTGCCCGTCGAGCAATACTTTACCCGACTGTACCACTTGCCGCGCCAGTGAGCGGGTTTTATAAAACCGCGCCGCCCATAACCATTTATCCAGTCTTACTGATTCAGTCATAGCCATCTTGTGCCAAATGAACCTAGGTTAGCTGAGCTTAGGTAAGTAAACAAACTTAGGTAAACACGTACTCAGCTAAACAATACTCGCAAGTCATTACAATTTGACCTTCCTCGCGAAGAATTTCTTCTAATTCGGTTGGGTCTACTGCAGCCAGTGCATCGGCAGTACGTTCACGCGAACAGCCACAGAAGAATTCGACGCCCTGTGCCGGATAGAGTTCCACCTGCTCGTCATGATATAAGCGAGTAAGTACTTGCTCACCCGGCAGCGTAAACAATTCAGCGGCTGTCATGGTTTGCGTTAGGTGCTCTAAGTGCTCAAAACCAGCTAAATCAGTACCCGCTGAAGGCAACACCTGCAGCATCATACCGGCCGCATGCTCGCCATCGGCGTGCAACCACAACCGCGTATGCAACTGCTCAGACTGGCTAAAATAATTTTCTAAAATAGCAGCAACGCTGTCTTCATCAGCGCTGGTTACACCCTGGTAGCGCTCACCCTGGTCTGGCGTTAGGGTAATAATCAGCTGCCCTTTACCTAATAACTCGCGCAAGTCAGTCTGGTCGTCGCTAATTTCCTGACGCACCCGTGCAACACCGCGCAACCGCTGATCGTGATAACCGTTCACCGAAATAAAGTTCAGCGGTCCGTCACCCTGCAACTGCACGCCAATATGACCTTCAAATTTCAGTGTGGCAGTAAGCAACGAGGTAGCGGCCATGAGCTCGCCCAGCAAACGCTGCACTGGGGCCGGATACTCGTGCCCTTGCAGCATACGCTGATAGCTGGAGCTAAGTTGCACAAGCTCGCCACGCACGTCTTGGTCAATAAAGGTATAACGCAACAGCTGGTCGGTTGGATAGGTAGACATAAATTTGTTTTTCGCCTTTATTACTTGAGTTTAATGGAGTTCAGCCCCTGGCATACACATACCACTATTTAGCGCGATATTTGGCTCCGGAAGCATTTCACAAATGGAAATCTGGCCTTGTTGTTCGTTCAGTATTTTATGCATGCGATTGTATTCTTCAACCGCCGGTAGCAACTTAGTTTCATCGGTTGTTTCCGTGGAATAAATTACGTAGCGTTCAGGGCCACCGCAAGGTCTGGAGCCCAGGCCTACTAACTTGCATTGCGTTATGTCGCTGGCTCTGGGTGGCCGAATAATATCACGAATTTGTTGACGCTTTTCAGCCAGTTCCTGTTCGGTTACTTGCTGTTCTTGTTGGTCGTCAGCACCCGTCATTTCTGTGCCTTGCTCGCCTGCTGAGCTCCCTGCCTCTGAGCTCTGTTCATCTGAACTTAACTCCTGCTCATCCTGCTGCTGAGTTGGTTCGCTTTGTTCGTTACAGGCGCTCAGCATAAAAACTGAGGCGAACGCCAGCAAGCTAAGTTTGATATTGGCTGTCATATTAATTTTCATAATTTGCTTTCCTTAAATGAAAAAGGCCTGACCCCAGTTTAACACCAGAATCAGGCCTTATATTCACTTCAATACGAATTAACGTTTAATAACGTGTAACTCGTTCAGCGGTTCAACAACTTCTATGCGAGCTGCACGAACCTTTCCGCTTGCGCGTAATTGCTCAACTAACGCATTTAAGTCAGCACCTTCTGGTGCTTGTAATACGCCTAAGCCAACACGAGAATCCTGGCTAACAATAGTCAGACCAAATTCTTCTGCAATGGCTGCCAAGCTGCTCTCGCCGGCTAACACAGTCACGTTACCACTAATAGTGGCTACGTTACGGGTTACCTCGTTATACACTTGAACACCACCAGAAAGCTTAGGTGCTTCAACGCTCGCGCCATCTTTCATCATGCGGTAAGTTCCGAACGCACGTTCGTTGCCTACCGATGCCGGACGCTCAGCCTTTGCAACGCTGTTCTGACTATTGCTGTTCAGGCGGATATCGCCAGCTTGATCCTGAGCGATAACAGAACCTGTCATCAATAAACCTGATGCGGCTAAAGCCATGATTGTTAATTTCATAATTTATTCTCCTTTAACCTTGTAAATTAATGACCAAACAGACGGACATTAACCTGATCTACAAGGCTGTTTTCCGCATTATTTAGATACACACCACGATCCTGACCATTCGTATCTAACACACGAACTGTCCAAGTACCGGCAGACGACTCACCTAAAAACGCGTTGGTTAGCAACGGGCTGCTTGGATGATAAATCGCTTCCAAAGTACCGCCCAGAGCGCCTAAACCAAAGTACGCACCTAGCGATGTACGCGAGGTTGCAATCACTGACGTCGTGCCCGCCGGAGAAGTTACTTCAATAGCAATATCCGAACCTGCGGTAGTACCTGAGATAACACCGTTGTATGCATCTTCCATTGCTGGGTTGGTTACTGACAAGGCAAATTGTACGCCCTCAATGGTCAGGTCTTCTTCAACAGTAATTTCAATTGAAGTACCTTCGGCATTGTTGTCTGGTACAGCTACTGGAGTTTCCAGTACAGTTTCCAGCCAATCAGTTTCAACCAGTTCTGGTAGTTCGACCGAACCTGACATAGCAAGTTCAACTGCCGCACCGGCGTTCGGGCGACCAAAGCCATATAAGTTGTTGAAGCTATAACCAGCAGCGTTTTCTACCCAACCTTGGTGAGCAACAAACACGTCTTCACCAATAGTTAGTTCAACTGGAGCGTCGTCAGGAGCAACCTGGGTTGCAGTGCTTGCCAGAATGTAGCGAATTTCACGCCAGTTTAAATCTGGATTTGCTTCAGCAATCAAGTTAACCACACCAGAAGTGTTTGGTGCAGCTGACGAAGTACCATTAAAGGTGCTGGTATAGTTACAGCTTAAGTTATTGTCGTTCAAATCACCCATAGGGTTGTTGAACGGGTAAACGCGGGCATGGAAGTTTTCAACACCCAAACTATCTAGAAATGCGCCGTTTACGGCACGGAAACTGTCATAAGCAGCCCAACCTGAGTAGCCACGTGTACAAGTAGTTTGGTCCGTGGTCACCATCGCTGGTTCAAAGGTTCCGAATTCACCAGCAGGAGCCGCAACTAACAGGTTAGAACCTGACGTTGAATAGCTCGTGTGGTTACCGTCGGAGTTAACTGCACCAATTGATAGCGTGTAGAAATTGGCGTTACTTGGATCCCAGTTACCGTCATAACAACCAAGAACACGACGCGCTCCCTCAACTACACCAGCCTGCTGTGCGTCACACAGTTGGTTACCTTCAGGCCAGTTACCTGAACTAATAAACGCATTACCGGCTGACTTAATATTCAACGCACCTAAACCGTTACGTAACTGGGTAGATGGGTAACTAACGATAGCTTCATCAATAGGGTCGGTGTCAAAAATTACCGGAGCAGTAATACCGTAGCTACGGTTAAAGGTAACAACGTTGTCGCTAGCGCCAATACCAGAACCAGCCATACCATGAACCATCATAAAGTTACGGTCTGTTTGTGTACCAGCTCCGCCCAAATAGTTCATACCAATCAGGCCTGCGTTAGGAGACACACCGCGACCACCTAAGCCATTCCAGCCTTCAGCAGCAATCAAACCAGAAACTGAAGTACCGTGGTCACCGCCATTACCTAATACGGTAGGGTCAGTACGATCTACAGCATCAGGAATCAGGTTTATTGAGCGGCCTGGCAGCACGTTCGATTGCAGGTCTTCATGGTCAATAGCCAAACCTTGGTCAACTACCACCGAGATAGAGCCCTGACCGGTAATACCACGTTGATAAGCACCAGCAACGTTCAAGTCTTCACCTGGAACCAGAATACTGTCGTCAAAAAAGAAAACTGCTTCAGCTTCTTCTTGAGTCCAACCCTGAGCAACACGAAGATCTATGTATGCTTCGTAAACCGAGTCCGCCATGGCAAAACCAGTTTGTCCGGTGTTACGTAAGTGCCACTGTTGGTCAGCTAGTGGATCGCCGTTCACAGTCTCAACGGTCACTGTTTCTGTAGTCGTTAATTCACCATCGCTTACTTCAATAGTGATTACCGCTGCTTCAGCGCGAATTGGCGTGTATACGAAGCTGCCATCGCCGCTAATTTCTACTGTACCTGGTGCTGTTTCGGCACCTTCAGCTGAGGCTACCGTAGCCGAGTAGGTTAAGTCGTCGCCGTTGGCGTCGGTTGCTGTTACCTGACCCTGAATTGGCATCCACTGGTTACCTTCAGCAGCAATTGACGCTGAAACTTCCGGTGCATAATTATCATCACTGCCACAGGCGGTTAAGCCCAGTACAAGCGCAGCTGATAATGCCGTTAATTTAAATTGTTTAGTTGGCATTGTTATATCATCCTATTGTTCAATTAATACCACTCACTACATTCTTCAAACACTAAAAAGATGTGAGCAACTTTTATATTTACTTAGCAAATAAAACTAGACTTCCCAGTCACCACTTACGAAAAATTCGCGGGTTCACTAAAAGGCAGTATTGAGCTTGCTCACCCGTTACACTTGTGTAACATCTGCACATAGCTAATAACGGATCGGAACCGATGCTACTTAATTTTTTTTAACATTGAAAGCACGAATTCATCATATTTTTAACAAATATGACTGTTTAGGTTTTGTAAGGCGTAAACAAAAAAGGCCAGACGCTTGTCTGGCCCTTATTGCAATAGGACTTGTACACATTCAGCCGTAAATCAACTCGAAACACTTTGTAACTTCTTGTTACTTCTTTTTAATGAATTTCAGCAGGCGTTTGCGCTTGCGTTCCTGCGTTAAGGTAAGTTTGTTCTTTTTACCAGCAAACGGATTCACAGATTCACGGAACTCAATTTTAATTGGCGTACCCATTACCCGCATGGCTTTGCGGAAATAGTTAATCAAATAGCGTTGATAAGAACCCGGCAGGTGCTCTACCTGGTTGCCGTGAATAATTACCCGTGGCGGGTTGTAGCCACCAGCATGCGCATACTTCAGCTTCACCCGACGACCACGCACCAATGGTGGCTGGTGCTCGTCTTGCGCCATTTCCATAATCTTGGTTAGTTGTGCAGTGTTAATTCGGCGGGTAGCGCTGTCGTAGGCTTCCAGTACCGACTCAAACAGGTTGCCAACGCCGGTGCCGTGCAATGCGGAAATAAAGTGCAGGCGAGCAAAATCTACAAAGCCTAAGCGGCGATCCAGCTCGCGCTTAATTTCGTCTTTGTGATCACTGCGCAGGCCATCCCATTTATTGACTGCCAGTACTATAGAGCGACCCGCATTTAAGGCATAACCAATCAGGTTTAAGTCCTGGTCGGAAATGGTTTCGCGGGCATCTACCACACAAATAACCACGTTGGCGTCTTCAATAGCCTGCAGGGTTTTCACCACTGAGAATTTTTCAACGGTTTCGTCAATTTTGCCGCGGCGACGTACGCCGGCAGTATCAATTAAGATGTACTCACGGCCATCGCGTTGCATGGGAATATAAACCGAGTCACGGGTGGTTCCCGGCATGTCGTACACCACCACTCGCTCTTCGCCCAGAATGCGGTTGATCAACGTAGATTTGCCCACGTTGGGCCGACCAACAATGGCCAGTTTTAATGGCAGCGCTTCGTAGTCAATTTCGTCGTGCGCTAAGTCTTCACTGGCTGGGGTTTCGGTGTTTGACGCCAGCACTTCCGGATACGCCTCGGCCAAGGGGCCTAAGGTTAATTCCAGCAGTTGCTCAACGCCACGACCGTGCGCTGCCGCAATGGGGTATATTTCGCCCAGCGACAAGCTGTAAAAGTCTGCCGAGGCGGCTACGGCATCAATGCCGTCTACTTTATTACATACCACGAAGGTTTTTTTGTTTTGCTTACGCAGGTGTTTGGCAATGGCATCGTCAGCTACGGTAACACCGTCGCGGGCGTCTACCAGAAACAACACCACGTCGGCTTCAGTAATAGCTTGCAGCGACTGCCCGGCCATTTCTAAATCAATGCCTTCTTCGTCGCCGTTAATACCACCGGTATCAATCACAATAAACTGATAGCCGTCGTAATTGGCCTGACCGTACTTGCGGTCACGCGTTAACCCCGGAAAGTCAGCAACTAACGCGTCACGAGTACGCGTTAGCCGATTGAATAAGGTTGATTTGCCGACATTTGGACGCCCGACTAGGGCTACAACGGGTAACATGGCCGTTTCTATCCTTTTGGAGTTTTAAGGTTTTACTTTTACCAGACTGCCATCGCGCAGTTGCATATAAAGCATATTGTTGTGTTCAAGTGCTGGCACATAAGCACCGTCACCATCTAATTCAAGACGGCCCTGAATTTCACCTGAACTGCGGTTTAACCAATGGAAGTAGCCTTCAAAGTCGCCTACCACCACAAATTCACCGCTTACTGTTGGCGCCGTTAACTGGCGGCCATACAATTCAGATGAACTCCAGATTTCGGTACCTGAGCTACGCTCAATGGCATGCACGTGGCTTTGGTCGTCGGTTACGTAAATAGCTAAGGCGGTAACCGCCAGGCTCTGGTACGACGAATATTTGCGCTGCCAGATAATTCTGCCGTTAGACAGCTCTACGGCACTCAACTGACCGTTAAACGCGATGGTATAAATAGTGCCACCGAAAATAATCGGCTTGGTGTCTACATCCACCAAACGCTCTAGCTCGGTGCTGCCACGCGGTTTCGCAATCGGGGTTTCCCAGGCTCGTTGACCGTTTTCTAGAATAGCCACGGTAAGCTTGCCGCTATTGGTACCAAATACAGCACCACCACTGGCAATACTAGGTGCAGAACTACCACGCAAGGTAAGCGTTGGTACTTCCATTTGAATTTCCCAGCGTTGCTTACCAGTGTCGGCATTTAACCCAACCAGGCTACCAGACGAGGTATGCACTACTACCATGCCCTCGCCTACGGCAGGGTCAGCCAGCACTTCACCAGCTACTTTTTGTTGCCAGAGCAGTTCGCCGGTGGTTGCATTTAACGCACCCACTTCACCGTTTTCAGTACCGAAATACAGGTTACCCGAATTAGCTACTAAGCCACCGGAAATACGCGCAGTGTCAGCTTTGCCTGGCACTTTCCAACCACTATTTTCAGAGGTTAAGTTCATGCGCCACTTAGTTTTGCCCGTGTCCACATGCATTGACTTGATCACGCCTTCACGGTCAGCTGCAATAATATGATCGCCAACCACTACCGGACCAAGCCGAGAGAAATAATGCTCAACGCCGTCGCCTACGCTTTCATCCCATTCCACTGATGGCTTTATTTGCTCATCAATAGGCTGAAGTTCGGCCCAGGTAATTTCGTCGGTAGAAAAAATAGAACAAGCCGACAAGCTCACCGCCGCAGTACCTACTGCTAAGGCTTTGCCAATGCGAGTTAACAGCGGCGTGATGCCACTGGCTGAGTTGTTCGGCTGTTGTTGCAAATGTTGCCCAATAAATGTCATGAAGCCACTGCCAGATTTTGTAATTTAAGTTTTGCGGTGCTTGAACCGGCCATGCTGGCTGCAGTGTCTTCGTCTACAGCTAACTGATAGGCCGCACGCGCACCCTCGATGTCGCCTGTTTCGACCAGCACATCGCCGCGCAGTTCAGCCACTACCGCAGTAAAACTTGCCGGCTTGTCAGTTGCCAGTGCCGTCAACGCCGCATCATATTGCTGTTGCGCCAGTAAAACCCGCGCCTGACGGATGTCGGCAATAGCACGAAGTTCTGGTTCAGCGTTGTCACGCACTTGTTGTAACGCACTTACTGCAGTGGCTAAGTCGCCATTATTCACAGCTTCACGAGCCAACTGAAACGCAGTCAGTTGCGCATAAGTGGTGTCGCCTTTCTCATTAATAAACGCCTGTGCGTTTTCAACGGCTACCGCTTCATCACCGGCTTCGTTGCTATCAAACTGTGCGGTTACCTGATTAAAGCGCTCAGAGGCTGCTTCTTTCGCTTCAGTTACTGAAGCGTCGTAGTAACGCCAGCCGTAAAATAAACCAAAACCGATAACGGCGCCGGCAACCAGGCCTTTACCATGCTCATTCCAGAATTCCTTCAGGCGTTCTACTTGTTGATCTTCAGTTTCCACGTGCCTAATCCTTCTTTAAGATTTTTCTGCAATTGTTGCGGTTAAATACTCAACCAGCTGCTGCCAGCTAACACTTTTCTGACCGGTCTGGTCACGCAATGGTTTCACTGTGTAGCTACTGTTTTCAAGCTCGCTGTCACCAATAATCACGGCTACTGCGGCCCCTGATTTATCGGCTTTCTTCATTTGTTTCTTCATGTTGCCGCCACCGCAGTGCATCAGCACCCGTACGTTCGGTAATTCAGAGCGCAAGCGCTCGGCAACATCAACACCGGCTAGTTCCGCGGCTTCACCCATAAGGGCAACATACACATCGGCACTGGCCTGAGATTTAATTTTATTCTGGCTTTCCAGCAACAATACCAGCCGCTCCAGCCCCATGGCGAAACCTACTGCTGGTGTCGCTTTACCACCTAGTTGCTCAACCAGACCGTCGTAACGGCCACCGGCACATACTGTACCTTGCGCACCCAACTCGGTAGTTACCCATTCAAACACGGTGCGGTTGTAATAATCCAGCCCGCGCACCAAACGTTCGTTCAAAGTGTACTTAATACCGGCGGTATCCAGTCGTTTACACAACTGCGAAAAATGTTCGCGGGACTCGTCGTCCCAGTATTCTGACAGCTGCGGTGCATTCACCAGTATGGCCTGCATATCCGGGTTTTTGCTGTCCAGAATACGTAGTGGATTGCTCTGCAAACGGCGCTTGCTGTCTTCGTCCAGCACTTCTTCATGCTGACTTAAATAAGTGCGCAGCGCATCGCGATAGGTTGCCCGGGCTTCGTTTGAGGCCAGCGAGTTCAGTTGCAACTCAACCTGATCGGCAATACCAAACTCGCGCCACAGGCGCGCGGTTAGCAAAATAATTTCGGCATCAATGTCGGCGTCTGGCAAGCCAAAAGCTTCCAGGCCAAACTGATGAAACTGACGGTAGCGACCTTTTTGCGGACGCTCGTGGCGGAACATTGGGCCCATGTACCACAACCGCTGTGTTTGGTTATACAGCAACCCGTGCTCGTTACCGGCACGCACACAGCTGGCGGTTCCTTCCGGACGCAGCGTCAGGCTGTCGCCGTTGCGGTCGTCAAAGGTGTACATTTCTTTTTCAACAATGTCGGTTACTTCGCCAATAGAGCGTTTAAATAAATCAGTGCTCTCTACAATAGGCATACGAATTTCTTCGTAACCATAGCTGGCGGCCACCTGCCGCAACACGGCTTCAACCTGCTGCCAGGCCGGGCTTTGCTGCGGTAAAATGTCGTTCATACCACGAATTGCTTGGATTGTTTTTGCCACGTCAAACTACCATTTACAGTGGAATACTAAGAATGTAAGCCGCATAGTATACCGCAGCTTTACAATGGCTTCACAGGAATCTGCTCAGCCTGCAGTTGTTTTACTTTGGCGCGGATTCTAGCTTCTAGTTGATCAACTAAATCGTTGTTGTCTAAACGCTCTTTCTGGCGCTCGCCATTTACATACAAACCGCTTTTATTTTTGGCGCCAGCTAAGCCTACATGGGAGATCAGCGCTTCGCCCGGGCCATTCACCACACACCCAATAATGGACACGTCCATGGCCGTGGTTACGTCTTCCAGGCGTTCTTCCAGCTCATTGACGGTGGAAATAACATCGAATTCCTGCCGTGAACAACTTGGGCAGGCAATAAAGTTAATACCACGGCTACGAATGCGCAGTGACTTCAGAATATCGAAGCCTACTTTGATTTCTTCTACCGGGTTAGCCGCCAGCGACACGCGCAAGGTGTCACCAATGCCTTCGGCCAGCAACATGCCTAAACCAATAGCCGACTTCACCGAACCACTGCGCAGGCCGCCAGCTTCGGTAATACCTAAGTGCAGCGGTTGTTCAATTTGTTTTGCCAGCAAGCGGTAAGACTCAACCGCTAAAAATACGTCGGAGGCTTTTACGCTTACTTTGAAGTCCTGAAAATTCAGACGGTCAAGAATGTCGACGTGACGCATAGCGGATTCAAACAAGGCTTGCGGATTTGGCTCACCGTATTTTTCCTGCAGGTCTTTTTCTAATGAGCCGCCGTTTACGCCAATACGAATCGGAATGTTTTTATCACGGGCGGCGTCTACCACACTGCGAATACGTTGCTCGTTACCAATGTTGCCCGGGTTAATACGCAGGCAATCAACGCCGTATTCGGCCACTTTCAGGGCAATGCGGTAGTCAAAGTGGATGTCGGCAACCAGTGGCACACTGCACTGTTGTTTGATTTTCTTGAAGGCTTCGGCAGCGTCCATGGTAGGCACTGAAACCCGCACAATGTCGGCACCCGCTGCGGCAATAGCATTCACCTGCGCAACGGTGGCGGCAACATCGGTGGTTTCAGTATTGGTCATAGACTGCACCGCTATTGGCGCACCATCGCCGATAGGCACGTTACCCACGTATATGCGACGTGACGGGCGACGTTTAATTGGACTTTCGTGCATCATGACTGCTACTCAACTTATTGCTAAAAATATTACTGGGGCAGCGTGAAACTTGCTGCCCGGCCAGAACGGAACTGGCTCATGTCTACCGATTCACCACGGAAACGAATGCTCACCACTTCAGGCGCACCCAAAGTAATGTTGTAAGGCGCTTCACCTTCTAATGGCATTTCATAACCTGCTGGCTTCACGCCAAAGGCAATGGTTTCGCCGGTGGCGTCTTCAACTTTCACCCAGCAATCACCACCGAATATTAAAACCAGTTCAGCGTTGGTTGCTTCAGCACTTTCGCTGGCAGTTGCCTGCGCGGCTGGTTCGTTAGCCGGCTGTGGAGCTGCCGCTACTGGCTCAGATTGTGTTTGGTCTTCTGCTGGTTGGTCTGCAGTTTGCGGCTCTGGCCGATTTGCTTCTGGCTCTGGCTCAGATTCAACCGGCAATTGCGTAATTTCTTCAACATCGGCACCGCTCACTTCCGCAGCAGGTTCCGGGTGTGTAGAGCTAAGCGCCGTGGAAACATCGGCAGAACTTACTTCGTCTTCACGCAAAGGTTCTGCTGAGTTAGCCTGACTGCGCTGAGCAGCCGCCGCAGACTCATCGGCAGCGTCTTGCAGTTCATCGGGGCGCATGGCGGCGCTGGTGCGACCGCTATTCGTGCTCACTGCTTCACCATTACCGCTGTCGGCACCAAACTGAAAATCAGGTTCCTGCCACCACCAGATAAAAGCCAGGCCAATGACCAAAACTAAAATGGCGTAGCTTACGAACATAAGGCGGTTGTCGTTTTCCTGATGTGCTTTGCGTCGTGAGAAGCTTTGCATATCAATAGAAACAGGTTCTTCGTAGCCCATGCGGTCGTATGCTGCTAACACTTCAACTTCGTTCAGTTCCAGTGCTTTGGCGTACGAACGCAAATAGCCACGCACGAAGGTGGCGGAATTAAAGGTTTCGTAGTCGTCTTCTTCAATCAGCTCAATAATTTGCAAACGCAAACGTAAGCGATCGGCAATATCACGTAGCTCAAGGTTACGCCTCATGCGAGCGGCACGTAGCAGCTCACCTGGCGTAGGACCACTGGCAGGTGGCGGCGTTGAAACCTCGTTTTCGTTATTGTTTTGTTCCGGGTTTTCTTGCTCTGCTGTCATAGTTTTGTTAGCTGTTGGTAGCGTTGTGTTTGGGTGGAATCCGGGTACTGTTGTTCCAGAATTTCACCGTATTGCCGTGCTCGCTCGGGATTACCAAGGGCGCGGGATAATTGTACTTCTAACCATAAATACTGTGCACTAAGTTGCGGCTGTCGAGCGCGTTTGCGCAGCACATCTTGTGCCTGATTCCAACGTTCCAGTTGCAACAATAACCCAGCATAGCGCTCAAGAATAGCGCTATCTTGTGGTGCGTGATTAATCGCCTGCTCAAAATATTGTTGCGCTTGTACAATATTGCCGCTTTCGTAGGCACAGTTTGCCGCATTTTCGTACGTATCGCCAACCCGGAAGTAAGTATTCACCTGCAAGGCCTGACGGAACAGCTTATCAGCCGCTTCATACTCACCAGCTTCACACAGCAAAACCCCGTAGTTATTCATTACGTCGGGGTTATTTGGCGCCAAATTCAGGGCTTGTTCATAATGCCGAACGGCCGCTTCTAAATTTTCGGCACGCTGATAATAATAAGCTAAACCCAATTGCACGTCAGCCGACTTAGGGGCGTATTCGTGCGCTTTCTCTAAATTAAATTTTGCTTGCTCAAAGTCACCCGAGTTCAAATATTCTAAACCAAGTGCCAGCCGTACTTGTGCCGCTTCGGCTGCGTTAAATTTTTGCGCCGGCTGTTGCTCGCCTTTTACCACACGTTGAGACACACAACCGCTAATTAGCAGTGCTGTAATTAGCACAATAAGCAGTTGTTTCATAAGTTTTCCCCGTTGGTACAAGTGGCCGGTGCTACTACCAGCTTAGTTATACGGCTTTTACGCCTATTTCGTCACCGCCGCGCGCTTGCTGCTGACGCTTCAGAATACGTTTGGTACGGTCAATTACATCGCCAACCAACTGACCACAAGCGGCATCAATATCGTCACCGCGAGTCTTCCGAACCATAACCACAAACCCCTTTTCTATCAGAACTTTAGCAAAGCGGTCAATGCGTGAATTACTGGAACGGCCGTAATCTGACCCAGGAAATGGATTAAATGGAATCAGATTTATCTTACTTGGCGTATCTTTCAAGGTTTCTGCCAGCGCATGAGCCTGATCGGTTGAATCATTCACATGATCAATCATCACGTACTCTACTGTGACCTTGTTTTGTGCCTTAGAGTTCTCGACATATTTGCGACTAGACGCCAAAAACTCTTCAATTGGGTACTTTTTATTAATAGGTACTATTTCGTCACGCAGCTTGTTGTCTGGTGCGTGCAATGAAATGGCCAGTGCCACATCAATTTGTTCACGTAGTTTATCAAGTGCAGGAACCACACCTGAGGTGCTTAAGGTAACCCGACGTTTCGACAGGCCAAAGCCCCAGTCATCCAGCATTAACTGCATGGCAGGTACTACGTTGTTCAGGTTCAGCAAGGGTTCGCCCATGCCCATCATAACTACGTTGGTAACAGCTTTTACGCCAGTGTCGCCAGACGCGCCCAGCAGCTGGTTTACCCGCCATACCTGACCAATAATTTCAGCCACGCGTAAATTACGGTTAAAGCCTTGCTGACCAGTAGAACAGAAGGTGCACTCAAGCGCACAACCTACCTGCGAACTAACGCACAAAGTGGCGCGATCTTTTTCCGGAATCCATACGGTTTCTACGTCCTGACCATCAAACAAGGTCATGGCAAACTTAATGGTGCCGTCCGTTGATTGTTGTTGGGTACGTATTTCCGGTGCGCGAATTTCAGCAATGTTCGCCAGCTTGGTACGCAGTGCTTTGTTGAGGTTGGTCATTTGCTCGAAATCGTCAACGCAGAAATGATAAATCCACTTCATGACCTGGTCGGCCCGAAATGGCTTTTCACCTATCTCTTTGAAGAACTCACGAATACCTTCGCGATTCAAATCGAGCAGGTTTACTTTTTTATCAACGGCGTTGGTCATTCAAACCTCAATATCTAACTTATTTACTTAAGCCTTGGTTTAGCTAAGGCTTCTTAACGACAAAAAACGGACACTTTCTGCGGTATTGCTGCCGCGTCCATGCGTCCGTTTTTATCAGTTTACAACTTCGCGCGAAAACTTAGCGTGTGCGTGGGCACAACTCTTCGTCGCTGAAGAAGTAAGCAATTTCACGTCCAGCTGATTCAACCGCGTCTGAACCGTGGACAGCATTTTCGTCGATGGTTTCAGCATAGTCTGCGCGCAAAGTACCTGCCAGTGCTTCGGCTGGATTTGTTGCACCCATGATTTCACGGTGCTTAAGCACAGCATTTTCGCCTTCCAGCGCAGTTACCATGATAGGACCTGAAGTCATGAAGCCAACCAGGGCGCCAAAGAAAGGACGCTCTTTGTGTTCAGCGTAGAAGCCTTCGGCTTGCTCTTTGCTCAGGTGCATCATTTTTGCTGCAACAATACGCAGGCCTGCGCTTTCAAAACGCGAGTAGATGGCGCCAATCAGGTTTTTGCCAACTGCGTCTGGTTTGATCATCGATAACGTACGCTCTAAAGCCATTTTTTTCTCCGTTCCGTGCAGCATTCACTGCTATATCAGAATTGAATAAGTGGGTGATAATTAACGCGCAAATTATACGCGAATTGAACGCAAACCCCAACATAAATGTGTGTTTGGTGGCGTTTGCGTGGAAAAGGTGGGGAGGATGTGTGGAGCCTGGGGGCTGACTCCATCAATAGCTGTACTTCTCTCTAGCCTGAGTCAGATCAAAAGAAATGGGTGACGGTGAATCCGACTGCCGAGCGACAATAAACAATTTGTCGATATCTCCTTTTCTGTGGCCCAGGAAACACCGAACCATGCGGTACCGCTCAATATTAAAATACTTGTTCATGATTTGTATCTTTAATTCCATATCACCATCGTCACCAACGCCACCTTTTCCTTTACCAAAAACGTTGTGGCTCTCAAACAGTAAATATCCGTTTGGCCGTAAAAGCCCCTGACACTTCTGAATGTATGCTTCAAACCCCATATCCAGATTACCATCGATAGTATGATGATTAGAAAAAGACAGGATCACATCAAACTTCTTGTTCGAATCATATGTGGTGAAATCGCTTTCAATAACGTCCACGTTGCTTAGCTTGAAGAAAGCCAATGCATCACGTGCGATGCGATTCAGGTATGGATTTAGCTCGATGGCTGTTACCGATTTTGCTAATTTGGCGCAGTAGATAGACACAAAACCACAGTTACTACCGATATCAAGCACCTCAGCATTCTCAAGAATCTCATCTACTTGATATTGCTTGAACCGAAATCCCGTCGGCTTGGCACCGGTAATACCAAGTTCTTCCAATCCTTGATAAAAATATCCATGAGTATAGTGTTTCGCCCAATTCTTTTTCTGATCACGCAAGTGGCCGCGAAGTTTTCGCTGAATTAACAATGTGCCTTTGAATAAGCCCTTCCAAAAGTCGTAGATTCTAAATCGGGTTGTATATGGGATTCTAAGCATGGTTATAGCCTTATACGTGTTAAGAGGTTGAAAGTATTTTTTTTATGTTACTCCACCATAGATAAATTTATAACTGTCGCAAAAACCACAAGGGTGAAATTCATCATCTATCGCGCCTCTGATATGTGGTGAGGTTGCAGGAAGGACTAGTAGAACTCGTATGAGTAGCCAGCATGTCGCTTAAGAGCTTACTGGCTATCTCACTGATAACTTAATTCCTCAAGAACAATACCGCGGTTCTTATCAATAATTAAGAGAAAGGACTTACCAGCACCAGGCACATTGCTCTTGAGATCCTCACGATTGACTACCCCAACAACCGCAGTTCCATCCTCGTCTGGTAATCGTTCCATGGAAAGACCCCAGTATCATTGACACCCAGACACCTCAAAATGAGGCTTGCTCGAACTGCTCGGGGCTGATGCTGCCATGTATGGCATTAATAACCCCCCCACTAGTAACAACTAAATTCGAACACCTACTTGAGTATATTGTAATCAACTGGATGTTCTGGCCTTGGCTGAAGAGCTTGAGCGAGGCTTTGGATTTAAGATCTACTTTAACTGTAACAGTTCGTTTTTTGCCTTAATGAGTGCTTTGATATATATATCAAACGCTATGGGCTCGCCAAGTACTTGGCCTGCAGGTGCTTCAAAACAAACCCCTTTGGACGGCTCATTAGTAACCAGACCTACGAATATGTCATCAATTGCAACTTCGGCTATCAAATTCTCGTAGTCCAAGTCGCTGCTGACTATTACATCAATTTTACTTGTCACGTTTCGGCTCCAAAAATGTGCTTCGCCTCAACTCACCCAAAGCATAAAAAGTTAGTTATTATTCACACTGTAATTTTTACCACTAAAGCGAGTTGTACATTTTTTCAACTTCAACCCTAATAAATCTTCTTTGGTCATCAACATAAACAAGTATCTGGTGGCGCCCCAAGAATTCAGGTAATTTATCCTCGTTTGGATCCCGAACTTGATATCGACTCTGGTGACGGTCAAAGCCGTAAATCCAACCTTCCTCATTAAAAAAAATTTCGATCTCCCGAGAGCTGCTTCCATCATCTAATCTAGTTGCAACCAAGTCTTCAATCTCTTGTGCTGACGTCATTTGTCCACAACCTGCTAAAACTAGACAAAAAGCTAGCAAAGTTCTCTGCAGTAATTTCATAGTAATCCACACTTTAATTGGAGTTTGTCTCCGATTGTTCCGAATTAGATAACAAGCTGCGATATGCAACTCTGACCTTTCTCCTGTCGTAACATCACGTTTTCAATCAGATTTCACCAACAGATTATGAAAAGCAATTTAAAAAAAACGTCTACTGAGTGTCTAGTGAACTAGTGGCGATTCAGATTGCCACTTCATAGTTGTTGCTCTGCATCATTGAAATACCTGAGCATACCTCATCATTGTACTGCTTCTGATGTGCAACCAACTCGGGAACCTTGCATGACGAGCTCGATTGCCCATCGGCCAAAGCGTTCGGTGCGATCAGTATCTGTAATAACAACAGGTGCAGTAAGTGTTTCATCCAGCAAAATTACCTTCTGTGGCCAGGCTATACAAGAGAAATGGACAGAAATCAGTCTTGGTGCTACATTGCAAGTACAACGTAACACATGAGGATATAGCCGTGAGCGATTCAACCTTCACCATCCGAGTCGATGACACTTTGAAAAGCCAGTTTACCCAAGCTGCAAAATCCCGCGACCGCAGCGGAGCACAGCTTCTTCGGGACTTTATGCGCGAGTTCGTAAAACAACAGCAAGATACGGCTGAATATGACGACTGGTTTCGTCGTGAGGTACAAGCCGGTCTTGATTCGGCCAATGCAGGCAATTTGGTATCAGCAGCCGAAGTAGAAGCTCAGTTTGCAGCCCGGCGTGCAGCTACCCGCCGTCGTATTGAAGATTCTGAATGATCGCTGCGAGTTTGAGTTGCGTTATACAAGTGACTCACGTAGCATACTGCAAATAGATGTTTAGACGTCCAAAAGAGGTTTTATGTCGACGAAAATTACGTTAGCCGGTGGCTGTTTCTGGTGTATTGAATCTGCTTTTAAGCAGGTACGCGGTATTGAGAAAGCGGAATCAGGTTATGCGGGCGGTACAGCGCCGAATCCGAGCTATGAAGAAGTGTGCACAGGTCGTACCGGGCATGCAGAAGTAGTACAACTGACCTTTGCTGAAGATCAAATTAGTGTGCGTGAAATTCTGGAGATTTTCTTTGCGTTGCACGATCCAACTCAGCTGAATCGCCAAGGTAATGATATTGGCACCCAGTATCGCAGCGCGGTGTTTTACCACAATGAAGATCAGGCGGAAGCGGCGCATGCCATTATTGCTGAAATTAATCAGCAGAATACCTGGGACGGTGTGGTGGTAACTGAGGTTGAACCCTTGGATGTGTTCTATTCTGCAGGGGATTATCACGAGGACTACTTTGCGCGTAATCCTGAAAACGCCTATTGCCAGGCGGTGGTATCGCCAAAGCTGGCGAAGTTTCGTAAAACTTTTGCCGACAAGCTGGTGTAAGCCACCAGCTATGCCGACGGAACCACTAACCCGGTGTTAGTGGTTCTCTTTCACCATATTCACGGTGTATTTCGGAATTTCCACTACCAAATCTTCGTTTTTGATAATGGCCTGACAACCCAGGCGTGATTCCGGCTCAAGACCCCAGGCTTTGTCCAGCATGTCGTCTTCCAGCTCGTCGCTTTCATCAAGCGAATCAAAACCTTCCCGAATAACCACATGGCAAGTGGTGCAGGCACAAGATTTTTCGCAGGCATGTTCAATGCCGATGCCGTTTTTCAGCGCCACATCTAAAACAGTTTCGCCTTCAGCGGCTTCCACGGCGGTGCCTTCCGGGCATAAATCGTCGTGTGGAAGGAAAATAATCTGTGGCATTGCGTACTCCTTAAACTAAGTAAAAACGGCCGTTAAATACTGTCTACTGACTTGCCTGATAAGGCATGACGAATGGACTTGTTCATACGGCGCGCAGCAAATTCTTCACTGGCGTTGTCTACGGTTTCAATGGCTTGCTCAATGGCAGCTTTGTCGGTGCCAGCACGGGCTATGCGTAGGGCTTCCATGCTGTCATCCAGTTTAGTGCGTTCGCTTGGTTCCAGCAATTCGCCGTCTGCTGCCAGCGCCTGGCTTAAGGCTTCCAGCACACGGTCGGCTTCCACCTGTTGTTCGCGCAACATACGCGCCGCCATGTCTTCTTTGGCGTTGCTCATGGAGCTTTGAATCATGTCAGCAATGTCGGTGTCGCCTAAGCCGTACGACGGCTTCACCTGAATAGATGCGCTCACGCCACTGGATTTCTCCATAGCCGACACACTCAGCAGGCCATCGGCGTCTACCTGAAAGGTCACGCGAATATGTGCAGCACCGGCTGCCATTGGCGGAATATCCAATAGGTTAAAGCGCGCCAGTGAGCGGCAGTGATCAACTAACTCACGTTCGCCTTGCAGCACGTGAATCATCATGGCGGTTTGGCCATCTTTGAAGGTGGTGAATTCCTGCGCTTTAGCAACCGGAATGGTGGTGTTACGTGGAATAATTTTTTCCACCAATCCACCCATGGTTTCCAGCCCCAGCGACAACGGAATCACGTCTAACAACAGCATGTCTGAATCGGGTTTGTTACCTGCCAGAATGTCTGCCTGAATGGCGGCACCCAGAGCAACTACCTGATCCGGGTCTATGTGCGTGAGTGGCTCTTTACCGAAAAATTCGGCTACCGCAGAGCGTACCTGAGGTACGCGGGTTGACCCACCTACCAGCACTACGTCAATTACTTCGTCGGCAGTTACTTCGGCGTCTTTTAACGCGCGCTTGCAGCTTAGCAGCGTGCGTTTTACTAACGGCGCAATCAGTTCGTTTAACTGATCGCGAGTCAATGTTAGCTGGTAGTCCTGCCCGTTAATAACAATTTGAATGTCAGCACGATTTGAATCGGTCAGGGTTTCTTTGGCTTGGCGGGCGGCGTTAATCAGCTGGCGTTCAATTTTGGCGCTGACCTTGTCGTCAAACCCAAACTCTTGTTTCAGATGATGCACTATAAGCTGGTCGAAGTCGTCGCCACCTAAGGCACTGTCGCCACCGGTAGCTAATACTTCGAACACGCCTTTGTCTAAGCGCAGCAAAGAAATATCAAAAGTACCGCCGCCCAAGTCGTACACGGCAATCAGCCCTTCTCGGCCAGAATCTAAACCATAAGCTACTGCCGCAGCGGTTGGCTCGTTCAACAGGCGTAGTACGTTTAAACCAGCCAGTTGTGCGGCGTCTTTGGTGCTTTGGCGCTGGGCGTCATCAAAGTATGCCGGCACGGTAATAACCACACCGGTAAGCTCGCCACCTAAAGTGGCTTCAGCCCGAGCTGCCAGAGTACGCAGTATGTCGGCTGATACTTGCACGGCGTTGCGCTGGCCACCCGCGGTGTTAAACACAGGTACGCCATTGTCGGTTTCCGACAAGTGATACGGCAAATTCGAGAAATTCTTTTGTACGTCGGCCACGGTACGGCCAATAAAGCGTTTTACCGACACTATGGTGTTCTCGGTGTCGCTGTCAGTTATTGCCAGCGCTTCGTGACCGGTCAGGGTTTGCTCGGCACCGTAGTGCACTACTGACGGCAATATCGGGCGCTGCTGGGCGTCGTTTAACACTTCTGCAGTGCCACTACGCACCGACGCCACCAATGAGTTGGTGGTGCCTAAATCTATTCCGGCCGCTAAGCGATGTTCATGTGGGGCCGTACTTTGGCCAGGTTCCGCAATTTGCAGTAATGCCATGCCGTGGTGCTCTCCTGTCGGTATTTAGTACGCTTGCTCTTCCAGCCGTTCCAGCTCGTTGCGCAATTTATGCATAAATTTCAGTTTGCGAACCACTTCGGTGGCCGCATCGTTGGCGCTGTCAGTTGGCTGTTCTAAGAGTTGTTCGAGTTCGCTCTGCAACGCCGCGGTTTGTTCCAGTAAGTCTTTCTCAGCGCGGCCAATGTCGGCCAATAAGTCGTTGCTGGCGGCTACTTCTTCCAGCCGCTCGCGCCATTCCATTTGCGCCATTAAAAATTCAGGATCGCTAATGGTTTGTTGTTCGTGGCGAATATCAATGCCGCGCAGGGTTAGAATGTACTCCGCGCGGGACAACGGCTTGCGCAAGGTCTGGTAGGCATCATTCAACTGCGCAGTGCGTTGCACGGCACGCAGCTTTTCACGTTCACCGCTGCTGGCAAAACGATCGGGATGCATTGCCTGCTGCAGTTGACGGTAACGCTGTTGTAAATCTGCCGCATCCAGCGTGAACTGTTGCGGCAGATCGAAAAGCTCAAAATGATTCATTCAGTCAGGCCAGTTAGATGTTAAAGCTCTCTCCACAACCGCACTCGCCTTTGGCGTTCGGGTTGTTGAATTCGAAACCTTCGTTCAAACCTTCTTTCACGAAATCCAGTTCGGTTCCGTCCAGGTACACCAGGCTTTTACCGTCAATAATAACGTTAATGCCGTGGGCTTCGAATACGGTATCGCCTTCATCAACAGAGTCTACAAACTCCATTACGTAGGCCAGGCCTGAGCAACCCGTGGTTTTTACACCTAAACGGATGCCAACGCCTGAACCGCGCTTTTCCAAAAACGAACGCGCGCGTGCTGCTGCCGCGTCGGTCATGGTAATCGCCATGCCATTACTCCTTGCGAATGCCGTTACTGTACGTGTCTTTTCTTGTAATCTTCAATAGCTGCTTTAATGGCGTCTTCAGCCAAAATAGAGCAATGAATTTTTACCGGAGGTAACGCCAGCTCTTCTGCAATTTGGGTGTTCTTCAGCTGTGATGCTTCTTCCAGTGACTTGCCTTTTACCCATTCGGTAAGTAGCGAGCTGGAAGCGATAGCTGAACCGCAACCGTAAGTTTTGAACTTGGCGTCTTCAATAATGCCCTGCTCGTTCACTTTAATTTGCAGCTTCATAACGTCGCCGCACGCTGGTGCGCCAACCATGCCGGTGGCAATGCTCGGATCGTTTTTGTCGAAACCGCCAACATTGCGCGGGTTTTCATAATGATCGATTACTTTTTCGCTGTAAGCCATAATAAAGTGCCTCTTTTCGCGTTTGTTCCTGACGTGGAACGTCAGGCTACATATTATTTAATGGGCGGCCCATTCGACTGATTCGAGGTCCACACCTTCTTTAAACATTTCCCATAACGGCGACATGTCACGCAGGCGGCCGATGGATTTCTGTATTTGTTCAATGGCGTAGTCAATTTCTTCTTCTTTGGTAAAGCGACCAAAGCTGAAGCGGATTGAGCTATGCGCCAGTTCGTCGTTACGGCCAATGGCGCGCAATACGTACGACGGTTCCAGGCTGGCTGAAGTACAAGCTGAGCCAGATGAAACGGCTAAGTCTTTCAGTGCCATAATCAGCGACTCGCCTTCAACAAAGTTAAAGCTGATGTTGAAGATATGCGGTACGCCCTGTTCCTGATCACCGTTAATGTAAACTTCTTCAATGTCTTTCACGCCATTCCACAAGCGCTCACGCAACTGATGGAAGCGCTCGGCTTCGGCTGCCATTTCGGCTTTAGCTATACGTGCTGCTTCACCCATACCCACAATTTGGTGGGTTGGCAAGGTGCCTGAACGCATGCCGCGCTCGTGACCGCCGCCGTGCATTTGCGCATTCAAACGTACCCGTGGTTTACGGCGTACATACAAAGCGCCAATGCCTTTCGGACCATACATTTTGTGGCCTGAGAATGACATTAAATCTACTGGTAGCTGCTGCAAATCAATGGCAACTTTGCCTGCGCTTTGCGCTGCATCTACGTGGAAAATCGTTTTGTTTGCGCGGCACAGGTTACCAATAGTTTCGATATCCTGAATCACACCAATTTCGTTGTTCACGTGCATCACGCTAACCAGCACCGTGTCTTCGCGCAGTGCTTGCTTGAACACGTCCAGATCAATCAGACCGTTTTCCTGCACGTCTAAATAAGTTACTTCAAAACCTTCACGCTCTAACTGACGGCAGGTATCAAGCACGGCTTTGTGCTCGGTTTTTACCGTAATCACGTGCTTACCTTTTTTCTGATAGAACTCAGCAGCGCCTTTAATAGCCAGATTGTCTGACTCGGTGGCGCCTGAGGTAAATACGATCTCGCGCGGGTCGGCGTTAATCAAATCAGCGATTTGGTTACGGGCAATATCAATAGCTTCTTCCGCCTGCCAACCGAACCGGTGAGAGCGTGATGCCGGGTTACCATAGTGACCTTCAGGCCCCATGAATTGCATCATTTTTTCTACTACACGCGGGTCTGCCGGAGTGGTTGCCGCGTAATCAAAATAGATGGGTAACTGCATGGTAGTGCTCCTAACGTTCTATAAACAGTTGACGGAAATTTGCTGTGCCCGTTGCGCTTCGTTCTGGCGCTTGGCGACACCGCTAATGTCACTGCTTTGCATTAATTCTCCCAGCGTAATACCGCCGAGGAAATCTTCGATTCGTTCACTTAAGCCTTCCCACAACGAGTGTGTAAGGCAACGTTCGCCACCCTGACAGTCGGCTTTACCCTGGCAACGGGTTGCATCAATAGATTCATCAACCGCCTGAATAACCGAACCCACCGAAATACTGATGGCTTCTTGGCCGAGCCGATAACCGCCGCCTGGACCGCGCACGCTGGTAACTAATCCTTGCTTACGTAAACGCGCGAATAATTGTTCTAAATACGACAGCGAAATTCCTTGCCGCTCGGAAATATCAGCCAGCGGCACGGGGCCATGGTCAGTGTGCAGGGCAACGTCGAGCATGGCAGTTACTGCGTATCGACCTTTCGATGTCAGGCGCATAAGCGAATCTCTTGCGTTGTTAAGTGATTTCTATGCCCTGATCCTGACATTCCCGACTGTTTTAGTCAAGTATTTTGACCCTTGCTACAGCTGAGCTAGCGAGCTATTGCCTTAAGATCTGTCAAGCTTCTTGTCCACTGAGGCTAAAATGCCCCGCAGAATGTTCAATTCATTGGTGTCCGGGCGTGCGCGGGAAAATAAACGACGCAGCTTGGACATCACCTGGCCGGGATGCTGGCGGACAATAAATTGCGTGGCCGTCAGGGTTTGTTCCAGGTGGGTATAAAAGCGTTCTAAGTCTTCGTTATGCGGGTAACTTACCTGCTCGGCGTCTTCCGCAGGTTGGTAAGCCTGTGCTTCTAAGTACTGCATACGCACTTCATAACTTAAGGTTTGTACAGCCATGGCTAAATTCAACGAGCTGTAATCAGGATTCGCCGGAATATGCACATGGAAGTTACATTGCTGCAGTTCTTCGTTGGTTAAGCCACTGTTTTCCCGGCCAAATACTAAGGCAACCGGGTAATTCGGGCTTTCTTCCAATACTTTGGCAGCGCATTCGCGCGGGTTCAGCAACGGCCAGTCCAGGGTGCGGCTACGCGCACTGGTCGCAATGCTTAGCCCGCAATCAGCAATGGCTTCGGCCAGGGTACCCACAGTTTTAGCCGAAGCCAGAATGTCGGTAGCGCCAGCGGCCAGTGCCGATGCATGACTGTCGGGAGCCTGCACAGGGTCAACCAGAGTTAACTGGCTTAGCCCCATGGTTTTCATGGCCCGGGCAACCGAGCCAATATTGCCGGTATGCGAGGTGTTTACCAATACAATTCGAATATTGTTCAACATGCGCAGACTCCGTTTGCTTAGCGGCTTACTTCAGGCTTTTAGGTAAGTGCGGACGGGCAATTGAAAGTATTTCTTTCACTACTTTCGGGGCACCGGCCACAATATTGCCGTTTTGCTGATAGTCGTGACCACCACGGAAATCGGTGACAATACCACCGGCTTCACGCACTAACAGATCACCTGCTGCGGTGTCCCACTGCTGCAAGCCGAATTCCCAGAAACCGTCGAAGCGGCCACTGGCCACATAGGCAAGATCCAGCGCTGCTGAGCCACCACGGCGCATGTCAGCCACGTGCTCGAACAGATCAGAGAAAATGCCCTGATAGGTAGGTAGTAAGGTTTTGTTCTTAAATGGAAAGCCGGTTGCCAGCAAAGTGCTTTGCAGGTCTTTGGCATTGCTTACACGCAAACGTTTGTCGTTTAACTGCGCACCAGCGCCACGACTTGCGGTAAAGAGTTCTTCGCGCATTGGGTCGTATACCACAGCATGGTGAACCACGCCTTTCATGGTAATGGCAATAGAGATTGCGAAGTGAGGAACACCGCGCAGGTAGTTGGTAGTGCCGTCTAATGGGTCGATAACCCAGGTCACGTCTGCATCAGAGCCTTCCTGTAACCCGCTTTCCTCAGCCAGAATACTGTGCTTCGGATACGACTTACGAATAACGGCGATAATGGCTTCTTCTGCCGCTTTATCAATTGCCGTTACCCAGTCGTTATGGGTTTTCATTTGTGCTTTAAAATCTGCTTTTTCACCAAAATTCTTAGTGAGGATTTTGCCCGCTGCACGCGCAGCGCGCACCGCTATGTTTAACATCGGATGCATACCAAATACCTGTGCTGTGAAAGAACGTTTTCTGGGCGCGGATTATAGGAGATATCGCCACAAAGGTAAAGCCGCGCTACAGGCCGCGAAACGCTTAGCTGGCGGGCGTTTTATCACAAACTTAACCAATAAATGTCACAATAACGCAACAAAATAGTTTTAATATTGCGCTGTATATGATATTTAAAACTCGCGCTAAACAATAATAAATAGCCAACATGAGGGATTTTTGATGGATCATTCAGAAGAGCTAAGTGTTGTGAACGATAAGTCTGACAAGTCGCGCAATAGCAAACGCAAATGGCGTGAAATTGAAGCGATTAAGGAAAAGTATCGCCTTCGTCAGGAACTTCAGGAAATGGACTTTGGGTTGGATGTTGATTTAGAAGAAATGGATTTCTAAGCTAACGGTTTTACGGCAAGGGTGCTGTCGTAGCGGACAAAATCGTCGCTGGCAGGATCGCACCTGCGGTGGAACCGCAGGCTACACCGAAAAATCGTTACCAAGCTATCGGCTGCTTGCCCTGAGCGGCCAGTGCTTCGTTCGCCGCGCGAAAATGGCCACAGGTTAAAAAGCCTCGATGCGCCGACAACGGCGAGGGGTGCACGGCGGTTAATACATCATGCTTGCTCGCATCTACCCGAGCGGCTTTCTTTTGCGCATGCGAACCCCAGAGTAAAAACACCACGCCCTGTAAGCGCTCATTAATTTCTGCAATAACCGTGTCGGTAAACTGTTCCCAGCCCCAGCCTGCGTGTGAATGCGCTTTGCCCTGCTCAACGGTTAACACGGTATTCAGCAAGAACACGCCCTGCTCGGCCCAGTGCTCTAAGCAACCATGATCGGGCACCTGATAGTCGGGATAATCATGCTGCAGGGCTTTGTAGATGTTCTTCAACGACGGCGGCGGCTTGATACCCAGCGGTACCGAAAAACACAGACCATGTGCCTGCCCCGGGCCGTGGTATGGGTCCTGCCCCAGTATCACCACTTTTACGTCACCTAGTTCGGTAAGTTTAAAGGCATTGAATACATCTGCTGCGGGTGGATACACCACCACACCTTCGGCTCTGGCAGACTGCACCCGGCTTATCAGTTGCTGAAAATAGGGCTGCTGCTTTTCCGCAGCCAGGGCGTCGCGCCAGCTTTGCATATTCGTATCCATTATTATTGATATTTGGTGTACCATTTTACATGCAACCGCGGCAGCAACAAACGAGGCTTTACATGCAGAACGAAATTCCCAAAATCAGTTGTTTTGTGATCACACTGAACGAGGGTCGCTATTTAGATGAAGTACTCGAAAGTGTGCGCGGTGTGGATGAAATCGTGGTGGTGGATTCCGGCTCAACTGATGACACGCTGGAAATTGCCAAACGCCACGGCGCCCGCATTATTCACAACGACTGGCCGGGCTATTCCAAACAAAAAGCCTTTGCGCTAGAGCAATGCACCCACAATTGGGTGATTAACCTGGATGGTGATGAAGTGCTGCCACCGGGCGGCTTTGAAATGATTCAGCAGCGTATTGCCCAGGGTGACATTAACGGTATTTGGGTGGCGCATGACGACATTTTTATGGGGCATAGCTTGCGTGCGGCACGGCACCATAAATATCGCCGGGTGTATCGTAAAGACAAAGCGCACATGAATACTGCTGTACTGGTACACGAGCATATTGAAGTAGAACCGCCATTAGCTGAATTGCCGATTCGATTTAAACATTATGGCTATGACTCGGCCCACGGTTATATGGACAAGCTGAACACCTATTCACTGTTAAAAGCCAAGCAGCGGGAAGAGCAAGGTCGCGGTTGTAGCCTGCCTCGGTTGTTACTGATTTATCCGTTAATGTTTTTGAAGTTCTACTTAGGAAGGCAAATGATTTGGTCGGGTTGGCGGGGATTTATTAAAGCCAATATTGATGCGTTTCACTTTTTCCTGACTGAAGCCAAGCTGTACGAACGTGAGTACCGGCGTAAGCGCGGTGACGATATCAGCCGCTCCGAGGGCTAACCCCGGAGACGGCTGCGGCCTTTCCTACTCGTCGCTTGAAGTTTCTTTGTGCTTCTCGAACCAATGTAAAATGTAGGCAACTTTCGCCATTAAGTTACTTGGCCGCGAGTAAATACCATGGCCTGAGCCAGGTACACGCACCATTGCAGTTTCTACGCCAGCCAGTTTCAGCGCCTGATAATATTGCTCAGATTCTGACATTGGCGTGCGGTAATCTGCTTCACCGGTTAATAGCATAGTTGGCGTAGTTACGTTGCCTACATAGCTGATAGGTGAATACTTCATGTAATGTTCCATGTTCTCCCACGGCAGACCAGGGAACCAATATTTGTAGAAGAAGTTGTAAGCATCAGCGGTTAACACAAAGCTATACCAGTTAATTACCGGCTTAGCCACTACCGCTGCGCGGAAACGATCGGTATGGCCGACAATCCAGGCCGTTAATACACCACCGCCGCTACCACCGGTTACATATAACTGATCTTCATCAATAATGCCTTTCTCAATAACAGCGTCAACGCCGTCCATTAAGTCGTTGTAGTCTTCACTTGGGTAGTTGTGGTGAATCTCTTGCGCGAAATCAGCGCCATAGCTGGTGCTGCCGCGAGGGTTGGTGTACAGCACTACGTAACCAGCCTGAGCGAACAGTTGCACTTCAGCTGCGAAGCTTGGTGCGTACGCGGTATGCGGGCCACCATGAATTTCCAGTATCAACGGATACTTTTTCGAAGCATCATAGTTTGGCGGATACACTATCCAACCTTGGATTTTCTTACCGTCGTGGCTGGATTCGTACCAGATTTCTTCCACTTTACCTAAGGTTTTGTGAGCAAACAGATCGTCGTTCAGGTTGGTTACCTGAGTGGCTTTTTTGCCTTTATGGATAGCCAGTTCAGCCGGACGCTGGGTGTTCGCCACTGTGTACGCAATAGTGTTGTCATTGGCAACCGAGAAAGCGCCACCGCTGTATGGGCGTGAATAAGCCAGACCACCTAAGTTATTCACTACCTGAGTACGCTTGCCGCGTAAGCTTTGGTAAGCAATGTAACCTTCGCCTTCGCTGTCGTACGACAGGTACAAGCCGTTGCTGTCGGCTGACCACTGGATGTCGTTTACGCTGTTATCCAGATCGTCAGTCAGTACACGGGCGTTATCGCCGTCAGCATCCATAACGTACAAACGCGTGGTCTGATAGCTTAGGTACTTGTCGTCAAAACCCAACCAGGCGATTTTCTTACCGTCCGGTGATACTACCGGATTGCTGTCAGGGCCAACGCGGTCAGTAATTTGCTTCACGTCGCCGTCACGAACATTCACAGAATAGAGCTCTGAGTTCGTTGGCTGCTCGAAAGCGTCTTCACGAAGGTTGCCTGAGAAGTAAATGTGCTCGCCGTTACCTGACCAGCTTAACGTGCCGCCATGGTTGTAGTCGTCTTGCGTTAGCTGACGTGGCGTACCACCGCTGGCTGGCATGATATAAATTTGCTGATAACCTTCGCGAGCATAACCACCGCCGTCAAAACGGTAGTTGTCTTTATCAATATAAATAGCAGGGTCGGCCCAGTCGGCACCCTCTGGTTTACCCGGTAAGCTTACTGGAGCTGACTCAGGCTGCTTGGTGAACATGGTAAATGCCAACCATTCGCCGTTCGGTGACCAGCTTAAGTTAGATGGACTGCCATTTAAGCGCGTAATAGGGGCATGCTTTTGGGTGTCTTGCCATAGCATGTGAATTTGCGGGCTACCTGAACGCGATGACACAAACGCCAGTTTGCTGCCATCGGGTGACCATACCGGTGAATGGTCGCTGTGGTTACCTACAGTAACCGGACGCACGTTGCCGTTGTCGTCAACTGACCATAGATTGCCGAGCTTACGATCGCTCATTTTGTCCATGAAGTTGCGCACGAATATGGTGGTATCGCCGCTAGGATGAATAGTTGGCTGTGATGCGTACTCCAACTCAAACACGTCGGCTAAGGTAAATTCATTATGCTTGTCTGCTGCCATTGCCGTTCCCGACAATACCAACAAAGCCGTGGAGGCTAATAATCGCTTCATTGTGGTTCCCTCGTCATGGACTGTTAATTTTCTATTTTTTTACATTATTAGTTTCAACAGCTTAGTCTGAGCATTCCACCTGTGCAACGGAACTGCGACAATCGCCCCGCTTTTTCACGACCAGCGGTTTTTGGTAACCTGACGTTTTACGTCAGGTGCGATTTGTAATCCATAGCAATTGGTTGTTTCGGCAGGATCGGCCCTGACGTGGAACGTCAGGCTACAGCGGGCATAAAAAAACCCGCCGAGGCGGGTTTTTTCTGCTAGCTAAGCGCTTAGAACGAGTAGCTAAAGCTTACGGATGCAAAGTCGCGATCTTCTGCAACGTCGTAATCAGCACCTGTTGAAGTGGTATAACCCAAGGACACTTTGTACTTGCTCTGGTAGTCTGCATCCAGACTTAAACCTAAGGTTTTACGACCTTCGATAAAGTTGGTGTTAGCAGAGTACCCGTCTACGTCGTGAGACCAAGCCAGGTTTGGTGTTAAGTTCCAGCCTGCAATGGCGCTGCTGTAATCAAGAGCAGCGCGGATGCGGTAACCCCAGGAGCTAGAAGTTACGAAACCTTCACAGTTACCTGCAGGTACTGCGCCGCCTAAGGCAGCTGAATCAGCTTCAGTGAAGCACTTGCCATATACCGGGTTACGACCATAACGCTGTTCGTCCAGGCTTGGCAGGCTGCTTACTGTGCTCATAGCCACTTCACTGATAAAGGTTAGGCGGTTTGCACCCAACACGTTGTCGATGAAGCGAATACCGGTAATTTGACCCTGAGTAATATCAAGCTCGTCATAACCAGACAGCAATGCGTCTAAGTTGGTCCAGTTACCTTCTTCGTCACGCTCTAAGCGGTCGGCGAAGGTACTTGGTACGCCGGCACGTAAGCCAGCAGTAAGGATTTCCGTGGTGTTAATTTGCACCGGATGATCAGGACGGAAGCTGATTTCACCACCAACTGACCACAGGCCAACGTTAGTACTGAAGCTAGCACCCATAATCTTGTTATCTTCCGGATACTCCAGCACGTAGTCAGGGCCAGCTACCGGTAAGCCATCTGGGTGGCTGTAGGAAGGGCTTGGCTGCACGCGCCAGTTATAAGCACCAATCAGCGGAGTTTGCTGATGAATGTTCATGTAGTACAAACCGAATTCCACGTCTAAATCAGTGGAGTAATAACGCAAGCTTGCACCGTACTGACCGCCGTCATCTGGCAGTAAGTCAGGGCGACGATCCAGATAAGTACCGAATTCATATGATTCACGGTCACTTAACGAAGAACTTGGGTCAGTAGCTACTAATTGTGGGTTCAGAGTAACTTTGTTACAGCCCGGACCACCAATGATGTCTACTGTAGAGAAGAAGGTACCACAACCATCAACTTTGGTGTTGTCCCACTCGTACTGATAGAAAGTGTCTAAGCTTAAGTTAGTCGTTAGACCAATGTTGGCGCTAATCATGCCAACTGGCAGTAATGCTTCTTTAATTTCAACACCCGGACGGCGAACAGCGTTCACGTCAATTGGGTTAATGGCGTTAATGCCGTTGAAGATAAAGGTACTTTCACCCCAGCTTAATACCTGACGACCAACCCGTAAGCTAACCGGCATATCGCCTAAGTCAAAATAGCTGTAAACGAAAGCATCAAGTAACTCGATGCCGCTGCCTTTAGCAAAATCGTTCAGGTCGTCGGCGTTCAGAGTTACGTCTGGAAAGTAGTTATTACCGGTGTGACCGTGCGCCATTTCTTCTTCTTCAAGCACGTAGTCATACCAGTATTTGAAACGAACGAAGGCACCAAAGTCGCCACCGTCGATAGATAAGTCATGTACACCTTTGAATACCGACGTAACTAAATCGCCTTTATCAAAGTTCAGGTTACCGTCGTCGGCAACGCCTGACTGACCCATGCCACCTTCACGGTTACCTGGATGGATAACACGTAGGTCTGGGTCTTCCATGCGCCATGCGGCACCATAGGAAACAATAGAGTCAAATTTTACGCGGAAATCACCAACGTCAAATTCTGCTGCTTGTGTTGCTGTACTTGCAAGGCTTAGCGCTATGGCTGAAGCAAGAGGTAGTTTTTTTAGCATAGTTGTTCTTCTTTTCATTGTTAGCCACCTAATCCTGAGAGCGTATTAGCCGGGTAATTCCTGCGCAGGTTGTCACGTCATTTTGTTAAAAATTAGGTGAAAAACTTGCACCCCAACAGGTCGTGTCCGACGGATATGCATTGAATCATGTCCGATGAGTTGGAATTATGCAAGTAGTTGGTAGAGAAAAGATCGAATTATGTTAGTAGCCTGACGGGTTAGGTCAGGCTACTAAAGGGTGCACTAATGGGGAGGGTAAAGCTTACAGAGCTTTTTCTAACTCCGGTAAAACATCAAATAAGTCGGCTACCAGACCGTAATCAGCCACCTGGAAGATCGGTGCTTCTTCGTCTTTATTAATAGCAACAATGACTTTGGAGTCTTTCATACCGGCCAAATGCTGGATAGCACCACTAATACCAACCGCAATGTATAGCTCAGGGGCTACAATTTTACCGGTTTGACCTACTTGCATGTCGTTCGGTACGAAGCCGGCGTCAACCGCAGCACGCGAGGCACCTACAGCAGCACCAAGTTTGTCGGCCACAGTTTCCAGCAATTTGAAGTTTTCGCCGTTTTGCATGCCACGGCCACCGGAAATAACGATGCTTGCTGCGGTTAAATCAGGGCGTTCTGACTCGGCCAGTTGTTCGTTTACGAACTCGGCTTTGTCGTTGCTGAATACGTCGTCAATGTCTTCTACCGGCGCGTCGCTACCTTCGGCTGCAACCGCGTCAAACGCAGTGGTACGCACAGTAATAACTTTAATGCTGTCCGACGATTTCACGGTGGCAATAGCATTACCGGCGTAAATTGGACGCTTAAAGGTGTCGCCACTTTCTACGCTCATAATGTCGGAAATTTGCGATACGTCTAATAACGCAGCTACGCGCGGCATAAAGTTTTTGCCGGTAGTGGTAGCTGGTGCCAGCACGTATTCGTAGTCAGCAGCTAATTTGGCTACTAACTCGCCTAAGTTTTCCGCTAAGAAATGACCGTAAACAGCGTTGTCAGCCAGTAAGACTTTGCTTACGTTGGCAGCTTGTGCGGCGGCGTTCGCAACGCCGGCACAGTTTTCACCAGCAACCAATACGCTAATATCGTCGCCCAACTGCACCGCTGCAGCCAAAGTTTTTAGAGTGGCTGGGTTCAGTTCTTTATTGTCGTGTTCGGCAACTACTAAAATACTCATAGTACTTTCGCCTCATTTTTTAATTTGTCTACCAACTCAGCAACATCAGCTACTTTCACACCGGCGCTACGCTCGGGTGGGGTTTCTACTTTTAGTAACTCAACTTTGCTGCCTACGGTTACGCCTAAGTCGTCAGTGCTCATTACGTCCAGCGGCTTGCGCTTGGCTTTCATAATATTTGGCAATGAAGCATAGCGTGGTTCATTTAAACGCAAGTCAGTAGTCACAATGGCTGGCAGTTTCAACCGCAGGGTTTGCAGGCCGCCGTCTACTTCACGAGTAACAGATACGGCGCTGTCTTCTACTACTAGCTTAGACGCAAAAGTACCTTGTGGCATGCCGGTTAAGGCACCCAGCATTTGGCCGGTCTGGTTGTTGTCGGCGTCAATGGACTGTTTGCCCAGAATAACTAAATCTGGTTCTTCTTTGGCGATAACTTCTTTTAACAGCTTAGCCACGCTTAGTGAGTCAGGCATGCTGTCGGTTTCAACCTGAATAGCGCGATCGGCTCCCAGTGCCAGTGCGGTACGCAATTGCTCCTGCACGGCTTTCGGGCCAATAGATACCACTACCACTTCGTCGGCGTGGTTCTGTTCTTTTAAGCGAACGGCTTCTTCAACAGCGATTTCGCAAAACGGGTTTAGCGCCATTTTTACGTTGGCCAGATCAACATCTGACTGATCCGCTTTCACACGTACTTTGACGTTATAGTCAATGACGCGCTTTACTGCGACGAGCACTTTCATGTTGTCATTCCTTTTTTAACTGCTTGATTCTGTGTTCTGCGACGCCGATATCAAGACACTCACAGCGAATTTTAGTCGGGCATTATCGTAAACTGACCGACAAGAGTAAAGCCCTTAACCTTTTCCGCTCGGCCTTAGAGCGTATACAATGGCTTACTAACAGTATGTACTAATAAAGGGTGATACGTGGATTTTTCCAGTTGGGAACACAGTTTTCGATATTTAGTGCAACAAGCTCGGTCAATGCCCGCCTACCCCTCTGAACTGCGCGACAAAGCGCATGAGGTAACGGGTTGCGAGGCGAAAGTGTGGTTGGCGGTTGATAGCAGCAACCCTGAACAGGTGCAGGTGCGCATGGACAGCGAATCGCGCATTGTCAAAGGGTTGCTAGCGTTGTTACTGGAACAAACCGATGGCCGCAGCGCGGAGACTATTGCCAGCTTCGACGGTCAGCAGTACTTCGCCGACATTGGTTTAGCCAAACATTTAAGCCCGTCGCGCACGAACGGGTTGTATCAGGTAGCGGCGGCATTGCGGGCGCAGGTATTGCCTACCAGTTAAGCAGTAATTTTCTTCAGTAAGGCTGCCACAGCGTGCATGGCAAAGGTGGTAGTAACCATCATGCTGGCACCAAAGCCGGTACTGCAGTCCATGCGCATGCTGCCAGCACCAGGTTTGGCCATGCTAATGCCGCCGTCGCCGGTGGGGTAACGCAATTGCTCGGTGGAATAAATAGCCTGCACGCCAAATTTACGCTTCGGGTTCTTGGTGAAGTTATAGTCACGACGCAGCTGTGAACGTACTTTAGCCAGCAGCGGATCTTGCTCAGCTTTGGCCAGGTCAGCCATAGTTACACTGCCGGGGTCGAGCTGCCCGCCCGCACCACCACAAGTCACTAACGGCAGCTTGCGACGCTTGCACCAGGCAATCAGGGCTGCTTTGGTGTTCACCGAATCAATGGCATCCAGCACCGCAGTTACCGGCTCACCCAAACAGGCTTCCAGATTGTCGGCGGTAAGAAAGTCATCAATAATCCGTACTTCACAGTCCGGGTTGATGTCTTTTACCCGTGCTGCCAGCACTTCGGTTTTTAACTGGCCCACGGTACTGGTTAACGCTGGCAACTGGCGGTTGATATTGGTTAAACAGATATCGTCCAGGTCAATTAAGGTAAGTGCGCCAATGCCGGTGCGCGCCAGCGCTTCCACTGCCCAGGATCCGACCCCGCCTAAACCAACCACAGCGACATGGTGTTGCTGCAGGCGCTGTAATTGTGGTTGACCATAAACCCGGCTTACGCCGCTAAAACGGGGATTCGGCTCGCTCATTTTGCTCTCTTTGTTTAGTCGCTTAGTTTGCTCGTTCGGTTGAGCTAATGGCTTGTTCGGTTACGTCGTACACAATCAAACACAGGTGTTCAATGTCGCCACGGGGTGAGGCCAACGGCAATAAAGTGATGTTCTGATACATCCACTCGCTACGGCCTGTTACCGGGCGATAATTACCGAAGCGAAATACGTAAGGTCGTTGCTGCCAGGTAATAAAGCTGCGTGAGCCCAATTCCCAGGCTACCCGTGCTTTGCGCTGTAACCAGTCGGCGTCTATTTCCGGACACACTTTAAATAACGACTGTTCACGCACACTGCTGGGTAGCAGGCCGCTGTGGTTTTCCATAAATTCATTCCAGATTTGAATCTGGTAATTCTTATTTACTACCACAATGCCCACGTCTATGGCACCTAGAATACTGAGTTTCCAGTGCAGCTCTTCCATGTCAGCCATGTCATCCATACTCATGAGAGGCCTCCAGTATGTGGGCAAGCTGCCGGTCTAACGCCGGAATTGCCATGGGTGGAAACAGTAGCAACAGGTCAAAATGAATATCGTGCGATTTAATGCTATAGCCAATTTCAATGGCCAACAGCGGTGGCCGAGTGTCTTCTTCACCGGCTTGTTCCTGCAACGTTGACGCTTGCAGCAGTTCGCGCAACTGCTGATGCTGGCCTAATAGAATAGGCTGGCCGGGGGAAAAGTTTACGTGCAGTTGCTCAGTTAAGCCTTTTAAGCAGGCACTGGTAAGCAGCGCAGCAATGTCCATTAAAGCTTCAAGTTCTTGCTGTACCGGCGCATTAGTCGCATCGTAATTCAGCAGCTTGGCCATGCCTTCCATGGACGAATCGGTAAAAATAACCAGCGCCTCGCCATGCATGCCGCCACCGGCAAAACCTTGACTGACCGCCGACACGCGGCTGTCCTGATCAATAGTCGCCAGTGCCATGTGCAGTTCGCTGGGCGCCAGTTCATTCACATTCGGAATGGGTAAATCAATGAACACATCCAGAATTCGCGCCAAAAAGTCGCCCGCCCGCCCCATGGCCACGTTGGCAATTTCCTGATAGGTGTCACGCTTATGCTGACTGGCCGTTAAAGTGGTGGATTCTTCAACTTGATGCAGTTGACCACCAGCGGGGGTATACAAACCAAAGGTGCTGAGCAGATTGGTTACTTCACCGGCACTCATTGGCTTTTTCACAAAAGCCATGGCACCTAAGCGTTTCACGCGCTGCTGCGCGGCCGGCTGAATATCACCGGACACCACAATAACAAAGGTATCTAATTGCTCAGCAGCAATGCGTTCTAAGGTTTCATAACCGTCTAACACCGGCATGTTTAAATCCAGAAACAGCACTTCGGCCGCGCCAGAGCGAATGCGTTCCAGTGCCTGCTCGCCGTGTTCTGCCATGCTCACTTGTGCGTCCCAGTCGGCAGGTAAAGCACGAAATAATTGCTTTCGCGCCATGCCGGAGTCGTCACACAAAGTTACCCGTAAGGTCATGTTAAATAGCCACCGGTGCTTTTATGTGTGGATGCGCCTGGTAGTCCTGCAAACTGAAGTCGTCAAAGGTAAACGAGAATATGTCTTTCACTTCAGGATTCAACAGCATACCCGGCAACGGATAAGGTTTGCGCGATAACTGCTCTTTCGCCTGTTCCAGGTGATTGGAATACAAATGCGCGTCACCAAAGGTATGAATAAAATCACCCGGTTTTAAATTACAAACCTGCGCTACCATAAGCGTAAGTAAAGCATAGCTGGCAATATTAAAAGGCACACCCAAAAAGATGTCGGCACTGCGCTGGTACAACTGACAGCTCAGCTTGCCGTCAGCCACATTAAACTGGAACAAGGTATGGCAAGGCGGTAGTGCTTGTTTACCGGCTTCGGCATTCGCTCGGGGCGATTTACTGGTGTCAGGCAGTACCGCCGGATTCCAGGCACTGACCAACAGCCGGCGCGAGTCAGGCGTGGTTTTAATGGCCTGAATCAGGTCTTTTATCTGGTCTACTACTTCGCCGTTCGGGCCGCGCCAACTGCGCCATTGCGCGCCGTAAACCGGGCCTAATTCGCCGGCTTCAGTGGCCCATTCGTCCCAAATGCTCACGCCATTTTCGCGCAAGTAAGTAACGTTGGTTTCACCTTTTAAAAACCACAGCAGCTCGTGAATAATAGAACGCAGGTGACATTTCTTGGTGGTGACCAGCGGAAACCCTTCAGCCAGATCAAAGCGCATTTGATAGCCGAAAATACTGCGGGTGCCAGTGCCGGTGCGGTCGGTTTTTTCAACGCCGTTTTCCAGCACGTGCTGCATCAAATCTAAATACTGTTTCATGCTTTGCCTCCACGCTGTTTATGTTTGTATGCCCACACCATGAGTGCAGCACCCACTGCAATCATCGGTAGCGATAACAATTGTCCCATGGACAAACCAAAGGTCAACAGGCCTAAGTGGGCATCAGGCTCGCGGAAGAATTCCACCACAAAGCGACTAATGCCGTAGCCAATCAGGAACAGTCCACCAACAGCGCCAACCGGGCGCGGCTTGCGGCTATACAGTGCCAATACCACAAATAACAGCAGGCCTTCTAACAGTGCCTGATACAATTGCGACGGATGCCGGGCAACGTTGCCACCATGGGCAAACACCATACCCCACGGCATGTCAGTAGCGCGGCCCCATAACTCGCCGTTAATAAAGTTACCAATGCGGCCCAGGCCAAGCCCAACCGGTACCAGTGGCGCCACAAAGTCACCAATTTGCAAAAAGGTTTTGCCGGTTTTGCGGGTAAACCACCAGCACGCCGCCATGACGCCCAATAAGCCGCCGTGGAAGGACATGCCGCCGGCTTTAACATCAAACAGGTAAAGTGGATTCTGAATAAAATACTCAAACTGATAAAAGGATACATAACCCAGACGACCGCCCACGACAACGCCAATAAAGCCCCAGAATAATAAGTCACTGAATTCGTTTTTGCCCCAGTTGCTGTCGCGTTCGGCCCGACGATTACCAAACCAGTAAGCGAAGGCGAAGCCCAGCAGATACATTAAGCCGTACCAGCGAATGTCCAGCGGCCCTATGCTGAAAATAATGGGATCAATTGAGGGATGGATCCAGGCGTCTTGATTCATTGGTTATCCTATTAGTAAGTTGGCTGCCACTATAACCAAAAATGCAGCAAAACCTTGTTGTAAGCGTCGAATGGCAATGCGCTGGGTTAACGCCGCACCCAGTGGTGCGAATAATACCGACGCAATGGAAATAGCTATCCAGGCCGGGCCATGCACGTAGCCCAGCAGGCCAGTTTCAGCTTCTAGCTGACTTTGGCCCAGAATAATAAACATGGTAACGGCACTAAAGCCAATGCTTAGGCTACCTACCGAGGATACCGCAATGGCTTGTCGAATAGGCACCCGCAAACGTTGTAAAAATGGCACTGTGAGCGCACCACCGCCAATGCCAACCAGAGCGGCAAGTACACCAATGCCGGCAGCAATAATGGCAAGTAAACGTTTGGAAATTCCAGTTAAAGGTTCGCCGGTGCGCTGCGGCACCATCATGCGTACCGATAAAATAATGAGCACCACGGCGAAGATACGCTGTAACCATACCGGCGCTATTTGGGTTGCCAGAAAAGCACCCAGTACGGCACCAGCCATAAGCCCGGGAATAACCCGACGCACCCAGAACCAGCTAACCTGACCATGGCGCATGTGCGAGCGCGCGGCGCTCATGGTGGTCATGCAAATAGTGGCCAAACTGGTGGCAACGGCCATAGGCACGACCAAGTGTGGCGCTACACCCAGTTCGGGCAGTAAATAAATAAGCAAAGGAACTACTACTAAACCGCCGCCGATTCCCAACATGCCAGCCAGCAGCCCGGCAATAGCGCCGCCACACAGACATAAAATCCAGCCGGTTAATAACACGTGCGATCCTTTCTTGAATTAAGCGTTAATTTTAGCGCTGCTGGTTTATTTACCAGCGCGAACAAAACCACCCAGACCCATGCTTTCCAGCTTCAGGTTGGTCATTTTGCGAACTTGTTCCGGAGTACGGGCGCGTAATGCCTGAGCTAACATGACATGCAACGTGCTTAAACGAACATTGCGTAAAATCCAGCGCACCCGGTCAATATTGTAACTGTTCATGCTAAGGGTGCGATACCCCATAGCCACAAGTAATAGTGCTCCACCGGGTTCACCAGCAAGTTCCCCGCACACACTCACCGGTTTGCCTAAGGCTTCGCAGCGCGTCACTATTTCCTGTAACACCGCCAGTACCGACGGATGATAGGCATCGTATAAGCTGGCCACGCGCTGATTGTTGCGATCTACCGCCAGCAGATACTGGGTTAAATCATTGGTACCGACCGAGAAGAAATCGACCTTGCCGGCAATAGCTTCCAGCTGATACACCAGTGCCGGTACTTCAATCATCACCCCCAGCAAAGGTTGAAACAGCTGTTCGTCGCTGTCACAGCTAAGCTCTTCGGCCACTTCAAAGAATGCTTGCTTAACCAGCCGCGAGGCTTCGTCCACTTCGGCAGCCGACGTAACCATGGGCAATAAAATACGTAAATTATTGCGCAGAATGCTGGCCCGCAACATGGCGCGAACCTGCACCAGAAAAATCTCCGGGTGGTCCAGCGTTAAGCGAATACCGCGCCAGCCCAGAAACGGATTTTCTTCATTAATGGGGAAGTAAGGTAAAGGTTTGTCGCCGCCTACGTCGAGCGTGCGCATTACCACCGGTCCGGCGGAGAACTGTTCCAGCACTTTGGCGTAAAGTTCGACTTGTTCGTCTTCGGTAGGCAAACGTTCGCGCATCATAAAGGGAATTTCGGTGCGATACAGGCCAACGCCTTTCACGTTCAGTTCTTTCAGCAAATCGCGGTCGGTGTTTAACCCTACATTTAGTTGCAAAGTAACAGGCACGCCGTCTTCGGTTTCAACGGGCAAGTCGCGTGCGGTTGCTACTAAATCGCGAAGTTCGTCTTCTTCCGCCGCTAGTTGTTCGTATTCACTGCGCACCTGCGCCGGTGGGTTCAGATAAATCTGGCCGGTATAACCGTCTACTATAAGTTGTTGCTCAGCAAAGTCCTGCAACGCAATGTCGTCTACGCCCAGTACCGCCGGAATACCCATGCTGCGCGCCAAAATAGCCGCGTGTGAGTTGCTGGAGCCGCGCATGGACACCATGCCGATAATTTCGGACTCGGGCAGTTCGCCTAACATGGCAGCGGTTACTTCTTCGGCCACCAGAATACAGCTACTGGGCACCTGTAAGCGCCGGCGTTCGCGTTTTTGCAAATGCGACAGTACCCGCTGGCCGAGATCGCGTACGTCGCCGGCGCGTTCACGAATATACTCGTCGTCAACTTCTTCAAACTGTGCAATAAACTGCTCAACCACCTGCCGCAGCGCGGTTTGCGCGCGCCAGCCTTGCTGAATAGCCGCTTCTACCGCATCGCCTAAACTCGCGGCATCAAGCATGCCGTGGTACACGTCAAAAATGGCCAGGGTGTCGTCGGCCACCTGCCCCTGCAGGCGATTAGATAGCTCGTTCAGTTCCTGCCGGGTAAGCGCAACCGCGTGCCGAAACCGACGAATTTCATGCGCCGGTTTGTCGGTTCGCTTAGGTGTAACCTGCTCCAGTCGAGCCGGTGGTTTCGCCACATAAGCTTCGCCCACGGCAACACCGGGTGCGCCGGGTAAACCACGAATGCTTTGCAGCCAGGGGGAATGAGGTTCGGTACGCAGTAAACCTTTCGCTTCGGCGTGGGCAATAACCACTGCCAGCTGCGCCGCTAAGGTAACAATAAAAGCTTCTTCGTCGCGGGAAAAGGCACGGGCGTGCACTTGCTGCACGGTGAGTACACCAAGTACCCTGCGACGGTGAATAACAGGAGCTGCCAACATGGCCGAATAAGCTTCTTCGTCCAACCCTTCCATGCGTTTAAAGGCCGGATGGTTGGTGGCATTGGCAATATTCAGGGGTTCTTCACGCTGCGCAGCTAAGCTAATAACACCTTCGCCAAAGGGAACCCGAATGTGGGTATTATCGCGCACTTGCAGGCCGTCGGTAGCCGCCAAACTGAATTGCTTTTGCTCGTGATCGGCTAAATAGACGGTACAGCTGTCGGTTTCCAGCGCACGTTTTACCTGAGTAACCATGGTGGTAAGCGCCAAATCAAAATCAGGCGCCTGGGTTACGGCTTCAACAATGCGCTGCAAAACTCTTAGCATGAGGACCTTTTTCTACGTTGCCCGCGCGAGCGCCGACCAGGATGAGCCTGACCCGCAGCAGAACCGCCGGCAACACCAAAGGCATGCGCGGCGAATTCTTTCATCACGCGGCGATACACATCACGTTTAAAGGACACTACCTGACGTACCGGATACCAAAAACTCACCCAGCGCCAGCCATCAAACTCGGGATGGCCGGACTTCAGCACATCGACATCCTGCTCTTTGCACTTCAAACGCAGTAAAAACCACTTCTGTTTCTGACCAATACAGGTCGGTCGCTGTTCACGGCGAACCAGGCGTTTTGGCAATCGGTATCGAAGCCAGCTGCGACTGGTGTAAACAATCTCAACTTGATCGGGGGTTAACCCGACTTCTTCCCAAAGTTCCCTGTACATAGCTTGTTCGGCGTTTTCGCCATCATCAATTCCACCTTGCGGAAATTGCCAGCTATGTTGCCCAAATCGACGTGCCCAAAAGACTTGTCCCTGCTCGTTACAGATGACGATTCCTACGTTGGCGCGGAATCCTTCAGCATCTATCACGCGAGCAACCTCTTTATTTTTTAAGTTCTGTAGCTGATTTTTCCACAATACCGGCTGATGGGCAAATTAGTTATGTTAAAGTTAACAAACGAAGTTGCTGCGGGAGTCTCTTCAACCCATGTTACGCCTTGCCACACAACCACCAGCTAGTCTTGCCCAGCTATTTGATCGTGCTAGTAGCCTGGCCGGCGCCAGCTTTGCTGAACTGGCAGAAGCGGCGAAAGTAACGCTGCCGGCCGACCTGCGCCGCGACAAAGGTTGGGTTGGTCAGCTATTGGAGCGTTTCTTGGGCGCCAGCGCCGGCTCCAAGCAGGAGCAGGACTTTCCCCAGTTAGGTGTTGAGCTGAAAACCTTGCCTATTGATGCCGGCGGCAAACCACTGGAAACCACCTTTGTGTGCAGCGCCCCGCTCACCAACATAGCTGGCTTGCAATGGGCCAATTCTAACGTACGCAATAAGCTACAATGTGTGTTGTGGTTGCCCATTGACGGGCGCCGCGAGGTGCCGCTGGCCGAGCGCAGCGTTGGCAGTGCTTTTTTATGGCGCCCCAACGCGGACCAGGAAGCACGCTTACGCGCCGACTGGCAGGAACACATGGATCGCATCGCGCTAGGTCAGGTGGAACAAATAAATGCGCGCCATGGCGACTGCCTGCAACTGCGCCCCAAAGCTGCTAATGGGCGGGTACTGACCGACGCCATTGGCGCACATGGCCAACATATTCAAACGCTACCGCGAGGGTTTTACTTGAAAACAGCCTTTACCCAACAACTTATTCACGACGCATTCGAGTTATAAACTATGAGCTCTGCTGAGTATTCCGTAAAACCAATGGCCAAGCGCAACGGTTTAGTTTTTTGCTTTGCCGGGGTAGGTATTATTGTACTGGCCCTGCTAATGAGGCTGACCGCTATCGATTTACCCTGGCAGGCATGGGCCATTATTTTAGCTTTCAGTGGCTTTTTATTGTTGCTGGGCATTGCCAAAATTACCGAGCCGGAAGTGTCGCTGTTAATTACGCCCGCAGATATTCGTTATTTGCACCGCCGCGGAACCTGGCGCCTCGACTGGGACAATATTATAAGGTTTGATATACCCCGAGTTCACCGGGGACTGGACTTAGAAGACTTGCCCTTTGTGGGCATTAAAATTGAAGATGAAGATTTATTTTTAGCCGAAGTGTCCCCACGCCTGGCTGTGCATTTAGTTAGTGAACAGCGACACCTGCTCACTATGGCACTGCGCCGGGAAAAGCCGGAGCTAACCGATTACAGCGACTATTTCGATATTCCAACGAGCTACGTAAGCCGCCAGGGAATTGAGTACAATGGCATTAAGGCGATGTTTGCAACCCGCATGCTGCAATTGCGTGAGCTATTGGGTTACGACATTTATATTAGTGATAGTGCGCTGGACCGGCCGCTGGAAGAGTTCTGTTCCCACTTGCGGCAATTACGGGAGCACCGACCTGCTGCACAGCGCGGCGAATAGGGCGCTCCCTGACAACTAGCCGATGATTTATTCCGGCCAGTTAGGCTGATTCAGTTGTTCTATTGCCGGGCGGCAAAAGAAATAGCCCTGCATTAAGTTAATGCCGCGATCGCGCAAATATTTGTACTCGTCGTCGGTTTCAATACCTTCGGCAATAAGTTGAATTTCCAGCTCAGTTGCTACACTAATAATGCCCGACAAAATGGCTTTCTTGGTACGATCTAGATGAATATTGCGAATTAAATTCATGTCGATTTTCAGAAAATCAGGTTGGAAATCGGCTAATAAATTCAAGCCCGCATAACCTTCACCGAAATCGTCAATAGCAGTACGGAAGCCGTACTCACGATAGGTTTTAAACACATCAACCAGCAAATTGTGATTCTCAATTTTTTCGTGCTCGGTAACCTCGAAAATGATTTTCTCACGCGGGAAACCGGTTTCGTTGGCGGTTTTTAAGGTTTGCGCCAAACAGGTTTCAGGTTCATAAATCGCATTCGGCATAAAGTTAATGCTGAGGTTTTGCTGCAGATTTAATTTTGCTGCGGTCTCAATAGAACGTATGCGACAAGTTTGATCGAAGGTATACTTATTGTCGTCGTTTACCCGGGCTAATACGTCACCAGCACCTTCACCGTTCTCACCACGGACCAATGATTCGTAGGCAAACACTTCACGATTGGCAATATCAACAATTGGCTGAAATGCCATTTTAACCCCGAAACCTAGTGGTTCACGACAAGAACAAGTATTACATGCTGGCATAGTGTTATCCTCCTGAGGCAAAATACGCGAGGTGTGGTAGGCTGGATCAATCAGTTGTATACAATAACACTGTTTCAGTTTTAAAAAATAGCTACAGAAGGATTTTGCATGCAAACCCTGGGTTGGCGTGAATGGGGAGCACTCCCTGAACTTGGCATTGCTGCCATAAAAATGAAAGTTGATACCGGCGCAAAAACGTCTTGTTTACATGCTTTTAAGTTAGAGCCCTTCGAACGCGATGGTCAGCAATGGTTACGTATTTGGATGCACCCGGAACAAAACAGCGACCGCGAACAAATTTGTGAAGCACAAATTCACGATCAGCGCGCAGTCACTGATTCCGGCGGCCATACCGAGCAACGTTACGTGATTAAAAGCCGGTTGGTGATAGGTGATTTTGATTCCCCGATAGAGCTAACGCTGACCAACCGCGATAGTATGAAATTTCGAATGTTACTGGGTCGCCAAGCGATGCGCCGCCAGTTTCTGGTTAATCCGGACGCATCGTATTTATTAGGAGAGCCGCAATGAAAATAGCTATTTTGTCACGCAACAGGCGTTTGTACTCAACCCGCCGTTTAATTGAGGCTGCCGAAGCGCGTGGCCACGAGGTTGACGTATTAGATCCGCTAAGTTGTTACATGAATATCAATGCCCGCGAGTTGTCTATTCATATGAAGGGTATTGAGCTGCCGCTATATGATGCGGTAATTCCGCGTATTGGCGCTTCGGTAACTTTCTACGGCACGGCCGTACTGCGCCAGTTTGAAATGATGGGCGTTTACCCACTGAACGAGTCGGTAGCCATTTCCCGTAGCCGCGACAAACTGCGTTCATTGCAGCTGTTATCGCGCAAAGGCATTGGCTTGCCCATTACCGGCTTTGCCAGTAAGCCGCAGGACATTCCCGACCTAATTGATATGGTTGGCGGCGCGCCACTAGTAATTAAACTACTGGAAGGCACCCAGGGCATTGGCGTGGTGTTAGCTGAAACTCGCCAGGCCGCAGAAAGTGTGATTGAAGCCTTTATGGGCATGAAATCAAACATTATGGTGCAGGAATATATTAAAGAGTCCGGCGGTGCCGACATTCGCTGCTTTGTTATTGGCGATAAAGTAATTGCTGCCATGAAACGCCAGGCTAAATCAGGTGAGTTCCGCTCGAACTTGCACCGTGGTGGTTCTGCCTCGCTGGTGAAACTAACACCGGCGGAACGCGCCACCGCTGTAAAAGCGGCTAAAACCATGGGGTTAAACGTGGCTGGTGTTGATTTACTACGCTCTAACCATGGTCCGCTGGTAATGGAAGTTAACTCGTCGCCAGGTTTAGAGGGCATTGAGTCGGCCACCGACAAAGACGTTGCCGACAAGATTATTGACTTTATTGAGCGCAATAAGAAAGACAACAGCACCCGCACCAAAGGTCGCGGGTAATACCAGTACCAACAGGAGTTTCGTGAGTGGTTAAAAGCAAAACCCGTGAGCATTTTCAGTTAGCTGAACATAGCATTGCGCCAGGTTCGCGGCACAGTGTGAAAATACCAGCAGCGCGGCTGTATAACGATGCCCCGATAGATTTGCATGTGGAAGTTTTTCACGGCACTAAGCCCGGCCCGGTGCTGCTGGTTTGTGCGGCCATTCATGGTGATGAATTAAACGGGATTGAGGTTTGTCGCCGCTTGTTAAGCGAAATAGACCCGCTGAAACTAACCGGAACTTTAATGATAGTGCCGGTGGTGAATGTGTTTGGCTTTATTCAGCAATCGCGTTATTTGCCTGACCGCCGCGACTTAAACCGCTGCTTTCCGGGATCTGAACGCGGTGCCCTGGGTAGTCGACTGGCGCACTTGTTCCGGGAAACGCTGGTGGAGCGTGCTACTCACATTGTGGATTTGCACACCGGCGCCATTCACCGTAGTAATTTGCCGCAAATTCGCGTGAATGTAGACAACGCCGAAGCACTAGCCATGGCTGAAGCCTTCGGGTCACCGGTTATTCTACACGCGAAAGATCGCGACGGCTCACTCCGTTCACTGGCACATGAACTAGGCATGCCGCTGATACTGTATGAAGCCGGGGAAGCCTTGCGATTTGATTACGCCGCTATAAAAGCTGGTGTTATTGGCGTAAAAAATGTGCTGAAATCATTAAAAATGCTTACCGGCCGCCCTCGCCGCCGGCGCGTAAATCCGGTGGTGGCACGTCGTTCCACCTGGATACGTAGCGAGTACGACGGTCTGGTCATTCCGAAAGTGGAATTAGGCCAAACCATTAGCAAGGGGCAAATTGTTGCGCAGTCAGTAAACCCGCACGGTGAAGAAATGTATGCGATTCGCTCCACCACTAATGGTATTGTGATTGGCATCAGTAACATCCCGGTGGCAAACGAAGGGGAAGCTTTGTTTAACATTGCACAATTTGAGGCTGACGAAATGGACGATGCAGCCGAGAATGTTGATATATTCAGCGAAGTTTATGACCAGAAACCGATATAACGCCAATGAGGTAGATGTGCAGCTTGGGCTGCGCTATTGCCATGGGCGTTCCTCAATTTATCGCCAAATACTGGAACACTATGTGGATCAGTATGGCGAAGCCCCGACCCTTGCCAGTTTTCAACAGCAATCACCGGAAGATATTGTGCGCTGGCTGCACACCTTAAAAGGCCACAGTGCTACTATTGGGGCGACGGCTTTTAGCTTGCGCGCCCGTGAATTACAGCAAGACTGGCACAATTTGGATGAGCGGGAATTAAACTCTCGTTGGCAGGAACTGAGCCTGCATATGCAACGCATTGTTGCTGAAGCCAGGGAATATATACAACTTTATCAAGCGCACCCTTAAAGAAATGCCCCCTGTGGGTAGATTTTTTGTACACTTAGCCGATACAAGAAATATAAAGGACTTTAATGCTTTCGGCTGATGTAATAAAAAGTCGACGGCAGGAGGTAGGCAGCTGTGAGTGACGGCTTAAAATTCATTAGTCAGGCAGGCTTTGTGCATGTTGAGATCCCCCATGGTCTTGACGTGAGCGCCATGACGATTGAGAACCTCGAAGACGCCTACCGCAAGAGTGAACTTAGCAAAGCTAAAGTCGTAGACAACGGCTTTCAAAATGCCGTTACTGAAGCGCGCAAATACCGCACAGAAAACCCCGGCACCAAACAAAACTTACGCTTCAAAATAGCTGAAATTCGTGATGCTGAACTCACCATTGAGATTTCCGAAGATGCCATGGAAGCCGAAGCTTATGTTACGGCGCCATACGGCGGCACTACCCTGAGCCGTGGCCATATTCTCAGCTGTTTGCGTGAGCAGGAAATTACTGCAGGTATTCGTCGCGAAGCTATTGAACAACTGATTGAACATTGCAACACCGCCCTGCCCGGCTTGCCGCTAGAGGTAACTATTGCGCGCGGGCGTAAGCCTGTGAATGGTTTGGATGCCCGCTTTAAACCGCTGGTTCCCGATGCCCGCAAACGCATTCTGCGGCCACAGGACCGGGGCGACGGCAGCGTTGATATGCGCGATCTTGGTAAACTGTTTTCGGTAAAGGAAGGCGAAGCTGTGCTGCGCCGCATTCCGGCTACCAAAGGCCGGCCGGGTTTCACCATTAAAGGCGAGCCTTTACCCGCAACCGATGGCACTGATCGCGATATAAAGGCGGGCAAAGGTACCTTGCTGAACCCTGACAACAGCGACGAACTTATTGCCGAGAAACAAGGCATGCCAACCTTCATCGATAACTCGGCTGAAGTTGATGAAGTTCTGACTATGAAAGACGTTGACGTTGGTACCGGCCATGTTGATTACGAAGGCAGCGTTATTATTACCGGCAGCGTAGGCGAAGGCATGCGCGTGAAAGCCACCGGTGACATTACTATTGCCGGCTACGTGGATTCTGCCGAGCTGAATGCCGGCGGTAATATTACCGTTGCTAAAGGCGTTATTGGGCATCAACTGGCCCATGACGACGAAGACGACGACGATAACTTTGCCCCGCTGTCGACCCGCCTGATAGCCAGTGGTTCGGTGTGGGTTTCCTATGCTCAGTACGCGATGTTAATTGGCAAGCACGGAGTCATTGTTGATAAACAATTAACCCACTGTCACGTGATTACTCAGGGTGCGCTTTGTGTCGGGGGTGAAGGTAAAAACGCACTTGGTAAGCTTATTGGTGGCGTAGTAGAAACCACCAGTGACGTGTCGGCCGGCCAGGTGGGTGCACCGGCTGGTACGAAAACTCGTATTTATTTTCAGCAGCCACTGGATGCCTCTGAAGCTGACGTGGAAGTGAATAGCTTACGCAACCACTTACAAATAGCCCTGCGCACTATTAAAAAATTACTGGCAGCCCAGCAACAATTGGCGAAAATACCCAAGTTGAACGAACGCCAGCAATTAATGCGCAGCAAAATAACCGACGAACTGGCGCATCAACAGAATACTATTGCTACTTTGCGAGGCCGCTTGAGCTTAGTAATGGACACGCCGGCGCCAGATCTGCAGTTGCAGGTAATAGCAGGCCGTCAGTTGTATCCGGGCGCTATAGTTCGGTTTGAAGATAAATTTTTGCGCGTTAAAGAGCATCGCGGCGGAACTGTGATAGCCTTGCGCCAACACGAACTTATAATGGATGTTTTACGTTAAATGAGCACTCCCCCTGCGGTATCCGCTAGCGCCTTATCAGCCCCCGGTCAGTTATTACAACGCTATGGTTTAGACAGTCTTCACGAGCATCAGGTGCTGGTTATCAATAGCAGCGACGCCGCTGGTGCGGCACTACCGCAGGTATGCAGCTGGAATTTGCACTTTGGTTATCATCAATTGTGGCAAGCCAGTGGCAAACAAAGTCATTTTACCGCCAGAACTCCTGACTATGCAGCTACCGCTGCCATTATTTATGTTCCCAAAGAAAAACCACTACTTGCCATGTTACTAGCCGCCGTAGCAAAGTTATTACCTGTTGGCGCACCAGTGTGGCTGGTAGGCGAAAAACGTAGCGGCATTAAAAGTGTGGCCAAGCAACTGAGTAATGCTTTTGCCGGTGCGCAAAAATTAACTGACGGTAACCACTGCTCGTTATTTGCCACCGAAGTTGTGGCTCAGGCCCCCGCGTGGAGTTTGGACGACTACGCCAGTTGGGTTCAGTACCAACATCCGTTAACCGACACCCTGCTTGAGCTTTGCACCTTCCCGGGCGTGTTTGCCCACGAAAGCGTCGACAGCGGTAGCCATTATTTATTGCGCCACTTGCCGGTTCCGCGAGCGTCATCCCGGGTGCTGGATTTTGCCTGTGGCGCTGGTGTATTGGGTGCCTGTTTGCAGCAACAGCAGCCACAGTTACAAGTTACCTATGTAGATGTTAGCGCGCTGGCACTGGCCGCTACCGAAGCAACCCTTACCCGCAATAAATTGGCCACTGATGGCGATTCTACTACAGTAATGGCGGCGGATAAGCTGGATGCCAAACTAGGTAAATTCGACTTTATTGTGAGCCACCCGCCGTTTCATACTGGCGTGGCAACTGACTACCGCATTGGTCAGCAATTTTTGCGACAAGCCCGTGAGCACCTGACCGCACAAGGTGAACTCTGGCTGGTTGCCAATAAGTTTTTACCCTGGCCAGAGCTGATTGAACAAAGCTTTGGGCATTGTGAACGCATTGCCAACGATAATCGCTACGCGGTATATCGGGCGCAGGCTAAAGCCCCGGCACGCTCGAAAGGCCGACGTAAAGCTTGAAAGGCAACTCGTAACTGCCTAACATGAGCTTCTAACCTTGAACACTCTCTGAGGGCGCCAGGTGGCCATTCAGTTCAGCTCGATCAAGCGCAGCATGTTACTGATCGTATTGATTGTAACGACACTGGCGTTGCTGATTGCTTTTACAATTAATACCTATAGTCAGGTGCAACATTACCGTGACTCCCTGATAGAGCGCTCGGTCGCTTATGCCCGGGTTACTGCCTTTAATGCCCTTAGCAGCGTGGTGTTTGACGATAACGAAACCGAAACCCAACGCTTACGCAGCCTGCGCAGTACCTCTTTTGTTGAGCATGTACACATTTACAAGCTGGATGAAGTTACCGGCGATCTGAATTTCTTTGCCAGCTATAACCGCCGTGGCCTGGCTCCCATTCCCGCAAAATATGCCAGTATTAACAGCCTGGGTGAGCCACGTATTGTGGCTGACTATTTAGAGGTTGCCGAGCCCATTCAACTGGATAACTCGGTGGTAGGTTATGTGTATCTGCGCTCGTCCATGTCGGAATTGGAAGCTTTTGTGCAGCGCTCCATTATGCTGGCAGTTATTGTTACCCTGGGCACTCTGATACTAGCCGCCTTATTAACTATTCGGATGCGTAAAACCATTACCAGCCCGCTGGATCGTATGGTTGAGGTTATTCAGCAAGTAGCCCGCGAGAAAGATTATTCACTACGTCTGCCCACCTCACATTTGCAGGAAGTTGACAGTGTTAGTCATGCCTTCAATATCATGTTGAATCGTATTCAGCAGCATATAACCCGGCAGGAAAAAGCTGAACAGGAAGCCAGCTCACTGGCGTCGGAGTTGGAACAGCAAGTAAGCCAGCGTACCCAGGCCTTAAAAGAAGCCAACTCCGAATTATTGAAAACCCTCGAGCAGTTGCATTTGTATCAAAGTCAGTTAGTAGAGTCGGAAAAAATGGCGTCACTGGGTGATATGGTGGCGGGCATTGCGCATGAGGTAAACACCCCGATTGGGTTGTCGGTAACCGCCTCTACGCTGCTGCAGGACAAACTGCATCTGATGCAGGAGAAGTTCTCCGCCAAACGCATTTCGACGCAGGAATTTGAACGGTTTTTGAATGATTGTGACGAAAACCTGGCCATTATTTACCGCAATGTAAATCGTGCTGCAGATTTGATTACCGCATTTAAACAAGTGGCGGTAGACCAGTCGTCTGAAGTTGACCGGCAAATTCTGGTAGTGGACTTTATGCAAGACGTACTGCTGTCGATAAAGCCACGCCTAAAAGACAGCACCAACTTCCCCATTCATATTCATTGCGACCCTACCCTGCGCATTGAAACCAAGCCCGGTCCGCTTAACCAAATACTGAGCCATTTGATTACCAACTCTATGGTGCACGGTTTTGACCACCGCCAGCAAGGTGAAGTAAATATTACCATTGCCATTGATACCGATAAGCGTTTGGAAATTGTTTATGAAGACAATGGCGCGGGCGTACCTATTGATATTCGCCGCCGTATTTTTGACCCTTTTGTTACCTCTAAGCGCGGTTCCGGCGGCAGCGGCCTGGGCATGCATTTAGTTTACAACCTGGTTACGCAGGTATTAAAAGGCAATATTCATTTCTTTAGTGAACAAGAGCAGGGAGTTGAGTTTGTGGTGCGCTTTCCGGTAACTATATTGCCACCAGCAAAGTCTGACGAACCCCCTTCTGCTGAGGCGCAGGGCTAACATGCGCTGCTCATGGTCAGCTGTTGCCGCGCTCGGTACCTTGCTGATTGTGGCGCCTACCAGTGTCAGCGTTGCACCGGCTGCGCCACTGCCGTTGCAAGCTACCGAGCCAACTCCAGCCGAAGAAACCGAAGCTGCACAGCGTTTGGCCCGCGCGCTATTTATGGCGCAAATGATTCACTTTATAAAATGGCCATTTGTGCCAACCGGTAAACTCGGTGAATCTGCCACTCCCGACCGCGTTACTTTCTGCATGCTGCATCAGCGCCCAACCGAAACTTCACCGCAACTGTTAACCGAAGCCAGTGTGCTGCAACAGCGCAGTGCGGAAGCGAATAGCCCGGACGCACCGCGAGTAGTTACCTTTTATCATTACAGCCAGCTGCAACTGCATTTAGTGAATGATCACTGCCATGTTATTTATGCAGACTACGACCAGCTTAAAGAGCTGCCCAGTATTGCTATTCAACAACTGAACATTTCCAGCTTTATCGTTTCGAATAATCTGGCCTTTTTAAATCAGGGTGGTATTGGCGCGCTGTATTTTGAGAACAAACGGGTGCGTTTATATCTCAATAATCACGAATTACAGCGCAGTGATATAACCTTAGGTTCACGTTTGTTACAAGTATCCCGTTTTTATCCGCTCACAGAATAAACTGTGTTAAACTACGCGTATTCGCTACATTTGAATAAGATTAGCTGTATAAACAATGCGTTTGCAGTGTTTCTTAACGCATATTGCCGGGTGTTTAACTGGTATTCTGTTTACAAAAGTAATAATCTATTTTCAAATTAGTTAACGACTTATCGACATCAACGGAACTTTGATATGAGCGCCAAGATTTTAATAGTGGAAGATGAGGTTGTTACCCGCCAGACGCTAACCCGCCTGTTTCAGCACGAAGGTTACGAAGTATTTGACGCGGCCGATGGTTTGCAGATGGAACGTATTATGTCTCAGCAGACCGTTGACATTGTTATTATGGATGTGAACTTACCTGGTAAAAACGGTATTGAGCTGGCTGAATCACTACGTGAACGGGACAACATCGGACTGGTATTCTTAACCGGTCGCGATAGCGAAGATGACCGTTTACTGGCACTGGAAATTGGCGCTGACGATTACCTGATCAAGCCTTACAACCCGAAAGAATTGCTGATTCGGGTACGTAACTTGTACCGCCGTATTGAAGCCTTAAAGTCGCAGCAGCAACCAGTTGGCCACGACAGTGTGGTATTTGAGTTCAACGGTTGGAAATTAGACAGCGACAGCCGTTGCCTGTTTTCACCAGAGCGCAAAGTGTTCCGCTTACCAAAAAGCGAATATCGCGCCATGGAACTGTTTCTGACTAATCCGGGCAAAATTCTGGATCGCGAAACCTTAGTGAAAAAGATGCTCGACCGCGAACTGCGGCCGAACGATCGGACTGTGGATGTAGCTATTCGCCGCATTCGTCGTCACTTTGAGTCGCACCCAACCACACCAAACCTGATCACCACTATTCATGGTGAAGGCTACCGATTTGTTGGTGATGTGGTTGCTAATCGGGTGGAATAAACCAAACTTTTAACTTTGGTTATAATTCTGAAGCCATTCCTGTAACACAGGGGTGGCTTTTTCATATGCGCTATCAAAATCCTTCAGCAAAGCAGGCAAATCACTGGGTTGCCAACTCTCTTTTTCGAGATATTCCAGCTTTCTTGCCAACCCAGCCAGCCCGACGGAACGGCAGGCACTTTTCATTTTATGAGCCTGACTACGCACCGCTGCGGTATCTTTGTTATCAGCAGCCTCGGTTAGCTCTTCCATATAACTTGGCATTATCTGTATAAAGATGTTGACGGTGTGCTGCAGCCCATCCAAACCTAAGGCGTCAGCGTACTGACCTAGCAGTACTTCATCTAATGCAATCGAATTTCCTGTTGTCATAGTGAACCCTTGAATCGAAACTACCGTAATGGACGTTATTCTTGTTATACTAACGGCCTTTTAAATTATGCCAGACACTTTAAAAACATCGCGGAGCAGTATGAGCATGTCGACTATGACGCCGACCATTATGCCAGATATAGCCAATCAGACTAGTGCCCAAACCGAAGGAGCACTGGATTGGGTAGGTATGAGCAACATCGAAATTCCTCTGATGGTAGCTGCCATTGGAGAACCTGACCGTCAGGTTAGCGCGAAAGTCGAAGCTTTTGTAAACCTAGCCGATCCTAAAGCCAAAGGCATTCATATGTCACGGCTGTATCTGTTACTAGACGAGCTTTCCAACAATGGTACCTTAAGCCACGCCAGTTTAAAGCAATTGTTGAATGACTTTATTGGTAGCCATGAAGGTTTAGCCGACAAAGCTTTTGTACGCTTTGATTTTGACTACCACTTGCGCCGTAAGTCGCTGATCAGCAAAAAGCAGGGCTGGAAAGCCTATCCGGTGACGGTAGTTGGTGTTTACGACGACGGCAATCTGGATTTGGAGCTTGGCGTAGAAGTACCTTACTCGTCTACCTGCCCTTGTTCAGCAGCGTTAGCGCGGCAATTAATTCAAGACGCCTTTGCGGCAAAATTTGCCGGTAACGATGCCGTTGATGCCGCCACCGTCAAAGAATGGTTAGGCACTACCGAAGGTATTGTGGCCACGCCGCACAGCCAGCGTTCTATTGCTGAAGTAAAAGTAACCATGGGCAAAGACGTTGACGAACTGCCAATTATTCATTTAATTGACAGCATTGAAGATGCGCTGCAAACCCCGGTACAAGCCGCAGTAAAACGTGAAGACGAGCAAGAGTTTGCCCGCCTGAACGCGCAGAACCTGATGTTTGTAGAAGACTCAGCCCGCCGCTTGCAGGCGGCGTTGAACCGCATGCCAATGTTCACCGACTTCTGGGTACGAGTGAACCATTTGGAATCACTGCACGCTCACGATGCGGTGAGTGTAGCGACCAAAGGTGTGCAAGGCGGTTTTAAATACTAAGCTGGCACAGGCTTTGCAATAACCTCATCAACGTCAAAATGTTGATGAGGTTTTTTTATGGAAATTTTACTGATTTTATTCGTGATTGCCCTTATTGGTGTGGCTATTCTGGCCAGCCGCATAAGTGAAACTTACACCCCTTACCCTTATCAGCCACGCCAGAAATCGCTATGCAGTGCCGTGGAAGCGCAATTTTTGACGCTACTGGAGAAATCCGTTGGTGACGACTACCGCATTTTCACCAAAGTTCGGTTAAACGACATTGTGACTGTGCGCAAGGGCGTGTCCCGCTCAGCTTCGCGTAGTGCACAAAATAAAGCTAATCAGAAAGTTCTGGATTATGTGTTGTGCGATCGTGAAACCATGCAAGTGAAAGCCGCCATTGAGTTGGAACCGGCTAATTCTGCCGGCGAACAAGGCAAGCGTAACTGGTTTCTGAAAAATACTTTAACTGCCGCAGGCATCCCATTCTTGCGCTTTAAAGCCAAACCGGGCTATCGTGTAGCGGACATGCGCGACTATATTAACGGTAAGATCATGCAGGCGGAGCATGTGCGTGCAGCTGCACCAAAAGCCCGTCGTCCTGCCGATAGTGACCGCGCCGAACCTGCACATACAAAAGAGGTTGTGGCGGCATGAGCCTGACAACAAATTAATTAATGGCGTGGCCTGAACAGCTGGTCACGCTGGTGCAATACCCGGCCAGCATTGTTTTATTAATGCTGCTGCTGGAGCGAGTATTAGTTTGGTCGCCGCTGTGGCACCCGCTTAGTCTGGTGCGCTTGTTCGCGCAGCAACTACAACTGCGAGTACTACGCCCGCAACGTGATGCATCAGGTCAGCAGTTACTGGCTGGCGTACTTGCCACCCTGGTGCTATTAACCCTGGTGTTATTTCCGGCCTGGTGGTTACTGGACGTAAGCGACTTCCCCAGCGCGCTTGGCGCCTTTTTGCTACTGATTAGTTTACACACCAGCCCACAAACCGCTCTGGTAAAGGCTATAGCCAAAGCGCTGCAGCGTGATCAGAAAAATGTCGCCCGTACCTTACTCAACCGGCTTGATAGTCGCGATAATAAGCGCTTAAGCCCCATAGGAATCATTCGTGCGGCCGCTGACAACCAGTTACTAAGCTGGGTGCAGCATACCCTTGCTATTATTCTGGCTTATTTGATTGGTGGTGCGGTGCTGGCGCTGGCCGTTCGGGTGCTAACATTGCTGGCTTCACAATGGCCGTTAGAAGACCCCCGCTACCGCTATTTTGGCCAAATTCCCCACCGCTTAAGCCAGTTAGCACTACTACTTCCTATGCTATTAGCTGCCTTGCTGGTGATTATATTAAGCACCTTAGTGCGTGGCCCCAGACTATTGCGAACCCTGCGCCAGCAACAGTGGCAGCACTGGTGGTTGCCCGAAGCCTGTTGGCTCTTTGGCTGTGCCCGTTTGCTGGGAATTCCGCTGGGCGGGCCGGTGCAATACCGCAATGAACGAACCCGCCGTGCGCGTTTCGGCCCGGCTGTTGCGAACCCCAAAGCCATTCTGTTTGCGCTGCGCTTCACCCGCATTGCCGACGCATTAGTGCTGCTTACTTCACTTGCATTCGCCGCACTGCAACTACTGTAGCTAATTGCATTTTTTGTTAGTGCTATAACATCGATCATCGGCTTTGCTTCGTATATAATACTCGGCCGGAAAATTAAGCAACGAGTACTTATGAAATCGTTAGACGTGGTGGGCATCGGCAACGCGCTGGTTGACCAGGAATTCGAAGTCACAGATGACTTTTTAAGCCAGCACGGCATCGAGAAAGGCATGATGACCCTGATTGAAGAAGCTGATCAGGACAAACTGATTGCTGAACTCAGCCAACGCGGTGACCTTAAGAAACAATCAGGTGGTGGTTCTGCTGCCAATTCATTAGTTGCCTTCAGCCAATTTGGCGGAAACGCATTTTACTGCTGCAAAGTGGCTGATGATGAAGCTGGTGAATTCTATCGGCATGATCTTGAAAAGGTAGGTATTCGTACTAACTTGCAGCATCAGCATCACCAGGGCAAAACAGGACGTTGTCTGGTTATGGTGACGCCTGATGCCGAACGTACCATGCGCACTTTTCTTGGTATTACCGCTGATTTGTCGTTGGAAGAATTAGACGAAGATGCCATTGCTGCCGCTGAATACTTGTACATTGAAGGCTATTTAATTACGTCTCCAATTGCCCGCGAAGCTATTGTTCGCGCCAAGCAACTGGCCCGTAAGCACGGCACCAAAATTGCCATGACCTGCTCCGACCCCGCCATGGTGAAATATTTCCGTGATGGTATAGAGCTAATTCTGGAAGGTGGCGTTGATGTCATGTTCTGTAACCACGAAGAAGCAGAGCTGTTAACCGGCACAGATGACCCGCAGCAAGCGCTGCTGGCCTTGCAAAAACATGCCAGCACTGTGGCTATTACATTGGGCAAAGACGGCGCATTGTTAGGTGACGGGAAGCGGCAAGTAGCAGTGCCAGGCGTTAAAGTAAAAGCGGTCGATAGCAACGGTGCCGGCGACATGTTTTCAGGTGCCATGTTGTTTGGTTTGACGCGTCAGCTATCCTTAGCAGATGCAGGCCGGTTGGCCAGCCACGCAGCGGCAGAAATAGTGACCGAATTTGGTCCGCGCCTGAGCCTGGAACGACAGCAACAAATACTGCAGCAACTGCAAATTGAAGCAGCCGCTGTTTAACCAAATAAAGCAGGATACTTATGAACCAAAGCACTCACGATTACAAAGTAGCTGATATTTCGCTGGCCGACTACGGCCGTAAAGAAATCACCATTGCTGAGTCAGAAATGCCAGCACTGATGACCATTCGTCGCAAATATGCAGACAGCAAACCGTTAGCCGGTGCGCGCATTATTGGTTGTATTCATATGACCATTCAAACTGCCGTACTGATTGAAACCTTGCTGGAACTCGGTGCCGAAGTGCGCTGGTCTTCATGTAATATTTTCTCTACTCAGGATCACGCTGCTGCCGCTATGGCTGCTGCCGGTGTACCTGTGTTTGCCTGGAAAGGCGAAACCGAAGAAGAATACGAGTGGTGCCTTGAGCAAACTTGCCGCAAAGACGGTGAGTTGTGGGATGCCAATATGATTCTTGATGATGGCGGTGATTTAACGCTGTTAATGCATGAAAAATATCCCGAAATGCTAGATAAAGTTCATGGCATTACGGAAGAAACCACTACTGGTGTGCACCGTTTGCTGGAAATGCTGAAAAAAGGCACTTTGAAAGTTCCTGCTATTAACGTAAACGATGCGGTTACCAAATCGAAGAACGATAATAAATACGGTTGCCGTCACTCGCTGAACGACGCTATTAAGCGTGGTACCGATCACCTGTTGTCAGGTAAAAAAGCACTGGTTATTGGTTATGGCGATGTGGGTAAAGGTTCAGCAGCTAGCCTTCGTCAGGAAGGCATGATTGTGAAAATTTCTGAAATTGACCCAATCTGCGCTATGCAAGCGTGCATGGACGGCTACGAAGTGGTTTCTCCGTACAAAAACGGCGTAAACACCAACAGTGCTGAAGGCATTAACAAAGATCTGCTGCAAAACACTGACTTGCTGGTAACCACCACAGGTAACGTGAATGTGTGCGATCAGTACATGCTGTCAGCGCTGAAAGCTACTGCTGTAGTTTGTAACATTGGCCACTTCGACAACGAAATTGATACTGCGTTTATGCGCAAAAACTGGAAGTGGGACGAAGTAAAACCACAGGTTCACAAAATTCACCGTAGCGATGACCAGCATGATTACCTGCTGCTGTTATCTGAAGGTCGTTTGGTAAACCTAGGTAACGCTACCGGCCACCCTAGCCGTATTATGGATGGTTCTTTTGCCAACCAGGTACTGGCGCAAATGCACATGTTTAGCGAGAAATTTGCTGATTTACCAAGTGCGCAAAAACAAGCTAAACTGCGTGTTGAAGTGCTGCCGAAGCAATTAGACGAAGAAGTTGCGCGCTACATGGTGCAAGGTTTCGGTGGTGTTATGACCAAAATGACTGAGCAGCAAGCCGACTACATTGGTGTAGCTGTTGAAGGTCCATTTAAAACCGATGAGTATCGTTATTAATGACTGAACCCAAAGAAAAGGTTCTCTATCGTCCAATGACGGCTGCAGATCATGCAGCCGTTATTCGTTTAGCGAACGAAGTTCATGGTGACAATTACCTGAACGAAGAGAGTTTGGCTGACTATGCCGCGAAAGGCACCGTTGGTGATGTGAATTTAAACTGGCTGGCATGGCTGGGTGATGAGTTAATTGGCATTCGGCTAACCTTTGCGCCAGGCACCTGGCCGGTTGACGATCAGTGTACGCCAGAAGCCTGGCCGGTAGCTAGCGACTACATTTGTTACTTCAAATGTGCTGCGGTAGCTGAACAAGCACGAGGCTTAGGTGTCGGCCGTGGGCTGTTAGAGCATTCTATTGCCGCCGCCAAGCAATTGGGCTGCCAGGCCGGACTTGCTCACATTTGGCGCCAAAGCCCGAATAACAGCGCATTTTCCTACTTTAGTAAATGTGGTGGCGAGCTTATTCGCGAGCACAAAAAGCGTTGGTACCAGTTGTCGGTAGAAGAAGGCTATCACTGCCCGGTTTGCGACGGTGTGTGTTACTGCACCGCTGCTGAAATGATATTGCCATTTAAGCAAACTACCGCCGCTGCGGTGTAATTTCTACTTAGCCTTGAAGAGCCTCCATGCAACCAATGTATGATCCCTTAACCTCCGCTCAGCTTGGTCCGAACGACTCCTACCCCGCCAGTTACTGGGCTACTCAGGGTATGCCCCAATGGCCGGTACGCAGTGCGTTGCCGGAACAAGCGGAAGTAGTGATTATTGGCGCAGGCTACACCGGCCTGAATGCGGCGCTAAGCCTGGCTAAAGATTATCACCGCGAAGTAGTAGTGGTAGAGGCTAATCAGTTAGCCTGGGGCTGCTCAGGGCGTAATGCGGGCTTTGTGATGCCCAGCACCGGACGCCGTAGCTATCAGGACTGGATTAAAAGCTACGATATGCCCATGGCCAAGGCTATTCATGCTGAGCAGCATGCGGCCATTGACCATGTGCGCTCGTTAATCACAGACAGTTCAGTTGCTTGCGATACCCAACACGGTGGTTATTTAAAATTGGCGCACAGCGCTAAGGCCAATCAACTGCTGGTGCAGCAACACCAATTGCTACAGCAATTAGGTGATGCTGCGGTACTACACAGTGCCGCCACTGTTGCCGCTGACTATGTGAAAACCCCGGTCGCCCATGGTGCACTGCACTATCCGCAAAGTTTCGCGGTAAATCCAATGCAGCTAGCTGCGGTAACTGCTCACGCAGCTGCCAATGCAGGGGCTAAATTAGTTACCAATGCCCCGGTGCAACACTGGGAGACCACACCTCAGGGACAGCGCCTGCACACAGCAGCCGGCTCTATTGAGGCTAAGCAGGTTATTATTGCCAGCAATGGCTACACGCCGAATCATTTGCATCCGGCCATTCACGGCCGCAGCTTGCCAGTACTGTCGAGTATTATTGTGACGCGACCGCTCACCGCGGCCCAACAGCAGCAAATAGGTTTAATCCCGGCGCATCAGTTTATGGACACGCGCTCGCTGAAATACTACTTCCGTTTATTGCCCGATGGCCGGTTGTTGTTTGGTGGGCGCGGCGCTATTCGTGGTCGCGATGCAAACAAACCGCGCTACGCCAAACATTTGCAGCAAGCCTTACAGGCCACTTTTCCGCAGCTTGAAACCGTGACTCTGGACTATTTCTGGAGTGGTTGGGTGAGCGTTGCGTTGGACGACTATCCGCGTATTTATGAAGCGGCGCCCGGGGTATTCACCAGTATGGGTTACTGTGGTGCCGGTGTTGCTTTCAGCAGTTTAGCCGGACACCGACTAGCGCAACTCACTAGTGGCGATGCCCTGCCGGAGCTGCCATTCTACCAATCGGCGCTGCCGAAATTCCCGCTTGCGCAAGGCCGACGTTTAGGCCAGTGGCTGTACTACCAATGGGCGCGAGCCACCGCCTAAACTAAGGCTGTAGTTGTGCTTAACTACAGCCCGAATACAACCTTTTCACTGCGCAACATACGCGCAATACCAAGCATTAGCAGGCCACTGCATAACAGTGTAATAACCGCACTTGCCACCGCCGCAAATACGTTCAGTGGTTCGCCCTTAATTAAATCCAGGAACGCCTGATGCTGCCCGGTAAGCGGTAAATAATACAGTGCCTGATGTTTAATGCGCGCAAACTCAATACCGAAGGATGCCAGCATGGGCACCATCAGCAGAAACGAAATATAGGTTTGTGCTTCTTTGAAGCTTTTCGCCCGAAACGACACGAACAACTGCAATGCGGTGGCAAATAACGCCAGTGGTACTAACATAACCGCCATTAATGCCAGCGTTTGCCAGGCCAAATCGACGCTAATACCAATGCGTTCCAGCGGTACATAAGTGAACACAAAGGGAATAATCACCAAACTTAGCACGGCGCCGAACATAGCAAAGCTTGCCGCAGTCAGGGTTTTACCTGCGACCAACTCAGCACTTGATAAGGGTTGTGACAGCAAAAACTCCAGTGAATTACGTTCACGCTCGCCCGCACTAATATCAATAGCCACGTTCATGCCCGACCAAAATACCGACAACAAAATGAACACCAACACGCTACCTAACAGTAATGCCGCGCGCGAGCCTTTGGTAGCAGAATCCTGCCGTACCACGTCAATAGGTTGCATCAGCTGTGGATGCAGTCCGCGCGCCAGCAACCGCACCTGCGCTATTTGCTGACTGTAATTCTGCAGAGCCTGAGTTACGCGACTAATTTCAGCGCGCTGTTGCTGATTCGAAAAGTCAGCATTAAACACAACCCGGGCCGGTTCACCGGCAGCAATGGCGGCATCCCAGTCGGCCGGAAATTCCAGCGCAATGGGCTGGCGTCCGGTGGGCCAGGGTTCCTCGCGCTGCTCTATTCCGGCTGCAGCCAAAAACTCAACTAAGGCCGCCGCATGCTCAGTGCCCTGCATATCAATTTTAACATCGCTGTCGTCGGTCATTTGCGACACTAAGAAAAAGAATGCTACGGCCATAAGCACCGGACCAAAAAATGCGTAGGACATAGCGGCAAGCACTGAGCGTCTGTCACGCACAGCATCGCGCAGTTCTTTGCGCCAGACGGTTACTATTGCTGAACTCATGCCGCAATTCCCTCGTCAGTTCCGATTATTTTTACGAAAGCTTCTTCGAGCGCCGACTCGCCGGTCATGGCGCAGAGTTCGTCAGGCGAGCCTTCGGCCGCTACCTTACCCTGAGCTACCACCACCACGCGGTCACACAACGCTGCAACTTCTTGCATTACGTGCGAAGAAAACAAAATACAGGTGCCCTGCGCCCGCAGTTCACGCAGTAAGTCGCGCAGAATGCGGGTGCTCATAACATCTAAGCCACGGCTGGGTTCGTCCAGAATCAAATGCTTGGGCTGATGAACAATGGCCTGCGCCAGTGCAACTTTCATGCGTTGGCCTTGCGAAAAGCCCGCACTGCGACGGTGCGCCAGCTCCGTCATGCCTAACCGCTCAATAACGGCAGTAACCGCCTGGTTGCGCTCGGCCCCCTTCAAGCCATGTAGCTCGGCAAAAAAGGCAATTTGCTCCTGCGCGGTCAAACGTTCATAAAGACCAAACTTGTCAGGGAAAATACCAATTAGTCGCCGCGCCGCCAGCGGATCAAGCAAGGCATCAACGGTATCAATCAGCGCTTGCCCGGAGTCGGCTTTTTGCAGGCCGTAAATGGTGCGCAAGCAGGTAGTTTTACCAGCGCCATTGGGACCCAGCAGACCGGTTATCTGGCCATCGGGCGCGTGGAACGTCAGGCCGTCAAGTGCTCTGACGTCGCCAAATGATTTGGTTAAATTCTGGACTGAAATCATAATTTTACATTCCCGCGCCGTTGCTGCTTCGGACAAAAGGTGTTGCGCGCTGTTGTTGCTGCAAGCACGACGCATCTAACTGCTCGGCATCCAGGCTTTCAATAAAGTTCGCAATTAAACGATTCGCGCAGGTATGGGAGGCTATCGTATGCGCACCAAAAGGTGCAACTAAATGCCGACTATTGGTTAAAGTACTCGCCGCCAATTCACCCCAGGCTACTGGTGTAACAGGGTCAAGCTGGCCGGACAATAACAGCACCGGCTTGTCGCTTTGCACTGGCTCCGACCAGCTTGGGTCAGGCGTGAAGCTAGGCCAGGGTTTACACATATCAATAAAGGCTTCGGCAGTACGCCCGCCAATGAAGGTGTTGTTGGCGTCGTCGGCCAGCAGCGCCGGAGTGGCGCGCGGAAGATCTTCGCTACATAAAACCGACAGCGTTAACCCCAAATACAGGGGTGACTGGGACATCATGGTGCCCATTAGGCCAACCAAGGGCTCATAGTTTTGCGCAGCAGTTTCACGAATAGTGTATGGCACCAACCGACGCGTGCTGGGATGATATAAAGCAACGCGCAGCACTGACGACAAGCGACCACTGGTAACCAGCAAGTCGAGCGGCTCATTAGTGAGCGGATCGTTCACTACTAGTGCGGCCGGATCGCTATCCAGTTTCTGCATTAAGTTTCGATAGCTCTCGTCCAGGTTTGGAAACTCCTGGCGGCAACTCGTGTCTTGCTCACAATGTTCCAATAACTGGGCAAACGACTGCGCACCGTGTAAGCCAAAGGGCCCGATAACAACTTGCGTTGGGGCAACGGCATCCAATACAGCACTACGCACGGCGTCAGGGGCTTCACGCAAATACACTAACCCGGCACGAGTACCGTAGGAGCCGCCATACAGATTGACGCTGGGATACCCCAGTTGTTGTCGCACGGTTTCGAAATCACGAACTGCATTCACAGTATGATATTGGGTAAGGTCGGAGTCTGGATATTGCGCTAAGCATTCGGCAGCCATTTCATCCAGTGCTTGCTCGTTGTCGGCACGAACTAATTCGTCGGCGCGCTCAATATCACAAGACAGCGGATTCGATTGCCCGGTACCACGCTGGTCAATTAACAAAATATCACGCTGTTGGCGTACCTGGGTGAACATACGGTTCATCATAGGTGCCAGTTCGGTGGCAGCCTGCCCTGGCCCGCCCGCCAAAATTAGTAGCGGATCTTCACGAGAACCTTCCTGCACAGCAGGCAGTACCGCGTAGTGAATTGAAATTTGACGTCCGTTCGGCTGTTCGTAATTTTCAGGAACCTGAATATTACCGCAGCGAATACGCTCAGAAATACCATCAATATAACAGTCGTTGTTGGTGGCGTTCTTTGCCTCAACCGGAACCTGTGCCAGAGCGTGGTTGCTATATGCAAGCAAGCCTAGCAGAGCAAATATCACGCGTACGTGCATAACGAATTTCATCCTTCAGTGAGTAACCTGCATAGTGTGGCCGATTGACCTTACTACTGACAAGAGTTATTCGTTTAAAATTTGTTAACAGAGATTACAAAGTTATTTAATAGCGGGCACAAAAAAGGGCGCAAACTGCGCCCTCTTGTATTACTTGTTGCCTAGTCACTAGTCCCAGTTACAAGTTTGCTCCGGCTAATTACAGACCAGCACGTTCTTTAATGGCTGCTGCAATTGGAGAACCAGCGTGGCCATTGCTTTGCGCCCACTCGTAATCACCGCTAGCGGTTAAATCTTGTGGTGCCAGACTACGCACAACAAACTCACCAATGTCGTTAGAACCGTTGCTCATAGCAAACTGTAGCAAGCTTTGACCATTGCATTGAATAGAACCGTAGATATCACGGATACGTACGCGGCTATCACGCAGTTTCTTACGCATGCGAATAGTGTCATCGCCTTGCACGTAAGTACACATGCTCAACGCCAGCTCATTGGCCTGTGCAGGCTTGCTCAGTGCAACGCCGCCCAATGCCAGAGCGATAGCTACTGTACTGATTAAAGCTGTTTTCATGACTAGACTCCTATTAAAACACAAACTTGTTTAAAAAATCATCAATATAATACTATGGCTTTCCTTACGAATCAATCGACAGTAAAGACCTAAATTATTGATTGTATTAACATTAGATTAACGAACCCTATCGTAAGTCAGAGTAGTAAATGCCTGTGGGTTATTAGTATCGGGCTCATGCCGTTGCTCGCTAACCTTGTTCCAGTGCCCTGCTGTCGTGTAGTTTGGAAAATAAGTATCGCCTGCAACATCAAGATCGATTTTGGTCAGGTATAAACGATCAGCAAGGGGTAAAAATAGTTCATAAATTTTTCCTCCCCCAATGACCATTAGCTCACTGGCATCACCTGCAGCGGCTATCGCCTGATCGGCACTATGTACCCACACCACGCTTGGTTGCTGGGCTGAAGCGGCAACTTCTTGCCGCGTCAGAATAATGTTGGTGCGTCCAGGCAACGGCCGACCAATAGCTTCAAAAGTTGCCCGCCCCATAACTATTGGCTTACCCAGCGTAATTTTTTTGAAGTATTGTAACTCGGCCGGCAAATGCCATGGCATTTGCATGTTTTTACCAATAACTCGATTGGCTGCCATAGCAGCGACTAAAGCAATTTTCATAACAGTTAAAGCTCTGGTCGGGGTGGTTGGGCAATAATGCCTGAGAACAGCACTCAGGCATTCATTCACTACTAATTATTCGCGGTTACGAACTTACTTCTGATAAATAACTTCAACGTCGTAATCGTCGTCATCAAAGTCATCGTCATCATCTTCGTCGTCAAATTCGGCTTCGGCTTTAGCAATTTCTTCACGATGATAGTCGTCCCACTTAAAGTCGGTGGTGGTTTTCTCATCGTCGCTTAGCTCTTCCGGTGCCGGCAACTGTTCTAGGTAGGTCATGATTTCCTTGCAGAGCTGCTCGGTACCACGCCCTTCAATAGCTGACAGTTGATATACCGGACCTTCCCAGCCCAAACCTTCAACAATGTCATTCACGCGTTCTTCAAGTTCTTCCGGCAACACCAGATCCACTTTGTTAATCACTAACCAACGCGGCTTCTCTGCCAGTTTCGGACTGTATTTTTCCAGCTCACCCACAATCATCCGGGCTTGCTCAATGGGGTCGGTGTTGTCGTACGGCGCTAAATCAATCAGGTGCACCAGCAGACGGCAACGCTCCAGATGTTTCAGGAACTGAATACCTAAACCAGCACCGTCAGCAGCGCCTTCGATCAGACCCGGAATATCGGCAATAACAAAGCTATTATGCGGGAACGGCCGCACTACACCCAGGTTTGGAACTAAGGTGGTAAAGGGGTAATCCGCAACCTTTGGCTTGGCCGCCGACACTGACCGGATAAAGGTTGATTTACCGGCATTTGGCATGCCCAGCAAACCGACATCGGCCAGCAGCATCAATTCCATTTTCAGCATGCGAATTTCGCCCGGGGTACCATCAGTTTTCTGACGTGGCGCCCGGTTGGTGCTGCTTTTGAAGCGCGCGTTACCCAAGCCATGATAGCCACCTTTGGCAACCATGCGGCGTTGACCGTGACGGGTTAAGTCACCCATTAGCTCGCCAGTTTCAACGTCGGTAGCACGGGTGCCAACCGGCACCTTTAACACTAAATCTTCGCCACGGCGACCGGTACAGTTTTTACCCATACCATTTTGGCCACGCTGAGCGCGGTGGAAGCGCTCGAATTGGTAGTCAATCAGGGTGTTTAAGTTTTCATCGGCTTCTAAATATACATCGCCGCCGTCGCCACCATCACCACCGTCGGGGCCACCACGAGGAATATATTTTTCACGCCGAAAGCCCACGCAACCATTGCCGCCGTCGCCGGCTTCAACGCGAACTTCAACTTCATCTACGAATTTCATTTGAACTTACTCACTGCCTGATTGAGCTATATATAATAGCAGCTTCTAGGAACCATTAAAAAACCCCGCCAAAAGGGACGGGGTTTTGCAAAGACCGTTAGTTAGCCGGTTTACTTAAATTACTACCCGAAGTAAAACTTCGTAGGTACTAATTAATCAGTAACGATGCTAACGAACTTACGGTTTTGTGGGCCTTTTTCTGCAAAAGACACTTTACCGTCTGATAATGCGAATAAAGTGTGGTCGCGGCCAACACCAACGTTATCACCAGCGTGGAAACGAGTACCACGTTGACGAACGATAATGCTACCAGCTAAAACGGACTCGCCGCCAAAGCGTTTAACACCCAGGCGTTTACTCTCTGAGTCACGACCGTTACGGGTTGAACCACCAGCTTTTTTGTGTGCCATGAGTCGTTACTCCTTATTAAGCGTTAATTGCAGTGATTTTCACTTCAGTGAACCACTGACGATGACCTTGTTGACGACGTGAGTGCTTACGACGACGGAACTTCACGATTTTGACTTTATCGCCACGACCGTGGTTCACGATTTCAGCTTTTACAAGACCACCTGAAACTAGAGGCGCGCCGATTTTAACGTCGTCGCCGTTCGATACCATTAATACCTGGTCGAACTCAACCACATCACCAGTGGCTGCTTCCAGCTTTTCCAGGCGGACGATTTGGCCTTCAGACACACGGTGCTGCTTACCGCCACTTTGGAATACTGCGTACATGTTTATCTCCGATACCCATAAGGGTGCTTTGAAATTTAATTCAGGGCGCGGATTTTACGGTAAGTTTTATCGGATTACAAGCTCTTAAAGCACGCTTAACTGTATGGCTAAATGACTTGTTACGCCGGCACTGCTATTAGTGGGTAGAAACCCACGGGAAAACCGCAAGAAAACATCATTCTTTACTTTGTAAATATTGTATAAGGCATCCAAATACATTAAATTAACAATTAAATCTTACCAATAGTTTTCTTTAGGGAGTTTACTGATATGGACATCGCCTCTATTTTCCGTCGTTCTACATTGCTCAGCATGGCCTTCATAACCACCTTATTGGTGGGCTGTGGGGGTGATGGTTCGGGCAACAGAATTATTATCGTTAATGTTAGTGACAGCCCCGAAGTGTGTGACCATGGTCTCGATATACCTGATATCGCCTTTTTTTGTGAGCCGCCACTTTATAACATTGAAACCGGTAACTTAGAGGGCTACGCCGCTATGGTTGAAGGGTTTAGCCATGAATTCGGCGTTGCTTCGGTGCTACGCGTTCAAGCATACCCCATTGAAGATCAGGCCGCTGATGGCCCTATATACGATTTTAGGCTCATTGAAACCATACGTACAACGCAGGTGGCACAAGTTGGTGATATTTATACCTTCGATATTCCCTTAAACGGCTATATGTTCCAGTTCAGAGATGGTCAATACGCTATTCAGGGCTACGAGTTTAATTGCGCCGAGGGCGTAGATTGCCAGCAACTGCTTGAAATAGATGGCAGCGAGGGGCTAGCGACCATTGAATTCACCTACGTGGGTGGTGAAGTGCCAATTACACTCACATCCTGGAACTAGACCCTGCGAGAGCTAATTAAAATTATTAACCGAAACAAGGACTGCATTAGTAATGGAAATATCAATTAACTTTCGCCGCTGTGCGCTACTGGGTGCCGCTTTTTTCTCAAGTCTGTTGGTGGGTTGTGGTGACATCACCGGAGGTGACGACCGCCCGGAAAGACAAATACTCATTTTAACCGTTAGCGACAAGCCAGAGTTGTGTCCCCTTCAGCCGTCTGACCGATCCACTATTTGTTCTCCTTCGGCTTACGAGAAGGATTCAGGTCAAAATCGAGTTTATTCCAATTCCATCTCGGGCTTTACACACGAGTTCGGTGTAGCTTATGAGTTGCGAGTTCGAAGAGACCCTTATGAAGACGACATAGCGGATGGTCCTGACGCTGATTACACCCTGCTTGAAACGCTAAACACAACTCAAGTAGCACAATCAGGTGATATCTATGAGTATGATATTCCCTTAGACGGCTCAATGTTTAGTGTTGAAGATGGCAATTACTTTTTTGGCAGATACCAATTTAATTGCGGTGAAGGCGTTGACTGTCAGCAGCTAGTTGATATGGATGGTAGTAGAGGCCTAGTAACTATTGAGTTCACCTACGTAGGTGGTGAAGTTCCTATTACGCTCACGTATTGGAACTAACGATAGTTTAAGCTTTGATTAAGAATAAAACGGGAAGGCAGAATAAGGCTGAAGCAAAAACTTCAGCCTTTTTTTATGCGGAGTAATTAGGCGACACGATCTACGGCAATACCAGCCAGCGCAACTAGTGCTTGTTTATGTTCTGACTCTGGTAAGGGAACTAATGCCTGACGGGCTAATTCGGCTTCATCGAGCGCGCGCTCGCGGGTGTAATCCAGTGCGCCAGTGCGGCGCATAGCAGTAAGAATAGGCTCTAGCTTGTCGCGACCGTTGCCCGCTTCAATAGCGGTACGAATCATTTGCTGTTCGTCGGCGTTGCCATGCCACATGGCGTACAGCAATGGCAGTGTGGGCTTGCCTTCAGCCAGATCGTCGCCGGCCTGTTTGCCCATAATTTCGCTGTCGGCGGTGTAATCCATTAAGTCGTCAACGAGCTGGAAGGCGGTGCCTAAATGCTTGCCGTACAGCGCCAGTGCAGCTTCTAATTCGGCGGATTCGTTGGCAAGCACAGCACCCAACTGCGTAGCAGCTTCGAACAGTTTACCGGTTTTGCTGTAAATAACGGCGTTGTAGCGTTCTTCGGTGGTTTCCGGGTCGTTGCAGTTCATTAACTGCAAAACTTCGCCTTCGGAAATAATATTGGTAGCGTCGGCTAGCACCTTCATCACTTTCATGGAGTCTAGCGTTACCATCAGCTGGAATGCGCGGGTATATAAAAAGTCACCCACCAGCACACTGGCTTCGTTGCCAAATAAGGCATTGGCCGTTTCTTTGCCACGGCGTAATTCGGACGCGTCAACCACGTCGTCGTGCAACAAGGTGGCGGTGTGAATAAATTCAATGATGGTAGCCAGGGTGTAATGGCCTTCGCCCTGATAACCTACGGCGCGGGCAGCAGTTACCGCCAGCAAGGGTCGCAAACGCTTGCCACCACTACTGACTATATACATACCAAGCTGATTGATTAAGGCAACGTCCGATTGTAGCTCTTTACCGATTAAGGTATTCACCCCTTGCATATCCTTTGCCATGAGGGTGTTTATATCGCTTAACTTCATAGTTACTATTTAGTTGCTGCTGCGCTAAGCTTCGGATTGTACTAGCATTAGCCCGCTGATGGTAGCTTTCTAAGCCCAGCGTAAAGCTTTTCGGGATTAACCGAAGGTAGCAGCACATCACCGGGGTTGCACAGGTTGCATAAAGGAAACAACAAATGAGCATTCGCCAGCAGGCAGCCACTATTCTGGACGGACAAATTCCACCATTCAGGCCGGGTTACTGGCTAAACGCCTTTTTAATGCTGTTAATTCTGCTGAACGTGGCGGCAGTTATTATTGAATCCATTACGCCCATATACAATGAGTACACCAACTGGTTTCTGAATTTCGAATTTTTCTCGGTTATGGTGTTCTCGCTGGAATATGTACTGCGGATATGGAGCGCCCCGGAACTGCCTAAATACCATCAGCACTCAGCGTTTAGTGCGCGCTGGCGATACGCGATTTCCCCCATGGCGCTGATTGACCTGCTGGCCATTGCCCCCTTCTACTTAAGCCTGTTTATTAGCATCGACATGCGCTTCTTACGCGCGCTGCGCTTACTGCGAATTTTCAAATTCAGCCGTCATTCGCGGGCGTTGCAACTACTGGGCACCGTGTTACGAAATGAGGGTAGTAATCTACTGGCGGCATTCTCAGTACTCTTTGTGCTGCTGATTCTGGCTTCCAGCGGTATTTATATGATCGAAGCCAACATTCAGCCGGACAAATTCGGCAGCATTCCGGAAGCTATGTGGTGGGCCATGGCCACGCTAACCACCGTCGGCTACGGTGACGTTACCCCTATTACCGCTGGCGGTAAGTTCTTTGGCGGCATGATTACTATTGTTGGCATGGGCATGGTGGCGTTACCGGCAGGTATTCTGGCCTCGGGCTTTGCCGAGCAACTGGCGCATCGGCGCGAGAGCTTTAAGCTGGTGGTGAATGCGCTAATGGCGCGAGCAGATCAGGAAGCTATAAGTGCGGAGCTTATTGAGGAAGTACGTCAGGCTTTGCGTATTGATACGCAAACGGCGCAGCGCATTTTAACTGAAATAAAAAGTCAGGCGACTAACGAAAAAGGGTGAAAAACGACTGTTGTCATTTTTCACCCTTTAGTTTTGCTTTCAGTGACTTAACGTTCGTTACTTCACTCTTCGTTATTTAACGAAGTCCAAGCCAGTTTGGATGTCGCCTTTCAGGCCGTCCAGCATGTCTTTCTTACATTTTTCTTCATAGTCGCTCAAGGCACCGTACGACAGAATTTCTTCTACGCCGTTTTTACCTAAACGAACTGGCTGGGCAAAGAATACAGCGTCGCTGCCGTCGCCTTCAACGTAAGTGCATTCGATTACTTCTTCGCCCTGCAGGCCTTTTACTAGTGACAAGCAGAAACGTGCCGCTGCCTGACCCATAGACAAGGTAGCAGAACCGCCGCCAGCTTTGGCTTCAACTACTTCAGTACCAGCGTTTTGAATGCGGTGCGTCAGTTGTTCAATTTGCTCTTGGGTGAAGGTTACGTTCTCAACCTGAGACAGCAGAGGCAGAATAGTGGTGCCGCTGTGGCCGCCAATTACTGGCACAGTAATGTTGGCAGGGTTTAAGCCTTCCAGTTCAGCCACAAAGGTTTCTGAACGGATAACATCCAGCGTGGTTACGCCGAATAATTTGTTCTTGTTGTATACGCCTTTTTTCTTCAGCACTTGTGCAGCAATTGGTACAGTGGTGTTCACCGGGTTGGTGATGATGCCGATACAAGCGTCCGGGCAATTGTCAGCAATAGCTTCAACCAGGTTCGCAACAATGCCTGCGTTAATGTTGAATAAGTCTGAACGATCCATACCTGGCTTACGTGGAACGCCAGCTGGAATAAGTACGATATCGCTACCAACTAAAGCAGCACCTAAATCGTCTTTACCGAAACCGGCAACTTTAACGTCGGTTGGGATGTGGCTTAAATCAACAGCAACACCCGGAACTACCGGAGCCACGTCATATAATGACAGTTCTGATCCAGCTGGTAATTGAGTTTTCAAAAGTAATGATAGTGCCTGACCGATACCGCCGGCTGCACCTAAAACTGCAACTTTCATATTTGACTCCATCTTCTAACAAGGTGAATTTCGCGAACTTGAATGGCTTTTTGTTGGGCCAAAACTCTACTCTATAAGCGCCTAAATTACAACTGGAGCTCCCGTGGCTAGGCGTTCCGCAACGGATAGGATACACTGCTTTTTGTCTTTCATTATTCGAACCTGAGTAGCGCAAGTATGGCACAAAATAAAGCAGACAAACTGGTTGAAGCATTTAAAGCATTGTTACGGGAAGAACGTTACGGCTCACAAGGCGAGATCGTGAAATGCCTGCAAGACCAAGGCTTTCAGAACATCAGCCAGTCAAAAGTTTCACGCATGCTGAGCAAGTACGGCGCCGTGCGTACCCGCAATGCGCGCCAGGAAATGGTGTACTGCCTGCCTGCCGAGCTGGGCATACCTTCAACACGTGCGCCATTAACCCAGCTTGTTTTAGATATTCAGCATAATGATGTGATGGTGATCATTCGTACTACGCCCGGAGCTGCGCAGCTAATTGCCCGCTTGCTGGATTCGGTAGGTAAACAAGAGGGCGTGCTAGGCACCATTGCCGGTGATGACACTATTTTTATTGCGCCACTGAAGGTTTCGGAAATTGATTTCACCTTACAAAAAGTGAAAGAGTTATTTGAAAACGCGTAGTCTCGAACGAGCTACGCGTTTTCCAGAAAATTAATAGAAGGTACGAAGTAAGACGCATTGCTGACCGACTGAATGTAATCCAACAGAGGGTCGTAATCACCGCGCTCATCGGCTTGATAACGCTGCTTTAACCACTGCACCACACCAGCGGGCTGAGCGGCAAAATACATGGCCAACAGCCCCTGCTCACGTAAATCACCCCAGGGCATATTTTGCCGCAATAACTGTAACGGTTGCTCGTTGGCATCCAGCAAACGGCTTTTCCCCGCATGGGTAACGTGACTGAGGCTAGCCTCACTAATGCGTTCGCCAGTTACTTTACGACGCCCCATGAGTTCTTCCTGTCCGGCTGGGCCTAATTGCTCCCAACGCCGCAAATCGTGGCGGAATTTTTGTACAAACAAATAACTACCCGCCACAAAAGTAGCGTCGTCATCGGCGTCTACTAATGCCGCCTGACGTTTGCGCATACCGCGCGGATTATCCGGTGCATCAATGAAACCGGTGAGGTCACGACCATCTAAAAAGCGGAAGGACCGTATTTGATCCAGCACTTCTACGTCGTGTCCCAACCATTCCATTAAGGTGCGCGCCGCCAGGAAGTTGGCGTCGAACCGGTCCGAACGAACATGCAGCAGAATATCGACCGGCTCACGTGGCGCCTGACGGTCGCCGTCGGCAATGTCCGGAAAGCTGTGTAGGTGCACCGGCCGCCGCTCTGGATAAACCACGTCCCAATAGTCATTGCCAATGGCTACGTAGCCGTTCAGCATAGCTTCCGAAAAGCGGTCGTCCAGCTCCTGTAAAATCGCCGGAATACGTGCCAGCTTGCGGCGCACCGCCAGCACGTCATCCGTCATTACATTCAATAACAGGGTAAGTCCGTGTAAATTGGGTTCAGCGCAGATCCCTGCCTGTGCTCGCGCCATCTTGTTGTCTCCTGTTAATAGCCCGCTGCGTGGCCATCTTTACGGCTTTCCGAAGCACCTACCCAGGTGCCGTTTTCCCAATCTTTCATAATGGCCTGGTAGCCACCGTAAGGACCTACTTTGTGCGTCAGAGTATGGCCCATTTTCACCAGCTCACGGCGTGTTTCAGGTGAGAAGCCAGTTTCTAAACTTACTTCGCCACCGTCAGTCATTTGCGAGCCGGTAGGTTGGCTTGAACCTGAATGCAAAATACGTGGGGCGTCGCCAGCTTCTTGCAGATTCATACCAAAATCAATCATATTGATCAGAATTTGTGCATGCATTTGCGGTTGCGTAGCACCACCCATAACGCCGTAGCTCATATATGGCTTGCCGTCTTTGGTCACGAAAGCAGGAATAATAGTTTGGAAAGGACGTTTGCCCGGTTCAAACACATTAAAGTGCCCTTCTTCCAGGCTAAACAGCTCGCCGCGATCCTGCAGAATAAAACCAAGACCCGTAGGCGTCATACCAGAGCCCATGCCACGATAGTTACTTTGAATTAACGACACCATATTGCCGTGTTTGTCGGCTACGGTCATATAAATAGTGTCGCCGTCAGTTGGCGGATTACCTGGCTCGTAAGACTTAGCCGCACTAGTGCTGTCAATTAACTTGCGACGCTCATTGGCATATTCTTTGGAAATTAAGCCAGCTACCGGAATGTCGTTAAAGGCCGGATCTGAGTAAAACTTCGCACGGTCTTCAAAGGCCAGTTTTTTGGCTTCGACAAAATGGTGAATATATTCAGGGCTATCAAAGCCCATGCCGGCAATGTCTAATGGCTCAAGTATATTCAGAATTTGTAAGGCTGCGATACCCTGACCGTTTGGCGGTAACTCCCATAAGTCGTAACCACGGTAGTTGGTAGACACCGGTTCTACCCAGTCAGAGGTGTGGCTGGCTAAGTCGTCGTACGATAAAAAGCCGCCCTGCTCTTTCATGTATGCCGCAATAGTGCGCGCGATGTCGCCCTTATAAAATGCGTCGCGACCGCCCCGGGCAATTTTTTCCAGGGTGTTGGCTAATGCCGGGTTCTTAAAAATTTCGCCTTTTTTCGGGGTTTCACCACCTGGCATATACACGTCACTGAAACCGTCGAATTTACTTAGAATAGGTACGCTACGTTCCATGTAGTAAGCAATCACTTCGCTTACCGGAAAGCCGTTACGGGCATAGTCAATCGCATGCTGCAGGTTATTCGCCATGGGTTGCGCACCAAAGCGTTCATGCATTTCAAACCAGCCGTCTACCGCGCCCGGCACTGACACCGGCAACGGACCATGCGAAGGTATTTTATTAATACCCTGCTCTTTGGCGTGGTCTTGTAAGTGTTTTAACGTCAAACTTTTTGGTGAACGGCCAGAAGCATTAAGGCCGTACAGCTTTTCGTCTTCAGCGGACCAGATAATGGCGTATAAGTCACCACCAATACCGTTGCCAGTTGGCTCTACCAAACCTAGCATGGCGTTCGCGGCAATAGCGGCATCAACCGCGTTACCGCCGTTGCGCATTACTTGCAGGGCAACCTGGGTTGCCAGGGGTTGGCTGGTTGCAGCCATAGCTTCGGTAGCAAAAACTTCCGAGCGACTGGCAAAATGTTTACCGGTAATACGGTCATAGGCCAGCGAGCTGGCACTGCTAAGTACAGCTGTGGTTAATAGTGCACCACTTAAAAGATGTGTTATTTTCATTGTTATTCTCCTTATCTGGTGCCACAAGCTATTGGTCTTATTGCCATTGCTATTCATTCAGGACACCCTAAACTAAGTCTTAATGCAATTTAGCAAATATTCACTGGAGTTTATATGCGCCTGATTATAACTGCGCTTGTTGCGGTAGTCCTAACGGCCTGTACGGCCACGCCGGATAACCGTCAGTCAGCTACCGAAGCCAACGCCGACCAGCGTTACGAAAAACTGGCCGATTCTATTTGGACCGGCATGAAAAACCTGACGCCAGGCAACACCGGCGACGACCGCGGTAAACTTACCGACATGTCACCAGCAGCAGTTGCCATGCGGGCCGAGCGCCAACGCGTATGGCTGCAGCAATTAAACGAGGTAGAAACTGCCGCGTTAAGTGAACAGAATCAAATTAACCACGCCATGCTGAGCTATCGCCTGAAAAACAATGTCGACAGTGACCGCTATCTGGAATATTTGCAACCATTGAATGCTGAAGGTGGCTTCCATAGCTATTTAGCGTTCACGGCTCGCAACGCTAACTTACGTACCGCTGAAGATTATAGTTTTTATCTGGACAAACTAGCGGCTATTCCGGCTTACATGAGACAACAAACCGATTGGTTACGCACTGGCCTTGAACAAGGTTACAGTCAGCCCAAAGCGGCTATGGCCGGTTTTGAAGAAAGCATTCTGGCTTTTATTGTGCAAGATCCTAAGGAAAGCGTGTTCTACCAACCGCTGAGCACTAAGCCTGAGCACATTGATGATGACACCTGGTTAACGCTGCAAAATCGTGCAGTAACCATTATTGATAACGAAATTTTACCAGCTTATCAGGCGTTCTTTGACTACATGGTGCGGGAGTACCTGCCTGGTTCACGTGACACTATTGGTGCCAGTGAATTACCTAATGGCGATGAGTACTATCAAAACCGCATTAAGCATTTCACCACCACCGATTACACCGCTGAAGAAATTCACGAAATTGGTGTAGCTGAAGTGAAGCGCATTCGCAACGATATGGCCGAAGTTATTGAGAAAACCGGCTTTGTGGGGTCTTTTGACGCCTTTTTGGACTTCCTGCGTGAAGACGAGCGTTTTTATGCAGAAACGCCGGAAGAGCTACTGAAAGAAGCGGCTTTCATCGCCAAGAAAATGGACGGCGAGCTACCTAAGTTCTTTAAGAAGATGCCGCGCCAACCTTACGGTATTGCACCGGTTCCGGCTGAAATTGCACCTAAATATACGACCGGCCGTTATGCTGGTTCGTCACGCGATGACCGCGCCGGTTTTTACTGGGTAAACACCTATGCGCTGGACCGTCGTCCGCTTTATCAATTAGAAGCTTTGACGCTGCATGAAGCGGTGCCAGGCCACCATCTCCAAATCGCGCTGGCTCGTGAGTTGGAAGGTTTACCTGAGTACCGTCGCAGCACCTATATTTCAGCCTTTGGTGAAGGCTGGGGTTTATATGCCGAGCATTTGGGTACTGAAGCTGGTTTCTATCAGGACCCTTACAGTGACTTTGGCCGCTTAAGCTACGAAATGTGGCGCGCGGCACGCCTGGTAGTAGATACAGGTATGCATGCGATGGGTTGGAGTCGTGAGCGGGCGATTGAATTTATGGCCAGTAACACTGCCCTGTCGATGCACAACGTAACCACCGAAATTGACCGTTACATTACCTGGCCAGGACAAGCCTTGTCGTACAAGCTGGGTGAAATCGTGATCAAACGCCTGCGCGCGGAAGCTGAGCAAGCCCTGGGCGCGGACTTCGATATTCGCGAGTTCCACGACGTGGTATTAGGTAACGGCAGCATTCCACTAGACGTGCTGGAGCAGCAGGTACGTGACTGGATTGACAGCCAGGTACAAGAAGCCAAAGCTTAATTAACGATAAAAATACTTAATAAAAAAACGCTCCTGGCAAATCGCCCGGAGCGTTTTTTTATGTCTACTGGTATTAGTTACCACTGAGAAGCTCGGGATAACTACTGCATTCTAAAAATTTGGTAAAAAAAAGCCAGTCAGGGTTAGCTGACTGGCTCCTTATTGCTACGACACCCTTAGTGATTCTGGCATCTCACCTGCGGTAGAACCGCAGGCTACGCAGAACCGCAGGCTACATGTTCGCTAGGCTACTTCTAAGGTCGCGATAATGTTTTTCTTCGCGGCGGCTTCGGCAGCTCTGAAGTCGGCCATTTGATCAAAGTTCAGGTAGCGATACACTTCGCCCGCCATCGCTTTAATGTCCTGTGCGTATTCCAGGTATTCTGCCGGAGTTGGCAGCTTGCCTAAAATAGCGCCCACTGCAGCAAGTTCTGCTGAAGTCAGGTATACGTTGGCACCATCACCTAAACGGTTCGGGAAGTTCCGCGTTGAGGTAGAAAGTACGGTAGCACCCGGCTCAACCCGTGCCTGGTTACCCATACACAGTGAACAACCTGGCATTTCAGTACGCACGCCATTGCGCTCGTAAATGTCGTAGTAACCTTCGGTTTGTAGTTGCGCCTGATCCATTTTGGTTGGCGGAGCAATCCACAAACGGGTGTTCAACGGCTGGGTGTTTTTCTCCAGCAGTTTACCCGCAGCGCGGAAGTGACCAATGTTGGTCATGCACGAACCAATGAATACTTCGTCAACTTTGTCGCCGGCAACGTCACTTAAGAACTTGGCATCGTCAGGGTCATTTGGACAACAAACGATTGGCTCTTTAATGTCGTTCAGGTCGATTTCGATTACTGCACTGTAATCAGCATCGGCGTCCGCACGTAATTGCTGCGGATTGGCCAGCCAGTCTTCCATTTTACGGGCACGGCGTTCCAGCGTGCGCGCGTCGCCATAGCCTTCGTTGATCATCCAACGCAGCATGGTAACGTTCGAGCGTAAGTATTCAGCTACCGACTCGTCAGACATCTTAATGGTACAGCCAGCAGCTGAACGCTCAGCAGATGCGTCTGATAATTCGAATGCTTGCTCAACGGTTAAGTCATCTAAGCCTTCAATTTCCAGAATTCGGCCAGAGAAGATGTTTTTCTTGCCGCGTTTTTCAACAGTCAACAAGCCTTCTTTAATGGCGAATAATGGAATGGCATGAACCAGGTCACGCAAGGTTACGCCCGGCTGCATGTCGCCTTTAAAGCGCACCAATACAGATTCAGGCATATCTAACGGCATCACGCCGGTAGCGGCAGCAAAAGCCACCAAACCAGAACCCGCAGGGAACGAAATACCCAGCGGGAAACGGGTGTGTGAATCGCCACCAGTACCTACGGTGTCTGGCAACAACATACGGTTTAACCAGCTGTGAATAATACCATCACCCGGACGTAAGCTTACGCCGCCACGGTTCATAATGAAGTCAGGTAAGGTGTGCTGAGTTTCAACGTCAACCGGCTTCGGATAAGCCGCCGTGTGACAGAACGACTGCATGGTTAAGTCGGCACTGAAGCCTAAACAGGCCAGGTCTTTCAGTTCGTCACGTGTCATTGGACCGGTGGTGTCTTGCGAGCCCACGGTGGTCATTTTCGGTTCACAGTAAGTGCCCGGACGAACGCCGTCTACGCCACATGCCACCCCAACCATTTTCTGTGCCAGAGTGTAACCTTTGCCAGTGTCAGCTGGTTGCTCAGGCTTCAGGAACAATTCTGAACGGCCCATGCCCAGCGACTCGCGCGCTTTTTCAGTTAAGCCACGACCGATAATTAGGTTGATACGGCCACCAGCACGCACTTCGTCCAGAATTACGCGTGATGCATAATCGTACTCAGCCAGAACTTCGCCCTGCTCGTTTTCGATTTTGCCAGCGTACGGGTAGATATGAATGATATCGCCCATGTTCATGGCTTCAACGTCGGCTTCAAATACTAAGGCGCCAGCGTCTTTCATGGTATTGAAGAAAATTGGTGCAACTTTGCTACCAATACAAATACCACCGCCACGTTTGTTCGGGGTGCCCGGCATGTCTTCGCCAATAAACCACAACACTGAGTTAGTGGCTGATTTACGTGAAGAACCGGTACCTACTACATCACCTACGAAAGCAACCGGGTGGCCTTTTTCTTTCAGCTCGTCCATTTGCTTAGCCGCGTCAGTAATGCCTTCGCGTGGCATTTTGTACATAGCTTTCGCATGTAATGGAATGTCCGGACGTGACCAGGCATCAGGTGCTGGTGACAAGTCATCGGTATTAGTTTCGCCGGTTACTTTAAATACGGTTGCGGTAATTTTTTCTGCCAGTTTGTCACGGCCAGTGAACCATTCAGCGTTCGCCCATGATTCAACCACTTCTTTGGCCAGCGCGTTACCCGCGTTCATTTTCTCTTCCACGTCGTGGAAGGCATCAAACATCAACAGGGTGTGCTTCAATTCTTCGGCGGCCAGGGTGCCCAGCTCGGCGTCATCCAGCAAGTCCACCAAAGTCACGATGTTGTAACCACCGTGCATGTTACCCAGCAGCTTCACTGCTTTTTCTTTGTTAATTACTGGTGAGCTGGCTTCGTTTTTCACTAGGGCAGCCAAAAAGCCTGCTTTTACATAAGCAGCTTCATCAACACCAGGAGGTACACGCTCAGACAGCAGCTCAACTAAGAAGTCCTCTTCACCTTTTGGTGGGTTCTTCAGAAGTTCAACCAGTCCGGCTACTTGCTCAGCGTTTAATGGTTTCGGGGGGATGCCTTCAGCGGCGCGTTCTTCAACATGCGTACGATAATCTTGCAGCACTCTACAGCCCTCTTTCAATTGCTGATCCTATGAGAGGATCAAACCTGCGGTAAAAAATGTCGCGCAATTATAGGGGTTTTAGCGGCTGATTGAAATTCATCTGCCCCATATATAGGCTAAATCGTCGATATATCTGGCATAACAGCAGTGAATGGCTGAACTCAACTATCGCAGCTTTAAAGTCGCTCCCATAAGTGGGCGGCTGCGGGCCCGGCAATACGGTTAGCGGCGCGCACCAAATGAACTTCCAACTGCGCCTGATTAAGAAAGCCGGGAATAGAGAGCTGAACAAGTTGCCCCTCGGCTAACGAACGAGCAACCAATTGTTGCGGAATAACGCCCCAGCCAAGGCCAGCCAACAGCAATTCACGCTGGGTATGAGAGTCGTTCACCCGAATACGTTGCTGACCGGGCAAGCGCAAAATAGCGTCCAGGCTAATGCCTACGTCCATATTTTGTGGAATTAACATAGGTAAATCCAACAAGGCTTCCCGGGTAGTTGGCACCCCACCCGTTTGCGCTGCCAACTCGCTGGAAATAACTACCGCCAGAGTAAAGGGCTCAACAAAGCGGGTTTCGAAATCGCCGTATTGGCGGAACACCGGCAACCAGGGGCACAGGCCCACATCTACTTCGCCTTCGCGCAGGCGCCGCAAGGTTCGCATTTGGGACTCACCCAGCAATAGCAGTTCGGTGGCGGGAAAAGCCACCTGCAGTGAGCGTAGTGCATCGATCAGCAACACCGGGTCACAGGTATGGTCGTAGGCTATCCGCAGTTGAGCTTCGGCGCCTTGTTGCAGTTTTTCAGTAAGCGACTCAAGCCGCGCCTGTTGCTTAATGACTTCCTGCGCCTGACGCAAAAACTGCTCGCCGCGGGGAGTTAACTGCAACCTATAGCCGCTTGGGTCAAACAACGCGAAGCCAGCTTCGTCCTCGAGCTTTTTCAGTGCCATACTGATTGCCGACTGAGTGCGATGCAGCTGGCTTGCAGCACCCTGCAAGCTGCCGCTATCGGCTACTGCCGCCAGCATTTGTAACTGCCAGAGAGTCATTCAATATTCCTTAATAAGAAATACATATTTATTCAATATTACTTTAATAACATTTCAACTACACTCCTACCATTGATTTTTCCGGTTTTGATTTGCACAGGCTGCACACAGAGGTATATAGAATGACATCACGCTCCTTATGGATTGGCCTTAGCTTACTAAGCGTCACGCTACTTAGCGGCTGCTCCGAAGCAGTTTCTGATCCGGTTGAAACTGGCGAGCGCCCGGTAAAGCTGCATCAGGTGAGCATTGCCGGTGGTGAGCGCACGCGCCAGTTTCCGGCCGTGGTGGAAGCCGCAGAGGCTGCCCAGCTGGCCTTTCGCGTAGCTGGGGAACTGGAGAAATTACCCGTGCAACCAGGCCGGGATGTGGCGCAGGGTGAGCTGATTGCCAAACTGGATGCTACCGACTACCAACTGGTGGTTGATGAAGCCAAAGCCCGCTATGACCTGGCCGCGTCGCAATTTGCCCGCAGCGAAAAGCTGGTGAAAGACGGTCTGATGTCGCAAGCGCAGTATGACGAGATTAAAGCCAACTTAGATGTCAGCAGAGCCAATTTAGATACCGCGCGCGCCAATTTAGGTTATACCGAGCTACGCGCCCCATTTGCTGGTTCGATTGCCCGCTTGTATGTTGAGAACTACGAAAATGTGCAGCCACAGCAGCAAATAGCCACTTTGCAGCTAAGCGACGCCATTGATATTAGTATTCGGGTACCCGAAAACCTGTTTGCCCGGGTTCAGCGCCGCAGCGAAGCCACTGTTGATGTGATTTTTGATGCATCGCCCGGCCAGCGGTACCAAGCTCAGTTAAAAGAATGGGACACCAGCGCCGACCCCGCTACCAATACCTATAAAGTGGTGTTCACCATGCCCAAGCCCATTGACTTAAATGCTTTGCCAGGGATGTCTGCCACTGTGGAAGTGGACACCCGCGCCCTGTTAGCGGCTACCGAACGTCTGATCGTTATTCCGGCGCAGGCGGTATTCTCGCCGCTGGGGCAAGAACAGGGGGAGCAACGTTTCGTGTGGGTATATGACCCGCAATCACAACAGGTTGAGCAACGTGAGGTCACCGTTGGTGAAATCACCAACCACGGCATTGAGATTTTAAGCGGGCTTAGTGCTGATGAGCAAATTGTAGTAGCTGGCGTGCACCAACTTGAGCCTGGCCAGCGGGTTCGCCCCTGGGTTCGTGAGCGAGGTCTGTAATGGATATCGCTCGTTATAGTATTAAACGCAGCACCAGTAGCTGGCTTTTCTTGCTGATTTTGCTGGTGGGTGGCGTGATTGCCCTGCAAGAATTAGGACGGCTGGAAGACCCTGAATTCACTTTAAAAAAAGCGATGGTGATTACCACTTATCCGGGTGCTTCAGCGCAACAAGTGGAAGAGGAAGTTACCTATCCGCTGGAAAATGCGATTCAGGAACTGAGTTACGTTGATTACATCACGTCCATTTCTAAGCCCGGCCTGTCGCAAATTACCGTCGAAATGAAAAGCACCTATCGCAAAGACGATTTGGCGCAAATCTGGGACGAATTACGTCGTAAAATTAATGACCACAAAGCCGAGCTACCACCAGGTACCGGCGAGCCTATGGTACGTGACGATTTCGCCGATGTGTATGGCATTTTGTTGGCTATTTCCGGCGACGGTTATAGCTATCAGGACATTCGCGACTACACCGAATTTCTGCGTCGTGAACTGGTACTGGTGGATGGTATTGGCAAGGTCACCATGGCCGGCAAACAGCAAGAACAAGTGATGGTGGAAGTTTCCCGAGCCAAGCTTGGTAACTTTGGCATTCCCCCGCAACGTATTACTGAATTGCTGCAAACGCAAAATATAGTCAGTGATGCCGGCCAGGTAAAAATTGGTTCGGAAAGTTTGCGCATAGCTACCTCTGGTGAATTTACCACGGTGCAACAGCTGGCCGACTTAATTATTAGTAATCCGGGTGCCGATGAACGCATTCGTCTACGCGATGTGGCCACCATTTACCGCGACTATAAGGAAATCCCCTCTCATCTGGTGCGCTTTGGCGGCGATGCCGCACTGTGGCTGGGCGTTTCCTTTGCCGACGGCGTTAACGTAGTTGAAGTAGGCGAACGCCTGAATCAGCGAATTGACGAGCTAGATTACGCCCGCCCAATTGGCATGGACATTCACAACATTTACAACCAATCCGCCGAGGTTGAGCGCTCGGTCAGCGGCTTCATGCTGAACCTGGCGGAAGCGGTAATTATTGTGATTATTGCGCTGTTATTAACCATGGGGTTACGCAGCGGGATTTTGATTGGCAGCGTGCTGCTCATTACCGTACTGGGCAGCTTTATTTTCATGTATTTAATGGATATTCAGCTACAACGGGTGTCGCTGGGCGCGCTCATTATTGCATTGGGTATGCTGGTAGATAACGCCATAGTGATTGCCGAGGGCATGTTGGTGAATGTGCGCCGGGGAATGTCGCGGTTAGATGCCGCCAGTCAGGTGGTGGAACAGAACAAATGGCCACTACTGGGCGCCACCGTGATTGCTATTATTGCCTTTGCACCTATTGGCTTATCCAGTGACGCCAGCGGTGAATTTGCCGGTAGCTTGTTCTGGGTATTATTGATTTCGTTACTGTTAAGTTGGCTTACCGCCTTAACCTTAACGCCATTTTTAGGTAATTATTTGTACAGCAACACCCGCGCCGACACGAACCCGGATCCCGATTCGGTATATGACAACCGCATATTTCATGCGTACCGTTCAGCGCTGGGTCTGTTCTTGCGTTGGCGCAAAACCACTGTTATTGCGTTGTTGGGGCTGTTGGTAATTTCGGTACTAGGTTTTGGCCAGGTGCGGCAGGCATTTTTCCCGCCTTCCACCACACCAGTGGTTTACGTAGATATGTGGTATCCACAGGGTACCGATATTCGTGCCACGGCTCTGGATATTCGCCGTGCCGAAGCTTTCTTACTGGAGCAGGACGAAGTTGAGAAAGTGGCCACCACTATTGGCCAGGGTGGCCCGCGCTTTACCCTTACTTACGTAGTCGAAAAATCCTATGAAAGTTACGGTCAAATGATTGTGCGGGCCACTAGCCAGGAAGCGCTGCAAAAACTGCTACCGAAAATACGAAGCTACTTGTACAGCGAACACCCGGATGTAGAATCCAAACTGTCTTTTATTGAACTCGGCCCTGCCACGCCCGCTAAAATTGAAGCCCGCTTTAGCGGCAGTGACCCTGCTGTACTACGTCAATTGGCCGTGCAAACACATGCTATTTTTGATGCCGATGAGGGCGCTGTAAATGTGCGCGACGACTGGCGCCAGCGCACCAAATTGTTGCGTCCGGTGTTTAATCAAAGCAACGCCCGCCGGTTAGGTGTTACCAAAGAAGACGTGAACGACTTACTGCGCCGCAATTTTGGTGGCCAAAGCGTGGGGGTATACCGCGACGGTACCGAGTTACTGCCTATAGTAGTGCGCCCTCCGGCCGAGGAACGTGCTGATTTAGACGACTGGGAAGAACTCCAGATATACAGTCAGCCGTTGCAGCAATTTATTCCGCTGGGCCAGGTGGTAAGCCGAATCGAAGTTGACTGGGAAAATCAGTTAATTCTGCGCCGCGACCGCAAGCGCACATTAACAGTCATGGCCGATCACGATATTTTAGGCACCGAAACCGCGTCGCAGGTATTCGAGCGGGTGCGACCACAGGTAGAAACCCTGCCGTTACCGGCTGGTTATGAACTGAGCTGGGGTGGTGAATTTGAAGCCGCAACCAAAGCCCAAACAGCCATTTTTGGCGCGCTGCCACTGGGCTTCTTAGTTATGTTTATTATTACCGTGCTGCTATTTAGTTCGATTCGTCAGGCCGGCGTGCTGTGGACTACGGTACCGCTGAGTATTATCGGCGTAACCTTAGGTTTGTTAGTGATGAACGAACCCTTCGGCTTTATGGCCTTGCTGGGCTTTTTAAGCCTGTCAGGCATGCTCATTAAAAACGGCGTGGTGCTGTTGGAGCAGGTAAAAGTAGAGCTGGCAGCCGGTAAACAAGATTTAACCGCGTTAATGGACGCCGCCGTGAGTCGGGTGCGACCGGTATCAATGGCAGCAGCAACCACCATTTTAGGTATGTTGCCGCTGCTATTTGACAGCTTCTTTGCCAGCATGGCGGTGGTCATTATGTTCGGTTTAGGCTTCGCCACTGTGCTAACGCTCATTGTGGTGCCGGTAATGTACGCCCTGGTAATGCGGGTTTCTAGCAGCGACAAGCTGAGCTAATTAGCTCAGCTTGCGGCCCAACCAGAGCCAGTAAACCGCCGGAATCACCAACAACGACAATAGTGGTGCCACCACCATGCCGCCAATCATAGGCGCGGCAATGCGTTGCATCACTTCACTACCACTACCGCTGCCCAGCATAATGGGCAGCAAACCGGCCACAATAGTAATCACCGTCATTGCTTTGGGCCGCACCCGCAGTACTGCGCCGTCCATTATGGCTTCATGTAAGCCGGCACGGTCGCGCCGCTCGGAGTCACGCCAGGCATTGTTCAGGTACAGCAGCATGACCACCCCAAACTCTGCCGCAACGCCAGCTAGCGCTATCATACCTACCACCACAGCCACTGACAGGTTAAAGCCAAGCAGCCAGATAAACCACAAGCTGCCGGTTACCGCCAGTGGCAAGGTCGCCATAATCAGCAAGCCTTGTTTGAATGACCGGAAGGTTAAGTACAGCAACACCAGAATAATAGCCAGAGTTACAGGTACTACTTCGTAGAGCTTGGCTTCAACGCGCTGCATGTACTCATATTGCCCGGACCAACTCACGCTGTAACGCTCGGGTAAGTCAAAGTTATCCAGCACAGGTTCTGCCGCCTGAATGTAATCGCTTAAAGCTACATCTGGACGGGCTTCAATAAACACATAGCCACTGGGTCGCGCATTTTCACTGCGGATCATGCTGGGACCCCTTTCTACTTCTATGTCGGCCACCTGCTCCAGCGTTACCCAGGCACCCGTGGCGCTGGCAATAGGAAGCTGCTTCAGGGTTTCCACATGATCCCGGGAAGCACGGGGGTAGCGCAGATTAATTGGATAGCGCTCGGTACCTTCTACGGTTTCAGCAATCACGGCGCCGCCAATGGCATATTGAATGTGCGCCTGAATGTCGGCCTGAGTGACACCATACTGAGCCGCCGCAGCTAGCTTCGGTGTAATAGTTATATACCGCCCGGAAGCGGCTCGCTCAGCAAATACTGACGCTGACTCCGGCAGTTCTGCTAAGCGCTCTTCCAGTGCTTCGCCAATACGCTGAATTTCGGCTAAGTCAGGCCCGGAAATTTTCAGCCCCAATGGCGTTTTCAGACCCGTAGAAAGCATATCAATACGGGTTTTAATGGGTTGTACCCAGGCGTTGGTTATGCCTGGTATCTGTACCGTGGCATCTAATTCCGCAATGATTTTTTCCAGCGTCATGCCAGCGCGCCACTCGGATTCAGGTTTTAACTGAATGGTGGTTTCCAGCATGGTTAGCGGCGCCGGATCTGTTGCTGTTTGTGCTCGGCCGGCCTTACCAAATACAGTATCCACTTCCGGCACTTGCTTAATTAACCGGTCGCTTTGCTGCAACAGCTTACTGACCGTAGGCACACTGATACCCGGCATGGTGGTTGGCATATAAAGTAAGTCGCCTTCCTGCATGGGCGGCATAAACTCATTGCCGATTTTTGACAATGGATACACCGCACTCAGGGTGGCTATTACGGCTATTGCCACGGTAACTTTCGGCCAATTCAGTACCACCCGCAGCACTGGTTGGTACACCCATACCATGGCCCGGGTAAGCGGATTACGCTGCTCTGAAATAATACGCCCGCGAACAAGCCAGCCCATTAATACCGGCACTAAGGTGATGGCCAGTAAGGCAGCCGCAGCCATAGCGAAGGTTTTGGTATAGGCCAGCGGAGCAAATAAGCGCCCTTCCTGCGCCTCCAGCGCAAACACAGGTACAAAACTTAACGTAATGATTAGCAACGACAAGAACAGCGCCGGACCAACCTCTTTGGCGGCCTCGGCCATTACCCGCCAATGCTCCGTGCCGGCAGGCGGACGATTATGTTTCTGCTGATAACGCTCTAAATGCTTATGGGCGTTTTCCACCATCACTATGGCTGCATCCACCAGTGCGCCTATGGCAATGGCTATACCGCCGAGGCTCATAATATTGGCGTTAATGCCCAGACTACGCATAATGATAAAGCTGATAAGTACCGCCAGCGGCAGCGTAATAATAGCCACCAGCGCTGAGCGTACGTGCAGCAGAAATAAAATGGTGACCAGCGCCACCAGCCCCATTTCCTGCAGCAGCTTGTCGCTTAAGTTGGTTACTGCCCGTTCAATCAGTTGCGAGCGGTCGTAGGTAGGTACAACCTCAACGCCCTCTGGCAAGCCACGTTGCAACTCAGCCAGCTTGGTTTTCACTCGTTCAATGGTTGCCAGCGCATTTTCACCCTGACGCATGACAATAATGCCACCCACTACTTCGCCTTCGCCGTTGAGCTCAGCAACCCCGCGCCGGCTTTGCGGGCCTTTGCGAATGGTGGCCACATCGGCTAGCGTAAGTGAATACCCACTATCGCTTTGCACGTTAATAGGCAATTGCTGCAAATCCTCGATGGATTGAATGTAACCTTTGCCACGCACCATAAACTCGGCTTCGGCCATGGCTACCACGCCGCCACCCACTTCAGCGTTGGCGGCCTGAATGATGTTGCGTACTTGCGTTAGCGTCAGGTTGTATTGGCGCAGCTTGCGCGGCTCAACCACTACTTGATAGGTTTCCACCATGCCACCAACGGTGGCGACTTCGGCAACACCTTCAACGCTCTGTAGTTCTTGTTTTAAGAACCAGTTTTGTAAGCTGGTAAGCTCGCCTAAGTGCTGGCCCCCGGTTTTATCTACCAGTGCATACTGATAAATCCAACCCACACCACTGGCGTCTGGCCCCAGGGTTGGGGTGACATTGTCAGGTAACGCCGCCCCGGCCTGATTCAAATACTCTAATACCCGGCTACGCGCCCAGTAAGGGTCGGTACCGTCTTCAAATAAGATATACAGGTAGGAATCGCCAAAAAAGGAATAACCGCGCACCTGCGTTGAACCAGGCACTGCCAGCATAATATTTGCCAACGGCCAGGTTACTTGCTCTTCCACCAATTGCGGCGCCTGCCCCGGGTACGGGGTTTTCACAATCACTTGTACATCGGATAAATCGGGAATGGCGTCTAATGGAGTATTCACCATGGCCCGCCAGCCCATCCATGCCGCCAGTATTGCGGCAATAAGCACCAGCAAACGGTTCTGCATGGACCAGTCTATGATTCGCGCTAACATTATCGGCTTCCTTTAATGTTGACTATGGTCAGTTGCGGCAGGCGTTTTACTGCGCTGGCGCAAGCTGGCATCAGAATCTAAGAGGAACTGGCCAGAGGTAACTACTTGATCACCTTCGCTCAAGCCATGCAGGATTTCAGCCTGACCATTCACTACCAGGCCCACATGCACGTCACGTTGCGCAAAGCTGTTGTCGCTTTCACGCACCATCACGCGGTTGTCCGTGCCGGTCATAATGAGAGCGCTCACCGGTACGGCCAGCACGTCACGTTTTGGTCCACCGAAAATATCAATTTGAGCCTGCTGCCCCACCACCAATTTATTGCGTTCGTTGGTGCTAAGCCCGGCCAGTTCAATGCGCACCCGCAAAGTACGGCTGGTCATGTCTAATTCCGGGTAAATGTAGTCAATGCTGGCGTCCAGGTTCTCAATACCTGCCTGTGGCAGGCTAACCGAAACCGGACTGTTGGCGCTAAACCAGTCCAACTGCTGCTCAGGTACATCGGCAATAAGCCACAAACTGTCACTCGCAGCTATGGTTATGGCAGTAGGGCCCGGTTGCAGGTACATACCGACAGCAATAGGTAGCTCAGTTACCACCCCACTTTGCGGTGCGTAAAATGGCACCTGATAGCGCACCTGGCGGCTTTGCTCCAGCTCGTTAATAAGCGCTGGCGTCATGCCCAGTAACTTTAAGCGAGTGCGGCCGTCACGCTGCAGGGCTTCGCGGCGGTCTTTATTACTGAGGTTGGTTAAGGTGTCCAGCGTTTGCAAATGATCCTGCTGCGCCACTACCAGTTCCTGGCTGTACAGCTCGTACATCAGGTCGCCCTTTTCTACGCGCTGACCCACGCTGGTAATAGCGAGTTTTTCAATCCAGCCGGAAACACGCGGATGCACGTGATACAAGCGGTCATCGTTCCAGCTCACCCGGCCCTGTGTGGGCAGATACCGCCACAAGGTTGTACGCCCGGCGGCTTCGGTAACCACACCAAGGTTCTGTTGCATGCTGGCGGAGATTTCTACGGTGCTGTCACGAACGTTGTTCTGTTTAGGCTCCAATTGCATACCACAAATAGGGCAAGTGCCCGGCTCATCACGCACAATGTGCGAATGCATAGGGCAAACGTATTCAGTGGTTTGCTCCTCAGACTGCATAGCCTGCGGCAACTGACTGGAATGATCATGCTGGTCTTGCCACGCTAATGCAGGCGCGATCACAACAAGATTCATAGAGCCGGCTACAATAAAGGCCAGCATAAGGGTAACAAGCATGCGCGACGGCATATAAATTCTCCTGTAAAACAACAACCAAAAAAGAAACTCGTGGTGTGTTACACAGGCATAGGGGGTTTGTTATGTTGCTCAGGGTCTATTGAGGATAAGTCGGAATAGAAGCTAAATCGTTCAGCATGACTATGGTTATGCTTTAACTGCAACATAGTCAGAGCCACTGATGAGGTAGAATGACACTGTTGCTGACAGTCACCGCAATCACCTTCACAAGCGTTATGTGATGAGCTATTTACAAGCTCTGCGGCGACCGGCTCTTCATCACAGCAGTCGTGATCTGACATTTGCTGATGTTCCATGGCCATCATTTCTGGCGCAGCCGCACTCGCTGATCCCGCCATGGGGCTCAGGGTTAGGCTCAGTAATATCAGCAGGAGTAAGATTCGCATGGCATTAATATAGCCGATGTAAGGCGAACAGGCAAAAAAAAGAGCAAGACCGAAGTCTTGCTCTTTACCAGATGTTCTTACCAAATACTCTCTACCAGATAGTAACGCGATTCTCTGGCGCTACATACAGGTCGTCGCCTGGTTTCACCTCAAAGGCTTCATAGAAACCTGGGATGTTCACCACAGTACCGTTCACCCGGAACATAGCAGGTGAGTGTGGGCCACGCATAACGTGCTGACGCAAGGCTTCTTCACGTGCCTTGTTTTTCCACACTTGTGCCCAACCAATGAATACTCGTTGCTCACCGGTAAAGCCGTCCATTTCTGGTGACTCTTCGCCGTTTAGCGACATTTGGTAGGCTTTGTAGGCAATAGTTAAGCCGGCTAAATCGCCAATGTTCTCACCCAGTGCCAAACGGCCGTTAATGAACACGTCTTCCAGCACTTCGTAGCCTGAGTACTGATCGGCCAGAATAGTCGCGCGCTCTTCAAAGGCTGCACGGTCGGTGTCGGTCCACCAGCTACGCAAGTTACCGTCGCCGTCGTACTTCGAACCCTGGTCGTCAAAACCATGGCCAATTTCGTGACCGATAACTGCACCAATACCGCCGTAGTTTACTGCGTCTTCCGCTTCCATGTTAAAGAACGGAGGCTGCAAAATACCAGCTGGGAATACGATTTCGTTGCGCACCGGGCTGTAGTAAGCATTTACGGTTTGTGGCGTCATGCCCCAGTCTTCGTCTTTCACTGGCTCGCCAATTTTCGCAATTTCTTCGTCGTAGTTAAACGCAGCAGAACGTTTGTAGTTACCTACTAAGTCTTCAGCGCTTACCGCCAAACCAGTGTAGTCACGCCATTCGTTCGGATAACCAATTTTCGGGTCAAACTTGCTCAATTTTTCCAAGGCTTTTTCTTTGGTGTCAGCAGTCATCCATTCGAGGCTTTCAATAGATTCAGCATAAGCTTTGGTTAAGTTATCAACCAATTCACTCATGCGTTCTTTAGCTTCAGCCGGGAAGTATTCTGCTACATACAACTGACCTAGTACTTCACCAAGTGCGCTATCGGTGGCATCTACACCACGCTTCCAACGCGGTTCCTGCACTTCGTTGCCTTGCAATACTTTGCCATAGAATTCAAAACGACGTTCGCCGAATGCTTCCGCCAACGCTGGTGCGAAACGGTCAGCCAAACGCACGGTCATGTAGTGTTTCAATACGTTGGTGTCAGTTTCGCTTAACAAGCCGTTTAAGGCTTCAAAGTATGACGGCTGACGCACGATAGCTGAATCCACCCCATCCAAACCAGCAGCTTGCGCATAAGCACCGTAGTTAAAGTCGTCAAATAACTCGTTTAACTCGTCTTTGCTGTATTTGTTGTAGGTTTTGTCCGCATCACGACTATCCACACGGCTCCACTGCACTTCGGCCAGCTCGGTCTCAAATTCCATCACAGCTTCAGCCGCTGCTTCAGGGTTTGAATACTCCAGCATGGTTAATAAATCAGTTAAATAGCTTTGGTATTCATCGCGATAGGTTTGGAATTTTTCGTCGTCTTTCAGGTAATACTCACGATCTGGTAAACCCAAACCTGACTGCGTGAAATACATGGTATTTACGTTCGGATCTTTGGCATCCGGATACACATAAAAACCAAACGGAATGCTTACGCCAAGGCGCGACAATTCAGCCATGTGTGCAGCAACAGAAGCATGGTCATCCAGTGCCGCAATTTCAGCTAAATCGGCTTGAATTGGGGTGTAGCTCAATTCATTCAGTAGCTCAACATTCATGAAACTGTTAAAGAAGTCACCAATTTTAGCGGCGTTAGTGCCGGCTTCCGGGTTACTTTCTGCTGCAGTCTCAATAATAGTGCGTAAACGTTCCTGGTTTTGCTCACGTAATTCGTAGAACGCACCAATAGAAGAACGGTCGCCAGGAATTTCGGTGTTTTTGTACCAGGTTCCATTTACGTACTGGAATAAGTCGTCTTGCGGGCGTACCGACTGATCAAAGCTGTCTAAGTACACACCTGATTGCAGCTCTGTCTGAGCAACTTGCTCAGCTGCATTCTGTTTGGTTTCGTTGTTCTGTTGTGGTGAGCAAGCAGCTACACCTAGTGCAAGTGCCACGCTAAGCGCGACCGTCGTTATTTTTTTCATGTTTCTTAAACCTTATTTGTAGCGAAATGAGAGCAGCAATTTTTTATACAACTAGTTTATGCTTATCTCATCATATTGGTAAAGACCCTAGCACTGCAGGGATCCACTAAAGTTGTAACAAAGTTTACAAATGTTCTGCAATTGACGGCATACGGAAAGTTAACCGAATAAAGATCAGACACAGTACTAAATACACTGCCGCAGTAATTAGAATACCCAGACTTTCAACGCCGGTGGCAATGTTAATAGCCAGCAATATAGTACCAGCGGCAAAATGGAATAGGTTGCCAAGGCAAATAGGACGGCCGTAAATACCACCGAGTATTTGTCCGCGTGCCATCCAGTTCATCGCACCGAAGCCAAAATAAACAGCACCTAAAAGCTGTAGCAAAATCATTGTCAACGGTGTTTGTGCTGCGGCCGCGCCGGAGCCAGCAATAAGCGCTAAAGCCTGCTGTGGTACTACTAATAAACCCAAACCCGCTATTAATAATAGCCATGCCGTTAACAGCATGCTCCAGTAACCAGCTCGTGCGTGTCGCCTCATTCGTACTTCCTAATTCTTGTGGATAAAGTTTGCATGCAAACTAAGGGTAAATCATTGCTCTTTACCATACGTTATAGTGCCTGTTGGCGCAAATAACTGCCACTTTTTTGCAGGTCTATTTTAGCCAAAAAAAAACCGCCTGCGCCAAAGCGACAAGCGGTTTTTTGAGCTACCGAATTAACCTTCGGCGCCACTCAATTTACTTTTTCTTTTTAGCCTTTTTATTCGGCATATCAGTAATTGAACCTTCCTGAACTTCAGCTGCTAAGCCAATAGATTCGTGCAAGGTTGGGTGAGCATGAATAGTCAGTGCGATGTCTTCAGCATCACAACCCATTTCAATGGCTAAACAAATTTCACCCAGTAGCTCACCGGCGTTAGGACCACAAGTAGCACCACCAATAATGCGATTATTCTTATCAAATAACAGCTTGGTCATGCCGGCCGTTGCGCCTTGTGCAATAGCTCGGCCAGAAGCTGACCATGGGAATACCGCTACTTCGTAATCCACGCCTTGCTCTTTCGCTTCTTTCTCAGTTAAACCAGCCCAGGCAAGTTCTGGATCCGTGTAGGCAATTGACGGAATAACTTTCGGGTCAAAGTAGTGCTTCTGACCGGAAATCACCTCAGCGGCTACGTGGCCTTCGTGCACGGCTTTGTGTGCCAGCATTGGCTGACCCACTAAGTCACCAATAGCGAAGATATTCTTCACGTTAGTGCGCAGTTGCTTGTCCACTTCAATAAAGCCGCGATCGGTAACTTTTACGCCTGCTTTGTCAGCGTCAATTTTGGCGCCGTTTGGAGCACGACCAACAGCAACCAATACCGCATCATATTTAACCGGTTTCTCTGGCGCTTTGTCGCCTTCAAAGGTTACATGAATACCGTCTTTTTTGGCTTCAACTTTGGCTGCTTTGGTGTTCAACATAATGTTGTCGAACTTGCCTGAAATTTGCTTCATGAAGCTCTTGATAATGTCTTTATCTGCTGGCGGAACCAACTGATCAGTCATTTCAACAACGTCTACTTTACTGCCCAGCGCGCTGTATACACAGCCCATTTCTAAACCAATAATGCCGCCGCCTAATACCAGCATACGGTCTGGAATAAATGGCAGTTCAAGCGCGTCGGTAGAGTCCCAGATGCGGTCGTCATCATGCGGAACAAAAGGTAATTTAATCGACTGTGAACCTACCGCAACAATGGCGTTTTCAAAGTTGATAACAGTTTCGCCGTCATCGCCTTCTACTTTCAGGCTGGTGTCGCTGGTAAATTTACCTAAGCCATTAACCACTTTCACTTTGCGCATTTTGGACATTTGGTCCAGGCCGCCAGTTAACTGACCAATAACTTTCTCTTTGTGCTTACGGATTTTGTCCAAATCAATTTTAGGTTCGCTAAACTCGATGCCTTCAGCTGACATATGCTTCGCGTCTTCAATATGCTTCGCTAAATGCAGCAGCGCTTTCGATGGAATACAGCCCACGTTCAAACAAACACCACCTAAGGTGTTGTAACGTTCAACCAATACTACATCCAGGCCTAAATCGGCAGCGCGGAAAGCTGCTGAGTAACCACCAGGGCCTGCGCCCAGAACCACTACTTGCGTTTTTATGTCTTTGCTCATGACGACCTCATCATCCTAAATTGAATGGGGCGCATTATAGCAGCCCCTGTCGTATTTGTTTACTACAGAACCAGTTTACGGATATCTGATAGCACGTTGCTTAAATATACCGAGAAGCGCGCGGCTACAGCGCCGTCAATCACCCGGTGGTCGTACGAAAGACTCAGCGGTAGCATTAAGCGCGCATCAAAGTCTTTGCCATTCCACTTGGGTTTCATTTCGCTTTTCGACACACCCAAAATAGCAACGTCGGGCGCATTCACAATAGGTGTAAATGCCGTGCCCCCAATGCCACCCAGGCTGGAGATAGAGAAACAACCGCCCTGCATATCCGCTGACTTCAGCTTGCCGTCACGAGCGCGTGCGCTCACATCCAGCAGCTCTTCCGACAGCTCGTAAATGCCTTTTTTGTCAACATCGCGAATAACCGGAACCACTAAGCCACCCGGAGTATCCACCGCAATACCCAGGTTGATGTATTTTTTCATCACCAGGTGTTCGCCATCGTCGGCCAACGAAGAATTGAAGACCGGATACTCCTGCAACCCTTTGGCAACAGCTTTCATAATGAATACCAACGGCGTAATTTTCACGCCATCTTTCTTCTTCGCCTGCAGTTCGTTTTCCTGCTTGCGGAAAGCTTCCAGTTCGGTAATGTCAGCTTCATCAAACTGAGTCACATGCGGAATAGTTACCCAGTTACGATGCAGGTTCGGACCCGAAATCTTCTGAATACGGGACATTGGCTCCAGTTCTACTTCACCAAATTTGGAGAAGTCTACTTTGGGTGGCGCAATCACCTGTAAACCACCGCCGTCTTTGCTGTAACCAGCACCGGCCGAAGCTTTCGGACGTGACAGTTCGTACTTCACATAATCCTGCACGTCTTCTTTCAGAATCCGGTCTTTCCGGCCTGAGCCTTTAACTTGATTTAAATCAACGCCAAATTCACGGGCCACACGGCGAACAGCTGGTGACGCGTGAGCGAGCCCTTCGGCCTGACCTTTTTTGTCGAGCGGATGGTCAGGAACGGGCGGCTTACGATCGCCGTCGTTCTTGCTGTCTTTCTGCTCTTTGCTGTCTTTGTCGTCTTTTGAATCCTGCGACTGTGACGCTTTTGACTCAGCTTGTTTGCTATCGCCCTCGTCGTCAGCTTCGTCGTCATCGTCGCTGTCGTCGCTAACTTTCAGCTTCAGTACCAACGAGCCTTCTTTGACTTTGTCACCCACACTCACTTCAACTGATTCCACGGTACCCGCTTGTGGGCTAGGCACATCCATGGTGGCTTTGTCAGTTTCCAGAGTAATCAGGCCGTCTTCCGCTGAAATTTCATCACCTTTGCTAACCAGCACTTCAATGATTTCAACTTCACCGGATTCGCCAATATCAGGCACGGTAACTTCAATAACTTTGCTGCCGCCGGACGACTTTTTCTTCGCTTTTTTCTCGTCTTTCGAGGTGTCTTCTTTCGACTCTTCTGACTTCTCGTCAGAATCATCGCTGGAATCGTCAGACTTATCTTCAGAACTGTCGTCAGATTTCTCATCGGACTCTTCGTCGGCATCGTCGTCCGAGTCATCACCAGCTGCTTCCATCAGCGCCAGCAAGTCACCTTCTTTAATTTTGTCGCCCACTGATACTTTCAGTTCAGCAATAGTGCCACCAAAAGGTGCTGGTATATCCATAGAAGCCTTATCACTTTCAACCGTGATTAATGCGTCTTCAGCTTCCAGCTTGTCGCCTTTGCTAACCAGCACTTCAATGACTTCAACTTCTTCACCACCCACATCAGGGGCTTTTACTTCTTTTGTATCTGCCATGATTCAGCCCCCCTTATGCGTACAGTGGATTAAGTTTGTCAGTATCGATACCTAAGTCTTTAATGGCTTTGGTCACCACTTTGGCATCGATATCGCCAGCCTTGGCCAGTTCGCTTAACGCAGCAACCACAATGAACTCAGGGTTCACTTCGAAGTGCTTACGCAAGTTTGCGCGGCTGTCTGAACGACCATAACCGTCGGTACCTAATACGCGATATGGCGTTGGCACCCAGGCACGAATCTGGTCAGCGTACATTTTCATGTAATCGGTTGCTGCAACTGTTGGCCCTTTGGCCTTGCCAAGTACCTCGGACACATAAGCGGTTTTCGCTTTTTTGCCCGGGTTCAGCATGTTGTAGCGATCAACGTCCATGCCGTCACGCGCCAGCTCGTTGAACGAGGTTGCGCTGTAGACGGTGCTGGTAATGTCGTAATCTTCCGCCAGCATCTTCGCCGCTATGCGTACTTGTTCTAGAATAGTCCCCGAACCTAACAACTGAACTTCGCCTTTGGCTTTGTTCTTCGCCGTTACTTTTTCCAGTTCGTACAAGCCTTTCAGAATACCTTCTTCCACACCTTCCGGCATTTCTGGCTGTTTGTAGTTCTCGTTCATTACGGTTAGGTAATAGAACACGTTTTCCTGCTCGCCATACATGCGGCGCAAGCCATCCTGAACCACTACCGCCACTTCGTAGCCATAGGTTGGGTCATAACAAATACAGTTTGGCACCGTATTGAACAAGATTGGGCTGCTGCCGTCCTGGTGCTGCAGACCTTCGCCGTTCAGCGTGGTGCGTCCGGCAGTACCGCCAACCAGGAAACCACGAGTCTGGCTGTCACCAGCTGCCCAAACTAAGTCACCAACGCGTTGGAAACCGAACATGGAATAGTAAATGTAGAACGGAATCATGGGCTCGTTGTTGGTGGAGTAACTAGTACCCGCTGCCACCCACGACGCCAGAGCGCCAAGCTCGTTAATACCTTCCTGAATAACCTGGCCTTTTTTATCTTCGCGATAATAGGCAACCTGATCCGCGTCCTGCGGTTCATATTTCTGACCCTGGCTGGAGTAAATACCAACCTGGCGGAACAAGCCTTCCATACCAAAGGTACGGGCTTCATCCGGAATAATTGGCACTATGCGCTGACCAATTTTCTTATCTTTCAGCAACACGTTCAGAACTCGCACAAACACCATGGTGGTGGAGATTTCACGGTCACCGGAGCCTTTCAAGACTGTCTCAAAAGCTTTCAGTGCAGGTAATTCCAACTCTTTGTCGGTATTAGCACGACGCACTGGCATGTAACCGCCCAGTTTTTCGCGGCGTTCCTGCATGTACTTCAACTCTTCGCTGTCTTTGTCGAAGCTATAAAACGGCAGGTCTTCCAGGTCACCGTCTTTAATTGGAATATTAAAGCGGTCACGGAAGTGTTTAATGGCATCCATGTCCATTTTCTTCACCTGGTGAGCAATGTTTTTGCCTTCGCCAGCTGAACCCATGCCGTAGCCTTTCACGGTTTTCGCCAAAATAACCTGTGGCCGGCCTTTGGTGTTTACCGCTTTATGATAAGCCGCGTGTACTTTCACCGGATCGTGACCACCGCGGTTCAAGCGCCAGATGTCTTCGTCAGACAAGTTGGCCACCATCGCTTTGGTTTCTTCGGTTTTGCCGAAGAAATGCTCGCGGGTGTAAGCGCCACCTTTGGCTTTATAGTTCTGATACTCACCGTCTACGCTGTCTTGCATAATTTCGGACAGCTTGCCTTCGGTATCACGGTAAATAAGCGGATCCCAGTAGCGACCCCAAATTACTTTAATCACTTCCCAGCCAGCGCCACGGAAGGTGCCTTCCAGTTCCTGAATGATTTTGCCGTTACCACGTACCGGGCCATCTAAGCGCTGCAGGTTACAGTTCACAACAAAGGTCAGGTTGTCCAGGCCTTCACGGGTAGCCAGGCTGATTGCGCCCAGGCTTTCTGGCTCATCGGTTTCACCGTCGCCAAGGAAGCAATAAACACGCTGACGCGAGCAATCTTTAATGCCGCGGTCAGTCAGGTATTTCAGGAAACGGGCTAAATAAATAGCCTGAATTGGACCTAAGCCCATAGAAACAGTTGGGAACTGCCAGAAGTCAGGCATTAATTTCGGATGCGGATACGATGACAAACCAGCGCCATCACATTCCTGCCGGAAGTTGTTTAGCTGTTCTTCAGTTAAACGCCCTTCTAAAAAGGCGCGCGCATAAATACCTGGTGAGGCATGGCCCTGAATAAACAGGTAGTCGCCGCCATCGTGCTCATTCGGAGCACGGAAGAAGTGGTTAAAGCCAACATCGTAAAGCATGGCAGAAGAAGCAAAGCTGGAAATATGACCACCGAGCTCCAAATCTTTCTTCGATGCCCGCAATACCATTACCAGTGCATTCCAGCGAATGGCCGCACGAATACGTGATTCAATGGTTTGGTCGCCCGGAACCGGAGGCTCCTGACTGGCCGCAATAGTGTTCAGGTAAGAAGTTGTGGCGGTATAAGGCAAATAGGCACCGCTACGGCGCGCCTTCTCGACCAACTTCTCCAGAATAAAATGCCCACGCTCTGAGCCATCGGTCTCGAGTACCGACTCAAGGGCGTCAATCCATTCCTGTGTTTCTTGTGGATCGACATCATTTCGTAAATGGTCTGTCATAACAAATCCTTACCCTGTTTCATGTCGGCGCAATGAACGCTGCATCCGCGAATTTTCGCGACTCAACGTTAATAACGCATGTTCAATATAGGCCAGATGCTCGTAACATGCTTCGCGAGCTTGTTCTGGCTCTCCTGCCACTATCGCCGTAACTATCTGTTGGCGATGCGCATTGAGCTTTTGCAAAATGCCGGCTTTACCCGCCAGCACTTCAAGATTTTGTCGAATATTTTCCGTAAGTAGTGGCTGCATGCCACGTACCAGATGCAGCAGTACCACATTGTGCGATGCTTCCGTGATACGCAAATGAAAGGCACTTAGAGCACTTGCGTGCTCAACTAATTCACCTTGTTGCTGCTCGGCTATGGCGCTGAAGCTCTGTTCAATGGCTTCCAAATCAGCCGGCGTACCGCGCAGTGCAGCGTAATAAGCCGATATACCTTCTAACGCATGCCGAAATTCCAGTAAGTCGAATTGCGACTCCGGATGCTTTGCCAATAACTCAAATAAAGGTTCAGCAACGCGCTGTTGTAAGGTATCACAAACATAAGTACCGCCGCCCTGACGGCGCTCGATCAGGCCGCGCGCTTCCAGCTTTTGTATGGCTTCGCGCAACGACGGTCGTGACACCTCAAATTGCAGCGCTAAGTCCCGTTCAGACGGCAAGCGCTGACCGGAACCCAAAGAGCCGTCCACAATCATGGCTTCGATTCGCGCCATAATCGCATCGGACAACTTAGTATGCTGAATTTTAGGAAACACCATTGGCACTCGTTTATTTGGTTAATTGGTATGACCAAGCTCAACCATTGTAGTCGAAAGCGGTGATGACCCCAAATAAAATTTGCTGCGAATTGGTACGACCAGCTAGTAGAACCAGCCGGCCAGAGTTAATAAGGCTAATACCACTATCAACAATAGTAGATTGCGCTTCATTAGTGCAACCAGACGCAGAGGTTCCTGAGTTTTACCTGGTTGTGGGTTGGCATCGTTTTCGATTGGCTGGGTGTCTTCGGCAGCTACAGCAACCTTCAGGAACACCTGCTGCGCGGGTTGATGTGGCTTGGAAAAACTACCCAACCATACCGGCAACGCGTTGCTGAAGTGACCAACCAGCAAAAAGCCGGCGCTGGTAATGCGAACCGGTGCCCAGTCCACCCAGAACATAATTTTTTGCCAGGGTGCGGCGTCAATAATGTCGTCATCCCGGTCGCCAGTGTCGTCATTACTGTCGTCGAGATCGGCGTCAACTGTTTCCGGCTCGCTCTTAGCGCCGTCTTTTGCATGGGTTTGCAAGTTCTGCATAGTACGCAGTGAGGCATAAGCTAAGGCACCAAAAATTCCCAGCACCACGTAAGCTATCAGCACCGCTGCGTAGTGACGGTAGTGCAGCCAGGCTAACGCCGGCCCGGTTTCGGTATGATCATCAGGTAAGCCGGCAGCTTGGTGAATAGTCGTTGCCGCCTGGTTCAGCGCCGCAGCATCGTCACGGTGAGCAGCGTGCAGGTAATCGCGATAAGCACTTCGGGCCGGCGCACAAGCCACCGCCAGTAACAGCGCCAGCACACTGATAATTAACGTAACCAAGCCACTGTCTAAAATAGCTACCACCAGGCTAATAACTATAGCTGGCAACAACACCACTACTACAGCGCCAATGGGGTTCTCATATAGCTTTTCCAACCAGTCTTGCTGCTTACTTAACCGTAGCCAGCGCTGCAGATATCCAGAGAAATGCCAGCCAGGTGATAATCTCTTCACTCGCTCGATTGAAAAGGCCAGTAACACCGCAATCAGTTGCATAAGTTGTCCCTTTGCTTCGCTGAAACTCGGTTATGCAGAAATACTACCTGCTAACTCAGCTGTTAATAATGTATGAAAATGATGCCAGTCAAAGCCAGGTCCCGGATCCGTTTTACGCCCTGGTGCAATGTGCTGATGTCCCACTATACGGCGCCGGTTCAGCGCTGGATAGGTGTGAATCAAAGCTGCCGCTATGTGCACCAGCTGTTGGTACTGTTGTTCAGTGTAAGACTGATAGTCAGTACCCTCAAGTTCTATTCCTATAGAAAAATCATTACAACGACGGCGCCCACAGTACCAGGACTTGCCGGCATGCCAGGCGCGCTGGTTAAAGGGCACGTACTGAATCACTTCACCGTCGCGGCGTATCACCACGTGAGCAGACACCCGCAGCCCTTCCAAAATAGCAAAATCGGGGTGGGCGGAACTGTCCAGTTGCCCCATAAAAAGATCGTGAATATACGGCTGGCCAAAGCTTCCTTCGGGTAAACTGATGCAATGTACTACCAGTAAATTAATGTCTTGCTCATCAGGCCGGGCGTCGGCATGCGGCGACGGTTCAAACCGGGCTTCTGACAAGCAATGCTGGCGGATCCTTACAGACATAAAAAACGTACTCACGCTAAACGGAAAACCTTTTTTCAGGGATTCCAACAAGGTATGGTTACACTTAGTATCAGGCTTGCGCAGCCGCAGGTAAAGAGTAGGTCTTAACCCGCAGGCTCGCAACATTCAAAAAGGGTATGCATGACACAGCAAGATATGCCACAACGCACCGGCAAACTGTTTGCCTGGCTGGCCTGGATTATTGGTTTGCTATTTCTGTATTGGCTGTTCGACGACATGCTGCAGGAGCAATTTAATCCGAACCAAAATGTGCAAAGCACTCGCAACGGCGAGGCTATACAAGTAGTGCTGGAACAAAACCGCGCCGGCCATTACGTAGCCACGGGCGCTATTAATAACCATCGCGTGCTATTTTTGCTAGATACCGGCGCTACCCAGGTAGCTATCCCCCAGAATGTTGCCGCTGCCATTGGATTACCCAGGGGTTCCCAAATTATGGTGAACACAGCCAACGGGCGTGCTACTGCTTACCGAACGCAGCTTGATACTCTACAATTAGGAGACATTGTGTTGCGCGACGTGGCGGCCACCATAGTTCCGGGTATGGGTGGCGAGCAAATATTGTTGGGCATGAGTGCGCTCAAACAGGTAGAATTCAGCCAACGCGGCAAAATGCTGACCATAGGTTACTAACAAAGCGGTTCCTGATTATGTATACACTTCCCCAGGCCTGGCAACAGGACATGCGCGACGCGGTAACAGCGGCTCTGCGTGAAGATTTGCAAGGTGATGCCAGCAACGACATTACCGCCCAACTGATTCCCGCTGAAGCTACAGCTACAGCTACCCTGATTACTCGTGAAGCCGGTGTTTTGTGCGGCACTGCCTGGGTTGACGAGGTGTTTGCCCAATTGGGCGGGCAGGTAAAAGTAGAGTGGTTTTTAAAAGACGGCGACCGCATGACCGCCAATACGGAGTTGTGTCACCTACACGGACCCAGTCGGATACTGTTAACCGGTGAACGTACCGCTTTAAATTTCCTCCAAACGCTGGCCGGGGTGGCTACCACCACCGCCAACTATGTAGCCTTACTGGAAGGCAGTAACACCAAGTTGCTGGATACCCGCAAAACACTTCCCGGCCTGCGCACAGCGCTGAAATATGCCGTGACTTGTGGCGGTGGGAAAAACCATCGCATTGGTTTGTACGATGCCTTTTTGATTAAAGAAAACCATATTATGGCCTGCGGCGGCATTGCAGAAGCCGTACAACAAGCGCGCCAGTTGAAACCCAATTTACCGGTTGAAGTAGAAGTGGAATCGCTGGCCGAACTGGATCAGGCGTTATCTGCCGGAAGCGATATTGTGATGTTGGATAATTTCAACATTGAGGATATACAAGAAGCCGTACGCATTACCGCTAAGCGCGCCCGATTAGAAGTTTCGGGCAATATAACCTCAGAGCGACTGAAGGATTTAGCCGCAACTAATGTTGATTATATTTCCTCAGGGGCCCTAACCAAACATATACAAGCCATCGATTTATCGTTGCGAATTCGGTCTTAACAAAACTTGACGTTTAAAATTTTTCTGTTATTTTGATTTTGCGTTCGCGTTTTTTTATACAACCTTCATGGTTGTATCAGTTAACCGCGTTAGCACGCTTTAAAAGGCAAAACCGTTGAAAAGCGGTGACGCAAAGCTTCCGGTCTAAGGTTGTTTGCCAACGGCAAACTAAACTATTGATAGCGGGGCTGCAGGCGAAGTCTGAATTTCCCCTCTGGCTTCTCTGCTGCATGGATGTCGCACATAGACATCTACTTTACTTTTGAATGGGATGTGACTATTCATTAATACCGTACATCAACGGTTTTAACTGAAAGCGCCCCGCTTTGATGTAGCAATTGATGCACGATGCATCTGGAGAAAACCTATGAAACGCTCTACTAAACAAAACGGCTTTACCCTTATTGAACTGATGATTGTAGTTGCCATTGTTGGCATTTTGGCTGCAGTTGCGATTCCGGTATACAGTGATTACACCCAGCGTGCGAAAGCATCTACTGGCGTATCTGCGTTAGAAGCATACAAAACAGCTGTAGCACTGTGTTATCAAACCACCAGCAACCTGACCGGTTGTACAAGTGGGTCTGAAGGTGTACCAACAGCTATTGCCGCCAACACGGTAAACGGTATTGCAACAGCTTCCGTTACTGATGGTGTGATTTCAGCCACCTTAGAAGCGAATGATGCGAATGGTGCTGCAATTGAGATTGCCTTAACACCTACTGCCACAGCCACTAACGTAAACTGGACTATTACTTGTTCTGATTTCGCACTAGAGCCAGGCTCGCGGGTAGATGGTTGTTCTGCCGCTATTCCAGCACCAGAACCTGCAGCATAAGTTGCAATCAGTCTAACTAATATAGTTAGGAAGTACTGTAGAGTTGTTGCTTGCCGGCGGTTTACGCCGGCAAGCGCTCTTTCCATCTAAAGGTGTTTTATGTTGCACCACACTCTGGCAGCCCTATTACTGCGTGACAATCTTGTTCCCGAAGCTGCACTTAGCAGTTGTAGTGAACACGCATATCGGGAAAAGAAATCTTTCCCCGCTTGCCTGCTGGAACGCAATTTAATTCAGGCCGACCAACTGGCCGAAGTTTGTTACCACGAATATCATGTGCCCTGGCTAGATTTAAGCGCATTCAATACTGAGTTAATTCCATCCGAATTTATTAGCGAAAAGCTGATCCGCAAGCATCATGCTTTGCCGTTGTATCAGCGTGGCAATACGCTTTATATTGCCGTTTCTGACCCCACCCGAATTGACGCCCTGGACGATTTTCAGTTTCGCGCCCGGTTGCAAACCGAAGCCATTTTGGTGGCTGAAGACAAGCTCAACCGCTTAATTGATAAGGTGCTGGAAACCGAAGTGTCGGCGCTTGGCATTACCGAAGCCGACGAACGCGAACTGCAATCGCTGGATCGTGACGAAGAACAACGTATTCAAAAAGAAGACGTAGGCAGCGACCAAAGTGACGCGCCAATTGTTATTTATATTAATAAACTGCTGCTGGACGCCATTAAACGCGGCGCATCGGATTTGCATTTTGAACCCTACGAAAGCGACTATCGCATTCGTTTTCGTATTGATGGTGTGTTGCATGAAGTGGCACGCCCACCGGTTTCTCTGGCCGGCCGTATAGCCGCGCGACTGAAGGTAATGGCACGACTGGATATCGCCGAGCGCCGCTTACCCCAGGACGGCCGTATTAAGCTACGCCTGTCGAAGAGCAAATCTATTGATTTTCGGGTCAGCACCCTGCCCACCCTGTGGGGTGAAAAAGTGGTGATGCGGATACTGGATTCCGCTGCTGCCATGTTGGGTATTGAATCTCTGGGGTATGAACCCGAGCAGCAAGAGCTCTACAGTGCTGCACTGGAGCGCCCGCAAGGTATGATTCTGGTGACCGGCCCCACAGGTAGCGGTAAAACGGTGTCCTTATATACTGGTCTGAACCAGTTAAATACGCCGGAGCGCAATATTTCTACCGCGGAAGACCCGGTTGAGATTAACCTGCAAGGTATTAACCAGGTACAAATTAATGTGAAGGCAGGGCTAACCTTTGCTGACGCCCTGCGCTCGTTTTTACGGCAGGATCCTGATGTGATTATGGTAGGTGAGATCCGTGATTTAGAAACCGCCGAAATAGCCATAAAAGCAGCCCAAACCGGTCACCTGGTACTGTCTACCCTGCATACTAACTCAGCAGCAGAAACCCTGACTCGCTTAATGAATATGGGCGTTGCGCCCTACAACATCGCTGGTACTGTGTCGTTGATTATTGCCCAGCGTTTGGCGCGACGGTTGTGCGGTTTCTGCAAAGAGCCGGAAGAACTGCCGGAGCCGGAATTATTGCGCCAGGGCTTTAGTCAGGACCAACTGCAGGATTTGCACATTCATAAAGCCGTGGGCTGTGAACATTGCACCGGGGGCTATAAAGGGCGTACAGGCATATACGAAGTTCTGCCGGTGACAGAGTCCATTCAAACCCTTATTTTAAAACAAGCGTCAGCACAAGATATTCATTCCCAGGCGACCAGTGAAGGCGTTAACTCGTTGCGCCGCTCGGCTTTGCGGAAAGTGGCCCGCGGCGCTATTAGCCTGGCCGAAGCCAACCGGGTCACCAGCTTTTAAAAGCGAATGAAGCGCAGTTAAGGAATTTCATGGCAACTCAGAAAAATGCTCCAACCTTAGTTGAATTTCGCTGGCAAGGCATAAACAAGCGCGGCCGCAAGGTGCAGGGCATTATGCGTGGTGACACGCTGAAACAAATTCGGGCGCAACTGCGTCAGCAAGGCATATCGCCGGGCAAAATAACCCGTAAACGCCAACCCTTATTTAAACGCAATAAAGTCACGGGTAAAGAAATTGCCTCACTGACCCGCCAAATGGCTACTATGCTAGCCGCCGGTGTGCCGCTGTTGCAGTCGCTGGACATGATTGCCCGGGGCACCGACAACGAAAAGTTACGCAGTTTAATAGTCGCGGTGGCACAAGACGTAAGCTCAGGTTCGCAACTGGCAGAATCACTGCGCAAGCACCCGAATTATTTTGACGACCTGTATTGCGATTTAGTGCACGCCGGTGAACAGTCAGGTTCACTGGAAAGTATTTACGATCGCATTGCCACCTACCGCGAAAAAGCCGAAGAACTTAAAGCTAAAATTAAAAAAGCCTTGGTATATCCCAGCGCGGTCATTCTGGTCGCCATTGGTGTTACCTGTATTTTGCTGTTGTTCGTGGTACCCCAGTTTCAGGCTATTTTTGATGACTTTGGTGCCGAACTGCCAGCGTTCACCCAATTTGTTCTGAAAATATCCAGCGGCCTGCAAAATTATTATCTGCATATTTTTGGCAGCATTATTGCCGGTATATTCCTGTTCCGTCATTTGCACCGCAAAAGTCGTAAACTGCGTGATAGAGTAGACCGGCTGGTACTTAAGCTACCGGTGGTTGGTGCTATTTTGCACAAAGCTGCCGTAGCGCGGTTTTCGCGTACGCTGGCCACCACCTTTGCCGCTGGTGTGCCGCTTATGGATGCGCTTGAGTCGGCGGCCGGAGCGTCGGGCAATGCCCAGTATCGTGATGCTATTTTAATGATTCGCGAAGAAGTAAGCTCAGGTATGCAAATGAACACGGCTATGCAAAACGTGAATTTGTTCCCGGAAATGGTTATTCAGATGATCCGCATTGGTGAAGAAGCCGGTGCCGTTGACAGCATGCTGTCGAAAGTCGCCAGTATTTACGAGCGCGAAGTTGATGATGCTGTAGACAACCTAACCAGCCTGCTGGAGCCAATGATTATGGTGGTAATTGGTGTGTTGGTGGGTGGTTTGATTATTTCTATGTACTTACCGATTTTCGAACTTGGCAACGTGGTTCGCTAAAGTCATACTAACCCCTTAAATTTTATCACCGCGCTGTTAGTCAAAAGGATGAGCCTGTTCCCATGGATGTTGCCAACCTGTACGCCCCGCTCTCCATGTCAGCCACTTTGTTGGCTGGCTTATTTGGCCTGATTATTGGCAGTTTCCTCAATGTGGTGATTGGCCGCTTGCCAAAAATTCTACAAATACAATGGCGGGCTGAATGCGACGGTATCGTTGACGAGCACACTACCAAAAAACTCAGCCTGTCGTTATCCAAACCCGGTTCGCATTGCCCTGAATGTAGCCACAAAATAGCCTGGTACGACAATATACCGCTGCTAAGCTGGGTGCTGCTAAAAGCCCGCTGCCGCCATTGCCAGACCTCTATTTCAATTCGTTACCCCTTGGTAGAACTGTTAACCGGTGTGCTATTTGCCGCGATTGGCTGGCGTTACGGCTTGCTCGGCATTGATGCTTATTTTTATGCGCTGGCCGTTAGCTTGCTGATTAGCCTGTTCTTTATTGATCTGGACGAGATGCTATTACCCGATCAACTAACCCTGTTATTGCTGTGGGTAGGCCTAGTGTACTCGGTGGTAGGAGACACCATCACGCCAGCGGCAGCTATTATTGGGGCCAGCTGTGGTTACCTCTCGCTGTGGTTAGTGTTCTGGGGCTTTAAATTACTGACCGGCCGTGACGGTATGGGCTACGGCGATTTTAAGCTGCTGGCAGCGCTGGGCGCCTGGCTGGGCTGGCAGCAACTGCCGGTGGTGGTCATTCTGGCCTCGGTTAGCGGTGCTGTGGTTGGTATTATTTGGCAAACCCTGCAACGCCAGCGGCGCGGCAATCCTATTCCATTTGGGCCTTTCTTAATTGTTGGCGGTGTTAGCGCCTGGCTGTTCGGCGAAGCCCTGTTGCAAAGCTACTGGCGGTGGCTACAACTATGATGGTGGTGGGCGTAACCGGTGGCATCGGCAGTGGCAAAACCACGGTCACTGATTTATTTGCCACACATGGCATCAAGGTAATTGATGCCGATGTGGTTGCCCGCGAAATAGTGCTGCCGGGGCAACCTTGTTTGCAACGCTTACAGGAAGCCTTTGGCGATGAAGTATTAGCTAAGGATGGTTCCCTGAACCGGGCCTGGCTACGCGACAAGATTTTCTCCGATAGTGCGGCAAAAACCCAAGTAAATGAAATAATGCACCCGGCCATTCGTACCGAACTGCTGCGCCAGTTAAACGCCGCCGACTCCCCATACGTTATTTTGTCGGCGCCACTATTGGTGGAAAACAATCTTACCAAGCTCTGTGATCGCGTACTCGTAGTGGATGTAAGCACTCAAGTACAACGCCAGCGAACGCTCGAGCGCGACGGTGTAAGCGCGGCGCAGGTTGAGGCCATTCTGGCGGCACAGGTTAGTCGTAACGAGCGCCTGGCCGCTGCCGATGATGTTATTGATAATAACGGGCCAGTTACAGCACTGGCTGAGCAGGTTGCGCAACTGCACCAACAGTATTTAAGCATTGCAACCAGCACCTGAGTCGTTATCATACCGCTATGACAAGTCAGCCCCCTACCACCATGGATTACGAGTATCCACTCAGCGAGCGAGTGCGTACTTACTTGCGCATCGAACACTTGCTGTTACTGATGAAGCCATCTGATCTGGTCGGTACGGACAACTATGCGGGCTACTTCAGCGCATTATTCTCTATTCTGGATTTATGTGAACGTAGTGATATTCGCAGTGATTTAGTGAAGGATTTAGAGCGGCGCAAACAACAGCTTAAGTTTTGGGCCAGTCACCCGGATGTGGACAGCCCGGCGCTGGAAGCCACCCGGGCGCAGCTGCAAACCAGCCTGTCAGCACTGCAGCAAGCCACCCGTATAGGCGCGGCGTTAAAGCAGGAGCGGTTGCTCAGCTCTATTCGACAGCGATTCGCTATGGCCGGTGGTACCTGTAATTTCGATTTACCCCAATTACACTATTGGCTGCTGCAAGACCCTGACCAACGTCAGCGAGACATGGCACGTTGGTGGTCTGAATTGGCGCAACTGGCGGCGGCACTCAGTTTAGAATTACATATGTTGCGCGAACACGTACCTTTTACTGAGATAGTTGCACCTCAGGGGTTGTTGCAGGAAAATACCGAACCTCTGGCGTTACTGCGCTTGCAGGTACCTGCCACTATTGCAGCCTATCCGGTGGTTAGCGGTCATAAGCAGCGCTTCAGTGTGCGCTTTATGAGTACCGAGCCGGAGCAGGGTCGCGCTTCGTTCGAACAAGATGTCACTTTTTATTTAGCGAGATGCCCGATATGTCAGTAACTGTAGTGCAGTGCCCTACCTGCCAGAAGAATGTTGAATGGGGACCACAGTCTGAGTTTAGACCGTTTTGTAGCGACCGTTGCCGCTTAATTGATTTAGGCGAGTGGGCCAACGAAGAGAAACAAATACCGGGCGAACCAGCACCACAGTTTCCTGATCAGGCTGACAACGAAGGTTACTAATTAGGTAGGGTACAGCTGTTAAACACTAGCCTGAATGAGTTCCAGAATAGCTTCGTTAGCATCGGGGAAGCGGTAGGCGTCCAGCTCGTGCACCGGCACCCAGGCCCAGGGCTGGCCTTCGCGTTGTTTTACCTCACCAGAGAACGCCGTTACTCGCCACACATCCAATAATACTCGCTTATCGGGATACTGATGCGTGATCACTGTGAGCGGCGCGGCAGCTGTGACGTGAATATTACACTCTTCACGCAGCTCCCGGCACAGCGCGTCGTAAACCGTTTCACTAGTTTCAACTTTGCCGCCAGGGAATTCCCATTTGCCGCCCTGATGCAAGTGCTCATGGCGGCAGCTAATGAAAATATCGCCCTGCTCATTTTCGATAACTCCCACGGCAACGTGTACCGTGGCAGGTTCTGTTCTCATAACACCCTCGGACACAGTTAGCTTTACAGCTTACCGTGGCAATGTTTGTATTTCTTGCCGGAACCACAAGGACAAGGTTCATTGCGCCCTACTTTCGGGCCGTCACGCTGTTCTTGCTGTGGTTCTTGCTGAGCGGCTTGCGGTGCGCCCTGAGGCATACGCTGTTGCTCTTCTGCGGCCGCCTGAGCACCGGCCTCTTCATGCTGATACTCACGCTTGCTGGCTTCCGCTTTACGGCGTTGTGCTTCAACCGCTTCAACATCTTCTTCTGCCCGCACGCGCACTTTGCTAAGCACAGTAATAACGTCTACTTTCAGGGCTTCCAGCATATCTGCAAACAGCTCGAAAGCTTCCCGCTTATATTCTTGCTTCGGATTCTTCTGCGCGTAACCGCGTAAATGAATACCCTGACGCAAATGATCCATAGCAGCCAGGTGTTCTTTCCAATGAGAATCCAGACTCTGCAGCATGATAGCCTTTTCAAACTGACGCAGCACAGATTCGCCAACCTGCTCTTCTTTCGCCTGGTAGGCTTTCGCCAGTTCGTCCTGAATGCGCTCGCGCAAGGTTTCTTCATGCATGCTGTCGTCTTCATCCAGCCATTTCTGCACTGGCAAGTCCATGGCGAAATCGGCGCGCAAACGTTCTTCCAGGCCGTCAACGCTCCACATTTCTTCCAGTGAACCTGGCGGAATATATTCGCTAATCACACTATCCATTACGTCTTTACGAATAACTTCGATGGTTTCCGCAATATCACCTTCGTCCAGCAATTCGTTGCGCTGTTCGTATACCACTTTACGTTGGTCGTTCGCCACATCATCGTATTCAAGTAGCTGTTTACGCACATCAAAGTTACGACCTTCAACTTTACGTTGGGCATTTTCAATGGCTTTGGTAACCCACGGATGCTCAATAGCTTCGCCGCGCTTCATGCCTAAACGTTTCATCATGGCGCCCATACGGTCGGACGCGAAAATGCGCATTAAGCTGTCGTCTAACGACAAGTAAAAACGTGATGAACCCGGGTCACCCTGACGACCAGAACGGCCTCGTAACTGATTGTCGATACGACGCGACTCGTGGCGTTCGGTACCTATAATGTGTAAGCCGCCGGCCTTAATGACCGCATCGTGGCGCTCTCGCCAATCTTTCTTAATGGCTTCAATTTTGTCGTTGTCCGGATTCTCTAATTTCTCGATCTCGGACTGCCAGTTACCACCGAGCACGATATCGGTACCACGACCAGCCATGTTGGTAGCTATAGTAACCGCACCTGAACGACCCGCCTGAGCCACAATATCGGCTTCCTGAGCGTGGAACTTGGCATTCAATACGCTGTGAGGAATTTTCTTTTTCTTCAGTAAGGTAGACAGAACTTCTGACGTTTCAATGGAAATAGTACCCACCAGTACCGGGCGCTCTTCCTTACGGCATTGCTCAATATCTTCCACAATAGCTTCGTACTTTTCTTCGGCAGTAAGGAAGATCAAGTCAGCGCGGTCGTCACGAATCATTGGCTTGTTGGTTGGTATAACCACAGTTTCCAAACCATAAATGCTCTGAAACTCGAATGCTTCGGTGTCGGCTGTACCTGTCATACCGGCCAGCTTGTTGTACAAGCGGAAATAGTTCTGGAAAGTTATTGAAGCCAGCGTTTGGTTTTCATTCTGAATTTTCACGCCTTCTTTGGCTTCCATGGCCTGATGTAGGCCTTCCGACCAGCGGCGACCTTCCATGGTACGACCCGTGTGTTCATCAACAATCACGATTTGGTCGTCTTTCACAATGTAGTCTACGTCTTTACTGAACAAGTGGTGCGCGCGCAAGGCGGCATTCACGTGGTGCAATAACAGGATATTGGCAGCGGAATACAATGATTCTTCGGCACCTAATATGCCACGCTCTTTCAGAATTTCTTCAATGTGTTCCTGACCGTGCTCGGTCAAATGCAACTGACGGGCTTTTTCATCAATAGTGAAGTCACCTTCGCCACGTTTTTCTTCTGTGTCTTCTTCTTCCTGACGGCTCAGCAGCGGTACAATTTCATTCATCTGCTTGTACATTTCAGAGCTGTCTTCAGCTGCACCAGAGATAATTAGCGGGGTACGAGCTTCATCAATAAGAATGGAGTCGACTTCATCCACAATGGCGTAATTCAGTTTGCGCTGAACGCGATCTTGCGGGCTAAATGCCATGTTGTCGCGTAAGTAATCAAAGCCAAATTCGTTGTTGGTGCCGTAGGTAATATCAGCCTGATATGCAGCTTTTTTCTCGTTTGGTGGCATGCCCGGAATATTAAAGGAAACACTCATACCTAAGAATTCAAACAGCGGGCTGTTCCACTCGGCGTCACGACGAGCCAAATAGTCGTTCACGGTAACAACGTGAACACCGTCGCCGGATAAAGCATTCAAGTAGGCCGACAAGGTGGCGGTAAGCGTTTTACCTTCACCGGTGCGCATTTCAGCAATACGGTTGTCGTTCAAAATCATGCCGCCAACCAGCTGCACGTCGAAATGACGCATGCCAAACACACGCTTACTAGCTTCGCGCACTGTGGCGAAAGCTTCTACCAGCAAGGAGTTTAACTCGGCACCTTCATGCAGACGTTTACGGAATTCTGTGGTTTTTTCTTTTAGTTGAGTGTCGCTTAAGGCTTCAAATTCAGGTTCGAGAGCATTAATTTCCTGAACCGATTTTCCTAACTTTTTTAGAATTCGATCGTTGCGGCTACCAAAAGCTTTTCGAAAAATACTACCAAACATATGAATATGACATCCTGTTAAGCCGCTGTCTTGTGCAGCGGCAATTAAAATTCAACGACAGAGGTGTTAACTATGAATTGACTACCTGGCATCTTCCACTTTGCGGTAGACAAATTTATAGGGGTCAATTTGACGACCATTACGTAATACTTCGTAATGAACGTGTGGGCCGGTAGACCGACCGGTACTTCCCATCAGTGCAATTTCTTGCCCCCGAGTAACCACATCGCCAACTTTCACTACGATTTGATCGTTATGCCCGTAACGGGTTGATAACCCAGCACCATGGTCAATCTCAACCAGTTGGCCATAGCCGTAGCGGTCACCTGCCCAAGTTACAACGCCAGCGCCGGTTGCGATAACTTTCACGTCAGCATCGTAACTGGCAAAATCTAACCCTTTGTGCATTGCCGGGGTGCCATTAAATGGGTCTTTGCGAATACCGTACTGTGACGACATCCAGCCCGAGGTAATTGGCCGACCGGCAATGAAACTATCATTACTTATATTGTGATTCATCATCACAGATTCAAGCAGCGATAACTGTTTTTGTTTATCCTGGAGTTTTACCAGCATGTCATCAATTTGCTGCATCACTTCGCGGCCGTCGCTAACAGGCATTTCGGTAACCATCAATTCGGGCCCGCCGATTGGAATGTCTTCGGTAAACGAAAACTCACCGTTGTCGACTTCAGCAACTTGGGCTAACCGCTGACCGAGCGAGTCTAAGCGACGCATTTGCGCACGCATTTCGCCCAAATACATGGTCATTGCAGTTAGTTTTTTGGAGGTATCTTGTTTCAGCTCGGCCAATGCCTGCTGCTGCAGAGCTACTTGCTTTTGTTCCTGACTAATTCGCTGTTGCGCGAATTGAGGGTCAACCCCCTGATACTGCCATGGCTTGGTATAGGCCAAAGCCACCAGAGCCACCAGACTACACAGGGAAAGCAACCGTCGTCGGCTGAGGCGCACACCAAATTTGATTTTGGTGCCGCGATAGAACACTGATAAACTCATGCTATCTCTCGTTATTGGTACTTACTGTCATGATTCGTCAACGCCCGAAAGCATTACAATCGTTGCTTACGCGTCGCTCGTTGCGTCAATTCCATGACTTTACCGAGCGTTACCGTCGCTGGCAACAGGTTCTTGCACGTTGTCTGAACGAATCACAGCTTAATTATTGCCGGGTACTTAATCTGCGCGACAGCTGTTTAGTTATAGAAGTTAGTTCTGCTGCCTGGGCAACCCGGTTAAAACTTCAGCAAAGCCGCATTATAACCCATTTTAATCAGGATGCGACGGCTAGCGTAACCAGCGTGCAAATAAAGGTCAATCCAGAAGCTTTTAAGCCGACACAAAATCCTGTCAAAATCGAATCAAAGCCAGATTCTAACAGGCCTACAAAGGAATCGGCTGCGCCTGAAAAAGCATCGGCGCCAGCACCAAAAGCAAACAGTGCAGAAACCTTACGGGCACAAGCTGAGATGTGTGAGGAGCCGCTGCGATCGCAGTTGCTACAGTTAGCCGCAACTTTCGCTGCGGCAACTAAAGACTAGGCGTTATGCCAAAGATGGGTTCAAAAAAGCGATAGGTGATGCCGCCTGAGCATCTTCAAAGGTTACAAACTCCCAGCTTTCCTGGTGTGCTAATACCGCACGCAGCAACTGGTTGTTTAATGCATGGCCTGACTTAAATGCGCGTAAGTGGCCTAAGATGGCGTAACCACCCATGTACAAATCGCCCACCGCATCAAGAATCTTGTGTTTTACGAACTCGTCGTCGTAACGCAAGCCATCGCTATTTAAAATTCGGAACTCATCAAGTACCACGGCGTTATCGAAACTACCACCTAAGGCCAGGTTATTAGCCCGCAGTGATTCGATATCGCGCATGAAACCAAAGGTACGTGCACGACTGATGTTTTTGATGAACTTCTGACTGCTAAAATCCATGCTGACAACCTGTTCGGTATCAGCAATAGCCGGGTGATCGAAGTCGATGGCAAAATCAATACGGAAGCCATCGTGGGGTAGTAGTTCCGCCCATTTGTCATCTTCTTCAACCCGAACCGGCTGCTTTATGCGAATGAATTTCTTCGCGGCGGTCTGTTCTTCAATACCAGCACTTTGTAACAAGTAAACGAATGGATGCGCACTACCGTCCATAATTGGAATTTCGTGTGAATCCACTTCAATAATCAGGTTGTCGATACCAACGCCGGCGATAGCTGCAAGCAAGTGTTCAACTGTCGAAACACGAACGTTGTCGGCATTAATCAGACAGGTACACATACGCGTATCGCGCACTAAATCCGCATTGGCAGGAATATCTACCGCAGGACTCAGGTCGACGCGACGAAACACCAGCCCTGTATTGGCCGGCGCAGGGCGCAAGGTCAAATGCACCTTGTTACCTTTATGCAAACCAACACCTGTGGTTGCAATCGCTTGTTTTATTGTACGTTGTCTAATCATTTTCTTTCCTGATTACCAGCTTAAGCCTGTGAATATACGCAGCAAAGCTAAATCTCGTTCACTTTTTACACAAAAAGGTCGCGCACTTTACACTTTTTTACGCCGAATTACAAGTTATTCAATTGCTTATCAATCGACTTGCTTGCGTAAAAACGCCGGGATATCAAGGTAATCCATGTCCTGGCTTGGCTTGTTTTTAGCCGCAGGTTTAGATGCCTTTTCCGGTTGTGCTTCACTGGTTTCTGGTTCTTCATCCAAACGCGGTGCGGCGGCTGAGCGATCCAGGTTAGCGTAGTGATTCTCACGTTTTGCCGGGGCCTGATGATTGTTGTTCACCAAGCTAATGTCAGGCTTACGCTCTGCACCAATACCGGTCGCAACCACAGTTACCCGTAATTCGTCAGACATATCCGGATCAATAACAGTTCCCACAATCACAGTGGCATTATCGGACGCGAACGCCTTCACGGTGTTACCGACGGTTTCGAACTCGTCAATGCTCATGTCCATACCAGCAGTTACGTTAACCAGTACGCCACGGGCGCCAGACAAGTCGATGTCTTCCAGTAACGGGCTGTTAATGGCCATTTCCGCAGCTTCCTGAGCACGGTCTTCGCCACTGGCCACGCCAGTACCCATCATGGCCGTACCCATTTCACGCATAACTGCACGCACGTCGGCAAAGTCGACGTTAATTAAGCCCGGACGGGTAATTAGCTCGGCAATACCCTGAACTGCACCAAGCAGAACGTTGTTTGCGGCGCCAAAGGCTTCCAGCAAACTGGTGCCCTTGCCCATCACTTTTAATAGTTTTTCGTTCGGGATGGTGATGAGAGAGTCAACAGAACGAGCCAGTTGGCTAATACCTTCTTCAGCCACTGCCATGCGCTTCTTGCCTTCAAACGGGAACGGTTTAGTTACTACCGCCACCGTCAAAATGCCAAGCTCACGGGCAATTTCAGCCACCACAGGCGCAGCGCCGGTACCAGTACCGCCACCCATACCCGCAGCAATAAAGATCATGTCTGCACCTTGCAGGTTTTTCTTTATTTCGTCGCGGGTTTCTTCCGCTGCCTGCCGACCAATTTCAGGATTAGCGCCAGCGCCAAGCCCTTTGGTCATGTCGTTGCCCAGTTGAATAGTTACATGCGCACCGTGCTCACGTAACGACTGAGCATCGGTGTTGGCAGCAATAAACTGCACACCTTCAATCGATTCTTTTACCATGTGCTTAACGGCATTGCCGCCGGCACCACCAACGCCGATGACTTTTATCACCGCGTCATTTTCAAAATTATCCATGAGTTCAAACATAGTCACTCTCCTGTACTTGCTTATTGTACTACCCCAGATTTAAAACTAAAACTTTTATATAACCGTAAGTTAGCGCTTTTAACGCGTTCCGACAGAAAGCTAAAATTCGCCTTTAAACCAACCGTGAATACGCTTCCATAAACCGATAACATCGTTATTGGAACGCTCTTTCTGTTCATTCATTAAATCTTGCTGCCCGTAGCGCAGCAGCCCTACTGCCGTGGCATAGCCAGGGTCTTTAACGTAATCAGTTAACCCTTTCATACCCAGGGGTTCGCCTAAGCGAACCGGCATTTGAAAAATCTCTTCGGCAAACTCAACGGCGCCTTCCATTTTGCCGCAGCCACCGGTTAGCACTACGCCGGCCGCAATTTGCTCGTCCAGTCCGCTTTGTTTAATTTCGTCGCGCACTAGTTCGAACAGCTCCTGATAACGCGGTTCTACTACTTCCGCCAGAATATGACGCGCCATCACTCGTGACGGCCGGCCACCTACCGAAGGCACTTCAATAGTGTCTTCCATGCTCACTAATTGACGTAACGCACAGGCGTACTGTGTTTTAATTTGTTCCGCATGATTCAATGGCGTGCGGAAGATCTTGGCAATATCACTAGTAACCTGGTTACCTGCCGCCGGAATCACCGCGGTATGGCGCAACACACCGCCAGAGTAAATGCAGATATCAATAGTGCCGCCGCCCATATCAACCAGGGCCACACCCAGGTCTTTCTCATCTTCGGTCAGAATCGAAATACTGGACGCCAGTGCCGAGAAAATCAGCTTGTCGACCGTTAAACCGCAGCGTTCTACTGCCTTCACAATATTCTTCGCCATGTCGTTGGCACAGGTAATAATGTGTACCTTGGATTCCATGCGCACGCCCGACATGCCGATTGGGCTTTTAATGCTTTCCTGCGAATCAATCACAAACTCTTGTGGTAACACGTGCAGAATTCGGCGTTCCTGTGCAATAGGTACCGACTTAGCAGCATGAATAACGCTATCAACGTCGTCCTGCGTTACTTCCGCTTCATTAATGGGCACCATGCCATTTTCGTTCTGGCAGGCAATGTGCCGGCCAGAAATATTCAGGTACACAGTAGCGATGCGGCAGTCCGCCATTAACTCGGCTTCTTCCACCGCGCGCTGCACCGACTGCACCACCAGGTTGAGGTCGTTCACTCCGCCCTTGTCCATACCCCGAGAGGCGGTTGCACCCACCCCGACCACACTAATTTCACCGTCAGGTAAAACTTCACCGATTAACGCGGTGACCTTGGTGGTACCAATGTCGAGTCCGACAATCATGTTGCGCTCAGCTGATTTTGACATTCCGCTCAACTCTCATCCTGTTGTGTTTGCTCAGGTTCACGCCATCGTACGGCGACGCCTGTGTCATAGCGCAAATCAACGTAGTCGATTGCGCCCTGTTGTTGCTTTTCTATCGCCGGATACAAATCAATAAAGCGTTGTATCCGCTGTAATCTTGCTTCCCGGCCAAGCCGGATTTCCGTGCCGCCCTCAAGCACTAACTCGGCGGCAAAGCGTTCACTTAATCGTAATGCCCGTACCACAAACCCATTTAGCTCTAACAGTGCACTTAAGCGCTGATAGGTTGACAGCGTCTCCGTTGCTGCATCCGGCGGCCCGTACAAATAGGGTATTCCCGCCGCTAACCCTTCTACATCGGCGCTAAACAATTCACCGCGCTCGTTCATCAACAGGTTGTCGTTCCAATACGCGATAGGTTGTTGCTCCACCACGTACACCCGCAATAAATCAGGCCACTCCTTGCGCACTGAGGCTCGGTCTACCCAGGCCAGTGCTTCAACCCGCTGCCGTAATTCATCTACGTCAGCCGAAAAAAAACTTCCCAGTGGCTGCGAGCGCAACGCTTGCTGCACTTCGGTTGCCGCCACTTGTTGTAACTCGCCCTGCACCAACAATCGACGCAACGGCATTTGGTTGGCGTCCATCAGTTGCTGCTGCAGCCACCAACTGCCGCCACTGGTAATTATCAGCACCAGGGCCAGAAAGGTGACGCCGCCCCATAGCTGCCAGCGGCTCTGCATACACCTTATGCCTCGGTCTGCGCTAAAATGCGCAGCACCAGGTCAGTAAAACTCAAACCATGCTGCTTGGCAGCCATAGGCACCAGACTCTTTTCAGTCATACCCGGAACCATGTTGGCTTCCAGTAAAAACATGTCGCCGTTATCGTCACACATCACGTCAATGCGACCCCAGTTGCGGCCGTCAAGCGCTTTAAAAGCCGCCACGGCAAGCTCTTGCAGGGCACTTTCGTCGGCTGCAGACAACCCGGCCGGACACAAATACTCGGTGTCCGTAGACTGATATTTCGCCTCGTAGTCATAAAACTCATGGCTGGTTTTCAGGCGAATAGCTGGTAATGCCTGATCCTGTAAAATTGCGACCGTGTATTCAGGTCCATTTAACCAGCGTTCAATTAATACTTGAGTGTCAAACATACCTGCCGTTGCTACGGCGGCTTTCAAATGCGCAGCGCTGCTGGCCGACGACATGCCGATACTGGAGCCTTCGTGCGCCGGTTTCACCATCACTTTGCCGCCTAACTCAGCCAGTACCGCCTCGGCATCAAATTCCTGGCCGCTCGTAATAATGCGACTGCTGGCAGTTGGCAAACCTACACCCTGCCAGATTTGCTTGGTGCGAGCTTTGTCCATTGCCAAAGCACAACCGAGTACGCCACTGCCGGTATACGGAAGATCCAATAACTCCAGCGCGCCTTGCACCTGACCGTCTTCACCACCGCGCCCGTGCATCGCAATAAACACGCGATCAAAGTGGCCATCCAGTAAATCATTCAACGGCTGGGAAAAGGGGTCAAACGCGTGCGCATCAATACCTGCACCCGCTAGCGCCTTCAATACCGCCATGCCTGATTTCAATGAAATTTGGCGCTCAGCTGAGCGGCCGCCCATTAATACTGCAACTTTGCCAAACTGACTCATGAGATTTCTCCCGCTTGTGCCAATTGTTTAGGTTGCAACTTACAATCTGCTAGTTGCCGCGCCAGCGCACCAATATTGCCGGCGCCCTGAGTAAGCACTAAGTCACCCGGTGCAACAATGTCAGCCAAGACTTCAGATAGCTCATCGGGGTGCGCCACATACACAGGATCAAGCTGTCCGCGCAGGCGAATAGTTCGACACAGTGATTTACTGTCGGCACCACTAATCGGGGTTTCACCAGCGCTATATACTTCCAGTAGCAACAGCACATCAACCTGTGACAACACGCTGGCAAAATCTTCGTATAAATCTCGCGTACGACTGTAGCGGTGCGGCTGAAACGCCATTACTAAGCGCCGATCTGGCCAACCCTGCCGCGCCGCCGCAATAGTGGCTGCGACTTCTGACGGGTGATGCCCATAGTCGTCTACCAACATCACATTGCCGCTACCGGCGCTAGTGCTAAGCTCGAATTCACCATAATGTTGAAACCGTCGACCGATGCCGGCAAAGCTATTCAATGCCTGTTGAATGGCATCGTCGTCAATTCCTTCGTCGGTTGCTACAGCTACTGCGGCCAAGGCGTTCAACACGTTATGCCGACCCGGTAGATTCAACACTACTTGTAATGGCTCATGGCCATCACGTAACACCGTGAAGTGGCTTTGTCCGCCTTGCTGGTTATAGTCAGTAGCGCGTACGTCCGCTTCGTCACTAAATCCATAGGTAAGGGTTTGGCGACCAATTCTCGGCAGCAATTCAGTCACCACAGCATCATCAATACACATTACCGCTAAACCATAAAACGGCAGGTTGTGCAGGAACTCTATGTAGGTGTCTTCCAGCCGACTGAAGTCACCGTCGTAAGTGTCCATGTGATCGGCTTCAATATTGGTAACAATGGCTACCATGGGCTGCAAATGCAGGAAGGACGCATCACTTTCATCCGCTTCAGCAATCAAATATTTGCTGCTGCCTAACCGGGCATTACTGCCGGCGCTGTTCAGCAAGCCACCAATAACAAAAGTTGGATCCAATTCCGCCTGTGCAAAAATACTCGCTACCAGCGAAGTAGTGGTGGTTTTACCGTGCGTTCCGGCTACGGCCACGCCGTGGCGAAAGCGCATAAGCTCTGCCAGCATTTCAGCACGGCGTACCACAGGTACCCGCAGTTCAGCTGCAGCCAATAGCTCCGGATTACTCGGGTTAATAGCGGTAGATACCACCACCACACTGGCGCTAGCCACATGGTCACGGTTGTGGCCAATGAATACATGCGCGCCAAGGCTGCGTAAACGCTGGGTATTCGCGTTCTCGGCAATGTCGGAACCGGATATTTCATAGCCCTGGTTGAGCAAAACTTCGGCTATACCACCCATACCGGCACCACCAATGCCAACAAAATGAATGCGTTTTACCCGCCTCATTTCCGGCACTGCCAATACTGTAAATGGCTGGTTTAATTTACTTGTCATGACTGCTTACTCTTGGTCGATTCGGTTGTTGCCGGATTTTTTATCCAGCGCTCGCACTGGGTCACGACATTATCTGTCGCATCTACCCAGGCCGCTTGCTGCGCGGCCTGCGCCATAGTGCGCAGCTGCTCTGGCTGCTGCAACAATGCTTGCAATTCTTTTACTAAACCCAGCTCCAGTTGCGCCTGCGGAATAAGCCGGGCGGCACCTGCCGTCACTAATTCCTGTGCGTTAGCCGTTTGATGGTCATCAACCGCATGTGGCAAAGGCACAAACAGCGCAGGCACGCCGACGGCCGCTATTTCCGCCACGGTTAGCGCACCGGCACGGCAAATGACCAAATCAGCCTGAGCATAGGCATGTTCCATAGTGTCAATAAACTCAATAACCTCAACCTGATTGTCCTTTCCGCTTGCGTAAGCTGCGGTCACTGTGTCGCGGTTTCCTTTGCCACATTGATGCACAATATCCAGTGCCTGACTTAACTGCAGTGTTTGCAATGCCACCGGCACTATGTCATTCAAGGCGCGTGCGCCTAAACTGCCACCAACCACCAGAATGCGTAAGCGTTGAGCCGAGGTCGCCGCCTGGTCGCCATGATATTTACCCTGCGCAGCCAGTACGCCAGTGCGCAGCGGATTACCGGTGACTATGGCGTTCGGCAAATAGTCTTTAGCACTGCCAAAACCCAACATCACTTGTTGCGCAAAGCGGCTTAACAGTCGCGTGGTTAAACCCGGCACCGCATTTTGTTCGTGTACCAGCAAAGGTATACCCAGTAACCGCGCGGCCACACCCGCAGGGCCTGACACATAACCGCCAAAGGTGAGCACCACCTGCGTTTGCTGCGCGCGCAGCAGCTTCATGCTTTGCCAAACCGCGCCAAGTAACCGCACTGGCGCTAGCAGCTTGCGCACCACACCGTGCCCACGCAGCCCCTGCACCGACAACTGATGCAAGGTAAAGTTTGCCGCCGGAACCACCCGTGCTTCCAGACGTTGCTCGGTAGTACCCAACCATTGCACCTGCCAGCCTAGCGTGCGCAATTGTTCTGCCACAGCCAGCGCCGGAAAAACATGCCCGCCAGTACCGGCGGCCGCTATAATAATTTGTTTCATGCGGAGCGCCTCCGTGACGGAGTAACTTTTAAATGCGCCAGCCGCAGTTCGTAATCAATGCGCAGCAACATGGCAATGGCCACGCCACTGACCAGTAAACTGGTACCGCCATAACTAATTAAGGGCAGGGTTAACCCCTTAGTTGGTAACAAGCCGGCGGCAGCGCCCACGTTCACCATGGCCTGAAAACTGAACCAAATGGCGATGCCGTAAGCCAGAAAACCACTGAATGGTTTATTGTCAGCCAGGGCGCGACGACCCAGCAGCATAGTTCGCACTACCAGGCACAGGAACAATGCCAGCACGAAGGCAATACCAATAAAGCCAAGCTCTTCGGCCATTACCGCCATAATAAAGTCGGTATGAGCTTCAGGCAGATACTGTAACTTCTGAATACTATTTCCTAAGCCCTGACCGTCGATGTTGCCGCGGCCAAACGCCATTAACGATTGCGTGAGCTGATAACCGCTGCCGAACGGATCCTGCCAGGGGTCCCAGAAGGATAAGATGCGGCGCATCCGATATTGTTCCAGCACAATCAGTAATACGGTTGAAGCGGTGCAGGTTAGCAACACTGCAAAGAACTGCCACAAGCGGGCACCAGCCAAAAACAGCATGCCAATAACAGTGGCCGACATCACTACCACGGTGCCCAAGTCAGGCTCTGCCAGTAACAGCGCCGCCATGGTAAACAACACCGCCAATGGCTTAATAAAGCCTTTTAAGTTCTCGCGCACTTCTTCGTAGCGGCGCACCAGATAGCTGGCCATGTAGGTAAAGAAGCACAGCTTGGCAATTTCTGCCGCCTGAATGGTAATTGGGCCCACTTTAATCCAACGCTTAGCACCATTTACCGTGTGGCCAATCAGCAGTACCGCCACTAGCAGCGCAATTGCACCCAGAAGTAGCATGGCACTGCGGTCCTGCCAGAACTGCATAGGGATTTGCACCGCTACCGCAATCACGGCCATAGTTAAGAGCAAATAGGCCGCATGGCGGAAAATGAAATAGAACGGCTGCCCGGTCAGGCGATCAGCCACCGGGAAGGACGCCGAGCTAACCATAACCAGACCAATGGCCATTAACGCCAGAGTCAGCACCACTAATACCCGATCATAAAGTACCAGTTCGCCCTGCGGCCAAAGCCACTGAGACAACTGTCGCCACGGCGAAGCCGCGGCTGGCATGGTTAGTTCAAGCTGCTGTTCAGGACGCGAGTTTGGCATAATGCGCCTCCACAGCCTGGCGGAACATGTGCCCGCGGTGTTCAAAATTGTTAAACATGTCAAAACTGGCGCAAGCTGGCGACAACAACACCGTACCTTGTTTGCCAGCAGCCTTGGCCGCACTGGCCACAGCTTCTTCCAGAGTTTTCACGCGAATGCTGTCGGGCCGTAAATCAGCAATACGGTCACCATCGCGACCAAAAGTAATCAGCGTATCGACTTGCTGCAGGGCGTCGCTGAAACTGCGGAAATCGGCGCCTTTGCCATCGCCGCCAGCGAGCAACACCAACTGCCCGGCGGTAGTGCCGCGTAAGCCCTGAATGGCGGCTTGTGCCGCACCCACATTGGTGGCTTTCGAATCGTTAATCCAGCGCACGCCATTGTGTTCTAAAATTAATTCGCAGCGATGTGGTAAGCCAACAAATTCACGCAACGCCGGCAGTACTTCCTGAGGCGTAATGTGAATGGCTTCCAGCAATGCCAACGCCGCCTGAACGTTAGTGAGATTATGCACGCCCTGCAATTGCAGCTCGGAAGCCTTCACCACCGTTTTATTAGCACGGGTTATGGCCAGCTTATCGCCGCGCCCTTTAATGGCGTAATCCTGGTCGTGAGCACTTTCCCCAAAACTAAGAATGTTACTGTCGCGCAACCGTTGCGTAGGCTGGGTTAGCGAATCGTCGCGGTTCACCACTAAATGTTCAGCGTGACGATAAATACGCTGTTTGGCGTCTACGTAGGCATGCAAGTCTAAATAGCGATCCAGATGGTCGGCACTCACATTCAAAATAGTTGCCGCAACCGGCGCCAGCGACGACGTGCTTTCTAGTTGGAAACTAGATAGCTCAAGCACGTAGCAATCCACGTCCTGATTCACTAAATCCAGTACCGGCACACCGATGTTACCGCCCACAGCCACGCGTTTACCGGTGCTGGCAATCAGGTCACCACAAAGTTTGGTGACGGTAGACTTGCCATTCGAACCAGTAATAGCAATCACCGGACGGGTTACCTGCCAGGCAAATAATTCAATATCACCAATAATGGGAATACCGGCATCAGCAGCAATCTGCAGGGGTAACTGTTCGCGGTCTACACCCGGACTAATAATGAGCAAGTCCATGGCGAGCAAATGTTCAATTTCGAATGGCCCAGTATGAACCAACAGATCTTTGTCTAGTTTGTGTAACTCAGCCAAACCCTTGGGTTGGTCATGACTGTCAAAAACTTCCGGACGCACATCCTGATTCAGCAAAAAGCGCACGCAAGAAAGCCCGGTTTGGCCTAAGCCAATAACCGCAACTTCTTTATATTCTTGCAACTGCTTCATTGCTGAACGAATAACCACTTTGTGTCCTCAGTTCAAGTACGTTTTATGCCTATGCTCTAGCGCAGTTTCAGCGTTGCCAGACCAATCAGCACAAACACCAGTGACAAAATCCAGAAACGCACGATAACGCGCGGTTCAGGCCATCCTTTTAATTCGTAATGATGGTGAATGGGAGCCATCCGGAAAATTCGTTTGCCGCGTAATTTGTAGGAACCTACCTGCAACATCACCGACATGGTTTCCATTACAAACACGCCACCCATAATGAATAACACCAGTTCCTGGCGAACCAATACGGCCAAAATGCCCAGTGCCGCGCCGAGCGCCAGCGAACCTACGTCGCCCATAAATACTTGCGCCGGATAGGTGTTAAACCAAAGAAACCCAAGCCCTGCTCCGGCAATAGCCGTGCACACCACGGTTAGCTCCGCTGTTAGCGGTAAGTACGGAATGTTCAAGTAGCTGGCAAAATTCACGTTGCCCGAGGCATACGCGAAAATGGCCAGCGCCGATGCCACCATAATGGTTGGCATAATGGCCAGGCCGTCCAGCCCGTCGGTTAAGTTCACCGCGTTGCTGGTTCCGACAATGACAAAGTAAGCAAGCACCACATACATAAGGCCTAATTGCGGCATTAAGTCTTTAAAGAAAGGCACCAGCAACTGCGTTTCCGGCCCTACGGTGGCACTACCGTATAAATACACGGCGGCCGTAGTGGCAATAACGGACTGCCAGAAATACTTCCAGCGAGCCGGTAAGCCGCGGCTATTTTTCTGCACGACTTTGCGATAGTCGTCGATAAAGCCAACCAAACCAAAGCCGGTAACTACGCCTAATACCACCCACACGTAACGGTTGCTTAAGTCAGCCCAAAGCAGGCTGGACACCACAATAGAAGCAAGAATGAGCAACCCACCCATAGTCGGTGTGCCGCTTTTGCTTAAATGGGATTGCGGGCCGTCGTCACGCACGGTTTGACCAATTTGTAAGCGCTGTAAAAAGCGAATTAACCGCGGTCCGAACCACAGCGAAATTAGCAGTGCGGTTAATACCGCCAGAATGGCGCGCAAAGTCAGGTAGGAGAACACATTGAATGCGGTCTCGTATTGCAGCAAATATTCAGCCAACCAGACTAACATGCTTGTTGTCCCTCACTTTCACCTATCTCATCGGCACGTTGGCGCAATGCTAGTACCACCCGTTCCATGTGCGCGCTGCGCGACCCTTTCACTAAAATAGTGACCGGACGACGCTCACTCTCAATCAAATTCAAAATATGACTTACCAACAAATCCAGGCTGCCGAAATGGCGCCCGCCGTGACCATTAAACACGTCACTGGCGCTTTGGCTCAGTACACCCAGGGTAAACAGATTATCAATGCCTACCTTGATGCCGTAGGCACCAATTTCTTCATGGTAGGCACGGGCATCTTCACCAAGCTCACCCATGTCGCCAAGTACCATAATGCGGTAGCCCGAATAGCTGGCCAGCAAATCCAAAGCCGCTTTGGTTGAACCCACGTTGGCGTTATAGGTGTCGTCAATCAGACGCACGTCGGTGGCAATATCGTGACTTTGCAAACGCCCGGGAACCGCTTCTAAATGTTGCAGCCCGGCAGCAACATCGGCTAACGTGCAGCCAAGTTCAAGGCATGCCGCGGCCGCCACCAGGGCGTTGTGAACATTATGCTGGCCCGGTATTGGCACGTGAATTTTCGCGTTCTGGCGATCACTGCTACCGGCCTTACTTGGCAAGCTAATTTCAAAGGTTGCGCAGCCAGCATTATCTAAAACAATGTTATGCGCCTGCACCACGGCCGCGTCACCACTGCCAAAGGTTTGATGACGAACATCGGCCAACACGCGTTGCCAACAACCAGCAAACTCTGAATCTTGTGGCGTAATAGCCAGCCCGCCTTCCTGCAACCCGCGGAAAATTTCTGATTTCGCCTTAGCAATACCGTGTACGTCGCCAAAGCCCTCAACATGAGCCGGGCTCACGTTGTTAATAATGGCTACATTAGGTTTCACCAAACCCGAGGTATAGGCAATTTCACCGCGATGATTGGCGCCCAGTTCCAGCACCGCATAATCATGCTCTTGCGTCAGTCGTAACAAGGTTAGTGGCACGCCAATGTCGTTATTAAAATTGCCGGCGGTAGCCAGTACCTTGCCACGACGGCCTAAAATAGCGGCCATCATTTCTTTTACCGTGGTTTTGCCACTGCTGCCGGTTATGGCAATAGTTTTCGGCGCAACTTGCTGTTTTACCGCAGCACCAAGCAAACCCAGTGCATAACGGGTGTCTTTCACAATTATTTGCGGGCAGTCACACTCTTGCTGTTGTTCAACAATTGCCGCTGCCGCACCTTTGGCAATGGCCTGCGGAACAAACTCATGAGCATTGAAGTTAGGCCCCTGCAGTGCAATAAACAGCGAACCCGCAGGTAAGTTGCGGGTATCGGTAGACACAGCTTCAATGGTCAGGTTCTCACCTACCAGTTGGCCTTCTACGGCCGCTGCAATCCAGGCTAAGTCAACGCGAATCATGTGTTACCTCCGGCCACCTGGGCACCGTGCTGTTGCATGTAGGCAGCCACCACTTCACGTTCATGGTATGGGTGACGTTGTTGTCCTATCACCTGATAATCTTCATGACCTTTACCTGCCAACAGCACCACATCGTCGGCGCCAGCCCGGGCCAGAGTTTCAAGTACGGCTTGTTCACGCCCCATTACCACCTGCACGTTCTCGCGTTTGGCAATACCCGTTAAAATATCCTGCACTATGTGCTCCGGCGCTTCAGTGCGTGGGTTGTCATCAGTTACCACAACCTGATCAGCCAACTCGGCCGCAACTGATCCCATTTGTGGGCGTTTACCCCGGTCACGGTCACCACCACAGCCAAATACACACCACAGCTGGCCGCGGCAATGGCGGCGCAAGGCGCTGAGCACCTGCTGTAAGGCATCTGGGGTATGCGCATAATCAACCACTGCTAATGGTTCACCGTCGGTAAAGAAGGTCTCCATGCGGCCAGGAACCGGTTGTAGGTGTTTAACCTGAGCACATGCATGCGCCAGGTTATAACCCAGCGCTCGTAGGCTGGTTAAGGCTGTGAGCACGTTATAAACGTTAAATTGACCTAGTAGCGGCGACTCAACCTCATAGCTGGCTTCCGCATCAGTCACCGTGAAACGGGTGCCATGGTCTTCGAACACTATGTCGGTAGCCAGCAAACGCCGGGTTGACGAATTTTGCCCCGCATTTGCGGCGCCGTTGGCTTCGGCGTGAGTGACACCATAGTGCCAGGCCGCCGGTAATTGCTCAGACCAGGCTGCACACAGCGCATCATCGTCGTTCAATACCATTTGGCAGGGTTCAAGATCGGTGAACAAGCGCAGCTTCGCCGCTTCGTAGTTCGCCATGGTGCCATGATAATCAAGGTGATCCCGGCTAATATTCGTAATTGCGGCCAGCTCAAATTCCAACGCATCCACCCGCCCCTGAATCAGGGCATGAGACGAGACTTCCATGGCAACCGCAGTAGCACCCTCGGCGCGCAAAGCCGCCAGCCGTTGCTGCACCGCAATGGCATCGGGAGTGGTGTGTTGCTCAGGTACCAGGCGCCCAATCATGCCGCTGCCGGTAGTACCAATAACGCCACTGATTTCGCCAATGCGCTGTAGCAACTGCGCCAGAATATGAGTTACTGAGGTTTTGCCGTTGGTGCCGGTTACACCAATCAGTCGTAATTGCTTGCTGGGGTGTCCAAAGAAACGCCCGGCTAACAGTGATAACTGATTGCGTAGCCCGGTTACCGCGATAATTGGCACGCCATTGCGATTGCGTACTTCGGCCATGTCAGCTTCAGCAATTACCGCTCGGGCACCGGCAGCTATGGCCTGGTCAATATAGTCACGGCCGTCGCTCTGATAGCCTGGAATGGCCACAAATAAGTCACCGCTGGCAACCTGACGGCTGTCCAGCTTCATACCTGTTACTTCAAGATCAGGTAACAGCAATGGGTAATTTGGTAGTAAACGCGTTAGTTTAATCATTCGCCCCTCCCTGCCGGCCGGTCGGTTTGGCATCGACTGCAGCTAAACCGGCTACACGAACGGCTTTATCAGACAGATTATCTGGCGGAATGTTCAGCAAGCGCATCGCATCTCCGACAATTTCTGCAAATACCGGTGCTGCCACATCACCGCCGTGATAATCATCGCCTTGCGGCTCATTCACGGTAACTACCACAGCTATACGCGGATCACTTACGGGCGCAATGCCGGCAAACAGGGTGACATAGTCATCACCGTAGCCACCAACCACTGCTTTACGCGATGTTCCTGTTTTGCCGGCAACGCGGTAACCGGGCACTTGCGCTGATTTAGCAGTACCTTCTTCCACCACGTTTTCCAGCATCAGCAACACCTGCCGAGCCGTTTCTCTGTCGATTACCTGTTCACCCGCGCCGGGGCCTTCCAGACGCTGAATACTTAGCGGGCGACGAACGCCGCCATTGCCGATAATGCTGTACATTTGCGCGAGCTGTAAGGTGGTTACCTGCAGGCCATAGCCGTACGACAAAGTAGCAATGTCGAGATCGGACCAACGGCGGCGATTGGTGAGCACACCAAAGCTCTCGCCGAGCATGCCAATGCCCGTATCATTGCCAAAACCTACGTCGAAGTAGGTTTGAATAAGCTTGTCGATACCTACCCCAAGCGCCAGCTTGGTAACACCAACGTTACTGGAGTGTTGCAGTACCTCGGCAATGCTCAGCTTACCGTAGTTGCGCGGATCGCTAACCCGGCGACCACCAATTCGCAGCCAGCCGGGGCTTGTATCTACCGAATCTGAGGCTTGCACATGGTTGTTATCCAGTGCCGTTATAACTGCCAGCGGTTTCACCGTGGAGCCTGGTTCGTAAGCATCGGTAATCGCCCGATTCCGCAACCGGTGTGGTTGCAAATCGTTACGATTGTTAGGGTTAAAGGACGGGCTGTTGACCATCGCTAACAGTTCACCTGTTTTCACGTCAATAATCACCGCCGAACCTGAAGTAGCTTGGTGATAGCGCACGGCTTTTTTCAGTTCGGCATAAGCAAGTGATTGCAGACGCTGGTCTATGCTCAGCGTTAATTGTTGTGGTTGCTGCGCGGCAACTGCGCGAATTTCCTCAACAACCCGCCCTTGTGCGTCCTTGCGATAAACTCGTTCACCGGGAGTACCGGTCAGAACCTCATCATAAACAGCCTCGAGTCCTTCAATACCGCGGCTGTCGATATCTGTTACGCCCACTACATGGGCAGCAATTTCACCGGCCGGGTAAAAACGCCGACTCTCGGTTTTTAAATACACACCTGGAATATCTAGCTGCCGCACGTACTCGGCAACTGCCGGAGTTACTTTACGTTCCAGGTACACAAAGCGCTTGCTGGGGTCGTCTACCCGCGCCAGTAAATCATCAACGTTGGTGCGGAACACTTCCGCCAGCGCCAGCCAGCGCTCTTTATTCTCTAAACCACCCTGTTGATGCAGGCGCTGTGGATCTACCCATACCGTTTGCACCGGTACGCTCACGGCTAACTCACGACCGTTGCGGTCCACAATCATGCCACGTTGCACGTCGGTTTGTGCCGAGCGCAGTGAACGCCGATCGCCTTCCATTTGCAGGCGCTCTGGTGCTACGACCTGAATGTAAGCTACCCGTGCCAGCAAGGTGCCGAATACGGAAAATAGCACCAACATAGCCACGTAGAAGCGCCAGTGCAGTGCGTTTGGATGCTGATTCTTGCGATTTCTGTTTATTGCCATGGCACCAGCACCTCCTGCTCAGGTTCCGGCCGCACCATGTTCAACTGCTGCATGGCAATACGTTCCACCCGGCTATGCTCGGTTAAGGCATTCTGCTCTATGGTTAAATGCCGCCACTCAATATCCAGCTGGTCGCGGGTTGAACTGAGTTCATCGCGGGCAATGGTAATTTGGCGATGGCTGTGAGCCACGTAAATAATAGTCAGCGCACTGGCTACCACAGCGATAAACACCAGAATAACAGCCGGAAAACGCACCACGTCATCGCGCCACAGAACTAGCATTGAGGGGGCTTTAGTTGTCGTCATAACGCACCCTCTCGGCAATTCGCAGCACTGAACTGCGTGAACGTGGGTTAGCACTCACTTCGCCATCAGTCGGCTTCACAGCGCGACTTAACAACTTCAGTTGTTTGGACTTATTGAGCTCTTCATCTTTAATTGGCATACCTGCTGGTACCGACTTGGCCTGACTATGCTTGCGCATAAAACGTTTCACCAAACGGTCTTCCAGGCTATGGAAGCTAATAACAACTAAGCGTCCGCCGGTTTTCAAACCGGCCAGAGCCGCTTCCAGGGCTTGTTCAATTTCGTCCAATTCACCATTGATATGAATACGGATCCCCTGAAATGCCCGGGTAGCCGGATGCTTGTGTTTGTCTTTAAAGGGCACAACGCGCGCAATCATTTCAGCTAGTTGGCGCGTGCGTAAAAATGGCTTCTCGTCGCGATCGTGAACAATGGCGCGGGCGATTTTGCGGGCGAATCGCTCTTCACCATATTCTTTCAATACAAACGCAATATCTGCTTCCGGTGCCGTATTAACAAACTCAGCTGCGGTCATACCACTGCTGGTGTCCATACGCATGTCCAGCGGTCCGTCGCGCATAAAACTAAAACCACGCTCGGCGTCATCAAGTTGTGGGGAAGACACGCCAAGGTCAAATAGAATACCGTCCAGCTGCTCGGAAAGTGAGTGGTCACTTATTACCTGAGCTAGTTGCGAGAAGGGAGTGTGAACAATAGTAAAGCGGGAATCGGTCGCCAGCGGTAACGCCGCTTCAATCGCGGTGGGGTCGCGGTCAAGCGCATACAGGCGGCCTTGGGTATTTAGTTCTGCTAAAATTGCGCGCGCATGTCCACCTCGACCAAAGGTCGCGTCAAGATAGGTTCCGTGCGGTTTCAGCGCAAGTGCCTCGACGGCTTCTTGCAGGAGCACCGACACGTGTTGCGGTGGCGCTGTTTTCATTATAATGAGAAGTCTTGTAAGCGGTCACTAAGGGCCACGTCTTGTTGTTCTGCCGCCATATCTTCAGCAACTTGTGCCTGCCACGCAGCTTCTGACCAGATTTCAAACTTATTCAACTGACCAATGAGCATCAGTTTTTTGTTTAAATCGGCATGCTGGCGTAGCGTCGGAGCAATCAGTAAACGACCGTTCTTGTCCATAGAGCAGTCTTCTGCATGCCCGAGCAACAAGCGCTGTAAGCGACGCTCGGCGGGGTTCATACTGGATAATGTGGTAAGCTTTTGTTCAATAATCTGCCACTGCGGCAGCGGGTACAGCAACAAGCAAGGCTGCTTGATATCTATGGTGCACACCATTTCGCCCTCGCAATCAAGCGCCAAGCTCTTGCGATACCTAGCTGGTATTGCAAGTCGGCCTTTCTCGTCCAGACTTATTGATGTTGCCCCACGAAACATGAGATCCCCACTTGATCCACAAAAATCCACAAATCCCCACAACGTGACAGTCTAGGTGTCATTTCTTCTTTCTGTCAAGCAAAATACCAAGTCTTTGCAGTGGCTTTACCCCATATAAAACGGCGTTGATCAGCAAGGTGTTGAGTTTTGTGGAGTTTTGTGGAGACAATCGTGATCATCTTTTTGTAAAAAAAATCAACTAATCGCGCGACAACCCCGCTTAAGTCTTGACCAGCACATTGCTTTCCTAGACTATCGACAAAGCATTAAGTTGAATTCGTTTCAGTTTTTTCTACATAACTAAGGACATGCGGCTTGATACAATCTCGACTATCAAGAAAGCGCTATTTAGTAACCGTAGTTATTAGCATTGCGGTACTGCTGCAAACTGCCGTATTTTTTGTTGCGGACAGCCAGCGTGGCCGCGAAATAGAAATAAACAAGCGCGTAGCGGCACAAGAACTTGGCGTTCTGCGCGCCCGGCTGGAAGGCCGACTGAGTGCCAACCTGATTGCCATGCGCGGCCTGCGCGCCGAAATTATGATTAATCCGACTATTGATCAGCAACGCTTTACCCGGCTTGCCCGCGAACTCATGGGCGATGACTTACAAATTCGCCATTTAGCACTAGCACCTAATCTGGTGGTCCAACATGTGTATCCGCTGGCAGGTAACGAAGATGCTATTGGCTTTGATTACCGTTCATCCCCTGTGCAACTAGCTACCGTGCAACGCGCAGTGGAAGCACGCGATATCGTATTAGCTGGCCCGCTTGAACTGGTGCAGGGCGGTTCCGCGCTCATTGCCCGACTGCCGGTATTTCGCAGCAATGAACCCGATGCGGCGTTGTGGGGCATCATTGCCGAAGTCATTAATACCGACGCATTGCTTAGCTCAGCCGAGTTTAAGCCGCAGCTAGGCGATTTCAATTTTGCCTTACGCGGGGTTAACGGGGAGGGCATGCAGGGTGATTTGATAGCCGGGCATGCACCGGTTTGGCAACAAGACTTTTTAGCCGTAAAAGTAAACGTTCCGGATGGCCACTGGATGCTGGCAGCGTATCCGGCCAGCGGTGACTGGCAGGTAGACACCAGCGGCTACTGGGCGCGTATGATTATAGGTACCGCCGCAGTGCTAATGATTACCGCTATTCTCATGTTGCTGCTGTTTACTCAGTTACGGCTGCGTACCGCACTGTCTACTATTTCTCATCAGGCACGGTTTGACCCCCTGACTGATTTACCCAACCGCCATTACTTCATTATTCAGTTGGAGCGCTTAATTCAGAGCGCGTTAAGGCATGACTATAAGTTCGCCATACTCTTTATTGATTTAGACCACTTTAAAGAAGTGAATGACTCACTCGGCCATGATGTGGGTGACCAGTTATTACAGCATATAGCGAATCGCATTAAATCCAGTATTCGACCAGAAGATCTGGTAGCGCGTATGGGTGGCGACGAATTTGTGGTGGTGTTGCGGAATTTAGAAGACGCGGTGCAGGCTGAGCAACAAGCTAACCGGATTGTTGCGAGTATTCAGCCCTCACTGCGCCTGCAGCAAAGTGAACTCAGTATTAGTGCCAGTATTGGCGTGGCTATGTTCCCAATTGACGGAATGCAATCAACAGAACTACTCAAGCATGCTGACCTGGCCATGTACGCTGCTAAAGCGGCTGGTCGTCAAACCGTGTACTTCTTTGATAAAAGCTTACGCTATGCGGCCGAACAACACATTAGTTTGCACCACGACATGCTTACCGGCGTTGAGAACGACGAATTCGAGGTGTTCTACCAACCGGTAGTTGATGCAGCCACCGGTAAAGTGGCTAAGTGTGAAGCCCTGCTGCGCTGGCAGCACCCTAGCCACGGTGCGATTCCGCCCACCCAGTTTATTCCGGTGGCAGAAAAAACCGGGGCTATTCGGGTATTGGGAGAGTTTGTACTCACGCAGGTGAGTCGCGACTGGCAACGCCTGCAAGCAGCGGGATTTGACTTGATTATTTCCATGAATAGATCACCACGCGAATTCAATCTGGCCGATAGCGCAGACCTCTGGTTAGCAAGATTAGCCGAAGAGCAAATGCCACCTGCAAAACTTATGATTGAGATTACCGAATCTATGCTGATGAAAAATCAGGAACGCCAGTTGGTGAATCTGAGAAAGCTGCGCAACGCCGGTGTTTTAATTGCTATTGATGATTTCGGTACCGGTTATTCATCGCTGAATTACTTGCGCCGGTATCCGGTCGACTTTATTAAGATAGACCGGAGTTTTCTGCTGGAAGTACCTGCCAATAAGCAACAGAACGCTTTGCTGGATGCGCTCATTCGTATTGCTCAGACATTAAACCTGAACATTATTGCCGAAGGTGTAGAAAATCAGGAACAAGTGGCACTGTTGAAGCAATTGCAGTGTAATTACCTGCAAGGCTTCTTGTTCAGTAAGCCCGTTCCCTTTGCCGAGTTGCTGAAATTTCTTCAACAGCAAACCGACACCGTTACCGGGTAACACGAAGAAGGTGGGAGCCAGCCGATAAGCCGGGTTCTGTCGTGGACAATCATTCGTCTAGCCACTGAGTCGCCTCAGCGTTCAAGCAGTCTACCCGGGTTCAACGCGGGCCGCGCCAATGAACCCCTATTTGACCTTGCTCCGGGTGGAGTTTACCGTGCCACGAACTGTTACCAGCCGCGCGGTGCGCTCTTACCGCACCCTTTCACCCTTACCTGATCCTGCTTGCGCAGGCCATCGGCGGTTTGCTCTCTGTTGCACTAGTCGTCGGCTTGCGCCGCCCAGGCGTTACCTGGCACCCTGCCCTATGGAGCCCGGACTTTCCTCCCCCTAACAGTTTCCCATTAGGCAGCGATTGTCTGGCTGACTCCCGCGCGGCATTCTACGCGCATGTACAGCCCGACTCAATCATTCATTTTTTGCCTGCAGTCCGTATTCGTACAGTTGGTTCTTACGCAAGCCATACACTTCAGCCACTATGGCGGCAGCTTTCTTTAACGGCAACTCCTGGCTCAATAATTTCAGGCAGTGCAAAGCTTCGGTTGGCAGTTCGGTATGCGCAGCTGGCTCAGCGCCGGCCAGCATCAGCACCATTTCTCCACGCTGTTGGTTGCTGTCAGCAGTAACCTGCTGCAACACCTCAGCAACTGTGCCAGTTAAGTAAGTTTCGAATTGCTTAGTGAGTTCTCGCCCCAGCACACAGCCACGCTGCTCACCGAACACCTCGTGCAGAGCTTCTAAGGTATGCACAATGCGGTGCGGCGACTCATAGAACACCAGCGTGCGGGTTTCAGTCAGTAATTCCTGCAAGCGCTTGCGGCGCTGCTGTGGCTTGGCCGGTAAAAAGCCCTCAAAACAGAACCGGTCAGTTGCCAACCCACTGGCTGACAATGCCGTGGTAATGGCACAAGCTCCCGGCAAGGCAACAACTTTGATGCCCGCGCGACGACACTGCCCCACCAGCACATAGCCCGGATCGCTGATTAACGGTGTACCTGCATCGGAGATTAAGGCAATGCTCTCGCCCGCCTGCAAACGCTTAATCAGTGCTTCACTGCGGTCACGTTCGTTGTGTTCGTGCAGTGCCAACAAGTCATTCTTAATGCCCAGATGACTTAATAACTTGCCGCTGTGGCGGGTATCTTCGGCAGCAATAACCTGCACTTCGGCCAATACCGCACAGGCACGTTCACTAATGTCACCCAAATTACCTATGGGGGTGGGAACAATATACAAAATACCGGGGTCTGAAGCAGAAGACATAACTGTTCCTGTAGTTGATAAAGCAAGCTTAAGTTTGTTTCAGCGGCGGTGCCAGTTTATAGTAGCTACATTAAATAATGCTCGCTTTTGGAAACGCTATTGTGCCAAAGAAGTTAATCGCCTGCTTGATCATTTTTGCTGTTGCCGGTTGTGGCAGTCAGCCACGCCAGCCGCAACCCGAGCTGACGCCACAAGTGCAAACGCCGGTACTCACTGAGGCTGCAGCGCGAACTCCTGCCGACTGGTTAGCCGAAGCGGAGCAAGCCGCAACGCCACAAGCACGTCAGTATGCCCTGTTACTAGCGGCGGCCACTTTTCAGCAGCAACAAAACTGGCAATCTTCGGCAGCGGTATTAGCGCAAATTAATAGTGCTGATTTAGCCCCCAAAGACTGGCGTCAGTTTCGGTTACTGCAGGCACAGTTTGCCGCGCATCAACAGCAGTGGGCAGAAGTACTCGAATTACTGGATCATTTAACCGAGCAATTCACCGAACGCAGTGAACGAGCGCAAGCTCTGGCACTGCGAGCTCAGGCTGCGGCCGCGCAAGGTTCTTACCTGAAAGCGGCGCTGTGGCGCATAGAACAACAACGCTACCAGAGTGATTCTGTTGCCAACGCCGCTATTTGGCAGTTACTGCAGCAAGTTCCGCCGCAACAATGGCGTGACTTTAAACGCCCGGCCGATTCTATTAGCGATGGCTGGACACGACTGGTTCAACGCCTGCATCAGACACTGTCTACCAACACCGATATTGCCAGTACCCTAACTGAGTGGCAGCAAAGTTATCCGGACCACCCTGCGCAAGCCATAGTGGAAGAACATTTCGCCGCCTGGCTGGAGCCGCGCAGCCCGATTCAGCAAGTTGCTGTTTTACTGCCATTAACCGGCCCCTATGCCAGTCAGGGTAATGCCGTTCGCGACGGCACTATTCTGGCCTTGTTAAAACAGCCGCAACTGCAGGCTACTTTCATAGATACCAATACCACGGCGGTTGGCGCTATTGCGGAAGAGCTTATTCAACTACAGCCGGACATGGTTGTAGGCCCACTGTTAAAAGAACAAGTACAAGCCTTGCTCGATGAAATGCCAACGGCGCAGTGGACACATCTGTTTTTGAATGAACAACCGCCGCTTGGGGATGCCGAGGTAGCGACAAGCTCCGCAGCCCGTTCCGCCTATTTTTTCGCGCTGGATCCAGAAACCGAAGTACGTACCGCAGCCGACCTGTTGTTCCAGCAAGAATTTAGCCGCCCCTTGCTGTTTGCACCGGCAACCGGCCGGGGCGAAGCTTTAGTAGACACCTTTACCCAGCACTGGCAGCAACTGCCGGTAGCGAATCCGGATGTGGCTGCAGGTTTTTACCGTACTACTGAAGACATGAAGAGTTCGGTTCAGCTAAACCTTGGTGTACAAGACAGCGAAGCGCGCATTACTGCGGTTAAAAATGCCGCCGGCAAAATTATTGTTGAAGCAGAGCCTCGCAGCCGCGCTGATGTGGATGTGATTTATTTAACTGGCGGCGCCGATCAAACCAAGCTGCTGAAACCTTTTATAGATGTCACCATTTCACCTTTTGCCGAACGTATTCCGGTGTATGCCAGTTCGGCCAGTCATGTCGGTCAAACTGGTATAAGCGAGAACGACCTTGACCAGGTGAGATTTAGTGAAATTCCCTGGCTGCTACCAAATCATCCCCAACGCCAGCAGCTTAACACCGTACTTAAATTACGTGATGGCTGGGGCTATAGCCATGCGCGCTTAGCTGCGATGGGCCATGATGCCTTGCTGTTAAGCCCGCAGTTACAAGCATTAGCGCAGCTACCCGGGTATCGTCATCAAGGCCTTAGCGGGGCTCTAAATGTAGTGAACCAACGAATTCAACGCCAGCTTGAATGGGCTACCTTTAATCAGCACCAGGTGGTGCCGATGCAAGGAATCAATTATGTCCCGTCACCAAGCTGGAACCGACGCTGAAACCCAAGCCATTGAGTACTTGCAAGCACAGGGGTTAACCTTTGTGCAGCGCAACTTTCAGGTCGGCAAGAAAGAAATAGATGTTATTATGCGCGCGCAAGAGCGCTGGGTTTTTGTTGAGGTTAAGTATCGGCGCAATGAATCTTTTGCCAGGGTACTGGAACAAATAACACCACAGCAATGTCAGCGTATAAGAACCGCAGCCCGTTTATTTTTACTGCAACAAAACATTACCGAGCATTTAACGCCAATGCGCTTTGATGTGATAGCTATTGTTGGCGAGCCAGCTAGCATTCAATGGTTGCAGGACGCTTTTTAGTGTTTACAGGAAACTTATGCAAGACCAAATAAAAGCGCTTTTTACGCAAAGCATACAAACCCAGATAGCCACTGCGGAAGTACTTGGTGATGCCATTGTGAATGCGGCTGAACTGTTAACCCAAAGCGTGTTGTCAGGACGTCGGGTATTTGCCTGCGGCGAGGGCCAGGCAAGTGTTGTAACACAAGAGTTCGCGCACCTGATGCTACACGGCCAAAAACTCGAGCGCCCGCCGTTCCCGGTTATTGGCTTGCCCTGCGTTGGCAGTAGCGATGGCGCTTGTGATACTTATGCACGGCACATTTTGGCACTAGGTCAGGCTCAGGATGTATTACTGGTGGCCAGTACCGACGCCACTGCAGCTCAGGTAAGCAAAGCCATGGAAGCAGCGCTTTCCCGTGGCATGCTCATAGTGGCATTAACCGGCGATAGCGACACCGATGTGGCCGGTTTGCTGGGCCCGGACGATGTAGAAATACGAATTCCAAGTTATGAACCTAATCGCATTAGTGAACAACTGTTGTTTGTGGTTCATAGTTTATGCGATCTGATTGAACAACAAGTGTTTCCCCAAGAGGTATCCGAATGACACCACAGGCTAAAACCAGAATTGGCTCCAGCTTCACCCGCGGCATGAGTGTGGTGTTAGCATCTGTTCTGCTGTTACAAGGTTGTGCTGTGGCCGTGGTTGGCGCCAGCGCGCTTGGTGTGAAAGCGGCAACGGACAGACGCAGTATTGGCACTCAAATGGATGACCAAACCTTAGAGTTTCGGGCGCAGCGAGCCATCTCCGAATCAGAAGATTTGGGTGCCACACGAGTGGTGGCAGTGGCATATAACGAAGCCGTGCTGTTAGTGGGTCAGGCCCTTTCGCAAGAACGTAAAATTCAGGCTGAACGACTGGTTAGACAGCAACAAGGAATTGACCAGATACACAACGAAATTCGCATTGGTAACCCGATTTCAATTACTACCCGCACCCATGACAGCTGGCTTACCAGTAAGGTAAAAACCAAATTACTGAGTGAGAAAGACATCGACGGTTCGCAAATTAAAGTAGTGACTGAAAATGGCGAAGTCTTCTTAATGGGGATAGTGGCGAACGACGAAGCGGAACTTGCGGTTGAGATAGTGCGGAATATTTCTGGAGTAAAGCGCGTAGTCACCGCATTTAACAGCCCCTGATTGGGGCTGAAGCTATTTAACTACTTTTAAATGCGAGCCCTTGGCTTTACCGGGCTTTTTAGCTGACTTTTTCGTGCTAACAGATTTCTTATCCTGATCCTGCTCTGTTTCTTCCACTAATGCCATTGGCTGAGTGTCTTCCACAGGCGCCTGCTCGTAGCTCAGTGCGCTCTCTTCTTCAAAGATGGTACCAGCACCATTCTCACGGGCATAAATGGCTACCACGGCCGCTATAGGCACATACACTTGCTGTGACTTACCACCGAAGCGAGCATTAAACTGCACGTCACTGTTGGTCATTTGCAGGGCACCAACGGCTGCTGGCGCAATATTCAAAATAATCTGACCTTCTTTTACAAACTGCAACGGCACTTTGCAATGAGGTACTTCAGCGTTCACCACAATATGTGGAGTTAGCTGGTTATCAACAATCCATTCGTAAAGCGACCGTAACAAGTACGGTCGTTTTGCTGTCATGGGTACATCAACACTCATTTTTTAGCGTCGCGAACCATGTCGCGTTCCATATCGGTAAGCGATTCCTGGAAAGTATCGCGTTCGAACACACGCATCATGTAGCCCTTAACTTCTTTCGCACCAGTGCCGTCTAAGTCAACGCCATATACCGGTAAGCGCCATAGTAGCGGAGCTAAATAACAATCTACCAGACTGAACTCTTCGCTCATGAAGTAAGGCGTGTCCGCAAAGATTGGTGCTAACGCTAACAAACTTTCACGCAGCTCTAACCGCGCTGGGTCAGCTTTTTTACCGCCAGCAGCAATGGTTTCAGCCAACGCATACCAATCGCGTTGAATACGGTACATCATCAAACGACTGCTACCACGAGCTACCGGGTATACCGGCATTAATGGTGGATGCGGAAAACGCTCATCAAGATATTCCATAATGATATGGGCGTTATACAACACCAGATCGCGGTCTACCAAAGTTGGTACCGCGTCCGGATAAGGGTTCAGTTGCATTAAGTCTTCCGGACGCTCATCGCCTTCCAGGAAGTTAATTTCTACACCGACACCTTTTTCCGCTAACACTAAACGCACTTGATGACTTAGCAAATCATTTTTGCCCGCATAGAGCGTCATAACTGAACGTTTATTTGCAGCAACCGCCATGTATTTCTCCATATTTCATCAACAGCGAAGGGGGCAACAATGCCCCCAACGTACTACTTCATACATCAGTTAAGTTAACCGATGCTTATTTTACGTCTCGCCAAAATTCACGTTTCAGGAACCAGGCCATAATCGTGAAAATCAGCAGGAAACCGAATACAAACCAACCCATGCGGCGCTGTTCTAACAACATTGGTTCACCGGTATAGACCAGGAATGCGGTTAAATCGAGCATGGCTTGATCATATTCATCCGCCGTCAACATACCGCTGCCGTCAGATTTAATACCTACGTAAACGTCCTGCATTTCACCGTCAATCATACGACGTTCGGTAGTTTTACTTGGTACGCCTTGCAGCTCTTGCATTACGTGCGGCATACCTACGTTCGGGAACACCGCGTTGTTGACGCCAAACGGGCGTGACTCATCAACATAGAATGAGCGGAAGTAGGTATATAACCAATCAGCACCACGAACCCGGGCTACCAGAGTTAAATCCGGAGCACCGGTACCGAACCACGCCGAAGCGGATTCCGCTGACATGGAGTTACGCATTAAGTCGCCCGGCTTATCGCCAGTAAACTGTAAATGCTTCACACCCAAATCTTCCGGAATACCTAAATCTTCAAAAGTACGGTTGTAGCGTTGGTACTGCATGGAGTGACACCCCATGCAGTAGTTCATGAACAATTGCGCACCGCGTTGTAACGACGCTTTGTCATGCAAGTCTACGTCTGCACTATCCAACGGAATGGTTGGGCCAGCTGCCATGGCTAAGCCAGGCAGAAGGGTTAGCATTGCGATAAGAAACTTTTTCATCACTTGGTTAACCTCTCTGGTAGTGGCTTGGTGTTCTCGTTTTTACTGTAGAACCACAGCAGACCAAAGAACGCGAAGTACAAGAAGGTGAATACTCGGGCAAAGAAGGTATACACCTCAGTTGCTGGTTTCACACCCAGATAGCCAAGCACAATAAAGCTAATCACAAATACCGTTAGGTTAATTTTGTGGAAGTTACTACGGTAGCGAATTGAGCGTACCCGACCACGGTCTAACCAAGGCAGTAAGAATAAGAACACAATAGCGCCAAACATCAGGATGACACCAAAGAGCTTATCCGGAACCGCTCGCAAAATAGCGTAGAACGGTGTGAAGTACCAAACTGGCGCAATATGCTCTGGGGTTTTCAGAGGGTTTGCCGCTTCAAAGTTTGGTGGCTCCAGGAAGAACCCGCCCATAGCTGGATTGAAGAAAATAACCCAACAGAAGAAGAACAGGAAAATACCTATGCCGACTAAGTCTTTCACCACGTAATACGGGTAGAAAGGAATCGCATCGACAATGTCTTTCTTCTTAGTAAAGCGTTCATGGAATTCAAACTTCGGTTTTTCACTGTCTGGTACTGAACCTTTCGGCTTCTTAATATCTATGCCGTCGGGGTTATTGGAACCCACTTCGTGCAGAGCAACAATATGCAGGAACACCAGAATTACCAGCACTAATGGCAAGGCAATAACGTGCAACGCGAAGAAGCGGTTCAGGGTAGCTCCGGAGATAACATAGTCACCACGGATCCATAAGGTTAAGTCATCACCAATGATCGGAATCGCACCGAACAGGGAGATAATAACCTGAGCACCCCAGTAAGACATTTGTCCCCAAGGTAGCAGGTAACCCATAAAGGCTTCTGCCATGAGCACCAGGAATATCAGCATACCGAATATCCACAGCAACTCGCGCGGCTTCTGATAAGAGCCGTACATCATGCCACGGAACATGTGCAGATAAACCACCACGAAGAAGGCCGAAGCACCGGTGGAGTGCATATAGCGCAACAACCAGCCAAATTCGACATCTCGCATAATAAATTCAACCGAAGCGAAAGCGCCTTCAGCTGACGGAACATAGTTCATGGTTAACCAGATACCAGTGATTATTTGGTTAACCAATACCAACATGGCCAGCACCCCGAACAGGTACCACATGTTAAAGTTTTTCGGAGCTGGGTACTGTGCCAGATGGATATTCCATGTTTTCGTCATGGGAATACGTTCATCCATCCAGGCAACAAAATTCTTAAACATTAGGCTTGCTCCCCGTCTTCACCGATAAGAATGGTCGTATCATCGATGTAATAATGTGGCGGCACTACCAAGTTATATGGTGCTGGAACGCCCGAGAATACGCGCCCGGCAATATCGAACTTCGAGCCGTGACAAGGGCAGAAAAAGCCAGACGGTATGCCTTCAACCTGTTCACCGAAAGAATCTTGAAGATACTGCGGAGAACAACCCAAATGCGTACAAATACCAACGGTTACCAAATACTCTTCTTTAATAGAGCGGTATCTGTTTTGGGCATAGCTTGGTTGCTGTGGTTGCTCTGAATTCGGATCGCGCAAATCGTCTTCGATTGCGGCAAGTCCTTCCAACATTTCAGGGGTTCGACGAACAACCCACACAGGCTGTCCACGCCACTCTACTCGAATCAACTGACCCGGTTCGGCTTTACCAATATTCACTTCCACTGGCGCCCCGGCGTTTTTCGCTTTCGCACTCGGGTTCCATGACGCAATGAAAGGAACGGCAACACCAACCGCACCCGCACCACCGACTACGGTAGTTGCGACGGTCAAGAATCGACGGCGGCCTTTATCTACAGGCGCATTGCTCATCCACTTACTCTCCAGTTAGGACGCTTCACAGTACATTGCTGTGAAGTCAGTAATTAGCTGCTGCTTATGCCAGCGGCATCGCTGACGGCAAAAAAATGCTTTCAGATGATAAAGAAATACCCTTATTTTTACAAGGATAAACACAAAAAACCCGGCACAAGGCCGGGCTTTTTAAAATAAGCAGTACAACAATTAACGTTTTGAGAACTGAGGACGCTTACGTGCTTTGGCAAGACCGACTTTCTTACGCTCAACCTGACGTGCATCACGAGTTACATAACCCGCACGACGTAAGTCACCACGTAAAGTTTCATCGTATTGCATCAGTGCACGGGTGATACCGTGACGTACTGCACCTGCCTGACCTGTAGAACCACCACCTTTAACAGTGATGTACAAATCAAATTTTTCTACCATCTCGACCAATTCAAGTGGCTGACGAACTACCATGCGGGCAGTTTCACGGCCAAAATATTGCTCAAGTGTGGTGTTATTGATGGTCACTTTGCCACTACCCGGACGCAGGAAAACGCGAGCGGTAGAGCTTTTACGACGACCAGTACCGTAGTATTGATTCTCTGCCATTTTCTTCATGCTCCGTATTAAATGTCGAGTTGTTTAGGCTGTTGCGCAACATGGTTGTGCTCAGCGCCTGCGTACACTTTCAGTTTACGGAACATGGCACGACCTAGTGGACCACGAGGCAGCATACCTTTTACCGCTTTCTGAATTACCATTTCTGGTTTCTTCTCAATCAGCTTTTCGAAGGTGATCGAAGAGATACCACCAGGGTACCCAGAGTGCGAGTAATAAATCTTACCAGCAGCCTTGTTACCAGTAACCGCTACTTTTTCTGCGTTTACGATAACAATGTAATCACCGGTGTCTACGTGTGGAGTGAACTCAGGTTTATGCTTACCGCGTAAACGACGAGCTACTTCAGTCGCCAGACGACCCAGAGTTTTACCTTCAGCGTCAATAACGTACCAGTCACGTTGTACTGTTTCTGGTTTTGCAACAAATGTTTTCATTAATATGTACTCTATTCCATAGGTTCACGACAGTAGTTCCGGGCTTCCCCGCGAACCACAACTGACCGGCAACATGCACGATCGTTGTACCTGTAACGTGGGCTGGCGCGGATTATAGGGGAAAGGATCGCGGATGTAAAGTAACCAATGCCCTTAAGCTAAATGTCCCAGTGCCAGGTATTCATGGCTCTGCATCTCTTTTAAACGGCTAATACAGCGTTTGAATTCAAACTCCAGTTTGCCGCCTGAATACAACTGCTCAATCGACACTGCCGCTGACATAATTAGTTTCACCCGACGCTCATAGAATTCATCGACCAAGGCGATAAAACGCCGCGCAGCGTCATCGTTATTACTGCCGAGCTGAGGCAAATCACTAATTAAAACCGCATGATACAAGCGCGCGATTTCGATGTAATCGTTCTGGCTACGTGGCCCGCCGCAAATCGCCATAAAATCAAATAGCACCACGTCGTCGGTTTCGCGACGCACGGAAATGTCGCGACCGTTAATGGTTATAGTGCCATCGGTGCAGTGACTCTGATGATCCGGTGCCAGTTGGAAAAAGTAGTTGAGCAGGTTTTCGTCCGCGTCGGCATCCAGCGGTGCATGGTAAATTTCGGCCTGAGTCAGGGTGCGCAACCGATAATCCACCCCACCGTCTACATTAAGCACCTGGCAATTCTGGTTAATCAATGCAATTGCCGGTAAAAAACGCTCCCGCTGCAACCCATTTTTATAGAGTTGATCAGGAACTATATTGGACGTGGCAATAAGTACCACCTGGCGTTTAAATAGCTCCTGCATCAGCGTACCCAGCAACATAGCGTCAGTGATGTCCTGCACGAAAAATTCGTCAAAACACAATACCTGAGCTTCACCGGCTAGTTTTTCCGCAATAATTGGCAAGGGATCGCTGACCCCCTTTAAGCCTTTTAATTCTTCGTGTACACGATGCATAAACCGGTGAAAATGAACGCGCTGCTTCTGCTCAAAGGGTAAAGCATTGTAAAAAGTATCCACCAGATAGGTCTTACCACGCCCAACACCACCCCAAAAATACAACCCTTGCGGAGCCTTGGCCGGGCCGCTGAATAATTGCCTAAGCTTAGCCAGCCAACCATTGCCGCGGGCGCGCCACGCCAACAGATCGTCATACAGACGCTGCAGTGCTTCTACTGCTTGTTGCTGCGCTGGATCATGTTCAAAATCATCGCGCTGCAAATCACTCTGATATTGTTGCCAAGGTGTTTTCATGGGTCAGCCACTACCCCTCTTTGTGTTTCTGCATTATGCTATAAGACAGCATATGTTAGCATGGCGCAGAGCTTTTTAAGGAGTAGTTATGAGTTGGATTATTGGTGTTTTATTGGTAGCCGTGGGTATGGTCATCGGTTTCTTTGTGGCTCGCTACTGGTTGCAGGAACACTCCGATCAGGCGCGCTTAAGTGATGAAGTTACCGCCAGCAAGCAGCAACTGGCGAGCTATCAACGTGAAGTAGCGGAGCATTTTGCCACGGCCAATGCGCTGGTTGAGCAGCTAGCCGACACGCAAAGTAAGTTGCAATCGTACTTAGGCCACAGTGCCGAGTTGTTGCAACAAGGCCAATATCAGAATGATTTGCCGTTTTTTGCGGAAGACACGTTACGCCAGTTACGGGTAGCGAATACGGTAAAAAATGATTCCCGTAAGCAAGAAGCAGGCAGTGGTGACGCACCACCGCGTGATTACCCTGATAGCGCCAGCGGCCTGTTTAAGGGCGCAGACAAAAAAACCGACGCGAAGAAAAAAGCGACGAGTTAACCCCTCAGCGGATTGCTAATTGCAATCCGCTCACATCTTGAAACATATTCTGTGCGAACCTATGTAATGATTTCTGGTCATTAAGCTGTGATATTTAATCGTTATTGTCATTCTTAGGAGTTTGCATGTTATGAAGACATTCCTTGTTAGTGCAGGTTTAGCGCTTGCGGTTACTTTTACATCAGTGCCCGTGCAAGCCGGCTTACCTTTTTTTGGCAACGATAAAGAAGAACTACCGACGTTAGCCCCCATGCTGGAAGAAGTAACACCAGCGGTGGTAAATATTTCGGTGAAAGGTAATCGCGAAGTGCGCCAACGCGTTCCGGAAGCCTTTCGGTTTTTCTTTGGTCCTAACAGTCCACAAGAGCAAGTACGGGAACGTCCCTTCCGCGGGCTCGGCTCAGGGGTCATTATTGATAAAGACAACGGCTACGTTGTTACCAACAACCACGTGATTGACGATGCCTCGGAAATTCAGGTGACCTTAAAAGACGGTCGCCAGTACGATGCCAAAGTAATAGGTACCGACGCTCGCAGTGACATTGCTTTGCTACAAATTCAAGACGGTAAGAACCTGACCGAAATTGAGGTCGGCCGCTCCGGTCAGCTGCGCGTTGGTGACTTCGTGGTAGCTATTGGTAACCCCTTTGGTTTAGGCCAAACCGTCACCTCCGGTATTGTCAGCGCGCTGGGCCGTAGCGGTTTGGGCATTGAAGAAGTAGAAAACTTTATTCAAACCGATGCCGCTATTAACAGCGGTAATTCTGGTGGTGCTCTGGTTACTCTGGATGGCAAATTAATTGGTATTAACACGGCTATTCTGGGCCCTGGCGGCGGCAACATTGGTATCGGCTTTGCCATTCCGGCGGACATGATGACCAATCTGGTCGATCAGTTACTGGAATTTGGTGAAGTGCGCCGCGGAGTGCTTGGCGTGCGCGGCGACAACCTGACTCAGGACATTGCCAATGCATTGGATTTAGAGATGACCCAAGGCGCTTTTGTGGCTGAAGTTATTGCAGACTCAGCTGCCGAGCAAGCCGGGTTAAAATCTGGTGACGTTATTGTTGGCGTAAACGGTGAATCTATTCGTTCCTTCTTTGAGCTTGCCGCCCGTGTTGGCAGTATAGGTGCAGGTAAAGAAGTTACCCTGAACATTGTTCGCGACGGCGACGAAATGGATGTTTCTGTGGTACTCGACAACGAAGAAAGCGCTACCGTAGCGGCCGAATTACATCCGGCACTGGAAGGTGTTTCCTTATCGGTGAACTCAGGCGGCGGTGTACTGATTACTGAGGTAGCAGAAAATTCTCCTGCGGCGCGCCTTGGTTTACGTCAGAACGATATTATTCTGGGCGTGAATAAAACCCCAACAAATAGTTTGTCCGAATTACGCCAGGCACTTGATAATGTCGGTGGCGTTATTGCCCTGAACCTGCAACGAGGAAACTCGCAGTTATACTTGGTTCTGCGCGGACGCTAACTAGTACTCAAGGGGGTATTGCCCCCTGCTGCAAGAATAGCTGAAGCCAGCCTGACGATGGTGTTTACTGTCTTCAGGCTGGCTTCAGTGCTATGCTATCTAGGATTGCGTATCTAACTGTTTATCTTACTTATTCGTAGCCAGATACCGCGATGCCAAATAACCCAAAAAAATATACTAAGAATTAAGCAAAGGATTCCGCATGAAGGCACGGCAACTGCTGCAATTTTTCGGTCGCTCGGCGGCACTAGGACTAGTGGTTGCGGCTATTGTGCTACTTGCCATGCCATGGCTGAATAAAAACGGTCAACCGCAAACCGATCAGGCACCGGTTTCTTTTGCTGATGCAGTGAATCGCGCCGCGCCAGCCGTAGTAAATATCTATAGCGTTGGCGAAGTGCGCGGGTCATTTTTTAATCCTCGACCAACCACAGTATGGCGCTTGGGTTCCGGTGTAATTATGAATAGCCGGGGCTACATTTTAACTGCGTATCATGTGGTTACCGACGTAGACCAAATTCAAATCGCGTTGCAAGATGGCCGTCGCTATGGTGCTCAGCTGGTAGGTAGTGACCGCTACACCGACCTTGCGGTGTTAAAAATAGATGCCGACAACCTGCCCGTTATTCCACAGTCTGACAATTTGAATCCGCGCGTTGGCGACGTGGTGCTGGCTATTGGTAACCCTTACAACCTGGGGCAAACCATTACTCAGGGGATTATTAGTGCCACCGGTGGTCGTATTGGTGTCAGCAATTCTTATTCAGATTTAATTCAAATGGACGCTGTTATTAACGAAGGTGCCTCTGGTGGTGCGTTAGTTAACAGTAATGGCGTACTGGTTGGCATTAACAATGCCAGTTATAACTCACTTACCGGTGAGGGTGGCGAAGGCATTTATTTTGCGGTGCCGGGTACGAATGCAAAACGAGTGATGCAAAAAATCATTACCGATGGCGCGGTAGTGCGTGGTTATCTGGGAATTAATGTAGGCGATAGCTTGAACAGTCAACGCCCGGTTCCAGGCATTACCGTAACTGAAGTAGCGCCTGGTAGCCCAGCTGCTTTAGCCGGCTTAGAAGTTGATGATTTTATTATTGAGTTTGATGGTAAATCGGTTTCCACTCCGGCCCAGGGGCTGGATTTAGTAGCCAATACTAAACCGGGAACTGTATTAACCATTCGCTTCTATCGGGGTGATGAACTGCGTACTGTCGACGCGGTTATTGGTAAATTACCCGAATAACGCGCCGACATTTGCTGCATTAATTAGCTATCACAGCCTTCGGGAACAATAGTACTTTGGGCGCGCTGAATATTCGCGCCTAATGCTTGCAGCTTTTTCTCAATAGACTCATAGCCACGGTCAATGTGATAGATTTGCTCAATCACAGTTTCACCTTCGGCAACCAAACCAGCAATAACCAAAGACGCTGAAGCGCGTAAGTCGGTACACATGACTTCAGCACCCGTGAGCCTGGTCACACCACGGCAAATTGCGGTATTACCTTCCAGTTCAATTTCAGCGCCCATACGACGTAACTCGGGCACGTGCATAAAGCGATTTTCAAAAATGGTTTCACGGATCCAGCCAGTGCCCTCGGCAATGGCGTTGAGCGCCGTAAATTGCGCCTGCATATCGGTTGGGAAAGCAGGATGCGGTGCGGTAACAATATTCACAGGTTTCACCCGACCGTTACTCTTTAACTGTATCCAGTCTTCACCACGGGTAACTTCGGCGCCAGCTTCACCCAACTTTTTAATCACCGCGTCCAGCATGCCTGGCGCCGTGTTCAAACATTTCACTTCACCACCGGTTGCTAATGCGGCAACCAGGAAAGTACCGGTTTCAATGCGATCCGGCTGTACCTGATAACTGCCGCCATGCAAGCGTTCAACGCCACGAATTTCTATGCAGTCGGTTCCAGCACCGCGAATCTCCGCGCCTAAGTGATTCAAGAAATTGGCTAAGTCGATAATTTCCGGCTCACGCGCAGCGTTCTCGATAATAGTCACGCCATCGGCCAAGGTAGCCGCCATCATCAGGTTCTCGGTGCCAGTAACACTAACCGTATCCATTAACAGCTGAGCACCTTTTAAGCGCCCTTCAACAGATGCTTTAATATAGCCGTTCTCGACCACGATATCAGCACCCATGCGGCGCAAACCTTCAATATGAAGATTCACCGGACGCGCACCAATAGCACAACCGCCAGGTAAAGAAACTTCGGCACGACCACACTTCGCCAGTAATGGGCCAAGCACTAACACCGATGCACGCATGGTTTTAACTAAGTCGTACGAAGCTTTGTGATCATGTAACCCGGTTGGGTCTATGGTGTAGCTGTTAGCTGAGTTCGCTGTATGGCTAATGCCTAAGCGATGCAGTAATTCCAGCGTGGTGGCAACATCATGCAAAGCCGGAACATTGCTAACGGTCACAGGTTCATTGGGTAAAATAGTTGCCATAAGAATAGGCAAGGCTGCGTTTTTAGCGCCTGATATAGTGACTTCGCCGCGCAGGGGATTGCCGCCACGAATAATTAACTTTTCCATGCCCACCACCTTAGCTCAGCATTTGTAATTTTTTCTCACGCTGCCACTGAGTGGGCGTATAGGCTTTTATCGACACGGCATGAATAGCGCCACTAGCAATATGTTCATTCAGTGGGCGGTAAACCAGTTGTTGTTGTTTAACCCGGGAAAGCCCTTCAAACGCTTCACCAACAACCGTGATAGTGGCGTGACTACCATCGGTTTTAACCAGCACTTCAGTCAAATCAAGTGCGTCCTTTAATAACTTTTCTATTTGCTCGGAATCCATGATCACAACTATTAATAGGCAGAATAAGTGTACTAGCTTAACGAAAGCAGCGACCCAACGCCACTCACAGCAGCAATATCTCGTAATTGTTGGTTCGCATTTTCAAATTTCAATGCGTCCTGGCTGCCATTTAAGCAGCGCTTTATTTCAATTAACAAGGCAACGCCAGCCGTGTCCACGTGCTCTAATCCGGCCAGATCAATCGTCAGTGAATCTTGTTGCAACCACTGCGAACGCTCCTGCCAAAATTGCGGAACCGTGTTTCGGGTTAGCTCGCCGCTAATACAGACCCGATTATTGTCTTGGAGTTCCCAGCTTAAGCTCATTGGCGAGCGCCTATTTGCTCTACTTCTTCAACGTCATCGCCCTGCTTAATTTCTTCGTTCGCTTTTTCGCGTAACAAATCGATAGTACCGTCAATACCACGTGAACGAATAACTGAAGCAATCTCGGCTTGCTTGCTGTCGAGTAAGCTAATGCCTTCCACGATTAAATCGTAAGCTTTCCACACGTCTTCGTTTTTATCAAAGCGCATGCGAAAATCCATGCGAATAGGCGGACGACCTTCTTCAGTTACGCGGGTGCGAACCACTGTCGCTGACTTCTTATCCGCTTCACCACGGGCTGGCTCAAACTCAACTTCATGCTTTTCTTCGTCATACTGTAAAAATGCACGCGCATAAGTAGCAATCAGATACTCGCGAAATACGCGATGGTATTCCTGACGTTGATCACGAGTGGTGTCTTTATAGTTACGCCCTAAAGTTTTGTTTGCCGCATACTGATAGTCCACATAAGGCATCATTTCGTCACGCACGATTTCACGTAAGTAATCCAGATCTTCGTCAATCTTGCTGCGCTCATTCCCAATACGATCAAAGGTTTTGTTCGCCACTTGCTGCAGCAAATCGTGCGGATCGTCTGACTTGATCATTTCGGCTGATACCGAAATGGACATAAATACACCAACTGCCAATGCTAATAACTGTTTCATACTGCCTCCTTAGCCTTCGCCTTGGCTAAATAAAAACTGTCCAATTAACTCTTCCAGCACAATGGCTGATTTGGTGTCAGTGATATAATCGCCATCTTCCAGCATACCCATTGAATCATCGATAAAGCCTGGCTGCAGACCAACATACTGCTCACCAAGTAAACCTGAGGTCAGAATGGATACTGAACTGGTTTCTGAAAAATCGTCATAGTCTTTATTAATCGTAAACTCGACTAATGGTTCATAATATTCACCGTCTAAGGTGATACTGGTAACCCGACCTACTACTACGCCACCCACTTTCACTGGTGAACGTACTTTTAACCCGCCAATATTGTCGAACTTGGCATACAGCTGATAGGTTTCTTCACCGGTACTAACGCTACTGCTGGCAGCACGAAGCCCCAGGAACAGCAAAGCTGCAAAACCCAAAACAACAAAAATACCGACGCTTAACTGTGTTTTTCTTGATTCCATAATCGCCTGCCTAAGTGATTAACCGAACATTAATGCGGTTAAAACAAAATCCAATCCCAATACTGCTAAAGACGCAGTAACCACTGTCGAAGTTGTCGCGCTGCTAATACCCGCGGAAGTTGGTGTGCAGTTATAACCCTTGTAGAGCGCTATCCAGGTCACTACAAATGCGAACACCAGACTTTTAATAATTCCGTTCAAAATATCGTCGTACCAATCTACGCTTGACTGCATGACTGACCAAAAGGCGCCATCGTCTACGCCCAGCCATTGCACGCCAACCAGGAAGCCGCCGTAAATACCAACTGCAGAGAAAATCAGAGCCAGTATTGGCATACTCACGAAGCCGGCCCAGAAACGCGGTGCAATTACCCGACGCAATGGGTCTATCGCCATCATTTCTAAACTAGAAAGCTGTTCAGTTGCTTTCATTAAGCCAATTTCGGCGGTTAGTGCGGAGCCAGCACGGCCGGCAAATAACAACCCGGTAACTACCGGACCTAATTCACGCAATAAAGATAGCGCTACCATAGGGCCCAAACTTTGCTCGGCGCCATAGTCAATCAAAATGGTGTAGCCTTGTAATGCCAACACCATGCCGATGAAGAGACCACTGACAATAATAATAAGTAGTGACAACACGCCCACTACATACATTTGCTGAATAAATAGCGGCCATGATTTAGCCGGCTGAGGTTTACCAGCCAGCGCGCCAAATAACATCAACAGCGACTTACCTGCACCGGCAATAGTATCTAGGGTGTAGCGCCCAATATTGCGAATCATTTCAATCATTTCGAGCCCTCCAGCAGATCATCAAAGTAGTCATCTGCCTCATAATGGAAGGGCACCGGGCCATCGGCTTCGCCACGCATGAACTGCTTCACAATGCCTGAAGCATTTTCGTCGAGCTCTTTCGGAGTGCCTTTAGCGACCACTTTTTTGTTCGCAATAATGTAAGCGTAGTCGGCTATCGACATCACTTCTTTCACATCATGGCTAACAATAATGCTGGTAAGCCCCAGTGAACTACTTAGCTCACGAATCAGCTTCACAATAACGCCCATGGAAATGGGGTCTTGTCCGGCAAAAGGTTCGTCGTACATAATTAATTCTGGATCGAGCGCTATTGCGCGAGCCAACGCTGCTCGCCTGGCCATGCCGCCGGACAACTCGGCCGGGAATAAATCGCGGGCGCCGCGCAAACCAACCGCTTCCAGTTTCATCAGCACTATAGTGCGAATGATAGATTCCGGCAGCTTGCTGTGCTCGCGCAGTGGAAAGGCAACGTTGTCGAATACCGTCATGTCCGTAAACAGCGCGCCACTTTGAAATAGCATGCTAATGCGCTTACGAACCTGATATAGATCGGACCGGGACAAGGTTGGAATGTTGTGTCCGGCCACTTTAATGCTGCCCTGCTGCGGCCGTATCTGACCGCCAATCAAACGCAGTAACGTGGTTTTACCGATGCCACTTGGCCCCATTACGGCCACAATTTTTCCGCGCGGAACGGTTAACGAAAGGCCATCGTAAAGAAGCCGTTCACCGTGCGAAAATTTTACATCGTCAATTTCTACCAATGTTTCCACGTGTTGAAATCCCTTACTTAAAATTGCGCTGTTCCAAAGTATCGCTGCACTTACTATTCTACCTTAAACAGAGTGCAGGCTACGGCTGGAGTTCTGTAAAATTTGTGTCAAATAATGTATTTCTATACAAGCGCTTAGCCTGTTATTTTGCAGTTTGGCCAAGATCATCAACCAACCCCAGCAAAACTTCGGCAAAACGCTCGCGATCACAACAACCGTACTGACATAGACCCAGTTGTTCGAATAAACGCGCACCATGTACTGCAAATAATAGTAAACGAGCGCGTTCGCCGCCTAATTCTGACTCATCGAGTTCAGCAAATAACGCATCCGTTTGCTCGCGCAATGGCGCTAACAACTCCGGATTATTGGCAGCAGCGGCCAAAATTGCACTGTGCAATGCTGGCGCCTCTTCTTCACAACTCATAGCTGCCAGTAAAATGCTTTTTAAATTGGCGTCGCGGCTACCTTCCAAATCTTTTAAAAATTCTGTCCGGCGCACTTCTTTACGATCGACCAAACGCTGCAACATGGCCTGCACTAAGGCGTCTTTATTGGCAAAGTGATACAGCAAACCACCTTTACTGACTCCGGTTTGTTGCACCAAAGCATCAAAGGTTAAGCGCGCTGCACCTTGCTCTGCTACCAAAGCTTCAGCGGCATCCAGAACATGCTCACGCAAACTCGGGCGACCACATTTATCAGGCTGCTTGCTCGTTACCACGTTGTTGTCAGTTGTTGCCGAGGCCGATTTTGCCGAACTCACCATACTCATTTACTACCTTTTTTAAGCGCAAACGGTAATACGCTAGCTTTATTACTAAACCGTCTAGTTGGTATAGTAATATATTCGGGATATAGATCACAAGTGAATCCGCCTGTATTTCAGTTAGGTTTGACGTATTATTAGGCGTAGCAACAACGAACCAGCAGGTAACCAAGCATTCATGAGCACCTCGAAGCACAATTTTATTGACCTGGGACGCCAGGTACTGGATATCGAACAGGCCGCCATTGCAGGTTTGTACCCAGCGCTGGACGATCAATTCAGCAGTGCTTGTCAGTTGATGATGGATTGCGCTGGCAAGGTCATTGTTATTGGCATGGGTAAGTCCGGCCACATCGGCGGCAAAATAGCAGCAACCCTGGCATCTACCGGCACCCCGGCATTCTTTGTTCATCCCGGCGAGGCCAGCCACGGCGATTTGGGCATGGTTTCGGCCAATGATGTGGTGTTAGCCATTTCCAATTCAGGCGAGACGGCAGAACTGCTGGGCCTGATTCCGGTGCTAAAGCGTTTAGGTGTGCAGCTTATTGCCTTAACCGGTAAACCAGAGTCAACGTTGGCGAAGCTTGCCGACGTGCATATTTCTATTGCGGTAGAACAAGAAGCTTGCCCGCTAGGTTTGGCCCCAACCGCCTCTACTACCGCCACGCTGGTAATGGGCGATGCCTTAGCAGTAGCCCTACTGAATGCGCGTGGCTTTTCGGCAGATGACTTTGCGCTGTCCCATCCCGGTGGTAGTTTAGGCAAACGCCTGTTACTGCGGCTGGAAGATTTAATGCATAGCGGCGAGCGAGTGCCGCGAGTGCATACCGAAGCCACTATCAGTGAAGCCTTGTTAGAAATGTCGCGCAAAGGCTTAGGCATGACCGCCGTGGTTAATGGCGACAATCAGTTACAGGGAATTTTCACCGACGGTGACTTACGCCGAATTTTGGATCATCGCGTGGATATTCATCAAACCGCCATAGCTGAAGTGATGACGCGCAAGCCGGTTACCGCCAACACCAATATGCTGGCTGCGCAGGCGCTGAAAATAATGGAAGATAAGAAAATTAACGGCTTGTTTGTAATGGATGAGCAGCACCGCCCTATCGGTGCGTTAAACATGCATGACCTTTTACGGGCAGGAGTGTTGTAATGACAGCAAGCATTGTCGCCAATAGCGTCAGCACCTGGTACGGCGAAGTTGCCACCGAAGTGCTGGAGCGCGCCAGCGCGGTCAAATTATTGATTTGCGATGTCGACGGCGTGTTTTCCGATGGCCGCATTTACCTTGGCAACGACGGTGAAGAATTCAAAGCCTTTCACACGCGCGACGGTTTTGGCGTAAAAGCCTTGCTGAAGCACGGCGTAAAAGTTGCCGTTATTACCGGCCGCAAGTCGCGCATTGTCGAACAGCGCATGAGTGGGCTTGGAGTAACCGATATTATTCAGGGGTGCGAAGAAAAACTTAGTGCCTATCAGGAATTAGCACAGAAGTATGAACTAACGGACGCTGACATCGCCTGTATTGGTGATGATATTCCCGATGTAGCCATGATTCAGCAGGCCGGATTTGGGGTTGCGGTATTTGATGCCCACCCTTGGGTGCAGCAGCAAGCTAGCTACACCACTACCCGCAGTGGCGGTTTTGGTGCCGTACGTGAGCTTGCTGACCTGATTTTGTTAGCCCAGGGTGGGCTAATGTTGCAAGGTGGAGTGAGCCTGTGAAACGGCGGGTCTGGCTAATTCTAATCGTGCTGTTCGGCGCTGGTGCACTATTAATGTGGCGCCCATTTATTGACCGCGATGAACAGTTGCGGCCTGAGCGCGATGTGGCCGTAAAACCTGACTTCACAGCACAAGGCCTGATTACCCAGGTTTTCAATGAAAACGGACAGTTAGCTCATCGCATTAATTCAACCGAAATGGCCCATTTTAGCCAACTGGGCTTAACCGAACTTACTACGCCGGTTTATATCGTGTACCCCGACGAGCAAGGAGCTACCTGGGAAGTGCGTGCAGAGCACGGGTCTTTTTACGATGACCAAACCTTGGTTTTGGAAAAAAATGTCACCATTACAAGTCTTACTGGTGACGATTATATTGAACAAATCACCACCTCTTATTTGGTGGTGAATATGGTGAGTGAAACCATGACCACCGAACAGCCGGTAACAATTAAAGGAACCAACTTTATTGTTCGGGGTAATGGTATGATTGCCGACTTATACGCAGAAAAACTGGAACTCTATCGACATGTTGAAACAATTTATAATCGGCGTGACTAGTATCGCCGCACTAACGCTGGGTTTGGCTGTGCCAACGCTGGCGCAGGGCCAGGACGACTTTAGCCAGCCCATTAAGATTAATGCCGATGACGAGTCCTTTGACATTAAACAGAATCTGGCTATTTTCACCAACAATGTGGTGATTCAGCAAGGCACCTTGCGTATTGAAGCTGATAAGCTCGTAGCGGAGCGCGACCGTGAGCGTCAGGTTGAAGTTTTTGTGGCCACCGGAGCGCCAGCAACTTATCAGCAAAAGCTGGAAGACGGCTCATTGATTCAGGCTCAGGCCAACGAAATTCGCTATGATCAGCTTAACCAAATTCTGACTTTGACCGGCAATGCTGAAGTCAATCAGAATGACAGTTTGGTACGCGGCGGTGTGTTACGCTACGACTTTAACGCACAGGTGCTGACCTCAGAGCGTGGCGAAGATGACAACGAACAAGTCGAAACTATTATTATGCCGCGCAACACTGAGCGCGAAGGCGGCAATGGCAACAACCAACCACCTGCAGATAATACTTCCAACCCATAGGATTCACTGATGGCAACATTAATTGCTGAACATTTAGCTAAGTCCTATAAAAACCGTCGCGTAGTGCGTGACGTGAGCCTGCGGGTAGAAAGTGGTCAGGTAATTGGGCTACTGGGCCCAAACGGCGCCGGTAAAACAACGACCTTTTATATGATTGTTGGTTTGGTAAGCAACGACGAGGGCAAGATACGTCTGGATGATGACGACATCACCTTACTACCTATGCATGAGCGCGCCCGCCGCGGCATAGGTTATTTGCCACAAGAATCGTCAATTTTTCGCAAGTTGACTGTGCGCGATAACATTATGGCTATTTTAGAAACCCGCAAAGAGCTGGATTCCGGCCAGCGCGAGGAAAAACTCGATAATTTGTTGGAAGAGTTTCATATTAGCCATATCGCCAATAGTTTGGGCATGAGCTTGTCCGGTGGTGAACGTCGTCGGGTAGAAATTGCCCGGGCATTAGCCGCTGAACCACAATTTATTTTGCTGGACGAACCCTTCGCAGGGGTTGACCCTATTTCTGTAATTGATATAAAGAAAATTATTGAGCATTTACGCCAACGTGGTATCGGCGTACTCATTACTGACCACAACGTGCGCGAAACGCTCTCAGTATGTGAGCATGCCTACATCGTTAGCCACGGTGAACTTATTGCCAGCGGCGACGCCAATAGCGTGCTTAATAACCAGCAAGTAAAAGATGTATATTTGGGCGACCAATTTACGCTGTAACTAACGCAAAGAGCGCATGCCGATGAAGCAAAGTCTGCAACTTAAAATGGGCCAGCAGCTGACGATGACTCCTCAGCTCCAGCAGGCTATTCGGTTGCTGCAGCTTTCCTCACTGGATTTACAGCAGGAAATTCAGGAAGCATTGGAGAACAATCCGCTGCTTGAGTTAGAGGCTGCTGAAGAAAGCTTTGGTGATAATTCCGGCGAACACTCCAATGACAGCTCGGCTGACTCCAACGATAGCCATACAACCTCAGCAAGCGCTAGCAATGGCGACGATGCTGGCGTTAATGACCAACTGGCCAGTGGCAGCGACGACAGTCAGTTAGAGTCATCTGACGCCATGGCGAAAGATCAACTACCCGATGATTTGCCGACCGATTCCACCTGGGATGATACTTACTCCGCCGGCAGCAGCAGTGCCTCCTCCGGCGGCGGCAGTTTTGGTGACGACGACGAAATGTCGTACCAGGGCGAAACCAGCGAATCCCTGCAAGATTACCTACTGTGGCAAATGCGCCTGTCCCACTTTAGTGAAGAAGATGAGCTCATTGCCACCGCTATCATTGAAGCTATTGATGAAGCTGGCTATCTGACGGTGCCCCTGGAAGATATTCTGGACAGCGTGAGTGCCACCATAGATACCCAGGCCGAAGATATCGGCATGGAAGAAGTTTGCATGGTATTAAAGCGGGTGCAGCAGTTTGACCCCTTAGGCGTGGCCGCGCGCAGTGTGGCCGAATGTTTGGATCTGCAGTTAAAAGCGCTGCCGGCAGACACCCCCTGGGTCAGTCAGGCCCGACTGACAGTGTCAGAGCACATGAACTTATTAGCCAGTCGCGATTACCGTACGCTGGCGCGCAAGTTAAAAATTCAGGAAGGTCAGTTGCGTGAAGTACTGCGACTTATTCATGGCCTGCACCCGCGACCAGGCGATACAGTAATCCAGCAAAGTGCCGAATACGTAATACCTGATGTTACTGTGGTGAAAAAAAATGGTCGTTGGATAGTTGAGCTAAATCCGGAAAGTGTGCCTAAACTTAGAGTAAACGAAGAATACGCGGCAATGAGCCGGCACGCTAAAAATCCCGAAGACGGACAGTACATTCGTCACCATACACAAGAAGCGCGCTGGTTTATTAAAAGTCTGGAGAGCCGCAACGAAACGCTGCTAAAAGTTTCTAATTGCATAGTGCATCGCCAGCAAGCGTTCTTCGAATATGGCGAAGAAGCCATGAAGCCAATGGTGCTGAATGACGTTGCTGAGGCAGTAGATATGCATGAGTCGACAATCTCCCGGGTAACCACGCAAAAATTTATGCACACCCCGCGCGGCGTGTTCGAATTAAAATATTTCTTTTCCAGCCACGTTAGCACCGAAAACGGTGGTGAGTGCTCCTCCACGGCCATTCGTGCGTTTATTAAAAAGTTAGTTAGTGCCGAGAATGCGAAGAAACCGCTCAGCGATAGTAAAATTGCTGAACTCATGGCGGCACAAGGCATCCAAGTAGCAAGGCGAACCATTGCTAAATACCGGGAGTCTTTAAACATCCCCGCTTCGAGCCAGCGTAAAAGCTTACTTTAGCCGTTTGAACAAACACACATGTACATTGGGCAATAGAAGGAAGATGCTATGCAAATTAATTTGACGGGTCATCACATCGACATCACTGATGCATTGCGAGACTATGTAGATACTAAATTTGGAAAGCTGGAGCGACATTTCGAGCAAATTACCAACGTTCATGTGATATTGAATGTTGAAAAACTCAACCAAAAAGCGGAAGCTACGGTACACCTGAATGGCGGTGAAATTTTTGCCGACTCAGAACACCAAGATATGTACGCAGCAATTGACGGTTTAATTGCCAAACTTGACCGTCAGGTCATTAAACACAAAGAAAAGATGAAACGTCACTAACTTATGGATTTAACTTCTCTGTTAAGCCCGGACTGCACACGTTGTGCAGTATCGGGCGCAAGTAAAAAGAAAGTACTGGAAACCATCAGCCAACTGGCAGCACCGCGCTTGTCAGGTACCACCCGCCATGATGTGTTTGAAAGCCTGCTGAATCGTGAACGCTTAGGAAGTACCGGTATCGGACTGGGCATAGCGATTCCACATGGGCGCCTACCCAGTGCTTCGCAGCCGGTGGCCGTGTTATTAACACTAACCGACCCGGTTGATTTTGATGCGATTGATAATCAGCCAGTAGATATTGTGTTTGCCTTATTAGTGCCGGAAGATCAGCACGAGGCGCATTTAAATACGCTCGCTAATATTGCCAAACGCATGAATGATAAGGACTGCACCAGAGCCTTACGTGAAGCCAGCTCTGATGAGCAGTTATTCGATCTTTTCACTACCGATGACAAGCCATGCAATTAATAGTTGTTAGCGGTCGCTCCGGCTCCGGCAAAACTATTGCGCTACGAGTGCTGGAAGACTTAGGTTTTTATTGTGTTGATAACTTACCTATTACGCTGCTACCAACTTTGGTTCACGCAGTAATTGAACAATTTGACCGTATTGCCATAAGCATTGATGTACGCAATATTCCCGGTCGTTCTGACGAGTTGCTTGATGCACTCGACTTTCTGCCAAAAAAAGTAAAACCCGAAATACTCTTTATTGATTCCGACGAAGGCGTGCTGCTGAAACGCTTTGGTGAAACCAGACGTTTGCATCCCCTTTCTCAGCGCGAGTTGCCGCTGCCGGAAGCCTTAAAGCTTGAATACAAGCTACTGGAGCCGATTGCCGAACGTGCCACCTGGCGCATCGATAGCAGTAAATTGAGTGTGCACCAGTTAAGTGAACAAGTAACCGAGCGGGTACTGGGCAAAGCTGCCGCCCGCTTGATTGTGGTATTTCAATCGTTTGGTTTTAAGCACGGCGTACCGCCTGATGCTGATTACGTATTCGATGCCAGAATTCTGCCAAATCCACATTGGGAACCAGAGCTCAAACCATTGAATGGCCGCGATCAGCCGGTTCAGCACTTTTTTAGTCAGCAACCACTGGTCACTAAATTTATTTTTCAGGTTGAGACCTTTCTGGCAACCTGGCTACCGCACTTTCAACGCAGCAACCGCAGCTATTTAACTATTGCTATTGGCTGCACTGGTGGCCAACACCGTTCCGTTTATATTGCTGAACAGTTAGCTAGTCGTTTTTCCGACCAAACCTTTAAGGTACAAATTCGCCATCGCGAACTGGATGCACAATAGTGACTCAACAAGTGGTTCAAAAAAATCTGATTATTCGTAACAAGCTTGGTTTGCATGCTCGTGCTGCCACCAAGTTGGCGCAACTCACGCACCAGTTTGATGCCAAAATACGCATTAAACAGGGTACTCAGGAAGTAGATGCGTCCAGCGTTATGTGTCTGCTGCTGTTAGCCAGCGGTCAGGGCAAAGAGATTCAGGTAACCGCCGAAGGCTCACAAGCTGAAGAAGCCTTACAAGCGGTGTCAGATTTAATTGAAGCCCGCTTTGATGAAGATCAATGATTATCAGCTACTGACGTAACGAAAAAGTTACGGTAAACTCCTCATCTCTATAGGAGTTTTTCCATGCAAGCAGACGTCGCCGAAAAAGAAATTGCTGAACAACGCCTGCAAGAGGTCAATGACGCTCTTGCGCGTGGCATGTTCGTGCAAGCCCGTCGACAACTTCACAACCTACCCGCCTGGGACGTTGCGCTGCTGCTGGAGTCATCCCCACCGAAGGCTCGTGCCATTATTTGGCAGCTCGTTGATGCCGACGAGCACGGTGATATTCTTGAAGAGCTAAACGAAGAAGTTCAAAAATCCATTATTCGTCAAATGGCGCCGGAAAAACTGGCAGCCGCGACCGAAGGCATGGATACCGATGATTTGGCCTACGTTCTGCGTGGCTTGCCCGATCCGGTCTATCAAGAAGTACTAAAATCAATGGACGAGCAAGATCGGCAACGTGCCGAAATGGCTCTGTCCTACGAAGAAGAATCCGCCGGCGGTATCATGAACACCGATACCATTACCCTGCGCCCCGACGTTAGCATTGATGTGGTACTGCGCTATTTACGCCTCAAAGGCGAGTTACCTGAAGCTACCGATAAGTTATACGTGGTGAACCGCGAAGATAAATTTATTGGTGAAATAGCTCTATCAAGGCTGCTTACGGTTGACCCTGCCGGTTTAGTAAAAGACGTAATGACCCCGGACGTACAGGGCATTCCGGTAGACATGGACGAAACCGAAGTCGCTAAGCTCTTCGAACGCCAGGACTGGGTATCGGCACCGGTAGTTGATGCCGACAACCGCTTGCTTGGTCGTATCACCATTGATGACGTGGTTGATATTATTCGCGAAGACGCGCAGCACTCCATGTTAAGCATGGCGGGTTTGGAAGACGATGAAGATACCTTCGCACCAGTACTAAAGAGTACTCGCCGCCGCACAGTTTGGTTGGCGGTAAACCTGGTTACGGCGTTGCTGGCTGCTTTCGTTAGCTCGCTGTTTGAAGATATTCTGGCGCAAATGGCCATTCTGGCAATATTGAACACCATAGTTCCGAGCATGGGTGGTATTGCCGGCAGCCAAACCTTAACGCTGGTGATTCGAGCCATGGCGCTGGGGCATATTACCTCCAGCAACACCCGCTGGCTAATTGGTAAAGAGCTGGCGATAGGTGCGTTAAACGGGGTTATTTGGGCAGTGTTAATAGCTGCCGTAGTAGCGCTGTGGAAGCAGGATTTGATGATTGGCTTTATCATTGCCTTCGCCATGATGGCGAACCTGCTGGCAGCGGGTCTGGCCGGTGTCACAGTGCCGCTGATTCTGAAGCGCTTTGACATTGATCCGGCACTGGCTGGCGGCGTTATCCTTACCACGGTTACTGACGTGGTGGGTATATTTGCCTTCCTTGGTACGGCAACCCTGATGTTATCTTAACGGCTCGACCGCGTTAGTCTTTCACCTTGAAAGTAGCGGTCAGGCCGGTGAAGCCTGCCACTTGTTCTTCAACCGAAGACATTTCCGAACTCATACGCTGCGCCCGCTTTAGGAATATCGGGATGGCGAACAATGTTGTGGTTTTTGCCGAGCAACTCAGCTTCACTGAAGCCGCTAATAGCCACAAAGTCTTCGTTCACGTAGGTAATAACGCCACGCTTGTCGGTAGTCGACACTAGCTGTTGCTGGGCGGAAACTTTTACTTCTTGATCAATAACCTGAGAATTACGACGCATGCGGACAACCAAACCTAAACCAATGCTGCAAACGCGAGAGCGTAGCAAGTTACCGCTACGCTTATATTGTTTTAGATCATAAAACGGTGTGTTCTTGTGCGTAGATTGGTTAGTGACCAGCCACCCGCATTTGTTCAATCAACATGGAACCTGTTAATACACCATGGCGGTGATCAACGTCATTGCCAATGGCAACAATATTTTTAAACATATCGCGCAAATTACCGGCGATGGTAATCTCCTCAACCGGGTAGGCAATTACGCCATTTTCTACCCAATAACCAGCGGCCCCGCGAGAATAGTCACCATTGACAATATTAACACCCTGGCCCATTAACTCGGTTACCAGCAGCCCGGTACCCATGGTTTGACATAGTTCCTGCAAGCTCTGGTTCTGATTGCTAACCCGCCAGTTGTGGATACCGCCAGCATGGCCGGTAGGAGTGGCGTTTAACTTGCGGGCGGTATAACTGGACATCAGATAAGTTTCCAGTACGCCCTTATCAACAATAGACTGCGTTTGCGTTCGCACACCTTCGGTATCAAAGGGGCTACTTGCCAGGCCGCCAACAAGGTGCGGTTGTTCATCAATTTTCAACCAGTCCGGGAATATTTGCTGGCCTTTCTGATTCAATAAAAAACTAGACTTGCGATACAAGTTACCGCCGCTAATGGCAGCCACCAAGTGGCCGAACAGCGAGTTGGCCACATCGGCACGAAAGATTACTGGCACTTGTGCCGTATTGATTTTACGTGCGCCAAGGCGCCCCAGAGTTTCCTCTACAGCTTCGTTAGCAACTTCCTGAGGGGTTGCCAGCTCATGCTGCTTGCGTGCTACTGAGTAGCTATAATCGCGCTGCATACGCTCGCCCTCTTTGCCTATCAAAGCGCAACTTAAGCTGTGGCGAGACTGCAAATAGCCACCGACAAAACCGTGGGTATTGCCGTACACCCGATAACCGCAATGACTGCTATATGCCGCGCCATCGGAATTCACAATTCGCTTGTCCGCCGCCAGGCCATGACGCTCACAATCAAGCGCCTGCTGCAGCGCAAATTCGGCGCTCTGGTCTGCCGGATGGCACAAATCTAAATCCGGATAGTCGTGCGCCATAAACTCAGCCGGGGCTAAACCAGCGCAGGGGTCTTCCGACGTAAAATTAGCTATTTCATTGGCTTTGGTTACTGCTTCGCGAATAGCTGCCGCACTTAAGTCGGTGGTGGATGCTGAACCTTTGTGATGCCCCCGGTACACCGTAATACCTAACGCACCATCTTGATTGAACTCAACCGTTTCTACCTCGCCCATGCGCGTACCTACCGAAATACCGCGGCTGCGGCTAATCGCGCATTCAGCCGAGCTGGCCCCGGCTTTTTTGGCTTGCTCCAAGGCATCAGCAACAGTTTCTTTTACGCCTTCAAGTTCAATCGAAAGTTCGTTTAACGATGGGGTCACAACAACTTCTCCACACTTATCTGGTGATCGTCCGGCTGTTCAGCTAGCACTTGGTTATGCAGCGAGCCATTGAATGTACTTAGCATATCATAATGACCATGCATAATTTCTGTCAGAATGCCGAATTCCTGTTAAAATGACGACTAGCACGAGCTTGATATCAGCTGCGCAGGAGCAGCGTTTCAATAGCTTTTACCGACATCCTGCAAGGTGACGTCTATGGCGGCCAATAAGCCCGAAGAATTTGATGAGTTCGATGCCACCGAACTGCCCCCGAGTAAATCGCAACTCAAACGCGAAATGTCGCAACTGCAAGCGCTGGGCGAACGCCTGGTTGCCATGCAACATGGTCAGTTAGAGCAACTGCCGATACCCGAGCCACTGCTTGATGCCGTGTATCTGGCCCAGCGTATTCGTAATACCCGTGAAGGCTACCGCCGCCAACTTCAGTACATTGGCAAACTTATGCGGGGCCTGGATACCGAAGAACTAGAGCAAGCATTACACGACATGGACCATCAAAGTGACGTGCAGAACGCATTTTTTCATCAATTGGAAAAACGTCGCGACGACATTCTGGCCGGTGGTGACGAAGCCATTCAAACTTTGGTAGAGGAATACCCGAGCGCCGATCGGCAACGTTTGCGTCAGCTGTATCGCCAGGCACAAAAACAGCAAGCTGAGAATAAGCCACCAGCTGCTGCACGCGAATTGTTTAAGTATTTGCGCGAGATTTGTTCATAGCTTTGTTTGTAACAAGTAGCGCGACGGCGCTACTTGTTATGCAACTCTCTATTCAGTGCCACCAACGGTAAGCGCGTCCAGTTTTAGAGTTGGCTGACCAACCCCTACCGGCAGACTCTGACCGTCTTTTCCGCAAACACCAATGCCAGTATCCAGCGCTAGGTCATTACCCACCATAGATACCTGACCCATAGCTTCAGGACCATTGCCTATTAAGGTTGCGCCCTTCAGCGGTGTGGTAATACGGCCGTTTTCAATCAAGTAGGCTTCAGACGCCGAGAACACGAATTTACCAGAGGTAATATCAACCTGACCGCCGGCAAACTGCGGCGCATAAATACCCTTTTTGACACTACTAATAATATCTTCCGGCGTTGATTCACCACCTAACATATAGGTGTTCGTCATGCGCGGCATTGGTAAGTGCGCGTATGATTCACGACGCCCGTTACCGGTTGCAGCAACCCCCATTAAGCGGGCATTCATTTTGTCCTGCATGTATCCGCGCAAACGACCTTTTTCAATCAGTACGTTATAAGCCCCTGGTGTGCCTTCATCGTCAATCGACAAAGACCCGCGTCGATTGGCTAAGGTGCCATCATCAACAATGGTACAAAGCTCGGATGCTACTTTTTCGCCCATACGATTGGCGTAAGCTGACGAGCCTTTGCGATTAAAGTCACCTTCTAACCCATGGCCAACGGCTTCATGCAGCAACACGCCCGGCCAACCAGCACCAAGTACCACCGGCATAGTGCCAGCCGGAGCCGGTTTGGCAACTAAGTTCACCAGTGCCTGACGAACCGCTTCGCGAGCGTACTCCTGCCAACGATAGTCGCCGCCCTTATCGCCCGGTTCAAGGAAGTAGCTGTACTGTACCCGACCGCCACCGCCAGCACTGCCGCGTTCGCGACGGCCGTCTTGTTCAGCCAGTACGGTACAATTCAGTCGCACCAGGGGACGAATGTCGGTAGCAAAAGTCCCATCGGTGGCCATTACTGCAATTTCATCGTAACTGCCGCTGATGCTGGCTATTACCTCAACCACGCGCGGATCTTGTTGGCGCGCAAAAGCGTCCATTTCCTGCAACAGCTTGATTTTCTCAGCGTCGGCCATTGTTTGAATGGGATTACTAAAGCTATAGCGCTCGTGAATAGTAGCAGTGGGCTTAACGGCGAAAGTCTGTTGCGCACCGGCTTTGGCAATTCCTCGCGCAGCATCTGCAGCCTGAGTTAATGCCTTAGCGCTAATCTCATCAGCATAGGCAAACCCAGTTTTGTCGCCGTGCAAAGCACGCACACCCAACCCGGACTCAATATGAAAGCTACCGTCTTTCACAATACCGTCTTCCAGCACCCAGGACTCATTGGCACTGGATTGCAGATACACATCGGCATAGTCAATTGGCTGACAGTACATTTGCTGCAAGCTTTGCTGCAGAATACTCTCGTCCAGTTGATTAGATTGGATTAGTCGTGCTACTACCTGCTCATGTTGAGCGCTCATACTTCACCTTAAATTGGTTGTGTGTTGCTACTGGTATCCGCTTGCGAATATCAGTTAACTGGCTGATATCGGCTGCTGCTGAAAGTACACCTGTGCCACTTTCCTGCTCAGCTAAAATGCGGCCCCAGCCATCCACTATGAGTGAATGTCCGAAGGTTTCCCGGCCATTGGCGTGCTCACCAACTTGCCCCGGCGCCACCATAAAACACTGCTGTTCAATAGCGCGAGAGCGTACCAGCTGATGCCAATGGGCGGCGCCAGTAACCTTAGTAAAGGCCGACGGCAATACCATGATATCGCAGCCTTGCTCCCGTAATACGCGAAACAGTTCTGGAAAGCGCACATCATAACACACCGCCAGCCCTAACCGACCAAACTCGGTATTGATGGTCACCACTTTGCTGCCCGGTTTGGTGTAGCGGGACTCATGATAGGTACCAGTGCTATCGGCTACTTCCACATCAAATAAATGAATTTTATCGTAACGACCAGCCAGTTCGCCAGCGCTGTTAAACACTAGACAAGCAGCGCTGAAGCGCTCGGCATTGTCGGTGTCTACTACCGGAATAGTACCCGCGACTAACCAGATTCCATGTTGCTTAGCCAAGGCTGCAAGCTGGTTTTGCAAAGGCCCGTCACCAAAGCGTTCAGCGCTCAGAAGTTGCTGCTTATCGCCGGCACCAAAACAACTGAAGGCTTCAGGTAACACTACTAATTGCGGCCGCTGTGGCGGGATGTTTTGCAATAACTCTGCAACCTGTTGCATATTTTTTTGTGGATCCGGACCGCTGGTCATTTGCAGCGCGGTTAATTGAACCGGTTTCGCTTTGCCTGATTGACTCATGGGCTTTCTCCTTCTGGTTGCTGTTGCGGGTTTTCCTGTTCAGCTTCAGGTTTAGGGAGTTCGACCTTGCGGCTATCCCGTAATACTTCATCCACCACCGGGTCATTAATAGTTCCGGTGACGCGATATTCCAACCTACTAATAACCTGAGCATCAAACAACATGCGATCGATTAGCAAGGCCGCTAAACCGGACGGCGGATTGATCATCCATGCCAAAATAACTGGCAGGCTGGAGGTAACCTTGGGCACGTAAACTAAACGGTAATCTACCTCGTCGTTGACCAGGTTGGTGGTGCCCTGCACCTCTAAATCGCCGGCGGAACCTAACAAGCGCGTGTCCGAGGTTGAAGCAACACCGTCATCAATAGCTAAAGTTCCACCAAAACGGGTGTAGAACATACCGTTGGAAAATACATCACGGAAATCTAGGGTTAATTTTCGCAGTAACCCTTCCAGACTTAGAATGGACAACAAGCGTGCACCGCCCTCATTAACATCGCGTAGGTAACCTTGCCCAAGCGTCCACTCTAAACGACCATCAAGGCTATCGGCATTCCACTCGTAAGGGCTACCCTGCCAACTTAAATCCGCATTAATAGACGCCGAGCTGTCCTGAATAACCGTGGTGATGTCATATTCACTCAGTAAAGCACCGAAATCGTCGCTACTCAGGCTGCCGTTCAGGAAAGTTTGATCCACTAACTCGCCATCAGCAGCAGGCTTACGCAACCAACGACCTTCCAGTTGCAACCTATTGCTACCACGATTCACCAGAACATTTTCAATCGCAATACCATCTTCAATTGGCGCAAACTCGGCACTAATACGCCCCAGATTGTGATCGCCGTATTGGCAGCGCTCGCAAATAAGCGAAATCGCCGGGAAATCGGTTAAGTCTATATCCGGTGTGGTAGCAACAGTCTCGCGCAAGGTCGCAACATCGGCTAGCTCCAGAAAACGCGCATTTACTTCAATGCGTTCCTCGGTCAACTGACGAGGTAGTCGAATTTCCATGGCGGTTTGATTGGCGTTCAGCTCAATTTGCCAGCCGTTTTCATTTGGAAATGCCTGAATCGATGCGTCGTCAAAGCGCTGCCCTGCCCAGGTTAACGCCGGGCTATTTACCTGAATCAGATCGGGCATATAACTGTTGCGCAGGTTATTTTCGCCAGCCTCTTCGCCATTACCGCTCAACTGGCTAATAAAACTAAACCAATGGCCAATATCAGCCTGCGACAAATTAGCACTCACAATGAACTGCGAAGGATTAGGGAGTACACGCATGTCCTGCGTCTGCCCAATATTAATGTAGCCGTGTTCAAGACGCCGATCGGCAGTTCCGACGGTAACTTCACCCTCGGCTAAAATATCTTCCCGGTTCTCGTCACGCGCTGCCAATAGGCGGCTGGTTAGCTGCAACTGATCTGCATTACCACTCACGTTCAACAGCCAGTGCCATGGCTCACCGAACTCTTTCGAAAAGGGAGCAGGTGAAGTCATTTCCAGGCCGGTTAAATCGGTACGCTGCTGCCACTGATATGTATAGTTGCCGTCGGCGGGCAAAGTTACCACTAAGTCGGCACGCCAATTCACAGCACCATAAGCGTACTCCTGCATTGGCGCTTCCGGCAGGTGGTCAAATAACGTGTCGGTTTGCCAGTCAGCGGTTACGGCAATGTCCACTGCATAGGGTTGGTCAGTAGGCTGCTCACCGGCCACATTCACTTGCAGCGGCAAACCATGCCATTGTAACGAAAGGTTATCAGCCGCCAGCACTTCATTGGCAAATCGCAACCGCCCATTCAGTTTTGTAAACGCTTGATCAACGGCTGTTACCCGAACCCGGTTGTCGACAAACTCAACATAGCCAGTAACCACAGCATCGGTGGCAGCTGATTCATTCAGGGGTACTATCAGCTGAAAAGCGCCGTTAATTTGATCCTGCAATTCTACCGCGGCTAGTGCAGTACCGACTGAATCAGCCAACGGGCTAGCATTAAACAGTGGTGCCGCGCCAACAGCATCACCTTCAACTTCAGCATCTATGGCCAGCACCGGATCGCCGGCCTGCATGTTTTCGATTACCGCAGTGGCTGATTGCACCTGCATACCTGCAATGTCGCCCTGAGAGCTTTGTATGCTTAGATCATCACCCACTACAGACAACAGTGCGTTCATGTTAGACAACGCAGGCCAGTTCGGTTGAAACTTAAAATCCAGGGCTTCTAACCAGGCATGCGCCTGAAATACACCCTCGGTTTCATGATAGGGGAAGGCGCCGGGCTCGCCACGCCAAATTAACAGTAAGTCCGCCACCTGTCCGGCTCGCACCGATTCATTCAGGTAACGTTTTAAATTGTCTCCCAGCACCGCTGGCAAATGGTCGCGCAGGGTTTGTACCTCAAAGGTTTCGTTGGCGGCCAGTTGCAGCTCAATCTGCGCCGCTTGGTTGGCCAACTGATACCAGTGAAAACTCGGTGCCAATTTCATGTCTGCTATCTGCACTTTGCTGGTATTTGCCAGATTCAGAGCAAAGCCTTGCGAGTGTTGCTGCCACTGCAACTGTAAAGCCAGCTCATCAACCTGCCAGCTCGTATCCGCAAGCACATCACTTTGAATCTGCACCTGCTGGCCGGTAATCTCAGCGTCTGCGGAGTTCAGAGTGCCATAGGCATTCACAGTGACATCTCGTACAGTGGGTAACTTTTGGTGGCCCTGCCAACCTATCTGGCTGGCTTTCAACAACCACTCCAGCCCGGGCTCTACCGCATAGGTGAGCCCCACATCAGCATAACCCTCAACCTGCATTGCCGTGAAATAGTCGCTGGAATCAGGCATCCCGATAAGCCCTGCCAACGGCACTATGTGTTGCAGAGGTAAGTTACTCATGCTGGCTTGATGCTGCCCGTCGCTATACTGCCATTGTAACGCTGGTAGTTCCCATTCCTGAGTATCGGCATAACTACTGAGCATGGTCATGGGGGTACTATTAATTAGCCATCCCGCTGCGGTCTGCTCTAATTTAACCAACCCCTGTTGCAACTCAAGTTGATACGACTCGTTCTGATTTTGCCAGGCCAACTGGTTATTTCGAAAACGCAGGGTACCCTCTTGTAATTGACCTTCGCCGAAATTAAGCCAGCCGGTAAAATTAAGCTCCGCATTGGTAATCTCACCCTCGCTCATGCGTTGCTGCAACCAAGGTGAAACATCAAATTCGCTGGCACTCACATACAACTGGCCAGCAAGCTCGCTAACGTCCTGCCCTTGTAAATCGACAATGAAATCGAGCCGGTTATTGGTAAATTCACTGATACGAAATTGACCGGTTCCCTGGTGGCGTGAACCCTGATTGCGCCATGACAGTTCATCAATCAACAAGGTTCGCCCCGGCTCATTACCGGTACGTAAATGTAATTGACTGCTGCGTAAGGAAAATCGTTCGAGTTGCTGCAAGAATAAGTCAGCTAGCACGTCAGTAACTGTGTCAGTTTCACTGCCGGCGGGAACCAGATTGCTGTCATAACGAATATCAGCATCGGCGATTAAAAACGCTGCTGCTGTCGGGCGCCATTCCCGAAGGGATGTCCAGAAATCGAGCGCCACAAACATACTGCCAATTTTGATATCTACGGCACTACCGCTGTCGCTATGCACTTGCACGCCGCGCAACACCAGTCGCGGTCCGCTGCTACCCCAGTCGGCACTTAACTCGGTAACCTCAACATCTAACTGATAGTTGCTTGCCAGCCACTGCTCCACTGGCTCGGTGACGTTTGGCAAATAGGGTAAAGACAACCGCAGTACCGTAAGTAGCACTGCAGCTAAAACCAGTAAGATGGCAATACTGAGCCATAACTTACGAATAATAAAACTGGCAACTCGCGTAACCGACACTACATCATCACCACGTCAAACTGCTCCTGATGATAGAGCGGCTCAGTTTTCACGTTTACTTGCTTACTAATAAATACCTCCAACTCTGCCAGCGCGTGTGATTCTTCGTTTAATAATACTTCGGCCACGGCGGCAGATGCATAAATCACAAACTTATCGGCAGCATAGGCCCGGTTTACCCGTACAATTTCCCGCATAATTTCATAGCACACAGTTTCGACTGTCTTCATGCTGCCGCGGCCATTACACACCGGGCATTCGGAGCACAGCACATGCTCCAGACTCTCGCGGGTGCGCTTGCGCGTCATTTCCACTAAGCCCAGTTGCGTAAAGCCGTTGTGGCCCGTTTTAGCGCGGTCTTTGGCTAAGGCATTATCCAGGCTCTGCAGTACGCGGCGTTTATGATCGGCGTCCTGCATATCAATAAAATCGATAATGATAATACCACCTAAATTGCGCAGCCGTAGTTGCCGGGCGATGGCCTGAGTAGCCTCAATGTTGGTATTGAAAATAGTGTCTTCCAGATTACGATGCCCCACGAAAGCACCGGTATTAATATCGATGGTGGTCATCGCCTCGGTTTGATCAATAATCAGATAACCGCCGGACTTCAATTCAACTTTGCGATCCAGTGCTCGTTGCACTTCATTTTCAACGTCGAATAAATCGAAAATGGGACGCTCACCCACGTAGTTCTCAACCAGGCTCGATAGTTCCGGAATAAACTCGTCAGTGAAAGATTTCAGCATTTCAAAAGTGATTTTAGAGTCAACCCGAATGCGTTCTATAGGTTCACCAACAAAATCGCGCAACACGCGACACGGGAGATTTAAATCTTCGTACAGTACACCTATTTTGCGTAAGTTCTTGCGCCGTTTTTGAATGGTTTGCCACAATCGTTGCAGAAACGCGGCGTCATTCTGTAGGTCTTTATCGGCGGCGCCTTCTGCGGCGGTGCGCACAATAAAACCGCTGCCGTCAGTACAGTATGGGGCCGCCAGCTCTTTCAGACGTTCCCGTTCAGCTTCGCCTTCAATGCGCTGGGAAACGCCCACATGGCTTGATTGCGGCATCAGCACTAAATAGCGCGAAGGGATGGTAATGTCCGTAGTCAGGCGAGCGCCTTTAGTGCCTAGTGGATCTTTTACCACTTGCACTATAATGTGCTGGCCAGCGCGAACCAGTTCGGCAATATCACGAACCGGCAATCGACTGGACTCAATTTCTTCCACTTGTTCAATATGGGTAACTATATCCGAGGCGTGCAAGAATGCAGCCTTATCAAGGCCGATATCAATAAAGGCTGCCTGCATTCCGGGCAGAACACGAGATACTTTGCCAACATAAATATTGCCAACCAGACCTCGCTTAGCCTGTCGTTCAATATGAATTTCCTGCAAAATACCATTTTCGATCAAGGCCACCCGGGCCTCGGTCGGCGTTACATTCATTAAAATTTCGGCGCTCACACAGTACTCCCGAAAGCTGATACCAGCCCAAAGCTGGTTAATAGTTGCTCCGTTTCATACAAGGGTAGTCCGACAACCGCAAAATAGCTGCCGTTAATAGTAGTCACGAAACGTCCGCCAATGCCTTGTATGCCATAGCCACCAGCTTTATCTGCAGGCTCACCGGTATGCCAGTACGCTTCCATTTCAGCCGTAGTTACAACTTTAAAACTTACCTTAGTAGAGACCCTGATTGTGCGGGTTTGTTCACCATTGGTAACGGCTACCGCCGTTAATACCTCATGGGTAGCACCGGACAACGCCTGGAACATACTCATAAAGTGCGCTTTATCACGGGGCTTTTCCAGCACCTGATTATTTAGCACTAACAGCGTATCAGAACCAATCACAACCGCAGGTGCAGAAAGTAACTGCAAACCCGCCTCAGCTTTTTCCCGGGCCAGCCTCTCAACGTAAGCGGGGGCAGACTCTGATGGTTGCTGCTGCTCAATAATATTAGGTTTTACTATCGAGAACTGATAGCCAAGCTGCGTCAACAAGTCGGCCCGGCGCGGCGAACCTGAGGCAAGCACAAGTGACTTCATGACACGCGAAAGTTACGTCTGACTTTACGCAGTAATAAAAACAGCCAGGGCCAAATAATGGCTGAAGTAATTACCGGCAACATGTAGCTAGCCATAAACTGTGCATCATTTAAAAAATGTTCAACCTGAAACACTATGGTGCGTTTCAGTAAAATAAGTATGGCTACAATCAGCGCTTGCTGACTTAAAGAAAAGTTACGAATTTTCTGGAAATGCCGCGAGGCGAAATACCCCATCACAATAAGACCGGTGGCATGAATACCGAAGGTTGAACCCAATAAAATATCGGACACCACCCCCAGCACCAGCGCCGTACCCATACTTACCCGATGCGGTAGAGCTATCATCCAGTACAGCAACACCAATGCCAGCCAATCTGGCCGAAACGGGTCTAATGCCGCAGGCATGGGCATCACCATTAACACCAAAGCTAATAAGTAAGTGACCAGTAAAGTGCCAAAGCCGCCTTTAATCATTCGCATTGTTGGCTTCCTCCGGCGAGTCATTGGTGTCAGTTTCAGCTTCGCTGTCGGCTTTTTCCGGCGCATCGTAAATTGGCTGTTCCAAGCTGTCATCAGGCCAAAGCAACAACACTGAACGCACTCTATCAAGTAACGCGAAAGGTCGGGCATGCACCACCGCAAATGGGAGTGATTCATCCCGAACTATGCTCTCAATAATAGCTACCGGGTAGCCCTCGGGGAAGGTATCACCAAGCCCTGAAGTAACCAGCATATCTTGTTCCTGCAACTCAGTACTGTGCGGAATAAACATCAATTCCAACCGTTGTAAGTCGCCAACACCCTGCGCCAGCACTCGAATGTCGTTACGCTCGGCGCGTAAGGGAATGGAATGACTTTGATCTGAAATTAATACCACCCGCGAAGTCGTGGTACTGACACTAATGATTTGCCCCACAATGCCGCGACTATCGAGCACCGGTTGGCCTTCGTACACCCCGTTAATGGTGCCTTTGTTAATCACTAGCTGATGACTGAATGGATCAGATGCTACCGCAACGACTTCAGCCACCATACGGCGACTTTCGTTGCGAACATCGGAATCAAGTAAGTTACGCAGCCGGGCATTTTCATTTTGCAAAAACTGAAAACGTTGCAGTCGCCCTTGCAAATGCAGCAACTGCTCGCGCATAGCTTCATTTTCGGCATTCAGGCTGGTTCGGGTTTGTAATGCTTTGGAGGCAGAGTCAAGCAGCTGTTCCGGCAGAATAGCCAGATACTGCACCGGACTAACAATAGAGCTAAGCAGCAACCGTACCGGCTGCATTGCATTGAGCCGGTGGTCAATAAACATCAGGCCGAACGTCACGGTGAGTGCCAATATCAGCCTGAATCTTAAGGAAGGACCACGTTCGAAGAGCGATTTCATTCGCTCTGTTACTCGTAACTAAACAGGTCACCACCGTGCATATCAATCATTTCCAGCGCTTTACCACCACCTCGGGCGACACAGGTCAGTGGGTCATCGGCAATGATCACGGGAATCCCTGTTTCTTCCATCAGCAGACGGTCTAAATCACGCAGCAAGGCGCCACCGCCGGTTAGTACCATTCCTCGTTCGGAAATATCTGATGCAAGTTCTGGCGGAGACTGCTCCAGGGCAACCATTACCGCACTAACAATACCCATTAGAGGTTCTTGCAAAGCTTCTAATATTTCGTTGCTGTTCAGAATAAAAGAGCGTGGTACACCTTCCGCCAGGTTACGGCCGCGAACTTCAATTTCGCGAACTTCGTCGCCAGGGAACGCAGAGCCAATTTCGTGCTTAATACGCTCAGCCGTCGCTTCACCAATTAAGGCACCGAAATTACGGCGAATATAATTAACGATGGCTTCGTCAAACTTATCGCCACCAATACGTACCGAGGACGAATAAACCACACCGTTTAGTGAAATGATCGCTACTTCGGTAGTACCACCACCAATATCCACCACCATAGAACCGGTCGCTTCTGATACCGGCAAACCGGCACCAATAGCAGCTGCCATAGGTTCATCGATTAGATACACTTCGCGGGCACCTGCACCTAGTGCAGACTCACGAATGGCGCGGCGTTCAACCTGCGTTGAACCACAAGGCACGCACACCAAAACACGTGGGCTAGGACGGAAGTAATTGCTGTCGTGCACTTGTTTAATAAAGTGTTGCAGCATTTTTTCGGTCACATAAAAGTCGGCAATAACACCGTCTTTCATTGGCCGTATAGCTTTAATATTACCAGGCGTACGCCCAAGCATTTGCTTGGCAGCAGTACCAACAGCAGCAACGGATTTTGGCCCGCCAGAACGCTCCTGACGGATAGCAACTACCGATGGCTCGTTTAGCACTATGCCTTCATCTTTTACATAAATCAGGGTGTTTGCGGTACCAAGATCTATGGAAAGATCATTTGAAAATAAACCGCGAAGCTTTTTAAACATGGACAGGTCAATCCTTCATGTCGTCAGTCTTGTGAGATCCTGTAACTCTACCAAGCTACAGGGGACGCAGCAAGCGAGTTAAACGCTCTTTATTAAGGTTTACAAAGGCGCAAGCGCCTTTGTACTTAGCTTAGCGTTGTGCGCGAACGACGCGAAAACCAATATAGTTGGAACGGAATTCTTTCGGTAGTTCCATGCGCGTTGAAACCCGGGCTAAGCTTGGTGCGAAATTCCATGAACCACCGCGAACCAAAACTTCACCGGATTCTGCACTGTAAGTCCATTCCCACACGTTACCAACGGTGTCGAATAAGCCCCAAGCATTGCGCTTAAAAGTACCTACTGGTGCTGTACGTTGATTCGAAAAATCGCTGCCACAGCTACGGCAGTTAGCGCGACCAGAACCTATATTCGGGCCCCACCAGTAATCGGTTTCAGTACCAGCACGAGCGGCATATTCCCACTGACGTTCAGACGGCAAGTTGTATTTAAAACCACTGCGGCTGGACAACCAGCTCACAAACTCTTGCGAATCGTTATAGCTAACACACACTACCGGCGAAGTATCCGATTGTGTAAAGCCCGGCTCACGCCAGTTTAACTTGCTGTCGCGTTGCGGTTTGCCGTCAACGTACACTGAGCAACCATTGCCTTTTTCGGCTTCAGTTACATAAGAAGTATCGTCAACAAAAGCACGGAACAGTCCGACTGTAATTTCTTGCTCTGAAATACCAAAGGAGCTTTCGATAGTCTGAGTACCAGCCGGTTTCTCATTCGGTAAACCGTTACCGCTTAAGTCACCCATTTTAAAGCTACCGGACGGAACCACCACTAACTCAGGGCCTCGCACATTGCGATACAGTACGTCCTGAATTTTTTCACCTTGCGTGAAAGCAAAAGCCGCACGCTCAAGTTCAGCGCGAACCGTGGTTGACTCTTTCAACGCCAGGCGTCTTACAAAACTCTCAAATCCAAACTTAGTGACTTCAACATCGTGTTCGCCGGCGGGCAACATAACTTCCAAAGGAGTTGAACCATAGCTAACACCATCAATGATTACTTCATCGTCATAAACGTTGGAGCGCAATGTCAGTCTATACATTGCCGATTCATCATAAGCGATCGCTTCAGCATCACCAGCCGGCTTATCCTTTCCCACATCAGAGTCTAGGTTACAGTAACGCAGGTCAATATTGAGCAGGCTACACGCCTGGTTTTCCTGCAACTGGCCGCGCAGTTCAACTGACAGCTTCACGCCATAGTTGCCCTGACCACTAAAGCCATTACTCACTGTTTTTGAACCCAGAATTTGAATGTTAGGACTTGCCTTTTCCTGATTCGCTCGCGCGGTTTCAGATTCTGATAGCTCAGAGAACACCTGATCCAGATACTGCTTAGAGGCTTTTTGCTTGGCCAGCAGCTTGCCGCGGTTTTCACACTGCGCAATAGTTTCCTGACGGTCACAAACAATTGACTGACTTACTTCAATAGTGCCCGTTTTATTAAACTCACGTTGCACACGGTCAACACGCGCTGCAGTGCGTTTCTCTTTCAGAATTTCAATTTGGTTAATCAAACCGTGCCGGCTCAAGCGGACGTTTTCCACTTCTTCTTTTTTAGCGGCAACCAGTTGCACCTGAGTTTTAATATCTTCTTTGTTGCGCTGATGCGCTAACACAGCCTGTTGATAGGCTTTTTGTGCGGTAGAAATATCAGTTTCGGGATCATCAATGAGCTGCCGATATCTGTTATTCATTTCTTCCAGTGCATTTAAACGCGCCCGCTCCAACTCGTCACTGCGCGAACGCAATGAATTCAGTTGTTCTACGAGGTTCCGGTGTTCAGCCTCAAGCCCAGCAACATTCTCAGAAAAATTTTCATACTGAGATTGCAGTGTGCTGATATTGGTTGAAATTTCTTCGACTGTCGCTTCTTGAGCAACAACCGTTCCGGACAGCGCCAGAGATGTAGTCACGAACAGTGCCAGTCGAGCCAATCGCATCATTGTTCCATTCCAAGCTTAGAAATAACCGGGGGACGTGCTCTGTACTTAAGTAAGTTAAGACCGCACAGGCCGCGCCTTTGTTATTGTAATAGTTCAAACGTTTGCAAAACCTGTTATTCGGGTGTCACTTCTACCAGTGACTTTATAGTGCCGAATAAGAATACAGCTTTATGCTATTTGCTTGCTACCCAAAGCGCAAGTTTATTGAACACTTTATTAAGTATTAAATTGCCGAATTATTACCAAAGTCTTACTACCAACCGATTTCACGGGTGAAAATGATTCGGTCGTTCCCACGGAAACGGCCGAAGTATAAGGTTGCGGCAGGGTCTTCCCAGGCGTTACTGGTACTATTCCAGCTGCGCAGGTAGTCAACCCCAAGGTCATTCAGGTTGGGCTGCCACAACGCTTCACATGGGGTTGCTGCACCGTCCACAACAAAACTGTTCCCCGTGCGCCCCCCACTTACGGTGGTATTGCCCTGCGCATTTAGCGTATTCCCGGCACAAGCCAGATTCGTTAACCAGGCAGTAGTTACCGGCGTGCTATTATCACGCGTATTGACGCGATACGCCTCTAACCCGCCCACACTGGTGTAAGCGGTAATAATAACATCAACCGGCAGCGGTTCGCCGTCGACTCCGTAGCTGTCATTTAATACGACCACGCCGTCCAGCAACTCAGTGCCGGTCATATCCATCGCCTCACCGATTAAGCTGTTGTTCAAGCTAATGTCCTGACAGTTACCCGGCGCAGCCTGACTGGCAATACACACGCCATCGCTATCGGTCATTAAGCTGGCCGGAACTGTGATGTTGTAGTCGGCTTGCGCGGGCAACTTGGGCACCTGTGGCTTACTGAATAACATGGACAAGTTGACCAGTTGGAATTCCAGCGGCTGTCCCAGTGTGCTCTGGTTGGCTACTTGCAAAGTTGCGGTACCGTTTAAGCTGGCAGTCACATTGGCAAGGTTCGATGTAGCCGTGGTATCGAACCGATTCCCATCGGTGCTGCCATCACTGGTTAACCGGTAAAACAGGTCACGGTAGTTAGTTATCAGAGCGCCGGCGGTGCTATAGGCACGCAATTCCCATTGTGGATTCAAGCCAAACTCAGTAGGTTGCCCATAATAAGTGAAATCGTCCTGTGCATGCACTAATACCGGGGTTTGTGACAGTACTTCAAAATATGCAGGAATAAAGCGCCCGACCGGCTCACTAGTACGATTCAGGGCACCGTTAATACCGCCAGCTCCCAGATAATCGCCTCCGGCAACATTGGCTTCCAGTTGAATCACACCAACTTCGTTGAAATTGACACTGCTATTCACGTATTCTGCAATATTTGAACTGGCACTAAATCCGTTCATATTCGCCAAAGTGCCACTATTGGCGCCGCTACCGGTAGGTGCGAGCAGGCTGTGGTTCACCAGTGCCAGTGTCTGCGCAGTGTTTTCATTCCCGAAATTCGGAGTCGCATCACCATTGAAATTTAACGCCGTAAGGCGTACTTCAAAGTTCTCACCTGCACTGGCAAACACATTGGCAAGGTGAAAGTCGCTAGTTAACCCCGCCGCCGGATTACTGCTAATGGTGAAGCCAACCGCATGGGGTTTTACAACAAAAGGTGCTGAATTACCGCTTAAAGTTGCGCTGGTGGGCGCCTGAGTGCTTGCACTTAAAGCAATAGAGCCAACATCACCGTAAGTAACGTTAAGAGTTCCTGCGCCATTACTGTCGAAAGTAACAGGCACTGCGGTGGCGGCGGTGCCCACAGTGTTTGAGTTAATGGTAAGTGCAGCTTGCGGATAGGTGGTAGTGTTACTGCAAGTACCCGGGTTCTGGCAACTCAAGGCAAACTGCACGTTCTGATTGCCCTGCAACGCAGCACCGCAGGCACCGGTATTAGTATCGGTGCGAATAGCTTCCAGCCCCAGGCTAAAAGAAACCCCGGCCACCTGACTTTGCTCGTTAGTAAAGCGCAATGCCGTATCTACCGCTGTAATAGCACAACCATTTACGCTATCGCATTGCACGCCCGAAGCGGGAATTTCACCGGTGGGGTTCTGGGTTACCAATTGATAGTTACCAACCGTAGGTATGTCCAATTCCACCGTGGTTTGACTGCTATTGTTGAAGCTTGCAGTGCTGGCAGCAAAACCACCAGTAGATTCAGCAATATCAACCGTACCAGTAAATGCAAACTGGTTGGTACAACCGGCGTCAGCGCATGCGGTGACTGTTACCGGATAAGCTTCACAGGTAAGCGCCGTACCGCTATGAGTGAGCTGGAAGTATTCGACGTTGCCTTCAGGAGAACAGCCGCGGTCTTCTTCGTTTTCAATTTCCTGCTGCTGGTCACACTGATCGCCAGTAATATTGCCGTTGTCGTTCACGTTAGGCGAATCAACGTCACCGTTGATAGTACCGTTGTTGTTAACCGAGTTCGTGGCATCCACATCGCCATTTATAACCGAGTTGCCACCGTTTATGTTCACGTTTTCGGCTTCTATATTGCCGTTTACCGTATTGTTTTCACCAATATTTACGTTAGTGGCATCAATGTTGCCGTCAATAGTGATGTTATTGCCGGTATTTAAGGTTCCATCCACTTGGATGTTGCCACTTACCGTACTGTTATTACCTAAATTTAAGTTACCACTTACTATTAACCCACCAGTGAAACCCGTGTTGTTGCCCGAGTTAATAGACCCTTCCACAGTCAGGTTGGCGTTAATAATGCCGTTATTGCTGGGATTCATATTCCCTTCAACAATAATATTTAAATCGTCCGTATTGCCACCCTCATTCACCACGAAGTTATTGCCAAAGGTGAAGTCGCCGGTGATACGTAAAGTGGTAGGCGAGCTAACGTTAATAGTGTCGTTATTACCGAAAATCAGGTTGCCGTTGCACAGCACTTCGGTGCCGTCGTAGCTGCACCCGGGCGGTAATGGTCCGGCGGGCACAACATAGGTTGCCGCTGACGCAGCCGGACTGATGAGCAATGCACCCAGCAGCAGTAGACTTGCAATCCCATATTTATAAGCTGGCATCACTGGCCTCCAGTTGTAGCTGGCGCGAGTAAACATCACCACCAACCGTACAAATACCCGTAGCCTCAAGCCGGAAGTGCGTCTGTCCGTTACCTAAATCCAGCTGCCGACATTGCACTTCAACCTCACAGTTCTGTAAGCCCGTAGTTTGCGTATGAGACGCAAAATCCTGGGTAAATTCAGCACTGCCACCCAAACTGGTGCCCGGGCACGCAGACGGGTTTGCGCCGGCGTCGTAAGGTGCAGTTTCGTCTAACGGGAAAAGTTCGGTCAGGTACAAGTCAACCCCAGCGTTGGCCGCGGCCAAGGCGCGACTGCCAGAAACCTCAGCAATAACGCCGGCGCTGCTGCCGCCTAGCAGCCGAATAATGGCAATGCCCAGCAGCCCCATCACCACGATCACAAAGATGGCAATAGTAAGAGCACTGCCGCGCTGCTTATTCCGGTTCTTACAGGAGTAATTATTGAACATTTGGAATATGCACCTCGTGATGCAGAATCAACGGCTCAGCGCCTTCGCTTCTGGCGAATCTGAACTGCAGTTGCACTAAACCATTGCGCTGCAAAGTTGCGTTAGCCACGGTAAAAGGCAATTGCGCTGGTAAACTTACATCATTGGTCAGGTTGGTAGCCATAGTTTCACCAGTGCCCAAGTTGCCGGGCGCTTGCTGATTCTGATTGCGCCCGTAACCTTCATAACGGCGCAGGTTCTCGCCCTCCAGACACCAACTAACCGGGTCATTAATACTATAGTACCGACGTGCCGCGCTGCCGCTGATAAATCTGTCACCGGAGGCAAACGCAAGCCGAGTGAGGCCTGCCGATGGCGTATCGGCAGTGCTATCAACTAAGGCTAATGAGCGGCCAGGCCCACCATCACGGTAAATATGATCTTCAGTAAAAGCATTTACAATAATGCGATTGCCAAATACGTCTGGGTCTGCTGTTACCACATCCATAGGCGCGTTCGAGTTGGGTGGCCGGGGAATGCTCAAGTACAACCCGCTGCCTGACACCGGCACAAACTCCAGGCACTGGTAGGTGGCGTCGTCAGTGAGTTCGCGGGCGCTGGCCGGCAGCGAGCTTTTCAATTCACGGCTAAGGCGCTCCAGCGCAAAGCGGCTTTGTGCAGATAATTGATCACGCCCCACCGCGTCCACAAAAATCTCGGCGCCAACCCGTAAATAGCTGAACACAGCAATGCCGCTAACGGCCAGAATAAGCATAACGGCAACCAATTCAATGAGCGTAAAACCGCGAATTCGGAGCATTAATAATTCCCCCGATAAGCGCTGAACACCACATCCACACCGTCGGGTGTTACTACGGTTACCCGAATCAGCTTGGCGTTCGCAACAGCGCCGTCGTCTACGCTGTCCAGGTTGCCGTCGTAGTAAACACTTACTTGCACCGAGAAGCCATTGTAAATAGCACCCAAGTCGTCACCCAGCGCCGTTTCAATAGCAGCGCCTGTTTCATTTAAGCCGTGATAATCATCAACGTCATCGAAATCATCTCGACTTTCGCCGTCGGGCCCTAAATTGGCCGGTGCTGTGCACGCAGGCGCAGTAACTTCACCACAACGCGGTGTGCCGCCATTGGGATCTGAGTTTTCATCAAATCGCTTGGACACAACTTCATTAAGCATGGCATTACCAAGCTCCACCGCCCGAATCTGGTAAATAGCATCAACGGTGTTACGGGCCTGTGGAAACAGCAAGGTGCTGAGTAAAGTGAGTGCTATGGCCAGCACCACAATGCCGGTAACCAGCTCAATTAGGGTGAAACCACGCGCGGCTTTAATCATTCGCAGACGCCCCGATGGATTCGGCCCTGACTAGCCACGCATACTTGCAGGTTATTGCCGCCAGCAATAGTAATTTGCCAGGGTGCTGTGCCGCAGGCATTCCCCGGGGCGCTCACCGGGCAGCCCAGGCCATTAAAGTAACGAACCTCTGCTGGGGTGATAGTTACTCCGGCGTCCTGCTCAGCGGCCGCTAAGCCCTCGTAGTCAGGATCAAAGCTAGCCGGTAACGAGGTGTCGGAGCAGTTGGTTGGAACGCCAAAGCGATTGCCCGCAATAAGCACACAATAATTATTGGTTGAAGCCGTGTCCTGCATCGCCCGTTGCTGCTGCAGGCGCAGCAAATTAATCAGCCGGGCCTGATAGGTTTGTACGTCGGCGCCGTCGTCACTGAAAAACGCAGGTGCCGCAGTAACGGCTAAAATGCCAATCACCACAATAACTGCCACTAGCTCAATGATGGTAAAGCCCTGCTGTATACGCATGCGCCGCCTGTTAAATGCTAAGTGTTCGTTAAACCTACCACAAATTTTACTATAGCCATCATTGTGCGCAATAAAAAAGGGCCCGTAGGCCCTTTCCTGAATCAACGCTGTGCTTAGCAGCCAGAGTCAGTTACTACCACAGTTGCCGGTGTAGAGGCATCTGCAGCTTGGCTATACGTCACAAAGCAGTTGGTGCCTGAAATGTCGGTCGCTGCAGCAGTGGCAGAACCAGTTACCAAATCACCAGGAGCTAATAACAAGCTTTCCGGAGTAGTAGTAGCGTCTACGAAATATGCCCACTCAGCAGTGGCTGCTGCGCCATCAGCTACAGCTTCAGCGTCCATGTTCGTTGCAGCGATAATGCCTGCAGCTGTTGCTGCCGGGTAACCGAATACAGTGTCTACACCATTGGCCGTACCTGTAGCACCAAGTGAATCTTCTAATGCCGCTTTTGCATAAGTCACCTGCGAAGCGCCCTGCATAGCACCTTTAGCGCCATTTACAGTTGAAGTACGTGCGTCAGAAGAAAAATCGATAAACTGTGGTGCTGCAGTTACAGCCAAAATGCCCAGCACGACAATTACGATAATAAGTTCGATTAATGTAAAACCTTGTTGCTTCTTCATGGTATTCCCCAAGTTAAATCCAAAAATGAGCTGCGCTTGTTAGCGAAGTTTAATTGTTACTATAAATGTTAACACTACCGGTACGAGGATTGTAAACAAAAACGTTCCCGGTGGTTTGAAAGTCAGTTCCCGACGGCGCTGCCGTTAAGTTCTTTATGGTGTTGGCTAAATAATATACACAAACATCATTGCCGCCAAAAGTTTCTTGCGCTACGTAATACCTGTTCTCACCCAATAAAGTGAAATTGGTGGTCGCCGTTGGTGCTCCCTGCAAAATTGCCTGCATAATGGAACGACAATCTTCGTTATTCATATTCTGGTCATGCGAGCTGGCATTGTTGTTGCCACTGACCGGATAACCGGTATTGCCGTCAACATTCACAACAATGCCGTCCATTTCAATAACGGCGCCAGCACCATTGGCGCCACCTTGCGGCCGCCCATCGAGCTCCCACTCAGCGCGTACTATACCCACAGCACTGGCAAAACCACCGGCAACACCCTCTAATGCAGAGTCCTCTGCATCGGCCGTCACACTGGTAAAGCGAGGCAAAGCCGACGCGGCCAGCAAGCCCAGAATGACCACCACAATAATCAGCTCTATTAAGGTAAAGCCTTGCTGTCGATTTGCTGTTGATATCATACCTTCATTCCTTTCGTTATTTTGCTGGCGAAGCGCCTACATAGCAATCTTACAAAGCTCATACGCAGAGGCCTGCAACTAAGCAACTTAGCGCCCCTGATAAGCGTTCATCATATCCCACATTGGCAGGAATATACCCATGGCCATAACCAATAGCAGGGCTGCAACCACCACAATCAACATAGGTTCCAGACGCGCTGTCAGGGTTTTTAAATCGTAGTCTACTTCGCGTTCATAATACTCGGCCACTTCGCCAAGCAATTCGTCTACCCGGCCAGTTTCTTCACCCACCGAAATCATTTGCAGCACCAAAGGCGTAAACAGGCCACTGCTGCGACTGGCCCGGCTTAAACTTTCACCTTTTTCAATATTCCGGCGCATATCCAGAATATGTTTGCTGCCCCAGGCGTTATCAACGGCGTCGGCTACTAGCGACAATGCCTGCGTAAGCGGCACCCCCGCGCTTAACATGACCGAGAAGCTACGGCTAAAACGGGCCAGCATAGAGCGCATCAAAATACTGCCCACTGCTGGTATTCGCAATTTCAAGTAGTCCCACTGCACGCGCCCGGCCGGGCTTTGTATATAACGCCGAAGCATAAATATAGCGCCAGCAATGGCCAACAACATAAGGTGCCAGTAATTGACAAAAAAGTTCGAGGTACCAATCAGCACGCGGGTTGCCAGCGGTAGCTCGACACCAAAGCGGCTAAACATGCTGGCAAAGGTTGGTATTACAAATATATTCAGCACAAACATGGCGGCAACCAGCGCCAGCAATACAAACGACGGATATCTTGTTGCCGCTTTCACTTGCTTGCGGGTTTCCTGTTCTTTTTCTAAATAAGCTGCCAGTTGTGCAAACGACTGTTCTAGCTGGCCGGTATTTTCACCCACATGCACAACGGCCACCAACAAGCGTGGAAACACTTTCGGATGCGACGCCATAGCCGCCGACAAGGTGCGGCCTTTCTCTAACTGCCCCACCGTTTCCCGAAGAGCCCGCGCCAGACGTTTGCTGCTGGTGTTCTCAGCCAACCCGTCAATGGCCCGCAACAGCGGAATACCGGCCTTGGTTAACGAATACATTTGCCGGGTAAAAATAATTAAATCGGGCAGCTTAACGTCGGGCTCCAGCCATTGCTGCCAGTTAATCCCCTCGCTGCGCACACCGCTGGATTCTTCAATATTAAGCAGAATAATGCCACGCCGCACTAAGCTGTCTACCGCACTGCCCTCATTGCCGGCTTCAATAGTGCCGTTAATGAGCTCGCCCTGAGCGTTGCGACCACGGTACAAGAACTCAGCCATTAGCCGCCTCCGTTGTCCGTGCTCTTAGCGGAACCCTCGGAACTGGTCTCGCTTGGTGTGGTTAGCGATGCAAAATCTTCTTCTTCCACCGACTCGGCTAAGAACAGCACTTCGCTGACGGTGGTTACACCCTGCTTAGCGTAATCCAGCGCTGTGTGTGCCAGGCTACGAAAGTTCGCCGACTTAGCGGCCGCACGTGCAAATTCGCGCGTATCGCTATCACGTAGCGCGTCCATCATAGCTTCATTCATTTCCAGCAATTCAAATACACCGATACGACCTCGGTAACCAGTTTGGTTACAGCGTTGGCAACCACGTCCGGCGAAGAACTTAGTGTCGTTGGTAATGTCTGGCGACATCGTTTGCAGCCAGCTTAATTCGTTCGAGTCTATTTCTGCCGGCTGTTTACAGTGCTCACAAATACGTCGGATCAGTCGCTGCGCTAATACGCCGCGTAAAGCCGCAGCCACTAAATAAGGCGCTGCGCCCATATCAATCAAACGCAAAGCACTGGTAATAGCGTCATTGGTGTGTAGCGTTGAAAGAACCAAGTGACCTGTAATAGCCCCGCGCATACCGATTTCTACCGTTTCACGGTCGCGCATCTCACCCACCATGATAATGTCGGGATCCTGCCGTAGCGTGCTGCGTAGCACTTGCGCAAAGTCCAACCCAATACGGCTATTCACCTGCACCTGAGAGATTCGCGGTAACCGATATTCCACCGGATCTTCCACGGTAATTATTTTTTTGCTGGCCTGATTCAGTTCACTCAGCACCCCATACAAGGTGGTGGTTTTACCCGACCCGGTTGGACCAGTAACAATTAACATGCCATGCGGACGGTGCACTAAACGTCTTACGCGCTTTATAATATCGTCGGGCATGCCGGTTTGTTCCAGCGCCAGCAACCCGGCTGACTGATCCAGCAAACGCATAACGCAGGATTCACCGTGCTGCACCGGCATAGTGGAAACCCGCACATCTATACTGTGCTTCTTCACATTGATGTGAAAACGGCCATCCTGGGGTAAACGTTTTTCTGAAATATCTAGCCCGGCCATTAGTTTCAGGCGCAAAATCAAAGCCGAAGCAATGTTGCCTTCCTCCAGTATATTTTCCTGCAACACTCCATCTACACGCTGGCGAATGCGTAAGGCTTTGGCTTCGGGTTCAATGTGAATATCGGATGCGCGCACTTGCACGGCATCTTCAAAAATGGACTGTAATAGCTTGGCTACTGTGGCATCACCGCCACTTTCTTCCAGTGTCAGGGCACCAAGGTCGAACTCGGCACTGTCGTCGTACTCGTCCTGCAACTGGCTGGCAAACTGCTCAATGTCTTGTGTACGGCGGTACAAATTGTCGAACGAATCCAGCAACTGCTGATCGGCAACTACCGCAATTTCGACGTTGCGCGGCGCTAAGATGCCTGCAATAGCATCTATGGCTGCCAGGTCGGCCGGGTCGCTCATGCCTACCAGGGCACGCTGTTCATCGGCTTCTATAACTAACGCCCGGTGCCTACGAGCTTGTATTTCCGGCAATAATTTTGCGGTTTTTTCATCAATGCGATACTCGCTCACATCAATGAACGGAATATTCAACTGCTTAGACAAAAAGGTCAGCAATTCATCTTCGCTAACGTAATTCAAATCCACCAAGGCGTGGCCAAGCTTACGGCCCGAACGTGATTGCTCGGTCAGTGCCGACTGCAATTCGGACTCTGAGATAATGTTTTCGTGAACCAGCAGGTCACCCAACCGCATCTTTAAACGAGGACGCATTAATCGCCTCCCGCCTGACTATCTTGCAGTTGCGCCAATCGCTCCTGAATATACAGGTTAGTGGCGGCAGTAAAACCACCAATTTGTAGTGCTTTACCGTACGCATCTGCCGCTGACACGGAAGCGTCAGAATCATCCAGCGCCAGCGCCAGACCTAACCACCAGCGCGCATTGCCCGGCTGTGCCTGCGTTAGAACCTGATAGTCAGCCACAGCCTGCTCATAGTCAGCCGCCTTCCAGGCAAGTTCAGCACGAATACTTAAGCCTTCCCGGGCACGCTCTGCACTCAGTGTCATACTCTTTAGAACTTCCAACGCATCGGCTGGCATGTCCAGCCGTTGATACATACGCGCCAGCAACAATTTTAAATCGGCTGCCTGAGGGTCCAACTGAATCCCCTGCTGCAGTATAGCTAAGGCTCTGTTGCCGTAGCCGCGGCCATACCAGTAGGCTGCTAAGCGCTCGCGCACCACTGTATTTAATGGCTGCACTGTTAATGCTTGCTCTAACAGTTCCTGGCCTTGCTGTTGCTGCCCTTTGCTAAAAGCTTCTTCCGCTTTTTCAAGGTTTCGCGCAGCAAGTTGCGCCGGTGACAGTTGCACGCGACGTACTGACATACTTGGCTTCGACGTGTCAGTTGCCTTAGCGGAATTAGATGATGCCGGTTGTTCATTCGGTGTTTCTGTGGCTGATTGATCGGAGGTAGACCTTGCCGTGTCTGCTGCTTCTGATTCAGCCGCAGCCTGAGTTTCACTCGCAGTTGTTGTTGCTGGCTGCCCGGAGGAGCTCTGGTTACCCGAAGTCTGGTTACCCGAATTTTGCGGCGAAGAATCTGCAGCCAACACAGCTTCAGACGAGTCATTCTCACTAGTTGATTCAGCTTTTTGCGGCTGGGCTTCAGCCGCCACCGGGGCTAACTGTTCAGGATCAATTGGTTGGTTAGATTCACGTTGTTGAATAACAGGCGCAGGTTCCTGGTCACTCTGCTGCCAGGAAAAGTAGAAAACTAATCCGGCCAATACCACCGCAATAAGCAGCCACACCACTCTTAACAGAGTCCGGCGTGGCATCGGCGCGATAGCGGCCGGGGCAGCATTACTTTGTGGGTGTTTCTGGCGCTGATCTAAGTCGCGCAGCATGCGGTTAATAACACTCACAACGACCACCACTGCTGTACTGCATTCATAACTCCGGCGCCCAACTTGGGCACAAATAATAAGGCTGCAGTGCCAATAACAACGGCAGCAATAACCGGCCACAGCCAGTTTAAGGGTTTTAATTTAGTAGCGTCTTCGGTGTCTGCCGCCGCTGCACGCACATGGCGCAACTGCACCTGATGGGTGCCTTCGCCGTAGCAAAGCAATAGAATTTTATGACACAACACATTCACTAACCGCGGCACACCGCGGCTGGATTTGTAGATAGCCCGCACCACAGAGGCCGAGAAAATTGCCGGCCCTTTATAACCCGCCACCTGCAACCGATGGGAAATATAGGTCGCAATTTCGGTTTCATTCATAGCGTCCAGGTTGTACGAAAAAGTAATACGCTGACGCAGTTGCCGATGCTCTTTGGCCGCAAGTTTTTCATCCAGTTCGGGCTGACCAAACAAGACCAGATGCACCAATTTGCGACTTTCGGTTTCAAGATTAGAGAACAATCTTAAAGCCTCCAGACTTTCGCTTGGCAAGGCCTGTGCTTCATCCAGAATAATCGCAACAGAACGACCCAACTTATTAATTTCCATCAGCTTTTGCTGAATAATTTTGGTCATTTGTTGTTGTGACGTAGCCACCGAGGTGTCAATTTGCAATTCACTGGCAATAGCTTCACGCAGCTCGTGCGGTGACAGATACGGATTGGGAATATAGACAGTGACATAGTAATCAGGAATTTCGTTCAGCACTTTGCGGCACAGCAGAGTTTTACCGGTACCAACTTCACCTACTACTTTAATAAAGCCTTCGCCGGTTTTTAGCGCCGTCAGCAGTACCTCTAACGCGGCATGATGGCCCGCCAGATCGCAATAGAAATCCGTGTTCGGTGTTAGCGTGAAGGGTAATTCACGCAGTCCATAGTGATACAAATACATAAGTTAGTTATCCGGGTACCAGCGCTTTAAAATATCGCTTGAGCGTTCTAACTCGTCTCGCCAGGTATCAACACCTACCACTACTGGCCGCAGTAAAATAATCAGCTCTTTTTTCTGTTCAATACGTTGGCGACTTTTGAATAAGTTACCCAGCACCGGAATATCACCTAAAAATGGTGCTTTGGCTTCGCGATCGCTATAAGTGGTTTGCATTAAGCCACCTAACACCACAATTTCGCCATTGCGGGCGCGCACTATGGTGTCACTTTCGCGAATGTTGCTCTGCGCCAACGGCAGAATAAACTGGTCTTCGTTTAAGGTAATCACTTTTTCCTGTTCAGAGGTTTCCACCACCGACGGGTGTACGTGCAGTGTGACTTCGCCGTCAGCACTTATTTGCGGCGTCACATCCAGTGAAATACCTGAGAAAAACGGGGTTAACTCAATATTTGGCGTAGAGGTAGTGGCCGTACCGGTAACCGTAGTGGTAGATACGTTAGTTACGTAATACTCGTCTTCACCAATTTTAATAACAGCTTTCTGATTATTCGAAGCACTAACGCGCGGATTCGACAGTACCTGCACATTACCCTGAGTTTGCAGCAGTTGAATAACACCATTGAAATTTTTATCGGTAATGGTGATGCCAAACACACCACCTAATGAATTAGCCTGACTCGCCAAACCACCGGTTAAACCATAACGAATGGAGGTGCTACCCATTGAACCCATTACGTCTTGCCAGTTAATACCCTGCTGGTATTCGTCGTTCAACGTAACTTCAATAATTCGGGCTTCCAGAATTACCTGACGTTGCAAACGTTCTTCAGCGGCAGATAAAAACTCGCGAACGGCGCGAATTTCGCTTGGGAATGCTGTAACTGTAACTAAACCGGCCTGTGGCGATACCACCACGCGACGACCATTCTCTTCGCCAACTATGCCTTGGAGAATATCTTTCAGTTCTGACCAAATATCGGTTTCAGATTCAGTTGAAATAGAAGTGCCGTTGCCTTGAATTTGGTTTTGCTGGCGCCCTCTTGAACTCTGACCGCCCGTACCCCCCTGGTTAGCCAGGTTGTTATCGACATTGCCTCCACCGGCTCTACGATTGTTCGAGTTGTTACGGTCTTCGTCGGTAACACCACCAGAATTCACACTGGTTTGTGACAACCCAAGGCGACGCAATGACAAATAATCTAGTGTGATAGTTTCACTGCGTAAGCCAGCCGGATAAATTCGAATAATTCGGCCCGAACGACGCACATCAAAGCCATAAATGTCTTGTACCACGGCCAAAGTTTCAGCCACAGTCACATCTTTTAAACTCAAAGAGATGGCACCGCTTACATCTGGGTGCACCACTACACTGTACGGAGAGTCTTCGGCCAAACTGGCAAAGAACTCGCGCGCATTAATGTTATTCGCCTGCACCGTAAAGCGCGGTTCAGCCAGCACATCGGTTGCCGCAGACGGATTCTCAGCGGTGTCGGCAAACAAATCGCGACGCACATCTTCGGGTAACTGCTCGCGCTGCGGTTTCGCGCTACCAGGCTCCCCTTGCTGCTGCAAAGCCTGCTGCGCCTCGCGCGGCGCCCGCTCGGGCTGATGCGCACAAGACACGAGGAAAATACTAGCCAACAGCGGCACATAAGCTTTAAACATTACTTCTGGCCTCCGTTGGTGGTTGATGCATGCGTTTCTTGAGATTGCTTCACTGACTGATACATTCGCACTATAACCTGTTTCCCGTTGGCTTCCAGTATTACCTTTGACAGTTCAATACGGATTACCTGATAAATTCCGATAAACTCGTTTTCACGCAATTTTTGACCATTAATTTGTGCCCAGCGGTCGTTCTCTCGCAACTGAATGGCTTGTAACTCCAGCATTTGCGCTGGCAAGCCCGTGCTTTGCTGAACCCCACCAGTTTGTGGTGGTCGCGTTGGATCCCGTTGCTGTGCCTGCGCAGGCACTGACACCAGCACCACTAGCATTGCCGTTATAAGTAATTTATACCCCAACATAATCTTGCTCCATGCTGAGTGTATAAATTTCCACTTCCACCTCGCCTTGCGGGTAACTGGCTACCGAATACTGCAGTCGATGCCAGTAAAACGACCAGGGTAGCTCTTCGAGGGCCGCAAAATAGTCGCGGATTTCAAAATAACTGCCCTTAATACGCAGGCGCAAGCGGTGCTGATAAATACTGGTATTCGCATTGCTATCGGTATTCATGAGCAAAGGTTCCGGCGGCAGCGCTTCGGCCCCAATAACCACTAAATTGTCGGCTTCAGCCAACACCGCCTGCAGCAAAGCACGATTGTCTTTCGCATTCACGTACGCAGTTTTTTCGCGTAATTGCTGCCTAATCTCGGCCAGACGTTCATTCGCTTGCTGCTGCTGTGCGGTTAACGCTGCATTTGGATCGCCAGCTAATGCCCGTTGCGTCTGACCGGCGGTTTGCTGCAACTGCGTTAACTCTTGTTGCAATCGGGTTTCTTGCTGCAAACTACTGCGCCAGGAATCCCATTGTGGCTGTACTACTTGTCCGCCAACTAATGCTGTTACCGCTATCAGACCCGCACCAAGCCAAAATCCACGGCGCTTTTGCGGCAATGCATAAAACTTGTCTTGATAAACTTGCCAGCGACTCATTGGTCACCCCCGCCGGACAAACGCAGCAAATCATTCGGTGTAACCGGGGCGCCATCTGTTTCTGTGGCTGTTGCACTGCTAATAGTAAAGGCCAGGCCCTGGGCGTTGTCTTCCGTACGTAACTCGAACACCGCAAATTGACGGTTGCGTAATGTTGGTTGTCCGGAAAAGTCCGCCATCCATGCTGGCAAGGCGGCCGCCTTGGTAGCGTAACCACGCAAGGTTAAATCTCCTTGCTCCATCACTATGTCCTGCAACCACAGCTGCCCGGGGGTAATCTCAGCTAAGTCACTTAATAACATGGCAAAACTAGTTTGATGCTGACGCTGTTGCTGGTTCAGGTTACCCAGTAGCTGTTGCCCCCGCTCAATTTCGGCGCGGGTTAAATCTAGTTGCTGCTGAATTTTCGGATCGCCGCGACGCTGTTGCAGTGCCTGGTTCAGTTCAGTAACCACCGCCCGTTGCTGAGTAACTTGCCGGTTTAACTCGGTTACCTGTTGTTGGTGCGACGACTGGGCATAGCTCAAAACTATGGCTACCAGCACCAAGACCGCTAACCAACCACCCAACACCAACAGGGTTAGTTTAAGCGTGAAGCGCTTTTGTACTGGCCGAAGTTCGGCTACGTATAAATTAATGGCGGTTTTTAACGCAGTTGAGCTCATGTCGCCTCCTGCGTTAATGCATCGAGCAATAACAAGGTACCGCCCAGTGCAGCCAAATCACTAAAGTCGCCGGCTGCAAGTTCCTGCGCCCACTGCGGATAGGCTAAACCGCTTACCTTTAAGCCCAACTGCTGCTGCAAGGCATCATGTACCTCACTGGCCGGACTAAAGGGCAATGCACATTGAATAGTGGCGACCGGACGCTGGCGCAACTGACTATCAAAGTAGTCCAGCGAGCGCTGCATCTCGACGCTGAGTGGCTCTAGCGCACCCATTTTCAATTCGTCGGTGGAGTAGTCAGCGAGCTTTTCGAAACCGCGTACCTGCCGGCTTAGAAATAACTTTTCCTCGCTCACAATTTGCACCACGATAGGTTCACCTGCACGCTGTAATAAGAACATGACCGGGTCCACGGTATCTGTGACTAAACGTGCATTGGCAAGTTCCACCACACTAATACCCTGCAGCTCAAGTTTGGCATCATGCAAACAATTTAAGATTGGTTCTAACTGCTTTTTATCCGCTACCACCACATTAATTTTGTCACTACCAGCCGGTTGCGCGGGCAACTCATAATAATCAGCAATAATTTGTGACGGCGACAGTGACACCAGTTCCCGCAACGCGAACTTTAGGCCACTGGCGAGTTCTTCAGCAGGCAATTGCGGACGGTCAATCAGAACGCTTTGGTAAAGCGAAAGACCCAGCACTAGCTGTACTGGCATATCAGGTTGTAGAAAGCGCTTATATTGCTGCAGCAGTTTTTCGATGGTTTCAAACCAGGCACCCACTCGCGCTTCCGCCTGATCGTTCAAAACCAGGCTGGAAGGCGCAGTAGCATGGGCTGCAAGTTCTGCAATACAGAAAGACACCGAGTGTTGATGAACAACAATAGTGAGTAATCGACGTGCTGATGTACGCGGACGACGAAATAAAACCAAATGATATTCCCTAAGCGCTTTTTATAATTATACGACTGACTATTTATTATGCCGTTTTTAGCGCTTGCTGACTACATTGTAATCACATTTTTTTAACGAACTGTATCACCTTGGAAGCAACACTTAACGCACTATAGCGAATCCTAAGCGTACCCGTAGCGGCTCTTTTTCATCATAATTCAGCAGGCTTTCACCATAGCCGTGAAAAAACTGCAAATAGATGTAACCCCCTGCTCTGCTGAATATTTTTTGGCGTATTGGATAGGTCAAATCAAGCTGGGCGTTACCGAAACGCTGCAGCCCATAACGAGTAGTCAGTGAGGCTAAAAAGCCATCTTCACTACCATAACGAATGGTTAAGCCGGAGCGGCCGCGATAATCAACCACATCGTCATTTTCATCGCCTTTGTTGATGTAGGTGGAGAGCTTAGGCGCTATCACTAAATTTTTATCACCAATGTTGAAACTCCAGGCGGGCTGTATAAACAGCGTATCTACACTGCGCGACTCGTCACCCGCTTGCCCATTTGATTCGTGTTCGTAACCAAAGCGCCAGTAGTCCGGTTTCCAGCCAAACTGCGGCGTATTCAATTCCCAGAAAAAACTGGGCCTGTAGGTGGTGTCTTCAAAGGGCTTGGATTCCGCCGACAAGTTCCACAACGATGTTTGGGTGTAGCCAAGGTGAAACTTTTCCAGCCACGGCAAATGCTTAACAAATAAACCGTCTTCGGAGAACATGCGATATTTAAAGCTGATTTGAAACCGCGAGGTTAAATCGCCGGAGCCATCAACGTTGCCACCAACCACAAAATACATGGGTTCATTAATTGATAAAGCGGCTTCTTCCGCTTCATCCACAGGCTCTAATTCCCACTCACTAAAAACCACTTCCGGCGCAATTTCACTGGGCTCGGAGAAAGCTTCCTGCTGCATCGGATTCTCAATTTCTTGCTGAAGGTCGGGCAGATCCGCGGCCGCCACCGAGAATGGTAACAACAAGAAAAAGGGCAGCTTGAAAGCTGCCCCACGAAAACATGTGCTCTTACTAATGCCTGGGCGCATAGGTTTAAACCTTAAAGCGTTCCACTGCACGCGACAACTGTTCAGACAATGCCTGTAACTGATGTGCCGTAGAACTAGTGTGTTGAGTAGCTTCTTTGTTCTGTTCTGCCATGCCCGAGAAGCGCTCAACGTGCTTCGCGACTTCGCCACTGGCCTGGTTTTGCTCCTGCAATGCGTTGCTGATGTCTTCAACCACGGTAAGCACTCGTTCGAAGCTTTCGCGAATTTCCCGAATAGCTACGCCAGTTTGCCCCGCCAGTTCTACACCTTCTTCAACTTCATCGACACCACGCTCCATTTGATGCACTGTATTTTGGGTACCCTGCTGAATCTTACCAACCATGACTTCAATTTCGTCAGTAGATTCACTGGTACGTTGCGCCAGGGTGCGCACTTCATCAGCAACTACCGAGAAACCGCGACCCTGTTCACCAGCACGAGCTGCTTCAATAGCCGCGTTCAGTGCTAGCAAGTTAGTTTGGTCGGCAATCGACTTAATCACATTTACTATAGAATTGATTTGTTCAGATTGCTTGCCCAATTCCACCACTTGCGCTGAGGCTTCACGAACCGCTTCGTTAATACGATTCATGCTGGCTACCATTTGTTCCATCACCTTGGCACTTTGTTCTGCATTGTTGCCAGATTCAGTAGCAATTTGCTTAGCTTCGCCTGCATTTTCAGCAACATGGCTAATACTGGCACTAAGCTGCTGCACCGAGGTAGCAATAGAGCCTGACGCATTAGATTGCTCATCAGAGGATGCAGACAACTCTTCGGCGGTGCTGGCCACGGCCTGACTGGAACTGGAAAGCTCAGTTGCGGCCTGCTTGATTTCGCTCATCATGTGGCGCAATTGCGTTTGCATGTTGGCTAATGCCGACAGCAATTCGGCAATTTCATCGCTACCGTCTTCGTCAATATGATTGTCTAAACGACCATCGGCAACCGCTGAAGCTACTAGCATAGCATCGGCCAAACGTTGTTGCAGTTGGCGGCGGAATACCAGTCCTGAAATTACGGCAACCACAATCACCACTAGGCCACCAATCAACACCGCAGCAACCGTTAAACTGGACGTTTCAGCAGCAGCTTCCTGACGCTCTGTAAGCAATTGCTTTTCTGCTTGAGTAAACTCCGCAATACCCTCGCGAAGGGCTTGCCGTCCCTCACGACCTGCACCACGAGCAACAACCGCAGCGGCTTGATCCAGACCATAACTGCCTTCACCGTATTGTTCACGGGTAGCAATAACAGGGTCGATAGCGTTAAATAACCAGTCGTCATATATCGCACGTAAGTCTTTCAAACGCTGTTGCTGCGCCGAATTATCTGCTGTTAACTTCAGCAAACGATCATAAGAGGCGTCAAAGTCGGCAATACCACGATCATAAGGCGTTAAAAAATCGTAATTGCCGGTTAGCGCAAAACCACGCTGACCATTGGCAATGTTTAACATGTGCACTTCAATTTGTTCTGCTTCAGCAATGACGATATGCGAATGGTCGGTCGCTTCGGTCGCTTCGCCTAATTCATTAAGGCTTGATGCCACCAAGGCAACCAGTGCCACCATAAGCGTGATGATAATGCTGTATGAAATGACCAGTTTATGTACAAGTTTCATTGCTTTCCCCTGACAGCGGCAGTGAGTAGGTTTGGCACACCCTGCTGCACGCTGTTCTATGCTTTTCTGAATACTTTTAGTATCGACCTGAATCACTTTTTTATTAGCAAAACCGATCAAAAAATTCGTTTAGCTAGCCTTCACGACTTGCCATTGTAGCGTTTCGCCAGCCCAATATGGGGTAATAGGACCAACAGTGCTGTCAATGCTATTAGCTACCTGCCAAGGTTTCCGCTGTAGCTGTATTTTACGCTGGTGGCGTGGATACCCATAAAAGTCAGCGCCAAAACCTGCGGCAAAATCGGCCAGTAAATGCAGCGCCTGATGTTGTTCAAAAAACTCGGCGTACAGCGGTAATGCAGCCGGTGCCGAATAACAACCGGCGCAACCACAAGGCGCTTCCTTACGATCGCGCGCATGCGGCGCTGAGTCGGTGCCTAAAAAGAATTTCGGATTACCTGACAACACCACCTGCTGCAGGGCTAACTGGTGCTCGCGGCGCTTAAGTATCGGCAAGCAATAATTATGCGGCCGGATGCCGCCTACCAACAGGTGGTTACGGTTCATGAGTAGGTGTTGCGGGGTGATTGTTGCGCCAACATTCTTGCCAGCGGACTTCACAAACTCAACCGCGTCAGCGGTAGTAATGTGTTCTAACACCAGTTTTAAATTCGGGTACTTTGCTACCAGCGGCGCCAGATTGCGTTCAATGAATAATTTTTCCCGGTCAAAAATATCCACGTCGGGATCAGTAACCTCACCATGCACCAATAAGGGTACATGATGTTCTTCCATCGCAGCGAACACGGCATCTAAGTCAGCAATAGAAGTAACTCCAGCTGCCGAGTTGGTAGTAGCCCCCGACGGATACAATTTAAACCCAATAATGTGCGAATTACGGGCTGCCTGCTGAACATCACTCACGGTTGTGTTCTGAGTAAGATACAAGGTCATCAGCGGATCAAAGGCGCTTTCTTCCGGCAGCGCGTGCAAAATACGGTCGCGATACGCCAGAGCGGCTGCTACTGAGGTTACCGGCGGCACTAAATTAGGCATGACCACGGCGCGACCAAACATTTCAGCTGTCGCGGGAACCGTTGTGGTCAGTAATTCGTTATCACGAAAGTGAACATGCCAATCGTCGGGAACGGGGATTTCAAGTACGTCAGCAGCCATGGGGGTCCTTTTTTCTATACTCGCAGTAGCTAAGTAGCCAGCATCAATGGATGGTTAATCAGGCCGGAGTATAGCAAAAAAATAAAACTGTTTTTAGCGCTTTTGTGGCGCGACCACGATGCTATTTCTACCTGCTGCTTTGGCTTGATATAAAGCTTCGTCGGCTCTTGCCAGCCATTTATCAGGGCTACTGTCTGCCACCGAATATTCAGCCAACCCAGCACTCATGGTAACTGCAATAGAATCAGAACCAACTATAACGGGGTCGTCGGCCAAGGCCTTGCGAATGCGTTCAGCAACAACCTGCGCGTCAGCTTCCGTCGTGTGTGGTAGCAATACCGCAAACTCCTCTCCGCCCAAACGCCCAAGCAAATCAACTTCACGCAACTGCGCCAAAGTGCGGTCAGTGAACGACTGCAGCACCTTATCACCAGCACCATGGCCATAGTTGTCGTTTACTTTTTTAAAATGATCCAAATCAATCAATATCAGGGTTACCGGCTGCTGGTAACGCTCAAACTGTTCGATGTGCGAGCGACACTGATGCAAAAAGGTTCGGCGGTTAGCAACCCCGGTAAGTTCATCGGTGGTGGCCATACGTTTCAATTCTTCCTGAGCCTCGGCCCGCTGCTCTTCCACGCGGCGGGTGTAAATCATAGTGCCTAAAGCATCCATAACCGGCTTAAGCATTGCCAATTGTTCACGACGGTAACCCTCTTCACTATTCGCCAGCAGAGTCACCCCAACCACTTCCCGGTTAAACACTATGGGCATTGCCATAATAGTTTCAAAGTCAGGCAAATCCAGTGGTGATAAGGAGCTTTCCGTGGTTGCCAAATGCTCATTCTCAATCAGGGTTTCGCCACGCACCGCAACCTGTTGCAGTATTTCACAGCCAATAGTGACTTCTAACCCCTGCTGAACCAGTTGCTGATAACCTTCAGTGGCATCTGTAGTTTCGGATGACAAACGTAGTCCGTGTACCAGTAATAAATCGCGTTGCCGCGAATTGCCCGGGAATTCACCAACCAAACCGAATTCACTGCCACTGACACCCAATAACACGTCCAACAAATGGGTGCCGGCTTTGGCGAAGTCTTTCGCTAATAGAAACTCGTTTTGTATGGCGCTTAACAAATCTAAAATTCGTTGTTGCCGATTACGTTCAATTTCGTTTTCCACTTGCTCGGTAATATCACGGTGCGTACCCACTAACCGCTTTGGTTTGCCGGTAGCATCACGCTCTACCAACTTACCCACGCTATGCATCCACACCCAATGACCGGCGTCATGACGCAGTCGAAAACGCACATCAATCTTGGCGGTGTTGCCGCTGAAGTGGTTTGTCATGGCCTGTTCTAGTATGTCTTTGTCAGCCGGATGCACGCGCTCGCGCCAATCTCTAACATACGGAGATGAGTTATCCTGGTCCAGCCCCAGTAACTGGTGCCAACGGTCGCTATATTGAATTTGGCCGCTAGTTAAATCCCAATCCCAGGTCGAGAGTTCACCGGCGTCCAGCGCCAGTGCAAAACGCTCATTCGAATCCTGCACCAACATTTCCAGTTGTTTGCGCTGAGTCTGCTCAAGCAGGTAGCCACGAATACGAATAACCTCGCCTTTGCTATTGTGGTCGGCCCGGCATACCTGCCGAACCCAACGCAATTCACCGGCTTGGGTTAAAATTCGATAATCAATTTCCCAATGGTCGCGTTCACCAGTGGAAAGCTGTCGAAGGGATTCACGCACTAGCGCCCGGTCGTCGTGATAAACACAGCTTAAATAATTAAATTCCGGGCGCCGCACATGCTCTACTGAGTAGCCAAGAATATCGTCAATGTTTTTCGCCGCATACAACACCCGCCAATCGGGTTGCGCGTCCCAAATAACCACAGCTACCGGCCCTTCGGCAAACAGTTGCTGCTCGGCCACCCGGTTTTGTAATTCGTAGCGTAATTGTAGTTCATCGGACACGATTTCAGCCAGAGATTCCAGCCACTGTTGTTGTTGCTCTGAGAATTCATGCGGTTTGGAGTCGAACAAACAGAGGGTACCCAAGTGCAGATCGGGGGCAATTGTTATGAGTGCTCCGGCGTAGAAGCGCACGCCATGGGTTGCAACTGCGGGATGATTTTTAAAACGCTCACTGGAGCAAGCGTCTTTAACTACTAGCGTTTTCCCGTCACCAACAGCATATGCACAAAAAGATACTTTGCGCTCTGTCTCGCTGGCATCAAACCCAACTTTGGATTTAAACCACTGGCGCTCGCTATCTATTAGCGAGATTAATACTGAGGGCACGTCAAATAAGCTTTTTGCAAGCGCAGTGATGCGTTCGAACGATTGCTCTGGCTCTGTATCCAGAACATCTAACTGGTACAAAGCTCGAAGCCGTTCCTGTTCGTTGTCCGGAATGTTCGGGTCCCGCATGAGCTTCTCTCCGCTGCGTGAAAACAAATACCTGTAGCTAGGTTATACCCCAACTAGGGAAAAAGCGATTCACGCCAGCTGATATGTATGCAGGTTAAGGAAACATTAACTCAGTAATTTTTCGCGCCAGTGTTTGCGACAGCAGGACACATATTTTTCGTTACCGCCAATAGCCACCTGAGCACCAATTTTTACCGCATTACCCTGCTCATCCACCCGTAACGACATGGTTGCTTTTCGACCGCAAAAGCAGATGGTTTTCATTTCCACTAATTTATCCGCCACCGCCAGCAATACCGCACTACCGGGAAACGCTTGACCGAACGCGTCGGTACGAATGCCGTAGCACATAACCGGAATATTCAGGGTGTCCACCACATCGGTGAGTTGCCATACCTGCGCCTCAGTTAAAAACTGAACTTCGTCCATCAGCACGCAATCAATGGCATGTTGTTGATGACGCGCTTCCAGCAAGGCTTTTAAATCAGTGTTGCGGGTATAGGCCAGCGCGTGGCGTTGAATGCCCAGACGTGAAGCAATAGTGCCTTGCCCGGCACGGTCATCAACGGCTGGGGTTAGTAACAGCACGTGCTGACCACGCTCTTCGTAATTATGCGCAACTTGCAGCAATGCAGTGCTTTTACCCGCATTCATTGCGGAATAGGTAAAATATAATGAGGCCATTTAGGTTACTTCGGTTGTGCAACGACAGCCTGTTTATAGCGACTTTAGCGGGTGAATGCAAAACACATTTCCGCTAAACTGGTTACCAAACCCACTATAACCCGCGCAGTCACAGGAGCCACCATGACCACCAGCTACTCACCCGAATTTATTCGCGCCATGCCCAAAGCAGATCTGCACCTGCATTTAGATGGCAGTTTGCGTCCCAGTGGTCTCATTGAGATGGCAAAGCGCAGCAACATCGAGTTGCCCTCCTACAGTGTTGAAGGCCTGCGCGAACTGGTGTTTAAAGACAATTACCAGAACCTTGGCGAATACCTGAATGGCTTTCAGTATACCTGCGCGGTATTGCGCGATTTAGAAAACCTGGAACAAGCGGCCTACGAACTCGGTATTGATAACCAGGAAGAGGGCGTGAACTACATTGAAGTGCGGTTTGCCCCACAGTTACTGATGGACCCTAGCGCCGGAGTTGATTTTGATCGGGTGATGCATGCCACCAACAACGGGTTAAAACGGGCGAAAGACGAATACAACAGCAGTAAAGCTGTTCAGCAAGGCGATAAGCCCGAATTTGAATACGGCTTAATCAACTGCGCCATGCGTATGTTTGGTAAAAAAGGATTTTCGCCTTACTACACGCAACTGTTTCAACTGATGCGTGAGTCTGAATCTAAGCAAGTGATTAAAACAGCCGCCATGGAGCTGGTGCGCGCCAGCGTGCGCCTGCGTGATGAAGAAGGCATGCCCATTGTTGGGCTGGATATTGCGGGCCAGGAAATGGGCTATCCGGCGCATGAATTCAAAGAGGTGTACGAGTACGCCCATCAAAACTTTTTACTAAAAACTGTGCATGCCGGTGAAGCTTATGGTGCTGAAAGTATCTTTGAGGCACTCACCCAGTGTTATGCCGACCGCTTAGGTCATGGCTATTCGCTGTTTTCACCGGATATGATTGAAGACCAGAGCATTACTGACAAACAGGGCTACACCGAGCGGTTAGCTTCGTTTATTGCCGACCGCCGCATTGCGGTGGAAGTGTGCTTAACGAGTAATATGCAAACCAATCCAAGTATTGGGTCTATTAAGAATCACAATTTCGGCAAAATGCTCGACCATCGCCTGGCCACGGTCATTTGTACCGATAACCGGTTAGTGTCCAATACTACAGTCAGTAAAGAATATGAGCTGGCGCTGAATAACTTCGACGTACCATTGAAACGCCTGAAAGACATGGTTGCCTACGGCTTTAAGAAGAATTTCTTTCCGGGTAACTATGTGGAAAAACGCGAGTACGCCAAGCGCACCCTAAATTACTTTGACCGGGTGGCTATGGCATATAACCTGACCGACTAGGTTAGTCCGGCTGAGGCTAGCGTTTACTCAGGTGAACGCCGGCCATCATGCAGCGTACTGAGCCACCAGCTAATTCAATGGTACTCACCTGCAAGGGTAACAGGGTTGCGCTGCGTTCTATCTGCGCCCGCTGCTGCTTGGTTAGCGTTGCCGCGCCAGTGGCCGACATGGCCAGAATTCGCCCCTGTGACGAACTTAACTCAATGGCATTACCGGCAAATTTGCCAATTTGTTCATTCGACAGCTCAATAACTTCACGGCCCGATTCACGCAACCTGTTAATAACCTCCTTACGGCGGTCGCTGTCGGTAATCATGTGAGTACCAACCAACGCGAACTCGCTGGCAATACACATGAGCACATTGGTGTGGTAAATCACGTTACCCCGCCCATCGGCGGCATCAAACACCATAGGTTCGTAGTTAAAGTGCGTACAAAAACGCTCTAAGATTACCGGGTCAGCGCGATTTGAACGCGCGGTATATGCCACTCGTTCATCATGGTCCAGCACCATAGCGCCAGTGCCTTCTAAAAACATGCGATCGGGTTCTAAGCCCGAATAATCAATAACGTCCTGAACCCGATAATTGGCTTTGAGTTGCTCAATGACACCCCAGCGGCGCTCGCGGCGGCGACTTTCGGTGTACATGGGATAAATGGCAATATGGCCACCCACATGCGTAGAAAACCAATTATTTGGAAATACGGAATCCGGCGTATCACGACTGCCGTCGTCTTCAAATAAATGCACTATAACGCCGTTGTTACGCAGCGTTTTTACTAAGTCGGTAACTTCCCGATAGGCAGCGTCGGCAATCTCACGGCCACGCGACTGACTGTGCATGGTTTGAAAACTATTGTCGGCCGCGGTTTCAGGGTTTGAACGGAATCGACTTGGCCGCACCATAACCACTGCTTTGGGGGCCTGATTGGATCGCAACATGACAATAAACTCACTGGCAAAATAAGAAGGGCAATATACTAAGATATTGCCCTTTTAAGGAAAAGTGTTATGCAAACCGCGCAGCCTTGCGTTATAAAGCGGCGCTTCGCTTCGGTATATCAATATTTAGTAGCTGATGATTCTTCGAGTAATCTACTGGAACATCAATAACATGAACACCTTTTTGCGCTAAGCAATCACGCAGCAATGGCGCCAGCGCTTCAGTACTTTCAACGCGATAACCTTTAGCACCATAAGCTTCGGCATATTTAACGAAGTCAGGGTTGGCAAAATCTAAGCCAAAGTCCTGGAATTTCATGTCTTGCTGCTTCCACTTAATCATGCCGTAGCCACTGTCATTCAGAATTACGACAACCAAATCAAGTCCCATGCGCACGGCCGTTTCCAGCTCCTGCGAATTCATCATAAAGCCGCCGTCTCCACAAATGGCCATAACTTTACGATCAGAATGCACCAGTTTGGCCGCCATGGCTGAAGGCAAGCCAGCGCCCATAGATGCCAGTGCATTATCCAGCAACACAGTATTTGGCTGGCGTGCCGCGTAGTTGCGGGCAAACCAGATTTTGTAAATGCCGTTGTCCAACGCAATAACCCCGTCGTCGGGCATTACCGAACGAACGTCTTCAACCAGACGCTGAGGCAGCACCGGGAAGGTATTGTCGTGCGCACCTTCATTGGTGTGATCACGCAAGCTCTCCCGCACTTTCAGCATAAAGCTGAAGTCCCAGTGTGGCTGCTTCTCTATACCTTCTTTCAAGCGCCAGATGCTGTTGCCGATGTCACCAATCATGCTGGCATGAGGAAAGTAAACGGGCTCTACTTGTGCCGCCTGAAAGTTAATGTGCACCACTTTTTTCTTGCCATTGTCGGCGCGCATCATAAAGGGTGGCTTTTCAACTACGTCGTGGCCCACATTTAAAATGAGGTCCGCATGTTCAAGTGCCCGATGCGGATAGTCACCGTCTGACAATGCGGCGTTGCCAATCCATAACGGATGGTCTTCATTAATCACGCCTTTACCCATTTGGGTGGTCACAAATGGAATGCCTACCTTGTCGACAAAAGCGCGCAACATTTTGGCGGTAATTTTACGGTTTGCGCCAGCACCAATGAGCAATAACGGATGCTTAGCTTCGCGCAGCAGTTCCAGCACGTGACGAACGGACTTGTCTTCCACTACCGGGCGACGAAAGTGGCTGGGCTCAATAGGATCCACTTCAACACTCTCGGCGGCAACGTCATCGGATAATTCAAGATGAGTAGCACCCGGCCGCTCCTCTTCCGCAGCCCGGAAAGCTTCCCGCACATGTGCGGGAATACTGGAGCCACTAATTATCTGCGCCGTGTATTTGGTAATAGGGCTCATCATATCAATCACGTCAATGATCTGAAATTTGCCCTGGGCACGGTCACGAATTGGTTTTTGTCCGGTTATAACCACCATAGGCATAGCGCCGAGCTGCGCATAGGCAACCGGGGTGACTAAGTTGGTAGCCCCCGGGCCTAAGGTGGCCATACAAACACCGGGCTTACCAGTAAGCCGTCCATAAGTTGCGGCCATAAAGCCCGCCCCCTGCTCATGACGGGTTACAATAAGTTGTATGTTGGAATGTGCCAAAGACTCGAGTAAATCCAGATTTTCTTCACCGGGAATGCCGAATACGTATTCAACGCCTTCATTTTCCAGCGTTTTCACCATTAAATCTGATGCTTTCACCTGGCCTTCTCCTTGTGGTTGATTCTGTATGTGTTCTAGCTTACGCCTAAGCTGTAAGGATAGTTCACCCTAACACAGAGTCACGCCCACATGAAAAAATCCCCGCTAGACGGGGCTTTCTGAGTCTGCACTGGCACGAGCAAAACAAGAGGCGAATTCTGAGGCAAACTATTGATTCGTGCTCTACTTTATTACTGTAAGTAATTTGTAAGCTGCCGATAGCCTAATACATAAGCTTTTTGTTGGCTGACTAAGGATTATCAATGAAGATCATACAGCAGTTAAGTATTACGCAGAGACTCGTTTCATTACTAGGCATTGCCGCTTTAGGGACAGCTCTGATGGTGGCGTTTATGATATTTATTCTAAACGATCTTTTGGTTGAAGAAGAAAAACGCAAACTCAACGCCGTACTTGATACAGCGCATACCATAGTCAGCCATTACCATCAGGAATATCAGAATGGTAACCTAAGTGAATCTGAAGCTCGATCTGAAGCTTATGCCCGTCTCGATAGCATTAGATACGAGGGCGTAGAGTATGTTTTTACGCTGAACCGCGACGGTGTTTTGGTGCAGCATCCTTTTTCTAAGCAATTAGTTGGCCAGGATGTCACCAACTATGAAGATCCAGAAGGCACCCGACTGTTTCAGGAAATGGTTCAAAAAGCACGCTCTGCTGGCCGTGCTACCGTTGAGTACATATGGCAAAAAGGGAGTAACGCAGACGACCTGGTTCCGAAAATTAGCCGAATTCGCGTGTTTGAACCCTGGAACCTTATTATGGGAACAGGCCAGTACACCGACAATATTACCAGTATGCTGTGGCAGGAGTTTTTCAAATTAGCCGGTTTAGCTGCAGTTCTGGCCGTTCCTCTGCTGTTCGTATTTGTTTTGATTATCCGCAGTATTACCCGCCCGTTAAAAACGATTAATAATGCCATGTTTGATATTGCTGAAGGGGAAGGCGATTTAACTCAGCGGCTCGATGACTCGGGTTCCGATGAACTCGCTAAATTAGCCACCTCATTCAATACCTTTGTGCACAAAATTCGGCAATTGGTGCAGAGTGTTCAGGAATGCGCTCACAGTGAGAGTGAAGCTGCCAGTCAGCTAACGAACTTATCTGCTACCAGTAGCCGTCAGAGTGACGACCTGACTGCGCAAACAAGCTCCATAGCCACAGCTATTACTGAATTGTCGTCATCCGCTGCAGAAGTAGCCGATCATGCCCGCCAGGCAGCCGAATCAGCAAATACAGCAGATGAAGAGGCCGGACGTTCCGCCATTATTGTGCGCGAATCCGTTAACAACATTGAAGCACTCACTTCCGAACTCGGAAAAGCCGGAGAAAAAGCCCGTTTGTTACAAGATGGGTCAGACAAAATTGGCAATATCCTGGGTGTTATCGTTGCCATTGCCGAACAAACCAATTTATTGGCTCTCAATGCCGCTATTGAAGCCGCTCGGGCTGGCGATGCCGGACGCGGTTTTGCGGTTGTTGCAGACGAAGTCAGAACCTTAGCTACCCGAACTCAGCACTCGACCGATGAAATATCTTCTATTGTCGAGACTATCCAGAGTGCGATTAAAGAGGTCAGCCAGATTATTAGTGATGTAGAACATCGTTCTGAATCGACCAACGAAGAAGCATTGAAAGCTGAACGAGCAATCAGCCAAATTCAAGAAGCGGTAGCCAATATTTCCAGTATGAACATACAGATTGCTGCAGCGACCGATGAACAAAGTCGCGTGACGAAAGATCTGAACGAGAACATCACCGATATCTCAGATCTTTCACACGCCAATCAGGAGGCAAATATAAAGGTTTCTGAAGTGAGCCGGGACCTCAGCAAAAACAGCGTTGAACTGGGTCAACTTGTGAGTCGATTCAAGACCAAATAGCCTGTTTGCTTAGAGACGTGCTCAGACACCTGGCAAAGACCTGGCCAGTGCGTTTAGCGGCTAATAAGCTCTGCTGCTATGCGATAGCTGTGTTGCCGGGCGGCAGGGTCATGCATCATGCTGGTCAGCATCAGCTCGTCCGGATTATGTTTGGCGATAAAATCTTGTATATCTTGTTGTACCGAAGCGGCATCGCCGACCACTGAGCAAGCCAGTGCGCTTTCTACATAGGCTTTTTCATGCGGTTGCCAAATACTGTCGATGCTATCCACCGGTGCTGGCAGCAAACCCGGTGTACCTCGTGTCAGGTTAACAAACTGCTGTTGCAGCGAGCTAAACAGCCGTTTGGCTTCAGTGGCAGTGTCTGCGGCAAACACATTCAGCGCCAGCATCAGATAAGGCTTATCCAGCTGTGCCGAGGGTTTAAATTCGCGCCGGTACAGTTCTGCTGCCTGCTGCATCATGCCTGGGGCAAAATGTGAGGCAAACGCGTAGGGTAAGCCAAGCTGAGCGGCTAATTGCGCACCATACAGGCTTGAACCCAGTATCCATAACGGCACCTTCAGCCCTTGTCCCGGCACGGCCTGCACTGACTGATTTGGTCTGGCTTCAGCAAAATACTGCTGTAACTCGGCGATATCGGCCGGGAACTGTGCTTCATTTTCCACTTTATGCCGCCGCAATGCCCGCGCTGTAGCCTGATCACTACCCGGCGCCCGGCCTAAGCCTAAGTCAATGCGGTCAGGGTATAACGTAGCCAGAGTGCCAAATTGCTCGGCTATCACCAGAGGTGAATGGTTCGGCAGCATAATGCCACCGGCACCTAACCGGATACGCGAGGTGGCTGCCGCTAAATGGCTGATTAATAACGACGTAGCGGCGCTGGCAATGCCCGGCATATTGTGATGTTCAGCCAGCCAGTAACGATGATAACCGAGTGAGTCGGCATCTTGCGCCAGGGCTTTGCTGGCAGCAAAGCTATCGACCACGCTGCTGCCCGCTGCAACCGGGGCTAAATCTAAAATGGATAAAGGAATCATCAGCTCTCCGCTAGGCTGTGCAAAAAAGCCCTGTAAAAACAGGGCTTTTTATTATCTTTAAACGAAATTTTGGTTAGAACGGAATATCGTCGTCAAAGTCGTTGTCTGGTGAAAACGGCTCTGGTTCTGGCTGCTGTGCCGGACGCTGCTGCGGCTGTTGTTGTGGTTGTTGTTGGTAACCACCTTGCTGAGCCGGCGCTTGCTGTGGACGTGACTGCGCTGGTGCGCCTTGGCCTTGATTTGACGGTTGATTGCCGTAGTTGCCCTGCTGGCCGCCCGGACGACCGTCCAGCATTTGCAGTTCATTAATCACGATTTCGGTGGTGTAACGTTCTACGCCATCCTGCCCCTGCCACTTACGTGTTTGCAGACGACCTTCCACATAAATTTTAGAACCTTTTTTCAGATATTCACCGGCAATTTCAGCCAAACGACGATAAGCCACACAACGGTGCCATTCAGTTTGTTCACGTTGTTCGCCGGTTTGCTTGTCTTTCCAGGTTTCGCTGGTCGCAATTGACAGGTTCGCAATCGCGGTGCTGTTCTGGGTATAACGAATTTCCGGATCGGCACCCAAATTGCCAATCAAAATTACTTTATTAATGCCGCGACTGGCCATGCCTGTCTCCTTGTTAAATACTGCTTATTTTAGTTGTTAACTTTGAAATTCTTGCAACAGCGCGTCAAGCGCCTGAGCATCGTATTCGCGTTGATCTACTTTTACATAAGCCATGCTTTCCGCCACTACCACCCGGGCTTCTTCAATGCCTGCCAGCGCAGTTATGCGCGAGACGAGAAGTTCGGCTTTGGTGGCATCCAAGCTGGTGGTGTTGAACGCTAAATTCTTATGTTGAGAATGTACCCGCATGCCTAGGGTGACACAACCCCAACATACTAGCAGTAGCAGACAGAAAATCCCAATACCCGGATTGCCGTAATACTGGCCAACTAAACCACCGAGCACGCCACCTGCAAAGGCACCCGAGAACTGAAAAGTTGCGTAAATTCCACTAGCGCTGCCCTTACTGCCGGCTGGTGCCATGCGGGTTAGCAGCGCTGGTAAGCTGGCTTCTAAATAATTAAATCCGGCGAAGAAAATCACCAATGCCACCGCCAACCACAGCCATGTCGTATGCGAAAAAACGACCATAGCTACCGCTATCATCAGCAAACCTATAGCCAGCCGGAAGAATGGTACTTGCACATTTTTACGTGCCGCAATAATAAGTAGCGGCACCATAATGGCAATAGAGGCTACCAGCGTAGGCAGGTAAATCCAGGCGTGTTCTGCAATCGTTAAACCACTGGCTGTCAGCAGCGTTGGTATGGCGACAAACCAGGCGGTTAAACACGCATGCAATACAAACACGCCCAGGTTCAGGCGTAGTAATTGCGGCTGAGTGACCAGCCCACGCAACTCGGCACGAACCGGCACTATGTCTCTACTGGAGCTGCGGGTAACCACTTTCGGTAAAAACAATAACAACACTGCAATACCCAACAAGGCACTGACCGCTGTTACCCAGAATAAGCCGCGTAAACCAATGATACCGCCAAGTGCCGGCCCCAGCACCAACGCAAGTGCAAAGGCCAAGCCAATACACATACCAATAGTAGCCATTACTTTGGCTCGCTGTTCGTCACGGGAAACGTCGGCAGCCAGTGCCAAAATTGCAGCGGCAATAGCACCGGTGCCCTGCAAGGCACGACCAATAATAACGCCGGTTAAGGTATCGGCCATCGCAGCTACCACACTACCGAGTGCAAATAGCAATAAGCCACCAACAATAACGGGCCGCCGGCCAATACGATCGGACAACATTCCCAACGGGATTTGTAAAAAGGCCTGGGTTAAACCGTAAGCTCCAATTGCCAGGCCTACCAGCCATGGCTGGTAATCCGGATACAAGGGCGCATAAATAGCCATTACCGGCAGAATTAAGAACAGCCCGAGCATGCGTAGCCCAAACACGCTCGCTAACGCTGCGGCCGCTTTGCGTTCGGTTGCGGTCATTGCATGTGATGGTGGTTGGGTGGTCATTTCAGCTGGAATTCTCGTACTGCTATTAAAATAGAATCGCGATTGTACCAGAAGTGGGTGCTTGTGCGATAATGACTGATTACGTTTTCTGACTTACGCTTAACCAGTGACGTTTCATGACTGACATTTTAAACCAACGGAGCTTCGAGTTTGACTATGGATAAGATTGAAGTACGTGGGGCTCGCACCCATAATCTGAAAAATCTCCACCTGACTATTCCGCGTGACAAACTTATCGTAATAACCGGTCTTTCCGGCTCCGGCAAATCATCACTGGCGTTTGATACCTTGTATGCGGAGGGTCAGCGGCGTTACGTTGAGTCCTTGTCGGCTTACGCGCGGCAGTTTTTATCGCTGATGGAAAAGCCCGATGTGGATAGCATTGAAGGTTTATCTCCGGCGATTTCGATTGAGCAAAAATCAACCTCGCATAACCCGCGTTCTACCGTGGGTACTATTACCGAAATCTATGACTACTTGCGACTCATGTTTGCCCGCGTTGGCGAACCGCGCTGCCCTACTCACGATGTAACTCTGGCCGCGCAAACCGTATCGCAAATGGTTGATCAGGTTGTGGCGCTGCCAGAAGGCGAAAAGCTGATGTTACTGGCGCCCATTATTCAGGACCGCAAGGGTGAACATACCAAAGTTCTGGAAAACCTGGCAGCGCAAGGCTTTATCCGGGCGCGCATTGACGGTGAGATTTGTGACTTAAGCGATCCACCCACGCTGGAACTGCAGAAAAAGCACACCATTGAAGTAGTAGTTGACCGCATTAAAGTGCGTGAAGGCCTGGAACTGCGCTTGGCCGAGTCCTTTGAAACCGCGCTGGAGCTAACCGGTGGTACCGTGGTAGTAGCGCCGATGGAGAAAACGTCCAAGCTGGACGCCATGATTTTTTCTGCCAACTTCGCCTGTCCGCATTGCGGTTACAGCATGCAGGAACTTGAGCCTCGCTTATTCTCATTTAACAATCCAGCGGGTGCCTGTAGTTCGTGCGATGGTTTGGGTATTGAGCAGTTCTTTGATCCGGAACGCGTGATTACCAACGCTGAGCTGAGCCTAACCGGCGGTGCCATTCGTGGTTGGGACAAGCGCAACTTCTATTACTATCAAATGCTGCAGTCGCTGGCCCGTCATTACAAGTTTGATTTGAATCAGCCATTTAATTCACTGCCTGAAGAAATTCGAAAAGTGGTGTTATATGGCAGCGGTCGCAAAGAGATTGAATTTAGCTACATGAATGACCGTGGCGACCGGGTGGTACGCAATCACCCGTTTGAAGGCATTATTCCAAACATGCAACGCCGCTACCGCGAAACGGATTCGTCGGCAGTGCGTGATGAGCTATCGAAATACCTGGCATCGCAGCCGTGTGAAAGCTGTCACGGCACGCGCTTACGTCAGGAAGCGCGCCATGTGTTTGTGCAAAACACCACCCTACCGGAAATTGTTGATCAGTCTATTGGCGCCGCACTGGAATTTTTTGAGACCTTACAACTGGAAGGTCAGCGGGCGCAAATTGCCGAAAAGATTCTGAAAGAGATAAATGACCGCTTGGGCTTTTTGGTCAATGTAGGCCTGAACTACCTCAGCTTGTCGCGTAGTGCTGAAACCCTCTCCGGCGGTGAAGCCCAGCGTATTCGCCTGGCCAGTCAAATTGGTGCCGGCTTAGTTGGCGTTATGTACGTGCTGGACGAACCGTCCATTGGCTTACATCAACGTGATAACGAACGTTTGCTCAAAACCCTAAATCACCTGCGTGATTTGGGTAACACCGTGATTGTGGTAGAGCATGACGAAGACGCCATTCGCGCAGCTGATCATGTGATTGATATTGGTCCGGGCGCTGGTGTTCACGGCGGTGAAATTGTTGCACAAGGTACCTACGAAGAAATTCTGGCAAGTGAGAATTCACTGACTGCGGATTATCTTTCTGGCCGCAAGCAAATTGATGTGCCGGCAACACGCCACAAACCGGGCAAACATTGGCTTACCCTAAGTGGTGCTTCAGGTAACAACTTAAAAGACGTGACCCTGAAGTTACCTATTGGGGTGATGACCTGTGTTACCGGCGTATCTGGCTCTGGTAAATCAACGCTGATTAACGACACCTTATTCCGCATTGCACACCGCGAACTCAACGGTGCCACTGTGACTGAACCTGCGCCTTACACTTCTGTAGACGGCATGCAGTATCTGGATAAAGTGGTCGATATTGATCAAAGCCCAATTGGCCGTACGCCACGTTCAAATCCGGCTACTTATACCGGCATATTCACACCAATTCGTGAGTTATTTGCCGGCGTTGAAGAAGCCCGGTCACGTGGTTATAAGCCGGGTCGATTCAGCTTTAACGTACGTGGCGGTCGCTGTGAAGCCTGTCAGGGTGACGGCATGATCAAAGTAGAAATGCACTTCCTACCTGATGTGTATGTGCCTTGTGATGTTTGTAAAGGTAAACGCTACAACCGCGAAACTCTGGAAATTCAATACAAGCACAAGAACATAAATGAAGTGCTGGACATGACGGTGGAAGATGCCCGTGAATTCTTTGAGCCGGTGCCTGCCATTGCCCGCAAACTGCAAACCTTAATGGATGTAGGTTTGTCATACATCCGCTTGGGCCAGTCGGCTACGACCTTGTCGGGTGGTGAAGCACAACGGGTGAAGCTATCACGCGAGCTGTCCAAGCGCGATACCGGTAAAACTTTGTATATTCTGGATGAGCCAACCACAGGTTTGCACTTCCACGACATTCAGCAGCTCTTGATTGTGCTGCACCGCTTACGTGACCATGGCAATACCATAGTGATTATTGAACACAATCTGGATGTGATAAAAACCGCCGACTGGATTGTTGATTTGGGTCCTGAAGGTGGTGCCGGTGGTGGTGAAATCTTATTTAGTGATACACCAGAAAAAATCAGCGAATGTGAGCGTTCACATACAGCGCGATTCTTAACGCCTATGCTTACCAACAAAGGTTCCAAGTAGCCACAGAGTTAACAGGAGTGCGAAATTGAGTCAGGAGATAATGAGTGGCGGCCAACAGATCAACGCGCCGGACAATCTCGAATCACTACTGAAGCGCGTGCATGAGCAGGCGCAGAAGCTGAGCGAGGGCGTGGTTGCCAACTATATTCCGGCACTGGCTGAGGTAAACCCAGACCAGTGCGCGCTCACTGTGGCAACTCTGGACGGGCAAATTACCTCGCAGGGCGACTCGCAAACTCAATTTTCAATTCAGTCTATTTCTAAAGTATTTGGTTTGATGCTTGCCATGGAACGGGTTGGCGATGACTTATGGCAACGCGTGCAAATGGAACCTTCCGGTCAGCCTTTTAATTCCATTGTGCAGTTGGAGTGGGAAAAAGGCATTCCGCGTAATCCCATGATTAACGCCGGTGCTATTTTAGTGAGCGATGTACTGGTGAGCCACTATTCCGCTAGTAAATCTGCAGTACTGAGCATGGTTCGTAATCTTTGTGGTGACGACCATGTACAGGCCGATAACCGGGTTCATCAGTCGGAACTCGAACACGGTAGCCGCAATTCCGCACTAGCCTATTTGATGAAGAGCTTCGGCAATATCGAAGCTGACGTTACCGAAGTACTGGATCATTACTTCTGGCAATGCTCGTTAACCATGTCGACAGAGGGTCTGGCTCGCAGTCTGGCTTTTCTGGCCAACCGCGGCACTTGCCCGTTTAGTGGTAAACGTATTACCAGTCACCGCGAAGCCCAGCGTATTAATGCGCTGATGAGCACCAGCGGTATGTATGACCAGTCGGGGCACTTCGCATTTACCGTTGGCTTACCGGCAAAAAGCGGTGTTGGTGGTGGTATTGTAGCGATAGTTCCGGACTATGGCGTGATTGCAGCCTGGAGCCCGCCGTTGAATAGCTACGGTAATTCGGTACGGGGTATGGAAATGATTCGCAAAGTAGCTACCGAACTGGGCCTAAGCGTTTACTAATCCTCTGTAAACTAATTAGTACCAGCGAAGTGGGTGCTAACTATCGGTATTCTGGAACGGCGCCTGGATTTGGAACGAGGTTAGGTTAAAGCTTCGAAACAGTGCATCCAGTTCGCCTTCCGCGTTCAGCTGCTTTAACAAATCGCTCATAATGTGCACATCAATAGCTTTGTCATTATTCACCAGCATAGACAGCGTATAGCTGCTATCCGGCTCTGGTGCGAACGCTAATTTGTCGTAGTACTCGGTGTTTTCTAACGAAGCAATAAATTCATCGGTTAGCATGATCATATCCAACCGGTCATTCATCAACATCCGGATATTCGTCATGTGAGAATTTGACAGGTACATACCATACTCACGCTCAAGTAAATCAGTGGTCGTGCGTTTGCCGGTAAATCCATAATGATAGCCAGCCATACCGCCAATTCGCTTGTTCTGATAGTCGGAAAAGTCGGTATCCTTAATGCCTTCACGCTTGTGCATCACAAAACGCTCACTACCTCGCATTATAGGAGTGGTAACGCCTAAATCAATATTATGCCGGGTAGCGCCCTGTGACCAACCCCATTCGGGCGTTTCGAAAAACATGACATCACAGCAGCCCTCTAGAGATAAAGCCTGGTAGCGAGCTGTTACGGGTACTTCACGCAGAATAAAGCGATAGTTGCTTTGCATAAAGTTCAACGAAGTGATCATTTCGCCAACTAAATTCCTGGGCATTTCTTTTGAGTAGAACGGCGGAAACTCGTACGCAGCCACGTAAACATCAATGGGTTCGTCTGCAATAGCTTTTGGTGACCCTAGCATTAAGATCAATAACACCAAGGTTCTACTAAGAATCGCCACAGTGCCTCTCGCCTGAAATTAGGACTTCATATACTTGTCCGATGAGCGCTAAAAGTCAACCAGAATGCGGCCATCTGCGACGTATAGTGTCGTTTCATTTTGAAAAACGAATAAAAAAAGGCCCCCAATTGGGAGCCTTTTTGAAAATCTATCGGCAATTAAGCGATGATTTTTGATACTACGCCTGCACCTACGGTACGGCCACCTTCACGAATTGCGAAGCGTAAACCTTCGTCCATCGCGATTGGGTGAATCAGCTCAACCACAAACTTCAGGTTGTCGCCAGGCATTACCATTTCAACACCTTCCGGTAATTGAACAGCACCAGTTACGTCCGTTGTACGGAAGTAGAACTGTGGACGGTAGCCTTTGAAGAACGGAGTATGACGGCCGCCTTCTTCTTTGCTCAGTACATACACTTCCGCTTCAAACTGAGTGTGCGGAGTGATTGTACCTGGCTTCGCCAGTACCTGACCACGTTGGATGTCGTCACGCTTAGTACCACGCAACAACGCACCGATGTTCTCGCCTGCACGACCTTCGTCAAGCAGTTTACGGAACATTTCTACGCCCGTTACGATTGTTTTGGTGGTGTCTTTGATACCAACGATTTCTACTTCGTCACCAGTACGCACGATGCCGCGCTCAACACGACCCGTTACTACTGTACCACGGCCTGAAATTGAGAATACGTCTTCGATAGGCATGATGAACGGCTTATCGATGTCACGCTCTGGCTCTGGAATGTATGAATCCAGTGCTTCTGCCAACTCGATGATTTTCTTCTCGTAGCCTTCGTCGCCTTCCAGGGCTTTCAGAGCTGAGCCCTGAATTACCGGCAGGTCGTCGCCTGGGAAGTCGTATTCGCTTAACAGCTCACGTACTTCCATTTCTACCAGCTCTAACAGCTCTTCATCGTCTACCATGTCACATTTGTTCATGAATACGACGATGAATGGTACGCCTACCTGACGTGACAACAGGATGTGCTCACGAGTCTGTGGCATTGGGCCATCAGTCGCGGCTACTACCAGAATGGCGCCGTCCATTTGCGCAGCACCAGTGATCATGTTTTTAACATAGTCAGCGTGGCCTGGGCAGTCTACGTGGGCGTAGTGACGCGCTGGCGTGTCATACTCAACGTGTGAAGTCGCGATGGTGATACCACGCGCTTTTTCTTCTGGAGCGTTATCGATTTGATCGAATGCGCGCGCTGAACCACCGTAGGTTTTTGCCAATACCGACGTGATTGCAGCAGTCAGTGTAGTTTTACCGTGGTCAACGTGGCCAATCGTACCAACGTTCACATGCGGTTTCGAACGTTCAAATTTTTCTTTAGACATGACTTTTCCTTAACTTAAGTTAAAAGTCCGATCCTCTTAAAAGATCGGACCAGACTCTACTTAATCTTTAGTGTTACGAGCAGCAATAACCTGCTCAGCAACGTTGTTTGGAGCTTCAGCGTACTTCAAGAATTCCATTGCATAAGATGCACGGCCCTGAGTCTGCGAACGCAGGTCAGTAGCATAACCGAACATTTCTGATAACGGAACTTGTGCACGCACTTCTTTCAAACCACCCGGAGCATCTTCCATTCCTTCGATGATGCCACGACGACGGTTCAAGTCGCCTACAACGTCACCCATGAAATCTTCCGGAGTAACAACTTCAACTTTCATCATTGGCTCAAGCAGAGCAGGTTTAGCTTGTAATGCGCCTTTCTTGAACGCCATGCTACCTGCAATTTTGAACGCCATTTCTGAAGAGTCGACGTCATGGAAAGAACCATCATACAGAGTCGCTTTCACGCCCAGTACCTGGTAACCGGCTAACACACCGTTTGTCATCTGTTCCTGAATACCCTTGTCTACTGCCGGGATATATTCTTTAGGAACCACACCACCAACGATTTCGTTAACGAATTCGTAGTTAGGTGTATCGTCATCACTGGCGTCGAATTCCATTGGTTCAAGACGTAACCAGACGTGACCAAACTGTCCACGACCACCTGATTGACGTACGAACTTGCCTTCAACTTCCACTTTCTGACGAATACTTTCACGGTAAGCTACCTGCGGCTTACCAACGTTACACTCAACGTTAAATTCGCGCTTCATACGGTCAACAATGATATCAAGGTGAAGTTCACCCATACCAGAGATGATCGTTTGACCGGTTTCTTCATCCGTTTTAACACGGAATGACGGATCTTCTGCAGCCAGTTTACCTAGTGCGATACCCATTTTCTCTTGGTCAGCCTTAGTTTTCGGCTCAACCGCGATAGAAATTACAGGTTCTGGGAATTCCATCCGCTCTAGTGTGATGATGTTATTCGGATCACACAGAGTGTCACCTGTGGTGGTATCTTTCAAACCGATAGCTGCCGCGATATCGCCAGCCAGGATTTCTTTGATTTCCTGACGGTCGTTCGCATGCATCTGAACCATACGGCCGATACGCTCACGCTTACCTTTAACGGTATTCAGAACGGTATCACCTTGCTTCACAACGCCTGAATAGACGCGTAAGAAGGTTAAAGTACCAACGAATGGGTCAGTTGCGATTTTGAACGCCAAGGCCGAGAACGGCTCGTTGTCGTCAGATTTACGCACGCCTTCTGACTCATCATCAAGAATACCGCGGATCGCTTTAACTTCTGTCGGTGCTGGCAAGTATTCAATAACAGCATCTAGTACTGCCTGAACACCCTTGTTCTTAAACGCAGAACCACACAGGGTCAGAACGATTTCGTTATTCAATGTACGTTGACGCAAACCAGCTTTGATTTCAGCTTCAGTCAATTCACCTTCTTCAAGGTATTTGTTCATCAGCTCGTCGTTAGCTTCTGCTGCAGCTTCTACCAATTCGTTGTGGTAATGCTCAGCATCATCAACCATGTCTGCAGGGATGGCTTCATAAGTGAAGGTCATGCCGCTGTCAGCTTCGTTCCAGTTGATAGCTTTCATTTTAATCAAGTCGACTACGCCTTTGAACTCATCTTCAGCGCCAATAGCCAATTGAATTGGTACCGGGTTTGCTGCCAGACGAGTTTTCAGCTGTTCAATAACACGCAAATAGTCAGCGCCGGCACGGTCCATCTTGTTGACGAATACCATGCGTGGTACTTCATATTTGTTTGCTTGACGCCATACAGTCTCAGTTTGCGGCTGCACACCTGAAGAACCACACAGAACAACAACGGCACCATCCAGTACACGTAACGAGCGCTCTACCTCAATGGTAAAGTCAACGTGACCTGGGGTGTCGATGATGTTGATGCGATGTTCAGGGAACTGTGCATCCATACCACGCCAAAATGACGTTACCGCAGCAGACGTGATAGTAATACCACGTTCTTGTTCCTGGGCCATCCAGTCTGTTGTTGCTGCACCGTCGTGCACCTCACCAATTTTGTGAGATAAGCCGGTATAGAACAACACACGTTCGGTCGTGGTCGTTTTTCCTGCGTCTACGTGAGCTACGATACCGATATTGCGGTAGCGCTCAATCGAAGTTTTTCGAGCCACAATAAAATTCCTCTAATGGTTGCTTGTGAATTACCAGCGATAATGAGCAAACGCTTTGTTTGCTTCGGCCATACGGTGGACGTCTTCACGCTTCTTCACAGCAGAGCCTTTGTTTTCTGATGCGTCCAGCATTTCTGCAGCCAGACGTTGAGCCATAGATTTTTCACCCCGAACACGCGCTGCATCAACTAACCAACGCATAGCCAGTGCATTACGACGCACAGGACGTACTTCTACCGGTACTTGATAGGTAGAACCACCAACGCGGCGAGACTTAACCTCTACCGTAGGGCGGATATTGTCCAGTGCTACTTCAAAAACTTCCAAATGCTCTTTCTTTGACTTTTCAGCCATGATGTCTAGAGCATCATAAATAATTTTCTCAGAAACAGCTTTTTTGCCGTCAACCATGACGACATTAATAAATTTAGCCAACAACTCTGATCCGAACTTAGGATCCGGCAGGATTTTACGTTGACCTATGACGCGTCTTCTTGGCATCTCAATATTCTCCGGTTAATTCAGGGTTTCCCCAAAACGTTCTTATGTGTGTTTGGCCTTACTAACGGAGAACCGTTAAGATTTGGGCCGTTTGGCGCCGTACTTAGAGCGGCCTTGGCGACGATCGCCTACGCCTGCACAGTCAAGTGCACCGCGTACTGTGTGATAACGCACACCTGGCAAGTCTTTTACACGACCACCGCGGATAAGTACCACGGAGTGTTCTTGCAAGTTGTGGCCTTCACCACCGATGTACGAACTAACTTCAAAGCCGTTCGTTAAACGCACACGACATACTTTACGCAGTGCCGAGTTTGGTTTTTTCGGGGTGGTAGTATAAACGCGCGTACAAACGCCGCGCTTCTGTGGGCAAGCCTCAAGTGCCGGGACGCTGCTTTTAACAACCGGCTTTTGACGACCTTTGCGCACCAGCTGGTTAACTGTTGCCATTCAATACTCCTGATTATGTTGATGTCGCTCAACAAGGTGAAAAAATCTATTATCCCGCTCAATTTGGGATCCCCAATACGGATTTACCCGAATATAGGGAGGCCGAATTTTAATGGTCATAAATTCACCTGTCAAGAACAGATACAAAAGAGCCAATGCCGTTTCGGGCATTGGCTCTCACATTTGTTTACAGCAATGAACGTTTATTCAGCGTCTTTTGACTCTGAACCTTCGTTCAAGGCGTCCACTAATTGCTGTTCAGCTTCTTCTGCAGTCAGCTTCGGTGCTGCTAATACATCGTTCTGCTCGGCACGTTTACGTGCACGTTCACGATGATAAGCAAAACCAGTACCGGCTGGAATTAAGCGTCCAACAATAACGTTCTCTTTCAAGCCACGCAGGTTGTCGTGCTTACCTTGTACCGCAGCTTCTGTCAGTACGCGCGTAGTTTCCTGGAACGATGCCGCTGAAATAAATGACTCAGTTGACAGTGATGCTTTGGTAATACCAAGTAGCTGACGCTCGTAAGTGGCTGGCATTTTGCCATCCGCTTCCGCTTTGGTATTGGCCGCTAACACTTCTGACAGCTCCATCATCTCGCCTTCCAGCAAGTCGGTTTCGCCCGGGCTTAATATAATTGCCTTACGCAGCATCTGACGAACAATAGTCTCGATGTGCTTATCGTTAATTTTTACACCCTGCAGACGGTAAACTTCCTGCACTTCGTTCACAATGTAGTTAGCTAGTGCGCTAACGCCACGCAAACGTAGAATGTCATGCGGTGCTTCAGGGCCGTCAGCGATAACTTCACCACGGGTCACTTGCTCACCTTCAAAGATGTTCAATTGACGCCATTTCGGAATCATCTCTTCATAATGATCACCGCTTTCAGCAAGGGTAATCACTAAACGACGCTTACCTTTGGTTTCTTTACCAAAGCTTACCGTACCTGTGTGCTCTGCAAGAATTGCAGGCTCTTTCGGACGACGAGCTTCGAATAAGTCGGCAACGCGTGGCAGACCACCGGTGATATCCCGAGTTTTTGAACCTTCCTGCGGAATACGTGCAACAGTGTCACCCACTTTCACTTCGGCGTTATCTTCCAGGTTAATAATTGCGTTACCTGGTAAGAAATACTGAGCCGGAATGTCAGTGCCAACGATGTTCACGTCGTCACCTTTCTTATCAACCAATTTCACCATTGGGCGCATGTCTTTACCGGCGCTGGTACGTTGACCAGTTTCCAGTACAACAATGCTCGACAGGCCAGTCAGTTCGTCGGTTTGACGCGTCATAGTAACGCCATCAATTAAGTCAACAAACTTCAGGTAACCTGCTACCTCGGTAATAATTGGGTGAGTGTGCGGATCCCAGTTGGCTACGATTTCACCAGCGTCGACAGCTTTGCCTTCGCCTTTTTTCAGAATCGCACCGTAAGGAACTTTATAACGCTCGCGCTCACGACCTAATTCATCAATCAGCGTTAGTTCGGTAGAACGTGACGTGATAACCAGGTGGCTATCGCTGTTTTCTACTGACTTCGCATTATGTAGCTTCAAGGTACCGGCGTTTTTAACCTGTACGTTGTTTTCTGCTGATGCCCGTGATGCCGCACCACCGATGTGGAAGGTACGCATGGTTAACTGTGTACCAGGTTCACCGATTGACTGTGCTGCAATAACACCAACCGCTTCACCTTGGTTAACCATGTGGCCACGACCCAGGTCACGACCGTAACAGTTGGCACAAACACCAAAGTCGGTTTCACAGGTAATAACAGAACGAACTTTCACTTCATCAATGGAGTGCTCTTCAAGCACGTCACACATTTTTTCGTCAAGCAGGGTATTCCGTGCCAGCAAGACTTTGCGCTTGCTACCCGGAACTATAACGTCGTCACAAAGTACGCGTCCTAGTACCCGCTCACGCAATGGCTCTACTACGTCACCACCTTCAATCAGCGGTTTCATGTACAGGCCTTCGTGCGTGCCACAGTCTTCTTCAACGATTACTACGTCTTGCGCAACGTCAACCAAACGACGAGTCAGGTAACCTGAGTTCGCAGTTTTCAATGCGGTATCGGCCAAACCTTTACGCGCACCGTGCGTTGAGATGAAGTACTGCAGTACGTTCAAACCTTCACGGAAGTTAGCGGTAATTGGCGTTTCGATGATTGAACCATCTGGTTTCGCCATCAGACCACGCATACCGGCCAACTGACGAATCTGAGCAGGACTACCACGAGCGCCTGAGTCAGCCATCATGTAAACCGAGTTGAACGAGTTTTGCTCTTCGTCCTCACCGTCGCGGTTTTTAACAATTTCTTTCGACAAGTTGTCCATCATGGCTTTCGAAACTTTCTCGTTCGCCGTAGACCAAATATCGATAACTTTGTTGTATTTCTCACCGGCGGTTACCAAACCAGATTCAAACTGGTCCTGAATTTCCGCTACTTCTTCTTCTGCTGCGTCGATAATGTCTTTCTTCGCATCAGGAATAACCATATCGTCGATACCTACCGAGGCACCTGCAATCATGGCGTAGTGGAAACCGGTATACATTAAACGGTCAGCAAAAATAACCGTTGGCTTCAAGCCAAGGTTACGGTACGACGTATTCAATAAGCGACCGATTTGCTTCTTGCCCATGTCCTGGTTAATCATGTCGAAAGGCATACCTTCCGGCAGAATCAATGACAGAATTGAGCGGCCAACGGTAGTTTCATACAACGTGGTTGCTTCGCTACGCTCGCCTTCTTCGCTAATCAGCACTTCATGCAAACGTACTTTTACTTTGGCATGCAATTCAACATCGCCATTGCGGTAAGCACGTTCCGCTTCTTTCGCGTCTTTAAATACCATGCCTTCGCCCTTGCCATTAACTTTGGCGCGGGTCATGTAGTACAAGCCCAATACAACGTCCTGTGAAGGAACGATGATAGGGTCACCACTGGCAGGTGACAGAATGTTGTTGGTTGACATCATCAACGCGCGCGCTTCTAACTGCGCTTCCAGCGTTAATGGAACGTGAACCGCCATTTGGTCACCATCGAAGTCGGCGTTGTAAGCCGCACAAACGAGTGGGTGTAACTGAATGGCTTTACCTTCAATCAGTACCGGTTCGAACGCCTGAATACCAAGACGGTGCAAGGTTGGCGCCCGGTTTAGCATAACCGGATGCTCGCGAATAACTTCGTCTAACACGTCCCAAACTTCCGGGATTTCGCGCTCGACCATTTTCTTCGCAGCTTTAATAGTGGTTGCCAGACCGCGGCCTTCCAGTTTGCCGTAGATGAATGGCTTGAACAGTTCCAATGCCATTTTCTTCGGTAAACCACACTGATGCAGACGCAGTTTAGGACCAACTGTAATTACTGAACGGCCAGAGTAATCAACCCGTTTACCCAGAAGGTTTTGACGGAAACGACCTTGCTTACCTTTGATCATGTCGGCCAAAGATTTCAGAGGACGTTTGTTAGAACCGGTAATAGCGCGACCACGACGACCGTTATCTAACAGCGCATCGACGGCTTCTTGTAACATCCGTTTTTCGTTACGCACGATGATATCTGGCGCAGCCAGATCCAACAGACGCTTCAAACGGTTGTTCCGGTTGATTACACGACGGTATAAATCGTTCAAATCTGACGTTGCAAAGCGACCGCCATCTAGTGGTACCAATGGACGTAAATCCGGTGGTAACACAGGCAGTACTTTCAGAATCATCCACTCTGGCTTGTTGCCAGACATTTGGAAAGATTCTAACAATTTCAGACGCTTGCTGATTTTCTTACGCTTGGTTTCAGAGTTCGTTTCCGGCAACTCTTCACGCAAGGTTTTGATGTCGCCATCAATATCAATTTCGCGTAGCAACGCTAATACGGCTTCGGCACCCATTTTGGCGTCGAATTCGTCGCCATGTTCTTCCAGGGCGTCTAAGTATTCTTCTTCAGTCAGAATACTGCCGGTTTCCAGCGTGGTCATGCCCGCTTCAGTTACCACATAAGATTCGAAATACAGCACCCGCTCGATATCACGCAAGGTCATATCTAGCATTAACCCGATACGGGAAGGTAGTGATTTCAGGAACCAAATGTGTGCAACCGGGCTTGCCAGCTCAATGTGACCCATGCGCTCACGACGCACTTTGGTCAGTGTAACTTCAACGCCACACTTCTCACAGATCACACCGCGGTGCTTCAAACGCTTGTACTTACCGCACAAGCATTCGTAATCTTTCACCGGGCCAAAAATACGCGCACAGAACAAGCCATCACGTTCAGGCTTGAAAGTACGGTAGTTAATGGTTTCCGGCTTTTTCACTTCACCAAATGACCAGCTCCGGATCATGTCCGGCGACGCAAGTCCGATGCGAATCGCATCGAACTCTTCGGTTTGGTTCATCGGTTTTAAAAACTTCAATAAGTCTTTCACGATTTATCTCCTGGCAGTTCGCGTCCGGTGGTCACTCAGTCCTGGTCCAACTCAATGTTGATACCAAGTGAGCGAATTTCCTTCAGTAGTACGTTGAAGGATTCCGGCATACCTGCTTCCATCTGCAAGTCGTTGTCGACGATGTTTTTGTACATCTTCGTACGACCATTTACGTCGTCCGATTTCACCGTCAACATTTCCTGCAATGTATAAGCAGCACCGTAAGCTTCCAGTGCCCACACTTCCATCTCACCGAAGCGCTGACCACCAAATTGAGCTTTACCACCCAAGGGTTGCTGAGTAACCAAGCTGTACGAACCAGTTGAACGTGCGTGCATCTTGTCGTCCACTAAGTGGTTCAACTTCAGCATGTACATGTAACCTACAGTTACATCACGTTCAAAGCGCTCACCAGTGCGGCCATCAAACAATGTGATTTGGCCTGACTCTGGAATGTCAGCAAGTTTCAGCAACGCTTTAATTTCTTCTTCAACGGCACCATCAAATACTGGTGTCGCTGTCGGCAAACCGGCTTTCAGGTTGTCCGCTAAGCGCATCACTTCTTCGTCACTAAAGTCATTTAAATCAACTTCTTGACGTGATTCACCTAAGCTATACACCTGTTGCAGGAAGTCGCGCATTTCAGCCACTTTCTTCTGCTGAGCGATCATGGCTTCGATTTTAATACCGATACCACGAGCGGCCATACCCAAATGGGTTTCCAGAATCTGACCGATGTTCATCCGCGAAGGTACACCCAACGGGTTCAACACGATATCAACTGGATTGCCGTGCTCGTCATGTGGCATGTCTTCCACTGGAACAATGGTAGAAATAACACCTTTGTTACCGTGACGACCTGCTAATTTATCACCAGGTTGAATGCGACGACGAACAGCTAAGTAAACTTTAACAATCTTCAATACGCCCGGCGCTAAATCATCACCTTGGGTGATTTTGCGACGTTTGTTCTCGAATTTATTATCAAAGTCGGCACGAATCTCTTCGTACTGCTGAGCAATTTGCTCTAACTGCAGCTGTGCGTCTTCGTTTTTCAAGTTCTGAGTTAACCACTTACTACGTTCCAGGCCAGCCAATTTCGATTCATCAAAACCATTCGCCAGTAACAAGTTTTTGGCACGGGCATAAATACCCTCTTCCAGAATCTTGAACTCATCCGTTAAATCTTTTTTCACTTTCGCCAGTTGCATTTCTTCAATAGCAACTGCGCGTTTGTCTTTCTCAACGCCATCGCGAGTGAACACCTGTACATCAATAACAGTACCGGTTACGCCGTTAGGCACACGCAGTGAACTGTCTTTAACATCAGATGCTTTCTCACCGAAAATAGCTCGCAACAGTTTCTCTTCCGGAGTTAGCTGGGTTTCGCCCTTCGGCGTTACCTTACCTACCAGAATGTCGCCGCCATTTACTTCAGCGCCTACGTAAACAACGCCAGATTCATCCAGTTTGTTCAGTGCTGACTCACCTACGTTTGGAATATCAGAAGTAATTTCTTCTGAACCAAGTTTGGTATCACGAGCCACACAGTTTAATTCCTGAATGTGAATAGTGGTCATACGATCTTCAATGGCCACACGCTCAGAAATTAGGATGGAATCCTCGAAGTTGTAACCGTTCCAAGGCATGAATGCTACGCGCATGTTCTGACCCAGCGCCAACTCACCTAAATCGGTAGAAGGACCGTCAGCTAACACGTCACCGCGCATAACCGGCTCACCTGAATTCACAGTTGGTAACTGGTTAATACAAGTGTTTTGGTTTGAACGGGTGTATTTCGTCAGGTTGTAGATATCGATACCAGCTTCGCCAGGTACCATCTCTTCTTCATTAACCTTAACAACAATACGACCAGCATCCACGTAATCAACCACACCGCCACGCTTAGCAACTACGGTTACACCCGAGTCGACCGCTACGGTGCGTTCAATACCAGTACCTACCAACGGCTTCTGCGCACGTAAAGTTGGTACTGCCTGACGTTGCATGTTCGAACCCATCAGGGCCCGGTTAGCATCATCGTGTTCCAGGAACGGAATCAGGCTTGCTGCAATAGATACGATCTGTTGCGGCGCCACGTCCATATACTGAACTTGTTCTTTGGTCATCAAGGTAAATTCATTCTTGTGACGACAAGGAACTAAATCATCGGTTAACGCACCTTTGTCGTTCAGGCTTACGTTCGCCTGTGCGATTACAAAGTTACCTTCTTCAATAGCTGACAGATAATCTACGTCATCTGTAACAACGCCATTTTCGATACGGCGGTATGGAGTTTCCAGGAAACCGTATTCATTGGTACGCGCAAAGGTGGCCAATGAGTTAATCAGACCGATGTTCGGGCCTTCCGGAGTTTCGATTGGACATACACGACCATAGTGCGTTGGGTGAACGTCACGTACTTCGAAGCCAGCACGTTCACGGGTCAAGCCACCCGGCCCCAATGCTGAAATACGACGTTTGTGCGTTACTTCTGAAAGTGGGTTGTTTTGGTCCATAAACTGAGACAGCTGGCTGGAACCAAAGAACTCTTTCACTGCGGCACTAATAGGCTTAGCGTTAATTAAATCTTGCGGCATGGTGGCATCAAGGTCACCTAAGCTCAGGCGTTCTTTCACAGCACGCTCTACCCGGACTAAGCCGACGCGGAACTGGTTTTCAGCCATTTCACCAACCGAACGAATACGGCGGTTACCTAAGTGATCGATATCATCAACTTCATCCAGACCGTTACGGATCTCGATAAGTTTTTTCATGACCGATACTATGTCTTCTTTCGACAAAATTCCGCTACCGGTTAAGTCATCACGACCTAAACGACGGTTGAATTTCATGCGACCAACTGCGGATAAATCATAACGATCTTCGCTGAAGAACAGGTTCTCGAATAGAGTTTCTGCAGCTTCTTTAGTTGGCGGCTCGCCAGGACGCATCATGCGATAAATTTCCACCAGCGCTTCAAGGCGATTGGTGCTGTTATCCACACGCAGCGTTTCGCTCATGTAAGGACCGTGGTCCAAATCATTGACGAATAGCGTTTCGAATTTTTTAAAGCCAGCTTCACGCAGTTTTGCCAACAATTCCAGTGTCAATTCACTGTTTGCCGGGGCCACAACTTCGCCAGTTTTCTTCACCACATAATCTTTCGCCAGCACTTTACCGACTAAGTATTCAAGCGGAACTTCCATTTCAGCCGTGTTCAGGCTTTCAATTTGCTTGATGTGGCGCGCAGTAATACGACGACCTTTCTCAACGATAATCTCTTCTTTATCGCCTTTGATGTCGAATTTAGCCGTTTCACCGCGTAAGCGCTCAGGCACTAACTGCATGAACACTTTGTCACGACGTATTTCGTAATACGTAGTGTCGAAGAACATCTCAAGGATTTCTTCGGTGCTGTATTCTAGTGCACGTAAAATGATCGACGCCGGTAATTTACGACGACGGTCAATACGTACGAAAACGTTGTCTTTCGGGTCAAATTCAAAGTCTAACCATGAACCGCGATACGGGATAACCCGCGCGTTATAAAGCACTTTACCCGATGAGTGGGTTTTGCCTTTGTCATGGTCAAAGAATACACCTGGAGAGCGGTGTAACTGAGAAACGATAACACGCTCAGTACCGTTGATAACAAAGGTACCGTTTTCGGTCATCAATGGGATTTCACCCATGTAGACTTCCTGCTCTTTAATGTCTTTTACGGTACCGGCCGCAGCCTCTTTATCGTAAATCACTAAACGCAGTTTGACGCGCAATGGCGCCGAGTAGGTAATACCACGAACTTGACATTCAATTACGTCAAATACGGGTTCACCAAGTTTATAACTAACGTACTGCAATTCCGAATTGCCAGAATAACTCGCAATTGGGAACACCGAACGGAACGCAGCTTCCAGGCCATTATTGGCTTCTGGATCTGGTTCTATGAATTTTTTAAATGAGTCGAGTTGAATCGACAACAGGTAAGGCACTTCCAACACATGTGGACGCTTACCGAAATCCTTGCGAATACGTTTTTTCTCAGAGTAGGAGTACGCCATGGGGTTCCTCAGCTAGCTGATTGATGACCCTAACCACCAGGTCGTGATGGTTAAAAACAGATGTAGCTAATCATCTGTCATTCCCGTTTTTGTCACCGATAGCATGCACCCCAACTACGGGCAAAAATGATACATGCTTAACAGCGCAAAAAGGCTGGTGACCCAAAAGTCACCAGCCCCAGGCCTAAAAGGCCAGTTTTATGTCATGCAGTTGTTTACTTGATTTCAACTTCTGCACCAGCTTCTTCAAGCTGCTTTTTCAGTTCTTCAGCGTCTGCTTTCGCGATGCCTTCTTTAACTGCTACAGGTGCAGCTTCAACCATTGCTTTGGCTTCTTTCAAGCCTAGGCCAGTTGCAGCACGCACTGCTTTGATAGCGCCAACTTTGTTAGCACCAGCAGCTTTCAGGACTACGTCAAATTCAGTCTTTTCTTCTGCAGCGGCTTCGCCACCAGCAGCAGGACCAGCAGCTACTGCAACAGCAGCAGATGCGTCAACACCGAATTTTTCTTCTGCAGCTTCGATCAGTTCAACCAGTTCCATAACTGGCATTTCAGCGATCGCATTCAAAATATCGTCTTTGGAAAGAGCCATAACTCTAAACTCCTGGGTTATATAATTACAAAAAATTGGTTAAAAAAACCGTCTCTACTTAGCGTCTTTAATTGCTGCCAACACACGCACAAACTTAGTTGGTACTTCGTTCATAGTACGAACGAACTTACTAACTGGCGCTTTGAAGGTGGCAAGCAATTTCGCCAATGCTTCGTCACGTGTCGGAAGTGATGCAACTGCATCAAGCTTATCTGCGCCCATCAGACCGTTACCGATCGACAGTGCAGTTACCTTCAGGTGCTTGTTTTGTTTAGCGAAATCTTTGAACAAACGCGCGGCTGAGCCAGGCGCATCCAAAGAAAAGCCATACATCAACGGACCTTTCAGTGCTTCGTCCATGTCACCGAATTGCGTATCTTGCAAAGCACGTTTTGCCAGAGTGTTCCGAATTACCTTCAGAACCACACCTTGCTCACGCGCCTGCTTACGCAGAACGGTCATGTCCGCTACTTCCATGCCACGATACTCAGCAACAGCGACGGATAGAGCTTCTGAAGCTACATCGTTGATTTCTTTAACGATGGCTTTTTTTGCTGCTAAACCTAGTGCCACTGATATCACCTCTTTTTTTGAAACTTTGCTTCCGGAAAATCCGGTTACGCCGTTTCGCGTTACAAATTGATAGCCATATTGCACTACCACGTTGTTACGGTGAATCTCTACCCAGAGAGTCTGAGTCGGATATCACCATCTGCGCAGGACATTAAGTGTCGTTTTGCTGGCGTCAGCCTCACGATACACCTGCGGTCTTGGACGGGAGCCACTTCACTTAACCTTAAAGTGGCAGCTCCAACCCACAAACCTTTGAAAAGTGGATGAAAATTATACGCCCTTTTCAATCCACTGCAACCCTGAGGTTGCGCAACCTTAGCCGGCTTTAACAGCAGCCAAAGTTGCTGGATCAATCGATACACCCGCGCCCATAGTGGTCGACAGGCTTACACGTTTGATGTACTGACCTTTTGCAGAAGACGGCTTAGCCTTTCTTAAAGCGCTCAGCAGTGATTCTAAGTTCTCTTGTAACTGGCCGTTTTCGAACGTTACTTTACCGATAGTAGCGTGAATGATACCGCCTTTATCGTTACGGTAGCGAACCTGACCAGATTTAGCGTTTTTAACCGCAGTTGCAACGTCTGGAGTTACGGTACCAGTTTTCGGGTTAGGCATCAGGCCACGTGGACCTAAGATTTGACCCAACTGACCAACCACACGCATAGCATCAGGAGAAGCGATAACTACGTCAAAATCCATGACGCCTTTTTTCACTTGCTCAGCCAGGTCTTCCATACCAACGATGTCAGCACCAGCTTCTTTTGCTTTTTCAGCGTTTGCGCCACCAGTGAACACGGCAACGCGAACATCGCGGCCAGTGCCGTTAGGCAGTACAGTTGCGCCACGAACGTTTTGATCAGATTTACGTGCATCGATACCAAGGTTGACAGAAACGTCAACGCTTTCAGTAAATTTAGCAGTCGCAAGCTCTTTCAGCAGCGTTAAGGCTTCATTAATGTCGTAATCACGCACTTCTACTTTTTCGCGGATTAAACGAGCACGTTTAGTTAATTTAGCCATCTTATAAGCCCTCCACTTTCAAGCCCATCGCACGAGCAGAGCCGGCGATAGTACGTACAGCAGCGTCCATAGAAGCTGCAGTTAAGTCTGGCTCTTTAGTTTTCGCGATTTCTTCAAGCTGATCGCGAGTAACGGTGCCAACTTTTTCAGTGTTCGGGCGACCTGAACCACTTTTAATACCAGCCGCTTTTTTCAGCAGGAATGCTGCTGGCGGGGTTTTAGTGATAAAGGTGAAAGAACGGTCTTCGAATACTGTAATTTCTACAGGAACCGGCGCGCCTTTTTCCATTTCGCCAGTCTGTGCGTTAAACGCTTTACAGAATTCCATAATGTTTACGCCGTGCTGACCCAGCGCTGGACCAACCGGAGGTGACGGGTTCGCCGCACCGGCTGCAACTTGCAGCTTAATAATGGCGGATACTTTCTTAGCCATGATACTTCCTCTGTTTAATGGGTATAACGCCTTGCAAGTCTTTCGCTAAACACCTGATAAGGCTAGGTATTTAGTGCAAGAGGAAACTTGCTCAAACGGCTTCCCTAGGTAAAAAGGACGCGAATTGTAGACCAATTCGTGTCCAAGATCAAGAAAATCACCATTCGCAGATGGTGATTTTTCAAACAACTTAATTAACCTTTCTCGACTTGCCCGAATTCCAGTTCAACTGGGGTGGCGCGGCCGAAGATAGATACCGACACTGTCAGGCGACTTTTGTCGTAATCGACGCTCTCAACAGTACCGTTGAAATCTGCAAAAGGACCGTCGTTTACGCGAACCAGTTCACCCGGCTCGAATAAGGTTTTCGGACGTGGCTTATCAACAGATTCGTTCAGACGATTCAAAATGGTATCGGCTTCTTTTTGCGAAATTGGTGCCGGACGCTCAGCAGTACCGCCGATGAAACCAAGTACCCGTGGAATACTTTTCACCAGGTGCCAGCTTTCTTCGTCCATAGCCATTTCTACCAGTACATAACCTGGAAAGAATTTGCGCTCGCTCTTGCGACGCTGACCAGCACGCATTTCAACAACTTCTTCGGTTGGTACTAATACTTCACCGAACTTGTCTTCCATGCCGTTCATTTTAATGTGTTCACGTAGTGAATTTGCTACCCGGCCTTCGTAGCCCGAGAATGCTTGTACTACATACCAGCGTTTCTTGTCGCTCATATTAAAACTCCAGTCCGGTCAGGAAGCCAACCACACGTACGAGAATTGCATCCATACCCCACAGGATCAGCGCGATAATGGCTGTAGCAACGGCAATGATTAGCGTGGTTTGCGTTGCTTCCTGGCGAGTTGGCCATACTACTTTACGAACTTCGGTACGGCTTTCTTTAGCAAAGCTCAAGAAGCGACGGCCTTTACCAGTTACTGCAGCAAAGCCACCCGCGATGGCAACCAATAACACCACGCCAATGGCGCGATACAATACAGATACTTGCTCACCATAGTAGTAGTTGCCTGCAATAGCCGCGGCTAGTAAGGCAATAACGATGACCCATTTCAGGCCGTCTAGTGAACTGCTTTGCGTTTCAGTCTGTGCGCTCATTCTTTCTTATCCTGCGGTTTTGTCTGCGTTCGCTGCTTGAGCTCAAAAATAGTGGCAGGGGTGGAGGGATTCGAACCCCCAACCGTCGGTTTTGGAGACCGCTGTTCTACCAATTGGAACTACACCCCTGCAAATCATCCAAACACTGCAAACCTAAGAGTTTTAAATCGGCTGGTAAACGGTGATGGAATGGACGCCGTATTATACCGATTGCGCACCATGACGCAACTGCAATATTACATTGCGCCGACGGTAGCCTGACGTTTAACGTCAGGTGCGATATTAAATACACACACCCAAGTTTGGTTAAATGCGGCGGGTCATCACCTGACGTGGAACGTCAGGCTACCGAGCATAAAAAAAGGCCCCCAATTGGGAGCCTTTTTGAAAATCTATCGGCAATTAAGCGATGATTTTTGATACTACGCCTGCACCTACGGTACGGCCACCTTCACGAATTGCGAAGCGTAAACCTTCGTCCATCGCGATTGGGTGAATCAGCTCAACCACAAACTTCAGGTTGTCGCCAGGCATTACCATTTCAACACCTTCCGGTAATTGAACAGCACCAGTTACGTCCGTTGTACGGAAGTAGAACTGTGGACGGTAGCCTTTGAAGAACGGAGTATGACGGCCGCCTTCTTCTTTGCTCAGTACATACACTTCCGCTTCAAACTGAGTGTGCGGAGTGATTGTACCTGGCTTCGCCAGTACCTGACCACGTTGGATGTCGTCACGCTTAGTACCACGCAACAACGCACCGATGTTCTCGCCTGCACGACCTTCGTCAAGCAGTTTACGGAACATTTCTACGCCCGTTACGATTGTTTTGGTGGTGTCTTTGATACCAACGATTTCTACTTCGTCACCAGTACGCACGATGCCGCGCTCAACACGACCCGTTACTACTGTACCACGGCCTGAAATTGAGAATACGTCTTCGATAGGCATGATGAACGGCTTATCGATGTCACGCTCTGGCTCTGGAATGTATGAATCCAGTGCTTCTGCCAACTCGATGATTTTCTTCTCGTAGCCTTCGTCGCCTTCCAGGGCTTTCAGAGCTGAGCCCTGAATTACCGGCAGGTCGTCGCCTGGGAAGTCGTATTCGCTTAACAGCTCACGTACTTCCATTTCTACCAGCTCTAACAGCTCTTCATCGTCTACCATGTCACATTTGTTCATGAATACGACGATGAATGGTACGCCTACCTGACGTGACAACAGGATGTGCTCACGAGTCTGTGGCATTGGGCCATCAGTCGCGGCTACTACCAGAATGGCGCCGTCCATTTGCGCAGCACCAGTGATCATGTTTTTAACATAGTCAGCGTGGCCTGGGCAGTCTACGTGGGCGTAGTGACGCGCTGGCGTGTCATACTCAACGTGTGAAGTCGCGATGGTGATACCACGCGCTTTTTCTTCTGGAGCGTTATCGATTTGATCGAATGCGCGCGCTGAACCACCGTAGGTTTTTGCCAATACCGACGTGATTGCAGCAGTCAGTGTAGTTTTACCGTGGTCAACGTGGCCAATCGTACCAACGTTCACATGCGGTTTCGAACGTTCAAATTTTTCTTTAGACATGACAGCCTCTCTTTGGACAACTTACGGTGGCGCGGTTAAAAAATCGCGCACATTAAAAATGTGTGTACCTGACCGTGACAGCTTGAACTTCGTGCGAGAATACAGATGGGATGAACCGAGAGTGGTGCTGATAGGCGGATTCGAACCGCCGACCTCACCCTTACCAAGGGTGCGCTCTACCAACTGAGCTATATCAGCACTTTCTGATAATTGGAGCGGGTAGTGGGAATCGAACCCACATCATCAGCTTGGAAGGCTGAGGTAATAGCCATTATACGATACCCGCATGCCTTTACTCGGGTCACCTCAAACCATTTCTGAACTCACCGCATTCAAGATCAATGCATTGGTGGAGGGGGCAGGATTCGAACCTGCGAAGGCTGAGCCGTCAGATTTACAGTCTGATCCCTTTGACCGCTCGGGAACCCCTCCCCGCAATTTGAGTTGGTGCCGGCACCAAGAGTCGAACTCGGGACCTACTGATTACAAGTCAGTTGCTCTACCAACTGAGCTATGCCGGCACCCCGGTTAGGTGGAGCGCATTCTATTGTATCGATTTTGCTGATGCAACAGAAAATGCTAATTTTTTAGTGAAACAGGGTCCGATTGCTTAATTTGCGAACGGATGACGTAAAATAATGGTTTCAATTCGATCCGGACCGGTTGAAATAATATCAACCGGAACACCGGTTAAAGCTTCAATTCGTTTAATGTAAGCCAGTGCTTCGGTCGGCAAATCTCTATGCTCGGTTAAACCCACGGTGCTGCCTTTCCAACCCGGCATGGTTTCGTACACAGGTTCAACGTTGTCGTAGTCTTCGGCTGCCAGTGGCGGGTAGTCATTCACAGTACCGTCACTTAACTTATAGCCTACGCAAATTTTCAGCTCGTCTAAGCCATCCAGTACGTCCAGCTTGGTTAAGCAGAAACCGCTGACTGAGTTGATTTGCACCGCGCGACGCGCCAGTACAGCATCAAACCAACCAGTACGGCGTTTACGACCGGTAGTAGCGCCGAACTCGTGACCTTTTACGCCCAGGTGCTCGCCCACATTACAATCCAGCTCGGTTGGGAACGGACCACTACCCACCCGGGTGGTATAAGCTTTCACAATACCCAGCACGTAATCAATATAGCGTGGACCAAAGCCGGCACCGGTAGAAACCCCACCAGCAGTAGTGTTCGACGAGGTCACGTACGGATAGGTGCCGTGATCAATGTCCAGCAAGGTACCCTGAGCACCCTCAAACATAATATCGTCACCACGCTTGCGTGCTTCGTCCAGCAAGCTTGGTATATCGGCAATCATACCGCGCAGTTGCTCGGCCACTTCACGACAATAGGCAATCACATCTTCAACGGAAACGGCTGGTTCTTTGTAATACTCAACCAAGGTGAAGTTATGCACTTCCATTACTTCACGCAGCTTCTGTTCAAAGCGTTCGAAATTGAACAAATCGCCAACGCGCAGCGCCCGACGCGCTACTTTGTCTTCATAGGCTGGCCCGATGCCACGACCAGTAGTACCGATGGCATTAGCGCCGCGAGCTTTCTCGCGCGCCTGATCCAGCGCAATGTGGTAAGGCAGAATTAATGGGCAGGCTTCGCTAATCAGCAGGCGCTCGCGAACCGGAACATCGCGCTTTTCCAGCATCGCGATTTCTTCCATTAAGGCTTCCGGTGATAACACCACGCCATTACCGATTAAGCATTTCACGTTGGCACGCAAAACACCGGATGGAATTAAGTGTAATACGGTCTTTTCGCCGTCAATAACTAAGGTATGGCCGGCATTGTGACCGCCCTGATAACGCACCACGTAGGTCGCTTTATCCGTTAACAGGTCAACAATTTTACCCTTACCTTCATCACCCCATTGGGTGCCTAAAATGACAACGTTTTTGCCCATGATAATACTCACCGATGTTGATGCGTGCTGTGATTACAAATGCGAATGCAAAGAAAGGCGGCGATTTTACCAGCTATTTGCGTCAGACGGTAGTCTGCTGCAGCTGTTTGAAATCAGTTTTCTCGTGATAAAGCGCAAAGCCAAAGCGCAAGCGGGTGTTGCGGTAATCGGTTTTAATGCCAACCGAGTTCAGTTGCTGCGCTAGTTCTGCTACTTGCTCGGCCCGGTCAAACGCGAAGGTTAAAAAGTGTCCATGCTCATTGTTGTTCGGCATCAGCAAGTGCTGCCGATTCAATAACGGATGATTTAGCTTATCTATTTCCTGCAAAAACGCCTGCTGCAAATCACGCACGTAGGCATGAATAGTGGTAACAGTCAGGCCATCATTGCGCCACCATTCCAATACCGCCTGTAACCGGTACAACGCGGTAAAATCCATAGTGGCCCCGGCAAAACGGAAACCGTCGTCAGCGTACTCTACGCGCCCCTGTTGCGGCTTCGCCAAATTTGCAAAATCAGCAAACCAACCGGTGTATTCAGGCCGTAACTGAGTACCTTTAGGTACGCTCATAAAGCAGCAGCCTTCGCCAGCCTGCAAATACTTGTAACTGCCGGCCAGATAAAATATGCGATCGCAAACGTCACTTAAGTCGGTAGGAATAGCGCCACAACCATGGTAACCGTCAATAACTACGGTGGTGCTTGCGGGAACCAGATGCAACCAGTCGCCAACCCAGGGGGCAACTACGCCGGAATTAAAAAACACCTGACTACAGAACACCATATCGTAACTGTGTTCAGTTAGCGCTTGCTGCCAACGGGTGGCAAAAGTATCAAAAGGCTCGGTCGGAATTTGCGTAATAGTAACCTGTGGCCGCTCCTGCAAGCGTCTGGCCTGACGGGAGAAACTATGAAACTCGGCGTCTGTGGTTAGTATATGAAGAGGTTTGGTTGCGTCAAAGCAACTTATAATGCGGTACAAAAGTTCGTGGGTATTGCTGGCAAACACCCACTGGTCGGGCTGTGGGTGATTCATTAAATCTGCCAGTAACTGCTGTACTGCTGGCACGCGCTGCGAGAATATCTGATCCCACTTTTCATCGGCACCAATGGCTGAATCGTCCCAGTAGGCTAAATGCGCCTGGCGAGTTACGTCCGGCCAATAATGATGGCTATGCGGGGCGCAATGTAACTCGCCCCGATGCTGTTCTAAAAAGTGCTGATAATGCCGCTTATACATGCCAATACGGGTGACTAAATGTCACCCATTTTGTTTTTCAGGAAGCGGAAGAAGTCGCTGTTCGGATCCAGTACTAACATGTCCTGGTTGCCGTTAAAGCTCTTCTGGTACGATTCCATACTACGCAAGAACGAGAAGAACTCAGCGTCTTTGGAATACGAGTCAGCATAAATTTTTGCTGCCATGGCATCCCCTTCACCGCGTAATTCCCGCGCCTGACGCTTGGCGTCGGCTAACATAACAGTTACCCGGGCATCAACGTCAGCACGAATGAACTCAGCCTGCTCACGACCTTCTGAGCGGTGCTCAGTAGCCACTGCTTGCCGTTCTGCTCGCATACGCTGGTAAATCGACTGGCTGACTTCGGTTGGCAGGTTAATTTGCATAACCCGCACGTCAACCACTTCAATACCCAGTTCACGCGCACTGTCAGCACCACGAATCAAGGCTTCACGCATTAAGTCGTCACGCTCACCAGATACAATTTCAGTAATAGTACGGCTACCAAACTCGGCGCGCAGACCACTGCTGATACGACGTTGTAACAGCGCTTCAGCTTGTAACTGATTACCGCCATTGGTAGACAAGTAATAAGTTGCGAAATCAGAGATACGCCATTTCACATAGGTATCCACGATTAAGTCTTTTTTCTCGCTGGTGACGAAACGATCCGGATCACCATCAAGGGTTTTAAACCGTGCATCCAAGCGTTTAACATCTTCAATAAATGGAATTTTGAAGTGTAAACCTGGTTCATAAACAATTGGCATACCAGTGTCAGCGTCACGCTGCACTTTACCAAACTGAACCACAATGGCGCGCTGGCCTTCTTTAATCACAAATACTGACGATAAACCCAGGGCAATCGCGACAATTACTAATACTGCGATAACGTTTTTCATAGCTTACCCCCGGCCATCGTTGTAGCGACTAGACGTACGTGCACTACCAGAATTAGTAGTACTGTTGCCGCTATCTTGCTGTAAGTTATCGGAAAGATTTAACTTAGGCACTGGCTGCGAGTTGGTACCCGAGCTACCGCGCTGATGTTGTAAAATCTTATCCAGTGGCAAATACAACATGTTGTTGCTGCCTTCTACGTCCACCATAACTTTGCTGGTGCGAGCGTAGATATCTTCCAGCGTATCTAAATAGATACGTTCACGTGTTACTACCGGAGCAGCCTGGTATTGTGGCAACAGCTCGTTAAAGCGTGCTACTTCACCTTGTGCTTCCAACACGATTTGTTCGCGATAAGCTTGTGCTTCCTGCATCAAGCGGCGAACCTGACCACGGGCCAGCGGTTCTACTTGACGAGCATAAGCTTCAGCTTCACGAATGAAACGTTCTTCATCTTCCTGCGCGGAAATTGCATCATCAAAAGCGTCTTTTACCGCTTCTGGCGGACGCGCCGGCAACAGGTTGATGTCGACAATTTGCAAGCCTAAGTTATACGGCTGAATCATATTCTCCAGCATTTCCAAAGTGTTCGCGCGAACGTTTTCACGGCCTACGGTTAACACTTCATCCATGGTGGTGTGACCAACTACATAACGCAACGCGCTATCGGTTGCCTGCGCCAGACTACGGTCGGCATTTTCAACGGCATACAGATAATCACGTGGATTAATCACGCGATACTGCACGTCCAGCTCAACCCGCACAACGTTTTCGTCCTGCGTCAGCATAAAGCCATTCGACTGTTGCGATTTCACGTTGTTTACGTCAACCGTTTCCACGGTATCAATAAACAGTGGCCGCCAGTGCAGACCAGACTCAACCAGGTTACTGTATTGACCAAAGCGCAGTACAACGCCGCGTTCGGCTTCTTTCACCGTGTAAAATCCGGCTACAAACCAAACAATCAGCGCCAAACCAACGATTAGGCCAATGCCTTTACCGCCGATACCGCCGCCGCTAGTGCGTGAACCGCCTTTGCCGCCATTACCGCCTTTACCACCAAAACCTAACTTGCCGAGCAGATTACGTACTGCTTCATCAAGGTCAGGTGGCCCCTGATCACGCCCACCCTGGTTTTTCCAAGGGTCGCGATCGTCATTGTTGTTACCGTTTCCCGGTTGATTCCAGGCCATTGATTACTCCAACTCTAAGTTGTGCTAAAAAATACAAAGCTGCGCTATTCTACATAGCCTTGCAAAGTGCCGCCATGTTGCGGCTCAAATTCTTGTTCATACTGTTTACACAAACGCTGCCAGTCTACCTGAGACATGCGCACCTGCAAAATTAAAGCGCCATCATCGGCTACAGCTTCGTCGGTGACACTATCGAGTGTGTAGAGTCTACCACGCAACTTACCCAATGCGGGCGGCAATCGTAGCGCTAAGTTTACCATACGCGGCCGCAGTCGCTCGGTTAGTGCCTGCTCAAGCAGCTCTACACCAGCCCCGGTTTGCGCTGACAGCCACACCCGCAGTGGCATACCTTCGTCATCATAATCAATGCGCGGGGTAATATCATCATGCTGGTCAATCTTGTTATACACCAACAACTGCGGAACTTCGTTCGCTTCAATTTCGGTTAATACGTGACTTACTTCCAGCGTGTTTTCCTGCTGGCGGTCATCAGTAACGTCAATCACGTGCAACAAGAGGTCCGCTTCACGGGTTTCTTTTAAGGTTGCTTTAAAAGCCGCCACCAAATCATGCGGCAGGTGACGAATAAAGCCAACAGTATCGGCAAAAATCACATCACCCACGTCTGGCAACTGCAGTTTGCGCAAAGTTGGATCCAAAGTCGCAAATAACTGATCGGCGGCGTAAACATGAGAATCGGTAAGCTTATTAAACAGCGTTGATTTACCGGCGTTGGTGTAACCTACCAAAGACACAGTTGGGATTTCTGCCCGTAATCGCGCCCGGCGCCCCTGATCACGCTGCTTCGCCACTTTGGCAAGCCGCCCCAGAATATTGCGAATGCGACCGCGAATTAAACGTCGGTCGGTTTCCAGCTGAGTTTCACCAGGGCCACGTAAACCTATACCACCTTTTTGCCGCTCAAGGTGAGTCCAACCACGTACCAACCGGGTAGATAAGTGGCGTAACTGTGCCAGCTCAACCTGCAGCTTACCCTCATGGGTACGTGCACGTTGGGCGAATATGTCCAGAATCAGACCGGTACGATCGAGCACACGGCATTGGCACAACTTTTCCAAGTTGCGCTCCTGAGTTGGCGATAACGCATGATTAAAAATAACGATATTAGCGCCGATGGCAGCTACTTGCGCAGCCACTTCTTCGGCTTTACCGCTACCAACAAAGAATTTAGAACTCGGCGTATTGCGAGATGCGGTGATCACACCAAGTGTTTCTACGCCTGCGGAACTAACCAGTAACTTTAATTCAGATAAATCTTCGCGGTCGGTTTCAACCGGAAAATCGACATGAACAAGCAAGGCTTGTTCACCGCTTTCAAACCTGTCAAACAAGCTATAACAGCTCCTCTATAGCATTCGACAACTGTGTCCGTTAGTCCGCTTCAACAGCGTCCTCGGATTCCGCTTGAGCCATATAATTGGCTGGAATTCGCGCCGGCACCACGGTAGAAATGGCATGCTTATATACCATTTGGCTCACAGTGTTCTTCAGTAAAATGACAAATTGGTCAAAGGATTCAATCTGCCCCTGCAATTTAATACCGTTTACCAGATAAATAGAAACTGGAACGTGTTCACGGCGTAACGCATTTAAAAACGGGTCTTGTAAAGTTTGCCCTTTGGCCATTTTGGTGATTCCTTATTCTTGTTATATCGCGCTGGGTTACTACCGCTTACCAGCCGTGTTTAGCACCACGCTGAATGACATGTTAAAAACATGTTTCATAAACACTAGCCCAGCCATAAAAATTTGCAACTACTGATTTACGTTAATAGTTTGAATATGTAGCTAAATTCTTAAATTTCAAGGCTCATACTCCGAAAAAACCTGAGCTGGTTGCGCCAGCGCTTGCTGTGCCTGCGCTAGTACCTTACCGGCTTCAGGTTTCAGCCAGGTGACACCAGGCCACCCTCTTAACCAGGTGAGCTGACGTTTAGCCAATTGCCGCGTCGCTACCACACCTTTTTCGACCATTTGGTCATAACTAAGTTCATCGTCCAAATACTGCCAAACTTGACGATAACCAACACACCGCATGGAGGGTAAATCGAGATGCAAATCACCTCGTTGGCGCAATGCTTTTACTTCGTCAATAAAGCCGTTTTGCAGCATTAATTCAAATCGATCCGCAATACGCTGATGCAGTGTTTGTCGCTGTTGCGGCGCAATCGCCAACTGTTTTACCGGAACCTTGAGCGCACCGGTTCGACTTTGACTTAACTCAGTCAGGCTTTGCCCGCTAATTCGGAACACTTCCAACGCCCGCAAAATGCGTTGCGGATCGTTAGGATGAATACGCTCGGCACTGACCGAATCGATCACTTTTAAATCGTCATGCAGAGCCTGGCTGCCGCGTTCTTCAAGTTCCTCCTGCAATGCCGCTCTCAGCTCCGGCTGAGATTCCGGTAAATCGGAGAACCCCTCCAGCAACGCTTTAAAATACAACATAGTTCCGCCAACCAAAATTGGCGTACGCCCGGCAGCTAAAATAGCGTTAATCTCGCGCTTGGCATCGGTTGCGAACTGAGCCGCTGAATAGCTTTCGGCCGGGTCGCAAATGTCAATGAGCCGATGCGGTGCCCTAGTAAGCTCTGCCGCGGTTGGCTTGGCGGTGCCTATATTCATGTCGCGATAAATAAGCGCCGAATCAACCGAAATAATATCGCCATTAAGATGCTCATGCAGGGCTATCGCAAGATCGGTTTTTCCTGCCGCCGTAGGCCCGTACAAGCAAATGATATGAGGCTGCTCACTCACTGGCTAAGCTCCGGTGGTAATTGCGGCAACTGCACTGGCGTTAGGTAGTGATTGCTACTGTTAAAGTTCTGCTGCCAACACTGCAACCAATGCTCGGCTTGCGTGGCGCTATAGTCCGACTGCACCTGAAAACTCACCAACCACTGCCACAGGCTATCTGCTAACTCCTGTGGTTGTTGTGCATCGGGCTGTTGTAGCAAGTGCTGGAACAGCACCGCAATAGTACGGGTAATATCGGTTTGCCGTAACATAGCCGGTACCTGTTGAACTTCAATAGCGTTGCGCTGCGCTTGAATCTGCAGTCCTAACTGCGCTAATAACGGCGCGTGCAAGGTTGCGAACTGGTCGCGAATATCGGGTGTGGTTATCTTTACCGGCACTAATAGCGGTTGCCCGTTCAGGCCCTGATCAGCTTGCCGTTTAATGTTAGTAAGCAAACTATCGCGCTGCACCTGCTGTAAGTTGAGTAGCGCCAACGACTCAGGCCGGCTCAGCAAAGCGAAACGCTGCTGAAACACAGTTAGTAACTGCCACTCGCCAGTTGCGGCTGGCGTAGCCGCCAATGGTGGGTTGCCGACAGGTTTAGGTGAAGCGCCCCCACTTAACAACTGGGTATTTGCGTGCAACGCTGCCGGCGCTGGTGCTGGCCGCATACCGGGCAACGGGTGTGCACTGCGTGGCTTAAACTCGGCCAGCTCAGCCGCCGAAGGCGACTGACTGCTGGAATACTGATGGCCGCTAACAACATCCATAGACTCGGACGAGTGCTCCGATGCACTTTGCACCAGCGCAGGCCGTAACGCCTGAACTACAAAGTCATGAATTTGGCGAGCTCGATGAAACCTAACCTCATGCTTGGCCGGATGCACGTTCACATCAACATCAATCGCCGGTAACTCCAGATACAGCACAAAAGATGGGCTGCGATCTTCCGCCAAAGTATCCGCATAAGCCTGGCGCACGGCGTGCAGCAACAGCCGGTCACGCATCATGCGGCCATTCACATATAAATACTGAATATCAGACTGGTGCCGGCAACTGGCAGCGGGGGCTATCCACCCGCGCAGTTGAACCTGATCATGCTCGGCCTTCACTTGCAGAGCTTCGGCAGCGAAGGCTTTGCCACAAATTTGTGCTAAGCGCTGCTGCCGCGCGCTGTCGCTGTCGGCGCGTCGGTACTGGCGTACCTCTTTTTGGTTATGCCGCAGGGTTAAAGCCACATCAAAGCGTACCAACGCAATACGGCGAATCACTTCGTCAATATGGCTGAATTCCGTTTTCGCGGTACGCAAAAACTTGCGTCGGGCTGGGGTGTTGTAGAACAAATCCACCACATCCACAGTGGTACCATCGGGGTGCGCCGCCGGGCTGGTCTGCACCTCCATGTCGCGGCCTTCCACCCAGGCTTGCCAGGCCGTTTCTTGTGCCGGCGGCTTCGAGGTTAAACGCAGCCGTGAAACAGAGCTGATACTCGCCAGCGCCTCGCCACGAAAACCCAAACTTTGAATCGCTTCTAAATCATCCAGACTGCTAATTTTGCTGGTGGCATGCCGACTTAGGGCCAGCGCCAGCTCATCTTGTACAATCCCAGCCCCGTTATCGCGTAAGCGAATGCGCTTGGCCCCACCTTGTTCAATATCAATCTCAATTTGGGTAGCACCGGCGTCTATGCTGTTTTCAATGAGTTCTTTTACTACCGACGCCGGGCGCTCAACCACCTCGCCGGCGGCAATCTGGTTGGCCAGACTAATAGGAAGTAACTGAATAGGCATGCTTAACAACCCGCTACGTTGAAGGAATTTCTAAAACCTGTCCGATATGCAACACCGACCCTGACATATTGTTGTGCCGCTGAATGGCTCGTACTGAGGTATTGTAGCGCTGCGCCAGCACCGACAATGACTCACCCGATTTCACCACATGCCTGGTTGGTTGCGGGCGGGCAAACACGGTACCGTCAATAGGGTTGCGCATGAAGTAATTACGAACCCCCTGATAAATGGAACGGGCCAGCTTCTGCTGGTGTTGATTGCTCATCAAGTTACGTTCTTCGGCAGGGTTTGAAATAAATCCGGTTTCAATTAATACCGAAGGCACATTAGGTGACGTCAGCACCGCGAAACTAGCGGCCTGAGGCTTATGCTTGTGTAATTTCGTGATGGTGCCAAGCTCATTCAAAATAGCCTCGGCCGCGCTATAGCCACTGGCCATAGAGTTATCCATTTGCATATCAAACAGGGTTTGCGTTAAGTAACCATCAGTATCGTTAGTCTGCACAATTTCAGCCGCACCACCGAGGAGTTCAGAGTGCCGTTCTTTGGCCTCTAACCAACGGCCAAGCTCGTTATTGGCGCGTCGTTTGGATAACACCCAAACCGACGCACCATTAGGTTGCGGCGAGGTAAAGGCATCGGCGTGAATAGACAAAAACAGGTCGGCTTTTGCGTCGCGGGCTTTTTGAGTACGAATACCATGGTCAACATAGTAGTCGCCAGTACGCACCAGGTAAGCTTGCATGGCAGGGTCTTTATTAATTTGCTCGGCCAGCGCACGCGCTACTTTTAAAACAATGTGCTTTTCATAATTACCACTTGGCCCAACCGAGCCAGGATCATCACCGCCATGCCCGGCGTCTATAGCAATAGTGACTTTACGTTCTTTTAATTCAGCCACTGATTTTGCCGGTCCGCTGCGTTTTACCGACTTACCCGGTAAATCAACCACCAGACGATTGCCATAGGTGTCATTGGCCGGCAGAGCGAACACTTTGGCGTCACTTTTCTCGGCCAGCTCAATAACCAACCGCGTACTACCGGCATCTTTGGGCGTGCTGGTACGAATTTTATGAACCAACAGCGACTCTTCACCCAAATTGGTTAAAGACGCTTTGCGGTTGGTATTTTTGAAATCAATAACCAGGCGATAAGGTTTTTCTTGATAGAGCGTGAAATAGGTAAAATCAGGAGCCGCTGACATATCAAAGACAACCCGGGTTTTATCAGGCGAAGGCCATACCCGTACGCTATCAATACTGATATTGGCCATAGCCTGCGCTGGCCATGCCAAAGCTGACATAAGCATGATCAAGCTGAAACTCAGACACACCCATAGCGCTGTGTGCGGTGCGTTTAAACGCACTCTATTTAGGTACCCGTGTTGCATGGTAATTGTTCAAGCCGTTGCCGACCTTTTTCCGTTAGCGCAGTTATAGTTATTGAACGTGCAGTGTTCTGATAAGCAATAGTGACATCTAAATCTGCACCGGGCAAATAGCCGCTGCCGCGTTCCGGCCACTCAATCAGAACCACTGCATCGTCTGAAAAGTAATCGCGAATGCCCATAAATTCAAGTTCTTCAGGATCGGCCAGGCGATACAAATCGAAATGGTGAACCTGCAAATCACCAAGCTGGTAACTTTCCACCAGCGTATAGGTAGGACTTTTTACATGGCCCGGATGACCGCAAGCCTGCACAAAACCGCGACTAAAGGTCGTTTTACCTGCACCAAGCGGCCCATTCAGGTTAACCACCAGAGCCCGATTTTCCATTTGTGTGCCGGAGGCAGCTAAATTCGCCGCAATTTCCAGCAATTCTAGCTCAGTCGTCAGCTGCCAGTTTTTCGAAGTCATGCCAATTCCATGTAGTGGTTATTGATGCCAATTTGGCTGGTTTATTAAGATACGTAAAACATCAAGCAAGTCGCTGGCTATAGTACCACGTTCGCCGTTTTCTGCAGCCACTTCAGCGGCTCTGCCGTGTAACCAAACCGCCAGATAAACCGCTTGCTCGGGCGGAAATTTTTGCGCCAGCAACGCACCAACAATACCGCTTAACACGTCGCCCATTCCGCCGCTGGCCATGGCTGGTGTGCCGCTGGTATTCACCGCGTACCCCTGCTGGGTGCGAATAACCGTACCCGCCCCTTTGAGTAGCACTATCCCACCGGAGTTCCCTGCTGCATTCGCACTGTCGCTAACGTAGCTCTGATAGATGTCATTAACCGCGCTCCAACGCTGAGCAGAAACCGTTTTGGTAGTGCTTTTTAACAGCTCGGCGGCCTCACCCGGGTGCGGCGTTAGTACCCAGATTGAAGTTGGTGGCGACGCTTCCTGCGCTAACAAACGTAAAGCATCAGCGTCGACAACCAAGGGTTTGCTAGAAGCCACCGCATGCTGCCAGATCATATGAGCCCATTCGCTTTGACCGAGCCCCGGCCCCACCACAATAGTGTCGGCTTGTTTTAATAGCAGTTGTAACCCGTGCTCATCGCTAATGGCATGCACCATAAGCTCCGGTTGTTGCGGCGCTATCACCGCCTGACTGTCTGGGTGACAACCCACCATGACTTTGCCGGCACCACTGCGCAACGCCGCTTTGCCAGCAAGTACCGCAGCACCCGCCATCCCTGGAGCACCACCAAGCACTAATAAGGTTCCGGCATCGCCTTTGTGCGCGGTGCGCTTACGCGGGGTTAAATAGTCGGCCAAAGATTCGCAGCTGAGGCGTTTGGCAAAAGGTTGTTGCTGATTAGCAAATTCATCAGCTACGCCCAAGCCAGCGAACTTAAGCTCGCCAATATAATCGGCAGCAGCACCCGTTAATAGCCCCGGTTTGAGCGCAATAAAAGTTACTGTCGTGTCGGCGTAAAAGCAGGTTCCCAAAGGTTGGCCACTATCGCTTTGTAAACCACTTGGCACGTCGGCACAAACCACAGCAGTAATCTGACCTTGCTGCCGCGCTTCATTTACACGCGAAATGGCGGCGGCAAATTCACCCTCAACGTCTCGACTTAATCCGTTCCCCAATAATGCATCCACTACCAGGGTAGCACCGCTAAAACTTGCCTCAGGTAACTTTTGCAATGGTTTAACAACTCCACCGGCTGCGGTGAATTCTTCCCGCATTTGTTTTGCCAGGGTTGATTTCGCCTCGGTTGCGTAAACCACCACGGGTTTTTTCGCAATCAGCGCCAACCGGGCAACTACGTAGCCGTCACCACCGTTGTTACCCGGCCCGGCAACCACCACTAAGTGATCAAAGCGATATGCTTGCACGGCTTCCCAAATCGCTTCGCCGGCCCTGACCATGAGTTTGTCCATGGTTAGCCCAACAGCGTCGGCAGCGGCTTGCTCGCCGTTACGCAGTTGTTCGGTTTGATAGCAAAAGGCAGGCAGTTGGTCTGCCAGTTTCGAGTTGGTTGCTGTTGTCATTTCGACCTCTGGAGTTCCAGTGAGTGAAACATCGACATTAATGCGGTTTTTTGTTCTCGCTTTGTGGGTCAAAAATGCCAATCACGTTATCGAATTGACGCTTCGAACCACTGCCCTGCGCTTTGGGCTCACTCATTCGGTGCTTACACTGTACGCATTCAACTTGCTCAATGTTATTTTCAAAAAACAGCATAAGCGTGTCTGTTGCCTCACATTTTGGGCAAACTGCACCAGCAATAAAACGTTTCCGTTGTCGCGCCATATTCACTCCGTTTGGCATGGGCTATACTAGCCCTTTGATTGAGCTTCGCTTAGCTCATTACTAAGCCTTCATAATAGCATAGAGACCACATGATAGATGTACGAGACATTACGCTCATGCGTGGTGGAGAGATCTTACTACAAGAAGCAAGTTTTTCGGTTTTTCCCGGTCATAAGGTGGGCTTAATTGGCGCCAACGGCAGCGGCAAATCAAGTTTGTTTGCCTTATTCCGTGGCGAAATCAGCCTCGACAGTGGCGACTGCGATATCCCTAGGGGTTGGCGATTAGCCAGCGTAAAGCAGGAAACCCCAGCCTTAGCCAGCTCCGCGCTGGATTACGTGATTGACGGTGACAAACAATATCGCCAGCTACAGCAGCAGTTGAGCACCGCCGAGCAACAAGATGACGGCCGCGCCATTGGTGATTTACACGATCAAATAGCCCAAATTGGTGGTTACGATATTGAACCCCGGGCAGCTAGTTTGTTAGCTGGCTTAGGGTTTTCGCAGGCACAGTTACAGCAACCGGTGAAAGATTTTTCCGGTGGCTGGCGCATGCGTTTAAACCTGGCGCAGGCACTGATTGCCCGCGCCGATTTATTACTGCTAGATGAACCTACCAACCATTTGGATGTTGATGCTATTTACTGGCTGGAAGGCTGGTTACAACAGTACGACGGCACCTTGGTTATTATTGCGCACGACCGCGACTTCCTGGATAACGTAACCCAGCAGATTGTTCACATTGAGCATAAAACTACCCGCACCTACACAGGTAATTACAGCCAGTTCGAGCGCCAACGTGCTGAACAGCTTGCGCAGCAACAAGCCTCGTTTGAAAAAGAACAGACGGTACGTAAGCACTTACAAACTTATATCGACCGATTCCGTTACAAAGCCAGTAAAGCCAAACAGGCGCAAAGTCGAATCAAAGCGCTGGAGAAGCTCTCTGCCCAGGCGCCATTGCGAGCGCAAAGTGCGATTCGGTTTGAGTTTGCCGAGCCCGACAAACTGCCCAATCCGCTGGTAACCATGCGCAATTTACAGGCGGGTTACGGCACTACCGTTATTCTAAAAGACATTAAATTTAATCTGGTACCCGGCAGCCGTATCGGTTTGTTAGGTCGTAACGGTGCCGGTAAATCTACCTTAATTAAGTTAATTGCCGGTCAGTTAGAGCCTCAGGCTGGTGAGCTGGCATTAAGTACTAGTGTAAAGCTTGGTTACTTTGCTCAGCATCAGCTGGAACTGTTGGATCCTAAGGCCTCAGCACTGCTGCACCTGCAACGCTTAGATGCCCGCGCCAGTGAACAGCAGTTGCGGGATTATATTGGCGGCTTTGGATTTTCCGGTGATGCGGCCACGCAGGCAGTTGCCCCTATGAGCGGTGGTGAAAAAGCCCGTCTGGTGCTGGCGTTGATTATTTATCAAAAGCCCAACTTATTATTGCTGGATGAGCCAACCAACCACCTGGATTTAGAAATGCGCGAGGCGCTGGTATTTGCCTTACAAAGTTTTACCGGCGCAATGATTGTAGTTTCGCACGATCGTCATCTATTACGTAGTACTGTGGATGACTTTTACCTAGTTGCGGATCAACAAGTACAACCTTTTGATGGTGATTTAGATAGCTATCATCAGTGGTTACAGCAACAGGCGAAAAATCCTGATGCCGCTGCTCCGAGTGAGGCGAACAGTGGCAATGCCGACACGCGCAAAGCACAAAAGCGGCTTGAAGCCGAGCGTCGGCAAGCACTGAAGCCGCTCAAAGATAAGGTTCGTAAACTGGAGCAACAGGTAGATAAGTTAGCCGGCGCACTTGAACAGATAAACGAGCGCCTGGCCGATGCAGATATATACAACGAGGCCCGCAAAGCTGAACTGGCCGATGTATTAAAACAACAGGCCCAAACTCAGCAGCAACTGAGCCAGTGCGAACACGACTGGATGATTGCAGAGGAAGAATTGCAAGAACAAACTACCGATAACTATGCCGATAATTAATAGTGCTTTTCAACCTGCACCTGGCTGTAGCAATTGCCATGTGCAGACATTGCTACCGCGGATTATTGCCGGACGCCGGAAAATTGATGGCGACTGGGAAAAAGTGACCACCCTTGATAAAGATTTTTTTGAGGTTTTCTGGCATCGCCCGCACTCAGCCGACGCCCCGCTACTGGTCATTTTTCACGGCTTAGAGGGCTCGGTTGATTCGCCTTATGCGTGGCAAATGATGGTCAAAGCCGCCAGCAGCGGCTGGAATTCGGCTGTTATGCACTTTCGTGGCTGCGGTCCTTCGGTGAACAAACTGCCTCGCGCTTACCACTCAGGTGATACCGGCGACGCGCGCCGATTGCTCGAGCAATTGCATCAACAAAACCCAAACCGCCCATTGTTAGCCGCAGGCTACAGTTTAGGTGGCAACATGCTTACCAAGTTGTTGGGTGAAGCGCCTGTGGCCGGGCTTGCCGGCGCAGTGGTCGTAGCTGCACCTATAGATTTAGCGGCTTGCGCCCACCGTATTAATGAGGGTTTTTCGAAGGTATACCGCAATCACTTGTTAGGTAGCCTGAAGCAGAAAATGCTCATCAAACAAGAAACCGGTGTTATTCATGAAGAGCATGCACTGAGCGATTTAAAGATTGCCGACTTAACCAATTTTTATGAGTTTGACGATTTGGTAACCGCACCACTGCATGGCTTCGATGGCGTTGACGATTACTACAAGCGGGCTAGTTCGCGGCCACTTTTACATGCCATTGAAAATTCCCTGCTCATGATTCACGCCGCCGACGACCCCTTTATGACCGAAGATGTGATTCCGTCCGAACAGGAACTGTCGGCCACTACTACCTACGAGCTCAGTAAGCACGGCGGGCATATGGGCTTTGTCGGTTGGAAGAATGGCCGGTTCTGGCATTGGCTGCCAGATCGTATGCACCACTATTTGCAGCAGCAACTGGAGCAATATTAATGCAGATACCCTGGCAAGAACTAAATGCCGATACCCTACAGGCCCTGATTGAGGAATTCGTACTTCGCGAAGGTACTGATTACGGTGAGCAGGAAGTGCCATTCGCAACGAAAGTAGCGCAGGTACAGGCACAGTTAGAGCGGAATGAGATTGTGATTGTTTGGTCAGAACTGCACGAAACCGTGACTATAATGCCACGCGATCAGCTGGGTCAGGATTTCAACTAACCCTGTTTGTGCTTAATAAAAACATCACGCCAGGCTACTGCCTGATCACCCAAAATTAAAAAGTTCGGGTTACCCAATCCTACCGTTTCATTATAGGTAAGAGGTTCAAACTTCTCACTTACTATAAGCCCCCCCGCTTCATGCACTATCACTTGTGCGGCGGCAGTGTCCCATTCGCCGGTCGGCCCTACCCGCAAAAAACAATCGGCTTTGCCTTCGGCAATGAAGCAGGCTTTTAATGAGCAACTTCCCGCGGGTAACGGATGAATTTTGCGATCGCTGGCCATACGCCGACCCACGCGTTCACGCGGCTGACGCCGGCTAATGGCGATAATAATAGGGTCTTGCGCCGGGTCATCAAACTTACGAACTCGAATGGATTGCGTGCCTTGTGCATCGGTTTTGTGCGCGCCAGCACCGCGTACGGCCGAATACAAAGTGTCGCCAGCAGGCCAGTATATAACGCCCAGTACCGGTTCATTTTTTTCTACTAAGGCAATATTCACCGCGAAATCACCACTGCGGGCAATAAATTCCTGGGTGCCGTCAATGGGGTCAATCAGCCAGTAACGAGGCCAGTCCCGACGTTGCTGAAAATCCACATGCCCGCTTTCCTCCGACAGAATTGGGATGTCGGGCGTTAGGCTGGTTAGCGCATCAATAATCGAGCGGTTAGCCGCCATATCCGCCGAAGTTACCGGCGACTCATCGGCTTTTTCATAAGTTTGATATTCACGCAAATCGTACATTCGCATTACTAACGCACCCGCCTGCCGGGCAATGCCTGCAACATCCGGCAGTAACTGCTGCAGTTGTTCGCTGACCTGATTACCAGGTTCTTTGTTCGGTGCTTGGTTAGATTCTGCGTTGCGACTCATGATAGTTACTTCACTCCTTGCGCCTGCTCTCTTAAGAATAGTAGCAAAGCGGCAATACTGCGTGCTTCGGTAAAATCAGCCTGTTGTAGTAAGTGTTCCGATTCGTGCACCGACCAGGGTACTTTCTCTAACGGCTCCGGCTCGTCGCCCGGGAGTTCTTCCGGGTATAAGTCTTCGGCCACAAATATGTGCATAGTCGCAGCAAAAAACTGTGGTGCCATGGTGACGCTTTTCAGCGGTCGCAACACCTTAGCTCCGTAGCCAATTTCTTCTTTCAATTCACGGTTGGCAGCTTGTTCCGGCGTTTCATCGGGATCTATTAACCCTTTTGGAAATCCCAACTGGTAATTGTGTAAACCGGCGGCATATTCGCGCACCAGAATCATGGTGTCATCATCCAGCAAAGGCACAATCATGACCGCACCACGACCGCTGCCCTGCATTCGCTCAAACTGGCGTTCAACGCCGTTACTAAAGCGCAAATCAACGGCTTCAATGCGCAACAATCTGCTGCGTGCAACGGTTTGACGCGTCAATATTTCTGGAACTTGCTTCGTTGCCATAGTAGTTTATGCATGCTGTGCGAGTGGAGCTCCTACTATAAACATAATTGTGGCGAAAACCTATGTTGAATTGGTCTGAAATCGATACAGTATTGCTGGATATGGACGGCACCTTACTCGATCTTCATTTTGACAATCATTTCTGGCTAGAACACATACCCAAGCGCTACGCTGAGCGGCATCAATTAACGCCAGAAGTTGCGCAGGCGCAATTAACCGAAGCTTTCGCCGCAGTTGCAGGTACGCTGGACTGGTATTGCCTTGACTACTGGCAGCGTGAACTACAATTACCCATAATGACGTTAAAACGCGAACTCCAGCATTTAATCCGGATGCGCGACGACGTGCCCGAATTTTTAACCGCATTACGTGCTAATCAGAAGCATGTTGTATTGGTTACCAACGCCCACCCGGACAGTCTGAGTTTGAAGCTGGAACGCACCGAACTAGAGCAATATTGCGATGTCATGGTGTCTACCCATCAGTTCGGGGCGAGTAAAGAATCATTGCGGTTGTGGGACAGATTACAGCGCTACATCGGGTTTGACCCCAAGCGCACCTTATTTATTGATGACAGCCTGCGCATTTTGCAAACCGCGCAGCAATTTGGTATTCGCCAGTGTTTGTGCGTGGCGAATCCGGACAGCCAGCGCCCTGTTCAACAGGTTAACGGCTTCCCGAGTATTGAGCACTACCATGAATTATTAAAGGATTTAGCATGACCAAAAAACAACCTGATTATGATGCTGTTATTATTGGCAGTGGCCCCGGCGGCGAAGGCGCGGCCATGCAGTTGGCAAAGAGCGGTAAGCGCGTTGCCATGATTGAAAAATATCAGGTTATAGGCGGTGGCTGTACCCATTGGGGAACCATTCCCTCAAAAGCCTTGCGCCATTCGGTCAGCCGCTTAATTGAATACAATGCCAACCCACTGTTTTCTGGCGAACGCATTCAGCGGGGCCTTACCTTTGTAGAAATTTTAAAGCATGCGCAAGGGGTTATCCGCAAACAGGTAAAGCTGCGCAGCTCCTTTTACGAGCGGAACGACGTTGACGTGATTCACGGTGAAGCGCGCTTCGTTTCACCTACCGAAATTAGTATTCGTAAAAATGACGATTCCGTGGAGCACATCACTACCAAGCAGGTTGTTATAGCAACAGGCTCACGGCCTTATCACCCACCGAATGTAGACTTCAGCCATCCGCGTATTTACGATTCGGATTCAGTATTGTCACTAAGCCATGAGCCGCGCAGCATCATTATTTTTGGTGCTGGTGTGGTGGGTAGTGAATACGCCAGCATCTTCCGCGGGCTTGGCGTAAAAGTGGACTTGGTGAATACCCGTGAGCGCTTACTATCCTTCCTAGACGCTGAAATATCGGACGCGATTTCGTATCACCTACGCAATAACGGCGTGGTGATTCGCCATAACGAAGAATTTGAAAGCATTGAGGGCACCGATGACGGCGTAGTGTTGCACACCCAGTCAGGCAAGCGCATGACCGCCGATTGTTTATTATTTGCAAACGGTCGCTCCGGTAACATTGAAGAGCTGAACGTAGAGGCGGTCGATTTAAAACCTAACTATCGTGGCCAGTTGGAAGTGGACGAGAACTACCGGACGTCGGTTGAGAATATCTATGCTGTGGGTGACATTATTGGTTACCCAAGTTTAGCCAGCGCCGCCTACGATCAAGGTCGCATTTGCGCGACCGCTATGATGCATGGTCAATGCGACAGCGCCCTGGTTACTGATATACCAACAGGTATTTACACTATTCCAGAAATCAGCTCAGTGGGCTCAACCGAAGAAGAGCTCACGCGCAAAAAAGTGCCTTATGAAGTGGGTCGGGCTTTGTTTAAACATCTGGCCCGGGCGCAAATTGCCAATACCGATGTAGGTTGCCTGAAGATTCTGTTCCACCGTGAAAGCAAAGAAATTTTAGGGATTCACTGCTTTGGCGAGCGGGCGGCTGAAATTATTCACATTGGACAAGCCATTATGGAACAAAAAGATGGCGGCAATACCATTGAGTATTTCGTGAATACCACTTTCAACTACCCCACTATGGCGGAAGCTTATCGGGTAGCCGCACTTAACGGTTTGAATCGCGTTTCTTTAGGTTAGTTTTGGCCAGTTTGCGTAACCGCCCGGACATAGTTTCGGGCTGCGCAGCAGGCGACACCTGCAGCACTGGCAACAAAATTTGCGCGCACAAGCCACCAAGATCACTCTGCGCCACCTGAATAGAACCGTGGTGCCGCTCTACAATTCTTTTAATAATGGCTAAGCCTAAGCCTGAGCCCCCGCTTCCCCGCGCGCTATCACCCTGTGTAAAGGGCTGAAAATAGTGCTCCATTTTATCCGCAGGAATTCCCGGACCATCGTCTTCCACACTAAACCAAACTTTCTGTTGCTGCTCGTAATAGCCACTACGAATTAAAATTTTGCTATGCCCATAACGCTCGGCATTTTCCAATAAGTTCAGCAATACGCGCTTAACCGAAACTACCCGCATTTGAATGGGCGGCATCCGCTCGAGTTGCAACTCCACGAGTTTTTGCCAGTTCGCCGGCACATTGGCTACTACTTCGTGAATCAAGTCGTTCAAGTCTTCTAAGGCTGCATCTTCGCCCTGATCGGTGCGCACATATTCTATAAATTGGTCAATAATAGCGTTCATGTTGTCCACGTCATGAATAATACCGTCGGCCAGAGCGCTGTCCTGCGGCGACATCATTTCAGTGGCGAGTCGAATGCGGGTTAATGGCGTACGTAAATCGTGTGACACGCCGGCCATCATCAGGGAACGGTCTTGTTCAAGCTGGCGCACGCCTTTAAGCATTTGGTTGAAGGCGCGGGTTACCGCAATCACTTCATTGGAGCCGCGCTCGGGCAACGGCTCAGGGTAGTCGCCGCGACCTACTTTGCGAGCCGCCGCTTCCAGATCTTTCAAGGGCCGGTTCAACCAATTGGCAAAAATAATGCCGCCAAGCACACTCAGTACGCCAATCAACACCAGATAAAAAACCAGCGGCGAGAAGCGGGCTTCGTCAAAGCCGGTAAGTTGAATACGAAACCAGTGCTGCGGCGCAGCTTCGGTTTTTACCCAAACTACGTATTCATCGCCCTGACCAACGCGAACTTCGGCCTGCTCCTGTAAGTTTTCACTCATGGAGTCAGATAAGAAACGATAATGAGTGGACTGCTGCAGCCCTTGTTCAACGGCTTCGGGCACCGTTAAGAAAGAAACCCCGGTAGCCTCGGCATAATCCACGTAGGCTTCACCAGCGACACCAGCATCCCCATGCCAACTACGTAGCAACAAGGCGCCCTGAATTTGCTTGGCCATCACGTCGTTCATTTGCTGAATACTGGGCTTCACCACGTAAACGCCAACCATCAGGTAGGACACCAGTTGGTTTATCAGTAACACCAAAGCAATTAAACCAAGGGTGCGGGCAAAAGCCGAACGCGGGATAAAACGCTTCAGGGAAAAGGACGCATCAGCCATTCGGTTTTGCTTTGCCATCGGGCACAAACACGTAACCCAAACCCCATACGGTTTGAATATAGCGCGGGTTAGCCGGGTCTACTTCAACCATTCGACGCAACCGCGACACTTGTACGTCTATGCTGCGCTCGAGCGCTGAGTAATCGCGGCCACGCGCCAGATTCATTAGTTTGTCGCGCGACAGTGGCTCGCGGGCATGGGTAACCAGTGCTTTTAACACCGCAAACTCACCGCTGGTTAGCGGCATATGCTCGTCGCCGCGAAACATTTCCCGGGTACCCAAATTCAGTCGGAATTCGCCAAAGCTAACTTCTTCGCCATCGGCACTTGGTGCGCCAGGTATTTCTTTGCCCCGACGCCGTAAAACGGCCCTTACCCGCGCCAATAATTCGCGCGGATTAAATGGCTTGGCAAGGTAATCGTCAGCGCCTAATTCCAGCCCAATAATACGATCAACCTCATCACCCTTGGCGGTTAACATCACGATTGGAATTTCGTTGTTTTTCTGGCGTAAACGGCGGCAAATAGATAGGCCGTCTTCGCCTGGCAGCATTAAGTCTAGTACCATTAAGTGGAAGTTTTCACGTTCCAATAACCGGTCCATTTGCTCGCCATTGGCCGAAGCACGTACGTAAAAGCCTTGTTCGGTCAGATAACGCTCCAGCAGGGCGCGTAAGCGCGCATCGTCATCTACTACCAGAATTTTATAGGTTTCCTGAGACATCAGCTTTCCTTATTCATAACAACACCCGCCGACTGACGGTTTTGGGTTGTTAACATGCTCTCAATATACGGGGAAGCGCGCCCTTTGCCAATTCACAGCAGTGTTTCAACACCGGCTGTTTTGTTTCTAAATGTTTTCCAGAGCGTGATAGTTAATATCAGTAACGAACCATTGCTTAGTACCAGTGGGGGTAGCAACCTCAACCTCATCATCCACTTGCTTCTTTAACAGCGCCCGCGCCATTGGTGAGTCTATTGAGATATAGTCATTGCGACCGTAAATTTCGTCGGGACCAACAATGCGAAAGCGCCGCTTATCGCCATCGTCATTCTCAATTTCAACCCAGGCGCCAAAGAACACTTTGCCGTCTTGCTGCGGTGAGTGATCGACAATTTTGAGTTGCTCCAGACGTTTGTCCAGAAAACGAATGCGGCGGTCTATTTGCCGCAGTTTTTGTTTGTTGTATTTGTAATCTGCGTTCTCGCTGCGGTCACCAAGGCTGGCCGCCCAGGTTACTTTTTCGGTGGTTTCACGACGCTCCACGCGCCACAACTGATCACGCTCCTGCTGCAATTTTTCATACCCCGCACGGGTAATTAAATTGGTTTTCATCGCCTACCCCAACCAGCTTGCCAACAAGGGTATATGCAGCAACACGTTGATAGGAAAGGTAATCCCCAGTGCTGCCAGCATGGCCAAACCTATATCTGCTTGTTTAATGGCAGCCCTTATAGCTGCCGGAGCCGCTATATAGGAGGCACTGGCGGTTAACGCAGCCAGCACTAAAATACTGCCGGACGGCAACTCCAGATACCAACCTAAACCAAGACCGAACCAGGCCAGTGGAAATGGTGCCAGCGCCGCAAACAACATCAGCCGCCAGTGCTGCCAGGGCAGTGGTTGAAACACCCGCGCGGTACATAACCCCATTTCCAACAGGAATAAGGCCAGGAAGGCTTTAAAGCCATCTACCACCAAGCCTTCAATCGGCGCCAAACCTTTAGGTCCGTATGCCCAGCCCAGCAATAAACCGCCCATGAGCAGAATAACCCCACGACTGGTGAGTGCTTCAATCCAAATGGCCGCCATTGAACCGCCCTGCTGGGCATGACGCCGCTGATGTAGTGCTAACATCAGAATGATGGCGGGTAGCTCCAGAATCACAAGAAATAGGGTTGTTTCGGGCGCCAGCGGCATTCCGGCGGTTTCAGCTAAGGCCCAGGCTACGGCAAAAGTACCGGCGCTGACGGAACCGTAGTGAGCAGCAATACTGGCTGAGTTGGCCGGAGTTAATTTAACCAGATAGCTAAGCACCGGATAAATAAGTATGGGAATAATTAACCCCAGCGCACCAACCATAGCAAGCTGACCAAGGTGAATACTATCCTGATCGGAATGTAGAGCGAGACCCCCTTTAATACCAATACTGAGCATTAGCAAAATAGTCAGTATGTCGTAAACAGAACCCGGTACTTTCAGGTCGGATTTGAGTAGGCCGGCCAATAAACCGAGAGCAAAAAAGGCAATGACAACGTCAGGCATAGTCTTCTCCAAGCTAATTTTGACGCATTATACTATAAAAAAAGCGACCTTCTGGTCGCTTTTCTAGCTAAAGCATAAATGTTAGCACATCAATTAACTAACAGATTAGGCTCGGGGCCCTCGGCCACGTAACGCTCCGGAGATTAAAGAAATAACCAGTAGCACGAGGAAAATGAAGAAGATGATTTTTGCGATCTCAGTGGCTGCTCCCGCAACACCACCAAAGCCAAGGACGCCTGCAACAATGGCTACAATAAAAAATACTAATGCCCAACGTAACATAACTTTTTCCTTAAGCAATTGTGTTTCACAACACCCTCATGGTGTTCATATATAGCTAAGCCCTATATTCGAATATTTGCAAGTTTTGCCACAGTAAAGAGCGGGTAAAGTCGAAATTCCTGAAGAATTGAACACCCATAACAGCCATCAGACTGGTATACTGCGCGCCTTACTTTCCGAAATTTTAATTCACTGCTTGAGAGATGTTATGAGTGTGATTAGTCAACGTATCGCCAACGAGCTTGCGGTTCAAATTAGCCAGGTAAATGCCGCAATAGCGTTACTGGATGACGGCGCTACAGTGCCCTTTATTTCCCGTTATCGGAAGGAGGCAACTGGCGGCTTGGATGACACCCAACTACGGCAGTTAGCACAGCGCGTTGGCTATTTGCGCGAGCTGGATGAGCGCCGTCAGGTGATTCTGGCCAGTATCCGTGATCAACAGAAACTGACCCCCGAGCTGGAACAAGCTATTTTAAGCAGTGATTCCAAAACCGAATTGGAAGACTTGTACTTACCCTATAAGCCCAAACGACGCACCAAAGGACAGATTGCCCGCGAAGCCGGTATTGAGCCTTTGGCCGATATCCTTCTTAGCGACCCAAGTCAGGATCCGGAACAATCGGCTGTCCCTTATATTAACGCTGAAGCAGGCTTTGCCGATGCCAAGTCTGTACTAGACGGCGCACGTTATATTTTAATGGAACGGTTCGCCGAGAACGCCGACCTTCTGAAAAAGGTTCGTGACCATTTATGGCAGAACGCGCATCTGGTGAGCCAGGTTGCCAAAGGAAAAGAGCAAGATGGTGCCAAGTATCGTGATTATTTTGAATTTCACGAAGCACTGAAAACGATTCCATCGCACCGCGCCTTAGCGCTGTTTCGCGGCCGCAATGAAGGCTTCTTGCAGTTGCAATTGGATGCCGACCCGGGTCAGGAAGACAGCAGTCGCCGCAGTTATTGCGAACAACTGATTGCGAATCAATTTGAAATTAAGCATCAGGGGCGCCCAGCCGATGACTGGCTGCAGCAAACCGTACAATGGTGCTGGCGTGTCAAGTTACTGCTACACATGGAAACTGAGCTAATGGGGCGCATTCGGGAAGCCGCTGAAGCCGATGCTATTTTGGTATTTGCCAATAATTTGAAAGATTTACTGATGGCCGCTCCAGCCGGCCCGCAAGTGACTATGGGACTAGATCCCGGGGTTCGTACCGGTGTTAAAATTGCCATTGTTGATGGTACCGGCAAGGTCTTAGCGCATAACACCGTATTCCCTTTCCAGCCGCAGAATCAAACGGATAAAGCCATTCGTACGCTGGCAACCCTATGCAAACAGTACAAAGTAACCTTAATTAGTATTGGTAACGGCACCTACTCGCGCGAAACCGACAAGCTGGTTGGCGACATGCTGAAACAGCATAGTGAAATAAAGGCTACCCGCGTGATTGTAAACGAAGCCGGTGCCTCTATTTACTCTGCTTCCGAGCTGGCAGCAAAAGAGTTTCCAGACTTAGACGTGTCTATTCGCGGAGCCGTTTCTATTGCCCGCCGCCTGCAGGATCCACTGGCGGAGTTAGTGAAAATAGAACCTAAGTCGATTGGCGTTGGTCAGTATCAGCACGACGTTAGCCAGTCTCAATTGGCGCAAAGTCTAGACGCCACTGTAGAAGACTGTGTGAACGCCGTTGGCGTAGACGTTAATACCGCTTCAGTACCCCTGCTAGCGCGTGTTTCCGGTCTGAGTAAAACACTGGCTCAGAATATAGTGCTGCATCGGGACAGTAACGGTCGCTTTGATTCCCGTAGTCAGTTACTGAAAGTAGCCCGCATGGGGCCAAAGTCATACGAGCAGGCGGCTGGTTTCTTGCGCATTATGAATGGCAAGCATCCGCTGGATGCCTCAGCCGTGCACCCGGAGGCCTATCCGGTAGTCACTCGCATAGCGAAGCAACAACAGCGTGAACTGACTGAAATGATTGGCGACCGGAGCTTTCTGCGAGCATTAAAAGCCGCTGATTATGCCGATGACACCTTTGGCGAGCCTACGATTAGAGATATTTTACTGGAACTGGAAAAACCAGGCCGCGACCCTCGCCCTGAATTTAAAACCGCCAACTTTAAGGACGGCGTGGATACCATTAAGGATTTAAAACCTGGTATGACGCTGGAAGGTGTAGTGAGCAATGTCGCTAACTTCGGTGCTTTCGTGGATATTGGCGTGCATCAGGACGGCCTGGTTCACATTTCGGCACTGGCGGATAAGTTCGTTAGCGATCCGCGCGAAGTGGTGAAAGCCGGTGACGTGGTCACGGTAAAAGTACTCGAGGTTGACGTTCCCCGCAAACGCATTAGTTTAACCATGCGGTTACAGGACGATTTACCCGCGGCAAAACCCACTGCAGATAAATCGAAGCAACAGGCCACTAAGCCACAAGGCAAGGGCAATCAGCGCCAGAGCGCGCCGGCGCCCAACGCAAACACAGCTATGGGTAGCGCTTTAGCAGAAGCACTACAGAAGGCTAAGAAAGGGTAATGTGAATTAAGCAGTGAGCGAGAAGCTTGCTTCGCGAGTGGATACCGCGTTGGCATAGTAAGCGCCAATGCGGTCACCGCGAGCACCGTAATCAGTCATAGACTGCACGGATGCGGTACCTGACGCTTCAAAGTTACGGCGTACGACCGTAGGACCCGCAATTCCATTAACGTTTTCAACTGGCTGGGCACTGGCTGTAATACTTTCAGAGCCAGTGTCTTCTTCAGTTTCGCCGGAGTTCATGCTTGGTGCTTTTACATCACCAGCATCAGCGGTTTGTTTCGCCATTTCAGCACGCGCTTCGCTGGCACGTTGGGTAGCTTCCGCAGCAATGGCCCGGTCGGCACCCGAAGGTTCCGCAGGTGCTAATGCAGCTCTGCGCACTTGTTCCATTTTCTGAACCGTAGCTTCGGGGTCATTGGGGATTGGTGACAAATCTATCGACACCTCGCCTTCGGAGGCATAGGTGCGACCGTTAGGGCCACGTTCATAGCTGTAGGTAGGTGAACCGGCATATTGTCCACCAACGGCTGCGTGCTGCTGCTCGTGAATGCGAACTTCGCGGTCACGTGCTTCCAACTTGCGTATTTCTTCCTGCTCTTCTTTCGCTTCAGGGCTATCTGGATCAGGTTCACCATTGCGGGCAGACTGATCACCTTTGCCATTCTCATCCACCGATTGCTGTTCTGCATCAGCCTTGTTCGCATCGGTTGCGGAAGTAGTGGCGTCAGTAGTTGAGACCGGATTATTAACGCGCGCAGCTGAATCGTTAGCGTCACCATTTGGGTTACGACGACCAGCCTCGCCTTCCTGACCTAAACCACGTTGCTGCGGCGAAGATTCAGTTGGACTTGGTTGATTAACTAGTTCGCGATTGCGGTTTTCACTGCGCACGAAATCAGCTGCGGGTACAACCGCAACTGGATAATTCGGGAATGCAGTGGTGATATTCACGGCGCTAGCCTTAGGCCCGAACGTCGATTAAAGAACCTAACATGCCATCGGCGGTTTCAAGAACTTTGCCGTTGGCCTGAAACATTCTTTCACCAACAGTTTGGTTGAGCATAGACTCGCTCAAACTATTACTAGAGTTTACGCTTTGTGAAGTTTCACTAGCGGTTTCGGTAGCCTGCTGGGCACCTGCTGGCGCGATATCCTGCTGTTGTTGCTGGATACGTCCTGGTGCAGTGGCTATTTCAGCACTAGCTTGTGACACCTGCTCTGAAGCACGGTTCATACCATAGTTCGCACTGTTCATTGCGCCTGCTATGTCCATGAGCTCCTCCTACTACGTTGTGTGTCTGAAGGTCAATTATTGAACAGGCATCGTGGAATTGCAAGCGAATCCACAAAAAAAGCGGCAAATACATGCCGCTTTTTTAAGTGCTTGAATACCGTAAAAATTAGCTGGTCAGCGTGCGTTGATAGCTTTCCAGTAATTCCCGGAAGTCGCGTCGCTGTGCTTTAAAAGCATGTTTTAAATCGCGCACTTGTTGTTGTAACTGCTCCAGTGTTGGCAGGTGCATTTGATCGCGCAACGCTTTCGCCCGCGTATCCAACAACTTCTTCCGTGCCAGATAATACTCTTTTAATTTCAGTAACAACTGCTCGTATTCTTCATGCAGTTTTTCCATAGTGTGCTGCGGCTTCGAACTGGCTGCCACTTGCAGACGCTGGAATTGCATATCCAGTCGGGCCTTCTCGACCTGATATTCAGAACATTTCTTCAGTCCCCAGGTAAGGCCAAACCACGAACAACCTTTGATCAACCATTTCGTTGGATCGAACTGCCACCAGCGAATACCGTTACGGTAATCAGCCGAGAATATATGGTGATAGTTGTGATAACCCTCACCAAAGGTTAAAAACGCCAACCAACCATTGTCACGAGCGCTGTTACGGTCGGTGTAAGGCTGCCGTCCCCACATGTGCGCCAGTGAGTTAATAAAGAAGGTGGTGTGGTGATTAACAACCAGACGTAGGAAGCCGATTAGCAGCATAGCACCAAGAATGTCGCCCATCAGTACACCCAACAGAATTGGCCAACCGAAGTTGGTCAGTAAGGTTAGCGTTAGATAGTTACGATGCTGCCACATGACAATGGGATCTTGCTGCAGATCTTTTACATTGTCGTAATTGGTATAACGATGTTGCTGGTACTCACGCAACATCCAACCTATATGCGAGTACCAAAAGCCCCGCGACGCTGAATAGGGGTCATGATCATCATGATCCACGTGCTTATGATGCTCACGGTGATCAGACGACCAGTGCAGAATGCTGTTTTGCAGCGCCAGCGCGCCGCCAATTGCAAAAAGAAATCGCAGTACCGGATTAGCCTGGTAAGTTTTGTGCGACCACAAACGATGATAACCGGCCGTAATGGAGATACCAGCAAAGCCAATGGTCAGCACAAAAGCCAGCCACAACCCGCCGCTAAAACCATGGGTTAGTCCGTATAACGGAACGCCAATCACAGCAATTAAAAAGGTGATGCCGAACACTAAGGTATTCAGCCAAATAACCGGCGCATGCGCCTCTGTTTGATTCGATTTTTGCATATAAACAACAGTTCCAGCTTGGTTTAGTAAAGCACTTGTAACAAACTTGCAAAGTTAGCGAACAAGTGTACGCTCAATTTAACTTGTTCGTTTTCCAAACACAAGCAGAAACAAGTTCACGTTGTGTAAAAATACGATAAACTTCCGGAGCATTTTTGTTCATTTTTGTTAGAAGGTCTGGCTATGACTGGTATTCGCGCTAAACAAAAAGAAAAGACTCGCCGCGCGCTCATTGATGCGGCTATGAATCAGCTGAGCGCAGAACATGGGTTTGCCAGCTTAAGCTTGCGCGAGGTTGCACGCGAAGCGGGTATTGCGCCAACTTCGTTTTATCGTCATTTTCAGAATATGGAAGAACTGGGCTTAACCTTAGTAGATGAGAGCGGTCTCGCTCTGCGCCAGTTATTACGACAAAGCCGGCAGCAAATTGCGAAAGGTGGATCTATCATTCGCTCTTCCGTAGACACCTTTATGCAATTTGTGGCCGACAACACCGCCATTTTTCGCTTGTTACTACAAGAACGCTCGGGCACTTCGCGAGAGTTCCGGCTGGCGGTGGCGCGCGAATTAAGTCATTTTAAAGCGGAGCTGGTTGACTATCTGGTAGACGATCAAAAATACCACCGCCAGTTAGCAGAACTGCAGGCCGACGCCATTGTTCGGATTGTATTCAGCGCTGGCGCCGATAGTTTGGATAGCAACCCTCAGGAACGGGAAGATTTAACGGAAGCGACGGTTCAGCAAGTGCGTTTAGTGGCTCGCGGAGCTGCCGCGGTGCAGCAAGACCAAGCGGCGGTAGCCCGGGTTAACCAGGCCAACCAGGAAACGGAACATTAAGTTACAGCGGCCACACCCATAAGATTAACGGCACCGATATTAACGCCAACACAATTGACAGCGGCAAGCCCAACTTCCAATAGTCACCGAAGCCATAACCACCCGGCCCCATAACTAATATATTCGACTGATGCCCAATGGGTGTTAAGAACGGCAGCGCAGCACCAATAGCTACTGCCATTAGGAATGGATCCATACTCACCCCCAGCGTAGCTGCCATACTAATACCTATTGGCGCCATTAATACTGCCGCTGCGGCATTGTTGACGATATTTGAAAGCAACATACTTACCAGTAGCAATAAACCTACGCCAACATAAGCCGGAGCATCTGCACTAACTGCCAGTGCTGTCATCGCAATGGAATCAGCTGCCCCACTACGCTCCAGTGCAGCACCTAACGGAATAGTAGCGCCGAGCAACACGATAATGGGCCAGTCAATGCTGGTATATAAGTCGCGAATCGGAATAACATTACTAACCACCATAGCGCCGGCAGCCAGCGTGAAACTTACCGGCACCGACACTAACCCAAACGCGGATAGCCCTATAGCCAAACCGAAAATACCGAGCGGTAACCACAATTTACGTTCCGAACCAATGCGAATACTGCGTTGCGCCAGCGGAAAGCAGCCAAAGCGCTCAAACACGTCGTTCAGAATCTCGGCATCACCTTGCAGCAACAGCACATCACCCGGTTTAAACCGGATGTTACTTAAGTTGTGCGGCAGTGTTTGCCCTTGCCGGGCTACTGCCAACACATTTACACCAAACCGGTGGCGTAACCGCAAATCAGAAGCGGAACGCCCAATCAACCGAGAGTCATGACCCACAATACCTTCAATAACCGATATGTCGTCAGATACTAAAAAACGCTCGTCCAGTTCTTCGTCAGCGTTCAGTTCCAGCCCGCTCATGTCCAGCACCTGCTGAATGGTTTCGGCATCGGCTTCAACAATGAGTACGTCGTCAGCCTTCATTCGGCGGTACCGGGCAGGTGCCGACCAGCGTTCTTTGCCACGTTTTAATGCAACAATCACAAAGTTACTTTTGACCTGGTTCTCAAGTTCAAAAATAGTCTCGCCAACGAACTGGGAGTTTTCGGGTACGTATAGTTCGGTCAGATAGGCACTGACATCATAGGGCGAATCGGACTTTTCACTGCCACTCTTTTTAGGTACCAGGAAGCGCGATAACAACCACATAAATACCAAACCAACAATAGCAGCCGTTAAACCAACCGGGCTAAAGTCGAAAATACCAAAAGATTCACCAGTTACTTCACGGCGAATATCGGAAATAATGATGTTTGGCGGCGTACCTATCATGGTAATAGTACCGCCTAACAACGAGCCGAATGCCATGGGCATGAGAATCAACGAGGCATTACCACTGCCGCTACGCGACAGCTGCAGGGCCACCGGAATCATGATTGCCATGGCACCAGTGTTACTAATAAAAGCAGAACAAAAAGTGGTTAATCCCGTTAGTGCAATCAGTTGCACCCAAGCTTTATCGCCTACTTTTTTCATCAAAGAGGCGAGCGCATCAACGACCCCGGAGCGCCACATGGCATGGCTAATAACCAGCACTGCAGCAACCGTAATAACAGCGGCGTTGCCAAAGCCACTAAAAACCGCACCGGCTGGAACTAAGCCCAGTAAGGCTGCGGCAAGCAAGGCCATCATGGCAACAATGTCATAGCGCCAGTAGTCAACTACAAAAAGTACCAGAGCGACTAAAAGAATGCCGCCTATGAGCCATTGATCCATCATAACTTCAACTATCCAATAACTTGTATATAGCCCCTAAGAGTGGCGTGTATACGTGGGAAGTCAATAGCTTTGCTGATAAACTCTTAAAAAATACAATAAAAGTTAAAGGAGCATATTATGGGACGTTTGCTGATTGGTTGTATTGCCGCGGCATTTTGTTCACTGCCACTTATGGCTCGTGAAATGACGCTTGCCGAAACCGTTACGGTAAAGTCGGTAAGTAGTGCGGCGTTATCGCCCACACAGGAAACTGTTGCTTTTACCCGCAACCTGCCAAGAACGCCATATCAGGATAAAGATGGCAGTGACCGCAGCGCACTGCTGGTTCTTAACGCGCAAGGCGAGGAAGTAACCTTTGTTCAAAATGACGCCGGCATTGCGCAGGTAACTTATGCGCCGCAAGGCGATCGCATTTACTTTTTGAGTAAACGCGATGGTGATGATTATCGCAGCTTGTACACTATTTCAGTAAGCGGTGGTGAAGCGCAAAAGCTATTCGAATTTGAAACCAGTATTCGTGACTATGCGATTAGCGCCAACGGCGAGCAGCTTGCGTTTTTAGCGCAAGAAGCAAACCCTGCCACAACTAAGAAGCTAGCTGATAAAGGCTTTAAGGCTGAAGTTTATGAAGAGCAGGAGAAATTCACCAATGTTTACCTGCTGGACTTAACCCAGGACGAGCCCAGTGCCAAGCGCCTGACCAATGACCGCGAAGTATTCTCAGTAGCTTTTCGCCCTGACCACGAGCAGTTGCTGGTGCGCACAGCACCAACCGGGTTAGTTGACGACAACTACATGAGCAGCAGTTATGAGTTAATGAGCCTTAATGGCGAGTTTGTGCATACCTACGACAGCACAGGTAAGCTTGGGTACGCCGAGTTCTCGCCGAACGGCCGCTATCTGGCAGTTATTGGTACAGCAGACTATAACGACCCGGCAACGGGTCGGCTGTACGTTTACGATAGTCAGGCCGAGCACGAGCGCCGCGAGGTGTTACCCGATTACCAGGGGCAGGTGAAAGATATAGCCTGGCGCACCAATGAAGAACTTATTTGGCTAGGCCACATTGGCACCGAATCTGAGGTGCGGGCACTGACCATGCAATGGCTTGAAAGCCGTCAGTTGGTGGAACCGGGGCAACTCATTGTGATTGACATTGCCACCTCAGCAGGCAAGTCCGACATTCTTCTGCGGGCGCACACACCAAGCCACCCTACTGAGCTTTACCGCCATAGCGGCAGAGGCTTGCAACGCTTAACCGATTCCAACCCCTGGCTGGAAGGAATTACGCAGCCTGAACAACAAACCATAACCTATAAAGCCAGCGATGGCACAGAGCTGGAAGGTATTTTGGTGTATCCGCTGGACTATCAGCAAGGCCAACGTTACCCACTAATTATGGTGGTTCACGGCGGACCGGAAGCGCATTACAGTAACGGCTGGCTGGATCGCTACGCTAGCCCAGCTAAGCACGCCGCGAGCAAAGGCTACGCACTATTCTTCCCGAACTACCGGGGCAGCACTGGCCGCGGTGTTGAGTTCTCAAAACTGGGACAAGACGATTACGCCGGCAAAGAATTTGATGATTTGGTAGATGGTAAGAATCATTTGGTTAGTATGGGTCTGGTTGACGAAACCAAGGTTGGCATTACCGGCGGATCTTACGGTGGTTACGCATCAGCCTGGGCAGCAACAGCTCTGACTGACCACTTCGCCGCCAGTGTGATGTCGGTAGGTATCAGTAATAATTTGTCGAAGTTTGGTACCACGGACATTCCAAAAGAAATGCATGCGGTTCATGCCCGCAGCTATCCGTGGGACAAGTGGCAGTGGTATTTGGAACGTAGCCCTATTTATCATGCTGAGAAAGGCCGTACGCCGCTGCTGATCATGCACGGTAAAGAAGACACCCGCGTTCATCCAAGCCAGTCAATGGAACTGTACCGGTATCTGAAAACTCATGGCAATGTGCCAGTACGGTTAGTGCTATATCCGGGCGAAGGTCACGGCAATCGCAAAGCTGCGGCGCAGTTAGACTTCAGCATGCGCCTGATGCGCTGGATGGATCAATTCCTGGTTGAACAGGCAACTACCCTACCGCCATATGAGTTAGGGCATGCCGACAACTTGCCCGCCAGTGAAGACTAGGCTAGTGCAATAAGCATAAAAAAAGGTCAGCAATTGCTGACCTTTTTTATTGGTGGGCTGTAGCCCTTGCTATTAAAGCTGAGGGCCAGCTGCAACCAGTGACTTGCCTTCGTCGTTATCCGTAAACTTCTCGAAGTTTGCGATAAAGCGTGCGGCTAAATCCTGTGCTTTTGCATCCCATGCCTCTACCGCAGAATAAGTATTACGCGGATCCAGAATACTAGCGTTATCAACACCAGGTAAATTGGTTGGCATAGCCAGATTGAAGTAAGGCAGTTGCACAAACTCAGCGTCTTCAATGCTGCCATCTAAAATCGAGTCAATAATAGCGCGGGTAGCCTGAATAGAAATACGCTTGCCAGTGCCGTTCCAGCCAGTGTTAACCAAATAAGCCTCAGCGCCAACTGCTTCCATACGTTTTACCAGTACTTCTGCATACTGAGTTGGATGCAGGCTTAAGAAAGCCGCGCCAAAACAGCTGGAAAAGGTAGGCGTAGGTTCGGTAATACCACGCTCAGTACCAGCCAGCTTGGCAGTAAAGCCAGACAGGAAGTGGTACTTGGTTTGTTCTTTGGTTAGCTTGGCTACCGGTGGTAACACACCAAAGGCATCAGCAGTTAAGAAGATAACTTTTTTCGCATGACCACTCTTAGACACCGGACGAACGATATTGTCGATGTGATAAATAGGGTAAGAAACGCGGGTGTTCTCAGTTTTTGAACCGTCGTTAAAATCAACTTTGTTGTCGGCACTAACAGCCACGTTTTCCAGCAACGCATCGCGACGAATCGCGTTATAAATATCTGGCTCAGCTTCTTGTGACAAGTTAATGGTTTTAGCATAACAACCGCCTTCAAAGTTGAACACGCCGTCGTCGTCCCAGCCGTGCTCATCATCACCAATCAGCTCACGCTTAGGATCGGTCGACAAGGTTGTTTTACCAGTACCAGACAGACCAAAGAATATAGCTACATCGCCTTCTTTACCCACGTTCGCTGAGCAGTGCATGGAGGCAATACCTTGCAATGGCAAAAAGTAGTTCATCATTGAGAACATACCTTTCTTCATTTCGCCGCCGTACCAGGTACCACCAATTAACTGCATACGCTCAGTTAAGTTGAAGGCAACAAAGTTTTCCGAGTTCAAACCTTGTTGTTCCCAGTTCGGGTTGGTGCACTTGGCGCCATTCATAACCACGAAATCAGCTTTAAAGCTTTGCAGTTCTTCGTCGCTTGGACGAATAAACATATTTTTTACGAAATGCGCTTGCCACGCCACTTCGGTAATGAAACGCACAGCCAGACGAGTATCTGCATTAGCACCACAAAAAGTATCAACCACAAACAAACGTTTGCCGGATAACTGCTTAGTCACCAGGCCTTTTAAATCAGACCATACTGCTGGTGAAATCGCTTTGTTGTCGTTTTTCCCTTGATCAGACCACCACAGTGTATCTTCGGTGGTTTCATCACGAACGATGTATTTATCTTTCGGAGAACGACCAGTGAAAATACCGGTATCAACCGCAACTGCACCCAGGTCGGTCACAGTTCCTTTTTCATACCCTTCCAGCTCAGGACGAGTTTCTTCCTCAAACAACTGCTCATAAGATGGGTTATGAACAACTTCGGCGACGTCTGTGATGCCATATTGGCGCAGATCCAGATCAGTCATACTATTGACTCCTGCGGGTCTTCTCGGTGCGTATAAGGCGCTAACAACAAAGTAGCAACTATGAAATTTGGGCGGCGATAATAACTCGAAATCCTCGAAAAAGATAGAGTTTCGGGGCTTACATCGGCTAAAATGCGCGCACTTTTTTCGACTGCGAAAAGCCGGCTCCAAGCAGGTACTTCGCCACCAACAAAGCGACTGAGTGATTCCTATGCGTGATTCGTTTCGTACCCGACTGGGTTTTATTCTTGCTGCTGCAGGCTCGGCCGTTGGCCTGGGCAACATTTGGGGCTTTCCAACGCAGGTTGCCAACCATGGTGGTGCCGCGTTTTTAATGGTGTATTTGGTAGTCGTCGTGATTTTGGCTATTCCTGCGCTCTATACCGAACTGAGCATTGGTCATCAGGCTCAGGCCAACCCGGTAGCAGCACTGGGTAAGCTTGCGCAGCGTCCGCATCGTGTTGGTGCCGGTTTAGGGAAAAGTGTCGGCTTGCTCAATGTTGGCGGCGCCGTGTTAATGCTCAGTTTCTATCACATCATTGCCGGCTGGATGTTAGCTCATGCCTTGGGTTCGTTAGCCTTGGCGATGCAGTGGCCAGAAGCGCATTTGGCGTTAACAACAAGCTCATTGTGGCGTGATCTGGTGTTTGTAGCAGTATTCTTAGTTGGCACCGGCACTATTGTTGTGCGTGGCGTCAGCAATGGTATTGAAGTGTGGTCGCGGCGGTTAATGCCGTTGCTGGTGGTGTTGCTGGTGGTACTGATTGGCTACATAGCCATGCAACCGGGGGCCGGCGCTGGTTTCGCCAGGTATCTACAGCCCAGCTTTGCCGGCTTTAGCGACCCGAACCTGGTGGTTGCCGCCATGGGGCAAGCTTTTTTCTCATTGTCTATCGGTCTTGGTGGCATGATGATTTACGGCTCTTATTTAGACCGCAATGCTAACATTGGCCAGCTCGCAGTGTCCGTTGCCGCGCTGGATACCCTGATTGCATTTCTGGCCGGACTGTTAATTATTCCTGCGCTTTACGTAGCCATGGGGCAAGGCATGCAGGTATCCGAAAATGGTCAGCTCATTGGCGAAGCCCAGCTTATTTTCAATGTATTACCGGAATTATTTGAACGCATGGGCGCCGCTGGCCCCTGGCTTGGATTTTTCTTCTTTATGTTACTGAGCATTGCCGCCTTAACCAGCACCATCTCACTAGCAGAAGTACCCATTGCCTATTTGTTGGAATCGCGCCAACACAGCCGCCGCCGGGCTACTACTCTGGTTATTGCCGTGATTGCGGTATTTGCGTTAGCGCTGGTGATTTGGTTTGTCCCGCTATTCGCCTGGACGGTGGCCTACGTAACCAAATTCCAATTACCATTGTCCGGCCTGTTCTACTTTATCGTGCTGGGCTGGTTGTGGAGTCGCAGTAACAAGCTAAAAGAGAAAGCGCGTGAGCAGTGGCGCTTTCGTTTGTTGTTCTGGCATTTGCGATTAGTGTGCCCACTCTTATTACTGTGGGTATTTGTTGATGTGGCTTTCGCCGGCTAAGCGGCGCTAAGTAGTTAGCGCCCGGCCAATTTATTTTGCAATGCCTGGGCAACTCGCGCATCACAGAACTGGCGTACGTCGCCGTTATGTAGCGCAACTTCTTTTACCAGCGTTGACGAAATAAAGGAGTTTTCCTCTGCCGGCGTTAAGAATACGCTCTCAAGGCCGGGGTGCAGCCGACGATTCATGTTAGCCAGCTGGAACTCATACTCAAAGTCAGATACCGCGCGCAGGCCACGAATTAACACCGTGGCTTGCTGATCTTTTGCAAAATCAACCAGCAGCCCTTCAAACCCCACTACCCGCACATTGTCTAAACCTTCGGTAACCTGCTGTACTAAAGCCACTCGCTCTTCCAGGGTAAACAAAGGTTTTTTACTGGGGCTGGCGGCAACGCCTACAATAATTTCAGTGAATAAGTTTGATGCCCGCTCGATTAAGTCGGCATGACCGTTGGTAATAGGGTCAAAGGTACCCGGGTATATGGCAAATTTATGCATATCAGACTCCGCTGCGAGCAAGACAAATCAGAATGGGGGTGCGTATTACCCCCTGAATCAGGTAAAATACCTTCATTAAGCTTATTGGCTCGGAGAATTACATGACGAACGCATTTTATCAACAGCTCAATGAACAGCTGGAAGACGTAAAAAACGAAGGTTTGTACAAAAAAGAACGCATTATTCTGGGCGAGCAAAGCTCGGAAATTCAAGTGGGTAGCGGGAAACCGGTACTTAACTTCTGTGCGAACAATTATTTGGGTTTAGCGAATCATCCGGATTTGATTGCGGCGGCTAAAGCCGGTTTGGACAGTCACGGCTTCGGTACTGCCTCAGTGCGCTTTATTTGTGGTACGCAAGATATTCACAAACAGCTAGAGAAGAAGCTGAGCGACTTTTTAGGCACCGAAGACACTATTCTTTACTCTTCTTGCTTTGATGCCAACGGCGGTTTATTCGAAACGCTGATGGGTCCGGAAGATGCCATTATTAGTGATGAACTGAACCATGCGAGCATTATTGACGGTATTCGCTTAAGCAAATCTAAGCGCTATCGTTACAAGAACAACGATATGGCTGACTTGGAAGCTCAGTTAAAACAAGCCAAAGCTGACAACGCCCGCCATATTCTCATTGCCACCGATGGTGTGTTTTCAATGGACGGCGTTATTGCCAACTTGAAAGGCATTTGTGACCTGGCCGACCAATATGGTGCCTTAGTGATGATGGATGACTGTCATGCTACCGGTTTCCTGGGTGCGAAAGGCCGTGGTACGCACGAGTACTGTGACGTTTTAGGTCGCGTAGATATTATTACCGGTACTTTAGGTAAGGCACTTGGTGGTGCTTCCGGTGGTTATACCTCGGGTAAGAAAGAAGTCGTTGATTGGTTACGTCAGCGCTCACGCCCGTACTTATTCTCAAATTCCGTAGCGCCGGCTATTGTGCAGGCCTCTATTAAAGTGCTGGATATGCTGGCCGAAGGCGATGAGCTACGTCAGCAGTTATGGGACAACGCCAGTTACTTCCGTAATAAAATGACCGACGCCGGCTTTACCTTAAGTGGCGCCGATCACGCGATTATTCCAGTGATGATTGGGGATGCCAAAAAAGCCTCTGAAATGTCAGACCGTCTGCTTGAAGCAGGCATTTATGTGGTCGGCTTTTCGTTCCCGGTGGTACCAAAAGGCAAAGCACGAATTCGTACACAAATGTCAGCCGCTCATACTCGCGAACAACTGGATAAAACCATTGACGCGTTTACCCGTATAGGAAAAGAGCTGGGCGTTATTTAAGTCACCTCACGCAACGCAGAGGATTAGTGACAATGAAAGCATTAGCGAAGTTACATTCAGAACCCGGCATTTGGATGACAGATGCTGAGATGCCTGAATATGGCTACAACGATTTATTAATTAAAATTCGCAAAACCGCCATTTGTGGCACCGACGTGCACATTTATAAGTGGGACGAATGGTCACAGAAAACCATTCCGGTACCTATGGTTGTTGGCCACGAATACGTGGGCGAAGTAGCCGCTATGGGTGAAGGTGTGCGTGGTTTTGAAAAAGGTGACCGGGTTTCTGGTGAAGGCCACATTACTTGTGGTCATTGCCGTAACTGCCGTGCCGGCCGACGCCACCTGTGTCGTAACACCGTAGGCGTAGGCGTAAACCGCCCGGGTGCTTTTGCCGAATATCTGGTCATTCCAGCCGACAACGCCTTTAAGTTACCTGATGATATTACCGACGAAATGGCCGCTATTTTTGACCCCTTCGGTAACGCCGTACACACCGCACTTGCCTTTGATTTGGTTGGTGAAGACGTGCTTATCACTGGTGCCGGACCTATAGGTATTATGGCGGCAGCAGTAGCGCGACATGTTGGCGCTCGCCACGTGGTAATTACCGACGTAAACCCTTACCGACTAGAACTTGCCGTAAAAATGGGTGCCACCCGCGCGGTAGACGTAAGCAAAGAAAACCTTCGTGATGTAATGACCGAACTGGGTATGAAAGAAGGCTTTGACGTCGGTTTGGAAATGTCGGGCGTACCTTCGGCCTTCCGGCAAATGCTGGACACCATTAATCATGGCGGCAAAATCGCCATGCTGGGCATACCGCCGGAAAGCGTTGCCATAGACTGGAATCAGGTAATATTTAAAGGCCTGACCATTAAAGGTATTTACGGCCGCGAAATGTTCGAAACCTGGTACAAAATGGCTAGCCTGTTGCAATCCGGTTTAGATTTAAGCCCGATTCTGACGCATCAGTTACCTATTGATAAATTTCAGGAAGGCTTCGACATTATGTGCTCCGGTGAATCGGGCAAAGTAGTATTGGACTGGACCAGCAAATGAGTGAGTTCAAGCGCATTCCGTTACACGACGCGCACCAACAGTGGGCCGCGGGTTCTGCCAAAGTGGCAGACATTCGCGACCCACAGGCTTTTGCTATGGGTCACATTCCCGGTGCCTTTCATTTAACCGATGCCAGCCTGAATGATTTTTTACAGCAAGTAGAAGATGATGATGCGGTATTGGTGGTATGTTATCACGGCATAAGTAGCCAGGGCGCCGCCCAGTACTTGCTGCAACAAGGGCTTACCAATGTTGCCAGCATGGACGGTGGCTTTACCGCCTGGGCCCACGAATTTCCTGACGCAATAGAGCACAGCTGATGAAAAAAATGTTCACCACGCGTAAGCCCGAAACCATGGCCTCCCTGCACAGTTTCTTAACCCAGCAGGGAATACCAGTTACGGTAAACGAGCGCGGTGAACAACTTGAGCTCTGGGTAACTCAAACCAGCTACTATGCCATTGCCAAACAGCAAATTGATGTATTTAAAGACAACCCGGAGCTGGCTGCGCAAGCGCAAGCCGAGCAGCAAGTTCAGCAGCCTTCCCGGCAAAGTAACTCGATTAAACCACTACTGCACAAAATCAGAGCTCAAGCCGGTAATTTTACTGTTGCCGTAGCCATTTTGGTTACGCTTGTTTATTTGCTGCTACAGACGCCGTTGCAAGAGTTCATTTTTGCCAGCTTGCGCATTGGTGACTACTTCGCTGAAATGCCAGGCATACAAGCCTGGCGGTTTGTCACTCCGGTGCTGTTGCACTTTAGCCTCATGCATTTTGTGTTTAACTTGTTCTGGTGGTGGTATCTGGGTGGGCGTATTGAGTTATCCATCGGCTGGCCTGTGCTGCTAGCACTGTTCATTGGTAGTGCCGTAGTTTCAAATCTGGCTCAGCTTTACAGCACCGGCCCCTACTTTGGCGGGTTGTCTGGCGTGGTGTATGCTCTCTTTGGTTTCTGCGCGGTGCTCAGCTTTAACAAACCACGGCATCCACTGTACCTGCCACCGGGGCTACTGGTGTTTATGATTGGCTGGTTGCTGCTAGGGTATACCGATTTACTCTGGGTGGCGGTTGCCAACGAGGCGCATTTGGCTGGTTTAGTCAGTGGTTTGGTGGGTGCAGCTTTATATCTGTTGGTACCAAAAGCGAAACGCCGTTTTTAAGCCACGGCGCAATTCAACTTTAATGATAAATATACTTGGTAAACAGCACATCTCGAATGATGGGTTCGCCAGTTTCCCGCCGCATTAAACGCTGCGCTTCTTCTAAGCATTGCATGCGCAAATCATCACGGCCCGTTAACGATTTAATTTGCTGCTCAGACGCTTTACTGAAAATTCGGATAAACGCATTTCGCAATAACGGTGCGTGGTACTCAATAGTACTCAAATCACCAGTGTCAGGAACCATCACCTCTACTGCCACACGTATGTAACCCATGCGAAAGTGGTCTTCGGTACGCACGTAGTTAGTCGTAATGTCGGGCTCAAAGCCGTAATAAGCGGGCTCCGACTGGGCATATGCAGGTTTTACCAGCACCAGCATAGCAGCCAGTAACACCGCTACTGACAGACCAGCGATTGATATATGATTCATTTTCATGTGTTCCATTGCCCTCATTCGCCGAGCCACGACACATCCGGTGTCGCCTCTTGTGTTAGTTATCGACCAATTACGCGAAACGTTTACCTAAATTCGGGTTCGTTAGATGCTGGTTACACTAATTTTTGCTATGCTCCAGCCATTATGACTCTTGTTTGAAACTAAATCATGCATGTTTTAACAAATACCATTGGCGAATTTCCACTGGGTTGCGCTGGCAACTGGCAAACCGCCGACCACTATAGTCTGACACCAGTTCAGAGCGATTGGTTGCTGGACCCGGAATCATTGACCGCGAAATTGAAAGCCCAGGCAACGCAGTTTCGAGTTAGCCTGTTGGGTCAGCAGCCCGCCCCTATTTTGCCCGACGAACAAAAATGGCTGGACGAACATGCCGCCGGAACCGTACGCGAAGTCATTCTATGGTGTGATCAAAAGCCGTGGGTATTCGCCCGCAGTGTATTCCCGCAACCCGCCCTGCACGATGAGCAATTAAATTTGAGCCACTTGGGCGAACGCCCGCTGGGTGAACACTTATTCCGGCAACCGGATTTAAGCCGCGGCCCTATTGAAATAGCCCAATTCGCACCCGACACCGTACTGGGGAATTTGCATCAGCAGTTGGGCTTTGCGTCGCAGCCACTGTGGGGGCGTCGCAGTTGTTTCCGAGCCGCCGGACAACAAGTACTGGTGGCTGAAGTATTTATTGGTGCCGCAGCTATTTATCAGGAGTGACCGTGATGCTCGATAAGCTAAAGCCATACTGGTTGTTGATGCGCGCCGACAAGCCTATTGGCACCTGGCTACTAGCCTGGCCCACCTTGTGGGCTTTGCTTATTGCCGGAGTTGGCGAGCCACCGCTGCGTATTGTCGTTATTTTTATGCTGGGAGTGTTTTTAATGCGCTCCGCCGGCTGCGTTATTAACGACTATGCCGATCGCAAGTTAGATGGGAAAGTAACCCGCACCCGCAACCGCCCGCTGGCAACTGGTGCGGTGCAACCCTGGCAAGCACTGACCCTGTTCGCGGCTCTGGTGCTGCTGGCTTTTCTACTGGTGCTGCAGCTAAATTTGCAAACCATATTGCTAAGTGTTGTCGCCGTAGCCGTTGCGGCGCTTTACCCATTTTGTAAACGCTTTACCCAACTGCCCCAACTAGTGCTTGGCGTAGCCTTTAGTATGGGTATGCTGATGGCGTTTACGGCACTGGAGCAAGGCCTGCCCTGGTATGCCTGGGTGTTATTTGCAGCCAATTTGCTGTGGACAGTTGCCTACGACACCGAATACGCCATGGCCGACCGTGCTGATGATCTGAAAGTAGGGATTAAATCTACCGCTATTCTATTCGGCAAATGGGATCGGCTTATTATAGGCTTGCTGCAGCTGGCTACGCTTGGCCTGCTCAGTTGGATAGGCGTGGCGTTGAATCTCAGCTTATGGTTTTTCGGAGCCTTAGTTCTAAGTGCCTTACTGTTTGTGTATCAGCACCGCGAAATTGCCGGCCGCGACCCACAGCGATGTTTTCATGCCTTTTTACATAATCATTATGTAGGTATGGCTATCACTGTTGGTCTGGCGGCCCATTTCTGGCTCTAACGCTTACTGAACACCTTAGTCCAGTAAGCGTCGCACTGACTGTCGGATGGTTTGCAACACGGCGGTGTCGAGCATTTCATCAACCTTGTCGCTCAGTATGCCAACCCGTTCGTCAGCGGCAAGATCACCCTCTTCGGTCACCACTATGTAGTCGAGCGCTTTTAAGGTCGCCACAAAAGTACTCAGCACTTTCTTGTCAAAGAACTCTGGCGCACTAATACCATGCATGTCGCTCAAACGTTCCGCTAATGTAGTCGAATGCTGCTCCAGGTCATGGCGGGAAATCGGCTGCGCCTGCTGTAATAACTCCAGTACAATGGCATAGCGTTGCAAGGTCTCACTACTACCTCGCGCCAGCAGTCGTAACTGGAAGTAGGCCCGGCTTTCGCGCTCAGCCACCTGCCAGCCGCCGCTATGCGCTTCAATTAATTGTTGCGCAGCAAACTCTTCAAGTAAGGCCGCTACCCACACTTGCACATCGTCTTGTTCGTGACTAATGAACAGCTCCGCTTTTAGCATAGGTAACAGTTCGGCAATAAAGTCAGCCGCTGCGGCGGTGGTAAAACGTTTATTCGCTATGGCAAAGCTAGCTACTAACGCGGGCACAATCATCATATGAATAATGTTGTTGCGGTAGTAGGTCATGGCAATAGCGTTGGCACCGTCAACGTGCACAACCTCGCCCATGCTGTCGCTTTTCACACTGAACTTATCTATGGTTTGCGCTAATTCCCACAAGCGCTCACCGTCACCTTCAAGCACTGTCGCGGTCTCGCTATATGGAACCTCACGTAACAAGCTGGTGTACAAACTAAGTTGCGCTACTAACTCTTCTTTTGTTAGCGCATGATGCTCGGCACTTAACAGTGCAAGCGCGGTTAAGTTCACGCTATTTAAGGCACCGGCATCGTTAATACGCTGCATAATGTGCTCTGCCAACACATTTACCGTAGGCGTTAGCCATTTCGGCCGCGCCGGCTCTTCGGCGCCGCGGGTCATACAATCGCGCCACTGCGGCTGAATTTGATCTAGCGCATCACCTAAGTTCAGTGGCTCACCGAAGTTAACGTAGCCATGCCCAAAGTTACGTAATTTACGCACCGTTTTCAGTACCTGGAACATTGACTCTTTTTCTTTGGTTTTACCCTGTAACTCTTTTAAGTAAGTGTTCACTTCCATTACGTGTTCGTAACCAAGGTACACCGGCACTATGGAAACCGGACGCTGCTGATCGCGCAGCATCCCCTGCACCGTCATGGCTATCATGCCGGTTTTCGGCTGCAACAAGCGGCCGGTGCGACTGCGGCCACCCTCGGTAAAGTACTTAACCGGGTAGCCTTTTTGGAATAATCGACACAGGTATTCGCGGAACACAGCGGAATAGAGTTTGTTGCCTCGGAAGCTACGCCGAATAAAGAAAGCGCCACCACGGCGGAACAGGCTTCCTACCGGGAAGAAATTCAGGTTTACGCCGGCTGCAATGTGCGGCGGTACCAACCCTTCTTTATAGATCACGTAACTAAGCAGCAAGTAGTCCATGTGGCTACGATGACAGGGAACGTAAATAACTTCATGACCAGCCTGCGCCAACTTGCGCAAGGTATCACCCCCGCTCACTTCAATACCGTTATAAATACGGCTCCACATCCAGGACATGAAGCGGTCGAGTACCCGCACCAGGGTTTCACTATAATTTGCGGCTATTTCGCGCAAGTATTTTTCAGCGGTTTTGGTTGCTTCTTGCTGACTCACTTTGCGGCTTTTCGCTTCTTCCCGAATGGCCTTCTGTAAAGCCGGAGTTGCCAGCAACTCTCGAATAACCTGATCGCGACCGGTTAGCTTAGGACCCGCAACGGCATGACGCATGCGACTAAAGTGCACGCGCGCAACCCGGGTAAGCTTTTGAGCAATGCGGCGGTCGCTGCCAAAATCGTCGGTCATACGACGCAAACTTACCGGGCGACTCACGCGGACCAGAATGTTGCGGCCGGAAAACAGAACTAAAAGGAATTTGCGCCACATGCCGGGGTTATCAACATCGGCAACCATGGTCTGGCCTTCGCGACGCTCCTGACCGGGCTTACGCCCCCAGAACAAACCTAGTGGTAGTACTTGAATATTGCAGTCAGGATGCTGGCGATGAAATTCAAGTAACTGATGGAACTCGTCTATGGCCTGCCGGGACGAATCTGGCTCGGCTTCGGCTAACAACATCACCCGGGGTAACTCGGTGTTGCCAATGCGCAGCGGTGACCTGGGGTCGGCGAGCCCTTTTTTCTCCAGTGCTCGTTGTGCCACTAATAAGTCGGCTACTGAGTTCGACCGCATGACATAAACAGTGTCAGTGGCCTTAGTTTCAGCATCTTCCGGAGCATCAACAATAACCTCAAATCGCGTTAACCACCGAACGGGCCAGCGCAATAGCGAATACCAGAACCCTCTCAAATTCATGTTGTTACCCTAAATCACAGACGGGTTCCTAGCATAGCACTGAGGCTTTGTTTTGTCCTCATTGTCCTGTCGTTGATCACTGCCGATGAAAAAAATATTTGTACATTTGAAATACCTGTATATACTCACAGTGTACTGTATAGATAAACAGGTATCTCAAATGAAGCCATTAACACCAAGACAGCAAGAAATTTTTGATTTAATCAAAGATAATATTGATGCGACCGGTATGCCGCCAACTCGCGCAGAAATTGCAAAGCGACTCGGTTTTCGTTCCGCCAACTCAGCGGAAGATCACTTGAAAGCGTTGGCCAAGAAGGGCGTCATTGAGATGCTACCAGGAATGTCACGCGGCATCCGTCTGGTTGGCGTTGAAGATCCTCTCCCGGAAGGCTTGCCCTTAATCGGTCGAGTAGCCGCAGGAGAACCTATTCTTGCGCAAGAGCACGTCGAGAGTCATTACCGTATCGATGAAAACCTATTTCACCCGCACGCCGACTTCCTCTTGCGGGTAAATGGCATGAGCATGAAGGATATCGGCATTCTAGACGGCGACTTGCTGGCTGTACATAAAACCATAGAAGCTCGCAATGGCCAGATTATAGTGGCTCGCGTTGATGAAGACGTGACCGTGAAACGCTTTGAAAAACAGGGCAGCAAAATTCTGCTGCATCCCGAAAACGATGAATTCTCCACCATTACCGTAGACCTTACGCAGCAATATTTCACGATTGAAGGGTTAGCGGTTGGTATTGTTCGAAATGGAGCATGGTTATGATGATTACAAATGTAGCAACAGAACAAAACCCAGCCTTGGTTACCAATCAAGTTGCAGATATACATGCAGACAGTACTCAAGATTTGGCTGCGGTATTACCTACAGTAGTTGCCCAGGCAATGAAAACTCACAAATGGGTAACGGTAATTGGCGCCAGCCGGGAGCAAATTGAAAGCCTGGCCGATCAAGGAATCAGTCGCGGCCGCATTCGCTGGATTCAGGGCAAAGACAACGATCAGCGCGAATGGGCTACTGAGCAAGCCATACTAGCTGGTACCAGTGGTGTTGTTATTAGTTGGCTGGAAGGTGTGTCGCCACGTACCCAACAACGCATAAAAATGGCCAGTCGGGTTAGCCAAACCACCAGCTTTATCTTTTCAGAATTGACTCTGCGTACCCCACTCCACTAATCCTCAGGCAGAGTCTTTTGTTCGAGGGCTGCCCTGCGCAGCCCTTTTTTTATACGATTAGTTGAAAAAATAGCTCGTAACCTCTTTCCAATTTTGTTAACTTTTGCGATGTCTTTTTCGTCAGCCCATGCTACATTGGCTGCGATTTTAACTGCTAACGCACTACTAACTATATTTTTATAACAATAACCATAACAAAGGGTTAGCGGGGAAAGCGATTTCTTGGGGAAAGTTGTTCCTTTTTCTGCTTACCTCTTTGTTCTTCAGACTCGCACTTCGGTGTATTCGTGGCTTGCCGCGTCAGAAGAATGAGAGGAGTTGTCGCGTGAAAACGAGACTAATACTAGCGTTAACAGCATTGTTCAGTTCATCTGCCCTTGCTGAATCGCAACTTAACCTTACCCGTGGGGTAACGGATATAAGTTCGCGTGTTTATGACCTGCACATGACGATTTTTTATATCTGTTGTGTGATAGGTGTTGTCGTATTTGGTGCCATGTTCTGGTCCATGTTCGTACACCGTCGTTCGAAAGGTGCTAAACCTGCTACTTTCCACGAGAATGTCAAAGTGGAAATTGTGTGGACCGTCGTTCCTTTCCTGATCCTTATTGGTATGGCTATTCCGGCCACCACTACCCTGATTGCAATGGAAGATACATCAGATGCTGATGTTACCGTTCAAGTCACGGGCTCGCAGTGGAAATGGCACTACAAATATTTCGACAACGAAGTTGAGTATTTCAGTCTGTTAGCCACGCGCCAGGATCAAATAAACAACCGTCTGGATAAAGGTGAAAACTACTTGCTGGAAGTTGACCGCCCGTTGGTGGTTCCTACCGGTCAGAAGATTCGCTTTTTGATTACCTCAGATGACGTTATTCACTCATGGTGGGTACCGGATTTTGCAGTGAAAAAAGACGCTAACCCTGGCTTTATAAACGAAGCCTGGACTCGCATTGATGAGCCTGGCATTTATCGTGGCCAATGTGCGGAGCTTTGCGGTAAAGATCATGGCTTCATGCCAGTGGTCGTTATTGCCAAAGAACCGGCTGAATACGAAGAATGGATTGCTGCTGAAGAAGAGCGCCAACTTAAAGCCAAAGAAGAAGAACAACGCCTGATGTCTATGGAAATGAGCATGGACGAGTTAATGGATCTTGGCGAAAGCGTTTATCTTGGTTCTTGTGCTGCTTGTCACCAGGCAAATGGTGAAGGTGTTCCGGGTGTATTCCCGGCTCTGAAAGGCAGTGACATGGCACTTAATGACATACCTGCGCATATTGATGTGGTCGTAAACGGCGCATCAGGTACTGCTATGCAAGCCTTTGGTAATCAGTTAAGCCTGCGTGAGCTCGCGGCGGTCATTACTTATGAGCGAAATGCTTGGGGTAACGACACCGGTGAGCGGGTTCAAGCCGCTGATGTTAACGAATATATGAATCAATAAGGGGAGCTAGCTATGAGTACTGCAGGCGAAGCTATTCAAGATCACGATCATGATCACGAGCATCATGATCACAAAGCCACCGGCGTAACCCGTTGGCTATTTACCACCAACCATAAAGATATTGGTTCCCTTTATTTGTGGTTCAGTTTCATTATGTTCTTGGTGGGCGGCGCAATGGCGATGGTTATTCGCGCTGAGCTATTTCAACCGGGTTTACAGTTAGTTGACCCGCATTTCTTTAACCAAATGACCACTGTTCATGGTCTTATCATGGTTTTCGGTGCTGTTATGCCAGCCTTTACCGGCTTGGCTAACTGGATGATTCCAATGATGATTGGTGCGCCGGATATGGCGCTGCCACGCATGAACAACTGGAGCTTCTGGATCTTACCTTTCGCTTTCGCGATTTTATTAGGTTCATTATTTATGGAAGGTGGCGGACCGGCATTCGGTTGGACTTTCTATGCTCCACTATCAACTACCTACAGCAGTGACTCCACCGCGTTGTTCGTGTTCTCGGTGCACATTATGGGTATTTCTTCCATTATGGGCGCTATCAACGTGATTGTGACCATTATGAACATGCGCGCACCTGGCATGAGTTATATGAAGATGCCACTGTTCGTTTGGACCTGGTTCATTACTGCGTTCCTGCTGATTGCCGTGATGCCGGTTCTGGCCGGTGCAGTAACCATGGTATTAACCGATAAGTACTTCGGCACCAGCTTCTTTGACGCCGCCGGTGGTGGTGACCCCGTTATGTTCCAGCATATATTCTGGTTCTTCGGTCACCCAGAGGTGTACATTATGATACTGCCTTCATTTGGTATCATTTCCGCCATCATTCCAGCCTTCACACGAAAACCTCTATTTGGTTATGCCTCTATGGTATACGCCACTGCTGCCATTGCCGTGTTGTCGTTCCTGGTTTGGGCACACCACATGTTCACCACAGGTATGCCGGTATTTGCTGAACTGTTCTTTATGTACTGCACCATGCTTATTGCAGTACCTACGGGCGTGAAGATATTTAACTGGGTTGCCACTATGTGGCGTGGCTCAATGACCTTTGAAACTCCAATGCTATTTGCCCTGGCGTTCGTCATTTTGTTCACCATTGGCGGGTTCTCCGGCTTAATGCTGGCAATTACCCCGGTTGACTTCCAATACCACGATACCTACTTCGTAGTGGCGCATTTCCACTATGTACTGGTAACAGGTGCTATCTTCTCCATTATGGCTGCCGCTTACTACTGGCTGCCGAAATGGACTGGCAACATGTACGACGAAACGCTGGCAAAATGGCACTTCTGGTTGTCCCTTATTTCGGTCAACGTGCTGTTCTTCCCAATGCATTTCGCAGGTTTAGCCGGTATGCCGCGCCGAATCCCTGATTACGCGTTGCAGTTTGCCGACATTAATCAAATCGTTAGTATCGGTGGCTTTGCCTTCGGTCTGACCCAGTTAATGTTCCTGTGGATTGTGATTAAGTGTTGTCGTGGCGGCGAGAAAGCCCTGGCGAAACCTTGGGACGGTGCTGAAGGTTTAGAATGGACAGTGCCTTCGCCTGCGCCATACCACACCTTTGAAACACCACCTGAAATCAAATAGTAGAGTTTGGAGGACATCGCGATGACCGAACAAAATACACAACGCCCTGATAATGGCCGCATCGTAAAACGGCTATTAGTTACCGTGGTCTGTATGTTCGCCTTTGGTTTCGCGCTGGTGCCACTTTACGACGTGTTTTGTGATATCACTGGCTTTAACGGTCGCACTAAAAACGAACAAGCGGTCGTTTCAGCTGGTGAAATCGATAAATCACGGGTGGTACGCGTCCAGTTCATTACCCGGAACAATAAAGGTATGCCGTGGGATTTTGGGCCTGAATTAAAAGAAGTAAAAGTACACCCGGGGGAAACTCGCGTGGTTAACTTTTTGGCCCATAACCGCACACCAAACAACATGGTTGCTCAGGCAATTCCTTCAGTAGCTCCAGGCGAAGCCGCGCTTTACCTGAATAAAACTGAGTGTTTTTGCTTTAATCAGCAGCCGTTGCAGGCGAATTCCGATACCGTCATGCCAATGCAGTTTTACTTAGATCCGGATATTCCTGAACACATTACGACCTTAACGTTGTCATATACGCTCTATGATATGACGGCTAATGCTACTGCAGACGTGCTGGCTCAAATGAGCAGCGCAGAATAAGGAATAGTTATGGCAGAACAACAACAAAAATATTACGTTCCGGCCTCCAGTCCATGGCCAATCGTTGGTGCTATAGGGCTTGGCCTTATCGCCTTTGGTGCCGGTCATGCGGTAATTGATATGAGCAAGGAACAAAGCGGCTTCGGCATGAACGTTCTGTTCGCTGGTATCGCCGTTATTCTGGTAATGCTATTTGGTTGGTTCCGTGACCAAATCAACGAATCCATGCAAGGCCTTTACAGCGATCAATTAGGCAACTCTTACCGTCAGGGTATGAGCTGGTTTATCTTCTCTGAAGTGATGTTCTTCGCAGCATTCTTCGGTGCGCTGTTTTACGCCCGCGTTATTGCCGTGGAATGGCTTGGTGGTGCGAGTAACAACGCCATGACCAATGAAGTTCTATGGCCTGATTTTAGTGCCATGTGGCCGCTCACCGAAACTCCGGGCGGTACCACAACGCAGGCCATGGGTTGGGCTGGTTTACCACTGTACAACACCATTTTATTGGTGCTGTCGTCGGTGACCTGTCATTTTGCTCACGTTGGCTTGGAAAAGAATAAGCGTGGCCAGTTAAAAGTCATGCTGGGTATTACCATTGTGCTGGGTCTTATCTTCCTGTATCTGCAAGGCGCTGAGTATGTTCACGCTTACAACGATTTAGGCTTGAAGCTGGATTCTGGTGTATACGGCAATACTTTCTATATGCTCACAGGCTTCCACGGAATGCACGTGACGCTAGGAACCATCATGTTAATTGTGATGTTCCTGCGCGTATTAAAAGGCCACTTCACGCCAGAGAGTCACTTTGCCTTTCAAGCAACAAGTTGGTACTGGCACTTTGTTGACGTAGTTTGGGTATGTCTATTCTTCGTAGTTTACGTATTCTAACTTCCCGATTCAGTGTTCGAACCCCGAGCCGTACGTTAGTACGGCCGCGGGTTTGGTTGCAGTACCCCGGTAGCCATTAGCACCAGCACTATAATAATAGCTAGTACTGATAAGCCTACCCGACGCCCAAGAAAATGTGACATTGAAGGTTTTGTAGGGTCATTGCGCAGCATTGCAAACAATGCTTTGAACAGATTCACTAAAGTAAATATCAGCAGTAGTGCTAGTATGATTTTAGCAACAAGTAACATGGGTCTTCCTTTTTATGAGTAAATACGAACTGAACTGGGGCCCGTTCTCGTTCAAGCTATTTCCGACCCTTGTCACTTTGCTGGCAATCACCTTATTGGTCAAGCTTGGTTTTTGGCAACTTGAACGCGCCGAACAAAAACAACAGCTATTTGACGATTTTGGTGGCAGCGAACAAGTACGTTTACAACCACTTCCGACGATACAAAACGATCAACTACCGCCACGGTACACTGAAGTTCAGGTACATGGTGAATTTGACCCTGAGCGTTACTTTTTACGCGACAATCAGATCTTTAATGGCGTGGTTGGCTACCACGTTATTGGTTTGCTCACGCATCCAGAGTTAGCTGACAAAGTTCCCGTCAATTTAGGTTGGGTTGCGGCGCCGGTAGATCGCAGTGAGCTGCCCGAGGTAAACCTGCCGAGTGGACAGCAAAACTTCAACGGACTTATTTATTATCCGGATCAGGCGGCGTTTCAACTGTCTGAACAAAGTTTTAGCAACATCAGTTGGCCGCTACGAGTACAACAATTTGAGTTTAAGCGCCTGGAAGCCGCTACAGGCATTCCACTGCAACCCTATATGGTGCTACTCTCTGAATCATCAGAACTGGGCTACCCACGGCAGTGGGAACCTCAGGTAATGGCCCCAACGAAACACCAGGCTTATGCCTTACAATGGTTTTCGCTGGCGCTGGCCTGCGCACTGGTATTCTTGTTCGCCAGTCGCACAACTAATAAATCAGAGGAGTGAGCATGAGCTCCCAATTCCGCGCTCGCATTGCCCTAGTGGCCGTTATTATAGCCTTCGCAATACCAGTAATTATTGCCAAAGTGGTGCTTGATAACCACTGGTACCAGGGCGGTGTTACCAATGAAGGCACTATGCTGGTACCGCCTATCGAACTTGGCGATACCCTGAATCAAACCCTGCCGGCGCAGTGGCGCATTGGCTACGTGGTTCACGGTAACTGCGAAGCACAGTGTCAGCAAGCACTGTACGCGCTAAATCAAACCGACATTGCACTTGGTCGCGAATCAGACCGCGTGCAACCGATTGTGGTGAGCAGTGGCGACATTGAGTTTTCACTTGAGCAAGTACCTATGGTGCAACATCTAACCAACGCCGAGCTTATTGACGCATTGGCCGACTTGCCGCCGCACCGCATATTTATTAGTGACCCGCTTGGAAACGTTATTCTTCATTACGAAACTTTTGCTGACGAGACAGCAATGCGCGCCGAAGCCAAGAGTATGCTGTCGGATTTACGTAAACTGCTTAAGCTTTCAAAAATTGGTTAGGTGACCCCATGCGTACGCTCGTCAAATTTAGTCTGATGTTTGCAGTGATTGTTATTGTTTTAGGTGCTTACACACGCCTTACGGATGCAGGCCTTGGGTGTCCAGACTGGCCTGGTTGTTACGGCTTCCTAAGTGTTCCACAAAGTGCAGAAAGTGTTGATATGGCTGCCAGCGCTTTTCCCGATGCGCCCTTTGAATCGGACAAAGCCTGGAATGAAATGGTACACAGGTATGCCGCAGGTATTCTGGGATTATTAATTCTGGCCATTGCGGTAGTTGCGTATCGGCAACGTCACGCGATTCCGCGCAAACCGCTGAAGCTACCCATATTATTGCTGGCGTTAGTGATATTTCAAGCCGCCCTGGGTATGTGGACAGTAACCATGAATTTACAACCGGTAGTGGTTATGGGCCATCTACTGGGCGGCTTTAGTACTATTTCATTGCTCTTTTTATTATCGCTACGACTTAACCGCCATCAGTTAATGGGCGTTGATACCGCCATGCGCCGCCTTGGTGGAATAGCGGCTTTTGCCCTTATCGTTGTTATTGGCCAAATTGCGTTAGGTGGCTGGGTAGCAGCTAATTATGCCGCGTTAGCCTGTACCGAACTGCCTATATGTGAAGGAAACTGGAGCGAACGGCTGGACATTTTAGGCGCGTTTTCGGTGCCTGCCGCAGACAGTTATCAATACGGCGCCCACGACTATGCTGAACGCATGACAATGCACGTTGCCCATCGCGTAGGTGCTATTGTTACCTTACTGGTAGTCGGCTATTTACTAATTAAAGGCTGGCGTAATGCGCAGTCACGATTAATGAAAGCCAATCTGAATATGATTGCGCTGTTACTAGTAGTGCAAATTGCATTAGGTATTAGTAATGTGGTGTTCATGTTACCGCTAGGAATTGCTGTTGCACACAATGCGGTTGGAGCACTATTGCTGCTGTCGCTGGTTGCATTAAATTATAATATCGCGCGAAAAGCGTGAAGCCCGGGGGAGAAGTAGTGATGTCAGATCCCACAACATCAACAGTTACAGAACATCAGTCGAACGAACATAAACGCCACGTAAGCTGGCGTGACTATTTGGAATTAACCAAACCGAGGGTGGTTGCCTTACTGCTACTGACCGCCGTAGTTGGCATGTGTTTGGCTACTCCAACGTTACCAAGCTGGTCCATTATCATTCCAGCCTTTATTGGTATTGGCTTAATGGCTGGGTCAGCCGCTGCCATTAACCATCTGGTTGATCGCCACATTGACGCGAAAATGGCGCGCACACTGCGCCGCCCGTTACCATCCGGAACCTTGTCACCGAAGCGAGTACTTACTTTCTCGGCAGCCATTGGTACTATTGGCTACATAGTTCTTGCGGTGTGGGTAAATACGCTCACCGCTGTATTAACCTTAGCCAGCCTGGTTGGCTACGCCATTATTTATACCATGTATTTGAAGCGGGCCACGCCGCAGAACATAGTAATTGGCGGCCTGGCCGGCGCTGCACCGCCATTACTGGGCTGGACAGCGGTAACCAATGAGCTGCATGCCCATGCGATATTGCTGGTCATGATTGTGTTCACCTGGACTCCACCACATTTTTGGGCGTTAGCCGTTCATCGCGCCAAAGACTACGCCAAAGCTGACATTCCGATGCTACCTGTTACCCATGGCGTGGCCTTCACCAAAACCTGTATTTTGCTTTATACCGTATTACTGGCTGTGGTGTGTATGCTGCCGTATCTGGTGGGCATGTCAGGCGTGATTTATCTGGTTGGCGTTACTATTTTAAACCTGACCTTTCTGGGTTACGCCTGGAAGCTAAAATTCGCCCCAACGAAAAAGACAGCTTATGCCATGTTTACCTTCTCGATTTGGCATCTTATGGTGTTGTTCGTGGTGTTATTGGCAGACCATTACATTAAGCTTTAATTAACATGCAGCAAGGCTGCTGCAGGAGTGCTGTGATGCAAAAATTTATTATCGCGGTAATAGCTATAGCAGCCGCTGCTATTGGAATTATTAGTTACCAGCAGTTTGGTGAGCAGGAGCCCACCACCGCGTTGGTATATGAACCACCTCGCGCACTTGCTGACTTCACGCTGGCAAGCACCGCCGCCGACCAGGTCGGTCCTGAGGATTTAAAAGGCCAATGGACCTTGTTGTTCACCGGCTACACCTTTTGCCCTGATATTTGCCCCACCACTATGGCGCAACTGCGTGATTTGCTGCCCAAACTTCAGGAAGTAGCCTCAGCACCGGTGAAAGTATGGTTAATTTCAGTAGACCCGCAGCGCGACGACATTAAACGCCTGACTGATTACACGGGATTTTTTGGTGAGGATTTTGAAGGTGTACGTGCAGAACACAAAGACTTGTTCCCCTTTGTGCGAGGCCTTGGCCTTATGTATTCAATTCCCGACGAAGGCGAGAGCGATTACTTAGTGAATCACAGTGCCGCTATTATTCTGGTTAACCCCGACGGTAACCGCCACGCCATCTTCAATGCTGAACATGTGCGCGGCGAAATTCCTACCGTAGATATGGATAGCCTGGAACGCGATTTCGCAATTTTAGCTGACCGCTACCAGGATTAATCCGGCCATCGCCCCTGCTCATTGGGGCGAACCCATGGCTGCGAATACCAATAATAACGTCCACCGGCCGAGATACTTGGCACCGTACAATTATAGCGTGAGCGGCCAATATTAATGGCTGCCGACGCTTGCACTGAAAAGGTTTTCCCATCCCACTCAGGTTTTACCACTTCACCACCAATAAAGCATTGCATGCTGCTACGGTAAAAATCGTCGGTACTGTCCACAGTTGCAGTTAGTTTAGGTTTGGTTTCCTGCGGATCAAGAATCATATTCTTGTTTGCTACTTCAGTAACCGGCAAGGGTAAGCTGGTAAGTTTTGCCCGCAGCCCTTCCACACTGGCGTAATTACCTGACGCTGGAAAACGTGGAACGCCAGTTAGCGGTGAGTGCTCACCCCATGGGCCAGAGTGCTGGCCGAAAGCAATATAGCCCAAGTCTTCCAGGATGGTTTCCAGAGCAGGATTGTATTCACCATAAGGATACGCAAATAGCCGTGGTTGCTCGCCAAGTTCTTTTTCCAATAGCTCCTGAGCACCCTCAATGTCGTTCATCATGCGTTGACGCCATTGGCTCTCTGATTCACCATCGCGCCGCCAGGTCATATGATCGTGGCTGTTCGAATGGTTCGCAATAGTTGCACCTTCAGCGGCAACTTCGCGCAGTTGGTCCCAGGTCATATACAATCGCGGTGTTTCTTCCATTAACGCCGGATTAACGAAAATGGTGTACGGCATATTAAACTCACGCAAAATCGGCACACCCTGCTCGTATACATTGCGCCAGCCATCATCAAAAGTCAGCACTACGGCTTTGTCTGGTAGCTCACCCTTGCCTTTAATAGCGGCCACTGCATCAGGCATACTTATGACCTGAAAGTTGTTGTCTTCCAGGTGCTGCAACTGGGCACGCAGCTCGTCTGCGGTTAACGAGGTTACTCGCGGGGTGTCGTCACCCACGTGGTGATATTGCAGAATAACCACACCTTTAGGTGCTGCATGCGCAGGTGCACTGGCAAACACAAAGCTGCCGATAAGCAAAAAAACCGTTACAATCACTGACATAGTACGCATTGCTAAAACCTCTTCGTCATCCAATCTGGACCCATGGAGTTCGCTGTGACAGCTTTGTTCGGCTTTTCACGACACAATCATATGCGTGTGTTCGCCATCGCTATACCCATGATTTTATCGAACATTGCAGCGCCGCTATTGGGCCTGGTCGATACCGCCATAATAGGCCATTTACCGCAATCCATCTACCTAAGTGCAGTAGCGCTGGGCGCAATGATTGTCAGCTTTATTTACTTGCTGGCGATATTTTTACGCATGACCACTACCGGCGTTATAGCGCAGGCATTTGGTGCTCGCGACCGGGCAGCGCAGCTACAACTTACCAATCATGCCATTTGGTTTGCTATTGGCCTTGGTATTGTCGTTATCGTGCTAAGTCCCTGGCTCATGGAGCTTGCCTGGTTCCTCACTACCCCTGGCGCTGAACTTAAGACCTTCGCCAACAGCTACATTCAAATTCGCCTTTATGCCGCCCCTGCTGCACTTATTAACCTGGTTGTACTCGGAGTGTTGCTGGGTTGTCAGCAGAGTCGCCTGGCCATGATTCTGGTGGTGTTTACCAATGCCGTGAATGTAGCCGCTGACCTCATACTTATAGTGGGCTTGGACATGAACGTTGCCGGTGCCGCCTGGGCTTCGGTGACCGCCGAAGTTTCAACCGCCGCACTTGGCCTTTATTTCCTGCACCGGGTGCTTGGCTATCGACTGCAATTTCGACTCGATAAACAGCTATTATTTCGATTAATGGGCATGAATCGGGACGTATTTATTCGCAGTCTGGTGCTGCAATTATGCCTGGCCACCATGACCGGCTATGCCACCCGCTATGGGCATACTGTGGTGGCTGCTAATGCGGTACTGATGCAGTTTTTGTTATTGATCTCGCTGGGATTAGACGGTATTGCCTACGCCATAGAGGCATTGGTGGGCGCCGCTAAGGGGCAAGGGCAACCACGCCGAATACGCTACTGGTGTAACTTAACCTTACTCTGGTCCGTGCTATTTGCTTGTGTTTATAGCTTGGTATTTGCGTTATTTGGTAGCCAAATTATTGGGCTGTTAACCGATTTACCCGAAGTCATTCGTACCGCTGAAGCCTATTTACCCTGGCTCATTGTGCTGCCTTTGCTAGCGCATTGGAGCTACTTCTATGATGGCATTTTTATTGGGCTAGGCTTAACTGCGGCCATGCGCAACACTATGCTGGCGGCGGCCGTGCTGGTGTTTGTGCCGTTGTGGTGGATTGGACAAAGTTACGCCAACCACGGGCTGTGGTTGGCGTTAGCAGGGTTCTTAACTGCCCGCGGCGTGGCGCAGGCAGTTTGGTTGCGGATATATAAACCCTACTGACCTCAACCTGAACTATGTTTTATTTATTAATAGTACGAATGTTCGCCAGGTTGATGTTCAGTCACATCACGCACACCACTTAATTCTTCCGGGAAGTGCGACAACAACTGCTTTTCAATCCCTTCTTTAAGCGTTACATCTACCATGCTACAGCCATTGCAGCCACCGCCGAATTGCAATACCGCAAAACCGTCATCGGTTATTTGCGTTACTGACACCCGGCCACCGTGACTTGCTAGCTGCGGATTTATTTCAGCTTGTATAAGGTATTCAACACGTTCAATCAAAGGCGCATCATCAGCTACTTTGCGTGCTTTTGCGTTTGGCGCTTTCAAGGTCAACTGTGAGCCAAGCTCTTGCTGCTGAAAATCAATTTCAGCATCTTCTAAAAATGGCGCGCTACCAGAATCCACCACGGCGTCGAAGCCGCTAAATGGCAATATCTGGTCGTCGCTTTCAACGGCGTCTGGCGGGCAATAAGAAACCCCACATTCGGCACCGGCAGTACCCGGGTTCACAACAAACACCCGAATATTAGTGCCATCTGGCTGATCAGCCAGCAATTTACAAAAGTGCGCCTGCGCATTTTCAGTAATACGGATCATAACGAAATCACCTCAACGTTATACTTGAGTATTTTAGTAGGGTATATCTTATCGCAAATTATGCGCATTGCATAGTAATGCACTTGGGCGTGACTGTGCCTTTTGTTAGGCTGAAGAAAATTCAAATTGAGGATAACTTATGCTTCGTTCATTGATGATCGGTGTTCTACTGCCGCTGGTATGGCTTGCATCAGCCCTGCCGGCAAAAGCAGTTGAGCTTGAAGACTACTTGCCGCAAGACGTAACTTACAACCCTGACATTCCAACTCCCGAAGAAGTGTTGGGTTATCAGGTTGGCGAATGGCATGTGCGTCACGACCAGCTAGTGCGCTACATGGAAGTGTTAGCTCAACACAGTGACCGCTTCGAGCTGGAAGTTGCAGGCCGCACCCATGAGCAACGCCCGCTTCTGCTAGTACGTATCACTACACCAGAAAATCAAAAGAACATTGAGAACCTTCGTCAGGCTCACTTAGCCGTTGCCGATCCTAGTCAGAACGCTGACCCTGCTACTGCACCTTTAGTGTATTACATGGGCTACAGCATTCACGGTGACGAGCCAAGCGGCAGTAACGCCAGCTTGTTATTCGCCTACTATCTGGCGGCTGCACAAAGCGAGCAACTGGAGCAGGTACTGAACGACTCTATTATTCTGCTGGATCCAAGTTTGAATCCGGACGGTTTAGCCCGGTTTGCGCAATGGGCAAATCAGCATAAGTCACAAAATTTAGTAGCAGATCCACAGCATCGTGAACATGTTCAGGACATGCCGCGCGGCCGTGTTAACCATTACTGGTTCGACTTAAACCGCGACTGGTTATTGCTGCAACACCCAGAATCACGAGCGCGCATTGCCAACTTCCAAAAATGGAAGCCAAATGTGCTTACTGACTTTCACGAAATGGGTACCAACAGTACCTTCTTCTTCCAGCCAGGTATTCCAACGCGTCGGAACCCGCACACTCCGGAAGAAAACGTGACTTTAACTTCGGTTTTAGCTGAGCGTCACGCCAGCGCATTAGATGAACAAGGCCGCTTATATTTCACCGAAGAAGCTTTCGATGATTTTTATATCGGCAAAGGTTCTACCTATCCAGACGTGCACGGCGCTATCGGTATTTTGTTTGAACAAGCGTCAAGCCGAGGTCATTTGCAAGACTCTATTAATGGTGAAGTGAGCTTCCCGTTCACTATTCAGAACCAGTTAACCACCTCGCTCACTACTTTATATGGTACCCATGACAACAAAGAGCGCTTCTTAGACTACCAACAGCGTTTCTTTAAAGATGCCATGGCTGCCGCCGACGACGCTGACTTTGACGGCTACCTGCTACAGGAAACAAGTGATCCGGAACGTTTAAACGGTTTACTGAGTATTTTGCATCAGCACGGTATTAAAGCGTACCCATTAGAGCGCGACTTAGAAGCCAACGACACCGAGTATAAAGCTGGAAAAGCCTACTTTGTGCCATTAGCACAGCCTCAGTACACACTGATTCGGGCTATTTTCACCACTCGCCAGAACTTCCTGGATAACACCTTTTATGATGTGTCCGGCTGGACTCTGCCAATGGCCTTTAATGTACAATTCGATAGCTACAACGGTCGTAACCCACGCCTTGCCGATACGGCCTGGGAACCAGTGCCGTCAACGCGCATCGTGTTAACCGATGAAGCTTATGCGTACGCCTTCAGTTGGGATAATTACTTTGCCCCACGGGCATTGCAAGCCTTGCTGGAAGCAGACGTTCACGTGCGTCAGAGCTACGGCGAATTCACGGCTAAAACAACCGCCGGTGACACCAACTTTAAGCCGGGCGCCGTGGTAGTAACTAAAGCTTATCAGGAGCAGGACTGGGCTGAAGTTCAGCGCATTCTGGCGTCCGTTGCCAGTGACAACAGCCTGGAAGTTAGTGCTATTACTTCAGGCCTCACACCAAGCGGTATGGACTTAGGCAGCCGGAACTTACGCCCGGTAGATCCGGTGAAAGTACTGATGCTAGTTGGCCCCGGTGCAAGCATGTATGAAGCTGGTGAAGCTTGGTATTACCTGGATCGCCACGTAGGCATTCCAGTAAGTATGATTGATACTGACCGCCTGGCACGCTCAGATATTTCCCGTTACACCCATATTCTTATGGTTGACGGCAGCTTCTCACCCATGAAAAAAGGCGCTGCTAAGCGTCTGGATAAATGGGTTCGCGAAGGCGGCACTATTATTGGTCAACAAGGTGGAGCACGCTGGTTAGCCGAGCACGACATTCTTGCCGCAGACTTTATTGAGCAAGATGAGTTTGCTGAGAAGTTTGATACCAGCGCATTAACCTTTGACGATATGGACAGCCACTATGGTAAACGCCGCGTTGCGGGCGCTATTTTCGGTTTGGAACTAGACACTAGCCATCCATTGGCGTTTGGTTTTCCACGTCAGCAATTGCCTATCTTCAAAGATAGCCTAAATGCAATGCAGGTATCTGATACACCCTTTATTACTGCTGCACGTTACGCCGACACCCCGCTGCTAAGTGGCTATGCGGCCGAAGAAAACCGTGAAGTACTGGCCAGTAAAGCAGCTATTGTTGCGCATCGCCACGGCTCCGGTCGGGTGATTGGTTTTGCCGACAACGTAAACTTCAGAGCTTTCTTCTGGGGTTCAGCGAAACTATTAAGCAACGCTATTTTTGTAGCGCCAGCGATAACCCCAAGTGCCAGTGACGAAGAAAATGCAGCCGCAGAAGAAGCTGCTGCAGAAGCTCACTAAGCACTAATCCCGTTGCGGCGGCAAGGTATAAGCGAAGGTCCAGGCATCAACCTTCGCGGCACCTCGCCGCCGCAATGCTGTTGCTACCGCGGTAACTGAAGCTCCCGTGGTAAGTACGTCATCAACCACCGCAATAGTCTCGCCCTGTAATTGAACCGTACAATGCACCCCTGTTTCCAGGTTCTGCCAGCGCTGCTGCGCGGATGATTTATGCTGCTCACTCTGATGTTGCAACCGTCGTAACATACCGGGCCAATAGCTCACGGGTAGCAAGCTCGCCAGGTTAGCTGCCAATAACCCCGCCTGATTGTAGCCCCGGTTGCGCCAGCGGCTAGCGGTTTGCGGCATGGCCACAATGTAGTCCGGCAACGGCTGCTGGTGGTGCTGATAGCAACGCGTGACATGCGCCGCCAACAAAGGAGCCAGTACCTGAGCCAGTTCAGGCTGACGGGAGAATTTGAATTGCTGAATTAAATAGGTTGCTGAGCTATGCCAGGGTAAAGCGCAAAACCAATATCGGCAAGCATCAGTGCGTTCATCGGCCGGCGCCCAGTGGCGAATTGACTGCGGCGGCAAACGCGGTAAATCTGCCAAACAAACCGCACAGAAATGTACTTCGGCTACCGCTAACGGTAATTGGCATAAATAACAGCAGCCCGGCTGTATTTGCCCGGGCAAACTCTTGGCAAGCCCCCACAGCCAAGCTACCATAGCGCTATTCCCCGGTCACAAAGAGAACATAATGGTAACCAAGATCTGGCAGCAAAGCAGTGGCGCAGGCGCGGATTTAGTTGTACTCCATGGCTGGGGACTGAACGCCAGAGTATGGCAACCACTCTTACCTTTTTTAACCCCCCACTTTCGGGTGCATTGCATCGACTTACCAGGCTTTGGCGACTCGCCCTGGCCGGCTGAAACTGAAGTTTCCTTGGCCAACTACGTTAAGTTGCTCCTACCGGAATTACCGGATTCGTTTCACCTGCTGGGCTGGTCTATGGGCGGTTTAATTGCCACTGAGTTAGCGTTGCAGGCGCCGGACCGGGTGAAAACGCTTACCACTATGGCTACCTCACCGCGGTTTTTAGAAGATGACAATTGGCCGGGCATGAAGGCGTCGGTGTTAGGGTTATTCCAGCGCCAGTTGAAAGACGACTTTGAGCAAACCGTGGCGCGGTTTTTGGCCATTCAGGCCATGGGCAGCCCCAACGTCCGGGCCGACACCAAACTTATCAAAGAATTGGTATTTGAGAAGCCGTTGCCAGAGCTAGTTGCGCTACGCGGGGGGCTAAAGATTCTGGCCGACACTGATTTACGTAGTCGCTTACCGCACTTGCAGTGTCCGCTGTGGCGGGTATATGGCGAACGCGATACCTTAGTGCCGGTAAGCGCAGCTAAGGCCATTCAGCAGCTAGTGCCTGATTCACCCCAGTGGGTGGTGGAACAAGCCTCTCACGCGCCATTCATTGCGCATGGGCAAGAGCTTAGTGAACGCTTACTAACTTTTATAAACCAACACTAACCTACTGCTTTAACGTTGGCATTGTGGGCAATAAACGGTGCTGCGCTGGCCCAGCCTGATTTCCCGCAAGCGGGTTTTACAGGTCATGCACATTTTGCCGCCGCGCCCATAAACCAATAAGTGTTGCTTAAAGTAACCCGGTTGACCGTCTACCTGAGTAAAGTCCTGCAAAGTGGTGCCACCTTGTTCTATGGCTGCGAGCAGAGTTTCCTTAATCAGGGCAACCAAGCGTTGATATCTGGCTTTGCTGATTCTGCCGGCGGCGCGTTTCGGATGAATTCCGGCTTTAAACAAGGCTTCATTGGCATAAATGTTACCAACGCCAACCACCACATGATTATCCATAATGAAGGTTTTTACCGCCTGAGTTCGGCCTTTTGCCTGCTCAATCACATAGTCAGCATGAAAGGCTTCCGTTAATGGCTCTGGCCCCAGCTTATGCAGCAGCGGATGCTGCGCTAGCTCCTCACGCTGACTAAACAACACCGCGCCAAAACGACGCGGATCATTCAGCCGCAGGGTCTGACCATTCTGCAACTTCAGCTCCACATGGTCATGCTTCACCAAAGTGGTACTAGCCGGTACCACCCGCAGTTTACCGGACATACCCAAGTGCATAATCAGCACACCCTTAGTAGTGTCTATCAGCAAATACTTTGCACGCCGTTCAACCCTGTTTATTAAGGCGCCCGCTAACTGCTGAACCGTGTCGGGCACTGGCCAGCGCAGCCGTGAATCATGCACCACAACTTGGTTTATGTGCTGACCTTCAAGGTGCGGTGAAATTCCTAACCGGCTAACTTCAACTTCAGGTAATTCAGGCATAACTACTTAGTTCTCACGGCTGCTAGTGCGGTTAATTGGGGTCCGGCAGGCTTAAATTAGCCCCGGTTAACTGACTGTAAGTTATTTGATGTGCCCGGTAGCGGGTATCATCACCGGGTAGTTGAATAATTGGCACAGGTTGCTCATACAACGCCAATACTATAAGTGGCCGCCCGTCAGCCAAACGCACCATGATTTCCTTAGCAACACCTTGCGGTTGCTGCTCGGTCACGCTCACCTGAAGTGTTTGCCAGCGCTCAATTAAATGTTCCGCACCGGCCTGATCGGCCACTACTTGATCGTTATAAAGCCAACCCTGGTCGCTTTGCTCCAGCCTTAATACCGGCGTTGCTAATTCGACAATAGCAACATCAGGGAACAACGCCGTCGCGTTCGCGGCGGCATCCGATTCCAACACGCTCTCCGCCTCATTCTTCACCTCACTCTCATCTGCAACCGCAGTTGGCGCGTTAGTGGTATCGGCGTCCTCGTGCACCGGGAATACCTTCCAAAACAACAGGGCAATAGCCAGAATCACGTAAATAAGTACGTTATTCCAACCCCGGCGTGTTAAATTTATACCCAGAATGCCCTGTTTTTCATTGCGCTGAACCATAAGGTTCCCCTATATTTCGCGCTATAGTGATATAGCTGTAATTACCTGATAACCACTTCTACCTGAGGAATACTCATGGTGTCCCTTGTGGAGCCGATTAGCAAGCTAGAGAATCACCCTGTGGTTGATAACGCTATTGATGAACTAGCAAGCAAAGGCTATGCAATTGTACCTAACTTTATAAATCCAGAGAATGCGGATTACTTATACCGCTATGCGCTGGGTTTAAAGGATTCCGACTGGCAACAAGCCGGGGTTGGTCGCGCTGACAATTACACCACCAATACGCAGGTTCGACGTGACAGGATCCGTTGGTTGCAAGCCCAGGACGCGGTTGAGCGCGCTTATTTAGACACCATGGCCACCCTGCAGCAACAACTTAATCGCCAGTTATTTATGGGCTTATTCGATTATGAGTCACATTTGGCCCACTATCCACCCGGAGCCTTTTACCGCAAACATTTGGATGCCTTTAAAGGCCGCAGTAATCGCATTCTGACCACTGTGGTGTATTTAAATCCTGACTGGCAAGTGCACGATGGTGGCGAACTAGTGATGTATGACGACCAACATCAGGTGCTGCAAACAGTGCTACCTAAGGCCGGCACTCTGGTGTTGTTTTTAAGTGACACTTTTGTTCATGAGGTTCGGGAAGGACACCGCGATCGCTATAGTATTACCGGCTGGTTCCGCCACAACACCAGCATTAATGGCGTTATTGATCCCACCCGCTAGTTCCCCGGTATTTAGCCGAAAAACAGACAAAAAAACACCCACTCGAAGGCGGGTGTTTTTGTAGCAGTTAAACGGCTATTGCCATTTAATTACTTGATTTTAGCTTCTTTGAAAATCACGTGTTTACGAACCACTGGATCGAACTTTTTGATTTCCATTTTTTCAGGCATGGTGCGCTTGTTTTTATCTGTAGTATAGAAAAAACCAGTTCCTGCTGAAGATACTAAACGAATTTTATCGCGCATGATCTAGTTCCTTATACCTTAACGCCACGGCCGCGGAGATCCGCTAATACCGAGTCGATACCATTTTTATCGATAATGCGCATACCTTTAGTGGTGATACGCAGCTTAACCCAACGCTTCTCTGATTCTACCCAGAAACGGTGAGATTGCAGGTTCGGCAGGAAACGACGCTTGGTCGCATTGCGCGCGTGCGAACGGTTATTACCTGAAACCGGACGCTTTCCTGTAACTTGACATACTCGTGACATCGTTTTTACTCCAAAAATTGCTTCAAGCTCGCCTGTCGCCCATCGCGGCCTTGCCTTGAAATCCGAGGGCGCATTTTATACAGCAAATAGGCTCGGCAATCAAGTCATCACGGCGTTTTTTTGATCTTTATGATCATGCATATGAGTTATCTGATCCACGTTTAACCCTTGTCACACCAGCTTTGCAGCGATGCGAAACCAAGCAAATGGAAAAACCATTTGTGGTGCAGTCAAACAATGGTGCGCTACTATACAAGACAGAGCAATAAAGCGCCAGTGTTTCGGCCGATCATTTTGTACTTTGCGCGCATTTCAACCAACTGCGCATAGTGTTTTACACCAAGGCTCACAGCAAGCCTCGCTCAGCGAAGGACACGGGCTTGCCGGCACCAATCACAAAATGATCCAACAAACTCACATCGATCATCGTTAGCGCATTTTTTAGTCGTTCGGTAACCCGTTGGTCGGCCTGAGAGGGTTCCGCCACCCCTGACGGGTGATTATGCGCCAAAATTACCGCCGCTGCGTTATGCTCCAATACCAGTTTCACAATTTCACGCGGATATACCGGGGCCGCATTAATGGTGCCCTGAAACAGCTCACAGTATTTCAGTAACCGGTGCTGACTGTCTAACAACAACACCACAAAAACCTCGCGCGGCTGGTCACGTAATTTGGTGGTTAAATAGTCACGCACCATGGTTGGATCGGTAAAGCCGTCGCTACGGCTTAATTGCCAGGCCAGATAACGCCTGGCCAGCTCCATGACCACCAGCAACTGATTAGCACGCGCCGGCCCCACGCCTTTTTGCTGCAGTAACTTACTACGCGAGGCGGCGAACACCCCGCCGATACCTTCAAATGCGCCCAGTAAATCGCGTGCAAAAGACACTACGTCTTGCCCCCGGGCGCCGGTACCAAATAGAATTGCCAGTAGTTCAGCGTCGCTTAAGGCGCCGCTTCCCAGTTGCTGCAGCTTCTCGCGGGGCCGCTCATTGTGCGGCCATTGTTTAAACGACGACTTCGGTCTTTCAGATTGTTTTACCGCACTCACCAGCGCTTGCCTCCGGGCTCATGTAACAAGCCCATAGTTTAGCGCCGAACCAGTGCGCCGTATTGCCGGCCAAAGCTGATTCTGCTGTCGGTAATAAGCCATTGCTACAACTCGCCAAAGCCTTGCTGCTCATGCTATCTTTAGGGCATTAACATGGCTTTACAGTGGTCTGCTTTGGGCAGGCGCTGAACCCATAAGGATAGGTAACCGCTTATGTCCGCAGGACAAACTCAGGCTTCCTTAGCCAATAAGAATATTCTGCTTGGTGTTAGTGGCGGTATCGCCGCTTACAAAACACCAGATTTGGTGCGTCGATTGCGTGAGCAAGGTGCGAATGTGCGCGTGGTAATGACTCAGGGCGCAGTTGCCTTCATTACGCCGCTCACCCTGCAGGCCGTATCCGGTGAACCAGTGAGTCAGGACTTACTGGACCCCGCCGCCGAAGCCGCCATGGGTCACATTGAGCTGGCCAAGTGGGCCGATGCCATTTTAATTGCGCCAGCCAGTGCGAACACCATGGCCAGACTGGCGCATGGCTTCGCCGATGACTTACTCAGCACCTTATGTCTGGCCACAGCGGCGCCGCTAGCTATAGCACCTGCTATGAACCAACAAATGTGGGCGGCACCTGCGGTAACCGCCAACCTGGCGCTGTTACAGCAACGTGGTGTGGCTGTGTTCGGTCCGGGCAGTGGCAGTCAGGCTTGTGGTGATATTGGCGCAGGTCGCATGTTAGAGCCGCTGGAGCTGGTACAACAGTTAACTGAGCTGCTTGGCAATCAATCAGCAGCCACCACGACACCAGCGCTACTAAGCGGCAAACATATTTTAATTACCGCAGGCCCTACTCGCGAAGCTATTGACCCGGTTCGTTATTTGTCCAATGACAGCTCCGGAAAAATGGGCTTTGCCCTGGCTGGTCAGGCCGCGGCTATGGGCGCTCGCGTTACTTTAGTGGCAGGCCCTTGCCCACTGCCCACTCCGGCTGGAGTTGATCGCATTGATGTTGTTTCCACCAAAGACATGCACCAGGCGGTAATGCGTCAGGTAGCAGCGGCGGATATTTTTATTGGTTGCGCAGCGGTAGCCGATTATCGCCCTGCCGAAGTTGCTCATGAAAAGCTGAAGAAACAGCAACAAAACGAATTCACCCTGCAGTTGGTGCGCAACCCGGATATTCTTGCCGAAGTTGCAGCACTGGAAAATCCGCCGGTAACTATAGGTTTCGCCGCGGAAACCAACAATGTGGAAAGCTATGCGGTAGATAAATTGAAGCGCAAACAGCTGACCATGATTGCAGCCAACGATGTGAGTGATACAAGTATTGGCTTTAACAGCGACAATAATGCGGTAACTCTGTACTGGCACAATAGTAAACAACAGTTACAGCAACACGAGTTTACCAGTATGCCGAAAACGCAGCTGGCACAGGCAATGCTGGAGCGAATAGCCGGGCAGTTGCCAAACAATTCCTGATAGTTCTATCCATTTAATAATTCAAACTATGGACATGCAGCAACATGACAACCATTGATGTAAAAATTTTAGATGCTCGTGTGGGCGACACCATTGCCCTACCTGAATACGCCACCCCTGGTTCAGCCGGATTAGATTTACGCGCCTGCCTGGATGCCCCGTTAACTATCGAGCCGGGCGAGACCCACTTGCTCGGCACTGGCATAGCTATTCACATTGGCGATCCGGGTCTGGCCGCCACTATCCTACCCCGCTCTGGCCTTGGCCATAAACACGGTATTGTACTGGGTAATCTGGTGGGTCTGATTGATTCAGATTATCAGGGCGAGCTGAAAGTATCCTGCTGGAACCGTTCGACTACGGCCTTTACTATCGAGCCGGGCGACCGTATTGCGCAACTGGTAATTTTGCCGGTAGTGCAAGCGCAGTTTCAGGTGGTTGATAACTTCACCGAAAGCGATCGGGGTGAAGGCGGTTTCGGCCACTCAGGTAAACAGTAAAACAAGGATAGTTAACCATGACAGCACAAAAGCGTAATCGTCGCGAAGAGATTCTGCAAAGCCTGGCTACCATGTTACAAACCAGGCCTGGCCAGCGCATTACTACTGCACGTTTGGCTGCTGAATTAAGTGTTTCAGAAGCTGCGTTGTATCGTCATTTCCCTTCTAAAGCACGTATGTTTGAAGGGCTTATTGAGTTTACCGAAGACACTATTTTGTCGCGTATTAATCAGATTCTGGAAGTTGAGAAAGACACGCTCACCCGTTGTCAGGTAATTTTGAAGCTGGTGCTAACCTTTGCTGAACGCAACCCGGGCATTAGCCGTATTCTGACCGGTGACGCACTGATGGGCGAGCACGAACGCCTGCGCACCCGCGTAGAACTTTTATTTGAGAAAATAGAAAGTCAGGTAAAACAAGCACTGCGCGAACGCAAACTGCGTGAACAGGCCAGTTTCAGTTTAGATGAGGGCGTACTGGCGAACTTATTACTGGCCTATGTTGACGGCAAAGTCAGTCAATTTGTACGGTCAGATTTCAAACGCTTACCCACCACCCACTTTGATGAGCAGTGGCAGGCGATTGAACAACAGCTACTAAGCTAAACAAAAAACGCCGGTTAGGATTAAACCTAACCGGCGTTTTCAAATGATTCTGGTTGAAATTACTCTGAGGTACGAGCGCGACTAAGCAGGTTAATAGCGGCTTGCTGAGGCGTGGTGTCACCGTATAAAACATCGTACAGCTGTTCGCAAATCGGCATTTCAACGTCGTTCCGACGCGCCAGCGCAACCACTTCTTTGGTGTTGCGATAACCTTCTACCGCCTGACCAATAGATTGCATAGCTTCATCAACCGACTTGCCTTTGCCCAACGCCAAGCCGAACCGTCGGTTACGTGACTGGTTGTCGGTACAGGTAAGAATTAAATCACCAAGCCCGGCCATACCAGTAAAGGTTTCCGGTTTCGCACCTAGCTTCAAACCCAGACGGGTGAGTTCGGCTAAACCACGAGTGATTAACGCCGTACGCGCATTCGCACCAAAACCGATACCGTCGGCCATGCCAGCGCCAATGGCGATAACATTTTTCACCGCACCACCTAACTGCACACCAATAAAGTCGTCGTTGGTATACACCCGGAAGCTGCGATCACAATGCAACATATCGGACAATTCGGTGACAAACTCGGGATCGTTTGACGACATTGAAATAGCGGTAGGAAGACCTTTCGCCATTTCCAGCGCAAAGGTTGGCCCCGACAGCACTGCCAGCGAACGGCTTTCACCCAGAATGTCTTTGGCTACATCCAGTAACAGGCGGCCAGTGTCTGGCTCAAGCCCTTTGGTGGCCCAGGCAATACGAGCATTCTTTTGAAGTAATGGGCTAGCCTCAGCCAGTACTGACGAAAATGCACTACTGGGTACCACCACAACAACATTGCGCGCATCTTTTAAGGTAGCGGCAAGATCACTGGTAGCAGTTAAACAATCGGGGAATTTACAATCAGGCAGATAGCGCTGGTTCTCGCGCTCGCGTTGCATAGTGGCCATATGCTCAGCATTACGACCCCAGAGCAGGGTTTCAACGCCTTTGCGGGCAAAGCATAAAGCAAGGGCGGTCCCGTAAGATCCCGCCCCCAGAATTGTGACTTTTTGGTCACTCATATTAGTGCAGCTGTGCTTTTCAGGCGTCAGCTTGTTCTTGCGCACGCTTCTGTTGCTGTTCCATGTGCTGTGCGAAAACAGCATCAAAGTTCACTGGAGCCAGGTTCAGTTGCGGGAAGGTTGCACGGCCTACCAGGCTTGATACAACTTCACGAGCGTACGGGAACAAGATGTTTGGACAGAATGCGGCCAGCATGTGAGCGCGTTGACCTTCTTCCACCTGATCACCAATAGTGAAAATACCAGCCTGCTGCACTTCACATAAGAAAGCTACGTCGTCATCAATTTTGCTGGTAACGGTAAGCTTCAATACAACTTCGTACAGGTTGTCTTCGATTTTTTCATTCTTAACGTTTAAGTCAAGATTCAAATCAGACTTCCATTCTCTACGGAAGATTTGCGGCGAATTCGGTGCTTCAAAAGAAACATCTTTGGTGTAAACACGTTGAATTGCGAATGCTTGTTGTTGCTGTTCTTGCTCTGCGGCAGCGCCGTTTGCTTGCTGTTCTTCAGCCATGCGAAAAATTCCTATATTGATACGTTTATTTTTTAGTCATTGGGAAACTGGCACTTTGCCACGCTGATATCCCGCCTTGCATTACTGCAGCCTGACTAAACCCTGCTTTCTGTAATTGTGCTGCTACAGCTTTTGAGGTTAATCCGGTTGCACATACCACCACGATGGGGGCATCTTTAAATTTTTCAAGGCTAGCGGTGTCGTTATTCTTAACGCGTTCCGCTGTCAGGTGGATAGCACCTTGTATGTGCGCCTTCCGATATTCCTCTACTGAACGAATATCCAGAAACGCGCCGTCTTGACGATTAACCAGTAACGTAGCTTGTTGCGGCGTGTAAGTTTTTACATTTGATAACTTCGACTGCACCAAAGTGACAACCAAAGCTAATAGCAAACCTACCCACAACAGCGACATCAGGTAATGATCACCGGCAAACTCAATGAGTTGCTCCATACTGCTAAAACTCCTGTTGCTGCAGCTTAAAAACAGGCCACAGAGTATACCGATTAAGCATCGAGTTGCCAGCAAAATATGGTGCTTTCGTTATCTTCGGTCATTCCATCGGAATGTAGCCGCTAAAGATGCGTTCTTGGCTAAGATCACTTAAAATGGGTTTAACTTTTTGATTCTATTTAAAACACTGAGGTTGCCATGACGACGAATCGGACACCATTGGCCCTGTTAATTTTAGACGGTTGGGGCCACCGTGAAGCGGCTCCCGACAATGCTATTACCGCAGCCAACACCCCTAATCTGGATGCACTGTGGGATAAATACCCACACACGCTGGTGAATGGTTCCGGCGAAGCTGTTGGCTTACCAGACGGGCAAATGGGTAACTCTGAAGTTGGTCATGTGAACCTTGGTGCCGGGCGCGTGGTGTACCAAGATTTAACGCGTATTAGTAAAGCGATTGCCGACGGCGAGTTCCGCAACAACCCAGTGTTAACTGACGCTGTTGACGCTGCTATTAGTAACGACAAGGCCATTCATATTATGGGCTTGCTGTCGCCAGGCGGCGTGCACAGTCACGAAGATCATATTCTGGCCATGGTTGATTTGGCCGCTGAAAAAGGCGCCAAAACCATTTATGTGCATGGTTTCTTAGATGGCCGCGACACCCCGCCGCGCTCAGCCAAGCCAACTCTGGAGCGTTTTGAAAATCGTTTTGCTCAAGCCGGTACCGGACGCTTTGCCAGTATTTGTGGCCGTTATTTTGCGATGGACAGAGACCAACGCTGGGATCGCATTGAACAAGCCTGGCAACTGCTGGTTGACGGCAAAGGTAAACATCAGTACGACTCATCAGAAGATGCACTTGCCAATGCCTACGAGCGGGGCGAACGCGATGAATTTGTAGCGCCTACAATAATTGGCGACGCCGCACCTATTAATGATGGCGATGCGGTGTTCTTTATGAATTTCCGGGCCGACCGCGCACGTCAGCTTAGTCACGCATTTTTAGACGAAAACTTTGACGGGTTTAAACGGAACCGCAAGCCAAAGCTAAGCCAGTTCGTTATGTTGACTGAATACGATGCCCAGTTAACCGGCGGCGCGGTTGCCTATGCAGCGGAAAGTTTAAACAACGTGCTGGGCGAATGGCTGGCCAAGCATGACAAAACCCAGTTACGCATTTCGGAAACCGAGAAGTATGCACACGTTACCTTTTTCTTCAGCGGTGGTCGTGAACAAGAATTCAAAGGCGAGAAGCGTGTACTAGTGCCCTCCCCTGACGTTGCTACCTATGATTTAAAGCCAGAAATGAGTTCGGAAGAGTTAACCGACAAGCTGGTAGATGCCATTCAAAGTGGCAGCTTCGACGTGATTGTTTGTAACTATCCGAACGGTGATATGGTTGGCCACACAGGTAATTTCGATGCGGCGGTGAAAGCCTGTGAGGCCGTTGATAAAAGTGTTGGTCGCGTGGTGGAAGCCCTGCAGAAAGTTGGCGGTGAATGCCTGATTACCGCAGACCATGGTAATGCCGAACAAATGAATGACGACCATACCGGGCAGTCGCACACGGCTCATACCAGCCAGCCGGTACCCTTTATTTATGTCGGTCGGGATGCTACAGCGCGTGACGGAGCGCGGTTGTCAGATGTTGCGCCAACCATGCTGCATTTACTGGGAATGGAACAGCCGCAAGAAATGACCGGCACGCCCATTATGAAACTAAAAAACGGAGCTAAATAGCAGTGACAAAAAGCCGGCTCAGCCCAGTACTGCTTCTGTTTGTTACGCTTGCCACCCTGGCACTGCCGACAGTACAGGCACAAAGCTCCGACGCCGAAGCTGAGCGGGCCGCCACTGAAGCCCAACTTGAGGCAATTCAGCAGGAGCTGGAGAAGCGCCAGGCCGACATGGGCGAGCGTGAGCGCCGCCTGTCGCGTACCGAGCGACAGTTGCAACAAATGGAAGCGCAAATCAGTGCCGTTGCCACCGAACTAAACGACACCGAAAACGCTTTGCGTGATATCCAATTACGCTTAGATGAGCTAGCCACCCAGCTGCAACAGCTTCAAGCACAGGAAAAGCGCCAACTGGAATTACTTGAGAAACAAGTAGATACCGCTTATCGCGGTGGCCAGCATGATTTCTTGAAAATGGTATTGAATCAAAATGACCCGGCGCGGGTAGAACGTATGCTCACGTATTATCAGTATTTAAACGAAGCCCGCATTGAAGAAATTGAAGCGGTACTGGCTACCCGTGCTGAAATTGAGCAAGTGCGTGAACAGGTTGCGGCGCAGGAACAACAATTGGCTAAGCGCCAGCAGCAACAGCAACGTCAGCAAACGGTACTGCGCGAACAGCAAAGCGAGCAACAGCAATTGGTTGCCAAGTTGCAACGTGAATTGGTTTCCGACACCCAGCGCATTGAACAGCTGCGACAAGATCAGGCAGAGCTTGAGAACGTTCTTGATGCCATTATTGCGGCTTTACGCGAAGATGTTCAGCTAAACGGCTTGAGTAAGCAAAAAGGCTCATTGCGCTGGCCAACCGAAGGCCGGGTACAACGCTTGTTCGCAACGTCACGCAGTGGCTCGGTCGACTGGAAAGGGGTTTTGATTAACGGCGACTCGGGTCAAGCCGTAGTCAGCATTGCCGACGGCCGGGTGCTTTACGCCAACTGGATGCGTGGCTTTGGTTTATTACTGATCATTGACCATGGTGATGGTTACATGAGTCTGTATGGGCACAACCAAACCATACTGCCGCAAGTCGGCAGCAAAGTGCGCACCGGCGAAACTGTTGCCTTAATGGGCCAAAGTGGTGGTCGTTCTGAGCCGGCACTCTATTTCGAAATACGCGTGCGTGGTAACGCGGTGAACCCAACCCAGTGGTGTCGTTAATGTTTAAGCGGCTGCAGGTGATACCGGTAGCACTGTGCCTGGCTTTGCTCAGCATGGCTCATGCGGCAGCAGCTGCAGATAAGCCTAAGGCTCGCGTGGCGGTTATTATTGACGACGTGGGCAACAGCCGTCAGGACAGCTCGGTATTAACCATTAATAGCCCGTTAACTCTGGCTATTTTGCCGCATACGCCGCAAGCAGCGAAAATCGCCACAGCAGCAGGTCATGCAAACAAAGAAGTGATAGCCCACCTGCCCATGCAGGCACACAGTGGCAACAAGCTCGGTCCGGGCGGGCTTACCCTGGCAATGAGTCAAACGGAGTTTCAGGCAACCGTTGCTGAAGCTCTGGCATCGTTACCAACCGCCGTAGGCGTTAATAATCACATGGGTAGCCTGCTTACCGAGCAACAGCAGCCCATGCAATGGTTAATGCAGGAACTCAGTGCTCGTAAACTCTATTTTGTGGACAGCCGCACCAGCCTTGCCACGGTTGCCGAACAAACTGCGCTGGCGGCTGGTATTCCAACCTCCCGTCGCCATGTATTTCTGGATAACAGTGCTTCCGAGGAAAACCTGAACGGTCAATTCGACCAACTCATTCGGTATGCACTTAAGCACGGTGAGGCCATTGCTATTGGACATCCACACCCAGCTACCATAACCATGTTGAAACAACGGTTACCTGAGCTTGCCCGGTTAGGAATTGAAGTAGTTCCGATGTCTGAATTGCTAGTACAACAAAAGCTATTACCGCAAACAATCAGCTCGTCTGCTGCTCAAGATCAGTAAGCAAAATTAAAGCTTCGTCACGGCTACTGCCACAGCTATCCAAACTAGCAGAGAACTGATCACACACAGGCGGTCGCTCCGGTTGCCCAAATAAGCCACACAAAAAGTTATCAGTTAAGTGAATACAGCGAACCCCGGCGGGTTTCCCCTGGGGCATGCCTGGTATTGGGGAAGAGATAGATGGTGCGATGCAGCAAGCACCGCACCCTTTGCGACAATCCATTAAGCCATCGCGTTGCGTAATTTCTTCATCGCATTTTGTTCAAGTTGGCGCACACGCTCGGCTGACACTTCATATTTATTTGCCAGTTCCTGCAAAGTGCTCTTGTTGTTGTCGTCTAACCAACGCGCCCGCACTATGTCCTGACTACGTTCATCAAGCGTTTTAATAGCCGAGAACAAACGCTTCTGGGTATGCGCTTCCCAGTCTTCGTTTTCTACTTCAGTAGCCAAATCAGAGCGTTTGTCTTCCAGATACTGAGCCGGCGAATAGTTAGTGCTCTCACGCGCATCGTCATCGTCTGAACTTAACTCGAACGCCTGATCGTGGGCGCTCATACGAGCTTCCATTTCCATTACCTCTGAGGTGCTTACACCCAGAGTTTCAGCCACAGTATTTACTTCGTCTTGCGTGAACCAACCCAGACGCTTCTTCATTTTGCGTAAATTGAAGAATAATTTACGTTGTGCCTTGGTGGTAGCTACTTTCACTACACGCCAGTTACGCAATACATATTCATGAATTTCAGCTTTAATCCAATGCACCGCAAAAGACACCAGGCGAACCCCAAACGACGGGTCAAAACGTTTTACCGCTTTCATTAAACCGATATTACCTTCCTGAATCAGGTCGGCTTGTGCCAAACCATAACCGGAATAGCTACGCGCCACGTGCACCACAAAGCGCAAGTGCGACATAATAAGTTGGCGTGCGGCCTGTAAATCTTCTTCAGCAACCAAGCGTTCGGCAAGCTCTTGCTCTTCCTCTGCGCTTAGCATAGGAATGCGATTGACTGACTGAATATAGCTTTCCAGGCTCCCGCTTTGGGGAACCGCTAACGCCATTTTTGTAAGTTCAGTACTCATTCAATTACATCCTCTTTGGCAGCTTCACTTGCTGCCTCAATTGACCATTTTTTTGCTAAAAAGTTCACTGGACCAGTTATTCTAGCAAAGTGGAAGCGAAGCGCAATATTCACATCCGTTATGTTTGCTCTACATCATTATACGATTAAATATGGGGAGTGGATTACCGGGGTTCAATAGCACTTACGTGTTTTCTTACCGCTAAATAAGAGCCAATAAGCCCTAATGCTATTGCCACTGCCCATAGAATAAGCATTTCAATGCCCGTTAATCCGGCTAATTCAAACTGGCCTTCATACAGTTCTGTAATTCGCATTACAGCGCCGTCTATCCACCACAGCAGAATGAAGGTTGCCAGCCAGGCAATTACTCCACCCACAATACCGTACCACAAGCCGGTGTATAAAAATGGCCGTTGAATGTAACCATCTGTTGCACCCACCAGCTTCATTACAACAATTTCGTCGCGCTTACTTAGGATATTCAGGCGAATAGTGTTACCTACAATCAGCACCACCGACACGCATAATAAAAATGCCAAAGCGCCAAAACTATCGCGCACTAAATCCAGTAATGACTGCAAGCGGTTCAGCCATTGCACATCTAATTTACCAAAATCAACTTCGCGTTCGCGCTCAAACCGCTGCAGCAATGATTGCGCCGCTGCCGCCGAGCGCATGGATTCGGCCGGGGTTACCAACAACACATCTGGTAACGGATTATTATTCAGATAATCCAGGGCCTCGCCGAAGCCCGAGTATTCTTTAAACTCTTCCAGGGCTTCTGCTTTTGGAATCAGTTTTACACTGGCGACTTCTTTGTCTAAGCCCACCCGGCGCGTAAAGGTTTCTACTTCACGTTCATTTAAACCTTTTTGCAAAAACAAGGTTAGCTCGGAAGCTTCCTGCCACTGTGCGCCCACGGTTTGAGTATTTTTTACCACCACATAAAGCGTTGCTGGCAAGGTTAAACTTAATCCCAATACCGCCATAGTCATCATTGAGGCAAAGGGATAACGAGCCAGTTCGCCCAAACTACCGACCGCTTGTTGAGCATTGTGCACGAAGAACATGACAAAACGGCGAAAGCCGGAAATTTTTACTTTCCTGGCGCCTTGGGGGTTGCCTTTTGACGTGCTGCGATTGCGAAATAATAAACTCATGCTGACGGCTCCTGCAGGCCATCATCAATCATCTTACCCTCGCGCAGCGTGAGCGTGCGATAGCGCATACGGGCAATTAGGCCTAAGTCGTGCGTGGCAATTAACACCGCAACACCAACCTGATTAAAGGCTTCGAACAAACGGATAATATCCATTGAAAGTTTCGGATCCAGATTACCGGTAGGCTCATCGGCCAGCAGTAACGGCGGCTTGTTTACTACCGCCCGGGCAATACCCACCCGTTGCTGTTCACCACCGGACAGCATCATAGGGTAATGCCGAACTTTATCTGCCAATCCAACTTTATCGAGCGCGGCATGCACACGCTTGCGCGCTTCCTGAATGCTGTAACCTTCAATAAGCAACGGCAAAGCCACGTTATCGAATACGGTTTTGTCCATTAGCAGCCGGTGGTCCTGGAAAATCATGCCAATGTCGCGACGCACAAAAGGCACCTGACGGCGTGGAATTTTGCTCAGATCGTGATCGTTTATAAGCACCCGACCAGCCGTTGGCCGCTCCATAATGCTAATTAATTTCAGCAAGGTACTTTTGCCCGCACCCGAATGTCCGGTCAGAAATGCCATTTCACCTTTTTGTAGGTGAAAGTCGACATGGCTAAGCGCCTGGAAGCCGCCCGGATAGGTTTTACTGACCTGCTCAAATTTAATCATTGCCTGCTTCCCGTTGGCACATTTAATTTACTGTTGCTGCTGGTCGCGACGAAACAGCGCATTCACGAATTCCTTGGCTACAAATGGACGTAAATCTTCTAACCCCTCACCAACCCCAATATACCGAATTGGAATAGCAAATTGGTCGGCAATTGCAAAAATAATTCCGCCTTTGGCGGTGCCGTCGAGTTTAGTTAACGTAATACCTGTAATACCAACCGCTTCAGTAAAGAGCTTGGTTTGACTAATAGCATTCTGACCCGTGCCCGCATCCAGAGTTAGCATAACCTCGTGTGGTGCGTTTACGTCCAGTTTTTTCATCACCCTTACAACTTTTTTCAGCTCGTCCATCAGGTGTGCTTTGTTCTGTAAACGTCCGGCCGTGTCGGCAATCAGTACGTCAACGTTTCGCGCTTTGGCCGCTTCCACCGCATCATAAATAACCGACGCACTGTCAGCACCTGTGTGCTGCGCTATAACCGGAATGTCGTTGCGCTCACCCCACACCTGCAGTTGCTCCACAGCTGCGGCACGGAAGGTGTCGCCTGCCGCCAGCATCACTGACTTGCCTTCGCGCTTAAATTGTTGCGCCAGCTTGCCAATAGTGGTGGTTTTACCAACGCCATTTACGCCAACCATTAAAATAACGAAAGGCCCGTCCTGAGTTGGAATCACGAGAGGTCTGTCTACCGGCGCCAGAATTTCGGCCATGTCTTCTTGCAGCAATTCATATAAAGCTTCGGCGTCTTTCAATTGCTTGCGATTGGCTTGTTGCGTTAAGCGCTTCACAATTCGGGTAGTGGTAGGCACACCCAAATCCGCAGTTAACAACTGGGTTTCTAAATCTTCAAATAGCTCGTCATCAATTTGTTTGTCGCGGAATAATCCAAACAGACCTTCGCCGATAGAATCTGAGGTTTTGCGTAAACCGTCGGTTAAGCGCGACCACAAGCCCTTGCGGGTAGGTCGCTTGGCTGGTGCTTCGCGGGCAGCCACTTCGGCGGTAACCTGGGCGCACACTTCAGCAGCGTCGGGGGCAAGTGCGGCAGCTACGGATTCTGGTTCTTGCTCTGGTTGTGGATCTGACTCTGGCGGAGTTTCGGCCTCAGTCGGTTTTGGCTGCGACTGTTGTGGCTCTGACTGCGGCTGCTCGGGCTCAACCTGCTTAGTTTCAGCTGGCGCACTTGCCTGTTCTTCTTCATTTTGTTTCGCCTTGTCGTCAGCTTTTTCTTCCGCTTCCGGTTTCGACTCTTGGTTAGATTTAGGCTTCGACCCAAATAATCCGAAGAAAGACCCTTTTGCCATGTTTTGGAACCCCGTTTACAATACCTGCCAGATGGAAGTCAGTTTACCATGAGCAACCGCTGCTGACGACTGCTTCACGAGGCAATGCCCAAGCATTGCCCGTCACTATAGGATGTTACTTTCGCATGGCAAAATCTTCCGCCAAAAACGTCGGCAACATACGCATTATTGGTGGCCGCTGGCGTGGCCGTAAACTGGCGGTTCCCCATGCCGAAGGCTTACGTCCAACCACAGATCGCGTACGCGAAACGGTATTTAACTGGTTGCAGTTTGAATTACATGACGCCCGCGTACTGGACTTATTTGCCGGCACTGGCGCCTTGGCATTTGAAGCGCTATCACGCGGTGCCGCTCATGCGCTGATGGTAGAACAACACGCTCCCGCCGCACGTTGTCTTAGCGAAAACATAAAAACATTAAATGCAGCCGGGCAAGTACTGCAAGCCGATGCATTGAAAGTTCTGCTAACGCCACCGGAGGCGCCGTTCGATGTGGTGTTTATTGACCCACCATTTCGACAACAGTTGCTACCACAGGTTGTTAGTGCGCTGCAGCAAGGCGGCTGGCTGGCTGACAACGCCTGGATTTACGTAGAAACAGAAACCGAATTGAACGCCCAGTGGCCCGCCAACTGGCAGCTGCACCGCGAGAAGCAGGCCGGGCAAGTAAGCTATCGATTATTTCAAAAGCGAGGAAGTTAAGGTGGTCATGAAACTAGGAATTTGGCTGGGCCGGTTTATTTTCGCCATTATCTGGGCAGTATTGCTGGCTAACGTGGTATGGCCTTTTCAAGGCAGTGCCTACGGAGTATTCCTGTTGTTGCTGGGCATACTGGTAATTATGCATTTGCTGCAACTAGGCATGTTTGTAGCCACCTATAAGCACGTAATTAACTGGCGCCGGGGCGACTACTGGCAAGTGTTTATATTCGGCATTATCGGTTGGCTGGCCATTATGCATCGCCAGCGCAACCAATAGTAATCGGCAGCTATTCGGCGCCGCGAGCCTGAGCGGCAGACGGCGCCTCAATATCAACACCGATATTGGAAATACCCTCTTCCTGCACCATCGCCCGAATTTGCTGTACCAGCTCCTTCGAGGGTTTAGGCTGAGTACCATACAAAGATTCTAAGAAATGCAGCATGGCCTGCTGAATTTCAATTTCATAACCAGTGAGTTCGTGCTCCCGCAACATCTTTTCCCGATCAGGGGCATCCAAGTGCTCGCCCTCGGTGAGTTCCAGAAATTTTTGCACACTGGCCTGAGAGATTTTTGCCACATCAAGCATGTCGCTGCCATTGTTATCAATTAACCCCTGCAACAAAGTGCTGATAGCGGTACAGGCATCCATGGCCGGATAAACCCCCAGCATGTCATGCCCGTGCTCACTTGGCGCAACATCTTCAACCTTTTCCTGCCAACGGCTGAAGTTTACTTTTACCTGCTTCGGCTGCCACACCCAGTCCCAGCATGCGTTCAATGCGCTATTTAATGGCTTAGGATCGCCAAAGCCGGTTACCTGATGAAACAGCTCGTAATTCGGCAGCATGCGCTGGCACAGATAAAGCGCCATAATGGTTTGATATTCAAAGGAAAGTGCGCGTATTCGTTCAAATGTATTTAAACTAGCCATGTCGATTCCGTGCCTTCAATGGTATAAATAAGAGGTCGCGTTGCTGCAAAAGGCCGCCGGCCAGAACTGTCGCGCACTTGCGCTACGTCTGGTGTAACCTGCGCAAAGGGTCAAATTTAAGTGACCAACAGTTAGTTAATTAAATGACCGAGGGTTCTAATGTCAAAAAGCATTGATATTGCTAACTATTATCCGGCAATACAAATTGCCGCCGATATGATCGCACCCTATGCGGTCAAAACGCCTGTTCTTTGTAACGAACAGCTTAATGCGCTGACGTCTGCCAGATTATACTTTAAATGCGAAAATTTGCAGCGCACTGGTGCCTTTAAATTTCGTGGCGCCTGCCACGCGCTACTACAATTAACTTCTGACCAACGGCAAGCCGGCGTGTATACGGTGTCATCCGGTAACCACGGCGCGGCATTAGCCTGCGCAGGGCGATTGCTCGATATTGCGGTAACAGTTGCTGTTCCGCGCACTGCGCCTAAAGTAAAGCAAGAGAATATCGCCCGTTATCAGGCCAATATCATCATGATTGAGCCTGGTATGGAAGCACGCGAAGCCTTTGTGGCGCAGCAACAAGCCGATAATGGCGAGCAAACCTTTATTCCACCCTACGACCACCCACATATTATTCAGGGCCAGGGCACCGCAGCTCTGGAACTGGTTCAGCAACACCCTGAGCTAACACGGCTGCTTACCCCGCTTGGTGGTGGTGGCTTGCTTAGTGGCAGCACAGTAGTGGCGCGCCAGCATGGTATTGATGCCGTTTATGGTGCTGAACCTGCTAACGCCGACGATGCCCATGAATCACTAGCGAAGGGACATATTCAACCGGCGCGCAAACCTGTGAGTATTTGTGACGGTCTGCTCACCAGCTTGGGTAAACATACCTTTGGTATTCTGAGTGAACATCTGGATCAGGTGTTGTTAGTAGAAGATACCGACACACGCAAAGCACAGCAGCTGATTTGGCAGCATTTAAAGGTAATTGTAGAACCATCGGCAGCTATTACACTGGCAGCCGTTATTAATCATCCTGAGTTATTTAAGCACCAGGATGTAGGCATTATTTTAAGTGGTGGGAATGTCGCCTTAGCTGGCGAACAGTTTGCCTAAGTCGTGAAAGGCTTTGAACTCAAGCGCGTTGCCTGAGTAATCGTAAAAGAACATGGTGGCCTGCTCGCCGGGCTGCCCTTCAAATCGAATATGCGGCTCAATCGCAAACTTAACATCGGCTTGCTGCACACGTTCGGCAAGCGCTTTCCAGTCATCCATAGTCAGCACCACACCGAAGTGCGGAACCGGCACCGAATGCCCGTCGACAGAATTATGATGAAGTTTGGCTACCTGATCGGGTGCCAGGTGCGTTACAAACTGATGTCCGTAGAAGTTCCAGTCTACCCACTGTTCAGAACTGCGACCTTCCTGCAGTCCCAACACATCGCCATAAAAAGCACGGGCTTTGGCAATATCATCCACCGGTATGGCTAAATGAAATGGACGTAATTCTGATGCCATACTAACGACTTCTCCGGATTTAGTTTAGTGCTTGGCAGGTACCATTGAAGGACTGCGGCGCCACATACGAACACCCACAGCAACCAATAATAAACACCAGTTTAGCGGCGGTACAAAACCACTGATTAAAACAGCAAGCATATTCCACAATGGCTGACGCTGATATTGCCCGGCCAGCACGTAGAACAACAGCGCCGCCACTAACCCTTGTAATAATAGGAGGCTAAGTAGCATAGTTGTATTCCTTTATTGTTCTGTATTTTTATTGTGGAATAAGCCTACTAGTTTTTTAATCTATTGTAAAAGAATGTAAATAGCCTTGCCAGATCAGGCGCTTAACGCCCGATCCAGGTCTGCCATAAGGTCTTCTAAGTCTTCAATACCCACCGAAATGCGTACAAAGTTGTCGAGAATTCCAAGTTTTTCACGGTTTTCTTTCGGAATTGAGGCATGCGTCATAATGGCCGGATGCTCAATCAAACTTTCCACGCCACCAAGGCTTTCAGCCAGCGCAAAAATCTCTACCGATTCAAGAAAACGTCGAGCTTTTTCAATGTCGCCTTTCAGCAAAATTGAAATCATGCCACCGAAGCCACTCATTTGGCGTTTGGCCAATTCGTGCTGCGGGTGACTGGCAAGCCCTGGATAAATAACTTTCTCAACTTGCGGATGCTGCTCCAGCCACTCAGCCAGCTGCATGGCAGCCTGGTTGTGGTGCTGCATACGTAGCGCCAGCGTTTTCACGCCGCGCAGCGCCAGGTAACTGTCGAACGGACCCGCAACTGCGCCAACTGAGTTTTGCAAAAACAGCATTCTTTCCACTAAGTCGTCGTTATCGCCAACTACGGCAATACCGCCAACCATGTCAGAGTGACCGTTTAAGTATTTAGTAGCTGAGTGCATCACAATGTCAGCACCCATTTCCAGCGGGCGCTGGTTATATGGCGTGGCAAAGGTGTTGTCTACGACCACTAACAAGTCGTGCTTTTTACCCAGCTTCACAATGGCTTCAATATCAACCAATTTCAGCATTGGGTTACTTGGCGTTTCTACCCAAATCATGCGGGTTTTGTCGTTAATAGCGCCTTCAATAGCGCTAATGTCCGCTAAATCCACATAATCAAATTTAAGCCCGGCAGAACGACCACGAACTTTATCAAACAGGCGGAAAGTTCCACCGTAAAGGTCGTCCATAGCAATCACGTGATCGCCGCTGTCCAGCAATTCCATAATGGTTGAGGTGGCTGCCATGCCAGAGGCAAACGCCAGACCTTGCTTACCACCTTCCAAATTGGCAACAGAGCGCTCCCAGGCAAACCGCGTTGGGTTGTGTGAACGCGAGTATTCAAAGCCTTTGTGTACACCCGGGCTCTCCTGAATATAGGTAGAGCTGGTTACAATTGGAGGCATTACCGCACCGGTAACTGGTTCAGGCGATTGACCGCCGTGAATGGTGCGCGTAGCAAATTTCAAATTCTTGTTGTCGGACATGCTTTATTCTCCGTCTAATAAATTGTTGTCACGCATCCAGTCATTATTGTAGAGCTTGGACAAATAACGATTCCCGGTATCACAGGCTAAGGTTACTACGCGCTTTGGCTCAGTTTGATCACGACAGTAGCGTAGCGCCGCGGCTATCAGAGTACCGCTGGAGGATCCCACCATAATGCCTTCTTTCACCAGCACTTCGCGTGCGGTGTTAAAGGCCTCTTTGTCGGTAATAGCGTAGGCTTTGTTGGCCAGCTCGATATCACAGGTATCAGGGACGAAATCTTCACCAATACCTTCCGCCAGCCAACTGCCGGCTTCAACCACTTCACCGCGATTCACCATAGGTTCTAAGATACTGCCGGCAGGATCGGCCAGCACTAAATCTACTTTGGCATTCTTTTCACGTAAGAATTTACCAACACCACTTAAGGTGCCACCTGAGCCTACGCCACATACGAAGGCATCCAGCTTACCGTCCATTTGTTCCCACAACTCTGGTCCGGTAGTACGATAATGCGCGTCTACGTTGGCCTGATTAGTAAACTGGTTTACGTAAAAGTAGCCATGCTCTTCGGCTAGCCGTGCAGCCATGTCCTGGTAATACTCAGGGTGACCTTTCTGCACGTCAGAACGGGTCATAGTGACCTGTGCGCCCATTGCCTTCAGGTTGTTTACTTTTTCCTGACTCATTTTGTCGGGCATAATGATTTGCAGTGGGTAGCCTTTACTAGCCGCTACTAATGCCAGGCCCAGGCCAGTGTTACCGGCGGTGGCTTCAATAATGGTGTCACCCGGCTTAAGCTTGCCGTCTTTTTCGGCCGCTTCAATCATGCTCACCGCAATGCGGTCTTTAATAGAGCCACCTGGGTTCATTAGCTCAAGTTTTAAATAGAGCTCGCACGGCCCGGTATCCATGTTGCTTACCTTCAGCATTGGCGTTTTGCCAATCATATCCAGTACGTTCGTGAAAACTTTCATGCGTTGTCCCTTTTGTGTTGGGCGAATTAACTTTGCCTCGGGTTCGTTCAATTACCGCTGCAAAGCATGCGCGAAATATGCTCGCTATTATCCATGAAGCAGACCCGTTATGCCAATGTCCCAAGGCAATTCTGTTCATGCTTTTTGGTATAAGTTATGGCAAAGTGTAGGTTCGAATTTTCAAGAGGCAAGTATCATGACCAAAGCACGTGCAGTTCGTTTTCTCCCAATTACTCTGGCATCTGTACTGTTCCTCAGTGCTTGTGATCAAACTACCGAGCCTGGTTCAGCAGCAGTTGCGTCCGAAGATGTTCAGCAGCAGTTTATAGCGAATATCACTGCGCATTGCGGTAAAGCTTTTGAAGGCGAAGTGGTAAGCGACGATACCGACGACAGCGTGTGGCAACAACGGCTGGTCATGCACATTCGCGACTGTGCTGTTGACGAAGTGAAAATTCCACTACATGTAGGTGAAGACCGCTCACGTACCTGGGTTATCAGCGAAACCGATACCGGCCTGCAACTGCAGCATATTCACCTGCATGAAGACGGCACGCCCGATGCCACCTCGCCTTATGGCGGTCACACCAATGAACCCGGCACCGCAAATCAACAAGCCTTCCCGGTTGACGAAGCTAGCAAAACTATTTTTGCTGCGAACAACTTAATTGCCTCTCAGCAAAACACCTGGACGATTACCTTTATTGATGACAACACTTTTAGTTATCAATTGTCGCGTCCGGGCCGCTTGTTCGAGGTTCATTTTGATTTAACCAAGCCAGTTGACGTACCACCGCCGGCGTGGGGATATGAGCCTGACGCTCAGTAAGGAACTTCCGAAGTTTATGCACTACATTGATTTACGTAGCGACACCGTTACCCGCCCTACCGCCGCTATGCGCGCCATTATGGCCGCTGCGCCGGTAGGCGATGATGTGTTCGGTGATGACCCAACCATAAATGCGCTGGAACAACGCGTTGCCAAATTTAGTGGCAAAGCCGACGCCATTTTGTGCAGCAGTGGTACCCAGAGTAATTTATTGGGTTTACTTAGCCATTGCCAGCGCGGCGAAGAATATCTGGTTGGCCAGGAATACCACACCTACAGATACGAAGCCGGTGGCGCCGCAGTTTTAGGTGGCATAGTACCGCAGCCGTTTGAAGTACAAAGTGACGGCACGCTTGATTTGAACCTGGTTGAACAGCGTATTAAGCCCGATGACCCACACTTTCCAATCACCCGTGTGCTGGCTCTGGAGAACACGCACACCGGGAAAGTCATTCCGCAGTCCTACATGCAAAAGGCGCGTGAACTGGTCAATCGCCACGGATTACAATTGCACTTAGACGGCGCCCGTATTGCCAATGCCGCAGTAGCAACAGGCTCCTCAGTAGCCGAATTAGGCCAGCCATTCGACAGTGTCTCTATTTGCTTTTCAAAAGGGCTTGGTGCCCCGGTGGGTTCACTACTTTGTGGCTCTGAGGCACTCATTGCCAAAGCGCGCCGGTGGCGCAAAATGCTGGGCGGCGGTATGCGCCAGGCCGGTATTCTAGCGGCAGCCATTGATCACAGCATTGAGCATCATGTGGAACGACTTGCTGAAGACCACGCCAATGCCGCGCAACTTGCCGACTTACTACAAGACATTGACGCCATTCGGGTAGAACCCCAGCACACCAATATGGTGTATCTGAACCTGCCCGACACTGACACCGCCAAAGCATTAGCCGACCATTTAATGGCTCAGCAGATTCGCGTACCTGCCAGCCAGCGCATGCGCTTAGTAACGCACTTAGACGTTACTGCTGGTGACATTGCCACGGTTAGTTCGGCTATTCATGAGTTTTTTGCCAGGCGCGGGTAGTTGAACGACAGCCAAATTTTGATTATTTGGTGGCTCGGATAGAGAACAACCTTTATAACTACTCCTGATGAGAAGCAACAAACAGCGGAGTATTTCAGAGTGAACGAATTTGGCATACTTTTAGTGATACTTCTAGTGTCGGTTCCAACTCTCGTTGCGTCTTATCTAGTCGGCGTGAAAAAGAAGATGAACATGCTCGCGGGATGGAACCCTGATAAATACAAAGAACATGACAAAATAGGTAGCATTTTTGGCCGTGCTTTGTTCGCTTTGTCCGTATTATCTTTTATTGGATGTGCCATGCTCTATCAAGACCCCTCATACGAACACCTATTTGGATTGATGCTATTGCTTGGTGTTGTTTTTATTATCGTCAGCGCTATTTATTGCAACCTTAAGTATCGAAAGAATTAAGAATCCGGAACCTATAAATCGCGGAGTTGTTGTAGCAACCGGTCCAGTGCGCGGTAGCTCAGTGCTTCGGCCAGGTGCTGGCGGCTTATAGTATTCACGCCTTCAAGATCGGCGATAGTACGGGCCAGTCGCAATAGGCGATGATAAGCGCGGTGCGATAGGCCAAACTTGTCGATTGCCTTTACCAGAAACCCGTGGTCTTCCTCAGTAAGTAAGCAATGCTTGGTTAGCTGCTTAGTGTTCAGTTCGCTGTTTAAGCACTGCTGGCGGTTATGTTGGCGTTCCCTTGCCTGCACCACTAATTTGCGCCAACTGTTGCTGAGCGGTTCATGAACGGGTTGTTGCTGTTGCAGTGCTTCTGGTTGCCGGGGAACGGATACTTGCATATCGATGCGATCGAGCAGAGGTCCCGACAACTTGTTTAGGTATTTTAGGATTTGATCCGGGGTGGCTCGGGCGCTACTTAAGTCGCCATCAAAATGACCGCAGGGCGAAGGATTAAGTGCACAAATAAGCTGGAATTTTGCCGGAAACGTAGTCTGTTGTGCGGCACGACTAATGGTCACGCATCCAGCTTCAAGGGGTTCGCGCAGGCAGTCTAATACGTGACGTGAAAACTCGGGTAATTCGTCTAAGAAAAGAACATTTTGATGCGCCAGCGAGATTTCTCCAGGTCGCGGCGGAGAACCTGTCAATTCCCACAATAAATGCTAACACTAAAACATAAGAATGCGGCCTATAGGCATTTATTTCCGAAATAAATACTATTGAAATTCCCATAATAGATGATAAATTGTCATAAATTCCCGAAATAGCTGCGAATAAATTGAAATATCAAACGCCCGTACGTAAAATTCCCACGAACCGTCGCAGCAGTAGAGGTTATTATGCGTTCAGGGGACAAGAAAGTATTCCTCACGAATCTACAGTGGAGCGTGACTTCATTATGCAAATGGAGTTTGACGCGAATGTTGCTAAGGTGGTCTCTCAGCCAATTGAACTGTCCTACATAGACATGAGCGGCAGGCGCCAACGTTACACGCCCGACTATTTAGTTTACTTCCGCTCATCAAACGTCAAACCATGGCTCGTTGAAGTAAAAGAGCGCGATGAAATTAAGAAAGACTTCGGAAAGCTAAGACTGAAATTTGCAGCAGGTTTTGCTGAAGCGAAAAAGCAAGGTTGGATTTTCAAAATATGTGATGATATGCGCATTCGAGGATTACGGCTTGAGAACATTCGAAAACTAAAAAATTTTTCATCACATAGCGTATCGGCCGAATTACGAGAAAAACTTCTGACATCCCTCGCCACCATTAATACACCGTCAACTGTCCAAGCATTTTTGGAAAGCTACACGAATAACCGAAATGACTACCTAACTAATATAAGTCGGATTTGGTGGTTGACTCTTCAACATGATATCGAACTTGATCTATCAACTCCTCTTTCTGAAAAAACTATCATCCTTAAGGTGAAGTCAAATGACTGACCTGCACAAGCTATCAAAATCGAAGGTACAGTTACGCCGAGGCTCATTGCTGAAGATGGATGATGGCGACTACTTACTTAAAGAGTTCCTAACGTCGTCAGAAGTATTGCTTCAAAAAGTAGACGATAAAGACGTAAAAGTCGCCAAACTACAAGACATTGTCACTGATGTTATTCAAGCAGCGCCGAGCGAACACTTAGCGTCTGACGAAATACTCGCCATTCCTCCCGATGAATTAAAAGCAGCCAAGCGGAAGTTTAAAGCCATAGAGCCTATTTTGGAGCTTGGACCTACTGCATCAGTGCAAGACATAAAGATACAAGCCGTGAAGTCTGGAGTTCATTACACAACACTATACCGGTGGCTTAATGCGTATTTAGCCACGAACTCACTGGTAAGCCTTATCAACCAAAAGCGCGGTTGGCAAAGAAAGAACATACGTACTAGTGACGACGTGAATAAGATAATCGAGCATTGCATAGCAAACTACTACCTCACTAAAGCTCGATTCACACCAAAGATGGTGTACGACCGAATTAAAGAGGCATGCAAGAGCGCTGGACTCAAAGCGCCGGCCCAATCAACCATCTATAGAAGAATTAACTTGGTACCTGAAGAGCGACGACTTCGCTCTCGCGGACATTTGGATCTTGCTAACAACCGCTTTTCGGCTCGGGCCGGGAGATTCCCAAATGTAGATTCAATATTAAGCGTTATTCAAGTCGATCACACACCCCTAGATATCATCATTGTTGATGATGAGCACCGTGAATCAATTAAACGTGTTTGGCTTACCATGGCGATTGATATCTATTCACGGATGGTAACTGGCTTTTATCTCTCATTAGATGCCCCCAGCACGACCTCGGTAGCCATGTGCTTATCACACTCGATACTACCTAAGCAGCAATGGCTTAAGCACTTAGATATAGCTCTTGATTGGTACGTATGGGGCATCCCTAAAAAAGTACACGTTGATAATGGTGCTGATTTTACTTCAGATGCCTTGCGAATAGGTTGCTTAGAGAACAACATAAACTTAGAGTTTCGCCCCGTTGCAAAGCCGCAATACGGTGGGCACATTGAACGACTTCTTGGCGCTTTTCAAAACCGACTAAAAGCGCTTGATGGTAAAACCTTTAATAGCCCCAAAGTACGCGGCTCTTACGACTCAGAAAAGAACGCAATATTTGACTTTAATTCACTTGAGCGTTGGCTAACTAACGCGATTATTGAGTATCACCATACAAACCACGAAAGTATCGGGGTGCCGCCAACGACCAAGTGGATGATGTCTGTTGAGGGCGAGCTTGAAGAGTTACCCCACGGTTGGCCGGACGTCCCAGCAGATCCACTATCAATTGAGATTAGCTTTTTACCCTACAAAGAACGTACGATCCGATCGCAGGGTGTCGTTTGGGATGGTATTTATTATTTCTCTGACAATATTCGGCATCTGATCGGCATCCGTGATCAAGAAACTCGCAAGCCTCGGAAATATGTTGTAAGGCGAGATCCCAGAAATATTCGATACGTTTGGGTGTACGATGAAGACATAAAGAGCTACCACAAAGTTGGGCTTGCAGACCCAACTCTCAATTTCACAAGCATTTGGGAACTCAACGAAGCGAAGCTTTATTTGAAGAAAAAGGGGCAATCTGAGTACAACCAGAACATGCTATCCCGAGCTGTAAATAATATGCGCGAAATAGAAGAGAAAGCTCGCAAAAAAACAAAAGACGCGCGACGCAAAACACAACGCAAGAAAAACCATCAAAAGACCATCACTCCCGCCCAGCATTTTGCTGCTAAAGAAGAATCAAACGCTATCTCAACCGAAATATCCCCCGAACAAGAGGTAGACGATTGGGACTCAGGCGATGAAATCGACATTTTCGATATTGAGTAACACACTATGGACCAGTTCAAACATCTATCACCCAAGTTTAAAGAAGTTGCCGCTCAATCTAATGAAAACAGAATTGAGTTTCTTAAGCAAAAACGATGGATTAGTTATCCAGTGGCCAACCGTGTGTTAGATGTGTTTGCAGAAACACTCAATCACCCCAAACAAGCTCGGATGCCATCAATCCTGTTTATTGGGGAGTCGAATAACGGTAAGACCTCAATGATCGAGCGGTTTTCCCACTTACACGGACAAAGCTATACCTGCGAAGAGACCGAACTGCTTATTAAGCCCGTTGTGGCGATTGAATTATCCGGTCCGAACATGCGTGATTTGTACTATACGATTCTTCAAGAGTTTTGGGCCCCAATTACTCCCAACGAGACCCTTGCCATGCTCCGGCGTACAGCTATCGACCAAATGATGCAGAGCAAAACAAAATTATTAATCATTGATGAGTTCCACACACTTATGAATGGTACCGCTAGAGCTCGAAGTGAAATACTGGCGGAGATTAAACGAATTTCAAATAAACTTCGGATCCCAGTAATTGCAAGCGGCGTCCCTAATGCTGCGAATGTGATAAGAGAGGATGCTCAGATCCAGAGTCGCTTTTCCATCGTTCGTTTACCTCTTTGGGAAAAGGGAAAAGATTTTATTTCGTTGCTAAAAACATTCGAAACAATGCTGCCCTTGCGTAAACCATCGAACCTTGCGAGCCGTGAAATTGGTGAGAAAATTCTTAATATCTCAAAAGGAAATTTAGGAAATATTCACGGACTACTGCAAGTTTGCGCAATAGAAGCTATAAATAATGGAACAGAGCAGATTGATAAATCAATCGTGGAGTCTTTCTCGTGGTATACACCAACGGAAGGGCCGCGGGAAATTCAGTTGTAAGAGGTCCATGGCCCGCTCGACTTAAACCCCTAGATGATGAGAGCTTATCCTCTTGGCTTGTTCGTGCAAGTCTAGCCAACCGCTCGACGCCCTCACAAATTGTTAATCACGTATGGCCAAAGTGGCGTGCTTGGACACGGGATGTTGACCGTGGTTTAGATGTTTCTCAAACGAATGCACTCACCCAAATTTCTACACTTCATCCTGAAGTAATTAAGCAAATGTTACTAGCCCCAATAGTTCAGAAAATCACAGGCAAAGATAGTCTGAGCAACTCAATTGCATGGAAATGGGTAGTTCAACGCAGTACTAGAAGCGTAAACACCAACCGTTCAACTCAGTTCTGCCCTGAGTGCCTGCGCACTGACCATAAACCATACTTGCGCCTTAAATGGCGACTCTCCTTCATTACTATCTGTACCAAACACCAAGTAGAACTTCTTGACTGTTGCCCGCAATGTGGGGAGTCTGTTGAGATCCACAAGCTCAAACGAGGAAAACTAAAGTATTGTGCTCATTGTCGGTGGGATATCAGTGATACAGATACGGTAAATTGTAACCCAGGCATCCTAATACTTACGGAACAGCTTATAAGTGAGCTAAGAAATAAAGAGAAAGCCGAGTCTAAGTTTGAGTTGTTACGTTTCACAATAGCATTGCTTCGTCGGTTAACTGATTCAAAATACGCCATTACAGATCCACTGCTTCTGAGTCTCGCAGCACAAACGGATGAATGCAGACTTTCTGATATTAGGAGGCTATCGTTTGACTGGCTCAACTCCGACGACCGCCGCAACTTACTCACAATGACAGCTCCGCTTATAGAACTGCCACCAAAGGAGTTAGCTTCTGTTCTCCTAAACTCAGGCATCCCAATTGGTCGACTTAGAAGTTTCGTGCCACACCTCCCAAAGTCATTAGAGCAACACTTTCCACGAAGAGAGACTAAATCATGTCGATTAAATAAAACTTCACCTAAAAGCTCACTTAAACCAACACCCAAGCGACTTGTCCAAAGACGCTGGGAAACGTTCTTGAAGAAGCATGGGCTGTCATGATGGACGATCTAAGACAATGCGACCAATGCAAACAATACGCAGATACTATTCATCGTAAGTATCGCGGTAAGCGTTACTGTGGCCCATGTTATACATACTTTTTTATAAAAAGAGAGTGCTCGAATTGCAACAAAACAAAACGCATTCACCGTGCGGAAAAGCGTCCTCTATGTTATCAATGCTACTCCAAAGTAACGCCGTGCAGACGCTGCGAACGTATTGGCCGTCCGGTCGGAAAGATCGATAAATTCGGCTTGTTTTGCAGTTCATGCGCAAATGAATTAAGGCCAGAAAGTAAGTGCTCCCTTTGTGGCCGAGTAGCAATATTATCTATCGGTAAGAAATACAACTTAAGCACAGCATTATGCAGAAATTGCCGTTATCGCTTGAATCCTAAATGCCCTCAATGCGGTGCTAGGCGGGCTTTGCACGAGATAAAATCAGGCATATCTATCTGCTCTGGCTGCGCGAATAGTAAAATCTATTTTTGTCAGGGATGCAACACACCAACTAAAGGCGCTAGAAATGCCTTGTGTGATCATTGCTCAGCCCTGAGGCGCAATGGCAAGCGCAAAGACATTAACTGTGCAGGTTTTACATCCCCACGTATCGAGCAGTTATTCTCAGGTTTTGTCGATTGGTTGACTCTGGAAGTGGGCGCTGAAAAATCAGCGTTTACTCAGAATCGGTTTGTAGAATTCTTTATGCGACTGCAGGAAAGTCCTATTGTTTGGACAGAAGATGTATTCTTTCTATCGTCTATTCACGGCGGGTTCCTCAGGGCATCTTCGCTACCGAGACGATATCTAGAATCAACCGGCACTCACTTTCATCGCCTGGCCCTAAAAGAAGCCATGGACCTGCGCACAATAAATAAGAACTTGGATATTATTAGACTGAAATCTGCCGCAAACTGCATCCCCCTTGTTGAAACTTACTTTGCAGATCGCATTGATGAGTATAAGACTGGGAAAACGAAGCTTCTAACCATACGACTTGAATCAACTAGCGTGCGATTGTTATTTGAAACCATAACTGACCTGAATCTCATCGAAGATGGTCTATTAACATTGGCAATAAAATCGCCCGGAGTGCGGTGCTCGCTAACCCGATTCATCAGCTACTTATCTCTGTTTGTCGACCGCCCATTGATGTACCCAAATGTCAGCGCAGAGTTAAAACTAAAACACTTAGTCGAAAGTTGCTTAACGCCAACAAATGAGCCGCTAAATATCCGAGAATACTTAGCGACTTCGATATCATATCTTCATCACATCAGCGCTTGGGCACAAGACATAACAGAATTTAATACCGTCGAAGATGGTTTTAGTGTCTCTCTTTACGGAGAGAGTTACTGGGTACCTAACCCCCTGACACGCCTAAGGGCTAAACAGAATTAGTCACATACTTTGTCAAGGTTAAGAACAAAACTGCATTGATTTGCTACGTCGGTATTCCAGTGGTGAAGATCAACTTCAGGCGTGCATCCCGAATCCTCGATAAGCGCTATATCATCATCACAAAGCAAAACAGATGAGCGTTGTCCGTCCACTCGCACGCGCAAGGTGTAATCGCTAAAGATCTCTAATCTAGATTCGTCGTTATCGATAGCCTGCAGTATCAAGTTAGACTCAGAGAGTTCATTGCCATTACCATATTTAACAAGCCCCTGAACTGATGTTGATATATCTTTTAGCTCTGACGCGATATCGTACATAGTTTCCGGATCTTTGGTATCAGCGTGACTATTGCAGCCGGATAATAAGACTGCCAAAACAACTGCAATTCCCGTGACTGTTCTATAAATCATAGCCATGCCGTTAACTCCTGATGTTCATCCTTTCCGTTATCAAGGTTCCAGTTCTTAAACTCATCGAGCGAACCGTCAGAGAATACATATCGGCCTAAATACCCGACGTACTGCTGAATATTGCTTACAGCTAAGTCAAAAATATCGTCGTAGTGCATTTTCCCTTTTGGAGTATCTAAGTCTTCTATGTATGTCATTTCCAGCTCTTCAGGAGTTGGGTAGGCAATGCCGGCACCAAGTGCAGCTGATACATGTCGGGCCCATTTAAATAAGCGCCGATATCCTTCTTCAGCATTGTCGACAACTCTTTGAAAACCATTGTGCCAATCACTCATTTGCGGGGGAGCTTCACGGGCATAACTCGGATGAACTTCGAGCAACCCAGCCTCCCATATACTTTGAATGTCTGGATCAATATCACCGCTACGGTCAACGCAATCACCAATATTTAACTTAACGCGATCAGCGACACCTATTTGGCCTAAATTTAAACGTTTCCAAATATAGGTATCCTGGTTCATTTCGCAGGTCCTATGATCACTTTGATTCTGTTCATATTCTCCGACTTTCATCTCGACAACCGGATGAATCGTTATGTCGGCGATAACATGTGAAATGTATCCGCAAAGCCAAGCAAAAACCTTTTCCTGAGGCTTTCCATTCATTTCCTTACAGCGCCTCGCCAACTCTTTAATTAACTCACCAGTATGCTCATAGTGCATTAAATCTGCCCACTTATTCTGGACTGAATTACCAAGTACTAGGTATGGGTAGTCTGGAGAGACGCACCCAAGCTCTGTAAACTTAATGTTCTGACTTAAAATTAGCCGAGCGCTGTTTGGAATCGCTATTTGATCTAAACTATTTGTACCTGCAAAAGCTAAGTTAGCAGCTGTAATGTGCGCGAAAGCTCCTGGCATATCAATTCTCCTTTTGAAATGGTTCAGTTATGTTTGTTGAAGTAAGCTGTCATTCCCATCCGTGAGTAAGATGCTAATAATGGCTCTTATAGTCAGACTCAATGTCCGATTGACATGCTAATTGGTCCAGTATTATTTTGCCTAAGCTCATCAGCCTAATATTGCGTTTAACATCATATAGTTCGATATCACCAGATTTACCACCATGAAATAGATTATTCCTTACTGCTTTTAAGTACGCGACTAAAACGCATAAGTCGTTGTTGCAGTGGTTCAGTTTTGTTTTAGCCCAAATCAGTCCGCCGGTTCCTGATATATACTGTGTTTTAGGGACCAGCTCTATTAGCTCTGCTGCTTCCGATGAAACCACGTATGTGCCTTTGTACCTATTGGTAAAGCGCTCCCAACAAGGGCGAGCTTTGGATCCCTCAGTTCGGTCACGAAGATACGATTTTTCTTTTAGAGCAAACTCAAATCGCGCAAACCAGTAAAAGAGTTCAAACGCTGCGTCCTTGGCAGCAGTATCAAGTGCTTCATATCGCATAATTTTGTTCCTTATCATAAAGCCGCTATCCCCCTTAAGAACTGCTGTCGCTAAGCTTTAGCTTCATTCGAATTTGAGATGCGATACTTTTTGCATTTCCTGAATGAGTAATAACCCTGTCCAGCGAATAGTCGGAATCAAAAACCTTCTTCCAAACGCCTTTGTGTATTTCTAGAACCATCGCGATTGCGCCCAAAGAATTAACAAATTCTTCTTTACACCCCATATCAAAGATAGCCGTTCGAAAACTCTCTTTTTTAATTCTCTCGATAGCAACAAAAAAATATGAAGAGCCATTGATCGACATATGAAAAACACCAAGAACACGGGGAGAATATATCTGTTTGCCATTAATATTCATTAAAACATTAGTTCTATTGACGCCCCATCTTTGACGGCCAGGTAGTTCATATAACTCCGATAAACCGGCGTCAATAGCGCTAACCCACTCACCATTTTTGTTTAAATATTCAATCTCATTCGTCGACAAAGTGTTCGATAGTATGGTCAACGCTCTTTGTATCAAAGTGACTGCATTAGGCATCGTTTTTGGACGCTCCGATGTCTTGTTATCCTCCTCGGGATTTCGAGTCAGATTAGCTTTACCTGCTGTTGAGTTAGATTTGTTCATCCCGCTAGGAGATACATTTCCAAGATCGCTTTCTTTAGGTGGGAGTGTCAGCTTTTTAGTTTTGTTCTCTTTCGGAATCGCTTTTCGAAGCTCAGTGCTACCCCATAGTTCATCTTCACCAGACATTTTTATATCAGTTGGAATCGAGTTGCTGCCGGGACGAGTCTTTGATGCTGCAGTCGGTTTAGTATTCGTGTTTTTCTTTTTGCCAGGTCGCGGTTTTTCCTCTTCTTTATGCTCTTCTGCAGCAATATTATGGTTTTCACGGACTACAAAGAAATTCGGACTCGACGGGTATTGGAAATTCAAAATTTGTAATACGAAAAATCGCTTCCGTTCACTTAGCCAGACACCTTGAACTTTCCAATAATGATCTTGATTAAACCACGGCTGAACCTCGATATAACTTTTTTTGCTGCGATTCTCACTTAATTGCCGATATATCTTATTAACCGCATGTGCTGCATTAATGGCCGTTTTTAGGTGATACAAAAAGTATCTATCGTTATCGCGTATATCTTTCGCAAGCCCAATCACCACCTCATCTTCTGTTGGTTGCTCTTGATAATCCTCCACATCGAAGTCCGTAAACTCCATCAGTTTCATCGAATCCTCAGCACTATAGTTAAATACAATCTGCTTGGCTTTCATGCTGTGCCCGAATAACCCGTCAAACAGAGTTATTGAGCTCACGATGACTTCAGTCCCGTCTTTGGCATAAAAAACGTGGAACCGACAGTCTCTGAGTTCTTTAGGGATATAATAACTATAGGGCGGGATATAAAATAATTTAGGGGTCTCGGAAACGCTAGAAATTATTGGTTCCCAAGGCGTGATGCTTTTACTGTATTCGAGCGTGTCAAATCTAAATTCTGTTTCTACAGCATCGCTACGCACACCAATTCTCTCACCCTTGAGCCAAATCGTTCCCTTTGTCGCGTACAATGTGTAGCTTTTTGCAATTTTCACGATCTTGGTCTTTTTCTGTACTTTATTCGTGAGAACAACTTCTATTAGGGGTTCGTCAGGTAACTGCTCATTCCAACTAACATGCCTATACTCGATTACAGTCCAAGGAATATCATCTTGAGGGAAATCCTTAATCACTAATTCAGTCATCAATAACAGCCTTACTAATTTTAAGAGGCAGCATTCTTCCTTATTCGGAGAATAAGGGTCCAAACTGCGCATGCGTGCACAAATAATGGAGCCCGCGCGGGGCCCCAACTTGGTCCTAAAGGAAGTAACTAAACGTAAGTTATTGGTGCAGTCGGCCCATTACGCTTAACAGACTCAATTCCGTCATCACGAGATGAGCTGGTCGTATAGGTTTCACCGACACCGATAACTTCGTTGTTGGCTGCTTTTAACGTGAAGTAATGCTGCTGATCAGCGCTACGCAAACGCGAGTAATAATGGTCGTGGGGGCTATGCTCTCTAACCGATCGGACGCCATTTTCTGCGCCTTGGCGGGAGAGATACCCTTCACTTTGTAAAATCACCTCGCTGTTGGCAGCTTTAAGACGGAAGTAGTATTGGGTGTTACGGGCTAGGAAAATCTCATATCGTGCTGACATGCTACTTCTCCTTCCGAACCCCTTTAAAAGGGGCCCCGTCTGATTTTACATCCATGAATTGACCCGTTGCAGAGTCACGCTTAACCCAATGACCACTTTGAGTCTGAGAGCGTTGGCGCACAGCGCCACGGCGTTGGTTATCACCAACAGGGGGATTGGTAGCCATAGTTGCTACTCCTATATCTAAATGATTTGACACTAATCAGGAGTTAATAGACACTATGGTTCTCACACGACAGTGGTTACTAACTCCAGTTAGTTACCTCAGAGAAAAAGCTACCAAAGGTGGCTTTTTTTCTGCACTTACGATAATACTAGTCATATTGACGTAGTCAAGCTTTTTGATTAGTTTTTCCGATCGAAATTTTGATGCTGATCGATTTTTCCAATGGAGAGCGGATGTTAAGCAAACTTACTGGGTATCAAAAAGAACTGCTCGCACATATAGAGTTTATGGGGCGTTTCTACGGAGTAGTCTCACGAGCTGATCTGACTTCCCGTTTCGAAATTAGCGACGCCAGTGCAACGCGGACGTTCCGGATTTATAACGAATTAGCGCCAGATAACATCATTTACAGGCCTAATATCAAACGTTATGAGTGGCAGGAAGGCGCACAACCAATTATTCCTGTATCTACAGCAAAGTGTGTAAGTACATTAACAGATGGCTTTGGTGATAGCTTTGCACATATAGAAGGGCAAGCGATTGCAATTAAGAACTCATTGTTCAATGTCGACCTAAATATCTTGTCTGCAGTAACAAGAGCGATTCGACGGAACCAGGTTATTTCAATATCTTACCTCTCCAAATCAAACCCTGATGGGTCAACTAGAGATATCGTACCTCACTCAATTGCTGATAGTGGATTACGTTGGCACGTAAGAGCCTTTGATCGGAAAAGAAATCAGTTCATAGACTTCGTTATCAATCGAATTTTGTCGGTAACAAAAAGCACAAGTCAGATAATAAGTAGTGAAGAGAAAGCTAAAGCAGACGATGATTGGAACACTTTTGTAGAGTTAGAGATACAGCCCCATCCTCGACTGCAAGGCAGTACCAACGTAATCGCCCATGAGTACCGCATGGAAGACAACTTGCTCTGTAAACGAGTTCGTCGGGCGTTGGCCGGCTATTTGCTCGATAGCTGGAATATTGATGTTTCAGTTGATGCTTTATTAAACGGCGATCACATTATGCTGCATTTAAGAAACACATCGACTGTTCACTTTCCCAACAAGCATTTAGCACCTGGAGGGGTACCTGACTCTACTTAAATGCCCAATTTCAACGATCTAACTACTACTTAAGAAATATCACATCAATTATTCTAAGGGCTACGGAGCGAGCGGAGCCATGTGAGGGCACTCGCCTTTTTTTCTGGATTTTGGTTTAGATTTAGGCTTTATGGTTAATCCTAGTGCCTTGTTTATTTTATCACAGCTCAACTTGACATACTCCTCACTCATTTCAATCCCAATAAATTGCCTTTTCAATTTAATACAGGATAGCGCTGTTGTACCGGAGCCCATGAATGGATCTAAAACTACGCCTCTCTCACGAGTAAATAGCTTAATAAACCAACTAGGTAGTGATTCAGGAAACGCCGCGGGGTGACCCACGTTTTTACAGTTTGTCGCTAAGCTGAGGACATTACTTGGGTAGGCTTTATCACGTTTCTCCCAGTTAGCAATATTCTTCGCAAACGAGTTGCCAACTTGCGAAGCGTGTCGCTCTAAATCATTACCTGTCAGATACTTAAATCGCTTGTCCTTCCAGTCGCCCATCTCGACCATTACTGAGTCTTGATCCATATAGAAGCTTTTATCCAAATTAAAGTGTAAACACCTTTCGAATGAATCTCTGAATCTATTTGGCCACTTTCCTGGAAACGCATTCTTCTTGTGCCAACTATATTCCTCAGTCCAACGCCACCCCATTTTCCTCAATGCTAAGATTAGTTCGAGAACATAAGTATGTCGCTCACCGTTCTCTACGTGCTCTTTAATATTAAGAATGAACGAACCATCTTGGGTTAGAACCCTTTTAAGTTGCTCCGCAATGGGAAGAAACCACTCTACATATTCATTTGGCTTTACTCCGCCGTATGATTTAGAGCGCTGGTTAGCGTATGGCGGAGATGTGATTATAAAGTCCACGCTATTATCAGCGATTGATTTCAACATCTCAGCGCAGTCGCCTTGATAGATTTTATTCTGGAAATTGGTTCCCGGTATTGTCGTTTCAGGTTTTAGCATGGTCTTTCGCATTTACAATAAGGTTACTATTACTTTAACATCGTGTTAAAACATGGTCCAGTTAAAAAAGGATTTTGTAAACCATGGCAACTCTAAAAAAGAAAGCTTTATCTCACTTTTTACGCACTAATTGCGCTCGCCGACTCAGACTCGATTTATATCCCGAGGACTCGAACATTGAAGCTCGTGATGAGCGGGCGGCGCAACTCACCATGCCACCTGCAGACTCAGGACGGCCAGCTCTAGTTGGCCTCACAGAAGCTGGACAAGCGTGGGAAGAAGAGGTTTTTAACGACCTCATAAAAGTGTTCTCCGATGAGGTCCTGTTTAAAGTCAATACCAAGTCAAAATTTACAAGCTGTAGCCTTCTAGACGTATTAAATCGAAGCGAGCTGCCACGGTTTATTTTAGAGCCTTCTTTCACTGTCTCTCCCTCCTTCGAAAAGACATTTCAATTGAACTACCTCTCTGAGCAGTTGAAGAAGCGAGGTGAACATGGACTAAGATTCTCCAAAGAATTTCGCCCAGACATAATAGAACTAATTACGCCAAATGACGACGTTGATAGAGAGGCCATATCCAGTAACGGAGAAATTGAAATAGCTTCCCAAAACCTTATTGGCTTGCGGGTAATTGATATAAAGCTGGCGGCAAGTGCATCAATCCCATACTTTGGTGAGGTCGCATTTTATTCAATGATACTCGCCGCGTGGCTTGTCGATAATAATTTGAGTGATCGTTTCTTTGTATCGGCCAAAGCTGCAGTTTGGCCCGGAAAACACTTGGGCTCGACGTTAGGAACAAAATACTTAGAAGCGGAAAAAGCGAAAGTCATACTTTCCTCAGAGGAAGCTACGAGCTCCCTGCATGAGGACCTAACTGTTCTACCGAAAGACGTATATACATCCCGTGTCAAAGAGTTCTTAGAGGAAGATCTTCCTCAAGTTTTATTGGAACAAAAATGGGATGAATTGCCATGGCATGTTTCTCCGGCCTGTATCGGTTGCGAATACCTAGGCTATAAATGGACTAAGAATACCAAAATTCACGAAGAGCACTGTTGGCCGAAAGCGGTGGATAAAGAAGAACTATGCCAAGTGATTGGGCTCACTCGAGGAGCTTCTGATGTTTTAGTTAAACATAAAATAAAAACTATTAAAGATCTATCAGCTTTGTCAGCTACGGACAAAGTATATGACAAACACTATACGTTAACAGCGTCTCGCTCAGTTCTCGCAGAACGAGCTTCAGCGCTAGGTTCACTTACAGCAAAAAGAGCTCCACGTTCAAGTAATACCTTATTACCTAAGTCTATAAGTGTTTATGTTTTGCTCGGCGTTGAGTTTGATATTTCTTCTGGCCTAACTTTAGCTTTCTCGTGGAAAGCCTGGAAACTTCACAATGGTAAAAGGGAAAGTTTGAAGAGCGACGTTTATATTGTTGAAGAGAAAAAGCATGATACAGAGCGATCAATACTCCTTTTATGGCTGACCAAAATAACGCAATTTTTAAATGAACATAAAACCGAAAATGATGAATTGAAATATCAAGTATATTTATGGGATGAGACTTCCTTTGCTCAACTAAAAAGAGTGATATCAAGACATTTAACAGATATTTTAAATTCTCCGGATGACTTGGCATCATTCAGTTGGATGTTTCCATCCGAGGAGGTTTTGCCCGATCCTAAGTACGCGAATAGCAGCCGACCGTTATCTATAGTTAAGTCATTAATTATGAACTCTGTATCTGCAGACATTCCATTCTACTATAATATGACCTTGCTTTCGCAGCAGTACTATCCAAGCTTTTTTGATGCTGCCCCAAGTAGTGTTTTTTCAACAATGTACAACGATCCTTTATCAGATCACATCCCCTCAGAGAGGGCCCACGATATTTGGTCGAAATCAGAGCGAAACAATTTCCACTACAAAGAAATTGAAAAGCAGGTTATTCAGACGTGCAAAAACAAGCTAAATAATTTAGATCGAATAATACTAAGAGCCAATGAGGATTTTCCTCTCAAAGCAAGGCCAAATGGTCCCGCTTTAAAGTTACTAGAGCCGAGAAACGATCTACCAGGAGTTAGCCACGATGGTGAGATTTGGTACTCATTTGCTAGCCTAAACAACGCCCTTCAAGAATTTGAAACAGATAGAGTCCAAAGCTTAGATGAATATGAACGAGAAGCGCGATTCTACTCTATTCGATTGGACCAACGAATCACTGGAGCAGACGCCAAGAAGATTCTGAAGGAGCATAACCTTCACTCAAAAAACACTATGGTTTTCAAAGTTTGCGCTCGCTCTATACACTCAAAAATAAAAGTGAACTCCATTGGGTATTCTATCTTGCCGGAAAAGCTATCTTCAGAAGCATCATACAAAGTAATATATTTTTTAAGAAAGCTAGGCTTGGATTACCGGAACTTTGCGGATAAACACAAAAGCATCTTGAATAAACCATTACGAAATCTCTTTGACATAACAGTTGAAGTATTTGACAGAGATTCAAAATATATTGTTGTTAGATTCAGGGACTGGGGTTCAGAAATCAGGAGTAAACTCTTCAGTACAGGCACGGTGGACTTTTCAAGCATCACTGCGAAAAACCGAGCGATCATTGATCCAATCCATATCAACTTTTCTCTAAAAAAAATAAAATCCAGCATAAAAGCGATTAAGAACCCCCCATTAGCTAATAGCAAACCTGTTTTATCTGTTCCTAATCGGATAAAACCTCGTCAGAAGAGGCGTTCTATAACCCCTACGGTACCATGTGAGAGTTTTATATGGGCAGCAAGCTCGCTCCCCACCAAAGCCAAAAAACCTAATGAGATACTTAAAACTTTGGACCTGTTAGAAGCATCGGAAAACTCAAAACTTAATGAAAGCCAGCGCGATGCAGTTTCAACCATTCATGATAAGAAACTAGGAATTATTTGGGGTCCACCGGGGACAGGAAAAACATCAACCCTTGCCAGAGGCATTGCGACCCTTATCCATCATAGAAACATCAACGAAGAAGCACCATTAAGAGTGCTTGTGACGGCTAACACCTGGGTAGCAATTGACACTTTATGTCGCAAGTTAGCAAACGAGGTAAACAATTTTAATAAAGATTTAGAAATTGATTTATATCGGCTATTTTCCAGCCAACTGGTTACTCCAAAACACTTGAGCGAGCCAATTCGTCTAGTAGCAACTAGTGATGAAAAAAATCCTGACTTGCGTCAACTTTTGCATCAATTAAGGACCAAAAATCGTCATACAGTAGTATTCGCAACCCCTCAGCAAGTTTTCAACATTCGTAATAAAATGGCAGGAAATGAATGTAGCACTGAGCCAATGTTTGACCATATTATCGTTGACGAAGCATCGCAACTAGATATGGCATCAATGATGATGGTATTTCCAAGCTTTGCGGAAAACGCATCTCTCACGGTTGTGGGAGACGATAAGCAAATGCCTCCGATATTTCAGGCGGAAATGCCTCTTCATTGTGAAAGCCAGCTCGGAAGCATTTTTAATTTCTACACCGGTTATTGGAACATAGAAAAGACCATGCTTCAGTTGAATTATCGTTCGAATGAAGAAATTGTTGCTTTCAGCAGAAATGCCGGCTACAGAAAGGAATTCCGCTCTAATAACGCGCAATCTAAAATCGCTTTACAGCGCACGAATACGCCAAGCCGACAATCCGATAATTGGTTAGAGTTTGTGGTCGATCCAGAAAAAGCTCTTGTTTGTATAGTCCACGACGACACCACAAGCCCACAGAGAAGCACTGTCGAAACAGAGTTGACTGTAGAAATTATCGAGGCTTTATATGGAAGTTTAGCTCCTAGCGAAAAGTCACTAGCTTACGGACATGACGATTTTTTTGAGCATGGGGTGGGTATCGTCACTCCACATGTCGCGCAGAAATCATCTATATATTCCTCACTGACCAAAAAATTGTCGAGCCCTAGTATTGATAAATCAAAAATATATGATGCGATTGATACCGTAGAGCGTTTCCAAGGCCAAGAGAAAGATGTAATTATTGTTTCTTACGCTTTAAGTGATAGAGACTCGATCATGCAGGAGGAAGAGTTTATTTTTGGTTTAGAGCGCTTTAATGTTGCTATCTCTAGAGCAAAGCACAAAGCTATTGTAATTATTAGCAAAGAATTAGTAAAACACATACCCAAAGAAATAGAGGTGGTTGAGGCCTCCCGTCTCATAAAGCTCTATTCATCGAACTACCTAAGAAATTCGAAAAAATTTAGCCTTTCTGATCCGAAGTACGAGATGAATCTTAACATTAAATACTCAGATCGAAGCTAATACACGCCTTTAAATACCTAAGATTGAATATTGGAGCATCACACTATATACAGCGATATTTAAAGAGGCGCATAAAAAACATTGCTTTGAAGAACTAAGTTTATGTTCATCTCAGTATGTAAACATCCCTTAGTTAGTGCTACGCATTTTTAGAGGTCTGTTCGTTCGTTTTTACCAATCCGTATTCCGACGGTGTGACGGTGTGACGGTGTCAGGTTACCGAGTGATTCATGTGGTCGCTCATCGTTATATTGTGGCAACCAATTATCAGTTATATCCCGGACTTCTCTCAGGCTTCTGAATACGTAGCAATCAAGCACTTCATTGCGGTAAGTTCGGTTAAATCGTTCAATATATGAGTTTTGCGTCGGTTTTCCGGGCTTGATGAACTCAAGGTGAACCCCGTTTTCCTCCGCCCATTCAGCCAGAGCGATTGAAATGAACTCGGGTCCATTGTCGACGCGAACCTGCTCTGGATAGCCACGCCAGGCGGCTAGACGCTTCAATGTTCTGATCACTCGAGTTGCCAGTAGGTTTAAATCAATCTCTATCGTCAACGTTTCAATGACCTCGTCTTCTTTGCTTGTATCAGGTTGATAGGTGTAAACAGAGCGGCTCAGCTTTAGTACTTTGCAGCTGCGTCTTACACTCAAACCGTGCTCTGATATCAAGTAGTCGACGGTTTCGCGCTTGTCTGCCGGCGTCAGAGCTTTTTTCTATGACATCCTTGAGCGCGGTGTTTTCCAGCGCCATATCCGCGTACATGCGCTTAAGCTTGGCATTCTCTTCCTCAAGCTCCTTCAGTCGCTTGATGTCTGAGACGTCCATACCACCGTATTTTGATTTCCAGTTGTAGTAAATGGCGTCGGCGATGCCGTATTCACGGCAAACATCCTTTACCTGGCGGCCTGCTTCAACCTCTTTCAAAACCTTCAGGATCTGAGTTTCTGTAAAACATGATTTTCGCATTTTATTGTCTCCGTGGTTAAGGGTATTATCCACAGACACACTAAAAATTCACTGGTCCTATTTTAAGGGATGCTTACATCTGCAGCTGGACCTATAATTAAGTTCAGAGACGGCAAACTCAGTATCAGTAGGAGCTCAACTCGAAAGGGTTTGATAAGATATGGACAAAGTTAATAAGCAAGAAGAGGCTGAAAACAGATTACCGCAACCGAGGGTCATGAAGCTTAACCCTCATGCGTGGAAGAAATTATTACAATCTCTCGATACCCCGCCAGAGCCTACTAAATCGTTAGTCGATTTGATGAAGGATAAGTAGCGCAGATTAACGGAGCTTAACGTTTTCGAATATTTCGTACGCTTATATTATTCTTAGTCATTTAGTTTCGAACCGCATCTAAATATCGACGTATATCGTATAGGTTTATCATTGACCCCATTACCATCACGGCTTTTGGTGACAATTCATTTAGACGTTTGTTAGGATTGTTGACCCACTTAGCGTGGTGCATATCTTGGACAAAAATGATGCGAAGAGCCTTATAGATACCCAAGATTAAGGAAATGCGAGTTCTGCAATCTGCAGTTAAACGCCTCTTCATTTCTCCTCGTTTGTATCTGCGAAAAGTTGAAACAGAAATATCACCAAGAACTTTTGCCTTCTCTTGGTCGTTAAACCCCCAAAAATCCAACATTCTAACGGCGATATCAAAACATCGTCGGTCATCATCAACGCTAGCGCCGCTATGATGTTCTTGAAATCGGTTCGGGTCTTCAGTGAGTGTATTCGTTTGCACAATATATTCCCTCAGTCGTTTGAAGGCTCCTTTTCGCATCGACTTTCTTACATAAAATAGCGCTGATCAAAAATCGCCTGATAGCTTTTACTGCAATCAAAATATTAGCGTCTTGTCCGGAAACGAAAAAACGATCCTTGGGTCACATCTGGCTTGCCTTTTCCGTTTAACAGATCATATGGATTGTCCTTACGGGTGACAAAACAAATCTTATACTCGACTCCATCTATTTTCTTCGGGTCAAGAGGACCATTCCAAGCCTTCCCGAATTTTTCTAAGTACTCAAAAATATTGTCATTACCAGAACTCTCTCTAATAGCGTACACATAATCTTTGGAGGCATGCCAATCATGTACTAAAGAACCCCGCATCCATTTAAACATAATGAGCTCATCAATAGCTCCATAGTATATTCCTATACATAGTAATTCACATTGGTTAAGGTAATTGTCGATTAAAAACTGTTGGCTTTTTAAAGCTTTTTCTGACCCGCCAGTTACTCTTTCAAGAAGCTGCGACATTGCGAGTAGCCCGCCTTTGCCATCACGCACATCTCTGAACGCCTCTGCAGCGTCCTGAAACTCTTTATCCGCTTCTAGAGAGGCGAGCATATCAATTGCCGCGCGTTTACGGTTAACCTCTCGTTGATTAACTATTCCCAAGTAAGCCATCAGAGCAGCAGCGGCGATAGAGATTATATAAATTGTTACAGGCACTTGAGATCCTTCAAAAACGATAGTGATGCTTTGGTTCTTGACCATACATAATCACGAGGACTAACCTCGTGTCGAAGCATTGATAGGGGTTGCTAACCATTCGAAACAATTTTGTATAAAAAAAATGGCCTAACGGCTTTAAAACCGCTAGACCATTTTTTTATACACAATTGGGTTAAACGCCTTTTTTCTCATTGATACTCATACTTGCTCCTCCTAGTACCTTTACGACTACTCTTTCAAGCTTAAATCTAGTACAACATTCTAAACATAGTAAGCCTAATTATACAACATTTTCCGAAATCACTCTCGAGGTACTTGAGTCGCTACTAGCTCACTAGATACTCGGTAGGCGCTTTTTTTTAAGACGTTTTCACATTCTACTGCCAGAAATATCAACGAAAATTAGAATCTAGACAATGGGAACGGTCATCTCTTACGATTGATGGGCCAGGTAAACTTGCAGTGTGGACTCATTGACCGTATCGAATCCGAACTATAGAGATCACCTTGACTAAAAGCGTAGTAGAGAATGACCAGATCCTTGGACTTAAACCCCCCCAGTTCTTTTTTTTCTGTAGAGAGTGTAATCAAAAGTCTTGAATCCTATCGCTGATAAAGCTGTAAATAGTAGCGAGTAAATTGCTAAGTAAATAGCCGTAGTAGAAGAAAATCCTTCGCTTATGACGAAGAAAGCTTCATATGCATAAGCCAGATATAATAAGAGTGCGACCATTATACTTGATATAATAGATACTAATTCGTGTTGCTTAACAAAAAATAGCGCACTACCAATAGAGATTGAAATACAAACAACTACGGGAATCAAAATAACATAATAAATAATTATATCTATTATCATGCCAGTATTAGCTTGACTAAGATCGAACATGAATTTCAGAACGAAAAAGTAAATTAAAAACAATAATATATCGTAAGGGATTCTGACTAGGACTCTCGCGGCAAGCGTTTTCTTGTAGGAATAAAACGATGTAGTTAGAACGCCTAACATTTTGTTATCAGTATCGTTTTTAATACTGCTAATTACATGAGATATGACTCCAGACAGCAATACCCATAACATATAATAAGGAAGATATTGAGTTATCTTACTTTGCTCTTTGTCCGTAAACCAGAAAATACCAACAAAAATCGCACAGAGAAAAATCGTGCCAAACAGAACTTCTATCTTTTTAGCGTTTAACTCTTGTAAGAAAAATAAAGCTTCATTTTTAATTTTATTAAGCATTTTCTAATACACCGTCAGAGAGAGAGGATATGTCAAAAGATGTACTTTTTTTCGATACACTCCCATTGGCAACAAAGTAAAAAGAATCAGACACATTTTCTACAAAACTCAGGTCGTGCGACGTAAGTATTATCGTACATCCACAATCTACAAGCTCTCTCAAGAGCGAATGAAGTTTTCCTAGCGCTTCGAAATCTAGACCTAATGTTGGCTCATCCAAAAAGAGATATTTAGGCCGGGAGCTTAGTAACGATATAATACTAGCTAGGCGCTTGTTACCGGTGGAAAGCTCAGAACAACGAGAGTCTATTTTGTCTTTAAAGGATAACGCATCAGCTAGATACTCAATGTAGTTGTCAGTGGCTTTCACACCTCGACAAGAGGATAAATATTTTGAGTTTTGTCTCGTTGTATGTGTCGGATAGAAGCAATCACTGCCTTCTATTAAAACAGACGTCTCCCGCCGAACAGAAGCTGCTCTAAAGTTCGGTGCAATAGAATATTCATCACTCTCTATTATCCCTATAAGAGATTTGATAAAGGTTGATTTTCCGCTACCATTTTTTCCTACGAAAGCATTTATGCAACCATCATCTATTTTTAAGTTTGACACTTCTATCGAAAATCCAGATTTATATTTATGTTTCAATGATTTAATATGCATAAACGATCACTTTAGTAGATTACCTTCATTTCTTTGGTTAAAATTTATAAGGCCCGTGGCCTTGCTGAAAGTCTTTAATCTACCTTCTGTTTCATCGTTAAAAAAGTAGCCTGACAACTCCAGTATCGATTTTCCTATTTCATTTCTAATAGGTCTAATTATTTTTTGATTTTCAATATCAAATTCAAATTGCTTTGTTGACGAACCAGAGGATTTTAAGATATTGAGCGAGATGCTTAGTTCGTTAGGCGGCAATTGTACGTGAATATCATGATTACCTTTCATGAACAATGCTGATCCTTGGGTTAATTTGAAGGTGCTACAATCACTGAGCTTTACATCTTCTCCTTTGAACCCTGTCACAGCATCCGCATCATATGAGTACATATAGGTAGTGTAGCCTGTACCAAGGTAACCTATAGTTAACAGGTCAAAATTGTGGTCATGCGCTAATCCGTACGCAAACACTCGACTTGATACTAGTTCACCATCAGGGATCCAGACTGGGGCTCTTATGGTGTAATTTTCCCTTTCCGCCAGGATGAATACTTGGCTTGTGTAGTGATTAATATTTTGACTATCTGGGTTTTCAAGATAGTTTTTTACAACATCCAAGAGAAACTCTCTATTTGCATATAGGCGCTGCAAAAGATGCAAGGTTTTATCGAAATGTTCTTTTGAAAAGATGGAGTCACCTAGTTTGTCTAGTTCATCCAAAAAGACATCAAGACTGATGGGCTCAGGGGCATTTTTGAGTTCGTAATAACTAGCCATTATAAGTGACTCCATTCATCTCTAAGGATTTTATAGCCGCATTTTTTAAATCTGGATGGGGTTGACGTGATGCGTCAATTAGTAACTCTGTAGCTAAATTGGTTGAAATGCAGCTCGCCGCTTCAATAGCTTTCCATTTTATGTAATGTTGACTTGTACTGTGGTAATGCTTCCTTACAACATCTACACAATCCTCTTTTCCCAAACACGATATTATGTCAAGTGCAACCGCGGTTCTTGCGTCAAGTATGCTCCCCGAAGAAAGATGAAGCATTTTTTCCGTTTGTACATCAAAGTTCCATACTAAAGGCTGGTGCGAGTTAGAGCTTAACTCTAGAAAAGCCAGGTTGCGATTCGAATTTATTCTAAACGCATGTATCCCTGATTTAAGGTAAATTACATCGCCATCTTTAAATATGGACGTCGTTTTACGTATGAGTTTTCTGTTGTGATTTAAAATGTCATTATTTGGTTCATCTTCAAACTCATAAACCGTTGCTTCACACTCGCCCTTACCAAAAAAAATTATGCAGACGTCGTTAGGTATAATGTATTGCTTTCTTTCTGTGAGTGGTCGCGATGTATCTAATATTCTAACTACTGCCGCCGACCGTTCTCCTCTTCCGAGCCTGAACTCAATAAAGCTGTCAACGTCATTTAATTGGACAGTGTTTAAGTAATTATTGAAATTACTCGCAGCTGGATTCTCTAAGAGATCATTAATCTTCTTAGCCACCTCTTCTTTTATATCATTTTTTTGTATGATTTCGTCGAACTGACCAAGTGGATCAACATCTAAATCGAGAAGTTTATCTAGAACCTTAGAAGATGTGCTTTCATAAAATTGCATAAATTTTCCCTTTAAAATGTGGCTCAAATCACTCTGAGCCACATTGTCCTTTACAGAACTTCTGCTCTATTTATTTTGCAACAAACAGAACAAGAGCAATTACCATGCATGGTCCACCGACAAGGTTCGCACCATCGCTCGCAGTTGCAACTTGGTTTTCTAGTTTTGCTAATTTCATCTTTGCTTCCTTTCTTGTTGAGTTTAAAGTTTGTATCTAGACATGTATTGAGGAGGGCGATAAACATTTGTATCTCGCAGTGACCTCCATATCTTTTTAAGATACCTAACGACCCTATCAGCCATAAAAAGTAACCGCAACAAAAAATTAACAGATTTACAGCCATTCATTCCTCTTATAGCTATTTTTAATTCGTGTAGCTAGGTACAGCATCGCTATAAAATTTTAGCGCACTCATAAAAACACCAAATAAAAACATTATTAATCAATACTATAAATAAAATCAAAAGACTTTAGGCTTATTGATAATCGTCAATTACTCTGATTACAAATGTTATATTTTTTAACGTTTACTATTAACATTCGCTTACATAATGTGTAATTTAAGTACGTCAAAACCCGATGCGGATATCATGATGAAATTATTACGTGAAAAATATTGGAAGTTAAAACCTTCGTTTGATTTACTTTCAGACGAATTGATACTTACTCAGGCATGGAAAAAATCTCATTCTTACATCCGTACGCGTAATTGGTATGCAGATACATTAGCCCTTGATGTATCTGCACTCACCATCGAAGAATCCGTTAAGAAGTGGCGGAGTGATTTAGGCCCAAACCTTACTACTCACAAAGCGGAACTGATATTAGCTGGCAAAAGTGAAACTTGGGAATTTAGTGATAAGCAAGGGTGGCAACCTACAGAGTTAGTTAGTTCATCAAAGAGTAAATCTGGGAAATCGAACTCTCGTTTACCATTACGCCCGCTTTCACACCTTTCGGTGAGAGATCAGACATATGCAACCGCTGTTATGTTGTGTCTCGCTGATTGTATAGAGAGTCGTCAAGGCGAATGTACAGAAGATCCGTTCTCAGACCAAAGAAACAAGGTATGTAGTTATGGCAACCGATTAGTTTGTGATTGGCGAAGCCCTCATGACGCTTGGTTCAGGTGGGGCAACTCAGAGTCTTATCGGAAATTTTTTGTCGATTATCAGAATTTTCTAAGCCGCCCCGCCTCTATTGGCCAGAGCATTCAAAAGAACCTGTCTGGTGAGCGCGAAGTATATATTGTTAGCTTAGATTTAAAATCCTTCTTCAACTCAATCGATCTGGCACATTTAAATGATCTACTTCTGAAAATGTCTAATGAAGATAAAAGTACTCATACGTCAGATAAGGATGAAGTATTTTGGCTAACCGCTAAACGAGTTTTAAACTGGACTTGGGATATAGACGAAGTCAAGCATGCGACAAAGCTTGGCTTGAAAGATGTTGCAAAGGGGCTACCTCAAGGCCTAGTAGCATCAGGTTTTTTTGCAAACGTCTATATGATCGAGTTTGACGAGGCAATTATATCTAAGATTGATAAACCTATTACAAAAACCCAATCCGTTTGGCTTCATGATTACTGCCGCTATGTGGACGACTTACGTCTTGTAGTGAGTGCAGAGATTAACAACACGGAAGAGTTAAAGGGTATCGTTGATAAGTTTGTTCAAGAGATTTTAGATAATTCGAGTAGATCGACATTAAAAATAAACAAGGATAAAACTAAAGTAAATCCTGTCGCCGACTTGGCGAGTTCTGGGAGTATGTCTCACCGTCTGAGATCAGTTCAGCAGGAGTTAAGTGGTCCCAATGACCGGGATAGCCTTGATACAACGTTAGGTATTTTAGAAAGTTTATTAACACCTCCATCATCAGCTCCTGGAAAAAATACCCCACCAAGTAACAAACATGAACGGCAGTTGTACACGTTAATCCAATATGATCATGATGTACGAGCCGATACATTAAAGCGATTCGCCGCAAACCGGCTCGAGTCGGTAGTAAAAGAAAAGAGACGCATCTCGCTATCAATGGTTAGTGAAACCGACAATGAACTGTTGGCTGATACCGAGAATGAGCTCTTAGCAAAGAAGCTCATTCATGCCTGGACTACAGACCCTTCATTAGTGTTGTTGATTAGAAAGGCAATGGAAATCTACCCCGATGCAAAGCTATTCGAACCAGTACTTCAAGTTATCTTTGACCGGAGTTCTTTCGCAGATGCTGCAGATAGGAGTGGATCTAAAAAGAATAGCGATACGATAAATCAAGCTATTATGAATTTCTTGTTGGCAGACCTCTTTCGTTGTGGTGTCGATTTTGTATATTATTTCAACAAAATGGATTTCCCCAGTAGTCTTGAACCAAAATCTATCCTCGAACTCTTATCCAGATTTGCCGTAAAAACGCTTAACCGTGAGTTCAAATATGCCACATTCGTCCGTCGTCAGGCCTTAATGCTTCTGGCGGCCTTAAATCGCCCTACGTTAGTTGGAAATCTTAAAAGCTCTGATAATAGTAAGTCACCAAATTTTGACGGCATTCAACAACTAACGCTACAAAACGAACTTCTCCGAATTTTATCGGGGTTAGATATCCAGTATCGCCATCAGACCGCGGTATTATTCGAAATCGCAAGTCAAATTACAGGTCAGTATGACAGTTACGCGAGACGATTTTTAGAGATTGCAAGTAAGAGAACAACTCGACGACTTAATGACCGATTACTTCCGTTTGCAAAAAGAGGTGGCTTATTTTGGGAGAATATCTGGACTGAGCTAGAGCAAAACCGTAAGCAGTACAGTCCAGTATTAGACGAATTTAAATGGGCCAGGCCATATCGCTCCCATACACTTCGACGCGATAAGCAAACTCTATTCGACTTGATAACTTCCAACGACCATATCTTCGCTTATGAACACTCGCTTTTGAAACTAGCAAAAGCATTACTTATGCATTTTAAAGCGACCGAAGCCTTTTTCCCGATCTCGTTACACGGAATTCCTATAAAGCTTGGAAAAGACTCTACATGGAATGAACTTCACCGACCATCAACTGATATTCATATATTGAAAGATGAGGTGGCGTCAGATAAATCGAAAGATCCAAGATACATTATTCCAAACTGGATAGACGATGACGAAGATAAGCGAAAAGTATACTGGATAGGCATGGTTCTTAGAGCCGCAATCCTTGGATCACCAGATTATACTGGTAATCTTTGGCACAACAGCAAAGTAGATTCTTATAAAGGTGTGAAGGCTACTTGGTTTAAAAGGCGTATGGCCATGATGCACTCACCGGAGTCCATGGTCGGCGAAGATGCAACGGTGTCAGATTGGTTTTCAGAGCTATTGATGAAGTGCCTGCAATGGCCTGGTTTTGAAGTTAGTAAGATACAACATAGAGATATAGCAGGTGCAGCTGATATTTCGCAGCTTATTCAAGTTATTGAAAATAGGATAGTCAAGCTCGATTCATTGTACTGCGGAGTTACTGATGTACCTAGTTTACCAACTCGGGTGGGACCGAATCTTGACTTGAATAATTTCCGAATCGTAACAGTTCAACCCGTACTACCAAAGCCAGAGTGGTTCACAAACGATATAGAGCTTAATCGAGCAACAGTTAGAGCATCTCATCGCGAGCATATTGCATCGGTCTGCAGCCTAGTTTATAAAACGTTAGAAACAAGATCCTCTGCGGCTGGGAATAAAGATAAGCGGAGCGCAAATCTAATTGTTTTTCCTGAGATATCGGTTCATATCGACGATCAAGATTTAATTAAAAGTTTGGCGGACAAGACCAAGGCCATAGTTTTCGCTGGTATGGTGTTTAACCAAAAAGATGGCAAATTAGTTAATTTTGGGCGTTGGTTCATACCTAATTACAGAGGTACTGAACGCACTTGGATGTTCCGGGACCAAGGTAAACAAAATTTGATCCCATTAGAAAAGGCAAATGAGGTGCAATCCCACCGCCCATGCCAACACTTCCTAGAGGTTTTCGGTGACGATGGTAACTCTCGTCTGATTACTGGCGCTATTTGCTATGATGCTACAGATATAAATTTATCAGCAGACTTACGTGATAAGTCAGACCTTTTCATTGTCGCAGCCTATAACCCAGACGTCGCAACGTTCGATAATATGGCCAAAGCTTTGCACTGGCATATGTACCAACATGTCGTCATAGCAAATATTGGCATTTACGGCGGTTCTACAATCCAAGCTCCATACAAACAACCCTACGACAAGATAATTGCTCACGTCCACGGTTCCGGACAGATTGCTATCAACATGGCAGATATAGATTTAGACGCATTTACTAGGAAGGTGGAAGAGTACAAGCAAGTTAAATCTCGGCCAGCCGGATTCGAGCGGGACCGCGTCCGAGCGACAGTAATAAGACGTAAAAGAAAACATAGATAAAAAACGATGTAAGTTAAGAGTCGTCACAGCAGGCTGCGGATTTTAAATACGTCGGAGCCCTTTCGAAGGACTTGGCGTAATTCACGCTATCTTAAACCCTTCAATTGGTAGTAGATCTCGGCGTCGTTAGTTCAGAGCCTCATTTCCTACAACATTGTCAGATATTACGTACACGCGGGGTAAGGCAGCTCGAGCCATAAAATCATATAATAGGACGAAGAATACTCTGAATGGGAAACTAATCATGACGAAAAAGTCGAGCGGCGAGTTAATTGAATATATTGATGAGCTAAAGAAAATCAGACGCGTTTGGCAATGGGCTTACAGTAACGCAGAGAGTAAAATACACGACTTGTCTGAAGAGATTCACCGCAACGAGGAACTGTTAAATTCAACCGGCGAATCGACAGGCTAATTAAACATAGGCGCGTTTAATAATTCGATATTAATGTTAAAATAGTTGGTGACAGTACATATAGGTAGCGTGGGAGAGTGGTTCGAATTTTTAACTAATATACTGGCGGTTTCTGTTGCCCCATATGACTTAACAATTCACTTTAACAATCACTTTGGAGTTCGAATCTCCACAGAAAATACCGAGGTACTATCTATGAACGAAAGTATAAATAATTTGACCACAAGAAACTTGAATAAAATCAAAACATCCATTTTGAGAGGCGTCAATTCAGTCTACTTTCGATCCACTCTTTTTCTGCTAGGTTTGAGGGTATTCCTCTCGCTACCTATGTGTACTGAACTTTTAACTCGTAAAAGCAGTCGAGTCCTTTTGCAGACATATTTTTGAGGGGTTAACATTTACCCCTCGCTACTTGCTGGAGCAGTTCCGGTTATTTCAAAAGCAACAGTTCAATTCATTCTGCGAGAAATTCTTAAAATGAGAGTCTATCAATAGTGACCCTCCCTAAGAATAGGGCCACGATATCGATGAAATTTCCATTAAATTGGGTCAAGTGGGGTAGAGTACTTCATATACACTGGCCATACATTTAAAGGTGTCAAATAACACACACCATCCATTGTGGAATTTGACTCTAAGTCTGGAATTGTTCACGGAGGTCGCTCTCTATCTGGCTTAACTCGTCGATAGGAGAAAGTTCGTCGGGAACAGTCAACCCACTCTCTTGAAGTATCTTCAACATCTCCCATGCCTTGAAGTCATGGAACGGATTCAGACCCATCACGTTGCCGAGATCAGGGTCGAAACTCTCTGAGGAACTCGAAATCGATGCAAACAGATCTGCTGCCTTAGCTAAATCCCAATCTTTTACAAATAAAAGAAGTGCTGATAGTGCAAGTACACAACTAGCGACCTCACCATTCCTCTTTTTGTTTGCCGACACCAAAGGCCCGTAATTAGCGGATATAAATTTCGCAAGCGAAATGCTCTGAATATACTCAGCTTTGAGCGCGGTTGGATCAAAAACATTCTCGCCACTATAGCGTTTTGCTAATGATTCAACACGAGTTGAGAGTTCGTGAAGCCAGAGACGCTTATTCTGGATAGTCTCTAAAGTAGATTTATGGCGTGTAGCTAAAACCCTCTTTGCTGCGTATTTCCAGTCGAAGCCTGGCATGGCCACAATTTTGGCTGACAGAGGTATACTGACCGAATTCACCGCTGGTAAAGCGGTATAATGCAGATTCTTCAGCCAGTTAGGAAGGTGTGGGTCAAGATCCACATATAATAAGGCAGTTACTTTTTTCTGGAAAAACCATTCTCGCATATCTCGAATGGATTTTTGGCTAAATGCTCTGTTTTGTATTCCCTTGCAAACCAGCTCTCTAATAACTCTAGTAAGGTTTGATCTTTCTGTGCCGAAAGCAACTAGATTTTCAGGAATAAAACCAAGAGAATCATTTTTGGCAAAATCACACTCTGGTTTGTGACCAGGAGAGGAAAACCTAAAATAGCCCTGCCTTACTACCTTCTGAGAGGTTTTGGAGATGCTTTCTTGAACAACATCTACGCCAGTAACAAAACAACATGGGCATTCAATATCGGTTCGGAGAAATGTCCTCCACTTCTCTGGTATTTCATTCGATTTTACCGGGTATTGTGTCCCATACCGAAGCGACAGGAGATTCAAGACTTGATTAACATCGACCTCTCTTTCTTCGGTTCTTGAATACGCCGTCAAAGGCATCTGAATTCTCCAATTATTTATGTGGAAATCTTATCCTAGCAAAAAGCGCTGCGATTCAGTTCATCTATCTATTGCGAACAACACCAACTAAGTCTTTTAGACTTTTGTATCGTTCACGCTCTAGATTATCGAAAATACCAAAAAGCTCCCCGTCATTCAGCATGTTGTCATGCCGTGAAGAAGCTACTATCCAATACTTATACAACATAATGCAAAATCTAATTATCAGTCTTTAGCAGTAAAGATGATATTCGCTCAACAGTAATGGCACTCAGCGTCATAAGCTTTTTCCGGAAATTTTTTTTATTCTCAAATACAGGTGTCGCACTATCGTTGCCATAAAGGTCAGTTATGAACGGAACCAAAGCCTAAAGCATGGCTGGTTAGTCATATTCCAGGCATTGAGTAGAACATGACAAGACTGGTCGTCATAATGTTGAGCCTTTAGTCGAAGCTACGGGAGTCGGTTAGTTCCATTTAGAAACTAAACCACTCAGCACGTAGCTATTGCTAACGAGATGAGATATCCCACTGATTTTAATACCTTCTATTCGATAGTCGTTCAAAATCATTTATTTGCGCTTATTATGGGAAATTTGCATTTATTATGGGAATTGACAGAACCACCACCAACCAGTGCGGCCGCCGAACAACTATGATGCGGTGCTCGGCAACTTCGCTGACGCCAGTGCTTAGGTTCAAAGGGTTGACCACTTACGGATCGCAACGCTGCCACTTCCAGCGCCTGAGTTTCTGACAGCGCGGGCAGTAACCCTAGCAAGCGCTGCGCCAGCATGGTTTTGCCGGTGCCAGGCGGCCCCACAAAGAGTAAATGATGCCCACCTGCCGCCGCTAATAACAGCGCACGTTTCGCCTGCTGCTGCCCAACAACATCGGCAATATCGCCAAAGTAGTCATAGTCTTTTTGCTCGGCCAGCGGCTTGATAAATGGCAACGGATGCCGCCCATGAAGATGCTCATAAACATCGGCCAGGCTAATACCTGCTACACATTCTTGTTGTTTCAGCACGCTGGCTTCGGCTTGATTTGCCTGCGGAATAACGGCTTCGCGACCTTCATCGCGACAGGCGATAACGGCTGGAAGCACTCCCGGTACCCCGCGTAAATCACCGGTTAAAGTAAGCTCGCCATAAAATTCACGACCTGCAACCGCAGCTTCAGGGAGCTGGTTTGAAGCCACCAAAATGCCAATGGCAATAGCGAGATCGTAGCGCGCGCCCTGCTTGGGAACATCGGCAGGCGCCATATTTACCATTATTTTAGTGGCCGCAGGAAAATCGAAGCCAGCGTTTACTAAGGCCGTTTTCACCCGGTCACGGGCTTCCCGTACCGAAGCTTCGGGCATTCCTACAATAGTAAAAGCTGGTAAACCGTCGGATAGGTTCACTTCTACGGTTACTTGCGGCGCGCTAATACCCTGCACCGCTCTGGTAAACACCGTTGCGAGTTTCATGCCACATCCTTGTTGGCTAAAACTACCAGACTAAATAGTTTGCCCCAGCCAAACTAGCGGTGAAAGGATGCTTCTTCTGTAGCTATTTGCCGACAGCGCAGCTCGGACTAGGTGTTCGCAAACTCAACGATCTTCGCAATCACAGAGTCAGCCTTTAGAACTCGGCGATGCCCAAAGCCAATCGTGCTCATACACTCTCCGGCAGGAATGGCCTTAGCGAGCGCATGTCCCTCATCGTGTGGAATCTCTTTGTCTGCATAATCATGTATAACCAAGGTTTTTGCTGTTATCTGTTGGCCTGCAACAAGTAAGTCCAGCTCGCTAACCGGACGCTTCACATAGTCACTCACATAACTTATAAAAGCCTGTTGGTGTGAACCCGGCAAGCCGATAAATTGGCAAAAGCGCTGCAATACATTCTGAAATGATGATGGTGGTGCAATAAGTACCATTTTCTTTGGTAAGCTTAGGGTCGAATCGCCGGAATCAGCCCCAAGCGCAGCGGAAACGCCAGCCCCCATAGAATAGCCAACAAGCAAATCAATGTTGTCTAAACGCTTCGCCACTTCCTGCAAGCTATCTAAGAATTTAATTGGGTGCGACTCAGATTCTTTCGCACCTTTATGCCCAGGCGCAGCAATTGAGTGAACACTCCACCCCTTCGTGTATAGTTTCCGGAATAACGGCTGAAACTGCAGGTAGTTACCCTCCCAACCATGCAGAAACACCGCTGTTTTATTACCCCCATACCAACTGTATAACATGCCGCCGCTAGCCAGGGGTGAGGCCTCAGGATTTGGCAAGTCGTTAAGCTCTCGCAGTGGCTTATTGCTCAGGCGCGGCGTCATTAAAAGCTTACGCGCGCTTTCGCGGGCGCGCACCGGAAATAGTCGTGCGTAGCAATTGAAACCGAATCGGAATAATTTGAGCAACATAATTTGCCTACCTGTTTCTAAAATTCACATTTACTTTTTTAAATGCGCTTATACAATAACCAATATTAACACTGTTAACTTGAAAAAGGAAAGAACATGATTGTTTTATATATATTGCTCATAGCGATACCTGTATTCGAAGCCTGTCGAAGGCTGCTCACACCGCACTGGCAGTTTGCCTCTGAACTGACCTGGCAGCACAGTTTACGTCTGTCGGTAGCGGTTGTGTTTGTCACTACTGGCATTGCCCACTTCACCGAGTTGAAACACGACATGCTGGCCATGCTGCCCAGCCCGGTGCCAAAACAGATGTGGATTATTTATGCCACGGGCCTGCTTGAGTTTGCCGGTGCCATTGGCATACTTGTTCCCCGCTTCGCAAAACTCACCGGTATTTGTTTAATCCTGTTTCTTATCTGCGTGTTCCCGGCCAATATAAATGCGGCACTGAATGACATTCCATTTAATGATCGGCCAGCAACGCCCCTATTTTTACGTACCTTTATTCAGGCACTACTCATTGGTGTTATTTATGCTGCTATCAAAAAAACGAAAGCGAATTAACGCCCTGCAGCTTTTTCGCCTCGCAGTGTCATAACGACGCTGCTAGCCAGTGCCGCAACCTTGCCATCATCGCGAACGATCTGGCATTGGTAATGCGTAATAGTGCGGCCCGACTGCACGGGTCGCGCAATAGCCTTCAGTCGATTGGTCCAAACTGGCCGGAAGTAATTCATTTTCAGCTCAATACTAGTGAACGACTCGGTTTCACTCATTAAGGTAGAATGTGCGGTGCCTATTGCCGCGTCGGCCAATTCCGCCAGTAAACCGCCATGAACAGTTCCCTGCTGATTACCGTGAATGTCGGGGTCGGTATCCATTTCTATGGTCGCTATTCCCTCGCCTACGTCCACAATTCGCATTTTCAAGGTTTGCGATATGGCAGTTGGATACAGCATGTGGGTTTTATCGCCGGGTTGAAGATGGCCAGCAACCAGTTTGTTCAGGTAGTCGAGCACTGACAGTGTTTTTCCACTCATAACGTAAATTCCTCAACTGGGGTTTTAAAGAACACTTCAGCCAGGGGCATGAAAATCATATCGGTACTACCGAAGTCATCCACATACTGCGAAATCATGGCGGTAAGCTGACCGCGATGATGCGTTTGATGATTAAACAAATGAAATAACAATAACCCGAGTGGTAGTGATTTTTGCTTGCCAGATTGCATGCTGTTGTAAGTTACGGATTCGTCTAAATCGGATTCACTTAAGCCTTCAACGAACTGGCTGAGCTGCTGTGATAGTGCGGTGTGAGCCAAGTGCAAGGTTTCGAAATCACTGAATACTTCATCGCCCAGCGACTTACCAACGCGAAGAACGCTGTCATTACAGCGCGAGAGCCATAAGGTATCTACCAGGTAAATATGATTAAAAGTGCCGTGAATAGACTTAAAAAAAGCACCAAGATCGCGCTTACGCTGACTGTCGGTTAATTCTGTGCAGATTTCATAAAGCTGATGATTCATCCAAATATTGTACTGGCTCTTAAATTTTAAAATTTCACACGTGGTCATAACTACCGGCTCCTGCATCTATTTGTTGCTTACTTAACCTTAAGCCCCAGTTGCGACTTCGCTGCAATCATGTTGCCAAGCAACTCAATTTTCGGTAATTCAAGACTAGGACTAAGCGCCCGCGCAATGCGTGCAATCTCCAGGTTCAAGAACTCTATTTCAGTAGGCCGGCCGGTGTTTATGTCTTGCAGCGTGGAAATGTAGAGCCCATCGGAGCGACTGCTAATAGTCATGATTTGGGTCATTAGCTCGGCTTCATCCAGATCGATGGCAAGCTTGCTGAGCAGCAGCAAACATTCCTGCACAAGCTCACGCGCCAACTGTGCTGCACTGGTGTCGCGAACAAAGATGCCATTATCGACACCCAGCAGCGGGCAAATGGAGTTAAAGGCCACATTTACTATGGTTTTCTTCCAAACTTCACGATGAATGTTTGGCTGGCGACAGAATGGAAACTCGTCGGTATGAAGCTTGGTTATGCAGCTAGACAGTTCAAATTCATTGCCATTTACTATGCCTACGGGCGACGGCCTTACCGGCGTTACGCTGAAATCATATTCGGAATAAGACTGACTGGTTAGGTACAGTACACAGCGATAAATATTGGTAAAACCGGCATCAATAAATGCCTGCTCAACACCAATGCCATTTTGCATCACTATAATAGGGCCCTTAACCGATTTTTCTTTCAGAGCATCGGCAATGGTTTTATTGGCGTACGACTTAGAAGCAATAACCACGATGCCATCAAGTTTTGGCAGCTTATTTAACGAAATGGTTTTTACTGCAACACTTACCGGACGGCCATTGTGATGCATAGTAATCGCCACCACACTGGACGAAATATCGCTGCGACTGCTACGCACAGCAATCACCGAGCGACCGGCAAGAGTTAAGCAAGCCGCCAGGGGGAAGCCGATAGCACCAGCACCAATCACGTAAACGGGCTTTTCTTCTGTTGAACTCACAAACTCATACTCCTGCACCTAGTTCCATTACACAGAACTGATAATGATTTGGAATTTGTCACACCGCTTGCTAACCACTTCAACTTCAAACTTATAGCCTCTGGCTAAATAGCTTTTTAAGGTTTGATGGTGATTGGCAACTCCACCTAATAGCTTTCCATGCCGAAACACTGCTACTACCTGCAATGGACCGACTTTATAAAACCCTAAATTCAGTGCGTCACCGACCTCTAAACTTGCCGTTTCTGTTAACGACGGCGTACTGATGTAAGTTCTGATTTCCAGATTCCCTCCGAACTTGCTGCGTTCCCTTGCTTCAGCACTTGCCATAAGCCCAGGGGGCGGTTCTGTAGTTTGCTGACCTGACATCATATGTCTCCCGAGTAATCAGGCCATTCAGATTTCGAACTCGAACACCTTAGCTCACCCTACCAATCTAAATACCTGCAGGCGCATCCACCAATGAGTTGCACCGTGAATTGACAGGCTAGTTGCTTACACTTAATCTATACAGATACAGACAACCAATGAAATGACCAGCACAGATGAACACAGAGCCGTCTGCGCCGGTAACCTTTGCGGGGTATCGCCATGTCGTTTTTGTATCAAGAACTCGCCGACGAGCTGAAAGCTGAAATTGTGAATGGCCATTATCTGTCCGGTGACCGGCTGCCCGGTATCCGCCGCATGAGCATTCACCGCAATCTGAGCATAGCCACGGTGCTAGCGGCCTACCGACAATTGCAGGATCACGGTTATCTGGAAACCCGCCCCAAGTCCGGCTTCTTTATCCGCGCCCGCGCTGACATTAAAACCATTAAGCAAAGCGATTCGAATAAGCAGGCCCAACCCTGTGCAGTAGAAGGGCAAGAAATGGTTATGGCGATGGCGAAAGCCGCCAGTGACCCGCGTGTTATTAAGCTGGGATCGGCCATTCCCGCGTCCGCATTTTTACCGCTGCGAGGTATTGAGAAGTCACTTGCCAAAGCGATTCGTACGCAACGCCGTTTGGCCAGCTACGAAATGCCCGCCGGAGCCCCCGAATTAAGGCAACAGCTGGCTCGTCGAATGGCTGAAACAGGCGCTATGGTGACGCCGGACAATATTCTGATTACTAACGGTTGTCAGGAAGCGCTAACGCTGGCACTGCGCGCCACCACTAAACCCGGCGATATAGTAGCTATTGAGTCACCGACTTTTTATGGTGTGCTACAAGTTATTGAATCGCTGGGTTTGAAAGCCCTTGAAATACCGACTCACCCAACCGAAGGAATTGCCGCCGACGCTTTGCAGGTAGCACTGGAAAACTGGCCGGTAAAGGCTTGCGTTATTGTGCCGAATTTTAGTAATCCGCTCGGTTATGTCATGAGCGACTACCGCAAGAAAGCTATTCTGAAACTATTGAAATCCAAACAAGTTCCGTTAATTGAAGACGACAGCTTTGGTGATCTTGGTTTTAATGGCCCCCGGCCATCGAGTTTTCTTGGATTAGATGACACCGCAGATGTTTTGTATTGCAGCGGTTTCGCCAAAACAATAGCACCCGATCTGCGGGTTGGCTGGCTTACCTCCAACCATCGTCAGAGCAAGCTGGAGTTTTTAAAGTTCACCACCAATTTAGCCTGTCCATCGGTTACCCAGCTAGCCGTTGCCTATTTTTTGGAGTCGGGAAAGTACGATCGCCACCTGCGTCAGGTTAAAGGTGAATACGAACGTGCCCTGAACAGAACGCAGCAGTTGCTGGAAGAGTTTTTCCCTGATGAAATTCGCGTTAGCAAGCCGCAAGGCGGCTATGTGCTTTGGCTAGAACTGCCGGAACACATAGATGCCGTAATGTTGGCTGGGCAAGCCCTCGACAAAGCCATTTCCATTGCACCAGGTCCAATTTTTTCACCCACCGGCAAGTTTAGAAACTGCTTGCGAATATCCTTCGCAAGCGCCTGGGAAGCCGAGTTCCGCACTGCTATGAAAGCTCTTGGAAGTTTAATTACCCGCGCGAACCGGAGCCGATCGGCATCTGTGGCCTGAATTCACACTTTGGCTCATCAGTGTAGTCACAGCTAAATTCACAGCTGTGCATAGCTTATGCTCTGCAAGTGTATCTATTCTTTGCCCAACACCAAACGTACTCTCGTTAATCCACAAGTGACTAGCCTCAGCAGAGGCTTTAGCGAGGATACCCATGATACATTCAGCGACAGTTTCCAAAGTAATGGCTACGCCACCTGCAGACCCCGATGAGAGTCAGCTCTATTTTGCCGCTAAATTGCAATTTGAAACCGACTGCGCGGATGTTTATGAAGCTTATCAAACCGGCAACGTCGACTTCATTTTGCTCGACGTTCGCAGTAAAAAGTCATTTGAACAATATCACTTGCCGGGCGCAAAAAATTTTCCTCGTAGTGAACTAAGTCGTGCCGAACTTCAGATGTTACAAACCGGGCACGAAGAACGCTGCTTTGTTGTTTACTGTGCCGGAACTCACTGCAACGCAGCAGATAAAGCCGCCGCAGCCATTGCCGGATTTGGCTTTAGAGTAAAAATCATGCTTGGTGGTATTGAAGGTTGGGAGCGCCAGCGCTACCCTTTTGATGGCAAGCTGGCGCATGCACTGGCCTTTCCAGAACTATAGCTGAGCATAATGGAGTATGTAGCACTGCATCCATTCTCTAACAGGCGCGTCTTGGTTGGTGACTATCACCAACGAAAGGCACTAGTAATGGAATCTGTATTAAAAAGCCATGACTATAAAGTCGTGATTATTGGCGCCGGGCCAGTTGGCCTTGCCGCCGCAGCACATCTCGCCAAACGCGGTATGTCATTTATGGTTATTGAGCGAAGCGATCGTGTTGGCGGACACATGGAAGAATGGGAGCATGTAAAGCTATTCTCCCCCTGGCAATATAACCTTGATCAAACCGCTGTGGAGCTACTGCAGGCGTCAGGCTGGGAAGCGCCCGATGAAAACGACCATCCTACTGCAGGTGAGTTTTATCAAGCCTATCTGGAGCCTCTAGCGCAATTACCTGAAATAGCACCTTTCATTCACTACGAAGAAACGGCTGTCGCTATTTCGCGTGAAGCCTTCGATAAAGTAAAAGTAGTTAACCGCGAGCAAGCTCCTTTCGTAATAAAAACCCGAACCTCGGGAGGTGCCTGCAAGGAATATCTGGCCGCAGCTGTTATTGACGCAACCGGCACCTGGGGTCAACCAAATCCTATTGGTGCGAACGGCCTGCCTGCGGACGGCGAAGATGATGCTGCCACCTATATCAGTTACGGCATGCCCAATTTGGCTCACGAATCACTTTGGCTAAAACGTCGTGTGGCGGTAATTGGTTCCGGCCATTCTGCCGCCCACAATCTGATTTCACTGGCAAAAGCCGCCGGCTCCAGAAACGACCTTGAACTGTTCTGGATTTTGCGTGGTAATGATACCCGTCGGGTTTTCGGTGGTGGTATTAACGACGAACTGCCGGAGCGAGCTCGCCTTGGTAAACAATTACAACAGCTGGTTGAAAGTGGTCGCTTGAAAGTTTTAACTGACTTTAAAGTGTATGCCGTTTCTGAAGCTATTAACGGCGTGTATCTGGCCGCAACGACAGCTTCAGGCGACTTTACCGAACTAAGCGTCGATCACGTGATTGTTGCCACCGGCCAACGCCCCGATTTAACCATGAATCGTGAGTTACGAGTTGATTTAGACCCGGGCCTTGAATGCGTTCGCAGTCTTGCGCATATGATAGATCCGAACTTCCATCACTGCGGCACCATTGCTCCCCACGGAGCCAGAGAACTAAAACAACCGGAAGCGAATTTTTTTATTGTCGGGAATAAGAGCTACGGGCGCGCACCAGGATTTTTAATGATTGTAGGTTATGAACAAGTTCGTTCTGTGGTTGCCTACCTGGACGGTGATTTCGACGCAGCTTTTGATGTGAAGCTATCCTTGCCTGCTACTGGAGTTTGTAGTTCCGAAGATAACCCCAACTGCTGTCAGACGGTTGATGCAACCACTAACTCCTGTTGCTAAATTTATTATTGGTAAAAAAAAGGCATGAGCAGTGCTCATGCCTATGCCAATTTAATAACAGCATCAATTTGCACTTTCGCGCCTAGGGGTAAACCTGCAACCGCAATGGTTGTTCTAGCCGGATATGGCCTAGAAAAGTGAGCACCGTATAATTTATTCAAACAATCAAAATTCTGATAATCGCGTAAATAAATACAAATGCGAAGAACGTTTTTTTCAGTTACGCCAACCTCTCTTAGTAATACTCGTAAGTTATTTAGGGTGCCCAGAAGTTGTTGCTCGAAATCCTCGGCCTGCAATAAACCGGATGTTGGGTCCTGAGCGATAATTCCTGAAATAAACCCCAGCCCCTGGTCTTCAACATAATGTGAAAATGGGGCTGAGGATTGAAATAACTTTCTGCTAAATACATGCTTCACTGCAGCACCTCTGAACCAAGCACATTAGTCTACCGACAACACAACTTTTACGTCACCAGTAGCATTCTCACTGCTAATGTAACCAATGATATTCGGATTGCTCTTCACCAAATCAATAACTTCCTGATCGGAATCAACCTCTTTCGGTGGCGTTCCTTTACCGGTAAACAGAAGTTTCGACCAGTGTGCTTTAATTTGACTGGACGAACGCCCCAGTACTTTTTCGTCAAATACAGCACGCACAGCAACATCTTCGGTAAGATTCACCGGAACCGCAGTGCGCCCGTCCGGAAAGGTTTTACTGCGCCCGGTAAATAGCCGGGTTACGTCGTCCGCCGTTAAGCTAAAGCTATTGGAAGGATGAACAATGACACTGGTTCCGGCTTGAGCCTGAAAGGTCAGCAAAGTTAAGATTATCAAGCTTACTAGTTTTGACATGGTGTCCCCTTAAAAAACCAGATCGATACCGAAAGTTAAAAGCTGGTTTTGTTCATTGGTAATTTTGTTATCAGAGTGCGTCAGTTGAACTTTAAACGCAGCCGAAGAATGAAAGTCATAGCGCATACCTAAGCTCCATGCTTCTCGGTCCACTGCGAGGCTATCTATAAGCCCCGCCAAATCTGAGTAAAACGGCGCCGTTTGAGGTACGTCAGCATATATCTCTCTCTTGGCGGAATCGTCGCGCTTTTCGTACGAAATATAAGGAGTGAATGATTCCATTCGGTGCCCCAGCGAAACATAAAAACCAGTTTGTTCAGGTACAAAAGAATTCTCGAAGGTCACATTGGTAAGCTCACTAACCAGAACCCAGTCATACTTGTCGAGGGTAACGGCTAACCCATTAAAATCGGAGTGGCTATCATCAAGTAAAAGGTCGTCAGCTAAACTAGCGTAGCCGATTCCTCTTAGCATTTCGGTAAAACCATTCAACTCAGGATCTGATGCTGTCAATTCGCCACCTAAGTGCGCCAGACGAACCGTAAAGAAATCTCGGTTTAGCTCCCAGATAATGCCGTAACCACCTCGAACCTTCCCATCAACTTTACGACCAGCGATTTCTGGTCTCCCATCATTACTGCCAGCAGTAAGATGTAGGGTTGAATCGAACCCCATTAGCTGAGATGTGTAGTACAGCGACACGCCGTCAAGGTTGGTGAAATTGAGGTTGTACACAGACTGCGGCACTCGCACCCAGTCATACGCATAGCCAACATCAATGAAGTCGGTGTATTTATAGAATGGCGTTCGAATTCGACCAGCATTAAACTTGAGATTGTCGGTTATTCGATAAGATATATAAGCCCACTCAAGATTCGTTTCATAGCTTTCGCTACCTCTACCAACTAGCTGAGCCGTTACCGAAAGATCTTGTTGTAAATCGGCCCCAAACTGCAGTCCCACCAGAGTTTCATGTCGCCAACTCAACTCATCTTCATATTTATAAAGTGTTTCACCGCTTCCAAGCGTTGTTCCTGCTTTCACCGATGCAAATCCATTAAATCTTATATCTGCGTTGGCTTTGCTGCTAACTCCCAGCGAAAAACCGATGATTAGTGTGTATATAAGCAATCGCATTTTCTTACCCTCTTTATATGATGATCATAATTTAATCAGAAGGTTTTACCGATGCAAGTAGAAAATTTTGAGCTGTATTGCGCTCCAAAATAGCCGCTAGCCGTTGCTACAAAGGCGATTGAAACGGATCGAGCTTCGGTTATACTTACCAGTACAGCTTGTTAAAAAACTTGAGGTTCAGTTGCGGTATTCCAAAGATCACAAGGCCAGAACCCGGCAACATATACTGGAAGAATCGGCCAGCAGCTTTAAGGAAAACGGCGTAGACGGCACCGGCGTAAGTACGCTGATGAGCCGCGTAGGGCTTACGCACGGCGGCTTTTACGCGCACTTCCCGTCGAAGAACGCGCTGGTTCTGGAAGCCGTAACCTTGAGCTTCAATCAGGTTCGTGAACGCCTGGCTACCAAGGCCGACGCTGAGCCCGATGCTACGGCCCAACTGATCGCATTGATTGAGCAATACCTTGCGGTTGAGCATCGTGACACTCCTGCCCAGGGTTGCGCTGTTGGTGCGCTGGCAAGCGACATCGCCAGACTACCCGCTGACCTCAAAGCTCAGTTTTCAAGCCATGTACAAGCTTGGCTGAATGATTACGCCGAACGCGCCGGCGACGCGCGACTGGGTCATCTTATCGTTACCTCTATGCTCGGAACTATTCAGCTAGCGCGAATAGTCAGCAATGACGAATCTATTGCGTTGTTAAATGAAACACGCGCGACTCTGATCGAGCTGGTACGAAACAGAAGCGCGGGCTAGCCCGGTGTAGCGGTTTTTTACACACTCCCTGTACCTATATTTAGACCTTTCAAACACTTAACTTCGAAATCTTAAAGTTTGGTTTGTGAGGCGTTGCGAGTGTTAAACCACTTATCCATTTTACAAAAAATTTGGCTTATCATTGCTATGGCCGCCGTAGCTTTTGCTTGCGTGGTAGGCTCATCCATCGTTTTCACCATGAAAAGCAACACCGGACTGGCGCTGGTGAAAGACCAGATGTACGACGTTTCTATGTTGGCTTCTCAAATCAAAGTTGAATTCAAATCAGTTGACGAGTTTTTTACTCAAGCAGTGACCTTATCCGACCCGGATTTGCTGAATAATGCCAAAGAACGCAGCAGTTATCTGGCCAAATTAATTCAGCAGGTTACTCAAATTGACCCCAGTTATAGTCAGCTCACTAAGTCCAATCAGGTGCTGGAAACCTATACCCAGCTGTCCTCCCGAATTGCATCTTCATTTGTTGATGGCACCGTTGACTTCAACACCGTTGGTAAAAACATAGAGCACAAAACCGAGCTTTTTAATCAGTTGACCCAAGCCTTCGACGACTTTGACCAGCATGCGCATGCCGCCTTTGAGCAGGAGCTAAACGAAATAACCGAGAATATGCAAAGTGCCTTAACGGCCACCACAACTATTGGTGTGGTCTTGGTGTTACTAATCGCTGTAACCGGCCATTTTATCGGTCGTTCTATTGTTGCGGTGGCAAACTCGTTGGTCCGCTCCCTGCATGAACTTGCCACCGGCACCGGGTCGCTGTCGGTACGCTTAACCATTAACAGTAACGATGAACTTGGCCGCGTTGCGGAAGAATTCAATGCTTTTATCAGCCTGTTGCAAAACTCTTTCGGAGATATTACTCAGCTGATAGAACCGCTAAGAGATAGCGCACAGAACCTTCGTCAGGGGATGGACTCATTGAATCAGATGACAGACCATCAGGCGGAAGAAGTGCAGCAAGTGGCTAAAGCCATGCTGGAAATGCAAAGTTCGGTGACCGAAATTAGTGAATCCGCACACGAGGCTTCTGACCGCGCTGAGAACGCGAAATCTGTTGCCGGCACCGGCTTAGCCAAAGCGAACAAGTCGGTTTCTCATTCACGCTCACTAACTGAACAAATGGAAACCGCCGGACAAGTTATTCATAAGCTGTCAGAGCAAACCGGTCAGGTCACCGACATTCTGAAAAATATTAATGACATTGCCGACCAAACCAACCTGCTGGCCTTAAATGCGGCTATTGAAGCAGCTCGTGCAGGTCAGCATGGCAAAGGCTTCGCGGTGGTAGCGGAAGAAGTTCGCCATTTGTCATCAAAAACGGCGAGTTCGGTTTCCAACATACGCAACGTGTTAAATGAGTTGGTCAAGAACATCGACAGCACCGTGAGCATTGTTGGGGATGCTATACAAACTGCCAGCGAAAGCGCTCAACTGACCACCGATGCGGGTGGTTCTATTACCAGTATTAACCTTGAGATTGATGAAATTAATACTCTGAACACGCAAATTGCCGCGGCAACCCGCCAGCAATCAAGCGTTGCGGCCATGATAGTAAGTAATACGGAAAAAATGACGTCGTCGTTTAGTCAGGCGCAGGATTTATTGAAAGATGTTGAGTCAATTTCTGGCGAACTGAATAACCTTTCTCAAACACTTTCCTCGGTATCTTCAAAGTTCAAAGAGTAAGCTCACACCCCCCTTTGCTTGCGAGCTTCACTTTGCGAATTGAAGTTGCGATTGTTGCTCGGAGTTCAGACGAACCACAGCGTCTAATTGAATCTTCGCACTCAGCGGTAATGAAGAAACCAGCACCGTGGCGCGTGGAACTTTAAAGTAGTTTGAATAAAGCTGATTGAGTTCTTCCAAGTGAGAATAGCCGCACAGCTGAATACAGGTACGTGAAATGTCCTGGCTCGACAAACCGAGCTCAGCTAGCAAGGCATTTAGGTTATGAAAAGTTTGTTCAACCTGCTCTGAGAAGTCACCAGAGATTAGTTCTCCGGTATCCGGATGCTGCGCAATAACCCCTGAGATAAAGCCAAGACTGCCCTCCTCTATGTAATACAAGAACGAACTGCTGGATGGAAAAAGCTGCTGACTGAAGGGATGTTTCATCGCATTTCTCCTGATCAGGTCATAGAATGGTTGTATCTTTTTTAGTCGTTTTCTAACTGACGCTGTACCTCAGGAAAAGACGCATCTGTGTATAGAAGTAAGATTTTGTAGTCGTATGATGAAACCAAGCTTGCATCTTTTTTGCGTCTTTTTGGTCTTGCTCAGGAACGTGAAAGCCACCTAACAAGAGGAATGCACCATGTCACACGCACCAGATAAAAGCCCATCAAGCGCTGATCAACAATCACCGCAAACACCGGTGTCAGGTTGTTGCACCCCAGCTAAACAAGAGAGCTGTTGTGCGCCCACTGAAAAAGCTCAGTGCTGCGGTAGCCAACCAGCGAAATCAAAAACTGGCGGCTGCGGTTGTCAGTAACGATTAGACGCCGGGCTATTTAGGCCCGGCGCCTTATCAGGAGTAACGGTATGAGAATTGAAGAGAAACTCTGGCAAGATCACAGTCAGGCGCTGCTAGCCTACTTAATTGCTAAAACTAAAAACGCAGATCTGGCTCAGGAAATTCTGCAAGACACTCTGGTAAAAGCATACGAGGCGCGAGACACCTTAAAGGATTTAGGTAAGTTCAAATCCTGGTTGTTTACTATTGCCAGCAATAAGCTGAATGACAGCTATAGGTATCAATCCCGATTTGAAACCTTTGATGAAGTTATTCATGATCAGGCCTTCGACGAGCCGCTTGAGCGCGAAGGCAATATCAGCCAGTGCCTGGCTTCCTTAGCACACAACTTACCGGATATTTATCGTGATGCGGTTATTTTGAGTGATTTAGAACGCCAAAAACAAAAGGATGTAGCTGAGCACTTACAACTTAGTTTGCCGGCCACAAAATCGCGGGTCCAGCGCGGGCGAAAGCTGCTTAAAGACGCTATTTTTAGTTGTTGTCCACTTACCTTTAATGCAGCAGGAACGCCGGTTGCCTGTCAGTCCGCTGGCTGCAACGCGCACTAATAAACATGGCAACCAACAAACAACAATGGCCGTTAAAGCAAAGCTTCTATTTCCAAAACCGGCTGGTGAAATGGGACTCGATAGGCGCTGGTGAGCCACTCATAGTGGTTCATGGAACACCCTGGTCTTCGTATAACTTGCGCTTTATTATTCGCGCCATGGCGCAGCACTACCGCGTATATTATTTTGACTTACTTGGCTTTGGCCAATCGGATCAAAGCGACCAGGATTGCTCGCTCGGTATTCAAAACGAATTACTCACCGCTCTTATTCAGCATTGGAAGCTTCAGAGCCCATTTATTATCGGACACGACTTCGGTGGTACTACGGCGTTGCGAACAGCTTTATTGAACCAACAAGAGTTTCGAAAAATAGCGCTCATTGATCCCGTGGCTATTCGCCCCTGGGGTTCTGATTTCTACAGGTTAGTGGCGGCACATGAAGACGTGTTTCAACAATTACCAGCGGCCATTCATAAAGGTCTGGTCAGGGCCTACATTGAAACTGCAGCATTTACTGAAATCAGCGCTGACGTTATTGACCACACGCTGTCATACTGGTCAACGGAACTGGGACAACCCGCCTTTTACCGCCAGATTAAGCAATCAAGTGAAACTTATACGGCTGAACTAGAAGATAAATTTTGTAATCTAGCTACCGAAACCTTGATTATTTGGGCTGAGCAAGACAGTTGGTTACCGGTTTCATACGCGCAAGAATTAGCGGGCGCGTTACCAAATGCCCGAGTTTCCTATATTGCCAATGCGGGCCATTTGGTTATAGAAGAAAAGCCCGCCGAGCTGGTGCAGAAGTTACGCCGCTTTTTCGCTAATTAGTTAGCGTTGATACTCCATATACGCCGCTGTCTTGTCTGCTACTTTCTTACCAAAAAAGCGCTCCACCACGTGAAATGCGCCATCAATGCCTGCCGAAATACCGCCTGTGGTAATGATTTTGCCAGTATCTACAAAGCGGGCTTCGCGATTAAGCTTAGCCTTTGGCGCTAACTCAGCAAGACTTTCATAAGCCTCATGATGAGTAACTACTTCAAGGCCATCGAGCAATTTCATTTTTGCTAATAAGCGAGCGCCGGTACAAATTGAAAGTACCGTAGATGCATGTTCGGCAAGACGAGTTAAATCTCGCAAAAGCCCTTGATGATTCATGGCTAACTTAGAGCCTGCACCGCCCGGAATAACCAGAACATCGGTTTTTTCAAGCTCTGATAACACATAGTCAGGAACAACCTTGAAACCATTTACGGCATCGTAAATACGCTTATCTTCGGCTACCAAGTTTACCCGCAGTTTGGTTTCGGGTGACAATTGGCCGGTAACCGCGAAAACCTCAAATGGCCCGGAAAAATCAAGTACTTCAGCACCATCGTAAATCAGAATACTAACCGTGCGATCCCTGAGCGGCTTATTCATAGGTTTCCACCATAGTGTCAATTTTGTTTGTCGATGCGAGCTTTTCAAAACCCAGCTTAGCCAAAAAATGCGCGTGCGAGCCTACTGCATGTTCAATATTTTGCATTGAACCAACAATGGCCTCAGTAAAACCGTCGCGCGGCGCGAATTTATTAACCCGCTGAATAACTTGCTTACCCAACTGGTGATGATTCAGGCCAATCACATCGAGCATAGCTCCACGTTGCAGCAAGGCGGCTTCCACAGTTTGGTCAGTAAAAGGCACAAAAGGATTCAGGTGATAGCTGATACTTTCATAAAGCGGAACGCGGCGTGAAGCCAGTTGAGAATGGCGTTCGGCAAAGTCATAGGCATAGCGCGCCCCAACAACCTGGAAGCCCGTACTTGTGCACTGACACTGATTGCTACTGGTTAAACCAACATCGTGAAGTAAGCATCCTGTATACAGTAGTTCAAAATCCGGCTGTTGGTTATGGTACTGGCCGAATAAACAGGCAAATAAGTAAGTTCGAATACAGTGAAACATAAGTTCCGGCGAGTAAATAGTTAGCGCTTCCATATGCGCGGCTTTGCAGAAGCTAGTATCCGGCGCCTTAATCGCATCGAAGTTTAACCGGGCAAGATTTTGCTTATCTAATCCCAGCTTTTGCCCTAGCCGGCTAAAAGCTTGCCCAAGCTGAGATTTTACCAACAACTGCAGCACCTTCAGCTTGTCCGAACCGCTCAAAATGCCATTCGAGTGCTCGCCCCAATCAAAAGAGCCAAGGTAAGGTTTCGCCATTATTGTTCCCTCAATAAACTTTTTATTTGCTAAATTTACACCGTTAAGTTTACACTGTAAATATATTTTCGGGTTAGGCGAGGAAAAACCCATGAATACATTACATCGATTTATTTGGCTGCTGGTACTGAGCAGCCTAACCAGCACTGCCTATAGCACGGACAACTCGAACAACCTGCAATCTGTTGCAATGCCGGTTGGTAGTTATCAACAGCAAGAATTCGTAAACATTAGTGCCCAATACACAGGTGTTATCGAAGCTAGTCGTGAAGCCAACCTTAGCTTTGAGTTTGCCGGTAAAGTCACGCAGCTGCATGTGGATGACTTTGCCCGGGTAGAGCGAGGGCAGTTATTAGCTGAGCAAGACGTGAGCGTGCTAGCTGAGCGCAAAGCTGGCATTGACGCAGCGCTGCGCCAGCAAAAATCTGAAACGGAACTCGCCCAGCGTAGCTACCAACGAGTAGCCAGCCTATATGCTAATAGCCGTGTATCGGAGCAAGAATTTGATAATGCCAATTACCGCTATCAGGCAGCATTAGATGCAGTAAGCCAACTGGAAGCCGAGCAGTCACAGTTACAGCTGGAAATTGCAAAAAAGAAACTGTACGCGCCTTTTTCCGGCGTTATTACCAAACGTATTACCAATAACAATGAGTTTGTTGCCAGTGGGCAGACGGTATTTCAGCTTGTTGATCCGCAGGATTTACGCGCTCGAATAGGTTTACCCAGTCAGCTGTACCAGCGCTTTGAGTTCAAGCAGCCGGTAAAACTTGATGCGGATGGCCTTAAGCTTACCGGCCGCTTAATGGGTCGCGACATTCAGCAAGCGCAGCACAGCCGCACTATCGACTTACTCTTTCAGCTTGAACCTGCCCCGGTTTACCCCGGCCAGCTAGTTCGGGCAACGGTCACCAATCGGCTGGAAGAAGCTGGCTACTGGATACCTTCCACAGCGCTGACTTCTGAAGATAAAGGTCGCTGGGTCATTTATTTGCTGGACGAACAGCAACGCATTCATCCGTACGCTGTAAAAGTACTACATATGGAACACGAGCAAGCCTATATCCAAGGTGACCTGCCCCGTGAGATTGTCATCATTGAGGCAGGTTTAAATAAAGTAGTACCCGGCCAGCACATAACGGCTGTAGGCCTACACCCATGATCGCCCTGATGTTCTATCGGCAGTGGCGCTACCTGGCTCTGTTGATTGTGATGCTTGCGGTGGTTGGTTATACCTCGCTCAGTTCGGTTGGCCGTCAGGAAGATCCAACCATTACCAACTTGTTTGCCACTATTGTTACCAGCTTTCCCGGTGCAACGGCTTCTCAGGTAGAGGCCCTGGTTACTGAGCGTATTGAAACTGAGTTACGTGAAATTGACGAAATTCATGAAATTAACTCAACCTCGCGCCAGAATATTTCGGTAATTCAAATTGAGCTTTCTTCCTTTGTTCCCGCCGACACTATTGAGAGCATCTGGTCAGAAGTTCGTGATGCCATTGCTCAGGCACAGCCTGCCTTACCCGCCAGTGCATCAGCCCCGGTGTTTGATAGTGACCGAGCTGGCGCTTACACCAGCATTGTTAGTATTACGCCTAGCCGCTCGCAAGATATTGCGCTGGCTCAACGCTACGCCCTGAGCCTTCAGGATCAATTGCGACTGGTTCCTAACACTAAGCTGGTTCGTATTTTTGGGATGAATGAAGAACGCATTCGCGTTGCCGTTGATTTGCAAAAGTTGCAGCAAGCCAACCTAACGCTGACTGATCTTGTTGGCATACTGGCACAACATGATATTAAGCAAAGTGCCGGTAAAGTGGAATCTGCTGGCTCCGACCTACTGTTGCAACCCGGTAATCAGTTTCAGTCGGTTAACGACGTTATGAATACCACCATTGCTGCTGCAACCAGCGGCCAAACGCTATTACTGGGCGATGTTGCCAGCGTAGAAAAAGGGCTTCGCGAGCCGTTGTCCCGTGCGGCTTATCATAACCAACAGCGCACTATTTTAGTGGGCGCTCGCATGCAATCTGACAAACAGGTTCATGTTTGGTCAGGCGCTATCAACAGCAGTCTTGAACGGTTCACCAGGCAATTACCAGACAATATCGAACTGGAAACTATTTTTAATCAAAACGACTACACCACTACAAAAATTAATGACCTACTGGCTAATCTGGCTATAGGTATTGTGCTGGTTATTGCCATTTTGATTGTCACTATGGGAATGCGGGTAGCGCTTATTGTTGCCAGTATTATTCCGCTGGCAACCCTGTTAAGCATGATTGTGTTCCGCTTTATCGACATGACGATTCATCAAATGTCCATTACCGGGCTTATTGTGTCACTGGGCTTGTTGGTTGATAGCGCTATTGTGATGACCGACGAGATTAAGAAAAACCTGAGCCAATTGACTGTACAGGAATCCATTCAAAAGGCCGTTGCCCGCTTGTGGATACCGCTTTCGGCCTCAACTATTACAACTATTTTAGCCTTTATGCCAATGGTGATGTTGCCCGGACCTTCCGGCGACTTCGTTGGTTCTATTGCCATTTCAGTCATAGTAATGCTGGTTGCATCACTGCTGTTATCACTCATCGTAACCCCGGCTATTGCAGGTCAGGTGCTAACACGCTTTCCAACACCACAACGCGAATGGCAATGGCAACAAACCATTGCATTGAAATTCCGCAACTCGCTGGTGTGGGCGTACTCTCACAAACGCAAATCCATACCGCTGGCGCTACTGTTACCTATTGCAGGTTTCGCGCTATTCCCCACTTTAACGGCGCAGTTTTTCCCGGGCGTAGACCGCGATCAATTTCATATTGAAGTACAGTTTAGTGAATTGTCCTCACTTACGGCGACCACGGAACAGTTGCAGCCGATACTGGAATACTTAAACCAAACCGAGGGTGTAAAGGCTGTCAGTCATATTGTTGGCGAGAGCTTTCCGGCGTTTTACTACAATATTCGTAGTGGGAAGGACAACACCCCTAGCTACGCGCATATTTATGTACAAACTGAAGATGCTGAGGCCACTGGGCAGCTAGTGAAACGTTTACAACCCGAATTGGCAACCCGCTTCCCTGCTGCCCAGCTGCTGGTTCGTAAACTGAACCAGGGCCCACCGGTTGATGCGCCTGTTGAAATTCGCGTTACCGGCACCGACTTGCACATATTGCAGCGACTGGGTGACGAACTGCGCCTGCGGTTGGCAGGCATCGAATCAGTCACCTCCACTCGAGCCTCATTAACTGCAGGCGCCCCCAGCTACCAGTTAGATATTGATGCCGCTTCGGTACGAGCATTACAACTAACGCCCGCCGAAGTGTCGGAGCAAGTTCGTTTGGCAACTATTGGCGCCCCGGCCGGCTTCATTCTGGAAGATACCGTACAAGTGCCGGTTTGGCTTAAGTCCAATGTCAGAAATCGCGAATCTATTATCAATATACTTAGCTTACCCATACAAACACCCGCTGCTGGCACAGTCCCGCTGGAAGCCATAGCGTCGGTAACGGTAACCCCTGCTGACGGTGACATCACCCGATTAAACAGCGAACGAGTGAATATTGTGCAGGCATTTATTGATACTCAGGTATTACCCGATGTGGTGTTTCAACAGGTTCAGAAGTCACTGGAGTTGAATCCACTGGCGGTGCCGGCGGGTTACGAAATTAGCTTTGGGGGTGACGCGGGTGAACGCGCTGAAACACTTCGCAATCTGGTAGCAGTGCTAGGCCTGGTTGTTTCTTTAACCGTGATAACTATTGTCATGACGTTTAACAGCTTTCGGGTGTCGGCTATTGCGCTGTTGGTGTGTTTACTGTCGGTGGGCTTAAGCCTGCTAAGCTTGATTGTTCTGCGCTACCCGTTTGGAATACAGGCCATTATTGGTCTTATAGGGGCCATTGGTGTTTCCATTAACGCAGCTATTATCATTCTGACATCACTACAAGCAGCCGCGGCCAATCAGCGTTTGCAGGTTCACAACGTGGTACAGGAAGTAATGCATTCGTCTAAACATATTACCTCCACCACGCTTACCACCTTCTTTGGTTTTCTGCCGTTAATTTTAGGCGGTGGAGCATTTTGGCCACCATTTGCTGTGGCCGTAGCCGGAGGTGTGTTACTTTCAGTATTACTGTCCTTTTACCTGGTGCCCTGTCTGTTTATACTTTTGGCAGGCAACCAACAATCCCAATCTTCCTAAGAGGCTGGCGTAACATTGAAAAGTCCTTATCATCACGGCAATTTGAAAGAAGCGTTATTAATTGAAGCCGAGAAAATCCTCGTGAATGAGGGCATGAAAGGTCTGACCCTGCGTGCCCTAGCGAAAGCTGCCGGCGTTAGCGCTACGGCGCCTTACAATCATTTCAATAACAAGGATGCGTTGTTAGAAGCTCTGGCCACAGAGGGTTTCATTCAATTACGTAAATATATTGATGAGTCGTTGCGCAGTAGCTCAGCAGAGTTAAAGGCCGAGCGTATTGCATTGGGATACATTAACTACGCACTGGAACACCGGCAGCTATTTCGTTTGATGTTTGGTAACGAGCTATCGCAAATGACTGCGTCGACTGAACGAGAAACTGCTGGCCGGCTGAGCTTTGAACCTATTCAGCACGCCGTAGGTGAAGCTCTGCAACAGACCAACCCACACCAGCTAAATCACCATGCAACCACCCAAGGTGCCTGGTCACTGGTGCATGGGCTGGCAACGCTAATTATTGACGATAAGATAGATTTACCTGCCGAGCCGGCACTTCGTCAGGCCGAAATTCTAAAAGTTATTCGCCCATTCTCGTTAGGCGTTTATAGCCAAACGGAAACCAGCTAACGCCGGCTCTGGTAAAGGATTCCCTTACCAGTATTGCTCAACGGTAACGTTACCTGGTTTCCGGCGTAAGTTCTTCGGTAAGCCTTTCGCATCCAGAATCACTTTTGCGTCTTTAATCATGTCTGGATTTCCGCAAATCATAACCTGCGCGTCGCTAGTTAACTGATCACCAACTGCAGCCTCCAGTTCGCCGCTTTCAATTAAGGCAGGAATACGGCCGCGAAGCGCGCCTTCGCAGTCTTCTCTTGATACTACCGGCACATAGTTGAACTGCTTCGCATGACTTTGCTCCCAGGCTTCTAACTGCGCCCGATATGCCAGATCTGACGTATGGCGTACCGCATGCACTAAATGAATTCGTTTAAATCGTTGCCACGGAATGTCGGTTGCCAGCATCGATAAATACGGTCCTATGCCTGTACCCGACGACAGTAACCATAAGCTGTCGCCATCCGGAACTTCATTCAAGGTAAAGAATCCACTTGGCGGCTGACTAACCTGCACAGTTTGACCCGGTTGAAGGTGATGCAGTAGTGGTGACAGCTTGCCGCCTTCCACTCGCGTAACCAGAAAATCCAGCACCTCGGCATCAGGACCATTCACCAGTGAATAAGCTCGTTGTACACGCCCATCTTCGGTGGTAATTCCCAACCGAACAAATTGCCCGGCCACAAATTCAAACGGCGTGGTTCGCACCCGAACGCTGAATAATTCCTGATTCCAAGCATAATTCTCTACTACTTCTGCATCTAACCACTGTGCCACGAATGCTACCTCCACGGGACCATTTTAAGATATTGGATATTCGAAAAGACGCCTTTATGGTATGCTGGCGGCCTCTTGCGGTGCCGTCAACCCACGGCCAGATAAAAATTTACGTTACGGAAAAATCTCATGAAAGCTTACAACAGCTACGCAGGTATTGCGCTATTATTCTTGTCTAGCGGCCTGGTAGCATGCTCACCGGAACAAAGCCGGGCGCCAATTAAAGTTGAACCGGTTTCACTGGCTAAAGTTTGTGATTTTTCCCAAAACTTAACAGAGTACGCCGCAACACCTGACGATACTCGCACCCTGCGGCTGTTAAATGAACGCTGGCGAACTTTGGTTAGTGATGATCTGTTTCTGTCCGAAGAAGCCGCACAACAAAGCCGTAAACGCCTTACGGTTCTGAACTACCAACTGGCGGAAGAATCTTTACAACTGCTCGAGCAAACCACCGCCATTGCCGCTGAAACTTTTCAGAAGTTGGAACCGTTGCGTCAGTACAGTAGTGGCAACATGGGTTCTCCGCGCTCAGTGGTTCGCGAGCTAAATAACCGACTGCAGGAATGCTGCATGGCGAAACTTGATGCCAACGCAACTGCATTAGTTAGGGAAGACAAAGAGTCGGTATTGTATGAAGTGGGTGAAATAGCCTACTACGTGCAGCGTGACCTGGGGCATTTAGTGCAGGGCGAACTCGACTTTGCTGAGTATAGACAGCAATTAGCTGCGGCTACCGAGCGCTTTAATAGCACCGAGCAGCCCGACTATCCGCCACAAGACTGGGCGCATTGCAAGCGCCGCAAATAACTTAATCGCTGCTTTTGTTCGTGTCGTTTTGGGCTGCCAGTTGTGCCTCTAAGGCTTCAACGCGCTGACGTAAACGCAGTAGCATTTGCTGTTGTAAATCGAGTTCTTCGCGAGTTACTACATCCAGCTTACTCAGTTGTTGCTGCAAAATCTGTTTAATGCGACTTTCCATATTGCCGGCAAAGTCTTTCATACCTGCTGGAATGCTATCGTTAATTTGACGGGCGATATCTTCAATTTTCTTTGCGTCCACAGGTGTTACCTCGTTACTCAGTTGAATACCATTTAGCTTAGCAGGAGTTTCGGTTAAAATCGCCTGCTATTGCCTTTTCCCGAATCATCAAAGGATGCTACCGCACCGTTATGCTATTAAATTCCAGCCAACAGGAAGCCGTGCACTACATTAGCGGCCCTTTGCTCGTGCTTGCCGGTGCTGGGAGTGGGAAAACGCGTGTTATTACGGAAAAAATAGCCTACTTGATTCAGCGTTGTGATTACTCACCACGCCATATAGCAGCGGTAACTTTTACGAACAAAGCCGCGCGTGAAATGAAGGAACGGGTAAAACAAACCATGGGCCGCAAAGAAAGCCGCGGCTTAACGGTTTCCACCTTTCATACCCTGGGCTTGAATATTATTCGGCGTGAAGTGGCAACGCTTGGAATGAAGCCAGGCTTTTCACTGTTTGATGATCAAGACACTTTCGCCTTATTAAAAGCACTGACCGAAGACGAGCTGGATGGCGATAAAACCATGCTAAAGCTGCTTAGCAGCCAAATTAGCAACTGGAAAAATGCCATGCTGAGCCCTGAGCAAGCCGCCGCACAAGCTCAATTGCCAGACGAAAAACTGTTTGCCGAGTGCTACCGCCGTTACCAGCAAAATCTACGTGCCTGCAACGCACTCGACTTTGACGACTTAATTTTATTACCTACTCTGCTGATGCGCGACAATCCAACAGTTCGCGAGCGTTGGCAGAAGAAGTTCCGGTATTTACTGGTAGACGAGTATCAGGATACCAACACCAGCCAGTATCAGTTAGTTCGGTACTTAGTTGGTGAGCGCGCGCGTTTTACCGTGGTGGGTGACGATGACCAGTCGATTTATTCCTGGCGCGGTGCCCAGCCCAAAAACCTGGCGCTGCTACAAAATGACTTCCCGCAACTTAAAGTGATTAAGCTGGAGCAGAACTACCGATCGCACCGGCGCATTCTGAAAGCCGCCAATATTTTAATCGACAACAACCCGCACGTTTTCGAGAAGAAGCTATTCTCGGAAATGGAGTACGGTGTACCCCTGAAGGTTATCTATGGCCGTAACGAAGAGCATGAAGCCGAACGTGTGGTTGCCGAAATAGTACGGCAACGATTTCTGGCCCGAACCCCCTATCACCAGTTTGCCATTTTGTATCGCGGCAACCATCAGGCGCGGGTATTTGAAAAAGCACTGCTCAGTAACCGTATTCCTTATCGCATGACCGGCGGCCAGTCATTTTTTGCGCGCGCAGAAATCAAAGACATCATGGCGTATTTGCGATTGTTGGTGAATCCGAATGACGACACGGCGTTCATTCGGGTGGTAAATATTCCCAAACGAGGCATAGGCCCGCAAACACTTGAACGGATTGGCCTGCTGGCCAACGAGCAGCATATTAGTTTGCTGGAAGCCGCTCAGCATAGTGGTTTAACAACCCAACTGGGTACGCGTGCCATGCAAGCGGTGCAAGAGTTTGTGCAGCTTATTACCTCCACCGCGCGCGATTGCGACAACCGTGAGTATGCAGCGCAGGCTATTTCACGCCTGCTGCAACATATTCACTACGAAGACTGGTTGTTTGAAACCAGCGCCAGTACTAAAGCCGCTGAAATGCGTTACAAGAACGTGAATGAACTGTATCGCTGGATTACCGAAATGCTCAAAGGTGATCCCGAGCACCAGCCCCTGACGCTGGATGAAGCGGTGAGCAAGCTCGCCCTGCGCGATATGTTGTCACGCGACGAAGAAGACGAACAAGGCGATCAGGTGCACCTGATGACGCTACATGCGTCCAAAGGACTGGAATTCCCGCACGTATTTATGGTGGGTATGGAAGAAGGTATTCTGCCGCACCAGAGCAGCGTTGACGACAATATGGTGGACGAAGAGCGGCGTCTGGCTTATGTAGGCATTACCCGTGCTCAGCATTCATTAATATTTACCATGGCCAAAGAACGGCGCCAATATGGTGAAGTGATTCGGCCTGAGCCAAGTCGGTTTTTGTGGGAACTGCCGCAAGACGACGTGGAATGGGAAGACACCAAAAAGCCTGTGAGCGATGAAGAGCAGGATGAGAAAAATGCAGTTGGTATTGCTATGCTCAGGAATGCTTTGAAAAAGCGCTAAGCGCAATCAGATAAGACTTCGGTTGGAGATTTAAGCAGGCGTGCCAGGCCAGTGTGCTCGCCCTGCCCAAAACGGACACCAAGTTCAAGCAGCAACGCCTGCTGTTGCTTGGTTTCAATACCTTCGGCATAAATTGAAATACCCAAGTCGGCGCACAAGGCAACCACGTTTCTCACCATGGCCTGCGCTCTATCGCTATCAATTAAGTGCGCCACAAATTGTTGGTCTAGTTTCAGGAAATCGAACGGGTAGGTGTACACCACCTGCAAGGGACCTGAGCCACGACCGAAATCATCTAATGCCAGCTTGATACCGAACTCCGACAGCGTTCTTAAGCTCGACAAGGTGCGTTTACCATGGCTAATAAGCTCAGTTTCAGTGAACTCAAACACCAACTGTGATGGCTCTATGCCGGCCGTTTCGACAATTTTTATTAATTCGCGCACGTAAGCACTTTTTACCAGATGGCTCACCGATAAATTCACGTGCAAGTATGGTGTTTCAACCTTTTGCTTAGCTCTGGTTTTTAATAATTCACATGACTGCTGCAGCATCCAGCGATCTAAATTAATGATCAGTCCCGATTTTTCTGCCTGTTGTACAAACTGCTCGGCACTCACCAGCTCTTTACCACGCTGCCAGCGCAGTAAAGCTTCCAAGCCTTTAATTGCACCGGTTTCTAACTCAACAATCGGCTGATGGTAAACTCGGAAGTCTTTGTTCAGGTGCGCCTGACGCAACGCGGTTTCCTGGTTAATAGAAGCCACTAAGCCTTGGTGAATACTGTCTTCGAACAATACAAAGCGACCGCGACCTAGCCCTTTGGCGTGATACATGGCTGCATCGGCATCGCGCAACAACCGCTCGGCTGAATCTGTTTCGGATTTACATTCCGCAATACCAATACTGGCGCCGGAGTAATGCTCGCTGCCACTAAAGTTAAAGGGCTGACGCATTTTTTCAATAATACGCGCGGCTACGTCTTTGGCATCTTCAATGGAGTACATGCTGTCCAGCAAGATAACAAACTCATCGCCACCTAAACGGGCAACGGTATCGTTCTCACGAACACAATCACCAATACGACGGCTTACTTCTAATAAGAACCGGTCGCCGGCGGAATGGCCCAGGGTATCGTTGATATTTTTAAAGCGGTCTAAGTCGACAAACAACACGGCGAAGTTGTCTTTCGGATGCCGTTTCTTGTGATTCAGCGCGTGCTGCAGTCGCTCGGTGAAAAATGCGCGGTTCGGCAACCCGGTAAGGGTGTCATGATGCGCATCATGATAAAGCTTGGCTTCAATTTTCTTACGCCGCTCGATTTCGCCAACCAGCTCTTCGGTGCGCTCGGCCACTTTCTTTTCCAAGAAGGCATTTACCCGCTGAATTTCTTCAGCATTGCGCTTGCGCTCAATGGCAACGGCTACGTGTTGCGAGACGAAGTTCAATAGTTCCAAATCTTCCTGCTGATACACAAACTCTTCTTCGTAGCTCTGTACCGCCAATACGCCAAACACTTCGTCGTTCATCATGAGCGGCGAACCCAGCCACTGAGCCGGCGGTTTGCCGTACTTAGAGTCATGTTCGATTTCGCCGGCCTTCACCAGCTTTTGGTATTTGGCACGATCAATAAAGGATGGGCTCTTGGTACGAATAACGTACTCGGTCATACCTCTGCCTAAACGGCGGCGACTACCTTTTTTATCGGCCTGGTCGGCGTAATATGGGAACTGCAGGTGTTTTTTATCATCGGTCAGTAAACCAAGAAAGAAGTTTTCTGCATGAATAAGCGTACCAATTTCTTTGTGCAAACTTTGGTAAAAGCTATCCATGTTTTCGGAAATATTGGTGAGCTCTGAAATCGCAAACAGCACCGCTGTTTGCCGCTCGGCACGCTCGCGCACTGAGATTTCTTTCATCAGGCTTTCATTCGCGTGGCGTAGCTCAGCGGTTTGATGGGCAATTTCATTTTGCATCATTTCGCGCTGCTGCAAACGCTCAAGCGCGTTCACCACGTGCTGTGATACGAAGGTTAATAGCTCTTTATCAGACTCATCGTAACGCACTTCTTCGTTATAACTTTGCACAACCATAGCGCCCAGCACATTTTGGCCTGACGTCAGCGGCACACCAAGCCAATCAACTGGGGCTGCCCCCATAGACTCTACTTCACCGCGCGCTTTCAGTTCATCAAAGGCATCGGTAGTGCACAAGAAAGGCTTACCCGTGCGCAGAATGTAACCCGTTAAACCACGACTTAAGTCAGCCACGGGTAATTGGTCGAAAATGTCCATTTCGTCATATTCATCAACGAAATAAACAAATTTAACAATACCTTCGGATTGGTCATACAAACAGATATAGAAGTTTTTGGAAGACATGAGTTCGCCAATAATGGCGTGCACCGAGGGGTAAAAGTGGCTCATATCACGAACCGAAGCTGCCAGTTCAGAAATTCTGAACAGCGCTTTTTGCACGACTTCAGCCTGACGGTATTTTACGGTCAGTTTTTTCAGTCGGTCGATCACTTTCTGCTTGCGCGCCAGATCGTGATGATTCGGATTGGTTTTGGTTGTCATGTGCCCTTGGTGAATCCTTTACCTTTAAGTGTCGATTCGACACAAGCGTCTTATATTCTAATTGTTATAAATTCAACGAGGCTTTAAAGTTTCTCCAACCTTTGGAGTATAACGCTAGTTGCGCTGGATGAAAAGCATACGAAACAAACTTGAACTGTTAGTTTTAGCGCATTTTTTAATCAATTCCTACAAAAAAACCGCCAACGGGCGGTTTTTAAAAATTAATCTTATTTTTATAAATTACGGGTTAATTAAATATCCGCAATCATGTAATCAATAGCAGCCTGAATTTCTTCTTCGCTACAGTCGTTACAGGTGCCTTTCGGAGGCATAGCGTTGTAACCGTCCCACGCGTGGTTAAACACAGTTTCCATACCCTGTTCCAAACGTGCTTCCCAGTCAGCTGCCACATTAATTTTTGGTGCACCTAAAGCGCCCGAAGTGTGGCAAGCCATACAAAACTTGTCATAAACAGCCTGACCCGAACGCGGACCATCTGATGATGCTTGCTGGCTGCTTTCTTCATCACCCGCCAGTTTTACTTTACCGATTGCTTTAATGCGCTCGGCAATGGCTTCGTCAGACATGTCTTGCGGCATCATTGCTGCACTGGCGGTGCCCATTGCAAAAGCTAATAACATAGCCACTACACGGCGGGATTTCACTACTTTCAACATCTTCACGTCGTTCTCCTGCAAGTTACTGGTCCGGTTGCAGACCCAGCGAGTTGTTGCGATTATAGCCATATTCAACGAAAGGTTAAACAGTTCATTAACTATGCGTAAAATCGCCCTTTTGGATCTCGATGCGTTTTTTGCCAGCGCCGAAGTCTTACGCGATCCAAGTTTAAAGAATCGCCCCTTTGCTGTGGGTGGCGGTGGTGTTAGGGGCGTAGTCGCAACCGCTAACTATCTGGCCCGCCAATTTGGCGTGCGCAGCGCCATGCCCGGCTCGCAGGCGCGGCGCTTGTGTCCGCACCTGCACTTTGTTACCCCCGACCATGCCTACTACCGCTCGCTGTCTAAGCAAGTGCTGGAATGCCTACATGAAGTTACCGATCGGGTAGAACCTGCCTCTATTGACGAATTTTATTTAGATTTAACCGACAACACTCAGTTTCAGGGTAGCGCCACTTTAACCATGGAAGCGGTACGAGCAAGCATCCGGGAACTCGGCATTTCGGGTTCGGCCGGCATTTCGAATCAAAAAATGGTGGCCAAAATAGCCAGCGAAGAGCGCAAACCAGATGGGCAATTTCTGGTAGCTCCGGAGCAGGTATATGCCTACTTAGGCGCCCTGAGCCTGAAAAAAATTCCGGGGGTTGGCCCTAAGAGTCTGGACCGGTTACAGCGTGTTGGCTTTCATAAAGGTGCCGACGTACAAGCCGCTTCCATGTCGGATTTGCAGGCAGTACTGGGCGAAAAGGCTGGCTGGTTGCTACATCAACGTTGCGCGGGCATTGATAACCGCGAGGTTATTACTGAACGGGTGCGTAAAAGTGTCGGGGTTGAGGAAACTCTGGAAATTGATTTCCAGCATGTGCGACAGGCAGAACAATTCTTAGAGCGGTTCTTATTACCTAAATTGCAACGCCGCTTAGGTGGCAGACGCTGGCAAGACACACCAATAAAAACACAAACGGTAAAAATAAAGTTTCAGGACTTTAACCAAACCACCGTAAGTAAGGCCCGGGCGGTAACCTCGCCGAGCCTGTTTTATCAACTGTTGAATGAAGCCTGGGCGCGTCGGCAGCAACGTGCCGTGCGCCTGATAGGAATTAGCGTGGCACTGCCCGAACCGAATGAGCAGCACCAGCTGGAGCTTGATTTAGATTAGTCTTCTACCACAGTAATAGTTACAACTTCAGAAACCACGACCGGATCATGTGGAACATGATTCATGTCGCCCAGAATGATTTGCAAGGTGTGTTCACCTGGCTCTAATTCCAGTTCCGTTTCCGTTTGACCGGCGCCAAAGTGAATCACGTCGCCACCCATAGGCTTATCCAGTGCCGGCAATTCTGTTTTATCTACCATTAAGTGGTGGTGGCCAGTGTGTGGTGCATTAACACCTGCCGGAGCTACGCCCATGCCAGTTAAGCCGAATTTCACTTTGAATTTGGTCGATACTTTTTCACCATTTTGCGGTGAAATAATGTAAGCAACAGCGTCGGCAGGTGCTTCAGTGCGCTCGCTATGCGACTTATGCTCATGCGCTTCGGCAGGCGGCATCATTAAAATTCCTGCTGACAAACCTGCTGTAAGTAATAATCCTAAATTTTTCATCTTCGCTTCCTTTAATTGGTTGTCGCTGACCGGGCACTACAACACCTTTTGGTTACACTTTAAAGCGTTGCACCATAGCTTCCAGTCGTTCGAATTGTTCCTGCAGCGCTGTACAAGCTGCATTAGTGTCTCGCAAGTTCTGAATGCCTTGCTGATTTAAATCACTAATATCATGTATGTCATTATCGAGCGTTTTGATCACTGTAGTTTGTTCTTCGGTTGCCGAGGCTACCGAGTGATTCACCGAATCCATTTCCGCAATTGCCGTATCAACGTCTTGCATATGTTCTTCAGCTTCGTGTGCCGTTTTTACACAGGACTCACTGGTTTGCTGACTTTGGGAAATAACATCCACAACATCTTGCGTCCCTTTTTGCAGCACTTCAATCATATTTTCAATTTCTTGCGCTGAATCCTGGGTACGTTGCGCCAGCCCACGCACTTCGTCGGCTACTACCGCAAACCCACGCCCGGCCTCACCGGCTCGCGCCGCTTCTATAGCCGCGTTTAGCGCCAGCAAATTGGTTTGTTCAGTAACGCCTTTAATAACTTCCAGAATCTGCTCAATATTGCGGGTGTTGTCATCTAGCTTGGCAATGGCAGCGCTGGATGCTTCCATTTTGTCTGACAGCTCGGTAATGGCGTGAATATTCGCCTGCAAAGCCTGCCGGCTAGCCGCTGACATTTTCGTGCCATGACTAGCTTGCGCCGATGCCGAGGAGGCGTTTTCCGCAATTTCAGACGAGCTCGCATTCAGTTGGTTAATGGCTGTAGCCACAGCGTTAGTGCGAGCACTTTGCTGGTCTGAAACCGTTAGTGAACGCTGCGTTGCATCGGTCATATCTTTAACATTGGCTTCTACTTGCAATGCCGCTTGATTCACTTCCGATATCGCATGATGGATTTTTTCTAAGAAAGTATTCATAGAACCCGAAAGCTCACCAAACTCATCTTCTGTTTCAACTGGCAGGCGGAAGGTTAAATCTCCTTCCCCTTCAGCCAGATCTTTTACCGCCGCATTCAGCCGGTACATAGGTCGTAGCAAAATACGCAATAGCCATGAAAACAGCAGCACTACCGCTACAACCCCGCCAACCATAAAGGCTATGGCGGTGATACCGAAACTGGCGACATTGGCGAACGCAGCGTCGCGGTCAATAGCCACAGCAAGGAACCACTGCACGCCATCAATGCCTTCAACGCGCTGGAAGCTCACCATATGCTCTTTACCGGCAATTTCGTAGTCATTAAAAGCAGTCTCAATAGTGGCATTTGAGCCCAGATATTCACTAATGTTTTTATCAACCCACTGCTGGTTAGTGTGAGTTAGAACTTTGCCATCGGCGTTTACTAAAAACGCAAAACCAAGCCCCATAAAATCAACCTGATTCACAATAGTGCTAATTACGTCCAGCATCATGTCGCCACCGGCCACACCACCAAAGCTGCCGTTGTGCTCAATTGGCATAACGGCAGAAATGGTTAACTCATTGGTGGTTACATCAATATAGGGTTCGGTGAACGTAGCCTGATCTTCGGCTACCGCTAACTGATACCAGGGCCGTGACCGGGCATCATAGTCCGCTGGTAAATCAATGGTTTGGTCATCAAGAATAAAGGTGCCGTCGGGCAAGCCTACATACACATTTTTGAAGTCACCGGCGCCGCGTGATTGCTTTACTTTGGCTAAAATGGCGGCCTTGTCGTCGCTGGCAGTAACCGCATTTGCCGTGGCCACAATAATGTCGGAGCGCACGTTCAGCCAATTGGCTATATTTTGCGAAACCGACTGCGATAGCGCCTGTAATTGCTGTCGCAAATCTTGCTGGGTTTGGGCGCGCATTTGCAGGAAATTGCTCAGGGTAAAAGCCCCAAACACAACCACAAGAATAGCGGCGGCGGTAGCTACCACCTTGTGAGTAAACTTCATTGAACGGAGCATCGGGTGCCTCTTATTATATTTTCCACTTCATTTTGTATCGGCAGCGGGGTACAAAACTCGACCTATCAAATTCAAATATCCGCAGTATGTATGAGATAAAGCTATGATTTAATCTTTACACCATCTTAACCTTAGGTAAAATCAAATATCAGGTTTAGACTGATTTTTATACTATTCGATGCACATTGTGGCAGTGATGCAAGGAATGCAGCGAGTACACGGATGGCCAGGAGTGCACCAATGAGCACCGATCAAAGCCCCAATAGCAACCAGACTATCGAGACTGTTCGCATCAAACGAACCCCATGGCTACGTATTCGTGACGTAATTATTGGCTTGGGTTTTGTTATGATTACCTTCGGTCAATTTGCTGATACCAAAGAATTGCTCACCTACGCGTACCACAGTTTTATTACCCACTTCACCGACCGTGTCGAGCTAAACAATCTGGCTGAAGTGTCGGTAGGTTCAAACCCACATTATCTGGAAGAGGTTTTTGGTATTGCGCGGCTAATTAAGCCCAGCCAAATCGACCCTGACTTAGAATATCGCTATTACCATGCACCAAAATACTTGCTGGGCGTTGCCGTAGTCAGCGGGCGAGTAAAAGGCTACATGGTCACTTCTCTGCGCGACAGCTTTTATCCTTCAGTGCGATTTTATAATCGTGCGTTAAGCGAATTTTCGTTAGCTGAATACAGCCGTTTTAATGGCCGCTTTACTACTGACAGCACTAATCTCATGTATTACCTTGAGGGGCAGCAACTGGGTCGCCAAGGCTTATTTTTGAATCAGTATATGGGCTACATTGATTATGCCGCTCAATTTTCCGACCGCGAGCTAGTGTTAACCAATATCAGCGCCCTGAATGACGAGTTACTAATGAGTGAAGAAGAGGCCGTGAATGAGCGCATTCAAACTTTACGCCGAAATCTTCGCCCCAACTTTTTTGTAGTTGGCGACTTTGCTATTGAAACTGCAGCAGACATGGTGTTAACGCGGTTTGAGTACCAGTCGCATTTTGCGGACTAACCCGATATTGCGCAAAATTTGTACTATAACCTAAACTATCCGTCGGGATGTTAACCAAGGAAAGCACTGACATGAAAAAGCTTCTTTTACCAATTGTTGCCGGCCTGGTTTTGGCTGGTTGTAGTTCTTCTAATCAGGGCAATATTTCTTACGAGGAATGCACTTACCCTGACGCACCTGAGCAAGCCGCACCATTATGGCTGTGTGAACAGCCCGTGGAAGGTATTTGGGTACAGGCCGTTGGTTATTCTCGCAAGTTGGCTGCTGGCCCTGGCGTGATGAAAGATGTTGCCGCAACTGAAGCACGGGCTGCGTTATCGAATAACTTTACCGCCGACATTAAAGCCAAGTTGTCGCGGGTTACAACTGATACTACTGCAGATGGTGAGAACGTAAACTCTGACAGTATTGAAAACCTGACCAAAAACGTAACCGCTATGAACTTAACGTTCTCACGTATTTACCGCACTCAGGTAAGCCCAACTGGTGGCATGTATGTGTTAGTTGGCTTGAATGAAGCCGGTTACAAAGAAAACGTTAATTCATTGGTGAATCAGTCCGTTGGTGATGATGACCCCGAGCTATACCGTCAGTTTCTGATTGCTCAGGCCGAGCAAGAGCTGGATGATATGGCCAAGCAAGAGCTGGATGATATGGCCAAGCAATTAAAACAATAACGCTAAGCAGCTAAGCTCAGGGTTAGTCACCTAACTCTGGAGCGAACCATAAGGACAATGCAATGCGTCCATTTTCATTTGGCGCGTTTACATTCTATGTCGTTGCTATGGGATCCTTGGGTATTGCAGCAACAGGAACCTCCGCTCCTGTTGCTGCACAATCCAGCGACTACGAGCAGTGGAAGCAAACGCAGCAGCAACAAAAAAAAGAGTTTTACCAAGCCTACCTCAGTAATTACAAGGCCTTTAAGCAGCGTCTCGAGCAACATTGGGGTGAACAAGCTGAGTTACCGTCGCAAGAAAAATTCGTCGATTACTCTGAAAACCTCGATGAAAAAGTGGTGATTGACTACGAACTTGGCGAAATCCGCATTGAAATGCTAGTTGATGCAGAGTCAGAGCCTGACGAAGATGCGGTTCAACGCACGCTGTCTCGATTAGAAACACAATCGGTTGGCGATACCTTAGCGCAGGCCGAACTCACTTCGGGTATGCGTATAGTAAATGACCGTAAAGTGCTCTCAACCTTTGCACCCGAAGTATCAGTAGCTGATTTAGCGGCTACCGCGGTAGCGGAAGAAGAAGCGCTGGTTGTGCCGCCGAAAAACCTATCTGAACCCGCAGCAACTGACGTGGAACAGCCTAAATCTGCTGTTGAAAAACGCATTAAACGGTATCGCATTAAAATTTCCGGGGACGATATTTATCAGCGCCGGGCACAGGCTTATGCCAGCAGCATCGGCGCTTACGCTAGTGAATATGATGTAACACCGGAATTGGTATTTGCGATTACCCAAACTGAATCAAGCTTTAACCCCCTGGCGCAATCCCCTATTCCAGCCTTTGGACTGATGCAAATAGTGCCTAGTAGCGCAGGCTTAGACGTAAACCGGTTGGTGTTTGATATACCCGGAATGCCGTCTGAGAGCACCTTGTTTGATGCCGACCAGAATATTCGCATGGGTACGGCCTACATACACTTGCTGCAAAGCCGTTATTTAAAACAGATTACCGACCCGCAAAGCCGGTTGTACTGCGTGATTGCTGCTTATAACACCGGCGCAGGTAACGTAGCCTCGGTGTTTCATCCGCAAGGTAGAAAGCAGGTGGCGGGCGCCGTTAGCGTTATCAACAGCTTGTCTGCTGATGAGGTTTACCAGCGGCTAGTGAATGAATTGCCGTATCAGGAAACCCGCCACTATCTGCAAAAGGTGACATCGGTATTACCTAACTATCAAGCCTCGGCTCAGTAGTTAGTTGCTATCAATATTGAGTTCGCCTTGCACTGCATCCATGTGCGCCAGCACTTCGGTTATCTCGGCTTCCACAGCTTCCAGATAACCGTCGGGCTGCTCGCGCATTAACGCAATCACCGAGGCCGGATGAACCAGCAGGTCTTTCGCGTGATAACAGGTTTCAGAAGGCATTTCGCCTAAAGCGCCGTCCTGGTGATAATCATTTTCCAACACTTCCACACTGATGGTGTTGATACGTGGTACTACATCTTTAACCGCACGCAAATAGGTATCACACTGTGGATATTGCTCGCGAAAGCGGTCTACCAAATTAATTGAATAATCGACCATTTGATTGGCGTTACTAACGATAGTGACTTGGTCGCCTTGTTTCACGGCGCCGATTAGCTCATTGCCGAGCTTCGTGTAAGCCGTCACTAATGCTGCCGAACCTATGTCGGCGCCACTTTGGTCAGTGACTGGTACATCGGGCTCACCCTCGCACGCGGCTAACGTGAATGCCACCAAGGGTATGGTTAAAAATTTCATAGAACGCATAGTTTGCCTCCTGGCTGCTTGCTTTTGGAAATCCTCAGATAAGGTTAGGTATGAAGTAGCGGCTGTGCAAGATCATTACCAAGCCGAAGGAATACCTTTTTGTAGCATTTCCTGATAGCTTATTGCCCAATCATAATAACAACGAACTCTATGCAGGAGCTTTGTCATGAAATATCTGGTTGCCAGTGCGCTGGCTCTAACCTTAGCTACCGCTTGCTCAGGCGAAGCGGATAAACCCACCAACACAAGTAGTGCCAAAGATTCTATGCGAACAGCTGAAATTAAATATCCAGAAACCCGTCAGGGAACTGTGGTCGATACCTATTTTAATACCGAAATAACCGACCCATACCGCTGGTTAGAAGACGACCGCAGCCCGGAAACTGAAGCCTGGGTAAAAGCACAAAACGAAGTGACTTTTGCGCATCTGGATCAAATTCCTTATCGCGAGCAAATTCGCGAGCGGTTATCTACTTTATGGAACTACGAAAAAATTAGCGCTCCTTTTCAGGAAGGCGACTACACCTACTTCTATAAAAATGATGGCTTACAAAACCAGTACGTGGTTTACCGCCAAAAAGGCGATGGCGAGCCGGAAGTGTTTCTTGACCCGAATACCTTTAGCGAAGACGGCACCACATCGCTGGCGCAACTGAGCTTTTCCAAAGACGGCTCTATTGCTGCCTACTCGATTTCTGAAGGTGGTAGTGACTGGCGCAAAATCATTCTGATTGATGTTGAAACCAAAGAGCAACTTGAACCTGAACTGGTTGATGTGAAGTTCACCGGTATTGAATGGTTCGGGAATGAAGGTTTCTATTATTCCAGCTATGACAAGCCGGAAGGTAGCGAGCTTTCCGCGAAGACTGATCAGCACAAGCTTTACTATCACAAGCTTGGCACTGATCAGGCCGACGACCCGGTTATTTTCGGTGGTACTGAAGCAGACAAGCATCGTTATGTCGGCGCTGATGTTACCGAAGACGACCGTTTCTTGTTTATTTCTGCGGCCAACTCAACCTCGGGCAACAAGTTGTTCATGCGCGATTTGAGCAAGCCTGATAGTGAGCTGGTAACCATTCTTGATCACACCGATTCAGATACTTCGGTATTGGCTAATCGCGGCACTACTTTGTACCTCTCAACCAACCTGGATGCACCGAACGAGCGCGTTGTCAGCGTAGATGCCGGCGCACCTCAGGTGGCGAACTGGCAGGACTTTATTGCGGAAACTGAGCATGTGCTAAGCCCGGCTACCGGTGCCGGTTATATTTTCGCGGAGTATATGGTTGATGCCATTGCGCAAATTAAACAGTACAACTACGAAGGTGAGTTGGTTCGGGATGTAACGCTACCTGGCGTTGGTAGTATTGGTGGCTTCTCGGGCAAACAAGAAGACGAAGTCATTTATTACACCTTCACCAACTATAACACCCCACAAACCATTTACAGCTTCGCCCCGGAATCGGGTGAGTCGTCTGTATACGCCGAATCTGGTGCCAAGTTTAACTCGGATAATTATGTGTCGAAGCAGGTGTTCTACACCTCCAAAGACGGTACCAAAGTACCTATGATTATCACTCACAAGAAAGGTCTAGAGCTGGACGGTAGCAACCCAACCATTTTGTATGGTTACGGCGGTTTTAATATCAGCCTAACGCCATCATTCAGTATCACCAATGCGGTATGGCTGGAAATGGGCGGCGTATATGCCGTAGCTAACCTGCGTGGCGGTGGTGAGTACGGTAAGGAGTGGCACGATGCCGGCACCCAGTTGAACAAGCAGAATGTGTTTGATGACTTTATTGCCGCGGCTGAACATTTGATTGCCGAAGACTACACCAGCTCTGACAAGCTTGCGGTTCGTGGTGGTTCAAACGGCGGCTTACTGGTAGGCGCGGTTATGACTCAACGCCCTGAGTTATTCGCCGTAGCTTTACCGGCGGTTGGCGTACTCGACATGCTGCGCTACCACACCTTCACCGCTGGTGCGGGCTGGGCCTATGACTACGGTACTTCGGCGCAAAGCGAAGAAATGTTCAAGTACATCTTGGGCTATTCACCAGTACACAACGTTGAAGAAGGCGTGACCTACCCGGCAACCTTGATTACCACAGGTGATCATGATGACCGTGTAGTTCCGGCGCACTCGTTTAAGTTCGCGGCCGAACTGCAAGCCAAAGCGTCCAAAGAAACGCCGCAGCTGATTCGCATTGAAACTAATGCTGGCCATGGTGCTGGTACGCCGGTATCAAAAACCATTGAACAGTATGCCGATATTTTCGGCTTCACACTGTTTCATATGGGTGTAGAAGAGTTGCCGGAACTGAATTAATGACCGGTTTGCAAACGAAACCAAAGCCCGCTCCATTGAGCGGGCTTTTTTATACAAGCGACCCCTTCAAGCGTTAACATTCCGTCATAAAAGTGTCATCAAGGTGCTTTATAGTAGCCACACAATTTAGTTGTGGTACCCGCTTGCTATGCGCGTTTCTGTATTCAGCCGAATTTCCGCTCTGGTTTTAACCGCTCTGTCAGTTCTCTTTTTGGGTGTGTTGCTGTGGGCAAACACTCAAATCAACTATTTCGATAACCAAAGTCGCAGTTATCAGCACATTGAACAGTCTATTCAAAGTGATGTGGTAGCGCCGCTGAACAGCTACCTGTTATCAGGTAACGCCGTGCTACTAGGTGAGGCTCGGGAAGCTATTACCGGTGTGCTAACCAACGAGGTTGTACAAGGTAACTCACTGTTTACGCAACTAAGCGGTCAACTTGAGCAAATACAACAACAGATAGACACCGACTATCGCGCTATAGGTAAGCTCTCTGGTGCTGCCAACGGGCTGATTATTAACGCGGAAAATGGGTTGTCCAATGAGATTGCCAGCCTGGTGGATTATGCCAATGAAGGCCGCACCGATTCACCACAAGTTGCCGGCGACTATTTAACTGGCGCCAGTGAATTGATTCAGTTGTTAAGCCAGCTTATACATCAGCGCGAAGCCATGCTCAGTAATGGGTCAGAAGCCACGCTTACCAACACTCTGGGTGACATGCAGCAAACCATAGAAAAGCTTGCCGAGTTACCGCTGCTGGGGGTTATGGAAACCCTACCCGACCAGTCGATGGTGTTAGTGCCTCGCGAAGCCAAAGACTTAGGCGCGGGTATTATTGGCGAGCTACAAAGCCTGGTGCGTCGTTACCCTGGCGAGCTAACTCGCACTATTGAACAAAACCGCCAACGTCAGCAAGCATTCACGCAACTTAGCGCTCAACTGGAATCTCTGAAACAAACTGTGGTAGGTGCAAAGCAATCACTCACGGAACAACAACAGCAACGTCAGGCAGAAATTAAAGTACTGGTATTGGTATTCGTAGTACTGCTCTTGGCGGTTGCCGCATTCAACTTTGTGTTACTACGTAAAATGGTACTGCAGCCACTGCGCATGTTGCGTGATGCCATGCGCAAACTGGCGGACCAAAGCGACCTGGACTACTTGCCCGGAGCCGACAAAGACACTGAAATGGGTGAAATTGCGGCGGGCTTTAATGCACTGCTAGAGCGAACCAGCTCTGAAGCTGGCCAGAAAAAACAGCAAATGGATGTGGTGAAAGACGCGCTGGAGTTAATTTCACGCGAAGTTACCGAGATTATTTCCCGCTCTCGTGAAAGCACTGATAACGCCACCCGTAAGCAACAAATACTGGTAGATTTAAGTGATCTGACCGAACGTTTAGCGGCCAGTTTTGGCGAGCTACAAACCAATGCCGATGACACTTTCCAGTCTATGCAGGAATGTCAGCAGGACAACAAACGCTTGTTGAATGCCACTGAAAATGCCAGCCAAACCATTGGTAATGGCCAGTCGGCCCTTGGCGAACTGAACAGATCGGTAAATGAAGTTGAGAATATTCTGCAGGTTATTGCCGGTATTGCCGACCAAACCAACCTGCTGGCGCTAAATGCGGCCATTGAAGCAGCCCGCGCGGGTGAGCATGGCCGTGGCTTTGCGGTTGTAGCGGATGAAGTCAGAAAACTATCGCAGCAAACGCAAACCTCGCTGACCGATATTCGCACCATCCTGACCGGTCTGGAAAGCGCAGCCAGCAATATTTCCGGCCACTATACGAACATTAACGATGCGAATGAAGAACAACAGAATCTGGTTGCCAAACTCACCAAAGTGCTGCTGGATATAGAAGGGAAAGCGCAATCATCCAGTGGTTTGGCGAATCAGTCAGCCGAGCTGATGGTGCAACAATCCGAAACTATTGCAGCCTTCCACCAGCACATGACCGAGCTATTAGGCGAGTTTGATAAATCGTCGCAGCTACTGAACCACGTTAGCGACCAGGTTAATCAGCAACAGTACAAAATAGAGAAGGTATTCGTTTAATACCTTCTCAAGCCATTCTCAAAACGTGGCGCTTAAACGATTTGGGCGTTGTGATACACGTTTTGCACGTCGTCACAGTCGTTTAGCATATCCATAAGCTTCTCAAACATAGGAATGTCGTCACCGCTTACTTCAGTGGTTACTTGCGGAATAAACTGAATATCGTCGGCATCAAATTCGATTTCGCCAAAGGCATCGACCAACGCCTGCTTCATTTTTGCGTATTCAGTAGGCGGTGCAAATACGGTTAACCGGCCGTCTTCGTCTTCAATATCAGTTACGTCTACGTCGGCTTCCATCAGCACTTCCAACACCGCGTCTTCTTCCTGACCACTAAAGGCTAGAATGGCACAATGATCAAACATGTGTGCAACGGTACCCGGCGTGCCCAGCTTGGTTTTAGTTTTGGTAAAACAGTTACGAACGTCACCTATGGTGCGGTTGGCGTTGTCAGTTAAACAGTCCACAATCACCATGCAGTTGCCCGGACCAAAGCCTTCGTAGCGCGCTGGCACGTAGTCTTCGCCCGCTCCGCCCTTGGCCTTATCAATAGCTTTTTCGATCACGTGCGCAGGTACCTGGTCTTTTTTGGCACGGTCAATGAGGCCGCGCAGGCTTAAGTTGCCATCTGGGTCAACGCCACCTTGCTTGGCTACCACATAAATTTCGCGGCCATATTTACTGTAGACTTTGGTTTTTGCATTGGCGGTTTTCGCCATGGATTCTTTACGGTTCTGATAGGCGCGGCCCATAGGTTTATCCTGTTAAGCAATCGAGTCAAAAGAGGCCGAATTTTACACAGGGAATTGGCAAAGGTCTATGCACGGATGATTTAGCTATGAGTTATTCGTAAATATTATAATCCGAATAAAATGAAACTCTGCTATGGTTTATTCCATCACTCCCTTACGACACACATGAGGATATACACATGGGATTACGTATTGGCGACACCGCACCAAATTTTCAAATAGACACCACTCAGGGCAAAATTGACTTTCACGACTGGGCGAAAGGCTCCTGGGTATTCTTTTTCAGCCATCCGGCCGACTACACCCCGGTCTGCACCACTGAAATGGGCCGTACTTCGCAACTGGCTCCGGAATTTGCACAGCGCAACGTGAAGCCACTGGGTTTATCTACTGACACCGTAGAAGCACACCAAGGCTGGATTAGCGACGTAAACGACACCCAAAATACAGTGCTGGAATTTCCGATTGTGGCGGACAAAGAAAAGAAAGTAGCTGAGCTGTACGACATGATTCACCCGGGCGAGAGCACTACGGCAACCGTTCGTTCAGTGTTTATTATCGACCCGAATCAAAAAATCCGGCTGATTATGACCTACCCAATGACTGTGGGCCGTAACTTCAACGAAATTCTGCGGGTAATTGATGCGTTGCAAACCACAGACGCACAGGAAGTTGCCTGCCCTGCCGACTGGCAGCCGGGCGATGACGTAATCATTCGTCCAACGGTTAGCGACGAAGACGCCAAGAAGAAGTTTCCACAAGGTTGGGAAACTCTGCGCCCATACTTACGGGTAACCAAATTAAACAAATAAGCTTTACTCACTGGGCTGCCCACCGACAGTTGGTCGTAGACCCCAAACAACGCCAGGTTGCCAAGCAGCTTGGCGTTGTTGCATTGCGGCTGCAACAGCAAGATACCTCTGTTGCAGGTGTGTATCTGTGGGGACCGGTTGGCCGTGGCAAAACCATGCTCATGGACTTCTTTTACGAGCAAGTGCCGTTAACCCGAAAAGTACGCCTGCACTTTCATCATTTTATGGCGCAGGTGCACGCCGAGCTTAATCGCTGCAGCGGTATTGAAGACCCACTAAAAGCGATTGCCGCAGACTGGGCAGAACAATACCAATTGCTGTGTCTGGATGAGTTTTTTGTGGAAGATATTGGTGACGCTATGCTGCTGGGCCGGTTATGGCGCTATTTGTTTGAGCATGGTGTGGTTTTGGTAACCACCTCCAACGCTCCGCCTTCCCAGCTTTATCGGAATGGCCTACAACGCCAACGCTTTGAACCTACTATTGCGCTGCTGGAAACCTACTGTCGGGTAATAGAATTAGATAGCGGTACCGACTACCGTCGGTTAACCCTGACTGATCTTCATTACTACCACGTTGATGCCCCAGCGAGTGTGTTGCGACAGCAGGCCGAACAACTGTACGGCACAACTCAGCTACATGCTTTTGAGCCTGTGCTAGGACGAGAGATTCCGGCACTGTGGCGCAATCAACAAGTGATTGCGTTCACCTTCGACGCCTTGTGTGAAGGCCCCCGTAGCCAGCGTGACTACATGCAGCTAGCCGGTAGCTACGAGGCCATAGTGGTACATGATGTACCGCAATTCACCTACATAGCTGAAAAAGACATTGTGCACGGTGTGGAAGAAAGTTATCAACGGGAACATCAAAACCTGCAGGTGAGTAAAAAAGACAATCAGGCGCGCCGCTTTCTTGCCTTAGTAGATGAATGCTATGACCGCGGCTGCCTGCTGTTAGTAAGCGCAGCCGTTGCCATTGATGATTTATATCAGTCTGAACAATTGCAGTTTGAGTTTGCCCGTTGCCAGTCGCGCTTATACGAAATGCAGCGCTGGCAACCACTAACCATGACTGGTGCTGCGCGCCCAGGTTGAGTCGCCTAACGCATAGTTCACGGCCTTAGTGGCATGAATATCGACAGCATTCAACAGTGGCACTTCAGTATCTGTTTGCGCTAGCAACAGGCAGAGATCGTTGCTACCAAGAATAACTGCATCAGCCCCCTGCTCGGCCAGATCTTCAATAACTTGCAGGTACTCTTTTTTACTGCCCCCACCTGCTTTCGCTTGCTTGCGCTCGGCCTCACACAGGAGCTCGCTAATACCGTCCCAATCATCACCGCGCTGCATGCGGTCGACAGCCGCGAAGTCAACGCTATACATGACTAGTTTGGCGGAATGTAAGCCGCCTTTGGCATCGCGTATTCCCTGATTTATAGCGCGATAATAAGCCAGCGTGCTTTCCCATTGCATACATCCTAATAAGCCTATGGTTTTCATGAGCTTCCTCCTGTCATTCTTTAGGTAGCCGCCGCTTGCCAGTGAGCATAGGTCGTAGCAACTGGATGCGACCTATCCATGCAACCAGTACTACCGCAACAACATGAATGAGCACCAGAACGAAAATGGCATCAGCCGTATAAGCATGTACAGCTTCTACCTCGTCACTTCCGAAAAAGTAGTCCACCTCTTCCATTAAGAATCCGCTGCCAGCTTGCAGCACAAACAACCCCATCAACGCATAAATCATCAGCGCACCAACAGGGTTGTGTCCGCTGTTGGCAGGTAAACCACGCTGACGCAAGTGGGCCAGATGTTTTCGTAGTGCCGACCGCGATGGCTTGAAGTTAGCAAAGCGCGCATAATGCGAGCCGTAAAAACCCCACACGAAACGCGCAATAATCAACCCCGCGATGCTATAGCCAGCTATCTGATGCAGAGTGCCACCAGGCTCGAGAACAAAATAATTCAAACTAAACAGTACAACGAGCAGCCAGTGATACACCCGAATAAAGCCGTCCCAGATCACAATGTCGCGTTGCCGGGTCATTTTCTGCACAGCTTAGAAATTAGTGTGATTCTTCTTTCACAATGGAGCCATCAACGGGATCGAAGTAAATTTCGACTTTGTCACCATCAGCATTGGTACCATAAATTTCATAGCAATTGCCGGGCGTTACTTTGAACTCATTAATTTCATAACCCTGAGCTTTTAACTCCTCCTGAAAAGCGTCCTGCTCCTGCCAGGTTGCTTGCGCGGCTTTCGTACATTGCGTAACCGACTCCGTACTGCAACCAGTTAAACCAAGAACCGTTACTGAACCTAATGCGAGCATAAATACTTTCATAGCTTTCTCCCTATTTGCTACGGATAACTGATTAACTTATCAAGGTAATTCCCTTGTTAAGCATAGACCATGATAACGACCCGGCGCCAAACACCGACTAATTGGCCGGCATCAGGAATACTTCGCGTACGCAGTTACGCGGATGTGCATTAATGGCGTATAGCACGGCATCGGCAACATCATCAGGATCTAACTTATCCGGCTTAGGTTCATCAAAGAAAGGCGTGTTCACCATGCCCGGGGCGATAGTGGTGCAGCGACCCTGCCACTCTTTCATTTCCTCCGCCAGGTTCTGCGCAAAACCATGCACAAACCACTTGGTAGCCCCATAAACCGAGCCTTTTAGAATAATTCGACCCGCTGCCGAACCAGTCATTAGAAAATGTCCGGTACTTTTGCGTAAATGCGGCAAGGTTAAGCGGGCCGTGTAAATCAGTGCGTTAATATTCACACCTATCATAGTGTCCCATTCTTCCGGATCACCTTTCTCAACACCAGGCGAAGATACGCCTGTGCCGGCATTGGCAAACACCGCATCCAACTGACCAAATTTGTCGATGCCTTTTTGCACCACATTTTCTAGCTCTTTATAGTTGGAAACGTCGGCGGCCACACCAATGGCGTTGTCGTCGCCAAATTCGTCTATCAGCTTATTCAATAGCTTCTCACGCCGTGCAGTAAGAATTACTTTAAGGCCATCGGCTACCGCTTTACGTGCTGTTGCTTCGCCAATTCCACTAGAAGCACCGGTAATTAGTAATACTTTCGCCATGAGTTTCCTCCTGTTAATTTCAAATTTAATTCGCCAGCAGCATGACTGCAAAAATACCGTCGGGCGCCAGCCACAAACATTCGCGGCGCCAGCCCGCGGCCGTGGCTAACTGATCAAACTCTTCCGGATGGTATTTATAAGAATTTTCAGTATGAATAGTTTCGCCTTTTTCAAACTGAAAAGTCTCTCCCGACACCTGCACTTGCTGAGCAGTCAAACTGCGCAAATGCATTTCAATTCGGCCAAGCTGTTGGTTGTATGAGGCTACATGTTCAAACTGGTCCAGCTCAAAGTCCGCATTCAGTTCACGATTAATTCGCGTCAGAATATTTTTATTAAAACGCGCCGTAATATTGCGGCTATCGTCGTAAGCATCTTCCAGCATTTGCTGATCTTTCTTGGTATCAACACCCAGCAGCATATAGCTGCCTTCGCCCAATGTGGTACGGGCATTTTCCAGAAACTCCCGGGCGTCTTCAGGATCAAAATTACCAATAGTAGAGCCGGGGAAAAAGCCCATGGGGGTAGCCTCAGAAACTTCTAACTTAATCGGTTTGGTAAAGTCACCTTGCGCCACCTTAATTGGTAACTTCGGAAAACTTGCAGCCAATTCAGTTGAAGCTTCTTGCAAATGCTCGCCGGAAATATCTATAGCCGTAAATTCGGTCACCATAGTTAGCTCTTTCAGCACCGGTTTCACCTTGTGCAACGAGCCTGCGCCAAACTCAACCAGTTGAATGCTACTAACCGATTTTTCTTTAAAGTACTGCTTCAATTCACGCGCAACTTCAGGCAATAAACTTAGCTCGGTGCGATACGGATAGTATTCTTCTAACTCGCAAATTTGGTCGAAATACTTTGAGCCCTTGGCGTCATAAAAGTACTTGGGAGAAAGCGCTTTTTGCGGCAAGCGCAATCCCGCCAGAACATCCTGTAGAAATTCATCTTTCATAAACCGTCCTGATTTTGAATTCTATTTCGCCAAACGCAGACTGGTAAACTGCCAACGCTGATGGGCATAAAAAAAGTTACGGTAGGTTGCCCGCAATTGCTGCTTTGCCGTTGCACATGAACCGCCGCGCAGCACCCACTGATTAGCCATAAACTTACCGTTATATTCTGCCAGTGCACCCTCGGGCGTGGTGAAGCCGGGATAAGGAATAAACGGACTTTGAGTCCATTCCCAGGCATCACCAAATAGCTGCTTAAGCCCTGGTTGCGGTGGTGCTGCTTGTGGCAATAAATGCCCTGACTCCAGAAAGTTGCCATTAATTTCAGCCGCTTGTGCGGCAAACTCCCACTCAAACTCGGTTGGTAAACGGCACCCCCGCCAGCGCGCAAATGCGTCGGCTTCGTAATAACTTATATGGCAAACTGGCGCATTCAGATCTAACGGCACCCGGTTTTGCTGAGTCATAGTCATCCATTTTTCACCATCACGGTGCCAATATAGGGGCGCCTGCCAACCTTCTTGTTGCACAGTCGCCCAGCCGTCGGAAAGCCAAAGTTGTGGATTCTGATAGCCGTTGTCTTGCATGAATTCCAGCCACTCGCCGTTGGTCACCAGTCGTTCGCACAAGCTAAATTCGGGAATGAAAACCTGATGGCGGGGCTGTTCGCAATCATAGGCAAAACATTCGTTAGCATCAGTGCCAACCTGCGACAAACCACCGGCGAAATAAATAAATTCCGGACTCTGCTGAGTATCTGAATTAGCAGCTTCAGGCGAAGCTGCGGCATCAAGATTCAGAGCGTACGGATTTAGTGACAACGCGTGTTTAATATCCGTTTGCAATAACTCCTGATGCTGCATTTCGTGATGCAAACCAATAGTTACCGCAGACTCAATTTCACTGGTTGGCGTCGCCAGCAACCGCTGCATACCGGCGTCAACGTGCGCACGATAGTCTAAAATTTCAGTTAATAGAGGACGCGAAAGTAAACCACGCTGAGGCCTGGGGTGGCGTTCGCCTACAGTTTCGTAGTAAGAATTAAACAGGTATTGATAAGCCTCATTAAATGGCTGGTAACCGCTTAAGTGAGGTTGCAGCAAGAAAGTCTCGAAGAACCAGGTGGTATGCGCCAGATGCCATTTGGTCGGGCTTGCATCAGGCATCGACTGCAACATCATGTCTTCAGCACTTAACGGCTCAATGAGCGCCATGGTTTGCGCGCGCACACTCATGTACTGCGCGAGTAAAGTCTGTTCCAACGAGCTTCCTTCAGCAACAGACGATGCAACACTCGGCATTGGTTTTCTCCTACGGCTTGCATCAGTTTGCAACAGCAATGACATAAACCATAGTCGGTGGAACTTACCCTGTCGACCCATACCATGCGGTTAAGTTGTAAGGTAAGCTAAACAGTGTGATCGCTTGGGTAGTTAACTGCGCCCAACGCTAATAATAAATGATTAATCATTACTAGAAGGAAGAGAAGTTTGTATAAAAAGCTATTAGTAAGTACCTGTTTGTTAGGTTTGGTGGGCTGTGGTCCCCAAATGGCTTCTGTTGATCAGGAAAATCTGTGCGAAGTTAGCGACTGGCAAAAAGATATCACCGCCGCTAGCTGCGAAGTTGGGCAGAAAATTGTGTTCTTGCCGAAATCCTTTGGTAACGATCAATTACCCGTAATTTTTGCAGCCGTAAATTGCGACCACAGGTTCAGCATAACAATGACCAAAGGTGGCGTGTCTTGTATTTATTCGCCGCTTAAAGCAAACGACGCCTAACCCCTGCGGGCCTCATTTCAAATGAGGCCCTTGTTAAAATCCATTCCTTTAAAAAAACTTCCCCCTACCGAACCTGATGCCGATTTGCTTCGTCTTGTTATAAAGTCGATATTAAAACCCGAACGAACGACTGAGCAATCAGGGCATTCAATAGATGAAAATACAGCACATTGAAATTCTGGTGTTAGCGGCACAAGAAGGCAAAAGCGAAGCGCTTGCTGCTCTGTATCGCCATTTTTTTAACCCGATGAAACGTCACGCAGTGCTTCGTGTACACGACGCTATGGTTGCCGAGGATCTGGTACAAAATGTGTGGCTGAAAGTAAGTAAGCGCTTACGTTTACTACAAGATGTGAGGGTATTCAGAAGCTGGCTATTCCGCGCCTTGCGCTGGGAAATTATTGACTGGGCGCGCCAGAACCGAGCCGCTAGCACCGATCAAATAGAAGAATCTCATACAGTGATAGGACAGCCTAACCCAGAAATTCTGGACGTTGCGCCTTTACTAGCAGGTTTGAAAGAAGATGAACGCGATGTCATTGAGTTGTTTTATTTGAATGAGTTTTCCATAACCGAAACCGCGCTGGCGTTGTCGATACCCGAAGGCACGGTGAAATCGCGATTGCACAAAGCGCGCGAGAATTTACGAAACAACTATAAAAGTCAGGAGCAATAAACCATGAACATTGATGAGCAAATCAAAAAAGACCTGGCCGAACAAGCCAAAGAGCTAGACAAATTAATGGATCACGACGAAAGCTTGCTGGGCTACATGAAACAAGGCTTCAACTATGGCTATGCCTGGCTGGTAAAAGTGGCTTTTGTGTTGGCCTTAGTGCTGTCAGTACTGCTGGTGTTCTGTGGCTATCAATTCTTTACCGCCGCACCTGAGCACGAACTGTTCTGGGGAGTACTGTTAATTCTAACCTTTAACGCACAAGTAGCCACTAAGCTTTTCATTTACATGCAAATCAACCGGAATCACACCGCGCGTGAAATCCGGTTGCTTGAGTTGCGTCTGCAAGCCACTAATCAGCCTGACGGTTGAATTAGCGCTTTTTAGAAACCCGGAAGCGCGTAACTTGCGTTTGTAAATCGGCTGCAAGTTGCGCCAATTCCTGACTGGATTGCGCGCACTGATTGGCGCCAGTAACGACTTCTCGCACGCTATCAGACATACCATTCACGTTCTTGGTTATGTCATTGGCAACCGTAGACTGCTCTTCAGTAGCGGTAGAAATCTGAATATTCATATCCGTTACTGTACTGATTGCGGTGCTTACGCCTTCAAATGACTCACCTGCCTGACGGGCCAGTTCGGCACTTTCGTTGGCCTGCTCTGACGACACTTTCATGGCTTCCATAGCTTCGCGGGCACCGCGCAATAAGCGCTCGGTGGTAGCCTGAATGGTTTCAGTAGATTTTTTCGTGTTTGCGGCCAAACTACGTACTTCATCGGCAACTACCGCAAAGCCACGCCCCTGCTCACCGGCACGCGCGGCCTCAATGGCTGCGTTCAGTGCCAACAGATTGGTTTGCTCGGCAATGCTCTGAATTACATTCACCACATCGCTGATTTCCTGGGTGCGATCGTTCAGAATTTGCAGGCGCTCACTGGTGCCTGTTACCGACAATTGCAAATCTTCCATTGCCTGAATGTTGTCAGCAACTTTTTCGCGACCACGGCGTGCTTCGCCATTGGCTTCATCGGCCGACTGCGAGGCTTGCTGAGCATTTCCGGCTACCTCTTGAATGGCCGACGCCATTTCGGTAACCGCTGTGGCTATCATGGTGGTCTGGTTTTCCTGATCGACCGCTATATTGCTAACTTCTTCACTGACCGAACTGAGTTCCTGCGACGCTGCCGAGAGCTGGTCCGAGGCATCATTCAAGTTCTGAATAACGTCTTCGAACTGGGTCATCATTCGGTTGAAACTCACATTTACGAAGGTCAGCTCGTCTTTACCGGATTCATCCAGACGGCGGCTTAAGTCAGATTCGTCCGCAATTTCGCCGATGGCGGTTTCCATCTCTACGAGCGGACGAATAATACTTCGGCTAATTAATACGTTAAGCAGCACCACAATAAGCAAAACAAGCACCGCAACCACTACAAATAAAGTATTCAAATTTTTACTGGCGGTTGCCATTTGCGTATTAAGACGCTGGCTGAGGTCGGCTAAATTGGTTTCGCTATCGTGCACAGCAGCACGCATTTCGCCATAAGTGCCACTCTTCGGATCAAGGCCGATAAAAACACGCTCATCTACATACGCATTGAAAGCATCCTGATAATCTTCAAGCGCGCCAACTACGCCAGCATCGCTTGCTGCATCCAACCATGCATTGGCATCATTATTAAAGCGCTGCTGATAGGTTAAATCCTGACGCATGATGAAATCTTTTTCGTGCCGACGCAGCGTTAACAAGCGCACACGTTGTTCGTCGCTGTTTACTTCATCTTCAAGCGCATAGGCACGCTTGCGCATGGTGCCCTGCAAACCTAGTTCTTGGGTAAGACCGGAACGAGTAGTTGCAGCAACAACGGCCTCAAAGCGATCACGATAAGTATCAATATTGTCGTCAAACTTCTCGATCAGGTCGATACGCATGCCGTGACGTACTAAAACTTGCTGTAATTCGGCGCTTTCCTGCAACAGGCTCTTCGCATTATTTTCGAAAGTGTTGAGGTATTTCGGGTCCTGTCGCATCAAGAAGTCTTTCTCGTTACGACGCAGTGTGAGCATGCTACTGCTAAGCGCTTCGGTTAACACCTGCCCACGTGCCAGCGAATCTTTCTGAGCATTCTGATATAGCCCGAGCAGCAATAGCGCCACAATACCAACGGCAAGTACTGCAGTACTTAGTATCAGGCGTTGTTTGATCTTTAGGTTGCGCATGCTCATAGCTAACTCCGGTCCGGAAACTTTCAAGGCGGCGATTATAGAGAATAACTAATACGGATTCTGTTGATAATTGGTTGCTTTTTAGTCTTTTGGTACAGACAACACTTCCTACTGGGGGTTACCCAAATCAACAATTAACGAATCGTTAGCTTAGCAGTTCTTTACAGAAGTGCCGCTTTACTCAGCCCCTGCCGGTGGCTTTAATTTCACAGCATCGCCTGTTTCCAGCGAGTCTAAAATAGAACAGGCCTTGGCACTCACTGGCCCACCGCAGCAGGCATCCGAGAGACGCTCTAACGAACTGTAGAAACCTTTTAGCCGAGTAATTTGCGCTTCAATCTCCGCCATTTTTTCATCGACTTTGGATTTTACGTGTTCACAGCTCCAGGCCGAGCGATTGTCTTCTATCTGCAAAAGCTCGCGCACTTGCTCCAGACTAAAACCGACATTTTTTGCCCGCAAAATGAACCCAAGCCGCTCACTGTCGCCTGCAGTATAAATTCGGTATCCGGCGTATGACCGGGCTCTTGGCTGTATCAAACCTTTCTTTTCGTAGAAACGAGCGGTATCAACGCTAATGCCATGCAACTTAACCAATTCGCCTATTTTCATCGTTTTACCTATTGGTTTTTCCATCAAGATTGGCACTAGTATAAACTCTGGAGTAAAGACTAGGGTAAAGCAGTTTTCGCATAAACCATAAGTAATTAATTTATTTGGAACTTATCTGGAAATAACGCTCTAAAAATAACGCTAAGCCAAGAACAAATACTCATGACTCATAAACTTATACTCGCCGTTTTTTTGTTGTTACCGCATACCGGCCTAACCGCCGAACCCGAAATCACTCGCGACGACGGCTCGGCGGTTGAGTACTACCTGGATAATCCTGACTCGGACAGTTTGCTGGTTGTTTTTCACGGATCTGACTGTAACAGCGTTCGTCATAGCAACTCGATTAAGCAAATATGGCAGACGCTTCAACATGATGCTGCGCTGCTCACCATTGAAAAATACGGTATTGATGAATCATTAGCGCATAAAACCGGCGAACGAGACGACTGCCCCGCCGACTACCTGCAGCATAACTCTATAACCCAACGCGTTGCAGATGCTGAGCTCGTGCTACAGAAAATAATGAAAAGTGATAAATACGACTTTCAGAATTTGGTGATGACTGGCGGCAGCGAAGGCGGATCTGTGGCGCTTGCGGTTGCCGCTAAAATACCGAAACTTGACGCCGTGATCGCGATTAATGCCGGCTCCGCAAGCTTTCAGCACGATGTTGAATACAGTATTGGAAAAACCGTTCCTGCCGAGCAACTGCCCGATGTTTTGGCAGGTTTTCGGGGCTTCGCTGAGCAAATAAAAACAACTGATGAGCCTTTTGCTATGACTATGAGTGGTCACGGCTACAGCTTCTGGAAAGACGCTCTGGGGCGAAACCTACACGCTCCCCTCAACCATATTTCGGCGCCTGTACTCATTATGCAATCGGCTAATGATGAGAGTGTGGATCCGGTTAACACCGAGCACGAAATTAAGACCATTATTGCAACAGGCGCCTCAAATATTGAGCTACGCATGCTACCGGGTCTTAACCATGGCTTTCGTGACAGCGCCGGAGACTCTCAGTTAGAAGCTGTTCTTGAAGAGGCCGCCCAGTGGCTTACAAATCAACCCCAAATCGCCCCCCTCCCTTGAAAAACAGTCTCACACCCTCATGCACTATAGGTACACGAGTTGTAACCATTAACGGAGGGCATAATGTCTGAAGTAAAAGGAAAAGTAGTCATTATTACCGGCGCCAGCAGTGGTCTGGGTGAAGCATCCGCAAAAATGTTGGCAGCGAAAGGTGCCAAGCTGGTGCTGGGTGCGCGTCGCGAAGAGCGTTTGAAAAAACTGGTTGATGAGATTAAACAAAGCGGCGGCGAAGCCATTTACAAAACCGTTGACGTAACCAAGCGTGATCAGGTTGAAGCGCTTGCCAAAGCTGCCCGCGACGAATTCGGTCGTATTGACGTGCTGGTAAACAATGCCGGCCTAATGCCACTTGCACCACTGGACGAATTAAAAGTAGACGAGTGGGACCAGATGATAGACGTGAATATTAAAGGTGTAATGTATGGTGTGGGCGCAGTGCTACCAACCATGCGTGAACAGCACAGCGGTCACGTTATTAATCTGTCATCCGTTGCCGGTCATGTGGTATTTCCGGGAGCGACGGTTTACTGCGCGACTAAGTTTGCAGTGAAAGCTATTAGCGAGGGTATTCGCCAGGAGTCAAATGGCGAAATTCGCGCTACCAATATTTCACCGGGCGCGGTAGCCACCGAACTGACTGATCATATTAGTCACAAAGATTCGAAAGAGATGGCTGACGATCTGTACAACGATGCGATCGACTCGAATGCCATTGCCCGTGCTATTACCTTTGCCATTGAGCAGCCGGGTGAAGTTGATGTGAATGAGATGATTATTCGCCCAACTAAGCAAGAATTGTAATTTCAAGTAATGTAGCCCGTGGCGCCCGCCACGGGTTAATTTTCACCTACCAAACGCAACTGAATACCTAACTTTTGCTGTTGCCTTACTTCAGCCTCTAAATCGCTAACCAACATAGGGTTTTCCCACCCTTCCGCGGTTAAATACAGCAGCAATAAATCACCTTTCACCTGCAGTTGGTCTAACAGTAGCGATGGCTGTCGATCGGTGTTAAATAATACCGCCAGACGCAGCAGCCCAACCAGCCGATTCACGTCGTGCCCTTCGAATAAATGCAACGTAGGAAGGCGATCAGATCGGATTCGCTTACGAAAACTCCGCACCAAAGTCGCCAGTAGCAGTTGCTCTTCTTTACTAAAGCCCGGCATGTCGGCGTTTTGCACAATATAACCCGAGTGATTTTGAATGCCCGTGGAATTAATGTGCAAACCAACTTCATGCAACTGCGCTGCCCATTGCAAGCGTTGCTCCCAATCTTTGGCATCCAGCTTCCACTGTTTGGCCACCTGACTCAGCATTAACATAGCAGTTTTCGCAACCGTATCCGCATGGCTGTTATCAATGCGATAGCGTGCTGCCATAGCTTCCACCGTGCGCTGGCGTACATCCTGATGCCCAATCACCCGATCGGTTAACTCGTACAGCACACCTTCGCGCAGGGCCGCGTCATGAACTTCTAGTGACTTAACTTCAAGCTCTTCCATTAACGCAATCAGAATGGCAAGCCCGGCTGGCAATATGGCTTTGCGCTCTGGCTCAATGCCAAGGGCTTCGAAGGTAGCAATGTGTTTATGCTGCAACAACTCTTGCCGACATTTGTACGCCTGCTCCAGCGTCACTTGGCCGGATGCCGACTGGTCGCGCAATTGCATCCACTTGCTAATGGCTTTAATCATGCCCGAAGTGCCAATCACCCGCTGGGCAGCAAACTTACGAACATTCGCCGCAATAGGTTCCAACTCACTACGAGCGGCAACCAGTGCTTTTTTAAACCGCTTTTCGGTTACTTCGCCAGCAGCAAAATAACGTTCGGTAAAGCTTACCGAGCCCATTGATCGAGAACTTAGTAGGTCAGGTTCGAATTCATGTCCGGTAATCACTTCGGTGCTGCCGCCACCTATATCAAACACCATGCGTTTGCCCTGATAAGGGCTGGTTTGGGCGACTCCTTTATAAATCAGCCGCGCTTCTTCATGACCGGAAATGATATTAATAGTGAAAGGAAACACTTCAGCCGCTCGAGCCAGAAACACGTCGGCATTATTTGCCTCGCGTAACGTGTGGGTAGCTACCACTTGTACATGCTCCGGAAGAAAACCATCCAGCCGCTGCGCACAAAGTGCAAGCGCATCCAAACCTCGTTGCATGGCGTCTTTGGTGAGTTTCTTCTTTTTATTCAAACCACCCGCCAGCTGCACCTTTTGCTTAAATTGCAGCAGGGGTTGCAGATGTCTGTCTATTACTCGGGCGGTAACTAAGTGGAAGCTGTTTGAACCTATATCTAGTGCCGCAAAATGCTCTTCTTTCATCGTTACGGCTCCGTGCTGCCAGGCTCATTAGCTTTCATGTTGCGCGCTTTTAAATAGTCATAAATAGCGAGTTGTGAGCGAACTTTTTTCTTGTTGCCGCGTTTTTTATAGTGATTACTCTGAGATGCATCTATCACGCGCGCTTTGGTGTTATCGCGCCAATGTATTTCTAAAATCGACTTAATTTGTTCTTTCAATTCAAGACCAAAAATGGGGCAGGTAAGCTCCACCCGCTCTTCAATATTGCGGGTCATTATGTCGGCCGATGAAATGAATATACGCTCATCACCACCATTGTAAAAACAGAAAACGCGCGAATGCTCCAAAAAGCGATCGACAATGCTAATCACTTCAATGTTTTCGCTCAAACCTTTAATGCCAGCTTGGAGCGCGCACATGCCACGCACAATAACGCGTATTTTCACGCCGTGCTGTGAGGCCTCGTACAGCTGTTCAATAATAGCGTCATCAACCAGATTATTTACTTTTAAAAACACTTCGGCGCGCTGACCATGTTTCGCGTTTTTCACTTCAGTTAGCAGCATTTTCCCGAATTTATGCCGCGTATTCACTGGCGACACCCACACGTGCTTGAAGTGAAAGTGGCGGTATGGCGCTTCCAAAAACTCGAATACTTTTTCAACGTCCTCACCAATCTCCTGGTTGGAGGTTAACAAGCTAATATCGGTGTACTGTTGCGCGGTTTTCTCATTAAAGTTGCCGGTACCCACATGAGTATAACGACGCACCACGCCTTCTTCTTTGCGCTTAATCAGAATGAGTTTCGAGTGAACTTTCAGGCCTTTAATACCAAACAGCACGTGAATACCTTCCTGAGTCATCCGCTTGGCCCACTCAATATTCGCCTCTTCGTCAAAGCGCGCCTGTAACTCCACCATCACAGTTACTTTTTTGCCGTTGTTCACGGCTTCAATTAACGAGTGCACAATGCGTGAATGCGGCGCAACCCGGTATATACATATCTGAATACTCTGCACCAGCGGATCGTAGGCCGCCTGGCGTACTAATTCAGTGACATGCGCAAACTTATGGTAGGGGTAATTCAGCAGAATGTCGGCTTTGGTTAAAGCGTCAAACACATTCCTGTGATTCACCAAATAAGGGTGCTCCAACGGCGTAAGCGCCGGATTCACCAGTGACTTGTGGCCCCAGTTTTCAAACTTTACGAAGTCGCGGGTATTACGATAGCGCCCGCCGGCCACTAACGAGTCATGGCTGGTTAACTCAAATTTATCATGCAAAAAATACAGCATAGCGCGTGGCATACTGCTGTCGTACACCAATCGCACAGGTTCGGCTTCAAAGCGCTGTCGAATACCTTCTTCCATTTGTTCCAGCACACTTTGATCAATGTCATGCAGCAGACTGTAATCGGCGTCACGAGTTAGCTTAAACGAAAAGGCGCGCAGCGAATCAAAGGGTACTATGCCTTCATAGAGTTCGTTCAAACATAAGCAAATCACGTTATCCAGCAAAATCACCCGCTTGTTACGCTTGGTGTTTTTAAACGGCAGCTTAATAAAACGGGATAATTCGTCGCGTGGTACTTCCAACGCTGAATAGCTTATTTCGCCATTGTGAACTATTTCCACACACAGGTAGGTGGCGTCTTCATTAACAGCCTTAATCAAGTCAGTGGTAGCGGTAATTTGCAGTGGAACTATGTAGCGCTTAATTTTTTCGTGGAAAAACTTGGTTAACCAGGCGCGTTCTTCGTCGGTGGTTTGCAGCTCATCAATCACTCGTATGTTCTTGCGCAGTAAAGCCCTTAACACCTCCCGATAAGTGTTATCAAACTGCTCTTGCTGGCTTAGCACTTTTTGCTGAATAGCGGCCATAAGCTGCTCGGCTTCAGCATGTTCGGCCGTGGTTTGTGCATAGAAAATACGGCGACGAACATCAGCCACACGGACACGGAAGAACTCATCCATGTTGCTTGAAAAAATACCCAGAAAGCGCATGCGCTCAATAACCGGAACCGTTTTGTCTGCTGCTTCTTGCAGCACGCGTTCGTTAAACGCCAGCCAACTAAGTTCCTTCGGAAAAAATCTCATAGCCCCTCCACGACTTTTCAGGGCACTACTGTACTTGAGCACAGCGTGAGTATTATGACGTTTATGTTACATAACACCGCAGCAATCCACTTTCGTGATTATGTACGTATAAATTCGATAAGAAATGTAATGAATCGTAAAAAGCTATCAACGCAGTCGAATAAACCCGCTTTTTATACTATGGCGGCAGATCTATACTCGATTCATATTCAAAAGAAGTAAAAATAAGGAGTTCACTACATGAGTAATGACAACACTTCGGGTAAATGCCCAGTGATGCACGGCACCAACACGTCGGCATCTGACAACGTGATGGCATGGTGGCCAAAATCACTTAATTTCGATTTGCTGCACCAGCACGACAACAAAACAAATCCACTAGGCGAAGATTTTAACTACGCCGAAGAATTCAAAAAACTCGACCTTGAAGCCGTAAAAACCGACTTAAAAGCTTTAATGACAGACAGTCAGGACTGGTGGCCAGCCGATTGGGGTCACTACGGTGGACTGATGATTCGCTTAGCCTGGCACGCCGCTGGTAGTTATCGCGTGGCCGACGGCCGTGGTGGTGCCGGTACCGGTAACCAACGTTTTGCGCCGCTAAATAGCTGGCCAGATAACGCTAACCTGGATAAAGCACGCCGGTTACTGTGGCCAATTAAGAAAAAATACGGCAACAAACTCTCCTGGGCTGATCTTATGATTCTGGCCGGTAACATGGCGTACGAGTCAATGGGCTTTAAAACCTTTGGTTTTGCCGGTGGCCGTGAAGACATCTGGCATCCGGAGAAAGACATTAACTGGGGTCCGGAAGAAGAGTGGCTGGCAACCAGTGATAAAGAAAATAGCCGCTACTCCGGCGAGCGTGATCTGGAAAATCCGTTAGCCGCGGTAATGATGGGCTTGATTTATGTGAACCCAGAAGGCGTTGACGGAAACCCTGACCCGCAAAAAACCGCTCACGATGTGCGTGAAACATTCAAACGAATGGCGATGAACGACGAAGAAACCTGCGCATTAACAGCCGGTGGTCACACTGTGGGTAAATGCCACGGTAACGGTAAAGAAGAAGATTTGGGCCCCGAACCTGAAGCTGCTGAACTTGAAGAGCAAGGTTTTGGTTGGAACAACCGCAAAACCAGCGGCGTAGGCGGTGAAGCTGTAACCAGTGGCCTTGAAGGTGCCTGGACAACCAATCCGACACAATGGGACAACGGCTACTTCCACTTATTGTTGAACTACGAGTGGGAATCGAAGAAGAGCCCTGCTGGCAAGTGGCAGTGGGAACCCATCAACATTAAAGAAGAAGATATGCCGGTAGATTCTGCCGACCCAAGCATTCGTCGTAATCCAATTATGACAGATGCCGACATGGCCATGAAAGTGGACCCTGAGTACCGTAAAATTTCAGAGAAGTTTTACAACAATCCGGAGTACTTCGAAGAAGTCTTTGCACGTGCATGGTTCAAACTAACGCACCGTGACTTAGGTCCGAAAGCGCGTTACTTAGGTCCGGATGTGCCAAGTGAAGATTTACTGTGGCAGGATCCGATTCCAACCGTTGATTACACGCTTTCTGACAGCGAAATTAGTGAGCTGAAAGCCAAAATTCTGGCAACTGATTTAACTGTTGCTGAGCTGGTAGCAACCGCATGGGACAGCGCTCGTACGTTCCGTGGATCAGACTTCCGTGGTGGTGCCAATGGCGGTCGTATTCGCCTGGAGCCACACAAAAACTGGCACGCCAATGAGCCTGAGCGTCTGCAAAAAGTGCTGAGTGTGTTGGAAGATGTACAAAGCGGATTATCGAAGAAAGTCAGTATTGCTGACTTAATCGTTTTAGGCGGCAGCGCAGCAATTGAAAAAGCAGCGAAAGATGGCGGCGTTAATGTCACTGTGCCATTCGCGGCAGGCCGTGGCGATGCCACCGCCGAGCAAACTGACGTGGAAGGCTTCGAACCACTGGAACCGATACACGATGCATTCCGTAACTATTTAAAGCACGACTTTAAGGCGAAACCGGAAGAGTTGATGCTCGATAAAGCGCAGCTACTTGGTTTAACGGCGCCGGAAATGACCGTGCTGTTAGGTGGTATGCGTATGCTGGGAACTAACTTCGGTGGCAGTAAGCATGGTGTGTTCACCGATCGCGAAGGGGTATTAACGAATGACTTTTTCGTAAACCTGACCGACATGAACTTCCAGTGGAAGCCAACCGGTAAAAACTCGTACGAAATTGTTGAGCGCAACACCGGTAACGTGCGCTTCACAGCAACTCGGGTTGACTTGGTATTTGGTTCAAACTCTATCTTGCGCTCTTACGCTGAAGTGTATGCGCAAGACGACAGCAAAGAGAAGTTTGTGAAGGATTTTGTGAAAGTCTGGACCAAAGTGATGAACGCTGACCGGTTTGATTTGAACTAATAACAATAGGTTCGAAACTAGAAGTCACCTGCATGCAGGTGGCTTTTTTATTTTGCACATGTCACAAAAGCTTAAATGAACTGTCAACGCGCGTTCACTAAAGCAACGGAGTATTGACGAAACCCACAGTGGGAGACCGTGATGCCCCAAGCTCGTCTGAATGCCCGAACCTTGTTTATTTCTGATGTACATCTTGGCTCGAAGGACTGCAAAGCCGAGTTCCTACTACACCTACTCAAACGTGTTGATGTTGAACGACTCTACTTAGTTGGCGATATCGTCGACTTTTGGGCTATGAAACGGCAACTCTTCTGGCCTACCCTGCACCATCAAGTTATTCAGCAGATACTTGGCATGGCGCGCAATGGTGTTGAGGTTATTTACATTCCCGGCAATCATGACGAAGTGATGCGCAAGTATCGTCACCCCGACGTGGCCAGTATTCGCATTCAACGTCAGGCCATTCACACCACGGCGGCAAATAAGCGGTTACTGATCATGCACGGCGATGCGTTTGATGCGGAAACCTGCCACAGCAAATTGCTTTCCTTTGTAGGCGACCACTTATATGATTTTCTGCTGTGGCTGAATCGACAAACCAACCGGGTGCGGAACCTGTTTGGCCACAATTATTGGTCGCTGGCGGCTTACATAAAAAGCCAAATTGGGAAAGCCGAAGAAGTGATTGGTCACTACCGCGCCGCAGCGCTGCGTGAAACGAATAAACGCGGCTTAGACGGTATTATTTGCGGTCACATTCATCACCCAGAATTAGTAGAATCAGATGATCTGATCTACGCCAACACAGGTGACTGGGTGGAGAACTGCAGCGCGCTATTCGAGAACCATGACGGCCAGCTGTCGTTAATGAAGTACACCTGCACAGAAGCACGCCCTGCCGTACTGGCGTTTGGTCGAGACTACATTGAGACTAGCAAGCGGCGTGCCTCATAATTAGCTTGCACGCAGCTTGTGACCAGCTTCAGCAAGGTTTTACTGGTAAAGCCAGGTTAGCCGCACGCCCATAACCGTAGCACTCTGAAAACGCTGCACATCGCCGGTAAGCTGTAAGCTCGGCATTAAATTATAGCGCAGGAATAACTCGTAGTGATTAGTATCACTTCGGGTTGAGCCCGGTAGCTTAGACGATTCAAAAGTGCGACCAAAAGCAACGCCGGTGGTTAACTTATCCCACTGGTAACGGTAGGCGATACTGGCGAATTTAGCTGCCTGACTGGTATCCGCGTTAGCGGCGCCCACACGAACATTTACAGCATGCTGCCCACGAGCGTATTCGGCCAGCGCATAAGCCCCGTAATTGGTCAGGCCGTCTTCCGTCATATCCAAACTTTGATGATCCGCAGTATTTAGCCAGGCGCCAGCACGAAACAGCCACTCGTTTGCTTGCCAACTGGCCGATGTAATACCAAACATCCCTTTGCCATCAGCAGATAGCCGGGCTAACTCTGAATATGAACGCTCTGGGTTATCAGCTAAGCCATTTGAGCTGGCAATGGCTGACCGCCATTCAAGGTTGCTCGATAACTTAGAGTTATGAACAACGCCTAAGGTGTAATCCGGAAATTCGATGGTGATATTTCGGGCAAACGAAGAACCAAGAAACTGTGTGGTCTCGTCGCTGGCTATCTGGCTTTGATCAAAAAGCCCCGAAAGGTCAATTAAGCCAAGAGATACACTCTGCCGATTACGAAAAGAATGGGTATAGTATAATTCTGACAGCTGGATACGGCCATTGTTGTTCTTATCAAGTGCGGACCCTGCGTCTTCATTTACCTCAGGATAAACCGAAGACACCCCGTCTGATGTTGGAGCACTGCTTGCCTCCACGTGAGCCAGCCACTCACCAGAGCCAAGTTGTCGCGTGATCACCAGGTCGCCTGAGGCGCTAAACTCAGTTTCAGCATTTATTTCGTTTGTGCTTTGGTGAATAAGCACTGCGTTACCGTTAAGGTTCCAGTCAGCGCTTCCGGCAACAGCATGCCCAGCAGCGGTTGCTAGAACAATTCCAAAAATAGCTTTGATTAATGGCATTGCGATATCGTCCATCATCTTTGAAATATGGCTGTTTCTATTGATAGTCCTAAATTGAATTACGTTTAAAGCGCCAAAATCGATTATCGAATCTTTTCAGAGTCGACATTTGAATAAAAAAAAGCCCTCACAAAGAGGGCTTTTTACTTTCCAGGGAGTGTATTACTTAAAACGTGTACTTAACGCCGGCAAAGAAGCGGCGGCCAACCAAGTCATACAAGGCATTACCTGTATAGCCTGGAGGAGTTTTATCGAACACGTTACGGATACCTGCGTTTACGCTAAAGTTATCGCTTACATTGTAGTTAGCTGACAAATCATGCGTTACCAGAGAACCGATGTAGTTAGGTGATACGTTTTCATATGACTCTAACCGTGGTGTTACATCAAACAATGCAGAACGGTCGATATAACGCGCTGACCAGTTCGTGCTTAGGTTGTCTAATGCATAGGTTACCGACAAGCGAGCTTGCCATTCAGGGTCACCTACTTCACCGCGTTCATCATTGTTCAAATCAGGCTGGTCTTGGAATTCAAACGATTCCAATTCAAGCAAGTGATTGATGAACAAGTTGGTTTGCAATACGCCAGGCAGGTCGAAACGCACCAAGTCGGTGCGATAGTTGATATCAACTTCAACACCTCGGGTATTCAACGCTGCCGCGTTTAAATAGCCAGACTGTACTAAAGAAATATCGTTGCTTTGGGGATCACGAGTAACTTGTGTACAGAAGGTATCTGACGGGCCGCCTTCAGAGTCCACACAGTTGTCAACAACAGTTTGTGCAGCAATAAAGGTGATCGCGTCCGAGATCTCGATGTCATACAAATCCGCAGTAATTGAGAAATTTTCAATGAATGATGGTGTATAAACCACACCAAAGGTCATTGAATCCGATTCTTCAGCGGTCAGATTTGGGTTACCCCCAGAAATCAGATCAACACTCACGTTATCATTTGCCTGGAAGCCCTCGGGAATGCCCAAGGCTGCACAGTTTGATGCGCGATTAGGATTCTGATTAATGTTATCGGCGTCACATGGATCCGATACATTTGCGAATCCAGGCGATTGCGGACTAAAGGCCTCGGTGATGTTTGGCGCACGAACAGCTTTGCCTAAAGTACCGCGAAAACGAATGTCATCAACTGGGGCATAAACAACACCAACTTTCCATGCATCTGCTTTACCTGCATGAGAATAATCAGCTTTGCGGAATGCAGCATCAACACTCAGCTCTTTCGCGAAAGCAACATCAGCAAGAAGCGGTACATTTACCTCAACGAAGGCTTCGCTTACGTCGTAATCCGCATATTCATTTGGAGTTGCGGCGTTAGCAGTTAAACCACGACGGGTAAATTCGTCAGTAATGGTTTCAGACGTTTCTTCGCGATATTCAAAACCGAAAGCCACGTCAATATAACCAGCAGGAAGTTCTAGAAAACCGCGTGTATCGGTAACAAACGAAGCTCCAACGTACTCCTGAGTAATGGTGTCGCTGCGCGTAACGTCCGCCGATACGTAGTCAATAGCGTCTTGTGAAGCTTGACCAAAACCGAACGGATTGTAAGGCACACAGTTTTGTGGGTTCACGCTAGCTTGCGATGGATCTGCACAAACGGCATCTCCGGTTTCAGGATCAATCTCTGAGTTAACCGCCGCAACAAAGTTACCAGGAACTATCGAATTAAGTGTTTTACGAGTGTTCGACGTCTCTCCGTACGAGTAATACAGGTCGTAATCTAGCAGCGTAGAACCGATATCCAATGCGCCTTTCACACCAGAAACAACACGAAATGTTTGACGTTTGTTATCAGCAGTACGATTACCCCATTCGTCAAAAAACTTAGCCATACTGACTGTTGACTGACCGTTGTCCAGCAACTCCTGCCGCAACTGTTCGTCAATAAATGCGTTATTTTCTACGTCGATAGAGATGTTTCCGAAACGAAATGACGGTTGAAATTGCTGTTCGATATCTGCACGCGAGTATTTGAAGTCGCCATACAGTTCAGCTGAATCGTTAATACGGAAGTTCAGCGTAGAACCAACAGTTTCACGACGCAGCTCTGGTTGATAGTTAACGTAGTCTTGTCCAAAGAAGCAAGTATCGCAGCCATCCGGGAAACTACCGAATGCAAAGCTATTATCTAAATCGCGAGTTTGCTGTAAGACTGGATCACCGTTAGCACCAAAGGTGTAACGCGGACCACCACCGAACGGGTTAATAACACCGAAACGGTTAATCATTTCTGAACCAACGTTTTTCGCGTATATCCGATCAGGAATACCATCTAAACGACCAGTATCTTCTGGGTTTAAAACTGTTCCCCAGCGTTCAAATTGGCGAATGTCGTTTTCAAGAGTTTCTTGTAAACGAGTTTGCGTCATAAAAAACGTTGCGTTACCACGACCATTCAAAAAGTCGCCGCCACCAAGAATAGTAAATTGATGTGCTTTAGCGCCAACACCTTCAGTAGAACCTGAACCTGTTACGCTTAATTCCAAACCTTCGTAATCGTCTTTCAAAATAACGTTTACAACGCCTGATACCGCGTCTGAACCGTAGATAGCCGAAGCGCCGCCGGTAACTACTTCAACACGCTTAATCATGCTGGAAGGAATACTTGATAAGTCGACCTGAGCCGAGCCTGGCTCGCCGGCAACATGACGTTTGCCGTTAATGAGTACCAACGTACGAGCTGCACCAAGACGACGTAAATCAGCAGAGCTCACGCCTGCGCTGGCACCGGATTCGCGGTTACCGATTACCGTGTCAGTTGCGCCAATGGCTGGCAATTCGGCTAGCATTGAACCTAAATCAGGTGTACCAAAACGTTCGATTTCTTCTTCACCGATAACCAGTAAAGGTGCGGCTTGCGATAGCTCAGGCCGTGCAATCCGAGAACCGGTAACCTGAACACGTTCGACGCGTTCTTGGTCGTCTGCGCCTTCTTGCTGTTGATCTTGCGCAGATGCAGGTACAGCGAACAATGCTGAGCTAACACCAGCGAAGAGAATCGTTCGGATGGAACGAGTCAATACTGACTGTTTGTGCATGGGGAACTCCCTGAGTTTTTATTATTTTTTAAGTTGTATGATTATTGCGAAATGTAACTATATGTAACAGTTCAATACAGCCCGATCATTAGACCGCGCAGAAGAAGAACAACACAACTTAAATACATTTGCAATAAATTTGTAACCAAGCGTTACCAGTAAGTTGTATATATAAGAAAATATAAACGTTTCGTCATGGCGAATGCGACTTGATTCATTAAGGAAAGCACTAATAAATAGACGGTTATGTTTAATTGCCTGACTCTGCCGACCTAACATAGGGTAAAGGTCCGCACAGGAATTTAAGCTATCTGAGCGGGGTAATCACAACAGACTTACTATTAGGCTAATCAGGGCTCTAACAAACCACTCTTCGCCGCAAAATGAATTAGTTCGACAGTATTTGCTACTTCCAACTTCTTCAATACCTTGCCGCGGTGATTTTCGGCTGTTTTCGGTGACATTGCGAGCAAGGCCGCTATTTCCCGCGTCGACCGACCAGCAACCACTAGAAAAAACACCTCCCGCTCACGACGTGTCAATCTATCTAATTGCGCGCCGGAAAGTTTATTAACGTTATGTGTCGATACCTTGTTAGTCGACCTCTCATCACTAACTGGAAAGAATGTTTTGCCATTCCATACGCGCAAAATAGCATCGGTCAGTTCTTCGGTCGTGGCATCTTTGAAAACATAACCGCGTGCACCTCCTCGGCGAATCGCATCAATGTACTCTTGGTCGCTGTGCATGCTAAGGGCTAAAACCTTCATCTGCGGTCGCTGCTGAAGTATCTTTTCAAGCGCCACAAAACCATTCATTTTGGGCATGGATATATCCATTAAAATCACATCGGCTGGAACGCTTAATGCGGCACGGTATAATTCATTTCCATCCGCACACTCACACTCTACAGTGAATTGACCTGTAGCCTCTAAAGACTGAGCAATCGCGTGCCGCACCAAGGTATGGTCATCAGCCAGAATCAATTTGATCATAATAGGTCAGAAGCCATGGGCATTTCCTTGTACTGATAAGGAAGGCTGATAGATATCTGGCACCCATTACCAGGTGAACTACTGATTGTAAAATGAGCCCCAAACGCCTCGCAGCGATCTCGCATGCTCTGTAAGCCTAGTCCTTCAGTCTCTTTACCCACAACAAAGCCTTTGCCATTATCAAGCATATCTAGCCGCAAGCTGTCGGACGCGTACATCAGATAAATTGAAAATCGCTGAGCTCGCGCATGTTTAACCGTATTCACCATGGCTTCCTGAATAATTCGAAAAAGAAATATTTGGAGATCCATATCAATGTTAGATGGTATATCCAACTCGGTTTCACAGGCGACTCCGGCTGGTTGGAGCATCTGTCGATTAAGCCATGAGATAGCCGCCGCTATACCCAGATCGGTTAAAACGGTTGGGTGCATCAATCTGGATAGCGAACGGATACTCTCCACCGCAGCACTAGCGGTGTGGTACAAACTCTCTAATTCGTTATTTGTTTTAGCAGCCTGCCCCAGTTGGGTTTTTAAACCGGTTAATAACTGGCCCACCCCATCATGAAGCTCGCGTGATAACTTAGCCCGCTCATGCTCCTGTTGCAGCCAAAGGCGACGAGCCAAAGTCTGCAAGGTAGTTTGCTCCAGTCGCAATTGCTCACGCAGAGCTTCTTGCTGCGTGCGCAACTGTTTAACTAGTTCAAGAACATCAGCGGGAGCTGACAAATTTTTCATAGGCTTGTCGTTGCTCATCATTCATCCGACTATAAAAGCGTTGCAATGAGCTTGATGCACGTTTTTTTGTATCATCATAAGATAGCTCCGAGAAGTACTCATAATTACGCCAATATTGAGGGTAACGCTCTAATTGTGTCAGCAGACTTTGCTCTGCACTGGTTGAATCTTGCCCAGACAGATATGCCATATACGCCTCGTACATGGCAGGACTAACAATCTGCTCCAGCCGCGCCCAAACTCCGTTATTTTCTGGAAAGTCAAAGCGACTTACCAAATCTGAGAAAATTTTTGCTTCCGTAATACGTGACAGCGGTTGCTCGAGAACTTTTCCAATGAATGCTACTGCCTCACCGTAAGCTTCGGCCCTATCTGAAGCTAAACTTTTTCTAATTAGCAGCCACTCATAATAAACTCTCTGTTCCCTATTAAAGTCAGTTACTAATTTATCAAGTTCGCTTAAGTGGTTATTAAATTTTTCCATTTGATGCAAGTTAGCCGCGATTTCTGCAGCCCAAAGTAAACTCTCAGTTACCGCTCGGTTATCCGTAATCTGCTTCGCTATGGCAATAGCTGTCGAAATGTTTTCCGCAGCAACATTCGCTCGGCTTTGCGCAAAGTTCAACTTACTTAATTGAAGGTAGGTCGCAAACTCTGCTTCGCGACTCAAATCGTTGTCAGACAAAATTTCAGAAAGCAGTTGCTCCGCTTGCTGAAATTGCCCACGTATTACCAACAATTGAGCAAGGTTAGTCTGAGTGCTGTGTAGTACTGCGACTTCTTCCATGTCCTTTAAAACGTCTACCGCTTGTCGCCAATACACTTCTGCTAAGCTGAAGTCACCCAACAGAAAATGAATAAACGCAACATGGTTAATACTCTGACTCTGCAGGTAGCTTTCACCAACTTGCAGTCGTATATCAAGTGCTGTTTTATAATATCGGAGCGCTTCCTGATAAAACCCTTGCTCTTCCATCAATAAACCACGCTCATTTTCGATGTGCGCCAATCCCAAGCGGTCGTTTAATCCCACAGCCACCTGTTGCGCTTCATTCAGGCTCTTATCTGCGGCCAGATAATTACCCTCAATAGCCTGAGCAGTGGCTAAATTGGACAAGGTCGTTACTCGTTCTGCCGGTGCCAAATCTGCCGTTCGATATACCAACGACTGCGAAAAATAGTCGGCAGCGGCGCTAAACTCAGCGAGTCGTAAATGCGCAACACCAAACGCATTTAGTACAAGACCTTGGCCTTCCACATCCTCGCTCTGACGAAACTTTACCAGTGCCTGCAGCAGTTCATTATTCAATGCAGGGCGAATATCACCTTGTATAATTTTAATTTTCGCTAACTCAAACCACCACATAGCTTGACTCGGATCGCCTGCTACTGCTTGCTCATAAAATTTCTTTGCATCTGTCAAATCATTCGTGGCGAATGCTAACGCCCCTCGCTCTGCTAACAAGTCAGGTCTATTTGGATAGCTTTTCATTAACCTATCTAAAACTTGCTTTGCCTGTTCAAAGTTGCCTTTATTTGCAGCAAGCAATGCTTCGCCTCGGAGCACCCAAAATACACTTACCTTTCTTTCTTTAAGTTGAGCAAGAAGTTGCTCCGCTTTTTCTTTATTATCTTGCGCGAGAGCCTGATCGATAGACTGAAATAGGGAAGCTACTGATTCATCATACTCAAGAGGTTCCAAATCTTGATCCAACTGACTCATGATTATTTCTATAAAAAATTCCGGTAGTGTCGATAATTTATAGTTAGCCAAATCAAATTGAGTATTTACCAGAACACGGTCACCCGGGGATTCGGTAATTAGAAGATGAATGAAATTACTTCCGTCAAGTTGACGACGGCTCAGAACAAGTAATAGCTGACTATTAACTAGTTTAGCTAAACGTTCACGGTCACCTGACGAGTCACTTGGTACTATCGCAAGGTTATTCTGAATCCTTTGTACCTGACTCAGCTCTAACGCGTAAATACTCGGTTGTATCTGCAAGGACAACTGGGTCATTTCAGCAATATCAACCAACTCAGCGTCGTTAAATTCGGTACTAATAGCAATGACTGTGGTCGCACTATCCGCTGCTCCATCCGCAGTTTCGTCGCCATACCACTGCAAACTTAGTAGCCCAACGATTATGACAAGCACTACCCCGATAAAACCAATCACAAGGTTCGAAATCGAGCTTCGCCTTGCTTCGAGTAAGTCTTTACAAGCAGCTATAGATAGCCGTTGATATGGCGCCGGATGTTGCAAGCCAATAGCAATATGCTGACGCCGTCGTCGCCAACTTGAGAGTCGACTGGGTGTCTTGTCGCCACTCATGGCATTTAACATAGCATCAAGGACCTTGCCGGCAGCATAACGGTCACTGGCCGCTGAAACGCTACCGGACTCTTTCACTTCAGGTGCCAAAAACTCATTTGTACCCGCTGTTTGGATGGGTTCTGCTAAATGTTTACCAATCCCAAAATCGACGAGGACTAATTCATCGTCAGCGGTAATCATAATATTGGCTGGTTTGACATCCCCATGCACAATATCGGCTTCGTGACAAACCTGCAGTGCATCAAGAAGCTGCTTAACCCAATAGTCAATCTGCTCCGGTTTTATGCCTTGTTCCAATGCAGCAGCCAGAGAGTTACCCGAAACTAACGCCATGGTGAAAAAAACATAGTCGCTGGTTTGATAAAATTCGTAGATTCGAACGATATTAGGATGGCTCAGTTGTCGTGCGAGCAGAACCTCATTGCGTAAGCTATCGATTTCCGATTGTGCTAGCTGATGACCAGTTGAAACGATTTTTAATGCTACTTCCGTCGCCAATACCTGGTCGTAAGCGCGATACACTTGTGCCTGTCCGCCGTGCCCTAGTAACTCAGTTATTTTGAACCGTTCAGCCAACAACGTGCCTTTTGCAAGAAACGAACCTCCTTGCAATGATTGAGTAACAGTGTTCATAGGTGTTGATCGCGAGTCGTCCTGAACCATGCCCAGTTTACTCCATAAAGACACAACATAGGATGCCTACAACCTAGCACAAGATAACGTGAGGTATGAGTTTTTTAGAATATTAGCCGTAGTGTCTGTGCAGACGGTGTTCAAGCTGGTCGAATTGCTCATCGATACTTCTCAAGGCTAAATGAAGAGACAATTGCCGTGCATAGGCCTGTAAAAGATCGATATCCTGCTGAGTAAAACGATGATGATCACGCAGGCTGTCCGCGTAAAAAACAGCTATCACCTGACCCGCTTGAATGACCGGGCAAGCTATTGCCGCTTTTATTCGATGCCGTTGAACACTGGGTTGATACTTTAAATGATGATGGGTTTGAGCATTATTAGCGGCAACGGGAGCAGCCGTTTTTACCGCCTGCTTGATTAGCGTTGTAGAGCCATCGAAAGCCTCATCCATAAGCCACTGAGGATAACCTCTGCAAGCAAGAATAGAAGCGTTTGAATCAAGAAAAATGAGTGCCGCCCGGTCGCTGCCGAGCAACGCGTTGGCGGTCTGTTGCGCGCTACCTAGCATACCTTCTATAGACTTCTCGTTCGCACACTGAATCAGTGCCGATTGCACTCTTTTGCGAAGCCAGGCAGCATGATTTATATCGGTCGTTAACTCAACATGGCTGATAGGGGTTAGCTGCAAATCCAACGAGCCAAGGGTTAGCACCATAGGTGTATCAAGCTGGAATCGATTCCCTCGCTGCCCATTTAGACATATACCATTGGTGCTATTTAGGTCATTAATTTGCCAATGCACGCCATCAAAACGAACATGAGCGTGACACCGCGATACATCCGCATGATCTAAAATAACGTCACACTTTGAATCGCGGCCGAATAAATAGTCTCTTTGTTCGAACAAGGTGACCTTAGGTACAAAGCGGTCACGAAACAAAATTTGACAGCTGATCGGCATAATTCACTAGCCTAATTAATTCGCAAGCTATAGCGAAGTGTCTGGGTCAAACTAAGCAAACGTCCTCGAACATTAATTACGTCATCAGATGAACGCCAAACATCCGGATACAAAGTGCCGTTGTCTGACTCCAGTACATGAATGAGCTCATTGAGTGCTGTCATCGCTTGTGGATGCTGACCTTGGTCTAAAGCACTTGACAGCTCTTGCACTAAATCAACCAGTTGAGTTTCTGCATCAAAGCTCAGTTGTTGTCTTACCGCGTTGGTAAAGTTTTCTAATTGCGAAACTTTATCACTGATAACGTCTAGGTTATCGCGTAAATCCACCAAGATAAGAAAGTCCGAAAACTGACCCGTACTCCCGCGAACACGATAACTTCCGGATCCTGTCATTAAAGTAATATCCTGGAAGGTTTCATCGCCATGTGCGTGAAAAAGGCGCAATGGTGTGCCTTGGGTATAATGCAAACTCTTTGTGTACAACTCGATAGTCGCGGCGCCACTAAAAGCAAATCCCTTGGTTGGGTCAGGCTCAACAGAAATCAGCACTGGAAATGCAGCTGGTAAACTCGTTAACAGACTCGTCGGTAAACGGTTGACCACTCGGGGATCTGTCAAACTGACCAATTCCGCATCAATACTGAAATTTTGTGGCGTTAATCCCACCGCTTTCTCAAAGCCAACGGAAAAATCTAAACTTACCGTTGACGATAAATCGATCTCGGCATTCACCGAGTTTGCAGCCTGGTTAAAGTTAACATCAACCGATAAAGCTTTCGCTGAAGCTGGCAGCAGTAAAGCTGTTAAAAATATAAGGCGTAAAAGCGTCATTATTGAGCCTCCATATGTAGAAACATTTTGAAACATTTTGTAAATAAGTTACTCCTTACTGTACAAAATGTCACCCCTTGAAAATAAAGGGGTTCTTTCGAACCCCCAAAGTAAACTTATTGAACTTCAAAGTAGTTGGAATAGAAGCGGCCAGCGATAACAGCAAAACGTGCTCGGCTGATACTTTCATTGGCTGAGAATTCGGCTGTTAACTTAGGTTCCAAATCAAAAGCATCTTGCTCGACGCCATATTGAACATTTAGCAGTGAGTAGTTGATTGCTAATTGCACAAAACCTCTGAGCGCAGCAGGAATTTCATCCTGATCTTTCAAAACGATTTGTTCACCACGGTAATCAACAATAATGTCTTTATTTGCCCCAAAAGCTTTTGCTTCTTCCTGAAGGCCAAGCGCGCTTACCAGCATATAAGCTAAATCAAGCTTGCTCACGGAACCCTTTCCGTCAAAACCATTGGTATTAACAAATAACGGCTCCTGCTGTTGCAGCTCATCTTTTAGTACTGACCCACGGCTTGAGACCGCTTCTGCAAAAGCTTCATAGCCTTGATTCACGCGACCCAAATTTGGCGCTGGTTCATTTAACAAATCCCGATATTGGCGCACGGCGGAACCCATCACCAAATACTGCGCTAAGTCTTGGCGTTTCAATTCATGATCAGGGCGAAACTTCACTGTATTGAAACCGTCCATCAATCGTTCAGAAACCGCAAACTCTATCGCATTTTGCTGCGGATGCCCTTCAATGTCGTCAACGCCTTCATAGCCTCCGCTATTCAAAAAGCTAATGGTGCCAGAGATGACTTCCGGCACACCCGGACCATTGGTTACATCAAGTGGGTCAGGATCTACTCCCGATAACGATGTTAATCCATAAACATAAACTTGCCATGTACCCACTGCTGCTGGTGCCGAGACTCTCATGCCAGTGTTTAAAACGGGTAAGGTAAGGTTTCCGAAATATTCGGTGCCATCGGGCGCTACCAGTACCAATTTCGTCGTGTTAGCGTCTGTATTCGCGCTGACTTTTACCCACGCCGCTTCAGGCCCAACGTTGAAACTGTATGTTTCTGGCTCTCCTACTGGGCTATAAAGCACCTCGAAATTGTCCACGCGATCACTCGGTTCCATTAATGCATTGGCATTAAAAGTAGTCAGGTTATTTACACTGGATGCGTACTCAAGATCGTTACCCAAGGCTCCCGCAACAGCTGCTTTCGCATTGGCGTAACCGCCACCCACTTCCCACTTTTCAAAGCCAGGCATATTGGTGGCTGTTTCTTCTAACAAGCGCTTAATTTCGAGCGGCGATAAGTCTGGGTTTGCTTCAAGCATCAGCGCGATAATACCCGCCACATGCGGTGTGGCCATTGAAGTACCAGAAATCATGGTGTAGAACGGCAAATATTCCGCTTCAATAGCTTCTAAGTCAGAGTCTCCGCCATTAGCCGCTAAGTTTGTACTCGCTCGGACAGAAATGATGTCAACTCCGGGTGCAACAATAGTAACCTCATTCTCATACGTCCATTCCTCACCATCTGGCATAGTGAAAGTACCAGACTCACCTTGCAAACCGCGTGAGGAAAATCCGGCAAGATTGCCAAACTTATCTCCGGCACCAACTGAAATACCCCATGGAATTTGTGCATAAGGATTATGACTGTCTTCGCCCGGCCCTGAGTTACCGGCGGCAAATACCGACAGAATACCCAGCTTGTATGCTTTGTAAGACGCAATACTTACAGGGCTATCCGGGCTGAATTTGCCGCTTGTGCCCCAGGAGTTACTCATAACCCGAATCGGCGACTTAAATGCGTAGATATTATTTATTGCATAGTCATAGCCACCAACAGCGTCGAGAATTGAAATGGCGGCTCCTGAACCATACCCAACGATATCAACATCAGGGGCTGCACCCTTGTACTTGCCGTCAGACATAGACCCGTCACCGGCTACGGTCCCCGCAGCATGTGTTCCGTGCCCACTATTTAAATCGGTATTCACCTGCCCCTCTAAAACAAAACCATCTGTCGGTGCAACTAAACGGATTGCTTGAGCGTGGGTAAGCGCTTGCACATTTTCTACCACGGTGTCGCCGAATAGCAGATCTTGATGTGCAGCATCAATACCACTGTCGTTAACCATTATCGTTACGCCGTTGCCAGAGAACTGAGTATTATTACGTTCAATAAACTCGTTACTCTGTAATTGCTCAACGCCGGTTATCTGTCGCGCGTCTGCATTGTAATAATCTAACTGGCGATTCAGCCATATTGAACGCACATCGCTTTGTTTAGCTATCTGTTGAATTTGATCCGCAGTCGCTAATACACCAATAGTCGGTAAAGAAGAAAACTGAACACCATCGGTGATATTCAGATTTAGTAGCGATTGAATTTGCGCTTCGGATACTGGTTCAAGTTGATCATAAGTAATGACTGCCATCACCGTTTCAGTTGCCGCTAAAGTTGGAAGTTTTGCTTGCAGCTGCTCGCCAATAACAGCTTCAATGGCTGCTTGAGCTGGTGCAACAGACAAACTCAATGCTGCGATAGTGGATAGAGTGAGTTTTTTCATTATTTTTTCCTGTTGTTCATTCAATGTCACAATTTTTTCACATCTGAAGAGTTACAGGATTGGGCTGTTTTTAATATGAGGGATCACCCTCATTTTTGATCAGAGAGAGAAAGACGGCGCAACTTGTTCGCAGCTATAAAAAAAGTCCGCGTAATCTTTCGAGCACGCGGACTTATCTCTACAATTTTTGAATAATTACTGACTAATAAGCGGATGTAAGCGTGTTACTGCCTTAGCTAGCTCAGCGCGCGAAAAGTGCCGCTCAGGAGCAAAAGTTGCTGTCAATGTTGGTTCAAGGTCAAACGCATCTTGCTCTACTTTAATTTGCGCATTAAGTAGACCCATGTGCAAAGCTACTTGTACGTAACCCTTAAGTTCTGGTGCAATATTATCACTATCACTTAAGGTCACAACCTGATCAAAAACCACAACCTGAACATCCTGAGCCGGATCAAAGGATTTCGCAGCAGATTCTAAACCAAGCGATTGAACCAACGAGTACGCCAAACGTTCATGGGTTACCAATTCATCACTACCAAAAAAGTCTGGAGACTCTGCCGGCAATACCGAAGCAAAATCATAGCCAGCGTCTTTCAAAGTAGCTCCTTTTTGACTTACCGCATTAAGCATTGCTGCATTTGTTGATGTTGAGTCTAAGTATATTTGCTTATTGCCTTCCTGAGCCTGACGGACCGAGCCGCTCAAGGTTAAGACATCAGCCAGAGTTTGTTTGGCTACCGACTCATCTGGATTGAAGCCGTCAGCTTCTGCATCCATTAATCGTTCGCTAATTGCATACTCAATGAAAGCGCGACCCGGATGACCCGCGGCATCGTCAATACCGTCGTAACCGTTGGTTTCTAATAAACGGATACTGACATCAACCGAACCTGGAAGCCCAATACCGTTTGTGAGTCCCGTAGGATCGACCGATACGCCACTAACGCTGCCAATACCTCGAACGTATACTTTCCAGGTACCCGGCATTCCCGGCGCCGAGGTTCCCACCGATGAACCAAGCACTGGCAAACCTATACCTGATCCGTAGGTGTTTCCAGCAGGATCTTCCAGCACGAATGCGGTACCACTTTCAATATTTGCACTCGCTAATACAAGTGACGTGCTGTCATTAACGTCAAAGGTTTCAAAATCGCTTTCACCAGCAACCGTGTAATCAACGGTGCGAGTGAAACTCTGCCCTTCTGTAACATTAGCGCTGGCATTAAATTCACGATTAAGTTTAGTGGTATCGCCAAATCGTTCGTCCATTTCAATTGCAGCTTTTACCGCAGCGTAAGCGTTAACATAGCCAGCACCTACTTCCCAGGCTTCGCGTCCTGGTATTACTGTTGCCGTATCTTGCAGTATCTGTTTGACTTGTTGCCAGTTAAGATTTGGATTCGCTTCCAGCATCAAGGCAACAATACCGGATACGTGCGGCGCAGACATCGAGGTACCGCTTGATGTGGTGTAAAAGGCCAAGTGTTCAGGTGCAATCAACTCTTCGTCTTTTGAGGCACTTAATCCCCCCAGACTCGATGTTGAAGCACGGGCTGAAATAATATCAACACCTGGCGCTGTGACTGTAGGGCGATCCTCCCAAACATACTCGATACCATCTACCGTCGCGGTTCCTGATTTGCCATCAACTCCGCGTGAACTAAAATCGGCAAGGTTGCCATCTTTATCACCAGCCGCAACAGTAACTACCCAAGGTGCTTTCTTGAAGTTTCCTGTAATAGTCGACTCACCCGGACCTGAGTTGCCTGCGGAGAACACAGTAATGATCCCATTATCAGCAAGCGCTTTTGAGGCGACGTTGGTTGGATGGTCAGGGTTAAAGTCCGTGCCTGTGTCAGCGGTACTGCCGAATGAATTAGAAATCACGCGTATGTTATATTCGAACTGGTGAGTAAGGGCATAATCAAAGCCCCCCAAAGTATCCAGAATAAATAATGCAGCACCAGAACCATACCCGATAATGTCGGCCCCAGGGGCAACTCCAGCATGCAAGCCATTGCTCATTGCGCCGTTACCGCCAACCGTACCTGCCACGTGCGTACCATGCCCACCACCAATATCTGTATTCGCAACGTTCTCGCGATAGGTAATAGGTAATAAGTCACTGAAGCTCTGCAAATTTGTTTGTGCTAGCACGTTCTGAACAACATGCTCAGGAAAAATTAAATCGCTATGCGTGCCATCGACACCCGAGTCATTCACGACCACACCAATTCCTCGTCCTGAATAGGGTATCCCATTCTTACGAAGGTCCTGATCGCCGCGGAGCTCTTGCACTCCAGTTAGCTTTGTTGCGCCATCATTTTCGTATTCCAAAGCTTCATTATTCCAGACGGATAACACGTCATCTCGCGCATAAATCGTCTCGATTTGCGCCGAATTAGCCAGCGCACCTACGATCGGAAGTTGGCTCAAACTCACGCCGTTAACGCCAAGTTTAGATAAGAAAGTAAGCTGCTCAGAAGTAGGCGCACCTGCTTGATCGAAAGTAATAATTACTTGATGCAAAGTATCACTGTTACTAGCAGTAACTATTTCTCTAAGGTTAGGATCGAATGTCTTTGCCCAGACAGAGGCAGCAGGAAGGCTTAGAGCCACCGCAAGTGATACTGAAGTTAATTTATGTTTTATTATTGATTTCATGACTTCACCTGTTCTAACCGATTAAAAAACGGCCTTCAGTGTTATACAGGTGTTGTATTATGGGCTATAGGGGATTCCCCTCATATTTATAAATACAGTAAGAAACTCAGTCCAAATCCAACTTCTGGATTCGGACTCGTTCGCTTTGATGGGACGATAAACGCTAGTTGGTAGCTTCTAAATTCAGCAAAAACTGCGGTGCTCTAAAACCACCAAGTTCCGCTTCGAGCATGGCCGCTAAACTGAACAAAGAGGCTTCACTCCAGGGTAATCCCACTACACTTAGACCCAAAGGTAATGGCCCCTCTTGTCCCAGCGGAAGCGTAATCGATGGGTAGCCTGAAACAGCTGCGGCAGTTGAAGTTCCAAAGCTGAAACCCGCACCTTCTTGCGGCGGTGTTGGCCATGCCGGACCGTAGGACGGCATCAATATAGCGCTTGCACCTTGCTCTTTAAGGTAACGGTTCAAGTGTACTTCAGCCAAACGACGACTGGTAAATAACGCATCGTTATAACTTTTAGCGGCATCCTCAAGATCAATAGCCACAGCCTGTTCAAAGTATTCCTGCCCAAATAGCGCTAGCTCAGATTCTGCGTTCGCATTGTTGTAATCGATAACGGCCTGCATATCCGCGGCGGGCGCTTTAAATTCCGCTAACCAACTAGTCAAATCTCGTTTAAATTCGTATAGCAAAACCTCAAACTCACTAGCATAAAGTTCATCTGGTAAATTCCATTCATCCACCTCAATAACCCTAATCCCTTTGGTCTCCAAAGCACGAACCAGGTTATCAGTCATTGCTTTGACGCCGTTAAATTGATCGTCGTAGGCGCGAACCACAACCACCGATTCACCAGTAAATCTCTGCTGCGTGGCCTCAGCAAGGGATTTTCCGTAACGACTTTTTGCCTCAATGGTGGCCATTGCATCTAACAGCAGAGCCGACCCGAAAACGTGCCGTGTCATTGGCCCAGCAATGTCCTGTGCTGCAGCAATAGGAATAATGCCGTAGCCTGATACTGCACCTCGCGTTGCTTTCACACCAACAACACCGTTTACCGAAGCCGGGCACATGATCGAACCGTCTGTTTCTGTACCCACCGCAAGCAAACTGAAGTCAGCTGCAACAGCGGCTCCTGAGCCAGCACTAGAGCCGCAGGGATTATGCGTCAGGACATAGGGATTACGTGTTTGGCCACCAAGACCAGACCAACCACTGACAGAGTTCTGCCCGCGAAAATTGGCCCATTCCGATAGATTGGCTTTGCCCAGAATAATAGCGCCGGCATCGCGCAGTTGGGTTACTAACGCGGCATCTTTGGTCGTAATAAAACCGTTCATCACTGAGGCACCAGCGGTAGTGGCCATATCATCATTAGTGGCAATATTAGCTTTCAATACCACCGGCAAGCCATGCAAGGGACCACGAACCTGACCTCTTTGACGTTCTTTATCCGATTGCCGGGCAAGCTCAAGTGCTTCCGGATTTACTTCAATAATCGCACGAATATCATGGCCCTGGTGATTGTTCGCAGCGATCTGATCAAGATAGTGCTGCACTAAATCCACGCTGGAGAGTTCGCCCGAGCGGAGCTGCATTTGAACTGTTTCAGTATTCGTCCATTGCAACGGCTTCGCGGTTACCTCAGTTGGTGTTCCGCTGCACCCAGCAAGGAAAAAACTTAGCGCAACAGCTAATGGGGCAAGGTTCAAACTTGTCAGTATCTTCTTGAGACTAATCACAACGACTTCCTATTTTAAAATTTATACAAGTTCATGAGCATGCCTTTTAGAACAAGTATTTTCCACTAAAATTGTTCAAGACAAGTTCCTTCGTCATCGACGAGGCTTGGTATGCGTAGCCAATAAACGGGCGCTGTGCTGTTGTACTTGCGGGCTTTTTCGCCATGACCATAAACGTTCACGGGCTTCACGCCCGGCGGCTTCAAGATCCACTATTGGAGTCGGATAATTCTTGCCCAGAGTAAATCCATACATTGCCTGTTCCATGTCGGTAAGTTCCCATGGTTGATGCACTAGCGCGTCGGGCACCTCCGCAAGCTCCGGCACCCATTGCCGAATGAAGTCACCTTCAGGATCCTGCTTTTGACCTTGCTTCAGCGGATTATAAATACGGATGGTATGAATACCTGTTACCCCCGCTTGCATATTCAGTTGCGGATAATGAATGCCCGGTTCGAAATCAAGAAAGGTTCTCGCCAAATGGGGCGCCCCGAGGCGCCAGTCGATATTCAGATGGTGACTTAAAAAACTCACCAGCATGGCACGCATGCGAAAATTCAAAAAGCCAGTTTGATTAAGGCTACGCATGCAGGCATCCACCATGGGAATGCCGGTATTGCCCTGCTGCCAGGCGGTTAGGTCTGCCTCAACCTTGGCATCACTGCGGTACGGGTAGTCTTTATACGCCGGATTAAAATGCTCCAGCTCCATGCCATGCCCGCTTTCAAATTTTTGCACAAAGTGACAACGCCAATGTAAACGTGAACTGAAAGCCTGCCATGGTCTAGCCCCTAACTTACTCTTGTTAGCGAAGGCGTACTGCCACACCTCACGAACGCTTAGGTTACCCCAGGCCAGATAAGGCGATAGCCGCGAACAGCTAAGCCGGCTCGGCCCCGGCTTTGATATATCCAAATGATAACGTTTGCCGCGGCCGGCAAAGAAATCATTAAAAACTCGCCATGCTTGCTTAGCCCCGCCCGCTTGCCGTTGTTCATCGGCAGTCACCCAGCTTCGTGGCGGCGTCATCTGTGTCAAACCTGCCTCCGCAGCAGTGAGCACCTGGGCCTGCTGCCAAAGAGCTTTAGCTGGAGTTTCCAGCGGCGCCTGCATAACTGTGTGCCACCGTTTCTGCCAGCCCTTTCTGTTCCGTAAAGCTCGCTGCACTGCCCCGTAAGGAAATTCTTGCCAGTTAACTCCATACTTTTTACACCAACGCGCGAGCGCTTTATCGCGGGCAAAGGTGCTGGCTATACCGACTTCTTCATAGCTATAAATAGTGTCGATGCCATGGCTAGTGCGTAGTTGATTCAAGATACCTGATAGCTGCCCGGCGCAAATGCACAACTCATGCTTATACCCGTTCAGCTGTTGTTGCATGGCCATTAATGACTGCCAAATGAAACGCCAATGCTGTTCACTATAGTGAGAATCTTCGAGCAGGAAATCCTCAACTACGTACAGCAGCACCACAGGCTTTGCTGCTTGCAGGGCTGCCAGCAGCGGAGCATGGTCGGTCAGGCGTAAATCGCGCTTGAACCAAACAACATTAATCATGGAGAGGCGAGTTCTGGGGTCATGCCCGTTAAAACGAGATTAAAGGGCAAATGGATTGATTAATTAATGGGTGCTTAAGGCGCTATACCGATTTATCGGGCACAAAAAAAGACCGATGCCAGAGAAATCTGATATCGGCCTTCCATGCACGTTGCTAATTCACTGTGTTAGTCATAATAGCTTTGAGCTACCAGCGCTTCCAAATCATTTTTAATGCTTTCACAATAAGAGTTACTGGTTAGTTGCTCACCAAGGCGATAGCACGTTGGGCTATCACTGAGCATGGCATTCGCAAATTGCATATAACCGTCAATTTTGCCATCAAGTAGAAAATAACGAGTATTTGGCACGCCTTGCATCCAGCTCAAGCCGAGTTGGCGGCGGTCACTGATGACCTCGGTAACAGTCAAAACATCACCACTGCTAGTACGCGCTAAATTCACCGAACTGCCTACGCGTTCGCCATTGTTAAAGTCACTGATTAAATGCTGATCAATGGTTCGTGGTTCAGGAGAGAAACTAAAACTAGATATGTCTCTGTTGGTTGCACGCAACTCACCATGGGGTACGCCATTTTTCATGGTGCCTTCGGAGCGCCCAATCATTTGGGTGCTGCTGGACATGTTTGGGCTAAGGAAACTGTAGTCATAACGATATAGTGCGACAAAATTACCCTCGAGCTTACCCTGGCGGCAGTTCCCGCTAATTATCGTAACTTCGGCCGGTGATTGTGTGCGTGTGCCAAGCTTGGCTTCAGCTTCACGCGAAGCTCTTAGCTGTTCCGAGCTCACTTGATACACCACCCAATCACGCGTCGCCGCATCCAGGTTACAGCCGACAGCCTGCGAATTTCCAGGATTCAAATAACTTTCTAAATCGGTATCCGCATGGGCTCTCAGCCGCTCTTCAAATCTAACTGATTGGCCGCTGGGCATTTGCCAAAGGTCGCCGCGGGTAGTACCGGCATTTTGATATTCGCTTAGTGCACGCGCCAGGTAAGCTTGCGATTGTATCGCGCTAGCGCGCTGATGCTCCTCGTACATACTACCGCAACCACTTACCCCTAACGTGATTAGCGCCAGAGAGCATAACTTGAGGGTGCTTTTTTTACTTAACAGCTGAATACTCATCAGTGATTTCTCCCGCAGTGAGCAACCTTGGCTTTGTTGGTTAATTGTTGCTCTTTACAGTTTTACCATAACCGCCCTGCAAACGCGAAAATCAATATTGTTTTCCTGGAACTTGCCTAACTTTTCAACGCGTGCTCGCGAGAAACGTGAGGGTTAGTTCGTTTAGCTACAGGCGAAGCAGCCGGCGTATATCGCGGATAATTTCATAAGCCACGATAAGTGCAATTACCAACATGGTAACCTGAACACTTCGCTCAATAATTGCGATGGCCACTTCCCCTCGCCATACGTTCTCATTGATTTCCACCACAGGACTTAGCATTAACCATATCGCAACGATTAAGAACGCGGCGTTCACGGCTATGTTAAGCATCAGCATATTACGGCTCCATAACCTTGTGCGTAGTTGCCATAAGCTATGTGCAATAGCGATTGCGATCACGGGGGTAAACCAGCTTAAAATAGTCAGTGTTTCCGCGGTAAAAATACTCTGCGCGCGGCTGTCTGGTTGCCATAGTGGATACCAAATCAACATCACTAAAAACAGCAGTGTTGCAAGTTCAGTGAAGATGTCTTGTAAACTAATATGCTGCCAGCTTTTGTTTGCGCTCGGGAGCTTCTCGGGACTCCACTTGCAGGTTTCGACAACGTCCGCAGTGTCCCGCTTCCGATCGCGGCTCATCACCGCGAAACCGATAGTAATTGCCGTAAAAGCAAAGTAAGCATTGTTGAGGAAATCACTTGCCAAGGCTTTCATGAACAATAGCAGGCCCATTTCGGCACCACCAAGCCAGCGACCGGTGATTTCAATGGTTGAAATCACAAACAACACACCAAGCACCATATATAGCGTAAGCAAATACAACGGCATAAGTTGCGTGACTACCAGCGGTGTTGGTGGACAGAACTGCAGGGCTACCTTACGAGGGTGTCCCATTGTCTTGAGCAGTTCAGCTACCTCATCATCAGATATTTTACCTTGCTGTGCTTCTAATGCTTCGATCTGATCCAGAATGTTGGACTTCAATTCGCGGCCAATATCATCGCGCTTTTTTTCTGGCAACTCGCGCTGCACAGCGGCTATATAACGTTCGACCATATCCATTAGTGTTGCTCCTCATCAGTTTTGCCCAACAGTAGGGGGCCAATCGCGCTGTTGAGCGAGGTCCACTCCTGGGTTAGTTGTTCTAATAGCTCCGCGCCCAGCGTTGATAATTGGTAATAACGCCGTTCACGCCCTGCACCTTGCTTCCATTCACTTTCAAGTAACCCTTGCTCAGCTAATCTTCGGATGAGCGGATATAAACTACCTTCATCAATATCCACGCCAGCATCTTGCATTTGCTGACGCAGTGAATAGCCATAATGAGGTTCACGCAAAGAAGCTAGAACAGCTAGAACCAGTACGCCGCGGCGCAGTTCTAGCTTGAGTTTATCCAGTGGTGCAGTAGCCATAGTGTGTCCTTATTTATACTGTGTATTACATACTGTGCGTTACACAGTAATTTGTATACTAGGTGTCATACAGTATAAATGCAAACATTTATTTAACTGTCACATGTTCAGGAGCTATATGGACGTTTTTACGATGAGGGGAAATGTGTTGCAGTAATTAGTTAAACTTGAACACAATCATATGCTGTTCAAGTTAGTAGATATGCCGCCGCGTTGTCAGTTCGTAAAAACTAGTCAACGCGGTCAAACGAAAACAGTTTTGTTAATTCATGCTCCGTTCCTTCAATTTGGTCACGGAGCAATTTCGCACCTATCATGCTGTAGGTAATACCGTTGCCACCGTAGGCCATAGCGAACAGTACACGTGGACCGTATTGTTCGTTGGACCCAAAAAACGGTAAGCCGTCGGACGTTTCAGCAAAGGTACCCGCCCAGGAAAAGGTAGGCTGTAGTTCAAGGCCTGAAAATAGCTCGGACATACGCGCCACCATTTTTTGGCATTTGCTTTCCACGCGGTCATCACGCCGCGCGGGAATGTCAATATCGTCGTCTTCGCCACCCACCAATAAGCGACCTTCGCCGGTACTCCGGAAATACAAATAGGGGCGCGCCGATTCCCACATCATGGTATTGGCAAGTTGCCCCAGTACATCTTCATCCAGCGGATCGGTAATGAACACATAGGTGCTACGATTCTCAGAAACCTTTTGCTTCAACCATTTTTGCGAGGCATAACCAGCTGCCATTACCACATACTTACAGCTAATTTGAGCACCTTCTTCAGTGCGCAACGTAACGCCGGTGTCGCTTGGGGTGATTGACTCAATAGTACTTTGATCAAATACCTGCCCACCGCGCGAAACTACCCTGTCCAACAACTTATAGGTCATACGATACGGGTCAATGCGGGCTGCATGATGGGTCAAAATGGCCCCCGACGAGGACAATCCATAGCGTTCCTGCACCGCATCAGCTTCAAGCCAGTCAACTTTAAAGCCATGGTTGCGGCGCAACGTGAACTCATTGTGCAGAACATGCTCGTGTTTAGGCTGGCTGGCGAAATATAGGCTTTGCTGACGCGCAAAATCTACGTCACCCACTTCGGTAGCAAGATCAGCGAGCGAGTTAATAGCATCGGCACAGCCCTGATAAGCTTTCACACCGTTCTCTTCGCCATACCAGTTAACCAAATCCGACAAGTGCGTATCAATTTCATATTGCAGCAAGGCGGTGCTGGCTGAGGTGCTACCCCAGCCGATATCACGCTGCTCCACCACAGTGGTTGAGAAGCCGCCGGCCACGAGTTCGTCAGCAATCAAGGCGCCGGTAATACCGCCGCCAATCACTACCACATCGCAGTTTATATCGGATTTTAGAGCCGGAAATGTCGACATAAGACCATTCTTCATGGCCCAAAACGGATACCCACTTTTCAGATCCATTGCTACTCCCAAGAGCCTGTAAGCCTATTCTTTAAGCCTAGTTGGGTATAGCTGCTCCGGCGTGAGCACCGGTGTAAATAAAGCGTAAACACTCGATGAATAGGGAGCTTGTGCCGAGTGCGAACCGTTAAAACTAGTGGTCTTGCTCAAAGTCTTTCGCTAACGCCGACAATTGCTGTAGCTCAACGGCTTTCTGCCGTATTTTTTGCTGCAACTGGTAAATTGCTATCAGGCATAACGGCGACACCAGCACGCTGTAAAACAGCAGCAAGTGACTTGCGACTTCAGCCGGTTGCCACCAGTGCAGCAGCCAGAGTAGCGCCGAAAAGAGTATCAGTGCCGCACAAGAAAACTGGGTGTAACGGTAGTAACGCAGGCTAAGCTGGCAGGTGCGACGACGAAATTGTAATAATCCGCTGCTGCTCCAGTTGTCATACGCCAGTATTGGCCGGTGCACCTGCCGACTGACATAAAATGTACTAAGCGCGCCAAGCATTAAAAACGCCGCTGATAAATACCCAAGCCAACCCGGAATGGCCAGCAACAACCACACAGCAGCTATCTCCATTACCAAAGCACCCAGCCATTCAATGTACATTAGCGCGCGTTGTTTACGTTGGCGGCGGCTTGCCTGAGCTAAATCCTCGGCGCCCGGCGTGCCATCAGTTGGGGTTTGCTGTTGTTGCCATCTTTTTGCCAGTGTTTCAAAGTCAAAGTCATCAGCCATGTTGCATCAACTCCATAAGTTCTGTTTTGGCGCGATTTAACCGCACCCTTACCGCACCCTGGCTGATCTGCAAAATATCTGCGATCTCAGGTGCATCCAAATCTTCCAGCGCCAGCAAAATGACCTGCTGATTGGCCAGTGATAATTTCTGCACGGCCAGCATTAACTGCTGGTTTTGTAGCTGCTCATCAACTTGTTCTGAGGGGCAGTCATCCAACAAGGTTTGCTGAATGTGCTCGTCTAGCGGCTGCCATTTATTCCGTTGTGCCCGGGCAATGTGGTCTACCGTCACGTTATGCATAATGCGGAACAAGTAAGCACGCGGATTTTCAGCGGCCTGCAAACGCGCCGCTGATTGATGCAGCGCCATGAAAATATCCTGTTTTAGATCCTGCCGAGCGGCTGGGTCTGCTTCAGAAGCCAACAAAGTGCGGCTGATGGCCTGATGGTTTTGCTGCCATAACTGCAGTAAAAACGCTTCCGGCGTTATCGCGTTGGTATCAAGTATGGTCAAAACAGCCTCGCTGCTAAATTGCTTCTGCTCTCGCGCACAAGTTCTCATCTTCTCTCATCGTGCTTATCTGACTAGTCTGCCCCACCCGGCAAAGTGTTACACAAAAAAATAAAATAAATTCTGTAACAGCACACGGCAGTGCACCGACTTAACAGGCAAACACACCAAACATCAGGAAAGTTACTATGAAAAACTCACTATTATTATGCTTGCTAACCTGCCTGTCGATTTCGGTCGCTGATGCTAGCGAACAGGCGAATGAGCAAGAAGGCACTGTGCTTTATCACAACGCGACCTTAATTAATCCAGCCACCGAACAGCAGCTGAACGATGGCTGGTTGCTGGTAAAAGGCGACCGCATTATCAATATGGGGCAACAACAAAACGGCCAGGTTAACTTACCCGCTGCTGAGCAACAGATTGATTTACAGGATCAGTATGTTTTACCCGGCCTGATTGACGTGCACCTGCATTTGACCGCAGGACCGCCCAGAGCTGAGATGCAGGACGACCAACCCGTGCTGACCATGAAAGGTCACAACGAAATAACCCGTTATCACGCGCTCAGCACCCTAGCCACCGGTGTTACCACGGCCTTTAGCCCTGCCGGCGAGCCGGAAGCCAATGCACAGTATGCCCGCCATCAGCAAGCTGGTGACTGGCTTGGGCCTGAGCTGACTTATGCCGGCTACATATTCGAACCCACCCCAATAGTGGCAGGTTCAGTGTACCCGCAAAACGAGACCGCATGGCAGGAAGAAATACTCCGCCAAAAATCGCTTGGCGTAGACTACATCAAACTTTACACCGGCCTGAATAAAGACGAAGTAGCACTGGGCAACCGCTTAGCCAAAGCTGCGGGGCTAAAAACCGTAGCCCACCTGGACAAGGTGAGCTGGCAATATGCGGCTGACCTGGGTATTGATGCGCTAACCCATGCCCTGCCGACCAGCCCTGAACTATTAACTGGCTCCGCCAAAGCAACTTATGAAGCAGAGCGGGAAAACCCTTTGAACCAAAGATTTATCTACAGCTGGTTCCAGCATGCCGACTATGACAGTGAACCCATGCAGAAATTATTCAGCACCTTGTCTGAACAGCAAACGCATGTAGATTTCACCATGGTAGTCAACGAGTTATTTTACTATGCACACGAACTAGATGCCTTATACTCGGAACAGGACATGTGGATATTTCACCCAACGTTTCGTAGTCGTTGGCGTGCCACTATGGCAGCTCCAAGCTATGACTGGACCGCCGAAGACTTTGCTGCAGCCAAGCAACAGTTGCCAAAGGTGCAGCAGTTATTTAAACGGTTATACGATGCGGGTGTGCCATTAGCTATTGGCACTGACAGCGTTGCCAGCGGACCCTTTTATTTGCGCGAGCTGCAATTAAGCAAAGCAGCCGGCCTGAATAACTGGCAGGTACTGCAGTTGGCAACAGTTAACGGCGCTCAACATTTAGGACTGTCTGACACGGGTCAACTGGCCCCGGGCTTTGCCGCCGACTTTATTGTGTTAACGGCTAACCCCGTGGCAGATCTTAGTGCACTGAACACGGTGGAAACCGTGGTTCAAAAAGGTAAAGCAGCACAAGTTGCCGATCTTAAATCGAAATTGTCCACACTTACCAACGTTCAACTTTAAAGGATTAACCAATGGAAATTTTAGAAAATTACTTTAGCGCTGTGCAGGACGCCGACCCTATTTCACTAGTCATTTTTGGTGTGCTATTTCTGGCAGTATGGTTTTTACCAGCGATTCTGGCCGTATTTTTTAACCGCAAACACCTGGTTAAAATTGCCGTGCTAAATGTTCCCGCCGGCCTATCGGTGATAGCCTGGGGCGCTCTATGTGTTTGGGCTGCAACCGGAAAAATGAGTGCTAAGCTAGCCGCTAAAGCGCGTTTAAAACCAGTGGAATAATATGGAAACCTCGGAACAGCAGTGCGATAACTGTTACACCACCTTACACGGTAAGTTCTGCCATCGGTGCGGTCAGGAAAAGAAAAGCTATATTCGCAACCTGGCTGGGGTGGTAACAGAGTTTTTGGGTGAGTTCAGTAACTGGGACGCCCGGCTCTGGCGCACACTGTTCCCTTTGTGGTTTCGTCCAGGTTATTTAAGTAGCCATTATGTACAGGGGCACCGGGTGCCCTTTGTACCGCCGCTACGCATGTACTTGTTTACTTCTATTATTGCCTTCTTAATTCTGGCGCAATTAGTACCCGACCCGTCCAGCGACTCAGAACCGGCAGTAATTAACGCAGAGCAAGTGGTTAGTGACACTGCAAAGCAGAATGCAATAGCAGAGACCACCGAAATAGAGTTGCCGCAAGAAACTCCGGTTCCGATAAAAAATGCCGATGGTAACGAACAGTTCACGCTGGAAATGCCGTTCCTATCAGAAACTGCGCAACAGCGCGTGAACCGGCAATTCAGCGCCGTTGTTGCTAACCCGGAACTGGCAACGAATAAGTTTTTTTCACTGGCGCCGCAAATGATGTTTTTACTACTACCATTGTTTGCCCTGTTGTTAAAGATTCTATATATACGTTCCGACCGCTATTATATGGAACACCTGATTATGGCTTTGAATAGCCACAGCTTTATTTTGCAGGTGGGCATATTTTATCTATTACTTGGGGCCTTTCGAGACGCCATCGCTATACCTTGGCTAGCCAGCATTGTCGGCTGGCTAGAATGGGTGGTGTTGTACTGGATTCCGTTGTATTTATTCCTCTGCCAGAAGTTTTACTACCAACAGGGCTGGGTAAAAACCTTTCTGAAATTCGGCTTAACCTGCGTTCTTTATGGTGCGATTTTCTTAAGTGCATTTATGCTACTGCTCTCACTTAGCGTGCTGTGGATGTAACTAATTCCTGCGCGCACCACTGTGGCGTGAACTAATGAGTATGTGTTTTACGTAAATGCAATTACGTTTTACTAAGGTAAGATATATTTCATGTTAAATTTAGACTTCTCCAAACGCGTTGTTATAAAAACCAGCGAACAAGATTGGGTGGACAGCCCTGCCGCAGGCGTTCGTCGTAAATTGTTAGAGCGCGAGGAAGCCGAACGCGGCCGCGCCACTAGTCTGGTTGAATACAAACCAGGTGCCTCTTTTAAAACCCATCAGCACCCTCTCGGTGAGGAAATATTTGTTCTTGCAGGCGTTTTTTCAGACGAAAACGGTGACTATGGTGCTGGTACTTATATTCGTAACCCACCAGGCAGCGAGCATGCACCTTTTAGCGAGCAAGGTTGCAAACTTCTGGTGAAACTTCACCAGTTTCAACCCGACGATTTAGTCAGCGTGCGGATTAATACCAACACAACGGACTGGCTGCCGGGCCATGGCGGACTAAAAGTTATGCCGCTACATAGCCACGGTACCGAACACGTAGCACTGGTGAAATGGCCGGCTAACGAAGTTTTTAAACCACACAGGCATATGGGCGGCGAGGAAATCTTGGTTCTATCCGGGGAGTTTTGTGACGAGCACGGTCGCTACCCCACTGGAACCTGGCTGCGCAACCCGCACATGAGTACGCATCATCCGTTTGTTGATAAAGAAACTGTTATTTTGGTAAAAACCGGACACTTACCAATTTAGCTCGAGTAACAATGACGCGCCTATTAAGTCCGTCTACACTGTGCAGTATTGTTCATTCCAACAAAGGCTGACTTATGCACAGCAGTTCACTCAACCAATTCGGTAGCTATGTAAGAACAAAATGGGCGTCGCCACGCCGAATTCGGTTCTGGCTGCTGGTGCTGGTTATTGTGTACACCTTGCTGGGATTTTTCGGCTTACCATGGATAATTCAGAGCGTGGCGCAGAGTACCGTGAAGGAAGACTTTGGCCGCGAACTGCGCATAGAGTCAGTACAAACCAACCCCTACACACTAACTCTACGCATTAACGGTGTTGAACTTGATGATACAGACAATCGGCAGTTGCTGAGTTGGGACCAACTGTTTGTTGATCTTGCCTGGTCGAGCATAACTAACCAGGCCTGGATCATCGAAACCATTCAGCTGAAGCAGCCGGTTATTCAGGAAGAGCGCTTTGTTTCCGGTGAAACGCGTTTCACTAGGCTGGCCGCAAAGGACAGCACCGAAGAAACCGCTGACGAACCCGCCCCGCTGCCAGCACTACGAATTAACGAGCTGCAGGTAGAGGGTGGAGTTGTGCGCTTTGCTGACAACCTTCCGAGCGCCAATGACGATGAGCCAACTCAGGTGTCGCTGGCACTGCAGGATATTGGCTTGTCGGTAGAAGATTTCTCACTGCAAGAAGGCATGAGCTTTCCGGTAACTATGAACGCGCAAGTGGCCGACGGAGGCAAGCTTGAGTTCAATGGCAGCGTGCAACTGTTACCCACCTTCACGTTGGAAGCCAACGCTAGTTTTACTGAACTTGCATTAAAACAAGCCGAACCTTATCTGCAGCAGTTCGTGAACGTTCAATTGGATAGCGGAACAGTAACCGTTAATGGGCAATTACACACAAACGCCGAACAGCCTTTTGCTTTCGATGGCTCAGTTAGCGTCGATTCGTTGGGCATACGCGAAGGCTCGAATAGTGAGACACTTATCGGCTGGCAACGGCTTCAAACCGAACAGCTCAAGCTAGATTTGGCCGATAAGCAGCTAACCACGGCACCAATCAATGTTGAGGCACTAACCGGACGAGTGGTTATCTTTGAGGACAAAAGCACCAACTTTGGGCAACTGGTAGTTAGTGGCCCGGAAAGCACCGATACAGAAGAAAGCGAACCAGCAAACCCATTCAATATCACTATTGAAGGCATTGAGCTAAGCGATAGTGCTTTGCACTTTGCCGATAATTCACTGCCGCTGCCTTTCGCAACCCGCATTCACACTTTGAGCGGCGATATATCTACCTTAAGCTCAAGCTCGGCTGAACCGGCGCGCGTTAATCTTGAAGGCGAGGTAGCAGAGTTTGGACTGGCGCAAGTTGAGGGTGAAATACACGCCTGGCATCCCATGCGGCAAACAAGTATTCACGTTATCTTCCGTAACCTTCAGATACCTGAATACTCGCCGTACACGGTGGAATTTGCCGGTCGTAAAATTGAAGGCGGCACCATGGATCTCGACCTCGACTATACCGTGAACGAGAACCAACTTGACGGCAAAAATAACCTGCTACTTCATGACCTGAAACTTGGCGAGAAGATGGAGTCCAGCAATGCTATGGACTTGCCACTGAACCTGGCTATTGCCTTGTTGCAGGACAGTAACGGTGTGATTGACCTTACGCTGCCGGTGAGCGGTAATGTGGATAACCCGCAATTCGACTTCGGAAAAATTATCCAACAGGCAGTAGGCAACGCTATTACGTCAGTGGTTACTGCGCCGTTCCGTTTTCTGGCAAACCTGATTGGCGCCGACTCAGAAGACCTTGGCAAGGTTGAGTTTGCAGCAGGCCGCAGCGAGTTGCTTCCACCTCAGCGCCAGCGCATTGCCAAGCTGCGCGAAGCCTTGAATGAGCGCCCGAATCTGATTCTGGAACTCGCCGGCCCTTTCAATCAGGATTTCGATGGCCCTATCCTGCAACGCGAAAAGGCCATAAAAGCCTTACAGCAGCGCCTTACTGAAGAAAACCGCGAAAACAGTGACGCCAGCCTTACCGCCGAGTCGAATCAGGACATTGTTGAAGCCATGTTTATCAACCATTACTCGGAAACCAGCCTGACGGCCTTAAAAGAGTATTTCACTGAAGAACCAGAAGACTCAGCGGACGAACCTAGCTTCGATGCTCTGGCCTATCGCAACCAACTGGCCAAGCAGATTATTGCTGCACAGTCGGTTTCACAGGCTGAGCTTCAAGACATTGGCAATGCGCGCGCAGAAGCAGTGCGAAACGCGCTGGTTAATGCCGACGATGAAACCAGCATTGCAACTGACCGAGTTCGTATTCAGGAGCCTAAGCAAGTGGATTCTGTAAACGGCGAACGCGTTGCCATGGAAGTTGGTGTTAGCGCAGACTGAGGTGAGCCGCTAGCGCGGCTCCCTAGTCCTTGGTTTGTTAAATCCATCTGATGAACAAGCTGCTCGGCGTTTCAGCTTAGTCTTTATGTATGACCACGCGGTTTCTACCGTCACGTTTACCAATGTAGAGCATTTCGTCGGCGCGGCTAATCAGGGCTTCCAGATCAGACTCATCATTGTGTGAAACGGCGATACCAACGGTAATGCTTAGGTCCACATCGTTCATGTCGTGTTCTAGCTGAAGCTCAGCGACATTTTTCTTTAAGCGTTCGGCCAGGGTTTGTGCTGCGGAAGGGGAGGTATTCGGAAGCGCGACCACAAACTCTTCGCCAGCAAAACGACCAATAACATCGGTGGACCGCAGCGAATGCTCACAAACTTCCGCGACCATGCGCAATTGTGCTTCGAGTGATTTCCGATGGCCTATTTCGTTAACTAAATCGCGATTTCGACCTTACACCGGCGATAGAATCGCCGGTTACAGGTAGCTACTAGTTAAACTTTAAAGCTGTCTGTTAGCTCGCTCAAACGGGTGGCGAGGCGCGACAATTCAGCGGCCGATGAACTCGTTTGTTCAGCCCCCGATGACGTCGAATCTGACAAATCACGAATACTCACCAAATTCCCATCAACATCTTTAGATACTGCAGCTTGCTCTTCTGCAGCACTCGCGATTGAGGTATTGCGGTTATTTATTTCCGCAACAGCAATGGCGATTTCACCCAAAGCCTTGCCGGCGTCAGTCGCAATTTCCAACGTTGATTTTGCGCGCTCAACACTCACGTCCATATCGCTAACAGACTTCGTTGATGAATTTTTAATGACTTCCACCAATTCTTCAATTTCAACCGTGGACGTTTGGGTGCGGCTGGCCAAAGCCCTAACTTCATCAGCAACAACAGAGAATCCACGCCCAGACTCCCCTGCTCGCGCAGCTTCAATAGCTGCATTTAGCGCAAGTAAATTAGTTTGGTCCGCAATACCCCGAATAACTTCCAGTACCTTAGTGATTTGATTCACCTTCGTAGCTAGCTCATTTACACTCTCTGACGAAAGTGTCATGCGTTCAGAAAGTTCGCCGATTGCATCTACAGTTTCCGATACCTGAGCGCGACCTTGCTGAGCTTTTTCATCGGCATAGTCCGACGACTCGGATGCACTTTGCGCATCTTGCGCCACTGTTTCAATGGCGACGGTTAACTCATTTACCGCTGTTGCCGCTTGTTCTAATTGCTGTGACTGCTCTTGAATATTCCGTGCAGACTCATCCGTAACTGAATTGAGCTCCTCTGAAGTGGTAGCCAACTGTGTTGCCGAATCTGCAATAGTGCCAATTGAGTCGCGCAGGCTTTGTTGCGTTTCTTTTAACTGTCCAATTAACGTGCTGACTTCATCATTTCCTTCAACCTTAAAGTCATGGGTTAAATCTTTCCGGGCGATTCGCCGGGCAATTTCTACTGCTCCTCTTAGCGGTCTAATCACACTACGCGTCAGCACAATTGACATGAATACAATAATGATAGTGGTAAAAACAATCACCGTGACCAGCGCCGTAAAGGTTGCGGCTCGACTTTCATCCGCTTCTATTGTGACGTTATCAATAGCAGCAACTTCGTACCGCATAAAATCATCCAACAGCATTGATAATTCTTCCGTCAACGGCAGTTGAACGTTTTGTCGCAGTTGAATTGCTTCCTCTTCGCGGTCCGCAGCTTCTAAATCAATATACTCTTGTTGTAATTGCCAATAACGCTCATCCAGTTTTAGATAACGTTCGAATAGTGTTTTTGCCTCATCGGTATGCACAATATCACGTAACTGTTGCTCAATTTCATTGGCGGCATCGCGAGCGGAAGCTAATTTATCTTCAAAGTATGCGATTTGCTCTTGATTGGCGGCATTTTGCAAATTTGCTGTGTGTACCCGAGCGCGCAAAAACTCACTATCTAATCGGCTTACTAACTCTAAACTGACGGCTCGTTGATCCGTCACATAATTAAGCTGGTTGCCTAAATTGTTGGTTTGCACAATGGCGAAAATGCCAAGGCCGAGTACTACGAGTCCAATTAAGCCAAAGGCTAAGGTGAAACGCAGACCTAAAGTCAGGTTACGAAGCATAGAAAGCATAAATTTCCTTTTTATTATTGTTATTAAATTGAGCGCAATTAAATGGGCTATCGGGCCATGCCAGAAAAACTAAAGTTAAGATTTGGTTCAAGCAGGCCATTCCTTCGAAAAGGCCTTTGTTAAGTGCTGCATAACCAGTTTTATTCGTTCAACATTGCGTAAATCAGGATGTGTTAACAACCATAAGTTGCTCGGTTTACTGTCTGGAATACCAAACAGCTTTGTTATTTCCGGTCGAAGTTGGTCTTCAGGCAAAACTGCCAAACCTTGACCTGATTCGGCAAAATAGGACATCGCAGTCAGATCGTCACTGCGGGTTATAACTTGATCGGCAAAGTGTTTATCCAGCCAGCGGAATGCCGGCAGATTACTCATGGCTCCTGTAGCACCAATTAAAGAATGATTTACCAACTCACCAATATCATTTGGCAAACCAAATTTATTGGCATATGCCTTACTGCCAAATACACCCCAATTTAGCGTGCTTACCTGCCTTCCTACCAAGTGTTCCGGCGGTGACGGTGTTGCTCTCACCGCAATATCAGCTTGTCGATTCGACATATTGAATTCTTGATTACTCACCAACAGCTCGATGTGTATTTCGGGATAAAGAGCATTGAATTCGGAGATATAGCGGGGTAAATAGCGATAGGCGATATTATTGGGTGCCGTAATTTTCACAGTACCCTTGGGTTGAAAGTCTTTGCCAACCAGGTGGCGACTTATGCTATCAAAAGAATCCTCAATGTTTTGTGCAAGGCCAAGCAGTTCATGTCCCAAGGCCGTCAATTCATAGCGGTTACTAATACGTTCAAATAACTGCCCACCGATTTCAGCTTCAAAGGCTTTCAGACGGCGGAAAATGGTCGTGTGATTAACGCCTAAATCCTCGGCCGCGCCAGATAAAGACCCCCGACGAACAATCGACAGAAACACTTTCAGTGAATTCCAATCCATAAAGCACCTCCGCGCATTGCAATTATGCAATATTAATTTGCATATTCTGCTAATTAACTAGCAACTGCGCAAGATTTATACTTTACCTAGTTAGCCATTATTTTCGATCAAAAAATCACGACTCCGCTTTTAGGGAAACCAAGTTATGAAACAACAAAGTCTCCACCTCGTTACCCACATATTATGCCCCTATGTGCAACGCTCGATTATCACTTTGGAAGAAAAGAGCATTGCCTATACCAGAGTCGATATTGATCTTGCCAACAAGCCCGACTGGTTCAAACAAAAATCGCCAATGGGAAGAGTTCCCATTTTGTTGGTTGATGAAAACCGTACCTTGTTTGAATCAGCGGTTATTTGCGAATATCTGGATGAAGTGACAGCCGGTTCGTTGCACCCCTCTGATAGCCTAGAGAAGGCCTATCACCGAGCCTGGATAGAATTTGGTTCTGGTATACTGCAAAGTATATCCGGCCTATACAACGCCAAAGACAGCGCCAGCTTCGATAAAATTCATGAGGAAATACAAAGAAAATTCGGGATGCTTGAAGAGATAGTTTCTGGTGGCCCGTTTTTCACCGGCGAACAGTTTCATTTGCTAGACGCTGTGTATGCACCCATATTTCGCTATTTTGATGTGTTCGAAAGCTACACTAATTTGAATACGTTTGCGGATTTACCGAAATGCCAGATTTGGCGTTCAGCATTGCGACAAAGAAGGTCTGTGCAATTGGCGGTTGCCGAAAATTACCCAGACCTTCTTGTGCAGTTCTTAAAAAGTAGAGACAGTTATATGTCTCAGCTTTTAGTTACAGAGATAAACAACGACTAACGTCAGACCTCTATTTTGGTCACATCCGTTAGTCTGCCGGTACATTGATCACGGTGTTAACCATCGTGACCGATGCCCCCAGAGACAGCGCTCGACCGTCTATGGTAACGATATCAACGTTTCCTGCCGTAGAGATAGTGACACCTTCTTGTGCGATGATGGTTCCTTTCATGACGCCACCACCGCCAGCATTAATTGTTGCTGCACTTCCTACTTGCCAGAAGATATTTTTCGCTTGGGCACCATTGATAAGAGTGACGCTTTGCGAAAAGTCTGCCCCCGGTCCACCAACGGTTAAAGTGGTCGCCATTTGAAACACCCATACAGCATTCTGGTTACCTTGACCATCTAACGTCAGGTCGCCACCTTGAATACGGAATGCACCACTTTGCGCAGTGTAGATACCCGGAGCCAAAGTCAGACCACCAAGATTCTCATTACCTGGATTCTGACCACCAGGCATATTGGCCGGCGTCAGTTCATTGTAAGCCGATTCGGCATCAAGTCGCGCTTGCGTTGCAATGGCTTCAGTTTCTGCGGTGCCGTCCTGCGGACAACTAACTGTTGGTGGTGGAGGTGCGGTGAATATTTTGCCGTTCACCTGACCTTCATTCAGCGTGGTAATGGTGTACTCACAACCAGGCTCAGAAACAAAGCCTGTCACAATGGTCGAGGTACCAGTAGTACCAATGTCACCGTTGATAACTGTCAGCACACCCTGATTGGTAATGCCTGCAGTGCCACCGAAGGAACCAAAAGGTGCGGCCGACTGAAGGTTAACTGGCACCAGACAGCTTTCCACTGGGGCAACAGTGGTGAAAGTCCAAACGTAATCATCCAGCATTTCATTGCCTGGCAGCATTAGGTCTTTCACGCCATCACTACCACCCACAAGGGTTACACGGTAGGTAACATTTTCGGGTAGCTGCTCCTGCGGAATGAAAGTAACCACAGTACCAGTGTCTACATCAACCTGGATGGATTCGGCTAACACGCTGATCAGTGGGTTAGCGTCCTCAACAATTAAGAAGGTCATATTGTTTACGGTAGCCGGATCAAGGCGACTGCCCGACGGAATATCAAAAGTAGCGTTTATACTCGCATTTGGGCATACCGCCATGGTTCCTGCATCTAATGGATCCGTGCTTAACACTGAAATGTTAGTAGGCGCTATTGGGGCAGTAGTCGTAAAGCTCCAGATATAATCGCTGGCACTGGTAACCGGCCCCTGATTGCCCGCTAATCGGTTCCCTGCTAAATCGGTAATCGTACTCACTAGCGTTGCGGTATAGGTTTCACCTTCAGCTAAGTTTTGCTCAGGTGTAAATACTGCACTGCGCGACGAGACATCGTACGAAACATTACCAATCGGAGCGGTACAAGGCTCTTCACAGGTCAAGGTGAAGCTAGTTCCGGTAATTGTAGTAGGTGATATAGCTTCGCTGAAAATCGCCTTGATTTGAGTATTAACCGGTACATCTGCCGTAGGGCCTGGCGACGTTGTCGCAGGTTCGGTTAAGGTCACCCTTGGGCGAGTCGTATCCGGAGCTAGCCCTGTTGTAAACTGCCAAACATAATCACTTGGGTCAGTTACCGGGCCCTGATTACCCGCCAGCTCATTTCCCGCCAGATCGGTCACGCTTCGACTAATTGTCGCGGTGTAGGTGGTTTCCGGCTCTAAATCTTGCGCCGGACTGAAGCGCGCGGATTTTGTATCGACATTGTACGACACCGTTCCAACCGGCGCGACGCAGGGCGCCTCACAGATTAAGGTGAAGGTAGTGTCGGTGAACATCGACGGTACCATGTTCTCATTAAATACAGCCAACACTGAGGTATTAACCGGTGCATTTGCCGTCGGACCTGGCGACGATGTCGCAGGTTCGGTTAGTGTCACCCTTGGGCGAATGGTGTCCGGGGTTAACCCTGTTGTAAACTGCCAAACGTAATCACTTGGCTGAGTCACACTACCCTGATTGCCAGCCAGCTCATTGCCGGCCAGATCGGTCACGGCCTGACTAATTGTCGCGGTGTAGGTGGTTTCCGCCTCTAAATTCTGCGCCGGACGGAAACGTGCGGATTTCGCATCGACGTTGTACGACACGGTTCCAAGCGGCACAGCGCAGGGGGAATCACAGGTTAAGGTGAAGGTGGTATCGGTAAGTGTTGCCGGTGCCATATTCTCATTAAACACAGCCAACACTGAGGTGTTAACCGGTACGTCTGCCGTCGGACCTGACGATGTTGTCTCAGGTTCGGTTAAGGTTACCCTTGGGCGAGTCGTATCCGGTGCTAGCCCTGTTGTAAACTGCCAAACATAATCACTTGGGTCAGTCAGCGGACCCTGATTACCCGCCAGCTCATTTCCCGCCAGATCCGTCACGGAACGACTAATTGTCGCGGTGTAGGTAGTTTCAGCCTCTAAATCCTGTGCTGGCACGAAGCGAGCGGATTTTGCATCGACATTGTAGGAAACGGTTCCCAGCGACGTGGCGCAGGGGGAATCACAGGTTAAGGTGAAGGTAGTATCGGTAAAGGTCGACGGTACCATGTTCTCGTTAAACACAGCCAACACCGAGGTGTTAACCGGTACATCTGTTTCCAGTTCTGGCGATGTTGTCGCCGGATTGGTGAGAGTCACCCGTGGGCGAGTCGTATCCGGTGCTACCCCAGTTGTAAACTCCCAAGCATAATCACTTGGGTCGGTCACCGAACCCTGATTGCCCGCCAGCTCATTTCCAGCCAAATCGGTCACAGCCTGACTGATTGTCGCGGTGTAGGTGGTTTCCCACTCTAAGTCTTGTGCCGGTTTAAATTGTGCGGCCTTCGCACTCACGTCATACGAAACCGCTCCTTGCGGCCCAGTGCAGGGCGCATCACAGGTTAAGGTGAAGGTTGCATCGGTAAACGTTGCCGGAGCCATGTTCTCGTTAAATACAGCCAGAACCGAGGTATTAACCGATACATTCGCTGGTGACGTTGACGCCGGATCGGTCAGTGTCACCCGTGGCCGAGTAGCGTCCGGAGTTGACCCTGTTGTAAACTGCCAAACGTAATCACTTGCCTCAGTCAACGGACCCTGATTACCCGCCAGCTCGTTTCCCGCCAAATCCGTCACGGCCTGACTGATTGTTGCGGTGTAGGTGGTTTCCCACTCTAAGTCTTGTGCCGGTTTAAATTGTGCGGCCTTTGCACTCACGTCGTACGAAACCGCTCCTTGTGGTGCCATGCAAGGTGCTTCACAGGTTAAGGTAAAGGTGATTTCAGTGAACATTGCCGGGGCCATGTTCTCGTTAAATGCAGCCAGAACCGATGTATTAATGGGTACATCTACCGTTGTACCTGAAGAGGTTGTCACCGGATCGGTTAGTGTGACCCGTGGGCGTATGGTTTCCGGTACAACACTGGTGGTGAATGACCATATGTAGGGATTTTCAAGTACCAGCCCATTATCCTTGCTTTGGGCGTAATGGACAGTCGCCGTATAAAGGGTCGACCCATCTAAAACGGCGGGCGCCACTGGCGTAAATGTTGCTACAGTACCCGCATCATTCATGGAAACCGTACCGCTTGGACTGGTACATGTATCAGAACAAGCAAGGGTGAAATCATCGTTACTTAATGGTTCTACCGGTACGCTAAATCGAGCCGTAATGGACGCTCCGTTGATAGCCACATCGGTAGCGTTATCCGCAGGCGTAACCGCTATAACGGTTGGAGACAATGCCACATTACCGTCGTATCCCAGAATCGGATCGCGATCGCCACAGGCCGCCAAAACGGTGCTCACCAAGAACAGCATCAGCAAGTTCTTAATCCTGGACAAGTTAAATAAGTTGGAGTACATGGCAAAATCCCCCGGTCAAGTTAAACATTCATCGCCGACCAGTTAGCCAATTCAAGGGTCGGCCTCATCTTAAGATTAGCTTGCTTTCGAGATTTATCTGTGCGGTAACGCACTTAAAAGAAAAAAATTCGCTGCTAAAAGGGTTTGCATGAGGTTCAACAAAAAAGCCCAGCACACATCGTGCTGGGCTCTGGGTTGCGTAATTAATTACGCTTTTTTGCCAGGCGTTTGCTGAGGTTGCTTTTGGTCTTTTTGCTGACCAGGATTAGCATGCTTTTGTTCGCCTGGTTTGTTCGGCGTTTGTGAACCTTGATTTTGTTGCGTAGTCATCATTAACTCCTTAAAGAGCTGTAAGCATCACCCTATTATGACGCTATTTTGAAATCTAAATTGCTCTCAAAGGGACGTCTGTTCGTTACCGCACATAATTCGATATTTTTTATGTTGTTGTTTGTAAACATCTGACAAGATTTCGACCAACCATAATCTCATGCGACCCATCCTTGGAAGTATATTCTGTATAAGGGCTTTTATTTATATATAATTGCGTACCTTAAATAGTCTGCTAAACTCACTTTATAGATTTAAAGACTACATAAGGTTCTTTATATGGATTCTGAACGTATTCCGGCAATCATTGGTCGAAGGGTTAAGCAGTATCGGTTGAACCAGGATTTAACTCAGGAGGACTTAGCAACTTTAGCGAAGGTCTCTCTTAACGCCGTTAAAGCTGCTGAAAGTGGTAAAAGCACTCTAGCAACTTATGTCTCAATTCTTCAGGCTTTGGGTCATATCGACAATTTACTTGCCGCATTCCCGGACGAGGGCGTTTCCCCGGTGCAACTACTAAAAAGTAGTACCAAACAGAAGCAACGAGCGAGCGGTAAAAAGCGCGTGAAACCTGCTGACAATGAGGAGCTGGACTGGTGATTAATACTATTGAAGTTCGCTACAAAGGTGAGCCTGTCGGTGCCTTAAGTTATAACAAAGGTGACACGGCTGCGCGGTTCGAGTACTTAGCTGAATTTGTCGAAAAAGATATTCCGCTTGCGCCTTTAACCATGCCCGCTGAGAAGGGACGAATTTACTCATTTCCGGGGTTAAATTGGGACACTTTCAGGGGATTGCCGGGCATGCTCGCAGACTCTTTGCCCGACGACTTCGGTAATGCGGTATTAAACCAATGGGTTGCGCAACAGCCAGATCGCACCGAACCGCTGAGCCCACTTGAACGACTTCAGTATACCGGCGAACGGGGAATGGGTGCGCTTGAATACCACCCTGCACGGAAGAAGCAAACGAATGCCAAGAACAGAGACATCGAGCTTGAGAGCTTAATGAAACTAGCACAAGAAGTGCTCGACTCAAGAACTGGCTTTCGGCAGCGCACGCACTTCGATGACGCGGCCGACAAAGAAATGATGCAGGCCTTACTGGCCGTTGGCACCAGCGCAGGTGGAGCCAGACCGAAAGCGATTCTGGCATTTAATCATGATTTTAGTCAGGTTCGTTCCGGCCAGGGCATTGTGCCCGCAGGGTTTGAGCATTATCTGCTGAAGTTTGACGGCGTAAAGGAGCGGGACCCTTCTCAACAAACCTTTGGCGACCCGCTCGGATACGGCGCCATGGAATATGTGTATTACTTAATGGCCACCAAGGCTGGCATTACTATGATGCCGTGTCATTTGCTGGATGAAGGCAACCGACGCCATTTTGTCACCAAGCGCTTTGACCGAATAGGCAATGAGAAAAAGCATATTCAAACACTTACTGCCATTAAACACGTGAACTACCACGATATCGGTGCCTTTTCTTATGAAGAGCTGCTCCAGGTTGCCCGCCAGCTAAGGTTGCCACGGGCGGACGCTATCGATTTATTTCGCCGTATGGTGTTTAACCACGTCGCAACAAACCACGATGATCACTCCAAAAATTTTGGTTTCATGCTGGAGGACAAGCAATGGCGGTTGAGTCCGGCTTACGACATTGCCTTTAGCTATAAACCCGGAAACCCATGGGTAGAGCAGCACTGGATGTCGTTAAATGGCAAGCGTAGCGGCCATACCCGCGCCGATTTTTACGCGCTTGCCAACGCTCAGCTTCCACGCGTAGAGCGTGAAGAAATAGATGCCATTATTGATGATGTCATCAACTCGGTGTCTCAATGGCGGGAATTAGCCACTGAACATGGGGTTCCAAAAGCACTCGCCGACTCAATAGATAGTCATCTCAGACTAAAAGACTTTTCTTGAGAGTGTTTCCATAAAAGTCCGAGCAATCAGCCAGCTTTGTGAACCGCGTGAGATAACACTATTATTGGCAATCATTCGATTACCAATATCCTCACCATAATCAAGCGTGGGCACACGCCCCACCAACTATTTGGAACCATTTAATCGTCATCAAGCTTATCGAGCTGCTTAACTAATTCAGAGCTCATACGATTCAATTCGTCCGTATTTTGTGAGAGTGTTTCAGACTGCTCTAACGCCCCGTCACATAAGTCGCTCAACACTTGAGAGCTGCGACTTACGCTATCAACAGCTTGTTGTTGCTGCTCGCTTGACTGCGAAACCGCATCTAACTCTTTATTAATAGATTGGATTTCTGCCAAGACATTTTCAACCGATTTTGTAGCCTGAGAGGTGATTGCTTCAGCTTCCTTTGAAGATGAAAGTGCTTCGTCACTTATTTTTCCTGCTGAAGTCATAACCTCTTTCAACTCATCAGTCATCGCGACGATATCCGTCGTTGTACTTTTAGTCTTCTGTGCTAATGAACGAACTTCATCAGCAACAACCGCAAATCCCCGACCATGTTCACCCGCACGAGCTGCCTCAATCGCTGCGTTCAGTGCCAGTAAATTAGTCTGTTCGGCCACTGACTCAATTAACTCAACAAAATTATTAATTTTGCTAGCACTACTTTCCACTTTATTAAAGCTTTCATCGAATCTTTTGACCGACTGTATAAGAGCACTAACGCATTGGCCCAATTTTGCCATCAGCTGCTCAGAGTCACGACTCACCGAGGCAACGTTATCACTATTCTCATTGACTCTTGTTATTGCGTGTACCATCTCATTAATACTGGCATTTAGCTCCTCCATTGTTGAAGCCAATTGACTCGACTGCTCACTCAATTTTTCGCTAGTGCTATGAGAGCGGTCAGAAAGCGCAGATGTCCGATGCGCGAATTCACTCAATCCATCCGAGGTTCTATCAATTTGCTCGATGATGCGTCCGAATCGTTTAAGCGCCCGATTGAGCGAGCGTGCGATTTGTCCAAACTCGGTCGCGCCGCTGAGTTCAACACGAGCATCAAGGTTCCCCTCGCCAATCTCATTAGCCATTTGCTTTAATGCATTTAACGACCTACCAATCACACGGCGGGTAACAAATTGTGAGATAAATCCCACAACTAAAAATACGAGCGTAAGGCTACTAAAAAGAACTTCGTACTTCTCTAAAAACAAAAAGGCGCTTTGCATGGCGAGCGCCAGCGCGATAATAAAAAAGTTGAACGCGTTCACCCGCGAGAAAGGTAGGTTAGCCAAGCTCATACACGCTCCAGAGGAAATAATTTTAGTTGGCTCAAATTTTTAATAATTTATTGTTAATCGTAACATGCCAAAATTTGTTAATTGTATAATATTAAATGAATTTTTTCGTACGATTAACTCATATAAACAATAGTAAACATAATGAAATTCGATTGTAATCCTGAATTTTGTTTCGATTAAATCAACATCTTTTGCAAAATGCGAGGCACTAACTTGGTGATGTTTACACTGCCACCTAAAAGGATGTTCGAATTTAATCTGCCATTACATTTTATCTCGTGTAAATAATGCTGATCCTATTACATTTAAAGCAGAAAGAGAGTGTGCTTTGAAATTTAGATGTGTTATTTAAAATCTTTAATAAGCCAATTGCGATTTTTGGTTTGCATACACTTTGGCTGTTCTTGGTCAAATTTACACGGCGGTGTAAAAACGAGGGGTTATCATGGAAGCAGCAAAAAACTCAGGTCGCCTATTGGTTTTGGACGATGAAAAAGATGTCGCGAGCACGATCTGTTTTATGGCCAAATCTTCATCCTTTGAAACTGATTTTACTGGTGATGCTGATGTCTTTATGCAAAAGGTCCGTAGCTGGTCCCCCTCTCACGTTATCGTCGACCTTCAGCTGGCGGACCGTGACGGTATTGAGGTCATTCATGAGTTAGCTAAAGCAGATTGCCTGGCGGCTGTAGTTGTGATGTCAGGACTTGGAGGCCGTATTTTAGATTCATCGGCCAGAGCTGTCCGCGAGAACGGTCTCAAATTACTGGGCACGCTATCGAAGCCCTTTTCCCGAACAGAGTTGCTGGCCTTGCTCGCATCAGATACTGAGGAGATCGCTCCGTTACGCAAGCCTTACATGCAGCCAGTGAGCGTTGACCAACTTCGTCAGGCGCTCAACAATAATGCTTATGAGGCGCATTTTCAGCCCAAAACCTCCTGCTTTACCGGCAAGTTAGTAGGATTTGAGTGTTTAGCTCGTTGGCCACAGAAAGAAGGCGGAATGATTCCTCCAGATCAGTTCATTAGCCTCGCTGAACAGTCAGGCCTCATCAATGAACTCACGCGCCAAATTTACCGTTATGCGTTGGCCAATCTACCACTAACAGCACGAGATCAGAATCTTAAGTACGCCCTCAACCTTTCACCACTTAATTTGCTTGACCAAACGTTTCCTCGCTGGTTGCTAACCGAGTGTCAAAAGAATGATATTTCTCCATCGAGTATCATTTTGGAAGTAACCGAAACAGCCAGTATGGATAATCCACTTGCCTTACTGGAGAGCTTGACGCAGTTCCGCATCCGTGGCTTTCAGTTATCTATTGATGATTTTGGCGTCGGCTACTCTTCACTAGTACAACTAGCACGACTTCCTTTCTCGGAATTAAAAATCGACCAGATGTTCGTGAAAACATTGTCCACTTCTGAGGAGTCTCAGAAAATTGTCGCTGCTGTAATTGGGCTTGGCAAATCATTAGGTTTGAACGTGGTAGCAGAAGGTGTAGAGGACGAAATCGCTTTCAATTACCTCAGAGATCTGGGTTGTGATGAAGCTCAGGGCTACTTTATAGCTCGCCCCATGGACTCGTCAGCCGCTTCGGCTTGGAGCAAAAAATAAGGGGAAATATAAAAAATGACCAAATCTAATGATGCCTTTTACCAGCGACTCTTCCGAGCGTCACCGGGAAAAATCCTGGTACTGGCGCCCGAAGATTTTGAGATTATTGCGGTTACTGATGAATATCTGAAAGCGACGATGACACGGCCGGGCGATCTGATTGGCAAAACACTATTTGAAGTGTTTCCAGACAACCCTGATGACTCCTCAACAGATGGAGTTAAAAGCCTCTCCGCCTCTTTACAAAAAGTCTTGTCGATGAAAACTGCCGACATTATGGGTGTACAGCGCTATCCCATACGATTGCCTTCCGGTGAGTTTCAAGAGCGGTTCTGGAGCCCTGTTAATAGCCCAGTAATGGACAGCTCGGGGGCAGTAGAGTACATCATGCACCGAGTGGAAGATGTTACAAAAATAATACAAGAAGATAATACAGATTCTCTTACCGAACCTGGTAATCGACTTGCTCTCCAAGACATTGTGGTTCGTTCAAAGGAATTGAGACAGACGCTGTCGAAGTTGCAAGAGCATGAGGTTCGCATGAAAACGGCCGAGCGACTGCTAAGCCTCGGTACTTGGGAATACAACCCGAGAACCGGCGATCTGAATTGGTCCAGACAAGTCTTTGATATTTACGATGTACCCCATTGGTTTTCGGCACCTGATATCGAAAAATATTTTACCATGGTGCACCCGGATGACCAGGACGCTGCTCGAGCGATTTATCAAAGCTTTTCTGACGATCATCTCGACCAGATCCTGTTTGGTCACCGAGTGATCGCCCGTGATGGAAGTATTCGTCACATTAAAGGTGTTGGCGAGCGTCATATAACTCCCGAAGGAGAAGTCGTTGTCGGATACGTTCAGGACATCACTTCTCTCGTCACAACACAGGACAGATTGACCCAGGCTGAGCAACTTGTTCGCCTGGCAGGAGAGAAGGCAAAGCTTGGTGGCTGGCGCGTCGAGCTCGATTCCATGTCGGTATTCTGGACGCCGGAGACCGCTAATATTCATGGCATGCCTGAAGATTATTCGCCTGAACACGTTAACAAAGCAATACAATTCTATGCGCCGGACTTCCGCCCTATAGTTGAAGCTGCGTTTGAGCAATGTGTCCAGTACGGAAAAGCTTTTGATATAACTTGTCAATTGCAACGCCCGGACGGACGGCATCCTTGGGTTAGGGTTATTGGTGAGGCGCAATACAATGATCAGAATAAAGTCACTGCAGTTCAGGGAGCTTTCCAAGACATTTCCATCTTACGCGACGCGCAGCTCCGGGCTGATGAGGCGGAAGAACGTCAACTCAATATCCTTGAAAGTATCAGTGATGCTTTTTTTGCATTGAACCACCAATGGCACTTTACTTATCTGAACCAACAGGCGGGTGTGCTATTGAATCGACTGACGGAGCAGTTACTGGGAAAAAACGTTTGGGCTGAATTTCCAGAATCTAAAGGAACTCTGGTAGAACAACAATATCAGAGAGTGCTGGAACATCAGGAAACCGTGCGTTTTCGGGAATTCTTCCCTCCCCTGAACAAGTGGTTTGACATCAGCGCCTACCCAATTCCCGACGGCTTGGCTGTTTATTTCCGCGATGTGACTCGGGAACATGAACACCAAGAACGGTTTAATCTCATATCGAAAGCCACCAATGATGTTATTTGGGACTGGAACTTTAGCACCGATCAAATCTGGTGGAATGAGTCAGTGACAGAGTTGTTCGGCTACTCAGTGTCGGAACTAGAGTCGGGGCCTGAGTCCTGGACAAGTCGTATCCATCCGGACGATTTAGACCAAGTGGTTAATCGGATCCATGACGTCATTGACGGTGACCAGGAGTATTGGAGCGACGAATACCGCTTCATCAAGCAGGATGGTCAAATTGCCAACGTAATTGATCGAGGGTTTGTCATCCGTGACGCAAACGGCAAAGCTATTCGAATGGTTGGTAGTATGCTCGATATCACCGAAAGAATGGAGTTAGCGGAAAAACTGCGAGAATCGCAAAAGCTTGAGGCTGTCGGTCATCTAACAGGAGGCGTCGCCCATGATTTTAATAATTTGTTAACCGTTATTTTAGGAAATGCGGAAATGATGGCAGAACTGGCGACTGATCCCGAACAGAAGCTCATGGCAGAGATGACGGTTTCGGCCGCGACGAGAGGCGCAGAGCTTACGAGCCGCTTGTTAGCTTTTGCTCGTCGTCAACCACTTGACCCTAAACCTACGGATATAAATCAACTCGTGGAGTCGATGCGAGAGCTTGTTCGCCGCACGCTGCCTGAGAATATTCAACTTGAATTCTCTTCGGCAGCTGACCTTGGCGTTGCCGAACTTGATGCCAACGAACTCGATACAGCCTTACTAAATTTGATAGTTAATGCACGTGATGCAATGCCTGGTGGAGGTAAGCTCACTATAGAGACAGCCAATGCAATGCTGGACCAACATTATGCAGAGCGACACGCCGAAGTCACGCCTGGTGAGTACATTATGATATGTGTTTCAGATACCGGAGTAGGGATGAGTCCCGAAGTGGCTCGGCGTGTATTTGAGCCGTTTTTTACCACAAAGTCACTAGGCAAAGGTAGTGGTCTGGGCTTGAGTATGGTTTTTGGCTTTACCAAACAATCAGGTGGGCATATCAATATTTACTCAGAGCCCAACGAGGGCACCTCCGTCAAACTCTACTTTCCGCGGGTAAGGGGTATGCAGCAAACACGCTATCAACCTGCTTCAGATTCGTCGCCTCAGGGCGGTAAGGAGCATATTCTGATTGCCGAAGATGACTCCTTAGTATTACAACATTTAGAACGGCAATTGCGTTCTTTAGGCTATCAGGTTACAGCCGTTTCTTCAGGGCCTGACGCTCTCCAAGCGCTCGCAACAAATAACAATATTGATTTACTTCTAACAGACATTGTCATGCCGGGTGGAATGAACGGTCGCGAACTGGCAGATAGTGTAGTAAAAACGCATCCATCTCTTAAAGTTCTGTTCACCTCTGGCTATAGCGAAAATGCGATAATCCATCATGGACGTCTAGACCAAGGCGTAGAGCTATTGAGCAAACCATACACCCGTCTTGAACTGGCGACTAAAGTGCGCCAGGTTCTCGATGCTGAGGCGTCACACCAATGAAAATCTCTCTCACATCGTTCAATAAACCTTATACTCGTGCAGAACTGATAACAAAAATACGTCGCGCACTTCGAGGTAAACCCTTGTGAAAAAAATGACGACCTTTTTCCCTAATACCGCATTCAATATCGCTTTAGTTTGGGCCGGTTTTATTCTGGTCTTTCTGACGGACTTTCTAACGCCACTAGGGTTCGCCCACGGCGCTCTGTATGTGCCTGTGCTCATCTGTGCTATGACATTGCCCGGTATTAGTAAGCGCAATCAAATTGGCGTGCTTTTAGCTGCTTTATTAGCAACGGCGGCCTACTATATATGGGCACCAAACCTTTCCAACCTGCCGGAAGTTTATATCGTCAGCAATCGCGCACTGTCCGGGTTAGCATTGTTACTAACCTACGTTTACTTTCGAAAACTGCACACAGTGAGTCAACAAAATACTGAGATCAAGAGCCTGGAGCAAGCTCAGCGCAAGACGATGGATGACTTTATAGAAGCCATGCCGGTGCAAGTCTGGTCGGCCAATGCTAGCGGAGCTGTCGATTTTGTCAGCAACAGTTTGGCTCAATTCTCTGGAAAATCAAAAGAACAGGTGGTTAATGACTGGCTTGCACTCCTCCATCCGGATGATCGTGAAAATACTATAAAGGTATGGAGTCAGTCAGTGAATACTGGAGACCCGTATCAGGTTGATTTTCGTTTACAGCGCCATGACGGAGAGTACATTTGGTTTAAAACTCAAGCGGTAGCTCAACGTGACGAGAAAGGAGAGATTGCTCGCTGGTTTGGTTCCTCAATTGACATAGACGACCTTCGCAGATTACAGGAAGAGACGAACCAGCTCGCATCAAAATTCCGCCACACAGTAGAAAGTATTACAGATGCATTTTTCACCCTTGACCATGAGTTCCGTTTTACTTATGTGAACCAAAAGGCGGCTGAAATACTCGGCAGCACAGCTGACGAGCTCTTTGGTGAAATTATTTGGGAAAAATGCCCTATTGGATACCACAGCCCTTTCGCCGAGCGATATAGATTAGCGTCAGATAAAAAGCAAAAACTCCATTTTGAAGAGCACTTTTCACCGAGAGATATATGGTTGGAGGTTCACGTCTACCCATCCTCAGACGGCATATCGGTTTATTTCTCAGATATTACAGTGCTCCGCATTGAAAGAGAAAGGCTTAAACTGTTAGACCTTGCGGTGTCAAGGCTAAACGATATCATTATCATCACTAAATCCAGCCCGTTGAATGAGCCGGGCCCAGAAGTTGTTTATGTTAATCAAGCCTTCGAAAAAATAACCGGCTATTCCGCAGACGAAATCATCGGCAAAAGCCCAAGGATGCTGCAGGGTCCTAAAACCGACCGAGCAGAACTAGATAAGATAAAAGCTGCACTCACACAAGAGCAGACAGTTCGCGCGCAACTTATTAACTACACTAAATCAGGCCAGGAGTATTATCTCGAAATTGAGATCGTGCCCCTTATTAATGACCAAGAAGAATGTACACACTTAGTTGCAATTGAACGCGATATTACTGAGCAACTTGAAATGGAGAAACGACTACGCGAATCTCAAAAGCTCGAGGCAATTGGGCATCTCACAGGAGGAATAGCACACGATTTTAATAATTTGTTAACCGTCATTCTCGGTAATGCCGAAATGATGATAGACCGCGCTACTGATTCCGATCTACGAGAAATGACTGAAATGACCTTGTCTGCAGCACGCAGAGGCGCTGAGCTGACGAGCCGTTTACTTGCATTTGCCCGTCGCCAACCGCTTGACCCAAAGCCGACAGACGTGAGTCAATTGTTGAAAGGAATGCAGCCGCTTATTCGTAGGACACTGCCAGAGGATCTCGAGTTTGAGCTTGTAAATAACCCTCAGCTTGGTATTGCAGAGCTTGATGCAGGAGAGCTTGAAACTGCCTTATTAAACCTTGTCATTAATGCCCGAGACGCTATGGACAGCGGTGGAAAACTAACGATAGAGACCAATAATGCGATTCTAGATAACGATTACGCCAATCATCATTCGGAGGTTATACCCGGTGACTATGTCATGATTTGCGTATCAGACACCGGAATAGGAATGGATGCCGATACAATCAACCAAGCCTTCGATCCGTTTTTCACCACTAAGGCTATAGGAAAAGGAAGCGGGCTCGGCTTAAGTATGGTTTTTGGTTTTACCAAACAGTCCGGTGGACACATCAAGATATACTCCGAACTTAACGAAGGCACTTCCATTAAACTGTATTTTCCTAGAGTTCGGAATGTTACGGAGAGTTATGAAACAGCTAAACAACATCTACCTGTGGGTGGTACAGAACATATTCTGATTGCTGAAGACGATGATTTGGTGATGCAGAATCTAGAGCGTCAGTTGCGTTATCTCGGATATAAGGTCACCGCTGTCGGCTCCGGGCCCAGCGCGCTTGAAGCTCTTGAAAAAAATATCGATATAGATCTCCTTTTGACAGACATCGTAATGCCGGGTGGGATGAACGGTCGCGAGCTGGCAGAAAAAGCGAGAGAAAAATACCCTGCATTGAGGGTTTTATTCACCTCAGGCTATACCGAAAACGCAATAGTCCATCATGGCCGTTTGGATCGCGGAGTTCACCTTCTTAGCAAGCCTTATACTAGACTCGAGTTAGCATCTAAGGTGCGCTTGGTATTGGAGCAAGATTAAAAAACAGACCTAATAATAAGGCACGAATCATCCTAGTAGGCTAGTTACCGTAAATAGCCTGTGGTGACATCAGCGGCATCAAAGATACGAGTCATCTACACAAACTTTGCGTGCCCCTTCCCTTTTAGCTTTGTACATCGCCGCATCAGCAAGCTTTAATAGCTCATCGGCATTACAATTACCACGATGTAACGCAACACCAATACTGGTTGTTAGTACTAAGCCGTGCCCAATAGCAAGAGGAGCTGTAATACTTTTCAGCACTGTGTTGGTAATAACTTTACAATCCTCTTTAGGGTCTTTAAGTTGCTCCGCAACAATCACAAACTCGTCCCCGGACAAACGCGCAACAGCGTCAGCTGCCCGGACTGCGCCCTTAATTCGGTTGGCAACTGTTTTTAGCACCTCATCTCCAACCTGGTGCCCATATGTATCGTTAATATTTTTGAAACCATCTAAGTCTAAAAAAAACAGAGCTGACACGTTACCAGAGCGTTCCGCTCTGGCTATCGCACCTGCCAATACTTCCATTAATGCACCGCGATTAGGCAACCCCGTCAAACTGTCGTGAGTAGCCTGATGTTTTAAGTCGTGCTCAAGCTTTTTTTGCGCCGAGATGTCATGGAACACCACGACGGCACCACCATGCTTTGCACTTTCCGATCCGTACGCTGAACCGTTAGCGATAAACGTTCGCTCTGGTTTACCCGTAAGGCGTACAATAAGTTCGACATTTTTTAAAGTCTCTCCCATCCAAGCTCGATAAAGCGGCAATTCCTCCGCCTTAAGCAACTGCTCTCCCGCACCGTCATACACCTGATAATGTTGGGCCCATTCCTCAGCCCCTGATTTTATCGGTTCCCCGAGATACTCGCGGGCAGCTCGGTTGAAAAAAGTTAAAGTACCCGATTCATCGCAAGCAGCCACACCAGCATCTAAATTGTTCAAGACCGCCTCAAGCAACTGATGTTCATGTTCGCTATTTTGCAGTAAATGTTCTCGCTCAGTAACATCAACAATCACAAGGGTGAAACCGTTTTGCTGACCATCCAGTCCATTTAATGGCGCTACTGATAAGTCAAGATGCCGGTGGCATCCGTTGGCTAATCGAATATCGAACAACTCATCCCGTACAATGCCTCCTTTAGATATTTGCTGGGACATTTCGAATAATTTATCTGACAACGCTTGACTGATATCGGCTAATTGCTTGCCAGCCGCGTTGTTCGCCGTAACGCCAATCAACGTCTCTGCACTGGAGTTCCACACATCTATATGTTGATTCAGGTCGCAAGTAATAATGGCTAACGGCGAAGCTAGAATAATTGCTGCTAATTTTTGATTGCTTCGCTGTAATTCAGCGCTAACAGATTCCAATTCTACATGCCGCAATTGACCTTCCACAATTTTTGCGACATCTTGCAATGCATCAATATCACTTGTCACTATCTCGCGAGTGCTAGTGTCAAGCACGCAAAGCGTACCGACAATATGATCACCAGGCCCACGCAAGGGAATACCTATATAAAAGCGAACCCCGGGCGCACCGCTTACATAAAGATTATTCGTAAAGCGCGGGTCTTGCGCTGCATCCTTTACGATGAAAGGTGAATAACTATCAAGTGCATGACTACAAAATGAAAATTTACGTGGGGCCTCACATACATCCATTCCAAAATGGGCTTTAAACCACAGTCGATTTTCATCTACTAGGCTAATAAGTGCTATTGGCGCATCTAATATATGCGCAGCGAGACGCGCTAAACGATCAAATCGCTTCTCGGCAGGGGTATCGAGGATCTGTAGACTTTTGAGTGCCGCAAGACGCTCAGCCTCATTCATCGGAATTTTTACTGGTGTCATACAAATAACCCTACAGAAAATGAATAAAATTTACATCACCCAACGTAACGAAAGAAATCAGAGACCTTGCTCTGCCGCCGGGGCACCCAATGTATCATTCCCTGTCGACTGCAGGGGGTTAAGGCAATGAGGCCCCATCGGTACCCGCCTTCTTTGTGGGCAGGATCACATCAAAAGTTGTGCCCGAACCAATGCGTGATGCAACCTCGATACGGCCACCCGCATTATTCACGATACCATAGCTGACTGATAGCCCCAGTCCGGTTCCTTTACCCACTCCCTTAGTTGTGAAGAACGGTTCGAAGATCCTCTCGCGTGCCTTTGCAGAGATTCCCACACCAGAGTCTATTACCCGGATATGAGCCCAGCCGGGTGCGCCGCATGCTACCTCGATGCGAATACTGCCCCCAGCTGGCGTAGCATCACGGGCGTTAGTAACCAGGTTAAGCAGCACTTGCTGAAGCTGTACCGGATCAATCACACAGATGCCGACGTCATCGCTGGCATCGATTGTCAACTTTATTGAAGACGGCACAAGGCGCTCCACGAGCCCCGAAGCCCGGACCACCTCATCCCGCAGCGACACCGCCGCAGGGCGCCCCGGTTCCTGGCGTGCGAAGGTAAGCAGTTGGCGCGATAGACCCACTCCTTGAGCCGCGGCGTTGAGTATAGGATTAATATCGCGCTGTATGTCTGCGTTGTCGGTGAAGCGCAACTGCAATGTTTCGGCACCACCGATAATAACCTGCAGGACATTATTGAAATCGTGCGCCACTCCGCTGGCCAACAGACCTATGGACTCCAGCTTTTGCGCCTGTTGCTGCTGCATTTCGCGCTGGCGCCGGCGCTGCTGGTACAGATGATAGAAGGTGCCTGCTGCTAATAGCGCCAACAATGCCAGTACACCCCAGAACAGTGGCGTTTGCAGCAAATGACGCCTTACAGTAACCGGAATTTCGGTGGATGACGACCATGGCCCCCGATCAATCCTCGCCTGCACGTTGAAGGTGAAATTACCGGCGGGCAGACCGTGATACAGCGCATGGCGCTCCGTGGCTGGGTACCAAGCGTCCTCCAAACCAAGCATGCGGTAGCGGTAGTTTACCCGCTGCGAATTAAGATACTCGGGTGCGGTGTAGCTAAACCTGAGCGGCGGCGGGTTCGGTGAAAGCTTAATGCCGGCATCGGTGGACAATGAGACCTCGCCAGCGTGCACTGCGTCGACATAAACCTGAGGTATGCGGGTATCCGACGCGACTAATGATGCCGGGTCGAACACTGCCACACCATCACTCGTCGGATACCACAGGCGACCATCGTTGCTACGCCACGCAGTGGGCTGGAAGCCGCCGTTGGTCTCGGTCCTAGGCATACCGTCTGCGGCGGTGAAGCGCTCCGTATATTCCAACTGCCCCCCCTCTTCCGCAACTGACTGCAGGGCATCATGAGTGACCCTGAATACGCCGCGATTGCCACTGAACCAGAAGTAGCCAAGGCCATCATCGAGCATGGAAAACAGGTGGGGGTCAGGCAGGCCGTTTGCCGTTGTCATGGTACTGGAAGTTTCACCATCATGGCGAAGCAGACCCCGCGCTGTCATAACCCACAGGTCGCCGTTTTCTTGTTCGTGAAAGGCAAATACCAACGGGCTCGGAAGATCCTTATTGTAGATCGGGCGTTCGAGCACGTCGTTCTTAAGCTGGTACACCCCATCACCATCGGTAGCAATAAGAAGCGTACCATCACGACGGCGGAATATCTGAGTGACTGCGGAGGTGACGGGTTTGCCAGAGGTCGTGTACGTACGTAGTTGACCATCCTGCAGACGCGCGAACCCCGTTGGAGAGCCAATCCACAACCCTCCAGACTCGTAGAGGATCGCCACTGCCGTCGTATTCATTAGCCCGTCACCCATGGCAATTACATGATCCAGCGACCCCTCGCGCAATAGCGATATACCCTCTCGTGTGCCGACCCATAGATCCCCATTCTCACCCTCGCTCAAGGAAAAAACCCAGTTGCTGGTAAGACCATCACGCTCAGTGATGACTTTCGTGTTGCGACCGTCATAGCGGACCAGCCCCCCTCCAAAGGTACCGATCCAGATCACGCCATTGCCCGTTTCTAGCACTGGCAACGCTGGACGTGACGGCAAGCCTTGCGCTGCAGTCAGTGGTAGCGCGGCACCGCGCGACAAGTGCACTAGCCCTCCGCCATGCATGCCAATCCAAACACTATCATCCGCGTCCTTGAGGAACGCCTTGATTGGGCCAGCGGGTAGTCCATGCTCCGGCAACAGCCAGTCGATTCCTTCATTGGCACACAGACGCCCGATGCCGCCGTCAGCAAGCCCTATCCAAATGGCTCCCTCCGCATCCTCGAGCAAGGCACTGACGTTACTCTCGACGCCCGCAACTCGCTTAAGAATTCCGGCTTCAAAACGAAAGAAACCTTCTCTTGCGCCAATCCAGAGTCCCCCTGAGCTGTCCTCCATTAGAGACAACACACTAAGTGTCTCCAGAATGTCATCATTCGCCGAAATATCGTAGACCCGTTGCTCCTTCGCGTACTGGACACCGGCGTTGCCATATCCAATCCAAACGCCACCTTCGCTCCGAGGCGCCAATACACTGATCTGCAAAGAGCGGGTATCTTCTAATACTGTCGGTTCACCGCCTTCTGGCCAAACGCGCACACCTTCCGAGCGCGAGCCCATCCAAAGGTTCCCGTCCGGTGCTTGCAGCAGTTGTCGCACCGGGATATCCACCGAGAGCAGTGCCGGATCGTCCGCACCCAGTTGCAGCAGTCCGGGTGAAACGCTCCCGGCAAGCAGGTCCCCATCAGGCGTCACAGCGAGCGACTGCATGTATTCCGGCGCATCGCCCAATACCAAGCCAAGATCGACGCGCTGGAACTCAGTACCATCGAAGCGCGCAAGACCATCCTCGGTCGCAATCCAGATAAAGCGGTCGGGTGTCTGGGCGATAGCGTACACCGCATCTAGAGGCAGACCATCGTCTGTCTGCCATGCCTTCATCCGGTATTGCGACAGCATCTGCCCACAATCGGCTATCGCCACGTTAGACAACAGCAAAAGAGAAACTGCAATATTAAGTCTTAAGGCCACTGGCTTGTTCCCCTTTCACGCCATGCTTTCATTCTAAATCGAGGTCTAGTCGTTCGTGAACTACAACAATAGCGAAAGATTAATAGGAAAGAACGCCGATAAGAATTTTTAAGCTATCTTCAAACTTGGATTTTGTCCAGTTTCGTGACATTAGCCTAAAACATTTATTTCGCTGCAATATCTACACGTCAAGCAGATTTTTAATGTGTAAACTTAAACGAGTAACTTTAGGTCAGGACAGCCCATTGCTACCTTAATCGCGCTACTCGAGCAAGCCTCATTTTGAGGTGTCAGGGTTGCCTTTAACGGAATGGATAAAAAAACAATAGATAGGGAAGGCCTGTTGCATGCTAAAAATTTTATACCTTCGGTACTGCGCATTGAGGCCATCGAGAAGTTGAAGTGGCATCAACAAAACGGAGACAGAGTCGTTATATAGACCTCGACAGCTATAACAAAATCTACGCCTACGGTGATACCAAAGAAGATGATGGATTACTTGCGTTAGCCGATGAAAACGAGCGGCCGCTTCCTTATTTGTCAATTTATAGATGTGCAATTAATCACTATATGTATATCAATACCGATACTTTATTGGGACTGCGATTGTTGCTGAGCCTTTATAAAAAACCGGGCAAGCTCAGTAGAGACACTGCCGAAATCCCAGAAGGTGTCGGTTTTGGTGTTTATATTCACCGCTACCGCCATCTTGTACTGGGGAATAACCATCAGCCAGCTCTGTGAGCCGCGCGAAACGCCACCATGATTGGCAATCATCAGCTCACCAATACCCTCACCATATTCGTACGTGGGCACGCGCCAGCCAAGAGCATACTTTTGCTCATTTTCTTCGCCGTTGTTGAGCCTTTGTACTGTCCAGAATTGCTTGCGAACCTCGGCCGAAATAAATTCATTATTCAGGAACCCCTGCCCTAGCTTAACCAAATCTGAGGGCGTTGAAATAAAGCCACCACCGGCCAGCCGATGACTCAAATCTACATTTCGCCAAGGCCTGACAACGGGTTTCGACTCATCGCTGCGCCAGTAGAAGCGCGCCATATCGGCCGTGGCTTCACCTATAGGCGGCTCGGGGTAAGTGTGTTCCATACCAAGCGGCGCAAACACTTGGGTTTGCATCAATTGCTGATAAGGAGCGTTACCGGCTTCCTGCATCACCGCACTAAGTAACACTGTGCCCAGGCTGGAGTAACTGAAGTCCTCGCTTGGGGCAAATAACAGGTCACTGTCGTCAAACAAATGAACCGCATCCAGTACATTCTCATAACGGGTGTTGATGGTCATAAATCGATAAAGACCTGCCCACTCCGTACTTTCACCGTAATGCGGAACGCCCGCCATATGCGAGGCCAGTTGCCGCGGCGTAATGTTTCTCCAGTTCGGATTCAGATTACCCACGTGCATGGTTGCCAAAGGCGTATCTAGACCCAAGGTATTTTCCTGCACCAGACGCGCCAACAACGTTGACGTAAGAGCCTTTGAGGTACTGCCGATACGAAACTGTGTTTGTCTGCTAACCGGCTTGTCAGCCTCTATGTCGGCCCAACCTGCGCCTCCTGCCCACACCAGCTTACCGTCAATCGCAACCGCAGCTGAAATACCCGGGCTGTTAATAGTTTGGCGATGCGCTTCAAGTATTGAAGTCGCGTTTTCGGCAGCTTGTGCATATCGATCATCTTCTACCTGAGAAAAGCTGGGGCTGTCAGCGGGAATTGTCACGTAGCCCCACGCAGGCATGGGAACCTTTCCTCCGTGGGAATAAAACTGATAAACAGGCGCGAGCATAATGTAGCTGGCGATAAGAATAAAAATAACGATGAATAAAGCAAACTTGCGCATTGCATGCTCCTGAACTTTCAATTAATGATGGTTCAGGAAACTAGACAGATTGGCGGTTAATGTCTTATTGATACTGAAAAGTTATGATCGTTTTTGAAATCGATCACGATATTCGCGGGGAGTCATGCTCATTTGTTGTTTGAAGGCCCGGTTAAAAGGCGCAATAGAATTAAACCCGGCTTCCAACGCAATGGTAAGTATGGACTCTCTGGCACGGTTTGGATCCGACAAAGCATCACGTACGGCCGGTATTCGATAACTATTCACGAACTGAGTGAAGTTATCAAAACCCATTTGAGAATTGATTACCTTGCGCAACTGATGCGACGGTACTTTTAATTCACTGGCCAACTGATTTATGGACAAACCATTGCGAGTGTAAAAACCGCGCTTCATGGTGTCGGCAAGCAGAGCAACTAACGGGTGCTCGTTGCTCTCAGTGTCTTTCTTTTCTGCACTAGAATTGTCTGGGACAGAAAGAGATTCCGTTGATGCGCCTTTTGAGGTCTGGATATATCTCCAGGTGAAGTAAACACTTACCAGCAACGCCGTAATTGCATTGCCAAGGCTGAACAGCCAGTAGTCTTTAAAATTCGACTGGCTGAGCTCAACCAGTGTTAACAGCACCATATAAAAACTGATAGCGGTGATCATAATCAGCCGAAGTCGCCGGCGCCTTTCAACCAGATCATCTTCAAAACCTTTAATTGCATCTATCAGAATGTACACCAATATCGACAAGCCCAACACGTGGTGCAGGTCGTGATAAATTCCCCGCCCGGCCTCGACCAAGAAGAAATAGCTCAGCCACAACAGCCACCCGACGACAAGCAACTGTACCCACCGGGGCGCAGCGGACAGTATTAATTTATCTCTGGTATGCAGCCAGTAAAGGTTTAGCAGTGCAAGCGGAGTGAGGTCTGTGAGCAATAGCAGCGGTGGGCGCAGCCAGCCATAGTGGTGATTCGCAATAGGTGCGGTAAGTAGCAGATAGGCAATACAACAAACCAGCAGAAACACATAGCTTAAGGCTAGTTTTGGCGCAGCGCGATAACAGATATTCAGCAGCAAACTGAACAGCACGCCAACGGCGGCAAAGCGACCAAATAAGTCCACAATCTGCAGCGGGGTCAGCAGTATAGAATTGTCCATAGGGTGGTACTTAACTCAGACCGTTGAGAATTACGAGAGTAAAACTTATGCGGGGGTTATTCAACAGGGAGTGTCTAGTGAACTAGTGGCGATTCATATAGCTGAATTAAGCTAGGCATATGACGACTAGCTTTAATCAAACTCTTATCAATCGTTTGATAACTAAATAGTTATAATTGAAATGTTTATGACTTATCAATTTAAAAAATATAAGAACCACTAAAGTCTATTATTATCATTCCTATTTCGGCCTAAGTAAGAGAAGCCAATGGCTACTGATATCACGGCAAAAAAATCAAACAAGAGGTCAAGATACTTGATGTAAAAAGTTTTATCTCCCCAAAAAATGGAGGGGAGTACAATAAAAATAACGTATGGGATCGTTATGATTAATATGATAGACACAGCAGTTCTAACATTTTTTTTCATATTGCACCTAAATTTATAAAGAGCGGCCAATAATGGCCGCTAAAATATACTAGTCTCATTTATCACCCAAATAGTTTTCTGTACGCATATCGTCTCGGCCGCTCGTGCAAGGCCATATCCAAAGCTTCCTAATTGACCCAACCCGAAACCGATAGGCCCACCGATAACGGCTCCCAAAGGCCCTCCAACTACAAGGCCTATACCGCCACCAGTACAGTACTCGAGTAACTAATTGATGTCTCTACAGCATTGACCTTTCCCCTGAAATAACACCACATTTTCAATGAGATTTCAGTTTTTATGCCACATGTTTTGCATATTCAGCTGGCGGTAAATAATTCAGTGAACTGTGAGGTGTTTCCTCGTTGTAATGGCGCTGCCACTACTTAATGTCGTAACGTGCTTCGTCCAAAGTGCGGAACCAGTGCAGGTAAAAACTATTGTCCTTTGCATAATCGATCTTTTTACTTTGGGGTAGTATTAGAAAAGAGGCAAAGGTCAAAATCATTGGTCTAAATTTTAGCGATGAAAACCCCGGTCACGATCTGGACACAGAATGGACACAGCCTTGATCCACCGAAAAATCAGTCACAACAGCTAGCGGCCACACCGAAAAAGCAGAAAAGAGAAGAATTTAGAGTAGATACGAAAGGGATAAAATAACTGCAGACCAAGAAATGGCGCACCCGAGAGGATTCGAACCTCTGACCTCTGCCTCCGGAGGGCAGCGCTCTATCCAGCTGAGCTACGGGTGCATTATTAGGTTGTGACTTTGGCATTGCAGCGGGGGTTGCTGATGCGTTAAGTCGCGCTAGCAGCAGATGTGTTAGCGAGCGGGGATTGTAGGGAATTATGGGGCGTATGTCTAGCTTGAAGAAGGTGCGCAGAGAGCTTCAGGCACAAAAAAACGCGGCACCTCAATAAGTAACCGCGCTTTTGTTTAACCGACAGGTTTAGAAGTGGTAGCTAAGGCCCACTTTAAAGCCGTCTAAATCGCCAAACTGAGCTTCACCCGTCGCAGCAAAGTTCTTCGTGATAAAGAACTTCACGCCAGCTGAGTATGAAGTAAAGTTTTCGTCTTCCATGTCGACCCAGCTTGCTTCACCGTTTAGCTCAATACGATCACCCAGCATAACCTTCACGCCACCGAAAGCACCGTAGTCAGTTTCGCTTTCTGAAGCGATATCAAACTCGCCATCTGAGCCAAAACCGAAGTCCGCTTTCAGGTATTGAGCCTGTGGACCAAGGTAGAACGCTGCATTTTCAGCGTCACCGACAATGAAGCCTAAGCGTGCATAACCGACATCCAAGTCAAGTTCTTCTCCGCCGGTCCAGTCGCCTGAAAGTTGTGCGTAGCTTGCGGATAAGAACCAGCGTTCACCTAGCTGGCTGGAAATTTCTGCTTCATAACCATCAAACGTAGTATCAGCTTCATCGAGCTCGATGTAGCTACCACCGATGTAACTAAAGGATGGCTCTTGCGCTTGTGCTGACGGAGCAGCTAAGCCTAAACAAAGAGCGGCAGAAATAGCAGTAGGAATAAAAAGTGTTTTTACGTTCATGTAACTAACCTCCATTGAAATCATTGGCGTAAGATTGGCCCTGAACATCAGGTATTACAAGGGTTTGCAGCCGTCTTAGCGTAAAAGTTCAGTTAAGAAAGAGGTTTTTTACATTTCCTTTTCAGTTGGTGGTCGTTCTCTCGTCACATTCTTTACATTCGCCATCGTCACTAACTGTTAACAGTAACTCATAAGCTTCTCGGCGCGCTCACGCAAGGCTTGTTTCAAGCTGTCGGGGCCTATAATGGTAAAATCGAACGGTAACCGCGCCAGCCACCAGGCAAACCAGTGCGTGCTGTCCACCATGGTTTCAATATATAGCGCGTCGCCCTCAGGCTTTAATATGCTGGCACTTGAGCCCAGCTCTCTGGTGGCGGTGTCCAGATCGGTATGTAGTAAAACGCGAACCGCCAAATTTCCGGGCATGTTACACAGGTTCTCATTGAACTGCTCGGCGGCGTTGTAGTTGGTGGGCCGTTCAAACTTATCTTTAAGTAGTGTTACTTCTGCTAGGCGGTCTAACCGGAAAATGCGCAATGCCTGGCGCAGGTGGCAAAAACCACCGATATACCAATGGCCAAGCCTGTAGAACATGCCATAAGGATCTAACTCACGCTCTAACCCGGCTTTCTCTTTGCCAACGTAAATTATCTGTACCCGCCGCTGGCTTTCTATGGCTTCCATTAATGGCATGAGTAACGCCTGCTCTTGCGGCAAGCCACCGTCTGGTAATAGCAAATTCGTGTGCTGCGTAATGGATCGGGCGCGTGCCTGAATATGCTCTGGCATCACCCGCTCTAATTTAGCCTGAACGCTGGTTAGCGCAGGCGAAGCATCTGTTAATTGCAGTGTTTTCGCGGCCAGCAACCCTAACGACAGCGCCAGCGTTTCTTCGTGGGTGAACATCATGGGCGGCAGCTTAAAACCAGCCACTAGCATATAACCACCATGCGGCCCCTGCTCTGTGGTTACCGGAATACCTAAATCTTCAAGCGCTCGAACGTAACGCCTTACTGTGCGTTTATCTACGCCAAGCATTTCAGCAAGTTCGCTGCCGTTCAGGCGTTTATGGGACTGCAGTAGCTCCAGTAACGCTAATACTCGTGTGGTTGGCCCAGTCATTTATTTCCTATGCATTAAGTTCTAAAAATAAATTTTCGTAAAGATTTTTATATAGGACTAATAATGACCTATACCACGACTATAGTTCGAAATAGTAGTAAACCCCATTAAAAAAGGAGCAACCTGATGTCAAAAAATAATAAAGAAATCGTGTTCTACACTAACCCTGAATCCCGGGCCTGTATTGTTCGCCGTATGCTGGAAGAGGTTGGCGCTAAATACACCACGAAGGTGCTTGATTATAACGGCCAGATGAAAACGCCTGAGTATCTGAAAATTAACCCTTTAGGTAAGGTTCCGGCAATAACGCACGGCGATCTGGTGGTTACCGAAACAGCCGCTATTTGTGCGTATCTTGCCGATCAGTTTCCAGAAAAGAACTTAGCGCCGGCCCCAGACAGCCCTGAACGTGGAACCTACTACCGCTGGCTGTTCTTTGGTGCCGGTCCGGTAGAACTGGCAACCAGTGCCAAAGCCTGTGGCTGGGCTATTGAAGGGAACGAGCAGATGGTTGGCTCGGGCACTTTGAACGAGGTTATGGCAGCCCTTGAACTGGCCATTTCCAAAGGCCCATTTATTTGCGGCGAGCAATTCACCGCCGCCGACGTTTACATTGCAAGCCATATTGGCTGGGGTATGCAATTCAAAACGCTGGAAGAGCGAGACTCGTTCAAAAGCTATGTGGAACGCGTTGACGAGCGCCCGGCTATAAAGAAAGCGGCCTACTGGACGCGGAATTGATTGCTAATAAAGCCAGCGCTTAAATAACTTAAGGCATAGGCGGCCAGAGCTTGTGGCTGCCTATTTCACTGACTAACAAGAACAATATAAACCTATCAGCCTTGACTTCGTAATGAGAATGATTATCATCAGCATAAAATTTGTGACGGATAAGGATTCTCATGTTTAAGAAATCGCTTTCGCTAACTATTGCTGCTTTGTTATCAACGTCTGCTGCGGCTCAGCAAACGGATGTTGATGAAACCATTACCATTACGGCCTCTCGCACCACGGTTCCACAAAGTGCTATTCCGGCAACAGTTACTGTTATTGAAGGTGACGAACTCCGCCAGCAACTAAGCGTAGCCGAGTCTTTATCCGATATTCTGGGTAACCTTATTCCTGCTTATTCTCCATCGCGTCAAAAGCTCACCAGCTCCGGTGAAACGCTGCGTGGCCGCGAGCCGCTTTACTTAATTGACGGCGTGCCGCAGTCAAATCCATTGCGTAACGGCGCCCGAGCAGCTTACACCATCGACCCATTCATGATTCAGCGCGTGGAAGTTATTCATGGCGCCAGCGCTATTCAGGGCATGGGCGCCAGTGGCGGTATTATTAATATCGTGACTAAGAGTGCAGAAGAAGGCACCAACCACGAGGTGAACGCCGGCTTTACTGCACCCGATTCGGAGTTCTCTGACGGCCTAGGCTATCAGGCTGGTTACCTGCTGCGACACGACCGTGGTCAGTGGGACTTAGTGTTTGGTGCGCAATACCGCGATACCGGCATGTACGTAGACGGCGAAGGCCAGTTAATTGGTGTGGATACCGCCCAAGGCGACACCATGGACTCTAAGAGCTACGACTTATTTACCAAAGTTGGTTACGACATTGATACGCAACAACGTCTTGAGTTCATGTTGAATCGTTTTGATATGTCCGGTAACGGTGACTATTACTCGGTGGGCGGCGACCGCGCTGCAGGCGAGCCAACTTTATCGGTAAAAGGTGCCTACCCGGGTGACGCACCAGAAAATGAAGTAACCACCTCAAGCCTGACGTATAGCAACAGCAACTTTCTAATGGCAGATTTAAACTGGCAGCTGTTCTTGCAGGACTTTTCGGCGCTGTACGGCGGCGGCACTTATGCCACTTTCCAAGATCCGGCCTACGGCGACGAGCTCTTTGATCAGTCGCGTAACGACTCTCGTAAATATGGTTCACGCGTTACCTTAAACTGGAACAATATTCAGCAGTCACCAATCTCTGTCAGTGCTGGTTTAGATTTCTTAAACGACAAAACCTTTCAGGAGCTGGCGCAAACAGGTCGCAAATGGGTACCGGAAACTGAATTCCAAAACTGGGCGCCATACGCGCAGCTGCGATATCAAGCCAACGGCCTGACTTTAAGTGGTGGTTTACGCTATGAGTACGGCAAGTTAAAAGCAAATGACTTCACCACCTTAGCCTCGTACGGTTCGGTTTTTGTTGAAGGCGGTGAACCCAGTTTTAATGAATTACTGACAAACGTGGGTGCGGTTTATGCTTTAACTGATCAATGGCGCGTATTTGCCAGCTACTCGGAAGGCTTCAGCATGCCCGATGTGGGCCGTGTATTACGTGGTATTTCGACACCCGACTTAAGTGTTAGCAACTTCCTGGACTTGCAGCCGGTTATTGCTGATAACGAAGAAGTTGGCCTTGAATATCGCGGCGACGCACTCACGGCGTCTATCAGCTATTTCCGTTCGGGTTCCGACTTAGGTGCTCGCTTGCAGGCCGACGCTGATGGTTTTTACAGCGTTCAGCGGGAAAAAACGGACATTGATGGTATTGAATTCAGTGCAACCTATGCGCTATCTACCAACACCGCCATTGGTTTGAACTACGCCGACACTAACGGTAAGTACGACAGCAATGATGATGGCTCGGTCGACACTAAGCTGGGTGGTCGTAATATTGCACCGAAACGCGCCAACTTGTTCTGGTCGCAACAGTGGACAGACTTGGTCAGTAGCCGCGTACAATTGAATAAGCTCTTTGACCGCAATATTTATACTGGCGCGGAAGCCATTAATAACTTTGACGGCTACCACACGGTAGATGCGACCTTTCTGATTGAAACGCGCGATATGGGACAGTTCTCGGTTGGTATCGAAAACCTACTGGACGAGTACTATTTCACTTACTACGCGCAAACCGTAGGTGGTGACAACCGCAACTTCACCGGGCGCGGACGTACCATGAGCCTAACTTGGAATTATCAGTGGTAAGCAATGACGTTTAAGCGAAAGCTGCCCACACTGACACAATGCCATCGCTGGCTGGGCTTAACGCTCAGCCTTTGGCTTTTGTTAATGGCGGTGAGCGGCAGCATTTTGCTCTACAAAAATGAGTATTTAAGCTGGCAGTACCCTCAACTGCAACTGGCGGAGCCTGTAACTCAGCACCAAGCCGCCAAAATACTTGACCACCATCATACCGGGTACGCGCTTATGCCGACACATGATCGCCCCTGGCTGGAAATCGTTGACACTGATAGAACCCACTATTACTACAACGCTACCGGAGGCCTGTTGCTAGAGCGCACCTATTTGGGTGACCTAACCAGCTGGCTAGTCGAATTACACCATGATTTACTACTAAAAGAACTTGGCAAGGACATTCTGGGCGTTCTTGGTATTGCCAGCCTCGCTTTAATCATTACTGGCCTGGCCCGCTGGTGGCCGCGTCAGGGGGTGTCGCTGCGGGCCTTAACGGTGCGATTTTATAACCCTTTTTCCCGCCGTGGAATGCAAACTCTGTGGCAGTCACACCGTTTTATCGGAGTGGTGCTTTTTATTCCTATTTTCATCGGGCTAAGCACAGGCACAGCCGTTATGTATGCTGCGCCTGTGAAGTCATTCCTAGTGGCAGTGTTGCCGTTTCAGAGCAAGAATAATCAGCCGCACCAACTTATTAATGAGGTTACTGCCAAGAACTGGCAGCAACGCCTGGATGTTGCGCAGCAGACTTTGCCAACAACTGATGCTCGTCTCCTTTATTTAGAAGAGCCGCGTATTCGTTTGAAGCACCATGATGAGTGGCACCCGAATGGACGCAACTATGTAAACTTCAGTGACACCGGCACGCTCAGTGAAGTAACCAATACCCGTCACACGCCGCTTGGCAATCAGGTTTCCAATACCATTTACCCGTTACATGTTGCCGCTATGGGTGGCTGGTTGTATCAACTGGTGATTCTGTTGTCCGGTATTGCGCTTATTTTACTGCCGGTTAGCGGCATCTGGTTTTACGCGAAGCGCTGGCAACGCACTACGCATTCATAGTTCAACGAGCAAGCTGTCACGAAAGCTTCACTGAAATGTCACCAGAATCTCACCTAAACAGCACAGGATAGGTCAAACCCATAATGGGAGATTGACCATGCACCAGGCTCGTCCGAATTCAAGTATTGAAGAACAAATTTTCGCTCGTTTACCCGCTATTGCTCGCCAGCCCTGGCTTGAGCGTCCGGTTCGCAAAGCCCTGAAAAGTTTATGTCACGAGCAGGACTTCGAAAGCTTTCTAAGCACGCACAGCCACCGGGTTGGTAGTGACTTCGTTAGCGACATTCTGGATTATTTCGAATTTGACTATTTAGTGTCGCCACGAGCGATCGAAAATATTCCCCAGCAAGGCCGGGTGGTTATTTACGCCAACCACCCTATTGGCTCGCTGGACGGCATTGCGCTGCTGCACATGGTGCGGCAGGTGCGCCCCGACGTGCGTATTGTTGCCAATCAATTGCTGTGGGGCTTAACGCAACTGCGCCCTATGCTGCTGCCGGTTACTAATATTGGCGGCCGTGCCGGCAAGCTGCAATTGCAGCGTATTCACGAATTTCTGGCCAACGAAGGTGCGGTCATTATATTCCCCTCGGGCGAGGTTTCACGGCTGCGCCCGCAAGGTGTGCGCGACACGCACTGGCAATCGGGCTTCGTTAAAATTGCCCGGAAAACCAATACGCCTATGTTACCTATTCATGTGCAGGGGCGAAATTCCTGGTCGTTTTACGGCTCGTCCATGGTTCACAAAACTCTGGGTACGCTACTGTTGATTAAAGAAATGTTCCGTCAGCGTGGTGGGCAGGTGCGCTTTACTGTGGGTCAGGCTCATCAACCGGGTGTTGCCAATATGAACTCTCGCGAAGCCGCAAGCCACCTGCGCAAGCAGTTATATAGCCTGGCTAAAATTGCCAAACGTAAAGCGGCGCCTGCAGCCAACGCCCCCCGCGCCATTGCCTATGCCGAGTCACCGTTGGCGGTTCGCGATGCACTGACGCAACAAGAGTTATTGCTGGAAATGCCGAACGGCTTACAACTTTACCTTTACTACGCACAACCCGATTGCCCGGTGCTGCGTGAGCTCGGTCGCGTGCGTGAGCAAGTGTTTCGGGCCATTGGCGAAGGTACGTCTAAGCGCTGCGATGTAGACACTTATGACCAAAGCTTTGCGCACCTTATTTTATGGCACCCACAGCATATGAAAATTGCCGGAGGCTACCGCCTTGGTGTTGCCGATGCGAACTTTCAGCAGTTCGGGCAAGGTGGTGTTTACACGGCGTCATTGTTTAACCTGCGGCAGGCTTTCTCACGCTACATTCGCAACGGCATTGAGCTGGGTCGCAGTTTTGTATGCGAAGCCTACCGTGATCGCTACAGTCTGGACTACTTGTGGCTGGGCATTGGCGTGTTTCTGCGCAAGTATCCACAGCAACGCTATTTATTTGGTCCGGTGAGTTTAAGCGGTGATTTTCCGGCGCCCGCAAAAGACTTGATTGTGGCTTATTATCAGCACTTTTATCCGGCCTCAGCGCCGTTAGCGGAAGCGAACCGGCCTTTTGAAATCAGCGCAGCACGTACGCAGCAATTCCAACAGATGCTGGCAGCCGCTGCAGCAGATAGCAGTGACCTAGACGCACAAAAAGCCTTTGTATTTCGCGAACTAAAAGCACAGCTGAAATTATTGAATTGTGCTCTGCCACCGCTGTTTAAGCAGTATAGCGAGCTATGCGAAGCCGGCGGCGTGCAGTTTGCGGCCTTTAGCGTCGACCCTGACTTTAACAATAGTGTGGATGGTTTGGTGATTGTGGATTTACACAAGCTGAAACCAGCCAAGCGCCAGCGTTATCTTGAGCAGCACAACAATGACATGGCGAAAGCGTCATAAACACTAGCGGCAGCCCGCTACTTTAGGCACACTGGAGGTTCACTCAAACAGGCACAAGGAAAAGGTACATGAAGTTGGTTACGCTGGGCCCGGCCGGGACATTTTCCGAAATTGCTGCCCGCCGCTATGCCGCTCAACTGGCTACTAGTCCTGAGCTTTGTTTTGAGTCCAGTTTGCAACGTACCCTGGCGCGGCTGAACGACGATTGCGATATCGCCGTGGTGCCAATTGAGAATATTGCTGAAGGCTTTGTGTCACCGGTAGTCGATTACCTGTTGCGCACACCGCTACAAATTGTGGCTGAACTGCGGGTACCTGTGCATTTTAGTTATGTAAGTAATAGCCTCGCGCCCACCAAAATCTACGCGCAATTTGTGGCGCAAGGTCAGTGCGGTGAGTTTTTAGCCAGTACATTCGCTGCTAGTTCGCAAACAACTCAACTGGTTACCACCGGCAGCAACACCGAAGCCCTGCAGGTGCTACTGAATACCCCAAATAGCGGCGCCATAGTGCCTACACATTGCGTGGCAGAGCTTTATGCAGACAATCTTCGCGCGGCAAACTTGCAGGTTACGCATGAAGTAGCCGACTACCCCCACAATGAAACGCGTTTTATTGCTTTGCAGAACAAGCAACAGCGGCTAGCACCCCAGCCTGGCGTGGCCTATAAAACCAGTGTGTTGTTAGTAGATGACGACGACCACCCGGGTTTGCTGGCCGACAACTTGCAGCTGTTTGCGCGCCACCAAGTGAACCTGACCTCTATTGTGTCACGGCCTACAGGCACTAAATTTGGGAATTATCACTTCTTTTTAGATTGTGAAGGGCATAGTGAAAGCCAAGGTTTAATGCAGGCAGTTGCGGCTATTCGCCGCCAAAGCCGGCTGGTGCTGCTAGGTAGTTACCCAAGTGCCATAAGCGCCGTTAATGACTAACCACCACCTGATTACGGCCGCGCTCTTTGGCTTCGTATAGTGCGGCATCGGCTTCGGCTAATAGCTCCTGCAAATGTTCATGCTTTTGCACTCGATTAATCACGCCAATACTTACCGTCAGGTTAATCGATTTGCCCTCTACTTCACACGGATGCTCTGCTATCTGAGCACATATACGTTTACTGACACGCTCGGCTTGAGCACCGTTGGCGCCCGCTAGAGCAATGGCAAACTCTTCACCACCAATGCGCGCCGGCACGTCTGTTTCACGTAACTCGGCTCTTATATGCTGAGCCACCCAGGCTAAACAGTGGTCTCCCACCACATGCCCGTACTCATCGTTCACTTGTTTAAAGTAATCTAAATCCAGCATCAACAGACTAAAATTACTATCGGTGTGCTTGGCTTCTATAAACTGCTTGCCGGCCCGCTCAAAGAAGGCACGGCGGTTTAGCAGTTTGGTTAAATCATCAATATTGGCCAGATTGGTCAGGTGTTGCTCGCTGGTCACAAATACCAGTAATGGGAACACCATGGCGGTACACACGGTAAGCAAAATATGGCTGATCAGCAGGGTTTCTAGCAGCAATGCCACCTGCCCCGACTCGCCGAAGTACAATGAGGTACCCAACATAGCTGCCTGCGACAGCATGGCCACCGCATGAATACCGAAGAGCATGGTAAGCAGGTATTTAGGTAATGGCGGCCTGCTATTAAGGCCACGCAGTAAAACCACGGCGCGGAAAAATATAACTGCAATAACGACACTGGTAACCAGTTGCGCCCACGCCGGTTTAGAGAACGACATCGCCAACGCAAGAGTAACCAGCGCAGCGCTAACTAGCAGCCATAATTTAAAGCGCCTGCTCATACCTCTACCCAGATATGAGCGAATGCCCAGTAACGCCAGCAGCGGCCCGCCGATAAACAAAATATCGGCAACGAATATGGTGAGTAGCGGGAAATCGATAACAGTTCGGGTGCTGGCCACAATAGCCGCAATGGCAAATACGAAACAAGATGCCGACCAGTAAATAAAGCAATCCAATTTGCGATGGATTTGATAAACCACCAGCATTAACGCAGCGAGCAAAAAGTTCACCGTAATAGCAATAATGATCAGGGTGGGCAAATGCACCATAGTTAACCTGCACCTAGTTACGATAGCTAAATGATAAGCTAATTTTTTGTTAAGCAACAAACCGTTTATCGGTATTGTGGCAGCTTTGGTCTATTAAGCATTGCATGCTTACGTTAGCTTTGCTTAGCTAGACCACTATTTGTTGACGCAGGAAATTGCTATGAACCTTCTGAAAACGGTTGTACCCGCACTACTAGTAGTGGCTATGGGCGGAATGAATCCGGCTCAGGCCAATACTGACAAGCCTCATTTGGCTCCGGAAGATATCTTCGAGCTTGAGCATGCCAATAGCGTACAAATTTCGCCTAACGGCAAGTATGTGGTTTATGTTCGCAGCAGCTTTAATGTTATGACTGACAACACCAGTCACAGCCTGTGGTTAATTGACGTAACCACTGGCAAGCACACGCCTCTGTTTGCCGACCAACACAGTTATGGCAACCCAAGCTGGGCACCCGACAGCAATCGTTTAGCATTTACTTCGAACCGTCAGGGTCGCAATCAAATTCATGTGCATTGGCTGGAAGAACAACGCACCGCACAAATTACTGAAGTGCAACAGTCACCTTCGCAACTAAGCTGGTCAGCAAACGGGGAACAGTTAGCCTTTATGATGGGCGTGCCAGCAGATGCAACCGACTTTGCCCGCAGCGTGTATCAACCGAAAAAGCCGAAAGACGCAGAATGGGGCGCAACCCCAATTGTGGTTGAGCGCACCTATTACCAGCGTGACGGCCGCGGGGTGATGTCGTCCGAATACAGTCAGATTTTCGTGGTTCCAGCCACAGGTGGCAGTGCTCGTCAGTTAACCGAAGGACCGTATAACCACAATGGTCCGTTAACTTGGTTACCGGATAACAATACCCTGGTATTTTCCGCCAACCGTAACGAGAATTGGGAATACGAAGGCTCAGAAAACAATTTATGGCAGCTCAATGTTGCTTCCGAAGAATTGACCCAGCTAACCGATATTCCGGGGGCAGAATATGCCGCTACGCTGTCTCCAAATGGCCGTAAACTCGCCTTCCTGCATCGTTCCAACGAACCGGTCGCTTACAAAAATACTAAGCTGCACGTGATGGACTGGAATTCAAAACAAACCACCGCACTATTAGCCGACTTTGACCGTTCGGTAGAAAGCCCAAGCTGGCTAAACAATACCAAACTGGCATTTCAATACGCCGATAGAGGCCGCAATAAAGTGGCTGAAGTGGACCTGAATAGTCGCCGCAGTGATTTGGTGGATGATCTTGGTGGTGTGTACGTAAGCCGCCCTTACTTAAGTGGCATGTACTCAGCCTCTGCCGGCACCGGTGCTATCGCCTATACCCGTGGCACTGAATATCGCCTGGCCGATGTCGCTGTGTTTGACAGCAGCAAAGCGAAAGGTAAACAGAAGCAGATATTTACTCAGTTGAATGAAGACGTACTTGGCCAGCGTAAGCTTGGTGAAGTGCACGAAATCAACTATGAATCCAGTTTCGACGGTACTGAAATTCAGGGTTGGTACATTACCCCACCCGACTACGACCCATCGAAAGAATACCCGCTGATTGTTGAAATTCACGGTGGTCCGCATTTGGCCTACGGACCTTTCTTTGCAGCTGAGCATCAGCGTTATGCGGCTGAAGGTTATGTGGTGTTCTACAACAACTACCGCGGCAGTACTTCTTACGGTGAAGACTTCGCCTTGTTGTTGGATGGTTTCTATTCGTCTGAGCGCGACTTTGCCGACCACATGTCGGGCATTGATGCCTTAATTGAAAAAGGTGTGGCCGATGCTGACAACCTTTATATCGCCGGTGGCTCTGCTGGTGGTATCGCAACCGCTTATGCAGTTGGCTTAACCGATCGATTTAATGCGGCCGCAGCCACGAATCCGGTGATAAACTGGGTGAGCAAAACACTAACGGCTGATAGCTCCATGGGGCAAATTGCCAACCAATTCCCGGGCATGCCATGGGAAGAGTTAGACCATTACTGGAAACGCTCGCCGCTGTCTGTGGTTGGTAATGTGAAAACGCCAACGCTATTATTTACTGGTGAGGAAGACCGTCGGACGCCAATTTCTGAAACTGAACAATTTTATCAGGCCCTGCAGTTATTGAAGGTAGATACTGCTATGGTACGCGTACCTGATGCTTATCACGGCGTAACCGCCAAGCCGTCGCGGGTTATTGCTAAAATTGAGCATACGCTGGCCTGGTTCGCCCAATACCGGAAATAATTGATGAAATACGCTCGCTGGTTGCTGCTGATTGGAATTGGAGCTTTGGTTCTGCTGGGGTCAGCAGGCAACTGGTCAGTGTTTTTAAACCCTTTCCCGGTGTTTTTTATACTGTTCTACGTAATTTCAGGAACCGTATTAACCGGCGGGGTGAAAGGGCTTAGCGCCACGGTTCGCGGTGCGAAACTACTGCGCGCCCGGGCGCACATGTCTACCACTACTTCGCAGAACTTATTACGCCTGTTCCGGCGTCAGCTTTGGGCTACCTATTCAGCTGGCGTTGTGGCGTTTGGTATTGGTGCTATTTCGATTCACTTTTACGCCAGCAAAGCTACTATGACACCGGACTACAGCTATGTGTATGCGGTGAATCTGGTGAGCTTGTTTTATACGGTAATTATTGCGGAGTTTGTGTTTCGGCCCCTGCTGCGTAAGCTGCAGGAGCCGTTTCACTTTTCTATTTAAAGCTATTCGGCGTAAGCCGCGCTTATTTCCTTCAGCTTCTTATCCATTTCAGCACGACTGTGCCAGTGGCCTTGCGCCATGACACCTAAAGGCTCAGCTACAGTGCTAAGGTCGTTCAATGGGTTCTCAGAAACCAGCACTAAGTCAGCACGGTGACCTACGTCAATGGACCCAAAACGGTCGTTCTTAGCAAAGTAATCACCCACTAACCGGGTTGCCGACCACAGAATGTCGCCGTTGGAAATGCCGGCTTCCGACATTTTCGCCATTTCGTGACGAACGGAAAAGCCCGGCACACTGAACAACTGCGGCGCATCGGTACCAAACAACACCGGCACACCACCATCGTGTAAAGCTTTCAATAAGCGGTCACGATTGTCTGCCTGAATTTCAGCTGTGGTGGTATTCAAATAAGGGTTGTCGCGCTCGGACAAAAAGCCCACCCAACGTTCACGCACTTGCGCAGGCACGTATTGTAACTCTTCGTAGCTCGTAAGCTCGGAGCTGTCGGCGGCTCCAATTAACGTTTCCCACAACGCCTGAGTAGGTACTACGGCACCACCGTATTCGCGCGTAAGCGCTACTGCCTGATGCAATTGGGCATCGGTAATAGGCGTGGTGAGCGCATTCACGTACTCCAAGTACCCGTCCAGATGATCAATGGTGCGCTGACCGGCCATTAAAGCTCGCCCTAACCCTACGGAACTTGGCACATGGCCGGCAAAGTCAATGCCCAGAATACGCGCCAGCGAGGTAACCTCGCGATACTCTTCCAGCGTTAACCCCGGGTGAATCTTAAGCAAGTCCCAACCCTCTTCAACCTGGTCTCGTACCCGCATTAGCGCCTGTTCAGTGGAGCGCACTGAATTACCGCTAAAGCTTGGTCCGGCCAGATAAAGTGTTGGGCCTACCCGGTCGCCCGAACGAATGTCCGATTTTAGCTGTAGCTGGTGCGAATGCCCCAACATGCCGCGCACCGTGGTAACGCCGCCAGTTAAATACAAATACAGCACATCGTTTAAGTAGCGCGAGGGAATACCTTCAAATGAATTAGCTGGCGGCACATGGCCATGCATTTCGGCTAAGCCGGGTATTAAATAGGCCTGATTTGCATCAATGACCATGGCATCGGCCGGAATATCCACATTCGCGCCAACCGCAATAATTCGATCGCGCTTGATCAGCACTTGCTGATTACGAACAACCTGGTTGGCGCTGCTCACCATGGGTAAAACATTCACATTCACAATAGCCCGGTATTCACTGTCAGAATCGGTTTGCACCTGAGTAACCGGATGGGTTTCGCTGTCGGGCGCTGGTTGCTGCGCACAAGCGCTCAGCAGCAAAGCGGTACCTACAGCAAAGATACGATAGAGGTTCATCGACGTTCCTGTTGTTTCAAATAAAGCATGCTAAATTAGTAACATGTTTTTACCCTAAAGGACTATTCAATTCGGTGATTATTGCCATCTGTTTGTCTCCATTTACTACCCCAAGGTTAGCTTATCGTGCTTGATAACACCGCCGTTACCAGCGGCCGCTGGGCCGAGTTTGTAAACCAACACGCTGCGGCCAGTGTTAGCAGTGGTTATCGCCTTTTAGCCAATGGGGCTGACGCTCTGGAAGCACGCCAGGTCAGTACCCGCTGCGCGCACAGCCGCGTTTGTATTCAAACCTATATTTGGGAAGACGACGACAGCGGCCGACTATTAATGGCTGAGTTGTTAACCGCCGCCAAACGCGGAGTGCAAGTATACCTGCTGCTGGACGACATGGATGTGCGCGGCAATGACTACGCGCTAGCCCTGCTGGATCAACATCCAAACATTCATATTCGTTTATTTAACCCCTTCCGGTTTCGCTTTTCACCGGTACATGCGTTGGTTGAGGTTATTCTACGCGGTAGCGAATTAAACCATCGTATGCACAACAAAGCCTGGCTTGTTGACGGCCTGTTCGCTGTGATTGGTGGCCGCAACATTGGCGATGCCTATTTTGACCGCAGCCAGGAAACGAATTTTATTGATTTGGATATGGCAGTGGTTGGCGGCGAAGCGGCGGCAGCGGAAACGTCGTTCTGGAGTTACTGGCAACACCCATTAGCCATTCCCGTTCATCGGCTAAAACGATTGCGCAAAGCGGCCCGCGCCTGGGAAAAGCACCCACTGTGGCTTAAATTAAAACATCTTCCTGAAATGGCTGATGCCATAACCCAAAAGCCACCTAAGCTAAATGACGACAGTCGTTGGCTTTCGCCAAATTATTATCAGTGGCACGCCAATGCTCAGTTTATTGCTGACAACGCCAACAAAGTACAACGCACCAACCAACAGTCCGCGGGTGTGCTGCAAGCCATTTTGTTTCGCTTTGCCCGGGCCAAACAACAGGTGCACATTATTTCGCCCTACTTCACCCCGGGCGAAGCTGGAGTTGCTATGCTGGCTTCCATGGTTGCAAAAGGTGTGGAAGTGAAAGTGCTGACCAATTCCTTAGCCAGCAACGATGTTCTGTTCGCGCACAGCGGTTATGCCAAGCGCCGCCGCAGCTTGTTAGCCGCTGGCGTAAAGCTGTTTGAAATGAAAGCCGAGCAAAAGTCCCGCCTACGCTTGAGTACAGCCAAGGCAAGCCTGCACAGCAAAGCCTTGGTAATTGATCAGCAGGAGGTTTTTGTAGGTTCATTCAACTTGGGTGCCCGCTCGGCGATGATCAATACAGAACTGGGCATTTTCATTGATGATAACGACATGGCTAACCGTCTTATTAATATTTTTACCGAAAGCACTCGCAGTGAAATTTGCTACCGCCTGCGTTATATCAACCAGCGCGTGGTGTGGCAGGACACTCAGAACTGTTACTTGCGCGAACCCGATAGCCGTTGGTGGCGCCGCCTGTTAGCATGGTTGGCACAACAGCTACCATTGGAGTCACAGTTGTAATCATGGCTTATCTGAGTTTATTTGGAATGGCCTTTTTAGCCGCCACCATTTTGCCGGCGTACTCAGAGATCCTACTGATAAAGCTGCAGAATGATGGTTACCCGGTAGCCTGGTTATGGTTTTGGGCAACACTTGGAAACACGCTTGGTTCGGCGGTGAACTGGGTGCTAGGTCGTTATTGCCTGCACTTCCAGGACCGCCGCTGGTTTCCGTTTAAGAAAGACAAGCTGGCAAAAACGCAGGCCTGGTTCCAAAAGTATGGAGTATGGACTTTGTTGTTAGCCTGGGCGCCAATTGGCGGCGATGCACTGACTTTTATAGCCGGTGTGATGCGGGTTAACTTCTGGCTGTTTTTCTTACTTACGATGATCGGAAAAGGCGCGCGCTACGCCGCCGTGCTTGGTATCATACATTGGCTATTTTAATGGAGGAAATACCCTATGCCATCTTTTGATGTGGTGTCTGAGGTCGACGAAGTCGAATTACGTAATGCGGTTGAAAATGCCCGGCGGGAACTGTCCACTCGCTTTGATTTTCGTGGTGTGGAAGCCAGCATTGAACAGAAAGAATTTACCATAACGCTGAAAACCGAATCGGATTTCCAACTGTTGCAGCTGCGAGACCTTTTTTATGGTAGTTGTGCAAAGCGCGGCATTAGTACCGCTGGTGTTGAGTGCGAAGATGAGCCGGTACACTCAGGTAAAAGCTACAGCTTTAATATCAGCTTTAAGCAGGGTATTGAGCAGCCGGTTGCCAAGAAAATGATCAAGCTGTTAAAAGACAACAAGCTGAAAGTGCAAGCTGCGATTCAGGGCGATAAAGTTCGCGTTACCGGAAAGAAACGCGATGACCTGCAAGAAGCCATCGCGGTACTGAAGAAATCAGACATTGAACAGCCGCTGCAATTCGAAAACTTTCGCGACTAACAAGTTACTAACCCAACGCCGGGTGAGTATTGGCAAAACTTGGATGCTGATCCACCCGCGCTAGCATGGCTTGTAGATTTGGCCAGTCGGTAATAGTAATGAGCTTGCGGAAAATAGCCCAACTTAAATAACAGGCTAAGCGCAGTTCGCCGTCACTAACGTCGGCACCCACCTGGCCCCAATCGCGCTTTTCTAATGCAACCAGCGAGGCATCAACCCGTTCTTGCTGGCGCGTTAAATAGCTACTTTGCTCTGGTGTTAAGCCATCTTTACTGAGTAAAAATAAGTTAATACTGGTATCGAGCAAGGTATTTGCCAGGCAAAATAGGTCATAATCCTGAACTGAACTAAAAAATTCCTGACCAGCCTGCTCGCGAATATACTTTAGAATAGCTGCGGAATCATGCAGCACCAGCCCATCAACTTCAGCAAAAGGTACTCGCTTAGTTGGGCTTAGCTTGCCGCTCGTCGCCTGGTCGGCTTCTGCAAACGTATAGTTCTGCCCAGTTTGTGCCAGCGCAACACGGCAATGGCGCACAAATGGCGATGTATAACTTCCATAAAGCTTCATAGCCACACCTCATTTTGGAATATGGTAAAATTTCTGAATCCACTCAAGCCTAGTGCGAAACAAGGATGACTACAATGAAAAGAGTGCTGCAGTCGTTAGTTAAAGGATTGGCAATACTACTGCCAATTATTCTCACCATAACGCTAGTTCGCTGGTTGTTAGTCACTATGGAAACCTGGTTAAAGCCATTGTGGCTGATGGTGCTGCCAGAATTCTATTATTTTCCTGGGTTAGCTTTTATAAGCTTTTTGATTATTGCCATCATTATGGGATTCAGTTCACGCTGGCGCTTATTTTATGGTGTATGGATGATTCCCGGGCGCGTAATGGAAAAACTCCCGGTGATGCGCCAGCTATACGCCACCATAAACGATATTTTCGAATTAATGTCGGGCAAAAACTTTACCGAAGAATCGGTGGTGTTGGTAACCTTACCTGGCTCGCACATGCAGCTTATTGGCATTGTTACCAAAAAGAGCGGTGTAAAAGGCGATATGATTTCGGAATGCTTAGACGAAGACCAAATTGCCGTGTATTTACCCATGAGTTACATGGTGGGCGGTTACATGGTCATGGTGCCGCGCAACTGTACCACCAACCTGGATATGAGCCCTTCAGATGCCATGCAGCTGGTTATTAGCGGTGGTTTAGGCAAAGGTCAGCGTACCGAACCTGCAGAATCTGATACTAAAAACAAATCAAAGGAGTAGTCATGGCATACTTGCCAGCGGTTGAAGTTGAACCTAAAAATACGGCCACCAGCAGCGTTATCTGGTTGCACGGCCTCGGTGCGGACGGCAACGATTTTGCGCCTCTAGTACCACATTTAGGGCTTTCGGATAACACTCGGTTTATCTTCCCCCACGCGCCCCGTATACCTGTGACCATTAATGGCGGCATGGTGATGCCAGCTTGGTACGATATTCTGGAAATGAGTATTGCACGTAAAGTGGATACCCCGCAGCTGGAGGCTTCCGCTGCCGCTACTCAAGCGCTAATTGAGCGCGAGCTCGAGCGCGGCGTACCTGCTGAAAAAATTATTGTGGCTGGATTTTCACAAGGTGGTGCGGTTGCCTATGAAGCCGCTTTGAGCTTTCCAAAAACACTCGGTGGGTTGCTGGTGTTGTCTAGTTATTTCGCCACACACGAAACTCTGGTTCGTCACGATGCGCAGCAGCAACTACCGATTATGATTCAGCATGGCACGCAGGACCCGGTGGTACCAGAATCTCTGGGGCAGCAAGCCTATCAAGCGCTGCAAGAAATGGGTTACTCGGTGCAGTATCAACACTACGAAATGCAGCACCAGGTAGTGCCGGAGCAAATTCAACGCATACGTAACTGGCTACACGAGCGTTTAAACGGTTAGTGTTCGCTTACTGGGGGCGTATATTGCTCAACGCGATTACGCCCACTTTCTTTGGCTTTATAAAGTGCGTTATCGGCGGCTACCATCACGTCATCTTCATTGTCGAAAATGGCGTTAAACTCCGCCACACCGAAGCTGGCGGTTACTTCTACATCGGGCTGAGCGGCGCCCGGTGCCAGCAAGTCCAGTGAGGCGATAGCAGCGCGTAGCTTTTCGGCCACCAACATCGCGTCTTTCGCACCGGTTTGCGGTAACAACAGCGCAAATTCCTCGCCACCCATGCGCGCAAACACGTCTACGTCGCGCAGCAGTCCGTGCAGTCTACCCGCCACCGCTTGCAATACATCGTCACCAAAACCATGCCCGTAGGTGTCGTTTAACTGCTTGAAGAAATCAATGTCTACCATAACAAAGCTGCTAGTCTGCTCGGGGTAACGCTGGTACCGCGTCCACTCATGCGCCAACTGCTGCATCATATAACGGCGGTTCGGAACCTGAGTTAGTTCGTCTATCAATGCCTGCCGTCGTAGCTTCAGTTCCAGCTCTTTATAATCAGTAATGTCCTGCACGGTGCCAACCATACGGAACGGCTGGCCGTCCTCGTCGCGTTCCAGTGACGCCAGTTCATGTACCCAGCGAACCGAGCCATCGGGCCTCACAATACGGTGTTCAACGTCATGCTCACCAGATTCTATGGCTTTTGCCTCACTGCTTAACACGCTGTCAAAGTCGTCACGGTGAATGAGCTGATTAAACAACTTCACGCTAGGAGTTACTTTGTCGGGGTCTAAACCAAACATCTGGTAAATAATGGGCGACCACCACAGCTCACCGGTAGCCATGTTCGAGGTCCAGTGGCCCAACTGCGCAATTTCCTGAGCCTGATTTAACCGAATCAAGTTTAGTGCCAGATCGTCCTCCAGCACTTTACGCTCGGTAATGTCCTGATGGGTTCCGCAAATCCGGGTGGGATGCCCATTGAAGTTACGATCGGTTACTTCGCCATGCGCTTCTATCCAGCGCCACTCGCCGTTGGCATGGCGCATTCGGAACGTTGCATAATAGCTTTCCGAGTCACCCTTAATATAGGACGTTAACGCCCCCATCATTTGCAGGTAATCATCCGGATGAACCAGTTCACGAAAAGTACTCATGCTCTCGTCAAGCTGGCGTACCTTACGACCTAACATCGTCGCCCAGGTATTATTAAAGTAAACATGATGGCTTGGCAGGCGCAAATCCCAGGTGCCGATGCCAGCTGCGCGTAGCGCATAGTGCTTCTGATCCAGATTACGGCGAGTTTCAATAGAAATAGACGCAATAACAGCCGAGGCAATAGCCAGTGACGTAATATAAACCCAATGCGCTTCCTGAGTGTACTTCAGATCGGTGAACACGCCGTGCCCACTCAAAGTGCCTGCAGAAGCAATAATAGTGAACAACAAAATGGCCAGCGACGATACCTGCAAATTGGTGGTCATAGCTATCCACACCACCAGCAGCATAGGCAGTACCAATAAACCGTCGGCAAAATTGAAGTAATTAACGATAAAAATTTCAACTGCCAGTATCAGCAGCAAGGCAGTGGCTAAGCCACTAAAACCCCGAGTTAACGGCCGCACTGTTGAGCGGGCGATAGCAAGTATGGGTAGCGCTAGCAATAAAATGCCAGCAGCGTCACCAAGCCACCACATTAACCAGTCGCGCGGCAAATCTGGTAAGGCTATTTTGTCTAATAGATAAAGCTGCGCGGTTCCAGCAAAAGCGCTCAGTGCAGACGTTAAACCCACCCCAACAAACAGGAATAAAAATAAGTCGCGGGAGCGCTCGAACATGCTGCTGAATTTTTGGCGTTGTAGTAAATGGGCAGTAAATAACGGCACCAGGGTATTGGTGAGGCCAATACCTGTGCCTAAAGGAAACGGCAGGTCGGAAACAAAAAAAGCAATGCACAATTCAGCCAGCAAAATAGCTGGCCATAAATCCAGTCGCCAACGCAGCAGCAAGCCAAGTGCAATACCGGCGGGTGGCCAGATTAGCGTAACAAACACACTTTCTTGTGTATAGAACAGCCCCAATGCGCCGCTCAAAAAATACAGCAGCGCTAGTGTCAGAAACTGCAATGCATAGCGTTTGTTCATCGCGTTATGCCGAATCCTTTATTCGTGCGAGCTCATCTACACGAACTTAACTGCTTCATAAGTTCTTATAGTCTTAATTTTTAGTCGGCGAGTTGTTGTAGCCGGGGCGCCCAGAATTCGGCTAGTTTTCGGCCTCGCTCAGGCGTATCAATAATAAAGTTTACGTGACCTAGCTTACGTCCTGGCCGCGCTTGCTTATTATACCAGTGACAATCCGCTGCTGCGGCCTGCCAAAGCTCACCGGGAATGGTTTCAACACCGATAACATTCACCATTAAGGTGGGCGCACAGAGTAAATCCGGCAACGGCAACCCAGTTAAACAACGCATATGCAGACCAAATTGATCACAGTTCGAGCCACTCATACTCCAGTGTCCCGAGTTATGCACGCGTGGCGCAATTTCATTTACCAGCAGGTGTTGTTCATTGCCTTCGGCTACCACAAAGAACTCAATAGCCAGCACACCAACGTAATCCAAGGCCTTAGTGATGCTTTCAAAATAGCTTTCGGCTTGAGCTTGTAAGTGCTCACTCACCCAGCCCTCACCGGCAATGCTGTAACTTAGGATGCCGCGGTCATGAACATTAGTAATCAACGGATAACAGCGAATATTGCCTTGTTTATCGCGCGCACCAACTAATGACACTTCATATTCAAACGGAATTAAATGCTCGGCAATACCCGCTTGTTGGCCCGCACTTTTCAGCAATGGTTCAGCGTTTTGTTGTGGCTGCCAGCGCCATTGGCCTTTACCGTCGTAACCACCACGAGCGGCTTTTAATACCAACGCCTGAGGAGATTGCTCCAACACCTTCGCCAGCTCAGTTTCGTTTTCAAATGCCTGCCACGGTGAAGTTGGCACCTGACAATCGTCAAACAACTGTTTTTCGGAGCGACGGTCGGTTAATGCCGTGATTTTTTCCGGATCCATTAAAAACTTGCTGCGCGCCAGCTCAATGATGTCGGCTGGCACGTCTTCGTGTTCCCAGCTCACTACGTCAGCCCAGGCAACCGCTTCGGCCAGGCTCAGCGCCAGTGATTCGGTGCTGGCCAGCGGCATCACCTGCTGCGTGCGGGTGGAATATAATAAGCAATAATGCCCTTGCTGAATTGCACTGCGGCCAAGCATATGGCCCAGTTGCCCATCACCAATCAGCAGTACTTTCATTCGTCCAGCTCCAAATCAGGGCCAGATAGAACCTTGGCACGCTGAGCTTCACGGAATTCATTTACACGTTGGCGTACTTGTTTATCACTGACACCAACAATCTGTGCCGCCAATAAACCTGCGTTCGCAGCGCCAGCAGGGCCAACGGCCAAAGTACCAACCGCAACACCTTTTGGCATTTGTACTATAGAAAGCAGGCTATCTAAACCTTTCAATTGCTTGCTCGGAACCGGAACACCAAGCACTGGAATAGCTGTAAAAGCAGCCAGCATGCCCGGCAAATGAGCAGCGCCGCCAGCACCGGCAATAACTACAGGTACGCCGTCAGCTTCCGCCTGTTGCATGGTCGAGGCGAGTAAATCCGGGGTTCGGTGAGCGGATACAACCTGGGCACGCCAGGGAACCTGCAGCTCTTTCAGCATTTTTGCCGCTTCTTGCATCACCGGCCAATCGGATTGTGATCCCATTAATATTAGAACTGGTGCCATTAGTTATTCCTCACCGACCTAAAAAAGAAAGGCACGAATTGTAGCCAGACCTAAGCAGTGGTGCAAATTTAATCGTCTTTGTTGGAGGGGTTGCCGGCATCAGAAGTTGTATCTGATTGCAGCACGACATTATTACGGCCGTTATTTTTTGCTTCAAATAAAGCCTGATCGGCACGGCTCAGCCATTGCGACCAGGCCTGGCCGGGTTGGAGTTCGGACACACCGGCGCTGGCCGTGATGAAAACAGTTGCGCCTTTGCCCTCGAACGGCCGGCTGCCAATTACTTTAATCAGTTTTTTGGCGGCAACGTTGGCGTCCTGACTGCTGGTATTAGGCAGCACCACCAGAAACTCTTCACCACCAACGCGGAACAGAGTATCGGTGGCACGTATAGCACCAAGTAAACGTTTCGCCGTTTGCTTCAGCATTTGGTCGCCAAACAAATGACCATGTTCGTCATTCAGGCTTTTGAAATGGTCCAAATCAATCATGATCAAACTGGCGGGTCGCTTATAACGTTCTTTCTGCTGAATATTTTCAATTAAGGTTTGGGTTACCCTGTTACGGTTATAGAGACCCGTTAAAGGGTCGGTAACTACCAGCTCTGTCATGCTTTTCTGTAGCCGCTGCAGCAACACAATAAAAGTGCCGCCCAGAACTAAAATCATTGCTAGTGAAACCGCAAAGCGCCAGCTGTGAGTAAATGAAAGCGCCAAATAGCTGCTCACTACAAAGCTGCCGTATACAACCGGAATAACGATCAGCGTCAAGCGGCGGTTAAACAGAAAGAATAAGGAGCTCATTACCGGATAGGCCCAGTACAGGCCCTTAATTCCGTTTTCTATAATCGAGTAATTAACCGCAATGCAGGTAACAATAACGAACACCGCATGGTATTTCTGCGGTAACAATCTATGCCGAGATTGCAGCGCAGCCCAGATAAAGAGAATAGAAGCAACGCCCAGCAAACCAGCCAGGCCGTGGTGCCCTATCCAGCCTTGCACTGCGGCTAACACCACAGAGCCAATGGTGGCGCCCCAGTATATGTTGCGCACCACCTTCTGCCGAAATCTGCGTAAAGCAGAATCGGGAGAATCACGTTTGGCGTTAGGTGCTACATAAGCTGTCATAGGTTCCGTTTGTACTTTGGTTAAACTGCATCAGGCATGAGTACCGCGCGGATTGCCAGGCCGATTATACTAATGCACAGCACTCCGGCCACCCACAGTGCAATGAACCATAGTATTTGCTTCCAGGTTTGTTTGCGCATTAGTCGTGGTAGCCAGAATCTGCGTCAACTTTGCCACGAAACACCCAATAGGTATAGCCAGTGTAAGCAAAAATTATTGGTAGTAGCACTACCGCACCCACCAGCAAGAATATCAGGCTGTTGTCTGGTGCGGCGGCTTCCCACAGGGTAATACTACGCGGTACCAAGTAAGGAAATATACTAACCGCAAAGCCGGCGAACGAAACTAAAAATAGTGCCAACCCCCACAAATAGGGTCGCACCTGCTGGCCTTTTTTAAGTGACCACAACAAGCTGAAGGTGACGAAAGCCAACACTAATGGCAATACCCACAACCACAGTGACGCCGGAAAACTAAACCAACGGTCGGCTATGTAATCGAACCGCCAGGGTAAGTAGGCACTCACAAACACAATACAGGCCACTAACCCTAGGGCAAAATAGCGTGCAAACTGATAGCTCCGCAGTTGCAGGTCGCCACGGGTCTTCATAATCAGCCAGGTTGAGCCAAGCAGCATATAACCAATAACCACGACTAGTCCGCAGAACACAGTGAATGGGGTGAGCCAGTCAAACCAACCGCCAGCGTATGCTCGCCCGGTAACCTTAATACCCTGCAACATGGCGCCCAGCATGATGCCCTGACTGAGGGCGGCAATGAGCGAGCCGACAATAAAAGACAGATCCCAAATGGGTTTCGCCCGCTTCGTTTTGAACCTGTATTCAAAAGCTACGCCCCGGAAAATAAGTCCCAGCAGCATGGCAATAACCGGCATATATAAGGCTGGCATTAATACCGCGTAAGCCAGCGGGAATACCGCCAGCAACCCGCCACCACCCAGTACTAGCCAGGTTTCATTGCCGTCCCATACCGGCGCTACCGTGTTCATCATAATGTCGCGATCTTCCTCGCGTTTAAACCACGGAAACAGCAAAGCAACGCCCAAATCAAAACCGTCCAGCGCAACGTAGGCGAACACCGACACCGCAATCAAAATAGCCCAAATTAATGCGTAATCCATGGTCTAGTCCTCCTCGCCAACTAAACGCTCGGCCGCCAGGCCAGGTTTTTTCGTACTACTTTTAGTAACCTGAATGGCATCGGCGTTACCGGCCATTTTCCGCAAGATGTAGAAAGTACCGGCTCCAAACACCAGAAAATACACCACAATAAAGGCAATTAAACTGCCGGCTACGCCTTCTTTGGCAATCGGCGACGCGGCATCAGCGGTGCGCAATAAACCATAAATAACCCAGGGTTGCCGCCCTACTTCAGTAACTACCCAGCCAGCCACCACCGCCACAAATCCAAGCGGCCCCATTAGTAGCACAAACCTTTGCAGGGTACGGCCTTCATACAAGCGCCCGCGCAAACGTTGCAAGCCTGACCATAACCCAGCCAGGACCATTAACATGCCAATACCAACCATAATGCGGAAGGCCCAGAATACGATGGGAACGTTTGGCCATTCGTCTCTGGGGAAAGCATCTAACCCCGTTACCTCGGCATTTACATCATGCTTCAAAATAAGACTACCAAGGCCTGGAATGGCAACTCCGTAATCTACTCGCGCTTCGTCCATATTTGGCAGCCCGAATAAATATAGCGGTGCTTGAGTTTGGGTTTCAAAGTGCCCTTCCATGGCGGCTACTTTGGCAGGTTGATACTCCTGCGTATTTAAGCCGTGCAAGTCGCCCACCACAACCTGCAGCGGGGCTACTAACAGCGCCATCCACATCGCCATAGAGAACATTTTGCGAGCGGCTGCACTGGTTTTGTCTTTCAGCAAATGCCAGGCGCCTACCGCGCCGACCACAAAGGCTGTGGTTAAATAGGCAGCTAGCAACATATGCACTAAGCGATACGGAAATGAAGGATTGAACACGACTTTGAACCAGTCTTCTGCGACAAACTGACCAACTTCGTTAATGCCATAGCCTTGCGGGGTTTGCATCCAGCTGTTTACTGACAGTATCCAGAACGCCGAAATGGCGGTGCCTATGGCAACCATTAAAGTGGCAAAAAAGTGTAATCGCTCACCCACCCGGTTCATGCCAAATAGCATGACACCTAAAAAGCCGGCTTCCAAAAAGAATGCGGTGAGCACTTCATAGCCCATTAGAGGCCCTATCACCGGGCCGGCCTGATCGGAGAATACTGACCAGTTGGTACCGAATTGGTAACTCATGACAATGCCCGACACCACCCCCATACCGAAGGCAACGGCGAATATTTTCACCCAAAATTGAAAGAGTTGCTGATACACCGGCTTACGCGTTTTCAGGTAAAGCGCTTCAAGCACGGCCAGAAAGCTAGCCAAACCAATGGTAAAGGCAGGAAAAATAATGTGGAAAGCCACTGTAAACGCGAATTGGAAACGCGCCAGCGACAACGCATCAAAGCTGTCGAGCATGGGTAACTCCTTTCAGATCCGTGTGGCTTCAGTATACGCCGATGCGCAAGTAATAAATGGCTCAAGGCCAGGTTTTCACCGGACCATATCTAATCGTTGCCTTAGTTTTATTTGGTCGAAATTTATACAAGCAGCGACTATCCGACTATCGGCTCATAGCATCCTGATTATTGTTCAGGCACAATTTACCTATAATTAGTTTCATTTATTGTTAAGTAAAGCAGCTGAGGCACCCCATGCTACTTCAAGTTGAACAAAGTGTTCTGGTGATTATAGACGTTCAGGAGAAACTCGCTCCGGTGGTACATCAACGCGACCAGTTAATTACGCGTATGCGCTGGTTGGGCGAAATAGCACAAGAGTTAAGTGTGCCAACACTGGTAACTGAACAGTACCCGAAAGGGCTGGGTTACAGCGTGAACGAATTGTCCGGCGTTATTGAACAAGCGCAAGTGATCGAAAAAATGCACTTCAGCGCCATGCAGGAAGAAGAATTTGCCGATACCTTGAAACAGCAAAACCGCCGCCAGGTGATTCTAATGGGTATTGAGGCGCACGTTTGTATTCTGCAAACCGCTATGGACCTAGCCAAGCAAGGCTATTCGGTTTATGTGGTTGAAGATGCCGTAGGCTCGCGCCGCGACAGCGACAAGCAAGCGGCATTAAGCCGGCTACGCCAACATGGCGTCATTATAATTACTTCGGAAATGGCTGCTTACGAGTGGATGCACAGATCAGGCACCGATCAATTCCGCCATATCACGAAAAATTGGATCCGTGGTTAAGCTAATACCCACTAAGCAGTTGTCATTTAATAACATTATTTGACAGCCAAATGGATCGGTGTATACTTAACCCCGCTAGAAAAGTTCGGCTATTTTATTGCGGCCTGTTACGAAGTCGTTTTGCTGTACCTCGTTTTGTAAGTCCCAAGTAATACCTACGTTTTTAGCAATACCCTAGAAATTCACATGCACTACGAGGAATCACAGCATGTCTACAGTAACTGGTAAAGTAAAATTCTTTAACGAAGCTAAAGGCTTCGGTTTCATCGAACAAGAACAAGGCGCAGATGTATTCGTACATTTCAGCGCGATTCAGTCTGACGGTTTCAAAACCTTAGCTGAAGGCCAACAAGTACAGTTCACTATCGCTCAAGGTCCTAAAGGTCCTCAAGCTGAGAACGTACAGCCTTTATAATTCGTGATTCACGAAAAGAATTAGTTAAAAACGCCGCTTCTTAGCGGCGTTTTTTTATGCTCCCAATTTATACCTGTTAGTAAACCAAAAACCCGTCAAATCAGCTATTTCTAGAATAATGCTTGAGAAAACAGACCCTCTGGTCGATATATCTTTACATTAGTTCTAGACTTACCTCATGCCAAATCACTTATACAACTTAAACAAAGGATTGTTTTCCTATGCGAAATAATCAACCGGTTACGCAAAAAGAGCGTACGTTCCCGCAAGGATATCGTTTGATTTCGTCAACCGATGCCAGAGGTGTCATTAAGCACTGCAACGAGGAATTTGTTGAGGTTAGTGGTTATTCTCGCGAAGAAATTATTGGCGCCCCACACAATATTTTACGCCACCCTGATATGCCCGCGTCGGTGTTCAAACACATGTGGGATACCATTAAAAGTGGTAAACCATGGATGGGGCTGGTCAAAAACCGCTGTAAAAACGGTGATTATTACTGGGTTAGTGCCTATGTAACCCCCATTCAGGAAGACAGCAAAGTTATTGGCTATGAATCGGTGCGAGTTGCCGCCAGTAAGACCGAAAAAGAACGTGCCATGGGCATGTACGAGCGCATTAATGCTGGCAAACATGCGCTCACCTTCTCAAAACGCTTAGCTTTAACTGCACGAGATCTGCTACCCGTAGCGGCGCCAACCTTTATCGCGGCGGTTGCCTTATGGTTTACCCATGGTTGGATGGCTGCAGCAATAGCCGCAGCAGGTGGCCTGGTAGCTATCGTCTTGTATGGCTGGTACATCGGCAAAATGATGCAAGGTTTTCTTGATATTCGAAAGGACGCATTTTCGTCTGAACTGGTGGGTATGACCTACACCGGCCATCAGGGACGCGAAGCCAGATTAGGCCTGCTACTCATGAGTGAAGGTGCTCGTAATCGCACCGCACTAGCTCGCATTGGCGACGCAGTTAATAACCTCATATCCATCGCGACAGATACACGCGAACAAGCTAGTTCCAGCTCAGGCAAAGTGCAACAGCAAACCGCAGCAACCGAACAAACAGCTACCGCCATGAACGAAATGGCCGCTTCGATTCAGGAAGTTGCAGATACCGTAGAGAAGAACGCCGAGTACGCGGAAAGTGCCGCTATTAATGTGCGCTCCAGTGTTACTCTTGCGCGCGAGGCCAGCGAAGTTATTCGAGGCCTGCACGGCGCAGTTGAACAAATTGCGAATACAGTGAAAGCGCTGGATGAATCGACCGGTGAAATTGGCGCGGCGGCGGACTTAATTTCTTCAATAGCTGAACAAACTAACCTGCTGGCACTGAATGCGGCTATTGAAGCTGCCCGTGCCGGCGAGCATGGCCGTGGCTTCGCCGTTGTAGCCGATGAGGTTCGCTCGTTAGCGGGTCGCACGCGTGACTCCACCGAAGGCATTCACACGGTAATTGACAACCTACGCGAACGTGCGAAAGAAGCAGTGACCGTGTCTAAGCAAGGCGAAGAAGCCGCCGCTGACGGTGTTGCCAAAGTACAAAAAGCCGATGAAGCGCTGCAAGAAATTGATGAAGCTATTCAGCAAATCTCAGATATGTCGGTACAAATGGCCTCAGCAGTGGAAGAGCAAAGTGGTGTTGCGGAACATATTAGCGAGCAAATCACTGAAATTTCATCACTGGCGCAGGACACTCTGGAAAATGCGCGCGCAACCGACCATTCCAGTGCGGAACTGCATGAAACGGTGCAAACGCTACGCTCCCTGGTGGCACGTTTTTCAAGCCACACCAAGTAGCCTAAATGAAGACTTTACCCGGCCTTAGGGTCGGGTACAATAATGCCCTGTAAGTCTACTAACGCCCACAAGGAAGACTATGATAGAACGCTTTATTGAAAAATCCATGTACGGTTCGCGCTGGTTACTGGCACCCATTTATTTTGGATTAAGCATTGCTGTATTGCTGCTGGGATTAAAATTTTTCCAGGAGCTTGCGCATGTAATTCCTTACCTGTTTAGCACCTCAGAAGTAGACCTGATACTTCTAACCCTAACCCTTATCGACATTGCGTTGGTTGGTGGTTTACTGGTTATGGTTATGCTGTCCGGCTATGAAAACTTTGTATCTCAACTAAATATCGGATCGGATACCGAGAAGCTTGGTTGGTTGGGTAAAATAGATTCAGGTGGTCTGAAAAACAAAGTAGCGGCCGCAATTGTGGCAATCTCTTCCATTCATTTATTGAAAGTGTTTATGAATCTGGAAAATATCGAAGAGAGCAACATTAAATGGTACGTGATTATTCACATGACCTTTGTTGGCTCAGCGTTTGCCATGGGCATATTGGAAAAGCTGACTCAAAAAAAGACGACTGATTAGTCGTCTTTTTCTTCTTTAGGCGTAACTTTGGTTACGGTTTTAGCTTTAGTGGCGCGCTTTTTAGTTGTTGGTGATTTTGCCGAGGCGCGCTGCCGTTCCGCTTGATGACTCGCATCAATAAAATCTACATCATCGAGCTCTACTTCCGGAATTTTGTCGCATACATCACCGCCTAAGGTGTTCACCGCGCGACATAAATCGCTTACTTTCTGATCCAATACATGCACGTGATCGAGCATACGGCCCATAGCTGTGGCCACAGGATCAGGGTTATCGGCTGAAATTGCGTAGGCATCAAACCCGTACTCTTTGGCTATTTCTTCACGTTTGCGGGCTTTTTCTTTGTCGGTGCTGGAGCTGGCTACACGAGCAGGAATACCTGTAACAGTAGTATTTGCTGGTACGTCTTTTACCACCACCGCGTTGCTGCCAATGCGAGCATGCTCACCAATGGTCAACGGCCCCAACACTTTGGCGCCAGCACCAATAACAACGCCGTTACCAAGCGTTGGGTGGCGCTTACCGCCGTTCCAACTAGTTCCGCCTAAGGTTACGCCATGATACAAGGTTACATCGTCGCCAATTTCGGCGGTTTCACCAATCACCACACCCATACCGTGATCAATAAAGAAACGTCGTCCAATTTTTGCACCAGGGTGAATTTCAACGCCGGTAAACCAGCGTGCCAGTGTTGAAATAAAACGCCCCAGCCAATACAGCCGTAATTTCCACAGCCGGTGACTCAGGCGGTGAAACCAAATGGCATGCAAACCGGGATAAGTTGTCAGAACCTCGAAGGTATTACGCGCTGCAGGGTCACGTTTGAATACGCTGCGAATATCTTCTCGTATGGTTTTAAACATCAGGAATTCCAACTCAGGCTTTGGACAAAAAACGAAAGAGTGACAAGTATAACGAATTTCATCGCCAAATAGCAGATACCCACCGCGAAACTGGTGTGAAACCCGGTACAAAGCTTGACCATGCACCACAGCGCTGTTTAATGTGATCATGAACCCTAACAAATCTAATAACCAAGGAGCTCGTGGTGCGTAAATTAACTTTGGCGCTTGCCCTGACTGCACTTAGTGGGCACGTTCAAGCCGACACTCTTATTCATGCTGGTACTTTAATTGACGGTACTGGTGCCCAGCCCAGAAAACAAGTTACAGTTGTGGTGAATAATGACCGTATAGCTGCTATTGAAGATGGCTACCGTGAAGCGGGCGAAGGCGATACCGTAATTGACCGCCGCAACGCCACTGTGATGCCTGGTTTTATTGACATGCACACCCATTTAACCTCACAGCTAGGCCCGGGCTCTTATATGGTTCGTTACACCGACAACGCTGCCGATGTAGCCTTAACAGCCGCAAACTTTGCTGAAAAAACTTTAATGGCCGGCTTTACCACAGTGCGCGATCTCGGCGACTCGTTTAAAGCCAGCATCTCGTTACGCAAGGCTATTGCGCAAGGCAAAGTAGTAGGCCCGCGGGTTTATACAGCAGGTAAATCTATTGCAACTACCGGTGGTCATGCCGATCCAACCAACGGTCATCGTGACGGCCTGGTAGACGAGCCTTCTCCGTACGACGGCGTAGTTAATGGTCCACTGGAAGCTCGTGAAGCAGTACGTGCGCGCTATCAGGACGGCTCAGATCTGATTAAGCTCACTGCCACTGGCGGTGTCTTAAGTGTTGCCAAAAGCGGCCAAAATCCGCAGTTCATGATTGACGAGCTTAAAGCTGTGGTAGATACAGCGCGTGATTATGAAATGAAGGTAACGGTGCACGCTCACGGTAAAGAAGGCATGATTCGCGCCATTAAGGCTGGTGTTCACTCAATTGAACACGGTACTTACATGGACAAAGAAGTCATGGACTTAATGAAAGAGCATGGCGTGTATTACGTACCAACCATTACAGCCGGTAAATCTGTGGCCGAACGCTCGAAAATTGACGGCTTCTTCCCGGAAATTGTGCGTCCAAAAGCGGCAGCTATTGGCCCTAAAATTCAGGCTACCTTTGCCAAAGCTTATGAAGCCGGTGTGAAAATTGCGTTCGGTACCGATGCTGGCGTGTACGACCACGGCGAGAACTATCGTGAGTTTGGTTACATGGTAGAGGCTGGTATGCCGGCACTTGAAGCCATTAAGGCAGCAACACATGATGCCGCTGACCTGCTGGGCGATACGCAAATTGGTACTCTTGCACCAGGTAAAATGGCAGATATTGTGGCTGTTTCGGGTAATCCGTTAGAGCGCATTGAAGCCATGGCCGACGTTAACTTTGTAATGAAAGCCGGCCACGTTTACCGTTCGAACTAACAGTTTTGACTAAAAACGTTCCAGCAGCTTGCGGATGTCAGTTTTAATGGCATCTGCAAGCTCCTCTTCATAAGCTTCCCGCTCAGCATCCATTTTACGAATTTCCGGTTTCGGATAGGTTTTACGAGCCTCATGCGTTGGCATGTGCTTAATGCGCTCGTACATGTCGTGTAAGCCCGGATACTCTTCAACAAAGTTAGGTTTTGGCTCTAACACCATTAAGTCTAACAACACCGTTAAGCGTAACGCGCCTTCAGAGTAGGAACACTGGTTCTGATCCATAGAGCGGGCAATAGTAACAATGCTTTCAATAAGACGTTCATTACGGGCTTCTGCGGCTTTCTGCTGCCGTTGCTGTTGACGCTTCAAGCGACCTAACAGGCTACCTGCGTAAAATGCTAAGCCAACAATAATAGCCACACCAATAACTATCGCACTAATCCACCAGACGTTCATTGTCATACTTACTACCCCTTAGTAATCTTCGTCGTCGTCCTCGTCGTCAACATCAAGCCCCAGGGCTTCAGCCAACTGCTGAAAACGTTCTGTACAGTCATCTACGTAAGCGGTGTCGGAATCGTTCAAGTCTTCTCCAGCTTCCATACGCTCGAGCAGATCTTGTAAGCGAGTATCGTTTTCCAGTTGCTGCAATTGTTTCTGCAACTGCTCGGTAGTAGGCGGCGCTGTAGTAGCTGTTTTGGCAACACCAGTGGTAACGGCACCCGGCTGCACTAGTTGTACCGGCTTCTTACTGCCGTGGCGCGGATCGGTTTTACTACCGCCCGTGTTACTACCTGCTTTGGTCACTTCTGCAGATGAGTGACGGCTACCAGGTTTATGGCCTTTACCGCGCTTCACTGAGTCTTTCGACTCACTCTTGGTTTTCGCCTGAGTGGATTTGCTCGGCGCCAGCGGGCCCGATTTACGTGTTTTCTTGATGCGAGTCATAACAACCTTTTATGTGTGTTCAATTACGCTAGTGTTTTCGAGTGTTGTGCACGGGAGTGCAGGAACAGAAGAAGGTTATGAGGAGTAGTTTAACTGATTTATAGATTTCTGCATGCTTCAGGCAATAAAAAAGGCGATGTTGCCATCGCCTAATTTATTCTCATCCACACAGCGCACGTGTGATATTCGAGAACGGTTGTCACAATTCTTCCGTGTTATTATGTGTATCGTCCGTAATATTTATTATTATTATTATTATTTTTCTAGCGCTTAAATCAGACTTTGTTGTTGTTTTTTTGTCTAATTTAAAGTTGGCCTCCTGGCCTTTTTTTTATTCCCTGGATTTTAAACTTTACTAACTTTTTCTGGTCAAAGGCCGATAAGGCCTTATCGAACGTGATGTAAGAGTACGTGAACCAGATATTAATTCAATGATTTTTATGATCTAAAAAATCACTTTTTTATAACCAAAAATCAACTAAGCGGTTCCGTTAGTACAAGCCGCCTAAATATTTTGACAGTAAATCAATATCTTCGTCAGTTAGTTTGCTAGCAATATCACGCATCATGCCATTCGGGTCATTGGCCCGCTCACCACTACGAAACATTTCTAATTGTTGCTTCACATAAGTTGCGTGGTTCCCTGATATATCTGGGAACTTGGCTAAGCCCATGCCATCGCCACGCGGGCCATGACAAGCCGCACAGGACGCAATGCCGCGCTCTAAGTCACCACCACGATATAATTGTTCTGCTCGTGCAACCACATCTTCAGGTGCGGTGCCAATTTCAGGCTCCTGCGCTGCAAAGTAAGCTGACAAGTCGGCGATATCTTCATCGCTCAAGCCCATTGCCTGACCCTGCATAATCGCGTTAGCGCGACCTTCTTCACCATTCGTTTCGGCAGCTAATTTGTAATCATGCAACTGCTTAGCAATATAAGATGCATGCTGACCCGCTAGTTTCGGGTACATGTCTACCGCTGTATTACCCTGCGGACCATGACAAGCAGCACATACCTGCGCTTTCTCCTGGCCAGCTTCTACATCACCGTTGGCCAACGCATAACCGCTGACAGCAACGTACAGTCCGAATAACACTGCAATTTTTTTCATGCTTGATATCTCTGTATTGGTTGGCGCACTGCGCCCGTGTACGCACAGACAAAAAATTCAACAGACGCTATTTTACACAAAACGAGTAAGGTTTAAATGGCTAATCGTCGAAACCACCATAGTTCGTGGGTGTATTTGTAACAATAACGATCATTGGCGGAAATAGCAGCATCGGTGATACTATGCGCAATAACAATAGTTTCAAAGCGAAACACATGTCATCCCTCTGTCAGATAAAGGTTATGTTCCGGTGAGTGTTATCAATTTCCAGCCTACGCGTTTTATTACCAGCGCCCCAGAAATCAGTAAATTACCAGCGGACGAAGGTATTGAAGTCGCATTCGCAGGTCGCTCTAACGCAGGTAAATCCAGCGCCCTGAACACCTTAACCCGACAGAAAGCTCTGGCACGAACCAGTAAAACGCCTGGTCGTACTCAGCTTATCAACGTATTTGAAGTGAAACCTGATCAGCGCCTGGTGGATTTACCCGGTTATGGCTTCGCGAAAGTGCCGTTAGAAGTAAAAGAAAAATGGCAACTGGCCCTTAGTGAATACCTGCAAATGCGCAAATCTTTGCGCGGCCTGGTGTTACTTATGGACATTCGCCACCCCTACCGTGAAGTAGATCAAGAACTGTTGCACTGGGCTACCGACAGCAAAATTCGAGTATTGGTACTGCTGACCAAAGCAGACAAATTAAAGCCCGGCGTACGCAACTCAACCTTATTAAAAGCCCGCGAAGCTGCACTGGTGTTCGGTGGCGATGTAACCGTTGAGGCATTCTCGTCGCTCAGTAAACTTGGTCTGGATAAAGTTGAGGCCAAATTAACCGAATGGTTTAACGATCCTAACCCGGTTACGGCAGACGATGAATGATATTCCACGCAGCGCCTGGCTGCTGCTACTGTTACTTGCGCTAATTTGGGGTAGTTCTTTTTTATTGATTAAAAAAGGCCTGCTGGCATTTAGCCCAGACCAACTTGCCGCGATTCGTATCGGCTCTGCCGGCTTTGTATTACTCCCCTTTATATGGAAACGCTTTCGCGCCATTTCCCAGCGTCACTGGCTAAAGCTTATATGTGTAGGCTTGGTGGGCAGCTTTATTCCCGCATTCTTATTTGCCTTTGCACAAACCCAGCTCACCAGCGGCGTAACTGGTGTACTTAATACCTTTACCCCACTTGCCACCCTGTTGTTAGGTACTTTGGTATTTAAACGTGAAGCGCTGATGCAGCAATGGCTGGGCGTTATTATTGGCATGATCGGTACGGTGCTGTTAATTACCGCCAGCGCCAGTGGTGACTTACAGTTCAATAGTTTCGCGTTATTGGTTATTGCCGCCACGGTTTGCTACGGCCTGAATCTAAACCTCATTAAATACCACATTGCCGATTTGCGTCCGCTGACTATTACTGGCGTGTCGCTGTTTTTGGTAGCGCCGCCGGCTGTTCTCTATTTATTCCTGGGCACCCCAATAGAACAAACCATGCAGCAACCTGATGCCTGGTTTGCTCTTACCGCTATTTTGATTTTGGGAATTATAGGTACTGCGGCAGCGCTGGTTATTTTCAATACACTAGTGCAAATGACCAATACGGTATTCACCAGTTCGGTTACTTATTTGATTCCGGTGGTTGCGGTCATTCTGGGCATTCTGGATGGCGAGCCGTTCTGGCTGCAACAAGGCATTGGTTTTGCTGGCATCTTAGTGGGCGTTTGGTTCGCAAATCGCAAGCAAAAAAAACCCGGCCAAGAGGCCGGGTATAAAATCTAACAATCCAGGGAGAGAACATCTCTGAAGGGTTTTTCGTGCCCTTCATATATTCAGACTTAGCCCCTTTACGAAAGTTCAGAAAAATCAAAATAATTTTGATCCTCCTTTTATTTCAATAACTTAATTGGCTCATTTATTAGAACTAATTAGTGTGCCTCGTCCCAGTTATTGCCCGATCCGGCTTCAGCAATTAACGGCACGTCCAGCTGTGCCGCACTTTCCATTACTTTCACTAATTCGGCCTGCAACGTTTCCAACTGCTCCGCTTTTACTTCAAACACCAGTTCATCGTGTACCTGCATGATCATCCATACATCACCACGACTGGTATTTTGCTCTATCCAATCTGCCACTTTAATCATGGCCCGCTTAATAATGTCCGCAGCAGTGCCCTGCATAGGCGCGTTAATGGCGGCACGCTCGGCAGCTTTACGGCGGCCCCCGTGTTGCGCGTTAATTTCCGGCAAGTGCAAACGTCTACCGTAAATGGTTTCTACGTAGCCCTGTTGTTTGGCTTTCTCGCGCGTGGTTTCCATATATTCCAGTACGCCCGGAAAGCGCTCGAAATACTTGTCCATATAGTGCTGAGCTTCGTGGCGTGGAATATCTAACTGGCGCGCCAAACCAAATGCAGACATACCGTAAATCAAACCAAAGTTAACCGCTTTGGCACTACGGCGCTGCTCATTGGTTACGTCTTCCAGGCTTACCCCAAATACTTCCGCGGCCGTTGCCTTATGAATGTCCTGCGCCCGCGCAAATGCCTGCAGCAAGTTTTTGTCCTGCGACAGATGCGCCATAATGCGCAGCTCAATTTGACTATAATCTATAGCCAGCACCACATAACCTTCAGGTGCGGTAAACGCCTGACGTACCCGGCGCCCTTCTTCGGTACGAATCGGAATATTCTGCAAATTCGGATCGCTTGACGACAAACGCCCGGTAGCGGTAACCGCCTGATGATACGACGTGTGAATGCGCTGGGTACGGTGGTTCACCATTTTTGGCAGTTTGTCGGTGTAGGTAGACTTCAGCTTGGCTAAACCCCGATGCTCCATAATGACCGCCGGCAACGGGTAATCCAAAGCCAGTTCCTGCAGTGTTTCCTCGGCCGTAGACGGCGCGCCTTTTGGCGTTTTCTTTAAAATAGGTAGCTTTAACTCTTCAAACAGAATGCGTTGAAGTTGCTTGGGTGACCCTAAGTTAAAGGTTTCACCGGCAATTTCGTAGGCTCGTTCTTCTAAGTTCTGCAACTTCATAGCAAGTTCGTGGCTTTGTTTGGCCAGCAACTGGGCGTCAATTTGCACGCCGCGTTGTTCCATGTCGCACAGAATCGGAATAAGCGGCACTTCCATGTCGGTTAGCACCTGCTTTAATTTGCCTTCACCACTGAGCGTTCCCCATAAGTGCTCGTGCAAGCGCAGGGTCACGTCGGCGTCTTCCGCAGCGTAGGGAATAGCCTGCTCAAGTGCTACGTCATTAAAGGTAATTTGCTTGGCACCTTTGCCGGCTACATCGGTATAGCTAATGGTTTTATGCTGCAAATACTGCAGACTTAAGGTGTCCATATCATGACGCGAGCCAACACTGTTATACACATAAGAGGCCAGCATGGTGTCGCTGAGTATGCCGTCTAGACGAATATCGTAGCGACGCAGAATATGAGCGTCGTACTTCAGGTTCTGGCCGACTTTCTTCGGTGAATCAGCCTCAAGTAACGGTTTTAACTTGGCCAGAACCTCATCGCGAGACAGCTGATCCGGCGCACCAGGGTAATTGTGCCCCACTGGTATATACACGGCTTCGCCAGGCTTTATCGCCAGCGACACGCCTACTAACTCGGCTTCCATGTAGTTCAGGCTGGTGGTTTCGGTATCGAAGGCAAAATAGTCAGCCTTGCCGAGCTTCTCCAGCCATTGGTCAAACTCGGCCATCTCGGTAATGGCGTAATAATCACAATCTTCAAACTGATTGGCGGTAAGTGCGCTGTCGGACCCAGTGTCGGAATCTGCCGCGGAGCTTACTGAGGCTGCAGAGTCTGCCCCACGCTGTAACGCCTGATCGGTCACAGCGCCCTGCGCTAACAACTCACCTAACCATTGGCGGAATTCGCAACGACCATACAGTTCTTTCAAGGCTTCGGTATCGGCCGAAGAAATAGTGAGTTCTTCCGGTTTAAAGTCGAGCGGTACGTCACATTTTATGGTGGCCAAATCGCGCGACATATACACCTGATCTTTATGCTCTGCCAACTTGTCGGGCATAGTTTTAGCACCACGGAACGACAGCTCGGTAACAGCCGCGGTGTTCTCGTAAATGGCATCAATACTTTCCAACCCCTGCAACAACGCCTGCGCGGTTTTCTGACCGGCTTTTGGTAAACCCGGAATGTTATCGGAGCTGTCGCCCATTAACGCCAGATAATCAATAATTTGATCCGGCCGCACCCCAAACTTCTCTTTTACCGCTTCGGTGTCGGAGATATCGCCGCTCATGGTATTAATCAGGTATACGTGGTCGTTTACCAACTGCGCCATGTCTTTATCGCCGGTACTAATAAGCGTAAAGCGCCCTTTATCACCCGCCTGTTGCGCCAGGGTTCCAATCACATCATCGGCTTCCACACCGTCTACGCAAAGTAATGGCAAGCCCATGGCCTGCACAATTTTATGCAGTGGCTCTATTTGTGAGCGCAAATCATCGGGCATGGGTGGGCGATTCGCTTTGTATTCCGAATACATTTCGTTGCGGAAAGTTGGCCCTTTGGCGTCAAAAATGACCGCCATGTGCGATGGTTTGTAGCGCTTCACCAAACTGCGGAGCATATTCACGACGCCATAAATAGCACCTGTAGGTTCGCCGGCGGAATTCGTTAAATGCGGTGGCGCATGAAAGGCGCGAAATAAATAGGAGGAACCATCAACCAAAATAAAGGGATTTTCAGGGATTTTTTTGTTCATAAAGTGCGTTCGATCTCGTGGCGTATCGGAATGCCACAAGCATGCCACAAGCGGCGAAATCAAGCCAGCGCGGGGAGTCCATGAGGCTGTGGATAACCAGTGGATATATCTGTGAGCAACGATCCGCGCTACCAGAGAAAATTATATTTTCACTAGTATCTGAATAGACGTAAGTCTTTGATATAACAGGGAGTGTGACTTCTGACGTGACCCTGACAGCTTATTTTTATATTTTTTTGTCAGTTGTGGAAACTGATTTTACCGAGGACAACGATTAACCCGGGGAACTACAATCTGCCGTGTTTCGACAGGACAGTTAGACTACCACAAAAGGATCTTAGATCCAGTATTGGATCATCCTTTTTTAGACTAATTTCCTTGGGTAATTTCATTTGTTTAGATTCGTTTGGAATTGACTAACGCTAACCGCTTGAATTCAAATATAAAGACGAAAACTGGTAGTTTTTGATGATAGCCATTATGCTAGCACCATTGCATAAACAGATCCTGAGCGCTCCCATGCCACTAACAGAGAAAGAACAAGCGCAGCTGCAGCAGTTCGAGCGGCGCCGGGTTGAACTCACTACACATCAGTGGTGGGAACGTTTGTCTATGGAGCAGAAATTCGGGGTGTACCAGTTGCAAAAATTTGGTTATGAGCTGGCTTTTATTCGCAATGAAGAAGACGGCCCTATTGCCATAGTAAAACGCGATGGCGAACTGGCCACGGTTGATAAAAACGGTGACGTGAACTTAACCCCGGATGTAAAACTACGCGACCGCCGCCCTACCCCAAAAGGTTAACGCGGACGCGAGAACCACCCACCTAAACTTGCCCCTTTTTTCTGCGGCTGCGATTGCTGCTGATATTCCCGCCACAGTAATGTACAAACGTGGGTAGTGCTCTGCCGAAAATTAATTTGCAGATTTCCGCCAGCGGAGTTTTGCATTAACCGCGACAACGCCGCCGGCGCTTTACTGAATTGCCATAAGCCAACCATGCTGGCATAAGTTTGCAGCAATACTGGCAGTGCTGACTGCCCGGCAGGCATTTGCAGGAAGGTTTGAATGCGTTCAGCCGTTTGTCGGAACTGTTGTGCCATGCGGGTGCGAAACGCCAGCAGCTTCTTAGTGTCAATGGCCGGTTCCAGCACGGTTTGATTCAGCGCTGCTAAAGTCCACAAATGCGGCTGTTGATGCTCCCAGCATTGGAAGGCTTGCACTAATTGAGGCAAAGGATCTTGCTGCGGGCGTTTCAAAGCTTTTTGTACAGCAGCTAACCAACTGGTTAACTGTTGCTCTAATAACGCCTGATAAATTTCTTCTTTGCTGCTGAAGTAAATGTAAGCAGTGCCCTTGGCCAGTTGCACTTGCTTAGCTACTGCGTCCATTTTCGGTAACTGCCCATTACCTTGTAAATAAAGAGACAACGCAGCCTGTAAAATGGCATCCCGGCGTTGTTCTTTCTGTTTGGGCTGACGGGCGCGCTGCATTTTCGGAGTTGAGTCCGCCGCTGCCAGAGCATTTGTTTCCGCCATAGTTACTGTCCTCAAATTAAGCTGAACGCTATTCGTTAGTATTTCGTTCCAGCAACTTAGTTATTACCGCTCGAGAATCGGGTAACAGCCCGTCGTGCCACAACGCAAAGCTCAGTGCCGCTTGTTCAACCAACATACCCAAACCATCTAGGCAATTTGCACAGCCATTCGCTGCCGCCCACTGTAAAAACTTCGTGGGCGTTGCACCGTAACTCATGTCATAGCACAACACCGCCTGTGCTGCTAGGTTCGCAGGCAAAGTAAGCGCTTGCTGCTGCAAGGCAACACTGGTGGCCTGAATAATAATATCGGCTGCCGGAAGCTCATTCATACTGCAATAAGCAAGCCTGCTATCGGCAAACCGGTCTACCAAATCAGCGGCCTTTGCTTCGGTACGGTTGGCAACCGTTAGCCTGGCCACACCAGCATCCAGCAAGGGGCCTACCACACCGCGCGCCGCGCCACCGGCACCTAACAACAACACCGTTTTGCCACTTAAGTCACCTACTTGTGCCTTAGCTAAATGCCAACGCAAATCCGCCACCAAACCTAACCCGTCAGTGTTGTCACCCAGCACTTGCCCGGCGCCACGGCCCATAAGGGTATTCACCGCGCCAGCCTGACGTGCTCTTAAGGTGGTGTGAGTAACTAATTGATAAGCTTGTTGCTTGAAGGGAACAGTGACATTGGCGCCACTGCCACCATGTCGAAAAAAATACGCAACGTCGGCGGCAAAACGCCCCGGCGATGATAAACTACGGCGATATTCATTCACCAGGCCAAATTGGTCCGCAAATTCCAACTGAATTTGTGGCGACAGGCTATGTGCAATTGGGCTACCAAATACCGTAAATAAAGCCATGTGGAAATTCTTTCGTAAGCTTATGAGAAAGCAACAAACTAACACACCTTTAACACCGTATCAGCAATTAGGTGGTGAGCCCGGTGTGCGCCAACTGGCGGAGCGTTTTTACGACATTATGGAAAGCGACCCGGCGGCAGCAGATCTGCTGGCAATACATGCACAACCGCTAACGGGCATTCGCCAGAAATTCTTTGAGTTTCTAAGTGGTTGGTTGGGCGGCCCGGCGTTGTTTGAGCAAAAATACGGTCATCCGCGCCTGCGCGCCAGACATATGCCTTTTCGGATTGATACCAAGCTACGCGATCAATGGCTGCTGTGTATGTATCAGGCGCTGGACGAGCAAGTGACAGATCCGCTGTTAAAAATGCAGTTACGCAGCCAGTTTACCGCGCTGGCTCACCACATGATTAACAGCATCGATACCTAAAGTTCGTTCAGCCAGTCGCGCGGGTGAAGATAATCGCTGGTTAAGCGTGCTTCGGCACTATCGGGTTCGGTTTCATAGCCGTACTCCCAGCGCGCCAGCGGTGGCATCGACATCAGAATAGATTCGGTACGTCCGCCAGTTTGCAGCCCGAATAATGTGCCTCGGTCCCACACCAAATTGAACTCCACATAGCGGCCGCGTCGATACAGCTGAAACTCACGTTCGCGCTCACCAAAAGGCATGGCTTTACGGCGTTCAATAATAGGTAGGTAAGCAGTTAAGTAGGCATCACCCACCGCGCGCATAATAGCGAAGCTTTCCTCAAATTCACGGTCGTTCAGATCATCAAAGAACAAGCCACCCACACCGCGGGTTTCTTCACGGTGCTTCAACCAGAAATAATCGTCGCACCATTTTTTAAACTTGGGATACAGGTCGTCACCAAATGGCTTCAGGGCGTCATGCGCAACCTGATGCCAGTGCTTAATGTCTTCATCAAACGGATAAAACGGGGTTAAATCGAACCCGCCACCAAACCACCAAACCGGATCGGCATCGGCCTTTTCGGCAATAAAAAAGCGCACATTGGCATGGCTGGTAGGTACATAAGGGTTATGCGGATGCATCACCAGAGACACGCCGCAGGCGTTGAAGTCACGACCGGCTAATTCGGGTCGGTGGGCCGTTGCGGACGCCGGCATCTGGTCGCCGTGCACATGCGAGAAACCAACCCCGCCCTGTTCAAATACACCACCCTGTTTTAGCACCCGCGACCGGCCACCGCCGCCACCCGGCCGTTGCCAGCTGTCTTCGGCAAACTCGCCACCACCGTCGGCAGCTGTAAGCCCGGCACAAATTTCGTCCTGTAAGTTCAGTAGGTAGGTTTTTACTTGTTCAAGTTGATGTGTGCTCATAGCCCGTTACGTACCACTTCGCCCGTTAAAGGATTAATAATTTTGGACGGCGTTTGTGCGCCGCCAACCGGATGCTGATAAATCCAACCCAGGCGGTCTCCAAAGCTCTGTTCAACTTCCGCTGCACTGGTCAACGCTGGTTGCTGACTCAAGTTCGCACTGGTGGAAACAATGGCTGAGCCAAGCGCTTTACACAGCTGTCGGGCTGGCTCAAAAGCTGTAACCCGGGTAGCAATAGTCATGTGCTCGCCACGTAACCACTGGGGGCAATCGGCCCGCGCCGGCAACAGCAAAGTAACCGGCCCTGGCCAGTGCGAAAACACGCTGAAGCGCTTGTCCTGACCTATGGCTTTATCATCCACGAAGGGTAACAACTGACTGTAATCGGCAGCAAGCAGAATCAGGCCTTTTTGCACGGGCCGTTGTTTTAGATCAAGCAAACGCTGAACCGCTTGCTCATTGGTGGGGTCGCAGCCCAACCCAAATACCGCTTCGGTTGGGTAAGCCAGCAGTTCACCGCCGTTAAACGCTTCGCGGGCACTAGTCCAATCAGGTGTTGCCGATACTGTTGTCATCATGGTTTCATTTTAGTCGCAGTTAAAAAAGGTGGTAATGCGTTAGCTTAAGTCAGATTTGTAACCGCACTCTTTGCGGGCGCAAACCAAACGTTCTCCGGCTGCGGATTTTTTTCGCAACAAGATCGCATAGTCACAACTTGGGCAGGCCTGAGCCACCGGCGGTAAGTTTACTGAAAATTTGCATTTTGGGTAAGCGTCACAGGCATAAAACGAGTTACCGAAGCGGCTGGTTTTTTGTACTAAAGTACCATTTTTACACTCGGGGCAAGGCACGTCGGTGCCCGGATCGAAATCCGCGGAGGTCATATATTCGCAATCAGGATAGGCGCCACAACCAACAAACAGGCCGTAGCGTCCTTTTTTTAGGAGGAGTTCTTGCCCGCACTGAGGGCAAGGTACGCCCAGTGGCTGTGGCTCAATAAAGGCATCGTTGGTCATTTAATGCAACGGACCATCCGGTTCCTCAAACAGTAAGCCTTCCATTTGATCGTAGGCGTCTTCCTGCCCCGGCACATTAAACAGCACCATGAGCACCACCCACTTCAAATCGTCCAGCGTAAACTGAGGTGTATCCAGTTCCATCACCCGGTCGATTACCATTTCGCGAGTTGCGAAATCTAATACGCCCAGGGTTTCCAGATAAATTAAGAAACCACGACTGGAGCAATCCAGACGCGCTACCTCTTCGGCAGTATAAACCCGTGTTGCACTGCTCGGAGAACGGTTTAAATATGGTTTATCCTGGCTGTCCTGCAAGTCAGCCAAACGCTCCAACCACGCCAAAGCTTTGCTTATTTCTTGGCGGTGAAAACCCGCACGGGTTAACTCGTCGGTTAGTTCATCGTGATCAATCACCACTTCCATTTCGGAGTGAATGTAGTTCTCGAACAAGTACATGAGGATATCAAACATCGTTAGCGCCTCCCCATTCTTATAAAACCGCCAGGTACTGAAGCTACGAGGCCCTCTAATTCTAGTAAAACCAGTTGCTCGGTTACCACTTCAACAGATAAGCCACTGCGTGCAACCAGAACATCTATGCTCGTTACTTCATTTCCCACATTAGCCAACAACGGGGCGTTTGCCAAGCCTTCTAAACATTTATTTTCGGTACATTTGGCGGGGGTTATCGGCCCGTTCAGCAATGTTGGAAACTCACTGATGATATCTTCTTCAGTCAATACCAGCTTGGCCCCCTGCTGGATCAATCGGTTACAACCAAAACCGGCCGGCTCCCACATTGAATAGGGTACCGCAAATACCTCGCGACCCTGCTCTAAAGCAAACCGTGCCGTAATAAGTGAACCACTGTTTTCTACCGCTTCAACTACCACTACGCCCTGACTTAACCCGGCAATAAGACGGTTACGCCGGGGAAAGTGATCGGCCTTAGCTGGCCAACCCGGTGGAAATTCACTCACAACTAGTCCAGCGCTGGCCAGTTGTTGCTGTAACTGGCGGTTACGTGGTGGGTAATAGCGGTCGACGCCAGTGCCGATAACCGCCACGCTAGTGCCAACGGCTAATGCCGCTCGGTGTGCCGCGGCGTCTATACCTAAGGCCAGGCCGCTGGTAATAACAGCACCCCGTTCCGCCAGCTTTTCAGCCAAAAATGAGGCGGTATGAAGGCCGCTGGGGGAGGCTTTGCGGCTGCCAACAAAGGCAATCTGAAAGGCCTGCAACAGATCAATATTGCCCTGACAAAACAGGGCCAAAGGTGGCTTATGGATAGCACGCAGATGATCCGGATAGGCTGGATGAAACCAATGTACAATGTGGGTGTTGTCGGTAGTAAGCCAACTTAAAGTACGCGCCACCAGAGCTGGGTCGGGTTCCGGCAATTGCGCGCACGCGCTAGCAAAACTATTGGCATGGCGTAATGACCGTTGTTGACGGCCCGGCGCCAGTGCCAATTGCAAAGCGCCGTTAAGGTTGTCAGCATCCATGCTGTACGTCCTGTGGTTAGCAAATTACCAAACTGGTTAGCGGCTCTGAGCAGTCTCCTGACCACTAGCGTCATTACTTAAAGCAATAAAACGGTCACCAATTCTGAGCCAGTCGTGGCTGCGCAGAATAATGGCAAAGCTTGCGGTTTCGGCGGTATCTACCACCATCATTTCAGCGGTTGCGGCTTCCGGTAATTGCACCTGGCGGCCAGTTCCGGCAACCAGCTGTTGCCATTTATCGGCGTCGGCTTTCACTACCGGCCGGTCGTAGCCCATAAGTAACTCAATACCCGGGCGCACCGCCTGATAAAGCTGACCTACTTCAACGCCATCTCGACGGCCTTTGTCCAGCACTACTACGTCGTACTTACCCTGCTGCAACTGACTATTCAGGCTGGCAACCAGTTGACCCGACAGCCCATTTACACCGCTTTCGGTACGGTAGTTTAATGGATAACTGGCGTCGCTTAACGGTAGCACTAAATCGCCGCGTCGAACTTCTCGCTGCAACCGGCTTAGTTCACCTTGCCATAACCCGTCTTGCTGGCCTTGCAGTTTTACATCAGCAATGTGACGAACCAATACGCCCTGCTCTAACTCATTCACTACCGTGAAAATGCCATACCGGCGAGCTTCCAATTCACTGCCTTCAACAAATACTGGCGCGTGGCCTGATAGGCGCTGTGCCGCGGTATTGTTACCGATGATTTGGGCGGCCGACTCAGCAACTTCGTTGCTCAGCAACTGATGATAGGTTAGAAAAGGTTCCAGCATACTGTGCGAGAACATATTCAATGGCTGTTGTGATTTGCGTACTATGTCGCCGCTTGGTGTTAGCTCCCGCATTTGTTTGCGGGTGAGCACCGGCCGACCATCGCGCCAGCTTAGGTAAAGCTTGTCACCCGGATAAATCAGGTGCGGATTGGCAACCTCTTCATTGTGCTGCCACAATTCGGGCCACCGCCAGGGATCTTCCAGAAAAAGTGCCGAGATATCCCACAGGGTATCGCCGGGTTTCACCACATATTCCTGCGGCGCATCTTCACGCATTCGCAGTACGTCGGCGTGCGCAGTAAAAGTGACTAAACCAACACACATACTGATAAACAATGCGGCTATTTGCTTCGTGACATAGTTCAAGCGGCTGCGCTCCTTGTAAAACTGTCTTTTACACCCCAGTTTAAGTTAAACTGACTATAGCTGAATTAACTAGATTAAACGATATGAGCCTACTGACAATATTAACTTACCCAGATGAACGCTTACGCACCCTCGCCGAGCCTGTTGCTGAAGTGGATGACGCCCTGCGCGCCACCATTGATGACATGTTTGAAACCATGTACGAATCTCAGGGTGTCGGCTTAGCGGCCACCCAGGTAGACGTACACAAACGCTTGTTTGTTGCTGACTGCAGCGAAGATCAAAATGAGCCGCTGGTATTTGTGAACCCTGAAATCATTGAACGTGACGGCGAATTCACCAATGAAGAAGGTTGTTTATCTTTCCCAGGCGTTTACGCCAAAGTCGACCGCGCCGGTACGGTAACGGTCAAAGCATTGGACAAAAACGGACAGGAATTTACCAAAACGGCTGAGGGTTTATTAGCGATTTGTATTCAACACGAAATTGACCATTTAAATGGCAAGCTGTTTGTTGATTACTTATCTAAGCTAAAACGCGACCGTATTCGCAAGAAGTTGGAAAAAGAAGCACGCTTGCAACAAGCGGCTGAGTAACTATGCGCATTATTTTCGCTGGAACGCCCCCGTTTGCGGCACAGCATTTAGAAGCACTACTTGGCGCCGGGCACGACATTGTTGCAGTTTATACGCAACCTGATCGTGCTGCGGGGCGAGGCAAGAAACCTCAAGCCAGTGCCGTAAAGCAACTCGCATTAACGCATAACCTGCCGGTTGAACAGCCCCAGTCACTGAAAGACGCCAGCGCACAACGGCAATTAGCCAGTTATAACGCTGACGTGATGATAGTTGTGGCTTACGGCTTAATACTGCCGCAAGCGGTGCTGGATATGCCTACCCATGGCTGTATTAACGTGCATGGCTCCCTGTTACCACGCTGGCGTGGTGCTGCTCCCATCCAACGCGCTATCTGGAACGGCGATCAGCAGTCGGGCATCGCTATTATGCAAATGGCAGCCGGACTTGATACGGGGCCGGTGCTGCTGCAAAAAGAAATAGAACTGGCGGCCAATGAAACCTCGGCCAGCCTGTATGAAAAAATGGCCAACTTCGGCCCTCCTGCGTTATTAGAAACTCTGGCTAACCTGCCGGCCCTGCAACAACAGCAGCAGCCGCAAGACGACAGTCAGGCAACTTACGCACATAAATTAGACAAGGCCGAGGCCGAGCTCAACTGGAGTCAGCCAGCAGCAGTGTTGGAGCGTCATATTCGCGCCTTCAACCCCTGGCCGGTAAGTTGGCTGGCCTTGCCAGAAGGTGTAGTGAAGGTTTGGCAAGCCGAGGTTCAAGCCGATGCCAATAAAGCTCCGGGTACCATTTTACAGGCCGATAAGTCAGGCATTGTGATTCAAACAAGTGACGGTGCGCTACGCATTACTGAGCTGCAACCACCGGGTAAGAAAGCCATGCCCGCCGCAGCCTTTTTAAATGGCAGAGCAAGTTGGTTTACGCCCGGCCAGGTATTGGCGTTACCCACGCCAACGGACTCTTAATTATGCACCCCACCCAAACATCAGGCGCCGCGAGTCGCGCCGCTGCCGCCAAAGCCATTATGGACGTATTGGAGCATGGCCGCTCGCTCAGTCAGGCCATTCCAGAGGCAACGGAAAAATTAAGCGGCCGCGACCGCGCCTTGGTGCAAAGCATTTGCTACGCCGTGATGCGCCAGCTGCCACTATTTAATTTTGTACTGGCGGAGCTGCTGGAAAAGCCACTCAAAGGCCAGCTTAAAATATTGCATTACCTGCTACTGGTTGGTACCTGTCAGATCCTGGCACTGTCTACCTCGCCTCATGCGGCCGTTGCGGCAACCGTTGATGCTGCCATGTTGTTAGGCCGTAGCCGACAAAAAGGCTTAGTTAACGGCGTACTACGTAATTTGTTACGGCAGCAGGAAGAGCTGTTAGCTAAAGCCGCAGCACGGAAAGAGCTTGCTCACGCGCATCCACGCTGGCTGCTAGAACGTATTCAGGAAGCTTATCCGCAGCAGTGGCGGGACGTTGTTGCAGCCAATAATGAGCAAGCGCCCATGTGGTTGCGGGTAAACACGGCAAAAGTTGACGCGCCAGCCTATTTAGCGCGGTTACGCCATGCCGATATCGCTGCCGAATTATCAAGCGAAGTTCCAACCGCGATTCGCTTAGCGCAACCTGTAGACGTAAGCCAACTACCAGGCTTTGAACAAGGGCAGGTGTCGGTACAGGACGTTGCTGCCCAACGCGCTGCTTTGTTGCTGGGTGCGCAAAGTGGCGACCGGGTGCTCGACTGCTGCGCTGCTCCCGGCGGAAAAACCGCTCATATTCTGGAAACCAACCAAGACCTCGGTCAGGTTATTGCGCTGGATAGCGATGCCCAGCGACTAACGCGGGTGAGCGAAAACCTGACCCGCCTGCAGCTATCGGCGAAAGTCCTTTGTGCTGATGCCAGCGAACCCAAAACCTGGTGGGACGGCACGCCGTTCCAACGTATTTTGCTGGACGCACCCTGCTCGGCTACCGGCGTTATTCGCCGTCACCCCGACATTAAGTGGTTACGCCGCGCCAGCGACATTGATACCTTGGTCGCTATTCAGGCAGATATTCTGAACAGCATGTGGTCGGTGCTGGCCCCTGGTGGCACCCTGTTATATGCAACCTGTTCTATACTGCCTGAGGAAAACCATAAACAAATCAAATCTTTTGTGGAAAACCACGAGGATGCGATATGGTGTTCACTCACCGAGGGCCCGCAGCGCGACTTGCAGTTTATTCCCGGACAGGCAGGTGGCGACGGCTTTTACTACGCGAAACTGGAAAAACGTAAATGAAGATCATTATTCTAGGCGGCGGTCAGGTTGGTGGCACACTAGCCGAAAACCTGGTTGGCGAAAAGAACGACATTACTATTGTTGATACCGACAAACGCCTGCTGCAGGAGCTTGCCGACAAATATGATCTGCGCGTAGTGGAAGGTCATGGCTCGCACCCCGAAGTGCTTGAGCGTGCCGGCGCCGAAGATGCTGACTTACTGATTGCGGTAACCCCCAGCGATGAAACCAATATGTTGGCGTGCCAAATTGCCTACACCCTATTTAATACGCCAACCAAAATTGCCCGAATTCGTTCCGAAGCTTTCATTGCCTATAAAGACCGCTTGTTCCACAACCAGGACATTCCGGTTGACCACATTATTTCGCCTGAGCAGTTGGTTACCAGTTATATCAAACGCTTAGTAGACTACCCCGGCGCACTGCAGGTGATGGAATTTGCCGGCGGACGTGCCAGCTTAGTGGCGGTTCGCGCCTATTACGGCGGCAAACTGGTGGGCCACGCTATTTCCCATTTAAAACAGCATATTCCAAATATAGATACTCGCGTCGCTGCTATTTTCCGCCAGGGGCAACCTATTAAGCCCATGGGCACCACCATTATTGAAGCCGACGATGAGGTGTTCTTTATAGCTGACACACGCCACATTCGTACGGTAATGGAAGAGCTGCAGAAGCTCGAGAATCAATATCGGCGCATTATGATAGTGGGCGGCGGTAATATTGGTGAAGGTTTAGCCACCCAGCTGGAAGATACCCACCGGGTGAAGCTCATTGAACAATCCTTAGAGCGTGCTGAAATGCTCTCACAGCGGCTTAGTCATACGCTGGTGTTTAATGGCGATGCGTCTGATCAGAAGCTGTTGCTGGAAGAACATGTAGAGGACACCGACGTATTTATTGCGGTGACCAACGACGACGAAGCCAACATCATGTCGGCCATGCTGGCCAAGCGTATGGGCGCGAAAAAAACTATGGTGCTGATTCAGCGCAGCGCTTACGTTGATTTGGTGCAAGGGGGTGAAATTGATATCGCTATTTCACCACAGCGCGCTACTATTTCGGCGCTGCTTACCCATGTTCGTCGCGGCGATATTGTGAATGTGTACTCGCTGCGTAAAGGTGCCGCGGAAGCCATTGAAGCTATTGCGCACGGCGACGAAAGTACATCTAAAGTAGTTGGCAAAGCGGTTGGTGAAATCAAACTACCACCAGGCACCACCATAGGCGCTATTGTGCGCGGCAGCGAGGTGCTGATTGCCCATGATGACACTATGCTGCAATCAGACGACCACGTGATTCTGTTCTTAGTTGATAAGAAATATATTCGTGAGGTTGAACGCCTGTTCGAACCTAGCGCTATATTCTTCTAAGCAACTTCCGCATTCTCAGCAGACTGCTTTCAGCAGTTAAGAACGCCAGAATGCGGGGGTTAATAACACCAGCAAAGTAAACACTTCCAACCGGCCAAATAGCATAGCTAACACCAGCAGCCACTTCGCCGTGTCAGAAATGCTGGCGTAGTTAGCCGCCACGGCTCCCAGCCCCGGGCCAAGGTTGTTCAGGCAGGCTGCGGTAGCCGAGAACGCTGTTAAATCGTCCAGCCCGGTTGCCAACAAGCCCAGCATAATCACAATAAATACCAGCGCGTAAGCCGAGAAAAAGCCCCATACAGCTTCCACAACGCGACTTGACAAGGCTCGGTCGCCCAGCTTTACTGAGTAAACGGCCCGAGGGTGCACCAGCCGGTTTAATTCACGTACACCCTGCCGGAACAGCAGCAATACCCGCACTACTTTCAGGCCACCGGCGGTTGACCCTGCACTACCACCGATAAAGCTGGCGAATAGCAGCAAAATGGGTAAGAAAAGCGGCCAGGCAGAAAAATCTGCAGTTGCGAAGCCGGCCGTGGTACTTATCGAAACCGCCTGAAACAGTGCTTGATCAAAAGCGGTGCCCACGTCGTCATACAAGCCATGACCAAGCACAGTTAAAAACACAATGAGTATAAGCGCGGCTTGCAAGGTGAAAAATGCCCGGCATTCGGGGTCGCGCATATAACTGAATAAACTGCGCCCGGTTACCGCAGCATAGTGAACCGCAAAATTAATGCCCGATATCAGTAAGAAGAAAACGCAAATACCGTTAATTGTGGCGCTATCAAATGCACCCATACTAGCATCGTAGGTGGAGAAACCACCAATGGCTACGGTGGAGAATGAATGCGCAATAGCGTCGAACCAATTCATTCCGGCTAGCTTGTAGGCCACTGCGCAGGCAATGGTTAAAAAGGCATAAATATACCAAAGATGCTTAGCCGTATCGGCAATTCGGGGGGTCATTTTGGAGTCTTTCAGCGGACCAGGCATTTCCGCCCGGTACAGCTGCATACCACCAATGCCCAGCATCGGCAGAATCGCCACAGCTAACACGATAATACCCATACCGCCCAACCACTGCAGCTGCTGCCGGTAGAACAAAATACTGTGTGGCAGGGTCTCGATTCCGGTAAGGATAGTCGCACCGGTAGTGGTTAATCCCGAAAACGACTCGAACGCAGCGTCGGTAATAGACAGCGGCAATTCCTGGGTAAAAATCAATGGCAGCATACCCACCGCGCCAAGTACCGTCCAAAACAATACGGTTAGCAAAAAGCCATCGCGGGCCTTTAAATCAGCGCGATAACTGCGCTGCGGGTACCACACAATAAAGCCTACCGCTAAGCTTAAAATAAAACTAAACAGGAACGCCAAACCGCCGCCATCTTCATAGATAACAGCAACTACTGCCGGTGGCAGCAGGGTCAAACTAAACAAACAAATCAATAAGCCCAGAATTCGTAAGATGCCGCGATAACGCACGGTTAGTCCTCTTGCGGTTGTAAGGTGACACGACCTTGCGTTTGCCCGTGCAACACCTGATTAAATGCATCAACCTTTTCAGGTTCCAGTTCCAGCGTTAACTTTACCTGTTGCAGGTACTCTGCGGTACCCAGCTTGGCGTCAAATTGACCCATAGCATAATCTACAGCCGCTTGATCGGCATAATCGAAACACAAAATATACTCGTTGCGCAGCACTTTCACTGTAGTTTGCAGCAACTGCATCGCTTCAACCACCACCTGCGAATAGGCACGTTGAAGCCCGCCCGTACCTAACTTCGTGCCACCAAAGTAACGCACTACCACTGCGGTAACTTCACCCACCTCTTGCTTCATCAGCACCTGCAGCATAGGCCGACCGGCCGTACCGCTGGGCTCACCATCATCACTCATGGCATAGCTCTGCTCATGGTTTGGCGCGCCGGTAATGGCCGCTAAACAATAATGGCTGGCTTGTGGCCAACTCTGCTGCGCCTCTTGCACAAACTGCCGCCGTGCTGCTACTGACGGCGTATGCCCAACCACCGCAATAAAGCGGCTGCCTTTTACTAACAATTCATGCGCAATGGTTGTTTGCGGAATCCTATAGCCGGCCACAGCTTAATTTAAGCCATTCGCTCGGGTCATGTTCTCGTTGCGCTCACGATGCACAATAATATTGTCTTCAATACGTACGCCACCATAGCGACGGAAGGCGTCAACCCGCTGCCAGTCCACATGCTTAGCTTGTGGCGAAGCTTTTAGTTTGCCCAGCAGGCTGTCAATAAAGTACAAGCCCGGCTCAATGGTATAAACCTGACGAGGCTCCACCGTTCTGGTGGTGCGCAAGGTTGGGAACTCGTCCGGCGGTGGTATGTTCGTACCGCGCTCATCCAGCATAGTACCACCCACATCATGTACCTGCAGGCCCAAGCTGTGGCCCAATCCGTGCGGCAAAAACACCTGTGAAATTTTCTGCGCCACAATAGCCTCTGGTGACAGTTTCACAAAGCCGTAAGCATACAGAAGTTTGGCAATTTGCTCATGCGCCAGCGCATGTAAATCACCAAACCGGGTGCCTGGCTTTAATAAATCTATTAGCGCCAGGGTAACTTGATCAAGCGCCGCTACTAACTCACCGAATTCGTCTTCGCGGGCGCTGTAGGTACGGGTAATATCGGCGGCATAACCGTTATAATTGGCGCCTGCGTCAATTAGCATGGAATGGCGCTGCCCCGGGGTCAGGCGCTGCCGTGACTGCACCATATAGTGCAATACCGCCGCATGTTCGTTCTGGCCAATAATATGCCCATAAGGGGCATCGTTCTCGCCCTGCCCGGTGGCCTGCATGTAAGCCAGTAAACAATCGAACTCAGAACCACCATCAAGAAAGCTCTGGCGCGCCGCATGATGACCACGCACAGCTATTTGATTGGCGTGGCGCATGCACTCCAATTCATAGTCAGTTTTAAATAAACGGTGATAATGCAGAAAGTTCAGCACCGGATCCGGGTTTATATGTTCAAACCCCAGCGCCTTGGCAACTTCAACATGCTCGCCCAGATAAGCACTACGAACTTTATCGTAAGGCAGTACCTGCTCAATAGCTTCGGGGGACTTAATAGTGACGACGTCAAACACATGTAACCAGTCGGCCTGCAGAATGGGCGGCTGATAATGCCAAAAATCGTCTGGCTGCAGAATAACTAAACGCGGACGTTGCTCACGACTAATCAACAGCCAACAGTGTGGCACATCGTCAAGTGGGCACCAGGCTTTAAATAAAGGGTTCGCCTTGAAGGGGTAGTCCATGTCATCCAGGAACTGACGCTTGATTTGTCCGGAGTGAATGGCCAGTAATTCCAGGTTTTCACGTTCCAGTACTTGCTCAGCACGTTGCAGCTGTGTGGCAACATGGGCCTCAAAGCGCGGTAATAAACTCGCCAGATTCATGGTTCGCTCCCTAACGACGAATATTCATATCAACCAGTTCATTGAAAAGATTACGATTATCACCCAACAGCATGCTGTAGATCTGCTGATAAGCCAAGACGTTTTTTACGTACTCACGGGTTTCTTTGTAGGGAATGGTCTCAATCCAAATATCCACTGGCATGGCGGTTTCCGGCAACCATTCCCGCACCCGGTAAATACCCGCATTGTAAGAAGCGGTGGCAAGCACCCAGTTGTCCTGCATGCGTGTTTGTAGCTCACCCAAATAGCGGGTGCCCAGGCGCACATTGAAGCCTGGTGCGTGCAACTGAGTACGGCTAACGTCTTGCTTGTGCAGGTATTTAGCCGTGGACGGCAAAATCTGCATTAAACCGCGGGCGCCAGCTGAGGAAAAAGCATCCGCACGAAAAGCACTTTCCCGGCGGGTAATAGCCAACGCCCAGGATTCATCAATGCCGGCGTTCTTAGAAAAGCTGCTGAGCACATCGTAATAGGCAAGTGGGAAGCGCAGCTGTACCGCATCAAAGTGACCAATAGCCGCCAAGCCAAAAATAGCCTGATCATGCCATTCCCATTCATTCGCTAACACCGCCGCATGCTGTTGCTGCTCAGCCGTGAGCTGCGACAGTAAGTAATTCCATTCCCGCCGCGCCTCTAGGCCGCGCCCCATTTGTAGAAATTCGTAGGCGCGGATAGCCGCTGGATGCTGTCTGACAATATCCAGCTGCAACGGGCTGTACTCTATGTTTTTTGCTTCCAGTGAAGCTGGCAACTGTAGGTGAGCAGCGGCCATGAAACCATAGTAATGACGCTCCTGTGCTAATTGTTGCAACAATGCCTGCGCAGCCAATTCATCGCCCTGCTCAAGCAATGCCCGTGCTTGCCAGTAACGCCACTGATTCCCTTGCGCAACAGCAGCCGGAAGCTGATTAATGAGTTGCGAGAGCGTACTGAAATCCTGCTGCCGCAGTAAATCTGCAAGTCTCCACTGCAGTACCGCTTCACTGGCATTATGTAGCGGAACTTTCGCCTGCCACACACTAGATTCAGGATGGTTCTTATTGCTCAGCGCCAACGCAAATTTTTGGGTTACTTCGTCCAGCTGCTCAGCCGAGAATTCAAAAAACTCCTCGGCTTCAGGCCAGTTCTGCAGAGCTAAATCGGGGTCGCGCCAAATCAGTCTACCGTACGCATAGGTTGCAATAGCCGCTTGTTCGGCAGTGTCTTCACCAGCTTGAAACAAGGATAACCGAGTAACCTTACTGGGATCGCGGCGCATCATGTGATAAACGTGCGCCAAATAGGTTTGTTCGGCTGGCAGTAAGCCGGCCAGATAAGGCAGCAAGGTATGGTTGCCGCCTTCCGCTGCCAACTTAACGCGCTGCCACACCATATCAGGAGTGCGGTGTCCGGCGTCGGCCCACCATTTGAGAATTTTATCGCAGGCGCTTGGTAATGATTCGCCGGTAAGCCACAACTGCCCTACCGCCCGATGAAACGCCTCGCCCGGCATCAGCTGTTGCTGGAACTGAAATTGCAAATTATAACAACGGTGTTCAGTGGTTCCGGGTGGCTTAAAATCTCGTAAGAAGCGCGTTTGCTCATTGTTGCTAGCCAAATAGTCCAGCCAGGGTTGACGCAGTTGCCAGTCGAGCGGTGTGCCGTCGTAAGCCTTTAAAAAATCTAATACGCGATCTTCATTCGCTAAGTAACCTACCTGCTGCAGGCGCTCTAACTCTAAATAAGGTGTTAACGGATAGTCGCCCAATTCGTTCAGCAACAGCCGATATTCACTTAAGCGTCCGCGCCGTGCCGCATACTCGGCCTTGCGGAACAACTCGCGCTGCTGCTCCAGCTGTTCGCTGGTAACTGCTGACGCACTCGTCTGGGTATCGGCCACACTCATGGGTGCCAGCAAAACGCTGCTGGATGCGACGCTTAGCGCAACAAGGAATCGAGCTGTAAATAATAGTTTCAGCATGTTTTCAAACGCACGTTTAAATAATCATTGAAATATCGAAGTATTCGGGCCAAACTCTCTCTACTCTAACCGAAAGCCATCCGAGAATCAGTAAACTCCAGCACTATATATGCTGGAATGTGAGGGAGACCGAAAATGATTTACCAAGGTGACAGCATTCAGGTTCAATTTGTTGAAGACGGAATTGCCGAACTGCAATTTAATGCAGCTGGGTCCGTAAACAAGTTTGACCAGAAAACTTTGGGCGAATTCAGTGATGCGTTAACCGCACTCGCCGACACCAAAGACTTGAAAGGCCTAATTGTAACCAGCAGCAAATCAACCTTTATTGTTGGCGCTGACATTACCGAATTCCAAACCTTATTTGCCGATTTAGCGCAAACTAAGACCTGGGTTGCAAAAGCCTCGCGTGTATTTGACCAGCTGGAAGACCTTCCAGTTCCAACCGTTGGTGCAGTAACTGGTTTTGCCTTAGGTGGCGGTTGTGAAGCGCTACTGGCCTGTGACTATCGGGTAGCCGATACCACCGCAACTATTGGCCTGCCGGAAGTGAAGCTGGGTTTAATTCCTGGTTTCGGCGGCACCATGCGTTTACCGCGCATTATTGGTCCTGATAATGCACTGGAGTGGATTACTACCGGTAAGAACAACAGCGCCGCCAGCGCCCAGCGCGATGGCCTGATTGATGCTGTAGTAGCTCCTGAAAAACTACGTGATGCGGCACTTAGCATGGTGCGTAGCGCACTAAATGGCGATCTGAACTGGCAAGCCAAACGTGCGCCTAAGCTGGAGCCGTTAAAAGCGAACGATACTGAGCTAACCATGACGTTGGTTACTGCTAAGGCCATGATTGCTGCCAAAGCTGGTAAACATTATCCAGCGCCACACGCTGCAGTAAAAGCTATTGAAAATGGTGCGCGCAGTGGTCGTGAAGAAGCATTGAATGCCGAAAACGAAGCTTTTGTTGGCCTTACGCAAACCGACGCCTGTCAGGCACAGGTTGGTATTTTCATGGCCGACCAACTGGTTAAAGGTAAAGCGAAGAAAGCTGCGAAAACCGCAACCAAAGACATTAAAACCGCCGCCGTACTTGGTGCCGGCATTATGGGTGGTGGTATCGCCTACCAGTCAGCCTACAAAGGCGTTCCTGTCGTAATGAAAGACATTAACCAGGACGCTCTTGATTTAGGCATGAAAGAAGCTGGCAAACTGCTGGAGAAAGCAGTGCAACGGGGCAAAATGGATACCAAGAAAATGGCCAAAGTGCTGTCTTCTATCACCCCTACCTTATTAGATGATGCGGTAAAGGGTGTCGACATTGTGGTAGAAGCCGTAGTTGAGAACCCGGACGTAAAAGGCAAAGTACTGGCCGATGTTGAAAGCCGGGTGAGTGACGACGCCATTTTGGTTTCCAACACCTCGACTATTTCTATTGACCGCCTGGCGAAGAATTTGAAAGACCCATCGCGTTTCTGTGGCATGCACTTCTTTAATCCGGTTCACAAAATGCCGTTGGTAGAAGTGATTCGTGGCGAGAAAACGTCTGATGAAACCGTTGCAGCAGTGGTAGCTTACGCCAGCCGCATGGGCAAAACCGCCATTGTGGTAAACGACTGCCCTGGCTTCTTAGTAAACCGCGTGTTGTTCCCATACCTTGCCGGTTTTGCAGGCTTAATTGATGAAGGCGTAGATTTTGCCGGCATCGACAAAGTCATGGAGCGTCAGTTTGGCTGGCCTATGGGCCCTGCCTACTTAACCGACGTAGTTGGCATTGATACCGCTGACCATTGCACCAAGGTAATGGCCGACGGCTTCCCAACACGTATGCCGCGTGATGAAAACAATGCCATTGCGAAGCTGGCAGCAGCTGATCGCTACGGCCAGAAGAACGGCAAAGGTTTCTATGAATACGGTGTTGATAAGAAAGGCCGTCCACAGAAGCAAAAAGACGAAGCCGTATACAAAATGCTGAACATTACTGGTACTGAAAAATCCGCTGAAGAAATTATTGCGCGGTGCATGGTGCCTATGGTGAACGAATGCGTACGCTGCCTGGAAGAAGGTATCGTGAGCTCAGCAGCGGAAGCAGACATCGCCATGTTATATGGCATTGGCTTCCCTCCGTTCCGTGGCGGACCTTTCCGTTACCTGGAAACTGTTGGACTGAACAAGTTTATTGAAATGGCTGACCGTTACGCAGATCTGGGTGAGATTTACCAGGTAACTGATGGATTACGCGAAATGGCGAAATCCGGCAAATCATACTTTGCACAGTCTTAAGCGCGCCATTACAGGAGGATTTTATGAAAGACGTAGTGATAGTTGATTGTATTCGTACCCCAATGGGGCGCTCGAAAGGCGGTGTATTCCGCAATGTACGTGCTGAAGACTTATCGGCGCACCTGATGAAAGGCCTGCTGGAACGCAACCCAAATGTTGATGTGAATGAATTAGAAGACATCTATTGGGGCTGTGTGCAGCAAACTCTTGAGCAAGGCTTTAACATTGCCCGCAATGCATCGTTACTGGCCGGTATTCCGCATCAGGTAGCTGGTGTTACCGTGAACCGCTTGTGTGGCTCGTCTATGCAGGCTATTCACGATGCCAGCCGCGCCATCATGCACGGCGACGGCGAGATCTTTATTGCTGGTGGTGTGGAGCACATGGGCCATGTACCTATGGATCACGGTATTGATTTCCACCCGGGCTTAAACAAATCTGTGGCACGCGCTGCAGGTATGATGGGTATGACCGCTGAGTTACTGGCACGTAAATTTGATATTTCCCGTGCCATGCAGGACGCCTTTGGCGCCCGTTCACACCAGTTGGCTCATAAAGCCACGGTTGAAGGCCGCTTTGCCAAAGAAATTCTGCCAATAGAAGGTCACGACGCCGACGGTACTTTGCACTTAGTGAAAAACGACGAAGTAATTCGTCCGGAAACCACGGCTGAAGGCCTGGCGCAGCTTCGCCCGGTGTTTGATCCAGCCAACGGTACCGTTACCGCAGGAACCTCATCAGCCTTGTCTGACGGTGCTGCTGCTTGCTTGATTATGTCGGCCGACAAAGCGAAAGAGCTGGGCTTAACGCCACGCGTTCGCATTCGCGCTATGGCTGTCGCTGGTTGCGATCCGTCCATCATGGGTTACGGCCCGGTGCCGGCCACAGAAAAAGCACTGAAACGTGCTGGCCTGAGCATTAAGGACATTGATTTATTCGAGCTGAACGAAGCCTTTGCCGCGCAGTCACTGCCGGTATTGAAAGGCCTTGGCTTGCTAGACCAAATGGAAGACAAAGTGAACCTGAACGGCGGTGCTATTGCACTGGGTCACCCACTGGGTTGCTCAGGCGCACGTATCTCCACCACACTGATTAATTTGATGGAAGAAAAAGGCGCTACCTTAGGCGTTGCCACCATGTGTATCGGTTTAGGTCAGGGTATTGCTTCGGTATACGAGCGTATCTAGGCTTTGAAAGCTGCAGCTTTGTACCCGCTGTAAAAACGGGTAAACTAAAAGCCGCTCTGCTGACACATCAGTAGAGCGGTTTTTTTATGTCTTTTTACGCGGCGTTTTATGAGTGCAAGGCCAACCACAAGAGAATGTGTCAATGAGTAGTGCTGATCAGAGTTTGGACACCCTGGGTTTGAAATGTCCCGAGCCAGTTATGCTGGTGCGCGCGCAAATCCGGCGAATGGCGGTTGGCGAGGTGTTAGAAGTAATCGCCGACGACCCGGCGACCACGCGCGATATTCCCAGCTTCTGCCGCTTTATGGACCATGAGTTGGTGCTAGCTGAAACCAGCACCACACCCTATCGCTATTACATTCGCAAGCAAGTTAACGGCTAAATGCCTACCGGCTGGCCGTCGTGCTCGCCATGGCCAAGGCTATACTGCCAAAACTCAGCTTTACCTAAAGTCTCGCCTAACTCGTAAGGTTTGAAACCAAAGTTTTTGTATGCGTGTTTGGCTGGCGTGTTGCCTTCCAGAACTTCCAAGGTCAGCTTACAACAGCCGCGGAACTCAGCCAGTGTGGCTACTTCCTGCAATAATCGACGCGAAATGCCCTGGCCGCGATGGCTTTCTGTAACGGCGATATCATGAATATTCATAACCGGTTGCGCCGCGAAAGTAGAAAACCCTTCCACACAGTTGGCAATACCAACGGCTTGTTCGCCGTCAAAGGCCAGCAACGAAAACACATGGTCGCGTTTTGCCATTTCATCAATCAAACGCGCTTTCACATCTTCTGAAATCGGCTCGCCACCACCCATAGGATCGTTGGCATAATCGTTCAGCATTGAGATAACTGCCTGGCGGTGTTTCGGATTTTGATAATCAGCTAGGGTAATTTCAATCATAACAACTCATAGGTTAAAGGCGCGCATTTCTGCACAAACCGGTTCATAACAAGGGCAAGTAACAACATGGTCATTCACCATGCCAACTGCTTGCATAAAAGCGTAACAAATAGTGGTTCCAACAAAGTTAAACCCTTCTTTTTTCAGGGCTTTTGCCATGGCGTCAGACTCTGCACTGCGCGTTGGGAAGTCATCACCCACGCGCCAAGCGTTTATAATCGGCTTTCCGCCCACAAACTGCCATAGATATTCGGCGAACGACGCTTCTCGCTCGTTAATTCGAAGGTAGGCTTCGGCATTCTTGAAAATCGACTCAATTTTTAACTTATTACGCACAATACCGGCATTGAACATCAATTTATCGCGTTGCTCAGCCGGCATGGCCAGAATAGCTTCCGGCTCGAAGCCACAAAAGGCTTCCTGATAATTCTTTTGCTTACGTAAAATGGTTATCCAACTAAGCCCGGCTTGCTGCCCATCCAGGCATAATTTTTCAAACAACTCGCGGCTATCGGCCACCGGACGACCCCAAACCTGGTCATGATAAGCCACGTAATCGGCGTCAGTGCCACACCAACTGCAGCGTTTTGAGTTTGTGTCCATAGTAAGCCCTATAACCTGCGCAGAACACAGGTTATAATCGACTGTATTCGACGCAATAGAATATCGAGAGATAATACATGGCCAAGTATGATGTGAAAACCTTTCAAGGTTTAATTCTCGCGCTCCAGGATTACTGGGCGCAACAAGGCTGCGCAGTAATACAGCCGCTGGATATGGAAGTAGGTGCTGGCACCTTTCATCCAATGACGTTTTTACGCGCCATTGGCCCGGAACCGGCAAGTTTTGCCTACGTGCAACCTTGCCGTCGCCCTACTGACGGCCGTTACGGCGAAAACCCGAACCGGCTGCAACACTATTACCAGTTTCAAGTCATGCTAAAGCCGTCACCGAAAAATATTCAGGAGCTTTATTTAGGCTCACTTGAGCTGCTGGGCTTCGACCCACTGGTTCACGATATTCGCTTCGTGGAAGACAACTGGGAATCGCCTACGCTTGGCGCCTGGGGTTTGGGTTGGGAAGTGTGGCTTAACGGCATGGAAGTAACCCAGTTTACCTATTTCCAGCAAGTTGGCGGTTTAGAATGTCGCCCGGTGGCTGGTGAAATCACTTACGGCCTTGAACGTTTGGCGATGTACATTCAAGGCGTAGACAGCATTTACGACTTGGTATGGGCCGATGGCCCGCGTGGCAAAATACTTTATGGCGATGTGTTTCATCAAAACGAAGTGGAGCAATCTACTTACAACTTTGAACACGCTGATGTTGAAGTGTTATTCAACCGTTTCGACAGTTGCGAAAAAGAATGTGAGCACCTACTTACTGCGAATCTGCCGTTGCCAGCTTATGAGCAAGTAATGCGTGCCTCGCATGCGTTTAACTTGTTAGATGCGCGCCATGCTATTTCAGTGACTGAACGGCAGCGTTATATTCTGCGCGTTCGGGCCATGGCAAAAGGCTGCGCTGAAGCCTACTACGCTGCTCGTGAAGCGCTGGGCTTTCCGCTGGCCGACACTGACGCGTCATCATCGCAACCTTCCAAGGCAGGAGCATAAGCGTGCAAACAGAAACTTTACTTGTTGAAATTGGTACCGAAGAGTTACCGCCAAAAGCGCTGAAGCAACTAAGCATAGCCTTTGCCGATGGCTTTAAGCAGCAGCTAAACGATCATGAACTTGGTTTTGAGCGGGTTCAACCACTTGCCTCTGCGCGCCGTTTGGCGTTGCTGGTGCATGGTTTGGAAGCTAAGCAAGCCGACAAAATAGTTGAGAAGCGTGGCCCCTCAGTAGACGTTGCCTTTGACGCTGACGGCAATGCAACCAAGGCCGCCGAAGGCTGGGCACGTTCTAATGGTATTACCGTAGCCGAAGCTGAGCGCCTGGAAACTGACAAAGGCACCTGGTTGCTATACAAAGACGCCGTAACCGGCCAGCCAGTTAGAGACTTAGTTGCCGGCATGACCGAGCAAGCCCTGAAGCGCTTACCTATTCCAAAACCTATGCGCTGGGGTAGTAGCGATGTTCAATTTATTCGACCGGTGCATACCATTACGCTGTTGTTCGGTAACCAGCTAATCGCTGGTGAGGTGCTTGGCGTTGCCAGTGGAACCCTGCTACAAGGTCACAGGTTTCACTGTCCTGAAGGTACTCAAATAAGTCACGCCAACGATTATATTGAAACCATGCGTGCCGCGCATGTAGTCGTTGACTTTGAAGAACGGCGTAAGCTTATTGAAATGGCGATTGCTGAAAAGGCTGCTGCATTAGGTGGCAAAGTAGTAGCCGACCCGGCATTACTTGACGAAGTTACGGCTTTAGTAGAGTGGCCAGTGGCCCTTACCGCCAGCTTTGATAAGAGCTTTTTGGAAGTTCCAAAAGAGCCGTTAATAGTGACGATGAAGGACGACCAGCGCTATTTCCCATTAGAAGATGCGCAAGGCAACCTCATGCCTGCCTTCATTTTCATCACCAATATTGAAAGCAAAGATCCGCAGCAAATTATTTCCGGCAACGAAAAAGTGGTTCGCCCACGGCTTGCCGATGCGCGCTTCTTCTTTGAAAGCGACAAGAAAGCAACACTGGAATCGCGATTGAATGCATTAGACCAGGTTCTGTTCCAGAAACAACTTGGCTCTATCAAAGATAAAAGCGAGCGCATTGCGCGCCTTGCGGCAGAAGTATCGGACCGTATTAAGGCAGACAGCCATGTGGCCGAACGCGCCGGTTTGTTAAGCAAAGCTGACTTGGCTACCCATATGGTTTCTGAGTTCCCGGAAACCCAGGGCGTTATGGGCATGCACTATGCTCGTCACGACGGCGAAAAAGACGCTGTGGCGCAGGCTATTTTTGAGCACTACCTGCCACGCTTTGCCGGCGACATACTGCCCTCTTCTGCAGAAGGCTGTGCTGTTGCTATTGCCGACAAGCTGGACACTTTGGTGGGTATTTTCGGAATTGGTCAAACGCCGAAAGGCGATCGCGACCCCTTTGCTCTGCGCCGTGCGGCCATTGGCTTGTTACGCATTCTGGTTGAGAAACAACTGAAATTAGACTTAGTTGATTTAGTAGAAACGGCAGCAGCCGGGTTCAAAACACGCCTGACCTCTAAAACGGTCACTACTGATGTTGTCGACTTTTTACTAGCTCGTTTTCGTGCTTTCTATCAGGAAGACGGTATCGCCAACGAAGTGGTTAGCGCGGTTCTGGTTCGTCGCCCTACCGAGCCAGTGGACTTTGACGCGCGCGTTCGTGCAGTGAATAAGTTCCGGGAACTGCCGGAAGCTGAAGCACTAACCGCAGCAAATAAACGCGTTAGTAATATTCTTGCGAAGGTAGAAACCAGCATTCCGGGCACTATTGACGAGAGTAAGTTAAAAGAGCAAAGCGAAGTTGTGTTATTTAAGGCGCTAAAAGAAGCTCAGAAAGCCTCAGCGGCTGCGTTAGCAACTCATGATTATTCTGCCGCTCTTGAGGAATTCGCAAGCTTACAGGAGCCCGTAGACGCCTTCTTTGAGAATGTCATGGTAAATGCGGACGATGCGGACATACGTAATAATCGTTTAGCCTTGCTACAGCAGTTACGTGAACTATTCTTAGACATCGCTGATATATCTGTGCTGAACTAATAATCTAGTTTAAGCACGCATAAAAAAAGGAGCCAAATGGCTCCTTTTTTATTTGTTTTCAATTGCTTAGATTGTAGCAGATAAACCTAAACGTCCAGGTTAGCCACTTTCAGCGCATTGGTTTCAATGAAGTTACGGCGAGGCTCAACGTCGTCACCCATTAGCGTGGTGAACAACTGGTCCGCACCAATAGCGTCTTCAATGGTAACCTGCAGCATACGGCGACTGTCCGGATCCATGGTGGTTTCCCATAATTGCTCAGGGTTCATTTCACCAAGACCTTTGTAGCGCTGCACATAGATGCCACGCTTAGATTCACCGATAAGCCATTCAACGGCCTCAACGAAGTCATCCACTTGTTTCTCTTTGTCGCCGCGACGAACAAATCCGCCCTCTTCCACTAAGCCGTTAATTTTCTCACCAATAGAAACTAGCTGGTCGTAGTCACGCGACATAATGAACTCGTAATTCAGCGGGTAATCTGTGTCGATACCATGCTGCCTTACTGTCATTACTGGCAAGAATACGCTTCGCTCTTCATCCCGACGCACTGAAACTTTGTACGTTGCTGATTTGGTTTCACGTAAGGTTAAGTCTTTTTCAAGCTCATTCACCCAGGCGTTTACCGCAGACTCGTCTTTCAACGTGGCGGCGGTTAGGCGTGGCGCGTATACCATACGTTGTAAAAAGTCTTCTGGCATACGACGCATTAAGCGCTTAATTGTGTTCTGAGCCAGTTGGTAATCATTTACCAGCGTTTCCAAATGCTCGCCTGAAATACCAGGGGCATCAGCATTCACATGCAACGAAGCACCATCTAAGGCAAGACTGGTTAAATAAACAATCAGAGCTGGATCATCTTTAATGTATGTCTCTTGCTTACCCTTTTTCACCTTATACAAAGGTGGCTGGGCAATGTACATGTAACCGCGTTCTATCAGCTCTGGCATTTGACGGTAGAAGAACGTGAGTAGCAGTGTTCGAATATGCGAACCATCCACGTCAGCATCCGTCATGATGATGATGCGGTGATAACGTGTCTTATCCGGATTGTACTCGTCACGACCAATACCACAACCAAGTGCAGTAATAAGTGTCGCTACTTCTTGTGAAGAAAGCATCTTGTCAAAACGTGCTTTCTCAACGTTCAGAATTTTACCTTTCAATGGCAAAATAGCCTGGTTCTTACGGTTACGACCCTGCTTCGCAGAGCCGCCCGCCGAATCACCCTCCACTATGTAGAGTTCAGATAGTGCCGGGTCTTTTTCCTGACAATCCGCAAGCTTACCTGGCAAGCCAGCTAAATCCAGAGCGCCTTTACGACGCGTCATTTCGCGTGCTTTACGCGCCGCTTCACGCGCACGAGCTGCATCAATAATTTTGCCAACAATGATTTTGGCATCTGTTGGTTGTTCCAACAGGTAGTCGTTCAAGCGCTCGTTCATTGCTTGTTCAACAGCGGTTTTCACTTCTGAAGAAACCAGCTTGTCTTTCGTTTGCGAAGAGAACTTAGGATCCGGTACTTTCACAGATACAACTGCGGTCAAACCCTCACGAGCATCATCGCCGGTTGCAGAGGTTTTGTGCTTCTTATGAAAGCCCTCTTTTTCCATGTATGTGTTCAAGGTTCTGGTTAGCGCTGCACGGAAACCTGCAAGATGAGCACCACCATCGCGTTGAGGAATGTTGTTCGTGAAGCAGAAAATATTTTCCTGGAACGAATCATTCCACTGCATAGACACTTCAACCGTAATTCCGTCTTCTCGTTCTTGGGAGAAATGGAATACGTTCTGATGAATCGGATTTTTGTTCTTGTTCAGGTATTCAATGAAAGCTGCAATGCCGCCTTCATATTTAAAATGATCGCTTCTGTCATCGCGCTCATCCGTCAAACGAATAGATACGCCAGAGTTCAGGAACGACAACTCACGTAAGCGCTTGGCAAGAATATCGTAATGGTATTCAACATCTGCGAATACTTTAGGGCTTGGCCAGAAACGCAGCTCAGTACCACGCTTAGTGGTATCGCCAACACAGGCTAAGTCGGCAACAGGAACACCCATTTTATATTCTTGTTCGTACACGTGCCCTTGGCGACGAATAGTCAGTTTCAGCGTATCTGATAATGCGTTTACAACTGAGATACCAACACCGTGCAAGCCACCGGAAACTTTGTATGAGTTATCATCAAATTTACCGCCGGCATGCAGTACGGTCATAATAACCTCAGCCGCTGACACGCCCTCTTCTTCGTGCATATCAACAGGAATACCACGGCCATCATCACATACGGATACAGAACCATCTGAATGGATAGTGACGAGAATATCGTTACAATGCCCGGCTAAAGCTTCATCTATTGAGTTATCGACGACCTCAAATACCATGTGGTGAAGGCCTGAGCCGTCATCGGTATCGCCAATGTACATTCCAGGACGCTTTCTTACCGCATCTAGGCCTTTTAGTACTTTTATACTGGATGAACCGTAATCATTTTCTGACATAACTAGTTTCTCTGTAGTTCCTTGATGGTTCCATGTTCCACGTGGAACATTTTCGTAGTCTGGTGAACAAAAGCGGTATTAACCGACTTTGGGTCTATCGCAGTTACGAAAACCTGTGAATTCGATGCACTAAGTGCATCACAAAACTTCCTCTGACTTTCTGAATCTAATTCAGCCGTAATATCATCGACTAAATATATGCATCGTCTATTTGTTTTCTCTTCAAGATATTCACCTTGAACTAACTTTAACGCTGCAACCAAAAGCTTTAACTGACCCCTCGAGAGTAACACACGAACGTCTTCACTGTTCGCATACATTTTCAAGTCAGCTTTGTGTGGCCCGACCGTAGTATGGCCATATCGGTGGTCCTGTTCTTGATGCTTCAAAAGTGCATCATGAAGACTTACACCGCTTTCCCAACCACTACGCAATTCAAATTTAAACTCGTATTGCGGAAGAAAAAAACGACACCTCGCCGCCAAACTCTCGAGAAAACCATCTAAGTAATCTTGTCGGTACCTTTGTATCTTCTCACCCAGCTCAGCGAACTGCGCATTCCAATAACTCATTTCTTCGCTTTTACTTCGCTTCTTGAGCAAGCTATTGCGCTGTTTGAGTATTCGAGAGAACGTGACCCAGTCTTGGTAGAACTGATGTTCCACGTGGAACACTCCCCAGTCTACAAACTGGCGCCTAACTTTCGGGCCACCCAATACCAGCTCAATACTCTCCGGTGTCATTAACTGAACCGGAACCATTCGGGCCAAAGCAGCAAAGCGTTTTTCGTTTTGCCGATCAATTCTCAGCTCGACATTTCCTTGAGTATCACGTCGAAATCCAACCTGATGCTCATCGTTATCTTTCTGGTCCTGCGTTTCTTGCTCTTCGCGCACTCGCGCAAAAATTGTATAAGCGGTTTCTTCATTCCGTATAAGCTGGCGAAATGAGCCCGGCCGAAACGAACGCCCAAAACCCAAACAATAAATACTTTCTAATAAACTAGTCTTACCGCTGCCATTATCGCCGCATAGTAAGTTAACCGAATGCCCTGGCCAAATTCGCGCCTGTTCAAAATTTCGAAACTGGTCAAGCGCAAGCTCTGTTATCAGCATAAGACCCTTAAACTACAACCGCATCGGCATAACAACATATACCGCGGATTCGTCTTCGCTGTCTTCCATTAAGCCACTGTTATCAGAGCCGGCTAAAGTGAACTTCACTTTTTTGCCGGACAAGGTATTCAGCACGTCAATGATGTAGCTTACGTTAAAGCCGATTTCCAAAGACTCGCCCTGGTAATCCACTTCCATAATTTCTTCGGCTTGTTCTTGCTCTGGGTTGTTCGCCGTAATGCATAATTCGCCTGGCGACAAATTAAGACGAACACCACGAAACTTTTCATTCGAGAGAATGGATGCGCGCGAGAACGACTGCTTTAAACTTTCCCGATCTGCCACAATGATTTTGTCGCCGCCGCTAGGCAACACGCGACGGTAATCAGGGAAACGACCATCCACTAGCTTACTGGTGAAACAAACGCCTTTGGCTTCCACTCGAATATGATTATTACCAATAGCTACTTTCACTTCGTCTTCAACGTCGTCGAGTAACCGAAGTAGTTCCATAACGCCTTTACGCGGCACTATTACTTGTCTTGCAGGTAATCCAGATTGCCCCAGATTACAGCTGCTCATAGCCAAACGGTGCCCGTCTGTAGCCACGGTTCTCAACACACCACCGTCAGTCTCGAACAGCATACCGTTTAGGTAGTAACGAACGTCTTGGTTCGCCATTGAAAAATGCGTTTTTTCCATTAAATCTTTCAGCAGCTGCTGACTGGTAACAAGCTGGATATCACTACTCCAGTCGTCAATATTCGGATAATCTTCAGCTGGTAACGTACTTAAGGTAAAGCGACTGCGACCAGAACGTATGGTGACCTTATCTTCACTCGCTTTAAATTCAATTTGAGCGCCATCAGAAAAACTGCGAATAATATCCAGCAGCTTTTTGGCTGGCACAGTAATCTGGCCCTCATCAGCACCCGACAGAGCACTAGTAGAAACTAACTCAACCTCTAGATCGGTACCTGTTAAACGCAACTCGTCGGCGCTAGCTTGCACCAAAACGTTCGCAAGTATAGGCAAAGTGTGACGGCGTTCTACCGCACCACTAACAACCTGAAGTGGCTTTAAAAAATCATCACGGCTGATTGTAAATTTCATACCCACGTTCCCCTGTTGTGTTGCCGCGCTTCACATCGCATAGCCGCAACGAACTTTGAAGTTAAGCTGATAAGGTTCTGATTAAATTACGATAATCTTCTTTTATGTCGTGCTGCGCTTCTTTTAATTCTTGTATTTTCCGGCACGCGTGAAGCACTGTTGTGTGGTCGCGCCCGCCGAACGCATCACCTATTTCCGGTAAGCTGTGGTTTGTTAGCTCTTTCGACAACGCCATGGCCAGCTGCCGAGGCCTGGCAACAGAGCGGCTCCGGCGCTTAGAAAGCAAGTCGGCCATTTTAATATTGTAATACTCAGCTACGGTTTTTTGAATGTTATCAATAGTAACCAGCTTTTCCTGAGCTGCGATTAAATCGCGCAGCGCTTCACGAACAAAATCTATAGTGACCTGGCGCCCGGTTAAATTCACATTTGCTGCAACCCGGTTTAGTGCACCTTCTAATTCGCGCACATTCGAGCGCAACCGTTTGGCAATAAAAAACGCCACTTCATGGGGCAAATTAATACCACGTTCTTGCGCTTTACGTATCAATATAGCCACCCGGGTTTCAAACTCCGGCGGCTCAATAGCTATGGTTAAGCCCCAACCAAAACGAGACTTCAGCCTGTCTTCAACGCCCTCAATTTCCTTGGGGTACAAATCACTGGTCATAATGATTTGCTGGTTACCCTCAAGTAAGGCATTGAATGTATGGAAGAATTCTTCTTGAGTACCCTTTTTGCCAGCAAAGAAATGAATGTCATCAATTAATAACGCATCCACCGAGCGGTAATAGTTTTTGTATTCGTTTATGGTGCCGTTTTTAAGCGCGTTCACCATATCCTGCACAAAACGCTCCGCCCGCATGTAGAACACCTTGGCGTCTTTCTTATGCGCAAGAATGCCATTACCTACCGCATGCAGCAGGTGGGTTTTACCCAAGCCCGTGCCGCCATAAACAAATAAAGGGTTATACACGCCACCCGGATTTTCAGCTACCTGAGTAGCCGCCGCTCGAGCTAATTGATTCGACTTACCTTCGACAAAGTTATCAAAGGTGTATTCAGGGTGAATATTACTCTCGAATGCAATTGCGGGTTCTTCCGTCTTGCCGTTCCAGCTGTTGCGTGACGCACCATTAGTATTGGTTCGAATGCCGGTCTGAATACCGCTTTTTGAAGCTGAAGGGCGAGGCCGAGACTGCCGCGGGGCGTTTGATCCTGAAGAACGACTCTCGGATCCATTTAAACCACCAACTTCGAAGGAAACCCGGGGTACTTTATTGCCCTGCTGTTCGCAAAGCTCAGTAAGGAATTCGTTGATAGTGGCCAGGTACTTGTCTTTTACCCAGTCGACAACATAGTTATTCGGGGCAAATAGCGTAATGGCATCAGCGCTTGCTTCTGCCTGCAAAGGTCTGATCCAGGTATTAAAATGTTGCGTCGACAACTCGCCCTGCAAGCGTTCAGAACATTGTTGCCAAAGCGAATTATTCACACCCAGTCTCCCTTACACTTTATTATCTATTGTTGTTATATATGTCTTAGAATTGTACTGGATGCACCATAGGATCTCTATACTTTTTCTGGCTTAAAGCGGAATAATTTGGCTTAAATACCGGCCTGCTTATAGCAAAAAAACGTAAGCAACTAAGGGCGTCCCTGCAACCTCAAGCCTAGCAGCTTATCCACAGTTGTGCGACTATCGCCCACTACACTGTGGATAGCTTTAAACGTTGACTTTGATCCTTTTAATCGGTATTATCCGCGCTCTTATTTTTAGCTCGTGTTTTATACATATTAAACACCAACTGACTACGGATACGACGTCATGAAAAGAACATTTCAACCAAGCGTACTAAAACGCAAGCGCGCCCACGGCTTCCGTGCTCGTATGGCAACAAAGAATGGCCGTCAGGTTCTGGCTCGCCGCCGCGCGAAGGGCCGTAAAGTCCTGTCTGCGTAAGTGATCCATTCAGTGGTTACTAAGGTCACTGAATGAGACACCTCTCTTATGTGCGGGAGTTGCGTCTGCTAACTCCCGCAGATTTTCAAAGCGTATTCTCGCAACCCCCTGTCAAAGCTGTTACCGCTGAACTAACCATGTTGGCATCCCCAAATACTCTTGGGCACGCTCGTATTGGCGTTACAGTGAGTAAGAAACGTGCGAAGCGTGCGGTCGATCGCAATCGAATAAAACGCCAAATCCGCGAGACCTTTCGCTTGAAACAGCATAAAATACCAGCTTTTGACATTGTCATTATCGCCAAGCCAGGCATTACTGCACTGGACAACGAGACAATGCGGTTACGATTAGACTATTTATGGCGAACTATCAGCAAGCGCTGCGCGCAATACCAATCGGCATCATCCGACTCTACCAGTGGCTAATTAGTCCGCTGCTGGGGCCGCGTTGCCGTTTTTCGCCAACTTGCTCGCAATATGCCATCGAAGCGATAAAAAATCATGGTATGCTGCGGGGCTGCTGGCTTGCCAGTAAACGAATTATTAAATGCCATCCCGGACATCCGGGCGGTTTCGATCCGGTTCCTGGTACCACGCAAGAATCGGAAACTAACGAATCAACGCAAACGACAGAGACGAAGTAATTATGAATTCGCCACGTACTATTTTGTTTATCGCGTTTTTGGTTGTGACTTTCTATCTCTACCAAAACTGGGTGATAGACACCGCCCCGGGTGTGCAGCAACAGCAAGCCCAACAGGAAAACGCACAGCGCTCTTCCAACCAGGATAGCTCTGTTCCGCAAGCCATGACCGATAATGACGCGGTGCCAAGTGCATCCAACCAAGGTCAACAGGCAAGCAGCGACATGCCGGCAGCAACCAACAGTGCCGCTAGTGGCCAACGCATTCGTGTTACTACCGACGTGCTGGACATTCGCATTAATGCGCGCGGCGGTGACATCGTTGCTGCTGAGCTAAAAGAATTCGCACGTACGCAAAATTCAGAAGCACGCTTCGAATTATTGCACGCCGACCCTGCCAAGCTTTACATCGCGCAGTCAGGTTTAGTTGGCGAAAACGGCACCGACTCTGCCAATGGCCGCCCAATGTTCCGCGTGGAACAAACTACCTTTGAAATGACTGGCGACACCTTAGAAGTGCCATTGTATTTCACCGCCGAAGACGGCACCGAGATTCGTAAAATATTCTCCTTTAATAAAGGTGGCTACGACATTGGCGTGCGCTATGAAATTACCAACGCCACTGATACCACCAAGTCACTTCAGTTTTACTCCCAGTTAAAGCAGCTGATTACCGAAGGTTCAGGCAACATGATGATGCCTACGTACCGCGGCGGTGCTTACTCATGGGACGAAGACCGTTACGAAAAGTATGACTTTGACGACATGCGCGACAAGCCCTTAAGTATTTCTACTGAAAGTGGTTGGGTTGCCATGCTTGAGCATTACTTTGTGTCGGCGTGGATTCCACGTGAGCAATCACAAACTCAAATGTTCTCGCGGGTTGTCGGTGGTAACACAGCCATTATGGGCATGATGTACCCCACCACGCGTATTGAGCCAGGTGCTACTGAAACCATCAGCGCTACTATTTTTGTGGGTCCTAAAGACCAGGACGCTATGGCCGCTGTGGCTGAAGACTTAGACTTAACTGTTGATTACGGCTTCCTGTGGTGGTTGGCACAACCAATCTTTAAGTTGCTGCAATTTTTACAGGGCTTCCTGATTAACTGGGGTCTGGCCATTATTGCCACCACCGTGGTTATTAAAGCGTTGCTGTACCCGCTAACCAAAGCACAATACGTGTCGATGGCGAAAATGCGCCTGATTCAGCCGAAAATGGCGGCCATGAAAGAGCGCTTAGGCGGCGACCGTCAGAAAATGTCGCAAGCCATGATGAAGCTATATAAAGAGGAAAAAGTGAATCCTCTGGGTGGCTGTTTACCCATGCTGCTGCAATTACCCATATTCCTGGCGTTATATTGGGTACTGCTGGAAAGCGTTGAATTGCGCCATGCACCATTATTCCTGTGGATTGAAGATTTATCGGCGAAAGACCCGTACTACATTCTGCCCCTGCTAATGGGTGCCAGCATGTTCTTAATGCAGAAGCTGCAGCCTTCACCGGCAACAGATCCGATGCAACAGAAACTGCTGCAGTACATGCCGGTTATTTTCACCGTGTTCTTCCTATGGTTCCCGTCCGGCCTGGTACTTTACTGGTTGGTGAGTAACTTAATTACCATTGCACAAATGCTAATTATTTACCGTGGCCTGGAGAAGAAAGGTTTAATGACCCGTAAGGGCAAAAAAGCCTAACTAAAAGGCCGAATATGAACACTGAATTTACCAACGACACCATAGTGGCACAGGCGACACCGCCAGGTCGGGGTGGCGTTGGTATTGTTCGAGTTAGCGGGCCTGCCGCCGTGCAGGTTGCCGAACAGCTACTCGGGCACTGCCCGGTACCACGCAAAGCCGAATACCTGCCATTTAGAGACCAACAAGGCGCGCTGCTTGACGAAGGCATCGCGCTTTATTTTCCGGGTCCAAATTCCTTTACCGGCGAAGACGTACTTGAACTGCAAGGCCATGGCGGCCCTGTACTCATAGATATGATTGTACGCTCGGTGCTGGATATTCCTGGTATTCGTCCGGCTCGCCCGGGTGAATTCAGTGAACGCGCTTTCTTAAACGACAAACTTGACCTGACTCAGGCCGAGGCTATTGCCGACTTAATCGACACTACCTCAGAACAAGCCGCCAAAGCTGCACTACAAAGCTTAAAAGGTGAGTTTTCGCACCGAGTTGATCAGCTCGTAGATGCCGTTATCCAACTGCGTATGTATGTTGAAGCGGCCATTGATTTTCCCGACGAAGAAATCGACTTTTTAAGTGACGGGAAAGTTGCCGGTGATTTAGAAGCGGTAATTGACCGATTGCACGATATTCATGTGCAGGCGAAACAAGGCAGCTTATTGCGCGAAGGTATGCAGGTAGTTATTGCTGGCCGTCCTAACGCGGGCAAGTCGAGCTTGTTAAACGCTTTGGCCGGACGTGAGTCGGCTATTGTTACCGCTATTGCCGGTACCACTCGCGACGTATTGCGTGAGCACATTCAAATTGACGGCATGCCGCTGCATATTATTGATACGGCAGGATTGCGGGAAAGCCCCGACGAAGTGGAACAAATAGGTATACAGCGTGCCTGGGACGAAATTCGTCAGGCCGACCGCGTACTCTTTATGGTGGATGCCAGCGAAACCAATGCCACCCATCCGGAAGACATTTGGCCGGAGTTCTTTGAGCAGCTGCCAGAAGCGCTACCTGTTACTGTTATTCGCAATAAGTCGGACCTAACTGCCGAACCTATCGCCATTGACGACATTCAAGGCATTCCCGTGATTCACCTTTCCGCCAAAACCGGTCATGGTATTGAGCTGCTACGCGACCACCTGAAGCATTGCGTTGGCTATCAAGCCACTGGTGAAGGCCATTTCATGGCCCGCCGCCGTCACTTAGATGCACTGGAAAAAGCCCGCCAGCACCTGCTTACGGGCCAGGAACACCTGGAATATAACCTAGCTGGCGAACTTTTAGCGGAAGAACTGCGCATTACCCAGCAACACCTGAACGAAATCACCGGCGAATTTACCTCTGACGACCTGTTGGGCAAAATCTTCGGCTCCTTCTGTATCGGCAAATAACCGCAACTAAGCTTACTCAACCTGCCAGGTTGTTTGTGCCTGACTTAACACGCCGTGTTTTTCTTTGTCGCCAATTTCAATAATCACTTTGTGGTTCTTAATTTCAGCAAACACCTTATTCACCTGAACCTCTTTCAGTAGCGCCAACGGGCAGCCACCGTGGCCATGAATCACCACAAACTCTTGCCCGGCGTAAACCTCACGGGTTAGCTGAACAACAGGTAGTACTTCCAGCGAGCATTCGGCATTAAAGCTCACCCTGGTGGCGACAAAATCTGCGAAGCTCTGTTGTTGAGCTGCCAGCTCGGCAAGCGGTAATAGTTGCTTCTGATTATTCACCAGAAAAGGCGCAACAACCGCTAAGTCGTGCTCAACAATGCGCCAGCTCCAATCAAACTCCTGCGGATGATCCTGGCCGCTATCTAATTGCAAAAAGCTGGTACTAAATCGATGCGCCTGCGCAGGCTCGGTTAAAAACACCAATACCAATAGAGTTGCGACTACAAACTTGTTCATGGTTGTATCTCCTGAGCTGCCTTTAGCAATGCCCGATCAAAAGGTTCGCGCGCTACCGCACTATTTAGTTTTGCCCAATGCACTGCTTGCTCAGCATCAGGTTGAACGTAGGTAAAGTAATAAGCTAAATCGGAGGTGTGTAATTCATCAGCTCTCAACTTGCGCAGCTGCATACGTTCCTGCGCGACCTGTCGCCAGCAATGTTGTTTGTTTTGAAGGCTTTCAGCGTGCGCAATTCGAACTAACAGGCTGTCTACCGGCAATTTGCTCACGGCAGGACACTTTCCCGTTAACTCTAATACTTCATTTCCCCGACCCATGGCCAGCAACACATCCAGTAGTTGCTTCTGCACCACCACAGCTTGCTGCTGGTAATTCGGATACCCAAGCCACCGCAAAGCTTCATCGTATCGTTCCAGCAATTGCGCTTGTTCGGCTAAAATTTGTTTGCGCCATTTAGTAAGCGCTGACTCTGGATTCTGATTACGCGTATGTAACCGTTGTAACGCTGGATAACTTGTTGCTAACTCACCTGCTCGCCCCTGCACTTCCAGCATACAGGTGGCCACAACATCCATAGGGGCATGATCAACTAATTGCTGACAGGCAGTGTTTGCCGCTGCTAAGTCATGGCGTGTTAACGCAATTCGTGCTTGTATCAGGTAGGCGTTTTCTTGCAATTCTTGCTCTTTCAGCACCTTATCTATGGCCTGCAAGGCCTCGTCGAAACGATGCTCAAACTGAAGTAAATCAGCATGCGCCAGCCACCAACGAGCTCTTTCCTTACTTGGTAAACTAGCTAATTCAGGCTTAGCCTGTTGCCATAACTCAGCCGCCTGGTCATGTAATTCATGTTGAGTTTCATCCTTTCCCGCTGTCACATAAGCGGCATAGCGCTCGGCCTCAGAAAAAGGGGCTGCGGCAACGCCGCAGCCCAAGGGGGTGAACACTAAAAGGACCAGAACTCTGAGTCCATTTTTAGTCATTGCCGGAAACCTCCCCGGCCGCAACCAGGTCATCGAACTCAGCCGTATTCATCACGTCTTGCTCGTAATTCCGACCATTTACTGCCAGTGGTGTTGCTTGCGCGCTCTGTGAATAAGCGTCACGAACAGAGTCGCGAAACGACACCTGCAGAACCTCAACATTAATGCTTATGGTGCCTTCGTCACTTAACTCACCATCTGACACCGAGAAGCTGAAGCTGTCGTCGCCAACAAACTCCGCATTCGGCGTGTAAGTGTAAGCACCATCGGCAGCAACGGTAACAGAACCATTTACCGGCTCAGCGGCAAGACTAAATACAAGCTCGTCGCCTTCGCCATCAGATCCTGCTAACTGCCCCATCAATACCGTATCGGTCGAGGTTGAAACGCTATCAGATAACGCTTCCGGAGCCGTATTTGGGGTTGGCTCTTTATCTCCTGACCAATTACAAGCACTGACCGCGAAGGTGACACTAAGCACGATAGCTAACTTCTGTATGTAGCTAGACATAATTGGCACTCCTTACTGTGGTGAACCGGATAAAGGCGCAGCTAAGAACGGAAAGCTGTCATTTACAAAGCTTGCGTCCAATGGCGCACCATCAGTGAAAGGTGCAGTACCAACATTAGCGTCTTCCGGAGAACATAATCCCAGGTTGGTTGGTTCGCCATTCACGGGAATATCGTGACATAAGGCACCCATAACTACGCGCAGTGCAATATCAACCACATCATCACCAGGACGACGACCATTTGGGAAACCCGCTAAATCATCGCCGGCAACGCCGAACGGAGATTGCAAATCAGCTGCTGTGGCAGGAATGTTAGTATTCAATCGCAACATTTCCGACGGTGTAACCGTTTGTTGCTGATTCACGCCAGCAAAACCGGTTAGAAAAGCAGCTACCAAGTCATTCCGTGGGTAATTAGTTGGTGCGATAGTTTCAAAATCCGTTCCCAATGTGGCATTAACCGCATCTTTGAACAGCAGGTCCAAAATGATCGGTAAGGTTGGATTCGTGACGTAAGTTGCAAACTGACCATCGTCCGAAGGATGTGCCGAAGAGAACCGGTCTTTGTCATCAATACCAATAACCAATTCATTAACCAACGGCGAACCTAAGCGGGAAACTTGCACTAAAGCGCCGCCATTTACTTCCGGCTTCGCTAAGGTTGCATTCGGATTCAGAATGCGCGCTTGCGGCAAGCTGGCTGTGGTCCAGGCACCAATAACGCCGTTACCATTACCGGTTAGACAAGATTTTGGAACTTCCAGCGCTATGGTATTTACGTTTTTGTCGTTTAAGTCGTCATTCGCTGTCGACTGGGTAATACCGCCGGGGAAACCGCCGCCATCACCAGCACCAGGTGCACTGTCGCCTTCAACTGGCACGTAATTAACCAAGTCAAAGGTTTCACCCAGGTTTACCGTGAACGAGTCTTTGCGTTGCCCTACAAATACACGACCCATGGCACTACAGTTTGGAATCGACACGTCGTATTCGTATTGCTGGGCATAGGCTTCGTAGTCAGCAGTTGAACCGAAGGTTTTCTCACCAACATAAGCGTAAGGTTTAACGAACTCAGATTCACCACCAGCGCCAGTTACCGCGGTTCGTGAACCAGAAGATTGTGGCCCGGAAACCATCTCAATCGAATAGGTTTCGCTGAAGTTCAAAGAGCCATTGTTACCTGCACTAATAGCACCCACATGCTTCAGGGGTACGCTCACTTCTACACCATCCGGACCCACTGGCAGTTTAATGCCGCCATTTGGTAGTTCGTTGTCAAAACGGAATTCAAAGGTAATGTCTTCTACCGCATCGCCGTCAGAATCTATATGCAGCGCGTAAACGGCCGCTGGATCCATTGCGAAATAGTTAGGTCCACCGTAACTATCCTGCAATGGAATATAATTGGCGATAATAGTGACGTAGTCTTCCCGACCAGATTCGTAGCTATTAAATACGTAGAAGTCGGTTGAATCTACCGTTGGAAAGCGCGCAACATTAGGCGCCTCACGGTGACTGGAGGCAAAGGCTGTGCTTGCACAAGCCATAGCAGCAACAAGTGCTGTTGTAGAGAATAGAATTTTGTTCATTAAAAAGCCCTCTTGATCGTTTATAGTTAACGTTCAAACCCGACAACTCTTAGCGGGTCTAAACAACTTACGATCTCGAGGGCACACTAGATGCAACTTTTTTACAAAATAATCAAATCAGTTGTATAGAGAACTGGCCCAGTCGGTATCGACTCTGGCGATCCGCCCAATGGCTCCCGGCTTACCGCAAGTGCCGCAACTTCGGTTAAGTTAATGCGCGAACTAATCGGCAAGCTGACTTCCCCTTGTTTTGGCAATAATCCGAGCGATATTGGTGCCGTCCCATCAGCGGGTAACATCCATAACTGATAGTCCTGATCAGGCACTTGCTCAATAGCGCCAATTGCGGCCACTTCGAAGGTTTGCTCGCGTTGCTCAATAAGCCATAAGGTACGTGCTTCGGCATTTTGAATCACCGCTACCCGATCAATTGGCGTGGGCACAACGCTGTCCGTTGAGGTGAGTAACACCACATTCACCAGCAACAATAAACTGGCAAAAGCGCCAATCAGCCAGGGCCACTTCGCCAATTTTTGTTTGGTCCGCACAAAACCAAGACGTTCTTCAATGCGCTGCCAAACCCTGTCGTTAGGCTGTTGCGGAGCAATCACATCGGTCAGCTCGTATAAATGCTCTTCCCAAAACGCCACTTCTTCGCGCAGCTTCGGAAAATCCATTAACAGACGCTGAAAACGTTTTCGGGCCGAACCTCTCATACTTCCCACCACATAACGTGCAGCAAGTTGGTGTTGTAGTTCCGTTGATTGGTAATTCATCGTTGTAAGCACCTCTTTAAGCTGTCTAGTCCACGGCGAATCCAGCTTTTCACTGAACCCAGGGCTTCACTTAAATGCTCACTTACTTCCTGATGACTTAAGCCGAACACAAACGCCAATTGAATGCATTGTCGGGTGGTTGGCTGAAGTTCGTCCATACAAACCTGCAGTTGCCTGGACTGGGTAAGTTTGTCTAATGAGGCGTCCAGTACCTCAGGTGCGGGAAGATCATCAAAATCAGTGGATGACAATTCTTGGTTGGCTCGTTTGCGCAGCAAATCAATCGACCGATACCGCACAATACTGATTAGCCAACTCATTACTGAGCCCTTAGTGACGGAGTAGTCACCTGCAGAATGCCAAACTTTAATAAAGGCATCTTGCAAAGTTTCCTCAGCCCAATCAGTGCGTCGAACAATGGTCAGGCTAACAGAATATAGTTTCGCTGAAGTTGCTTCATATAAGCGACGAAACGCAGCGGTATCGCCAAGCGCGATATAGTGCAAATCACGCTCGAGGCCCTTTGGGGTTGTCATAGTTAGTGTTCCTTCGGGTTGTCGGTATAGCAAGGTTCGAACAAACTGCTCGTTCGGATGCAAATTTATAGCATTTTTTAATCGGAATCTTCTTCCACCACCGGCGGCTTCTTCACGAAAAAGGCCACAATGGCAGAGGTAATCACACCCATAATTATGGCGCCAATAAACGCCTGCATGTAATAGCTGGAAAGCGAGAAGTAGTTTTCGGCCTGGGCCTGCGTCATATTCTCTGTTTGTACGGCTAAGGCCGCTGCATTGGCAAAGTAATCCGGCGTAATAACGTTGTGCGTAATCCACTGCGCAAGCGGCGACAAAATCGCAACCACAACAGTAATCTTCACACCACAAACAAACCCCTCTTTAAAATTCATAATGCCGCTTAGCTGATGATCACGCTTAGCTCGCAACGCAAATACATAAATGGCAACAGCCACAATGGCGAAGAAGTTGGTGTAAATCAGGTGTTCATCAATATAAATGGTGTGCAGGCCAACTAAGCGCTCCAGCAACATCCACAATAAAGTTGCTACGGTAAAAATGATGCCCCAGCGAATTTCAAATGCGTGATTTTTCATTGTTTTTCTCCACGTGCATTCAGGCAATGCTTAAAATAACCGCCTGTCTTATTCAGAGAGTGTAGCAACGAACCTCCAACAGGCAATACAAGTGCTCTGATTTTGCTGATAAATTTCTTTCCATTCGGCATTTACTCCCCTATTCTGATTGCATACAAGTGTAAGCGAGCCAGTTATGACTGCCTTCACATCAAGCCTATTGCGTCGCGTTACGGCCATGCTGATTAGTGCCAGCTATTTGCTTTTGGGCGGCATAACCACAGCGCACGCCCAACAAGACAACCTGCAACGCAGTAATTCCGAACCCATCAGCTATTGTGTCGATCCTAACTGGATGCCCTATGAAGCTATTCGGGACGGCAAGCACACTGGCTTGTCGGCAGATTACATGGCGTTAATAAGCGCCCAAAGCGGCCTCACCTTCAAACTTATTCCCACCAGATCCTGGCAACAATCGTTGCGGTTTCTGGAAGAGCGCCGGTGTCAGTTTACGCCGATGCTGAACAAAACTGACAAACGCGAGAAGTATCTTACTTTCAGCAATGTCTATTTCCGTTCTCCCAATGTGTTGGTGTCGCAGCGCGAACAGCCATTCTTGCAAGGCTTCGAAAACATAGGCCAACGTATCGTGGCTATTCCTACCGAATACCGGTTAATGGAATACGTGCGCGAGTACCACCCAAATACCAATGTACTGCCGGTACGAAATGAGCATGAAGGCCTTATTGCGGTTGCCGAAGGCGATGCTGACTTATTTATTGGCTCGCTTTATTCGGTGAATGCTTACATTCAGAGGCAGAAGCTGAATAACCTCAAGATTTCCGGCTGGATGCGCCCGGAAGACGAGCTACGCATGGCGGTTAGTACAGGCAGTGAACACCTGCTACCGACTATCAACGCGGCCTTGGCGCAAATAGATGAAGAGCAACACCTGCAAATATTTCAGCGCTGGAATAATATTTCAGTGATTGACGACACCAACCATGAGTTGATTTGGCAACTTGGCTTCGCCGCCCTTGCCGTTATTTTGCTGCTTACCTGGTGGTCGTGCATGAGTTATCGGTACAACCGCAAGCTTAGCGCCAGCAACAGCCAGCTGGAACAGCTCCGTGAAAAGCTTGAGCAAACGGTCGACAAGCTTGAATTTTTATCTCAGCATGACCCGCTAACCACTTTGCACAACCGTTCGTTTCTGCAACAAATGATGGTGCGCCATAATAGCGATCAGCGCGAGCATGCGCACGACAGCGACACTAGCTTAATCATCATCGACATAGATTTCTTTAAGCGTATTAACGACACCTTCGGGCATAGCGCCGGCGACAAAGTTTTGATTGAATTTGCGCAGTTGCTACAAGAGCAAACTCGCGAATCTGATATTTTGGCGCGTTGGGGTGGTGAAGAGTTTGTGATAGTTTGTGCCCACTCTAACGCTGCTGATGCGCGCAAGCTATGTGAACGCATCAACAATGCACTCCAAGAGTACAAGTTCTCGTATCAGCCGCAGCTGACTTGCAGTTTCGGCATTGCGCAGGTGCAGCCTGGTGAACCTATAGAAAGCTGTTTTGACCGCGCCGACAAAGCGCTTTATCAAGCGAAAAAGTCCGGTCGTAATCGCATTTGTTCAGCCGAAGACGACTAATCATCACAACCGAGGAGTCAACATGCAGCCAGAATCCGACTGGATTACCGTATACCATGCTGCGAACCCGGTTGAAGCAGAACTTGTGGCTGGTTTACTACGAAGTCAGGGCCTGTCAGCCGGGGTCAAAACGAACTCGTCTACCGGCGCCATTGGCGAACTGCCTGCCAATGCCCTGGAAACCGCTATAGCTGTTGCTCCCCAACACGACAAGCAAGCGCGCAGCGTGATTCAAAATTACGAGCAGAATGCCGAACGAGAATGGTATTGCCAGAATTGCGGTGAAACCCAGCCGGGAAGTTACGAAATATGCTGGAATTGTGGAGGTAACAGCCCCGATTAGGGCTGTTTGTCTTCGAAATACACGGTTAACCAGGTGTCATCGCTAGTAAACAACAAGGTTTGGATAGCGCCCTTACCTTCTATATTCACCATGTTTTCCTGATCCGCCCACACTTCCTGCAGCGCACTATAGCGCATGCTTAAGCCTTTCAGTTGCGCCGGAATTGGCGTTTCCTGATAAACCCAAAAGTGTGGCCCATCAATTTGATAACCAACCGTGGACAATTCCAGCGGTTGCTCATCCAGATCCGTCATTGCAAAGTGCTTTAACACATACTCGCTAAAAGCCTGTTGCGAGGCTTCACTGGCATGTAAATCCGCACCACCTTCAACCACTTGTGCAAGCGCATGCTCGGCGTCGTGCAAATAGAAGCGATGCATCACTTCTATATTTTCCGTACGCTCATTAAACAATACCGTAGTAATAGCGGTTTTTAATTGATGTGCTGCCGCGCTGGCGTTCACCAGCAACGACAGCGTCAGCACTGCAATCAAACTAACGATCAGGCGCATTAGTCGTTGTTCTCTTCGTCAGTTTTAAGCTCCGCTTTCGCGTCTTGCATCACATCACGCGACACGTGATCAAGGTCACGCTTGTATTTATAAGCTTCAATACGCGAGCGAATAATCTTACGCGGATAGTAGTTATTAGCCGTATCTACGTCAGCAGTTTCCCAGTTCGGATCCACTGCAACACTTACTACCTGCTTGTCGGTAACAACCAGCTTGCTCACCTGCTTGGCGTTACGACGCCAAATCTCGGCAGCAATGTACATGTCTTCCGTAGTACCGTCGGCGTAAGTTAATTGCAGCAATATAGGCATCACTAAACCGCCTTTGTTGCTGAAATCTAATACATAGTAGTTTTTGTCTTCTTCAACCGCACGCTCAAATACCCGACGTTCCCATGGCTCTAATTTGTCCAGGAAACTCTGATATTCGTTGCGTTGCTTGTTGGTTACCGTAAAACGATCATTTTCGTCGTGGAAGTCAGTCACGTCCGGATTTAACTCAACCCAGGTTTTACGACCTTCCTGCTCGTTACGGCGCACATGGTAAGACACCGGCTTATCCGCTTGTTCCTGACGACGACGTTCCCAGTCAATGTCCGGATCTTTGGTATCAAGCTGTAATTCATAAACCCGGTCAACGGAAATATCAACGTGGTCAGTACTGTAGAACCAGCCGCGCCAGAACCAATCTAAATCAACCCCGGAGGCTTCTTCCATAGTGCGGAAAAAGTCTGACGGTGTAGGTCGCTTAAACATCCAGCGGCGGGCGTACTCTTTGAATGCAAAATCAAACAAGTCACGGCCAAGAATCACTTCACGCAGAATATTCAATGCAGCAGCAGGTTTGGTGTAGGCATTCGGACCTAACCGCAACACGCTGTCTGACTGCGTCATAATTGGCACTTGTTGCTGTGACTTCATGTAATCAATAATGTGGCGCGCTTCTACGCCCCACGGAATATTCGGATCCCATTCGCGACCGGCAACGCCGTCTAAGAAGCTGTTCAGGCCTTCGTCCATCCAGGTCCACTGACGCTCATCAGAATTCACAATCATTGGGAAATAAATGTGGCCAATTTCATGAATCACCACACCAATAAGGAAGCGTTTTTCCGCTAACGAATAAGTTCGGCTGCCATCGTCCTGCAATTCAGTACGAGGGCCATTGAAGGTAATCATTGGATATTCCATACCGCCCACCGGGCCATTCACTGACTGTGCGGTAGGGTACGGATAATCAAACGAGAAGCGCGAGTAAACTTCCATAGTGTGAATCACAGATTCAGTGGAGTATTTCTCCCACAGCTCGCCACCTTCTTTCGGGTAGAACGACATGGCCATAACCAGTGGTTGCACTGAACCACCTTGCTGGTAGCCTTTCGCGTCCCAAATAAACTTGCGTGATGATGCCCAGGCGAAGTCACGAACGTTCTCAGCTTTAAAATGCCAGGTTTTACGCTCAGAAGTACCAGCCTTTTCGTTTTCCAGGGCTTCTTCCGGCGTTACCACAAATACTGGACGGTCGGCGGTTTCGGACTCTTCCAAACGTTTCCTCTGCGTGTTGGTTAACACTTCATCCGGGTTATACAACACACCGGTAGAGGACACTATATGATCAGCAGGTACGTTAATTTCGACACTGTAATCGCCAAATTCCAGTGCGAACTCACCGCGGCCTAAGAATTCTTTGTTATGCCAGGCTTCATAGTCGCTGTACGACACCATGCGTGGGAACCACTGCGCCAGCAAGAAGATGTCATTACCGCCTTCGCGGGCGTCATCTGGGAAATGCTCATAACCATTACGGGCGCCCATGGCGTCTTCTTCAACCATGTTAAAAGCAAAATCAATGGCAAATGACATTTGCTCACCAGCTTCTAATGGCTGCGGCAAATCAATGCGCAAGTTGGTGCCAACTAAGGTGAACTTCAGTTCTTGGCCATTGGTAGCCTCTAACCGGCTAATGTCGTAACCCAGCTCGTTGTCCTGCATAAACTGCTGGCGACGTAACTGGTTCAAACTCAAGCGCGCTGGCTTATCAATACCGCCTAAATTGGTTTCCTGCGACGACTCAAAGGTGGACGTCATTTCGGCCATTGAATCGCTACGGAAAATGTTTTGGTCCAGCTGCACCCAAAGGTAGCGCAGGGTATAGGGCGAATTATTGGTATAAGTAATGGTTTGCGAGGCTTCAATACGGCGCTTGTCTTCGTCTAAACGCACTTTAATGTCGTAGTCGGCCTGTTGCTGCCAGTATTGGGTGCCTGGTTCGCCCGCTGCATTGCGGTAAACATTCGGCGTTGGTAACACTTCATCTAATTGACGAAATTTGTCTTCAAAATCTACTTTCGTTTGCTTAATTGCCGCGCTTACCGGCAAGGTCAAACTTACCAATAGAATCAGGCTGGCAGTTAAGCCAGAGTTCTTTATCTGGATCATGTGAGGGCCCTAAACGATTATTAAATAGTTTTTATTATTTCGTTAGGGTATCAGCATGCCCCCCACAGGGCTAGCTTCGCTGGCCGTAAAAATAACTCCGTTAGTCGTTAATTAATACCATAATAGCCGCCACTGCTTTGTTTATGGTTTACTTCACTTACAATGTAATTTCAGAAAGCTTGGTTTCTATCCGTAAAGTATTCACAAGGCCGCGTATGACTATTAATTTTAAACGTAAGATTACCACTCAACGCCCGTCAGGCTCTGCGGCACCAAGCGAAACGCCGGATGCTATTTTGCGAGCTTTTGAAAGTGACCGTGGCCGTATTATTCAGTCTGCCGCCGTACGCCGCCTGCAACAGAAAACCCAGGTGTTTCCGCTGGAACGAAACGCTGCCGTGCGCAGCCGCTTAACCCATTCGCTGGAAGTGCAACAAACCGGCCGCTTTATTGTTCGTACCCTGATTCAAAAACTAGGCCCGGATGTTGCCAAACTAGGCCTGGAGCCACCTTACGAACAAGCGCTTGAAACCCTGGTAGAAATGTCCTGTTTAATGCACGACATTGGCAACCCACCCTTTGGTCATTTTGGCGAAGCCGCAATTCAGAACTGGTTTGCGCAGAATATTAACGAACTATTCGGTCATCTTGATAACAGCTACCAGCATCATGACCTGCTGCAACAAGATTTAATTCACTTTGAAGGCAACGCTCAGGCCATCCGCCTCACCGCCACTCTGCTGCGCCTGAATCTTACCTATAGCCAAACCGCCGGATTAATGAAATATACCCGGCCGGCTTATGAACCCAAGCGAGATGATTGTTACCGGGCGAAAAAGCCTGGCTATTATTACTCTGAGCAAAAGCTAATTGGTGATTTACAGCAAGCACTGGATATACAACCCGGTTGCCGACACCCACTGGCTTATATCATGGAAGCCGCCGACGATATTTCTTACTGCCTGGCCGATATTGAAGATGCGGTAGAGAAAAATATTCTGGATCTTTCTCAGTTAACCCAGCTATTGAAACAACAATTTGAGCATATCAGCGCAAATTTACCGTCATCTGCAACCAATACCATTCGTACTCATAACGGCAACAAGGTGACATTTGCAAGTTTGATTGATCAGGCCAACAAGGCAGCCGACAGTGAACCTGTTGACCCGGTTGGACAGTATTTCATAGCACTGCGTGTCGCACTTATTCACCCGTTAGTTGAGCATGCAGCCAGCCAGTGTGCTGAGAACATGGAAGCGGTATTTCACGGAACCTTAGACAGAGCCTTATTAGAGGACGGTAGCGTGTATCAAAGGGTTATTAGTACCCTGAAAGAAGTCGCTTTTGAGCACGTATTTAATCATCCTGAAGTAGAAACTCTGGAACTACAGGGCTATCAGATTATTCACGGCTTACTTAATTTTTACGCTCCATTGCTGAAACTAAGCAGCTCTGACTTTGCCTCTGTATTAGGCGGCACTGCAAAACATATGATTTTGCCAATGCGTTTAGCGAAACGACTTCCAGCAAAGCATATCGCCGCCTATCTGCAACAACCGAAAAACGATGACCATCACGAGTTATATTACCGCTGTCGTTTAATTCAGGATTTTATCAGCGGTATGACAGACCAATTTGCCATTGACGAGTATCAAACTCTGGCCGTTATTCGTTAACAATAACCGTTAACAGGCACGAACCGAACTTAGGAACGAAACACTATGAGTCGCATCGACATTTTAGTTGGCACTACCTCAGGGAATACCGAGTATTTAGCCGATCAGGTGCAGGAACAATTGCAACAAGCCGGCCTAACTACCGAAATGCATTACGAACCTGACTTTGATGCACTGACTGAACAAGCCGGGCCTGAGCGCATCTGGTTATGCCTGGTAGCCAGCCATGGTGCCGGTGATTACGGTGACAGCATGCTCGATTTTGCGGAGCAACTGGAACACCGCCCACCGCAGTTGTCAGGCTTAAAGTATGCGGTAATAGCCATTGGTGAGTCCTGCTACGATACTTATTGTGCAGCGGGTCGTGATTTAGACCAACGACTGAATGATGCGGCCGCCATGCGACTATTAGATCGTCTGGAAATAGACATGATGGAAGACGACCCGGAGCAATTAACACCAATATGGGTACAAAAATTCATCAATATTTGTGTATAAAAGAAGTATAAGCCTGGTTAAGACCTGTTTATATGCACCAAATAAGTCTGTTGATAACCATACCTGTGGATAATCACTATAGTTACCCACATGATGTAAGCAGTTAAGATCGTCATCTGATCACAGCTTTCATGATCAAAAAGATCCTTTAAAATGAACAGCTTTGATCGCTTATCAACAGGAAACTCGATCCTAGTAGTAGGCATAGTAAAAGATCAAAACAAGATCATTTAAATACTTTTAAGATCCTCTCAGGGAAGTTTTACACCCCGTTTAAAATTTAACCATTTTTCTTTCAGTGAATTCGCGTTAAAATAACCGGTTCATGAATCACATCCGAACTAGCTCTTCGCGCTTACGCTTCACTCTGCGTAACCACGCGTAATTAGAAACAACAGGTATTCAATATATGTCCAGCAGTACAGGCAACAACACCTACCATCAACACTTTGACGTTATCGTTATAGGTGGTGGTCATGCAGGCACAGAAGCAGCCTTAGCAGCTGCCCGTATGGGTAGTTCTACGTTATTGCTAACACATAACATTGAAACCTTAGGCCAAATGTCCTGTAACCCCGCTATTGGTGGTATTGGTAAAGGCCACTTAGTAAAAGAAATTGATGCGCTTGGTGGTGCTATGGCTATAGCAGCCGATCGCGCCGGTATTCAGTTCCGTACGCTTAATTCATCAAAAGGGCCAGCCGTACGGGCAACTCGCGCACAAGCCGATCGCCAGCTTTATCGGGCAGCTATTCGCGAAACTCTGGAAAACCAACCAAACCTGAGTTTGTTTCAACAAGCTTGTGACGATCTCATTGTTGAACAAGATCGCGTGGTTGGTGTAGTTACCCAAATGGGACTGAAGTTCTCTGCTAAAACCGTCGTACTAACCGTAGGTACTTTCCTTGGCGGACAAATTCACATTGGCTTAGAAAACTACCAAGGCGGTCGTGCTGGCGATCCTCCTGCAAATAACCTGGCAAAACGTTTACGTGAACTGCCAGTTCGGGTAGATCGCTTAAAAACAGGTACTCCACCACGTGTTGATGCCAAAACCATTGATTTTAGTGTGATGCAGGAACAACCGGGCGATCAGCCAACCCCAATATTTTCGTTTATGGGTGACGGTAGTGATCATCCACGCCAGGTGCCTTGCTATATCACTCATACCAACGAACGCACACACGACATTATTAAAAGCGGTTTAGATCGCTCACCCATGTATTCCGGCATTATTGAAGGTGTTGGGCCGCGCTATTGTCCGTCGATTGAAGATAAAGTGATTCGTTTTGCAGACAAAAACTCGCATCAGATTTTCGTTGAGCCAGAAGGCTTAACCACCCACGAGGTATATCCAAACGGTATTTCCACCAGTTTGCCATTTGATGTGCAAGTTGAGTTAGTGCGTTCAATCAAAGGCTTTGAAAATGCGCATATCACGCGTCCTGGTTACGCCATCGAGTATGACTTTTTCGATCCACGTGATTTAAAACAATCTTTGGAAACCAAATACATTCATGGCTTGTTCTTTGCCGGTCAAATCAACGGTACTACCGGCTATGAAGAAGCCGGTGCCCAGGGTCTGGTAGCCGGTTTAAACGCCGCCTTGCAGGTTCAGGGTAAGGATTCTTGGGCGCCACGCCGGGATCAGGCCTATATGGGCGTGCTCATTGACGATCTGTCCACATTGGGTACCAAAGAACCCTACCGCATGTTTACCTCGCGTGCCGAATACCGCTTATTGTTGCGTGAAGACAACGCCGACATTCGCTTAACCGAACAAGGCCGTAAATTAGGTTTGGTTGATGACGCTCGCTGGGCCCGTTTCCAGGCAAAAATGGAAGCTATTGAAAGTGAGCAAAAGCGATTGCGCGGAACCTGGTTGTATCCAAACCATGCCGCAGCTGATGCCATTAACAAGTTGGTGAAAAAACCAATTTCACGCGAAGTGAACGCCGAAGAATTATTGCGCCGTCCGGAAATTACGTACAAAGATTTGGTGGCTATTGAAGAAATAGGTCCGGGTCTGGATGACGCACAAGCCGCTGAACAGGTTGAAATACAAACCAAATATGCGGGTTACATTACTCGTCAGCATGATGAAATTGCCAGACAGTTACGCCATGAGAATACCTTGCTGCCAGCAACCTTCGATTATGCGTCTATTAACGGTTTGTCGAATGAAGTCATTGCCAAATTAAACCAGCATCAGCCAGAAACCGTTGGCAAAGCTGCGCGAATTTCAGGTATTACTCCAGCTGCTATTTCCATGCTACTGGTACACCTGAAAAAACAAGGACTGTTGCGCAAAAGCGCTTAGGAAAAGTTGTGACTTCAACCAATACTGCAACGAATATAGCAGCAAGTAGCTGGGCAAAAAAATGGCCGTCGTTATTACAACAAGCCAATATCAGTATTACTGACAAGCAAAGTGAGCAATTACTAACTTTAGTAAGTTTGCTTGATAAATGGAACCGAGCCTATAACCTGACATCAGTACGCGTGCCGGAGCAAATGCTCAGTAAGCATTTAATCGATAGCCTGGTTATTCGTCCGCATTTGCAGGGTAAACGCTTTATTGATGTGGGTACCGGCCCGGGTTTACCAGGGCTACCGCTGGCCATTGTGGAGCCCGACAAAGAATTTGTGCTGCTGGATAGTTTAGGGAAGCGCATTCGGTTTATTCGTCAGGTTTGTCATGAGCTGAAAATAACCAATGTCACGGCAGTACAGGCCCGGGTGGAAGATTACCAACCTGAGCAGCAATTTGATGGTGTGATTAGTAGAGCCTTTGCGTCGCTTAGTGATATGCTCAGTTGGTGCGCGCATTTACCTGCCGCGCATGGTAAATTTTTAGCATTGAAAGGTGTACATCCCACCGATGAACTGGCTGAGCTTCCTGATTTTACTGAGCTTGAGAGCGTTCATAAATTGCAGGTTCCGGGTGTTGAAGGTGAACGTCACCTGGTAATAATTACAACAAGAGGTTAATAACCGTGGCAAAAATAATTGCAATTGCGAACCAAAAAGGCGGCGTGGGCAAAACCACCACCGCGGTTAACCTTGCAGCTTCCATGGCTGCAACGCGCAGAAAAGTCTTGTTGATTGATTTAGACCCACAGGGCAACGCCACTATGGGTAGCGGTGTGGACAAATACGAAGTTGAAAATACCGTATACGAGCTGCTGGTAGACGAAACCCCGGCCAAAGAAGTGATAGTTACCGACACCAATGGCAAATATCACCTAATTGCCGCCAATGCCGATGTCACCGCCGCTGAAATTAAATTAATGGAAGTATTTGCGCGGGAATTGAGGTTACGTAACGCACTGAAGCCTGTTGCTGATAATTACGATTTTATTTTTATCGACTGCCCGCCGTCATTGAACATGTTAACCGTGAATGCCATGGCTGCCGCCGATTCTATTCTGGTACCCATGCAGTGTGAGTATTACGCACTGGAAGGCTTAACCGCGTTAATGGACACCATTAACCGCCTGGCCGATGTGGTAAATCCAAGTTTAAGCATCGAAGGTATTTTGCGTACTATGTACGATCCGCGGAATCGTCTAGCTAATGATGTTTCCGAGCAGTTGAAAGCGCACTTTGGTGACAAAGTGTATCGCACCGTAATTCCACGCAATGTACGCCTGGCAGAAGCACCAAGCTTCGGCGCACCAGCCATGTATTATGATAAAACCTCTACCGGTGCCAAGGCTTACCTGGCACTGGCCGGTGAATTAATTCGCCGCGCCGAACAATTACAAAAAGACAGCGAAACAACAGAAGCTTAACTAGAAAAAAACTGAGCAAACAAGGAACCAAGCGCTTATGTCGGCAAAAAAACGAGGACTTGGACGCGGCCTGGACGCGTTACTAACCAACAGTAACAACGCGCAAAACCGCACCAACGTAGCGGATGAAGTTGCTCAGCAGGAAAGCAGTAAAGGCGAGCTGCAGAAATTACCCATTGAATGGTTGCGCCCGGGCAAGTACCAGCCGCGTAAAGACATGTCTCCGGAAGCGCTGGAAGACTTAGCTTCTTCGATTAAATCACAAGGTATTATTCAGCCGATAGTGGTTCGTCCGGTAGGTCCTGACAGCTATGAAATTATTGCCGGTGAACGACGCTGGCGTGCAGCGCAAATGGCGCGGCTGGAAATGGTTCCCTGTTTAATCAAAGACGTGCCTGATGAAGCGGCCGTTGCTATTGCACTGATTGAAAATATTCAGCGTGAAGACTTAAACTCCATGGAAGAAGCCAATGCCCTGCAACGGTTGCTGGACGAGTTTCAGCTGACCCACCAGGAAGTGGCCGAAGCCGTAGGTAAATCACGCGCAACCATTACCAACCTGTTACGCCTGAATAATCTTGAGGCGGAAGTTAAAACCTTATTAGAGCGCGGCGACATTGAGCTAGGCCATGCGAAGCTATTATTGGCATTGCAGGGCGACGCGCAAAGCGACGCCGGCCGTATTATTGCAGCCAAAGGCATGACGGTTCGCGAAGCTGAAAAATTGGTTCGTCGGGTGCTGGAACCGGGTAAGAAAACTCCGGCGCAAAAACCAGACGCTGACATAGAGCGCCTGGAAAAAGATTTAACCGAACGCTTAGGTGCTGCTGTTGCCATTAATCATGGCCGTAAAGGTCAGGGTAAATTGGTTATTAGTTACAGCAGCCTGGATGAATTAGATGGCATTCTGGCGCACATCAAAGACTAGGCAAAAGCCCTTTGGTGTCAGTAGTTAAGCACTGTTAACCAATTGTTAAGTGCTTGTAGATCGTAGCCTGGAAGTCAATTGTGGTTGCAATTCCAACATAGATCTTTATACTTACGCGAGTTTTTTGCGGGGGTATTTCTGGCTTGGTTACAGCACTGAATTCAACAGGTAAAACGCTGGCCAAACGCCTGTTACTAACCCAAACCGGCATAGTGATGCTGGTGGCTGTCGGGGTTAGTTTAGGTTTATCCTTGCTGCACGGATTAGGCGTTATTGCTGGTGGGTTAGCTATTATTATTCCCACAGCAGTATTCGCATGGCGCGCTTTCGCTTATAGCGGCGCGCGCTCAGCTCAGCAAATAGTGAAAAGCTTTTTTGCGGGCGAAGCACTGAAAATGGTGCTGATGACAATTATTCTGGCCGCAATTCTTGGCTTGAGCGGGCTTCCTAAAGGAGCCGTGTTCGCCGGGTTTATTGTGGCGCTGGCGGTACAATGGCTAGCACCGGTTTTATTTTTAAAATCAACGTAAATTAGGTGGAACATGGCTGCAGGTGGCGAACAAACCTCGACAGAATATATTATCCATCACCTGACAAACGCACGTGCATGTATGACCGACGACGGTGTCGGTTTTAATTACGCGTGTAGTGAAGCAGGCTTTTGGACATGGCACATCGATACCATAGGTTGGTCACTCTTCCTGGGTATTCTTTTCATTTGGTCTTTCCGCAAAGCCGCACGCAAAGCAACAACTGGCGTGCCGGGTAAGTGGCAATGTTTTGTCGAAATGATTATTGATTTCGTCAACAACAGCGTTAAAGACTCTTTCCATGGCACCAGCAAAGTTATAGCGCCTCTGGCACTGACTATCTTTGTGTGGGTGTTCTTAATGAACTTAATGGATTTGGTGCCAGTTGACTGGATACCTTCCATCGCCATGTACGGTTCTTATGCTTTAGGTTGGGTAGATAGCCCACAAGACGTGTACATGAAAGTGGTACCAACCACCGACTTGAACACCACCTTTGCATTAGGTTTGGGCGTCTTCTTCTTAATCATTTTCTACTCGATTAAGAACAAAGGAATTGGCGGCTTTACTAAAGAAATGACCATGAACCCGTTCAATCACTGGTCAATGATTCCGTTCAACCTGATATTGGAAACCGTTACGCTGCTAGCAAAACCAGCGTCACTGGCTTTACGTCTGTTCGGTAACCTGTATGCTGGCGAGCTAATATTCATACTAATTGCATTGGTTGGCGTGGCGCAGTTACCGCTGCACTTTGTCTGGGCAGTATTCCATATTCTGGTTATTGTGCTGCAAGCCTTTATCTTTATGATGCTGACCATCGTTTACCTGAGCATGGCCTCAGAGAAACATTAATTTTTAATTTTACTTTTTATTTTTTACTTTAACGAAAACTGGAGATATCAATGGAAACTGTAGTTGCTTTTACTGCTATTGCTGTAGCAATCATGATCGGTCTGGGTGCATTAGGTACGGCACTGGGTTTCGGTATGTTGGGTGGTAAGTTCCTTGAAGCCGCAGCGCGTCAGCCAGAACTAGCGCCTCAGCTGCAAGTTAAAATGTTCATCGTAGCGGGTCTGATTGATGCTATCGCGATGATCGGTGTTGGTATTGCATTGTTCTTTACTTTTGCAAACCCGTTCATTGGTCAGTTAGCAGGTTAATCGAGATACCACGGTCACCAACGTAAAGGAGGTCCGTTGTGAGTATCAACGCTACCCTAATAGGTCAAACGATTGCGTTTATCGTCTTCGTGCTGTTTTGCATGAAGTTCGTATGGCCACCGCTAATTCGAGTGATCGAAGAGCGTCAGCAGAAAATTGCTGATGGCCTGGCGGCTGGCGAACGCGCCGAGAAAGACCTTGAACTTGCTCAGTCGAAAATTGCCGAAGAGCTGAACGAAGCGAAAGCTGAAGCTGCTGAACTCATCGAGCAGGCGAAAAAACGCGCTGCTAAAATCGTTGAGGAAGAAACTCAGCGTGGCCATGAAGAACGCGAAAAAGTCGTTGCTTCTGGTCACACTGAAATCGAAGCAGAACGGAACCGCGTTCGTGAAGAACTGCGTAAGCAGGTTGCTGTTCTTGCAGTCGCTGGTGCAGAAAAAATTATTGGGCGTGAGATTGATAAAGACGCTCATAGCGACATCGTTGAAAAACTGGTCGCTGAACTTTAACGAAAGGGGTTTGTGCAAATGTCAGAATTGACTACGGTTGCTCGCCCCTATGCAAAAGCAGCTTTTGATTTTGCATTAGAACATGGCGCCGTCGAAAAATGGCACGAAATGCTGGTGTTTGCCGCTGCAGTAGCAGAGGACGCCAGCATGGGTGCGTTTTTAAATAGCGCTGAAACGCTGGATAAGAAAACCGAAGTTTTCATAAGTGTTTGTGGTGAACAACTGGACGAGAAAGCCCAGAATCTTGTTCGTCTCATGGCTGAAAATGGCCGCTTGAAAGCTTTGCCTGCAGTTGAAAAGCTCTATGGCGAACTTCGCTCTGAGCACGAAAAGGAAGTTGCTGTGGATGTAACCTCAGCAACCAAATTGACGAAGAAACAGCAGGACAATCTGGCAAAAACGTTGGAACAACGTTTTTCACGCAAAGTTAAGCTGAATTGCAGTGTTGACGCCGGTATCGTCAGTGGATTGATGATCAAAGCCGGTGACACCGTAATTGACGGTACTGTGCGCGGCAAGTTGAATCGCCTTGCCCACGCACTGCAATCCTAATTGGGGACTTGAGCATGCAACTGAATTCAAATGAAATCGCAGAACTGATCAAGAAACGTATAGACCAGTTCGAAGTGGTCAGTGAAGCTCGGAACGAAGGTACTATTGTATCTGTAATCGACGGAATCATCCGCGTTAACGGTCTTGCCGACTGTATGCAGGGTGAGATGATTGAGCTTCCTGGTAATCGTTACGCCATCGCATTGAACCTTGAGCGCGACTCAGTAGGTGCGGTAGTTATGGGTCCTTACCAGGACCTGCAAGAAGGCGTGAAAGTTAAATCTACAGGCCGTATTTTGGAAGTACCTGTTGGTCGTAACCTGTTGGGTCGTGTCGTAAACACCCTGGGTGCACCAATTGACGGTAAAGGTCCAATTGACGCCGACGGCTTTGAGCCAGTAGAAAAAATTGCACCGGGCGTTATTGAACGTCAATCGGTTGATCAGCCAGTGCAAACTGGTTACAAATCAATTGATGCGATGATTCCAATCGGTCGTGGCCAGCGTGAGTTGGTGATCGGTGACCGTCAGACAGGTAAAACTGCACTGGCCGTTGATGCCATCATTAACCAGAAAGATTCTGGTATTAAGTGTGTGTACGTAGCGATTGGTCAGAAAGCATCGACTATCTCTTCAGTAGTACGCAAACTTGAAGAGCATGGCGCCCTGGAAAACACCATCATCGTAGCCGCTTCTGCTTCTGAATCTGCAGCACTGCAGTATTTGGCAGCCTACTCCGGTTGTACCATGGGTGAATACTTCCGTGACCGCGGTGAAGACGCGCTAATCGTATATGATGATTTGTCTAAGCAAGCTGTTGCTTATCGTCAAATTTCATTGCTGTTACGTCGTCCGCCGGGCCGTGAAGCCTACCCTGGTGACGTGTTCTATCTACATTCGCGTTTGCTGGAACGTGCAGCACGTGTAAATGCTGATTACGTTGAAAAATTCACCAACGGCGAAGTGAAAGGCAAAACCGGTTCTTTAACCGCCCTGCCAATCATTGAAACCCAGGCTGGTGACGTATCTGCATTCGTACCTACTAACGTGATTTCAATCACCGATGGTCAGATCTTCTTAGAAACTGACTTGTTTAACGCGGGTATTCGCCCAGCTGTTAACGCCGGTGTATCGGTATCTCGTGTTGGTGGTGCCGCACAAACGAAAATCATCAAGAAGCTGGGTGGCGGTATTCGTCTTGCCCTGGCTCAGTACCGCGAACTTGCAGCATTCGCACAGTTCGCCTCTGACCTTGATGAAGCAACTCGCTCACAGCTTGAGCACGGTCAACGTGTAACCGAGCTGATGAAACAAAACCAGTATGAGCCAATGAGCGTTGCAGATATGGCCGTTTCTATCTATGCGGTAGAAAAAGGCTTTCTGAAAGACGTTGAGCAAAGCAAAATTCTAGACTTCGAAGCTGCATTAATTGCATTTATGAAGAGCGAATACGCTGAGCTTATGGCTGATATTAATAAAACTGGCAACTATAACGACGACATCGATGCCACGCTGAAAGAAGCGTTGACCAAGTTTAAGAAAACTCAGTCATGGTAAGTAAGGTGGTCGCCCCTACGGGTGACCATTTGTCGTTGAGTTAACAGGAGATTAGTCATGGCCGGCGGTAAAGAGATAAAAACCAAGATCGGGAGTATTAATAATACTCAGAAGATCACCAGCGCAATGGAAATGGTTGCTGCGTCCAAAATGAAAAAGGCGCAGGAACGGATGGCGGCGACGCGTCCGTATGCCGACAGCATTCGCAATGTGATTGGCCATGTTGCACGCGGTAACTTGGAATATCGTCATCCGTATATGGATGAGCGTGAAGTTAAGCGCGTTGGTTACATTGTCGTTTCTACCGACCGCGGCTTGTGTGGTGGCTTGAACACCAACGAATTTAAAGCTGTGGTTTTGCACGCGAAGAAATTGCGTGATGAAGGTAAAGAAGTCGACTTTGCAGCCATTGGCAACAAGGCAACCGGTTTCTTTAAACGCTTTGGCGGCCGTTTGCTGGCACAAACATCAGGTATTGGCGATAAGCCAGGTATCAACGATGTTTTAGGTACGGTTCAAGTGATGTTGGATGCCTTTGATGAAGGCAAAATTGACCGCTTGTTCGTGGTGTACAACAAGTTTGTGAACACCATGAAGCAAGAGCCAACAATTAGTCAGTTGTTACCGTTGCCGAAAGCCGATGAAAGCGATGAAGTTCAAACAGGTAGCTGGGACTACTTGTATGAGCCGAATCCTCAACCAATTTTGGATACCCTAATACGTCGCTTCGTTGAAGCACAGGTATACCAAGGTGTGGTTGATAACATTGCGAGCGAACAGGCAGCACGCATGGTTGCGATGAAATCTGCAACCGACAATGCTGAGGACCTTATTGATCAGCTGCAACTGGTGTATAACAAAGCACGTCAGGCAGCGATTACACAGGAAATTTCGGAAATTGTTTCCGGCGCCGAAGCGGTATAAGGCGAAGCTTCACAGATTTTGAAAGTTAGAGGAAATGTCATGAGTCAAGGTAAGGTCGTGCAAATAATTGGCGCGGTTGTGGATATCGAATTTCCACAAGACGCAGTGCCAAAGGTATACGACGCGCTGCAGGTGACCGACGGTGGCCTCAAAGGGTTAACCCTTGAAGTGCAGCAGCAGCTGGGTGGCGGTATCGTGCGTACAATCGCAATGGGTACTACTGACGGCCTGCGTCGCAGTACAGAGGTAAAAAACACTGGTGAGCCAATCATGGTACCGGTCGGCAAGAAAACGCTGGGCCGTATTATGAACGTATTAGGTGAGCCAATTGACGAAGCCGGACCTGTTGGTGCGGAAGAAACTATGTCAATTCACCGTGCTGCCCCTTCGTATGAAGAGCAGTCAAACGCAACTGAACTGCTGGAAACTGGTATCAAGGTTATCGACCTGATTTGCCCGTTCGCCAAAGGTGGTAAAGTTGGTTTGTTCGGTGGTGCCGGTGTTGGTAAAACCGTAAACATGATGGAATTGATTCGTAACATCGCCATCGAGCACAGCGGCTACTCAGTATTCGCCGGTGTTGGTGAGCGTACTCGTGAAGGTAACGATTTCTATCACGAAATGAACGATTCCAACGTATTGGACAAAGTTGCGCTGGTATATGGTCAGATGAACGAGCCTCCGGGTAACCGTTTGCGCGTAGCCTTAACTGGCTTGACCATGGCGGAGAAATTCCGTGATGAAGGCCGTGACGTACTGTTCTTCGTGGATAACATTTACCGTTATACACTGGCCGGTACCGAAGTATCTGCACTGTTAGGCCGTATGCCTTCAGCGGTAGGTTATCAGCCAACCCTGGCGGAAGAGATGGGTGTTCTGCAAGAACGTATCACCTCAACCAAAACCGGTTCAATCACGTCAATTCAGGCCGTATACGTACCTGCGGATGACTTAACGGATCCATCACCAGCAACAACCTTCGCTCACTTGGATGCGACTGTTGTATTGTCACGTGATATCGCCTCTTTGGGTATTTACCCAGCGGTTGACCCGTTAGATTCAACTTCACGTCAGCTTGACCCGCAAGTTATCGGTAAAGAGCATTATGACGTAGCGCGTGGCGTTCAGTCTGTATTGCAGCGTTATAAAGAGCTGAAAGACATTATTGCTATCTTGGGTATGGACGAGTTGTCAGAAGAAGACAAACGCTCAGTAGCCCGGGCTCGTAAAATTCAGCGTTTCTTATCGCAGCCATTCTTCGTAGCCGAAGTATTCACCGGTGCACCTGGTAAATACGTTTCTTTGAAAGACACTATCAGTGGCTTTAAAGGAATCTTGGACGGTGACTACGATAGCCTGCCAGAACAAGCGTTCTACATGGTTGGTAGCATCGAAGAAGCCGCTGAAAAAGCGAAGAACATGTAAGAACCGGGAGGTTTAGATGGCGGCAAAAACTGTACAGCTTGACGTGGTCAGCGCCGAAGAGAAAATTTTCTCGGGTGCCGTTGAAACCGTGCAAGTAACCGGAAGCGAAGGTGAGCTGGGTATTTACCCAGGTCACGCACCGCTGTTAACCCAGCTAAAACCAGGTATGGTGCGGTTGGTTAAAGCGGAAGGTGGTGAAGACATCATCTACGTAGCCGGTGGTGTGCTGGAAGTGCAGCCGAATAACGTCACGGTGCTTGCAGATGTTGCAGTACGTGGTGACGAACTGGACGAGCAACAGGCAGTTGCTGCACAACAACGTGCAGAACAAGCCATTAGCGATTCCAGCTCGGATCTGAGTTACGCCGAAGCCGCAGCCGAACTGGCACGGGCAATGGCGCAATTACAGGTTATTCGCAAACTGCGGAAATAAGCGCACGTAATCGTAAAAAACTGAAAAGGCCTGCCTGAATTCGTTCGGCAGGTCTTTTTTTGCTTTAAATTTTGCCTGAAAATAGGGCAATAAGGCGCTAGAATAGCCCCATTCACTTATATTAGTGGTGGCGCAAGCAGGGCTTCCTGCCGCCAACAATGCAATGGACGGATTCATGACATTACGAGTAGTGGTTCTGGCAGCAGGAAAAGGCACCCGTATGCGTTCTGCCCTGCCAAAGGTATTGCACCCGGTTGCCCATAAACCTATGGTGCAGCACGTGCTGGATACAGCAGCTGAGTTAAACCCAAAAGCGGTACACTTAATTTATGGCCACGGTGGCGAGTTACTACAGCAACGCCTGCAAGACCCAGCGCTGCATTGGGTAGAGCAACGCGAGCAACTGGGTACCGGCCATGCCGTACAACAAGTTAGCGAGTTTCTGGAAGACCAGGACAAAGTTCTGATCCTGTATGGTGACGTACCACTTACTCGTGTTGAAACCTTAAAAGACCTGCTGGTTGAAGCGGCGAAAACCGATTTAGCCTTACTTACCGTTACTCTGGCCGATCCAACTGGCTACGGCCGCATTATTCGTGATTCCAATGGCGTTGTTACCGGCATTGTTGAACACAAAGACGCAACGCCTGAGCAGCACCGTATCACCGAAGTGAACACCGGCATGCTGGTAGCCAGCGGTGGCGCCTTAAAACGCTGGCTGGGGCAGCTGTCGAACGACAACGTGCAGGGCGAGTACTACTTAACCGACATAGTCGCTATGGCCGCTGGTGAAGGTGTCGACATTCGTTCGGCGCAGCCGCTGCAGGTAAGCGAAGTGGAAGGCGCGAATAATCGCGTTCAACTGGCTGCCCTGGAGCGCGCTTATCAGTTGCGTCAGGCCGAAACCCTGATGCTAAACGGTGCCACCCTGATGGACCCGGCCCGCATTGATGTGCGTGGTAAGGTTCATTGTGGCGAAGAAGTCACCATTGACGTGAACGTGGTATTTGAAGGCGACGTTGAACTTGGCAATGGTGTGGTTATTGAACCCAACTGCGTTTTGCGGAACTGCAAAATCGGCGCTAATTCCCGCGTAAAAGCCAACTCGGTTATTGAGCAGGCAAGCCTTGGCGAGAACTGCCAGGTAGGCCCATTTGTACGCCTGCGCCCGGGTGCTGAATTAAATAATGAAGCTCAGGTAGGCAACTTTGTTGAAATTAAGAAGTCTCGGTTAGGTGTGGGCAGTAAAGCCAGCCATTTGAGTTACATTGGTGATGCCGAAATTGGCGCAGGCGTAAACATTGGTGCTGGTACCATTACCTGCAATTACGATGGTGTGAACAAACACCTTACCGAAATTGGCGACGGCGCCTTTATTGGCTCGAACACCTCGCTGGTAGCACCGGTACGAATTGGTAAGAACGCAACTGTTGGCGCTGGCTCAACCATTGCCAAGAATGTTGAAGACGAAGAATTAGGAGTTGCTCGCGGTAAGCAACGCAATATTAGTGGTTGGCAGCGGCCACAGAAAAAAGGACAAGAATAACTATGTGTGGAATTGTTGGAGCAACGTCTGAGCGACGCATCAGTGGCATTCTGATGGAAGGCTTAAAGCGGCTGGAATATCGCGGCTACGACTCTGCCGGCTTAGCGGTAATGGGTGACAATAACGAATTTATGAGCCTGCGCCGCACCGGTAAAGTACAGGCCTTGCAAGATGCGCTGGACGAAACCCCATTAAACGGTAAAAGCGGCATTGCCCACACCCGTTGGGCTACTCATGGCGGCGTAACCGAAGCCAATGCGCACCCACACATTTCCTCCGGCACCATTGCCGTAGTTCATAACGGTATTATTGAAAACCACGACCCATTGCGTGAAGAACTGCGCGGCCAGGGTTATGAGTTCAACTCGCAAACCGATACCGAAGTGATTTGTCATTTAATTCATGCTGAGCAGCGTAAGCATCAGGACTTACTGAAAGCTGTTCAGTCTGCTGCGAATCAGCTGGATGGTGCCTATGGCACCGTAGTTATGGACACCAATGAACCGGGCCGCTTAATTGTGGCGCGCTCTGGTAGCCCGCTGGTTATTGGCCTGGGCATTGGCGAAAACTTTGTGGCGTCTGATCAACTGGCCTTGTTGCCAGTAACCCGCAAGTTTATGTATCTGGAAGAGGGTGATGTGGCTGACATTACCCGCACCAGCGTGAAAGTATACGACCACACCGGTGCGCTGGTAGAGCGCAAGGTGGTTGAGTCTGACGGCAACTACGATGCCGGCGGCAAAGGCGACTACCGCCACTTTATGCTGAAAGAAATTCACGAGCAGCCAACCGCTGTGCGTAATGCATTAGAAGACCGCTTAACCAGCGAAGGCGTAAGCTCGAAAGCCTTTGGTGCAGGTTCCGACGAATTATTGAAAGACATTGAGCACGTGCAGATTGTGGCTTGTGGTACCAGCTACCACTCCGGCATGGTGGCGCGCTACTGGCTGGAATCACTGGCCGGTGTTTCCTGTAATGTGGAAATTGCGTCTGAGTTTCGCTATCGCAAATCGTACGTGCACCCGAACAGCCTGCTGGTGACCATTTCCCAGTCTGGTGAAACCGCCGACACTCTGGCCGCCCTGCGCTTATCGAAAGAGCTGGGCTACCGTGGCAGCCTAACCATTTGTAACGTGGCTACCTCGTCCATGGTGCGCGAATCCGATCTGTCCTTTATGACCCGTGCCGGCACCGAAATTGGCGTGGCCTCAACCAAAGCCTTCACCACCCAGCTAGTTGGTTTATTAATGCTGGTGCTGGCTATTGGCGAACGTCGTGGCATGGAAGAATCACAACGCAAAGCCGTGGTTAGCGCATTGAAATCATTGCCAGCACGTTTAGAAGAAGCCCTGTTGCTGAGCGACGAAATTGAAGCCTTAGCACCTGAGTTTGCCGACAAACACCACAGCTTGTTCTTAGGTCGTGGCTCGCAATACCCAATAGCAATGGAAGGCGCGCTGAAGCTGAAAGAGATTTCTTACATTCACGCCGAAGCCTATGCTGCTGGTGAACTCAAACACGGCCCACTGGCGCTCATTGACGCCGAAATGCCGGTAATAGTAGTAGCGCCTAACAACGAACTGCTGGAAAAGCTGAAGTCGAACGTGGAAGAAGTACGCGCTCGTGGTGGCATCATGTACGTGTTTGCCGACAAAGACGCCCACTTCAAAGGCGACAGCACCATGCGCGTTATTAACGTAACCCACTGCGATCCTATTATCGCCCCGGTGGTTTACACCCTGCCGCTGCAACTACTGAGCTACTTTGTGGCCATTATTAAAGGCACCGACGTGGATCAGCCACGTAACCTGGCGAAATCGGTGACTGTGGAATAAAGATTGGTGTGCGCCTGCGGAGTGTTGTGGGCGCACATTAAAGTTCTTAAATAATACATTGCAGTAATTAAATAATTACCACATTTAATTTCTATGGTCGGAGTTAGAGAAAATCTTGACCATGGATTTCAGCTAAAACAACAAGCTGTTAATACTCTCTAAAACATCAACCTTATCCTTTTAAATAGAAACCAAAGAACTCCGCTCAACAAAGTATAAATGGGCGGCCAAATAAGAAAAACTACTCCTAAAAGGCCATGTGGTTCGCTCGTACTGACCATCCACCTAAAATAAATAAAGGATAGAATTAAGGTCACAAGCATAGGTATCCACACTTTGGATTTAATAAATACCAGTGCTATCAGGGCTACGACAGAGATATGGACTATCAACAATAACATTGTGATTCTCCGATATTTTTACACTCTCTATTAAACTAAATTAACTAGTTAGGGACTAGGACAAACTCACAGTATTGATTTATCCATGTAACTTCTCCGTCGGTAATACGCGTTACCAGTGAAGGGTAGAAAGAAAGCTTAGCTGCTCCTTTCATTCCGATAATTTTATTAGGGTATAGCAGAAGTATCTGCGGATATTCTTCGCCCGACGCTAATTTTACGCTGACCACACTGGTGTCTTGTTTGAACTCAACAAATGGCCCATCTCGCTGGATGATCTTTTCATCTATATGATGGTTGTTCATAGTTTTACTTTCTAAACACTTCATTTTTGATTTCGTTTCCACTGGAATACACGCCTACATAATAAATATCAGAACCTGATGTTATGTATACGTGCTCTGAGTGAAGCGACATACTTTGTATGCTAAGTGTTCCCTCACACTCTATTTTACGGCTCCAAATTCGCTCCGGCATATCGTATGAGTTACCGCACATTGATATTGTCCAGTTACCGTGTTCAAAGAGGTCTTTCTCTACTGAAACAATAACCGTGTTGTCATCAACCATGAGGAAAATGAAAATCGAAAATATCACTAGAATGCCAACGAGAATTAAAAGGGTAATCTTTCTCATGCCATTAGATTCCAGTTATTGTTAGCCGCGAAGCTCCAGAGTACTTCGCTTGTTTCAGTCATCAGAATCATCCTTCCACCATGGGCCCCTTGAACTAATGGTATTGAGGCTTGGCTTGAAACTACCGTTATCCACTTTCAGCTGAGGCAATCCGCTGATTTGCTTTTGCACATAACGTAATAGTTGCCTGGTATTTTCTAGCCTGTTTTCACAATCATGCTTGTATTGATAATAGATAATTTAACCACACCAGATCAGAACTCCGTCACTCCAAGAGGCACCACAATTTGTATTGTATAGGTTTAATCTTATTTGTTAAGTTTTTGTGATTAATGTATAAACCGAGTAACTGATCTGCTGGAGTAAATTATGAAATTAAAAGCGCTTTTGTTAGCACTAACCCTGTTTATTTTGGGTGGACACAATGCCTATGCGGAATCCTTTCAGGAGGGCGTGCATTACGAAGTTATCTCTGAGTCGAGCGATGCTGATGACAAAGGAGTAACTGAATTTTTTTCTTTCTATTGTGTTCATTGTTATCGGTTTGAAGTGATTGCTGATCTTCTTGATAAGGAGTTTGGTGATAGTTTTAGCAAGGTTCATATGCCTTCCGTTGCTCCCGGCCCAGATGCTGGCATTGAGATGACCAAAGCTTTTGTTTTAGCAAAGAAGCTTGGGGTTGAAGATAAGATTAGCTCAGCGCTATTTTCTTATAACTTTGACAAAAAGATGATGCTGACAACTCGTGAAGACATTCGAAGTGTATTCATTTTGAATGGTGTTACTGGTGATCAATACGATAGCGGAATCGATAGCTTCAGTATTAAAGCCACGATGAATCAGTGGGAACGTCAAACTGATAAGTACAAAGTTAGAGCAACGCCAACCTTCATTGTGAATGGTAAATATAAAATGGATCCCATGAGTTTGAAGGAAAGCGAAGACTTCGCTCAATCATTTGTAGCGCTAACCAAATATCTTTTAAACAAGTAATTAAAAGTCCACAGCCAACCAAATAGACTTGACTTAAATATACAATAAATTAACATCCACTCTAGTTTTTGATCATAGTTTCACTTTGGCCGACACAAAGTGAAGCTATCAAAGCCTGCTATTTCATCATTACTGTTTAGATCTTGCCGACTGCGGACATCACCATTAGGGAATTAAAATGATAAAAAGGAATATTCTTGCAGCTAGCAGCATGTTGCTGCTGTTTCAGGCTAACACTGCTGTCGCAAATGCAGAGTTTGGCGTTGGCGTTGCTCAGCATCGTGCTGACTTCCGGTTGGCTAATGGGAATCGGACTCTTGATTCAACAGCATTAACCCTTACTGGTCGCTATCACTTTAAAGATAATTTTTCAGTTGGTGCGCGCATTTTAAGTGGAATTAATGACTCGGATGATTCTGAATTAAGTGGTGGCCTAAGCAAAGGGTACGAAATTTTTGTTGGTACCCAGCATACGTTTGGTAATGAATGGTCTGTGTTTGGTGACACGGGGCTTGTTTATGCTGACGTGGATTTTACCACCCCCGACCGGTGGTCCGACATTAGGTTTTTTGGCTTCATGCTTCGGGCAGGTGTTGCTTATGAGCTTACGCGAAATATCAATTTGAATATTGACTATAGTTGGCATGATGGTTCAAACGGTGAGGTTGTAAGCGCAGACACGACCCAAACGATCGGTTTATCTATCGGCTATAAGTTTTAAGTAATAACCCACAGCCAACCCAAAATACGCACCGATTTTTCGGTTGGCTGTGCTCTTACGTTTTCTATAGGTTAGCTCCTCGTAACTTCGAGGATAACCAAATGACATTTAAATCACTTCATCATCAGCGCCAGCCGCTGGTTCTTGCCAATGTTTGGGACTGTCAGTCAGCCATACTTGCTGAGCAGCAAGGCTTTAAGGCCCTGGGTACTTCCAGTGCTGCTATTTCAAGTAGTCATGGCGTGCCTGATGGCGGTAACTTGCATCCCGCACAGGTGCTTAGTTTAGCGCAGGCTATTCTCAAACATGTTCGTGTTCCTTTATCAGTAGACATTGAAGACGGCTACTTTTCCAGCCCAATGGAGATTGCCGAGTTTGTGGTTGAGCTGGCTGGCGCTGGCGTGCAGGGCATTAATATTGAAGACAGCACGGTTCGCAGTGGCACCCGCGTTTTAGGTAGTATCACCGAATTTTCAGCGACGCTGCACTGCATTAAGGATCAGTTAAAACGACGGCAACTGGACATATTCCTGAATGTTCGTACTGATACTTATATTGCTGGCATCGCCAACGCAGAAGTTGAAACCGCGAAACGGGTTGTAGCCTATGAGAACAGCGGTGCCGACGGGATTTTCATTCCACTGTTGCCGCTGGAACAGGCAAAAGCCGTAAAGGCACTTTCGTCACTACCTTTAAATGTGCTGTGTACGGCCGCGAATTACGCCGATACTGCGCCCTACTCCCGTTATATTAACCGAATTAGCTTCGGCAACTTTTTATATGATCATGCTATGGTCGCGTATCAAAGTAGCCTGCAGGATATCGCTGTATTCTTTAACAACAGATAGAAAGCTAGCTTGCATGGCATTTGCCCCTGCCGTTCCGTTTAATGCGCGGCATTGGCTGTGTTCAACGCCTCGATCTTCTGTGAATCGTTGGATATCAGCCTATTCTTCAGCATCAGAGGGCGACAGTTTTTTACATATGAATATGAGTGGTGTGCAGTATTCATATGATTTCGTTGAAAAAACATCTGAGTGAAATATGATGAAGCGATACCAACAGAGATAAAAAGGTTGAAGGGTCACTATCATGAATCATCATTTTTCTTGGGACGCAGATACAATATTTGTTTTCAGTCTTAATGAAAACATGCAGCTGTCTTCCTGTCCCGAGAATATTCAGGGGCTCATGAACAAAGAAAAAGATTCACTATTAAAACAATCGCTTAGATCAATTCTTGATACTAGCACTCTCCCCGATAAAGTCCTAAAAGAACTCAATCTCTCGTTAAAGCGTGAAGTACCCTGGCGCGGCATTATTCCGTTTATTGTGCCGAATAGAGGAACCGTTTGGTTTGATGTGCTGGTGCGTTCAATTTTCCGAGGCGGAAAAGTTACTGGAAGCCAATGGCTAATGCATCAAGCGGGACCCAAACACGAAGAGGCAGCCAAACGTGTTTACAAGAAAAGTACTTCGTTGTTGAATATGTTGACGAGCTGGTTAAGGCGCCAACGTCAGGCGCGTGCGTGGGCGAAGGAACTAGCCGAAACAGATGGTGCAACAGCCAAAACCCAACATCAAATTTTCGGAAACAGCTCGCTTATCGGTAAAGCAATGTACGAGTTGGCGTTACGCGATTCATCGCTTATGGCCTTAACCATTCGACTGGGTGAAGGTAATAAAGTTCTCAACGATTCTGTTAATTCCACCGCTGGAAATGCATCTAAGACTGCTGATGCTATTGAGCAAACTGTCGAAGACATTGAGCAAATAGCTACATCAATGGAGGAGATGGGGCAAACGGTTGATGATATTGCACGCAATGCGAATGATTCATCCGGCGCCTGTGGCGAAGTGAGCAAACAAACACGGAATGCGGCCCAATTTATTGCCGATAGTAGCAAACGAATTACTACTTTAGTTGAAGTGGTTAGCGAAAGTGCGCGGCAAACAGAAGAATTATCTAAAAATGCCGACTCGGTAAAAGAAGTAAGTCAAAAAATTGATGCTATAGCAGAACAAACTAACTTGCTGGCATTGAATGCCGCCATAGAGAGCGCCAGAGCCGGAGAGTACGGGCGTGGGTTTTCTGTGGTTGCCGATGAAGTGCGAGCCTTGTCGCAAAAGACTCAACAGGCCGTTGATGAAATCGAGGAAACGGTTAATCAAATGACTCAGTCGATGAAAAGTTGGCGGGACAAAATGTTTGAGCAGCGTGACCTAGCCGAAGAGTGTGGCGAATTAGGAAAAAAGTCCGAACAGCAGATGTTTGAAGTGACTGAGGCTGTTGCCGGAATAAACGACCGCATGACACAAATTGCGGTAGCGGCAGAAGAGCACACGACCGCAGTAACAGAAGTTAAAGAGAATATGGTTTCAATCAATGACAATGTCCGCGATGCCAATAGACTGACCCGCAATACCGAAGGTGAGGTCAAAGCAATCAAAACTCGATTGCGCGAGTTCCGCTCACTGGTTGAAGCATTCGAAGAAGACTAACTCGAAACCCATATGGTCAATGACTGCGAATCGTTTACTAATGAGCAGGAGCAACCCATGTATCAGCAAGTTCTGGATTTTTGGTTTGAAGAGCTTGAACCCGAAATGTGGTGGCGCAAGGGCGCCGACCTTGATGCGGAAATTAAAACCCGCTTTCATGATGCGTTAAAGCAGGCTCAGCATGGTGAGCTGTTTGGCTGGCGTGAAACGCCTGCCGGGCGTTTAGCTGAAATTATTGTGCTGGATCAGTTTTCGCGCAATATCTATCGCGACCAACCCGAGTCATTTGCGCAAGACCCCATGGCATTGGTGCTGGCGCAGGAAGCTGTGGCTGGGGGCGTGCACAAGCAGTTACCGCAACAACAACGCGCCTTTCTATTATTGCCTTATATGCACAGCGAGTCGGTTGTGATTCATGAGCAGGCAGTACCGCTATTTAAGGAATACACCCGGCAGACCAATTATGACTTCGAGCTTAAGCACAAGGTTATTATTGATAAGTTTGGGCGCTACCCGCACCGAAATGAAGTGCTGGGCCGGCAGTCTACTGCGGAAGAAATTGAATTTTTAAAGCAGCCTGGTTCAAGCTTTTAGGCCACTTCAGCTACTCCAGCTGCTTCAGCAATTCCCGCTCAATAGCAAACACGTGGTCGTCGTGCTCGTCCAGTTCGCGCAGTGCTTCGGCTAACTTAAGTAAGTACTCACTGTTTGGGCCGCTTGGGCCTTCGCTGCGCGCAATGTGGGTGGCTATGTCGGCTTCGCTGGCGGGGCCTAAATAGGCTTCATTGTCGGCGCTGGCCATGTACACTAAACCCTCAGCATTACCCTCGGCATCAAGCCATTCCAGCTCAGTGAATACGCGCAGGTAGCCGTTCTTTTCGCGATGGTCCAGATGATCAAATACTTCGGGAGTTACTTCGTAGGCCATGCCGGCGCAGCGTGCGCCTGGTACTTCAACCAGGGTAGCAACGCGGCCAGGTGCTTCGGGCGTGCCGCGGTGGTCGTGTGAGCCTTGCCAGAAGCGTCGCTGCCAGCCCCAAATGCAGGCGGGCTTGCGCTGCAAATACGGGAAGTCGGCTTTATAAATAAGTGAGCCATAACCAAACAGCCATACTGATTCCAAATGGTCCAGCGGTTGGCGTTGTTTGTTTAGCTCGATGGTGTTGTGCGACATAGCTTATCGATCAGGCCTTTTTAACGAATTCAGATTTCAGTTTCATGGGGCCAATGCCATCAATTTTGCAATCAATGTCATGGTCGCCGTCTATCAGGCGAATGTTCTTCACTTTGGTGCCAATTTTAACTACCAGTGAGGAGCCTTTCACTTTTAAGTCTTTCATTACGGTAACGGTATCACCGTCCTGTAATTCATTGCCACCGGCGTCGCGGTATACTTTACCGGTTGTGCCTGTGTCTTCAGGTTCATTGGGTGACCACTCATGGGCGCACTCGGGGCAAATCAGTAAGCTACCGTCCTGGTAGGCATATTCAGAACTACATTTGGGGCAGGCCGGAAGGCTCATTATTAATTCCTGCTGAAAGTGAACGCGGTTAGATGCTTTAATTATAGGGGAATTGGGCGTATTACCCCACTACTTATCGCGCAAAAGGGGTACACTAAAACCAGATGAACAACACCTTAGCGCAAAAGTGAGCAGGCTATGAGCGAACAAAACTACTTATTAAAAATGTATCACAAGACCTTGAAGCTACCGTTCGGGCGGAAGCTGTTTTCTATGATGTTTGCCCAAAAGGCACCCTACTTTAAAACCATTAAGCCGCTGATAACTGAGCTTCGTCCAAACTACTGCGAGCTAACTTTTAAAAAGCGCAAAGCGGTGCAGAATCATATTGGCACTGTGCATGCTATTGCGCTGTGTAACGGTCTGGAAATGGCGATGGGTGCCTTGGCTGAAGCTTCGATACCGAAACACCTACGCTGGATACCTAAGGCCATGACGGTGAACTACACCGCCAAAGCCGACAGCGACATTCGGGTGGTTGCTACCTTAGACCCTGAGCTGTGGCAAGTGGGTGATGTACCTGTGCAGGTGCAGGCGTTCCGTGCCGACGGCAAGGTAGTTATTGAAGGGCAGATTCATATTTACGTGTCGGAAAAGCCAGCGAAAAAATAAGCCTAGCTCTGAGTGTTTTCCAGTTCCTGCAACCAGTGGTCGGCAGGTTGTGGGTAGCCGAAGTAGTAGCCCTGAAAATGGTTTACGCCCAGGGCTTTTAGTTTTTCCATTTGTGCTTCGGTTTCCACGCCTTCGGCCAGCACCTCTAAACCAAGGCTGCCACCCAGCGCAATAATGGTTTGTACTATGGCTTCGTCGTTCTTCTCGGTGGTTATTTCTTTCACAAACGACTGGTCTATTTTTAACTGGTACAGCGGCAATAGTTTCAGGTGGCTGAGTGACGCATAGCCGGTTCCAAAGTCGTCCAGCGCAAAGCGTATGCCGCGTTCACGTAACTGATTCATGCGCGAAATGGTGCCAGCCATGTCATCAATCAGCATGCTCTCGGTTACTTCCAGCTCCAGCTTCTCGGGCAAAATGTTCGCCTGCCGAATGCAATGCAGAATGTGCGGTACAAACTTCGGATGACGGAACTGCTTCGGGCTAATATTCACCGCCAGAGTTAGATCTTTCATATGCGGCAGCTGCTGCCATTCGGACAGCAAGCTACAGGCACGCTGCAGCACCCATTCGCCCAGCGGTATAATCAGGCCACTACTTTCTGCAATGGGAATAAACTCACCCGGTGACATTTGGCCAAGGTCGGCATCATGCCAGCGCAGCAGCGCCTCCATGCCAATCACCTTGCCCTGCTGGGTTACCTGCGGCTGCAAATGCAATTCTAATTGATCGCTTTCCAGCGCTTCACGCAAGGCTGATTCGATATGAATACGACGCGAAATCCGTTGTTGCATGCGCGGATTGAAAAAGCGCATGGTGCCGCGGCCTGAAGCTTTGGCATCAGCAAGTGCTAAATCGGCACTCTTCAGCAGCCCTTCCACATTGGTTTTGGTGTCCGAGAACATCGTAATACCAATGGTTGCCGAGGTGACATGAGTTAAGGTGTCCAACTGATAAGGTTGGGCTAAATCACGCAGTAAATTCATCGCAAAATCGCGCGCATCAATAATTGCCTGTTCGTAATCAGGACTCAAGTCTTCCAAAATCACCATAAAGTCGTCGGCACCTAAGCGCCCGGCGGTATCTGTGCTTCGTAGGCTTGAAGAAATACGCTGGGATACTTTTTGCAGCAAACGGTCGCCCTGTTCATGGCCAACGGTATCGTTGAACACTTTAAAGCCGTCTAAATCAATCATGAGCACGGCGCCTTCGAAGCCGGTTCTTTCACCACTGGCAAGGGCATGCTTCATGTGTTCGAGCAGTTGTCTGCGGTTGGCCAGACCGGTTAGCGAATCGTAAAACGCCAAATGATGCAGCTCGTCCTGAATTTGTTGGTGTTCGGTAATATCTGTGGAAATACCACACAAGGCATAGTTGTTGTTATTACCATCGCGCAACGGAATCTTAACCGACAGGAACACTCGTTTTTCGCCAGTTTTGGCGAGCACATTTATTTCTTCTTCAGAAAGGCGCTTCCCTTCGTCAACTACTAGGCGGTCGTTACGCTCAATCATTTGCGCGGTTTGTTCATCAAAAAAGTCGCGGTCGGACTTGCCCACAAGTTCTTCGGCAGTAACGCCCAGCAACTCACAGGTTTTGCGGTTAGCGTACTGGTAGGTTAAGTCGTTACCTTTAATGTAAATAAAGGCCTCAACGCTGTTTAAAATAGTGTTCAGGCGTTTTTCGCTGGCTTTCAGGTAACGGGTTTTTTCGTCAATTTGACGACGTAATAGCAGGTTCAGGCTTAGCGCAATAACTAAGGCAATGGCCAGCGCAAAAACACTCCACTGCACCCAGCCGGGTAGTAACGCGGTTTGCTCGGGCAGGCTCCATTTGCGTATTATTTGGTGGTAAACGGAGTTGTGGTCGCCTTGCCAGTGGTTCAGGTAGTCATCAATAATCTGCAGGGTTCCGCCATGGCGAAAATCGGCTGTGGCGTAGTAGATTTTGGCCGGTTGAAACATAATCGGCGAGGCGTAAAGGCCTTGCTTGTATGCTTGTACGTTGCCATAAAAATGGTCGGCTGCAACGGCGTCAGCTCGCCCGTCCAACACGGCGCTAAATCCTTCCGCCATAGTATCTACTGGGTACCAATTAACTGACAGGTCGAAACTTTGCACCATGTTATGCAGGTATTCTTGCTGTATTGAGCTGCTAAGCACTGCAATGCGTTTGTCTTTTAAATCCAGCAGGCTTACTAATGGCGTGCGGCCGTGATGATACAGCTGCGACCAACTGAGTAAGGCTGGTGTTTTATGAAAGTTAAAGCGTTGGTTGCGAGATTCGGAGTAAGCCACGTCGGGCATAATATCAATTTGACCGCTATCTAATAATTCCAGGCACTGGTCCCAGGTGCAGGGTGTTACTTCCAGCCGCCAATTTTCCTGCTCGGCAATATGTTGTAGCAATTCACCCAAAATGCCGCCGGGTTGTCCTTCGTCGCTTAGTAATAGCTTCGGAGGGTTATGATAAACGCCAACGCGAAGCAACTGTGGGTCACTTTGAGCAATAGCGGAAATGGGGGCAAGCAACAATAGCAAGGCAACAAAATAACTGCCGAAACATAAAAATGCTCGGTTCGCTTGGTTACTGCGGCAATGTTTGTAATTTGGCAAAAAGAACCCTTTTACGTTAAGACGCTTCATTACTCGGTTATTTTGCTACAACACCTTAGTTATAGCAGATCAGCGCACTACTAACGTAGTCATTTACACCGTGCTAAACTATTTACATTATTTTTTTGTAAGATGTCAAAACATAAGCCACTCTTAAAGATGAATAATAGACTGTTTAAACGCAGTACCATTAATTGATAAAACTAAGATCTACTCTGAGGAACCCGTTATGAAAAACAGAACATCTACTTCTCTTGCTGTTGGATCAGCGCTGGCACTAACTACCGCGCTTACTGCCACTGCTGCAGAAGCAAATCCATTTGGCTTTAATGAGTTAAAGCAAGGTTATGAAGTTTCGCGCATTGCCGAAGGTAATTGTGGCGGAGAAAAAAACAAATCTGAAAAAAGTAAAGAAGAGAAAGCCGAAGAAGGTAAATGTGGCGAAGGCAAGTGCGGCGGTGAAATGAAGCGCAAAGAAGCCAAAGAAAAAGCCGAAGAGAAAGCTGAGGAAGGCAAGTGTGGCGAAGGGAAATGCGGTGAAGGCAAATGCGGCGGCGAAATGAAGCGCGAAGAAATGAAAGAGAAAGCTGAAGAAAAGGCTGAAGAAGGCAAATGTGGTGAAGGCAAGTGTGGTGAAGGGAAATGTGGCGAAGGTAAGTGCGGCGCAGCTTAAGCTGAATGCACGCGCACCATCATCATAACGAACACCCGAACGAAACTGCTTCAACCCGTATTGGCTGGGCGTTTTTTCTAAACCTGGCCTTTACGGTCGTTGAATTTATTGGCGGCATTTTAACTAACAGTACGGCGATTCTGGCCGATGCTGTGCATGATCTCGGCGACAGCCTGTCGCTGGGGATGGCCTGGCTGTTGAACAAGCTCGGCCAAAAAGACGCAACCTCCACTTTTACTTATGGCTACCAGCGTTTGTCACTGGTTGGCGCCCTCATTAATGCAGTGGTGCTCATCACCGGGTCTGTCTGGATTATGAGCATGGCCATTCCACGCCTGTGGGAACCAGAAATGCCCATGGCTGAAGGTATGCTGGTTATGGCAGTAGTTGGTATTGCGGTAAATGGCTACGCCGCGTTTCGGTTAAGCCGTGGTAAAACGTTAAACGAGAAAGTACTGAACTGGCATTTGCTGGAAGACGTGATGGGTTGGGTGGCGGTATTTATGGTTGGCGTCATTCTGATGTTTGTTGACTGGCCCTGGTTAGATCCCCTGCTTTCAATTGCGTTTACCCTGTTTATTCTGGTGAACGTGGCGCGTTATCTGGTTACTACGGTGAAGCTGTTCGTGCAGGCCACGCCCGATGCTGAGTTGTACCAGAATATTTCGGTCAGTTTGCAGGAACTGCCTGCAGTTCAAAGTGTTCATCACTTGCATTTGTGGTCGTTGGATGGCGAGAGTCATGTACTGACTGCGCACCTGGTGTTAGCTGACGATCTTGATGCACCACAACGGCGTGACCTAAAAGCCAAAGTGGCTGAGGTGCTGGCGCCATTTTCACTGGCGCATACCACTATTGAGCTGGAAGCTCCGGTAGAGCAATGCCGCGATGAGCATTGTCCACCGGCTTAATGTATTGAGCGTTACATCCAACTGCCGCGATGGCTGCTTACTGCAGTTATAATATCCCGCTGTACCTGCTCTGCCTGCGATTTTTTCAACCAACTGACTTGCTCTGCACCCGCTGCGGTATAAACAGTTACCGAAGCCATGCCAAACCAGCGTAACCAGGGCGGTTCGCTCAGGGTTACTTTTTGCAGTTTATGTACGGGATACCAGCTTTGTCGGGCACCAATAAAACCGGTGCGCACAGCCAGCCATTGGCTGTCCCAGTGCAATCCAAAGCAATACCAACGGCGCCAACTAATCAGCGGTATAGCTATGCCAATAGCAACCATAGTTATTGCTTTGGGCAGAGTGTCGGTTACGCTAAATCCGGCTATGGTTAGTAACACCGCCAGCCAGAATAGCGTTGGCAGTACTACGCTGGCAGGGTTTACGCGCTGCCAGTTGGCCTGGGTCAGGGAGAATATATCGGTTAACTGGGTTCGCTGTGTCGCTGATAGCACCGGTATGGTAAAACTGCTAACCCCACCCGCAGTGGCTCGTGGCTGTAATTGTTTAATCAGTATGCTGAAACGATTCAGCCAGCGCGCCGCGAAATTTTGTTTAATGCGCACCAGTTGTAATTTTTCCTGCCGAATGGTCAGGCTGCGTTTGCTTACTAAACCGCTTTCGGCCTGATATTTTTCGTCATCTACAGTGAGCTTAAAGCCAAAGAAGCGCACTAACGCAAATCCCATGGAGCCCACTAGCACCAGCGCTATAGCAGCCACCGCAAGAACTACCCATAACCAGGAGCTAACCACATAGGAGCTTAGTTGGTCAGTTACTGTGATTACCCATTCCTGAATAACGCCAATGGACCGGTCAAATTGGAATAGCAGCGCAATAATAAATGGAATGGATAGCAGTGTGCGGCTGTCCATTACCCCAAACTTAAGAACCTCATGCACGGGCGTTTTAAGTTCAAGCAGAATGTTGCTGCTCATCGATGCTTCCGCAGAAGCGTCGACCGTTTCTGTTCCGGTTAAGTTCTGCTCAGCACGCCGGGCTTGCAACATGTCGTGCTTCATTGCGGTAGCTGTGGCAATGGGCAGTCCAGCCAGCTTCACTTCGTTAGCAGAAGAGCCGGCGCTATCCAGGGTCAGAATGGCCAGGTTAAACGGACGAAAATAAAATGGCTGATCAATTTCGGCTTGCTGAATGCGAGGGTATTCAAGCGCCAGCTGTACCCGGTTAAATACACCCTGGCGAATATAAATGGTTTGCTCGCCTACGCAGTAGCGAAAGTACCAATAGTGCAAAGCGCCACCCACAATAACTATAAGTACTATGGCTACCGGCACCAGGGTAAAGGCCCAGGCTCGCACGGTTTCGCTGAACACTAACGCGCCGGCCAGTGCTGGCGCCATATTCATGGCATTACGAATAAGTTGATATAGCGCCCGGCCAAAGAAAAACAGCAACGCAAATAATGGCAGGTGCTGCCATTGCTGGTTCGAATTCTCAGTCATGGCTTTGGTCTGCTGGCTGTTCAGTCATGATTTGATGCAGTACCAGCGCCTTCAGTTGCTCGGCTTTGCTATCAGCCAGGCCGGGAATACTGATGTCAGCACCGGCGCCACCAGCGGTGTACACAATGAGTCTGGACAATCCAAAGGCTCGCTCAATGGGCCCTTGCGATACTTCGGAGTGCTGAATTCTATTCATGGCTGCGGCCTGACGAGTACGCCATAGTGCGCCTTTGCGCAGCTGTAACTGATTTTCGTCAACGCAATAGCCGGTTAGCTCATAGCGCCGTGGTAACCACCAAAAGTGCAACACCAGAGTTATGAGTACTACGAACCCGCCTGTAGCCGCAGCCATAGTTAAGGACAGCTGCGAGGCGAAATGGCTGACAACGCCTAGCGCAATAATAATACCCAGGGTATTTAACCAGGCCAGGCTACGCAGATAATTGGGATACTTCGGACTTACTTTGTCAAAGTCGGGCATAACCATGTATTCCAGTAGATACGATGGTTTTCAGTGTACATGGTGCATGGGTGCAGCCCAAACAAAAAAGCGGCTCTCAATTGAGAGCCGCTTTTATACTATCCTGCTTATTCAGCAGTAGTTATTTATTCAGCGTCAGTGAAGGTTTCCAGACGAGCGCGAAGCTCTTCGTCTTGCTGCACACGCTGAACAATGGTGTTGTACTCTTCAGGGCTTAAGCCTGAATCGTTTACCGCTTCAACCATTTCTTGCTGTGCTTGCTGCTGAATAGATTGTGCTTGTTCAGCGTCTTCTGCTGATTGGAATTCTTCAGCGTACTTGTTGCTGATGTTGCGCACTTCGCTCATCGCATCGGCAAACTTTTCCAGCATGGCATCAGAAATTACCTGAACGTCCTGTCCTTGCTGCATTTGTGCTTGCTGAGCTTGTTGCGGTGCTGGCGCAGCAATAGCTGCAGTTGAACCCATACCGAAAGCTGCGATAGTCATTGCTAATAGTGTCTTGCGCATCATGTGCTCCTTGTTTTTCTCTATTTAAATTTAAGACGCTCACACTGTTGCGAATGCTGTGCCAACTTTTTAAAAATTATAAATAACTGAAATTAAAAGCTTTTTGTGTGTCGGTGATTTTTGGACTTAGCCTGTGTATACTAATGTCACACCCCAAATGGAGACACATGTGTCAAAAGTATCCAAACATAGCCGTTGGCGACTATCCGGATTACAGCGAACTTTGCTGCTGTATGTGGTTATTCCCATGTTGGTGTTGTCAGGGCTGGTGATCCGCTTTGGTTTGCAGTTCGCCAACGACCTGGTAACTGATCGGTTAGAGAGTGACCTTGAATTGGTGGGTCGGGCTATTCGCTTACCCATTAGCGAAGCGCTGGCCGCAGACAACATGGAAGCGGTGCGGGCGAATCTGGATTCGGTGTTCACTATAGGGCAGGTGTATGGCGCTTCGGTTTATGACACTGAAGGCAATCAAGTGGCCTCAGCCGGTATTACGGAATCGGATTTAACCGAAAGCGTATTAGCCGAGCAAGTAGTTAGTACCGGCCGCGAGCAGGACAGCTTTCGGTCGGTAGAAGGGCGTGATGTGTACTCGCGATTTCTTCCGGTAATAGACCGTGGCGGACAAATTAACGGCCTCATTCAGATAACCCGCCGCGCGAGTGATTTTGAGCGTTCAGTTGATCAACTGGCGCGACTAGCCTGGCTAAGCTGGGGCGTACTGGCTATCGCCACGGTATGCATTCTGATTTTCGGGCACTACCGGGCGGTTGGTCGACATATTGAGCTATTGGTAAATAGCATGCGCAAGGTTGCCCAGGGCGACAGGCAACACCGGGCGCAAGCGTCAGGGCCTGCTGAATTGCAGGAATTTGCGCGCGGTTTAAACGGCATGCTCGACAGCATTGCCGCGGCTGAGCGGGAAATTCTGCAGCGCCGGGAGCATGAAATTGACTTATTAAAACAGCTGCGCGAGCAAGAGAAAATGGCGGCCATTGGACAGGTTGCCAGTGGTGTTGCGCATGAACTGGGTGCGCCCTTAACGGTAATAGATGGACGCGCACAGCGGCTACTCAAAAAGCACGATGATGCCGACAGTCAGCGCCAACTGCAGGCGGTGCGTGGCCAGGTGCAGCGCTTAACCCGAATGGTGCGACAGTTACTGGCGTTTTCACGCACGCCGGTGGCGGTGCACGAGCAGGTTCTGACCGGTGAACTTATCGAGCAGGCTCGCGAGAGTGTTTCCTATGAACAGCAAGCGAATGGGCCTGAGCTGAAGCTAGTGCCACCGGCGCAGGACTTCCATGTGGCGGGTGATGTGCAGCGGCTGGAATTAGCCTTGGTTAATGTGATGCGAAATGCGTTACAGGCAGCAACCAGTCAGGTACAAATTGCGTGGACGCAGCAACAGAACCAGGTGTTAATCACTATTCGTGATGACGGCAAGGGGCTGCCAACCGAAAGCTCGAATCAACCTCTCACCACGCCGTTTGTTACCACCAAAGAGCAAGGCGAAGGCACCGGGCTGGGTTTGGCTATTGTGCAGTATGTGATTAGTGACCATGGCGGCACCTTGCAGTTAGCGAATCATCCCGACGGCGGGTGTGAAGTGTCTATTTTACTACCTTGTAATATCAATTCGGGTAACTCCGCTAATAACAGCTGGAGTAACTCATGAGCAGAACTATGACGCAGAATCAAAACTATCAACTGGCGATTGTTGAAGACGATCCGGGTTTACGCGAATTGCTGTACGAAGAACTGGAAAGCAACGGCTATCAGGTTAGCAGTTACGGCAGCTCGGAAGATTTTTTAGCTAGCCTAACGGGTAACCAACCGGATTTGGTTATTAGCGATATTCGCCTGCCTGGTATGAGTGGTATGCAGCTCTTAGAACAGTTACAGCAACGCAAAATCAGGCCTTCAATACTACTCATTACCGCCTTCGGTACTGTAAGCCAGGCGGTAGATGCTCTGAAGCACGGTGCCGATGACTTCCTGACCAAACCACTGGACTTGGAACATTTGCTGCTAAGCGTTGAGCGGTTGCTGGAGCACCGGGCATTACGCGAAGAAGTGTCTGCGTACCGGCAGCAACGCCAGCAAACGCCCTTTGGGATTGTTGGTCAAAGCCGTGCCATGCGCATGTTATTTCAGCAGATTGAACAAATAGCTGGTGCCGACGGCAGCGTCCTTATTCTGGGTGAAAGTGGTACTGGTAAAGAACTGGTGGCAAAAGCACTGCATCAACAAAGTGCCCGTAAAGACCAACCTTTTCTAGCGGTAAACTGTGCCGGTATTCCGGCCGATTTGCTTGAGAGTGAATTTTTTGGACATGCCGCAGGAGCTTTCACTGGCGCTCAGAAATCCCGGGCTGGGCTGTTAAAAGAAGCCGACGGCGGTACCTTACTGCTGGATGAGATTGGTGAAATGCCGCTGGCCTTGCAGGCCAAACTGCTGCGGGTATTGCAGGAAGGCACCATGCGCCCGGTTGGTAGTGACCAAGAAATTCGGGTGGATGTAAGAATTATTGCGGCAACCCATCAGAATTTAGAGCAGAAGATTGCCAACGATGAGTTTCGAGCTGACTTATTCTATCGGCTGGAAACCTTCAGTTTGCAAGTGCCCAGATTACGCCAACGCGGTGATGACTTAGAGCTACTCGCAAATTTCTTTTTAAGCGATTTACAGCAAAAGCAGCCGAAGCCTGTTCGCAGCATCAGCGCTGAGGCTTTGGATACGCTTTATCAATATACTTTCCCAGGCAATGTGCGGGAACTACAAAATGCTATTGAGCGAGCCTATACTTTCTGTGATGGGGAGGTTATTCAAGCTTCACACTTACCGGAGCGTATTCAAAGCTTCGACGCTCCGGCAGTGGTGGATTCAGAATTGGCAGTTGAGAGAGGTGCTGATGATGACTTACCGAGTATGCAGGATCTTCAACAACAACATGTGCAACGGGTCATGGACTTTACTCAAGGAAATAAGCGCCGCGCCGCTGAGATTCTGGGCGTAACGCGACGCACTTTATATCGTTGGCTGGCGCAGGAAGGTGATCAATAGCCTTACTGCCTGCGTAGGCTACTGAGAATCACATGTAAGCAACCTAAGGACGCGACACGATGAAAATTTTGATGGTACTAACCTCGCACGACAAACTTGGCGATACGGGTAATAAAACCGGCTTTTGGGTAGAAGAATTTGCCGCACCTTATTATACCTTTATCGATGCCGGCATTGAGGTGGTATTGGCATCTCCGGCTGGTGGCCAGCCGCCGATTGATCCGAACTCCGAACAAAGCGATGCCCAAACGGATGCAACCAAGCGCTTTTATAACGACGAAGTTACCTTGAAAAAGCTGAGTGAAACGGTGCCGCTAAACGATGTTAGTACGACTGACTTCGACGGCATTTTTTATCCGGGTGGCCACGGTCCGTTATGGGATTTAACCTTCGATAAAAAATCCCAATATTTAATTGAAAGCTTCTGGGCTCAGGGCAAGCCTGTGGCTGCTGTTTGTCACGCCCCTGCGGTGTTGCTGGGCGCCAAGAGTGCTGGTGGCGATCCGCTAGTGCAGGGCCGTACCGTAACAGGCTTCAGCAACAGCGAAGAAGAAGCCGTTGGCTTAACCGATGTGGTGCCCTTTTTACTGGAAGATGCGCTAATAAAAGCCGGTGGCCATTATCGTAAGAAAGACGACTGGGAATCGCATGTGATTCAGGACGGTATGTTGATTACCGGACAGAACCCTGCGTCGTCTGAAGCAACGGCCGTGCAGATGCTGGAATTGCTGCGCGCTATGGGTTAATTTTTTTAGTTGAGAAACGTAAATTTTGTGTTAAGGTTTTTTCTGATCTAGACGGAATTAGACCATGACAAAACGTTTCTTATTCTTCATTTTGTGCGCGGCACTTAGCTGTATTGCCTGCGCGCAAACGGCGCCCGACTGGTATTCGCAGCCGGGCGATCCGTCTTCCAACAGCGCGCCGCAACTTACTTCTGTGGGTACCGGGGCGACGCTGGAGTCAGCCCGACAAGATGCTCTCGGCAGCCTGGTCAGCATGCTCTATGCTGAAGTGAGCCGTAAAACCGCAACCGGTTACTATGAAACCAATCAAGCCAGCCAAACCTACGTTGCCGGAACCACCATTGTAAATACCGACAGTTTACCGCTACAAAATGTAGAGGTATTAAAGTCGGAACAACGCCAGCAACGCTATTATGTTCAAATTCAGGTGCCTGCCAGCAGCTTGGCCACGGCTCTTGAAGAGGCTTCTGTAAAGGCGTTAACCACACCCCCCTCGGCAAAAAATCAACTTATTGAAGCACTCATGCTGATGCAGGCGTTGCAAGAATTCACTACTATTGAACACTACCTGCCAGTGTTACGCAGCTTATCAAACGAGCTTGCCGAACGTGTTTCTGCGTTGCGTTCAAGCCAACAGAACGAGCTTGCCAGAGTGGCGCAGAACATAGATTTTTCCTGGCAGGCACCGCCTTCATTGAATGAATTTGGTGGTGACATAGCCGCGCGGCTGAATGCACACGGTTTTAGCACTTCTTCGGTAAGTAACAATTCTTCCAGTACACCTTCCGGTTCGAAACCCGAGCAGTGGCAGTTAGTCATTTCTGGTCAGTTTCGGGGTGGTAAGCAAGCCAACGTTGAGGTTGACCGTCAGCAGCTTAAACAACTGCGGTTGAATCTTCGCTGGTATCTCAATAATGACTTCACGCAACCGGCGTTAAGTTCGCAAATTATACTGGTTGGTTACGGTAGCAGTCAGGCAGCGGCGGAGGAGGATATTCAACAGCAGCTCCAACAACTGCCAATAATCAGTTTTATTTAAAAGGAATTAAGCAAGATGAAAGCAGCAACATTTATTCTTACCGCGGGTTTAATGCTAACCCTAAGCGGCTGTATGGCCACTGGCGAAGACAGCATGGCGCGGTTAAGTAACGAAGAAATTGCGGTAATGGATTTAACCGAGCGGGAGCTATCGTTACGCACCGACATGGAAGCTATAGGTTTTGAGCATCAACCGTTTTCGACCACCATTGATACTTTCACCATGCCCATTAACGATCTCTTTGTGAATCAGTACGAGTTAATGGAGCAGTATCGCGCCATTCAGGAAGAACACATAGACGTACAGTCGTTTTTAAATGCCAACGACGGCAAGTCTGACGACGAGTTATTAGCGGCAGCTATGGCCTTTGATGCAGAAGCTGAATCTGAAGATCAAAAAATTCTTCCTAGTCTGCAACGCTATGAAAGTGCCAACGACGCTATATTTTCCAGTAATTTGGCGTTGGCCACCAAGCTGACTATGCAAGCGGTTCGATTGTATGACCTGTCGCAAATTGACTTAGCTGCGTTGTTGGAAGACGAAGGCATGATGATGCTTACGAAAATTGGCCAGTTTGGTGAGGTTTATGATCGCGCCAAAGCGCAATTGGATTACATTGGCTACGCCAACGAGTACATTGAACACAACGAGAAACTTGTTCAGCAACTGCAGAACCTGCAAGGTCTGAAAACGGCTTCGAACGCCAGCAATTAAGCACCGGCATTTATTTACCAGCAGTTACGCGAAAGGACAATGGCATGAAGAACCTCTACAGCGGTATCGCATTAAGCCTGCTGATTTTAAACGGCTGTGCTTCTGGCGTTAGCGTAAAGCACCCACCGGAACAAAAGATATCACGTAACAGCGACCGCGCCGCCTCTACTGTGGAAGGCGGTAAGTCAGCTTATGATTTTGCCGATCGCGACATTGCCGTACCGGCATATTTCGACACTCAAGGGTTAGAACTGTGCACCTTTGATGGTCGCAACGAAGCTGCAGGCTGTCCGTTGAAAAAGCCCCTGATACGGGTTTATTTCGACGGTAACGACTATCAGGGCGCTGATGCCGAAATGGCCAAACGCGCTGGCCTGGATAATCAGAAACTGCTGCTGATGTTTGAAAACCAGGTTGCTGGGGTGAATCGCTTTCAAGTTGTGACTCAGGACGAAACGACCGTAAACGCTGAATTGGCAAAGCAAATTGAGCAACAGGGTGCAGCGGCAGTTGCCGAGCAACGGGCGCAGCGCGGTATCGCGCAACCTGAGTTCGTGTTGAAGCTGGACACATTGAAAACCGCGGATCGCTTTTATGCGGAGTACAACGGTGTTATGCAGTACGCATTGGAAATCACGTCCAGCGTTATTGACCCTTACACTATGGTGAAATTACCACAGCCGAATATTGGCAAAATTCGTGTGCGCGGTGACGACGTGTGGGACAAAAACGATCTGGTATTCGTGGAAGTAAGTGGACGCTATTACTCGGGCTATCAGTATGACGACCCGCAAAGTGTGCAATCGGTATTTAATGACATGGCCTCACGTGGGTTCGATATTTTGATTTCGCGGTTGTTAAGCGAAATGCCGGCTACGGGTCAGGTACTAGGTGTGCGGGGCGATCAAATCACCTTAGACAGAGGTCAGAATGCAGGCGTGCTACCGAACGAAACCATGATTATTTTTGAGTATGAAGCCGGGTTTGTTGAGCCTATTGGTGTTGCAGAAGTGAACCCTTCCAGCACCTCGGCCAATGGCCGCATAGTGCGTTGGAAGCAAAGCCAGCGAGCGCGTGAAGTGCGCAGTGCTGCCAACAATGCCATTTATCGTCCGGCCTCCGAGCGGCGTTTGTTCGCAGTAAGCGTGGGTGCACCTGAATCTTATCTGGATTCGCGCTTATGAAAATAAGCCGTAAGTTACAGCTGGTTAGTATGACCGCCTGCTTAACTAGTGTGTTGAGTTGTGCGGGTGTTGCTCAGGAGCCGGCCAGCCAGCTGCTTACGGCGGAAGCTTGCGCCTATGGCCGTGGCGCTTCGGCCATTGATGCGGCAACAACTCTGGCCAACCGTAAGTTAGCCGAACAGATTCAGGCGCTGCCTGGTGAAGCCTTGGCCATTTCTGCACAGCAACGTAATGCTGCAGCAAGCGCAGCCAAAGCTGGTGAATTCGCTCCGAATGAGTTGAGCGGCCAGTTGCAGGGTAACGACACCTGCGTAAGCTATCAGGTAGACACTGATCAGTTGCTCAGCTATCAAGAATCCCAAGCCCTTGGCGATGTGGTTTGGGACGATGAAGCAGTGGCAGCAGTAACCGTAGTCGGTGAAGGGTGGGCTGATGAAGAGCAAGGTTTAACGGCGCGGCAGGCGGCCGAATATGACGCCTTGTCGCGCGCTGTGCAAATGGTTGCTGGTGCTGTTATTGAAGATAATTTTAGTGCCGATATGGCTGCCAAAGTTCCCAGCCGCGTATTGCGTTCGCGCCGCTTGCGAAGCAGTGGTGTGGTGCAGGAATTTTCGTATTTGGGTGAGCAGCCTCTCGCCGATAACGGTTTTCAGGTAACCTTGCTGGTGCAGGTTCAGGCCGAGCCGCTACTAACCGAGTTGGAGCAGTTGTTTGATTTGCTTGGCGACCCGGTGGTTTATATTGAACCATTGCCAAGAGAATTCAGTGCTGTTCAAAGTCATCTGGCTCAGGCTATTAATGAGTTAGGTTTGAGTGTGACCGAAGATGCTGCAGACGCGTTGTTAACCTTGTCGGTTGATGCGCAATTACGTGAAGTTAGTAATGGTGCTCAGTTGGCCCTTGCGGTGGCGGTGCACAACACGTTGCAACAGCAGTTGGCGGTGTGGCGGAACCAACCGCACTTAATCACCCTACCCATGGCTACCAGCAGCGCCGCGCAATTAAGCGAATTCCATTTCGCTATGCAAAGCCAACAGCAGCAGTTGAAAGATACCATTCAACAAGCTGCTGAAGTGCTTTACGAGCAAGGTGGCTAAACCTGCGTTACCACATGCGTTTGAATTCAATGCCTGCGCTGGCTGTAATGCCCGGCGCAGGTTCAAATGCGCGTCCACTGCCCTGATTCACAACCACCGCACCAACGTATTGTTTGTCGGTTAGGTTGTCCACTCGCAACCAGGGTTCAATACGCCATTGCGGCGTGTTGAATTGCCCGGCTAAAGCGGCATGAAACACGGTTCTACCCGGTGCAATCACGTCATTGCTGTCAGTGGCGGCAATATCACTGCGATAATCGGTTACCAAACTCAACGTTAGCGGTAACTGCACCGGTAACTGCCAGTCAAGCTTCCAAAACGCGCTGCGTTCAGCAATGCCAGGAATTCTGCGACCGGCAACCGCTGCTGGCTGATCATCACCAAAGCTGGCGTCTAGAAAGTGCGCTGAAAAACGGCTGCTCACAGATTCGGTTAATGCCCACTGCGCTTCAAGTTCAACCCCGTATCTGGTGGTTTCACCAGCATTGCGATAGGTGGTGCGGCCGTCGTTTGATTGGTCCACTAATAAGGTGTCTTTAGTGTCAATATGGAAGGCGCTTACCGACAGTTGATCGCTGGCATTCATGCGCCATTTCAGGCCCAGCTCGCTTTGTCGGTTAAAGCTAGGTGCTAAGGCGGTATTTAAGCCGCTGCCTTCATTGCGATAGGCCATTTCGGTTAAGGTTGGTGCAGCGAAACTGCGACCATATGCAGCGAAAACAGTCACATCGTCGGTTAAATTGTGATTTGCGGCAAAAGACCACGCCAAGGCATTATCGGTGCGTTCACCGCTATCGTCCGGGCTGGCTGCGGTAATGTAATTGTCGTCAACGGCAAACGACAAGTCGCTGTAGCGTACCCCGGCAATCAGGTTCCAGTCGCGGGCAACCTGCCAGTCGGCCAGTGCGTAACCATCAAAGGTTTCCACCCGACCTACTTCATCACGGCGTAATTCACCGCGTTCACCGAAATCGTTCACATAACCGCGTCGGGTGTCGGTTTGCTTTTCCAGTTCAGCGCCAACGGACACATCCACATTCTCGAGTACCGGTTGCGTATATTGCGCATTGATACCGGAGAACTCCCGCGCCAAATCAATCACCGCACCTGAGCTGGTTGGGGCACTACCCGGAAACGGTAGATACTGCTCCACTTCACGCTCTCCCCGCCAGGCGTTCACATACCAGGGGCTGGCGCTGTCGTTTTGCAATGACAGCGATGCTTGCCGGTGCAAAATACGTTTGCGCGTGTTGAAGGTGGTAGCGCCACCAAAGGTTTGGTCAGGATCTTCGCGCCAGTCTGCTGGGGTTAGTGCGCCCGGATCTTGTAATAAAGGCGCATCGTTTTCGTCTAAGCGCAGCACCAGTCTGGTGTTATCCAGTACTTGATAATGCCAGCGCAAGGCGAGCTGGTCGCGTTCAGCACTGTTGTGCGCTCGAGGTCCGTCGGTACGGAATCGCGCTGCGGTAAGCTCCAGCGCATGCGTTTGGCTGGAATCAACCCAGCTACCCTGCAATAACGCGCGGTTGGTATCGTGCTCGGCCACCATGGTGTCCAGCGTTACCGAGCTTTGCGTGGGCATGCGGCTACGCCATGCAATAACACCACCGGCGCCGTTGCCGTATAGCGCGGCTAACGGGCCACGCAGAACTTCAACGTTATCGGGTTCGTCTAACAGAATGCTGGAGGTTTGTGCCTGACCATCGGGCATCGACAACGGAATGCCGTCTAAGGTTAGCAGTACTCCTCGAACCCCAAAGGCCGAACGGGCACCGAAGCCGCGCATGACAATGCGCGTGTCCTGCGCGTAGTTAGCGCGACTATCGGCTTGCAAACCGGCAATGCCACCTAATAGCTCGGCGGCGTCAATACGCAGGCCGGGAAGCTGCTCCGAAGTGCTCACATTGCTAACACTGGCAGGCGTGCTAAACCAGGTACGCTCAGTTTGTGTGGCGGTAACTACAATGCGCTCGTCAACACCATCGGAAACATCCGGTTGTTGCGCCATGGCGCTAAAGTTGCCACCCCAGAAAAAGAAAAAGCCAGCACCGAAGGTCAGTGCTGGCTGTTTTAGAGACAACTTAATCATTGGCTGGTTTCACCTGTACCAAGCGACCATCAGGGTCATCCGTTAGCAAGTAAATGTAACCGTCTGGGCCTTGAGTAATGGCGCGGACGCGTTGCTCAATGTCACCTTTTAACAAGGTTTCTTCGTGCATTACCCGCTCACCTTCTAAGTCCAGGCGGGCAACGTGGCGGTCACGCAGTGCACCGACAAACAAATCACCTTGCCACTCGGGGAACTTGTCACCGGTGTAGAACATAATGCCGGCTGTAGCAATAGAAGGAACCCAGTAGTAATGCGGTTGTTCAGCGCCTTCCAAGTGCGTGTGCTCAGTCAGAATGCTGCCGTCATAGTTAATGCCGTAGCTAGCGTCCGGCCAGCCATAGTTGTTGCCAGCTCTAATGATGTTGATTTCGTCACCACCGCGCGGGCCATGTTCACTTGCCCACAGCTCTTTCGTTTCTGGGTGTAATGCAGCGCCTTGCACGTTACGGTTACCGTAAGACCAGATTTCCGGTAACGCACCGTCTTTATTCACGAAAGGGTTGTCTTCAGGAACGCTGCCGTCAGGCCAAATGCGTACTGTCTTGCCAATGTGCGTGTCTAGCTCTTGTGAAGCATCTTTACGTGTTTGGCGATCACCTAAGGTAATGTACAAATGCCCTTCAGGTGAAAACACTAAGCGAGAACCAAAGTGGCCCGTGCTTTCATATTTTGGATACTGCTGAAAAATCACTTCCACATCGGTTAATGCATTACCGTCAAGCTTGGCACGAGCTACCGCTGTGCTGTTTTCTTTATCGTTGTCTGGATTTGGCTCTGCATAGCTGATGTAAATATAGCTGTTGTTAGCGAAATCCGGATCTACAGCCACGTCTAGCAGGCCACCTTGATTGCGTGCATCTACTGCGGGAACACCACTTAGCGGTTCACTCACGGTGCCGTCTAGCGATACCCGGCGTAAATGTCCGGGGCGTTCAGTCACCAGAACTTCAGTGTTACTGATGAAGGTCATGCCCCAGGGGTTTTCCAGACCATCGGTAATGGTATGCAATTGCACGTCGTGACGTTCGGTTTCAATGGTGTCTGATTGTGCCAGTGCCGGCATGGCGGCCGTTGCAACCAAAGCACTCAAACTTAACGCTAATAGGCTTGTTTTCATAATGTCCTCTTAAGTTGTTGTGGACGGACTATTCTGTGTTCAGTGTACGATATAAAAAAGTATTTGGATGTAATACCTTGACCTTCTGCAGTATAGGTCCATGCTAATTAATGTTGTTAGTGTAGGTGAAAACCCTGCGAACTGTCACTGACTGTCATCAAAAGGGAAATTCTATGAATATTAAACAACCGTTAAAAGCTATTGCAGCCATTGCCCTCATCGGGCACTTAAGTGCTTGTGGTACCTTGTTATATCCTGAGCGAAAAGGTCAGGTAAGCGGCCGTATTGATACCGGTGTTGCCGCTCTAAATGGTATTGGTTTGTTGTTCTTCCTGGTACCGGGCGTTATTGCCTTTGCCGTGGATTTCAACAATGGCACTATTTATTTGCCAAACACGGGTAGCGTGGAAGGCGAAGACGATGGCATGCGTGTGGTGAGGTCTGACGAACCACTAGATATGCAAAAAGTGCGTCTGTTAGTTGCAGCTGAAACGGGTCAGGATGTCGATTTAGATTCGGCTGAAACACGCAATATGCGTGTGACCAACGAAGCGGCTGTTGCTCATGAACTGAAACAACAGCGCACTGCAACCCCGAATTAATTCAAAGTCGGTTCTGGTAAGAAGCGGGCAACCGCTTCTGCCAATTTTCTAAAGGTTTGACGACGACTTGTTGTTGGCCGGTACACCATTCCAATTTCCCGCGAAGCTTCCCGTCCTGAAGGCTGCAAAGCCACTAACGATGTACCTTGTAAAATACCGCGGTCAATCGCCATTTGCGGCAAGAAAGTTGCGCCAAAGCGCGCGTTCGCCATTTGTACCAAGCTGTGCAGACTGGTTGCTGTAAATGGATTTATTTTTTCTGATTCAGCTAGCTGGCAGGCCGCCACCGCATGGCCGGTCAGGCAGTGTTCTTTTTCCAGCAGAAAAATGCTTTGGTCCGGTAAGTTTTCGTAGGCTACCGGCTCACTCACTTTGCTCGCCAGTTTTTCATGCATAACTAATTTGAATGGGTCACGCCCCAGCATCCAGTGCTGATTCCCCTGCAAATCTACGGGTAAGGCCAGAATCAATACATCCAGCTCGCCATTTTTCAGGGCCTGTAACAAAGTTACCGTGGTGTCTTCGCGAATATTGAGCTCTAGTTTTGGGTATTCCCGTTGCACATAAGTGCTTAAGTCACCCACTAAAAATGGCGCAATGGTTGGAATACAGCCCATGCGCAGTGGACCTTCCATAACCTTGCCCTGACTTTGGGCAAAATAAAGCAGCTCCTCGGTTGAGGTAAGAATAGTGCGCGCTTGCGCCACCACCTGCTCACCCATACCGGTAAACAAAAACGACTTATGATCGCGCTCAATCAATTGGCAGCCAAGCTGTTCTTCCAGGTTCTGAATACCACTGCTTAAGGTGGATTGGCTCACGTGACTAGCGGTGGCGGCGCGATTGAAGTTCTGGTGTTCGTGTAGCGCCAGCAAGTAACTGAGGTTTTTTAAACTGGGTAACTTGCTCATGGATAACCTCTGCGGTGTTGTATTTGTATTTCCGATTAGTGTAATTGCTTTTATTCGTTTTAACAAATTCAGCCCTGAGCATACACTTCGTCTCGAGCTAACAGATAACCACTTTATTAAGAGGAATTAACGATGTTGACAGTAGGCGATAAATTACCAGAGTTTAGTGTAGTAGCGGCCAAGCCAGGCTTTAACTTGCCAGAAGAAAATGGTGACAGCGCATTTGAAACTATCACCAATGAAAGCTTCGCAGGTAAGTGGAAAATCATTTTCTACTATCCAAAAGATTTTACCTTCGTATGCCCAACTGAAATTGTTGAGTTCGCGAAACTGAACGAAGAGTTCGCTGATCGTGATGCAATTGTATTAGGCGGCAGCACCGACAACGAATTCGTGAAACTGGCATGGCGCCGTGAGCACCCTGACCTGAGCCGTTTGAACCAGTATTCTTTTGCTGATTCAGGTTCTTTAATCGACGGTTTAGGTGTGCGTGACAAAGTTGAGAATGTAGCCCTGCGTGCCACTTTCGTGGTGGACCCGCACAACGTGATTCAACACGTATCAGTGAACAACCTGAACGTAGGTCGTAACCCAACTGAAATCTTACGTATTTTAGATGGTTTGCAAACCGATGAGCTGTGCCCTTGTAACCGCGCAGTTGGTGGCGACACTTTATAATCACTACTTATAAAGGTTTATAAGTAGGCAAGCCGAGCACTGACATCATCCCCACAAATGTGATGTCCCCCTTGAAGTGCTGTACTGCAACTTATTCGGTGCAGCACTTTTTTACGCTGGGTTTAACGGTATTTTGGAGGTTTTTAATGACTATTGCAGATTACAAACAGAACTTAGGTGATCACGGCAAGGATACCAAACTGAACTTGTCGAGCTTATTCGGCAACGTGGATGCCTCTGGCATGACCGCAACTCAGTTTTACGGCACTGCGCTGGCGCTGGCTTACACACTGAATGACAGTGACTTAACCAATGCCGTTGAAGCTGAAGCCGAAGGCAAAGTAGAAACGAACGTTATTGGCGCTGCCAAATTAGCAGCATCGTTAATGGCAATGAACAACATTTACTACCGTTTTGTGCACCTTTCAACTGACAAGCAGTTTGCGAAAATGCCAGCGGGTTTGCGGATGAATGGTATGGCGAACCCGGGCGTAGAGAAAGTTGATTTTGAACTGTATTCGTTAGCAGTTTCAGCCTTAAACGGCTGTGGTATGTGTATTGATGCTCACGTGAAGACGCTGGTAGAACACGGTATTTCAGCCCAGGCAATTCAGGCTTCGGTGAAATTAGCGGCAGTCATGAATTCTGCAAAAGTAGCGCGTGCATTGTCATAACAGTGTCATGCATGGGTGCTAAATTGCTCCCCGACTTCCCTGAGAAACGGTTGTTTTTCAATTTTTGACCCGAATCTGATTCAGATTCGGGTTTTTTTTGCCTGCAAAATAGCTCAGCTCGCCTACACTTTACCTAAGCACTAACTGAAACCGGGCCACTTGGTGCCGGCTTAAGAGTGTGCTTAACGGAGGTAAAATGCTGAGTATTAATGGACCACGCTTAAAAGCAAACCTACTGGAACTAGCTGATATTGGCTTTAATGAAGAAGATCGGGGTGTGTATCGACCGGGCTTTGGCCAGGCCGATATGGCGTCCCGAAAATGGCTAATGGCAAAAGCAGAGCAAGAGGGGCTGGCGCATTATATGGACGGTGCCGGCAATGTGTTTTTTGGTGTTGGTGAACTAGATAAGCCTGCCGTACTTATGGGCTCACACATAGATACGGTTCCTGCTGGCGGTATTTTTGACGGTGCTTTGGGCGTTATGGCAGCGTTTGAAATTGTGCAGCGGCTGAAAGAAGAAAACGTAGAACTAAATGCGCCGGTGTGGGGTGTGGCAACGGCCGAAGAAGAAGGCCGGTTCGGTGGCATGCTGGGTTCCCAGGCTATTAGCGGCAGCCTGAATCCCGACTGGCTGTTGTCGGCTCACGACGCCGATAACATTTATCTGAAAGATGCTATGGCAGAGCATGGCCTGAATGTACTTGATGCCTTAGAAGCCGCGTGGCAACCGGAGCAATTAAAAGCCTTTTTTGAACTGCATATTGAGCAAGGTCCGGTGTTATTCCAAAAAGATCTGCAAATTGGTGTGGTGGACGGTATCTCCGGGGTATTTAAATGGATAGTGCACCTGAAAGGTAAGGCCGATCATGCCGGCACGGCGCCTATGGACATGCGCAGCGATGCCTTCATGGGACTAGCGGATTTTGCCCATGAAATAGAGCGTATTATTGCCGAAAATGGTACCGACAAAACCCGTATTACCGTGGGCAAGGTGAGTTTAAAGCCTGGCCACCCGCATACCGTACCCGGTGAAGCCATTTTTACCATTGTTGGTCGTGATATGAGCGAGGAGGTTATGAAAGAACTGGCGCAGGCGTGTCACAGAACTTTATCGGCCATTGCACGTAAACATAGATTAAGGTTCGAGTATGAGCAGGTTAGTTGGCTGGAACCAAAGCATTGCTCTGCAAAGCTAACCGACTTAATTGAAGCACAAACCAAGAACCGGGATCTAACCTACACCAGAATGCCTAGTGGCGCTGGTCACGATACCCAGTTTATGACGGAAATTACTGATGCCGGGTTAATCTTTATTCCATCGGTTAATGGGGTTAGCCACGCGCCCGATGAATGGTCGCATTGGCACGATGTAACCGCTGGCGCCAATGTCATGTTCGATTCTGTATTAGCGGTAGCGGGTTCGGATAAACATTTTGGACGTAAGCGTGGCGAAAGCCATGATTAGCTTGTTTTAGATCAGCGTAAATTCCTGCTCAAAAGGCTATAAATACCGCACATAGGGGCCCTGATCGGGTATAATGCCCGCACTTGGGCTCGACACTGTAAGTGGTATTGTCATGGAACAAGAAATTAAAGTTCTCCCCGCAAACCGGGTAAAAATTCATCGTCCGGATGACGACAAGCATAACAATGAGTATGCGCCGCGTAGTCGTATTTATGTGCGCGACGTAAAAGGTGCTCTGGAGTATTTCCGGCGCGGCTTTGGATTTTTACTGCTGGCACTTTTTATTGCTATCCCATGGCTTGAAATGAATGGCCAACAGGCGGTTCTATTAGACCTTGCTGAGCAGCGCTTCCGTATTTTCGGCATGACGCTATGGCCGCAGGACTTAACCATTTTAGCCTGGATATCCATAGTTGCAGCTTTCGCTTTGTTTTTTGTCACCACCTTATATGGCCGGGTATGGTGCGGCTTTATGTGTCCGCAAACTACCTGGACCTTCATTTTTATGTGGTTCGAGAAAAAAATAGAAGGTAGCCGCAACAAACGTATCGCACTGGATCGCCGGGGCTGGGATTTTGACAAGTTTTGGCGCAAAGCAGCAAAACATACTGCCTGGCTGCTGGTCTCTTTATTTACCGCGCTGATTTTTGTGGGTTACTTTACCGACATCGGCGACCTCTTTATCAACTTCTTCACTTTTGAAGCCTGCTTCTGGGCTGTATTCAGCGTGCTGTTTTTTACTTTTTGCACCTACGGCAATGCCGGTTGGATGCGGGAAATTATGTGTACTCACATATGCCCGTACGCACGTTTTCAGTCGGCTATGTTCGATAAAGACACGGTCACGGTTTCCTACGATGTTGGCCGTGGTGAGCCGCGCGGACCACGACCGCGTAAACTTGATCACAAAGCGGAAGGTTTGGGTGACTGTATTGACTGCAACATGTGTGTGCAGGTGTGCCCAACCGGCATCGACATTCGCAACGGCCTGCAATACGAGTGTATCAACTGCGGTGCCTGCGTAGATGCCTGTAACGATGTGATGGATAAAATGAATTATCCGAAAGGGCTGATTCGTTTTACCACCGAACGCAACCTCGAAGGTGGTCGCACTCGTAAAGTACGCTTCAAGAGTGTTGGTTATTTTGTGGCGCTGATAGCTATAACCGCGCTGTTGGTGTGGGACATTGCTACCCGGGTGCCAATGCAAGTAGACGTTCTGCGTGACCGTAATCAGCTGTATAGCATTAATAACGACGGCTGGGTGGCGAACGTGTACACCTTAAAAATTCTGAATAAGTCGCAACTTTCTGAAACCTTCACCGTCACTGTTAGTGGTTTAGAAGGCATGCAGTTACGTGGTGATACCCAGTTGCAGTTAAGCGGTGGTGAGGTTGCTACTGTGCCCGTTACTGTCACGGTAAATCCGGAAGAGTTAACTGAGCGAGTTACAGATATTACCTTTGAGGTCACTAGTGCAGATGGTACTGTGCAGCAAAGCCATCAAACCAGTTTTATCTATGAGTAATACAAACTATGACTGAATCCGGCGCTGACTTCTCGTTTTCAAGCCTGACGCCAGATGTGATCGTAACCGCGTTAGAATCCGTTAATTGTGCACCTATTTCAGGGTTACTGGCGCTGAATAGTTACGAAAACCGTGTGTATCAGTTTAAGGCTGACGACGAACGTCGCTATGTGGCTAAGTTTTATCGCCCACAGCGCTGGACTCGGGAACAAATACTGGAAGAGCACGCCTTTACTGCTGAGCTTGATGACGCCGAAGTGCCGGTAGTGGCCCCTCGCATTTGGCAGCAGCAAACCTTGCATGAGTATCAGGGTTATTGGTTTTGTATTTTCCCGAGTATTGGCGGACGTGCCTTCGAAGCGGACTCGCTGGATCAACTGGAACGTCTGGGACGGCAGATTGGTCGTCTGCATGCGGTAGCTAAAACCGGCAAGTTTAAGCAGCGCCCGGAGCTGAATTATCAAAGCTTTGTGACCGAGTCAGTGGCAACGCTAAAGGCATCGGAATTGATTCCGGATTCACTCAGAACGGCATTTTTCGCTATTCTGGAGCCGCTGGCAGAAGCGTTAAAAGGCACTGATTTAAGCCGTTACAAGCAACAGAGGTTGCATGGTGACTGCCATTTGGGCAATATTTTGCAGTACGATGAAAAGCTGACCTTCGTTGATTTCGACGACGCCAGAACCGGCCCGGCTATTCAGGACTTGTGGATGATGCTGTCCGGCGACCGTCAGCAGCAATGGCTACAATTGGACACTTTGGTGGCTGGTTACGAAGAATTTTGTGAATTTGATGCTGCCGAAGTCGCTTTAGTGGAACCCTTACGCGGTTTTAGAATCATACACTACATGGCGTGGTTAGCGCGGCGCTGGGATGATAGTGCATTTCGTCGAGCTTTTCCCTGGTTTGAAGAGCAGCGTTACTGGGAACAACAAATTTTAACACTGAAAGAGCAACTGGCTGCATTGGCCGAGGAACCTCTGAAACTTATGCCTTAATTGGGCATTAGCACTTAATTAATAATAAATAGGATGACGTTAATGAAAACTTGGTTATTAGGAATAGTTGGTGCTGCTTTTGCAGTGTTCATGATGCCAGTACAGGCGCAGGATTTTAAAGAAGGCGTGCACTACGAAGTGATTGCCGATGAAGCAACTGCTGAGCCCGAAATCAAAGAGTTCTTCTCGTTTTACTGTGTGCATTGTTTCCGGTTCGAGCCGATTGCTAAGCAAATGGCTGCTGAACATGGTGATGCCTTCGAAAAAGCGCACGTTTCTTTTATTGATCCGCGCGGTATGGGCGTGACCATGTCACGTGCTTATGCAGCAGCAAAAATGCTGAAAAAAGAAGATGAAGTTACCGCTGCAATTTTCGACTACAACTTTAACAAGCAAAGTATGCTTTTAACAAAAGACGACCTGCGCAACGTGTTTGTTGTGAATGGCGTTTCTGGTAGCGATTTTGATAAAGCAATGGCGAGCTTCTCAGTACGCGGCATGGCTAATAAGTACGACCGTGAAGCAACTAAGTATGGTGTGAATGCCACCCCAACCTTTATTGTAAACGGTAAATATCGTTTGCTGCCTGCAGGTTTTGAAGGCAGCAACGACTTTATTGGTGACTTTGTTGCCGCAGCTGGTTACCTGTTGAAACAGGACTAATCGGCTTTATCTCCGCCGTTGGCTTTGTCCAACGGCGGATTTAAATACTGAAAGCTACGCAGTTTAAAGGCCGGTAACAAAGCGTACAAATGCTCAAGAATATCGGACTGAATTCCCTCGTACGGCACCCACTCCACGTTTTTACTGAACGCATAAATTTCTAATGGCAAACCTGCCGCAGTTGGCTCTAACAAGCGCACCATATGGGTGAACTCGGTTTTTACTTGCGGGTGATTCTGAATATACTCCAGTGCCACGTAACGAAAGGCAGTCACATTGCTAAGTGGCGTACTAAGCTCATGCTTTTTCAGCCATTTACTAGCGGAAGTAGACATTTGCTCCTGGCAAATAGCGTCGAGTTCTTCCTCGTTAAGTGTACAAATGCTGCCGGTGTCGAGCGGAATGGAACGGCGCATGCGGCGGCCTTCATTTAACACCATACCCTGCCAGTTTTTAAACGACTGATGCACTAACGCGTAAGTGGGCAGAAACACCACGGTTTTATCCCAGTTTTCTACTTTTACGCTAATGAGCCCTATTTCCTGCACGGTGCCATCAACGTGGTGCGATGGCATTTCGATCCAGTCGCCAATAGCAACCATGCGATTCGAAGCCAGCTGAATACCTGCCACAAAACCCATCAAGGTGTCGCGGAATACTAAAATAATGACAGCGGTTAAAGCACCAATACCACTGAGCAGGTACATGGGGGATTTATCCATTAACACCGCAATGGATATAATGATCCCTATCAGCACGGTAACCAGTTTCAGTACTTGTACGGGGCCGGTAATGGGTATTTCGCGTGAGCGTGGTGAGTACTCGTAAACCGTGGCGAAAACGTTAGACAGCGCCATGACAATGCCCACAATGGCCCACACTAGATAAATATTCAGACCTGTTTTTACTGGTTCCAGCCAGCTTTCGTAGTCGTTTATGAATACCTGTGGCACGGCCAGATTTAGAAATACCACCGGAAATAAGTTAGCCACGCTTTTGAACATGCCGGTGTTCACCAGGCCTTCATACCAGCGGTCGGGAGCACGGCGCAGTAACCGGTGAATACCGCGAATAATCAATAACCGACTGAGCCAGTAAATGGCGTAGCTGACTAAAACCAGCAGCGAAATGCCAAATACCAGCATTGCAAGATCCATGTTTGTGGTAATGCCCGCCTGCTCTAGCCAGGTTTTTAGTTGTGCTCTGTCTATCATAATGTCAATTTTTTACCTGTTGGTTAAAGCTGCTAGCGAGTGGCGTGATCCGATTTAATTTGGCGTTGTAAGCGTTCAATCACCTGGTCTTTCTTTTGCCAACGGCTATTTAGCCATTGCTGGAAGTTGTCTCTGAAAGCGTCATCATTAAAGTAGTCGCCAATCAGTTCGGGGGCAACCGGAAGCGTCTCTACGGCCACATAAATATTGCGTAAATCGCCACGCAGTAAATCCCACACAACCGGGCGTTTGTCGCTACCCGGGTAAACAATAGTGATGTCTAAAATGGCATCAAACTGGTGGCCCATGGTTTGCAGTGTAAAGGCTGTACCGCCAGCCTTTGGTGGTAACAAATGCTCAAATTTACTTTGTTTTTGCTGGTGTTTGGCTGGCGTAAAACGCGTGCCCTCGCAAAAATTAATGACTGTGGTGGGAATATGACGAAACTTTTCACAGGACTTTTGCGTGGTGGCAATGTCGCGCCCTTGTAAGTGCGGGTTGCGCTCAATTTGCGCTTTTGAATAACGTTTCATAAAAGGCATATCCAGCGCCCAGCAACCAAACCCAATAACCGGCACCCAGAATAATTGCTGCTTTAGGAAAAAGCGCGGCATGGGCATGTTGCGGCAAGCCAGATGCATGAGCACCAGAATATCAACCCAGCTGCGGTGGTTGGCAATAATCATATACCAGCGGTCGCGGTGCAGTTGGCTGTCGCCCTCAATATGCCAGGTTACCGGCTGGGTGATGCGGAACATCATGGACATAGCATAGCCCCACAACCGGAACCAGTTGTTGGCAAAACTGGACAGCCAGCGATGCGCAGCAGGAAAGGGTAAAAGAAATTTGAATAAACCGATAATAATAATCACCAGTCCAACAATTAAGGTTGCCAGCGCCCCCCATGAAAAATTAATGAGTACTTTGAAGGGCATAAGTAGTGCTGACAGCATGTGACATCCTTTTTCTTGTTGGTCTGCGCATATAATACCCGAAACCGGGCACCTTAACAGGCTTGCATATGAGCAAATAAACACCTACATTATGCTGTATATATATACAGTATTTTATGGTCGTTAGGTTTGCGGAGGTGCAGCCATGGTATCAACAATTGCAGCGCAACCGATTCAGGAGTTGTTGGCAAAAGGTTTGGTTTGGCAAGGTCAGCAGCAGCTCGAAGACAGCGCGCAGCGCTATTTAAGCACGGGCTACCCGGAGCTGGATAAAACTCTGGGCGGAGGTTGGTTAGCCGGTAGTGTAAACGAGTTACAGCTGGCGCAGAATTACAGTGGTGAGCTGGCCTTATTACTGCCGTTGTTGCGGGAAGTAACGGGCACCGTCTGGTTAAATCCACCACAAGAGCCCTACGCACCCGGCTGGCATCATCAGCAACTGGATATAACCCAGCAGTATGTGATTCGCACCGAAACCGAGCGTGATGCGCTGTGGGCGTTACAACAAAGTTTACAGGCTGGCTGTATGCCGGTGGTATTGGCTTGGTTTGCTAGTCTGTCGGCAACGGCAGTCCGGCTTATTCAGCAGTGTGCGCAACAGCATCAGGTAACTGTGTTTGTGTTCACCAGCGAACAGTCCCAAACAGAAGCCAGAGCTTACACCAATCGCTTACTGTTAGAGCGCAGCGCCAAAGGGTTCTTTGTTAATGTGCTGAAACGTCGCTATGGCTGGCCTTTGCCTCCCTTTCCTTGTGCGGTTGATAGGCACTTGCCAAAACGTCGCCTGGCGAAAGCCACTGCGCAGGTCGTTCATGGCCCCTGGTAATGCGCTCAGGCAAAGCAATAAGTGGCTGTTTTTGCATGCTCCGCAGTTGTTATTGGATTTTCAGTTAACTTTGCAGGCGCCGGCACAGCAACAACAGCCACAAGCATTGGTGTGTCAGCAGCGCCAGTGTTTGCTGCAGTTGAATAGCGCCGCGCAGCAGGCCGGGTTACACCCCGGGCAGAGTTTGGCGGTGGCCCGTAGTTTATGCGCTGAGCTGGAAGTCAGGCTTTATCAGGAGCTACAGGAGCAACAGCTGTTACGCCAGTTGGCACATGCTTTTTATCAGGACATTGCGCAAATAGCTCTATTTCCGCCGCAAGGTTTGTTGTTTGAAGTGCGTAGTTTACAACGGTTGTATGGGTCGTTAGCCCAACTGCAGCAGCGGTTACAGCAACGGCTGCAACACTGGCAGCTGACGGCCTCACTGGCCAGTGGTTTTAGTCCGTTAGCCGCGCAGTTGTTAGCGCAAGCGGGGGTGAACATAGTCACCGGCGAGGCTGAATTAGTTACGGCGCAGTTAGGTCAGTTGCCGCTCAGTAAAACCACCTTAGCGCCCGAGGTGCAAAAGCGCCTGACCGGGGTTGGTATTCAGCATGTTGCCGCATTGCTGGCGCTTCCGGCTAGTTCGTTAAGTCAGCGTTTCGGTAAGCCTATGAGCCACTATCTGGCGGCACTGCGCGGTCAGGTGCAAGCGCCGCAACATTATTATCGTCCACCGCCCTATTTTTATCAGCGCGTTGATTTGCTTAGTGAAACCTCCGACTGGCCGCGGCTGGTATTTGTGTTAAAGCGCATGCTGAAAAATCTGGAAGATTTTTTATGCGCACGGCAGCTTTGTACCCGCGAGTTAGTCATTGATGCGCATCATCGCAATAAAGAATGCACGCGGCTGCATATTCGCTTTGCGCACGACAGTTGGCAGCAGGCCGATATGCTCAGCCTGTGCCAGTTACATATGGAGCGGCAACCCTTACAAACTCCGGCGCTGGAATTGAGTCTGAAAGTTACCCGGCTAAGGCCGCTGCGCGCTGAGCCACAAGACATGCTAACTACTGAGCATGGGCGCTGGACGCCAGCGGAATTGCTGAGTCGTTTACAGGCGCGCCTGGGTGAAACCGCGGTGTACCGGCTGGGACTGACCAGCGAGCAACGGCCAGATCGGGCGCAGCAGTCGGTTCGGGCTAGTCAGAAGGTTTCGACAGTGACAGTGAAATCGCGGGTGCGACCACTGTGGTTGTTAACGGAACCTGAACCGGTGGCTATTAATGAGTTCACCCGGCAATGGGGTCCCGAGCGTATCGACAGCGGCTGGTGGGACAACCATCATCTGCAACGTGATTACTATATTGGTTTGGATGCGCATGCCAGGCAGGCCTGGTTGTTCAGAGATCAGCGCGGTTGGTTTCTGCATGGCTGGTTTGGGTAGGAGCGGGCTGTTATGGCATACGCAGAACTACATTGTTTAACCAATTATAGTTTCCTTCGTGGGGCTTCACATCCGCACGAGTTGGTTCAGCGTGCAATTGAGTTGGGCTATCAAGCGCTGGCTATTACCGATGAATGTTCGGTTGCCGGTGTGGTACGAGCCTACACTGCGGCAAAGCACACCTCATTAAAACTAATTATTGGGAGTGAATTTCATCACCCTGAACTGGGCGTATTGGTGGTGCTGGCCCCTATCCGACAGGCATACGGTCAGCTTTGCAGGTTAATTACGCGCGCCCGAAATCGCGCTAAAAAAGGCTCGTATCAAGTACAGGCGAGCGACTTTCTGCAAGGGTGTGAGGCTTGCCTGATACTGTGGCAGCCGCCGGTGGAAAATTTCCCAGCAAGTTTTGGGCAGGCACTAAAGCAGGCTTTTCCTGATGCTTGCTGGTTACTCTATGAACGTCACTATGAGAGTTCTGATGGCGATTGTTATCAACGCTTTAAAGGCTATCAGCAGGAACTTGGCTTGCCCTTAGTGGCCGCCGGTAATGTGCAACTGCATGATGCCGAACGCCAGCCATTACATGACGTATTAACCGCTATTCGCTTGTTGCAGCCAGTGGCTAAGGTCACCGAGCAGTTACTACCGAACCGGGAATATCATTTACGTAGCCTGAGTGCGCTGGAGCATTGTTATCCCAAAGCGTTATTAAACGAAACCAAGGTTATTGCCGCGCGCTGCCAGTTTTGTTTAAGCGAACTGCGCTACGAATATCCTGCCGAGCTAGTTCCTGCTGGCATGAGCGCTATTGGCTACTTGCGGCAGCTAACCCTGCTTGGTGCAAAAAAGCGTTTTCCAAATGGTATTACTGCGGGCGTACAGCAGAAACTAGATAAAGAGCTGGGGCTAATAGAGTCATTGCACTACGAATACTTCTTCCTGACCATTCACGATTTAGTTCAGTTTGCTAAGCAGCGCGGAATTCTTTATCAGGGCCGAGGCTCGGCGGCCAACTCAGTGGTTTGTTACTGCCTGGAAATTACTGCGGTAAACCCCGATCAAATTGATGTGTTATTTGAGCGCTTTATATCTGCTGAACGGGACGAACCACCAGATATAGATGTGGACTTTGAACATGAGCGCCGCGAAGAAGTGATTCAGTATATTTATCAGCAATATGGGCGTGACCGTGCGGCGCTTACCGCAACAGTGATTCGGTATCGGCTGCGCAGCGCGTTAAAAGATGTGGGCAAGGCATTAGGTTTTACTGAACAAGCGCTGGCGCATTATCTGGCCAAAATAGATAAGCGGGACCAGCAAGAAAGCTGGCAACAGCAATTGCTGGCACAGGTGCCCGACTTAGCGGCGCATGCACAGGGCCAGTGGTTATTGCAGTTGGTGGATTTAATCAAAGGCTTCCCCCGCCACTTATCGCAACATGTTGGTGGCTTTGTGATTGCCGCCGGTTCGCTCACTGAGCTGGTGCCCATCGAGAATGCAGCCATGCCTGAGCGCACGGTTATTCAGTGGGACAAAGACGATCTGGAAGAGCTGCGCTTAATCAAAGTAGATGTGCTGGCACTGGGCATGCTGACTGCGTTAAATAAGATGTTCCAACTTATGCAGAAGGTACATCAGCAACCGATGACGTTGGCAGATATTCCCACCGAAGACAGCCGGGTTTATAGCATGCTGCAACGCGCCGACTCGGTGGGGGTGTTTCAAATTGAGTCACGTGCACAAATGAGTATGTTGCCACGCTTAAGGCCGGCAACTTTTTACGACTTGGTTATTCAAATTGCTATTGTGCGGCCGGGCCCTATTCAGGGCGACATGGTGCATCCTTATTTACAGCGTCGGCGCGGACTGGAAGCTGTGGAGTACCCCAGCGAGGAAGTTGCTTCGGTGCTGCAGCGAACCTTGGGCGTGCCTATTTTTCAGGAGCAGGTAATTAAGCTAGCCATGGTTGCAGCTGGTTTCTCCGGCGGTGAAGCCGATCAGTTGCGCCGCGCCATGGCCACCTGGCGTAGCACCGGCGAGTTACAGCAATTTGAGCGCCGCTTAACCGAGGGTATGCTGGAACGGGGTTATAGTGCTGAATTTGCTGGCCGTATTTACCGGCAAATTTGTGGTTTTGGTGAGTATGGCTTTCCTGAATCTCATTCGGCCAGCTTTGCCAACCTGGCTTATGCTTCAGCCTGGGTGAAATACTATTACCCGGCGGCATTTTACACCGCACTACTTAACAGCTTGCCCATGGGGTTCTATTCGGCGTCGCAGTTGGTGCAGGATGCGCGCCGCCATCAAGTGGTGGTGTTGCCAGTAGATATTCAGCACAGCAGCTGGGACCATCAGTTGCTGAGCAAAAATCAGCAAGCTTTTATTCGGCTGGGATTTCGGCTGATTAAGGGGTTGTCGAAGCCGGCACTACAAAACTGCCTTGAACAACGACCCGCTGCCGGCTTCAGTTCCATAGAACAACTGAAGAGCACCGGCATTAGTGGCATTGATTTAGATAAACTGGCAGCAGCAGATACCCTTTCGGCGCTGGCCGGGCACCGTTACCAAACCCGCTGGCAGGCGTTGGCATTACAAGAAGCGCAGTTGCCATTATTTGGTGATGCCGGCGGTGTGGCGTCGCAGGAAGTACTGCCAGCTCCCGATGAACTCAGTGACATTGCCGAAGATTATCAGGCACTGGGGGTAAGCTTGCGCCGTCACCCGCTTGCGCTATTGCGTGAGCAAGGTCACTTGAAGGGGTGTAAAACCGCGGCTGAACTACCGGGCTGTCGGCATAAACAATTAGTGCATTTGGCGGGCATAGTTACTTGCCGGCAGCGGCCAGGTACCAGTGGTGGGGTTACTTTTTTAACGCTGGAAGACGAAACCGGTAATGCCAATGTGGTTATCTGGTTGGCTATTGCCCGGAAATTCAGAGCGGCCTATTTGACCGCCCGGGTGTTACAAGTAACTGGCGTGTTGGAAACCGACGGCGAAGTAACCCATGTGATTGCGGCCAAACTAAGTGATATCACCAATTCACTTGATCGTATTGCCCCCAAGTCACGCGATTTTCACTAGTTTTAGGCCGTACAGCACGCTATTTGTCTTAGATGCTACTAACATCCAATAAATAGTCTTCCTTCAAATCCACATAGTTCTGCGCCGATTGCGTTAAGAAGGCTTGTTCAGCGGAGTTGAGTTTACGCTTTTGCGAAACCGGGCTGCCTACGTAAAGGTAGCCACTTTCCAGTACCTTGCCTGGCGGTACCACACTGCCAGCGCCAATAATAACGTCATCTTCTACTACTACGTCGTCCATAATAGTGGCGGACATGCCAACCAGAATACGATTACCTAAAGTGCAGCCATGTAACATTACGTTATGGCCGACAGTGACTTCGTCGCCAATAATCAGCGGATGACCATGTGGGTTTTGCGCACTACGGCGGGTTACGTGAAGAATAGAACCGTCCTGAATGTTGCTGCGCTTTCCAATACGGATGAAGTTCACATCACCCCTTGCGGCCACTTGCGGCCATACGCTGCTTTCATCCCCTACTTCTATGTTTCCTACTAATACCGCGCTTCTGTCTATATATACCCGTTCGCCCAATTGGGGTTCTACGCCCTGATAACTACGAAGGTCAGCCATGATTACACCACTTATGTTTCTAGTTTGTTAATGGAGATGGCTTAAGACTAGCAAAAGCCATCAAAAATATCCTCTAGAGCTTAGCCGAAGAACGATGAAGTGTAGAAAACAAGCGATCTGTCGAGGTTTTATACACCAACCGCAGAGAAACTAACCAAGCAATAAAAAAACACCTCAAAACATGAAAAAGGCGCTTGACGGGGCGAGTTAAATCTCTAAAATGCGCCCCACGCTTAAGGCAAGGCACGAAGCCGCCAAAAGCATAGGTTTAGTGAAAAAGAAATTTCTTTGAAATGCTTGACACAAACCGCTGAGGCTGTAGAATGCGCCTCCTGCTCACAACGAGCAACGCTCTTTAACAATTTATCAAGCCAAGCAAACTGTGTGGGCACTTACCGGATTCAGGCAAGTAATACTTGAAAGGTATCCTTCCGTTTAACGGACTGGATACACCTGACTGATTGGAAAAGTGCTTAACAAATTAAGATTTATTAAGTCATTGATTCAATGAGTCGATTAAACACTTTAAACTGAAGAGTT
>NZ_FXWH01000002.1 GCF_900177775.1 Pseudidiomarina planktonica | reverse complement strand
TGGCGGCTTCGTGCCTTGCCTTAAGCGTGGGGCGCATTTTAGAGATTTAACTCGCCCCGTCAAGCGCCTTTTTCATGTTTTGAGGTGTTTTTTTACTGCTTGGTTAGTTTTTCATCCACACGGTTATTTTCCGTACTCAGATGTTAAGAAAGCCAACAAAAAACCCGCCGAAGCGGGTTTTGTTTAAGAGTTCTTAGCTAGTAAAGATAAAAGCTTACTTCTTACCGCCCTTACCATTACCTTTACCTGGACCGCCGGTATCACCGCCGTCAGAACCGCCACCGTCATCTACTGAACCGCTACAACCGTTAGCAGTTAGATAATCAACAGCGCCCTGAGTTTGCACCAAACCATGACCATAAGCATTATCACGACCAGTTGCACCTAAGTCTTTTGCTGATGCGTTCAATGCACTACGAATGTCATTGTTGCTACATTCAGGGAAGTGGCTCCAAACGAGTGCAGCAACACCTACAACATGAGGGGTAGCCATTGAGGTTCCGTCGAAGAACGCCCAATCACTTGCTTCCACAGCTACAGTTGCGCTGTTACCAACTTCACTTAGCAAGGTTGCACCATCGGTATCAGATACACCTACTGAAGGAATGCTGGTAACAACTTCGCCCATGGTACCCAACAATGGACCGGCTTCATTATTATAGATAACAGCACCAACACCACCGCCAGCTTCACAAGCCTGAACTTTCTCAGCAAAGCTAATGTTGCCACGCTCAATTAAACAAACCGCACCTGTTGCACCCGTACAAGTTTGCTCACCTAAACCACAGTCCACAACATTGCCAGTTGCAGATGCTTTTGGCGTGCCATCCATCGCCAGTGCATTATAAGCGATACCGCTTACTGTTAGCTCAGTTCGCTCTCCAGTTCCGCGTGGTACCGAAGATAAAACGGAAACACCCGGACCGGCTAGTTCAACCTGCGCCGTTTGCTGGGAAAAACTAGCAACAACTTCGTTGGCATCTATAGCTGCAACAGAAACAACTGCGTCATAGGAAGCTGGGTATGAATCACGCGTATTGCCGTCGTTACCCGCAGCGGCAATACTCAAAATGCCTTCATTGTTCAACTGAGTAAAAGCACGATCTTCGGTGCGGTTGGCACGACTTCCACCTAAGCTCATGTTAATCACGTTGGCACCGTAGTTTGCACATTCTTCAGCGGCAGCAACCAGTGATGATGAATAGCTCCAGCCGTCAGCGCCAAACACCTTAACAATGTGCAGGTTAATGTTGTTATTCGGCATCACACCAACAACACCCTCACCATTTGCAAGGGCCGCAATAGTTCCCGCTACGTGAGTACCATGACCGTTTTCGTCGGTATACCAATTACCCGTGCCGCTGTCGAACACGCCATCGACACCAGAACTTTGCAGATCAGGATGTCCCAAATCATAACCAGAATCGATAATACAAACTTTGCGGTTACCAGCAACACCGTCGCTAACCAAGTCTGCTTGAACCATTTCGATGCCGTATGGTTTACCCGGCTCAAATTCAGTACTCAGCAATTGACGACGCGTATCTTCTTCTACATAAAGTACGTTCGGGTTATTTTGCAGACCCTTTAGCGCTTGCGTTGGTACCGATACTGCAACCGCACCAAAGCGTTGCAAATCAACTTCCTTTTTACCGCCAGCAGCATTCACTGCACGCTCAACCTGGGCAGCTGAGCCAGCTTTAAACCCAATAATGACTCGCTCTTTTTCTGGCTGAGCCTGAGCAGCAGCGGCAATGGTTAGCGCTAGGGCACCAACGGCGAAACTCTTAACTCGAGTAGACATAGATATTCCTTATTGTTTTATATTTATTTGTTATCTAAGCCCTTGGCTACATCAGCTCTCGCTAACCAATGGTTCACCGATTGTTACATACTGTTACAAGTTAGCAACATAATTGTGACATTAGATTTATGTTGGATATTTGTTTAGTTTTTAAAAGTAATGGTGAAGCGCTAGACATTCAGTTATCAAGCTCTACAATTTGCCACCTTGAAATCAGCAAGAGGTTGCCATGACACATAAACGGATTCATCCCGAGCAGTATCCAGAGCAGTTAGCGCAGAAAGAAGTGCGCCTGAGCGAGCTATTGGCACCTTACTATCAGCAACCTTTGGCGGTGTTCCCGTCACCCGCTACGCACTACCGAATGCGTGCCGAGTTCCGAGTGTGGCATGAGCAAGACGACTTGTATTACATCATGTTTGATCCCGATACCAAGGAGCGTATTCGCATTGATGAGTTTATTCCCGGCAGCGAGTTAATGAATAAACTGATGCCTAGTCTTCTTGCGGTAATAAAGGACAACCCGGTATTACGCCGTAAGTTGTTTCAGGTCGACTTTCTAACCACCACCTCAAACCAGGCGGTGATTAGTATGTTGTACCACCGGCAACTAGAAGATAACTGGCAGGAACAAGCCACCACCTTAGCTGATCAACTAAAACACGCTACCGGCGCCAGTATTGTGAATATAATTGGGCGCGCTAAAAAGCAGAAAGTATCGGTTGGCGACGAGTTCGTTACCGAAACCCTAACCATTCATGAGCGGGACTACTATTTCGAACAAGTTGAGAACAGTTTCACCCAGCCTAACGCTGCAATTAACAAGGCTATGGTGGAGTGGGCACTAGCTGCCACGGAATCAAGTAACCATGATTTACTGGAGCTGTATTGCGGTAACGGTAACTTCAGTTTACCTATGGCACAGAACTTCCGAAAAGTTCTGGCAACAGAAATAAGCAAAGTATCAGTTGCTTCTGCACAAAAGAATATTGAGCTGAACAAAATAGATAACGTAACTATGTTGCGTATGTCAGCTGAAGACTTCAGCGCCGTAATGGAAGGCCAGAAAGACTCAAGACGCGCCAATGAAGCGCAGGTTAGTGAGTTTAACTGTGAAACCGTGCTGGTGGATCCGCCGCGAGCCGGACTGGATGAAGGTACTCTGGCATTAGTACAGCGCTATCAGAAAATTATTTATATTTCCTGTAACCCAAATACCTTGGTTGAAAACATTGCCGCACTGGCAGACACACATCGCGTGACGAAAGCCGCGTTATTTGATCAGTTCCCGTATACGGAACATATGGAAGCAGGGGTAGTGCTGGAGAGGTTTAACTAACTCGGGCGCGTAGCAACCGCAAATTAACCCAATGCGCAATAATAATGAGCGACGCACCGGCTAAAATAATAATAGGTTCACCCAGTTCGCCCATGGTGTCTTTTTGTGAGTAGATAAGACCACCCACCAGCAATAAAGCAATGGGATACCAACGCGCATGTTGGCGAGTGCCTAAACTCAGCGCGATAGCGCCAACTAGTATGCTGGTACCTAAAATAGTTTTTTCTAAAGTTTCGGCGCCAATAAAAGACAATCCGATGAGCGACAGCATTGGCAGTATCACAGGCAGCAACAAGCAATGGATCGCACAAACGGCGGTCACCCACATACCTGTTTTGTCTAATGATTTAACGCTGCTCATACTATTTGAAATCCGCTAGCTGCTGAAGTCTTGTTATATTATAACATATCTTTTTTAACAGCAAGGGGGGCTCAGAAAATCTCTTTTCATCAGGCGCGATGAAGTGGAAACGCAAGAACCTCATCGATGTGCGTGGCGCCAGCCTGCAACATCAGTAACCGATCGATACCGAGAGCAACACCGGCGCACTCCGGCAACCCAGCCTTTAAAGCGGCGAGGAAACGTTCATCCGTGGCCATTTCGGTTAATCCTAACGCCCTGCGCTGGCGATTATCTTGCTCAAAGCGTTCCCGTTGAACAGCTGCGTCGGTTAACTCAGCAAATCCGTTGGCTAATTCCACCCCTTTAAAATACAGCTCAAAGCGTTTGGCTACTTTCGGATTGTTATTATCAAGCTTAGCTAGTGCCGCCTGGGAAGCCGGAAAGTCATACACAAATACGGGCTGCTGTTGGCTAAAATAGGGCTCAATAACAGTAACCATTGCCAATTGCAGTAAGGTGTCTAAATCAGTTTCATGCTTTACCAGGTCAGCAATTTCTGGATGTACCAATAATACATCCTGTAAATCTGCAAAGGCATCCACGCTCAGCGGATCAATTTCAAGTTCATCTATAAACAGTTGCTGGTAGCTAATTCGACGTGCCGGCGGGCAGTCCAACACTTGCTGCATCAAACTGTTAATTTCATCCATTAACTGCACATCGTCAAAGCCAACCCGATACCACTCGAGTAACGTAAACTCCGGATTGTGAAAACGGCCTTGTTCGTCATCACGAAATACTTTCGTTAACTGGTAAATAGAACCACAGCCAGCCGCAAGTAAACGCTTCATGGAATATTCGGGAGATGTGTGTAAAAACAACGGCGGTAAATTTGTGTTCGCTGAACGTACAGCCAGGTTTTGTAGGTGCACATCGCTCACGCCAAAAGCACTTAATGCCGGCGTTTCCACTTCAAGTACCTTGCGTTCGAAAAAGAATTCACGGATTTGCCGCAGCAACTGGGCACGTTGCTCAAGCATACTTAGGGTTGCGGTAGGTCGCCAATCGCTCATTTAATGTAGTTGCTGCCAAAGTTGTTCAACGCGATCTTGCTGCTCGGGTGTTAACGGCTGCTGCAGTTTTTCGAGCAACGCAAAGGTTGCCGCTGGGCTTTCGAGCATATGCCGAACCGACCGGCGCGGAATGGCGGCCATCATTTGATTCAACATATAAGTTTGCAGGTGAGGCAAAGACACAATATTAATGCTGTGCGCGAGCTGATTCTGCTCACACCACAGCATTAATTCGTGTAGCGGTGGAATAACTTCTGGTCCGCCAAGTTGCCAGCCTCGAATGTCATTAATCCGAATCCAGGGCTGGCCAATAATGGGAGAGGCTGCGGCGCGCACCGCATCGCTATAGCGCTGGGCAAAATCTTTGTTGATACCGCCCTGGACAATAATCCAAAGCACTTGCCCGAACTGTTCAATGACGAACCGACTTGCCGATTTTGCCATCACTTACCCCATCAAAATAGTTCTATCAGACTAGACTATTTTTGGACGCGTGATACATATTCTCCAGAACGAGTATCAACTTTAATCACTTCACCAATTTGCACAAACAGCGGAACCTTAACCACAGCGCCGGTTGATAAGGTTGCCGGCTTGCCGCCAGTACCTGCCGTATCACCTTTTAAGCCTGGATCCGTTTCGGTAATTTCCAGTTCCACGAAGTTCGGTGGGGCCACCGCAATCGGATTACCGTCCCATAGGGTGATGGTACAAACGTCTTGTTCAACCAGCCACTTCACGCTGTCGCCAACAGCTTTCTCATCTGCAGCAACTTGCTCGAAAGTTTCATTATTCATGAAGTGCCAGAACTCGCCGTCGTTATATAAATAGGCCAGTTCAACATCAAGTACGTCAGCGCCTTCTACGCTATCGCCCGACTTAAAGGTTTTTTCTACCACTTTGCCGCTGATTAACTTACGAATTTTCACTCGGCTAAAAGCCTGGCCCTTGCCCGGTTTAACCATTTCGTTTTCCAGGATGTTACAAGGTTCGCCATCCTGCATAATTTTCAGGCCAGCTTTAAACTCATTGGTGCCGTAATTTGCCATACATTCCTCAGATAAGTTTCAATGCACTGAATTCAACGCCAATAATAAACCAAAAAGTTATGCTTTTCAGGTAAAATAAATGTGTTTTGAAATCATCTAAGAAAGGCATGGTTCGGATTGAGTCAAATCGCTATTAGTGAAGTTCGTCCCCAGTGGCAGCAGGAGCTTGCGCAGGCCTGCTCTGATCCCGTTGAACTTGGGCAACTATTACAATTGCCGGAACACTTTATTCAGCAGAATCTGGCCGCGCGCCAGCTGTTCCCTATGCGCGTGCCCCATCACTTTATTAGCTTAATGCGCAAAGGTGACATTGCCGACCCTTTATTACGCCAAGTGTTGCCGCTTGCCGATGAATTTGTTCAAAAGCAAGGCTTCACCGAAGATCCGCTACTCGAGCAGGACTCCGAATTGCCAGGCCTGCTACACAAATATAAATCTCGGGTGCTGGTGGTATTTCGTGGCGGCTGTGCCATTAACTGTCGTTACTGCTTTCGTCGGCACTTTCCGTACGAACAGCATAGTTTTGGTCGTGAGCAGCAACAGCAGGCGTTGGACTATATAAGCCAACACCCTGAGCTGAATGAAGTGATTCTCAGTGGTGGCGACCCGCTCATGGCCAGCGACAAGCATATTCTGGCGTTTGCTAAGGCTTGTGCCGACATTCCACATATTAAGCGGCTGCGTATTCACTCCCGTTTGCCGGTAGTTATTCCCAGTCGCTTACAAAGCGCCTTGGCCGAACAACTGGTGCAAACTGGTCTGAAGATTATTCTGGTGATTCACGCCAATCATCCAAATGAAATCTCACCAGCATTGGCGGTGGGTTTGAACAGTTGGAAAGATGCCGGCGTTACCTTATTGAACCAAAGCGTACTTTTAGCTGGCGTGAATGACTCGGCAACGACGCTAATAGAACTTAGTGAAGCGCTATTCAGTGCACATACCTTGCCTTATTATCTGCATCAATTAGACGCAGTAGCCGGTGCCAGCCATTTTGCCGTAAGCGACGCTATCGCCTTGCAACTGTTAACAGAGCTTAGAAACGAACTGCCCGGTTTCTTAGTGCCGAAATTGGTGCGAGAATGTGCCGGTGAAGCCAGTAAAACACCATTACTTTGAACACGTCTTAAAACACTTCGAATAGAACGGAAATCAGCATGGATCAAATAGAAGAAAAGCTTCAGCAACAACTGCAGGATATTTATCGGCAAGTAGTAGATGCCGATCAGTATTTAGATGATATTCGCAAGCAAGGTGGTGCGAAGTTTAGTGATGTGTTCGCCAGCGACAGCATTTTCACTACCTCCAGCAATAAATTTCAGCCTTACCTGGCTGAAACCGTGCAGCACTTTGAAAGCTGGCAAGCGGACCGTGACAACGAAGAAAAGCTGCAAGCGGTGGTGCTCCGCCTACAGCTTATGTTAGAAACACTAGCTACGTTGAAAGTCGTTCGTCGCGCGAACTAGCTTGATTTTTTCGGGCCTTCGCCACTGTGGAACCAGTCCCGAATCATTTTCTTTTCAAAGTAGAGTCTTTCGTTTTGCGCACGAGAGGCTCTAGACACGCCATCTAAAAAGCGCATATCTTTCAGTTCAACACTGCGCTGTTCCACCACATTGCCACTGGCATCAGTAAGTTCTGACTTGAAATTAATACGAGGATACTCAATGTCATCCACGGTACGCACTTGTTTGGTTCTGCTACCTACCTCGGCAAAATCCAGTCGCCCAGCCAAATCCAAATCCGTGACTTTTACTTTCCAGGTGTAGCCTTCAGGTAAAGTGGTAGCGAGCTCCTGAAAATGAGCCGTTAATTCATTTACCAGACGCTCCTGATAGCCCGGCCGTTCATCCGCCGCCGCGCGAACATCGTGGAATTCATCGACGTCACCCCAGGTAACTTCCGCCGTGCCCGCATGCGCCGCTGACATGGCCATTGCATATAAACTTAATCCTAATAATGTACGTTTCATGGCAGTTCCTCCTTCGGAAATGCAAAAATCTGCACAAGCATTGTGCTTTATGTAACTACTAGTATAGACAGTTCATGCGGCATTAAATTCCATCGCCGGCATTCGCCCAAAAAAAAGAGCCCGCCAAGGCGAGCTCTTCTATTGTTACCGGTTAGCCAGGAGGCTTACATCATGCCGCCCATGCCACCCATGCCGCCCATATCCGGGGCTGCTGGTTCATCTTTTGGCAGTTCTGCGATCATCGCTTCGGTGGTGATCATCAGAGATGCAATAGATGAGGCAAATTGCAGAGCTGAACGGGTTACTTTAGTTGGGTCCAGAATACCCATTTCCAGCATATCGCCGTAGGTATCGTTACCAGCATTGTAACCGTAGTTACCTTCGCCGTTTTTCACGTTGTTAGTAACTACTGAAGCTTCAGCGCCAGCGTTGGTAGCGATTTGACGCAGTGGTGCTTCCATTGCACGTAACGCTAGTTTAATACCAACGTTTTGGTCTTCGTTGTCGCCACGCAGGTCAGCTAACTGGCTAGCTGCACGTACCAGAGCAACACCGCCGCCAGGTACTACGCCTTCTTCTACTGCTGCACGAGTTGCGTGCAGAGCATCTTCAACGCGCGCTTTCTTCTCTTTCATTTCTACTTCAGTTGCGGCGCCAACCTTGATTACTGCAACACCACCAGCCAATTTGGCCAGACGCTCTTGCAGTTTTTCACGGTCGTAGTCAGATGAGGTGTCTTCAATTTGTCCGCGAATTTGTGAAACGCGACCTTCAATTGCAGCTTCATCGCCATTGCCGTCAACAATAGTGGTGTTGTCTTTGTTAATCACAACACGCTTCGCTGTACCTAAATCTTCCAGCTGAGCTTTTTCCAGCTCCATGCCGATTTCTTCAGAAATCACAGTACCGCCAGTTAACACAGCGATATCCTGCAGCATGGCCTTACGACGGTCGCCAAAGCCTGGAGCTTTAACCGCAGCTACTTTCACGATGCCGCGCATGTTGTTTACTACCAGAGTAGCCAGCGCTTCGCCTTCAACGTCTTCCGCAATCAGCATTAGTGGCTTGCCTGATTTAGCAACGCCTTCCAACACTGGCAGCAATTCACGAATGTTAGAGATTTTCTTGTCTACTAACAGAATGTACGGGCTTTCCAGTTCAACAGTGCCGTTTTCCTGGTTGTTGATGAAGTAAGGAGACAGGTAACCGCGGTCGAACTGCATACCTTCCACTACATCAAGCTCGTCTTGCAGTGCCTGACCTTCTTCAACAGTAATAACGCCTTCCTGACCTACTTTTTCCATTGCCTTGGCAATGATTTCACCAATAGTAGTGTCAGAGTTTGCAGAGATAGTACCTACCTGAGCAATGGCTTTATTGTTGTCACAAGGCTGAGAGATTTTTTTCAGCTCTTCAACGGCTGCAATCACGGCTTTATCAATACCGCGTTTCAGGTCCATTGGGTTCATGCCAGCCGCAACTGACTTCAAACCGCCGGCTACAATAGCCTGGGCCAGAACTGTTGCTGTAGTAGTACCGTCACCAGCTTCGTCGTTCGCTTTTGACGCTACTTCTTTAACCATCTGTGCGCCCATATTCTCGAACTTGTCTTCCAGCTCGATTTCTTTCGCTACAGAAACACCGTCTTTGGTGATTACCGGAGAGCCATACGACTTATCCAGAACTACGTTACGGCCTTTCGGGCCCAAAGTTACTTTTACTGCGTCAGCCAGAATGTTAACGCCTTTCAGCATTCTCTGACGTGCGCTGTTACCAAAAATTACTTCTTTAGAAGCCATAATCTTTTTCCTCTTAATAATTCAGCTTAATTTCAGCAAATAGGGTTGGTCGTTTCATTGGCTTGCAAAAACTAGCCTTCAACAACAGCCAAAATGTCCGATTCGCTCATGATTAAATATTCTTCACCGTCAATTTTTTCAGTTTTGACGCCGTAGCCTTCGCTGAATAAAACTTTATCGCCTACTTTCACATCCAGAGCCTGAACGTCACCGTTCTCAAGGATACGGCCGTTGCCCACAGCAACAATCTCACCACGGGTAGACTTTTCTGCAGCCGATCCGGTCAGCACGATGCCGCCAGCTGACTTTGATTCTGCTTCTGAACGTTTAATGATCACGCGATCATGTAAAGGACGAAGTTTCATAGTTGATAACTCCTAAACCAAGTTTTGGGGTTGATAACAAAGCTCTTATAGCAAGAGCCGTTAAAAGATATGTGCAACATAAGTGGGGCTGAATTTCAGCAACACAAGGCTTGAGGCTAAATTTTTTTATCAATTTAGGTATACTGGGCAACCGATTTGAATCAGGAACCAAGCGACTATGAGCCAAGGCTATCAAGTGGTATTTACCAGTTGCCCAACCCAGCAATGTGCTGAGCAAATTGCCGGGCAATTAGTTACCCAAAAACTGGCGGCTTGTGTAACTATGTTGCCGCAGGCGCTCTCGGTTTATGAGTGGGAAGGTGAAGTGGTTACCGACCACGAGGTACTGTTGCTGATTAAAACGACCACCGCTAATATTGACGCGCTGTTTACCACTATTAAAGCGGCTCATCCCTATGTGACTCCGGAACTAATTGGCGTAAGTATTAGTCAAGGTTCTGATGACTATTTGCAATGGCTGGATCAAATAACTAAAGGAAGCACCCATTCATGACCACAGCAGTTCCCGTTCGATGGTTTGCCATTTGTTTAGTGGTATTGCTTGGCGGCTTCAGTTGGCCAGCAACTGCGTTACAAACGGACTTCCTAAATCAGCAAGACCAACAGGAACAGCGCTTCTTACCCGTTGATCAGGCCTTTGAGTTCGACTTCCGCCAACGCGGACAAGAGTTGGAAATTAGCTGGGACATAGAACCGGGCTATTACTTGTATCAACATCGTTTCCAGTTTGAACCGGCCAGCATTCTGGCCGAAACCGTTACTTTTCCCGAAGGTGAAGCGCACAGCGATGAGTTCTTTGGCGAAAGTATTATTTATCGCGACGAAGTACGCTTAACGGTGCAACTTGGCGACGTTGCTGCCGACCAACCTCTAACTGTTGGTTATCAGGGCTGCGCCGACGCAGGTTTATGCTATCCACCTACCGAAAAAGTTATTTATTTACAGGCCGCGGGTAATCCAGCCAATGCCGCCAACGCCGCCTCCAGCCGGGTAGAACAAGTTGCGGCAGGTAGCCAGTCGGCCTCGGGGTTTGCCGGTCAACTCAGCGAGCAACCGCTGCCGTTGGCTTTGTTAGCCTTCTTTATATTAGGTATTGGTTTGGCATTCACACCATGTGTGCTGCCTATGTATCCAATTATCTCCAGCATTATTCTAGGGCAGCAGCGCGCCAACAATAATCAACTTAGCACTGGTCGGGCGCTCAGTTTGTCGCTTTCCTATGTACTTGGCATGGCGGTTACTTATACCGGGCTTGGCATCTTGGTGGCCCTGGCGGGTATGCGCTATCAGGCCGCGCTGCAACATCCGGTTATTTTAAGCATTATTGCGGTTTTGTTTGTGGTGCTGGCATTAAGCCTGTTGGGTCTTTACAACCTGCAAATGCCAGCGGGGCTGCAACAGCGAATTAATCAGCTTAGTAATAAACAACGCGGCGGCGCCTTCACCAGCGTATTTATTATGGGGGCCCTGTCAGGTTTAGTGGTTTCCCCTTGTACCACCGCGCCGTTGTCCGGAATATTATTGTTTGTGGCCCAATCCGGCGATGCCATGATTGGCGCCACTGCACTGTTTTCACTAAGTTTGGGCATGGGCGTGCCGCTGTTGGCGGTTGGTACCTCCGGCGGTAAGTTGTTACCCAAAGCGGGTGCCTGGATGGAGTCAGTTAAACGGTTCTTCGGGATACTGCTAATTGGCGTTACCATTATTATGATTGAGCGCTTATTACCGCTGGTTGTTGGGCAATGGCTGTGGGTGATTTTCTTCTCACTAAGTGGCATTTACATGCTGCATCAGGTGCTTGGTCATGCCCGCGGTTGGCGTGCAACCTTAGTTGCAACCTTGATTGCTGTTGCCAGTGGCAGCGGCATCTTATGGCAACTGCCCAGCACTTCTGCAAGCGCTAACCATTTAGCCTTCACCCAAGTCAGCAACCTCAGTGAACTGAATCAGCAGTTGGAACTAGCCCGCGAGCGGCAACAACCGGTGATGTTGGATTTGTATGCGGACTGGTGTGTGGCCTGCAAGGAATTCGAACGTTACACCTTTAGTGACCAGCAAGTGCAGCAGCAGTTGAATAATTTTGTGGTGTTGCAGGCCGACGTAACCGCTAATAATGAAGCTAACAACGCATTACTTGAGCAGTATCAGGTGTTCGGGTTACCAACTATTTTATTCTTTGATTCAACCGCGAGCGAATTACCCGGGCAGCGCGTAACCGGTTTTATGAATGCTGACGACTTTTTAGAACATTTGCAGCGCGTTGATTCAACTCAGCAATAGCAAAGTCTGTCGCATATTGCAGCGAAATGCTCTGATAAGACCAGTATTTTGCTGCTAATTGATTATTTTTCTCTATAATGGCAATGACTGCGCTCCCTTAGTGGGCGCTACATTCTACAAATACACGTTCGCAGCATATAGCAGCAAGATGACAGCAAACAAACAAGAAAGTCCAAAAATATTACTCATTAACGGCCCAAACCTGAATCTGTTGGGTGAACGCGAGCCGCATATTTACGGTTCCGATACCTTAGTTGCTATCGAGAATCGGTTGCAGCAGCAGGCCGGTGAGTTAGGTATAAGCCTGCAATGTAAGCAGTCAAATGCCGAGCACCAGTTAATTGACTGGGTGCAACAGGCCGCCACTGATGAAATCGACTTTATTGTGATTAATCCAGCAGCTTACACACATACCAGCATTGCCTTGCGCGATGCCCTTGCTGGTGTTGCTATTCCATTTATTGAAGTGCATTTGTCGAACATTCACGCCCGTGAGGCGTTTCGTAAACATTCTTATTTATCAGATCTCGCCGTTGGCGTTATCTGTGGCTGTGGCGCAGACGGATACACCTATGCGCTGCAAGCAGCGGTTAAAAAATTACAACTGACAACATAGTCAGCACACACTCACTTTTGTTACTGGGGTAAGTCAAAGTCATGGATATTCGTAAAATAAAAAAACTCATCGAATTGGTGGAAGAATCGGGTATTGCCGAATTAGAAATTACTGAAGGCGAAGAGTCCGTTCGAATCCACCGCGGTGGCAGTGCTGCCAGCATGCCTATGCATTATCAACAGCCGATGCAAATGCAAGCACCTATGCAACAAGCGCCAGCGCCAGCTGCTGCGGCACCAGCTGCGGCTCCTGCGCCTGAAGCAGAGCCGGAAATCACCGGTCACGTAGTTAAATCACCAATGGTTGGTACTTTCTACGGCGCACCAGCACCTAGCGCCAAAGACTTCGTTTCGGTTGGCCAACGCGTGAATGCCGGCGATACCCTGTGTATTGTTGAAGCGATGAAAATGATGAACCAAATTGAAGCCGATAAAGGTGGTGTAGTTAAACAAATTCTGGTTGAGAACGGTGAACCCGTAGAATTTGACCAGCCTTTATTTATTATCGAATAAACACCCGTAAGCAGGAAATTATCATGTTAGATAAGGTCGTTATTGCTAACCGGGGTGAAATTGCCCTGCGTGTGCTGCGCGCATGCAAAGAGTTAGGTATTAAAACGGTTGCGGTGCATTCCACCGTGGATCGTAATTTGAAGCACGTATTACTGGCCGACGAGTCCATTTGTATTGGTAATGCGCCGGCTACCGACAGCTATTTGAATATTCCGCGCATTATTAGTGCAGCGGAAATTACGGATGCCACAGCAATTCACCCAGGTTATGGCTTTTTAGCCGAAAACGCTGATTTTGCTGAACAAGTAGAACAATCAGGCTTTATTTTCGTTGGCCCTACCGCCGACGTGATTCGTTTAATGGGCGACAAAGTATCGGCCATTAAAGCCATGAAAGAAGCCGGCGTTCCATGTGTGCCAGGTTCTGATGGACCACTGGGCGACAATGACCAAACCAATTTGGAAATTGCCCGCCGCATTGGTTACCCCATTATTGTGAAAGCAGCTGGTGGTGGCGGCGGCCGCGGTATGCGAGTCGTGCGTCAGGAAAGCGAAATGCTGCAAGCCATTAGCACCACTCAGGCGGAAGCCGGTGCTGCTTTTGGTAACCCTGTGGTTTACATGGAAAAATTCCTGGAAAACCCACGTCACGTGGAAGTTCAGGTATTAGCTGACGGCCAGGGTAACGCTATTCACTTGGGTGAGCGCGATTGCTCGATGCAGCGTCGTCACCAGAAAGTAGTGGAAGAAGCACCAGCACCGGGCATTACTCCGGAACTACGTAAGTTCATTGGTGAGCGCTGTGCACAAGCTTGTATTGATATTGGCTATCGCGGTGCCGGTACCTTTGAATTCTTATTTGAAAACGGCGAGTTCTTCTTTATTGAAATGAACACCCGTATTCAGGTGGAGCACCCGGTTACTGAAATGATTACCGGTGTTGATTTGATCAAAGAACAGCTGCGTATTGCTGCCGGTATGCCACTGGCCATAAAGCAAGAAGACGTGATTGTGCGTGGTCATGCTATTGAGTGCCGTATTAACGCCGAAGACCCAGACACCTTTATGCCTTCGCCGGGTACTATTACCCGTTTTCACCCGCCGGGTGGCTTAGGTGTGCGTTGGGATTCTCACGTATATGCCGATTACCGCGTACCACCGAACTATGATTCGATGATTGGTAAGTTGATTACCTACGGTGAAACTCGCGAAGTAGCGATTGCCCGTATGCGTAACGCACTGGCTGAAATCATTATGGAAGGTATTAAAACCAACGTGCCTTTGCAGAAAGACATTATGGCTGATAAGAACTTCCAGGCTGGTGGCACCAATATCCATTATCTGGAGAAGAAACTTGGTATGGGCGGTCACTAACAGCTTATGCCATGGATTCAGTTAACGGTTGCAGCTTCCGAGCTGCACGCGCCGCAGGTCGGCACTATGCTTCAAGCCAACGGCGCGCAAGCCGTAACTTATCGGGATGCGCAGGATAACCCAATCTTCGAACCACCACTGGGCGAAGTATTGTATTGGCAGGAAACGCTGGTCACCGGCCTGTTTCCTGCCGAAACTAATCTGCAACCCGTGCTGCAGAACTTAAAGCAGTCGGCCATTTTCCGCGACAACTTCAGTTATAAAACCGATCCGCTGGAAGACAAAGACTGGGAACGTGAATGGATGGATAACTTCCACCCTATTCAATGCGGTGACCGGTTGTGGATTTGTCCGTCCTGGCGCGAAGTGCCAAATCCTGACGCTGTGAATGTGATGCTAGACCCGGGCATGGCCTTTGGTACCGGTACTCACCCCACTACCGCGCAATGCTTAACCTGGCTTGATGGACAAGATCTCACCGGCAAAACAGTGGTGGACTTTGGTTGTGGCTCGGGCATTTTAGGTATTGCCGCACTAAAGCTTGGCGCCAAACAAGTGATTGGTATTGATATTGATCAGCAGGCGTTAATTGCTACTCGTGAAAACGCCGAACGCAATGGCGTAGCCGAAGGGATGCAGGTTTATTTGCCGTCGCAACAACCTACGCTTGAAGCTGATATTGTACTGGCGAATGTATTGGCCGGACCGTTGCAGGAACTGGCTGATATTATTAGCGCCTACGTAAAACCTGAAGGTAACCTGGTTATGTCAGGTATTCTGGAACGGCAGATTGATGCTGTGCAGAGTGCGTATGAACCGGTATTTAGCTTTGCACCCCCGCAAATACAAGACGATTGGGTGATGCTCACCGCGCGCCGTTGTCAATAGTAATTTTTGCAAAAAAACCTTGTTTTGAACAATAAATAGCCTTTCCTTTATGGGGTAAATTACCTAAAATTTCCGACCCTTGAGTTGCACAGTTTTTAACCGATGCGGATTGGACCTTATTCTCTCGATAATCCAGTAATACTAGCCCCAATGGCTGGTGTCACTGATCAGCCGTTTCGACGGCTGTGTCATGAATTAGGTGCCGGGCTTACCGTTTCGGAAATGCTGTCGAGCAACCCGCGGGTATGGGATTCAGCAAAATCACGTCAACGTATGCTACATGGTAATGAGCCTGGCATTCGAGCGGTGCAAATTGCTGGTTCTGAACCCGAACTTATGGCTGCTGCGGCACGCCATAACGAGGCACACGGCGCCCAAATTGTTGATATCAACATGGGGTGTCCGGCAAAAAAGGTAAATAAAAAGCTGGCAGGCTCGGCTTTACTGCAACACCCCGCGCTGGTGAAAGAAATTATTCGCGCTGTGGTTGCTGCCGTTGAGGTTCCTGTCACCTTGAAAATAAGAACTGGTTGGGATCCTGATAACCGCAATGGCGTTGCCATAGCGCAACTGGCAGAGCAAGAGGGAATTCAATCACTGGCAGTACATGGACGCACGCGTGCATGCATGTACAAAGGTCAGGCTGAATACGACACCATTAAAGCCATTAAACAGGCGGTGTCGATACCTGTGGTAGCTAATGGCGATATAGATTCGCCGCAAAAGGCCAGACAGGTTTTAGAGTATACCGGTGCCGATGCCATTATGATTGGCCGCGGTGCCCAGGGAAATCCATGGTTGTTTCGCGAAGTTGCGCATTATCTGGCAACCGGCGAACAGCTTAGCAGCCCACCTATCACCGAAGTTGCGGAAGTAGTGCAGCGCCATGTTGGCAATTTGCACGAGTTCTACGGTGAGTTTACGGGGGTTCGGATGGCCCGAAAACATATTGGCTGGTACTTGCAAAAGCAGGCATCCGCCGTTGACTTTCGCCGTAACTTTAATGCCATTGAGCACGCTTGCGAGCAGCTTGATGCGCTGGCGAATTATTTTGAAACTGTAGAGAAGAGATAGAGCGCACCTATGTTTGATCAAAACGTAAATCGTGACCAGGTATCCCCATTAACGACTATTGGTAACAACGCCCAGCCAAAACCACTACGTGATTCGGTAAAGCAAGCAATCCGGTCTTTTTTGCAAGCTCTGGAAGGACAAGATCCGGAAGAGTTTTACGAGTTGGTTTTAGCCGAAGTTGAGGCACCATTGCTGGAAGAGGTCATGACTTACACTCGCGGCAATCAAACCCGCGCAGCAACAATGCTTGGCATCAACCGCGGTACGCTACGCAAAAAACTGAAAAAATACGGCATGAACTAAGTTTTGCCGTCCCAAAAAAGAGCGCCTTATGTGCTCTTTTTTCTTTTTTATTTCAGAGGTTAATGAATCATGCAAGCTCGCCCTATTCAACGCGCCCTGTTAAGTGTGTCCGACAAAACCGGTATTGTAGAATTCGCCCAGGCTTTGGCTGAACGCAATATTGAACTGCTTTCCACTGGTGGCACCGCCAGTCTTCTGCGCCAACACGGCCTTACCGTTACCGACGTATCAACGCATACGGGTCACCCGGAGATTATGGATGGCCGCGTGAAAACGCTGCATCCAAAAGTACACGGCGGCATACTCGGGCGTCGTGAGCAGGACGAAGCGGTAATGAGCGAGCATGGTATCGCCCCTATCGACATGGTGGTGGTGAACTTGTACCCATTTGCCGCCACAGTGGCAGACCCAAACTGCAGCCACGAAGACGCGGTAGAGAACATCGACATTGGCGGCCCAACCATGGTTCGTGCAGCGGCGAAGAATCATCGCGATGTAACTATTATTGTAAACGCCGCTGATTACGACCGCGTGCTGGCAGAAATGGATGCGCAGCAAGGTTCGCTGAGCCTGCCTACCCGCTTTGACTTAGCCATTAAGGCATTTGAGCACACCGCCCAGTACGACGGCATGATTGCGAATTACTTCGGCGCGCGTTTGCCACAGCAGGAAGACAGCTTCCCACGCACCTTTAATACCCAATTACAGAAAAAACAAAGCCTGCGCTACGGCGAAAACAGCCATCAGCAAGCCGCTTTTTATGTTGAAAGCCAGCCAGCAGAAGCCTCAGTGGCCACGGCAACTCAGCTGCAGGGCAAAGCTTTATCCTTCAATAACATTGCCGACACGGATGCCGCACTAGAATGTGTGAAATCTTTTAGTGAACCAGCCTGCGTTATTGTGAAGCATGCTAACCCTTGTGGCGTTGCTATTGGCGAAACCATTACTGACGCCTATGCGCGGGCGTTTAAAACCGACCCAACCTCGGCCTTCGGTGGCATTATTGCCTTCAACCGTGAGTTAGATAAAGCCACCGCCGAAGCCATAGTGGCACAGCAGTTTGTGGAAGTGATTATTGCCCCGGTGGTAAGCGCGGAAGCTCGTGAAGCCGTGGCCAGCAAAGCCAATGTGCGTTTATTGGAATGTGGCCAGTGGCCAGCCGAGCGCAGCCCAGCTTATGACTACAAGCGCGTTAACGGCGGCTTATTAGTGCAAGACGCTGACCACGGTCAAATTAATGCCGCAGACTTAAAAGTAGTTACCAAAGTAGAACCAACCGAGGCACAGATTCGTGACTTGTTGTTCTGCTGGAAAGTGGCAAAATTTGTAAAATCTAACGCTATTGTTTATGCCAAAGATTCCATGACTATTGGCGTTGGTGCGGGTCAAATGAGCCGCGTTTACAGCGCAAAAATTGCTGGCATTAAAGCTGCGGATGAAAACCTGCAAGTAGCTGGTTCAGTGATGGCATCCGATGCTTTCTTCCCATTCCGCGATGGCATTGATGCTGCAGCGGAAGCCGGAATCAAAGCTATTATTCAGCCGGGTGGTTCTATTCGTGACGACGAAATTATTGCAGCCGCTAACGAGCATGGCATTGCCATGGTATTTACCGGCATGCGCCATTTCCGTCACTAAGCCAGTTACTGCCGAAATGATCATTTTGAGAAATGATCGAGCAAGCGTTGTTCGTTCGTATTAGACTAGTGGAAACTGTTGATTCATTAGAAACTTTCGTTTGATACAAAAGGATTATGCAATGACAGCCTTAACTAAGTTTTATACAACGGCGCTAGTAGCAGCGCTTAGCTTTTCTTTCTCAGGTTCTGCTTTAGCGGATCATCACAACAGCGACCCGAAATTACTGGAAGCTGTGAACGCTGATGTGCGCAGTGATAAAAACAAGGCCCGAGATGAGTTCCGTAATCCGGCAGACACTCTGGCCTTTTTCGGTATTCAACCGGACATGACCGTGGTCGAAATTTCACCGGGCGGCGGCTGGTATACCGAAATTCTTGCCCCTTACCTGAAAGAAAACGGTAAGCTTTATGCAGCACACTTCCCTGCATCTAGTGAACGCGAGTATTACCAGCGTTCACGCGCTAACTTTGTTGAGCGTGTTGAAAATGAACCAGCCTTCAGTGAAATAGTAGTGACCGACTTCGCACCCGATAAAGAGTACGAAGTAGCGCCTGCCGGCAGTGCTGATATGGTACTAACCTTCCGCAACCTGCATAACTGGTACATGCAAGGTGGCGAAGACGGCGTGAAGAATGCCTTCACCTCGTTCTACAAAGCCTTGAAGCCAGGTGGTGTGCTTGGTGTGGTCGATCACCGTTTACCGGAAACGCGTTCCGATGAAGCGGCTAAAGAAAGCGGCTATATGAAAGAAAGCTGGGCGGTTCAGTACGCCGAAGCGGTAGGCTTTGAGCTGATTGGCTCCAGTGACGTAAATGCGAATCCAAATGACACGGCTGATTATCCGCGTGGTGTGTGGTCGTTACCACCAACACTCGCACTGGGTGAAGAAGACCGTGACAAATATCTGGCTATTGGTGAAAGCGATCGCTTCACCTTGAAATTTGTAAAACCAGAACTTCCGTAACCTTTAACAAGAGAGCTATAACGGCACATGAAAGTATTGGTAATTGGCGGTGGTGGCCGCGAGCACGCGCTGGCTTGGAAAGCAGCGCAAGCACAACAAGTTGAACATGTATTTGTGGCTCCGGGTAACGCCGGCACGGCGTTGGAACCCTCCATTTCAAATGTTGCTATTGCAGCGGATGATATTGACGCACTGCTGACATTTGCCAACAGTGAAGCTATCGGCCTTACCATCGTAGGGCCGGAAGCGCCGTTAGTAGCTGGTGTTGTAGATCGCTTTCGTGAGACTGGACTGAAAATATTTGGTCCAACTCAGGCGGCTGCGCAGTTGGAAGGTTCTAAAGCTTTCAGCAAAGACTTTCTGGCTCGCCATAATATACCAACCGCCGCTTACGCTACTTTCACTGCTGTTGATGACGCCAAAGCTTACGTACGCGAACAGGGTACGCCTATTGTTATTAAGGCCGACGGTTTAGCAGCAGGCAAAGGCGTTATCATTGCGGAGTCGGAGCAACAGGCGAACGATGCTATTGACGACATGCTCTCTGGCAACAAGTTTGGTGATGCCGGTAGCCGTGTAGTTATTGAAGAATTCCTGGTTGGTGAAGAAGCTAGCTTTATTGTGATGGTTGATGGCAAAACCGCGTTGCCGTTCGCTTCCTCGCAAGATCACAAAGCACGCGACAACGGTGACAAAGGCCCGAATACTGGTGGTATGGGCGCCTATTCACCTGCTCCGGTAGTAACCGCCAAGGTGCACGACTGGGTTATGCAACATGTGATTCAACCAACGGTTGAAGGCATGGCTGCTGAAGGTAACACCTATACCGGCTTTTTATATGCCGGCTTAATGGTCGCTCCCGATGGCACTTCGAAAGTACTGGAGTTTAACTGTCGCTTTGGTGACCCTGAAACCCAACCCATTATGATGCGGCTGCAATCGGATTTAGCTGAGCTTTGTCTGAAAGCAGTTGATGGTAAGCTTGCCGACACCAGCATTGAGTTTGATGAGCGGCCGGCACTGGGCGTGGTATTGGCTGCCGGCGGTTACCCCGAGTCATATAAGAAAGGCGACGTGATTCAGGGTTTAGATACGCTTAAAGGTGAAGACATTAAAGTGTTTCACGCCGGTACCAGTGAGCAAAACGGTGAGGTTGTGACTAACGGTGGTCGGGTACTATGTGCCACTGCGTTAGGCGCCACAGTAACTGCAGCGCAAAAACGGGCTTACGAACTTACCCACACTATTAGTTGGGACCAGGTTTATTTCCGTACCGATATTGGTCATCAGGCCATACGTCGGGAAACTAAGTAGTAATCAAGCAGGCGCTGCCGACAGGCAGCGTCGCTGTCATAAAAAAGTCATTGAAACTGCGTAGACTAGTCAAATAAGCCCTTAGCATTTTGCGTGGAATTTTATGACTCTAGCAGTGTCAGTCAATGACAGCAGCGAAGCAGAAAGCCTGCGTGGCTTATTGCGGCAGCGTCAGTTACATCCCATATTCCAGCCAATTATTGATACCCTGTCAGGGCAAATTATTGGGCACGAAGCCCTCATTCGTGGCCCCGTTGGTCACCCGCTGGAATACCCCAACGATATTTTCCGAGTAGCGCAACAGCACCAGTTGCTTTCCGAACTTGAAATTAACTGCCGTGAAGCAGCCTTTAATCGCTTTCATCAAAGCTGTATGTCGGACTACCTGTTTCTGAACATTAACCCGAATGTGTTGCGCGAGCATGGTCATCCGCAAGGCTGCACTCTAGCCATGGCGAAGCAACTTGGGATTTCCGCTAAACGTGTCGTTATAGAGCTTTCTGAAAAGTATCCGGTTGATGACCCCAGTATTTTAAAAGTTGCGATACAAAGATATCGTGATGCCGGATTCTTAATTGCCATCGATGATTTAGGCGCTGGTTATTCAGGGTTACAGTTATGGTCTGAGCTGCGCCCCGACTACGTTAAAATTGACCGGTATTTTATTGCCAATATTCATCGCGACGCGGTTAAACGTGAGTTCGTGCAAAGCATATTGGGCCTTGCTCGTGCCATGCACGCCAAGGTTATTGCCGAAGGTATTGAATGCATTGAAGAACTGCGTCAGCTACAGCAGCTTGGTATTCATATTTGCCAGGGCTATCTGCTCGGGCGTCCCCAAGCTGAGCCATTGCAGGGCTTGCCGGCTGAAAAATTATCACAGCTGCGCTCGCGCGCTAACTCGCAAACCGAAACCATTGGTCTGCTACAAGAAGTAGTACCTACCGTAAGCCCCCCCACTGCTGCACTGGCCGTACTCGACATGTTTGTGCAGGAACCTGAGTTATTGTCGCTACCCGTGGTTGACGGCCAGCGTGCAGTTGGCCTGGTACGACGCGAGCGTCTCATGGAATTATTCTCTGGTTCCTATGGCCGGGCACTTTATGCCAACAAATCTGTTACCCGGGTAATGGACCACAACCCGCTGATTGTTGAGTTTGACACCCCGCTTGATCATGTTAGCCAGCTCATTACCGAAGACCATCAAATTGATGTGTCCCGACAATTGATGATTACCAAAGATGGTTGCTATCAGGGTGTTGCTTCAGTACGTAACTTACTACGAAAAATTACCGATTTACGGATTCAGAATGCCCGTTATGCGAACCCGTTAACGCTGTTGCCAGGTAATGTACCTATTTACCGAGAAATTGATAAATGGCTGGGTAGCGGTGAAGCCTTTCGCGTGGCCTACTTTGATTTAAACAACTTCAAGCCCTACAACGACGTATATGGCTATGGTAACGGCGACAAACTGCTGCAGTGGGTTGGCGATATTCTGCGCGAGGAAATTTTGGCCGAGGGGCACTTTGTCGGCCATATAGGTGGTGATGATTTCGTGGCTATTTTTGCGGAGAACAGTAAATGGCGACAGCACTGCGATAATGTTATTAGCCGCTTTGAAAACCAAATTCAGCAGTTTTACACGCAAAAGGATGCGCTGCGCGGTGGTATTGTTGCCACCACACGTACCAAAGGCACAGCCTTTTATGCTTTGTTGGGTATAGCAATTGGTGTGGTAAAACCGGATGCGACGCACTGCTTGTCGCATCATGACGTGGCAGTACTGGCTTCAGAGGCAAAAAAACAGGCGAAACAAGCAGGCAAAAGTGTTTGTTTTATCAGTCGGCGGCGGCGTCCGGCAGCACAGTTGCCTGACCACGCCGATCATGGCGCCGCTGTATAGCCGCGCCATAAGGTTTCAGCAGTACTTAGTCTTCAACAACAATATCGTCGTCCAGATCCGGCACACTCTCAAATGCGTCGTCAGTATAACGGCTGCGGCCATACATGCTGCCAACCTTCGGCCGATTAATACGCGACTGATATTTGCTCCAGGTTTTCTCAATGGGCGACTCGGCAGCTTTTTCGCCGCGGGCAACCTGCAGCAACGATTGTTCTTCGTTGTTCTGCGGTTCAAGTTCACCACTCATTAAGGCACTGATCAGGCTTCCATGCTTGGCCAACAAGTCGCTTTCACGAATTGAGAAATCGCCGGAACGGGCGAATCCGTATGGATAATTTTTAAAGTCATTAAATGACTTTCTCATGACTAACTCTCGATTTACCGTTGCCATAGTGAGCCCTTCCTCATAACCAACAACACCATGCGAAAACTGCTATCGCATTTCATGTCAGACGATATAGAGTGGTAATTAAATCTTGTCAATGTTTTTTTCAATTGTCATGTAAATCAGTAGTTTCAAGAATTCGACAAGGGCACGAAAAGCGGCTACTTTGGCTATTCATCAACTGAAAGAGCACGACCAATGCAAGCAACAATCAAGTTATTATTAACACTTATTTTTATTTGCATGACAGCACTGCCGGCTAGTGCCAAAGAAGAAGTAGAAGGCATAGGTGGATTCTTCTTTAAAGCCGAAAATCCAGCCAAACTGGCAACTTGGTACGAGCAGCATCTGGGTGTTAAAAAAACACCGACAACCTATGAAGAGCAGCCCTGGCAGCAACAAGCTGGTGCTACGGTATTCGGTGTATTCAATGATAAAACCCAATACTTTGGCCGCAACGAGCAGCGCTGGATGATTAACTTTCGGGTAAAAGATTTAGACGCCATGATTGCGCAGCTAGAAGCTGCTGACATCGAAGTTACTCTCGATCCTGAAACCTATCCAAATGGGCGCTTTGCGCGACTGGAAGACCCTGAAGGTAACCCCATTCAACTGTGGGAACCCATTCCTTAAGGGAAGTAACAAAGAGCAGCGCATTTTGGCCTTGCAAGGTGTATTCCGACGTATGGAAACGGGGGATTTCGGCTGCTTTTTTATTAAGCCGGCTTGGCCGCTAAGCTGTCAGCCAGTTGATGTGCAAGCACACGAATGTCAGGAACTGCAGTAGTTTCCCATAAAGCACCACGTAACAAGCTGCCCAGTACGTAAACGAGTTTTGATGGCTCTCCTGTATGTTCCAGCACAGCAAAAGATTTCGGGTCAGCAGCAACGCCGAACCCCAACGCATCAACTTGATAACGGCCGCGCTTTATTTCAGCAAATAGAGGAGCGTCGACTGAAGTGACTCCGTTGCGGGATGGCCCAGTACAATTTACCACCAACGATGCTTCAATCTGCGAAGTACTCCCGTTGTTATGACTTAACTGAACAGTCAGTGCTTCGGCATGTCCGGAAATACTCGTCAGCCGTGCCTGTTGATAGATTAGCCGGCGCAGCTGTTGATCCTGCTGCAAGGTGGCATAAATATCACCGGGTACGCGATGGCGAATGACGTTCCAGCGACTAGCGAGATGGCGCATAAACTGTTGCTTTTCGGCGATGGTCCATTGCCGCCAGATGGACTGCACGTGTTCTCTTATCGCAGCTACGAAGGCTTCCGGTGAAATTCCCTGTTTCGCCAGCGTACGCAACGTTCGGGCGGCTAATAACAGTTGCTGTTTCAACGATTTCAGGCGCACAAATTGTTCGCCAAACTCATGCGGATTCACACCAATGTCGGTCAATGTAGCGAAGCTGTGCGGAAGCGGCGCCAATCCCTTGCGGGATAAAGCGATAACTGGATTACCAATACCTTGCGAACGCAGTGCTAAATACGTATCTACCATAGTTAACCCCGCACCAATCAAAACCACTGGCAGGTTCTGGTCGACGGGATGAGGAAATTTTGCAATCCATGGATTCGAAACCAGAATTGGCAGATGCTTTAAGTCTGGTGACTCTAAGCAGTTGGCCCACGGTGGTTCGGAAGGCTTGTTTCCAGTCGCTATTACCACCCGATTGGCTTCCAACTGCTCACCGTTGCTACAGGTTATTTGCACGCTCGTCAAATGGGCCTGTAGGCTGCTCACCTGCCCATCAATCCATTCAACGCTGTGCCCAACCGAGGCTCCTGAGCGCTGCGCTTGCGTCACTCGCTGCTGCAAATAAGCGCCGTACCAGCGACGTTCCACGAAGCTTTTTAGCAGCTCCTCGCGTGGAGTAGCACTAAACTCAGCTTGTTCACAAAGGAAGTTTACGAAATCATGGGGATGTTGTGGGTACAGACTCATATTGCCAGCCACCACATTCAAGCGATGATTGCGCGCCGCGCAACGATAGGCGATACCCCCGAACCAGGTTGCTTTGGGTGCAATAATGTAAATGTGCTGCGGGATTGGCTGTTTCAACAGTTGGCACGTTAATGCCACGGCGCTAAAACCACCACCAATGATCAGTAATTTTTGCATGATTGGTTCACAGGCAATTTCTTTAGCAGCAAATTCTATCGATAAAATATGGAGCGGGAAACGAGATTCGAACTCGCGACCCCAACCTTGGCAAGGTTGTGCTCTACCACTGAGCTATTCCCGCATAGATATACTTGAGGATGTTGTCGCTGTGACCTTGTGAAGGCGGTCACGATTTGGAGCGGGAAACGAGATTCGAACTCGCGACCCCAACCTTGGCAAGGTTGTGCTCTACCACTGAGCTATTCCCGCACCATCACGTACAACGGAGGCGAATTTTACTGGTTTTACGCGGCTTTGCAACCGTTTTGTGGTTATTTACCAGCCACTATTACCTAACTGACGAAAAAGTGCTCACGATAATGCCGTAACTCTTCAACCGACTCACGAATATCGGCCAGCGCTTCATGTGCGCCTGACTTTTTTACACCTTCAGCAACCGCTGGCGCCCAGCGCTTAGCCAGCTCTTTAATAGTTGACACATCAATATTTCGATAATGGAAAAAAGCTTCTAATTCGGGCATGTGCCGCGCCAGAAAACGTCGGTCCTGGCCAATACTGTTGCCGCACATGGGCGACTTGCCCGGCGCTACATAATCACTTAAAAACGCAATGGTTTGACGTATGGCTTCGGCTTCATCAATAGTGCTGGCCTGCACTCGCGCGACTAAACCCGAACCAGTGTGAGTGCGTACATTCCAGTCATCCATGCGATCTAAAAATTCTTGCGGTTGACGAACGGCTAACACCGGCCCTTCAGCCACAATATTGAGGTCACTGTCAGTGACAATAGTGGCTATCTCAATAATATGATTTGTATCAGGATCCAGACCCGTCATTTCTAAGTCTATCCATACCAGATGATCCGCAGATACAGCCATGTCATTATCCTTTTAGTCGGTAGCCAGGTTATTCACAGTTCGTTATACCGCTTGTCATGAATGAACTGAAAACGTGAATACCACGGCTTAAGTACGTATTATCTTACGGAATATTGTATGATAGTTTTCACTCAATTTTGGAAAAAGTTTTCTTGTGGCTCAACAGCGAAAGTTAAATAAAGGTCAGTTACGGCGCGTGCGACAAAACCAGCAGCGTCGCCTTGATACGCCAAGTGTTGAAGAGGAAATTGCCAATGACGATTTGGCAGCCTCGGAGCACGGCGTAATCATTAGCCGTTTTGGTCAGCATGCCGATGTACTTGGCGACGATGGCTACCGAACGCGTTGCCATATTCGGCGCGGTGTCGAGAGCTTAGTTTGTGGCGACAGCGTGGTGTGGCGCCGGGCTAAATCACCTATAGCTGAACAAAGCGTGCAGGGTATTGTTGAAGCCGTGCACCCACGCAAATCGCTGCTTAGCCGCCCTGATTTTTACGACGGCTTAAAGCCAGTTGCCGCCAACATTGACCAAATTTTTATTATTAGCAGCGTTTTACCGGCTTTTTCCGCCCAAATTATTGACCGTTATCTGGTTGCCTGCGAAGACTCAGAAATCACGCCAGTGATTGTGTTAAACAAAGCCGACTTAATGAATGAGCTCGAGCCCGAGCAACAAGCCGAAATAACCACCACGCTGGCCATGTATGAAGACATTGGCTATCGGGTGATGAAGGTAAGCGCGCACACTAAAACCGGCATGAGCGAGCTTACAGAAGCCCTGAGCGAACGAGTTTCGGTTGTTGTTGGCCAGTCGGGTGTGGGTAAGTCGTCGTTGGTGAACAGTTTACTACCGGAAATCGAAGCCGACATTGGTGCTATATCGGATAATTCTGGTTTAGGCCAGCACACCACCACAGTAGCCACCTGGTATGATTTGGCCGACTCCAATATCGGCTTAACCGGAGCGCTTATTGATTCGCCTGGCATTCGGGAGTTTGCCCTGTGGCATTTGGAACGCGACCGGGTAGCCTGGTGCTACCGCGATTTTCGTCCGTTCCTTGGTCAATGCAAGTTCCGCGACTGCAAACACCGGGATGATCCGGGTTGTGCGTTACAAGAAGCGGTGAATTCAGGTGATCTTCATGCTTTGCGCCTGTACAATTTCCACCGTATCGTTGAGTCCATGCAAACGCAAAAGCCACCGCGCATGACCAACAAAGGCTCAGCTCAAAGAGGTAAATAACGTGAACATGGATCAGATTAAAGTAAAGGCGCAGTACTTAACGCCAAAACATTTGCTCTCACGCCTGGTGGGTAAATTCGCGGCTGCCCGTGCCGGCTGGTTCACGCAAATTTTTATCAAAAGTTTCATTAAGCAATATAAAGTGGATATGAGTGAGGCGGTGCTTGAGAACCCATCAGATTATGCCTCGTTCAATGAGTTTTTTACCCGCTATTTAAAGCCCGAGTTACGTCCTCTGAAAGCCAGCGAAGAGCATCAGCTTGCGCATCCAGTTGACGGCGCAGTCAGCCAGTTTGGCGATATTCTTGAGGGTCGTATATTTCAGGCCAAAGGCCATGACTACAGCCTGACTGAGTTACTCGGTGGTGACCCACGCGACTCCAACGCCTTTAAGAATGGTAAATTCGCCACTATTTATCTGGCCCCTAAGGATTATCACCGTATTCACATGCCTTGTGATGGCGTGTTACGCAAAATGATTTATGTTCCCGGTGACTTATTCTCGGTAAACCCGTTAACCGCCGCCAATGTGCCAAACCTGTTCGCGCGTAACGAACGTGTCGTCACCATTTTTGACACCGAATTTGGCCAATTTGCGATGGTGCTGGTAGGCGCTACAATTGTGGCAAGCATAGGTACAGTGTGGTCTGGTACCGTCACGCCGCCGTGCGGCCCGAAAGTTCATAGTTGGAGTTATCCGGGTTCCGGCAGCAATGCACTGACCTTGAAAAAGGGTGACGAAATGGGTCACTTTAAACTGGGGTCTACGGTGGTTATGGCTTTCCCGGAAGACGCGATGGAATTTGCCGATGATTTAACCGCTACCAGCACTACCCGCATGGGAGAAATACTCGGCACTCGCAGCTGAAGCAGGGCAATACATTCAGGCATCGCAGGAGTCTTACATGCAAATCATAGCCCATCGTGGTGCCAGCTTTGAAGCGCCGGAGAATACCTTAGCCGCATTTTCGAAGGCATTAGATGCGAAAGCGGATGGTATTGAACTGGACGTGTATCCGCTGGAAGATGAATGGATAGTATTTCATGACCGCTATTTAGAGCGCCTTACCGCAACTCCTGGCCGTTTGCTTGATTTAACCTTAGCGCAAGTTCGCAAGCTGAAAATATTCGGACAGCAGCATGTGCCCACCTTAAGTGAAGCGCTTGAACACATAAACGGCCGCTGCATGGTCAATATTGAGCTGAAAGGCGGCGGCATTGTGCGAGGTCTGCACCAATGCATTGACCACGCCATTAAGCACCACGGTTTCACCGCCGACCAAATTCTGATCTCTTCATTTAATCATCACTGGCTACAAGCCGTTAAAGCTAGTCACCCTGAGCAGCGTATTGGCGCACTAGCGGTGGGTTGTCCCATCGATTACTGCGCTTTTGCAACTCGGTTAGATGCTTATTCTGTGCATGTTGATGTGGATTTTTTAACGCCAGAAATGGTGCAGGATGCCCATCGGCGTAACCTGAAGATTTTTGTATATACGGTAGATGAAGCACACGATATTGAAGAATTGCATAAACTTGGGGTGGATGGCATTTTCACCAACCACCCCGGGTTTAGTCGTAATATTTTAGCCGGTTTACCGGTAAGCCCCTCAGAGCCTTTACTGCACTACTAGAGCCCCTGCTAATGGGGCTCATGCGTTTTGTTGTCCGGATGCGACTGTTCCAAACGGTTCAGTTCCTGCGTGGTGGCTAGTGGCGAGGTTGTGCCTCTGGCCAGCATCAGATACAGCGCCGGAATCACGAAGATAGTTAAGAATGCCGATACGGCAACCCCACTAAAGATAACAATACCGATAACCATGCGGCTTTCGGCACCAGGGCCACTACCTATTATTAGCGGTACCGCACTCATCAAAGTGGTAAATGCCGTCATAATAATAGGCCGTAACCGCTGTTGCGATGCGCGTACTACGGCCTCGTCGAAGTTCACGCCGGCATCACGCAGCTGGTTGGCAAACTCAACAATCAAAATACCGTTTTTAGCTGACAACCCAATCAACATAACGATGCCAATTTGACTATAGATATTCAGCGTCTGGCCGGTGAAATAGAGCCCGACTATGGCGCCCAGAAAAGCCAGCGGTACCACCAACATAATAATTAATGGGTGCACAAAGCTTTCAAACTGCGCAGCCAGCACCAGGAAGGCAATAAGCAGCGCCAAAATAAATACAAAGATAACGGAGCTACCGCTTTCTTTATACATTTGTGACTCGCCTTTGTAGCCGATGCTTACATCTTCGGGTAGCTTATCGGCAACCACTCCTTCCAGGAAGGTCAGGGCTTCACCCAGGGTATAGCCTTCCTCAAGGTTGGCTTCAATGGTGATACTACGCATGCGGTTGTAACGATTCAGGCGCGCTGATGCCGCCGTTTCTTCTACCGTCACCAGATTCGACAAGGGGATCAGTCGCTGACTGTCCTGCGAACGCACATAAATATTATCAATGGCGTCCGGACTGCGATAATCCGACTTCTCGCCTTCCAGAATCACGTCATACTCTTCACCGCGATCCAGATAGGTAGTTACCCGCCGCTCACCCAACATGGTTTCCAGCGTGGCACCAATATCACCCACAGATACGCCAAGGTCAGAAGCTCGTGACTGATTAATCCGCACCAGCAATTGCGGCAGCGTTTCTTTGTAGTCGCTGTCTATGTCTTTTAAATTCGGGTTCTTACTGGCTTCTTCAATCACGATGTCGCGGTACCTGGCCAGTTGCTCATAGGTATTACCTTGCAGCACGAACTCAACCGGACGACCACCGCCGCCGCCAATACCGCTGCGCATAAACGCGAATGCGCGCACACCCGTTACTTGATTGAGCTTCTCACCTATTTCATCCATCAGTTCAAAGGAAGACCAGTCACGGTCCTCAAATGGCACTGCACCAACAATAGCGACACCCGCAGAGTTCCCCCAGCCCGGCGCACGAATAATCAGTCGGTCAATTTTGCCTTCATCAATGTAAGGCAACAGAATGTTTTCAATTTCGCGCATGTCGCGTGAGTTGGATTCAAAACTGGCGCCTTCAGCACCACGAATCATCACGTAAAAAGTACCGCGATCTTCCGGTGGCGTGAATTCTTGCGGCACAAACTGAATTAAGCCGTACGACAAAGTACCCGCCAGACCAATCAGCACAAATACCAGCCAGGGGCGCATCAGAGTTTTCTTCAGTACCCGCCCATAGCCGCTTTCAACCCAGGCAAACAATCGGTCGATGGACTGACCAAAACGGCCGGTACGCTCATGTGGCTTGAGTATTTTTGAGGCCAACATGGGCGTTAGTGTTAGTGCCGCGATACTCGAAAAGAACACCGCCGCCGATATAGCTAACGCAAACTCGGTAAACAACTGCCCTATATTACCTTCTAAGAAAGCCAGAGGTACGAATACTGAAATCAGCACCAAGGTAGTTGCAACTACCGCGAAACCAACCTCGCGCGCACCGCGATAGGCAGCAAGTAACGGGGGTTCACCTTCCTCAATTCGCCGGTATATGTTCTCCAATACAACAATGGAGTCATCGACCACCAAACCTATAGCCAGCACCAGCGCCAGCAAGGTCAGCAGGTTTACCGAAAAGCCCATTGCAAACAGGGCTATGTAGGAGGCGATAATAGCCACCGGAACCGTTAACGCAGGAATTAAGGTTGCCCGCACGTTACCTAAGAACAGGTAAATAACGATAACCACCAGCGACATGGCAATACCAAGGGTATTGTAAACCTCGTCGATAGAGCCCTTAATGAAAATCGAGGAGTCGTAGCTGGGCACAATAAACATGGTTTCCGGCAAGGTCGCCTGAATTTTCCCAATTTCGGCGCGAGCATTTTCGACAACCTCCAGCGTATTCGCTTTTGATTGCTTCAAAATACCCAGGCCAACCATGTTCACGCCATTACCACGGAAATCGGTTTTATCGTCTTCCGAGCCAAGCTCAACCCGGGCGACTTCGCCCAGCCGAACCAACTGACCACTATCACCCCGGCTGATCACCAGGCGCTTGAAGTCCTCGGTCGACAGATAAGAACGTGCCACCCGTACCGAGAAGGTTCTGTCTAATGATTCAACCTCACCAGCCGGTAACTCAATGTTTTCAGCGCGTAAGCGCCGCTCAATGTCGGTTACTGTGATATTCCGTGCGGCCATCGCATCACGGTCTAACCACACCCGCATGGCATACCGACGGTCACCACCAATGTTTACCCGCGCCACACCATCAACAACAGACAGGCGGTCAACAATGTAGCGGTTGGCGTAGTCGGTAAGTTCCAGCACGCTCATGGAGTCGCTGCGCAAGTTGTACCACATGACCGTGGTATCGTCGGCGCCAGCTTTGGATATTTCTGGGGGATCTACCTGTTCGGGCAGATTATCGAGCACGCGGGAAACCCGTTCCCGAACGTCGTTTGCGGCCGCATCAATGTCGCGATCCAAAGTAAATTCAATACTAATTCGTGAGCGTCCGTTGCTACTGGAGGAATTAATATTTTTAATACCTTCAATGCCGCTAATGCGGTCCTCAATAACCTGAGTTATCTGAGTTTCGACAATTTCAGCCGAGGCACCACGGTAATTGGTATCAATAGAAACAACAGGCGGGTCAATATCCGGGTATTCACGCAGTGGCAGCATTGAAAAACACACCACCCCGAACACTATCAGCAGAATATTTATAACAGTGGCGAAAACCGGGCGTTTAACCGATACGTCAGACAAAAACATGGCTTAGCCCTCCTGAATAGTTACAGGAACACCATCACGCAACCGCACAATGCCTTCAATAACAATCCTATCGCCATCTTCAATACCGTTGACTATTTCAACCACGCCAGGCTTGCGTCGACCGATAGTTACTTCGGTTTGCACTGCACGATTGTTGTCGTTGATCACGTATACATATTGGCGGTCACGAATTGGAATGAGCGCTTTTTCCGGTAACACCATAGTGGTGTCCACGCTGCGCAGCAGAGTTACCCGTAACAACATACCCGGGCGGAGCCGGCCATCTTCGTTGTTTACTCTTGCCCGCACCAGTATTGACCGGGTTAATGGGTCAACCCGTGAGTCAATGCTGCGAATTTCACCTTCAAACTGTTCGCCAGGGTAAGCAGCACTGCGAGTAATAACGCTCTGGCCTTCCTGCAAGCTGGCGAAATAAAGTTCCGGAACATTGAAGTCAACTTTGATTGGGCTCACGTCGTCCAGCGTGGTAATAACATCGCCCGGGCTAACCAAAGCACCTAAACTAATTTGGCGAATACCAAGGCGACCACTGAAAGGTGCAGAAATTCTCATTTTTGCGAGTTGGGTTTCAGCTACTTCCAACAACGCTGTAATTTCTTTTACCAACACGTCTTGTTCTTCGAGTTGTTGGCGTGAGGCTACATTTTCACGTGCTAAATCTTGTAAACGACCATATTGACGCTGCGCTTCCTGTAACCGGAATTCCAGTTCCTGCACCCGCGCTTGCTCTTCGCGGGAGTCCAGCTCAACCAGCAAATCGCCCTTTTCAACATTATCGCCATCGTCAAAATAAATACTTTCTACCAGTTCCTGGCTTTGCGCAGTAATCACCACAGACTCGTTGGCTTGGGCTGTACCCAGAGCTTCTATAATATCGCGAAACTCAGATTCCTCGGCTACTTGCACACGCACCGGCACCGACTCAGCATTGTCATTACCGCCGCCACCACCTTGTTCGGCCACCAGAAAAACGTATGCAACCAATACCAGAAGTATCAGCACGACAATGGAAATTGGTGTAACTAATGCGCGATTTGCCATAGAACCCTCAAACAAGACGAGCGACATTCCCAACCGGGAACGAAAAATAATAGTGTCTGACACCAGACTATAGACGAGTGTTCATTGTAACGCAGAGAAATTGCACATCTTCCCCGCTTACCGCTAATAAAAAGGGATTGACCGCAAAAGCGAGCAATCCCTCGTTAATACAGGCGTTTAGATGTTTTTTATTTGTGATATTGAGGGCTGTGCTGATGCACCGAATTGATAAAAGCGGTAACGTGATCAGGGTTCACTTCAGGGTGAATGCCATGCCCCAAATTGAATACATGCCCACCACCTGAACCATAGCTGGCCAGAATAGTTTTCACTTCTTCTTCAATTCGCTCCGGTGATGCATACAAAATGCTTGGATCCATATTGCCCTGCAATGCCACTTCGCCTTTCACCCGCTGACGGGCATCGGCTAAATCGGTGGTCCAGTCTACGCCAAGTGCATCGGCACCTACGGCGGCCATCTCAGCCAGCCAGTCGCCACCATTTTTGGTAAATAAAGTAACAGGTACCGGGCGGCCGTCGGCATGACGGGTTAAACCATCCACAATTTGCGCCATATAACGCAACGAGAATTCACGGTAATCACGCGGCGACAATACCCCGCCCCAGGTATCAAATATCATCACTGACTGAGCGCCTGCGGCAATTTGCGCATTTAAGTACGAGGTCACTGATTGCGCTAGCTTGTCCAACAATTGATGCATCACTTTCGGTTGGGCAAACATCAAACCTTTCACTTCGGAGAAATTCTTGGTAGTACCGCCTTCAACCATATAGGTAGCCAGCGTCCACGGGCTTCCCGAGAAACCTATTAGAGGCACCTGGCCTTTTAATTCGCGACGAATAGTACGCACCGCATTCATCACGTAACCCAGTTCGTCTTCCGGATCTGGTATTGGCAGGCGGTCTACCGCAGCCTGATCGCGCACCACATGTTTAAAGCGCGGGCCTTCGCCAGCTTCAAAGTACAAACCAAGCCCCATGGCATCGGGAATGGTCAGAATGTCAGAGAACAGAATAGCGGCGTCAAGCGCATAGCGACGCAGTGGCTGTAACGTCACCTCACAGGCCAGTTCCGCATTGCGACACAGCGACATAAAGTCACCGGCTTCTTTACGCAGTTCGCGGTACTCAGGTAAGTAACGGCCTGCCTGACGCATCATCCACACTGGTGTGCGCTCTACGGGTTCTTGCATTAAGGCGCGTAAATACAGGTCGTTATCTAATTTGCTCATAACCTTCCTACTTCTTGACTCTAAAAAGGGCGGTGCACAGTGGCATTCAAGTGCCGGAATTTTACCAGTGTTAGCAGCTTACGTCTGAAGTTTTTATCTCTTAATCCACACCATGACGTTTTTTCACTGCGGCAATTAACCGATGCGCGATAGTTCCAGGTGGTGGAATGGTCGGCAGTTCCGTTAATGGAAACCAATACCCTTCTTCCAACTCAATTGGATCAATATGCAGATCTCCCGAATCCCATTCCGCCGTGAAACCCATCATTAATGAATGAGGAAACGGCCAGGGCTGACTGGCAACGTATTGGATATTTTTCACGGTAATACCGGCTTCTTCGAGCACCTCACGGTGTAACGTCTGCTCCAGCGATTCACCACTTTCCACAAAGCCCGCCAGCACGGAATAAAGCCCCGCCGGATGCCGTTTACCGCGGGCCAACAGTATGTCGTCACCACGGGTAATGGCCACAATAATGCAGGGCGAAATACGCGGGTAGCAGCGGTGCTGGCATTGCTGACACTGCATGGCCATTTCCCAGTCTACCGCTTGCATACGCACACCGCAGCGACCACAAAATCGATGCGTAAGCATAAATTCAGCCACTTGCTTGGCTCGTGCAGCCACAGCAAACATAGCTTCGTCTTGCTGGGCTATCAGCAAACGCAAATTCACAAATTCGCCAACCGCGGCAAAGTTCGGATCCTGGTGATCAGCCACCACCAAATAACAGGGCCGCTCGCGCAACTCGCCAATAAACGCCACTGCATAATCGGTTAAATCAGGCAGCGGTAAATCCTGCATTGCTGCGCACGGCAACCGGTGACTGTCATCAACCACAAGAATGTCACCACTGGAAATAATAAACCACCAGGCCGGCTCGTCTTGCCCCGGTCGTGAGTCTGGTTTTACCATAACGCCCTCTTTGCTCGAAAACGGTTGACCTGCGCTAAGTATCCGCTTTAGATTAGTTATCCAAATAGTTGTGGAGAATATCATGTTACGGCGTAGTGAACAGGCCCAGGAACGATGGAAAGGAAACCACCAGGCAATAGACCGTTGGTTAAATGAACGGCAAGAGCTGTTGGTTCTTTATTGCAAAACCGCTGGCCTACCGCCGTTTGACAGCGACAAGCAACAGTTACCTGCATTAACAGATATTCGCGAATTCTGTAGTCTGTTAATGGACTATATTTCTGCCGGACATTTTGAAGTATACGATCAGATTATTCAGGCGTCCCCCGACAAAGCCAAAGAAATGGCGGCACTGGCTGACGAATTGTACCCGCTTATAGCCCAAACCACAGACGTTGCGCTGGCGTTCAACGATCTTTATAGCGATGCCGACGAGCATGCTGATTTAGGTGAGTTTGATGAGAGATTATCAGGCCTTGGCGAAACGATTGAATTACGAATGGAGTTTGAAGACCGGTTGTTAGCAACGCTGGATCAGCACGACCTGATTGGCGCCTAGTTCGCGAGCGGTGCTGGCTCTTAGGTTTAATAACTAAATTAGAACCAATAAAAAAGCGGCCCGAAGGCCGCTTTTTTCGTTTCTGAACGAATGCTTATTCGCCAGATTCCATAGCTTCTGGGTTCTTAATGTCCATCAATTCAACTTCAAAAATCAACGTTGAATTTGGTGGAATTTGACCACCGCCAACTTCACGATCGCCATAAGCTAATTCAGCCGGAATCACGAAGCGGTACTTAGAACCAACTGACATTAACTGTACGCCTTCAGTCCAGCCAGGAATAACACGGTTTAATGGGAACACAGCCGGTTCGCCACGCTCAATTGAGCTATCGAACACTTCACCGTTTACCAGCGTGCCTTCATAGTGAACTTCAACCATATCGGTTTCAGCTGGTTTTTCACCGTCGCCTTGTTGCAACACTTCGTATTGCAGGCCAGATTCAGTAACAGTAACACCTTCTTTTTTCGCATTTTCGGCCAGGTATTCTTCACCTTGAGCCTGCGCTTTTCCGCCAATAACCTGTTGGCGCTGCTCAACTACGCGCTCGCGCAGAGCATTCAAAATTTCTTCCGCTTCAGCTTCGCTCAGCTTAGCTTCACCTTTTAATGCATCAACAAAACCGGCAATAACCACATCGCGTTCCAGTACCAGTTCAGCTTCTTCTTGCGCATCCAGTTGGCGATCAATAAAACGACCAACCGAAGCACCCAGTGCATAAGCTTCTTTCTGCTCTTCCTGCTCCAACGTCATGGTGCTCGTTGGGTAAGGCTCGGAAGGGGTACATGCAACCAGTGCAAAAGCGACCGCTGATAACGCAAACGGCTTATAAATTTTGTTCATTATAATCTCCAGGTTGAACTCTGTGTCATACTTAGGTTTATTATCACTGTCTATACTATACAGAAACGGGGGCAAATGCCTATGCCCAAAAAGAATTTGAAAGCGCTTTTTATCAGCTGTTGCTGCCTGCTGATAACAGCTTGTGCGCCCGCGCCTGAAAAAATCTGGCAGCGCAGTGCCGACGGCAACCGCAGCTATGTAGCAGATATTGCAAACGACGCCAGCTTCAGTGTCACCTCCAGCGATGGTCAGGAGCTAATCATGTGGCACCGTGATGAAGCGCGACCACGCTATCGCATGCAACAAGAGCAGTCGGAAATCAATCAGCTGATCGCAGTAGATATCAGTGCTGACGGGCAAGTAATTGCAGCCGCCAGTAAAGAGAATTTTGCCCTGTGGGATACTAATACCGGCGAGCTTCAAGGTTATTGGCGCATCCAGCAAGAGCCTAATAATGAACCCGGCCAGCGCACTCAAATAACCAGCATTGTAGTGAGTAAAAAAGGTGATGTTCTGGCTATGGGCCTTAACACCGGCAAGGTTATTATTTTTAATCCCCGCAGCGGCCGCCGGCTGGAAATGCTGGCTCATACTGATTACATCACTAGTTTAGCCATTTCACCTAACGGCAAGTATTTGCTGAGCGGCAGCTATGATGGCACTGCCTTATTGTGGAATACAGATACCGCCGCTTTTTTACAACGGGTAGAAGAAGCCCAGCCAATTATGCAAGTGGCGCTGGACGCTAACGGGCGTTGGTTTTTTACCGCCGATCGCAGTGACGAAGCCTCAATCTGGTCCGTAATGACCGGCGAGCAGCAAGCAAAATTGCAATTTAACGACCGCAAACGTATTTTTAGCAGCGCCCGCTTTAGTCACGACGGTAATTTTTTACTTACCGGAACGCCTTCGCGTATGATTGAGATTTGGGACACCGAGAGCGGCGACCGCATTCGTCGCATCGAAGTAAGCGTGCCACCTGGCCAGCGACCAACCAGCGCCACTGTGCTAGCTGTTGCCATAGATCCGAATCAACAAACATTGTGGAGCGAAAACTCATCAGGTATTGCCGAACTTTGGCAGCTACGCGACGTGATGCCAAATCCAGCAAATTCCCAAACAACTCCCGAAACTCCCTAACAAAGGTTTTTTATGCCCGGTCCTCTTTTAACCAAACGCGTCGATGATCTGGAAAGCCAGTTAGCTTTTCAGGAAGACACTATTGAATCACTGAATCAGCTAGTTACCGCACAATCCGAATTGTTAACCCAATTACAAAAACAAGTTCGCGCATTAACCGCCAAGCATCAGCAGTTTCAGGAGCAACAGAACGATACCGCAGACACCAACGCGCACGAGCCACCACCGCATTATTAACCAATAACTACGTCTGGTGCCGGAGTTACAACCCTTGACCCCGGCGCATGCTCCCCGTATAACATCTGTTCAACAATTCAGAAGGTAAATTTATGTCTGCACGCCACCCCATTATTGCTGTTACAGGTTCCTCAGGAGCAGGTACCACCACGACCGGACAGGCTGTGCGTCATATTTTCCGTACTCTGGATGTGAATGCAGCCTTCGTGGAAGGCGACAGTTTTCATCGCTATTCCCGTCCGGAAATGGAGCAGGCCATTCGCAAAGCTCAGGATCAGGGCAAGCACATTAGCTATTTTGGTGCTGAAGCCAACGACTTCGAGCGGCTAGAAGGGCTGTTCCGTGAATACAGTCAAACCGGCAGTGGCGAGTTCCGCCGTTACCTGCACAACTTCGATGATGCGGTGCCCTACAATCAGATGCCCGGCACTTTTACCCCTTGGGAAACCTTGCCTGAGAGTACCGACGCGCTCTTCTATGAAGGCTTGCATGGTGGTGTAGCCGGAGAAGATTACGACGTCAGCAAATACGTAGACTTGCTGATTGGCATGGTACCTATTGTCAATCTAGAGTGGATTCAGAAACTGATTCGCGATACCTCAGAGCGTGGTCACTCACGCGAAGCCGTAACCCAGGGCATTGTGCGTGGCATGGAGGATTACATTCACCACATAGTGCCGCAGTTCTCACGAACGCATATTAACTTTCAGCGCGTACCGACGGTGGATACGTCCAACCCCTTTAGCGCCAAAGATATTCCGTCACTGGATGAAAGCTTCGTGGTGATCCGCTTTCGGGGCGTTAAGAATGTGGATTTCCCATATTACTTACAGATGATTGACGGATCTTTTATGTCGCGCATGAACACCTTGGTAGTGCCTGGCGGCAAAATGGTGTTTGCGATGGAGCTTATTTTGACGCCATTGATTGAACAAATCATGGAGAAAAAACGCAACGCCAAAACCCAGGTCGACTGGCTACAAAAGTAGCCTCAGGATTCGGCTACGACCCAACGCCCCTGCCAACTGGCACCTTCACCTTGCGCCAACAGCTCAGTTAAAAACGGCATCAGTTCTTCCAGCGGTTCAAGTAAACCAAAGGGCGGATTAATAAATAACATGCCACAACCATTAAGCTTAGTTGCATCTTCGGCGTGTCGAATGAGCAAGTCGACGGCATAGGCTTTTGGCGGGTCTAATTCGCGAATCATCTGCTGAAAACCGCCAGTTACCATGGGGTCTTTAATTGGATACCAAATCACGTAGCTACCGGTATTCCAACGTTTCAGTGCGTGCTTTAAACCAGTCACAATGTCGTTGAATTCGGTGGTGGTTTCAAAGGGTGGATCAATCAGTACCAAACCGCGCTTTTGCGGCGGTGGCAACAGCGCCTTTAGGGCAATATAGCCGTTTTCTTCACGGTAAACCTTTACCCGCTTGTCACCTGCAAAGTTATCCGCTAACTCTTCGGCGTCATCGGGGTGCAACTCGCACAGGCCTAATTGGTCATGATCGCGTAAAAACTGCTGACTTAACCAGGGCGAACCGGGATACCAACGCAAGTTATCACCCGGATTTAACGAACGCACCAGGCTGCAATAGGTTTCCAAACATGCAGGCCGATTCTCAGCCTGCAGTAATCGGCCAATACCCTGTTCCCATTCACCAGTTTTTTGCGCCTGCTCGCCCTGCAAATCATACATACCTATACCTGCATGGGTATCCAGCACAAAAAAGGGTTTCTCTTTTTGCTGCAAATAGTCCAGACAAATTAATTGCAGAGCGTGTTTCACCACATCCGCAAAGTTACCAGCATGGTAGCTATGGCGATAATTCATAAAATTAGGTATCCAGATGGAGGCTAGGCAGTAGTTGCGCTATCGCTATGCTTTTACTCGCGCATCAAATAAGTTTTTAATCAGACCAATAAATTCTGTCACGAACTCTTCTTGCTCAAGAGTTGGATGATTGTCCAGTACGCTCGCCAGTACTTCTTCAAAGTCGTACAAAATAGCATCGGCTTCACGCACAATATCGATGCGCATGGTTTGGTCTAAGTCATTTTGCTGGCACACCGACATGATTTGAACCGACAACTGCTCTTCAAAGCATTCCCGCAGCGTGTACGAAGAAGTGCCCGCCTTGGAGCCTTGCTGCTCGGAAAGCACGGGTAAGTTTTCAGTTAAATACTGAATAAGGTCGATATATCCGTCAGTTTCTACAATCATGAATAGGCCCGCGCCATGATGGGTTTCTTATTGTTATGTTCCAATCAAGCGTATTAATTTACCACGTCTGCCGGCGGATCGAAAATAGTGGATACCACCAGCGCTTGCTTTAATATCGGCCTGGCTGCAATAAGCTTAAAAAAAACGGAACCGAAGCTCCGTTTTTTATCTTATTTCAACCGTCGCAGAAGCGATTAAAAGTTTAAACCTGGCGATAACGACTCAGGTAATGCTACTTTTTCAGCTTCCACTGATGCTACCGGGTATGCACAATAATCTGCTGCATAGTAAGCACTGGCGCGGTGGTTACCACTAGCACCTATACCACCAAATGGCGCCGCACTGCTGGCTCCGGTAATTGGCTTGTTCCAGTTCACAATACCTGCGCGAATACGCTTGAAGAAGTAACGGTAGGTGTCTTCACTGTCACTTAATAGCCCGGCTGACAAACCAAATTCAGTGTCGTTGGCTGACTCAATGGCGTCGTCCAAATTTTTATAACGATACACTTTCAGCAATGGTCCGAAATGCTCAATGTCCGGCATATCAGTCACGTCAGTAACGTCTAAAATACCCGGCGTGACAAAGCCTTTATTCGGATCGTCTTGCTTCATTTCAATCAGCGCTTTGGCACCTAGATCAAGCAAGTTGTTTTGTGCTGCAACCATGCTCGCTGCCGCTTTGGCCGAAATCATGGCACCCATAAACGGTTGTGGGTCACTTTCGTAGTCACCAACGCGAATGTTTTTCACCACTTCCAGCAGGCGCTTCAAAATTGCATCACCATTTGGTGACTGCTCAATGAACAAGCGGCGCGCACAAGTACAACGCTGACCAGAAGTAATAAATGCCGACTGCACAATGTCGTGCACTGCGGCATCAATATCGTCCACACCTTTCACTACTAACGGGTTATTACCGCCCATTTCCAGCGCCAGGATCTTGTCAGGACGACCGCCAAATTGTTTATGCAGCAAATGGCCGGTGGTGGATGAGCCAGTAAAGAACAGGCCATCAATTTGCGGGTGGTTAGATAACGCTTTACCCGTTTCTACCAAACCCTGTACCAGATTCAGTACGCCTTTTGGCAAGCCAGCTTGCTCCCATAATTTCACCGTTTCTTCGGCTACTTTCGGCGTCATCTCACTTGGCTTAAACACCACGGTGTTACCGGCAATCAGCGCGGGTACTATGTGGCCATTCGGTAAATGGCCAGGGAAGTTATATGGGCCATACACGGCAACTACGCCATGTGGTTTATGACGGATAAAGGCTTTGCCGGCAGGCATTGGGTTTTCAACAGTTCCAGTACGCTCATTGTAAGCACGCTCAGAAATAGCCACTTTGCCCATCATGGCGCCAACCTCAGTGCGGGTCTCCCACACTGGTTTGCCAGTTTCCTGCGCAATCACTAACGCCAGCTGTTCTTTATTTTGCTCCAATAATTCGGCAAACTTCTTACAAATAGCCAGACGTTCGCTAACATCTTTTTCTGCCCAGGCTACAAATGCTTCACGGGCTGCCATAACAGCTTCGCCTACTTGCTCAGGGCTGGCACAGTTGCCTTCCCAAACGACTTCATCACGAGCCGGATCAATTGAGCGCAAGTTATCACCAGCGCCAGCCAGCCATTCACCGTTAATGTATAGAACTTTGTTCGTCATTGTCGTTCCTCTTGGTTCGTCGTGACCTTCGCGTTTCCGCACAACTGCCGAAACGGATTTCATTCTGTTTTAAATGCTAGTTAAAGCTTCACTACCCGTACCGGATCACCCTCGGCCAGGCCCAGCGCGTCAGCGGTTTCCGCCGTTATTACCGCGGCTTCGTCGCGAGGTTCAAGTAACGCCTGTCCAGCGCGGAATTCTGCCACCGAGGTATTACATAAAATATAACGCTCGGCGCCGTCGGCCGGAGTACCAATGTGAACCTTCAGGCACTTACTCTGGCGCACACTTTTCAGATTCTCAACTTCTGCTTCAACGGTTGGCCCGGCATCAAAAATATCCACATAGCCGCGCGAACGGAAACCTTCACTTTCCAGCATACGCAGCGCTGGGCGAGTTTGCTCGTGCACTTGCCCAATAACCGCCTGAGCTTCTTTAGGCAGCAGCTTAGTGTAGACCGGATAACGCGGCATCAACTCCGCCACAAAGGTTTTCTCGCCAATACCGGTAAGATAGTCAGCTTCGGTAAAATCCATTGAGAAAAAATTGTCCTGCAACCAGCGCCAAAACGGCGACTGACCGTCAGCATCGGACACACCACGCATTTCGGCGATAACCCAATTGCTAAAGCGATTGCGAAACTCGGCCATAAATAGCATGCGAAAACGGGACAACACGCGGCCATTCTGATTTTTTCGATAAGGCTCACGCAGAAACAGCGTGCAGAGCTCGCTAACGCCAGTGTAGTCATTACACAAGGTAAGCGTATCTAGTGAGTTATAAATACCCAATTGGCTGGAATGATGCACCACAGTGCCCTGACGGTAATGATAGAACGCATCGGTTAAACCAACGGCAGCTTCAATGCCGCTACAACCGGCAATTTCTCCGGTTGCGGTATCTTCCATGACAAACAAATAGCCTTCTTCGCCAGGTTCACTCACCTGCGCCCGAGCGAATGCTTCTTGTGCACGCGCAATACGGCGCTGCAGCAAGTTTTCATCCACCGGCAACGAAGTAAAACCATGACCGGATTCTACCGCACAGTCATATAAAGCCGCGTAATCCTGCGGCTTAATGGGACGCACTACTAACATACTTTACTCCTGCGATGGCCGCGCTAGTAGCAGCCTCGCTGTTAACGCAACCAGCAATTAACCCGCAATGTTCGCCACGGCTTGCTCGAAACGCTTCAATCCTTCCTGTACGTCGGCTTCTGGAATGACCAGTGACGGCGTAAAACGGATAACACTTGGACCTGCTACCAACACCATAACGCCGGCTTCAATGCCTGCCATCATGAAGTCACGGGCTTTGCCTTCGTAGGTGCTGTTTAATTCAGCACCTAACAGCATGCCCTGGCCACGGATGTCGCCGAACACGTTGTAACGGTCATTAATTTTTTGCAGGGTTTCTTTAAACATAGCTTCGCGCTTGCGCACACCAGCTAACACTTCTTCGGTATTCACTACATCGAACACTGCTTCGGCAACTGCACAAGCCAGGGCGTTACCGCCGTAGGTGCTACCGTGCGTACCCGGCTTCAGGTGTGCAGCAATTTCTTTGGTCGTTAACATAGCGCCAATTGGGAAGCCGCCACCTAAAGACTTAGCTGATGCCAGAATGTCTGGGGTTACGCCCAACTGCTCGTAAGCGTAAAGGCTACCAGTGCGGCCAAAGCCAGTTTGTACTTCATCAAAAATCAACAGCGCGTTATGTTCGTCACAAAGTTCACGAACACCTTTCACAAAGTCAGCGTCAGGTGAAATCACACCACCTTCACCTTGCAGCGGCTCCATCATTACTGCACAGGTTTTGTCTGACATCATTTCTTTCAGCGCACTTAAATCATTGTAAGCCACGTGCTCAATGCCGCCTGGCTTAGGTCCGAAACCATCTGAATAAGCCGGCTGGCCACCAACGGTTACGGTAAAGAACGTACGACCGTGGAAACCTTTCTTGAACGCAATAATTTGTTGCTTGTGCTCGCCGTGTTGTTCCATTGCCCAGCGACGCGCTAACTTTAACGCTGCTTCGTTGGCTTCAGCGCCCGAGTTGGCGAAGTAAACGCGGTCAGCAAAGGTTGCATCAACTAATTTTTTCGCTAACCGAATAGCTGGCTCGTTGGTGTAAACGTTGCTTAAATGCCAAAGCTTGTTGCCTTGCTCAGTTAAGGCTTTCACCATAGCCGGGTGACAATGACCGAGGCAATTTACGGCAATGCCTCCAGCAAAATCGACGTACTCTTTTCCAGCTTGATCCCACAAACGCGAGCCTTCACCTTTCACCGGAATAACTTGGGCAGGGTTGTAGTTAGGCACCATTACATCGTCAAACATTGCACGGTTGACAGTCGTCGTCATTGTCAGCTCCTTCAGTGTGAATTTTACACAGCTTTTTGATTCAATTTAGCAGCGTATTATCGCAGAAAAAATAATCGCTGTCTGTTGTCAAAATCTCGTAAAAACAGTCTTTTGCGCTTGACAGCTTAATGCTGCAACAGAAGTGAATAGTTATTCGCCATGCGCCTGAATTCAGGCATTTCTAAGCGTTCGGCTACACAAAAAAAATCTCTTGTCGCACCGTTTTTGATTTATTTTTACATTATCCAACAAATGTATTATCTTTATTGACGCATAATTATGATGAACGTCATACGCAATATCGGTAACGGCGCTTGTGTCAGTCAAACATTTTGAGCAATGGCAGAAGAAAAATGAGCATTAATCCAGCCAGCACAGATACTGAAATGTGTGAGCTTATTAACAAGTCTCACGAGAAAATTCGCAAATTAATGCCCGGAGCACCGGTAGAACTGCAATTCACTCTTCCTTCCAATGTCCGCATTCGCACTACTCTGGTTGGCTACGAAAAGGGCAAGTACCTGATTATTCGACAACCAGAATCGCGCCAGTATTACGACGTAATGACTGAAGGTAACGTTGTAGTTATGCGCTTTTTACTGGAAGGTGAAGCTGGTGAATGTGTTGCCTGTAAAGCCCCCATAAAATCGCTGGTAAGCTTTCCGGCACGCCTGCTTTTTATTGAATATCCAACCTACGTTGAGAACCGCAGCTTACGCTCCAAACAACGGATAGCTACTCATATTCTGGCGCGCATGTCGCCGAAGAATTCGCCGAACGAACTGCATGATGGTGTGGTTTGTGATATTTCACCCGCTGGCTGCAAATTGCGTTTTCACGCCGATGAAATGGTGCGTGGGGTGAATAAAATACCTATTGTCATTACCATTCAAAAGCCCGGCTCAGAAGAAGCGTTGCAGTTGAATGGGAAGGTTATGAATCAGCGCCGCGAAGACGGCACTATTGGTGTTGGCGTGCTATTTACCGACCCACATGAAATAGTCGTAACCCTGTTGGATCAGCTGTATATCAACACCAAGATTTTTGACAGCGCGTCCTGATAAAATCAGGACTCCGGCACGGTAATTCGAATATTCTTCAAACTCACTTCGCGTAAATCCGCCAGCATCGTTTTGTCGAACTTATAGCGGGTAAATAAATGCTTGGCTTCTTCAGCCTCAACCATGCCAATTTCTTTCAGCATTCTGAATTCGCTGTAGGCATTTGCCTGCGCCAGGATTTGCGCATAATCGCTTAAATCATCGTAATCTTTGGCTTCGACAAAACTCAGTAAATGCTGGCTTAATGGCACCCGTTTTAAGTCCCAACCAGCAACCACTATTTGCGTGGCTCGTTTGTCTTGCTCCAACATCAAATCACGTAAAAATTGCTCATCGGGGATCAGCGTACGCAAGGCATTGTGCTTTTCCGCATTGCTGTCATTTACCGTAGCTATAACCGCCTTCTGCTGAACCTCATCAAAAATACGCAAATACAGCTTCATTAAGGCAATTTTACCCAGCTCATGAAACATACCTAAGGTGTAAGCCATGTCCGGTTGCTTTAAACCGCGCCGCTCGGCCAGCACAAAAGCCAGATTAGCAGTAGCGAGTGAGTGATCCCAGATCTTGCGGCGGAACATGCTAAACGGGCGAGTAGAGTATGGCAGCCAGTTCTGCAACGCGTAGGCAGGCACCAAGGTACGCATATTTTCGGTACCCACAAATCCCATCGCTAAGCGATAGCTTTCCACTTTGATTTCCGAAGCTTTGCGGCGGGTACTAAATGGCGGGTTATTTACCACGCGCAATACGCCCTCGTGCAACCAGGTCATTTTATTGGAAAGCTCTTCAATTGCCGCTAACGATGCCGCCCGGGTGTTAATAGTATCAATCAACAATGGCAGGTTTTCCGGCATTGGAATGGTGCGAGCCTTTACCTCTTCTTCGTCATTCAGCGCCGCGGTAATTCGCTCGTAAATAGTTTCATGAAGCTCAAAAGACACCCGATCCTGATATCGCTGCATAGACTTCTTTTTGCGGTCACGCTCTTGTTGACGCAAACGCTCTACTTCCAGTTTACGTTTGCGAATAGCGGCCTCTTTGGCATCTTCTTTGGTATCCGGACCGTCAAATTCAGAGCGCGCAAAAGGAAAACTAATGAGGTAATTAATAAAGCGCCGCTCCAACCTTACAGCTGGATCGTTACTTAGAACGTCTGTTGAATATTCAAAAAAATCGTACATGAAACCTCTATTTAATCCTACTGCTTGCGCTGCCAGGCGTTTGCCTCTTGCATAAAACGCGCCAATACATCGTGCCCATACTCAGTCAAAATCGCTTCCGGATGAAACTGAACTCCCCAAAGCGGCATTGTTTGGTGCCGTATTGCCATTACTTCTTTGTCTGTGTTGGTATCTGACTGGTTCACCCAGGCATCTACACTAAATTCAGCGGGTATTGTCGCTGCGGTTAACAACAGCGAATGGTATCTGGCCACGGCAAAGGATGTTGGCAAACCCGCGAACAACCCTTGATTACTATGATTCAACAGGGATGTTTTGCCATGCATGACCTGCTTTGCAGGCTTTACCTCGGCACCAAATACCTGGCCAATAGCCTGATGCCCCAAACACACACCAAGTATGGGTACTATGCCAGCATAGCGTTCAATAACACCCAACGAAATACCACTATTGTCAGGTGTACCGGGCCCGGGTGAAATAATAATTCCCGACGGCTGCAAGTCAGCCAGCGCAGCTATGCTGATAGCATCGTTGCGGATGACCTTTAATTGCGCGCCCAGCTCACGGAAATAGCGCACCACGTTAAAGGTAAACGAATCATAATTGTCGATCATCACCAACATGATTGCGGTATTTCCTCAAGTAAATCTCGTTGTGGACAGATAACCAAGTAAACCCACTAAATTCGGATGGCAAGTTTAACATATAGAATAATTCCTGCAGCACAGAAAATAACCGAGTTAACCTCACAAATTGGCGATATTTGCCTATAGTCAGTTAAAACAGCATGCATTTGCACCGCTTCCGGAGTTTCGTTATGAATTGGTTCAACAACTTAAAATTCCGCAATAAACTACTTTTGCCAATAGTACTGTTGGCACTGGTTTTAGTAGGCATCGCAGGGATTGGCGCTTATAACTTCAAGAACGTTGCAGGGAATGTCGACAGTATTGCCAATGAACACTTACCCGGCTTGAACTTTTTACTACAGGCCGACCGTGATTTACATCAAGCGCAAGTGGCCGAGCGCAGTCTGTTATCAACGGCGGCGGGTTCCGCTGAAGCTCGGCGTCTGGTTGGTGTTTATCAAGAAAACATTCAGCAAGCTGATGAGCGCGTCGGCAAATTCCTGGCCCTTACCACAGACTCACAAAGCCGCACCATGGTTGCTGATTACCGAGCCCAATATGCGGCCTGGGTGAAAACTTCGCAGCAAGTTATTGAATTACACGATCTTGGTGACCCCGACTCCAAACAACTTGCGGTTGAACTGAGCCTGGGCGAAAGCCGGGAAGTTTTTGACCGCATGCGTAATATTCTTGATTTGCTTGAGCAACGTGAAGAGGAAGCCGCGTTCCAACAAACCGAACTGATCGACAACATCATTATTACCAGCACTAGTATGCAAGTAAGCGCGCTGGTAGTTGGTTTGATTATTTGTACGTTATTGGCTTTATTCTTTCCACGCCTCATTACTCAGCCGCTGGCACTGTTGCTGCAGCGCCTGGATGATATGTCCAAAGGTGAAGGCGACTTAACCGAACGAGTGATTTTAAACCGCAAAGACGAACTCGGACTGGTTGCTGATGCATTCAATGCTTTTGTCGCGAAGTTGCAGCGAATTATTAGCCAAGTTGCCGATATGACCGCGCAAATTGCGACTGCGTCGGAACAACTATCAGCCATCGCTGAACAATCGAACGCCAGCGTGCGCGAGCAGCACCATTCAGTCGATCAGGTAGCCACCGCTATTCATGAAATGTCGACCACGGTTGACGAAATATCAAAAAGCGCCAGCGATGCTGCCAATTCAGCCAAAGGTGCCGACCGCCATGCCAATGAAGGGCAGCAAGTAGTGCAAGCCACTATAGCCGCCATTCAGGAGCTTGCCGAACAAGTGAATCGCTCTGCCGCTACCATTTCTACAGTGGCCGACGACAGCAATAATATTGGTACTGTACTGGACGTAATTCGGGGTATTGCTGAGCAAACCAATCTGCTGGCGTTAAACGCAGCTATTGAAGCCGCGCGGGCTGGCGAACAAGGGCGCGGTTTCTCGGTCGTGGCTGACGAAGTTCGCACACTGGCGAGCCGCACACAGAAGTCGACGGCAGAAATTCAGGACATGATTGAACGCTTACAGGTGGCGACACAAAATGCGGTAAAAGCGATGGAAGTAGGCCAGCGTGATGCCAGTAACAGCGTAGAACAAGCCCAAAAAGCAGGCGCGTCGCTGCAATCAATTACCAGCGCAGTTGCTGAAATTAATGATATGAACGCCCACATTGCTAGTGCTGCAGAAGAGCAAAGCACAGTTACTGAAGAGATAAATAAAAACATCTCAACCATTAGCAGTATTTCGGATCAATCCGCTGAAAGCTCACTGCAAGTAAAAGATGCCAGTGACAGCCTGGCCAAACTCGCTGCTGATTTGCAACGAGAAGTTGGCCAGTTCAAAGTTTCTTAAGGGCGCGGTACCAGACCAATAACGTCGTATACACGAGCCAGCGTTTTAGCTGCTAGCGCGCTGGCCTGTTCGGCGCCTTGCTTCATAATGCCGTTCAGCAAATCACGGTCGTTACGTAATTCCTGATAGTCGCGTTGAATAGGTTCAAGCATTGTAACTACGGCTTCAGCAACATCGCCCTTCAGATGACCATACATTTTGCCTTCATACTCTGGTACCAAATCCGCAATCGGACGACCGGTAGCACAGGACAAAATAGACAATAAGTTAGAAACCCCGGCTTTTTCTTCAGGATCAAAATAAATGCGTGCCTGTTCATCGGAATCAGTTACGGCACGTTTTATCTTCTTAGTTATTTTCTTCGGATCTTCTAACAAACCAATGAAGTTATTCGGGTTTTCATCCGATTTAGACATTTTCTTAGTCGGTTCCTGCAGGCTCATCACCCGCGCGCCAACTTCCGGTATGAACGGGTCAGGCACCTGAAACACATCGCCATATAAATTATTAAAGCGAGTTGCGATGTCGCGTGATAACTCAAGATGCTGCTTCTGATCGTTGCCTACCGGCACTTGATTTGCCTGATACAACAGAATATCGGCCGCCATTAAGGCAGGATAACTGAATAGGCCCGCGTTAATGTTGCTGGCGTGGCGCTCAGACTTATCTTTAAACTGGGTCATGCGGTTCAATTCACCCATTTGGGTGTAGCAATTGAGTACCCAGGCTAGCTGGGCATGTTCCGGCACATGTGACTGCACAAACACCACGCTACGCTTGGGGTCTAAGCCACAAGCCAGATACAACGCCAGCCCGTCCAGGGTGGCAGTACGCAGCTCTTGTGGGTCCTGACGTACAGTAATCGCGTGCAGGTCTACCAGCATAAAGCGACAATCGTGGCTATCCTGCATTGAAACCCACTGCCGTAGTGCGCCAATATAATTGCCAATAGACAGCTGGCCAGACGGCTGGCAACCACTTAATACAATGGGTTTAGTCATGATTCAGATCCGTTGTTAAAATCAAAGTTAATTCTTTGCTGTGCTGACGGTAGCCAGCTCGCTTCGCATTGCCGCAATTACTTCGGCGTAATCAGGCTGGTTAAAAATAGCTGAACCGGCAACAAACATGTCGGCGCCCGCGCGGGCAACCTCGGCGATATTATCCACTTTTATGCCGCCGTCAACTTCCAGCCGTATATCGTAACCACTGTTATCAATGATTTTCCGCGCTTGTTGTAGCTTGGCTAGAGTGGAAGGTAGAAACGACTGACCACCAAAACCAGGATTTACCGACATCAACAGCACTACGTCAATTTTATCCAGCACATAGTCCAGATAGTGTAGTGGCGTACTTGGATTAAATACTAAACCTGCCTTGCAACCGGCGGCTTTAATCAACTGCAGCGAGCGATCAATGTGTGCAGATGCCTCAGGATGAAAGGTAATAATAGAAGCGCCGGCGGCCGCAAAGTCTTCAATCATCCGGTCCACTGGCTGTACCATCAGATGCACATCAATTGGCGCGGTAACACCGTGGTTACGCAGCGCCTTACACACCATAGGACCAATCGTCAGGTTAGGTACATAGTGATTATCCATTACATCAAAGTGCACCACATCTGCACCTGCAGAGAGTACCGAATCAACTTCCTGCCCTAAACAAGCAAAGTCCGCTGATAAAATTGAAGGAGCAATCAAATAGTCAGCCATGTGGGTAAGTACCTTTTATAGTTGCGCCATCGCAACCTAAGTTCCGATTAAAATTAAGGCGTTAGTTTAGCAGCAACAAAGCCTGACAAGCCAGAGTGACGGCACTACTGCCCAACGAATGCGCCAAGAGTAAGGAAAAATGTTTGTTTTACTGGCGAAAACCTTTCATTGTTGATAAATTGTACGCTTACAACGCACAAGAAAAGACGTTTTCTACGTTCGTGAGGCTAATTTGACCATTCGCATGTCACTCATAATAGTTATAACTGCCAGCGCCCTGCTGACATTTATGCTGTCCCCTGGCTGGCAAACACAAGCTGCAAACGATACGCAGCAGTGTAATCCTGTGGTTCAACATGCCGAAACCCAAAACGCACCTCCGTTGTGCGAAGCCCCAACAGACCACATCACCTGGCACAGCTGGTTAACTGGTCAAAGTCGCTCAACTCAATTCCACTTTATGGATTTGTTCGAGCTATTGTTCAGCGATAACCTTAAGCAGAACAATCAAGCCGAAAAAACCGACAGCAATTTTAAAACCACGTTATAAGTGAGCGTCGATGAGTTCCGATAAGCACGAAAAGCCGAGCTTTATGGCCGTTGTTCTGAGTGTTATTGCAGCATTTTTTGGGGTTCAAACCGAACGTAACCGGCAGCGTGATTTTTCCGCCGGCAAACCTATCCACTACATTCTGATTGGTATTGTACTAGCGATTATTTTTGTAGTCGGACTCATGGGTTTGGTGAGCCTGGTGTTACCAGACTCACCCTAAACTTAAGCGGCTGTTCCTATACCCGAGTGACGTAGCAAAGCATCCGCCTGGGGTTCACGACCACGAAACTCCCGGAATAACTCCATCGCATCGCGACTACCACCACGCTCCAATATAGCCTGCAAAAATGCCGTACCCGTGGCGGTATTGAAAATACCTTCTTCCTCGAATTTCGAAAAGGCGTCTGCCGATAGCACTTCGGCCCACTTGTAACTGTAATAACCCGCGGCATAACCACCGGCAAAAATATGCCCAAAGCTTTGCGGGAAGCGGTTGTACTCAGGTGGCATGCGCACTGCAACCTGCTCGCGCACCTGCTGCAAAATAGCCGCAATTTGATCGCCTTTAGTGGCATCAAACTCCGCATGAATACGCATATCAAATAAGCTGAACTCCAGCTGACGTACCATGTGCATGGCTGACTGGAAGTTACGCGCCGCCAGCATTTTGTCCAGCAGATCCTGCGGCAAGGGTTCGCCACTTTCGTAATGGCCACTAATAATGGCCAGCGCTTCCGGCTCCCAGCACCAATTCTCTAAAAACTGGCTAGGTAGCTCGACCGCGTCCCAGGCCACACCATTAATACCTGACACACCAGCCACATCTATTTGCGTCAGCATGTGGTGCAGTCCATGACCAAACTCATGGAATAAAGTAACCACTTCATCGTGGGTAAATAGTGCGGGTTTACCACCAACCGGCTTATTCAAATTACAGGTGAGGTAGGCCACCGGCAGTTGCACCTGATTTCCGCTTAAGCGCCGGCGTACCGCGCATTCGGCCATCCAGGCACCACCGCGTTTACCGCTACGAGCATACAAATCTAAAAAGAACCCAGCGCGCAATTCATCCTGCTGATCACGAATTTCGAAGTAACGTGCTTGAGGGTGCCAAACATCAATACCCTTACGCTCGGTTATGCTGATACCAAACAACCGCTGCACCACTTCAAATAAACCACTAACTACTTTGTGTTCCGGAAAGTACGGGCGCAGTTCTTCGTCGGAAATCGCGTACTGCTGCTGTTTTAATTTCTCGCTGTAGTAAGCCACATCCCAGGCTTCTAATTCGTGTACACCAAACTCGCTCCGGGCAAAGTCCAGCACCTGCTGATAATCGGCGCGCGCCTGCGGTAACGACTTGTCGGCCAAATCCTGCAAAAAGTCAGTAACTTGCTGCGGTGATTCCGCCATTTTGGTAGCCAGCGACAGCTCGGCAAAGTTGGCAAAACCAAGTAACTCAGCCAGTTCATGACGCAGTGCTAAAGTCTCCTGCATTATTTCAGAGTTATCGAAACGCCCGGCATGCGGGCCAACGTCGGAAGCCCGGGTTACAAAGGCCTGATACATTTGCTGGCGCAAATCGCGGTTGTCGGCGTAGGTCATCACCGGCAGATAACTCGGAATATCCAGGGTAAAGCGCCAGCCCTGCTGGTCGTGCTCTGCGGCTAGTTCCGCCGCTCCTTCAATAGCGCTGGCCGGCAAGCCACTAAGCTGCTGTTCATCGGTCACTAAGTACGACCAGGCATCGGTGGCGTCTAATAAGTTATTACTAAAGGTTGAACCAAGCTCAGCCAGCCGCGACTGAATTTCTGCGTAGCGTTTTTTCTGGGCTTCCGGCAAGGCCACACCCGACAATTCGAAATCACGTAAAGCGTCCGTAATAACCCGTTGCTGGGCTTCGCTTAACTGCGCAAACTCAGGGCTTTCTTTCACCGCTTTAAAGCCTTTATACAGCCCTTCGTGCTGACCGGCGTAAGTACCAAACTCAGCCAACATCGGCAGGCAGTCGTCGTGCGCCGCACGCAGCTCTGGCGAACTCACTACGGCGTTCATGTGCGATACCGGCGACCAGCTGCGATCCAGTAAATCGCTGACGTCGTCTAAGGGCGCCACAAAGTTGTCCCAGCGAAAGCCATCGCGCTCACCGGTTGCCACAGCTTTTTCAAAAGTGGCTTTGCAGTCGGCAATACGTTGCTCAATAGCAGCTTTAATATGTTCCGGCTTAATCGCGCTGAAAGTAGGTAACTGTTGCGGATTTATCGTTTCGCCGTTAAGTGGCTGTAATAATGGGTTACTGCTCATGAAAAACCTCGTTCGCTAGTGATGTCTTATGAATGGGGTAAAAATGCCGCAAATTCAAGGTGGCAAAGGTTACTTTAACAATCAACGTGCTAGAATCGCTGACATAGAAACGACTTTCATTGACGCTGTAAGGAATTAAAATGCGCCTCACGCTCACATCAAACACTTCACGTATCACCGCTGTTGCTGCGGTTACCCTGTTTTTATCCGGCTGTTCGGCTATTAGCGACAAACAACCAAGCACACCAACTGATACGGCACCAATTACTTCTGCGCTCACTGTTGAGGCCATTTATGATAGCTCAACTTATCAGGCCGAGAGTGTTGCACCTACTCGATGGCTCGCGGACGGCAGCGGCTATACCACTCTGGAAGACAGTAGCAGTGGTGGTCAGAACCTGGTGAAATACCATCCGCAAACGCAAGAGCGTACCGTAGTCGCTTCGGCTGCTGAGTTAACGCCGGCCAATGCTAGTGCCCCGCTAAAGGTTGCCGATTATGAATGGTCTGCCGATGGCAGCAAGTTACTCATATTCACTAACACCAAACGGTCGTGGCGTACCCACACCTTAGGTGATTATTGGGTACTGGATTTAACCAGTAAGCGCCTGCAACAACTCGGTGGTAACGCGACTCCGTCAACGCTGCAATTTGCCAAGTTCGACCCACAAGGCAACCGCGTGGCCTATGTTCGCGAAAACAATATTTACGTTGAACAGTTGAGTTCAGGCAACATTACTGCGCTTACCAGCAGCGGCAACGACACCATAGTGAACGGTACTTTTGACTGGGTGAACGAAGAAGAATTTTCGTTGCGTGATGGTTTCCGTTGGAGTCCGAATGGCCGCTCTATTGCCTACTGGCAATTAGATACCGAAGGCACGCCGCTGTTTACCATGATTAACAACACCGACGAGCTGTACCCCACGTTGAAGCAGTTCCCCTACCCGAAAGTAGGTGAAACCAATGCCAGCATGCGGATTGGGGTGATTTCAGCGCAAGGTGGCAACACCCGCTGGATGACCATTCCCGGTGATGCGCGCCAGCATTATCTGGTACGCATGGATTGGGCTGGTAACAACGACCAATTGTTAATTCAGCAACTAACCCGCCGCCAGCATATTAACCGGGTGTTTTTGGCCAACACAAACTCCGGTGAAGCGCGTGAGATTCTGCGCGAAACTACCGAGTCCTGGGCTGAATACGTAGACGACGTGAAGTTTTTGGACCACGGCAAGTCCTTCACTTGGCTGAGTGAACGCAGCGGTTGGCGGCACCTGTACCGGGTTGAGCGCGATAGTGGCCGCATGAGCGCCATCACTCGCGGCAACTGGGACGTGATTGAAGTTCTGAATATTAATCAGGACAGCGGCTGGGTGTATTTTATCGCCTCACCAGATTCGCCGCTGCAACGCTATTTATTCCGTGCCAGCCTGGACGGTAGCGGCAAGCTTGAACGCTTAACACCGGATCAACCTGGTACACATAGCTACAGCCTGTCGGCCGATGCCAAGTTTGCAGTGCATACCTACTCGGCTCTGGAAACTTTGCCTGTAACAACCATGATCACGCTGCCAAATCATGATCCGGTGCGCACCATTCTGGCCCACGAAAAGCAGCAGGAAGCTCTTGATGATCTGCCTCGCGGCGAAGTCAGTTTCTTTCAGGTAGAAGCCCGCGACGGCCTCAAATTAGATGGCTTGCTGATGAAGCCGGTAGATTTTGACCCGAACAAGAGCTACCCGATTCTGTTTTATGTATATGGTGAGCCCTGGGGCCAAACTGTAGCCGATGCCTGGCGCGGTAATCCGTTCCTGTGGCACACCATGTTGACCCAACGCGGCTATATAGTGGCGTCCATTGATAACCGCGGTACTAAAACACCGCGTGGCTTTGAGTGGCGCCGTTCTATTTATAAGCAGCTAGGTGTAGTCACAGTTCGCGACCAATACGACGCGCTGCAGGAAATACTCAATCGTTGGGACTTTATTGATGAAAACCGGGTTGGTATTTGGGGACACAGCGGCGGTGGTTCACAAACCCTGAATGCCATGTTCCGTTATCCGCAGGCATATAGCATGGGCATGGCGCTGGCACCAGTACCGGATTTAACCTTGTACGACACCATTTATCAGGAACGCTATTCGGGCTTGTTGCCGGATGCAGCCGCCAGCTACGAAGAAACCTCGGCGATTACGCATGCCGAAAACCTACAGGGTGACTTGTTACTGGTGCATGGTACCGGCGATGACAACGTTCACTTTCAGGGCTCCGAGCGCCTGGTGAACGAACTGATTAAGCATGGTAAACAGTTTGATTTCTTTGCCTATCCGAATCGTACTCATGGCATTTCTGAAGGTGAGGGAACGCCGGTGCACTTACGCCAAATGATGACCGACTTTGTGCACGAACATTTGCCGGTAAACCAGAACTAATTACTGCCAATTCAGATAGCGCTCCGACAATACGGTATGTCCGTGTTGCCGGAGCCAGCTCTCAGCTTTTCGGTAATCCGGATTCACCTCAGCAACTCGTTGCCAAAATGCCTTACTGTGATCAAAGTGCGTTAAATGCACTAACTCATGCTGTACCACGTAAGTAACTACCCACTCCGGCGCCAACCACAACTTCCAGCTTAAACTAACCTCACCACTGCGCGTGCAGGCTCCCCACTTGGCTTTATAGCTGGCAATACGGCTTTGCCGCGGTTGCGTAAAAGCTTGCGGTAAATACTGGTTCAGCCATGCCTGTGCTTGCTGCTGATACCATTGAATAACCAGTGAGCGAATTTGCCGCTGCGCATGCTTTACCCGGCTACCCAAGGTGATATGCAGTTTATCTGCCACGCGTTCGATACCACTGGTACCGCCGTTACTCACTTGTAACTGCAGTGGTTGCCCCAGCCAGGGAATAGTTTCGCCATGTTGCCACGAGCGTTCAGGGGTTACCGAAATAAGTGCTTGCTGGCGCTGCAGGTGCTTTCGAATCCAGCTTTCCCTGGTAGCCAACACCTGAGCTATTTTGCGATCACTGAATCTATTTGGCGCCAGCACTCGTACTTCACCCTCACTAATCTTAATTGCGAGGGTGCGGCGCTTACTGCGACTGATTGTATAGATTAAGTCCATCGGTATTTTCGAACCTATATAAGCGGTTGTTCACGTTGCACCCAGAGCGCTTTTCGGCGACCATACTAGGCTAAATTATTAGCTGCTAGGTTTTGCTGCACTTTAGCACAACCAAACACATGCAGCCGAGAAACAAAACAGGAGTACAACCACATGACCCGACATTACGACTACCTTGCCATTGGCGCGGGCAGCGGCGGTATCGCTTCCGCCAACCGAGCCGCTATTCGCGGTGCTAAAGCTGCTGTGATTGAAGCCAAAGCAGTAGGCGGAACCTGTGTAAACGTGGGTTGTGTTCCGAAAAAAGTCATGTGGTACGGCGCTCATATTGCCGAAGCACTGAAATACAGCGAAGCTTATGGTTTCAAGATTGACCAGAACGGTTTTGACTGGGCCACCCTAGTGAAAAACCGGGAAGCTTACATTGACCGCATTCACGGCGGCTATCAACGAGGTTTTGAAAGCAATGGCGTGGAGTTCATTGAAGGCTTTGCCACTTTCGTAGATAAAAACACCGTGGAAGTGAACGGTGAGAAAATCACCGCAGATCACATTACCATCGCCGTAGGTGGCCGCCCCATGATTCCGGATTTGCCAGGTGCTGAACACGGTATTGATTCTGACGGATTCTTCGCCTTAACAGAGCGCCCAGAAAAAGCTGTGGTAGTGGGTGCTGGTTATATTGCCGTGGAAATTGCCGGTGTATTGCACGCGCTTGGCTCTGACGCCCACTTGTTAGTGCGTAAAGATCGCCCGTTGCGTAACTTTGACGTAGACATTACCGATGCCCTGTTACAGCGCATGGAACAGGACGGCATGAAGTTGCGCACCGAATGCAACATTGAAAGTGTGGAAAAGCAAGACAACGGTAAGCTAGTACTGAAAACCAAAGAAGGCGAGAACATTACCGATGTAGATTGCCTGATTTGGGCCATTGGCCGCGAACCTGCCACCGACAAGATTAATATCGAAGCCGCTGGCGTGAAGCTGGACGAAGTAGGCTATGTTTGTGTTGATAAATACCAGAACACCAATGTGAAAGGTATTTATGCAGTAGGTGATATTACCGGCGAAGCAGCGCTTACCCCAGTTGCTATTAAGGCTGGTCGGTTGCTGTCGGAGCGTTTGTTCAATAAAGATATGCCCGACGCACACATGGATTACAGCCTGATACCTACCATAGTATTCAGCCACCCACCAATTGGCACCATGGGCTTAACTGAAGCTCAGGCAGTGGCAGTGCATGGTGAAGAAGACATCACAGTATACAAATCCAACTTTGCGGCCATGTATAACGCCATCACTCCGCATCGTGCACTTAGCACTTTCAAGTTGGTGTGCCATGGCCCGAGTGAAAAAGTGGTTGGTATTCACGGTATTGGCGAAGGTATGGACGAAATCCTACAAGGCTTCGCCGTGGCTATGAAAATGGGCGCAACCAAGGCCGACTTTGATGCCACTGTGGCACTGCATCCTACCTCTGGTGAGGAATTCGTGACGCTGCGCTAACGCGTCGACCTCTTTTCTGTACCGCTAACTTATTAATTAACTGTAATGGCCCCGCATCATATTTATGGTGCGGGCCTTGCAGGCTATCGTTCTGCGTAATCCGTTTACGCTGCGCTTGTGCGCATTTCCCAACAGACTAGGAATCTACGGAGATGGAACTATGGAATTAAGTTCAGTGAATACCAGACTTCAGTTCTCACCACAGCTTTACAGTAATCCACCGAAACCGGGTGAGCAACGGCCTATGCCGGAAACCTTCTACGGTGATCTACACACGCTGCACTCAAACGAAACCACGCCGCTAGACCTCGACTTTAGAACCGTGCGTGGTAAACCAGAAAAAGTAACCTTAACTACTCCTGTTAAACGCCCGGACGGAAGTGAAATTACCGAGGTGTATAGCTTTGCCAACGCGCTCAAGCAGCACTACGAATCAGGCACCATTGAAAAGTACCAGCATGATTTGCAGGCAAAGGGCCAGCAAACTGTTGAAGCTGTTATTCGGGTTGATGACGAGGTGGTAGGTACGCTTATGCCCGACGACAAGTTCCGCTGGTTCTCAGCCGATGTACGCACCAACGCCGTTACTGAAAGTGACACGGTAGCCGCTAGCTATGCGGCATTAAAGGAGCAGTACGGCGAGCGCTTAACTATTAGTTCAGGCTTAGATGCCAATCAGCCGGTCAGTTATGCACAAATCTATGCCGCAACAACCGGCATTGATTATTCCCAATTTATTCATAAGCAGGTGACTAATTATCGTATTGCTGCGGAAAAATTCCTGGCTAGTTAGTTTCCGTTCCAAACAACAAAAAACGGGGCTAGGCCCCGTTTTTTTGCCTCTTAAGGTTCGCTTACTGTCGTACAGCGCTCCAGGCTTCAAAGTCTTCTACCGGCATAGGTTTTGCCAATAAATAGCCTTGCACCTGCTCGCAACCGAGTTCCTTTAAAAAGGCCAGGCTAGCTTCAGTTTCAACACCCTCGGCCACCACTCGGTAGCCAAGTTCGTGCGCCATTGAAATCATTGAACGAACCAAAGTTTGGCTGCGTCGGTTCAACTCAACACCGTCAATAAATGACCGGTCAATTTTAACGACCTGCGCCGGAACATCCTGCAAGTAGGCGAGGCTACTATAGCCAGTACCAAAATCATCAATGGATATCTGCATACCGCTGGCAGCCAGTGCCTCCAGTTGCATACGCGCCGCGCGCCCATTACTTAACAAGCCACTTTCGGTTAACTCCAGGCCAATGGCACTAAGTGGCAGGTTAGCTACCTGTAAATAGCCTAGTAAACGATCGGTAAAGTCTTCCTCGTCCAGATTCGCGGCGGTTATATTCACCGACACTGTTATTGGCAGGCCCGCTTGATGCCACAGAGCAGTTTGCGCTATGGCAGCTTTCATTACCCAGTCGGTTAAATCGCGACCTAAGGGGGTATTTTCTACCAAAGGTATGAATTCGGCCGGCGAGATATTTCCCAAAGTACTATGCTGCCACCGGATTAAAGCTTCTGCTCCTACGCATTGCCCGGTGCGTAAATCAATTTGCGGCTGATAAAATAGCTGCAGTTGATTACTTGCGTTTAAGGACTCACCAAAGTCAGCAATGAGGCCAAAACTACGCTGGTGGCTAGCATCGGACTGTTTACTATACAAGCCAACTTTCAATTCGGCTTCGCGGGCATCACGCGACGCACTGTGAGCCGTTCGCAGTACTGCGCTAGCATTGGTTGTACCTGGTTCGAACGGCACCACACCTAATACCGGGCGCAGCATAAATGGCGCGATGCCTCCCACTTTAATATGAACCAGAGCTTCTTGCACACGTTGCGCTCTAACCAGCACCTGTGCTTCAGTTCCGGTCTCAAGATGGGCAAACTGACCAGGCCCAATGTGATAAACCCGCGCTTTTTCGCCCAATATTTGTTGTAATTTAGCACTACCTGCTCGCGACAAATTTTCCAGATATGATGGCCCCATGACCCGTTGCAATAAACTAGCCTGACTCAAATCAACCAACTCAGTGCTTAAGGCATAATAAATTCGTTCCGGATGATCACGGGCTAAGTCCTCCAAGTCTTCAACAAACTGCAGGTAATTCGGTAAACCGGTACCTGAATCTACTCGACCCACAGCATGCTGCAATTCAACTTGCGCCATGACCATGGCCGCCAAATCACGCAGTGTATCCAGCTCTTGTTGGTTGAACTGTCGTGGTTCGGTGCCGAACACGCACATAGCGCCCAGCGAAAAACCATCGCGAGTCATTAATGGGGCGCCAGCATAAAACCGGATACCTGATTCCGCCAACATGCTATCGCGATAGTGCTCTGATTCCAGTAAGTCGTTAACCACCAAAACACGCGACTGGTCAACCACCTCACTACAGCACGATTTGTCACGTGGGATTTCCAAGTAATCTACGCCAACACGCGATCTAAACCACTGCCGATCCTGGTCAGTCAGGGATACCGCAGCAATAGGTAAGTTAAACACTTGGCTGGCGATGCGGGTAATACGGTCGAAACTTTCACTAGGCGCGCTGTCCAGCAAATCAAGCTTACGTAAAATAGATAGTCGCGCCGCTTCATATTCGATTTTCATTCACTTCCCTCTTGTGACCAATCGCATGTCAGGAAAGCACATATTCTGGGCAGCATATTTGAAGGCCGCTATTTTTACCCAACGCCGCAAATTCGTCCAACGGAAAATACCGAATCATTTCGTCGCTTTATTCGATTAAATAAAATTCTTTACCAAATATTTAACAATAAGGCAGGGTTAGCTGCTACCAAGTACTGGCAAGCTATAAAATTTGAATTTTGCATGATCCCAGTTACAAAAGCGCTTCATTAGGCTAGCCACTCGACCAGTTTACTTGTATGTTGAGTTTAGGTTTTATGGAGATAACTGTGACTAAACGCGATTGGATGCGACAACGACTTTGGTTTACTACGGTACCGCTGCTTGCGGTGCTGTTCAGCGCGCAACTAAGTGCTCAGTCCGCGCCCCCTGAAGAAGCCACTGAGCAGTCTGAAGAGCAGTCACAGGAACAGTCACAAGCCGAGCGGTACCCAACTCACCCGCCAACTGAAGCCGACCGCATTTGGGTTGACGGTTTTCGCGATGGCGTTCAAACGGTACTTGATAGCACCGCCAGTTGGGTAGATGGTTTCTTTGGCGAGCCGCTCGACTCAGACAAATACGAAGGCAGCACCGGCCGATTAATTGTTGCCCCGCAATGGGACGAACACGACGGGTTCAGTATTGACTCCAGCTTCCGCGCTAAACTAAAAATCCCGCACGCAAAAGAGCAGTTTTCCGCGGTTATCGGCCGCGGTGACTTTGATGACTTTGTTGCCGGTGACGCCCAACGTCGCCCTTCCGTCATGCGCCGCACTCAGGGCGACGACGAATGGCTGGTTGGCTTAGGTTTTGACCCTTACTTAGACAATCAGCACGACTTGTCTTTTGGAGCCGGCATTCGTGGTGGCCTCAAGCTCGACACTTATGTTCGCGCCCGCTACCGCTTCGAAACTATGGTTGCCGACAATGCTGAAATAGCGGTTCAGTCGGTTGGTTTCTGGCGTGACAGCGACGGCTTCGGCGTGGCACAAGATATTCATCATGAAGTTGCATTGCACCAGCGCTGGGTTGCTAAAACCTATGCCCGAGCGACCTTTGCCGAGCGTACTGACGGCATTCGCTGGAACGCCAACTCGCGTATTTATTATTTATATGACACCAATCGCGCCCTGGCCAGCGAAGTCTGGATTTACGGTGAAACCCATCACGAGGCCCCGATTCAGGACTACGGTATTCGCGGTATTCACCGGCAGCGGTTCTTACGCGAATGGCTGTTTATGGAAACCTGGATTGGCACCCACTGGCCGAAGGAAACCGAGCTCCAGCAACGCACCACGCGCTGGATGGTCGGCATAGAATTTGAAATGATCTTAGGCAACACTGGGTAAGGGCGCCCAGACAGCTTGTTAACAATTCGTAAGAATCCCTTATTTCCTGAAAGAATCTTTGTAATTTCGACCTAAAAAGCGTACATTACCGCGCTCAATTTTTAGTCTATAGCTGAGTACGCGATTCGTGATTTCTACCGCAAATATCACCATGCAATTTGGTGCCAAGCCGTTATTTGAAAATATCTCGGTAAAGTTTGGTGAAGGCAACCGTTACGGCCTGATTGGCGCCAATGGTTGTGGCAAGTCCACCTTTATGAAAATCCTTTCAGGCGATCTGGAACCGTCTTCTGGCAACGTGTCCGTTGCGCCGAACATGCGTGTTGGTAAATTGCGCCAGGATCAATTCGCCTACGAAGAGTTCTCCGTAGTCGACACTGTCATCATGGGTCATGAAGAGCTGTGGAAGGTAAAAGTAGAACGCGACCGTATTTATGGCAGCGCTGAAATGAGCGATGCGGACGGCATGCGTGTTGCCGATTTAGAAACCGAGTTCGCGGAAATGGACGGTTACACCGCCGAATCCCGCGCCGGTGAAATTCTACTGGGCGTAGGTATTCCTCTGGAAAATCATTTTGAGCCAATGGCTGCCATAGCGCCGGGCTTAAAACTGCGAGTGCTATTGGCGCAGGTGTTGTTCTCAGATCCAGACATTATGTTGCTGGACGAACCAACCAACAACCTGGACATTAACACCATTCGCTGGCTGGAAACTGTGCTGCGTGATCGCAACTGCACCATGATTATTATTTCGCACGATCGCCACTTCTTAAACAGTGTCTGTACGCATATGGCAGATATTGATTACGGCGAACTGCGCCTGTATCCGGGTAACTACGACCAATATATGTTTGCGGCAACTCAGGCTCGCGAACAGCTGTTGAGTGATAACGCTAAGAAGAAAGAAAAAATATCTGAGCTACAAAGCTTCGTAAGCCGTTTCTCTGCGAATGCATCTAAAGCCAAACAGGCAACGTCACGTGCGAAGCAAATTGAAAAAATTCAGCTCAGCGAAGTGAAAGCATCCAGTCGCGTCAATCCTTTTATCAGGTTCGATCAAACCAAAAAGCTGTTCCGGCAGGCGCTTGAGTTTAAAGACCTGAAGAAAAGCTTTGATGACGAACAGGTATTAACTGGCTTGAGTGCGCAAATTGAAGTAGGCGAAAAAGTAGCTATTTTGGGTGCCAACGGTATTGGTAAAACCACCCTGCTGAAATGTTTGCTGAACGAGTACACGCCGGATTCCGGTTTGGTGAAGTGGTCTGAAAACTGCAATATCGGTTATTGCCCACAAGACCATGCGCATATGTTTAAACAAAACATGACGGTGTTCGACTGGATGGATCAATGGAAGCAGCCAAGCGATGACGAGCAAGCCGTGCGTGGTGTGCTGGGTCGCTTATTGTTCTCCGCCAATGACATTGGTAAGAAAGTAAATGTACTTTCCGGTGGCGAAAAAGGCCGCATGGTATTTGGTAAGCTGATTCTGCAACGACCAAATATTCTGGTTATGGACGAACCTACCAACCATTTGGATATGGAGTCCATTGAATCACTCAATATGGCGTTAGAACTGTTCGAAGGCACACTGATATTTGTGAGCCACGACCGCGAATTCGTATCAACGCTGGCAAACCGTATCATTGAGATTACGGCTAACGATATTCGAGACTTCAGCGGTACTTATGACGAATATTTAGCGCAACAGGAAGCCGCCGCCTAAAGCTGCTTCAAATAAGTAAGGTGACGCTCTGCATGGGCATTTGCTATAATCCTCACCCATGCAAAGTGTCAACCAACGTCCACATACTATTACGCCGCCCTAACCGCGCGACTTAGCATTCTTCTTACGAAATCTGCTAAGTTTTAGCAGGTTCCTTTTGCTTGTGTCACACAACGAGAACAAAAGAGAGTGATATGGCTGCGAAATTATCAAAGAATCATAATCTGGATGAACAATTTACTCGCCTGCTGAAAGAAGCTGGTATTACCGTTAATGGAACGGCACCGCAGGATATTCAATTGCATCAAACAGGCATTGTCGATGCCGCTCTGGCCCGAGGCAATCTGGCGCTGGGTGAAGCCTATATGAATGGAGCCTGGGATGTTGCTGAGCTCGACCAATTTTTCTATCACATATTGCGTGGGCAAATTAACGAAAAAGTAAATCCCAAGTCGCTCATCTGGCAGGCGCTGAAGGTAAAACTACTGAACCTGCAGTCCAATTCACGTGCCTTTGAAGTGGGTGAACAGCACTACGATAAAGGCAACGATCTATATAAAGCCATGCTCGATAGCCGCCTCACTTATACCTGCGGTTATTGGCGCGACACCGACAATCTGGAAGATGCTCAAACCGCCAAACTGGATCTGATTTGTCGCAAACTTAAGCTTGAGAAAGGCATGCGCGTATTAGATATTGGCTGCGGCTGGGGTAGCTTTATGCGCTACGCAGCTGAGCACTACGGTGTCGAATGTGTCGGCGTTACGGTTTCACGTGAACAGGTGGCCTGGGCCGAAGAACATCATAGCGACTATCCGCTTACCTTCAAGCTGCAGGATTATCGTGAACTGGGTACTACTGAGGCCGAAAAACATAGCTTTGACCGGGTGGTCAGTATTGGAATGTTTGAACATGTAGGTCGCAAGAACCATCGCACCTTTATGCAAGTGGCAGCGCGTTGCTTAAAGCCAGAGGGCTTGATGCTGCTACATACCATTGGTAAAAATAAACGTAACTCAACAACAGACCCGTGGATTGATAAGTATATTTTTCCAAACGGAGATTTACCTTCAATTGGCCAAATTGGCGATGCAATAGATGGTGTTTTCGTTGCCGAAGACTTACATAACTTTGGGGCTGATTACGACAAAACACTGATGGCCTGGGCAGCGAACTTTGAAGCCGCCTGGCCCGAATTAAAACAGAACTACGATGAAACATTCTATCGAATGTGGCGTTACTACTTATATTCTTGCGCCGGAGCTTTCCGGGCGCGCGACATTCAGTTGTGGCAGTGGGTGTTAAGTCCACAGGGGCAGCTCGACGGTTATCAGCGCGTGAGTTAGCCATACACACCCTAAGCACAACACAAGCAATTTCACTTATTAAGCGAGTCGGATAAAACTATGAGCAGTAAACCTTTATATATTCCCTACGCAGGGCCGTCATTGTTGGAAACGCCGTTACTCAATAAAGGCAGCGCCTTTAGTAAAGAAGAACGCGCTGCTTTCAACCTTACCGGGTTGTTGCCGCCTCGATACGAATCTATTGAAGAGCAAGTAAGCCGCGCTTATCGGCAGTATTCCAGCTTTGATACCGACTTGAATAAACACATTTATTTGCGCGCCATTCAGGACAACAACGAAACGCTGTTTTACCGACTCATTACCGATCATCTGGAAGAGATGATGCCGATTATTTACACCCCGACCGTGGGTGATGCCTGTGAGCAATTCTCAGATATTTATCGCAGTTCCCGTGGCTTGTTTATCTCCTACAAAGAGCGCGACCAGTTGGACGATATTCTGCGTAACGCCACCAAACGCAAAGTGAAAGTGATAGTTGTAACCGATGGTGAGCGCGTGCTGGGCCTTGGCGATCAGGGTATTGGCGGCATGGGTATTCCCATCGGTAAACTGTCGCTGTACACCGCTTGTGGGGGTATCAGCCCGGCTTACACGCTGCCAATAATGCTGGACGTTGGTACCAACAACGAAAAGCTGCTGAATGACCCTATGTACATGGGTGCCCGTCATAAGCGTATTGGTCAGGAAGAATATGACGACTTCCTGGATAAGTTTATGCACGCCGTGAAGCGCCGTTGGCCGGAAGCTATGATTCAGTTTGAAGATTTTGCACAGCCAAATGCAACACCGCTATTGCAGCGCTACCGCGACAAGTTCTGCTGTTTTAACGACGATATTCAGGGTACGGCTGCGGTTACCGTAGGTACCTTACTTGCCGCCTGTAAAGCCAAAGGCACTCGCCTGTGTGACCAGAAAGTAGTGTTTGTTGGCGCTGGTTCTGCCGGTTGCGGTATTGCCGAGCAAGTGATTACTCAAATGCGCGCCGAAGGATTGTCAGATGAGCAAGCGCGTTCGCAAGTGTTTATGGTGGACCGCTTTGGTTTGCTAACCGAAGGCATGACCGGCTTACGCGACTTTCAGCAGGCTCTGGTGCAAACTCCGCAACGACTGAAGGAATGGCAATACAGTGGCAACTATGCCTCTTTGCTGGACGTGATGCACTGTGCCGAACCGGGCATTCTCATTGGCGTATCGGGCCAGCCTGGGTTGTTCACTGAGCAAGTAGTAAGAGCTATGCATCAGGGCTGCAAAACACCCATTATTTTCCCACTGAGCAACCCGTCACGTCAGATTGAAGCTGTGCCAAAAGATCTGGTGGAATGGACTGACGGTGACGTGATTATGGCAACCGGTAGCCCTTATTCGCCAATTCACTATAAAGGGAAATGGCATGCGGTTGCGCAGTGCAACAACAGCTATATATTCCCGGGCATAGGTTTAGGTGTGCTGGCTGCAAAAGCGCGCATTATTACCGATGAAATGCTGATGGCAGCCAGTGAAGTGTTGGCGAATAGTTCGCCGCGCTTAGCCGACCCGGAAGATTCCTTGCTGCCACCGCTTACCGCAGTGGACGAGCTTAGCAAAAAGATTGCGTTTGCGGTGGCTAAAGTGGCACAGCAACAGGACTTAGCCTTGCCCATTGAGGACGACGAACTGAATGCTCGCATTAATGGTAATTTCTGGGAACCAGAATACCGCGACTACAAGCGCGTTAGTATTTAACTGTATAAGCCGAATGCGGCACCTAAACTACGCGCACTAAGTAACAATGACACCAGCAATACCAGGCCGCCGAGCAGATTCTGCCGGCGGCTATTTTTATGCCCCTGCATACGTTGATGGTTGCATACCATCAGCAGAAACACGGTAATTACTGGCAGCAAAATTCCATTCGCCACCTGCGCAAACCAGATAATATTTACCGGTTTTAAGCCCAGTGAAGAAATCACCACACCAATAATCAGAATGGCCAACCAAGTTAAGCGGAACGGCCAGCTATCTAATCGGCGGCTAAAACCAAGCACACCACACAAGGCATAGGCTGATGCCAGCGGTGCCGTCATCGCCGACGAAATCCCTGCCGCAAATAGTCCACCAGCCATGAGCCAGGTAGCGCTGTTACCAAACAAAGGCGTTAACGACTGCGCTAAATCCGCAGCGCCTTCAATACCTACTTGCTGGCCAAAAAATGCCGAAGCGGCCGTAGACACTATGGCAATAGAAATCAGGCCACCTAAAGGTATAGAGATAAATAAGTCAGTGCGTACCGCTTTTAAATCTTCTGGGTGGTGCCATTTATCGGCGGCACTGGCCGCATGCAAAAACAGATTATAAGGAACCACTGTCGTACCAATAAGCGCAACCACAGTTAAGGTGGCCCCAGTTGGAATAGACGGGATCAATAAGCCACTAAAAAACGCACCAAAGTCAGGCTGGGTAATTAAAAAGGTGCAAATAAAGGCCAGGCTCATGAAAATAACCAGCCCGATAAGTACCTTCTCGATCAGCCGCGCATTGCCAGTCCACAGCAGCACTCCGGCAATTAAGCCAATAATCACAGCCCAGGGGTTGTCCAGCCAGCTACTTAACCAGGGTAGGGTACCAAGCAAGCCTTCGGCACCCATGCTGGCACCTGACAAATTACCGCCCTGATACACGCTATTCCCCACCACCACGGCCCCAACCACCAGGGCTATGATGGTGAATTTACCGAACGGATTTTCAATCACAGTGCGAATGTTCTCGCCCAGGCCTTGCTGGGTTATTACCCCAAGCCGGGCAGCCATTTCCTGTAGCACCAAAGTGGCAGCGACTGAAAACACCAACGCCCACAGCAGTGCGTAGCCATAATTAGCGCCTGCTAATGACGCCGTAACTACTGTACCCGGGCCAATAAAGGCAGCGGCAACGAGCGCTCCTGGACCAAATTCGGTCAGGCGCTCACGAAATGATTTTGAGGTTTTTAGTTCTTGTTTTTGCATGCACGCATACTAGACTAATTTGCAACCATAAGTCTATTCGGGTAGTATTCGCGCGCTTTAGCCGTGCCCGCACAGCTATATTTCTATTCGCAACTTGAGACTGACATACCCATGTTACTAACGCCGCCCTAGCGTTTTGTTGTCTTGTGCTACTGAGTTTTTTTGAAACTTAGCTTATTGCTGTACCCGTTTTCTATCCGTTTTTCTATTTAAAATCTGTTTATAAGTGAATCAAATTCATGCTTAAAACCATTCAACAAAACTGGTTTTCGAACCTCCGTGGTGATCTGCTGGCCGGTATCGTGGTTGCGCTGGCGCTTATTCCCGAAGCTATCGCTTTCTCTATTATTGCCGGCGTAGACCCGAAAGTGGGTCTGTATGCGTCATTCTGTATTGCCGTAGTTATCTCCTTTGTGGGTGGCCGCCCGGGCATGATTAGTGCGGCTACCGGTGCCATGGCGCTGCTGATGGTAACTTTGGTAAAAGAACACGGGCTGGAATACCTGTTGGCGGCAACTTTGTTAACCGGCCTGCTCCAAATTGTGGCGGGTTACCTGAAGCTAGGTTCACTCATGCGCTTTGTCTCGCGCTCGGTGGTTACCGGCTTTGTGAACGCGCTGGCTATTCTTATTTTTATGGCGCAGTTGCCTGAATTAACCAATGTTACCTGGCATGTGTATGCCATGACTGCAGCTGGTTTGGGTATTATTTACTTGTTCCCTTACGTGCCATACATAGGTAAGGCGCTGCCTTCACCGCTGGTATGCATAGTGGGCTTAACCGTTTTCGCTATCGCAGTAGGGGTTGATGTTCGCACCGTAGGCGACATGGGCCAATTGCCCGATACCCTGCCAATATTTTTATGGCCTGACGTACCGCTAACCTTTGAAACCTTAGCTATCATTTTCCCATATTCAGCCGCACTTGCTGTGGTGGGTTTATTAGAGTCTATGATGACCGCCACTATTGTTGATGACTTAACCGACACCAACAGTGACAAGAACAAAGAATGTAAAGGCCAGGGTATTGCCAACATTGGTTCTGGCTTGCTAGGTGGTATGGCCGGTTGCGCCATGATTGGCCAGTCTATTATTAATGTAAAATCCGGTGGTCGTACGCGCTTGTCGTCACTAGCCGCGGGTGTATTCTTGCTGATTATGATTCTGGTATTAGATGAGTGGCTCAAGCAAATTCCAATGGCGGCATTGGTTGCGGTTATGATCATGGTTGCTATTGGTACCTTTAGCTGGGACTCCATTCGCAAAATGAAAAGCCATCCATTATCTACCAACATAGTGATGGTGACCACGGTAGTAGTGGTAGTAGCTACGCATAACCTGGCGCTTGGTGTTGGCGTGGGTGTGTTACTGGCCGCTATGTTCTTTGCTAATAAAATTGGCCACTTCATGCATATCAGCTCGAGCATTGACGATGGCGGTCATCAGCGCACTTATCAGGTTACCGGCCAGGTATTCTTTAGTTCCGCCGACAAGTTTGTGGAAGCTTTTGACTTTAAAGAAGCCGTGGATAACGTCATTATTGATTTAACCCGCGCTCATTTTTGGGACATTACCGCGGTAGCGGCACTAGATAAGGTGGTGATTAAATTCCGCCGCGAAGGTGCCGACGTTGAAGTACGCGGCTTAAACGAAGCCAGCGCCACTATTGTGGACCGCTTTGGTGTGCACGATAAACCTGATGCTGCAGACAGCATAATGGGCGGCCACTAGGCTGCTCCTGAGGAGACAACAACAATGACCAACGTAATTGGATGTATTGATGGATCAGCAGCAACCAACGCTGTGTGTGATTACTCTTCCTGGGCAGCTTTTCAGTTAGACGTGCCGCTGGTATTAGTTCATGTACTGGACAACAATCGCTTCCCAACCGAAACCAACGCCACCGGTAACATTGGCTTAGGCACGCGCGAGCAACTCCTGGAAGAGCTTGCGGAGCTGGATGCTCAGCGTGCCAAACTAGCTTTAAAACAAGGCAACCTGATGCTGGAAGCGGCCGAAACCCGGGCGCGTCAGGACGGCATAAAAAACGTGCAACTACGCCAGCGTCATGGCGAACTCGCTGACACCTTGCATGATATGGAAGAAGATATCCGTCTGGTGGTTTTGGGCTTGCACGGTGAAGACACCAGTGAGAATTCACAGCACATTGGCAGCCAGCTTGAAACTGTCATCCGCACCATGCATCGTCCGATTTTATTAACGCCATCGGACTACACCGCACCAGCCAGTGCCATGCTGGCGTTCGACGGTAGTGCAACCACCCGTAAAGGTGTGGAAATGATTGCCAAAAGCCCGCTGTTCAAAGGCATGCCAGTGCATGTGGTGATGGTAGATGCCGACACCAGTGACAACTGGGAAAAGCTTAAGTGGGCTGAAAAGCAACTCACCGACAACGGCCACGAAGCTCATATTGCGCTGAAAGCCGGTGAGGTTGAGCCAACCCTGCATGAGTACCAAAGTGAGCACAACATCGACATTATGGTGATGGGTGCTTACGGCCACTCGCGCATTCGGCAGTTTTTAGTAGGTAGCACCACCAGTAACATGCTGCAGGCCAGTAAAACCCCCTTACTGATTCTGCGTTAATTAACTACTGTTAACGCCCTGATAGTTTGGCTTTGGTAACGCTTTGCGGCATTATGTGAACCTTGTTCCATAAGCTTGTCAAAGCATTACCAGCCAAACCAGTCAGCCGGAGAACTCTGCGCACATGGGCGTACCATTTCGACGCACGAAAGCCATTATTGATACCAAGGCGTTACAGCAAAACTGTCGCAATATGCATGCCTTTGCGCCTGCCAGTAAGGTGTTAGCTACGGTAAAAGCCGATGCCTATGGCCACGGCGCTCTCACGGTAGCGCGCGCCTTGCAAGGCTGTGCCGAACAGCTGGGTGTAGCCTTTATCGATGAAGCACTGGATTTACGCCAGGCTGGCATTGAACTACCCATAGTTCTGTTAGATGGCTGCTTTAGCGAAGCCGAACTTGACCTGTGCTGCCAGCACCACTTTATTCCGGTTATTCACAATACTGAGCAAGTACAAGAGTTATTGGCAGCTACCCTGGCCAAGTCTCTAGTTGTTTGGTTGAAGTTAGACACAGGTATGCATCGGTTAGGATTAAATAGTACCGACTTTCAAAAGGCTTTAGAGCAACTAACCGCCAGTAAAAATGTAAGTCAGGTTATTGCCATGACTCACTTTGCTGACGCCGACAATACCGCCTCGGATTACACCAGCGTGCAACTCGCGCAGTTTGACCGAGTACTTGAAAACTACCCGGACATTCCCTGTAGTGTGGCAAACTCTGCTGGCCTGGCACACTGGCCAGCCGCGCGCCGGGAATGGCTGCGCTCGGGTTTGCTACTGTATGGCGTAACCCCGAACCCGGATTTACCAGCACCCTTTGCCATTACCCCGGTCATGACCCTGACCGCACCAGTAATTGCCGTACGGGACATTCCAGCCGGTGCTTATGTGGGCTATGGCTGCCGCTGGCAAGCTCGCCGCCCTTCCCGTATTGCTACTTTGGCGATTGGTTATGGCGACGGTTACCCGCGCCATGCCAGTGATGGCACACCGGTATGGTTGCATGGGCGCGAAGTACCACTGGTGGGCCGCGTGTCTATGGATATGATTACTGTGGACATAACTGATATGGCTGAAGTTGCTATTGGCGACGAAGCTGAGCTTTGGGGGCAGAACCTGTCGGTTCACGAAGTTGCACAGAAATGCGATACCATTTCCTACGAATTGCTTACCCGGGTTAGCCCTCGGGTTCCGCGCGAGATTATTTAATCCAGAGGCTTAGCGAACTATATGTTGTTGCTTATTGTATTTGCGTTAGTTGCTGTTGGTGTTTCTTTTATCTGCTCGATATTAGAAGCCGCATTGCTGTCGATAACACCAAGCTATGTGGCCGGACTGAAAAAAGACCGCCCCGCGCTGCACACCAAAATGCAAAACCTGAAAGCAAAAATCGACCAACCTCTGGCCGCTATTTTAACTCTGAATACTGTGGCCCATACCGCGGGTGCTGCCGGCGTTGGTGCCCAGGTAGCTGTGGTTTATGGTGATGGGTATCTGGGCATAGCCTCAGCGGTAATGACGGTGCTGATTCTGGTGCTATCGGAAATCATTCCGAAAACTATAGGTGCTAAATTCTGGCGTACTCTGGCCCCTATACTGCCAGCCACCCTGAACTTTATGATCTGGATACTCAAACCATTTATTGTGTTATCAGACATGATTACCAAAAATATTGGCGGCAAAGAAGACGACATTGATGTACGCGCAGAAATTAAAGCCATGGCGAGCTTAGGCCATGAACAGGAAGTTATGGATGCAAGTGAGCGCCGGGTTATTTCCAACATTCTGGATCTACACGAGCGCAAAGTACGGGATATCATGACTCCGCGAATGGTTTGTCAGGTCGTTAAACCTGAAACCACAGTGGCTGAATTTGTTGAGCAGCTGCGGCATCAACCCTTTTCACGCTACCCGGTGATTGATAAGGACGAAGCGCCACACGGCATTATCTTCAAATCCGATATGCTTGAGGCCGACCCGGTAAAATCTATTGGTGAGCTCGCCCGTGACGTTGAAACCGTAATGGACACAGTGGATGCAGATTCCTTAATGATGCGCATGCTGGAACAACGTCAGCACATGTGTCTGGTGTTTGACGAGCATGGCAGTTGGTTAGGCTTAGTGACGCTGGAAGACGTTATTGAAACTATTTTAGGCCAGCCTATTATGGACGAAACCGATAATGTTTCGAGTTTGCGCCGCTATGCCAAGCAGCGCTTTGGTCAACGCATCAAGAAAGACAACTAAGGTTATTGCAGTAGTGCTTGGTACAGCAAGCGCACCGCCAGAATACTGAGCACTAACTTAAACAGCAGGTCAAAACGTTTGTCGCTGATTTTACCAAGGGTATGCAGGCCCAACCAGGTACCCACTAGACCCGCTGCTATCATAAGCGCAATCAGCAACCACCAGTCGGCAAACACGAACCCCGCAAAACCAAACACAAAAGCTTTGGGGATATGCTGCACCGACATAGTAGCGGCGAAAGTGGCTACAACCTGATAGCGATCAATAAAACGGCTTTTAATAAAGGCACCAACCAGCGGTCCGGAAGCTCCAATAAATAACGCCAGAAACCCAGTTACCGAAGCCGCCACCGCCAGGCCGCGCCGCTTTAAAGCAACCGCAGGCAGCTTAGGCCCCCAGCATAAATACAGAATAAACAATGCGATAGTTAGCTGAACCACGGTAACCGGAAGTTGCAGTAAAATCAGGCTGGCCACAATAGCGCCGAGAATACTAAAGGGCGCAAACACCATCATGGTGGGCCAGTGAATATGGCGCCAGCTCATGCTCGCGCGGCCTAAGTTAGAGCCCAGTTGCACCATGCCATGTACAGGTATCAGCGCAGCCGGCGGTAGCAATATAGCCATAGCGGCAATCATAACCACGCCGCCACCAGCACCTAAAGTGGCGGTTAAAAAGGATGTGCCTGCAGACAATAATACCAGCCCCCAGAACACGGCTTCCGACACCATGGGGTCGATCATTATGGGTTACTTCCAGTAGCTGTGAACGAAGAGGGTTAAGATACCCAAAGTTGACCGCAAAATCTATGCGTTGGCGGGTTAGCCGTATTGATAGAACTTAATCATAGCACTGGCTTGAGAACCTAGTTCGTCACGCAATTCTTTTGGCTCAATCACTTCCACCTGAGCACCAAAGCTTAGCAACCACCACAATAGTTCGTCGGTGAGCTTCAAGTCAGCGCTTACTATCAGATTGTCGCCGTTATTCTGTATTTGCTGGGTGTCGTTCAACGGGGTTTCATACAAGTGGTGGCCCACGTTGCTACTAAACTTTAATACTACCCGGGCGTTCTTGTTGGTAAGACCGTTAGCAACTCTCGCGCCATGCAAATAGTCCCGAATATCGAAATTAGCGGGTAGCTTAGCCCGTGCTTTGCTAACTTTGATAGAAATAATACGTTGCAATGCCAACTGCCGAATATCGTCTTTGCCATCAAACTGGCAAATCAGGTAGGTAACCGCGCCACGATGCACAATACCCACCGGGCTAGCTGAACACTTACGCTCTTCACCGTTACGCCGGCTGTTATAGCTGAGCTGCAATTGCATACCTTGTTCCATCGCCTGGTAAATAGCATCTAGCACCAGCGGCTGAAACTCTGCCGGTTTTACTGCAACGCCGCGCGGAACTACATGTACCCGTTGCTGCCAGCTCTCGTAGCCCGACGCGGTGTCTTCCAGTAGTTTACGGGCAGCACTAAAGTTACCCTGCAGCTTTCGAAGTACTGCGTTCGGCAACAACAACTTCAGCTGTTGCTCCATAAGCAATACCGCTAATGCGGTCGGCATATCCAGCGAAGGTAGACTAATCGGGCTGTCCGCCAAAAAACTCCAGCCATAAGGTTTCGAGCGCTCGTCAGTAACTAACGGGAATACATCCGACAGTTCATTCAAATCACGTTGAATGGTTCGAACCGAAACGTCGAACCCCTGCCGGTACAATTTTTCCCGTAATGACGCAGGATCAATTTTCTGTGGTTGCCGCGGAATATGCTGCAGCATCATTAGATAGCGCAAAGCCGTCTGCATTAAACTACTCCATGTGGTTCATGCTATTTCGTGCGACTCGTCTAGATTAATTGGCTAGTGCGACAAGCTTTGTCGCACTGAAAAAATATTTCTTTACTCAGTTAAGAAAGTAACTCCGAAAGTGTATTAGTTTTCTCACGATTTGGATAAATCAGGTTGAACTTTTGAAAGGATTAATACGATGATACTCTCGGCTTTTACCTGAGCGTTTGCTGGTGTACATAGCCTGATCAGCATGGTACAAAATTTTTTCGGCGTCAAATCCAACCTCAAGCTCTGTGCAGGTTAACAAACCTACCGACATGGTTACCGGCCAATCGTTCGCGTCAAGCGCTGCCGTGACCAGATTTTTAAACTTAGTGATAGCCGCCTGTTGAGCTAAAAAGTGACTCGCTAAATGGTTTGGCAAAAGTGATAACACCACGTCGGTCGGTGGTTGTGATGAGATGCTTATTAGCACCGAAACGCACTTCGTTGCGCGTGGTGTGTTTATCGCGCCACTTATTCATGATTTTTCCTCAGTTGAATAAGTGGCCGATTTTATGTCATTTATGTTGGGTTACAATCAGCTCTGCACCTGATCTTATTCTAGATCAACAACCCTACAGTTAGTCTGGTTAATGGTGATCCGTTTTTGCTTAATTTGTAACAGATTCCTCAGTTTCTATATCCGATACTTCTGCACCATAGCGTGTCCGAATAGCTTCATAAGTGCCATTGCTCTGCACTACGGCTAACGCATCGTTAAAAGCCGCTACATAGCCTTCAGGCACCGATTTCTGACTAAACATAACGTACACATCACTGGCAGGTAGCTCAATATCGTGGCGCTCGATATCGTTTTCCAGCCCTTTACGCCGGAGTATGGACGCAGCCACCAGGGTATCTTCTAAAAAGGCGTCAATTTCACCGTCTAGTAGTCGTGCAATATTTAGCTCGCTAATAATAGCACCTACCACCAGGCCATTGCTTTCGCCTTCACGCAGCACCTCGCGTAAGTCCTCGCCATAGTAGTATTCATTAACCACGCCAAGCTTATTGCCTGCCTGAACAAACTCGGTCACGTTGTCGGCAGCAAAACTATCGGTGTCGTTTTGGCGAACGAAAAGCACAAACTGTTCCTGCCGATAAGGTTCGGAAAAATGGGCATACTCATGACGAGCTTCGGTTTTCGATGCTCCCAGCACAAAATCAACTTCGCCGCGGCGAAGTTTACTGAGTAATTCCCGCCAGGTACCTTGTTCCGCTTTTAAATCACAGCCCATTTGCTCGACTACGGCCTCAGCAATTTCAACATCAAGGCCGCTAACTTCATCACCTACCGAAACATACTGGTAGGGTTCCCAGGCTTGAAAGCCCATAGTTAGACTGCAATTGGAACTAACCTCAGTAACAGCTTCGTCAGCACTACTAACCTCGGTTGGTTGTGGTTTTTCGTCGAGGGGCTCAGGATCTGTTTTCGCGTCTTGTGCTGGTGAACAGGCCGCCAATACGAAGGTGAACAACATTGGATACAACAGGTGTCTGGCATTCATAGCAATACTCCCGTGTTTTAAAGCGACATTATTTCCATCGCGCATTTTCAGTATAGACAGGAATTATATTGCAGCAAATTTAAAGTAAAGATTGCGAAAATTAATAGCCTACTGAAGTGCTTATCAAGCTCTGGCTAAAATCCGATCCAGGTGATCGGCAAAGTTCTTACGATCAGTATTGCTCAGCGGTGGCGGCCCGCCCGACTGCACCCCGCTACTACGCATGGTGTCCATAAAATCTCGAATATTCAGTCGTTGCCGAATATTTTCGGAAGTAAATAGTTCGCCACGCGGACTCAGTGCCTGCCCATGCTTTTCAATCACTTCAGCAGCCAGCGGAATATCGCTGGTAATGACCAAATCGCCAGCATTGCAACGGCGCACAATCTCATGGTCCGCCACATCAAAGCCAGCGCCAACCTGAATCATTTTAATAAAGCGCGATGGCGGTATTTTAATGCGTTGATTGGCCACCAACCACAAGGGTAATTGCTTGCGTTCAGCCGCACGAAACAAAATTTCTCGCACCGTTACTGGGCACGCATCAGCGTCTATATATATTTCCATAATGAGAGCTAGTTACTAAATCCTAATCACCGGAATAGCAGTGATGATAAAGCATGAGAGGTCATTGCAGAAGCAGTAATCGGCAATAGGCTTAGTAGAGCTTCAGGCTGAGGTAGGGCAATAGCAGCCGCGACTCTGGGTGTTTACCCAGCCGCCGGGGGCAGAAGCTTCCGCAAGTGCTGGCAGCAGGGTTTCAACAAAACTAGACGCTGAAGAACAAAACGCACCCGCTGAATAGGGCCCGATATAAGCAAGCTCCCCCTGAGCGTTCAGCAAAATAACCGCTGGCGTTGCCGGTAACCACCGCTGCAGTTCATCACTCGCTTCTAAACTTAAGTAGCTAACTTGAAGGCCTTGTTGCTCGGCTTGTCCGGTAAGGTCCGTGATATGGCTCTGGGCACGCCAGTTACAGTGGCAATCGGCTGACTTAATGTGCACCACAGTACCGCTACCAGACACTAGCGGCACGCGTTTGCGCAGCGCTTGCTCCAGCTGTTGTTCAAAATTCGGCTGACTGGCTTGGTGCTCCAGTGCTCCGGCGGGGTCAAACCAGCTTAATTGACCGCCCAAAAACCAGTATAAGCTGCCCACACAGGCCACCAGCCACACTCCCAACACTAGTGCCAGACGCATTTAGCGTACCTGAAACCGCTGTATGTGCTGATGTAGCTTGGCTACCGCCGAACTCAACTCACTAATGTGGCTGTCGGTATTTAAACTTAACTCAAGTTGCTGCTGCGACAACTCGTATAAGCTACTGGCTGACACATTAATTTCTTCCGACGCTTCCGATTGTTCATCAGTGGCTGTGGCTACCGCAAAAATGTCGTCGCCAACTTGCTCTACGTGGTGTTTAACCTGACTCATAGAGTCTGCTACCGTGCGGGACTCCTGTGCCACCCGGTCAATTTGTGCCACACAACTTTCCATAGCCGCCACCGCCGACGTTACCTCGGCCAGAATTGAGTCGCTGATGGTACTGATTTCTTCGGCGTTTTCACCAGAATTGGTGGCCAGCGCGCGAACTTCATCAGCAACTACCGCAAAGCCACGCCCTTGTTCACCCGCGCGAGCCGCCTCAATAGCAGCGTTTAAAGCCAATAGATTGGTTTGTTTAGCAATGGCATTAATAGCACCTATTACCTGAGTAATGTGCGCACATTTTTCATTGAGCGTAGCCAATGTTGACTGAGTGGTAATTATGTCTTTGCGCAACTGCTCAATGGTCATTACCGAGCTCTGCATAGACGAATCCGCGGCGGTACATTGCTCAACCGCATTGCCGGCCTGAGTACGGGCACCATTGGCTTGCTCCGACACAGCCTCGTTACTTTGGTTTATTTCAGTAATGGCAGCCGAAATACCCTGAATGCGCTGAGCACCCTGTTCGTTGCTTTGCGCCAGTCGCATTGAATAGTCACGCATGGTTCCAGTAATACTGCTGACCTGGTCACTAAGGGACCCGGCTTCTTCCAAGGTAGCCTGAATAGCCGCCACAAATTCCTGAAATTGTTTTAGTTCCTGATGCTTACTTGCCTTAGGTAGTTTCACGGTCAGGTTCAGGCGCTTCGGATCCCGCATAATATCGGCAATACTGTCTTGCAGAATGGATGATACCTGCGCCTCTTTATTGCTCTGGTATGAAATCAATGCCAGCACTGCGCCTTCCGCTACGGCAAAGCTGGCATGAATAGCCAAAATGCCAAGGGTTACGTAATCTTCAGCAAAAATGTAAACGCCAGCGCCGTTGCTTTGCAAAATAAAGAATAAAACGTGATGCACCGCCACCACAGCCACTGAGGTTACCAGCACTTTCCAGTCACGGTAGTAAACCAGAAACGCCATAACCGCAAAAATTTCGAAGTGTATTTCAACCAACCCCATGGTCTGGTCAATGTGCAACGCCGTGATTAACTGAATAGCAGCTGCAACTGCGTGACGGGTAATCGCATGTTGAGGAAGCTTTGCAATCAAGCTCAACGGCAACGCCACAATCAGAACCGAAATAAGCAGGGGAGCCATGAACTCACCGGTGAAAGTTCCGATGAATAAAGTGATGGCTACCTGAACCAGCAGTACATAAACAAAGACAGTATTTGCCTGCTTTATCCAGGGGCGTTGACGCATATAAGTACTTCCAAATAAGAATAAATAGTTTATCTGAGCTAATAAAGGGCGGGATTATGCGGTTGCTTTTTAACCAGCACAAGCTATTTATTAACCAATTGAGCTACTAGTACGTCGGCCCCGTAAAACGGATCTTTATTGATTTCGTAACATTTGTTTACAAAAGGTAAAAGGAGAGGGGTAAAGGAGCCTCAGTAACAACCGCCGCGCAAAAAAAAGGCGCCATCAACATGGCGCCTTTTTATTTTTAGATTCAAGCGGTTAGTTACCTAACGCATCTACATTTAAGTCAATTTCTTCAACAGTGTTACCGGCAATGTCTGCCTCAGTGAAGTAAATGGTGCGTAACCGTGGATCCACAGAATAGAACTCAGTTTGGTCCAGATTATGGGGCGAGTTAATATCGCGTGATTGCGAGTAGCTTAGCAAGCCATTTGCAACCGGCCCCTCATCGGTGAATTCCATCGTGAACATCCAGCTGGAACCATAAGTAATATGATACCCACCAGCTTCAGCGCTTAAGTTTGAGCCAGGTAGCAGCGGGTAAATATGACGCGGTAAAATAGTACCGTCACCGCCGGTATTCGAACGGAATACGTTGAAGCCACCTTCAACATTGTTCGCACCACCCCAAGGTAGTTTCACCCCAGACGGCGTGCCGTCCGGCAAACTACGTTCCACAAATTGCACATCACCAAGCGGCGCATCTAAGGCCAACCCGGCATTTTCAATGCGAACCATAGCAGTAGCCAATTGCTCCATCACGGTTTCATTGGCAACCAGAGTATTTGGCGTAGTCAGTGGGTTAGTAGGGTCATAAGCAACCTGCCATTGTGGGTTACGAGTAAACTCACTGGCAAACTCACGGAACAACATGGCACCAATGCTATCTTTGTCCATTACGCCGTTCCACTGCTCCAGCGCTGCACAGGCTGGCGCAATTGAAACCGCTCCGGCAGCAGTAGCAACCGGGGTAGCACCACGTGCCTGACAGGCAGCTAACAGGTCGTCATAAACGGCTTCGCCAAGGAAGTTACGGTTACCTAATAAGCGTTCTTGTAAATCGTCCAGCGTGAACAGGCCATCTACAGAGCCACCCTCAGCCAGCATTTTCTGGGCTAAGCGCGAACGCAACGACTGTTGGTTGCCAACCGGACCAAACAAAGGCGACACCTGCGTAATAGGTTCGGCCGGATTAGTCAGCCAGAAGCTGTCATTTGAGTTCTGCACAAAGTCAGTACGTGATAAGCGCGGTGCAGCTTCCGTCGGAACTGTACCACGAGCCTTAAAGCGTGCTTCGTTGCCTGGGAATATCGGCAAACCTGCTGCCTGCGTCAGTTGTTGATACAGCGGGTTTTGCGCCCAGTCAGCAATAGCCTCAGGGTCGATATCCGGCACCGACGAACCGTCGGTAAAGAAGGTGTTCCCGTCTTTGTCTGCGGCAATGGCGTTGTTAAACACAATGCCGGTGTAGTCATCAAAGGTTTGCTGATATTCGCTAATGCTGCCAGCGCGATTCATCGCTAACCAGTGATCGAATACATCGTAGTTCGGCAAATTGGCATCATAAATAGCATAAGCAACTTGCTGACCGGTTTGATCCTGACCCCATGGTAATTGACCCGGAATCACTATCATTGGACCAAACTCGCTGTGATAACTTACTTTTTCCAGCGTGACTGTACTTGAAGGCCCGGTTGCTACTTCAATTTGATGGGTTTTGGTTTCTACTTTCTTACGCTCGCCATCAACAATATAAGTACGACCAAGCGGATCGGACGTATCCAGCTCTAAACGATGCAGTACAAAACGTGACGCAGTTGAAAAGGTGTGGGTCCAGGCGACGTCTTCGTTAAAGCCGATATTGACTATACCTGGCATGCCCGACAAAGAGCCACCTACTACTTTCAATTCACCCGGAATTTCTGTACCAAATTGCCAGAAACGTTGGTTGCCGGTATGCGGGAAATGCGGATTCGCAATCAACATACCCTTACCATTAGCGCTTAAATCGCTACCAACAGCCCAGCCATTGGAGCCAGCTTCAGTTGGGTTAGTATCCGGAATACCAATATCGGCCAGCAGTTCTGGCTGATATAGCTCATCCATCTGCTGGGCATCGTCAATAGGTGCGCCATTCGCAGCTACCGGATTCGGCAAATAGCTGGTATTCGGTGGTACCGCAACAAATACTGCCCCGGTAAAGTTACTCGCACCAGGCAATAGGGCCACGCCTTGCGCATAGGTCATCATGTCAATTGCTGTGATTGGTTGAACCCACGGCTGACCGGCACAGGTGGGGTCAATGTTGGCCGACCCGGTGACGCCTAAATAGTGGTTATAGCCACGTGCATAACCGGTTAACAATGCCTGAGCTTTTTCGCTCATTTGGCTAAAGCCAGCTTCGGCGTTCTCACGAATACCCAGTGACAAATAGCCGAAATCATTGATGACGTTGCCGCTGTCACCAGAGCCAGGAACCTCGTCCGGACCAAAGTAACGCGCCCGCTCCGAGTTAAATTTAATTATTTGGTCTGCCAGAACACAAATATTGTCGTTGGCAAAAGCATAACCAACCCCAAAGCCAAGGCTCTCGTAGTTGTTCGCTTTTACATAAGGAACGCCGTAATCGGTCCAGCGCACGTTCGCACTAATTTCACCGTCCGGGGCAAAGGCGGTAACTTGCGGATCCGGGGTTTCAATGGTGTCTTCACCGCCGCAAGCGACCAGTAAGGTAACTGAGCCGGCCAGCAGAGTGCGGCTGAGTGCACGCGCTAGGTTTGCAGGTAACAGGCCACGACGTGACCAATGCTGTTGTTCTGACATAAAGTATCCTTGCTTGTTATTTTTTTTCGAACATTTTCAGAGCTGCTAGTATGGATCTACCTGGTCCGTCCTGCCAAGTAAAGTTCGCAGAAATAAGCTATAAACTTGTAAAGCTTTATAATTTTGGTAGTACAATGGCTCACAGAATCTTATGTAAGTACGGTAATTCATGACCAACGCAAACAACATCGGCACCGCCTCCAGCAAAGCGCTGGCTCCTCTTCCGGGCATGCTCGCGCGCTCAGTGCTCACCCTGCGCCGCAGTGGTGAACCCGCAATTCGTCAATTGCGCGCGACCTATCAGTTGCCGGCACTTGACGCTGATCATTTGGAAGCCTATTGCCATGCCTTTGGCGGCTTTGTTAGTGAAATTCCGCTTACTTACTTGTATTTAAGTGCCCAGCGCGCGCATTTATCACTCATGCTAACACCCGAATTTCCCTGGCCAGTGCCGGGCATGGTGCATGTGAGTAATTCGGTAAGTCAGTTATTACCTATAGATTTGAATAAAGGCTTTACCCTGGTAACCAAAATAAAATTGCCACAGGCCGGTGGGCGGCGCTTGCGTCCAGCCTATTGTGTTGAGTTTATGCAAGATGGCGACTGTGTGGCAGTGTGCGACAGCATCTATCAGGTCATGCAGCCACAACCCGCGGGTACAGCGCGCAGCAAAGCACATGCTCCCGATGAAAACTGGCAAAACTTAACTAGTTGGCAACTACCTACCTACTTAGGCCGGGAATACGCGCGGTTATCGGGTGACTATAACCCCATTCATATTCATCCTTGGCTGTCGCGCTGGTTCGGCTTTCGGCAGCCAATCATTCACGGCATGTACATGTCAGCTCGTGCCCACGCAGAACTGGAACATAGTTTGGGCTGCCCGCTGCAGCGCATAGACGTGAATTTTAAACGCCCGGTAACACTACCGGCGCAGGTTTCGCTCTGGCATCGTGATGCCGAAGAAGACGACGTAGACGGTGAAGGGCGTTATCAGGTTCGGCGTAGTTCCGACATGCATATTATGCTGGAAGGTAGTTATCGCTGTTAAACCGAGTAGCCATGTTACCAACCGGTTATCCGGCACAACGGTTATGTATACGCTGCTGGCGTTACTGGCGTTTGCCGGTAACTCGTTGTTGTGTCGGTTAGCCTTGCGCGAAACCAGCATAGACGCTGCTAGTTTTACTCTCATTCGCTTAATTTCCGGTGCCGCCATGCTGTTGTTGTTGGTGCAGCTGCGGCAACTTCGGCAACGGCAAAAAGCGCCAGCCGCAGGCTCCTGGCCAGGGGCTTTGGCATTATTTATTTATGCCATCGCATTTTCCTACGCTTATTTGCAGTTAGATGCGGGCTTAGGTGCTTTATTTTTATTTGGTGCTGTACAGCTAAGTATGACGGCTTGGGGATTATTCCGCGGTGAGCGATTAACCGCCTGCCAATGGCTGGGCGTTATTATGGCTGCCGGCGGCCTGGTGGTGTTGTTATGGCCGAACACCCCCGGGGCCAATACCGAAGTGAGTTTAAATACCGGCTCGGCATTACTCATGCTATTAGCGGGTGTCGCCTGGGGTGCTTACTCACTACTTGGCCGCCACAGCAAAGACGCACTCGCCAGTACCACCGGCAACTTTATTCGTACGCTGCCACTGGCATTACTGCTGTTACCTGTGTTGTGGGTTACCAATAACGGCCTACCGGCGTTAGATACCACTGGTGTTGGCTACGCCATAGCCTCGGGTGCTATTACTTCGGGAATAGGTTACGCGCTCTGGTACAAAGCCTTACCGGCTCTAACAGCAACCCAGGCCGCTACGGTGCAGTTAAGCGTGCCGGTGGTTACCGCTTTCGCCGGTGTGTTGCTGTTAGCCGAGGTGTTAACGCCAAAACTACTGGTGATTGCGGCGGTATCTTTAAGTGGTATTGCCCTGATGATGTTTGCCCGTCCGCGCACCAAGTAGCTACCTTCAATACAGGCATCCATGCCTGCTAGCTCATCCCTGAGCACTTAAGCATAGCGAAACCACCTCAGCTCGCCAGTTACATAAGACTGATTTTGATGTAGGAAATAGTGCTTTTTAACCGCGCTCAACCTGCCGTTGCACGGCATCCAACAACACCTTAGATTGCGGTGCCACCAGTGTAAATTGCTCCCGCGCCCGGGTAATCCCGGTGTACAGCAACTCTTTCGTTAGCACCGGGGTATCATGCTCGGGCAACACTAATACTGTGTGCCTGAATTCCGATCCCTGGGATTTATGCACTGTCATGGCGTAAACCGTTTCCACATGAGTTAACCGACTTGGTAGCACCCAGCGCATTTTACTGGCATTGGCCGCCGCGGCGTTACTTAAAAAAGCAACTCGACGGGTATTGGTGGGGGTGTGCAACAACATAATACCGATGTCGCCATTACGTAAGTCCAGTCCGTAATCGTTGCGGGTAATCATAACTGGGCGACCCAGGTACCAATGATCCGAGCTCCCTGAGCCGGAATCAGCAGAGCCACTGGCAGCGGTAGCCCACTGACTAATGAGCTCATTTAGCGCCTTAGTACCCCATTCTCCGTCGCGTACGGCGCACAGCACCTGAAACTGACTAAAGGCATCCAGCACCTGCTCAGCCCACTGGTCGCAACTGGCTTTTGAGTCACCGCCCGGGCGTTTTGCTACCCGCGCCATAAAATCTGCCAGGCCGTTTTGCACCAAACTGCGGAAGTCAGCATCCGTAGGGTGAGTGTTGCTCAAATACTGAATCCGCCTATATAGTTCCGCTGGCTCATCCGCCGCTGGCGCATTGCCCTGCAGCCATTGCTGCAGCCAGGCAGTGCGCATGCCATTTACTTCAGTCGCTAATTTACCGATGCCACTTTGCCCGTCGAAGCGACGACTTTCGCGCAGCATCACAATATGCTGCAAATAAGGATTGGCATCGGGTTTAGTGTAAGCCGAAAGTTCAAAGGCAGAGTCGGTATAAACAGCAGGAATAGACTCACCGGTTACCTGCTCTAACCACTGAACCGTGTTGCTGTTGTAACCACCGGTATCAGCTCCGGCACATAGCTCACCTAACACCGCGCCAGCTTCCACTGAAGCCAATTGGTCTTTATCACCTAATAGAATTAACCGCGCGTGGCCGGGCAGCGCATCTACCACAAAGGCCATCATTTCTACATCAACCATAGAGGCTTCGTCAATAATTAGGGTATCTACCAGCAACGGATTGTCGGCATGATGCTTAAACCCACGCGAGCCAGGTTTGGCCCCTAACAAGCGATGCAAGGTTACCGCATTCGCATCAATACTCTGTTTTACCGAGTCGTTTATGGTTAATTGGTTCAGTTCCGACCGCACTGATTCGGTCATGCGCGCAGCCGCTTTGCCGGTTGGCGCCGCCAGTAAAATTCGTTCGCTGCCACCCTCGGCCATCGAAAGTTGCTGCAAGGTCGCCAGCAAGCGCACCACAGTGTAGGTTTTGCCAGTGCCGGGCCCACCGGTAATCACGCTAAACCCACTGCGCAAGGTATTGGCGCAGGCTAGTTTCTGCCAGTTCAGCTTATCGCCATCGCCCGCGCTGTTACCGAATAAGTCCTTCAGCACCTGCTGCAAGGCTGGTTTATTCACTTCACGTTGCTTCGCCAGTACCTGCAACCTGGTTTTAATGCCTTGCTGATAACGCCAGTAGCGACGTAAATATAAGCGCTCTTGCTGCAGCACTAAGGGCGCGGTTGAGTCAGTCTCGGAGCTATCATGCACAACCGACACTGCGCGGGACTTTTGCAGCACAGCAATCACATCATGCAGCGAAGTGTTGGCAAAAACCGCCTCAGGTGACGTTGGTTCCACCACTGTATTCATAGCTGTGCGAGGCCGTGGAAATTGCAAACAGAACGTCGGATTTTGCAGCAAACTGGCTAGATTTAAACTCACCTGACCACGGCCGAGTTGATAACTGGCTAAGGCAGCCAGCATAGCTAGCCACGGCGACGGCTCGCTCTCCTGCTCCAGCAACAAGTTGGCGAAGCTCACATCCAGCGGCCTTAACCAGCCAACTTGTTGCCATTGCTGCAGCTGTGCGGCGTTTGTTTCCATCATTTTAATAACGCCTCCAACTCGGTAATAAGTGCTAGCGGCGGCCGATCGAAAAACGCACCTGCACTATCGGCCTGATAGCCGCGCATAAACAAATACAAGGCGCCACCGACGTGGGTGTCGTAGTTGTATGCAGCACCCAAACGGGCGTGCAGTAACTTGTGTAGTGCGACTGTATAAATCACATACTGAACGTCATATCTGCTGTGCAAAATGCGCTCGCGCATGGCACTTGAGGTGTAGTCTTGCTCGTGATCACCCAGCCAGTTGGATTTGTAATCAGCCACATAAAATTGGTCGTCATGGGCAAATACTAAATCAATAAAACCCTTCATCATGCCATTCAAGGTGGTGGGCTGTAGTGACGGCCTGGCATGCCCGGGCAGAATATACTGCTGAATCAACTTATCCAGTTGCTGCACGTCGGTATTGCGGGTAGCAAACCAGAACTCTGGCTCGGCCTGATAACTGGATAAACTAGCCAGCGAAATTGACGCTCCGGGTGCTAACTCGAAGTGAGTATTCAGGTAGCTTTGCAGCCAGTCTACTAACACGTCCTGATAGGCATTCCATGGCTCTGACTGCGCGTGAGCACTCACTAACTCCGCACATTTTGCGGTGCTCGCCGCCACCTCAGCAAAGCCTTCATTAGCCGCAGCTTCCAACAGATTATGCAAAAAAGTACCGGCTTGTGGCCCCTTCGGGAAGCTATGTATAGGCACCGTTGAAGGCGAGCGTTCCGCGCTCAGGGCACGAGGCTCGGCCTGCATTTCTTCCCGCGAATTCTGTTCGTCCGCGGACTGTTCCGCCAACACGGCCCCGGCATCGGCTGCCGGCGCCAATAATAATGCGCTGTAGCTGCTCAACCACCAACGCTCCAACTGGTGCCCGGAAGGCATTTCACAATACCGTGGCTGCTGTGTTGCCGTTGGTGCGGGTTGGTACTGTGCTGGGTGCTGATCGGCCTCAGTTTCGGCGGGTATTTCAAGCAAGCGAATAGCTTGATGCGACCAGGCTTCTTGCATGGCCAGCTGCAAATTCTCACAGGCTTTACGACTGCCGGTTAGCAAGTAATTCAGCGCCGTTTCACCCAGCTCTTTGTAATGTCCGGCATAAATATAGGTGCTGTACTGCGCCCGGGTTACCGCCACGTAGAACTTACGAATGTCTTCCGCCAGGCGCTCAGCGTCGGCTTGATCACGCCCTGCGGTATCTTCTTTTGATAACACCAACTGCAGTTCACCCTGCTCATTGTGATAAACCGCCGGATACTGAATGCGTCGGTGCAGCGCTTTTTGCGAACTCATAAAGGGCAAAAATACGAACGGATACTGCAAGCCCTTGGATTTGTGCACGGTAACTACCTGCACCAAATTACTGTCGCTTTCCAGCCGCACCTGCTGCTCTCTGGCATCGGTTTTTCGACCTTGCTCCTGCACTTGCTCTACCCGCTCAGCCAAGTAACGTACTAGGCCACTCATGCCGTCGGCATGCTGTGCCTGTTGCTGCAATAGCTCCGCTAGGTGCAACACATCGGTAAGTTCCCGTTCACCGTTTTGTTGTGCTGAGTTCAGCAGCCGTTGAGGTACGGCAAAATCGTGCAGTAAGCGTTGTAACATGGCTAATATGCCCCGCTGCTCCCAACACTGGTGATACTCAATAAACTCACCTGCGTAGTAATCCCACAAGGTTTCGTCTTCCACCACTTCGGCAAGCGCGGGCAAGCTCATACCCAGTAAGCTAGTGGCTAAGGCAGCGTGTAACATGCCAGGGTCGCGCGGGCTGGCACAACTTTGTAAAATCAGCAGTACGTCTTTGGCCAACGCGCTCGCAAATACCGAGTCACGGTCGGACAAGTAAACACTGGCAAGGTTACGCTCTCGCAGAGCCTGGCGTATGAGCTGGGCTTCATCAGCCTTATTCACCAGCACCGCAATGTCGCCCGGTTGTACCCGCGAAGTCTCGCCTTGTTGGTTGTGGTAATTTGCTTCATTCAGCAACGCCACTATGTCGTCGGCGCAACTTGCGGCCAAAGTTTCGGTTAAGCCCTGCTTATTGGTGTCTTGTTCCTGCAACGGCGACACTCGTAAGGTCATGCCGGGCAAATCGTCGCCGTGCAACTGCACCTGTTTATCTTTTTCAGTTGCCGCAACTGCCTGGAACGGAACTTCATCAATAGTTTCGGTACGAAACCGAAAGGCGCCTTTTGGATAGTCATTGGCGCTTTCAAACACATGGTTTACTGCATCCACCATAGCGGGCGTTGAGCGATAATTGGTACCCAGGGTGTAGTGGCGGCCACTGGTGGCTCGGCGCGCCTGCAAATAGGTGTAGATATCGGCATCACGGAAGGAATAAATCGCCTGTTTGGGATCGCCTATCAGGAAAATACCCTGCTGCGGGTGATTCTGCTGCAATTCAAAAATAGTATCAAAAATGCGGTACTGAACCGGGTCGGTATCCTGGAATTCGTCTACCATGGCGATTGGAAACTGAGCCCGAATAGCCGCGGCCAGCCCTTTGCCATGTTCCCCTTGCAGCGCATCCCGCAACCGCGTGAGAATGTCGTCAAAGCCCATTTGCGCCCGCTGCTCCTGCAACTGCTGGAAACGCATGGCAATGCTGGCCGCGGCATGATTCAGCACTGGCTGAATCGCCAGTTGCAACTCACTCAGCCGCTGCTGTAACTGGGTTATTTGATGCCAGTCTCGGTGCAGTTTATCTTTAAATTTTTTGCTTAACTCTTCGCTGCTAAAGCGCTTCCAACCGGCCTCGCTCAAGTCGGGCTGCGCGGCATCGGTAGTGGTCCAATCGTAAAGCTTTTCCATTCCACCGGCGTGATGGGTAACGCCTTTATGCTGAGGAATGTCTTTGCGTAATTCTTCAATGGCTGGCAGCAATTCGTTTTTCAACTGCTGCAACTGCTCCAACTGCTGCTGTAACTCCTGATACGGGTTGTGGGCCAACAGCTGTTGCTGTTGCGCCTCGCTTTGATAACGCTGCAGCGTATTAATCTGGCTCAGTAACTGCTCCGGGCTGGCAAAGTGGGCGCGTAAAAAACGATATACAGGTAATGAGCTGGTGCCGAAATACTGCCGCCAGTAATCCCGTGCCACGGTTAGCCACAGGTCACTATTGTCGGTTTCCAATGCCTGGGTAAATAAACTGCCACTGGCAAAGGCGTGCTCCCGCAGCATGCGGTTACACCAGCCGTGAATGGTATGCACCGCGGCTTCGTCCATCGCCTGCGCCGCCAAGTCCAGTCGCCGCGCCAATGCCGGCCACTGTTGCTGGTCGGTGTAGCTTTCCCGAAGTGCTACTAAAAAGGCGTCGCTGCTGTCTTGTTGCTGGCGAAAATAGCTCGCTGCGGTGGCCAGCCGCTCACGAATACGGTCACGCAGTTCCTCGGTTGCCGCTTCGGTAAAGGTCACCACCAAAATTTGATCCGGTGTTAACGGGCGCGCAAAACTGGCCTCATCGCCATGCCCTAACACCAAGCGCACGTACAATGCCGCTATGGTATAGGTTTTACCGGTACCGGCACTGGCTTCAATTAAACGGCTACCATATAACGGCATAGTTAATGGCTGTAACGGTGTGGCCATACTCATGTGCTGGCCTCCGTTAACAGTTGCTGTTCCTGCAACCACTCATCACCTGCCTGCAGTGCTTCTATAAGCGGTGAATACAGCTGTGTCATGGCCTGGTCGAAGCGGCCATCGGCACCAATATGACTAAAGCTTGGAAACACCCGGCTGCAGTAGGGCGCTCGTTCTTTTAGCGCACTCTGGCGGAAGCCTCCAAAGTCATACTGGCTGGCTAAGTCTTTTGCGTCAGCCTGCTCCGCTAAATCCAAAGTTATAGGTAATGGCTGCCGGAAATTCTCTAGCACCGCTTTGCCAAGCTCTGCTAACAAGGTTTCAGCTTCAGCAGCAGCCATTGGCGGCAGGTGCAAAACACTATCGCGCCCGGCAATAAAAAATCGCGTTGGCTGCTGGCTGTTCAGTAACAGATGCGTTACCCAGGGCAGGCTGGCATGCTTTAACCGCGCTGGGCTATCCGGCTTTTTACCGGCACGAAGATTACTAGCACACAGTTGCAAGCAGTAACGCTCACCGCCGGCACTTTCATACAGATTATCCAGGTTGTCCTGTAACAACAGCGCAGGTTTGTCAGCGGCACCGGCGGGTGCCAGCTCAAAGCTACCATGCACCGGCAGTAAAGGTTTGCTGGCGCGTTCGCGTAACCGCTGATACCGAGCACCAACCTCAGTTATTACCTGAGTTAACTGCAATTGCTCAAATTCGCCACCGGCTGCCGGCGGTAACTCGCCTTCGCGTTGCAGGCGGCTAAGTTCCGCATTGGTTGCCACATGAATATCTTGGCTCTGGTGGGCCGCCCGTTGCATGGCCTGAATGAGCCGCTCAACCTGCTGCCAGCTTTGTAAACCGTCACTACTAAATAATTCTTCGTCAGTGGCGCTTAGCTGCTGTTGGTACAAATACACATTCAGGCGTTGCTGAAATAAAAGTCGTGCCGGCTCTCGTAAAAAATCGCTCAGCTGTTTCAGATTTAGTGGGCTTTCAGGTCGCCACGGGCTTAACTCGGCTAACGCGGTATCGGCAGGCGTTTGTTCGTTACTACCAGCGGCCACACCCACCGCATGCTGCCATTCATGCGCATAGGTAAACAAACCTTTCGGCTCATCGGTATTAAAATAGCTGGCGGCAAAGGGCTGCAAAGCATGCCCGGTAACCGCAGGCTGCGCCCAACCTTGTTCGAGGTGCTCCAATAACTGGCTAACCAGTACCGACGGCGGCCGCGAACTATTGTCCTGGATACTGCGCCCAATCCAGCTCACGTAGAACTTTTGTCGCGCCGACAACAAGGCCTCCAAAAATAAGTACCTGTCGTCTTCGCGCCGCGAGCGATCACCCGGGCGGCTCTGATGGGCCATTAAATCAAAATCCAGCGGTTTGGTGCTGCGCGGATAATCGCCATCGTTCATGCCTAGTAAATATAACTGCTGGAACGGAATGGCCCGCATTGGCATTAAGGTGGCAAAGTTAACTGCGCCAGCTAGAAAACGTTGATTTAGCTGCGCCTGATCAAGCCGGCTTAACCAGGCTTCACGCGCTATATTTAAAGGTAATAAGTCATTGAAATTAGCGTCGTCACAGGCCTGTTGCCAGCTCAATAGTTGTTCTTGTACGCGTGCCAGCAACAACACATCGGCGTCGCTTTGTGGCGCAAAAAAATCGCTTAACAACTGATTAAAGCACAACACCCAGTCGCTTGGCGTGCGGTCGTGCTGCAGCTGTTGCCAAAGGTTATCAAGGCTATCCAGCAACTGCGCCAAAGGCCCGGCCAGAGCAGCTTGTAAGCCACCAACTTCGGCAAATGGCTCAATGTTTTGCCAGGCTTGCTGGTTGCCCGGCCGGGTATCACCAGCGGCATAGCCAAGTAGCATACGGCGCAACCCGAAGCGCCAGCTATTTTGTTCAGCCTGCGCCGGCAACCCCAACGACTCACGATGCTGACCATGCAACCCCCAGCGAATGCCCGCCGCCTGTATCCACTGCTGTAGCAACGGCAAATCGCTGTCACTGATACCAAAGCGCGCCTGCAGCGCTGGCACTTGCAGCATGTCCAGCACATCGCTCATGCTGAATCGTTCTTGCGGAGCATTCAGTAATCGCTCCAGCACAATCAGTAATGGATTGCGCTGACGCTGCGCCTGATCAGCAATAGTAAAAGGAATAAAGCGTTCGTCATGGCGCTCAAAGCGGCCAAACACGGCTTGAATGTGCGGTGCGTAGGTATCAATGTCGGGCACCATCACCATCATATCGCGCGGGCGTAAGTTAGGATTTTCCGCAAAGGCAGCTAACAGCTGATCGTGCAGAACTTCCACTTCGCGTTGCGGGCTGTGTGCCTGCTGAAACACCACCGAGGTGTCAGGGCTACCACGTTCACAAGACTGAATTTCAGCCAGCGAACGCAACTGCAAAATGTCACTTTGCAGCTGTTGCAAGGTATTCTCTGGCGGTTGCTCATCAAATAACTCAAAACTCAACTCATTAAACTGTGCAGCTTTGTCGCGTGTTTCGTCGAACAAATCCAGCAACCGAATGTAATCACGCCCTTGCTTACCCCAGCTGGCCAGCAATGGATGCGTCTGGGTATGCAGCAGGTCATCGCTAGTTCCCGCCGTTATGCCTTGTTTATAGTCAAACCGCTGCTGTGGTATTTGTAGCCGACTAAGTTCCTGACGGCCATCCACAATGTCAGCCCAGTGAAACTGACAGGGGTTGTGTACACAGAGCACAATTTGCGTATGCCCTTTTAACGCATCCAGCACTTCAAGAGTTTGCTGCGGCAGCGAGGAAATGCCAAGCACCACCACCCGGCGCGGCAACTGCGCAGGGCGTGTAGTCAGGTTCAACTGCCGTGCTTGCTGCAGAAACCGCTGGTGTAGCTGGGCCCGGTTATTCCAGTAGTCTTGCGCACCCACGTCTTGCAGTAATGCCCGCCACAGCTTTGGCTGCCAGCGCTGTTGCTCATGAGCCTGCTGGTCCACCATGGTATTGCCGCCATCGGCCCAGTCGGCCAACCAGTCGGAACGATAAATTTGATATTGATCGAATAAATCGGCCAGGCGTTCTGACAGTTGGTAATGCTTACGACTGTCAGGGTCGTTCTGCAAATAGCCCCGTAAGGGCGCAAACTCGGCATCTTCTAGTAATTCTGGTAATAGGCGCAGAATGCGCCAGCTTAAGCGGTCTTTATCAAACGGGGAGGTTTTCGGAATGGCATCACCAAGTACCGCGCGGTAAGCCTGCCACAAGAAACGAGCGGGCAGTGTCACATCCAACATAGCGGCAATGCCGTTTTGCTCGGCCATGGCCAATTTTAACCACTGCGCAATGCCGTTGCTTTGCACCAGAATGGTTTCAGTTTCCAGCGGATCCAGTGGGTAGTCGCCGGTAATCTTCACCACCAGATCGGTCAGCGCTTCCATTTTATGGCTGTGCGCGACAATAAAGCCTGGTGTTAACTGACCCACGTTGGTTCCTCCGGCATGCAAATGCTGTCCCTGGCGATTCTGCGGCAAACTTATAGTTGCACGATACTACATTTTTGCCCGAAGACAAGCCGCGAGGCCTGTCTCAACGCAGGTAGCACAGCTTAACCGGAATCCTGTCCTTCAATAGTCACCATAGTGACCCAGCCTTTCTCAAGAGCGGCTGACAAATCGGTTTCCAGCACTTCGCGGGCCTCGTTATAAGGTACATGCAACTCAGTAATACCAACCCCACGATTCCGGCCATGCGCTTTCCCGGTATACAGGGCCATGTCGGCTAGCTGCAGAACTTTTTCCCAATCCATCAGAGTTTCATCCACACCGGCAAAAGGTAAGCAAATAAAGCCGGCGGTGGTGGTTACCTCAATAACTTTACCCTCATGCATAATAGGTTCGCGGGCAATCACATCCAGAATGCGGGCGGTCAGAATCTTCATGCGATCATTGTCGACGTCCCGCAAATAAAACAAAAATTCCTCGCCGCCCCAGCGAATTAATTTGTCGGTTTCCCGGCAAATGGTTTGTAACCGCTTGGAAATTTCAATCAGTACGGTGTCACCAGCGGCGTGACCGTGCTTGTCGTTAATGCGCTTGAAAAAGTCGATATCAAGAAGAATCAAACCGTCGGTTTGTTGTTGATCCTGCTGGCGGCGGTCACCATGTTGCTCCCGCTTCTCCATGTCCTGTTGCAGGGCTCGACGGTTCCATAACCCGGTGAGCGGATCACGCAGCGACTGGAATGCCAACTGGCTGTTAGCTTCTTTCAGGCGCAAATTGGCGCGTCTGGCAGCACGATACATCAGCCATAGAAACACACCAGCAAAAATAACCACAATAACCAGCAGTAGCCCAATAATCTGGCGTTGCTCGTTCACTTCAATCACGCGCTGTTTAAGCGTATTCTGCTGCTCCAGAATCTTAATCTGCTGCTCTTTGTCTTTGTTGTCATACAGGTTTTGCAGTTCAGTAACATTGCGTTGTTGTTCCAGTTGCCACAGCTCTTTACTAATGGCCTGCTGCTCCTGTAGTGCTTCAGCCTGCTGCCGGTACTGGCCCGCAACTTCATAAGCCTCAGCAATTTCACCCAGAATTTGCTCTAAATCGCTTTTTCGCCCGGCTGCGCGGAAATACTCCAGGCCTTCGCGCATAAGGGTTAAGCCGCTATCAGTATTGCCCTGTTTTACGTCTATAAAGCCAAGGTTAAAACGCACCATTTGCTCGGTACGCTCGTCATCCAGCGCCAGGGCTTGTTCCAGAGCACGATTTAAATAGCTTTCGGCACGATCCAAATCATTGGTGCGAATATACAGATCACCTAAATTGTTCAGGCTAATTAGTTTGATTTGCGGCCGGTCGCTCCGTTCAGCCCACTGCATAGCTAGCTGCATTGATGCATCCGCCTCGCTGTAGTTTTCCAACGACACTTCGATATAGCTTTTCAGTAAATATAAATCCGGTACGTTTTCCAGTAAGCCGAACTGCTGAGCATCCGTTATGGCTTTCGTGGTGGTTTCAAGGGCATCGTCCCACTGCGCCAAATCAGTTTGAATTTGTGCAATAGCATAGGCCAGATACTGGCGGCGTAATTCAGTGCGGTCGTCATTCGTTTCATTCACTGCTTCAAGCGCAGAAATAAGATGCTCAAGCGCGTCGCTGTATTTACCCCAATCGGCGTAGATTCGTGAGATTAGGTTGTGCACATAAAATCGGACGCGCGGCAGTTGAGCCTGCGCCAGCGCAATTTCTGCGTCACTAACCACTAAATAAGCTTCGGCTTGTTTGCCTTGGGCTTGCAGCAACTCAATACGGTTGGCAATAGCCTCAGCTTCCGCATCGGCATTGCCGGAACCTTCGGTCATCGCAAGCATTCGCTCGTTCACAGCAAAGGCTGCGGCTTCGTCGCCGTCATATTGATGTACTAAAGCCAGATAACTTAACGCCCGAATGCGGGTAGACAGTGGTGTGGTTTCATCTACCTGAGCCAGAATCGCTTCAAGTTGCTCGCGTCCGACGCTTTCCTCAATCTGCAAATCGTTCAGATAGTTATTCAGAGCCTGCTCCAGCGTCTCGTCAACCGGAGTAGTTTGTGCCATCGCCGCAGTTACCGGTAACATAGCGCACAACATTAGCCCTGCAACAGTCAGGCTGCGAAGTAGTGCTTGCCAGGTACGAAAACCCATAGCGATAGTTTGTGTCATGTTTTTCTCGAAGTTAGAGGGCGATAATTAAAAACCACTAATTGAGAACGTCAGTGAACAGAAGTATTTCAAAATGTTTCAATAAAATTACTACAAGCGCCTCTCAAGCACAACCGAAAACGTTCAGTGCAATTAGTCGCAAAAATGGCCTTCTACTGCGACATTTGGTTATAATAGGTGCGATTTTTAAGCCTCGGATTTGCGATCCGAACAGCCATAGAAGGAAACCTCGATGTACATTTGTGCAGCGCTCTATAAGTTTGTCGAACTCAACGACTACGAAGCTCTTCGTGAGCCGTTATACCAAAAGTTAGTTTCCCACTCCGTTAAAGGTACCCTGCTACTTGCCCGCGAAGGCATTAACGGCACTATTTGCGGCACCCGTGAAGACCTTGACGCAGTGCTAGCTTACTTAAAATCCGACCCGCGTTTCGCCGATTTAGAGCACAAAGAATCACCCAGTGAAACGCAGGCTTTTTATCGCACCAAAGTGAAGTTAAAAACTGAAATTGTCACTATGGGCGTGGACTGGGTGGACCCTAAAAATATAGTCGGTACCTACGTAGAAGCCAAAGACTGGGACACGCTGATTAACGATCCCGAAGTGTTGTTAATTGATACCCGCAACGACTATGAATATGCGGTGGGCACTTTTAAAGGCGCGGTGAATCCCAAAACCGACAGCTTCCGTGAGTTTCCGCAGTACGTGAAAGACCATTTGGATCCGAACCAACATAAGAAAGTTGCAATGTTCTGCACCGGTGGTATTCGTTGTGAAAAATCTACTGCGTACTTAAAAGAACAGGGATTTGACGAAGTTTATCATTTAAAAGGCGGCATTCTGAAGTATCTGGAAGAAGTTCCGGAGCAAGACAGCAACTGGCAGGGCGACTGTTTTGTGTTTGATCAACGCGTTACTGTGAAGCATGGTCTGCAGCAAGGCGAATATGACCAGTGCTATGCCTGCCGCATGCCAATTACTGAAGCCGAAAAAGCATCTGAGCACTATGAAAAAGGGGTCAGTTGCCCACATTGTGTGAATAAAACCTCAGCGGAGCAGAAAGCCCGTTACGCCGAACGCGAAAAACAAATTCAATTGGCGAAGAAGCGTGGCGAAGCTCATATTCGCGACGGAAAACTCGATGAATTCAATCGAACTTAATCGGGTTTTTATTATCTAAGTCCGTGCTACACTCGAGTCATTAGTTACCTAAGCTTTTGAAAAACAAAGGAGTGAAACATGAAACAGTTAAACGTGATTGGATTAGACAAGGATTCAGCCGAAGCGCTTGCGACCAAATTAAATGCGCTGTTATCGAACTATCAGATCTTTTATATGAACGTGCGCGGCTTCCACTGGAATATCAAAGGTCAGCAGTTCTTTGAATTGCATGCCAAGTTCGAAGAAACCTATAACGATTTGCTCATGAAAATTGATGAAATTGCAGAGCGTATTTTAACTCTGGGCCAACGCCCACAGCACGCCTACTCTACTTACATCAAGAACAGTGAGATTAGTGAAGCGAAAGACGTTCACGACGGCGAGGCCTGCGTGCGCAATATTCTGGAAAGCTATCAAATAACTATCCGGTTACAGCGCGAAATTCTGGAATTGGCTGGCAAGTCCGACGACGAAGGTACTTCCGCTTTAATGAGCGATTACATCAAGGAACAGGAAAAAACTGCCTGGATGTTAACTTCGTACATGGGCGAATAACAACTTAGTAACAACCTTTGTTTGGGGTTTTCGAAAAAGCTGCTAAGCTGAAACTTGCGGTATAGTCGTCTATTCAGGCGCAAGAAAGCTCGACATAATGAAAATAATAGAAATCACGGGAGTGTTGCTATGAATAAAATTATTGGTATTGCGCTATTAGTAGCGGGTGTGATTTTGTTGTATTTCGGCTGGGAAGCCTACAATTCAGCGGCTTCTCAAGCAACTGAAATGATGACCGGACAACCTACAGATAACTCAATGTGGTTTCTGATTGCAGGTGCTGTTGCTGTCATTATTGGATTATTCGGTTTAATCCGCGGCAAATAATAGCTTAATTTTCAGCTATCTAATTGTATAAATACTCACCCAGCTTCGGCTGCGTGAGTATTTTTTTGGTTGTAATTTATGCGCGGCAAGCCTTAAGTAACTTGTGGCAAACGCAGAGCACGCAGTGCCGCCAATAAACCCGCCACAATTAAAAAGCCAAGCACCGCTTCAACGCCTGCCAGTTGCTCTAAAGTACCGAGCAAAATACCTGATAGCAGCACCAAACCAATCAGCGTGTTAGAAACGGCGGTTAACTGTGCTCGGTTGTCCTGATCGGCCATGTCTATCAGATAGGTTTTACGACCAACGCGGGCGCCCTGATGAGCAACCGCGGCAACAAAAATAAGCAATGCGGCTATAACACCTTGCGCTAACCACTGTGCCGCGAACATGTACAACAGCAACCCGGCAACCATAACCAGCACCGACAGTAAAGCCGCCGCTGCCATCACATGATGACTGGCTTTGTCTGACCACTTACCCCAAAACCGCCCAGCCAATAACCCAGCCAGGCCGCTGGCCAGCATCATGCTACCCAAACTGGTTAAGGCACCGTCACCACTGCGTTCAACTATAACAACCAGGTAGGGAATAGCGAACGCGGAAGACACCAGCAATGCCCGGGTGAGCACGAACTTTCCAAATTGTTTATCGGTGTATACCAGTCGTAGCGATTTTAAGGCTTCTACAATGCCGTTACCGCCACCACTGGTGGCACCCGGCACCTCGGGTACCCGCGCATAAACGCCGGCCGCAATAGCCCATAGGCAAGCTGCACTGCCAAGCAAGGCAACAAACAGCAGGGCATCACCGCTAACTTCAAAAAACCGTGGTACCAGAATAACTGCCAGGGCCACTATAACCGACAGCAAGCCAGCTGATGCAGCAGCTAAACCCGACAACCGCCCCCGGCGGGTTTTTGATACAGTTTTTCCCTGCACGTCTTTAATCGCAACGGAACACACCCCACGCGACAGGCTAAAAAAGATTAACGCGCCAATGATCATCCAACCCAACGCCGCGCCGGTAAGTGTCAAAACACCCATTACCATCAGCACCAGCGCCGCCGCCTGACCAATGCTACCTGCTACCCAAAACCATTTACGAACGGGCTGTTGACGCATCCGCTGGGCAACAAACAGCTGCGGTAATAACGCCAGCGACTCGCGTAAAGGAACCAACGCAGCAATAAAGGCACCGGGGGCGCCCAGTGAGGATAACAACCAGGGCAACACCAACCGGGCGCTCACCAGCGAATCACCTAACTTAGTCAGGGTTAACGCCAGTAAATGATATAAAAAAGCCTGCGGTTGGTCATTGCAGGCAGATTCGGGAATGTCTTTGCACACGCGGGTGTCTTCGTCTTCCGCAAGCACGTCGTATAATTTTTCACTAAGCTCAGGTTGCTTACTCATAGGCGCTGCCGCTGGAATTATTGATTTAGTTTTTGCAAATGATGGTGTAACTCGTACCACAACTGATTGGTGATCGTAGCCAGTTCGCCCCAGCTTTCTAAGCTACTGCGATCCAGGCTGACACCGGTATAACCTTCATACGCATGAATCAATGAATTTGATTGCGCACTGCTTAATCTATTCACTAATACCGCGCTGGCAATATCGAACAAGCGCTCACCAAAACCCGCATACTCCCAGTCTATAATCAGCATCGGGCTGCCGCTAAACACGTGGTGCATGGCTAAATCGTTATGACAGAAAACCGGACGAGCACCCCAAGCATCCAACATACCCCGGTGTCTTTTCAGGCGCTGGCGAAACTGCCGGGCGGTGTCGGCGTCATACACCTCAAGGCCTTCCAAGTAGGTATTCAGGCGTTCGTGAAGCGACCACATGGGCGCCGATATTTTTACTGCGTGCACTCGCGACAAAGCTTCCGCCAGGCCACGAATGGCATCGCCTTCATTCATGCCGGCATGCTTTAAATCGGGTTCTTCAATATAAGGTTGCAGCAACAAACCCCGGTTCTGGTCAAAGTGCAGAACCTCTGGCGCAATATTCTGCAGCGCCAGTTGTTCCTGCATTTTCACTTCCAGCACCCGGTCCATGCCATAACTGTGGTCATGGCAAAAGTGCTTCAGCACATAAATGCCGTCGGCCGAATTGAGTTTGTACACTTGATTTGCAACCCCTTCATACAGGGGTTCAATCGCTATAGGTCCGGCCAGAGGAAGAGTTGTTAGCCATTCTGTTTGCATGCTTCAGTAGTATCCTGAACAGGTTCGGTCTGAGTCGTGCGCCATTGCCAAATGGCATAAATTACGAGCATAACATAAATTACAAATAGGCCAGCGGTCACCACAAAGCCTTTGCTGGCGTATAAGTATATGTAAACTGAGTCAATGACCAACCAATACCACCAGTTTTCGATGGCTTTGCGGGTGAGTAACCAGGTGGCAAATAAACTAAATACCGTGGTAAAACTATCCAGCCATACAGCATCGGCATCCGTAAATTCAGCCGCCAGCAACGCCACCACCGCAGCAACAACGGCCAGCATGACACAACTGTTTAAGTGCCAACGCGCACTGAAACGTGCCTGGCTAACCACCCCCTGTTCGGTGGCGGCCTTACCTGCACCATATTGCCACTGCCACCAGCCATAAACTGCCAGCACCACGTAGCAAATCTGTAAAAAAGTCTCCAGATACAAATGTGCGCTAAACATCAGCTGTGAATAAATTCCACAGCTGATAAAAGCCATTAGCCAACACAACTGATTCTGGCGCGCCGCTAGTAACAAATAAGCCAGCGCCAGCACCACCGCTATTAATTCCCAAACGGAGGTGAGCGCCAACTGCTCCAGTAACCAGTCCACTAGTTTTGCGCACCTGCAGCAGGCGCCAGATCACGGTTAATAAACTTACACACCAGACACTGGCTGGGGATTTTCTCGTAAGTTTTCTTTAACTCGGCCTGAAACACGGGCATTAGCACATCAAACTCGCCGAATACCTGAGTACTCATAGTGTTGGTATGCACTGTTAAGCCAGCATGGTTGTTTAACCGGTCAATGAATTCCTTAATTACCGGGATGTACTCATCGGTTAAAGGATACAGCGACATTTCAATAGATAATTGCATGGCTATGCTCCTTAAAATTCGTAGCTAACACGAATACCAAAACGACGCGGCTCACCATACTGCACATAGGTTTCCGGCACATATTCATCACGCGGGTCGTTGCCAAAATAGAACCCACGGATGCCGTAATCTTCATCAGTCAAATTACGCGCCCATAAGCTAAATTGCCACGGACCGGTAAAGAAGTTCAACTGTGCGTGCAACAACGCGTAATCATTAGACTGACTGTTGTGCGAATTCGAGTAATAAAAACCATCTTTAGCGTCGGCCTGCACACTGAACTGCCATTGCTCATGCGGCCAGTACTCCACGCCCACATTGGCCATATACTCCGGTGCATGGGCTTGATCGCGGCCACTCATATCCATGCCGTCTTCAGTGACAAAGCCCTGAATTTCAGTACGCAACAAGCCAACATTGGCGAACCAACGCCATTGCTCATTCGGCTGGTAATCAAGCTCGACTTCCATACCGTAGCTGTCGCCACTGTCGGCATTTTTCAGGTAGCCCACAAATGACTGATCACGGTTTACCCAGCTTTTTAGCTGCACATCGTCACGCCAGTTATAAAATAGTGACATGCGTACGGCCAGGCTGTTATCCAAATTGCTGCCCTTAACACCAAACTCGGCACTAGTTAACAGCTCAGGTTCAAAGGTGGCCTGCTGCAGCAGAAACTCTTCCAGCTCTGCCAGCCCCTGGTCTTGTGCTTTGCCAAGTGCTTCGCCATTCACGCCGCCAACTTTGTAACCGCGAGTAACCGAGGTATAAATAACAGAGTTGTCACGCACGGCGTGGCTCAGGCTTAAGCGTCCGCCCCACATGGTGTCACTCGGATTTTGTTGTACTCGATTACTATCCAGGTAGGTATTGTCGTAATTTTCTACGCGAAGCCCCAGAGTTAACCAGGTTTGTTCGCTAAAGTAAGGAACCAGCTCGCCATAAACAGCCTGACGATGGCTTTCATAATCACTACTAAATACGGTTTGCTCGCCTAAATCCCAATTAAAATAATCACGAGTTAAGCTCACATCGCGGCGATAGTCATACACACCGAACACCCAGTCCGTGTCATTGCCAAATAAGGAAGCCGGTTCGGTGGACAGCCAGCGTAACTCCATGGTGCGGTCATCACGTTCGCGCTCATAGGCGTCAAACGATGAATATTCCCAGCCCGGTGCAATGCCTACGTAAGTCCAGTCTTCGTCGAAGCTATACTGAGTGTCAGCGGTCATGCCGCTTACCGACACTTGAATTTCACTGCTGGCCAAGCCGCTATAGCGCAACTCCAGTCGCGCTGCCTGACTTTGCAAATCATCTTCGCCAGGTTGGTCAGACAACGTAGTGCGGTCATTTTCCAGCGAAAAGGCGTCGTAGCCATTATTCATGTCGTGCGCATGCAAGGTGGTGCGCAACGACCAGTCGTTGCCAAAATCCGTATGCAGATTAAAGCGTGCACTTAATTCCGCTCGTTTTTCGGTATCGTCGCGGTTTAGAAAGGCATTCTCAGTGAAACCGTCGTTATTCAGTTGGTTCACACTTAAGCGCGCATCGCCAAGCGCACCCAGGCCACCACCAATGGCCAGCCCGGCCGCAACTTCGCCGTAGTTCGCCACTTGAGCCTGCCACTTACCGCGAAAATCATTGCTCGGCTCAGTGCTGCTGATGTAAATCATGCCCGCCAGTGCATCAGCACCAAAACGGCCACTTTGCGGGCCGCGGAATACTTCGACCTGACCGGCATCAAACAGGTTTGCGACTTGGCCTAAACCACTGTAATTAATACGGTCCACGAAAATACCAACTGACGGCGAAATGGGGTCAACAAACTGACTGCGCTCGCCAATGCCACGAATTTGCATAAAGCGCGCACGCGACGAGCCGCCGGAAAAGTTGACGTTTGGAATAGCGTTGAACATGGTTTCTAAATGCACAGCCGCACGTTGTGAGCTGTCTTCCTGACTCAGCGCGGTCACACTGGCCGGAACTTCATTTAAGGTTTTAGTGCGGTATTCGCCAGCGACAGTAATGCGCTCAATAGCATCAGTGTCAGCGAAGGCAGTGACAGAAGTTGTGCTTAGCAGCGCAGCTACAACAGCGCTATGTAGATATTTTTTTTGCATGGATCATTTCCTGTTATAAAGCTAAGAAATAATCCGGTTACGGCAGGTATAAATATGGACTCGATGAAAGCTACCATCCCTACGCCAGTATGAACCGGATCAGGTACAAAGGGTTTGCTATCGCATCTCAGCCTGTCGGTATAAACCGAAGACACCCCTTGGTATTGCGCGGCGATTGTAACGCAGCCGCGCCGTTGATGGAAGTACCAGTTAAATGAACGCAAGCGCGTCACCGTACAAATTGTCCAGCGGCAGGCCGCGGGCGTTAAAGTCGTCGCGAATGACGCGCACCATTTCAAAGCGCCCGGCCACATACACGTCGGCTTTGGCAAACTCGGGTTGCTCAACCATCACCGTGTGATGCACTAAGCCGATAGCGCCATGCCAGCCGGCTTCGGCTTCTTCAACTACCGGGCGGTAACTCAACTGGCTGTGTTCAGCTGCCAGCTCTTGCAGCTCGGCATCTAAATACAGGTCTTCCGGACGACGTCCGCCCCAGTACAAAGTTACCGGGCGCTCACTGGCGCTGGCTAAATGCGCCTGCAAAATCGACCAGGTATAGGAAAAACCAGTGCCACCGGCAATCAGAATAAGTGGGCGCTCACTATCGGCACGATAAGAGGCATCACCTAAGGGCAACTCAACTAACAGCTCGCCTTGTTGCTGTAGCGCTTCAATAACTTCCATTGCGTAGCCATTATCTGGCGTTGCACCAATATGAAGCTCCACTAAATCAGTTTCACCCGGGCAGGATGCAATTGAAAAGGGTCGCTTGTCGTTGTCGCCCATGACTACCTGAAGATATTGGCCACCGGCAAACTGAATGCGCTCGGCAAGTTCCAACTCAACCCGGTATACAGCCGGCGTTAATGCTTCAAGGGTTACCAGCGATGCCTGCAGTTGCTTCATTCGTCATCCTTTTTTGTCACTATATTCAGTTCATCCCAAAGTTCGTCTACGCGCGCTTTTACCGCGCTGTCTATAACTATAGGTTCGCCCCATTCACGGTTGGTTTCGCCTTCCCACTTATTGGTTGCGTCCATACCCATTTTTGAGCCAAGGCCGGCAACCGGCGAGGCAAAATCCAGATAATCAATTGGGGTGTTTTCAATCATCACGGTGTCGCGCGCCGGATCCATACGTGTGGTAATGGCCCAAATCACGTCTTTCCAGTCCCGCGCATTTACGTCGTCGTCGCATACAATAACGAACTTGGTATACATGAACTGGCGTAAAAACGACCACACGCCCATCATCACCCGTTTCGCATGACCTGGATACTGTTTCTTCATGGTCACTATCGCCATGCGGTAAGAACAGCCTTCCGGCGGCAAATAAAAATCGGTAATTTCCGGAAACTGCTTTTGCAGTAATGGCACGAACACTTCGTTTAACGCCACCCCAAGAATAGCTGGTTCGTCGGGCGGTCGACCGGTGTAGGTGCTGTGGTAAATTGGTTTTTTCCGGTGCGTAATGTGAGTTACGGTAAATACTGGAAATTTTTCCACTTCATTGTAGTAGCCGGTATGATCGCCATACGGGCCCTCAGCGGCGGTTTCATCGGGCGCAATATAGCCTTCCAGAATAATTTCCGCATGCGCTGGCACCTGTAAGTCATTACTCAGGCACTTAGCTACTTCGGTTTTACCATCACGTAGCAAACCGGCAAAGGCATACTCAGACAGTGAATCCGGTACCGGCGTTACCGCGCCTAAAATAGTTGCAGGGTCAGCACCAAGAGCTACCGATACCGGGAAGTTTTCACCCGGATACTGCTGGCACCACTCGCGGAAATCTAACGCGCCGCCGCGATGTGATAACCAACGCATAATGAGTTTGTTCGGCCCCAGTAGTTGCTGGCGGTATATCCCCAAATTCTGGCGCTCTTTGTGCGGTCCGCGGGTAATGGTTAAACCCCAGGTAATCAATGGTGCAACATCACCTGGCCAGCAGTGTTGAATAGGTAACTTAGTTAAATCTACGTCGTCACCGCTAAGCACCACTTCCTGACAAGGTGGCTTTTTTATCTGCTTGGGCGACATGCTTAAGACTTTTTTATACATGGGTAGCAGATTTAACGCATCGCGGAAGCCCTTGGGTGGCTCCGGCTCTTTTAAAAATGCCAGCAGTTTACCCACATCACGCAACGCAGCCACATTTTCCTGGCCCATACCTTGTGCGACCCGATCGGGCGTGCCGAACAAGTTCGCCAGTACCGGCATGTCGTGCCCTTTCACGTTCTCGAACAACAGCGCCGGACCGCCAGCTTTTAAGGTGCGGTCGGAAATTTCTGTCATTTCCAGATAAGGGTCAATTTCCTGTGTAATACGCTTGAGTTCACCACGCGCTTCCAGCTGAGTGATAAAATAGCGTAAATCTTGATATTTCATGAAGCATCTCGTGTACTTATATGTGCTCGAAGTATAACCTGTTTAAAAATGCTTTTCAGTGCCTCTGCGCGCCAAAACAAGTCGCGAAGCACCGATAACAACCAAAGGATTACCATGTCTGCCTGGTTATGGATCATAGCTACGCTCACAGTCATGTTACTGCTGACTACGCTACTCCCGTTAACTCGTAAAACACACTGGTTTTTCCGGGTTTGGGATTTCCCGCGTCTGCAACAAACTGCCGCAGGCCTAGCCTTACTAGCGCTAACCGCCTGGCAGGAGCCGTTCAGCCCCACAGTTACCTGGCTGTTACTAGCCGTGCAGCTACTATGCACTGCCTATCAATTGTGGTGGATATTTCCCTACACCCCCTTGTGCCGCAAGGAAGTCATTACTTACTCACCGAAACAGCGCACAGCCAGCGACCATCTGCGGGTAATGACAGTGAATGTGCTGGAATCAAACCGTCGCTCGAAAACCTTGCTACAAACCATTCAAACCGAGCGCCCCGACATTCTGATTGCGGTAGAAACCGACAACTGGTGGATGAAAGAGCTAGACGATTTAGGTGACCTATACCCGCATGTGCTGCGCTGCCCACTGGATAATTTATACGGCATGCTGGTGTACTCGGTATGGCCGCTGGAGCAGGAAAGCATTGAGTATTTAATTGAACCCGAAGTGCCGTCTATGCATTTTGATGTGGTCATGCCATCGGGCCGCAAAATACAAATGCATTGCCTGCACCCGGCACCGCCCAGCCCAACTGAAAATGAAAAGTCGGTAAACCGTGACGCCGAATTGGTACTGGTAGCGCGCCGCATTAAAGACCACGATGGCCCTATTATAATAGCCGGTGACTTAAACGATGTGGCCTGGTCTTCCACCACCCGCTTATTCCGTAAAATTAGTGGATTAGTGGACCCGCGAGTTGGGCGCGGCATGTTTAACAGCTTTCACGCCAAGCTTCCGTTTCTGCGCTGGCCGTTAGACCACCTATTTCATAGCCAGCACTTTGCCCTGAAAGAGATTAAACGCTTGCCCGCATTTGGCTCAGACCATTTCCCATTTCTGGCGGATTTAGCCCTGCTGGATAGCGAAGCGGAAGTCGACAATGGCATGCAGCCGTCAGCAGAAGACAAAGAATATGCTGATGCGGTACTCAAAGAAGTGAAAGCGCCCTAAACCTAAATCAGCCCGCCACCAATAAAAAAGCCGATTGCGTAAGCAACCGGCTTTTTCAGAACCTGTTTAACCTAACCGTTTCTTTGGCGCTTCATAGCTTCAAAGAACTCGTCGTTGGTTTTGGTCATTTGCAGCTTATCAATCAAGAACTCCATGGCTTCAATTTCGCCCATTGGATGAACTATCTTGCGCAAAATCCACATCTTCTGTAGCTCTTCCGAGCTGGTCAGCAGTTCTTCACGACGCGTACCAGAACGATTGAAGTCAATGGCCGGGAATACCCGTTTTTCAGCAATTTTACGGTTTAAGTGCAGTTCCATGTTACCGGTACCCTTAAACTCTTCGTAAATTACTTCGTCCATTTTAGAGCCAGTATCAATCAAGGCCGTGGCGATAATAGTTAAGCTACCACCTTCCTCAACGTTACGGGCTGCACCAAAGAATCGTTTTGGTTTGTGCAAGGCGTTGGCATCAACACCACCAGTCAGAACTTTGCCTGAACTTGGAATAACGGTGTTATAGGCACGCGCCAAACGGGTAATAGAATCCAGCAGAATAACCACGTCTTTCTTGTGCTCAACCAACCGCTTGGCTTTTTCAATAACCATTTCGGCTACCTGCACGTGACGGCTAGCTGGCTCGTCAAAGGTTGAAGCAACAACTTCACCTTTCACCAACCGATGCATTTCGGTTACTTCTTCCGGACGCTCATCAATCAGCAGTACCATAAGTACAGCTTCCGGATGGTTAGCGGCCATAGATTGCGCAATATTCTGCAGCAATAAGGTTTTACCCGCTTTTGGTGGCGCCACAATTAAGCCACGCTGGCCACGCCCGATTGGCGAGGCCAAATCCAGAATTCGTGCCGTAATATCTTCTGTACTGCCATTACCACGCTCCATGCGAAAACGTTCGTCAGCATGCAAAGGGGTAAGGTTTTCAAACAGGATTTTATTACGGGAGTTTTCTGGCTTGTCGAAGTTCACTTCGCGAATTTTTAACAGTGCGAAATAACGCTCGCCTTCTTTTGGCGGTCGAATTTTACCTGACAGGGTGTCCCCGGTGCGTAGGTTAAATCGACGAATCTGGCTGGGTGATACGTAAATATCATCCGGACCTGCCAAGTAAGAAGAATCAGCCGATCGTAAGAAGCCAAAGCCGTCTTGCAATATTTCCAGCACACCATCGCCGTAAATATCTTCGCCGCTTTTTGCGTGCGCTTTCAAGATAGCAAAAATGATGTCTTGCTTACGCATACGAGCCATGTTTTCAAGGCCCATAGTGTCTGCGAGTTTTACAAGCTCGCTAATTGGGGTGTTTTTAAGTTCTGTCAGATTCATAGGAGGGCTTTCGAGGTTATCGATTGGTTAGATTCGCTAAGTTAGTTTTTGTGTTTGACGAGCCAGGTGAAACTGGAGGTCAACATAACCGGTTGCCGTAAGGCATTGAATTTGGCAACACAGAAGAAAAGTACGCTGGTGAAAGTACCACCAAATTTAGACAACGTCCAGCTTTTCAAGTAACAAGATACTGTAAAGCAAAACGGCGCTCAGTTGAGCGCCGTTTTCGAACTCGTTACAGGTGCTGATCCAGAAACTCAGTTAGCTGTGCACGAGACAGTGCACCAACTTTGGTACCGGCAACTTCGCCATTTTTAAACAGTAATAGCGTTGGAATGCCGCGAATACCGTATTTTGGTGGCGTCTGGTTGTTATGATCGACGTTGAGTTTACCAATGGTTACCTTGCCAGCGTAATCGTTGGCAACGTCATCCAGAATTGGCGCGATCATTTTGCACGGGCCACACCACTCCGCCCAAAAATCTACCAGCACTGGTTTGTCGGCGTTCAGTACATCGGTATCAAAAGTATCATCACTTAGCTGAACAATTTTATCACTCATGGTAATCTCCGCTGCTTAAATCGCGTGAAATAATAAAAACCTTATTATTTCTGTTTTTGAATGTTAGCGCAAACTGATATGCTTACGCCATGAGTAAAACACATCTTACAGAGACACGCTTTGCCGATCTCGGCCTGCACCCGCAGGTATTAACAGCACTGCAAAGTGTCGGTTTTGAACAATGTACCCCAATACAGGCTTTAAGCCTGCCTGTGGCATTGGCGGGCAACGATGTTGCCGGACAAGCCCAAACGGGTACAGGCAAAACAATGGCCTTTCTGGTATCCACTTTCAACCAATTGCTGGCGAAGCCTGCCACCGATGAAAAGCGCGTACCTCGTGCTTTAATCATGGCTCCTACGCGAGAGCTTGCGATTCAGATCGCAAATGATGCTGCCCCGCTGGCAAAAGCCTGCGATTTCCGTGTCGGTATTATATATGGAGGCGAGGGTTACGAAAGTCAACGGCAAGCGTTAGAAGCTGGTGTTGATATTTTGGTTGGAACCACTGGCCGCCTTATTGATTACTACAAGCAGGGTTTATATCCGCTTGATAAAATTGAAGTTGTGGTATTAGACGAAGCCGATCGCATGTTCGATTTAGGCTTCATAAAAGATATCCGCTACATGCTGGAAAAAATGCCTGCGCCGAAACAGCGCCAAAGTTTGCTGTTTTCCGCAACGCTGTCACAACGCGTGCAGGAACTGGCCTACGAGCACATGAACTCGCCCACCAAAATTGAAGTAGAACCGCTGCAAAAAACCGGTGCACAAATTTCCGAAGAGCTGTTCTACCCGTCCAAGCAAGACAAAATTAAGTTGTTGCTAACGCTGATTGAAGAAGACTGGCCGGAAAAGGCCATTATTTTCGCGAACACTAAGCATTCTTGTGAGCGAGTGTTCCAGTGGTTAGAAGCAGACGGCCATCGGGTTGGGTTGTTAACCGGCGATGTACCACAGCGTAAGCGGTTAAAAATTCTGGATGAGTTTACCGACGGTACGCTCGACTTTTTGGTAGCCACCGATGTTGCGGCACGCGGACTGCACATTCCGGAAGTAAGTCATGTGTATAACTACGACTTACCGGATGACTTTGAAGACTACGTTCACCGCATTGGCCGTACCGGTCGTGCCGGTGCTTCAGGCGCCGCTATAAACCTGGCCTGCGAAGAATACGTTTACAATTTGCCGGCCATTGAAGAATACATTGGTCACAGTATTCCGGTAACTAAGTACGACCCAGCCGCATTGCTAACTGATGTGAAAACACCGCGTCCACCACAACGTCGTCGCAATCAGCGCCAGGGCGGTGGTCGTGGTCGCAGCGGTGGCCAGGGTGGCCAACGGCAACAACGACCGCGTCGTAACTAACCTGCCATGCACAGTGGTCCTTTGTATGCAGCAATTGATTTAGGCTCGAACAGCTTTCATTTGCTGCTGGCAAGGGCTCGCCGTGGTAAAGCGGACATTGTTTATCGCTCCCGCGAAAAAGTCCGCTTAGCCAATGGCCTCAATGAAACTATGCAACTGAGCGAAGAAGCTATTGAACGTGGCTTATCTTGCCTGTACGACTTTTCCGACTACCTCAAAAACATTCCCCCTGAACATATTCGCGCGGTTGCCACAGCAACACTTCGCAAAGCTACCAATAGTGATGAAATTATGGCGCGGTTTAGCCAGGCGTTAGGCTGTGCCATTCAGGTGATTCCCGGTGAGCGCGAAGCGGCGCTTATTTATCAGGGTGCCACCTGGCAGCAGCAACCACGCGCCAAACAACTGGTTATTGATATTGGCGGCGCCAGTACCGAAGTTATCGCCGGTAAAGGCCAGCAAGCCAATTTGCTGCACAGTTTAGATATGGGTTGCGTGATTTATCAAAATCACTACTTTGGCTCCGGCAAAATCACCCGTACTAACTGTGACTCCGCCATTGCCGCCGCCCGCCAGCAGGTGCAACCCTATAGCAAAAAACTGAAAGAACACAGCTGGCGCCATGTGATGGGCGCCTCCGGAACCTTTAAAGCCCTGCATGAAATTTTAGTGGCCCGGGGGCAGACGCCTGCTATTGGCGCCGATTTTCTAGAAGACATAATGGCTGAGTGCATTGCCTGTGAAACCGTTGCAAATTTGAAGTTTAAAGGGCTACGGGAAGACCGCCGCGCGGTATTTATGGGCGGTATTTGTATTTTGCTGGGGTTATATCGTGAGCTTAAAATAAGCAGCGCCAGTATTGCCACCGGCGCCTTACGTGAGGGGTTACTGCGTGAGTTGGTGAACACTCAAAAGGCTTAACCTTGTTTTAGTTGCTGAGCTGCGTACTTGGCAAAGTAAGTCAGAATGCCATCGGCTCCCGCCCGTTTAAATGCCAGCAAAGATTCCATAATAACCGCTTCACCTAACCAGCCATTGGCAATAGCCGCCTGATGCATGGCGTACTCACCACTTACCTGATACGCGAACGTAGGTACTTTAAACTCGTCCTTCACCCGGCGCACTATATCCAGATATGGCATGCCAGGTTTCACCATCACCATGTCGGCACCTTCGTCTATATCCAGCGCAATTTCGTGCAGGGCTTCATTACTGTTAGCCGGATCCATCTGGTAGGTTTTCTTATCAGCACCTTTCAAGTTACCGGCAGAACCGACCGCATCACGGAATGGGCCATAATAGGCTGACGCATACTTGGCCGAGTACGCCATAATTTGTACGTTCACGTGCCCGGCATCTTCTAAGGCTTCACGAATGGCACCAATGCGTCCATCCATCATGTCTGAGGGCGCTACCACATCAGCCCCGGCCTCAGCATGAGACAACGCCTGCTTCACCAGGGCTTCGGTCGTAATATCATTTTGCACATAGCCGTGATCGTCCAGAATGCCGTCCTGGCCATGACTGGTAAATGGGTCCAGGGCGACATCGGTAATCACACCTAACTGCGGGAATTTGGCTTTAATGGCGCGAACGGCGCGCTGAGCAATGCCATTGCTGTCCCAGGCGGCCTCGGCGGTCAATGACTTCGCCGCAGCCGGAGTAACCGGGAACAAAGCAATAGCAGGAATTCCCAGCTCAACCAACTCAGCGCACTCCTGCACCAGCAAATCTATGGATAGACGCTCAACGCCCGGCATGGAAGGAACGCTCTCACGCTGATTCTCACCGTCTAAAACAAACATAGGGTAAATCAGATCATTCACCGTTAGCTGATTCTCCGACACTAACCGACGACTAAAATCGTGGGCTCTGAGGCGGCGTAAGCGACGATATGGGAACTGACTAAAACTATGCATGTACTACTCCTGAAAAATAACTACTCGGATGCGACTGCTACTCGCTCAGTCGGCGCTGGGCACACTTGATCCCGGCCACTATTTTTAGCTTTGTATAAAGCTTTATCGGCATGCGCTAACAATTGCTCGGCCACCGCAAAGTCACAGGGCCGGGCTTCGGCTACACCCATACTCACGGTAATTTGAATAGGTCCTGCCTCGGTATCAAAGCTATGATTACGTACAGCCTCGGACAGATGCCGGGCAATAGCCTCAGCACCTTCTAAATCGGTATTCGGCAATAAAATGGCAAATTCTTCGCCACCGTAGCGGCACAAAGTATCGCTGGCACGGCGCAGTTGGCGTTTCAACAACTCAGCCAACTGCACTAAAATTTGATCGCCCACCAAATGGCCATGGGTATCGTTCACCGGCTTAAAGTGATCAATGTCCAGCATCACCATCGACAGTGAACTTTGCTGTCGGTAACTACGGCGGAATTCAGTTTCCAACTGCCGATTCAGGAAGCGTCGATTATAAATTCCGGTAAGCGCATCTTCACTGCTCTTCTGCTCTAACTCGGCGTTCGCTTCCTGCAATTCTCGCATGGCAATTTCAAGTTCGAAGGTGCGCTCGGCCACCTTCTCTTCCAGCTGCTCGTTTTGTTCTTCCTGCGCAACCTGCATTTCTTCAGCGCGTTGCAAAGCTTCCGACTGAGCCACCAGTTTCTGCCGCCGCTCTTCAGTATAACGAATAGCCAGCACCCAGCTCAGCAACAGTATCTCAATGCCTGAACCTATCATGATGGCGTAACGCTGAATAAAGAAGCCGTCGATTAAACCAAGATAACCCAACGAATTGGTAATAATAGCCAGTAGCAAGGTTGCCCAGGCCAGGGTGAACACCCGCGCGTACACATGGCCACGACGCCACAAATAAATACCTGTGCCAAGCAGGAATAAACAGCCAGGCACCGCCAGTGCTAACAGCATTTTAATCACTATGGCGTACGGTAAAAACAAGTTCACCACAAACATTAAGGCGAACACGCCGGCCACTGTAGCCAACCCTAAATTAAGCCGGCGACTATGCTCTTTTAAACTCAATAGTTGACTGGTAAAAATAGCTGCCAACATAAATACCATAGCGCCAAAAAATGGGATGGCTTTGTCTTGCAACCAAATAGATTCGGACCAGATATAACGATAACCACTACCGTCCAGACTAGCCATTAACAGACCAATAAAAATGGTATAGCAAGAGTAGGTTAAGAAGCTGCGCTCACGCGACACGAAAAAACCAAACAGGTTATAAACGGCCATGCAAATAACCACGCCGTAATACAAACCAGCGGCCATACTGCCCGTTGACTGCCCTTCCAAAAACTCAGCATGCGGCCAAATAGCTACCGGAACCCGCAGCGAACTGCTGGTTTCTACGCGCATGAAAATAGTCAGAGGTTCCGAGGTTGGTAGAGGAATAACGAAGTCTTTATGTTTAACCGGACGTTCGGAAAACGGTTTTTTATCGCCAACTTGATATTCCCGCATCAAGCCGTCTTCCGACATAATATAAATATCCACCTGATCTAACAGTGGATAGCTAATATTCATGACCCGGGCCTGTGCGGAGGCAGGCACGGCAAAACGGAACCAATAGATATCGCTGGTGTAACCGAAAGAGGCTTCACCATTGGTGGAACGCCAGCGCTGCATTGATTGTTGCTGAACCTCGGCAAAACTCGAGTCACCATTGGCAATCTGATAATACAGAACTGGTTCGTAGGGCTCTTGCGCAAGCGCTGTGGCGCTGCTGAACATCCCTAACAGCAGTATATATACAGCTACAATGATTTTAGTCATGCGCTATTCCGTGCCAAAAAAAGTCAGGCTGTTATGCCAGCATTGTTGTTCTAATTCTGCTACTGGCTGCTCTCGTAAAGCCGCCACCACACCCGCAATATGGGGTATATGAGCAGGCTCGTTCACACGGGACTTCGGTTTTGGTTTTAATGTTCGTGGCAACAAAAAAGGGGCGTCAGTTTCCAGCAATAGCCTGTCTGCCGGAATATGTTTAACGGCTTGCCTGAGTTCATCGCCTCTGCGTTCATCGCAAATCCAACCGGTGATACCGATATAACACCCTAGCTGAAGGTATTTTTCAAGTGCTTCGCGACCAGCGGTAAAACAATGCGTTAATAAACGTGGAATTTTATCGGCAAACTCGCTGAGTAACTGCAACTGCTGGGTTAGCGCATCGCGTTCGTGCAAGTACACGGGAAGCTGTAATTGTGCCGCCAATTCAAGTTGCTCACGAAACACGCGAAGTTGTTGTTCCGGCGGCGAATAGTTGCGATTAAAATCAAGCCCGCATTCACCAATAGCGCGCACTAACGGGTGGGCGGCTAACTCGCGAAGTTCAGCTATATAATTGTCGCTAACACCTGCTGCATCATGCGGATGAACGCCCACTGTGGCTACCAGTTGCTGCGGGTACCGCTCGGCTAACTGAATGGCTTCCCGACTACTTTGCAGGCAGGTTCCAATAACCACCATGCGGGTAACACCGGCTGCAGCAGCTCGTTCCAACACCTGTTCATGGTTATCGGCAAAGCTGCTGTTAGTAAGATTAACGCCGGCATCAAACCAGGGCATTACTCGATCCGTTCAACGCTAACACGGCTGTTGGAGCCCTTACGGCCCAGGAAAAAGTTGGTGCTTACGCCAGCCTCAATAAAGTAACTCGCTTCAGTTGGTAATACATGCTTGCGATAGTCAGTTTGCTTCCACACCTGACCGTTTTCCAGAGTAATAATCCACTGGCCACGCGGGGTTTGTTTCTTACTGGCAATTTCAACATCCAAACGTTTCAGGCGTTCAACCTCTACCGCTTTACCAAACTCTTCTTCCAAATTGCGTCCGTCGGCGCGCTCTGATTTGCCACCGCGTTGCGAACGCCCTTGTGAGGCTTGTTCAGCTCGGGCTGCGCCCGTTGTTGCACTATTTGACGCACCTTGCGATGCAACAGTGGCAACACCTGAGCCAGTGACAACCTCGTCATAGCAAACTAAACGCTTTAATGAGTTGCCAATAGCAGCACAAGCAGCAAGTTGCTCCGGGTCTACCGACTGCGCTTGCGCCTTAGTGCTATGAGAAATACCCGCCAGCACAACGACAAATGTGGAGATAACGACAAGGTTCTTCATGAATGCTTACCTGCTTATTATTTCGGTGATTGTTTTTGGTTGTTGTTGTCATTGCCGACGTTGTCATTAGCAACATCGTCATCGGCAACATCTTGTTTAGCTACATATAGACCTGCCATGAGCAAGCCAAGTTCAAACAGCAACCACATAGGTATGGCCAGCAGTGTTTGAGAAATCACATCCGGGGGCGTTAAAAACATACCCAAAACGAAGGCACTTACAATAATGTAGGGCCGTTTTTTACGCAAGCGGTCCGGCGTAGTAACGCCGCTCCAACAGAGTAAAATAATGACTACCGGAACTTCAAACGCCACCCCAAAAGCCAGAAAAATGGCTAGGACAAAATCTAAATAACGGGAAATGTCAGTGGCAATAGCCACGCCTTCGGGTGCGGCTCCGGTTAAGAAGCCAAGCGCCAACGGCAGCACCACAAAATAGGCAAAGGCAATGCCACCGTAAAATAATAGTGTGCTGCTAATTAATAACGGCGCGGCCAGGCGCTTTTCACGTTTATATAAACCCGGCGCAATAAAGGCCCAAACTTGCCACAGCAAATAAGGCACCACCACAACTATGGCAACCACCAGGGTTAATTTAAATGGGGTTAAAAACGGCGCCGCGACATCGGTAGCAATCATGCTGGAACCGACCGGCAAGTTAGCCAGCATCGGCTCTGCCAGCAGTTCGTAGATATCATTGGCGAATGCAGCCAAAGCGGCAAATACCAGCACTATGGCCAGCACCGACCGCAATAGCCGACGCCGTAACTCCAACAGGTGATCAAGTAGCGGAGAATCACTCATGCGAGTTGTCTTTCGTTGGCTTAGACACTGAATCCGTGCTGGTTTTATTGGTGTTGTCTACCGGTTCGGTCTTACTAGCATCGGTTGCCGCATAAGGCCGCTGAACCTGCGCCGCAGCCTGACGGAGTTCGGCCATGGAGCGTTGCAGCTCAGGGCTTAGTTTGTCGGCATCCAGTTGCTCGGCTTTTTGTAGGTGCTCATGCAGCTCTTTAATGCGCAGCTCATGATTTAGCTCCGCCTGCATTTTGCCGGCATAACCACGCACATTACTAATCATGCGCTGCAGCGATCGCAGCGCACCGGGCAAGCGCTCGGGGCCCAGCACCAGCAGACCAATAATCGCAATGAGCAGCAGCTCCCAAAAACCCAACTCAAACATAGCTGTTAGCTATCCTTGTTGCTGCGGCTAGCTGATTTTTTGTCAGTTTCAGACGCATCTTCTTTGTGTTGCGTTGAATCTTGCAATTCAGCTTTGTCGTCCTGCGCTTTGGGGTCTTTTTCGTCATCCTGCATGGTTTTCTTAAAACCTTTCACAGCATTGCCTAAATCACCGCCAATATTGCGCAACCTTTTGGTTCCAAACAATAAGACAATAATTGCCAACACAATCAGGAGTTGCCAAATGCTTATGCCCATAGTTCTGCTTCCTATAATGATGTAAAAGTGCTCACTGCTGTGAGCTAGTTATTTTTTGCTCGAATCCGGGCGGCTGCGAAAACCTTGCCAGGCGAAACCAGCGGTTAAACCCAAGGCTATTGCGGCCGGCCACCAGGGTTTTAAATGCACAAATAACAGGGTAGCACTTACTAGCATAGCGCCAGCCAATAGCGTCCACCAGCGACTGGTTGCCGCGCGTTCCTGTTGCTCTGTTAACTGTTTAATTAAACTCACCTGCTGTTGCTGAAAACTGCGTTGATGATGCAGCGTGTCGTACAACAAGGTCGGTACTTCTGGTAGTTTCTCGGCCCAATAGGGCGCATGTTCTTTGACCGAACTTAACACCTTACGCCAGCCAATTTGTTCATGCATCCAGCTTTCCAGATAAGGCTTCGCGGTTTTCCACAAATCTAACTGCGGATACAACTGCCGGCCTAAGCCCTCCACATACAGCAAGGTTTTTTGCAACAATACCAGTTGCGGCTGCACTTCCATTTCGAAGCGCCGGGCGGTATTGAACAAGTTTACCAACACATGACCGAATGAAATATCTGCCAGTGGTTTTTGGAATATAGGTTCACACACAGTGCGGATGGCCGACTCAAAATCTTCAATATTGGTATGCGCGGGCACCCAGCCTGAGTCCACGTGCAACTCGGCAACCTTGCGATAATCGCGATTAAAAAACGCCAGAAAATTCTCGGCCAAATAACGTTTATCGTCACGGTTCAAAGTACCAACAATACCGAAATCTATGCCGATATATTGCGGGTCATCGGGATTATCAGGGGACACAAAAATATTGCCCGGATGCATGTCGGCATGAAAGAAGCTGTCGCGAAAAACTTGTGTAAAAAATACTTCAACACCTCGCTCAGCCAGTAATTTCATGTCAACGCCGTTGGCGCGCAAGGTGTCTACATCACTAATTGGAATACCGTGAATGCGCTCCATCACCATCACATTTTCACGGCTGTAATCGCTGTACACCACCGGAATATAGAGCAGTTTCGAGCCTTCAAAGTTACGGCGCAACTGAATAGCATTGGCTGCTTCTCGCGCCAGGTTCAACTCGTCCAGCAGGGTTTTACGATATTCTTTCACCACTTCACGCGGCTTTAAGCGACGTCCGTCGGGTAAATGCCGCGCCAGCACCTGCGCCAGCGTTTCCATTAAGCTTAAGTCAGCATCTATGGTTTTACGGATATCAGGGCGTATCACCTTCACTATGATTTCGCGCTCAATACCCTTAACGTCGGTCAGTACGCCGGTGTGTACCTGGGCAATTGACGCTGACGCCAGTGGCGTTTGGTCAAAGTCGGCAAAAGCTTCTTTAATCGTAAGAAGACCCAGTGCCTGCTCAATAATTTTTTGCGCCTGATCGCCGGGGAACGGCTTCACTTTGTCCTGCAACATCGCTAATTCTAAGGCGACATCTGGCGGCAGCAAATCGCGCCGGGTTGATAGCATTTGCCCGAACTTCACCCACACCGGACCCAGCGACTCCAGCGCCAACCGCAAGCGCGCGCCAGGTGGTTTCTCTTTATGCTTGTTGCCTAACCAAAACAGCAAATGCCGACCAATACGAACCGACCAGGGCAGCCAGCGCGCCGGCACCAAGTCATCCAGGCCGTAATTCAAAAAGGTTTTGGTTATTTGGTAGAGCCGTTGTATGCGCATGTTAAGACGATTCCTGCTCGCGCCAGCGGCGCTCAAGACGATCTATCCGGGCCCGCAATTCCTGCAGCTGTGTTTTAACGATATCGAATTCAGTTTTACCCACCAGCACTCGCTTTTCTTCAACTAAGACTTCCTGCAACCACTGCTGCTGATCTTTGGTTTGCTGTTTCAGCCAGCTTTGGCTGCGTTTAAATACACTACCAAGCCAGTGCGCGGGAACGTCGCCAATACGCTGGGCCAGTTGGGTTTCCCAATCAATATCCAGCTGCAAAAATAACTGGCTGAATTGTTGTGCCAGCATAATGTCACCGTCAATATCCAGCGCATCGGCTTTAATCAAGCGGGTAATGTTGGCGGTGTCCTGCAATTCAGGTAGTACCGCCAGGCGGGTGCGAATAGTGCAATCGACCGCATCAGTATCGGCGCTTGATAACACCACTTGGCGACCGTGTACTGCTGCCGTCAGCGGTTGGCCCAGTTCTTCCAGCTCTACCCGTAAACGCTTGCCCTGCAAGCTTTGCAAACGTTCATCGCTGGCGTCATCTAAGGCCAGCAAGTCGTTCAGGCAGCGTTCAATTAGCAGCAGTGGAACCAGGCTTAACAATCGCATCAGAACTTGTATCCCCGATGCAGTGCCACTATACCGCCGGTTAAATTATCGTAACTGACCTGCTCAAAACCCACCGCTTCCATCATGCCTTTCAGGGTGTCCTGATCCGGATGCATGCGAATAGATTCGGCCAGATACTGATAGCTGTCGGCGTCGCCCGCTATCAACTGACCCATTTTCGGCAGTACATTGAAGGAGTAGAAATCGTAGGCCTGATTTAACATTTCGTGGGTTGGCTTGGAAAACTCCAATACCAATAATCGCCCACCTGGCTTGAGCACGCGCAGCATAGAGGCCAGCGCTTTACTTTTATCGGTAACGTTACGCAGCCCAAAGGCAATCGTAATAATATCGAAAGTGTCATCAGCAAATGGTAATTCTTCGGCGTTGGCCTGCACATAGCTCACGTTGCCAACGATGCCGCGATTGCGTAAACGGTCACGGCCCACACTCAGCATCGAGTTGTTAATGTCGGCCAGCACCACTTCGCCCTGTGGACCTACCCGACGCGAGAACTGCTCAGTTAAGTCACCCGTACCACCGGCAATATCCAACACCTTCTGACCGGCACGAACGCCGCTGCAGTCAATGGTGTAGCGCTTCCATAAACGATGAATACCAAATGACATCACGTCGTTCATAACGTCATACTTGCCCGCCACCGAATGAAACACATCGGCAACCAGCCCTTGCTTGGCATTTTTAGCTACTTTTTTATAGCCAAAATCAATCGTATCGGAGGCTTTGTCTGTCATGCTGAATCCCGTGGTCGTGAGCTTTTTTACTTGCTGTTAGTGTACTTTAAGATAGGCGCTTTGCCTATGCCTGAGCGTAGATATCGCGGCGTGGCAGCCAGCGTTCTATTAAGGCTTGTGACTGCTGTGGATAGTCACTCCACAGCTGTTGTGCCAAGATTTGTACCTGCGGCAATAAGTCGGCGTGTTTAACTAAATCCGCTACTTTCATTTCGGTTAAACCGGTTTGTCGCTGGCCCAGTAACTCGCCCGGCCCGCGCAGTTCCAAATCACGCTGCGCTATCACGAAGCCATCGTTGCTGTCACGCAGCACACCCAGACGTTGGGTGGCGGTTTTTGACAAAGGTGCGTGATACAACAACACACAATGACTGACCACCGCGCCACGCCCAACCCGGCCGCGCAACTGATGCAACTGCGCCAGTCCCAGCCGTTCGGGGTTTTCAATAATCATCAAGCTGGCGTTGGGCACATCCACGCCTACCTCTATTACCGTAGTGGCGACTAATAAGTTCAGTTCATTGGCTTTAAATGCCTGCATCACCGCTTCTTTTTCGGCGCTTTTCAGGCGGCCATGCACCAAACCTACTTTCAACTCAGGTAGCAGTTCCTGCAAGGTGGTGGCAGTGTCTTCGGCAGCCTGGCACTGCAAGGCTTCAGACTCCTCAATTAAGGTACACACCCAGTAAGCCTGGCGTTTGTCATTTACACAAACCTCGCGCACCCGGTCAATCACCTGATCGCGCCGGGTATCGGGAATGGCAACTGTGGTTACCGGCGTACGCCCAGGCGGAAGTTCGTCAATCACTGAAGTCGCTAAATCGGCGTAGGCGGTCATAGCCAGCGTGCGCGGAATTGGGGTTGCCGTCATAATTAGCTGATGCGGCTGAAAGCCTTGCTCTACGCCTTTTTCGCGCAACTCCAGCCGTTGGTGCACGCCAAATCGGTGTTGCTCATCAATAATCACCAACACCAGTTGCTGATAGTGCACTTCGGCCTGAAACAACGCGTGGGTGCCCACAATCAGTTGCACGTCACCGGCTTTAATAGCAGCCAGCGCCTGTTCCCGCGCTTTGCCTTTTTGCCGCCCGGCCAACCACCCCACTTGTATGCCAAGGGGTTCGAACCATTGCCGGAAGGTGAGTGCGTGCTGTTCAGCCAGTAATTCGGTAGGTGCCATTAACGCCACCTGATAGCCCTGAGCAATAGCAGTTAAGGCGCTCAGTGCGGCCACTAAGGTTTTGCCCGAGCCTACATCGCCCTGCACCAGCCGCATCATGGGCATAGGCAAGGCTAAATCCTGCTGTATTTCTGCAATAACGCGTTGCTGAGCACCGGTAGGTTTAAAAGGTAACTGTGCCAGAAACTCTTGTTGCAACTGACCGGTAGCCGGCAGCGCGCGGGCCTGATGTGACTGCTTCTGCGCCCGCAGTTGCAACAAACTTAATTGATGCGCCAACAGCTCTTCAGTAGCAAGGCGTTGCTGCGCCGGATGGCTGCCATCCAACAACAGCTGCAGCGACACATCCAGTGGCGGCCGATGCAAAGTCTGAATAGCTGCCACTAAACTTAACCCTTGCGGCTGTAAGCTCTCGGGCAGTAGTTCCGGCAATGCCTGGGGGTTTAAAAAGGTTAAGGCCTGTTCACTGAGTTTGCGCAAAGTCGCCTGATGCACACCATCGGTGGTGGGATACACCGGCATTAAGGTGTCTTCCAGTGGAATTTCCTGACCGCTGTCGTAACTCTTGTATTCCGGATGAACCATTTGTGGCCCTTGCAAGCCCCGGCGTGCTTCGCCGAACACCCACAATGGCTGCCCCGTAGTAAATTGTTTCAACTGGGCAGCGCTAAACTGAAAAAACACCAGCGTCAGCATACCGCTGTTGTCTTTTACCTTCACATTCAGCATGCGCCGGCGGCCATAGGTAATGTCGGCGCTAATCACTTCGGCAATCACGGTAGCTGAAGTGCCTTGTTGCAACTGCGCTATGGGGTATACGCGGGAGCGGTCTTCATAACGCAAAGGTAAATGCAGCAATAAGTCCTGCACACTTACCAGCCCAAGCTTGGCTAGTTTATCCACCACTTTAGGGCCAACGCCTTTCAGGGCGGTTAGCGGAATTTTATGCAAACCCGACTCAAAAGCGGATTGGCTTTGAGTCACTTTGGTGGTCATTTTTGTGCCAGCCGTATTTGTTGCCACCAGGCCTCATCAGCCATAATTTGTCCCTGCTCGTCTAACTCCGGATACGGAATATTTTTTTGCCGACATAGTTTGGCAAAAATCGGATGCCCACCTTCAAACAACACCCGGTGGCGCTCGGCGGCGCTTAAACGAGGTGCCGCGTACATACCAGCCAATTCGCGCTGACGCTGTGCTTCATACAAAACTACTGCAGCAGCTACCGACACATTGAGTGATTGCGCCATGCCGACCATGGGAATCACTATTTGATGATCCGCAGCCGCAATAGACTCTGCGCTAACACCATGCTTTTCCTGACCCATAACAATACAGGTTGGGCGGGTATAGTCCACTTCGCGAAAATCTATTGCGGTGTCGGACAAATGCGTAACCAGCACTTGCATGCCCTGCGCTTGCAGGTCACGTAAGGTGTTAGTGCTAGTCGGTTCCTGATGATGATGCACCCGCACCCAGTTTTGACTACCCATAGCGGTGCCGCCGGCTACCCGGCCTTTGCGATCAAACCACACGGCGTGCATCTCATGTACACCCACCGCATCGGCAGTGCGAACCACGGCGGATAAATTATGGTTTTTATGCACACCCTCTAAACATAAGGTTAAGTCAGGTTGGCGTGTGTCCAGCAGCGCATTAATTCGCGCAAAACGTTCAGGCGACATGGCGGAACTTCATTTCCTGTGTAATTTTTCAAAGTTGTGCCAGTATAACGATATTTGCTAAGCCACGTCACCGCTGCAAGGAGCAAAAAAATGCCAATTCCGGTGCTTGTTGAGCATGCTGATTTTATTATTGTGGATAAGCCCGCAGGCAGTCATATGCACAGCCAGCATGGTCAGCAAAGTCTGGTGCAGCAACTAAGCGCACAACTGGATGAACAATTGTGGCCGGTGCACCGGTTAGATGCCGGTACATCCGGACTACTGATTCTGGCCCGCAGCGGTCACGCCGCAGCCAACTTCGGCAAACTGTTCGAACAGCATCAGCTGGAAAAGTTTTATGTTGCCGTAGCCGCGGGTAAACCGAAAAAGAAACAAGGCTGGGTGCGCGGTGATATGGCTAAAGCCAGAAACGGCAACTGGAAGCTCAGCAAATCTATGAACAATCCTGCCTGCACTCAGTTCTTTAGTTATGCCTTACCCGAAACGCCCGGGTACCGCTGGTATATGTTGCGCCCGCTTACCGGGCGTACGCATCAGTTGCGGGTGGCTTTAAAAAGTATTAGCGCACCTATTTTAGGAGACACCCGTTACGGTGCAGCCACTACTGATGATCAAGCCGAGCGCCTGTACTTACATGCATACGCTTTGCGCTTCCAGTATCAGAACGAGCTTATCGAGCTAGTGCAACCACCAACAGCCACCGGCTACTTTGCACAGGTTGCCTCGGTGCTGGAACAACCAGAGTTTAACAAACCATGGCAGTTGTTATGGCCAGCTATTGCCGATCGTAGTAACCCCTGACATACTCAGGGGTAACATAAAGAGGACATAAAACTATGAGATTACGTCTAAAAACCCCACTTATCGCGCGCCGCTTCGGCGTTCTTGCACTTGCTATCAGCACCTCGGCATTTGCCTTTTCGGGCCCTGCAATGGCGCAGGACAAAGCATCAGTTTCCAGTCAACTTGAGCAGCAGGTGATTGAGTGGCGACGTGATTTCCACGAGTACCCAGAACTGAGTAACCGCGAATTTAAAACTGCAGAAAAAATTGCCAAGCACCTGGAAAGTTTAGGATTAGAAGTTGAAACCGGCATTGCGCATACCGGTGTTGTTGCCCTGCTAAAAGGTGGCAAACCAGGCCCAACCATTGCCATGCGAGCTGATATTGATGCTTTGCCCGTGGTTGAGCGCACCGATGTTCCGTTTAAGTCAGAAGTAACCTCAGAGTACCGCGGCAACGAAGTTGGCGTGATGCACGCTTGCGGCCACGATACTCACATTGCCATGTTGCTAGGTGCGGCTACGTACCTGACCGAGAATCGTGAAAACGTACGCGGTGACATTCTGTTTATCTTCCAGCCTGCCGAAGAAGGCGCGCCAGAAGGTGAAGAAGGCGGCGCTGAACTGATGCTGAAAGAAGGTCTGTTTACCAAGTATGAGCCAGAGGCTGCGTTTGGTATTCACATTACCTCAGGCATGAACACCGGCGTTATTGGTTACCGCAAAGGTCCGTTAATGGCATCATCAGACACCTTTGAAATTACCGTAGAAGGTCGTCAAACGCACGGTTCACGGCCATGGGGCGGCGTTGACCCAATAGTAACGGCCGCACAGATTATTAATAACACCCAAACTATTGTGAGCCGCCAGATAGACATTACCAAGGCGCCAGCGGTAGTTTCCTTCGGTATTGTTGAAGGCGGTGTACGTAACAACATTATTCCTGACGAAGTAACCTTAATTGGTACTATTCGTAATTTCGACATGGGTATTCGTCAGCAGATTTTCGACAAGCTAACCCATACTGCCGAAAGCACAGCTGTTACTAATGGTGCTGAAGCACACGTGCACATTAATGAAGGCTACCCGGTTACCATGAACGACGTTGATCTGGTGACCAAAATGCTGCCAACGGTAGAAGCTGTTGCCGGGGCTGAGAAAGTGGTTGAAATGCCGCTGATTACTGGTGCCGAAGACTTCTCGTTTTACGCGCTGGAAGTGCCAGGCATGTTTGTGTTCTTAGGTGCCACACCTCCGGGCGAAAATCCAGCTGAAGCACCAAGCAACCATTCTCCGTTATTTTACGTAGATGAAGATGCATTGAAAACGGGCACCAATTTATACATCAATTGGGCGTTAGATTACGGCAGGGATGGCTAACAGTCATGCACTACTCTTATATAGCCAGACAACCTATATTTGATCGTTCTTTACAGGTTTATGGCTACGAACTGTTGTTTCGCAACAGCGACGAGAATGTATTCCCGGACTTGCATCCGGACGAAGCCACTTCTCAGCTGTTGCTGCAACAGCATTTGATTGGTGACATTGATACCGTCTGCTTAGGTAAGCAGGCGTTTATCAACTTTCACTCCAATACCATTATTCACAAATTTCCCAATTTCCTGGATTCCAAAAATGTTTGGATTGAGTTGCTGGAAACCGTCGACATAAGTCCTGAATTACGTAAAGCCTGCGATATCACCTCGCGTCATGGCTACCGCATTGCGCTGGACGATCATGACTTCTCCGATCGCTGGCAACAGCTCATGCCCAACATTAATCTGGTTAAAATTGATATTCAGGATCACGGCCTGAATTTAGAAAAACGCTTACGCTGGTTTAAAGAGCGCGGCTTGCCATTACTGGCTGAGTGCGTGGAAACTCAGGACGAATTCGATGCCTGTAAAGAACTCGGCTTTGATTTCTTTCAGGGCTTCTTCTTTGAACGTCCGGAAATTATCAAACGCCAGTCGCTAAGCCCGCAAAAAGCCAGCATGCTGAGCTTAATGAGCGAAGTATTTAAAGCAGAGCTGGATTTCAAAAAACTCGCGAAGGTTATTCAAGCCGACCTGTCGCTCACCTATAGCTTATTAAAGCTGGTAAATAGCCCGGCAGTAGGGTTACGCACGCAGGTACGGGATATTGGCCACGCGCTGGCGTATTTAGGCGAAGCCGAAGTAAAGAAATACCTGGCGTTAGTTATTCTGGCGAATATTTCTAACGACCAACCGGAAGAGCTGAACATTAAGTCGCTCACCCGGGCCCGCTTTATGGAGCTGATTTTACAAAACGGGGAAGAACGCCGCGATGGTTCATCAGCCTTTATGGTAGGCATGCTGAGTTTAATCGATGTGATTTTGCAGCAACCGCTGGATGACATTTTGGCAAAATTGCCATTAGCCCCGGAGCTGAACGAAGCCTTAACCGAGCGCTCAGGTAAAATTGGTCGCATGCTGGCTATTGTTGAAGCTTACGAGCAAGCCGACTGGGATAAGGTAGACACCTTAATGTCAGCCCAAAACCTGAATGACATGGACTTAGGCAAGCTGTATCTGGACGCTAGTCAGTGGTGCCGGTTATTGCTGGCTGCCTGACAACCATTTAATAAAACTAAAAAGGCCGCAACAGTTAACTGTTGCGGCCTTTTTTAATGGTGCTTCAGAAGAAACTAGTCTTTCTTCAACTGCTCGCGAATCACTTTCTTGTCGATTTTGCCCACGCTGGTACGCGGTATTTCATCAACTACTGTCACTGAATCCGGTACTGCCCATTTGGCAATCATACCTTTATCAATGAACGGCTGCAGGTGATCACGAATGTCATCTAAGCTCAGGTCGCCGCCATTTTTCAGGGTCACCATGACATGTGGACGCTCGTCCCATTCTGCATCTGGTAAGCCAACCACAGCGCTTAAATCAACCGCCGGATGCTGACTAATTAAGTTCTCCAGATCCAGCGAAGAAACCCATTCGCCACCGGTTTTAATCACATCTTTAATACGGTCACGAATTTGCAGCACATGATTGCCGTCAATGGTGCCTACGTCACCGGTATGCAACCAGCCGTTCTGCCACAGCTCTTTGCTCTTATCCGGTTCATGCAGATAACCCTGAGTTAACCATGGCGTACGTACCACCACTTCACCCATAGCCTCGCCGTCATGCGGTAAAAATTGACCTTTGCTGTCTAAAATACCCATGTCTACCAGCGGCACCGGAACACCAGTGCGAGTGCGGGTTTTCACCTGCTCATCGCCACTTTGATTCGCAAAGTCGTCCTGCAACCAGGTGGTACATAGCAATGGGCAGGTTTCGGACAGGCCGTAACCGGTGTAAGCATCAATGCCGCGCTCTTTCGCCGCTTTCACCAAACCTTCGGTAGCTGCACTGCCGCCCAGCAATACTTGCCAGCCGCTGAAGTCGATATCTTTGGCTTTTTCGCTGCTTAGCACCATTTGCAAAATGGTCGGTACACAATGCGAGAAGGTCACTTTTTCGGTCACAAACAGCTTTAACAGCTGCGGTGGATCGTAACGACCCGGATATACCTGCTTCAAACCCAGCATAGTAGCCACATAAGGCACACCCCAGGCATGCACATGGAACATCGGCGTTATCGGCATATACACGCTTTCTGACTGCAACAACTGCATCTGGGTATTCATGCTGGTAGTGGCTGACAAGGCCAAGGTATGCAGCACTAACTGCCGATGCGTAAAGAACACACCTTTTGGATTGCCGGTGGTACCTGTGGTGTAAAAAGTAGTGGCAACGGCATTTTCGTCAAAGTCCGGGAACTCGTGATGTACGTCAGCATTAATCATGAGCTGTTCGTACTCACCAATCACTTCCAGCGGTGCTTCCTGTGGTTTCTCTTCATCGCTCAACTGAATAAAGCCGTGCACGGTTTCCAGTTGGTCTTTCACCTGTGCCATTAACGGCAAAAAGTCGTCGTGTACCAGCACCAAGTCATCTTTGGCGTGGTTCATGGTGTAAACAATTTGCTCAGGCGCCAGGCGCACATTCACGGTGTGTAACACCGCACCCAACATCGGGATGGCAAAGAAGCACTCCAAATACCTTGGGGTGTCCCAATCAAGTACCGCTACTGTGTCGCCCTGTTTAACACCGGCCGCCGTCAGCACATTAGCTAACTGGCGCACGCGCTGGTTAAACTCGGTGTAGCTATAGCGCTTACCGTTATTGCCGCCGACAATTTCACGGTCGCCGCCATAACGTTCACTGGACAGTAACAGCTGCTTAATCAGCAGCGGATACTGGTAGGCTTCTTCGGTAGATTCAATCAGCTTAACGCTGGCCATAATGCTTCCTCATTGTTTGGTCGTTATTATTTTTAGCTGACTTCAAACTAGCTGTTGGAATCGGTTAAGGCAAATTTTCGCGCTACCTCATACAGGTCGGTACGACGGTCTTTTAAGTTGGTCACCGAACCCTCGTGATGCAGGTAACGCAGTTCGTCCAGGTTCAAATCCGAGAAGATAAGCTGCTCGGTATTCGGCGTGGTTTCCGACATAATAGCGTCATACGGAAAGGCAAAGTCCGACGGTGAAAATACCGCTGACTGCGCATATTGCACATCCAGACTTTCCACCTGTGGCAAGTTACCAACGCTACCGCAAATAACCACATAGCACTCGTTTTCAACCGCACGTGCCTGCGCACAATGGCGCACTCTTAAATAAGCATTACGGGTGTCAGTCCAAAATGGCACAAATAAAATTTCCAAACCTTCAGCAGCCATTAAGCGGCCAAGCTCCGGAAACTCCACGTCGTAACAAATCAAAATACCAACACGGCCGGCATCGGTGTCGAATACCCGCACTTTGTCGCCGCCTTCAATAACCCAGTCGCGCTTTTCATGCGGGGTTACATGCAGCTTACGTTGCTCTTCCACAGTACCGTCACGGCGGCACAGGTAAGACACGTTATAAATAGTGTTTTCTTCCTGCAACGGCATCGAGCCGGTAATAATGTTCACGTTATAGCTCACCGCCATTTGTGACATTTCTTTCTTAAAGCGCTCGGTGTAACCCGCCAGAAAACGAATCGCGTCCATTTGCTGACTTTGATCCGTTAAGCCCATAAGCGGCGCATTAAAGAACTCCGGGAACACTGCAAAGTCACTTTGATAACTCGATAGTGCGTCGACAAAGTATTCCACCTGACGCAGCATTTCTTCCACTGAATCAACTTCACGCATCTGCCACTGAATAGCACCTACGCGCACGCTACGAATACGGGTGGTCAGCACGTTGTTGGAAGGCTCAAACAAGAAGTTGTTCCACTCCAGCAAAGTCGCAAAACCTTTGGAACGCTTGTCTTCCGGTAAATACTTACCCAATAGCCGCTTCACGTTAAAGTCGTTGGCTAACTGGAACGTCAGAATAGGGTCATAAATTTCCCGCTTCTGTACTTTATCAATGTACTGACCTGGCGTTAGCTCTTCGCTCACTTTGTGATAATTCACAATGCGGCCACCGGCTAAAATGGCGCGCAGGTTAGACTGCCGGCATAGCTCTTTACGGGCATCGTATAAGCGTCGACCCAACCGGTAGCCGCGATAGTCCGGATGAATCAGTACGTCCAGGCCATATAGAGCGTCACCTTTTTTCTCATTTAGAATATTTTCGCGCTTATCCATTAAGTCGTCGTAGGTATGCGGGTTACTAAACCGCGCATAGGTAACCTTCACGGTTAGCGCCACGCCAACAATTTTGCCGTTATCTTCCAGGCATAACTGACCCTCTGGAAACTCTTTGGTCAGCTTTAAAATAGTGTGTTCGCCCCAGGCGCCACCAATATCTGGATACACCACGTCCATTAAATCGCGCAATTGCGGGTAATCTTCAGGGCGTAAATTACGTAGTTGTAGGTGTAACTCTTCCGGACTCATATAAATTCCTGTGTATTCTTGGGTTTCTTAGCGAATAGTGTACCTTAACGAAAGCACAACGCGTATATATTGACGATTGCACATTTTACTTAAGCCGTATAAACTTCTGGACGTCTAAAAATGAATAACCAACCAAAGCGAGAAGTTATGACTGAACCTGCCAGCGCCCGTGCGTTATTGCCTTTGGCGCTTTTTTTGTTGCTGTTCTTAGGTACCGGTATATATTTTCAAGTAACCGGTGTTGATTATGCTTTCTATCAGTTGCCAAGCCCGGTAGCCATTTTACCGGCCATCGCTTTGGGTGTGCTGTTAAGCAAACAACCTTTCGAAGCGCGCATTGATACCTTTGTATCGGGCGTTGGTGAACGCAACATAGTTACCATGTGCCTTATTTACCTGCTGGCCGGCGCGTTCTCAACCGTTGCCGCTGCCACCGGTGGCGTTGACGCCATGGTAGCACTTGGGCTGAATATTATTCCTGCCTCGTTTTTGCTACCCGGCCTGTTTTTAATTGCTGCGGTAGTGTCTACCGCCATGGGTACCTCCATGGGAACTCTGGCCGCACTGGCACCGGTGGCGCTGGGGTTAGGTCAGGCCGCCAATATCGACTTAGCTTTACTGGCCGGCGTGTTAGTAAGTGGCGCTATGTTTGGCGACAACTTGTCGATTATTTCTGACACCACCATAGCCGCAACCCGAACACAGGGCTGTGCCATGCGCGACAAATTCAAAGCCAACCTAAAAATAGCTGTTCCGGCCGCAATTTTAACCCTGGTTTGGTTAATCAGTTACGACACTGGTGCCACTATTCCAGAAATACCTGAAGCAAACGCCTGGCTGAGCGTACCTTACTTCGCCATTATTCTGCTGGCGGTACTGGGCATGAATGTATTCGTGGTGCTCAGCTTAGGTATTGTGCTGGCGGCCGCCTTTGGCATGGTGGCGGTGGGCTACCAATGGGTAGCCTTTAGCAACGACATTTATAAAGGCTTCGAGAGCATGCAAGAGATCTTCTTGCTGTCACTGCTCATTGGTGGTCTGTCGGCGCTTATTCGTCAGCAAGGCGGTCTGGCATTTCTGGCCAAAACGGTGGCCAGCGTTACCCGCCGCATCAGCAAACATAAGCAGCAATCTGCCGCGTTCGGTATTAGTGGCCTAACCGCACTAACCAACGTGTGTGTGGCGAACAATACAGTAACCATATTGCTAAGCGGTGAAGTAAGTAAAAAGCTGGCAGAAGAAGGTGATTTGGCGCCACGCCAAAGTGCCAGCCTGCTGGATATATTTGCTTGTGTGGTGCAAGGGGTGCTGCCCTACGGTGCGCAGGCACTGTTAATGGGGGCTAGCTTTGGGTTGTCGCCGTTAGATGTGAGCATTCATACGGGTTACTGCTTCATTCTGGCCGCGGTGGCGGTGGCGATGATTATCTGGCGCAAACCCCTAGAGTCGCGCCAGAACACCGTGGATGCTGCAACCGAGACCGCTTAGTTGGTGCTCGGTAACTCCATTACGCCGTCTATTTCAATTTGCGCGCCTTTGGGTAATGCTCTTACGCCAATGGCCGCACGGGCGGGGTATGGAGTTTCAAAGAAGCTGGCCATCACTTCGTTCACAATCGCGAACTGACCCAAGTCGGTTAAGTAAATCTGTACTTTTACCATGTCCTGCAAGCTGCCACCGGCAGCTTCGCATACCGCGGTCAGGTTCTTAAATACTTGCTCAGCCTGCTGCCGGAAATCCTCACTCACAAATTCCATAGTGCTTGGCACCAGTGGGATTTGGCCGGACAAATACACTGTGGTGCCAATTTTCACCGCTTGTGAATAGGTACCGATAGCGGCCGGAGCTTTATCCGTACTAATAATTACTTTTGACATACTATTTCCTTAAACGCGTCACGCGTTGAACATATGACATCTTGCGAATATGGCGAATAACGTCAGCTAAATGCTTACGCCCGCGAACCGTTAAACCCACATCAATATAATAAACATTGGCGTCAATTTCTTCGGTCTTCAAGCCGTGAATATTACAGCCCGTTGACGCAATATTCGCCGTTAATTTGGCCAATGCACCCTGATGATTTACAACTTCAACCCGTACCTCGGTCACGAACTCCGAGGTCGTGTTTTCGTCCCAGGTAACCGGGAAATACTTACCAGGTTCGTCTTCATGCCCCCGTACATTTTTACATTCGCGGCGGTGCACAACTAAGCCTTTACCCGGACTCACGTGCGCCACAATATCGTCACCCGGAATCGGTCGGCAGCACTTGGCAAAGCCAACCAGCAGGCCTTCAGCACCTTTAATGGCAAGCTTGCGGTTAGTCACATTACTTTCGTCTTTGGTGTTGGTAATTTCACCCATCAGTCGTTTCGCAATAGCCACTGACATCATATTACCCAAACCAATTTCGCTTAATAACTGCTCCAGCGATTCCATTTTGGTTTCTTTGAGAACCCGCTCAAAATCGCTCAGTGGAATCTCGTCGTAACTGGCATTACCGAGCGCAGCGCGAAGTAAGCGCTCACCCAATGCCGCCGCTTCGCGAGCTTCCTGGCTTTTCAGGTACTGACGAATTTTCGCCCGCGCCTTGCCGGTCACCACAAAATTCAGCCAGGCAATATTCGGACGCGAACCTGGTGCGGTTTTAATCTCAACTGTTTGCCCGGTTTCCAGTTGCTTACTGAGCGAATACACCCGGTGATTTACCCGGGCGCCAATACAGGTGTTACCAATATCGGTATGCACTGCATAGGCAAAATCCACTGGTGTTGCACCCTGCGGCAATTCAATAATGCGGCCGTCGGGGGTGAATACGTACATTTCTTCGGGAAACAGCTCAGATTTCACGTTTTCAATAAACTCAAACGCATTACCGGTGCTTTGCTGCAATTCCAGCAAGCTTTGCATCCACTTGCTGGCCCGCACTTGTGCGGTGGTACCGCTTTCTTCATCCGATTTATACAGCCAGTGGGCGGCAACTCCGCGGTCGGCCATTAAATTCATTTCTTCGGTGCGAATTTGTATTTCCACCGGAATGCCATGCGGCCCTTTCAATGAGGTATGCAGCGACTGATAGCCATTCGACTTAGGAATCGCAATGTAATCTTTGAAGCGCGTTTCAATAGGTTTGTACAGGTTATGCAGCGCACCCATCACGCGATAGCAGGTGTCTACTTCATCCACCACCACGCGGAAGGCGTAAATATCCATGACTTCTTCGAATTTCAGCTCTTTGTGCAGCATCTTTTTGTAAATGCTGTACAGATGTTTCTCGCGTCCGCTAACCGTGGCTTTAATACCAACTTCGTGCAGTCGACGTTCAATTTCACCCTGCACCCGCTCAACCAGTTCGCGGCGATTACCGCGCGCCTTTTTAACCTGCGATTCCAACAAATGCGAACGCCACGGATACAGCGCTTTAAAGCCCAGCCGCTCCAGTTCGTTTTTAATATCGTGAATACCCAGGCGATGCGCCAGTGGGGCGTAGATTTCCAAAGTTTCGCGGGCAATGCGGCGGCGTTTGTCGGGGCGTAAATGACCTATGGTACGCATGTTGTGGGTGCGGTCGGCCAGCTTAATAAGAATCACGCGAATGTCCTGCACCATCGCCATAATCATTTTGCGATAGTTTTCAGTTTGCAGTTCTTCTTTGGATTCAAAGTGCAGCTTGTCGAGTTTAGACACGCCTTCCACCAGCTCAGCTACGGTAGCGCCAAACTGCTCAGCTAAATCATCGCGGGTAACGTTGGTGTCTTCGATTACGTCATGCAGCAATGCCGCCATGATGGTTTCATGGTCCAGCCACATGTCGGCCAGAAGGCCAGCAACGGCCACCGGATGGGTAATATAAGGCTCGCCGCTGCGACGTTTTTGTTCGCTGTGCGCGGCATCCGCTACCACAAAAGCAGCTGCTGTCCGCTCCACCTGTTCAGGTGGCAGATAGTCGGCTAACTGCTGGCGCAAACCTTCAAATAAATACACCAAATACTCCCAAAAAACGTGGCTTCGTTTTAAGAATACGGAGATCTAACAAAAAAGCCAATGCGAAACGCACTGGCTTGATTTAATTCTTCTTATTCTTGCTAATTCACGTGCTCACTATAGCGAACAACTACTGTTTGTAGCAGGCGTGCTTAGCTAATTCCGCGGATAGCATCAACTGCTGCTAACTCGTCAGCATCCTGACGTTTAGTAGCTTGCTGCTCTTCTGCGTCTAAGCGTGCAGCGTCAATGAAGCCTTCTTCGATTTCGCGTAACGCAATAACCGTCGGCTTTTCATTTTTCCAAGGTACCATTGCATCTTTACCTTGAATGGCCAATTGACGGGCGCGGCGTGATGCCACCAAAATCAGATCAAAGCGATTACCAATTTGATCAACAGCATCTTCAACAGTTACGCGAGCCATAGCTTCACTCCAAAAATTCGTTACATTTTAAAACAGGTCAGGAATTATACGGATTTACTGCCCGTTAGCCAAGAGATCTTTTAGGGTTTGTGCATGGCGCATCTGCTGTAAAGGCATTCGCTGACGCCTTGCCAGCACAATATGTTCCAGGGTTTGCAGCGACGCATCGAAATCATCGTTCATAATTAAGTAATCAAAATCATGGTAATGCGAGATTTCGGCCCGCGCTTTGGCCATACGTTTGGCGATTACTTCTTCACTGTCCTGACCGCGATTTCGCAAGCGCTGCTCCAGCACTGTGAGGCTGGGCGGCATAATAAAAATAGACTGCACTTGCGGGTAAGCTTCGCGAACCTGATTGGCGCCCTGCCAATCAATATCCAGAAACACATCCACACCTTGCTTTAACGTTTCTTCAATCACAGTACGCGAGGTGCCGTAGTAATTGTCGAATACCTGCGCCCACTCGTAGAACTCATTTTGTTCAATGCGCGCTTCAAACTGAGCTTTGGTCAGGAAGTGGTAATGCACACCATCTTTTTCGCCCGGCCGGGGCGCGCGCGTGGTGCAGGACACTGAAACTTGCATGGACCCATCGTGGTGTTTATTCAACAGCTCACGAATCAGGCTAGATTTACCTGCCCCACTGGGGGCTGCAAGAATAAACAAATTGCCATCGGCAGTTACAGATGAGGTCATATAATAGTTCTTCGAAGTTGTTGAGTCCGATTGAGGCCGTATTTACATACATTTACCCAAATACACGGATGCATACAAATAATTACGATATAGGCACTTGCTAATGGCCACAAATGATAGCATGTTGAATGTACCTGCGCACCTAACAGCGCAAGCATCGAATTGCTTACTAACAGGAGAAGGGTTATGACAGGCTGGATTATACTAGGCATTGTGGCAGTGCTGGTTATTTACCTCATAGCTATCTACAACAAACTGGTGGCACTGAAAAACCAGTTCGAAAATGCATTCGCACAAATTGAAGTACAACTTAAACGCCGCTACGACTTAATCCCTAACTTAGTCGAAACCGCGAAAGCTTATTTATCGCATGAGCGCGAAACGCTGGAAGCTGTTATAGATGCGCGTAATCAGGCTGCCTCGGCCTTGCCAAAAGCGGCACAAAATCCGGGCGACACCAACGCCATGGCAGAACTTTCGGGTGCTGAAGGCCAGCTTGGCAGCGCGCTGGGTCGTTTGAATGTAGTGATGGAAGCCTACCCTGACTTAAAAGCTAATCAGAACATGATGCAAGTGTCTGAAGAACTTACGACTACCGAAAACCGCGTCGCGTTTTCACGCCAGGCGTTTAACGATGCAGTTATGGCTTACAACACTTACCGCCAGTCGTTCCCGCCAATTGCGGTAGCAGGTATGTTTGGCCATAGCACCGATGCTAGCCTGTTAGAATTTGAAGACAGCGCTGAAATTCAAGCCGCACCCAAAGTGCAGTTCTAATTCGTTATGGTTAATTTCTTCTCGCATCAACAAGAAGCCAAACGCAACACCACCTTGCTGGTGGTGTTATTTCTGATCGCCTTCGCACTTATTATTGGTGTTACCACCTTAGTTATTGGTATTGGTTTCGGCGTTATGGAAAGCCGCGGCCAGCCCGGTGGTGGCGGTGCGCAGGAGTTTGCCATTGACCCGCAAGCGGCCATGATGACGGCGCTGGTGGTGTTTGCCGTTATCGCTACCGTAATGCTGGTGAAGTGGCTGGCATTGCGTCCGGGTGGACACGTGGTCGCCGAGCAGCTTGGTGGTCAGTTGGTGTCGCCCGACAGTCAGGATCCGACCGAACGGCGTGTACTAAACGTGGTTGAAGAAATGGCTATAGCCGCCAACATGCCGGTGCCGGCGGTATATATATTGCCCGAAGAGTCCGCCATTAACGCCTTTGCTGCCGGGTATAAAAGCAAAGATGCGGTTATTGGTTTAACGCGGGGCGCTATCGACAGCTTTTCGCGCGAACAATTACAAGCCGTAGTTGCACACGAATTTAGTCATATATTGAACGGCGATATGCGCCTGAATATTCGCCTCATTGCCGCACTGGCGGGTATTTTGTTTATCTCGCACATGGGCCGCATGCTGATTTATTCAGGTGCTATGTCGCGTGGGCGTAACAACAAAAATAATATTGGCCCGTTAATTGGTATTGGTTTACTGATTGTGGGTGCCATTGGTGTGCTATTCGGGAATTTGATCAAAGCCGCCGTGAGTCGCCAACGCGAGTACCTGGCCGATGCCGCAGCGGTGCAGTTTACCCGTAATCCCGATGGCCTGGCCGGCGCTTTAAAGCAAATTGGTGCGCGCCAGCAAGGTAGTAAAATTGAACATAAAAATGCCGACGAAGCCGCTCACTTGTTCTTTGGGCAGGCAATTAGCCGCTGGTTCTCGCTAATGTCCACGCACCCACCATTGGAACAGCGCATTAAGCGTTTGCAACCAAGCTGGGACGGTAATTACCCAGAACCGCAAAGTTTTCATGCCCAACCTGAAAGCCCGGATTCCAGCGCTGCCGCAAACGCTGCCATGCGCAGTGAACGCTTCGCCGCGTTAGCTATTCCGGCGTTGCTGCTGGAGCAATTGCATCAACCCCAGCCAGCCGCGAAAGCCCTGCAGAACCTGTTTGTGGAAACCTTAACCGACGGCTCAACTAAGTTTGACGCTGCCCAGCAGTTAGCTTTGGTTGAGTTAGCGCTGCCTGCACTGCGCAAGTTGGGCAAACCCGAACAGGCCGCCTTGCTGGAAGACTTAAAAGCCCGCACTGAAAACGCCGATCTGTTTCACTGGGGTTTGTATCAATTACTAGCACGCCAATTGCTGCCCGACTCAGCTTTCGCTAAGCGTTTGGGTAAAGGCCAGGCGGTTGCCGTTACCTTACGGGCCTTAGCAGATGCCGGCCATAGCGATACCGCAGAAGCAGCAGCGGCCTATCAGCACGGCATTAAACGCCACTTCAAAGGCGTGCCTGACTATAGCGCTACCGAGGTAACTAAGGCGCAACTGGAACTGGCGCTAAACACCTTGAGTGGCTGGTCGCCAACAGCAAGCGAGCGGTTACTGAAGTGCTGGATTGCCTGCGTACAGTATGATCGGGAAATTACGGCCGACGAACGCAAGCTGCTATTAACTTTAAGCGCCTGTATTGACGAGCCGTTACCGGACGAAATACTAGACGAGCTGCAGCAAGACTAAGCCAGCTTCGGTTATCTAAACTGGCAGCCCTGACAACAAAAAGCCCGGCAAGCGCAACGCTTACCGGGCGTTTTTTATTCTATGAATTACTTGCTAGCCAGCTCAATTAAGTAATCGGCCAGCGACCCCATACCAGTGCGTTCCAAGCCTGCGGTTTGCTCAGCTTTTTGGTTGTAATTGGTGTTGGTGTTCACGTCATACACGAACAATTCACCAGCGGCAGTTTCAATAAACTCAATACCAGCTACCTGAATATTGGCTTGTCGCAGGAACCCTTCCAGGTTGGTAATAATGGCATGCTGGTCATACTTATAAGTAACGGTGAATTTAGCCGGCGTCTCAGTCGTGCTCTGTGTTTCACTCTCTGCTTCAGTATCGGTAGTAGGACAAAAGCTATCGCCAATGTCACACACATCGGCCGGGCATAACTCAAAGCCGCCTTCGGTATTTACCTGCACGGCATACACAAATTTCTGATTCACAAATTCGGCGCGGGTAATGTGCGGCTGCGCCGGCGCAATATAAGCCTGTAGCAACCAGATGCCATCCAGCGGCGCTTCGTAATCCGGCCCGTTTACGTATGCAGCCAGGCCAGCTTCGTCATCAAAACGAATAACGCCCAAACCTTTACCGCCACGGTTTGGCTTCAGAATAAGTGGCCACTGATCAAACTCACGTGCCGCCGGCACAATGTCGTCTCGCCCAACTACCGGGCGTGTGCGTGGCGTGGTTAACCCCGCCTGCTCTAACGCGGCATACTGGGACAGCTTACATACTTCCAGGTACAGCGCGTCGGTACCGTTCACCACAGTTTGCTCATGGCGTTCTAACCAGGTTAAGGCCATACGCGTTAGCTCAGGTGCAAAACGGTGCCCGCGGGTGTGTGAAGACGCGCTCATGCGATTGTAATACACCGCATCGGCAGGTTTCTGGTCGTAGCTAATGGCACCTTCATGCACGAACCATTCTTTGGCGGTTACACCGCGTTTACTAAACTCAGCCCGCAGTGGCACTAACCATTCTTCGTTTTCGTGAATAATGAAAATATCGCGCATCTGTACCGTAACCTTAACTAACGTGAGTCGAATGTGAGAAACTATAGCAATGATAATAGCTGGCACCCGAAAACGATCACCAAACACCTAGATTCTTTGGTTATGAGCTAGAACAACTTGTTGCTGGCCTAACTGATCAAAAGTACCCGATACTACGAATACAAGGTATTACCTATTTTCCAACAGGAGTTCTAATGAGCTTTGCAACAGATGCGTTATTTAAACCATTCGAATTAAAAAGTTTAAAACTGAAATCACGGGTGGTTATGGCCCCTATGACACGCAGTTTTTCGCCGGGCAATGTGCCGAACGAAAAAAATGTAGCCTACTACCGTCGTCGCGCCGCGGGCGGCGTTGGTTTGATTGTTACCGAAGGTACTGAAATTGATCACCCGGGTGCCAGTGGCTTTCCGAATGTGCCACATATTTTTGGTGAAGAAGCCATGGCCGGCTGGCGCAAAGTTGTTGAAGCCGTGCATGCCGAAGGCGGTCAAATTATTCCACAACTGTGGCACGTAGGTGGGGTTCGTAAGTCTGAATCTGCCGATGATGCGCCCGCCTACAGCCCGTCTGGCTTATTCTCGCCGGGTAAGCCTAACGGCGTAGCCATGAGCAAAGCAGACATTGACGATGTCGTAGCAGCCTTCGCCGACTCGGCACGGCAGGCCAAAGAAGTTGGCTTTGATGGCGTCGAAATTCATGGTGCACACGGTTATCTGGTAGACCAATTCTTCTGGGAAGGCACCAATAAACGCGAAGACGAATACGGCGGTTCGATGGAAAACCGTGGCCGTTTTGCCGTAGAAATTGTGAAGGCCGTGCGTGAAGCTGTTGGCGAAGACTTTGCTATTGTATTCCGCTTCTCGCAGTGGAAACAGCAGGAATATGAAGCGCGCCTGGCAAACACCCCGGAAGAACTGAAAGAGTTCTTACAACCCCTAGTAGATGCTGGTGTAGATGTGTTCCATGCCTCTACCCGTCGCTTCTGGGAAACCGAGTTTGAAGGCTCAGATCTCAATCTGGCCGGCTGGACGCAAAAGCTTACCGGTGTGCCAACCATTACCGTTGGCAGCGTGGGTTTAACCGAAGACTTTATCAGCGGCACCTTCGCCTCCGACAAACCTGCAGTAGAAAAATCAGGCATTGAAGAACTGGTCGCTAGAGTTGAGCAAGGTGAATTTGATCTGGTTGCGGTTGGCCGCGCGCTGCTGCAAGACCCCGACTGGTTGACTAAAATTCGCGACGGCCGTAATGAAGAAATTGAAGCCTTCAGCAAGTCGTCACTAAAAGAACTGGTTTAAACAGGCCACCGCCTGTAACAAAAAAGCACAGCCCCACATTAGGTGCTGTGCTTTTTTTATGCGCCGCCGTTCATAACGGTATTCTGTAACAGCATAATCAGGTGCAGAATAACCACGGTAAAGGTTAGCCGGCGGCGCAGCCGACCATAAGTTATAGGGCAGTAAGTGGATTGCCCCACCGCCGGATTTTTCTCGGTAAACCAAAGCAACATGAAGCCTGCGGCCAGTATCACCAGAGTCACCAGCGACATCTCCATCAGTAACGACACCCAGGCGGCCAGTGCAAAAATATTGCTCATAATAAAAGCCACGGCAGTGCCGCCTTCGTCATTGGCACTGAGCACTTTGCCCCACAGCGTACCCGCCATAAAACTTAAAATAACCGCGCTGTAAGTGACAAAATAGGTAAGGCCACTTTTACCCATAAAATCGGCATTTATGACTTCCAATACAGTGGCCGCCGCAAATGGTAGTAGCCCCAAATAACCCAGTAGATTGGTCACTTTGTTCTTTTTCTCGTCCATTAACTGTACACCTGTTGGTCTGAAGCCTGTATTCATGCGTAATTAGTAATTACAGTCAGTTGAACAAATTCACGCCGTAATGAGAACCCCTGAGCATGTTTAAATCGAGTTTATTCTGGTTTCAAAACGACTTGCGAGTACAAGATAACCCCGCCTTAATGCAGGCGGCAAGCCAAAGCGAACGCTTACTTTGCTTGGTTATTATTGACCCCAGTCAGTTCCGGCCCGGGCGCTATAGCACCAAAGCTTTAGGCGCGGCGCGCTGGCGGTTCTTACAGCAATCTATAACCGACTTACAAGCCACTTTAGCCACCCAGGGGCAGCAACTCTTGATACGCGTTGGCCAGCCCATGCAAGTAATGGCTGAACTCATTACGGAAGTTGGCATGGATGCGGTTTTCAGTAGTTATCATCCCGGTCACTACGAGCGCCACCGGTGGGAATTACTACAACAACGCTACCCTTATTTGCACTGGCAGCAAGCGCACAGCAATACCCTGTTTGACGCTGCTGAGCTGCCATTTAGCATTAGCGAGTTGCCAGATTCATTCTCAAAGTTTCGCCGCAAAGTTGAAGGCTTACCGGTGCCGGCTGCAACTGCCGCAGCAAAGTTACCGCCACCACCTGGAAACTTGCGCTTAGCCAATGACACCACGCCCACTACGGGGCGATTGGATAACGGTTTTAGCGGTGGCGAACGCGCCGCGCATGAACATTTGCAGAGCTACTTTAGTGAAGCCCACGCCAGCGAATACAAAGAAGTGCGTAACGAACTGGACGGCTGGCGTAACTCCACCAAGTTCTCGGCCTGGCTGGCCACTGGTTGTGTGTCGCCGCGCACGGTTTACGACTATTTAAAAGCCTACGAACAACGCGCCGGAGCTAACGACTCCACCTACTGGATTTACTTTGAATTGCTTTGGCGGGAATACTTTCATTGGTATGGCTATCGCTATGGTCAGAGCTTATTTGCTTTCGGTGGCATTAAACAAAGCTCGCCGTCCACTAGCTTTTATCCAACCAGGTTCCAGAAGTGGTGCAGCGGTAATACGCCGTATCCCATTGTGAATGCCTGTATGAAACAGTTAAACGCCACCGGCTTTATGTCGAACCGCGGGCGTCAGTTAGTGGCCAGTTGCCTGGTAAACGAACTTGAATTGGACTGGCGTTACGGCGCTGCCTATTTCGAGCAACAACTCGTGGATTACGACGTAGCCTCTAACTGGGGCAACTGGCAGTACTTAGCTGGGGTAGGTGCCGACCCGCGCGGCAAGCGCTGGTTCGATTTAGCCAAACAAACGCAACTATATGATCCGCAGCACGCATTTATTGAGCGCTGGCAGGGGCAGCAGCATTCCATGCCACTGGACGATGTCGACGCCGCCGACTGGCCCGTGTCTGACTAACACACTTTTATTGAGTTGCCGCTCCAACTTGTACCAGCCAGAAATAGCCGTATAGTTAGGCTCAAATCAGCAGTTATAACTTAAGTTCGGAGCTACCAAACCATGCATTGCCCGCTTTGCCAAGCTGCAGAACCGCAACTGTTTTATCTGCAACCCAAACCACCGAATGAGGGTAGGGAGTACTGGCAATGTGGTCATTGTGACTTAATCTTTGTGCCGGCCGAATTTCACTTGGACGCGGCGGCCGAGAAGGCTATTTACGACCATCACCAAAATAACCCGGAAGACGCTGGCTACCGCGCCTTTTTGAGCCAAACCTTTAACCCTCTGGTGGAACTTTTACCCCCAGCGGCCGAGGGGTTAGATTTTGGTTGCGGGCCAGGCCCAACCTTGTCGCTGATGCTTGAAGAAGCCGGTTTCAGCTGCGCTAATTACGATATCTATTACGCCAATGACCCGGACAAACTTGCCCGTACATATGACTTTGTCACTTGCACCGAAGTTGTGGAACATGTGGCACAACCGCAGCAGGTGATTGATCAACTGGTACGGCTATTGCGCCCCGAAGGTATACTGGCCGTGATGACCCGAAGCTCAGAAACTGCCACGGATTTTGCTAATTGGGGCTATCGAAAGGATTCCACGCATATCACGTTTTACGGCAATAGAACCTTTGCCTGGATAGCTCAGAACTGGCAGTTGAAGGTGTTGTTTCAGGATGAACGCACGGTTATTTTTCAGCGCGCTTAATGCTTTGCCTTTAGCCTTTTACCTTCAATAACCCTCACCCAATTACCTCGTAACCAGACCAGTCGGGCTTCAGCAACTGCCGCTGACTATCGGCGGTTAACTTCACGTACCAGCCGTCCAGTAAATCAACCGCCAAACAATCGTCTACAGCTAATAAATCGTCTTTATGCGGCTGTTCACTATTAGCCAGCCCCTCTCTTAGCACATGGGAGTAACCCTTTTGCTTAGCTTGCTCAGGCGAGTTTGCCACGCACAAGGTAAAGTCGTGGAATTCCGGAATGCGCCCCGGAAAATAACCCCCAAAATTCACGAAATACAGCTTATCGCCATGGGCAGGCTGCGGTTCGCGCACCAGATCAATTTTGTAGCCATCTACGTGATGTACATGCAGGTAGCTGTCCAGGTGCAAACCACGTACCGAGCCAAACCACTGTTGTTTCAACTGCTGGTAAGTGTCTTCAATACGTTCACCCACAACAAAACGAATATCATGCAATTCAATGTTGGCGCCGGGTGCCGTACCACCTAAATAAACTAAGAATAATTTCATGATCTGACTCTCCAATGCGGGTATCGCCATTCTAACCTAAATACCTAAGCTCAGGGAGCAATACTGGCTACTTGATCCAAACTGTGAACTGTGGTTCACTTCTTTAAAATAAGCAGAATTAAAAACCATTCAGAGGTTCAATGTGGCATATCGGGAAACCGTTAAAGTGAAGGCCCGCAAGGCCGCCACCCGCACCAAACTGCTCACCAGTGCCACCGAATTGGTTGGCGAGGCCGGTTTCCGGCAGGTGCAAATGAGTGCGGTTGCGCGCAAATCCGGCGTGGCCGTGGGTACGCTTTACAAGTATTTCTTATCCAAAGAGAAGCTATTTGCCAACGTTTTTCAAATGGCGACCGAGCGCGAAGTCAGCCACGTTGAACTGGCATTGCAAGGCTCACAAAGTGCGCCACAGCGACTGCGCAATGCGCTGCAATTGTTCGCCGAACGCGCGTTGAAAAACCCAACGCTGGCCTGGGCGCTGATTGCCGAGCCGGTAGATCCGGAAGTAGATTCAGAGCGTCTGATTTACCGCGCCCGCTATGCGCAGCTGTTTGAACGCACTATTGAGCAAGGCATAGCTGCCGGTGATTTACCTCCGCAAAACGCCAGTTGCAGCAGCACTGCGCTGGTAGGGGCTATTGCCGAAAGTTTAATTGGACCGCTGGCACCAAAACCTGCGAATGACAACTCGCTGAATCAGGCCGCTGTTATTAACCACATACTTAATTTCTGCCTGCAGGGGCTCGGTGCCACCGCTGCCGCCAGCGTAAGGAGCACAGCATGACTGACAAGTACGGGGCGAACACCCATCAGGTAACCAACCAGCCACCGCCACTGGAAAATTACAATCTGTATCTACAAGACAAAGCTCTGCAGGAAGCGGTAAAACGCGAGGGGGCCAGTTGGGCCGAAGCCGACATTACTGCCATGGGCGAATTAACCGGTAAAGCCGAAACTATCGAGCTTGGTTTTCTGGCCAACGCCAACAAGCCGGAATTTAATACTCACGATCGGTTTGGGCATCGTACTGACGCAGTGGAATTTCACCCGGCCTATCACCAGCTTATGCAAATTGCCATTGAACAAGGCCTGCATAGCAGCCCCTGGACAGATCCTAAACCCGGTGCGCATGTGGCCCGTGCCGCTAAATATTATATGCATACCCAGGTTGAAGCGGCGCACGGCTGCCCAATTACCATGACCTTCGCGTCAGTACCGGCACTGCAGCATCAGCCAGATATTGCCAAGCAATGGGTACCCAAAATCACCAGCCGAGAATACGATCCCCGGAATGTTCAGGACCAGCAAAAAAGTGGGCTAACCATAGGTATGGCCATGACTGAAAAACAAGGTGGCTCCGATGTGCGCGCGAACAGCACCCATGCTTACCCGGTTGGTAAAAGCGGCTCAGGCCAGGCCTATGAATTGGTTGGCCATAAGTGGTTCGTGTCGGCGCCTATGTGCGATGCCTTTCTAATTCTGGCCCATACCGACCAAGGCTTGTCCTGCTTCTTAATGCCTCGCTGGCGGCCTGATGGCAGCAAAAATCCGCTGCAAATTCAGCGCCTGAAAAACAAAATGGGTAACGTGGCGAACGCCTCCAGTGAAGCCGAGCTGCGCGGCGCGCTAGCCTGGATGATTGGCGAAGAAGGCCGCGGTGTGCGCACCATTATTGAAATGGTCGCCATGACCCGCTATGACTGCATGATTGGCTCGTCGGCGGGTATGCGCCAGGCCAGCGTGCAGGCACTGCATCACTGTGCGCACCGCGAAGCCTTCGGCAATGTGTTGAATCAGCAACCACTGATGCAAAACGTACTGGCCGATTTAGCGCTGGAAAGCGAAGCGGCCATGCACCTGACCATGCGCATGGCGCGCGCCATGGACAATCAGGACAACGAACACGACAAACAACTGGCACGTATTGCCACCGCCGTTGGTAAATACTGGATTTGTAAACGAACCCCGGCGCATGCCTATGAAGCCATGGAGTGCATTGGCGGTAATGGCGTGATGGAAAACTGCATTATGCCAAGGCTGTATCGCGAAGCGCCGGTGAACGCCATTTGGGAAGGTAGCGGCAACGTGCAATGTTTAGACGTACTGCGCGCCAGCCAGAAATCACCCGATACCATTAACGCTTTGCTGACCGAACTCGACCGCGCCAAAGGCGGTGATTCACGGCTGGACAGTTACGTGGCCAAGCTACGCACTCAGTTGCAGGACACCAGTGATTTCGAACGACGCGGCCGCACTTTGGTAGAGCAAATGGCGCTGGCCTTGCAGGGCGCCTTGTTAGTGCAAAACGCTCCAACAGCGGTTGCCGACGCATTCTGTGGCTCGCGTTTAAGCGGCGGTGGCTTGATGTTTGGCACCTTGCCAGCTGACGCCCAACTACAAAAAATTATTGAACGTGCAACCCCGCAGTTGTCTTAACACTTAAGGGTAACGAACCAATTCCCAAGGAGTAATTGATGCTGACGCTAGACCAACTTATTGCCCGCAATGCCCGCAAATTTACCGACAGTGCGGCGGTAATTGACTACGACCCGCGCTTTGGGCGCCAGCAACACAGCTGGCAACAACTGCATGAGCAAAGTAATCAGTTAGCAGATTTCCTGAAGCAGCGTTACTCGCTACAAAAGGGCGACCGGGTAGGTTTATTTTTACCGAACGGTTACGCCTTTGTGCTGGCCTATTTCGCGATTCAGAAACTAGGTGGCATTGCCGTGCCTATTAATGTGAAATTAACCGCCCCCGAGCTTAGTTATATTCTGGACAATAGCGGCGCCAAAGTAGTGCTAACCGGGAAGTTAACCGAAGCAGCGGTAATCAAATTAATTGGTGAGCCAAGTGGTGGCGAAGCCGCCTGTGACGACTACCAGGCACTGTGGCTGGACAACTACAATGAGTTGCTGGATCCCTATTCTATTGCGCCGCCAAATCACATTGATGATCAACTCGCCCCTTGTACATTGCTATACACCTCAGGCACCACCGGACGCCCTAAAGGCGTGTTATTTAATCACCAGCGGCTGTTGGCGGTTGCCACTATGATGGCAGTGGAAATGGAAATGAAGCCAGCCAGCCGTTTGCTGGAACTAATGCCATTTACTCACTCCGCACCTTTAAATCTATTCTTGCTGGCCGGCACTTTGGTAGGCGCCAGCCACGTGGTAGCGCCAACATTTACGCCGGATTTGCTGTTAGATTTAGCCGAACAGGAAGGCACCACGCACTTTTTCGGAGCGCCCGTGGCTTACCTGCTGGCCGCCCAGCAACCAGACATTGCCAAGCGTGATTTAAGTAAAATGACACACTGGGTATATGGTGGTGCGCCGCTGTCCAGCGCACAGGTGCAAGCGGTGCGTAAAGCGTTCAACACCAACGCTCTGTATTGCGTTTACGGCCTGACCGAAGCTGGCCCAACCGGCACCTTATTAATGCCAGAAGAGCATGACGACAAAGCCGGTTCCGTGGGTAAGCGCGCTGCGCTGCACACCGAAATACGACTGGTAAACGAGGACGGGGAAGACCCGGGTGTGGACACCCCCGGCGAAATCGAGATTGGTGGCGACGGCTGCATGCTGGAGTATTGGCAAAACCCAGGCGCGACCAACGACATTCGCACGGCCGACGGCTGGCTTAAAACCGGCGACATTGCCGTGCGTGATGCCGACGGCTTCTACTGGATAGTAGATCGCAAGAAAGACATTATTATCAGCGGTGGCGTAAATATTTACCCGCGTGAAGTCGAAACGGTTTTGCTTGAACATCCTAAGGTGGCTGACACCGCAGTGATTGGTGTACCTAACGACCAATGGGGCGAATCCGTTAAAGCTTTTGTAGTGTTAAAAGACCCCCAAGCCGGGTCTGGTAACGAGCTAGCGAAACAACTACGAGACTTTCTGGCCGAGCAGTTAGCCGACTACAAACTGCCGCGCCAATTTGAAGTCATTAAAGAATTACCCCGCAATGCGAACGGCAAAGTACTGAAGCATGAGTTGTCATAACTTAGCTGGGTCACGTACTATAACCACCTACTGACAACAAACGCGGGAAAGCAGGTGACACAGCAACTTCAGGCGCAATGGCAACACAGACGTAGCGGTAATGATATTCAACGCCCGGGCGATGTTCGCACGCCCTGGCAACGTGACCGCGCCCGTATTTTGCACTCAGCCGCATTTCGGCGGTTGCAGTCGAAAACCCAAATCATGAATGTGGGCGAAAACGACTTTTACCGCACGCGCCTGACGCATTCGCTGGAAGCAGCACAAATTGGCGCCTCGCTGATTAATCAACTAACCCACACCGCTCCGGCTGAGCTGCATTATCTGCTGCCCGATTTAAACCTGATTGAAGCTTTGTGCCTGGCGCACGACATTGGCCACCCGCCGTTCGGGCATGGTGGCGAAGCGGCGCTAAATTACAAAATGCTGGAGTCGGGCGGTTTTGAGGGCAACGGCCAAACCTTCCGCATTGTTGGTCGCTTAGAGGCATACCACCCGGATCACGGCATGGATTTAACCCGCCGCACCTTGTTGGGGCTGCTGAAGTATCCGGTATTAATGCCGCCGTTGTCGCTGCCGGAAAACCCCGATAAACCCGGTAGTTTGAGTAAGTGGAAGCCAGCCAAAGCTGTTTTTGCCGCAGATGCGGATTTGCTCGACTGGGTACTGGCCCCGTTATCAGAAACGGATCGCAGCCAGTTCCAGCAAACCGAGCAACTAGCACAGTCGCCCTGGCAGCGCTCACAACATAAATCCTTTGATGCCTCGCTAATGGAGCTGGCAGACGACATTGCCTATGGTGTGCATGATTTAGAAGACGCGGTAGTTACCGGAACCCTGAACGAGCGCCACTGGCATGAGCACATGGACAGCCTGTGCCAGAGCCTGCCCAAACCACTGGCCGACTTAATGGCCGAACTTAGTGAAGAGTTATTTGCGCAAGAACATCACCGCCGCAAAAATGCCATTGGTGCTCTGGTTAATATTTTTGTAACTACCATTAGCGTGAGCGAAACCTTGCCGGGCGCAACCGAACCATTAGTGCGTTACAACGCCACTCTGCCCGATGCCGAGCGCCAGCTGCTGAACGCCCTAAAAGCGGTGGTATTCGAGCACGTGATCAATCAGCCGGCCATTCAGCAACTGCGCTACCGCAGCCAGAACATGTTGCTGGATTTATTTGATGCCTTCCATACCGAGCCAATGCGGTTGTTGCCCCATAATACCCGCTCACGCTGGGAGGCCGCTTTCAACACTCAGGGGCAGGCCGCGGCCGACCGTATTCTATGTGATTATATTGCCGGCATGACCGACGATTATGCCCATCGCATGTATCAAAACCTGTACGTGATTCGCTAGTCATAGCCGCTATTAGCCGAACATCAATTTGGCAAATGTAAAGCTAAGTAAAAAACATGCACTACACTAGTCTATACCAAGTAAAGACGGGTACCTTAGTGCATGAATTTTCCTACGTTGGACGCTTTCGTGGCTATTCCAGAAACCTTAATCATAGTGATGCTTCTGTGGTTGGCACTTATTCTTGCGGGTTTGTACGAATCTGTGCGCCATCGCGCCATTTTAAAACGCATTCCGGTGCGCATTCATGTGAATGGCACCCGCGGTAAAACCAGCGTTACCCGACTCATAGCAGCCGGGCTTCGTAACGGTGGCAAACGCGTTTGTGCCAAAACCACAGGTTCGGCGGCAGCCCTTACCGATCCGCAAGGCATAGAGTTCCCCATTTACCGCATTAGCGGCGCCAACATTCTTGAGCAAATGCGCATGCTCAAGCGTATGTCCGCGCTGAACCCGGAAATTGTAGTTATTGAATGCATGGCACTGCAGCCGCAGTACCAATCCTTAAGTGAACTCAGAATGGTGCGTTCCACGCATGGAGTCATTACCAACGCGCGCGCCGACCATTTGGAAGTAATGGGTCCGGGCGAGCGCGATGTTGCTTTGGCACTAGCGGGCAGCACCCCGGTAAAAGGCACGCTGTTCACCGCGGAACAAGATTTTATTGATGTGTTCGAGTACACCAGCAAAGAACGTCGCAGCCAGCTACAACAAGTTTCTCAGGAAGAAGTAGCGGCCATTGATGAACAAACACTAAGCCGTTTTTGCTATAGCGAGCACGCCGAAAACGTGGCTTTAGCGCTAAAAATTTGCGAACAGCTGGGAGTGGATCGTGAGGCAGCACTGGAGGGTATGATCAATCTGGCGCCCGAAGCCGGTGCCATGCGCATACTGCACGTGAATTACTTTGAACGACAAATTGTGTTTATTAACGCCTTTGCCGCCAATGACCCCGAATCCACCGGCCGAATTTGGGAACAAATGCGCGAGAAGCATGGTAAAGACCGCCGCCAGATATTGCTGATTAACTGCCGTGCCGACCGCCCGCATCGCTCACAACAAATGGCCGAAGCCGCGGCCCAGTGGGCCCCTGCCGATAAATACATTCTGATGGGCACAGGCACCTTGCTGTTTGTGCGCGCGGCGGTGAAATACGGGCTGGACCCCGATCGCCTGCTGGTTATGGAAGGCGCGCCCATGGTGGACATCACCGAAAGTATTCTTGAACAGTCCGGCAAAAATGCGCTGGTAGTTGGGGTTTGTAATATTCATGGCGGTGGCGAAGACGTCGCGCGCTTTTTCCAGAATCGCGCTCTGAAAGAGGAAGATTTATGATTGCCCTGAATATCCTGGCGGTAGCCATTGGTATTGGACTATTTTTCACCTTATTTTTAAGCCAGTCGCTGGGGCTTGCCGCTGGTGGTTTGGTGGTACCCGGCTATGTAGCGCTGCAATTAACCGACCCGCTGAGTGTGCTGGTAACCCTGTTTGCAGCCTTACTGACCTTCTTTATTGTGCGGGTTATTGCCAGCTTCACGGTTATTTACGGCCGCCGACAAACCATCATCATGATTCTTACCGGTTACCTGATAGCAGGTTTGCTGGATATTTTTATGGGTAATTTAATTGTGTGGGCTGAGCTGGAAATGGTTGGTGCTACCGGCGAAGGTGAAGCACAAGTTGCCGCGCTGGAGTCCAGCTTTATGATGCACGTTATGGAAACCAATATTATTGGTTACATTATTCCCGGCTTGATTGCCATTTGGTTTGACCGCCAGGGAGTATTGCAGACCATTTCCGGGCTTGCCGTAACCGCTGTACTGGTTCGGTTAGCACTCATAGTAATCATGCCTGAAGCACTGGCTGTGTATGAAGCACAGCAAGTATTCAGCATGCCCGGCTGGTAACAAGGAGAAGTTTGAATGAGTAGTTTCACCAAAGTTTACTGGCGTTCATCGGGCGTTCCCACCTGGGGTCTGGTACTGCTAACGGTAGCGGCACTGTTGGCCTTTGTGGCCGCTGAAGAAATTAAACAGCGCGACCCTGTGGTTGAAGATAATTACACCACTATGGTTACCGCCTCGCGCATTATGCGTGATGCTATGCTGCGGATTCAGCCACTGCGTGCTGACATTGAGCCTATTAATCCCGAATTCGACCCGCAGCGCTCCGGCTTAATTGGCATCGTAAACAGTTCAGTAACCACCACCCGTGGTGGTCAGGAATCGAAGAAAACCACCATTAACCCGAACTGGGCCGCTGTTGCGGTAAAAATGCTGGCAGAAGCTGGCGTGCAGGAAAACGACTTAGTAGCGGTAACCATTTCGGGTTCCTTCCCGGCACTTAACCTGGCGGTGTACAGCGCTATTGAAGCCATGGACGCTGAGGCAGTGATTATAGCCTCGGCATCGTCATCGCAGTGGGGTGCCAATGTGCCCGGTTTGTTGTGGCTGGACATGGAACGCGAGTTGCGTAATGCCGGTTTAGTTTCATTAAAACCTGCAGCGGCCTCTATTGGCGGTATCGAAGACCGTGGCGTAGGTTTGTCCAACGAAGGTATTCAGGTTATTCGCAATAGCATTGAGCGCGCGGGCATTCCGTTTTTGGAACCGCGTAGCTATCAGGAAGCGGTGGCCGATCGTATTGCCTTGTTTCGCGAGTACTCGGCCGAGCGCCCCTATAAAGCCTTTATTAACGTGGGTGGCGGCGCCACTATTGTAGGCCCGCCAGGCATTGACGATCAGTTTGGTTCGGGCTTAATTACTCAGGCACCCGCGCGTGCTTACGCGGTAGAAACTGTTATGGGTTATTTTTTGCGGGAAGACATTCCAAGCATTCACTTTATCGGTATTAAAAACCTGGCGGAACGCTACGAGTTACCTATAGCGCCTGAAACAGCGGTGCCTGTTGGTAACGGTGGCATTTACTCCGCCACCACCTACAACCGCTGGCTTGCACTGGGGCTGGGCATTGGCCTGTTAGCACTAACCTGGTTAATTGTGCGCTCATCACGCATTACCAGCTTATGGCGTCAGGCTCACAAAGAAGGCAAAGGCACCCGCCCCATGGTTTAAACCACTTGCTGTTTTAACTTATACCGGCGCCAGACAATCAGGCTGCCGCCGGTTAAGTACATAGCCAGCGAATAAATGGCGGCGGGAATAGCCATTGCTGCATTACCCAGCACCGTAGTGGCAATCAGAATAGCCAAAGTGGAGTTCTGAATGCCCACTTCCACGGTAATAGAGGTACTTTGATCGGCATTTAACCCAAATCCGCGCGCCATCCAAAAGCCCAGCAACATCATACTAATATTCAGCAACAACGAAGCCGGTCCGGTACTGGTAATTTGGCCTGCCAGAGTGTCGCCCTGCTCATATAAAATAATGACAATTAACAGCGCCAGAAATACTGCCCCGAAAATACTTATTTTGGGTTCCAGCTTTTGCGCAAACACCGGCCAGATGCGGCGCAACACCATGCCTATTGAAATAGGTAGCAAGGTAATCACAAACAGCGTGAGCATCATGCGTGGCACCGGCAATTCCACCGGAACCTGAGTGTCCGCAAAAGTAGTTAACGCCAGCCCCACAATAAAAGGAATGGTAATAATGGTCAGCACGCTGGTAATAGCGGTTAAGGTTACCGACAGGGCTAAGTCGCCGCGCGCCTGATGGGTGATTAAATTCGAGGTGGTGCCGCCGGGGCAAGCCGCCAGCAATACCAAACCTACCGCCAGCGCCGGTTCCTGTAGCACCCAGGCCGCAATTAAAAAGCCAACCGCAGGCAGAAACAGCATTTGGCCAACTAAACCTACCGCTACCGCTTTGGGAAATTTCACCACTCGCGCAAAGTCGGCCAGCCGCAACGACAGCCCCATACCAAACATAATAATAATTAAACTTAGCGGCAGTATCAGTTGCGAAAATACGCTACTGGTCATAGTTCGATTCCCCGTTTTATTATTCTTTTTTTAATCAGCCGTTCTTTGCCAGCCGTTCTGTATCAACCATATTACTTACTAACCGCTACTTACCAACCACTACTTACCAACCATTAATACGCGGCCATACCGCACTAATGTCGCCTGCCCGGCCATGCGGGTCAAGCACATAAAAGCTACTATGCTGCGCGGCAGTGGCGCAGGCATGGTTGGGTAAAATGCGTAGTTTAGTACCTACCGGTAAATCAGGCAGGCTGGCATTGCTACCTTCGCGCAAGGCCAGAACGCCATGCTCCTGACTGGTGCGGATCATAATTAAATCCGGTATAACCCGGCCATTACTGTCGGCTACCACACCATAACCCTGATCTACCGCCTGCCCGGCGGTGCCGCGATCACGCGACATGGCCATCCAGCCGGCGTCGGTCATTATCCAGCCTTGATCGTTACGATGGCCAATTACCGTCGTCACTACCGACAAAGCGATATCGTCCAGCGTACACACGTTAATACCCGCCATAACCAGGTCGAAAAATACATACACCCCGGCGCGCACTTCGGTTACCCCGGTTAAGTCACGCGCATAGTGCGCAGTTGGGGTAGAACCCACACTCACCACCGGGCAAGGTACTCCGGCGGCACGAATAGCTTCGGCGGCCAGCACTGCACTAGCGCGTTCATGCTCTGCGGCTGCGGCTTTTTCAGCATCGGTTTCACAGGCATAAGAGCCGCCAGCATGCAGCAGCACACCACGCAACTCAGCATGCTGGTGCAAATAACTGGCAATAGTCACAATTTCTGCATCCTGCGGAGTTAAGCCAGCGCGTTCGCCATCGCAGTCAATTTCAATGAGCGCGGCAATAGTTACACCATGGTCACGGCCTGCTGTAGCCAAGGCTTCAGCCTGCTCCTGACTGTCCAGCAGCACCGCAATATCAACGCCGCGCTTACGCAGGGCTACAACACGTTCAAGTTTGTCGGGGCTAATGCCAATGGCGTAAATCATGTCGGTGTAGCCATGGTCAGCAAAGTATTCGGCTTCCAGCAAGGTAGACACCGTAATAGGCCCTTTACTACCGTTAAATAAGCGCTCGGCAACCGCCACCGATTTCGCCGTTTTTACATGCGGCCGCAGGCTTACACCCAGACGTTTTACATGCACGTCCAGCCGGTCAATATTGCGCTGCATACGCGCTTCATCCAGCAATAAAAACGGCGTGTTTACGATGTTTAAATTCATTAATGGCTACTCCCCGAGCCCTGCAACGTGAGTACCAGGGTGCGCTTGCCGCCATGGTTGCGGTGTTCACACAAGTAAATGCCTTGCCAGATTCCTAAATTCAGGCGTCCGTTAGTTACCGGCAGGCTTACACTGGAACCTAACAAGCTGGCTTTCAGGTGTGCTGGCATATCATCAGGCCCTTCGTCTGTGTGCTTATAGTAAGCTTCCTGCTCGGGCACCGCATGATTAAAGTAGCTCTCAAAGTCCTGACGAACCGTGGGGTCGGCATTTTCATTTACGGTTAACGACGCCGATGTATGACGAATAAATACATGTAGCAAGCCAACCTCAATATCTCGCAGCTCAGGTAATGCCCGAACAACCTCGTCGGTAATAATATGAAAGCCGCGCGAGCGCGCTGCCAGAGTGAGTTCGGTTTGGTAAAACGCCATAGAAAAAGTCCCGCCATCACATTTATATAGAGTTCACTGCTAAGTCTGCCATACTAGCATAAGCTTAAAGTATGAATTTAATCACAAGGAAATCCTTATGTTACGTTCTTTCTTACTTTGTACCCTGATGCTATTTGGCCTGCAGTTAAGCGCGCCGGCACAAGCTCAGGTAAATGACGTGAAAGCACAAATAACAGCAGCACTCGAATTATTTTTGCACGGCGCCAGCGTTAATAACGCCAATGTTCACGACCAGTTCTGGGGTGAAGACTTAACCTATACAAGCTCGCGCGGGCAACGCTATGGCAAGGCCCAGCTCATGTATGGCTTGCAGGGTCAGGAAACCACGCCAACCGACCAAGTGACCACCTGGTATTCCGCCGAAGACATTCGCATTAAGGAAATTGGCGAAGCCGTAATTTTAAACTTCACTCTGGTTGCCACCTCACCAAAACAAAAACCGCGCCGCCAAACCTTTTTCAACACCGGCATTATGGTGAAACGCGACGGCCGCTGGCAGGCTATTAACTGGAATGCCACTGAAGCAGTGAAGCGCTAACCAGATTATGGCAGCAGCAAAACCAAATCTGGTGGTATTAAGCGGTGCAGGCATTAGCGCCGAAAGCGGGCTGGCCACGTTCAGAGACAACGGTGGCCTGTGGAATAACTATTCGGTATACGACGTAGCCACGCCAGAGGCCTTTCATAAGAATCCGGAGCTAGTGCTGGATTTTTACAATCAACGCCGCAACGACGTTCGCAAGGCTAAGCCCAATCCAGCGCATGAAGCTTTGGCCGAGGCTGAAGAACAATTCAATGTGCACATAGTGACGCAAAACGTAGACGACCTGCACGAACGCGCGGGCTCCAGTAACGTTATTCACGTGCACGGGTTAATTACTCAGGCGCGCAGTTCAGTAACCCAGGAATTGTATGAGCTGGCCGATAAAGACATTCAAATTGGTGATAAGTGCCCCCAAGGGGCCCAGCTTCGCCCGCACGTAGTGTGGTTTGGCGAATATATTTACCACATGGATGAAGCGGTACAGTTAGTTGAAAATGCCGATATTGTAGTAGTGGTAGGCACTTCGCTCAGTGTATTCCCTTTCGCTGGGCTGGTGGAATACGCTTCACCTGAAGCCAAATGCTATTTGATTACCCAGGACTTAGATCAAGTTCCCACCGGCTTCGAATACCGCCAGGGTAGTGCCAGCCAGTTGCTGCCAAAGTTGCTGACCGAGCTCACGAACTAACCAGACTTACTCTTTTTTAACCAATCTATTTAATTCTTGACCTTGGAGTATGGTCAAGCGTCTATACTCATCCTAAGTTAATCGCAACAAGGAATGACACGATGGCAAACCAAGGTTCAAATAAAGAAGCAACTTTGTACCGCATGATGACGCCCAAGCACAGCTGTCCGTTTGGCTTAAAAACGCTGGACTTGCTGAAACGCGAGGGATATGAGGTGGAAGACCACCACTTGGAGTCGCGCGAGGACATTGACGCCTTTAAACAAAAGCACGACGTAAAAACGACCCCACAAACCTTTATTAATGGCCAGCGTATTGGCGGTTATGAAGATGTTCGCAAGTTTTTGGGCAAAAAAGTACGCGACAAGAGCAAACCGACTTATCGCCCGGTTATTGCGCTGTTTTCACTGACCGCGCTTACTGCACTGGTACTGAATTACTCTATTTACGGTAGCCTGATTTCGGTGCAAGCCGTGGAGTGGTTTATTGCCTTGTCTATGGTAGTGCTGGCCCTGCTGAAACTGCAGGACATTGAAGCCTTTTCCACCATGTTCTTAAACTACGACTTGCTGGCCAAACGTTGGGTGCCCTACGGCTACATTTACCCCTTCGGTGAGGCGCTGGCCGGCATACTTATGGTAGGTGGCATTTTGAACTGGATATCGGTTCCGGTGGCGTTATTTATAGCAGGCATAGGTGCCGTTTCAGTATTCAAAGCAGTTTACATAGACAAACGCGAGCTCAAGTGTGCCTGCGTTGGCGGCAACAACAACGTGCCGCTTGGCTTTATCTCGCTTACCGAAAACCTGATGATGATCGGCATGGCACTATGGATGTGGTTTGGTCATTAAGCCAGACCGTATTACTCTGCGGGCAGTTGATCGGCACCAATACGATTCCGGCCCGCAGCTTTCGCTTCATACATATACTGGTCGGCTACCTGCAGCATGCTTTCTGCGGTGCTGTTAGTGGTAGAAGTTGCAATACCTATACTGACGGTAATACTTATGCCATGCGCCAGTGGCTGACTACGTACTTGCTCAAGCAGTCGTTTAGCCACCTGATAGGCCACCTTAGCGTCGGCATCAGGACAAATCAGCAGAAACTCTTCTCCGCCCCAGCGGCCCACCAAATCCAGGTCCCGTGTACCGTTTTGCAGCACCTTTGTTAACGCCACCAGCACGTCGTCGCCTACTAAGTGCCCATGGCTGTCGTTAATACGCTTAAAATAGTCAACATCCAACAGCAATACCGATAGCGGCTGCTCACTTACGTTTGCTCTGGTTAGCAGATTCTTTAACGTATTATCCAAATGCAAACGGTTATAAACACCCGTTAAAGGATCGGTAATAGAGGTTTGCCGAAGTTGGTCATAAGCTTTGATACGCGAACGTTCGTAGTAACGGAACAAGAATATTTGGGCGGTGCCTACCTCCACAAAATTCAAGAAAGCACCTAAACCTAAATTGGCCGACACTTGCTGATCGAGCAATTGATATAAGAACCAAGCACTGTAAGTAAATACCAAGCCGGTTACCCAGATACCTGCTCTCGGACCCAGCAGGAAAAAAGCAAAGGGCGGTAGTATAGTTACCCACAGTAGCGAGTAATTTCGGCCCTCGGCCAAATGAATAAAAGCCAGCAGCACAAATATAAGTGTTGCGATAACCGCCCAACCGGCCACCCGAAAATTACCACCATAGCGAACATACGAATACACACAGGCGACCATCACAAAACCCAAAAAGTCATACAAGGCAATATCGGCGTCATCAAACAAGGTCACGTTCAGTAGCGCTATCAGGCCAAAATACAGCAGCATGATAATGAGCACGCTATACATCAGTGACACCTGATGGTATCTGGGGTCATCAACGCCAATATCCGGGTGGTGCTTACGCCAATACTTCATTTTTGAGCTCATCCCTGACTGTTTCTTATCTGCTAACTCGATTCAGGCTTCGTGAACTAGAAGCTGGTTAGCGCTTTAAATACTAACGCGGCAATAGAAATTACCGCACCAATTAATGGTATCCAGCGTGGTATACGAAAAGTACCACCAGTTTGGTCATCGTCGGGGTTACGTTTTAACCACCACAAGCCCATATTAATAAGCGCAAACACGAATAACAGCACCACGCTGGTGGCGTTGGCCAAGGTCGTTAATTCAAACGAAACTGCCAATATGGCCACTACTAAGGTAGCCAAAATGGTTGCCAGCCATGGTGTTTTGGTGCGCTCATTCACCCGCGAGAAAATTGCCGGAGCATAGCCACGATCAGCCATGCCGTAAGCAACACGAGCGGCCATAACAATTTGTACCAGGCCGCTATTTACCACTGACAAAATACTCACAATACCGATAATGGCGATAGCCCAGGTGCCATGATGCCGAATAGGCTCGGCCAGCGGTGTATTCGCCTCGGCCAGTACGTCCAGCGGAATAGACAGTACCAGTGCCAGGCTTACAATAATGTACAACAAGGCTGTCAGCACTAAACTCACCACGAGCGCCCGCGGCAGAGTTCGGCGAACATCCTTCACTTCCTCGGCCATAGTCACCATGTCTTCAAAACCAATGAAGGCATAAAACGCCAGAAATACCGCTGTAAAAATACCCAGCCAGGCAGAGCTTTCCATGGGCGGAACAAATTCTATCCATTCGTATGATGGCGTTTCCGGCATGGTCATAGTGCCTATAACCACATACAGCAGCGTGGCAATTTGAATAATGCTAATAACCACCACAGTGCCAACCGCCTGGTTCACACCCCACACGGCAATAGCACCCAGTATCAACGTAACTGCAACAATGGCAGGTTCCTTGGGTAACACGATGAAGTCATTCAAAAAGCTGATGGTGGCTACCATTAAGGTAGCTGCCGAAACCACCCCGGTAACAATAATTAGCCAACCAACTAACGCCGAGAACCAGCGTTTGCCAAAGGCTTCTTCAACATAGCGGGCAGAGCCGCCGGCGTGCGGTAATCGTGATGAGAGTTCCGCAAATGCCAAGGCGCTGAATAAGGCCAATAGCCCGGCTAGTCCGAACGCCACAGGAGCATACAAGCCAGCAATACCAGCTACTTTGCCGGAAAGTGCATAAAAACCAGCACCAACCATGGTGCCCATGCCATATAACACCAACAGGGCAAAGCCAATGGAGCGTTGTAGTTGCGGTTGTTTATTATTGTTTTTAGCCAACTCAGTCATGGTTAATCCTATGCTCAGATGTTTTTAGTCCGTAACGGTATGGTCACTATACTAATCTGGAGGAAATATGACAGGTTAAAAATAAAACGATAACGCGAGCTCAATCAAAGAATCATCTTGTTTTGCAAAAACCACCCGTAGGTCACCATTGCGCTGACTATACAAGGAGCTCGCGCAACGCTTAATTGCGGTTTGATGCGACCAGGACGAGCCAATACTGGCCGGCTGTTCAATTTCACAGTAGCCACGCAGGTGCTTCCAGTTGAAATCAAAACCTGCTCGTAGCGCTACCGTCAGGTGATGGTTATCACTGCTGGCTTCTTTGGTGTGCAGCCGCCCTTGAACAAAGGCATAAGGGGTAATACTGCCAAAGCTGCGCGCGCGGCCAATACCACCTTCCACAAAGGTCGCAAGCCGTGGGTTGGATACCCGTAACCGCTCCCGCTCGGCGCCGGCACGCACCAGCCAGGAACCACCGCCGTCACCGGGTAAGCCGGTGTTACTAATGTTCAGCGCTTCAATATTCACCAGCCATAATCGCTCCAACGCCAACTTGTTGTCGAAATAGCTAAACTCAATGTCGCCCATGGAAAGCGCTGAGTTTGGTAGCTTACCGGTAGCTGGTTGCAGGCGATCGTAATAGCTGGGGCGAAAACTAAAAGCCACGCCCGATTCGCCCTCATCATAGGATCTGTAGCTCAAACGCAGTAAATTCGCAGGCTGCCCCAAATGCGGCGGGTCGGCAGTTAGCTTTGTTGGCAGAGTATTGCCCGGTTCGTATTGCAATAATTGCCGCAACACCTGGGTTTTGCGCTCTTTATGCACCGGTTCGTCGGGCGACTGCCGCTCCAAAAAGGAGTAATAAGAACTCAAGGTGATTAAGGCGCGCTTTTGCTGTTCCCTGGCAAGCTCTGAAAACGAAGCGCTCGAGCCGGCTGCCTGAATCCAATCGCGTACGGCCTGTTGCTCGGCTGAACTCAGCTCGTGAAAGCGAGATTGCAGTAGTGATTGCTCACTTTCGTTGGCCGTAATAGAACGCACCAGATTCTCGTTGGAGTCGATCAGCCGCTGAATAATGTCTGTGGGTAACACTGTCCATTCACTGCTGTGTACCAGATTGTTCTGAGTTACCAGCTCCAGCGCCCTGGCCACGTAGTACGCACAATTTTTGCTGGTGAAAAAATACTGATAATCGGTACGGGAAAGCTCCCATAAATGGGCAGCTAACAACTGGGTTTGCTCGCTGGATAACTCTAATTCGTAGTCCCATAACGTACGCAGCTCAGTTACGCCGTACGACAAATTATGCCTATAAAACGGCTGCGCCGAATAACGTGCCTGATAACCACCGAGCAAACCTTTCACTATATAAGTAACCGGGTTTTCGTTGGGCGGAACGTCGGCACCGAAGTTCAGGCTGTTGTCCAGCAAGTGGCCATTATTGGCTCCATCCGAATCAATACGAATAAATAGGTGGCCATGAAAAGAGGCCGGGTTCTTCAAGTAACCGTCGGCAAATACCAGGGTAATAGATTCGGCCTGGTTGGTGCGTAGCCAGGCCTGATAGTCGGCGCAGGTTTCATAATCAAAGCCGCGGGTTAAACCGGCCTTAGTAGTAAGCATGTGGCGCGCCGGAAATTGGCAAATCGCCTGTTTATTTTGCGCAAAAGCCGCCAGCGTGGCCTGTAATTCGGCTACCGCATCAGTGGCACCGCTTTTCGCGAAAAAGAAGTCTTGGTTCTGTACTTCGCTAACGCCGTGCTCGTTGTACTGCAATACTTTCAGCCACTGCCGCTGCTGCGCCAGTGATTCAGCCGAACCCGCCGTTGCCTTAGTGGCAAAGCCAATGCTTACGAAAACGCACAAAAAAAGACCCGCAACGAATGCGGGCCTGTATGCCTTGCTCATAGTCAAATGAACTTAGCCAGCAACAACTAAAGCTTGAGTCTTCATATATAAAGCCTCTGCCTTTTTAACTGTTGGTTGCTGTGCGTCTAACTGAATAGATTTACGCAGTTCAGCCACAACTTCGTCACGGTTTGCCGGAGCAAACATGTCTAACATGGCGTTTAAGTGCTGGCCTTCGCCAATAGCTAAATCAGTTTCGATTTGCTCGTAGTTTTCATTAATGTAAGTTGCCTTAGCAATAATGCTTCCCTTACAAGTGTCTTCTGAAACAGTTGCAGAGGTAATAGCCGTAGTACCTAAATCCCAAATCAAGTTTGAGATAGCAGCGGCAACACCGTTGTCTTCAAAAATCATGGCGCCAATACCACAATCTTGCCACGGGTTAATATTGGCATTGGCTTGTGGAGCAGAAAGCATTGCCACGGCAGCTACCGCAGCACAGGATAATTTTTTCATTCTTATTATTCCTTCAGTGTGTTTTTGTCATTAGCCCGAACTCGCGTCCTGCGAGCCGTAAAAGGCGTGCAACATAGTACTACAGGAGGCTATAAGCAGACTACACAATGTTTACATTGGTTTACATGTGGTTACATTTGATACCCACAAGCCGCTAGCTGATGATGGGTATCACTGATTTGAGGCGCGTAATATCAGCTTCTTTGACGTTACAACTTGCCATATATGCCGGCCACTGGGTTACCAGATCTCGTATTTCGTCCACTATTCGGCGCGCCTTAAATTCTTTAAGACCAAAACGTGACGCCTGCGATAGCATGTTTTCGATACTGCCATACCGCCCTTTATCGCCAATGCCAACGCTATGCTGACGGGAATTACTAATCGGCAATACGTCGTAAGCGGGCGACAGCTGCCAGCCACCGCTGCGCAATGAATAAATCATGGCATGGTTTCGCGCGTGGTCATCTGTATTACCAATAAACACGTTAAATACCATTCGCTTAAATAGCTCTCTGCCATCGTTGCTGATAACACTGTGCGTACGCGCCAGCTCGGCCAATCGCCCGTAACTATAGGAACTGCGCAAACTCAACTGACTGACAGTACCTTCATGTAATAGCGAGTTGGCACTAATAAAGTGGTGACTGGTTTGTTCGTCTTTTCGGTCAAAGCGCTGAACCAATAGCAGATCTTCATCACCTTCTAATACTTCGGTGTGAGCAACATTCACACCATCAAGTTCAGCCAGCATTTGCATGGTTGCGTGCTCAACCCGGGCCACGTTAAACAGGTCGTCGTTCTTATTAAATTTTACTAAATAATCCTGGCCGTTATGTGTCAGCAACGTTTTCGGCCGTGCACCACCCATGGACGAGCCATACACGAATGCTTGACGCACCTCATCACTTACCTGTTCGGCGGCCAAAATAGCGTTTTTACCCTGCAGTAACAGGCCAATATCAGTAACCGAGTTGCGCGGGCGCTTCAACTTTGTTTGGCTTCGCGACAAACTAAAACTTAATGCACCCACGCCCATTGAAGCGCCAGCAATTAGGTATTCAAGTTCGTTTTGCGGTGCGGTGTTGTGTAGCTGCGCCATTAGCTTGCGCCCCCAGGAATCAGGCCCGGCATCACTGAATACGCCAAACATGCCACGATTTATCAAACACGTATGCGTTTGCTCATTAAGGGGTAGGTGAATGGGATCCAAAGCAAAAGCATTATTACGATCAAGATAAGACCGCCCATACACGAAGCGACCTACATCGTTCTGACTATCCAGCTCAAAGCGCCCACAAACAATAGGTTGGTCTTCAACACCTTCAATAAAAATGTAAGCGCTAGAAATCATTGTCCAGACCTTTATCACCAGCGCCGCGTTTACGTTCCGGCAAATGCGCCGCCGCCCGAACTTTTTGATCGGCTAACTCAATAAAGTCATCTAATTGCCCTACCAGGGCAAGCGCGGTAAAAAGAGTTTCAGTATTAACAGGCACGCCTTGTTCAAGCCGCGATAAGGTTTTAATACTGCAACCAACGCGCGTAGCAAAATCCTGCTGATCCATGCGCTGCGCCCGGTGACGCTTGATCAGCTCACCCAACAGCACGCTTAACTCATTCGCTTGGTTCATAAGAACAATCAACCTATAGTATCCTGGTTAATTGATAATAGTAATATTTGACTAATTAAGCAATAAAAAGCCATATAACGCTATTTAATTAGAGCCTATTAATTATCGCCGGCGAGTCCGTTTGTTGCGGCGCTGCCACCACAAATAAGTTCCGGTAATAGCCAGTAGTGACGGAATAGCGCCTACGAAACTCCACAGTATTTTCACCGGCAAGCCGCCCCAAGTGCCAAAATGCAAGCGCCGGAAACTATCGAGCGTTTTTGTACCCACGCCCTGTTCATTCAAGTTGTAAGTATTCAGGTATTCACCCGTTTGGGCGTCGTAGTTCGATACACTACCGTAATTACTGAGTAGCGGATTTGCTGTTGGCGCGCGGCCAAATACAGTAAAGGGTAGCTCGGGTTCGAAGGGAAATAACAAATAAGTAGGTTTAAAGCCTTCTATACGCTCTTGGCTATCGGCAACCATGACATCCAGATTGATATCATCACCGTATAGCCGCTCGCTCATGATGTGATGCTCGGCCCCATCGCCGTGTTCCACCCATTCGGTGTAATAAATAAGCCCGCTGTAATAGCCACCGGTAATACCCAAAATCAGCAAAATAGGCGAGGCAAAGGTACCCGCCATTTTATGCATGTCGCTAAATACCACCAGCAAACGTTGATTCCAACGCAGAGTAAAGAAGCGTGCCCAGAAACGGCGATACATGATGAGACCGGAAATACCCATGAACACCAAAAATACGGCCAACACGAAACTGATAATGACACCCAAATGTTCGTCCAGACCTTTCAGATCGTTCAGCAACAAGGTGTAGTGTAATTCCACCAACCAATCGGTTAAGTAATGGCCCGGCTCTTGTGGCTGGCTGCGAACTTCACCCGAATATGGGTCCAGATATACTTTGGACCATTCCTCAGTGCCACGGGCAATCACAAATACCCGATCGGCTTCGTCATGCCCAGCCGGAAATATCTCCCAACTACCAATTTCGTAGTCCGGCAGCTGCGCATTCACTTGGTGTTTTAACTCAGTAAAAGGCAAACGAGCTTGCTGCGAAGGCTCCAGCGTAGCCAGATCAGACAGCAACCAGGCGTCTATTTCCTTCTTGAATACAATAATGCTGCCGGTTAGGCATACAACAAGAAAGGGGACCATAAAAATGATCCCCAGCCAGCCATGCCATTTATGAAGCTTCTTTCGCATGCTTTAAAAACCCTAAAATGACCAGCTAAGTGTTGCCGAGTAGTTACGCGGCGCACCGTAATAACCCTGAGTTTGCCACAGCAAACTGTTGATATACTTCTCGTCGGTTACGTTGTTAGCGTTCAAGGTTAAGCTAACCGCTTTAGTGAACTGATAGCTAGCCATCAGGTTCAAACGGCCGTAGGCTTCCTGAATCGTAACAATTGGCTCACCTGCATTGGCATAAACATCACCCACAGTGCCCTGAAAGCGCGAAATCTTGTCCTGCCATTGATAGCTAACACCGAACTTTAGATTTTCCATCATGGCGGGTTTATAGGTTAATGAACCACGGAATAAGTTTTCCGGGGTATAGTCTTCAACCGTATCGTCACCGCTCAGTTCGAACGACGTGGCAGCAACACTACCTTGTAAACCCGGCAGTAATTCGCCTGCCAGTTCTATTTCAAAACCTTTGCTGGTAACACTACCCGATGGGCGGTAAACCGTTTCCGGTGCCCCGGTGTTCGGGTTGGTTACTGTGCCGTCACCCACCGCAATGTTGTCTTGAGTTACATCAAAGTAGGCTGCTGACACCATAGCGGCGCCTTCGAACAAGTCCATTTTGAAACCAATTTCGGTGTTCTTGCCAGTTAAAGCCGGCAGGCGTTCAAAGTTGCTGTCCCGCTCATTCTGAGCCATAAAGGTTTCAGTATAAGAAGCATAAAGGGTAGCTGCATTGGTCACATCGTAAGTCAAACCAACGTAGGGAATAAACTCTGAATCGTCACGAGACTGATCAACGCCGTAACCAATACCTTCAGTAGTAAACTCGTTAAAACGACCACCCAGCAAAACTTTGGTGTCGGCATTTAAAGCCAACCGCGTTTGGGCATATACAGCTTTCTGAGTGTTATCAATTTCACTTCCATCCAGGCCATCGGTGAACTCTGGAAAAGGAGTATTGCCAGTCCAGTCTGGCAACGCTGGCATAGCCGGGAAGCCATTGCCAGTGTGAAAGTCGTACAACGACATGTCCACGTAGTCCATACGCGCATAGTTAGCGCCGACTACCAACTCGTGCTGCTGACCCCAAGCATCAAAGCTACCGTTAATGTACGCATCAACAGTGTCTTGCTTGTCGTCTAAATCGTATTCACTACCATAGCCCAGTAGGCCTAGCCCAGTTTCCGGATCCAGGCCGGTGTTCGGATCTGGCAAATAGGTGTAGAACAAGAAGCTGTCTTCGTCGGTACGAACCCGGTTGTATGCAATACGCAAATTCCAGCGATCTGACAGCGCACTCTCCACATCAATAAAACTGCGGCTTTCTTTTACATTCCATTCAGACCAGTCAGCCGCGATATTTACCGAGCTATCGAAGTCAGTTGGTGTACCGTCGCCATAATGCAGAGTTATAGCACCCCAGGAATTGCCGTCAGTTTCACTGTTGTGCTCGCTATGGCCCAGAGTAACTAAAGTGTTATTGGTGGGCGCATAATCAATAACGCCGTAAACCACCTGCGTTTGGTTTTCATACCGGTCCAGGTAGGATTCACTGTCGTCACCCACCACCACTAAGCGGCCGCGCAACGATTCAGTGAAGGCACCGGACACATCGCCTTCAATACGTTTACCGCTCCATGAGCTAGCCGAAGCACTTACCGAACCGCGAAAATCGGAGGTTGGGCGCTTGCGAATCAAGTTCACTGTTGCCGAAGGGCTACCCACACCAGTCATTATACCGTTGGCACCGTGCACCACTTCAATTTGCTCGTATAAGGCTGCATCCATACGACCATGAGTGTTGCTATTTATCAGGGGTAAACCCAGCCCATCAACCTGAAAGTTGTTTAGTTCGAACCCACGTGAGGTGTAGTAAATACGGTCGGTTTCAACCTGCTCAACATTTATAGTGGCAGAGTTCTCAAGCGCGCTGTTTAAATCGTGTAACGCGAAGTCTTTCAACTCTTCAGCGGTAATAACGCTAACCATTTGGGGAGTTTCTTTCACTGAGATATCTAATTTCGACGCAGACTGCTGGTCTTTGTTTAAATAACCGCTTAGCTGTTCGCCAGTTATTTTTAACCGCTCTATAACCTCTTTAGTTTGCGGCTCCTCGGCAACAGCGCCAGCGGAATAGATTCCAGAAACAGCTAACGCACAAGCAATAGCAGACAATGGCTTCATGATTGGTTTCACGGTTGGCTTCACGAAAGTACCCTTTAAATTTTGCTGGTGAAAGTTTAGAGGGTGCAAACTTTATTACAAATACGAATGATTCGCAATAAGATTCTTTGCATCTGCTTATAGTCTCCTCGGTTTATATATCAATTTAAGAACTATATGACTTATGCGTAACTTCTTTTACAATGTAACAAATGTAAGAAAAAGGGTTGTTACATGGCACGCGCACAGGCATTACACATTCTGGTAAAAACCAAAGAAGAAGCAGACGAACTGAAAACCAAGTTGGCCGGTGGCGCTAAGTTTGGTGATTTAGCACGTAAGCACTCACTTTGCCCCTCTGGCAAGAACGGCGGTAGCCTGGGGGAGTTTCAGCGCGGCCAAATGGTACCCGCCTTCGACAAAGTGGTATTTGAGAAGCCAACCCTGGAAGTACACGGGCCGGTTAAAACCAAGTTCGGCTGGCATTTAATTAAAACGCTCTCGCGTGGATAACCACCGAATAACGCGTGAGTAATAAGTGTATAGTCTGTGGATAACTTATTGGTAAGTTGGAGTTCAATGTATTGTGAATAAAGAGCCTTTTGCTCAACCCTTTGCTCAACTAGCAGAGTACATTGACCTATTGCTGGATGCGGTGTGCGTGGTCGACCGTGAGCATAAGTTCATTTACCTGAGCCCGGGCGCGAAGCGAGTATTTGGTTACGACCCAGAAGAAATGATCGGCCGCTCTATGTTCGACTTTATGCATCCGGATAATCATAACGACACCCGCGCTGTAGCCGAACTCATAAATAGTGGTGAGGAAGTGATGCACTTCGAAAACCGCTATATTCGCAAAGACGGGTCAGTTGTAGACCTGCACTGGACCGCACGCTGGTCCGAGCGCGACCAAGTGCGGGTAGGTGTGGCCCGGGATATTTCTATACGCAAACAATTGGAACGGGAACGGGAATCGTTAATCTCGCGGCTGGAAACTATGGCGCTAACAGATTCCCTCACCAAGCTACCCAATCGGGCCTTATTTGCCGACCGCGCGACCCTTGCATTGGCTCGCGCCGAGCGCGACGGCATCGGTTTTGGCATACTCTATTTAGATATGGATAAATTCAAACAAATTAACGACCACTACGGTCACGCCAGCGGTGATGACTTACTAAAAGCTGCCGCAGACAGGTTTAAATCTATACTTCGCCCCACCGACACCGTAGCTCGCATAGGTGGCGATGAATTCGTAGTGTTATGTGACACCGGCACCAAAGTACTGAACATTAAGCATGCGGTGCAAACCGTGGCTGAAAAAATTCATCTGGCTATGCAGCAGCCGTTAGCACTGCCGCGCGGCGAAGAAGTTGTCAGCGTTAGTATTGGCATGGCGGCCTGGCCCGAGCACGGCGGCACCGTTGATTCACTGGTGCAACATGCCGATCAGGCTATGTACAGAGCTAAACATGCTGGCGGCAATGGCCTGAGCTGGTAAATGCTGGCGGCAATGGCCTGAGCTGGTAAACACTGGCCGGTATTTCAATTCCTCGTCTTAAACGTACTGTCCCCAAAGTTAATCTTTCGAAAAGAGCAAGCGGACGCCGCTGCAACGACTAGGCTTATTAGCACCGAAGCAGGTACATCAAGTGCCTGCTGTTCATCATGACAAAAGGAAATAATCATGAGCGACGTAAGAGAGCATTTTTTAGATTGGCTACGCGATGCCCATGCAATGGAAGAGCAAGCTGAATCCATGCTGAAGTCTATGGCCGATCGAGTTGAAGACTACCCTGAGTTACACCAGCGGGTGAAGCTGCATATTGCCGAAACCAAAAGCCAACAAGACAAAGTTGAATCTTGCATTAAACGGCTGGATTCCTCACCGTCGGGCTTCAAAGATTTAGCGGCTAAAACCACAGCTAAATTTCAAGCTATGGCCGGCATGATGACTGAAGACGAAGTAGTAAAAGGAATTATGAGTGCGTATGTATTTGAGTGCATGGAAATTGCCTCTTACAAAGTACTGGTAAGCACCGCCGAAATACTTGGTGAGCACGAAATCAAAACCACCCTGGAAGGCGTTTTGGCACAAGAAAAAGAGATGGCGAAGTGGCTGTATGATCACATTCCACAAACCACTCGCAGTTACTTACAGAAAGAAGCAGATTGACAATAACTGGCACGACAGAAAGGCAAAAGCGGAGCCGGCATTTAATGTCGGCTTTTCTTTTTGTAATTCGTGGCTAATTAATACAGATCACGATGGTAGCGGCCTTGCTCCATTAATTGTTGGTAAGTTTGCGCACCTAAAACCTCGCGCAAAATAGCGTCCACCGCAGTACCCATACCTTCATAACGACCACAGACATACACATGACCACCGGTGCCAATAAAATCAGCTATTTTGGTCGCTTGTTCACGCACAATGTCCTGCACATATGCGGGCTTATCAGTGTCTCGCGAAAACGCACAATCAAGGGTATTTAGCACGCCACGCTGCTGCCACAGTGCTAGCTCGGTATGCAGACTTTGCCCCGCATCGGGAGCGCGTTCGCCGTAAATCAGCCAGGCTGGCCCGGCTTTGGTATGTTGCGCCCGCTCGGCCAGATGGCCGCGAATTCCTGCCAGCCCGCTGCCCGCACCAATCAGTAATAGCGGTGCTGCACGGTCATCAATATGGCAGGAGCTGTTCTCAATAATCTGCAGATTAATACCACTGTCGAGCGCGACCTGCTGCGTTAGCCAGCCGGAGCAAAGCCCCAACTCTCCGCGTTCGGTTATATGCTGGCGTACAATTAAACTAATTTCGCCATCCACAGATGCCGATGCAATTGAGTACCGTCGCGGTGCTGCCGATGAATCATTATTGGGGTGAATAGCAACCAGATCACCGGCTCGCCATTTGGGCATGCCTTGTTGAGTATTCAAACGTAAGTGAAACAGCCCCGCATCAGCTTGGGTGTTCAAGCGCTCGCGGTAGGTTAATCTCCAGATTTGCTCCGGCTGATTGAGCGACTGTGCCGACTGACTCTGGTCCAGTTTAGTAAGCGGTGCAATGGCTTTCGCCCCCAGGCTGGCCAGTTGCTGGTATAGGTCATCACCAAACTGGCAAAACTTCGGATAGCTGCGATCACCCAGTGCCACCACTTCGTAATCAAGCGAGCTAAAAAGCTCTTTACTACTGCTTTGGCTTAATGCCCGTAAGTCGTGATAAAAGCGTCGACCATTGTCGGGTGGCTCGCCATCGCCATACGTACTCACCACAAACACGGCTTTTTTTACCTGCGCTAATTGTTTAGGTACTAATTCGGACAACGCCATAAGGCTGGCATGTTCCGGCCCGCCAAGTGCCTGTTGCTGTTGCACTGCCAGCGCTCGCGCCGAGCCGGTTTGGCTGGCGTAAGCCACCAGCACCGGCAGTTGCAAACGGTCATTCGCAACCCGCGGGCTGCGGTGTTTCCACCACAGCCCGGCGGTCCATACCAGCCAACTTAGGCACAGTACCAGCGCGATTCCACCAGACACCCCGTTCATTACAGCGGTAACACCTCAAAGGTAGCCGAGTAGCCGCCGGTGCGAACAGTAGCAGGCTTAGCGGCTTTGTCGTCACGGTAGCTGGCTTCCAAAAAGTACATGCCCGCCTGCGGCCAGGTAATTTCAATTTCACCCTGTTCGTTTGCGGTTACCTTGATGGCTTCCTGGCTGTTGCGATAGCGCATGCCACCAGGTACTACTTCCACTTCTGCACCCACAGCCGGTTCACCGTCAATCAACATTTTAAAGGTTGCCGTTTCAGTGGCATACAAATCGTTCGGATGGGTAACAGGTACCAGCTCTAAACCTTCATTGGTAGGTTGCAGCGCCTCGGTGGTTGGCGCACCAACGGTTACGAAAGTTTCCACCCGGCGCCAGCCACGTGACACGCTCAAGTCTTTGGCATCACTTGGTACGGCAGTAGAGAATTCAGATTCATTGGCTTGCTGACCACGGCCCGGCCACATTTTGCGGCTGCCTTCCTCGTCACGCCAAAAAGCGCGCAAACCACCAGAGGCACTGGCAATTTTGTAGGTTCCCTGCTGCGCCAGTTCCACGTCAAACACGCTACGGTAGCGGCCTTTTGCGGCATTCATTATGTCTACCAGCTCTCCATTAGGACCCGTTACTTTAATGCCGTCTACCGACATAGCGACGTGATCAGGATGAAACAAAGTATTGGAGATAGCGGCGTCTACGGTTACTACCGCATCGTCACCGGAAAGCACAGTGGCACTTGGCTCCAGCCAGGCACGGTGGGCACTTGCTGAGGTTGAAACTACGGCTGCCGCAATGGCACTTAAAAGCATAAGTTGGAAACGCATGGTGTTGCTCCTTGCTGATTAAATTAGTTGTGTAAGCGGATGGATTCGAGCTCGTTTTGCCCCTCAACCACCACAGGGAAACTTGCATTCGTTAAAGGTAATTCTATTGGCAGGCGCAATACTTCACGGCCACCTACTTCGCGCGCGGCTTCCACCATAATGGTGTAGCTACCGGCGGGCAGGCTGGTCAGTGCATCACTTAGCTGAGTGCTAATAGTGTGTTGCCCCGGCCCTTTGGTTGCGCCACTCAAGCCATCCACTGGCATAGTTAGTGACCGGCCACCACGACGCCACCATTGACGCAGGTCTTTCAGCCATTCCTGGCCTTCGCCATTTGCTAACGCCACGTCGTACCAAAGCGCCACTTGCGTGGCCTGCCGACGGTCGTTTTCAATCCACACGGCCACATAAGGCGCGTGATATTCAGCCACGTTTAAACGCGGCAAAGTGACGGTTAAATTCACTTCTGCAGCCGCCGTGCTACTGGCGGTTACCAGTAGTAATGCCAACCAAAATCTACGCATGCTTACTCCTTCCCTCATTAAATAAACACCAGCATAATCACCACAGGAACCAGGGCACCTAAGGCAACCATGGGCCAGGTCATGGGTCGGTGCGGCCCTTGCCGGAACAGTAAAATCAGCCCGGTAACACAAAACACCACACACACCGCGGCAAAAATATCGATAAACCAGAACCACACAGCGCCACTGTCGCGCCCCTTGTGCAGGTCGTTAAAGTAGGCCACCCAACCGCGGGTAGTGCGCTCGTAAGTAAACTCGGCAAACTCCGCGTCAATGGCCAGCCAGGAATCGCTACCTGGTTTTGGCATGGCTGCATAAAACTCCACGCCGTCCCATTGCCCGCGCTGATCACGCGCCATAGTTACCCCTTGCTCACGCAAGTAGGCGTATAAATCCGCCGGCAACATTACTTCGCCTTCAGGCAAATCACGCAATCGCTGCAACGCCGGTTCCGGCACCCAGGTTTCAATGGTCGTAACCTGAGTATTAGCGCCAATGTCGGCGGCATGGTTTAGCGTGATACCGGTAATAGCAAACAACAGCATGCCCACCAGCGTGATAGCGGCACTTACCCAGTGCCACTGTCGAATGGATCCTAAATTCACCTGCATCAGAAGCTAACCGTTAAACCAACCCAGAAATTGCGGGCTTTGTCTTTCACGTTGTAGTCGTCAGTAAACACCACTTCGCTAACGGCGCCGCGACCGGTTACGTAGTCATATTCGCCGTCGCCATTTAAGTCAGTGAAGGTGGTGCTGTACGAAGTGAAGTCACGGTCCAGCAGGTTGTTCACCCGGAAATCTAACCGCACCATGTCGCTTACATCGTAGCTGGCACCTAAGTTCAGCAGGCTGTAGTTTTCGTAGTACAGTTCTTTGTCGATAACGCTGTCGTAACCACGGTAACGGTCAGAGCGCAGCTCGCCTTGCAGGTACAAGTTCAAATTGTCGCGCGCAGCCCAGTTCACCCGCAGGTTAGCCATGTGCTCAGCAGTATTGGTAAGCGGTAATCCAGCCTGAGGGCCGCTCATTTGCTCACTGTCAGTCCAGGTGTAGTTACCTTGCAGCGACCAGTTTTGCGACACCTGATAACGGCCGGCAACTTCCACACCCTGAATGTCTACTTCATCAATGTTGATTTTCTGGCTGTAGGTGTCGTAACCCAGTTGGTCGTATTCACCCAGATTCACACAAGGGCGCACGCCGTCAGTTTGCTCGCAGCTTAAAATGGTGTCGCCACGGGCAATTTTGTCGTCAAACTTGGTGTCGAAGTAGGTGATATTGAAGTTGTGGTCGTTGTCTACCGAGTTCCAGTACAACGCAATTTCAGAGTTCACACTGGTTTCCGGTTGTAGCTCAGGGTTACCCGCAAACGGGCTGGTGCCCTGACCGCCAAAACCGGTGATGCCATCGTATAAATCGGTGGTGTTCGGAGTTTTATAACCGGTGCTTACGCCACCTTTTAGCGTCCATGCCGCATTCAGGCTGTATACCGCATACAAACGTGGTGAAACCTGGCTACCAAAAGTGTCATGCTCGTCGTAACGCACACCGCCGGTGAGCGTGAAATTGTCGGTCATCATCCAGTTGTCTTCCACAAACAACGAGTACATTTCCTGATCCTGAATGGCACCGGCATTACCTTCTTCTAAACCAAACACGCCGTCTTTCAGCTCGCCGTCAATCATTTGCGCGCCAACCACAAAGTTGTGGTAGCCAGCCGCTTCAAAAGGAATATCAAAGCGCACGTCTAAAGTGTACTGACTGCTCTCCAGCGGGCGCGCCGGGCGTGGCAAGAAGGTGTCTTCAGCCAGGTTGCGGCGTTCTTCTTCACTTAAACCAGCGTAATCACCAGTGCCGTCGTACATTTCCTGCAGCAATAACCGTTCAGCTACGCTAAGTGGCAAGGTACGGCCATTATTGGCGGTGTCTACGTAGGAAAGCGCAATCATGCTGGAACCAAAGCTCCAGTCGGCATCGTGCGCCAGTGACCACCAGGTGCGGTCAAACTCTTGATCGGCCGCATAACCGGCACGAGGATTCACCTGACCGCCGCGAGCCTGCCACAGGGCTTCAATGCTGTCTTTGGTGCCCAACGGGTACACAATGCTGTCGTTGTCTATGTCGTAGCTGGGAGTGTTGTCGTACACCTGATTGGATACATCGTAATCAAACTTCAGGCGTTGGTTGTCGGTAGGAGTCCACGACAGCGAGAAACCAGCGTGTCGGTCTTCGTTATCTACGGTACGACCACCACTACCAAAGCCAAGTTGACGCACAATCACATTACCGTTCGGGTCTACCGCCGGCGCAAATTGCGGCGAAGACGCTTCCTGATCATAAAGGCTGCCACGCAACCCTAAGCTCAGCACGTTTTCAATCAGCGGGCCCATAACCGAAACTTCAGTGGTAAAGTCATCACCGAAATCGTCATCAGACTGCACACTGCGGCCCATGCTAATTTCACCGGTCCAGTTGTCGGTATGCTTTTTGGTAATGATGTTAATAACACCACCCAGTGCGTCGGCACCATACAGCGTAGAAGCTGGCCCACGAATCACTTCAATGCGGTCAATAGCAGCCAGCGGTGGTACGTGATTAAACGCATTGCCGCCAAAGTTATTCGGGTAAATGTCACCGTGGTTGTTCTGGCGGCGACCATCAATTAAAAGCAGGGTGTATTCGCCGGTAAGGCCACGCATGCTAACCGAGCCCTGACCGGTTTTGTCACGAGAGGTACCAATATCAATACCTTCCTGGTATTTCACAGCGTCCAGCAAGCTGGTGAATGAACGCTCACGAATTTCTTCCTGAGTAATTACCGAAATGCTGGCAGGAGCGTCGGTTAGCTTCTGCTCAAACCCTGACGCCGTTACTACGATGCGCTCAATGCCGTCCGGCACTTCCGTTGCCTGTGCCAAAGCTGGTGTTGATAAGGCTGCGCTTAATGTTGCACTTACGAATAGAGCCAATTTTGTTGGCGTCAAAGATTTCATTTTTATCGTCCTCTCGTTTCCCTGAGCATTATTTTCGATAAATAGCGCTCGATTAATGTTGAGGGCATGTTAGACGAAAGAAGATGATAACGTCAATGATAATGATTCGCATTTGCAAATTAGTTGTATATTTCCGGGGTCTTTATCGATTAGACTGGCTGTACTGAGCAGCTAACCAGGGTTTAGTCACCACCATGACCAATAATGTAACCATTAAAACCGCCGCGGAAATTGAGCTAATGCGCCATTCCGGCCGCTTACTTGCTCAAGTTTTCAAAATGCTGGACGCTTATGTCAAGCCCGGCGTTTCAACCATGGACATTAACAACCGCGTTGAAGAATTCATTGTTAACGAGCTACAGGCCCGCCCTGCCAGCAAAGGCCAATATGACTACCAGTACGTGTTAAATTCATCCATTAACGATGTGGTTTGCCATGGCGTACCTAAAGCAACTCAGTTTCTGAAAGCGAAAGACATTATTAATTTGGACATCACTTTGGAAAAAGGTGGCTTTATTGCGGACTCCAGCAAAATGTATGTGATGCCGGAAGCTACCCCTATTGCGAAAAAGCTTGTTGAGGTTACCTATGAAGCGATGTGGGCTGGTATTAAACAAGTAAAACCGGGTGCCAGACTGGGCGATGTCGGCCATGCCGTGCAGCGACACGCAGAGTCGCACGGCTATAGCATTGTACGAGAGTATTGTGGCCACGGCATTGGCCGCGAAATGCATGAAGAACCAACCGTACTGCACTACGGCGCACCAAACCGAGGCCTGCAGCTGAAAGAAGGCATGACCTTCACCATTGAGCCCATGGTTAATCAGGGCACCGCCAAAATCAAAACCAAGAAAGACGGCTGGACAGTAGTAACACGCGACAAAAAACTTTCCGCGCAGTGGGAGCAAACTATATTGGTAACCAGCTCGGGGTACGAAGTGCTCACCCTACGAGAAGAAGAGCAACTGTAAATCTACTGCGCTTTGCCGGGGAGTTAACCGGCGATTTGCATCCATACATCGGTGATGAGCTTGGCTGCAATCAAAAACATAAGCGCCGCAATAAGGCTGTTTATAACGCGCCAGGCTTTAGGATTGTTCAACGTTTTCGCCAGCTTTTTCGCCACAAACACCAGACTATAAAACCAAATAGCCGAAGCAAACAAAGCGCCAGCCACAAACCAGGGCCGCAGATGATCGGTCAGCCCAGCCGTAACGCCGCCAACCAAAACCACAGTGTCGATGTACACATGCGGATTTAAAAAAGTCATGGCGAAGGCCATTAACAAAGTGGCTTTTAGCGTAGCTTTGGGAGCCTCTTCTTCGTTTATGGTAAGTTTGCCTTCACCCTTAATGGCATCTTTCAGCGCCTTGCTGCCATACCAGGTTAGAAAAGCCGCACCACCAATGCTGAGACCCATTCCCCAAACACTGTCTACCGAGAACAACGCACCCACACCAAAAACACCAGCGCCAATCAGCAAAATGTCGCCAACAAAGCACACAGTTGCTGCCGCAAACGGGTGGTTATTGGTAAGCCCCGTTTTTAACAGAAACGCATTTTGGCTGCCTATGGCAATAATTAAACCGCCCGAAATAATGGCGCCCATAAAAAAGGTACTGAGTAATTCGAACACGTATTGCTCCTGTGTTGCTCTATCGACGGAACCGTTCAATAATGGCAAGATTAGTCTAGTTTAATTTAACATCATAAAAAGTCAATATAATGACCATAAAAGAAAGTGACATAGTCAATCAAGCGATCGCTAGCCGCGTTCATAGCTTTCGTAAAGACAACCGCTTATCACTGGATGAGCTCGCTAAACGAGCCGACATCAGTAAAGGAATGGTGGTACAAATTGAGAAAGGGCGGGCTAACCCAAGTATAGGTTTACTTTGCAAGCTCGCTAACGCCTTGGGTGTGTCTTTAGCAGATATCGTAGCAGTGTCGGACGAGCCTAAAGTCATCATAAGACACCAGCATGACATTCCCACGCTTTGGCATGGCGACAAAGGCGGAACAGCGCGTTTGCTTGCCGGAACCAAAGGGTCAGTCATGATAGAGCTATGGCGATGGATTATGCTACCCGGAGAAATCTTTACATCTGATGCACATTCCAAAAATACTATGGAACTTATTCATGTAGAAGAAGGAAGTTTGGCCGTTGAGGTTAACAATGAAACCTTCACCCTAAATGCCAACGATGCAATGACCGCACAAATGGATGTGCCTCACTCGTATTCAAACACTTCAGATTCGGCGGTTACCTTTACCATGACCGTTTATGAAAAATCGTCCCAAGGTTAACAACATAGGGTGTTCTGCAAGCCTTATTTAGAGGTAAACATGAGCGAACAGCACTTCAATAAACTAAGAGCTTACTTTATTACCGCAGTGGTGCTGTTTGTTTTTGGGCAGCTACTTTGGGAACACTTGCAAGGTGGCGTAGTAACCCATTACTTTCTTGCCAGCGCAGAGTACCCCGGATTTTCTAACTGGTGGGCAATTGTTGTTCTGCCGGCGCTGGCCTGGTTTGCCAGCACCCGTGTTAAAAAGCGCATCTCGTTTGAACCTGATTCTGCTGGCGGCGGAGCATTGCCAAAGAGCGTTTTAATCGGCTTTTTCGGCGTGCTTGCCTTAGCTATTTTGCAATCACTGGGGTTTGAATTCGGCCACGAAAACATCAGCATGTATGGAATCTTGAGCCTGCTAGTAATCAGCTTCTTTTTACCCGTTTACAGGGCCGAATGCATACTCGCCCACGTGCTTGGCTCAACCTTCACCTTTGGGCCAATAATTCCGCTGATTGTGATATCTATTGTCGCGCTAATTTCAGCGTTCTCAAATTTGTGTGTGGGGCCTTTGGTGGTGAGGGGTTGGCGGCGGGTAAAGCCTGTAAGTTCGTAAAACAAGAAAATAAGTGAATCGAATAGTTCTAGCTACACCTATGTAAGGATGCGCCAGCCCTCATGAAGGGCTCGTCTAAGAACATTTTGATTCCTAATACTTATAGATTGATTTTTCTTGAGTCAGACAACCGTTCCCTAGTGTAAGATTAATTAAATTAAGAGAATCAGAAGAATATTTATGAGCATGCAGACGAGTTTTAATCCCATAAAAGATTTCACAATTATCGCTTCACTCTCTTCCGCCTTCCTTTACGCTCTTGGATTCTTACACGAAACCGTTTACCTAGAGCATTTTGGATTGAACACCTCTGAGTTGGCACCTGATCTATCAACATCTATAGCTTTTGGTTTTAGGTATCTATTTTTAAATACCGTCATAGCTGTATTTATGGTGCCTTTGTCATTGTTTTTTGCGCTGCTCTTCATCGATTCAATCAAGGAATACGTAAAAAAATGGGTTGAGAGTAAAGAAATTTTAAGTCGATTTTCGCAAAGACTTCGCGGCAGTTGCGATCTTAGAAAACTAAAGCCATATCTCCTCATTGCATCTCCGATAATACTAGTTGTAATCATGTTTCATGCAATACACAAAGGAATTGAGCTAGCCAAATCTTTAAAATCAGCTGAACTAGAAGATAGAATAGTTATAGTAGAGTCAGCCCAACAAATAGAACGGAAAGGACAAGTAATCAGAATTAGGGGAGGCTTGATTGCATTTTGGGAAAAGTCATCTGATACAACTTATTTATATAATATTAGCTCAGTAACCCACGTTAGCTATGCCGCAAAATAGATTAATGAGTGGTTTACAAAAGAAATTGGTGAAACTTATTGTTTTAGCTAAAAACCTCATGGCGCCGCTCGAGATCCTCTCTTAAGGAAAAATAATAAATGGAAATCCAAACTAGCAATTTTTTAGACATACTGAAAATTGTGTCTGTTCTCTCGGCCATTATCGCGTTTGCGTTTGCCGTTTATAGCTTTAAGAAACAGCTTAAACTTAATTTTTTCGCAGACTATACAAAACGATACCAAGAAATCTCTCTTAATTTCCCCGTGACAGTATATGAAAACGAGTTTAGCTACGATAATTTATCTCCCGAAATAAGAGAGCATACTCTTCGATACATGCGTGCTTATTTTGATTTATGTAGTGAGGAGTATTTTCTAAATGAAAATAAAAATTTAGATAAAAAAACCTGGAAAGAATGGGAGTCAGGCATGAAAGCTTCCTTTTCTAAACCTGCATTTAGGAAAGCATGGAAAACGTTAAAGTTAGACAGTAATTATTACTCTGGATTTACTGCATTTGTTAAGAGTATTACCCCCTAGTAGAAAGTCTTCTGCTCACTACCACTGACTCATATATACAACGATTGCTTCACTGATAAGTCACTTTTTATTTATAAACAATTGGAGACACTATGAAGTACTTTGCCTACGGATCAAACATGTCTCTCTTGCGGCTAAAAGAAAGAGTCGCAAGCGCAAAACGAGTAGGTGTTTTCAAGCTTTTAGGACATTCCCTTCGCTTTCATAAAATTAGTAAAGACGGGTCTGGGAAATGCGATGCCTTACTCACAACGAAACGCGAGGATTATGTTTTGGGAGTGTTATTTGAAATAGACGATCACGAAAGGACAGCATTGGATAAAGCGGAAAGTCTGGGTCACGGATACAAAGATAAAACAGTAATAGTCGCTGATGAGAAAGGAAATGAGGTAGAGGCTCTGACTTATATAGCCATTAAAACGGATGCGTCTTTACGACCTTACTCTTGGTATATGAACCACGTTTTAAAGGGCGCAGAAGAATCGTGCTTCCCAGCTAGTTATGTTGAGTATATAAATGCCGTAGGGAGCATTGAGGACCCCGATAGAGCAAGAGATGCTAAAGAGAGAGCGATATACAACTAGCACTCCACTGCAAGGTGGACGGATTCCAGTTAAACTCAGGAAAAAGAAAGCCCCGCATACCAAAGTATGCGGGGCTTTTGCTTTAGCGAACACCTCACCTGCGGTAAAACCGCAGGTTACTGGTTACGCTTTGTTTTCTTCAATGTAGTCGTTAACGAATTGCTCAAGGATATTCAGCGGTACTGCGCCACGGCTTAGTACTACGTCGTGGAACTCACGAATATCAAAGGCGTCGCCAAGTTCTTCTCTGGCTTTCTCACGCAACTCGACAATTTTGTTCATGCCGATTTTGTAAGCAGTTGCCTGGCTTGGCATAACGATGTGACGCTCAACCATCTTCACGGCATCGGCTTTCGCGTTTGGCGTGTTTTCCACGTAGTAATCAATACCTTCTTCACGCGTCCATTTCTTCGAGTGAATACCGGTATCTACCACTAGTCGACATGCGCGCCACAGTTCCATAGCTAAGCGACCGAAGTCAGAGTATGGGTCTTCATAATAGCCATATTCTTTTGGCAGCAACTCGCTGTATAAGCCCCAACCTTCTGAGTAGGCAGTGTAGCGACCGAATTTTCTGAAGGTTGGAATGCCTTCAAGTTCCTGCGCCAATGCGATTTGCATGTGGTGACCCGGAATACCTTCGTGATACGCCAAAGCTTCCATTTGGTAGGTAGGCATTGAAGCCATGTCGTACAGGTTTGCGTAGTAGGTGCCTGGGCGTGAACCGTCCATAGAAGGCTGTGAATAGAATGCTTTACCAGCTGATTTTTCACGGAAAGGCTCAACTGCTTTCACAATCAATTCGGCTTTCGGCTTGGTCAGGAACAGTTCGTCTAATTGGTCGTTCATGGTGTCAATGTAGGCGGTTGCCTCATCGATATAACGCTGACGACCCTCTTCGGTTTGCGGATATACAAAGTCTTCGCTGTTACGCATGTACACGAAGAACTCTTGCAAGGTGCCGTCGAATTCGACTTTTTCCATAATTTCGCGCATTTCGTTATGAATGCGGTCTACTTCGCTCAAACCTATGTTATGAATTTCATCAGAGGTTAAGTCTGTGGTGGTAGTGCGTTTAAGCGCATTGTTGTAAAAAGCTTCGCCGTCTGGGAATTTCCAGGCGCCGTCTTTCGTAGTTGCTTGCGCTTCAATTTCTTTCACTACCGCAATTAAGTTCTCGTACGCAGGCTTAACAGACTCAAGCAAGGCTTTCTCAGCAGATTCCATTAACGCTGCAGCTTCGCTTTCTTCAAGCTCTAAGGCATCTACTTTTTTCTTGAAATCTGCCCACAGAGTGGTTGGTTCGCCATCGTCAAACGGAGCACCGGTAATAATGTTCTGGCTGTCGCTGATAATGTACGGATACACAAACTTCGGCGCGATAATGCCTTTTTCAGCACGCAGTTTTAAATTCTCGCCTAATTGTTCAAACAACTCTGGCAGGCCATTTAATCGGGAAACATAAGCTTCCGCATCGGCAACTTCAGAAATGCCATGCTGGTTGATCAGCAGTGAAGCAACACCTGAGTGCATGCCGAACATTTGGTTAACCGGATAATTGTGGTGACGCCATTTGAAATCAGCAATATCGTTTTCTAACTGCTGCTTCATCATTTGCCAGCTAAGCAAGGTTTGACCTTCCAGCTTCGACTCATCAATAGCCTCTACCCGGGCTAACTGCTCTTTCTGGAACTCAAGGTCTTCTTGCGCCTGCTCTTCAGAAATATCGTCCCATTTGTCCTGGTCGTCTTTAATACCCAGGTAGGTTTGATACATAGGACTGCGCATTACGCTTTCCATGAAAATGTCTTCAAACAGCTTATTCGCTTTTTCAGCTTCGGTTTGCTGGGTGTCTTGCTGTTGCTGCTGCGACGTTTCCGCTGAGGCGGTCTCGTTCATTCCATTATTTTTCGGCTCATCAGAACAAGCCGTTGTAGCTAACGCCAGCGATACCGCCAGCGCAATGCGTTTATAATCAAACATTCGTTTTCTCCTGTTGTTTCTTATTTTTATAACTTACGTTGCATCAGCATAGCAAATCCGGCGAACTTCTGATCGCTCTCTCTTCTCTGTTTGACGCATTTTGTGGGTAAATAGCTGCATTAGCAGTCTACATTCGCTTAAATTCGATAATTTCCCAGCTTTACCAACCCAACAGTCTAACTAGCACGCATGACAGAATATGCATCAAATAATCGTGCTGGAAGCGGTGATTTCAAACGCCAAGTAATATTCATGGGTTTTTCACCATGAAAACTATGAAATTCGACGGGCCCACATGCTCGGTATGCTGAGTTTTTGTTTCTTCTCACGAAAAGCTGGAATGTCCAACCGTCAGAACCTTTATTTAGATAACGCTGACCCGCTTGAGTGTGCGGTGCCGCAGTATTCTGCGACTGCCAGTGAAACAACTCCTGGCTAATTGCATAGTCATCGTAAGCGACGCCTTCGTGAAGGGCTTCCGATTTATCGAGCGTAACAAACATCAACTCAGTTTTTTCTTCAGTTAAACGAAGGACTCCGTAGCGATGAGGAGGATGAAATTCTTCAGTGTAATACCTTACTGCGGTCAGGATTTCTCGAGTCTGATACGCACTGTGTAACTTCAACGTTGTATTCTCTAGCCCTGGCACAGCGGTAAATACATGGTTCGTTTTGGCATCAAGATAAGTAGTTAACTCCACCAGTTCCTGACAGATTAACGAGTTCTGCTGCAACCGACTTAAAAACTCTGGCACTGTAAAAGGTGTGCCTTGTCCGCCCGCTAATTGATAAGCCAACATTAAAATATAGCTGTGATTTGCCTCTGTTACTTCTAAGGCGCCATTCGACTCTCCAACTTCTCTTATAACCTTTAGATAGTCGGTATCGTCAATATGCGTTAGTGCTGCTAGTCGTCGGCTAAAATATTTTTCTTCCGGCGTAGCCACCTCATTTACTAGGTTTGCACTTCGCTTAAGCGTCGTCCAACCGGACTGGCCTGCTCCGGTAGAATATCGGTAGATATCGCTGAGCTCTAATGCTTGTTCCTGAACAAAGTTGGTAAGAGAAATATCATCTGTACCCTGCAGCATTTGATATTGGCGCAATTCACGCGTTAAGTTCTGCCAGTTATAGTTCACCGCTGTCTTTAAACTGTTTAGGATATTCTCACGTGCTTGCTTCTGTAGTTGCAGATGACAGCCTGAAGGTAAGCGTCCAAATCCATCTTCTACACCGGCAAGTATTTCTTTTCGGGTTAATCCAGTAATAGCGCCGTATAAAACGTCAAACCGGAAACCTTGCGCGTGTTGACCCACGAAGTCGAGGATCAGACAGCTATCTTTACCCTCGTGCAGTCGCAAACCTCGGCCTATTTGCTGCTGAAACAAGGTAGAACTTTGAGTGGGACGAAGTAGCAGAAGAGTATCCACAAAAGGTAAGTCGACCCCTTCATTAAATAAGTCTACCGTCAAAAGAACATTAATCTCTTTTCGTTCCAGTAACTGAGGTAATCGCTCTCGCTCGGCCTGCGAAGACTGACCGGTAATCATAGCGGCCTTAATACCGACCTTATTAAATTGGTCCACCATAAAACTGGCATGCTTTACGGTTACACAAAAAGCTAAAGCCCGGCAGTCACCGATATCACTCACTAATTCCTGCCATGCTCTGATAATCGAGCGTGCCCGTGCGTCGTTACCACTTAAAATCTGGTCGAGTTGCGCGATTTCACCTGGCTGGCGCCAATTTACTTCTTCAAAGTTCGTGTCATCCGTGCAGGCAAAATATTCAAATGGGGCTAAAAGCTGTAAATCTAAGGCGTTCCACAAACGCATCTGAACTGCGGGCGAACCATCAGGGCGAGAATCAAAGTGCTGGAGAATACTTCTGCCGTCTGAGCGTTCCGGCGTCGCCGTTAAACCCAGCAAATATTTAGGCTGAACACGCTCAACTAAGTCGGTAAAGGTAGTCGCACCAATGTGATGACATTCGTCAATCACAATAACCCGCCAGTAGTCTTCACCAAACTCATCAATTATTCGACCTACACTTTGAATGGTCGAGAATAGATGCTCAAAGTTACTCGGATGCGTATTCCCGGTTAATAGGTCACCAAAATTATTGTCACGCAGAACATGACGATATGTGAGTAGTGACTGCTTTAGTATTTCTTGGCGGTGAGCAACGAACAATAGCCTAGGCCGACCACCTTCTTGTTGGCATATACGCTTGTAGTCGAAAGCAGCCATAACAGTTTTACCCGTTCCTGTAGCCGCGACCAGCAGGTTACGGAATCGCTGATGTGCTCGCTCATTCTCAAGCTGTTCAAGAATATCGCGTTGGAATGGCTTAGGCTGGATATCAAAGAACGTTGTGATGCCCACCACATTGCCATTTCCACCCGACTCTCGAGCTAAAGCAGACCGTAGGCTTTTAACATGATCTTCGTTGTGCGGATCGTATTGCTGAAACTCGTCATCTTGCCAAAGCGTTTCAAAGTGAGCCTTGGCTCGCTGATATAATAAATTTTGCCCACGCTCCGTGAACTTCACCGTCCATTCTAACCCCCCCATTAACGCGGCTCCGGACAAATTAGCACTGCCAACATAGGCAGAACCAAATCCACTATCGCGCTCAAATATCCAGGCTTTGGCATGGAGCCTGGTTCGCCGACCATCCAGGGACACTTTAACTCGACAGTTGGGAAGCTCGGCAAGCATTTTGACCGCTTTTTGGTCCGTTGCGCCGGTATAAGTGGTTGTAATAATTCGAAGACTTGTACGTGCCACGCCTTCAGCGTTAACAGCTGTGATTTGGCGCAACGTATCAATAATTTTTCGAACCCCAGCTACCGTTATAAAGCTCACGAGAATCTCGACGTGATTGCAGCTGCTTAGCTCTTTTTGCAGTTCATTGAGAAGTGCTGGGGAATCTTTGCCTGCAGTAAATAGCCATGGTTGCGCCAGGCCGATTTCCGGTATTTCAATGGGCTGATTAGGCAAATGAAGCGCGCGGAGAACTTCAGGAGGTTCTAAATAAGCGTCATGCTCGTGGTTTATTTGTGCTTGCTGGCGAGTGGCAGTCAAGAGGTCATTTACAAAACGAACTTGGTTCTTCAGTCGTTGCTCTCGAGTTCCGCCGCGCTCACCCAACTCATCAAGAATCTGAGTTATCTGCTCAGTGAACGCTTGAGAAAGGTGTCGAACATCGGCTGCCTCAGTTAACCGCTCGGTAATAGCAACCAGTTCGCTTTCTTCCAATTCAGTGGCAAGCGAAGACGTTTTAATGAGTTCGTATAACCCTTCCTTGAGCGGCGGCATGACTATTCCTTGATCAACAGATGTGATTCAGAATGCCAGGGCGTTTGTTGCTGCGCAAGTTTTTGAGCTGTCAGTTGAAAGTAGTTTTAAAACCTAAAACATTGAAGCGTGCATCGCCATTCGTTCATCAAGCATCAAATACACTTACTAATTACAATTGAGCACTACGCTTATCACTAGCTTCCTTGATAAGCATTCTAGTTAATGAAAGAAATTCTTGACACTGATTGACACCAAGACGAGCGACTTTTACTTCCGTAGTATGCAGTTTCATTAGCTTAGCGAGTTCCTCGAAAGCTTTGTATAACCCCAATCCAGAATAATGAGCATATATATCGACTTCACATTTGCATTTAATTCTTAATTTCCGTAACTCTTCGTTCGCTAAACATCCTAAAGGCAGCTTATCTCCAGTATGAAAGCCTACACGAGCATCGCAAAAATTGTCGCATACATAACCACAGCGTCCACTATTTCCACTTGATCCATCAAGTTTCCTAAAGCTTGCCGAGCCGCTGCAGTAATGACATGTATACCTCAAAGGTCCAAGCGTCGTCTTAATCGGCCGTGGACTTTGCGAGTCAAAGTATAGTTTTACTGCTAAAAACCTATACTGATCTAGTAAACTTTCTCCTATCTTGGGTTCAAGTTTCAGAAGGAGCCCCTCTCGAGACCATCCAGTAATTTTTGACTGTTTTGTTCCCTTAAAAGAGGTACGTAAATCTCGCAGGACATCTTTAAACCCATGCAAATACATTGGCCAATCATAGTTTTTGGTGCAACCGGAATAATGAAGTTGATTTCGAATTTCTTCCAACCATCTTTTTACTCGCGGTTTAACTGGCCGCTTAGTATTAACGTTTTCTCGCACCGCCAAGGCTTTTGTATTTGTTGTAGTCATAACTAACTCTATGTAATGAGAAATCTCTAATTTAGCCAGTAAACCTTTCACTTTAGAAAATACCCCCCGATGCAATCGTAAGCAAGTTTGCTTCCAGAGTGAGCAAGGCTATGATTTTAAATAAATTACTTTTACACTAGGCTTATTTATTCATGTTTCAGTAGTTTTTTGTAGCCACTTTGGCGCTATTGTTACTATCCGCCAAACAACGGCATTATAAATATGACTAATAATAATCAATACAAAAATAGCGACCCATTAAAAATAATTTTTGATACCAATATCTTACGAGAAGACCCAAGCCGTACACAGCCCGCATTAAAAGCTGTAGAGCGACTAGTACGTAGTACCGGCGCAACTTTATTTCTTCCCTATGTAGTAGTCCAAGAGTTTCTAACACATCAAAAATTACAGCTAGATGACGCAGCTGAAACATTAAACGGTTCGTTAATTTCTTTTATGCGAAAATCAACCGCTTATGAGCCGGCACAAACTTCTAGCAACAAGCTCTTATCTGAAATTGAATCTCTTAGAGAAGCAGCTTTCACAGCCATAGAAAAAAATTTCTACGATTGGTGTGAGGAATATAATGTTCAGGTGGTTGAGGTAACCGAAAAGCAAGCTAAAGACGTGCTCGAAGCGTACTTCACCGGCTCAAACCCATTCACTAAAATTAAGGAGCGAAAAGATTTTCCGGATGCCTATATATATCAACAAGTAAAAGGGCTCGCCGACAAATTTAATCAAGTTAACTTTATATCCAAAGATAAGAAGCTTACAGCTTGTTTGAGAGAAATTTCGGGTGTAAGGATTCTTGACTCAATTGAAATGCTGACAGAGACGAAAGAGTTTAAGTCCTCATTACTTGATAGTGAAGTATCAAGAAATCTGATGTTTATTATGAGTAATCTAAGAGTTCACGATGATATATTCTTTGAGCGCTTAAATACCAAGGTTTTATTTGAGCTCACTCATCCTCAAATAGGACGGCCTGGCGACGTTTATATTTTTGAACATAGTATTATTGAAAACGTTTACTGCGACGCTCCAGAGACTTTTCAAATATTAAAATTATTTTACTATGGCAATGGTGAATTTGGAGTCCAGTTTAGCATTGAAGTAATATTTGAAATAAACTCCCCACATTACCCAGGTGAAGTTCATTCCTACAATGAGTATCGGTCAAGTATTGATGACCTATTCGATAGTGAAGACGCTCTAATCAATTTCGAAAGCGATAATAAACTTAGCTACGAAGCTCATGGGCTTGCTTCACTGTTCATCTTGCCTAATGACCTGGAACAATTCATAGACGGTAAGGATTTGACGACTATTCTAAGATTAAGTGAACTGAGTCTGAACAAGATATTGAGAGTAAACAAAGTCTACAGCTAAAATCGACCCGTCTACCATGATTAAAAGTCCGCTTGGCAAAATCACTGCCCCGAACCTAACAGCTGAAAAACACAAAGAGATTTTAACGCCTCTCAAGTTACAAAACCAAGGAAAAGCTGGCTGTTCCTAGTCATTTACTCACAAGACCCATCGCGCCTCAAAACGGATATATCTGAAATTACTTATGAGCCGAGTAGACTCAATATTGACCCTTTTAAACATTTTTCACCCAAGTAAACCTTGCTATAGTCAAATACGACTAATTTTTGGTCACTCTCATAAAACTAACAATAAAAAACTTGTCATGAACCTACGCTCGCTCTGCACCATCGCACTTTGTGTTTTATCCATAACAGGCTGTTTAAGTCAGTCTCCGCAAAGTTATCACCCAGAAGAAGTTAAGAATGGATGGAAGGTGTCAGAGCTTGGCGAGCAGACTATTAATCCCGGCCCAATTGATGACATGTATGATGAATTAGTCGCTAACACATACCCCGGAATTAGCAGTGTGCTAATAGCCCGAAACAATACCCTGGTGTTTGAGGCTTACTTCAATGACTTCAACAAAGATAAATTGCATTCAACCCGTTCAGCCAGCAAAGCCATTACCTCGCTTTTAGTCGGCGTTGCAATAGACAAGCAGTATATTCCGTCAGTAGATGAGCCTGTATTTGCTTATTTCCCCGAGTATGCGGGTGAAATTAAAAACTGGGATCCAAGAAAAAGCGACATTTCAATTGCTCACGTGTTAAGCATGACCTCGGGTGTTAAAGGTAATGAAGATGCCATGTATCCCACCGACGACTGGATTAAATTTTACCTGGATCAACCTTTGGTGTCGGATCCGGGAACATCTTTCTCATACGCAACTAGCGGCGTAGTAACGCTGGGAAATATTATTACCCGTGCCTCACAAATGCGCATTCCAGAATTTGCCGATAAGTTTCTCTTTAGCCCTATGGGTATTAACGAAGTACGGTGGCCGATAACAAATTCACGCAATAGCCAAGGACTCGCAATGACAGGCGGAGGACTTAACATGAAGCCTCGCGATATGGCGAAAATTGGTCAGTTACTTTTAAATGAAGGGCAATGGCAGGGTGTTCAACTGGTTTCTAAGAATTGGATAAAAGAATCAACGAAAAAACATTCAACAAGCAATTTTAAGGGCGAAGACTTTGGTTATCTTTGGAGAATGAGAGACCGAAGCATCAATGGCAAAACAATTCGTTCCATTGAAGCCTGGGGCAATGGCGGCCAATTTATTATGGTATTTCCGGACCTGGAGCTAGTTGCTGTATTTACTGGCGAGTACTACGGGAAATTTCCAGAAATGGAGCAAGCCTTTGGACTTGTGGAAGAATATATTCTGCCGGCCGTTGAGTAGCGAGTAGTTTCCGTGATTTGACCGGTGGTCTCATTCGTCATCAGTACGCGCAACGACTTCAAACTCACCGTTACCAGTTTCATGCACAGTAAGCTCAATTGGCTGACAGCAGATTTGGCAATCTATAATTTGGGCCTGGCCGACGTCGTTTGAGGCATCGACCTCTACTGCATTAGGAGCCATGCAATAAGGGCAGGAAAACTCAGCTTCGTAGGTTAACGACATGATGAGGCTCCTTTTGGTTGGTGTGGCCTAGCATATACGTTAAACCTAACCTGAGTAACAGGCAAACAGAAGCGCAGCGGCGCTCAGTAGCCGACTAAACTACTCGCGTTTCAAGCAGTCCTAAGTTATCGTAATTCACTATCGATTTTTAAATCGCGCTGATTTTGTTTGGTTTCAAAATGCATGATGGGCAACACATGTGGCATTCAAAACCTCAGATTATTCCTGCTGCCAGTTTTTCGCGTCTAAATATGACGCTAAGACCACCCTTGCCGGCTTTTTCTAACGCTGTTCAGTGCCTATGGGCTGCTCACTGCTCCGACACCGGCTTACCTCAGGTTACGGAAAAGCTATACCCCGATGCGGGAACCAGTATCACCTTCCACATACACAATGGCAGCGTTGCCGCCCGATACTTTCACAGCTCCGAAGTGGCGCTAAGTAACTGGATTACATCTAAAGAATATTTTGGAGTTCGATTTAAACCCGGAGGTGCCGCGGCCTTACTAGGCGAACAACTGGCTAACATTCAAAATGAAGAAGTCGATTTAATGGAAATAAACCTTCTTCACAAAGAAAGCCTGAAACGACTGTTAGACCAGCTTTCCGCATTAAAATCAGTTAACCAGCGTATTGATATGATTCAAAATTGGTTAGCTTTTTTAGCCAGCAACAGTGAACGTAACCATTGGTCGGCGCTGGCTGCAAACGCATTAACGCATGCGCTTTCGATTCAGGAACTAGCATCAGACTATGGCTTCAGTAGACGCACATTAGAAAGGCATTTCCGCAAATATATCGGCTTTACGCCAAGCCAGGTTAATCAATTTGGCAAACTAAATCGGGCCCGATGGGAATTAACTACTTCCCGAAATAGCATCAGTGACATTGCATTAAACTGCGGCTTTTTTGATCAAGCTCACTTCTCTAATTTCTTTCGTGAAAACACCATGGAAACGCCGCTGCAATATCGCCAGCGTAAGCTGTCGCAAATTTCCAATACGTGAGCACTGCCTGGATTTAAGATTTAGCCAGTTATTTAACTGGAGACAAACATGCAACCGCGAATTTCACAGTCCTCATTCTATAAAATGAACCCTCGACTGATAAAGCACTTAGCCGAAGTGGGAAATGTGCCAGCTGATGCAGGTTTAGATAGCAGACTATTACATCTCGTCAGACTGCGCGCTTCGCAGTTGAATCACTGTGGTTTCTGTCAAAAGATGCATTCAGAAGAAGCCAGATCAGACGGCGAACTACAGCCTAGACTAGATGTTTTACCCGCATGGAAAGAAGTCGGTTTTTTCACCAAAGAAGAACGGGCCGCACTTGCCTGGACTGAAGCATTAACACTAATTAGCCAACACGAGATAAGCGACGATATTTACCAAGCAGCGCTTGAAGCTTTTGGTGAGAATGCGCTAATTGAGCTAACAAGCGTGATACTGCAGATAAATAGCTGGAACCGCATTGCGGTGAGCTTTCGCTTTCAACCTGAAATGGAATAGTGAAAGGCGTGCCGTACATGAAAATTTCTGAGCAAGTTCAAAGCAAGCTATTGTCGCTATTTTCCAGCTTGTGTTTCTTTTTCGGAAGCATGCTATTTCTGCCGAATTTCGCAAACTACGCAACGCTGAGAGTTTGGCTATTTATGCTCGGCTCGGCGCTGATGTTTATTGATATAATTCGTAGTAAAAATACTTAGGCGGATATGGCGATTTAGAAAGTGAGTATTGAATTGATGACGATTCAGTTAACTCTCTTCGTTCATCATTGCAACAACATCAACTTCAAATTTATCTCTAATATCGTTGATTAAGTGGCTCGCCAGCTCCTCTAGTTGGTTAAGAATATCTTCCCCTAATAGAGCTTCTATTCGCTTACGTTTGCGGTTTGAAACTTCGCCACCATTTTCGATAATAATTGACAGCACCATATCGATTTGATTGTTTGGCAGATCAGCATTGTCATTAATGAACTTTTTCAAACAATCAAACACAGTGAGCAAGCAGACTTCTTTCAGTAAATCCTCCGATATGGCGGTATCCATCATTTCATATACAAACTTAACGTGTTCCGTGTAGTCGGGAAAGCGGTACATATAATCAATATCATTATTGATTACGATTCTATTTGAATCGTCAAATTCATAATCCAACATTGCCATTATCGGTACTGAGATGGTCTCGAGAACCTGGTCGTACTTCCGTTGATTTTTTAAAATCGCAGCAGAGATTGGAATAATAAACTTATGCTCTGGTTCACGATGCTTCATTACGTCGTGAATCAAATAGCGATGAATTCGACCATTCCCATCGTCAAATGGGTGAATATAAACCTCACCGAAAGATATTAAAGTCGCGTGAAATAGCGGAGGAACCGAACCGTCGATCATTAAGTTTTCGTGCAGTTTGAAGAGTCCATCCATCATACTCGCGACGTGCTCTTGCTTTGCTCCAACGTAATGCACATCCTCATCTCGATTCCCAAATCTTTGAATTGTGGTACCGACATAGATTTCGGATTCACGGTAATCCGTTGCTTTAAACTTTTCGTCCACAATTTGATTCTGGACATTGATGATTGACTGCTTGTTCAACTCATACAGGCCGACATTTTTGATTGCATTTAGGAATCTTTGCATTCGCTGTCGATTTGGTTTCTCTTTCTCTATTTCCGTCGACGACTTTGTTTCTTTTGTATAAAGGTAATTCACCGAACGTCCAATTACATCAACTGAAAGCTGCTCTCCAATCCTTTGCATTTTTGCGAATGCAGTTTTATAAACATCAGCCTCGTCAAGCTCATTGATTTCAGAAGTCTTTCGAATCGTAGGGCAAAAATCGGGAGTGCCTAGCGCATTGTTAATGACCCGGGTTCGCTTGTTTTTCTGGCCATCTTGCAACGCGTAGTAAAAGTCATCCTCGAATAGCTTAATGTAATTTGCTGACTTTAAGTCTGGAATATCTAACCTTTTCCCTGTTAACCACTCGTAAAGAAACCAGAGAACACGGTTATATTGACTTGTCGGTTTATCTACAATAAATGCGGTAAACTCCGCTACATTGATTTTTTTGTAAATTGCGGCAAAGAAATGAAGCCTAATACCTTGAAGCTTTATCGCAGTATGCATCTGCGAATATGGGTTATCTTCGTATTTTAGATGGCCAGGGAGTATCTTTCGCTTGCTTGCCCCATATTGGATCACCTCTTCTCTATCCGCATCTGGGTTTTGATAAACCTCCACCCCGAGCTTAGGTAGCCGCAAATCGTAATGCAGATTAAGGTAAGCATATCCAGCTGGTTTCATAGCGATCCTTTACTTCTGGCCAAAAAGGTCTTATCTTGAGGTAACTCTTACGTATACGTATATAGTAACCTCTTTTATAAAAAAATCATTACATTTTTGAAATTACAATTACAAAATCACTTTAGTGATTACAAATCAATAGTTATACTTACAAATCAGGTTTTTATTTTATTCTAGCTAGTATTAATTACTGCAAGTCATGCCTGATCAATGCATCTAAGGTAGCCACAACCTTCAGACGACCCTCCCCCAGTTAAAGATGTTTAGACCTTGGTTAATCGCTCGCTAACAGCACCGTTAAACGCTGAAACCTGACTACAAACTTCGCGCAGGTAGCGCATAAGAAACCGACCCATGTGTTTTCAAAAGAATGTAGCGGTCAGTATTTTGCAACGTCTCGGAAAGGCAGGGAAGCCTCAGAAAGACAAAACCCTTTATTTAAAAGGGCTTTGGAAGCATCAGGAAAATATCAGGTAGGGTACAGAAAATCACTCAATATTCTGAATCTGCTCCCGCATCTGCTCAATCAGCACTTTCAAATCCACCGCAGCAGCAGTAATGTCGGCGTTAATTGATTTAGACGCCAAAGTATTCGCCTCACGGTTAAACTCTTGCATCATAAAGTCTAACCGGCGACCGCAGGCACCGCCTTTGCGCAGTATTTTGCGGGTTTCTACTACGTGGGCGTTCAGTCGGTCGAGTTCTTCGGCTACGTCTACTTTTTGCGCCAGCATTATCATTTCTTGTTCTACGCGCTGGGGGTCTAGTTCTATTTTGGCTTCTTCAAAGCGGTTTTGCAGGCGTTCGCGCTGCCAGGCTACTACTTCGGGCATGCGGCCTTTCACAAAGTCGGCTTGTTCGGTAATGCCTTCTAAGCGTTCTTCCAGCATTTTTTGTAGGGCGGCACCTTCGCTTTCGCGATTGCTAATGAACTCGCTAATGGCCACTTCCAGGCTGCTAAGCACATCGGCTTGTATGGCGTCGTTGTCGTCTTCCTGAGCTTCCACTACGCCCGGCCAGCGCAGTACGTCCATGGGGTTTAGCTGGGCGCTCATAGACTGATTGGCAACCCAGTTGGCGCTGGTGATTACGCTTTTGGCTAGTTCTTCGTTCAGGCTCAGGCTGGTTTGGGTGGCTTGTTCTACATGCAGTGTTAATTTGCATTCCACTTTGCCGCGCTGCAGGTTCTTGCGGAAGCGTTCGCGCAGCATGTTTTCAAGGCTGCGAAACTGCTCTGGCAATCGAAAGTAGGTTTCTAAATAGCGTTGATTTACGGAGCGAATTTCCCAAACGGCGCTACCCCAGTCGGCTTTGTGCTCGTGGCGTGCGTACCCTGTCATGCTTTGAATCATGTGAAAACCTGTTTACGGAATGGCAGCGCTTAGTTTAAGGCTACGACAGCAGCACCGCAAGCTGCTATAATTCTGCGTTCATTTAGCACCAGTTCATTGTAATAAATAAAGAGGTTATGCCCATGCGCCCAAGCGGACGTACAGCTCAGCAAATTCGCCCGGTTACTATTACCCGAAACTACACCTTGCACGCAGAAGGCTCAGTATTAATTGAGTTCGGCGACACCAAGGTGTTGTGTAACGCCAGCGTAGTAAAAGGTGTTCCACGCTTCTTAAAAGGTAAGGGCCAGGGCTGGATAACTGCTGAATACGGTATGTTACCGCGCGCAACGCACACGCGTTCTGATCGCGAAGCGGCGCGTGGCAAGCAAGGCGGCCGTACTATGGAAATTCAACGCCTGATTGGCCGCTCACTGCGTTCATGTGTTGATTTAAACGCCCTGGGCGAATACAGCATTACGATTGACTGTGACGTGATTCAGGCCGACGGCGGCACCCGTACTGCCTCTATTACCGGCGCGTGCGTGGCTTTGGTTGACGCGCTTAACTACATGCGCAGCAACGGCATGGTAAAAACCAATCCGTTAAAAGGCATGGTTGCGGCTATTTCTGTGGGCATGTACCAGGGCAACGCGGTGGCCGATTTAGACTATCCGGAAGACTCGAAAGCTGAAACCGACATGAACGTGGTGATGACCGAAGACGGCAAGCTGATTGAAGTGCAGGGTACTGCCGAAGGCGAAGCCTTTAGCTTTGAAGAAATGAACGAAATGTTAGTACTGGCCCGCAATGCGATTCGCGAGCTGGTTGATGCGCAAAAAGCTGCATTGAATTAATAGTAGAGGACCAACATGAAGCCGTATCAAAAGGAATTTATTGAGTTTGCGATTAGCCGTGGTGTGCTTAAGTTCGGTGAGTTCACACTGAAGTCTGGTCGTATTAGTCCGTACTTTTTTAACGCGGGTTTGTTCAACAAAGGCTCGGATTTAGCGCGCCTGGGTCGTTTTTATGCTGCCGCGTTAGAAGACAGCGGCGTGAACTATGACTTACTGTTCGGCCCGGCCTACAAAGGTATTCCTATTGCCACGGCAACAGCTGTTGCCTTGTTCGATCATCATCGCAAAGACGTGCCTTATTGCTTTAACCGCAAAGAGAAGAAAGACCACGGCGAAGGTGGCAACCTGGTTGGCTCAGAGCTGAAAGGCAAAGTGATGTTGGTAGACGACGTAATTACGGCCGGCACTGCTATTCGCGAGTCGATGGAAATTGTGCAGGCCAATGGTGCTGAACTGGCTGGCGTGTTAATTGCGCTGGATCGTCAGGAAAAAGGCACCGGCGAGTTGTCGGCTATTCAGGAAGTGGAACGTGACTACAATGCCACAGTTATTAGCATTGTGGGCTTAAACGACGTGATTGCTTATCTGGAAAATAACGACGAGTTTGCCCAGTTTGTAAGTAAGGTTAGCGACTACCGCAGTCATTACGGCGTCGCTTAACCTGTTATCTAAGAATACGCCCTAGAACTGGCTCTTAGAATTGCTCTGGGGCGTCATACATTATCCCCATACGACCATTCAGTATTTGACACTCACCACCGGTTTTCTTGGTGGTGCTGCTGTCGTCCACCTGCACCACCATAGTAAAGGCGTCTTCCACCAGGCGCATTTGGGTGCGCTCGCTACACAGCAGTCGCAGTGCATCAATAGAGCCGCGTGCTTCCATAAACTTTCGGGTTGGCTCGGCGGTAATTAAACCCACGCTGTCGCTTAGCTGCACATTGCTGATGTCGCTGTCGCTAATGGTGCCGTGGCTACCGTCTAACAAGTAATGAAAAGCTGAGGCAACGGCCGCATCGGTTTGTTGTGCGCCAATACCAAAGAACACCCCGCGCTCGCCAAATACCCGGAAGTTGTTATTCAGCACGTTCACCAACAAGGCTGTGTTTTCGTCCACGCCAACAGCCATCGGAATGCTGGTGGTGGCGGCTAAGCGCAGCATGCGGGCATGCCGGCCCTGCTCTGAAAACTCGGTGTCTAAGGTGGCATAAGGGAACAAGCTCAAACCGCCCAGCGGGTGGTAAGTCAGGCTGTTCTGATCCAGGTTCTGCGGACAGGTTTTGTCGCGATGGCAGTTAAAAGGCGGTGGCTCGGCCGAGTTGGCACCGTCAATCATGGCCGAACGGCTAGTGCCGTTGGTAACCATAGGCCGTGCTGTCATAGCTGCAGTACCGCCTTCGGTAGCACCTACCACCAGGGTTTTAGCCTGCAAGCCTTCATAAATAGACTGCAACAGCGCGGTTGGGCGATTCGCCTGGGTTAAAAACGCATTACGAACCAGGTTCTGGTTGCTACCGGCAATAAATACGGCGTCGGCTTTCGCTAGCATTTCCTGGCCGGCGTTTTCGTTTTTACAGAACTCCACCTGCGTTTTATGGCGCTGGCTATGCACCCGCGCTCTGTCCCAGCTACCCAGTGCTTTTGGCCGGTAGCTGTCGAGCTTGTCACAGGCATTGTCGCGACGCGCGGCGGCTACTGCGGCATCTATGGGCAACCAGGTGGGGTTAGCACCGGCATTTTCAAATAACGACAGGTATAGGTCAGCTTCGTGCAATGGGTCACGCGCACCGGCTGTAACTACTAGAACCTCAGGCTTTTCCTTTCCATCAACGCTGGCCGCCAAACTAACAAAACGTTTCACAATTTCACGTGAGGCTTTGTTCAGGTTATCGGAAATATTAGCTTGCTCAGTTTTACCTTCAGGTACCGGCATTTCCAAATGGTCAATAATGCGGTTCCATTCAGAGTCGGACAGTTCACTGTATAAGTGGCGCGTGGCCCGGCGGGTAAACTCTTCAACGAACACTCGCTCTGGAATAATTTCCTCATTCAGGCGCTCATATACTGTGTCCAGCGCACCTTTCACGCGATCTCGCATGGGGCGACGTAGGGCCGGCCATACGCGGTCGTCTAAAGCGGCTTCGCGATAGCGCCCACCCAGATTTATGTATCTGTCCATGCGCATTTCGTCGCGCTCAAACCAGTCGGCCAGATTACAGTTCATGGAGTCCATGCTGGAGCAGATTTTCAGGCCACCGCCAATCAGCATGAGCTGGTAATCTGGCCCTTGCTGGCTTGGCTCTTGCTCAGGCTGCGCTAGTGCGGTTGCGGAATAAAAGCTGCCGCCTAAACATAAGCCTGCAAACAAGGCATTCACCAGGAACTTGCTTTGCTTACCAGCAGAACTACCTAATCTTCGCACATTCGAAAGCATGCTGAATCCTCTGTCGTTTTAACACTCAGGGTTACCCTTATTATGACTGGGTCATGCGGGAATTGACAGGTAGACAATAAAATCGACTGTCAAGTTCGAGAAAACGTGACTGATCTGGCGCGCCGGTGGTGCTATTATTGCCGATTGTTATAGTTTTAACGGGTTCTTACCGTGGGTTTATTCGGCACATTTCAACTAAGAACACTGCTGGCGTTGCTGCTCTGTTGCTGGGCGGTGCTGCCGCGCCCTGCTGCTGCGTACTTCAATGGCAACCCTAATCAGCTTGATTTCCGTGACCCTACTCCGGGTAATTTACCCAACTATGTAAAGGCCACGCTGGAAGAGGCTTACGGCGAGTTGGGTTTCACTCTTAATTACCTGCCCATGCCACGCCAGCGCAGTTTGGTAGAAGCCAACAAAGGCAATATTGCTGGCGAACTGGCCCGTATTCCGGAAATAAACGACGCCTACCCAAATTTACGCCGGGTGGATTTTCCGCTGTACGCTTTTAATGTGGTACTGGTTGCCGACCGCCGCCGCTGCGGTATTTGTGCGTTTGAACAAATAGAGAATGTGGCGCACGTGAATGGCGTGCAGATTATTGAAGACTTTCTGGCGCGGCAGCCGCGCCAGCGTCCGGTTGCCACTATGGAAAGCATAAAGCAACTCACCACCTTGCTGGAAAACAACCGGGTTGAAGCCATTCTAATGACCGACTTTGAGTTTCAGCAAACCGATTTGGCACAGCAGCGCCACTATATCCGGGTACCGCTGGAACGCGCGTTGGCGTATCACTACTTAAATAAAAAACACGCTGATTTAATCCCCAGGCTAGAGCGAAAGCTACTGAGCATGCATGACTCTGGTCGTATTGAGGAATTGCTTGAGCAGAACAATGTAAGCCTGCCCAACAGCTCTCCTCCGCTAGAACAACAACCTGTATTGCGACTCATTGCAGATAACTGGGACACCCTTACCAGCGGTGACGGCAGTGGTTTGTACTGGGACTTAATGCGGCGTATTTTTGGTCCGGTAGCCGAAGAACTCGAACTGAATGCCAGCTCGTTTCGCCGCGCTAATTTGAGCCTGGCCGAACGCCGCTACGATGTCATGCTGGCGGCTTACGATCATCTGCAGCCCGAAGGTACTATTGTTAGCGAAACCCATTTTGACTACGACCAGCCGGTGTACATAATTGCCAACAGCAAAGACACCATTAAAGACATTCAGGCGGGTAAGTTAGAGCTGCCCATTTGTCACACGCAGGGTTACAGTTACGAGGAATTTCTACCTGACGGCATGCTGTACTATGCGGCCTCGGGCAGCCTGGATTGCTTTGCGTTACTGGATTTAGGCCGGGTGGCTGCGGTTATTGACTACCGCCGCAGAATTCCCGAGTGGCTGGAAAGTTCGCACGCCGAAATGAAACTGCACGACGGCCTGCCACTACAGTTAGTATTTCAGGACACGCCGCTGGGTCGCCAGTTGCGTGATCACTATGAAGCAACCATGCGTCAGTTGGTGCAAAGCGGCGAAATTAAAGATATTTACAACGCCGAGCAACTACGCAAAGCTAATTTAATGCCCAAGCCTTAAGGTATCGACAGTTCATGTTTCATATTGCGCTTTATAATCCGGTGATGGCGGCAAATGCTGGCAATATTATTCGGCTGTGCGCCAACAACGGCTGCATGTTGCACATGATTGAGCCGCTGGGCTTTGACTTTGAAGAGAAGAAATTGCGCCGGGCGGGGCTGGATTATCACGATTTAAGCAGAGTTGAGCGTTACCCTGATTACGACAGCTTTAAGCAAGCCATGGGCCAGCGCCCTATTTATGCTATTACCACCAAGGGCACACGCGGTTACACAGAAGTAGAGTTTCAACCTGATGATGTGTTGCTGTTCGGCTCTGAAACCAGCGGGCTGGCACCTGATGTTATGGAGCAGATTCCGCCAGAAAAGCGCCTGCGGGTTCCCATGATGCCAAATAACCGTTCGCTTAACCTTTCCAATACAGTAGCCCTGGTTAGCTACGAAGCCTGGCGCCAACAGGGTTTTCTAAACTCTATTGACGCCAGTAGCTAAGCGCGAATTCCGCTACTAATTCTATTCGGTAATTTGAAGCTGATGTTTAAGCTCGCGTAGTAGCTGATCACGATAACGGTCAGTCTCCATTACTACTTCATGTTGACTGTGTGCGATCACTTTTAAGTCGCTGTCGGGGTGAATCAAACGGTTGGCAAACCGTATTTGCCCGTCGGGTTTTATCACCCGGTCGCCGCCTGCTTGCAGCACCCGCACCGGAACTGTGATTTTGTCGGCACAATCAATAGCCTGCTCACTGGCGAGCAAAGCTTCACGCAGCCAGCCAAAGGTGGGGCCACCTAATTTTAGTTCATGATCGGTTTCATACACATCGCGAAAGGCGCGGTAACGGGCCCGACTGCTGGTAAGTACATTTTCTTCAAAGCTCGGCGACTGATAGTCACCCATGCCCAAAAAATACCAGGGATTAAGCGGCGCCAAGCGCTGATTCAGCCAATTGCCAAAGTTTACTGCAGCTCTAGCCAGCCAGGTAGGAACCCAGCCACTGCTGATAGACAGCATGGGTGCGCTTAATACTGCGGCTTGTAGTTGGTGTTCATGCTCTGCCATATATAGCGCGGCTATAGCGCCGCCCATGGAGTGGCCCAGCAGCACCTGGCGATGCGTGGGAAGTCGTTCCGTTACCAAATCACAAAACAGGCCAAAGTCATGCACGTAATGCCCAAAGCTGTGCACGTGGCCTTTGTTGGGATTGTTGGTCATGCGGCCCGACTTGCCCTGGCCACGGTGGTCTAAAATAGCCACAGCAACGCCTAGCTGGGCCATTTCCCACACAAATTCCTGATATTTAATGGCCGCTTCGATGCGACCGGGGGAAACCACTACTACCTGAGTACTTTCAGCAGGCACGCAAAAAACGGCATTGAGCTGCAGGTTGTCTTCACCCACAAAACTGACTTCTTCGCAGTGTTGGTGCCAGAAGGTTTGCACGTGATCGCGGAAAAACGCGGGCCATTCGGGGCTGGTATCAGCCGGCCGCTGGGGGTCGGGTATAAGTTCGGCATCCAGTACTGGGTTATCGCGCATGGTCTGCAGGTTATCCTTCGCGGCTATTCTTTGTCGTTGTCGTTGTCTTTGTCTGCTTCACAGGTTAAATGAATACTCACTTCCAAGCCACCATCGGGATGATTCCGCGCACTTAGCTTGCCGCCAAGTACACCTGCGGCGCGACGGCTTAATGCCATACCTAAGCCAACGCCAGCCTGAGGCAACCGCGACGGATCGCCGCGGTAAAACGGCTCAAATAATTTTTCCATTTGTGCGTCGGTCACGCCTTGGCCGTGGTCACGCACCAGCATCACACACCAGCCTGTAGGCGCCGTTGAACAGCTAATTTCCACCTTACCGCTAGTGTATTGCAGCGCGTTACGCACCACGTTTTCCAGTACCAACCGCAGCAACTCCATGTCGGCGTGTAAGTGGGGCCACTCTGAATCTGCTACCAGCACCAGCCGTTTCTCAAGGCCGGCATCGGCATAAATCAAGTCGGCAACCAACCGCTTGGCTATGTCTTTAGTGATTATGCGCTCGCGGTTTAGTTTGATCAGACCATTTTCCAGCCGCGACAATGACAAAATGCGTTCAATAATACTGCCCAGCCGCTCTAAGTCGCGCTCCATTTGACTCCAGTGCGGATTATCTTGTTCCTCTTTTTCAGTCAGGCTCAAGGCTACCTGCATACGCGCCAGAGGCGACCGTAGCTCGTGCGACACGTCGCTTAACAAACGCCGCTGGGCATCACGCGACACGGCTAAATCGTGTGCGGTTTTTTTCAGCGCCCGGGCCAGCTCACCAAGTTCGTCACTTCTCCGGGGTAAATTTCGCAGTTTGGGGGACGCGCTACCTGCAGCAATTTCGCGGGTGGCCCGCGTTAACCGATGAATAGGCTGCACCAGCCAGTAACCTAATAACAGGGCAATAAAACCGCTTCCCACCGCCAGCACTATAGTTCGCGCCTCGCGGGTTTCTCGATCAGACGCTTGCCGCTGGCGCAGTTCGTCGGCAGATAACGGGCGCGTAAGCAGTAAACGGGAGCCGTTCAATTCAAAGGGGCCAACCAGTAACAAATTTTCCAGCGTGCGTTGCTGTGGCTCGCTCGCATCAATTTGCTTAAGCAACGTGGCCTGGTGACGACTGGCCAACCCGGGATCTACCAAAAACTGTTGTTGCCCTTCAGGTGCCAGCCGCACTACCACGCGGTAGTCGCCTGCTACCAGTCGACCAGGCGTCAACGAGCCGAAAGTGGCAGGGTCACTTAACAAGGGTTCTAAGGTTCGACGAATTTCTTGAGCTAAAGGTGTGGGGGTTTCACCTTTGGTTTGCCATAGTGCGATGACAAAACCGCTGCTGGCAGTCAGAAACAAAAGTATCCAGAACAGAACCAGCAGCCGCAGAGTTAGGGAGTTATACCAGCGGGTATGTCGAATTTTCATCGGACCTCAATTAAACGGTAACCCCTCCCTCGTACAGTTTGAATGCGCTCAGGAGAAGCCGGTAGCTTCTTGCGTATGTTGCTAATGTGTACGTCCAGACTGCGGTCAAAAGGTGCCATGGCACGGCCTAGCGCCGCCACCGACAGCTCGTCTTTACTGACCAGCTCGCCAGCGTGCTGCATCAAACACCGCAAAATATCGAATTCAGTAGGAGTAAGTGTAAGCTCCTGCTCGTCACAAGTCACTTCGTTCAAGGTTGGATTTAACACACAACCGGCATAATCCATGGTTTCGGACTTCACCGTGGTATTCGATGAACGGCGCAACAGCGCTTTTATGCGTGCCTGAAGCTCTTTGGGATAAAAAGGTTTTGGTAAATAATCGTCGGCGCCTAAATCCAGTCCGGTTACCCGGTCTTCGTCGTCACCACGCGCCGTTAGCATGAGCACTGCGGTATTACGGTGTTGCTGGCGTAATCGCTGCAGTAGCTGCAAACCGTCAATGCCGGGCAGCATAATGTCCAGCAAAATCAAATCAAAACCACCGTTGAGCGCCAGCTGCAATCCAGTTTCGCCATCCAGGGCGCACGTCATTTTATAGCCGTCCTTGGTCAGCACCTGATCCAGCATGCTGCTCAGTTCAGCGTCGTCATCAACTAATAGAATCTTGGTCATTTGAAGTCTCTGCCCTCAGCTTTTATTAAAAGCTTAACTGTTTAACTATGGAGTTATAGGAGCTTTGACCCTAACGTAAAGATAAGTTGCGTCTATATGTAAAGATTTACCCGATCTTTACATTGGTAACACTCTTTTAAGTGATCTTCTTATCCTTTGCATCGGTTTCGGCTTCGGCTAGTTTGCGAGTTAAGGTGTTGCGCCCCCAACCTAGTTTCTTCGCGGCGTTTTGTTTGTGTCCGTTGCAATAGTCCAGTGCCTGCTGCATAGCTTGCTGTTCCAGTTGATGTACCGCGCTGTCTAACAGCCCCTGCTGACCGCTAGTCAGTTGTTGCGCAAACCAGTGCTCAAAGGCTTGCAACCAGTGACTGTTAACGGCGCCAGCGTTGTCGTTCGTAACGCCGGGGCTGTCATTAAGTTCTTGCAGCTCTACCGGCAAATCGCTCACGGATATTTGCTGACCCGGCGCCATAACCGTAAGCCAGCGACAGGTGTTTTCTAATTGCCGCACGTTGCCCGGCCAGGGTGCCTGCTGCAGTAACTGCAGCGCCTGTTGGCTCAGGTGCTTGGGCTTACCGCCAAGTTCTTTGGCGGCGCGCTGTAAAAAGTGTTGCGCCAGCTTGGGAATGTCGCTGCGGCGTTCATGCAGGCTTGGTAGCTGCAAGCGAATCACGTTCAGGCGGTGGAATAAGTCTTCCCGGAATGCGCCTTCCTGCACCCGTTGCTCTAACTGCTGATGGGTGGCGGCAATAATGCGTACGTCCACAGTCACGGCCTGATGCCCGCCCACCGGGTAAAACTGGCCTTCGGCTAACACCCGTAACAGCCGGGTTTGCACTGCCAGTGGCATATCGCCAATTTCGTCCAAAAATAAAGTGCCACCGTGGGCTTGTTCAAAGCGGCCCTGACGTTTTTGCGCAGCGCCGGTAAACGCGCCTTTTTCGTGACCAAATAATTCGGATTCAATCAATTCGGCCGGTATGGCGGCCATATTCAGTGCAATAAAAGGCTCGTTCTGGCGTGGGCTGTGTTGGTGCAAGGCGCGAGCTACCAGTTCTTTACCCGTGCCTGAAGCGCCGGTAATTAAAACGCTAACACTGGAGTGCGACAATCGCCCAATAGCCCGGAACACGTCCTGCATAGCCGGGGCTTCGCCAACTAACTCGGAACCAATTTCCGGTACCTGAGGTGCCGGTGCACTGTGCTTTTCGCGCTGCTCAATAGCGCGCCATACGGTTTTAATAGCATCATCTAAATCAAAAGGTTTGGGCAGGTACTCAAAAGCGCCCCCCTGAAAGGCACTTACGGCACTGTCGAGATCGGAGTGCGCCGTCATCACGATAACCGGAATTTGCGCATGTTGCTGTTGCAGCTTAGCCAGTACCTGCAGGCCGTCTTCGCCGGGCATGCGCACGTCGGTTAGCACCACACTGGGTTGCTCCGTAGCCAGCGCTTCGCGCAAACTGCTGCCGGTTGCAAAACTGGTAACCTGAAAGCCGGCTTTATGTAGCGCGCGCTCCAGCACCCAACGAATAGATTCGTCGTCGTCGAGCACCCAAATCAAATGCTGATTCTCGGCTTTAGTCATCCTTCACCTCGTCGGCAACACGGCTATTTTCGTAGGGCAGAAACACCCTGAATTCGGTAAAGCCCGGCCGGCTTTCCACTTCAATTTTACCGGCATGCTGATGCACCGCCGTTTGCGCAATAGAAAGCCCCAGCCCGGTACCACCAGCGCGACCACTTACCATGGGGTAGAACAAGGTTTCTGACAGCTCTGCCGGAATACCCGGCCCATGGTCAATCACACTCACTACCGCACACTGGCGATAGCGCTTGCCGTAAATGGTTTGCTGATGCACCACTCTGGTGCGAACGGTTATCTCACCGCTACCACCTAACACTTCACTGGCATTCGCCAGCATGTTTAGTAGTGCCTGTTCAATAGCGTCGCCGGCAATCGTCATTTCCGGCAGGCTGGGGTCGTAGTCGCGCTTCACGCTAAGCTCGCCCTGCGCATCCAGCTGTACTACTTTAATGACCTGTTCCAGCAATTGATGCAGGTTGCACGGCTTGCGCTCAGGAAAGCGGTGTGGCCCCAATAATCGGTCTACTAAAGTGCGCAGCCGATCGGCCTGACTAATAATTAAATCTGTGTATTCGCGCAACTGAGTATCGGGTAATTCGCTAGCCAGTAGCTGCGCAGCACCACGCAAACCACCCAGCGGATTCTTAATTTCGTGCGCCAGCCCGCGTACTAAGGATTGCGCGGCCAACAGCTGCTGATGCTGGCTGTTTTCCTGATTTATTTTGCGTAGCTGGTCTACCCGGCGCAGCTCCAGCAGTAATAGTTCTTCGTTGTCGTTTGACTGAATCGGCTGGGTAGAAAACTCCACCAGCATGCGCTGATGGTCGTGAAACACCATCACCACTTCACTGTCAGAAACGCTCTGCTGTTGTCGCAACGCGTGAATCAGCATGGATTCGTCCAGGCTCAGGTAGCTGAAGTGGCTGTAAAAGGGCGTGCCGGCCAAGCGCTTGGCGCTGCCGTCCAGCAGCGTTTCTGCCGCTGAATTCATATATTGAATAACCAACTGGCGGTCCAGCACCACAATGGCCGTTAATAAATGATCACATAGCTGCCGCAATGGCATCATAACGCGCATCCTTTTACCCGAGCTACCAGCAAATGCACCATAATGGTGCATAGGTACTCTACCCAATCAATTGCCATTTGGGAATAAGCGCGAGTGCCGTTGTAAATAAAATATCTGCGGCTCGGTAGTGGCCACTACAGCATCTTCAACATTACTGCCGTCGGTCATGCGTTCACTCAGTAAAGCTTTTATCTGATATTCATGTTCACCACGGTTTAAATTCTGCAGCGTGGTTTGTGGTAAAACGCCCTGGTAAACCAGGTTCCCGTCCAGAATCAGCTGAAATACTAAGCTGCTACTAAGCCGCTGGGCTTCAACGCTCCAGCGAAAGCTCACATCACCATTATTGGCGCGAACAGCTTCTTCCGCAGTAGGTTCAATAATGCTCAGGCTTACCTGATTCAGTAATTCGTCGGGTTGCTCAGCGTTTGATTCCGATAGCTGCGGCACAGTTACCGGCGTAAAACGAGTCGTGGTTGGAGTAAGCTCCACCTCCACCGGCACCGCAGCAGAGCTTGGCTGGTCGCTGTAGCGAACCCGCCCCTGGGCATCAATGGATTTATAAATTTGGGGGTTAGCGTCAGTGCTAGCTTGCGGATCGGCTTGCGCCTGCTCCTGCTCGGCCGCCTGAGCTTCGGCCTGTACTTCGGCGTGTAAGACAGCCGGATAAAAAAACAGCGTGCTCACCGCCAGCATAGTACCAGCCAGCAAGGTGGTGAAACACCACCGGCTGGTTGGGTTAGTTGCTGGCGATTTACACGCTGGCATGGGTCAACGGCTGACCAGACTCAGCTTACACTGAGTAGTACAGGTCAAACTCAATTGGGTGCGTGGTCATTTTCAGCTTCATCACTTCTTCGTGCTTCAGCTTAATGTACGCATCAATCATGTCGTCGCTCATTACGCCGCCTTGTTTCAGGAAGTCGCGGTCTTTGTCCAGCGCTTCCAGCGCCATTTCAAGTGAGTGACACACAGTTGGAATTTCTTTCGCTTCTTCCGCTGGTAAGTCGTACAAGTCTTTGTCCATAGCGTCGCCAGGGTGGATCTTGTTACGAATACCGTCTAAGCCGGCCATTAACAGTGCGGTGAAACACAGGTAAGGGTTGGCAGCCGGGTCCGGGAAGCGCACTTCAATGCGGCGTCCTTTCGGGTTAGAAACCACCGGAATACGGATTGAAGCTGAACGGTTACGCGCTGAGTAAGCCAGCATAACTGGTGCTTCGAAGCCTGGTACCAAACGCTTGTATGAGTTGGTAGCCGGGTTAGCAAAGGCGTTAATAGCGCGGGCGTGCTTAATAATACCGCCAATGTAGAACAACGCCATTTCGCTTAAGCCGCCGTACTGGTCGCCAGCAAACAGGTTTTCACCGCCTTTGCTTAGTGACATGTGTACGTGCATACCTGAACCGTTATCGCCTACTAATGGTTTCGGCATAAAGGTTGCGGTCATGCCGTATGAATCAGCAACGTTGTGAACGACATATTTGTAGATCTGAATTTCGTCAGCTTTTTTCATCAGCGTGTTGAAGCGGGTTGCCACTTCGTTCTGGCCAGCTGTTGCTACTTCGTGGTGATGCGCTTCAACTACTAAGCCCATGTCTTCCATTACGGTACACATAGTGCTGCGAATGTCGTGCGCAGAATCTACTGGTGGTACCGGGAAGTAACCGCCTTTTACACCCGGACGGTGAGCTAAGTTACCGTCAGCGTACTCTTTACCAGAGTTCCATTTGGCTTCTTCGGCTTCAATTTTGTAGAACGAGCCGCTCATGTCGGTGTGGAAACGTACGTCGTTGAACAGGAAGAATTCTGGCTCAGGACCAAAGGCAGCGCTGTCCGCTACACCTGAACTTTGCAGGAACTCTTCAGCGCGACGGGCAATAGAGCGTGGGTCACGGTCGTAACCTTGCATGGTGTCCGGCTCTAAAATGTCGCAACGAATGTTCATAGTCATTTCTTCGGTAAACGGGTCTAACACCATGCTGTCGCAGTCAGGCATCAGCACCATGTCTGACTCGTTAATACCTTTCCAGCCGCCGATGGAGGAACCATCGAACATTTTGCCGCCTTCCAGGAATTCTTCGTCAATTTGTGACACTGGAATAGTTACGTGCTGCTCTTTACCTTTGGTATCGGTAAAGCGTAAATCGACAAACTTTACTTCGTTTTCTTCGATGGCTTTCAATACATTGCTTGCTGACATGTGATCCTCCACGATCGGTCTGCTTTGCTACAGGTTGCTGTTGTATGCATTAGCAATGCAACAACAACCCCTTAAACTTTGCTCGCTTACTAGCTTGAGTCCGCATGAGTAAGCAATGGCTGTGCCAAAACAATTTTTACTCATATATTCAGTTAGTTATACGCTAACTGGCGAACAGTCACTGATAAGATAGCAGTAATCACTGTAAAAATGCACTGTTATGGTGCATTTTACACAAAAATGACGCACAAAATCATTTTGAGCCACCCTTAACGACAAAAACGCACCAAAATAGTGCGTTTTGCTCGCGGCAGCCCCTGCGCCGTTAAGGTGTAAGTATAGCTGGTATTTAAAATTCTTCAGTCACCACTTTCGGGTTAACCAGCCGCGTCGAGCGTGCAGGACACAATTCGCGACAGGTGGCTGTACGGCAGCCCGGTTTCTTCATGCCAGTGGTTAAAAGCTTTTTGCGCCTGCAGCAGGCCTTTTTTGCTAGTGGGTGAGGCATCCATTAAATGATGATTCTCCAGCGCCGTTACTACGTCGGCCGACAAAATAAAGCCGTCGTACCCGATGCGCCGCAGAAAGTACTGTGCGGTAACACCACCAAGGCGGGCGCCATTGGCTTTTAACCACAGCAGCAAACCAGCCTGATCACTGGCTGGCCACTGGCTTAAAAAGCGTCCGAAACTGCCATGCTCTTCGCTCATTTCCACAACCATGCGGGCGTTTACCGGCACCGTATCTATTTTTTGCATGTTGCGCACAATGCGCGCGTCGGCGGTTAAGTCATCCAGCCGCTCCGGCGGTACTTGCTGCCAGTACAGGGGGACAAATCCGCTAAAGGCCGCTTCAAAGCCCGGCCATTTATGATCGATAATGCGCCACACAAAACCGGCGCGGAACACGCAGCGGGTTATCTCTGCCAAATAAAAGCTGTCATCACGCGCTTCCAGTTCAGCGTTGCTGGCCACCGCAGGTAAGCGTTTTTGCAGCGCCTGCTCGCCGCCGCTGCGCGCTACCGCTCGTTCGTAGAAATAATCAAATTTCATTGGTCACCTGGTGTTCTTTATAACTAAGGGTCATAGCTTTTGTTCATAGTGAACAACTTCCGTGTCACCCAGTGGATCTTGGTGCAGGAAGGTTCGCACAAAGGTCATACCCAGCTTTTTCATAATATGAATAGAACCAGTATTGTCGGGGTGCGCAATGGCTGAAAAGCGCTGAATGGACTTATCATGAGCCGCTAAAAAGTCCGCCACATGGCGCGCGGCTTCACTGCCATAGCCATGCCCCCAGCTGTTCTCTTTAAAGCGCCAGCCCAGTTCTATATTGCTGTCGTCACGCTCGTTGGAGAAGAAATACATAGGGCGCACCAAGATGAATCCGATAAAGGCATCATCTGCGCGTGTATTCACCTGCCATAAACCCCAACCTTTGTCAGCATTGCGATAACTTAGCATGCGCGGAATAAATACCGAGGTAATGTCGTCACGGGTGGTTACCCTGCCTGGCGATATGTAGCGCATTACGGCCGGATTTTGATCCAGTTCATACATCAGGTCGCCGTCGTGTTCGTTCATTAAACGATAGGAAAGGCGTTCGGAATAAGGCATTGCTGGCAACATGGGGTTCTCTTTTTTGTTATTTTTTAAACAGTATACCTTCGAAACAGAGCCAGCTCACCTGCTTAAGAACTGACCAGCCATTATTTATTTAGCACTACCCCTTTCTAATCGCGGCAGTAAATAGTAGAATACGCCGCTATTTTAACCAATCTCCAACTCTCTTCTCTCGCAAATTCTCGCAAGACTGGGAATGAATACAGGCTTTTTGAATGACTATCCAAGCAACCGAATTATCTAAACTTCGCAATATTGCGATTATCGCTCACGTTGACCATGGTAAAACTACTTTGGTTGATAAACTGCTGCAGCAATCCGGCACGCTGGAAAGTCGCGGTGATGCGCAAGAGCGCATCATGGATTCAAACGACATTGAGAAAGAGCGCGGCATTACCATTTTGGCGAAAAACACCGCCCTGAATTACAAAGACTACCGCATCAACATTCTGGACACCCCAGGCCACGCCGATTTCGGTGGTGAGGTTGAGCGTGTACTGTCAATGGCTGACTCAGTGTTACTGTTGGTTGATGCCGTTGACGGCCCAATGCCGCAAACTCGCTTCGTAACGCAAAAAGCCTTTGCGCACGGTTTGAAGCCAATTGTTGTTATTAACAAAATTGACCGTCCGGGCGCACGTCCTGACTGGGTGGTAGACCAGGTTTTCGATTTGTTCGACAACTTAGGCGCTTCTGACGAGCAGCTGGATTTTCCAATTGTGTTTGCCTCAGCCATTAACGGCTACGCCACTTTGGATCACGAGCAACTGGACGACGCGGGCGACATGACCCCATTGTTCGAAACTATTCTAAGCAAAGTAGCTGCGCCTGACGCAGACCGCGACGGCACCCTGCAAATGCAAATCTCGCAGCTGGATTACTCTAGCTACGTAGGCATTATCGGTATTGGCCGTATTAAGCGTGGCTCTATTAAGCTGAACCAACAGGTTACTATTGTTGGCGCTGACGGCACCACACGTAACGGTAAAGTTGGCCAGTTATTCGGCTACTTAGGTTTGGACCGTATTGAAACTGATAAAGCCAGTGCCGGTGATATTGTTGCCGTTACAGGTTTAGGTGAACTGAAAATTTCTGACACCGTGTGTGCCGCTGGTGCTGTTGAAGCCCTGCCTGCGCTGACGGTTGATGAACCTACAGTAACCATGACCTTCCAGGTAAACACCTCGCCGTTCTGTGGTAAAGAAGGTAAGTTTGTTACCTCGCGCCAGATTCTGGAGCGTTTACAGCAAGAGCTGAAGCACAACGTAGCACTGCGCGTTGAAGAAACTGAGAACCCGGACCGTTTCCGCGTATCAGGCCGTGGCGAATTGCACTTGGGCGTATTGATTGAAAATATGCGTCGTGAAGGCTTCGAGCTGGCCGTGTCACGCCCGGAAGTTATTCTGAAAGAAGAAGACGGCCAAACCTTAGAGCCGTTTGAAAACCTGACTGTTGATATTGAAGAGCAACACCAGGGTTCAGTGATGGAAAAACTTGGTATTCGTAAAGCCGAAATGACCAACATGACGCCAGACGGCAAAGGTCGCGTACGTATCGACTTTACCGTTCCTAGCCGCGGCTTAATTGGCTTCCAAACTGAATTCATGACTCTGACTTCAGGTTCTGGCTTAATGTACAAAACCTTCGACCATTACGGCCCGCACAAAGGCGGTAAAATTGGTCAGCGTACCAACGGCGTATTGATTTCAAACGCAACCGGTAAAGCCCTGACTTACGCGCTGTTTAACTTACAAGAGCGTGGCAAGCTAATGACTGGTCATGGTGATGAAGTATACGAAGGTCAGGTTATTGGTGTGCACAACCGTACCAACGACTTAACAGTGAACTGTTTGAAAGGTAAGCAGTTAACCAACGTACGTGCTTCTGGTACTGATGATGCCTTAACCTTGTCACCGCCAATACGCCTGACGCTTGAGCAAGCGTTAGAGTTTATTGATGATGACGAGCTGGTAGAAATTACGCCGAAGTCGATTCGTATTCGTAAGCGTCAGCTGACTGAAAACGATCGTAAGCGAGCCAGCCGTACTAAATAAGCCAGCTTAAAAGCTTTAGGAAGAGGCCGTAACCGTTTGGTTACGGCCTTTTTGTTTGGCTTCGTACATGACTTTGTCGGCGCGGTTCAGCAAATGTTCCAGATTTTCTTCGCGATCCCACAAGGCAATACCTAAACTCATAGTTACCGTGCGGTCGTCGGGAATACTATCGAACTTCAGTGAGTTCAAGCCCCGATGTAGTCGATTGGCCAGCATCTCGGCGCCTTCCAAATCAGTAGAGTCCAGCACCACCGCAAATTCTTCGCCACCAGTACGGGCACCAATGTCGGTTTCACGCACTGTGCCTAAAATCAGATTACCCACTGCCACCAGAACTTCATCACCGGCGGCGTGACCAAACTCATCGTTGAAGGCTTTAAAGTAATCCAAGTCGAACATCAGCATGCTAATGGGCTGGTCCTGACGTTTCGCCCGTTTCAGCAAACGGTCGCCATGCTCAAAGAAGTAACGGCGGTTAGCCAGACCCGTTAAGGCATCGGTGGAGGCCTGGCGTTCCAGCTCCTGAATCAACTTTTCACGTTCCAGCTGCGCTTTACGACGCTCGGCAATCTCGTATTTCAAGTCTTCGTTGGCTTTCAGCACTTCTTTCGTACGCCTACGTACCTTATGATCCAGATCTTCGTTTAGCTGAGTTAACTGACGTTGTTTGTCGTCCACCCGTTGAATAAGCGTATTCAAAGCCACCGACAAGTCGTTCACCTCGGGGTAGTCGCGTAGCATAGGAATTTTATTTACCCGGGGGTCATTACCCAGTGCGCGCGCGGCGGCGGTAATTTCAAGCAATGGCCTACTAATACGCTCGGCGCTAAACCAACCTATAAAGGCAAATAGAATAACTACTACCACGCTCACCAGAATAGCGTTCTTCCGCAACTCGGTAACTGGCGCAAAAGTGTCGCGCAGGGGTTGGCGCACAATCACTTTCCAGTCCAGCCCCTCATAGTCGCGGTAGCCGCGGTTCTGTGCATAACCCACCACATAGGTTACGCCGTTGTCCCAGGTTTCAATCAAGTAACCGGAGTTGTTTAAACTCAGTTCTTCCAACGCTTGCGAGCTTATTTCATGCTCCATTAGCTCCTTCGGGCCCAATACCACCTGATTGTCATTACCAACCAGAATCATCTCGGCCGAACCGCCCAATTTCATGGTATTGATAACCGAGCTTTCCAGCTCTCGCCCCCAGCGCCAGTTCAAATGCGAACCCAGCACTCCGGTAATGTCGCCTTCGGCGTTACGAATCGGAATAGCAATATCAACAAAGCGTAATGGCTCGCCGCCTTGCTCGGCCGCCAGAGCTTCTTCCAGCAACAAGGCCGGATGTACGTCACCCACATAAGAGATATCGTTAATGGCGTTGCGAAACCAGGGTCGGTCAGATACGTCGTTGCCTTCCAGCAAGTCCTGAGTAGCCACCAAGACCTTGCCCTCGGCATCGGTAAGCCCTATCCAGGCATAATCGCTGTAGGTGGTTTGCAGACGGTTCAGTAAGCGCTGCATGCCTTCGGTGTTGTTTTCCAATTGCAGCTTTGCCACTAAACTGGCGGCCACCTGAATGTCGCGATAGCGCTCAAACATGCCGCGCTCAAGTTTGTCGGACATTTGATAAGCCACGTCGGCCAGGCTGTTACCTGCTTGCTGCCGTATCTGGTTACTGGCAACCTGGGTCAGCAGTACGCTGATAACAGTCGTAAGCACGACCGCCCAGGCAGCAAATGTAACAAACCAGCGCAATTTTAGATTCAACGGAACACCTTTTACTCAATACCAATACTAATGCTTTACCTTATACGTCCAGTGTCAGGTTTCGTTGGTTTTTTTTAATTACGGCAACACCTCCGGGTGCGGCAGTACGTAGTAAAATATCGACAGGAAATGAAAAATACTTCCCATTAAAACGAATAAATGCCAAATAGCGTGATGATATTTCAATGATTTCCACACATAGAAGATAACCCCAAAGCTGTATGCCAGGCCACCTGCCAATAGTAATATCAAGCCCACAGTGTCAACTGTATCCAACATGGGTTTAATCACAATTAATGCCATCCAGCCCATGCCCAGATAGAGGGTTAACGACAACCACTTGATGCGCTCTTTAATTCCCAGCTCCAGCACCACACCAATAATGGCTATGCCCCAGGCCACACCTAGCAACGACCAACCCCATACCCCCTGTAAATTAATTAGCGCAAAAGGTGTGTAGGTTCCCGCTATCAGAATAAAAATAGCCGCATGGTCAAGTTGTTGAAAAATATACTTTAGCTTAGGTACCGGAATGGCGTGGTACAAGGTCGATGCCGTGTAAAGTAAGATTAAGCTGGCGCCGTAAATGCTGGCAGCAACCACATGCACGGCACTGCCGTAAGCCATGGCCCAGGACACCATAACAACTAAGCCGACAACACTAAGTACTGCCCCTAACCCGTGTGTAACTGCATGAGCTACTTCTTCCGCCACGCTATAGCCAGCATGTTTCGTCATGGTATTCCCTGTTGGTTTTAAAGTTATTTGTCACGCCCCGGCGCGTTGTAGCCCTTGCTGATTTGCTCTATTTTTTTCATAAACAAATCGTAATCCCGTGAGGCTTCATACTCTAAATGGTACTTATTATGAAACTCCAACGTCAGCTTGGTGTTGTGGCCTTCTAAAAACACCGTGTAACCGTCGTGGTCGGTGTAGGCGGTAATGCCGTCAAGCGTGTGTTTGCCTTGCTCTGCTTTACCGTGCAAATGAATCTTCTCGTATGCATCTAGTAGTAAGCGATGATCTATCTGGTTTTGCATAAACGCTCCTTGATTAAGATATCGGCTTTCTTTTCAGTATATACGCTAGTGTCGCATAGTATAGTTTTACCCCGTTTGGCCAAAAACGGATGCTCTACTATTAGTTATGGGTGCCAATGTCTTAGTTTTCAATCATTACCACTGATCTCTGTTCTCGCATAAACAGCCTAGACTACTTTTTATACATACATTCATGCATGTTTGTAAAAATTTGAGTATACTTGTATACAAATGAAGCAGGATAACGCGCTTAGTGCGCAATTTGAAACGGAGCTAGTGTGGTAAGAAGAACTAAGGCCGATGCACTGGAAACGCGGTCAGCGTTATTAGATGCTGCGGAGCAGTTGTTTAGTGAACAGGGTGTTACCAATACCTCAATGATGCAGGTAGCAGAAGCGGCAAATATGACGCGTGGCGCTATTTACCATCACTTCAAAAACAAACTGGATTTAATTGACTCGCTGATGGAGCGGGTGCGTTTACCTGTGGATGAAATGCGCTGCCAGGTACAAGCGAATAGCCCCAATAATCCGCTGGAACAAATTACCCTGCGTTCACAGAAGTTTATTCGCCATGCCCATGATGATCCGCACACGCGCGCGCTAGTAGAAATACTGCTGCATAAATGTGAATACGTAGACGACGTGTTACCCATTAAAACTCGCCATTTAACCGGGCGTAATGAGTGTATTACTGATGTACAGCAGCTGTTTGAACTGGCTATAGAAAAGCAGCAGCTGCCTAAATCAGTGAAGCCTCACGCCGCCACCGTAGGTTTATTTAGCCTAATTGACGGCCTGATGTACAACTGGTTATTAGATAAAGACTACTTTGATTTGCTGTCGGTAGCCGAGCAATCCATTCAGGCCTACCTGAACGGACTGGCTCGCAAAGCTTAATACCGGCTAACTCAGGGGCGGATGCTCGCCCTTGCCACGGTTGCGCCAACCACTGTATTTACGGTGCACGCCGCGGGTTAACGACTGGAAGTAATTTTCCAGCATGTCTACCAGCACCAGCACACCCACCACCACTAACGCTAATTTAATGGCCACCCCAAGGTGGCCAAGCCCTATGGCCACGCCAAGTGCTGCCAGCGACCAAATGGTTGCGGCCGAGGTAACCCCCACCACAATACCGTCGCGCGCCAACATGACGCCTGCACCTAAAAAGCCGATGCCGGTAATAACCTGGCCAATAACCCGGGACGGATCGCCATGTTCGGTCATCACCGAACTGGCGCTCACCAGAAATAAATAGGTGCCCAGGGTGATGAGTGACGACGTACGAATACCTACCGGCTTACCCCGAAACTGGCGTTCAATACCAACAATAGCACCACATAAAATAGCCGTGGCTATAGCCGGCCAGGAATAAGGCTCAATAAGAAACAACGCCGTCCATTGCATAATTAGTCACCTTGTTGCAAAAAGTGCTGAAGGAATTCGTGATCTGTGTCTGCGATTTCTTTTGCAGATGCATTCTTTATACTGCCAAACTCAGGCGCAATCCACGCTTTTAAGTTACTTAATATGTCGCGCAAATGCGACAACGAGCGCAACCCGCCTAAAGCGCCGGGCGAAGCGGCCGCCAGCAGCACTACCTTACTTTTCCATACCGCAATGTTTTCGCGGCTGCTCCAGTCAATGGCATTCTTTAATAGTGGTGGTACTGAGCTGTTGTACTCCGGGCTTACAATAACGACTTTGTCGGCGTTACTAATAGCATTGTTCAAGCTTTTGATAGACTCAGGATAGCCATTGGCTTCTTCGTAGTCACCGTTATAAATAGGGGCGTCTAAAGCCTCAGCGGGGTACAAATTCACGGTCATATTCAAGCCTTCCGCCACTTCCGCTAAGCGTTTCTGTAGTTTTTGGTTTAGTGAATCTTTGCGGCTACTACCAGCTAAGATAAGTACTTTCATAAGGTTTTGTGCTCCTTAAAGTTGTTTAAAAGCAAACATTGGCGAGCTAGGCGAGAGGCGTTTTTTTACCGCGGTTATAGCTGTCGATAGCAAAGGCGGCGTGCATAATGCAAACCAACCACAGCCAGAACAATCCGCCGAGCGAAAACACGCTGAGTAGAATCACGGCAGCACACAGAATCAAATTCAGTATGGCCTGAAATATTTTGCCGGTAGTCATAATAGCTAGCGGCGGTAAAAAAATGGCAAGCAAATATCGCATGGCTTTAATCCTTAAGCTGTTGATACCAAACTAATACTAATAATTACTTAGCTTAGCAGCCTTGGGCTAATAAGGTAATTCTTCACCGTTCCAGTGCCACAGCTTACCACTGTTATCCGGGTTTAAGTTTTGTATTACCTGCACTATGCGTTCAGCCGACTCCGCTGGCGTGTAAAGCTTGCCCTCGCTAATACGTTCCTGAAACGGCGCCGACAGCTGGGTGTCTGTGGTGCCCGGATGAATAGCTGCTACCGTGAGCTTCTTATGCGTTCGGCGCAGCTCTATGGAGGCGGTTTTTAACAGCATATTCAGCGCGGCTTTACTGGCCCGGTAGCTGTACCAACCGCCAAGATAGTTATTGGTTGCGCTGCCCACCATGGCGCTTAGCTGCACCCAGAAGCCCGGGGCTTTGCGATCCATTAAGGGTAAACTCTGCTGCATTAACAACAATGGCAAGGTGGCATTTACCGCAAAGTTCTCGGCCAGCTGCTTGGCATTCACTTCGGCCAATCGCTTCTCCGGCATATAGTCGTTGGTATGCAGCACTCCAACGGTGCTAAGCACGCCAGTAACAGGCTCTTTAATACCACTAAGTACTGCCTGCAACGACTCTTCACTGTAATCGGCCACCTGGTGGTGCTCAATTCCCGCGCCTGACGTTGCAGCAGATTTGGGTTGCCTGGTAATGGCAATCACCTGATCGGTTACCCCAGCGGTTAACAACTCCTGCACTAATGCCTGACCTAAGCCGCCACCGGCGCCGAATACTAGAACAGCCATATTGATCTCACCTGTAAATTTCGTCGTTGAATAGTTACCACTGTAACTGCCATTACGAAAATTAATCCGGAACAGGTCAACACGGTGGCGCTTGCTTGGTAGCCCAAAGCACTTACAATGACTACTATACTGATAGCAGAATTAGCAAAGGACGAGGTCGGTATGCCGACCCGGTGGTAGGAATTAGCAAATGGATGTAACCAAACTTCAGCTTTACGCAACCAATTCATGGCGCTTTTTGCGTTACTTTGTGCGCCGCTGTGCGCAGGATAAGATTTCGGTAACTGCGGGTCATCTAACCTATGTGAGCAGTCTGGCACTGGTGCCATTAATTGCGGTGATGTTTTCGGGCTTTGCCGCATTCCCCATGTTTGCCGACATGCGCAAAGAAATTCAAAACTTAATTGTGACCAATTTAATTCCTACCTCCAGTGACGCCATTAACGGCTACATTAACGAGTTCGCCGGAAACGCCTCGCAAATGACCACCATTGGTGTGGTATTTTTGGTGGTGGTTGCCATTATGCTGCTGATGACCATAGACACCGCCATCAATCGTATTTGGCGTAACTATCAGCGCCGCCGGTTACCTATTGCCATTGCCATTTACTGGATGTTGTTAACGCTGGGCCCGTTACTCATGGGGTCCGGTTTAGCTATTAGTTCCTACGTGGTGTCGCTGGCGTCCTTTGCCGACACTTATGTTTCCGGCCTGCAGTCAGCCATTCTGACCATAGTGCCCTACATTACCTCGATACTGGCGTTTTTGCTGCTGTACGTACTCATGCCAAACCGTGTGGTACGCATTAAACACGCCATTTGGGGCGCTTTATTAGCCACGATATTATTCGAGTTAGGCAAATACGGTTTCACCGAATACATTACCCGCTTCCCTTCCTATGAAGCGATTTACGGCGCCCTGGCCACTATTCCAATACTGCTGGTGTGGATGTACTTGTCCTGGAATATAGTGCTACTTGGCGCCGAACTAACCGCCAGCATTGAGGAATTTAATGAGCGCGAAGAGCCCGGCACCGATCATTTACCCGCTGACTGAACCGCGCCAGCGCTGGCAGCTGGAGGTTGGTGCGGGGCACGTACTGCAAATTTACGAGTATGGCCGCGCCGATGCCCCGCCAGTAGTGGTGTTACACGGTGGCCCCGGTGGTGGTGCCAATGCCGTACAGGCGGCTATGTTCGACCCGCGCGCCTGGCGCATTATCTGTTTTGACCAACGCGGATGTGGTCAATCTACCGCAACCGACACGCTGGCCGAGAATAACACCCACACGCTGGTGGCCGACATTGAAGCAATTCGGGAACAGCTGGGTATTGAGCAATGGCATGTTTCCGGCGGCTCCTGGGGCAGTACTTTAGCCTTGGTGTATGCCATTACTCATCCGCAGCGAGTGTTAGGAATGATTTTACGCGGGGTGTTTTTAGCACGTCAGCACGACAGCGACTGGCTTTACGGCAATGCTGGAGTGGCTCGCTTATTTCCGGAGTTTTACCGGGAATTCACCGCCAGTTTAGGGGTTGATGCCAGCCACCGCAGCAGTAAAGAGGTTATCGCCAGTGCCTGGCAGGCCTTGCAACAACCAACCTCACCGCAAGGCCTGAAGGCAGCGGCAGCCTGGGCGTTATGGGAAGCCAGAATTTCCACCTTAACGGCGAAATCCGGCTTGCTCGATCATGTTCAGCGCGACCCCAATGGCATGAATGCTGCTCGCATTGGCACTCACTTTTTTCACCACGGGTTCTTTTTGCCTGAAGGATTTATTCTTGAGCATTTAAACGCTATTTCGCACATTCCGGCCATTATTGTGCACGGCCGTTATGACGTGGTTTGCAGCTTAAATAATGCCTATGATTTGGCCACCCGCTGGCCCTGTGCCCAACTTAAGATTGTGCAGGACGCCGGCCATTCCACTACCGAAAGCGGGATTGCCCGGGGCCTGGTTGCCGCCGGCCATGTTTTTCAACAACACAGGTAATAGCAGTAATTATGATTGCACTTATTCAACGAGTGTCACAAGCCAGCGTTAGTGTGGCTGGCAAACAAATTAGCAGCATTGAGCAGGGCTTATTAATTTTGCTGGGGGTGACCAAAGCCGACACCCAGAACGATGTTGAGCGCTTGGCAAAGCGGGTAGCCAGTTACCGAATTTTTGCCGACAGCGACGATAAAATGAATTTAAGCCTGCAGGATATTAACGGCGCCGCTCTGGTGGTTTCCCAATTTACCCTGGCCGCAGACACTGCTAAAGGGCGTCGCCCGAGCTTTTCCAGTGCGGCACCACCGGAACAGGCCGAACCGCTGTATTTGGCTTTTGTTGAGGCTTTGCAGCAACAAGGTGTGGCGGTGCAGACCGGTCAATTTGCGGCCGATATGGCGGTTAGCCTGGTGAATGACGGCCCGGTTACCTTCACCTTACAAAGCTAGAATCAATCGGCCGCACGTTGCGCCGGTTGCGAAACACCATTACAGTAGTGCACCTAAACCTGTGCCCCGGAGCCTGCCCCATACTATGTTCACTGTGATAACCCCAAGCTCAGACGAAGAACTCAAGCGCTATTTTAATTTGCGCTGGCGAGTTCTGCGTGAGCCTTTTCAGCGTCCACCGGGTTCTGAGCAGGATGAATATGATCAGGTGAGTCATCACCGCATGGTAGTGAATGCAGCCGGCGAACCCGTAGCTATTGGTCGGGTGCATTTTAATAGCCCCGATGAAGCACAAATTCGGTTTATGGCGTCGGCACCGGAATATCGTGGCGAAGGGCATGGTGTCAGTATTGTGTACGCGCTAGAGCAGGTGGCTCGCGCCGAGGGCGCCAAGCATGTAGTGATTAATTCCCGTGATAACACGTTGGGCTTTTATCAAAAATGCGGCTATACCTTAGTGGAAGAGGCCGACACCTTAAAAAATTCAACCGCCGAGCATCAGCTACGCAAAGAATTCAGCGAGTCGAACCGCATTATTTACCGGCCCGAGTGGTGCGCCGACTTGCAACAAATTTGGCAGCAGGACATTCCCATTTCAGAAGCTATGGGCATTCGTATTCATCAGTATACGGGCCGGGAATTTGAAACCCGGGCAACCTTGTCACGCAACACCAATGTGCATGGCACTATGTTCGCCGGCAGTATTTATTCGTTAGCCACCTTGACCTGCTGGGGGTTATTGCATCTACAATTGCAGGAGCGACAGTTGCCGGGCAGTGTGGTGTTAGGTGATGGCACTATTCATTATCATAAGCCGGTAACCCATGAGCCACGCGCTACTGCGCAATTAAGAAATATGACCGGTGATTTCTCACCACTGAAAAAGAATCGCAATGCGCGCCTTACGTTAAAGGCGCAGGTTTTTGACAACGATAGTCCGGTAGCTGAGTTTAGCGGGCAATTTGTGGTTTTAGCACCAACTTCCGACAAGTAAGGGACTGTGCAGTATGAGTCTTTCGTTATCCGCGCAACAACTGGCGCGTATTCGTACCAAGCTGGAAACCCGGCGCTCTGAAAACCCACCAGCGGCAAAAGCGGCAGCCTTGGAGGCTGCGTTAGAACGCATTGCCAACGGCGAATATGGGTATTGTGTGGAATGTGGCGATGAAATTTCTGCCGCACGACTGTCCATGAAGCCGGAAGTAGCCTTGTGCAGCGATTGCCAGGCGCTAAAAGACGAAGAAGACGATAGCAACACCTGAGTCCGGTGCTGCTATCGCGCTAAGCTACATTAGTAACGTTTTAATCAAACAATGACTGCGGTAATAGTGCCGCAACTTGCCCTTGCTCAATAAGTGTTCCCACCGCAGTAATGTCCGGGGCGAAGAACCGATCCTGATCGTAATAACTTACCTGCTCGCGTACTAACGCATGCACTTGCTCAACCACGGCAGCGGCTTTTAACGGCCGGCGGTAATCTAAGCCCTGCGCCGCTTCCAGCAGTTCAATAGCAACAATGTCCCGAACATTCTGGGCAATATCGGTTAACCGCCGCGCCGCAAAAGTAGCCATAGAAACATGGTCTTCCTGATTCGCCGAGGTTGGAATGCTGTCTACCGAGGCTGGATGCGCCAGTGATTTGTTCTCAGACGCCAGTGCTGCTGCAGTTACCTGCGCCAGCATAAAGCCTGAGTTCACCCCACCGTCGTCTACTAAGAACGGCGGTAAATTGCTTAAGTGGTGATCAATCAGCAAGGCTGAGCGACGCTCCGAAATAGCGCCAATTTCACTGGCGGCAATAGCCAGAATATCGGCGGCCATAGCCACAGGTTCGGCATGGAAGTTACCGCCGGACAGAATATCGCCCGAATCGGCAAATACCAGTGGATTATCAGTTACACCGTTGGCTTCGCGCTGCAAAATACCAGCCGCATGGCGAATTTGATCCAATACCGCGCCCATAACCTGCGGTTGGCAGCGTAATGAGTACGGGTCTTGTACTTTTTCGCACTCGGCATGAGCTTCGGCAATACCTGACGTGTGGGTAAGCACGCTGCGCATAGCGGCAGCAAAATCGATTTGCCCCGGCTGGCCACGTACCGCATGAATGCGTTCATCAAATGGTGAGCGCGAACCCATGGCAGCTTCTACTGACATAGCACCCGTTAACAAGGCCGCGTCGTACACGCGTTCAATGGCAAACAGCCCGTGCAGCGCCAATGCAGTGGATGCCTGGGTGCCGTTCAGTAAGGCCAGGCCTTCTTTCGGTGCCAATACCAGCGGTTCCAAGCCGGCGTGCTTTAAGCCTTCCACCGCGCTTATTAGCTTGCCCTGATAGCGAACTTCGCCTTCACCCAGAAGTGGCACCACTAAATGGGCCAGTGGCGCTAAATCGCCCGAGGCGCCAACTGAGCCTTTGCTTGGCACACAGGGGTAAACACCGCTGTTTAGCAGCGCCAGCAGTGCATCTATAACTTCGGCGCGAACACCGGAGTAACCGCGAGCCAGTGAGTTAATCTTTAACGTCAGCATTAAGCGCACAACGCTGTCAGACATCAGCTCACCGGTACCGGCGGCATGTGACAACACAATGCGGCGCTGCAGGTCTTGTAGCTTGTCTTTTGGAATGCGGGTATTTGCCAGCAAGCCAAAGCCGGTATTAATACCGTACACAACGCGGCCTGCAGACAATACGTCGGCCACAGTTTGAGCACTTTTACCAATGGCGCCATAAGCTTGTGGGTTCAGCTCCAGTTGCGGTTGCTGCTGGTGTAAATGGCGCAGATCGGCCAGGCTTAGTTCGCCAGGTTGTAACATAAACACTTCGCTCATGACTTGCCCTCCAGCATTGGTAAATCAAGTTGTTGTTGGCGCGCGCAGTCTTGTGCCAGTTCATAACCAGCGTCGGCATGGCGCATTACGCCAGTGCCCGGATCGTTCCACAATACCCGCTCTAAGCGCTTGGCTGCAGCGTCTGTGCCATCGGCAACAATCACTACGCCGGCATGCTGGGAATACCCCATGCCCACGCCACCACCATGGTGCAAACTAACCCAGGTGGCGCCACCGGCAGTATTTAACAAGGCGTTCAGTAACGGCCAGTCGGATACCGCGTCAGAGCCATCTAACATGCCTTCAGTTTCACGGTTCGGGCTGGCCACTGAGCCGGAATCTAAGTGGTCACGACCAATCACAACTGGCGCTTTCAACTCGCCATTTTTAACCATTTCATTGAATGCCAGCGCAATGCGTTGACGGTCTTTTAAACCAATCCAGCAAATACGTGCTGGCAGCCCCTGGAATGAAATGCGCTCACGCGCCATGTCCAGCCAGTTATGCAGATGGTCGTTGTCAGGAATCAGTTCTTTAACTTTGGCGTCGGTTTTGTAAATGTCTTCCGGATCGCCAGACAGCGCCACCCAACGGAACGGCCCTATGCCTTCACAGAACAGCGGGCGAACATAGGCAGGTACAAAGCCTGGGAAATCAAAGGCGTTTTCAACGCCCATGTCCTGCGCCATTTGGCGAATGTTGTTGCCGTAATCCAGTACCGCAGCACCGGCTTTTTGCATGGCCAGCATCGCGCGAACCTGCACAGCCATTGCTTCTTTAGCGGCAATAACGGTACCTTGCGGGTCGTTTTCCTGACCTGCTTTATAGTCTTCCAGCGTCCAGCCCTGCGGCACATAGCCATGCAGAGGATCGTGCGCAGAGGTTTGGTCGGTTACCACGTCGGCCATAATGTTGCGACGTTCAAGTTCGGCGTAAACGTCGGCGGCATTACCCAGCAGGCCAACTGAAATAGCGTCGCCTTTGGCACAGGCGTCGTTAATAAGTTTTAGCGCTTCGTCTAAGTTGGTCGCTTTGTGGTCTACGTAGCCAGTACGTAACCGGAAATCTATGCGTGACTCGTCCACTTCTACCGCCAGCATACAAAAGCCAGCCATAGTGGCTGCCAGTGGTTGCGCGCCACCCATACCGCCTAAGCCGCCAGTAAGTACCCACTTACCTTTGCTTTCGCCGTTAAAATGCTTACGTGCAACCGCGCCGAAGGTTTCGTAGGTGCCCTGCACAATGCCCTGCGAGCCAATGTAAATCCAGGAGCCGGCGGTCATTTGGCCGTACATCATTAAACCGGCTTTATCGAGCTCGTTAAAATGCTCCCAGTTCGCCCATTTAGGAACCAGATTAGAGTTAGCAATTAACACACGCGGTGCATCTTCATGGGTAGGGAACACGCCCACAGGTTTGCCCGACTGAATCAGCAATGATTCAGTTGGCTTCAGCCGGTTTAACACTTCAATAATTTTGTCGTAGCATTCCCAGTTACGAGCGGCGCGGCCAATGCCGCCATAAACCACCAGCGCATGCGGGTGCTCGGCAACTTCCGCATCAAGGTTGTTCATGAGCATACGTTTGGCAGCTTCTACCTGCCAGTTGCAGGTAGTCAGTTCGCTACCATGTGCCGCTTTAATGGAGCGGGTCGTGTCCAGGCGTGAGCCGGTTACTTTGTTAGGCATACTACTTCCTTACTTTTAATTCTTACAACGTGCAGCGGCTTAAGCGCGCGCTGACTGGAAACTCAGGTGACCGCCTAAACGGAAGCGCGAACCCGGGTGGGTTAACACCGCGTAGGTAACCACGCCATCGGCACACCAGGTGCGACGAATAATGCGCAGGCAAGGTTCCGGGCGATCCAAATCCAACCACTGGCACACCTGTGGTCGTGGTGAAATAGCTTCTATTTCGTGGCTGGCTTCGGTGAGTGGAGTTACTTCGCACAAGTACTCATGCGGAGTCATTTGGGTGTAGTCCTGGCGCAAATAGTCCGGCACCAATTGTGGGTTCACAAAACGTTCTTCAACCTGCACGGCAAGGTCGTTTTCAAAGTGGGTGATAACCGAATGCAGTACTTTTTCGCCCACCGTCAGGTTCAGCAACTCGGCAATTTGGTCTACTACCTTTTCCTGCCGTAATACCTGTACTTTGGCGTGGTAGTTGTGCCCGCGAGAGCGAATTTCATCAGCAATATTGCGAATAGCCATAAAGCTGGTTTGCGACTTTATTTGCGCCACATAGGTGCCGGAGCCCTGGGTGCGAACCACCAGGCCTTCATCGGCCAGGTCCTGCAACGCCCGCCGTGCGGTCATGCGACTTACCTGAAACTGCTGAGCCAGCGCGTTTTCAGAGCTCACCGGATGATTTTCCGGCCATTCGCCGGATGCGATTTTGCGATACAGATGCTGTTTAATTGAAGAAAATTTTGCCATGCTGAACACTCCAGAACTGTGATTTTAGCCACCAGCTGTGCTAAAGTTTACGCCACCTTGGTTGTATATACAATACATGCAAATTCAAAATAAATAGTCAGCGAGAGGTTACTTTGCAAGCAGCATCCAGCAGTCAGCGTATCGAGAACATTACTTTGGCAACCATGCAGGGCAACGGCTACGGGCTTATTGAAAATGCGGTGGTGGATATTCACGGCGACACTATTGCCTATGTGGGTACAAGTCAGGATGCGCCGGCTCCTAGCGCAGACATGCAGGTAATTGACGGCAAGGGTGGCTTGTTAACTCCGGGGCTGATTGATTGCCATACCCATTTAGTGTGGGCGGGTTCGCGTGCGAATGAATTTGCGGCGCGTTTGCACGGCGCCAGCTATCAGGAAATTGCTGAACAAGGTGGTGGTATTGCTGCCACCGTAAAAGCCACCCGCGAAGCGTCAGAAAGTGAGCTGCTACGGTTGGCCAAAAGCCGTGCCGAAGCCTTGATGGCCAGCGGTGTTACCACGGTTGAAATCAAGTCCGGCTATGGCCTTGATTTAGCCAACGAGCGAAAGCAATTAACGGTGGCGCGACAACTGCAGGAAGTATTACCGCTGGCGGTGCAAACCACCTTGCTGGCTGCCCATGCGGTACCGCCGGAATTTAAGGGCCAGCCAGATGCCTATATTGATGTAGTGGTGAAAGAGATTTTGCCCAAGCTGGCCGCAGCCGGGCTGGTGGATGCGGTAGATGCCTTCTGTGAAAATATTGGCTTTAGTCCGGCGCAAACCGAGCGTGTGTTTCAAGCAGCCAAACAGCATAAGCTGCCTATTAAGTTGCACGCTGAGCAACTGAGCAATCAAAACGGCAGTGCACTGGCGGCCAAATATCAGGCGCTTTCTTCGGACCATTTGGAGCACTTAGACGAAGCGGGCGTGCAGGCGATGCGCGAGGCCGGCACTGTGGCCGTGTTATTGCCAGGCGCCTTTTACTTTTTGCGCGAAACTAAGCTGCCACCTATTAGCTTACTGCGCGATTATGGCGTACCTATTGCCATTGCCACCGACGCCAATCCGGGTTCAGCACCCATTCATAATTTACAGTTGATGCTACAAATGGCCGCCACCTTTTTCCGCATGACGCCGGAAGAATGCTTACGCGGCGTTACCTGTAATGCGGCGCAAGCGCTTGGCTTAACCGACCGGGGTATTATTGCCGAAGGTAAACGCGCCGACTTAGCGCTGTGGAATGTGCAAGATGCCGCCGAGCTCAGCTACCAGTTTGGCGTGAACCCGCTACAGCAAGTGTGGTTTCAAGGATTGCGCCGCTGACGCCCATGCAGGTAAGCAAGTGCTAACTCACTGAGTAACTGGCCGACCTGCAATTCACCCGCCGCTTTGCCGCTTGGGTGCAGTGCGGGTGCCGCCTCGGCCAGGTGCACATAACGGGCGGTTTCAATTTCCGCCAGTTGCGACACAAAGCGATAGCCTTGCGCCACGGTTAAGCCGGTGTAGTTAAACGCGCTGGCTGGCACCTGCGACAGTGCGTCTATGTCTACTTCAATACCCAGCGGACATAACCAGGACGCTGCCTTGGCTGTTACATCCTGCATCGCATCGGTAAAGAACATATCGTATAACCGGTGAATGCTGTGATAGCGGAAACCGGCATCACGCATTTGCTTTAAGCTGGTGGCGTTGTTTTTGCCTTCATGCAGGCCAACCACATGGTAATACTCCAGCGCACCGTCTACGTAGGCATAGCTAAAGCCATTCCCACTGTGGCGCCCTTCGCGCAGGCGAAAGTCGGCATGCGGATCCAGATTCACCGCGCCACAGCCCACTTCAGTTACGTCAGCCAGACTGCGCAACAGCGGATACGCATTGTTATGCCCGCCGCCCACCAGAATCACTTCAAAGCCGGCCTGAAACAAAGGCCGTAATACGCGCATAACTTGCTGGTCCAGCTCACCACACAACTCACGTAACCGCGCCAGTTCACCGGCATCTTGCGGATCTAGCCCGGCGCCCTGCTGCTGCAGCGGCTCACAACTCACCGCGCCAACCAGCAGCAATTCCTGCACCGGTAAATGCGGGGTGGCTTGCAAGTTTAAAAAGCTGTTTAGAAAAGCTTCCCAGGCGCCTTCGGCACCGCTGCGGCCAAGGTTGGCACGTGGCCCTATACTTTCCGGAACGCCCACTACGGCCACCCGCTGCCCGTTTTTATACGCCTCGGACAAAGCCTCGGAATAACCGTCCGTGGATTCATTCACCACTTCAGATAACAAAGCCACCGCCTGCCCCACACGCGTTTCATGCTGGCGTGGTTTTACGTAATGGCTGGGATCAACCAGTTGTAAATGCTCAAATGCCATACTACTTATTCAATATCCAGCGGTTCGGCGGCAATAATAATGCCGGTGCTGTCAGTATAAATGTGGTCTTCAGGCAGGAAGGTAACGCCACCGAAGTTCACCGCGATATCGCTTTCGCCGATGCCTTCACTTGGCGCGCCTACCGGCATAGCGCCAACCGCCAGAATACCCATTTCAAGTTCGTCCAGAGCATCAACATCGCGCACCGCACCAAAACAAACAATACCTTCCCAGTCGTTGTCCAGCGCCGTTTCGGCAATGTTAATGTCAATCAGAGCGCGACGCAGCGAACCGCCACCGTCAATCAGCAGCACTTTACCGGCACCCGGCTGTTGCACCACCTCTTCAATCAGGCCTTTGTCTTCAAAACATTTAATAACCACCAATTGGCCACCAAACGAATCACGACCACCGTAATGAATGAACATGGGTTCTACCACATCGATCATGTCTGGATATAAATCACAAAGTTCGGATGTATTGTATTCCATGTTGGGTTCCTGCCTAGGTTCATGCTTAACTTGTTGTTAAGTTTTCTGCGCTGTTGAGATGCTTCAGTATAGCTGGTTATTCCAGCACACAAAAGTATAAGCCAGAGCTATCACTTGCACATTTTTCTGAAAACACGTTTAATCGTGTAAGAGTATTAAACAGAGTTCTGAAAACTCGTCCGTAGCTCCTAAAAACAACCACAATAATAAGAGTTGTCGCGATGTTTCTGATTAGCCAGACCATAGAAGGCTACACCCACTTTACTCAGGGTATGCTGCTGTTTGCCTTCGCCCTGTTACTTCGGCACTATTTTTCTGCCTATCAGCGCCATTATCTGCGCTACTGGTCGTTTGCCTCGGCGGTATTTGGCTTAAGTGAAGTAACGCGCTTTATTGCCATGCAGGCAAGCCCCTCATTGCTACCCGACTATTCGTTAATTATCGACTCACTGCTGGCGGTGTCGTTAGCATCTCAGTATCTGGCTATTGTGTTTCTGGCCATTGGGGTATTTCACATTACCCGCGGCGAGTTACCTATTACGGCAGTTCGACGTTTGATTTATTACGGCGCCATTACTGCTGGTTTAGTCTCAGTGGCTGCATTTTCGCTGGTACCTGAACTTGCCCACCTGGAATCGTCAATCGGCCTGGCCGCCAAGTTTTCGGTAACCGGCCTGGCTGTCGTCATTCTGAGCGCGTTGATTATTCGTTCAGCGCCGGCAGCGGTAGGCCCGCGGCTTATCGCAACCGCCTTCTTTTTAATTGGGGTCAAAAATTTAACTGTTACCTTTTTGATTCTAACCACGGTATTTAACATTGATCTGTCGCTGGTTTTAGCGATAAAAGCCCTATTGAACCTGACCTTCTTAATGCTGGCAGCACTGGGGGTTATCATTTGGCTGCTGGAATCTGAGCGTAATAACACCGTGATGGCCATTCAACGGGCGGAATACCTGAATACGCACGACGCGCTAACCGGCGTGGAGAACCGCGAACAACTGGTAAACAAGATTCCGGTATTTATTGATTACTGCCGCGGCAACGGTCGCCATTTGACCGTTATGCTGGTGGGTATTAACCGCTTTAAAGCCATTAACGACATGCTGGGCATTCGCGGCGGCGACAGGGTTCTGGTTGAACTAGCCGAGCGGCTGACAAACTTTCAGCCTCAGCCACTTGCGGTAGCCCGTATTAGCGGTGACGTGTTCGCCGTGATGTTTGATCATTTAAAGCGCCGGAGTTTTATTCTGGATTTAGCCGAAGAGTTACTCGGGCGACTACAAAAAACCATGCAAATTGACGGTCGCAGCATCAATATCAGCTGTGCCCTTGGCATTTCCAGATTCCCGCAACACGGCACCCGCGCTGAACTGCTGATTAATAAAGCCACCATAGCGCTGGCCAACGCCAAGTTAATAGACAACGACTCAGTTATTTTCTACGAGCGCGGTATGGATGAGCCCTACACCCGGTTGGTGGATTTAGAACCGGACTTAAAACGTGCGTTGAAAGAAGACGAGTTTTTACTGTATTTACAGCCGTTTGAAGAAGCGAGAACCGGCGAGCTGTGTGGGTTTGAAGCCTTGATCCGTTGGCAACACCCTACCCGTGGCTTAATTGGGCCAGGCGAGTTTCTGCCGTTTATTGAACAGCTAGGCATGGCCAGTGAGCTGGACGACTGGGTACTGGAACACGCCGCGCAGTTGATCAAGCGCTGGCAGGGGCAGTTCGATACCCTGGTGCCATTAGCGGTAAATATTTCCGCCAAGCATTTCCAGCAGCCACAGCTAACTCAAAAGCTGAAAGACTTACTGAAAAAGCACAACTTAAGCGCCGATTTGCTCGAGCTGGAAATTACCGAGAACGTGGCTATGTCGGATATTAAAACCGGCATGAACGTGATTAGTCAGTTGCAGGGCATGGGTTTGAAGGTAGCAATTGACGACTTCGGCACCGGCTACTCCTCGCTCGCCTACTTACGCCGCTTACCAATTGATCGTATTAAAATTGACCGTAGCTTTATTGCTGAGCTGCAGGAAAGCGATGCCGATGCCACTATTGTAAAAGCCTTAATTCGACTTTCGCATGGCTTAGGTAAACGTGTGGTTGCTGAAGGTGTTGAAAAAGAGCACCAGCATCAACTGCTGAAAGAACTTGGTTGTGATGTGATTCAGGGTTACTACTACTCACCGCCGGTAGCGGAAGCCCATGCGGCTGACATGCTTGCGCGCATTCAAACGCAAGCAGCGGTCAGCCAGTAAGCTACTGGTGTTACAGAATGAAGCGGCTTAAGTCTTCGTTTTGCGCCAGTTCACCTAAGTACTTATCAACATAGGCGGCATCCACTTTAATAGTGTCGCCTTGCAAATCACTAGCGGTGAAGCTCACTTCATCCATTAACCGCTCCAACACCGTGTGCAGGCGCCGAGCGCCAATATTCTCGGTGGTTTCATTCACATGAAACGCGGTTTCAGCAATCCGCTCAATACCGTCTTCGGTAAACTCAACGGTCACACCTTCGGTGGCCATAAGCGCTTTGTACTGGGTAGTTAGCGAAGCATTCGGCTCAGTCAGAATACGCACAAAGTCGTTGCTGGTTAAGGCATCCAGTTCCACCCGAATTGGCAAACGCCCCTGCAACTCAGGAATTAAGTCCGATGGCTTGGCCATTTGGAACGCACCTGAGGCAATAAACAGAATGTGGTCGGTTTTTACCATGCCATGCTTGGTTGATACCGTGGTACCTTCCACCAATGGCAGTAAATCACGCTGCACACCTTCGCGCGACACATCCGGTCCGCTCACGTCACCACGCTTACAAATTTTATCTACTTCGTCTAAGAACACGATGCCGTTTTGTTCCACGGCATGCAGCGCCGCTTCTTTTACGTCATCCGGGTTCAGCAGTTTGGCGGCTTCTTCTTCCACTAACTGCTTGTAGGCGTCTTTAATTTTAAGCTTACGCGGTTTGCTTTTACCACTGCCCATATTCTGGAACATAGACTGCAACTGCGAGGTCATTTCTTCCATGCCCGGCGGCGCCATGATCTCCACACCCATTTGCTGCATGGCTAAATCAATTTCAATTTCTTTGTCGTCCAGCTGACCTTCGCGCAGCTTTTTGCGGAACATTTGGCGGCTATGGCTTTGCTCGTTACTTTTGCTCTCGCCGTCTTCTGCGCCCCAGCCAGTTTTTGCCGGTGGTAACAGGGCATCCAGGATACGTTCTTCGGCTGCATCTTCGGCGCGATGACGCACTTTTTGCATCATGCTTTCACGCGTTTGCTTAATCGCCGTATCGGTTAAATCACGGATGATCGACTCAATTTCTTTACCAACATAGCCAACCTCGGTGAACTTCGTGGCTTCTACTTTAATGAAAGGCGCATTCGCCAGCTTTGCCAGACGCCGGGCAATTTCGGTTTTACCAACACCGGTTGGGCCTATCATTAAGATGTTCTTAGGGGTAACTTCCTGACGCAGTTCGTCACCCAACTGCATGCGCCGCCAGCGATTACGCAGTGCTACAGCAACCGCACGTTTGGCTTTGTCCTGGCCAATAATATGGCGGTTTAATTCATCTACAATTTCGCGGGGGGTCATGTCAGACATTTTTTGACTCCGAATCTTGTTCTTCAATTGTTTGATTGCCGTTGGTATACACACAAATATCACCAGCAATAGTGAGTGCCTTTTCCACGATTTCGCGGGCACTTAACTCGGTACTGTCCAGTAGGGCAGTGGCGGCGGCTTGCGCATAAGGCCCGCCAGAGCCAATGGCAATAAGGTCGCGCTCGGGCTGCACCACGTCGCCGTTACCCGTAATAATCAACGAGGTTTCTTTGTCGGCTACCGCCAGTAAGGCTTCCAGACGTCGCAGGGCGCGGTCGGTGCGCCAGTCTTTGGCGAGTTCAACCGCCGCGCGCATTAAATTACCCTGGTATTGCTCCAGTTTGCTTTCGAAGCGTTCGAATAGGGTGAAAGCGTCGGCAGTGCCGCCGGCAAAACCTGCCAGCACCTGGCCGTTGTACAAGCGACGTACTTTTTTGGCATTGCCTTTCATTACAGTATTGCCAAGCGACACTTGCCCGTCGCCACCAATGACAACTTTGTCGCCGCGGCGCACTGATACAATTGTGGTCATGAATATCTTCCTTTTCTTACCGACACACGCACCTAAAAGTGCGCTGTCATACATGGGGTATGACAGCAGTTATGAGGGCAGAAACGGATTTTTCAATAGCAGGACACGGCTGTTTACAATTCGCCTAGATTCCAGTTCCAGATTTGGCAGCCGAAAATTTGCGCGCGTTGCAGCTTGTGGCGGTCACGTTCAGCGTCACGTTTAGTTTCGTACGGACCTAAGATTACCCGGTGCCAGGTGCCTCGGTTGGCTTCGGTAGTACCTTCAGAAGCACGAACAATAGCTTCTAAGCCCACCATAGCCATGCGCGCCCGCAGTGCCTGGGCATCGTCCAGACTACGGAAGGAGCCGCACTGCATCAGTTTGGGTGGCCCCAACTCACGCTCAGGTACGTCTACATACACTTCTTTGTTTTCAAGTTCTTCAATGTACTGCCAGCGCTCTTCCGGCTTGGTCGGCAATTTGTCAGCGTCGGTTACCGGCTGTTTCGTTAAATTTGGCAACGTCTTTTCGCTTTCTTCTGACTTGCCATTAATGCTCACCAAAAACCAGGTGAATAAACCCACCAGCACTAATGCCAGAATAACAATCAGCCAGGGCACCGGACGCGCAGCCACCGATTTGCTGGCCGCGCCACGCTTGGTGTTTCTGGCTTTGCCTTTGGCAGTGCCTGAAGGTTTTTTCTTCCGCGGCGGACGGCCGCGATTTGCATAATCCATGCTTACATCTTCTCTAGCGTTGGAATGCCCAGCAAGCGTAACCCTTGCTGCAGAGTTCTGGCGGTTAATGCCGACAGCTTCAGGCGACTTTGCCGTTGCTCCGCATTGTCGTTATTCAGAATCGGGCAAGCTTCGTAGAAACTGGAGAAGTTACCGGCCAGTTCAAACAAGTAGCCGCACAGAAAGTGTGGCATGGCTTTATCGGCCACGCTGTGTACCACTTCATTAAAGCGCACTAATTGATTGGCCAGGGCGATTTCGCGTTCGTCTTCCAGCATCAACTCGCCGGTTACACTGTTGGCATCCAACCCTGCTTTTTGGAAAATACTGTTTACCCGGGTAAAGGCATACAGCAAGTATGGTGCGGTGTTGCCTTCAAAACTCAGCATGGTGTCCCAGTCAAAAATGTAATCACTGGTGCGGTTCTTCGACAAGTCCGCATACTTCACCGAGCTAATACCTACTACCTTGGCAATATGTTCCTGCTCGGTTTCACTCAGTTCGTTGGACTTCTGCTGCAACAATTCCAGCGCGCGGCGCTCGGCTTCGTCCAGCAAATCGGCCAGCTTAGTAACGCCACCATCACGACTCTTGTACGGACGACCGTCTTTGCCCATTACGGTACCGAAACCGAAGTGGTCCAGTTGCAAATCAGCACTGGCGTAACCGGCTTTGCGCGCTAACGTGAATATTTGCTGGAAGTGCAGGCCCTGGCGCTGATCCACAAAGTACATCACCTGATCGGCGTTCAGCGTACCCACCCGATAGCGAATAGCGGCTAAATCTGTGGTGGCATACAAGAAGCCGCCACCGGTTTTCTGCACAATAATTGGCAGCGGGTCGCCTTCTTTATTCTTGAATTCGTCCAGGAATACGCATTTCGCGCCCTGATCTTCTACCAGCAAGCCTTGTGCTTCTAAGTCTTTTACTACCGGCGCTAAGTCGTCGTTGTATGAGCTCTCCGCCATCACGTCGTCACGCGTTAGCTGCACGCCTAAGCGGTCATAAACTTCCTGGCAGTGGGTTAGTGACACATCAATAAATTGCTGCCACAGCTTGTTGCAGTACTCGTCGCCGGATTGCAGCGCGACCACTAATTCGCGGGCGCGTTTGGCAAAGGCTTCACTTTCATCAAAGCTGCGCTTAGCGGCTTTGTAGAAGGTTTCTAAGTTGTTCAGTTCGAATTCAGCGGTGGCAGCATCCAGTTCTTCCATGTGCGCCAGCAACATACCGAATTGCGTACCCCAGTCACCCACGTGATTCTGGCGAATAACCGTGTGACCTAAAAATTCCTGCACCCGCGCTACGGCGTCGCCAATAATGGCGGAACGTAAATGGCCCACGTGCATCTCTTTCGCTAAGTTCGGCGAGGAATAATCAATCACCACACGCTTGCTGGTTTCAGCTTTGGTTATATTTAACTCTGCCGACGCATAAGCGGCTTCCAGCTGTTCCAGTAGTTGTTGCTGCGATACCTTGAAGTTAATAAAGCCAGGTCCGGCAATATCCGCACCAGCAATAATATCGTTGCCAGGCAGAGCTGCCAGAATAGCTTCTGCCAGCGCGCGCGGGTTGGCTTTGGCCGGCTTGGCCAGCATCAACGCCAGGTTAGTGGCAAAATCACCATGCGATTTATCACGCGGCCGGTCCAGTTGAATTCGGGGTGCGACGTCGTCCGGTAAGGTACCGTTTTGTTTTAGCTCGGCAATTGCCGCCGCAAGTAACTGTTCCAACTGCGTTTTCATGAAACTATTCCTGTGTACTCTGAGTCGTTTAAGGCGCTTATGTGCTGCAGCACCGATGATTGGTGCCGGCGCGCTCGGGAAGGCCGAAATGTAAGCCTGCTAGTTTAATCTTTCGGCGCGCTAAAAAAAACCACTAAAGCCTGCCAATTCACGTAAAGTCCTGCGGATCTACATCCAGCGACCAGCGTACCTTGCGCGTAATAGATAAGCCCGCTATTTGTGGCACCACATGCTTGAGCACTTGTTGTCGTAAACCACGCTGCGCGCACTGCACAATCAACTGATAGCGGAACTTGCCGGCTTTGCGTTCCATAACTGCCGGTAGTGGCCCCAGCACCATCAAATCCGGGTGCTCAGGAAACAAGGCGCCAATAGCTTCCAGCGCCGCAACGGCAGCTTCACGTTCGGTTGCCTCGGCACGGAACAAGGTCATGTGACTAAAGGGCGGTAACTGGGTTTGCTCGCGTTCGGTTAAGGTGGTGAGCGCAAAGTCATGGTAGCCATTGTTCACCAGATCCTGAATCAGCTCATGCTCTGGGTGATGGGTTTGCAGTACCACAGTGCCTTGCTTACTGGCACGCCCGGCGCGCCCAGCCACCTGGGTATACAATTGCCCGAGCCGCTCAGCGGAACGAAAATCCGAGCTATACAGCGCACCATCAACATCCAGCAGCGCCACTAAAGTAACGTCGGGAAAGTGGTGGCCCTTGGCCAGCATTTGCGTGCCCACCAGCAGTGAGTGTTTGTTTTCAGTAGCGGCCTGCAATTGTTTGGCGAGCTCGCCCTTGCGACGAGTACTGTCGCGATCAATACGTAGCACCGAATGGTCAGGAAATTCCTGCTGTAATACCTGCTCAAGTTGCTCAGTGCCCACCCCGCGGCCCATCAGCTGAGTGGAGCCGCAATCGTTGCACTGACGCGGAATACGCTGCTGGGTACCACAATGGTGACACTGCAGCTGCCCCAAACTCTGGTGCACGGTAAAATAAGCATCGCAGCGCGGGCACTGCGCCAGCCAGCCACACTCATGACAAATCAGCGCGGCAGCAAAGCCCCGGCGGTTTAAAAACAAGAGTACCTGATTACCTTGTTCCAGCTCTTTGCCCATAAGCTTCAGCAGCGGTTCTGACAACCCGGCTTTTAGCGGTAATTGCTTAATATCCAGCACCTGGTGGCGCACGGCTTTGGCACCACCGGCGCGGTTTTCTAATGTGAGCCAACCGTAACGACCGGCTTTGGCATTCGCCAGGGTTTCCAGCGAGGGTGTTGCCGTACCCAGTAGCACCGGCACCGCTTCGTGATGACCGCGTTTTACCGCTAAATCACGGGCGTTGTAACGAAAGCCGTCCTGCTGTTTGTAGGAGTTGTCGTGCTCTTCGTCCAGAATAATCAAACCCAGCTTGGCGAACGGTGTGAAAATGGCCGACCGGGTACCAATAACAATGGCGGCAGCGCCACAGCGGGCGTCTAGCCAGGCATCCAGCCGTTCACGGTCGGTTAAACCCGAATGCAGCATCACCACAGGTACTGAAAAGCGTTGTTGAAAGCGCTGCAAAGTTTGCGGCGTGAGCCCAATTTCAGGCACCAGCACCAGCACTTGCCCACCTTTGCGCAGCACTTCGGTCATGCACTGCAAATACACTTCGGTTTTACCGCTGCCGGTAACACCCTGCAGTAAATAAGGTTGTGGCTTACTGGCGGCCGCGATGGTGGCCACCGCAATCGCCTGTTCTTGATTCAGTTGCAGTGGTTGCTCACCTAAATTCAGCTGCCAGTCGAGCGTTGGTTTAGCCGTAACTTCCTGCTGCCGTACCCAGCCTTTGTCCTGCAGCGCTCGTAGGGCCGAGGAGGCGTATTCACCCGCGCGAATATCGCGACTTAGTAACGGCGCTTGTTTCAGGGCTGCCAGCAACCGCTGTTGCTGTGGCGCACGTTTTAAATCGTCGGGCTGCAGCGCAGCACCCTCTGTGGTGAGTTCGTACTGACGGGTGGTTTGATAGTTGTCGGCCTCACCGTGACGCAGCAATACTGGCAGAGCATGCATTAAGGCATCACCCAGCGGATGCTGGTAATAATCCGCCGCCCACTGCACCAAATTCCAAATAGCTTCAGGCCACACGCAGGTGTCGTCCAGCACTGACATGATGGCTTTATATTGAATGCCAGCGGCAGGTTCACTGTCACTTTCACCTAAACAAACTCCGGTTAACTGGCGCTGACCAAACGGCACCCGCACCCGCGCCCCTTTGGGCGGCACGGCAATGTCGTTAGGCAGCACATAATCATAGGCCGGATAAATAGGCACCGGCAACGCCACTTTCATCAGCTTAGCGCCAGCTAAAGTGCTTTGATTTGAGCCTGCCGAGTTGTTATTTGATGTTGTCATAATGCCTATTGTGCGGGGCGATGTCGGCACAGGCAAGCACCTTAACGGGTAACTTTCGCCGGATGTTAGTTACGCGCGATCAGTTGCTTGATCTTTAACCCGTTTAGCATTAGAATGCGCGCCCTTATTCACAATAATTTGCGTATGGTGTCCGGCTTTGGATCGGATGGCGATACGGCCCTAACGAGGTAACCCCATATGAGAGAAGGTATACACCCTAAATACGAAGCAATGAACGTAACATGTTCTTGTGGTCATAGCTTCACTACAAATTCTACCCGCGGTGGCGACTTGCACCTGGACGTATGTTCAGAGTGTCACCCATTCTACACTGGTAAACAGCGTGTAATGGATACTGGCGGCCGTATCGAGAAGTTCAACAAGCGCTTCTCAATGGTTGGTGGCAAAAAGTAATACTTGCCATTGATTTAAAGAAAGGGTGCCAAAAGGCGCCCTTTTTTGTGCCCAACTGCTCCCTGAAGCCCTTTCCTTAACAGTTCTTTACTGGTGTAAAAACCAACAACCGCGCGATTATCTTCGCCAAACCAGCCTCTTTCGTGGGAGGTAAGATTTGTTATCTTCTACAAAGCCGCTACAATTCCTGCCAATGCTCTAATTCTCCACATTTGCAGGTACGCAACACTATGACTGACTTCCGCCAGAAAGCGCTCGACTACCATGCTCTGCCAACTCCCGGCAAAATATCGGTGGAGCTAACCAAGCCCGCTGAAACCAGCCGTGATTTAGCTTTGGCTTATAGCCCTGGCGTGGCAGAACCCGTGCGCGCGATTGCGGAAGACCCAGCCGAAGCCTATAAATACACAGCCAAAGGCAACATGGTAGCGGTTATCACCAACGGCACCGCTATTTTGGGCTTAGGTAACTTAGGTCCATTGGCGTCGAAGCCGGTGATGGAAGGTAAAGCCTTATTGTTTAAGCGCTTTGCCGGACTAGACTCCATTGATATTGAAGTGAATCACCGTACCACGCAGGACTTTATCAATACCGTAGCCAATATTGCCGACACTTTTGGCGGTATTAACTTAGAAGACATTAAAGCACCTGAATGTTTCGAAATTGAACAGGCACTGATTGAGCGTTGCGACATTCCGGTGTTTCACGACGACCAGCACGGCACCGCTATTGTCACTGCGGCCGGTTTGCTGAACGCTCTGGAAATCCAGGGGAAAGACTTAAATAAAGCGCAAATCGTTTGTTTAGGTGCCGGTGCTGCAGCTATTGCCTGCATGGAACTACTGATTAAATGTGGCGCCCAGCGCGAACACATTTACATGCTCGACTCGAAAGGCGTTATTCATACCCGCCGCGATGACTTGAATGAATATAAAGCCCTGTTTGCCAACAACACCGACAAGCGTACTTTGGAAGAAGTAATTACCGGCGCTGACGTATTCCTTGGTGTTTCTGGCCCCGATTTGTTGCCTCCAGATGCACTGAAGCTGATGGCGCCAAATCCGATTGTGTTTGCCTGCTCTAACCCAGATCCGGAAATTAAACCCGATTTGGCCAACGCCGTACGTGATGACTTGATTATGGCCACCGGCCGTTCGGATTACCCAAATCAGGTTAACAACGTATTGTGCTTCCCGTTTATTTTCCGCGGTGCGCTGGATGTGCGAGCTCGAATGATTAACGACGAAATGAAACTGGCCGCCGTAGAAGCCATTCGCTCGTTGGCAAAAGAGCCGGTGTCGGCAGAATTGTTAAAAGCCGCCGATATAGATAAACTCGAATTTGGTCCGCAGTATATTATTCCGAAGCCACTGGACCCGCGCCTATGCAAACGAGTGGCGAAAGCTGTTGCCGAAGCTGCTGTTGCTTCCGGTGCGGCACGTATTGAACTACCTAAAGGCTACATGGAGTAGCCTGCAGGCCTTACAGGAGCCTTGCCATGGATATTGAACGTCTTGAAAAGCTTCAGGATTTGCGCGACAAAGGCATAATTACCGAAGAAGAATTTCAGGCTGAACGCGCCAAAGCTATTCAGGCCAATGCGCAGCCTTCAACTGCGAGCGAAGACGCTGATAAAGACAACAACTTTGGCGTTATTTTGCACCTGTCGCAATTCGCCGGCTGGGTAGTGCCGCTGCTGGGCTTCTTGTTGCCTATTATTTTGTGGCAGTCACGCAAAGACAATCCGCTAATTGACGAGCAAGGCCGCGCGGTAACCAACTGGTTACTCAGCTCAATTATTTACTTCGCCGTGTCGTTTGTACTCACGCCATTTATTATCGGCTTCTTTATGCTGTTCGCGCTGGTGTTGTGTAACATTATCTTCGTGGTTATTGGGGCGGTAAAAGCAGGCTCCGGCGTGGCCTGGAAGTACCCACTAAGCATTCCGTTTTTTAACGTAAAAGCGGTGTGAATCTGCCTATCTTATTTTCATAAGAATCTAAAAAGGCCACCTAAAGGTGGTTTTTTATTCCCATTAAATGAATATTTATGCTTGAATAACGAATAAGTATATTTTATAGTGCAGCCATTACTGACTTACTGAACTAGAGAATAATGGTTGTTTCCAATGCAAATATTGCCTGTGCAGTGTTTGGCGCCAGCGGTTATAGCGGCGCCGAATTGGTGCGCCTGCTCAACCAGCATCCCAATTTCAATGTCAGTGCCGTGTTTTCCTCCAGCGCAGGGTCAGCAAAGCCGTTGGCTGAGCTGTACCCGCAGTATCAGTTCCCTGGTCATTTGATACTGCAACCTTGGCACTCGGACTTGTTGCCCCAGTTGGTGCAGCAGGTTCGGGTGGTTTTTTTAGCGCTACCCCATGAAGCCAGTACCGAACTGGTGCCTGAATTGTTGGCCGCCAACAGTGAGCTCACTATTTTTGATTTGTCCGGCGCCTTTCGGTTGCAGGATGAAACTGCGCACGCCCAAGCCTATGGTTTTGACCAACCAAAGCTTGCGCAGCCAGTGCCATATGGTTTAGCCGAATGGTGTCAGTTGCAGGGCAATGAGCCGGTAGTTGCGGTGCCCGGTTGTTACCCCACAGTTGCAGCCCTGGCATTAAAGCCACTACTGCCGCTATTAAGTGAGCAAAGCACGCCCATTATTAACGCCGTAAGCGGTGTGTCCGGTGCTGGCCGCAAGGCTTCGCTCACCACCCATTTTTGTGAAGTAAGCCTGCAAGCCTATGGCGTTGGTACTCACCGGCATACGCCGGAAATAGCCCAAAGCCTGCAGCGGCCGGTGGTGTTTACACCGCATTTGGGTAACTTCCCACGCGGTATAGTGGCTACTATTTACGCTCAAACAAACGCCGATGTGAGTTTGGCGGACATTAATCACGCCTACCAACAAGCCTATACCGATGCGCCTTTGGTGCGTTTACGTAACCAACCACCAGCTATTAACGATGTTGCCAATACACCTTTTTGCGATATTTATGCGCACCTGAGCGGCACACAATTAATTCTGTGTGCGGCCATTGATAACTTACTCAAAGGCGCTGCCGCACAGGCGGTGCAACTTGCCAACCTGTATTTTGCCAAGCCAGCTAGCCGCGGCCTATTGCCCGAGCCTGCTCCAGCCAGCGGAGGGCAGCATGAGTAAAGTCCCTTTTGTAATCAAGCTGGGTGGGCGCTTGTTCGACCACGCCGATGCGCTGCAAAAACTCCTGCAGGTATGCGCTGACATTCAAACAATTCGGCCGTTAGTGTTGGTGCATGGTGGCGGTGATCAAGTGACTGCACAATTGCGTGCGCTGGGCTTTTATCCGGACAGCGGCGAACCGAAACTGGCAGGTCAGCGCATTACTGCCCTTGAGCATCTGCCGGTTATTGCCGGAGTACTAGCCGGTGATTTGAATAGTCAGCTATGTGCACTGGCACAGCAAGCCCAACTGAATGCCGTTGGGTTAACCCTGGCCGCCGGTAACAGCATTAGTTGTCAGGTTGATACCAGCCGCGGTGCCGTTGGCGTACCCGCCCCAAACCAACCGCAATTGCTGCAAGGTCTGTTAGATCAGGGCTTCACCCCTATTATCAGCTCGCTGGGCGTTGCCCCGGATGGCCAGCGCCTGAATGTGAACGCTGATTTAGCGGCCGCCGCTGTGGCACGCCTGATCGGTGCTGATTTAGCCCTGTTAACCGACGTTGAGGGCATTTTAGCGGCTAATGGCGACCTAATTCCCAATATTACCTCCGCTGAGGCAACCCCATTAATCGACAGCGGTGTGGTGCAGGGCGGCATGTTAGTAAAACTAACCGCTGCGCTTGATACCGCCCGCGCCAGCCGACGAAGCATCGCGGTGGCCGGCTGGCGTAATGCCAGTGCCCTGATAGAGCTAGCTCAGGGTCACCACGTTGGCACCCGCATACTCCTTTAGAAACACCCAAGCCAAATTCTTACTGAACCAAATTGGAAACCGACATGAATGATTTACTAGCGCTGACCGAAGTCAGTCCGCAGCAATTAAACGCGTTGCTGCAATTAAGCACCACCATGAAGCAGAACCCGGCCGAGTATGCCAACGCGCTAACAGGCAAAAGCATCGCCATGCTGTTCGAGAAGCCATCACTGCGCACCCGCTCCAGCTTTGCTGCTGGTATTAATCGGCTGGGCGGACATAGCATTTATCTGGACGCTAATACGGTTATTGGCGAGCGTGAAACTGCGGCCGACGTAGGTGCAAACCTGGCCTGCTGGCACGACGCTATTGTGGCGCGGGTATTTAAGCAGTCGACCTTGCACGAACTGGCGAATGCGTCAGACAAGCCGGTAATTAATGCCCTGAGCGATACTTGTCACCCCTGTCAGGCCATTGCCGATGTGCTTACCCTGCAGGAATTATTCGGTGACTTAAGCCAGGTGCAACTGACCTGGATTGGCGACGGCAACAACGTATGCCACGCCCTGATTAACGCGGCCGCACTGGTAGGTATGAAGCTGCAAATTGTAACTCCTAAAGGCTATGAAGCTAACACCGAGGTGCTGGCAACTGCGCAAGGCATTGCCAGCCAAACCGGAGCTCAAATCACCCAAACTACTAGTTTGGATGAGCTACTGCCAAGCGACGCTATTTATACCGACACCTGGTTTTCCATGGGTCAACAACGTGATGAAAGTCAGGTTATGCATGACTTTGCGCCTTATCAGGTGAACTGCCAGCTGATGCAACAAACCGGTGCTCAGTACTTTATGCATTGCCTGCCCGCCCAACGCGGCCGCGAAGTAACCGCCGAAGTACTGGACAGCGATCAAGCCGTGGTGCTGAAACAAGCCGAGAATCGGCTGTTTGCCCAAAACGCTATTTTAATGACCCTATTAACCGGAGACCAGCAGTCATGAGCAAAGGCGCAACGAACAAACCCAAGGTAAACAAAGTTGTACTGGCGTATTCCGGCGGACTGGACACCTCGGCCATTGTGCCCTGGTTAAAAGAAAACTATGACTGCGAAGTGGTGGCTTTTGTGGCTGATGTTGGCCAGGGTGCCGACGAACTGGATGGCGTTGAGGCTAAAGCCAAAGCTTCAGGGGCCAGCGAATGCTACGTGGTGGATTTGCAACAAGAACTGGCTGAGCAGGTGATTTACCCCAGCCTGACCACAGGTGCTGTATACGAAGGTCAGTACTTACTCGGCACCGCATTGGCGCGCCCGGTTATTGCCAAAGCCCAGGTTGAGGTAGCCCGCGCGGTTGGCGCTGATGCGGTTAGCCACGGCTGTACCGGCAAAGGTAACGATCAGGTGCGGTTCGAATCGGCGTTTGCAGCGCTGGCCCCGGACTTAAAAGTGATAGCACCCTGGCGGGAGTGGAGCATGCGGTCACGTCCCGATCTGCTGAATTATCTGGCTGAACGGGATATTCCGTGCTCGGCATCAGCGACCAAAATTTATAGTCGCGACGCTAACCTTTGGCATATTTCGCACGAAGGCGGTGAGTTGGAAGACCCTTGGTGTGCACCAACCGAGCAGGTATGGACCTGGACCCGCTCACCCGAGCAGGCACCGGACAAACCTGAGTACCTGACGCTAAGTTTTGCCGCCGGCAAACTCACCCACATTAACGACAGCAGCTTTAGTCCGGTTGATGCCATTTTGCATCTGAATGAAGTGGCTTCAGTTCATGGTATCGGGCGGTTGGATATTGTCGAAAACCGTTTGGTAGGCATGAAATCGCGGGGTTGTTACGAAACCCCGGCCGGCACTGTACTAATGGCTGCGCTACAAGGGCTGGAATCACTGGTGCTGGATCGCACCGCGCTGAACTACCGGCAGAGTATTGCGCAGGAATTTGCGTTGTTGCTGTATGACGGACGCTGGTTTACGCCGTTGCGCGAAGCCCTGCTGGCCGCTGCCGCTAAACTGGCAGAGCCGCTTACCGGCGACGTCGTAGTGAAGCTATACAAAGGTCAGGCAACTGTTTCCCAACGGCGGTCACCGAACAGCCTGTATTCCAATGCCTTTGCTACCTTCGACGAAGACGAAGTGTATGACCAAAGCCATGCGGAAGGTTTTATTCGGTTATACAGCCTGTCGAGCCGTATTCGGGCATTGCATCAGCAAAGCGCTGATCACAAACCCAATGGAGGTTCGTCATGAGTTTATGGGGCGGGCGGTTTGCGGCGCCCAGCGCCGCCGAATTTAAACAATTTAATGACTCACTGAGCTTTGACTATCAGTTGGCGCCATACGATTTAGCAGCATCCCAGGCCTGGGCCGGTGGTTTGCTGCAGGCCAAACTGATTACCGAGGCTGAGCACCAGCAGTTGCAGCAGGCCTTAGCCCAGTTACAGCAAGAAGTTGCAGATAACCCGGCGTTACCGCTGCAAACTGACGCGGAAGACATTCACAGCTGGGTGGAAAGCCAACTGATTGAGCGTATTGGTGCTACCGCTAAAAAGCTACATACCGGCCGGAGCCGAAATGATTTAGTGGCGACCGATTTACGCCTGTGGTGCAAGCAGCAAGGGCAATTACTGATCACGGCGAACCTGGCTGCCATACAGGCGTTGCTGCAGTTTGCACACAACTACACCGACGCCATTATGCCAGGCTATACGCATTTACAGCGGGCGCAGCCAATTACCGCAGGGCATTGGGCGCTGGCTTACGTGGCCATGTTGCAACGCGACGTGAGCCGTTGGCGCGACGCACTGAAGCGGCTGGACGTTTGTCCGCTGGGCAGTGGTGCTTTAGCTGGCACTACCGCCCCGCTGGATCGGCAACAACTGGCGCAAAACCTGCAGTTTCGCAATGCCTGTGACAACAGTCTGGACGGCGTGTCCGACCGCGACTTTGTGCTGGATTTTTTGTATGCCAGCAGTGTCGGCATGATGCATTTGTCACGGTTGGCTGAAGACGTGGTGTTTTATTGCTCCGGCGAGTCTGGCTGCTTTGCCATGAGCGACCGCATTAGCAGTGGTTCGTCGTTAATGCCGCAGAAGAAAAACCCGGATTTATTCGAGTTACTGCGTGGCAAAACTGGCCGGGTTTATGGTCATTTGCAGGCTATGTTAACCACTTTGAAAGGCCTGCCGCTGGCCTACAACAAAGACATGCAGGAAGATAAAACAGGTTTGTTCGATGGCATAGCTACCTATCAGCAGTGTTTGCAAATGCTGGCCTTTGCCGTGCCTGAGTTAAGCGTGAACGTGAGCCATGCCCGGGAACAAGCGGCTAAGGGTTACAGTAATGCCACCGAGCTGGCGGACTACCTGGTGAGCAAAGGCATTGCGTTTCGCGATGCCCACCATGTAACTGGCGCTATTGTGTTGGCGGCCCAGCAGCAACAGTGTGCGTTGGAAGACTTGCCACTGGCCAGTCTGCAAGAACACTGTGCAGTAATTGAAAACGATGTGTATCCGGTGTTAGCCGTGGACTACGGTTTGCAACAGCGGTGTGCACTAGGTGGCACCGCACCCGAGCAGGTGAAGCTGGCGTTAAAACGCGCCGAGGACTGGTTGCACGCCGCCGAAGCCGCCAGCAAACATGTGCGTCAGGCGCGGCTAACCGATGTCGACAAAATCTGTGAACTGATTGCGTACTGGGCTGATCAGGGCGAGAACCTGCCGCGCTCCAAAGCCGATGTCATGCAGGCCATTCATGGCTTTGCGGTGGCTGAAATTGATGACGAAGTAGTGGGTTGCGCGGCTTTGTATGTGTATGGCACGGGTTTAGCGGAAATTCGCTCGCTGGGGCTATTCCCGCAGGCGCAGGGCAAAGGTATGGGGGCTGAGTTGGTGGCCTGGTTACTGTGGAAAGCCCGTGAACTGGGCATTGGCCGCACTATAGTATTGACCCGGGTGCCGGAATTCTTTGGCAAGCTAAACTTCGCAATTACGGTAAAAGAGAAGCTACCGGAGAAAGTAATGAAAGACTGTGAATTATGCCCGCGCCGGGATCACTGCGATGAAACGGCGCTGGAATACTGGCTGTAGTTACTCGAGGTCGTCGTCTGCCGGAATCGGTAACCCGCGGGCGATGAGCTCTTCGCGTACTTCAGCAGGAATTTTGTGCGGGTTGTCTTTGCGCAAATCATCGTCGGTTGGCAATGGCTGCCCCGTAAAAGCGTGCAAAAAGGCTTCGCACAGCAGTTCACTGTTGGTGGCATGACGCAGGTTTTTGATTTGCCGGCGGGTACGCTCGTCGGTTAATACTTTCAGCACTTTGGTTGGAATTGAGACGGTAATTTTTTTTACCTGCTCGCTTTTCTTACCATGCTCCACGTATGGATAAATATACTCGCCATCCCACTGCATTGATTTGCTCCGTTGCTGAACCGCTATACCCCTACAAAATGCAGGTTTAAACACTGGTCAAATTGTACTGCGTTCGTGGCATCAGTCAACTTTAACCGCTTTTACGGGCGCTTAACTTTGACCCCGGCGTATAGCATCGTATAATCAAGCCCTTAGAGTTTATATTTCGACCATTATTCGCTCAGTAAATGGAGTACGCTCACGCATCATGGCAGTTGGTACCGAGGTTAGCAGCGCACAGGCAATAGCCGACAATGTGCAGGTTCATAAATTTGGCGGCAGCAGCCTGGCTGATGCCTTCTGCTATAGACGCGTAGCCCGCATAGTTACTGAGTATGCGGGTGCCAGCGATTTAGTGGTGGTGTCTGCTGCAGGCGACACCACCAACCGTATTTTGGCTATTATTGACGCGCATGAACAGCAAAGTGAAGCCGCTGAAGTACTGCTAAACCAGCTTGAGAAATACCAGCAAGGCCTGATTGTTGAACTGCTGGGTAGCAAAGACCACCCCATTTTTGAGTTATCGCGCACTGATTTTGCCCGCTGGCGGCGCTGGCTGGCCGGCGAAGAAGAAATTACCAATAGGCCGGAACTGCTGGCTTATGGTGAACTTTGGTCCGCACGCCTGCTGGCCAGCCTGCTGCAAAAGCAAGGCATGCGCTCCGACTGGATTGATGCCCGCACCTTTTTAACCGCCGATGACGCCCCCGAACCTATTATTCAGGTAGAAAAGTCGCGCGCGGCTTTATTGGAACGAATTGCTCCACATACCGGTACCCGGTTTATTGTGACTGGCTTTATTTGCGCCGATCCTGACGGTAACTCCCTTATTCTGGGTCGAAACGGTAGCGATTATTCAGCAACTTTAGTGGGCAGCCTGCTGGATTCCAAACAAACCACTATCTGGAAAGACGTTGCCGGTGTGTACTCTGCCGATCCACGCAAAGTAGAACGCGTGGTTAGCTTACCTTCGCTGGACTGGCAGGAAGCTGAAGAATTAGCCCGCCTGGGTAGCCCGGTATTGCACCCGCGTACCTTCCAGCCGGTAAACCGCGAACGCATGGTTATTGCGGTGCGCTCGAGCTTGAAAGTTGAGAATCAGCAAACCCGCATTGGTCAGTATGAACAAACCGATCCCCGCGGCAAAGTATTAACATCACTGGCTGAAGTAGTGTTGTTCCGCGTTGATTTAGCCGACAAGAAGCTGGTAGAAGCCTTTGAAGAGTTAGATTTAACGCCACTGCTAAGCTGGAACGAAGTGGAAGCTAAGCACGCCTACTACGCCTATCACCAGAACCATCTGGACTTTATGGAGCAGTGGCTGGAAAAAATAGACATTAGCGATCATGTTACCCAAATGCATGGCTACAGCATGATTGCGCTGGTTGGTAATCGGATTCAGGAAACCGACCAGTACCCGGTGCTGAAGCAGCAACTGGCTGAGCAAAATGTCCGCCGCGTCAGTTTTAGTCCGAACAGTTCGTCGGTTATAGCGATTTTAGAGCAGAAGCTTGATAACCGCTTGCTGAACCGTCTGCACAGCTTGCTGTTTAACTACCGCCGCAGTCTGGGCATTCTGGTGGTGGGTCGCGGTAATATTGGTTCGGCCTGGTTACAGCTATATCAGCAACTTCGCGATCGTATTAACGAAGTGATGGACGTGCAGATTATTGGCATTTGTAACTCCACCCGCATGTGGTTTGACTACAACGGGCTGGAGCTTAGTGAATGGGAAGACGGCTTTGACCGCTTAGCGCGCCCTTATGTGCTGAGCGAATTCATTGGCGAGCTGCCAAATGCGCCTTATGACGAACTAGCCATGCTGGATTTAACCGATTCACTGGAAGTAGCGCAGTTGTACCCCAGCTTTTTTGCGAACGGCCTGCACATTATTAGCGCCAATAAACGCGCGGGTGCTTCCGAAGACGCACAGTACCGGGAAATCCGCACTATTCAACGCGAGTACAAGCGCGAGTGGTATTACAACACCACGGTTGGCGCTGGCTTGCCACTGAACTATGCACTTAACGACCTGCGTAACTCAGGCGACGAAATCCGCAGTATTTCCGGTATTTTCTCGGGTACCATGAGCTGGTTATTCGAGAATTTCCATAGCGAAGTGAAGTTCAGCGATTTGGTGCGTGAAGCCAAGGTACGTGGTTACAGTGAGCCCGACCCACGCGAAGATTTATCCTGTCAGGATATTATTCGCAAGCTGCTGATTCTGGCCCGCGAAATTGGGTTGAAGCTGGACTGGCAGGACATTGAAGTGGAAAGCCTGTTACCGGATCAATTGCGCGACATTCCGCTGGAAGAATTTATGCAGCGCTTACCTGAGCTGGATGCCCATATGCACGCCATGTATGCCGACGCTCAGCAAACGCAGAAAGTACCACGCTTAATGGCCAGCTTTACGGTACTCAAAGACGACACCATAGAAGCCAAAGTAGGGATTGAATACATTCCTGAAGGCGACATGCTGGCGAACTTGATTCCGGGTGAGAATATCTTCGTAATTTACACCGACTGGTACAGCGAAATGCCGCTGGTTATTAGCGGCCCTGGCGCAGGTAAACAAGTGACTGCCGGTGGGGTTCAGTCTGATTTGAATCAGTTACTTAGCCGCTTAAGTGCTGAGAACCGCGACTAACGTAAACTGCTGCAAAGGCGGCTAGAACAAGCCGCCTTCACTTTCAAATACACTTTCCTGATCGTTACTGTCGGCATAATCAGTAGGCGCTGTGCCCGACATAAAGTACTCGAATCGGGTGGTGTGATCGGTTCGCTTACTGAGTTTACCAGTAGCCAAATCAATGCGCGCCGAAACAATGTCAGGCGGTGTTGAGGTTGGCAGCGCAGGTACGTCCTGAATCGCTACTTCCATAAATTCAATCCAGGCTGGCAAGGCCGTTTTAGCACCAGCCTCGGCACCTGAAATACTCTGTTCTTTACTGGTCAGGTTGCTATTCATAGTGCTGCGGCCAAGAGTACGTTCCAGATTGTCATGACCTACCCAAACGGTAGCCACCAAACCGCTCACAAAGCCCGAGAACCAGGTGTCTTTCACATCGTTGGTGGTACCGGTTTTGCCGAATACGTTGCGGCCAGCTTTATCCACAATAGCGCTGGAGCGGGTAACCCGCCAGGCCGTACCGTTCCAGCCGGTTTTGTGCGCCCAACTACCACCGCCCCAAATAGCGGAACTCATGGCCTGCTGAATTAAAAATGTATTTTGCTCAGAAATTACCTGCGGCGCCTGCTCAAACTCACGGTCTCCGGTTTCGCAACTCACACATGCTACCTTCGGCTTCGCTTCATATACGACTTCACCGTCGGCATCTTCAATACGTTCAATCACGTAAGGGTCAACCAAATAGCCACCATTGGCGAATACCGCATAACCGCGCGCAACCTGCAACGGAGTCATGGAAGCTGAACCCAGCGACAATGATTCGTTGCGCGGTAACTCGCTGCGCTCGAAACCAAATTTGGTCAGGTGATCAACCGTGGTGTCTACGCCAAGCGCTCTTAATAGCCGCACGGAAACCACGTTTTTAGATTTAGCTAACCCCTGCCGAACCCGAATCGGACCTTCGTATACGTCCGGCGAATTACGCGGACGCCAGGCCACACCGGTACCCGGATTCCACTGATTAATAGGGGCGTCATTGACCAGGCTGGCCAGGGTAAAGCCATTGTCCAATGCCGCTGAATAAATAAAGGGCTTAATGTTTGAACCGGCCTGACGTTCCGCCTGCAGTGCGCGGTTGTATTGGCTTAGGGTAAAGCTGTAACCACCTACTGCGGCCGCTATGCCACCGTCTTGTGGACGCAGTGCAATCAACGCTGAACTTGGTTCAGGTACTTGTGCCAGTCGCCATTGATTCTCGGGATCCGGACGTACCCAAATATGATGTCCCGGAGCGACCACATCAGCCACAGTTTTTGGAGCCGGACCTTGCCGCTCGTCATTCATATAGGGTCGGGCCCAGCGCCAGCTACCCCAGGGCAGCGTTACCTTTTCGCCGGTGCGTAGCAACACCTCAGCAGTTTGTTCTTCGGCATCAGCCGCGGCCACCTGGGTCACTACGGCGGGCACTAAGCGACCAATAGAGCGATGCTGTTCCAGATACGCGCTAATGTCTTCGTCGCTCCACGCAGTAGCGCCTGAAGCAACTAAGGGAACCAACTCAACATCGTCATTGTTGGCGTTCGCGACTCGCGGCTGCGGTGGCTTTTCTTCCGATTCCCACAACACACTGACCGGACCACGGTAACCGTGGCGCTCATCATAACGGTGTAAATTGTCACGCACAGCCTGAATAGCGCCGCGTTGCTGCTTCGCATTGGCGGTGGTGTAAACTTTAAAGCCAGCGGTGTAGGCTTCTTCTTCGCCAAACCGGGCAACCATTTCCTGACGCACCATTTCGGCCAGATAAGGCGCTTCCATGGTCACTTCGGCACCATGAACATAGGTTTTCACGGGTGCCTGCAAGGCTTCCTGATACTCTTGCTGGCTAATTTTTCTTTCATCCAGCATCCGACCTAGCACCACCGCACGGCGGCCACGCGCGCGCTCCGGATAAGACACCGGGTTCATGGTGGAAGGCGCTTTCGGTAAGCCGGCAATTACAGCAATTTCAGCCAGCGTTAGTTGATCAACGGTTTTGCCGTAATAAACCTGTGCTGCAGCACCAACGCCAAAAGCGCGATGCCCGAACGAAATTTTGTTCAGATACAGCGTTAGAATTTCATCTTTTTCCAGCTGCTGCTCAATGTGCAGGGCAATAAAGGCTTCTTTAATTTTTCGAATCCAGGTTTGTTCGTAACTTAAATAAAAGTTCCGGGCTAACTGCTGCGTAATGGTACTACCACCACCTTGTATTTCACCGGTGCTTACCAGCAAAAATAAAGCGCGGCCTACGCCAATAGGGTCAATGCCGAAGTGGTCGTAAAAACGGGTGTCTTCGGTACTCAGAAATGCATCGATCATAGGTTGCGGAATTTCTTCAATTCGCAACGGAATACGGCGCATTTCACCGAATTGAGAAATTAATTCGCCATCGGCAGAATACACCTGCATAGGTGTTTGCCAGCGCACATCACGAAGCTCCTGCACACTCGGCAGATCGGGACGAACGTATATGTAAATTGCAACCACAGCCACGACACCAAGTACAAACCCGAGCAATCCTAGCTTCAGTAAAAATTTTAAAACCTTCAAACAGTGACGCCTCTTTATTACCTAACAGTGGTTGCGTTATGAGCCCACGTATTATAGAAAGATAAGACATTTAGAATAACGCATATTATGGCTCATATTAGGTCTTTACTCTATGCTTGCGGTATAACTTTTGTGCAAGACGAAAAGATCGCCCCAAAAATAAGCCATCCAGCGGTATAGGAACAATTATGCAACTAACTCGCTTTCAAAAGCCCCAGCCTGCGCTCGGGGTAGATATAGGCACCGACGCGGTGCGGGCGATTCAATTGTTACCTGTCGAAAACTCCTACAGTATTGGTTGCGCCGCCGAACTTAGCGTGCCGTCCAATGTTATGGCCGAAGACGAAGTTACTGATATCGGCCAGTTAGGCACCATCCTTAAACAACTCAGACAGTATTGCGGCGCACAGGTTCGCGATGTTGTTAGTGCCGTGGCCGGTACTCAGGTTATCAGCAAAATCATGATGATAAGCCCGGGCCTTGATGAACAGGCTATTGCCGACCAAATTGAAGTGGAAGCCGAAAGCTTAATTCCGTTTCCGCTAAACGAAGTCAGTTACGATTTTGAAAGCTTGGGTGAAAACCCAACCAATCCGAATCAGGAACGTATTTTGGTAACTGCGGCGCGCAGCGAGAGTATTAACGCGCGAGTTGAAGCCTTCCGTAACGCCGGTTTTGACACCCGCATTATGGACGTTGAAAGTCAGGCCTTACTGCGCTGCTGCCAATACGTGCTGCCACACCAGCATCCACATTTACTGGCGCAGGAAAAACCACTGCTACTGTTAGATATTGCTGAGTCTCATTTGTTGTTGCTAGTAGTGAAAGGTGACGAAATTCTGTTTAGCCGCCACCACGGCATGGGTACTGACGCCTTAATAAAACCGCTTAGTAGCGGTGCCGACGCAACGCCAGAAACATTAGTCTTTGAGCAGTTACAGCACGGTGAGCTGGAAGGCTTTTCAGAACTTATTATTGCCGATTTTTGCGCGAACTTATGGCAGCAACTTAGCCGTAGCCTGCAACTTTACAGTAGCAGCACCAGCGGCAGCCAAACCGATTTCAGCGGCCTGGCCATAAGTGGTAGTGGCGCACAGCTGCCGTTAATTCATGAATATTTGCAACAGCAAAGCAAGTATCCGGTCGCCGTGGTTGACCCCTTTGCACTGTTCGAACTGGCACCCGCATTAAATCATATGAAATCGCACGGCCCGCGTTTTGTGCAGGCTACCGGGTTAGCCCTGAGGAGCTTTTCAGCATGGCACACGTAAACCTGCTCCCCTGGCGGCAACATGAGCGCCTGCGTGCGCGTAACCGATTTTTACTCATTATGGGCTTAACTGCTTTGGCCGCGGCATTGGTTATTATGCTGGTGCACTTTGTGTTTATGGAAGTGCGGTATCAGCAACAGTCGCGTAATCAGTACCTGCAACAGCACATTGCCTTGCTGGATACTCAACTGGCCGAAATTAAACGTATTAACGACCAGAAAAAATCTATAGAGCAGCGCATGGCACTGATTCAGTCATTGCACGAAGATCGCAACACCGCGGTGCGGCTGGTCAATGAACTGGCAACCCGAACCCCGCAGGGGCTGTATATTGTGAGCGTCGAGAAGCGTGGCAGCATGCTTTATATTGACGGCCGCAGCGCGTCCAATAATCGCGTAGCGGAACTGTTGCGAGAGTTAAAGCGCTCGCCGCTGTTCGACCAACCCTTGCTGCAACAAGTCGTAGCTGACGAAGACAGCAGTGGCCAGTTTGATGCCTTCTCGTTGTCCACCCGAATTGTGCCAGCAATGACACCGCCAACTGCTGCGGAGGTCGCCAATGGCAATTAATTTGGAGCAATTACGCGAGCTGGAACTGAGTGAGCTACCCTGGTGGCCAGCGCCACTGCGGCGCCTGGTATTTGCTATTACTGCCGTAGCTGTACTGGGGCTGGGCTATTATTTTTTACTGGCCGACGACTGGGCGAGCTATCAGCAGGATGTAGCCAAAGAACGCACCCTGAAAGATGAGTATCAGTTGAAGTATTATCGCACCGCAAATTTGCCAACCTATCGCGAACAACTCCGAGTGTTAAATGCGGCGCTGGCTGATTTACTGAACATGCTGCCGACGGACGACGAAACGCCACGGCTATTGGATGACATTACTCTGATTGGAACCCAAAGTGGTTTGCGAATTGAACGCATTGAATGGCAGCCCGCAGTGCAGCGGGAGCTCTATACCGCCTTACCCATGAATATTGAATTAACCGGCAACTATCATCAAATTGGCGACTTTATTGCTGAATTAGCCGGGCTGGATCGCATTATTAGTGTGCAGAATTTTCAGTTACTGCGCCGCTCAGAAAATGCGCCACTGCGATTAACAGTAACCGCAGAAACCTACCGCCAGCAAACCATGAGGGCGGAACCATGATAATATATTCACGCACTCTGGCACTGGTGCTAGTGGTTCTGACTTTGGCAGCCTGTAGCGGTCGGCATACCGACTTACAAAACTATTTAGAGCAGGTTCAGCAAGGTGCAGTGCCAGCCGCGGAGCCACTACCACAACTACCTGAACTAACCAGCGTAGATTATGTTGGTGAATCTGCACGAGATCCGTTCCGCCCCATGGCTCGCAGCAGCGAGCAAAGTCGCGATGCAGCAGCTGGTGCGGCGCGCAACTGCCCACAACCAAATTTTGCCCGGGTGGCAACCCAGTTGCAGCAAATTGCGCTGGATCAAATGCAGTTAAAAGGCGTCATGAGCGCCCAAAACGGTAGCCGCACCGCTTTAATAACCACTAACCAAGGTCAGTTACATCGGGTAACGACCGGGGACTATCTGGGCCTGAATTACGGCCAGGTAACAGCCATCAGTGCCAATCGCTTAACGTTGCGCGAGTGGATAGCTACCGGCGACGGTTGCTGGCAGCAACGCGAAACTTCGCTAACACTGGTGACGCCTTCCAGGAGTAACAATTTATGAGATGCCGATTATTTACCGCCGTACTTGGTTTATGCATCGCCTTTAGCAGTCATGCTGATACGCTGAATACCTTAAATGGCATTGACCATGCACCGCTTACTCCCGATCGCTTCGGTTTGCAGCTGCGTTTTGAAAATCAGGTAGCAGCCCCGGTGGTGCGTACCACCAACAGCCCGTTGCGCAATGAATTTTTGCTGCGCTACACCAACAGCGAGTTGCCCGATGGCAAAATTGCCACGCCTAATCATCCGCTTATTGAAGCAGTGTATTTAGAGCAGCAACGCGATGACCTGCTGTTATCGGTACACACCCGCGAACCACTTCAACACTTGTTAATGCGCAACAATAACGAGCTGTCGTTAACCTTGCTGGCCAGCACCGACACCCCAAGTGCGGGCGCCTCAGAGGAAATGGCACGCATTCAAAGTGCGCGCAATGAAATTGATGATATTCAGTTCGAGCGCACCGATAACTCCACCGCTACTGTGCGCATTCGCACCAATAGCGATGCCGGCACTCAGGTTCAGCAAGAGCTGAAAGCTGGTGAAAATTCATTAAGCATTATGCTGTTTAATACCCGGTTGCCGGAGCAGCACCTGTATTTGCTAGACGTAAGCGAGTTTGATACCCCGGTAGAAACCATTGAAACCTTCCGTGAGGGCGACCATTCACGTATCGAAATAGTGGGCAAAACCGGCTTTGAACATCAGCTACAACAACTTGAAGACAACCTGGTACTGCGGTTATTTCCGCGCCCGAAAGACGAACTGGCCGAGTTAAGTGACAACACCGATGATCGGCCCATTTCACTGAACTTTCAGGACATTCCGGTGCGCCAGCTGCTGCAGATTTTGGCCGACGAGAACAACCTGAACCTGGTTGCCAGCGACAGTGTTAGCGGAACCATTACCTTGCGCCTTGAAAATGTGCCATGGAATAAAGCGCTGACCACTATCTTGCGAGTAAAGGGGCTAGATAAACGCATTGATGACAATATTCTGATTGTTGGTCCGGCCGATGAGCTAGCCGAGCGCGAAGCCAAAGACTTAGCCGCCAGCCAGAAAATTGCCGACTTAACGCCCATGCAATCCAGCTATGTGCAGGTAAACTACGCCAAAGCAGCAGAACTAGCGGCGTTATTGCGCAATGACGATACTAATTTATTGTCCCAGCGCGGTGCTGTAACCGTGGACGAGCGTACCAACACCCTGCTGATTCGTGACACTGCTGAACAAATTGAAGCTATTCGCAGCATGGTGGAAGTACTCGACCGCCCAGTTAAGCAAGTTATGATTGAGTCGCGCATGGTTACTGTGCGCGACAACATTAGTGAAGAACTGGGTATTCGCTGGGGCTTTTCCGGCAGCGGCAATGAAAGCGGCGTGTCTGGTAATTTGCAGGGTGCCGAAGACATGGCCAATGGCAATGTGCCAGCACTGGCTAATCGCCTGAATGTGAACTTGCCGGTGAATAACCCTGCCGCTTCGCTTGGTTTCCACGTGGCCCGCTTAAGTGACGGCCGCTTGCTGGACTTAGAACTGTCGGCTCTGGAGCAGGAAAACCGCGGTGAAATTATTGCCAGCCCGCGTATTACCACGGCCAATCAAAAATCAGCTTACATTGAACAAGGTACCGAAATTCCGTTTGTGGAAAGCTCATCGTCGGGCGCGACCTCGGTTCAGTTCAAAAAAGCGGTGCTGGGCTTGCGGGTAACACCACAAATAACTCCAGACAATCGCATTATTCTGGACTTGGTAATTACTCAAAATACCCGCGGTGAAACCGTGAGCACCCCAACCGGACCAGCAGTTTCTATTGATACCCAGGAAATCAGCACCCAGGTACTGGTAGAGAACGGCGAAACCATAGTGTTAGGTGGTATTTATCAGCAGCAAATACTAAATGATATTTCCAAAGTACCGCTGCTGGGCGACATCCCTTATGTTGGTGTGTTGTTCCGTACCACCAGTCAAATTAACGAAAAGCGCGAGTTACTTATTTTCGTGACCCCGCGCGTAGTGACCACTGAGCGCTAAAGCTTGCCATCAGAGCTGTGAATTGCGATAATCGCGGCTCTTTTTCGTTGGGTTGAGGATGGTCTTAAGACACTCCAAATTCGTGAGTCACAGCTATCAATAAGTGATGTAAAGCAGACATATGGCTGAAAAACGTAATATTTTCTTAGTAGGTCCAATGGGTGCAGGCAAAAGCACTATTGGCCGTCAAATCGCCAGAGAACTTCATTTAGAATTTTATGATTCAGACTCAGAAATTGAGCGCCGCACTGGTGCTGAAATAAGCTGGGTATTTGAATTAGAAGGTGAAGAGGGTTTTCGTGCGCGGGAAGAAAAGGTCATAGAAGAACTGACCGAGCATACCGGTATCGTGCTGGCCACAGGTGGTGGTTCTATCCTGAGCAAGGAAAGCCGTAACCGCTTATCGGCTCGTGGCATTGTAGTTTACCTGCAAACTACCATCGACAAACAACTGGCTCGTACTCAGCGCGACAAGCGCCGGCCGTTAATCTCGGAAGCCGAAAATCCACGCGAAGTGCTGGAAACTCTGGCCGAAGAGCGTAATCCTTTATATGAAGAGATTGCCGACATTACGGTTCGTACCGACGAGCAAAGTGCCAAGTTTGTGATTGACCAAATTATAGAAAAAGTCGGTATTTAAACACCGGAGCGCGCAAACTATGGCCAGCCACGCAAACAAACCCCTGATGGTGCAATTGGCCGAGCGCAGTTACCCGATTCATATTGGCAGTGGTTTGCTGAATCAAATCAGCACCCTGCTGCCGCAGTTACCCCCGCAGATTTTTATTCTTACCAACACCACGGTAGCGCCGCTGTATTTGGCGCAGCTGCAACAAAGCCTGGCCGAATCTGCAACTGAACACCAAGTGGTGGTGCACCAACTAGCTGATGGCGAACAATATAAGTCGCTGGAAAGCTTTGCTGAGGTTATGAATACCTTAATAGGCGCCAGCTTTAACCGTGATTGTGCCGTGCTGGCATTAGGTGGTGGTGTAGTTGGTGATTTAGCGGGATTTGCGGCCGCTTGTTTTCAACGTGGCGTCGACTTTTATCAAATTCCCACCACCTTACTGGCCGACGTAGATTCGTCGGTGGGCGGCAAAACTGCCGTAAATCACCCCTTAGGTAAGAACTTAATCGGCGCTTTCTATCAGCCGCAAGCCGTGGTTATTGATACCGACTGTTTAAACACGCTAACCGAGCGCGACTTCCACAGCGGCCTGGCCGAAGTCATGAAGTACGGCATTATTCATGACGCTGAGTTTTTTACCTGGCTGGAAACCAACGCCGCCAAGCTGGTTGCTCGCGATAGTGCTGCACTAACGGAAGCTATTGCCCGTAGCTGCGCTATCAAAGCGGAAGTAGTAGCCTTGGACGAACGCGAACAAGGCGTGCGCGCCCTGCTGAATTTAGGCCATACCTTTGGCCATGCCATTGAAGCCGCCAGCCACTACGGTGAATGGACCCACGGCGAAGCTGTTGCAGCTGGCACTGTTATTGCATCTAACCTTGCGATGGCAATGCAGCTGATCACAGCGTCAGATTTTCGACGCATCGTTGCGCTTACCAAAGCGCTTGGGCTACCGGTGAAACCACCGCAATTAGCCTGGGACACCTGGTTAAGCTACATGCAACGAGACAAAAAAGTGCAGGCCGGCAAACTGCGATTCGTTCTGCCTACCGCTATTGGTAGCGCCACGGTAACCAGTCAGGTCGACCCCGAACTTGTGAAGGCTGCAATTGCTGACGTCAGTTAATCAACGTCGGACAATGGCAGATGCAAGCGTTATCTAAAAATCCAATATTACTAGCGGCGCCGGTACAGGCAACGCTGAGCCAGCAACGGTTACTGGAACGGCTACATTATGTGAGCAGCTTCAGTGAACAAGTGGTGATTTTGCACGGCCCGCAAGGCGCCGGAAAATCGACGCTGGCCGAACTGTACCTGGAACAAGCGTCGGACTACGCCGAAGTAGCTTTCTTAAGCGCAAGCAGCAAGCAGTCCGATGCTCACTTGCGCAGCCAGATTCTTACTCAACTATATGGCACTATGCCGGTGTCCAGCAAAGCGCTGGGCGAGCAAATGGCGAATCACCGCGCCATTAGTCATGCCATTGTGGTGGTTGATAACGCCGAATACTTGTCCAACGCCTTTATTCATGAATTGCAGCAAGCCATTATGCAAATGCTGGCCAGCGGCAAGGGCTGCCGCCTGAGCGTAATGCTGAGCGGCATTTCCAGCTGGGCCAAACAATTCAAAGCTATTCACAATGGCGATCAAACGCCGTTGTTAATGGCCGTAGAACCTTTTACCTTCGCCGAGCAATACGATTTTGTGCGCGCCATGCTGCCACAAGCACTGCAAAGCAGCTGGACCCAGCAACGCCATAAGCGCGAGCTGATGAGCCTGACCGGCTTCCCAGGTGAAATTCAAAACTACTTACAGCAAAATCTACGTCCGCAAGCTTTTGATCTTGGCGATGGCATTGACTCGTTGCGCGACAACGACAGCAGTAGCATTGATGATGAAGACGAAGGCGTTGCTGTAGCCTTAGGTGCCTACAGCGCTAAAAAGCGTAAGTTGAGTAAATCCCAGCCCGGCTGGTTTAAGTTGCTGATGTTACCGCTACTGGGTTCTTTGTTTACTCTGGTTACACTAAACAATGACTTAATCACGGCACCCGTTAAATTAGCGCTGGCCGACAATCACCGTCTGGATGCGGCGTTCTGGCAAACGCCATTACCCAAGCCTGAGCCTGCAGCTCCGGCAGCAGTGGCGGCTACAACTGATACCATTAACAGTGCCGACGAGTTACCGGCAGAGCTGGCTATTACCTATAACGACGCCTTAACCGACTTAACCACAGCCGCAGAACGTGAAGCTTCCACCGAAACTCTGAATTTAAAACTCAGCAAACCAAGCAAAGCGTCCGTAGCTGTCGAACAAGCTCCACCAGCTACTAGCGCTGCCGCAAATGCGTCAGAGAGTCCGGCGGAGAATACGCAAAGCACGCCAGTAAGTACGAACAACAACTACGACAACGCCTGGGCGCTGGCACAACCGCCGCGCAACTATACCTTGCAGCTAAATAGCCTGAGCTCAGCTGAATGGTTAGATAACTTTTTACAAGAAAGTGGTTTGCAGAACACCGCCAGAACCTATCAGTACGGCAGTGGCAATAACCTGCGCCTGATCACCATTTTCGGTAGTTTCAGCACTATAGATGCAGCGCGTAATGCCGTGGCCGAACTGCCACCGAAGGTTCAGGCACTGCAGCCCTGGCCGAAATCTTTTGCTGCGGTACACGCAAACATCGAACAACAGCCCTAAATCAGGTTACAATCGGCGCTATGTTGAAGTAATAACTGTGCAGGCGCATGAAAAAGAACCGGGCATTTTTAAAATGGGCAGGGGGCAAGTACGGCCTCATTGAGCCCATTACGCGTCTGTTACCCAGCGGCAACAAGCTCATTGAGCCCTTTGTTGGCGCTGGCTCGGTATTCTTAAATACCGATTATTCCCGCTACCTGCTAAACGACATCAATCAAGATTTAATTACCCTGTACCGCACGGTTAAGCGCAAGCCGGTTGGCTTTATTAAAGACGCCCGCACCTTCTTTAACGCCCAGAATAATACCGAACAAGCCTACTACTCCATGCGCGAGCAGTTTAATGCCAGCACCGACGGCTATGAACGGTCCTTGTTGTTTTTGTACTTAAACCGCCACGGCTACAATGGCCTGTGCCGCTACAATTCCAGCGGTGGCTTTAATGTGCCCTTCGGCCAATACCGCAAGCCTTACTTCCCGGAAGCTGAGTTGGAGCACTTTGCCGAAAAGGCGAAGCGCGCCACCTTTACCTGCCTGAGCTTTGAAGACGTGTTCCGCCGCGCCCGTACCGGTGACGTAATGTACTGCGATCCGCCGTATGCGCCTTTAACCACCACCGCTAATTTCACCAGTTATGCCAGTGGCGGTTTTAATCTGGAACATCAGCATGAATTAGCGTTGCGAGCAGAGCGTCTGGCACGCAAGCGCGACATACCTGTATTAGTTAGTAATCACGACACTGAGCTCACCCGGGTGCTGTACAAAAACGCGCAACTCACCACCTTGCAGGTGGCACGCAGTATTAGTCAAAATGGTGCAAAAAGACATAAAGTAGCTGAGTTACTTGCTCTTTTTCCGGCAAACACGGATAGTATTGCGCAACAAAACGTTATCCACCTAAACCAAAAACTAAAAAAAGTGGCCACATGATTTGGGAAAACCGTAGTTTTCAGGAACTAGATATTCAGACCTTGTATGCAATTTTAAAAATTCGTCAGGAAGTTTTTATTGTTGAACAAACCTGCCCTTATATGGACGCAGACGGACTGGATCAGCAAGCACAACACCTATTCGCACGCAGCGATACCGGCAAGCTATTAGCCTATGCCCGCATTTTTCTGCCGAATAAAGACAACCAATACAGCCGCATTGGCCGCGTACTTAGTGCCGGCAATAAGCGTGGTAGTGGTTTGGGTAAGCAGCTCATGCAGCGCTCGCTGGATTATTTGCTGGAGCAAGCACCAACCAAACCTGTGCGGTTAAGCGCACAAACCTATTTGAGAGATTTTTATGCCGGTTTTGGTTTTGTCGAAATAGGCGAAGAATATTTAGAAGACGATATTCCGCACATAGATATGGAACGCGCTGCATGAGTGAAACCGGGGTCGGCGTTATCGCCGTTGTAAACACGCAAACGGATGACCCCGAGTTGCAGCAACAAGCGGCAGCCATTGCCGAGCAGTTTCAATTCACCACCCAACCACATCCAAATGCCGAATTTCAGTTAGAACTTAGTCGCTTAGGTTTAAGCCTACGCTGGCTGGCCAACGCTGACATGACGCCGCTTCGCATTGATTTTTTACATAGCAAACATGCCGCCAGAGCCGCTCGTGCCACCATTAAAAATGAGGCTATTGCCCGCGCCATTGGTGTGTCGGGTAACAAACGCCCCAGCGTTTTAGATGCCACTGCCGGGCTAGGCCGTGACGCGCTGGTACTGGCTGCGCTTGGCTGTGAAGTAACCCTGCAGGAGCGCCATCCGGTAGTTGCTGCCTTGCTGCAGTATGCGCTGCAACACGACGGCGCCAGCCATCCGTGGCTGCAGCAACGCCTGCAATTTGGTGGCCAGCATGTATTACAAACCACACCAGCCGCCAGCTTTGATGTTGTATACTTAGACCCTATGTATCCTAAAGGTCAGCACAAACGCGACCGCAAGTCTGCGGTCAAAAAAGACATGCAGATGTTTCATGCGTTAGTGGGCAACGACGAAGACGCCGATGCGCTATTAGCCCCAGCACTGCAAGCGGCACGCAAACGCGTAGTCGTAAAGCGCCCGCAGCACGCCGATTTCCTGGCCGGCAGCAAACCAAATCAACAGGTAATTAGTAATAAACAGCGTTTCGATATTTATTTGATAGACGCCGCGGCGCCGTCAGTAAATTCATAATCACCAATTTCACCTAAGGATTTACCCATGATTAAGCAAAACGATCGCATTCCGGCTGGTACGCTAACCGCTAAAGGCGAGTTAGGTATGCAGCAACATAATCCAGAAGAAATCTTCGCCAAAGGCACCCATATTTTGTTTGCCGTACCGGGCGCTTTCACCCCAACTTGTTCTGAAAAACACTTACCGGGCTTTGCTGAGAAAGTAGATCAGTTCCGTCAGTTAGGCGTCCAAACTATTAACTGCGTTGCAGTGAACGACGCTTTTGTAATGGCCGCCTGGGGTAAAGACCTGAACGTTGGCGATAGTGTGCGCTTACTTTCTGATGGCGACGCCAGCTACCACAAGCAACTTGGCCTGGTAAAAGAAACCGGTAACTTTGGTGGCACCCGTGCCGAGCGTTATGCCATGGTCATTACCGACGGCGTGATCACGCACCTGTTTGTTGAAGACGAAAAAACCTTCGGCGTAAGCAGTGCTGAACACGTATTAGAGGCTCTGCAAAGCTAGTGAGCCAGGTTGATGTTCTGATTATTGGCGCCGGTGCAGCTGGCCTGCACTGCGCCGCTACCGCCGCCGCACGGGGAAAATCCGTGCTGCTTCTGGACCATGCCAAACAAGCCGGCAAGAAAATACTGATATCCGGTGGCGGGCGCTGCAACTTTACCAATATGTACACCAGCCCCGAAAATTTCCTGTCGCAAAACCCACACTTTTGTAAGTCGGCACTAAGCCGCTATACCCCCTGGGACTTTATTGCGCTGGTAGAAAAGCATGGTATTGCCTACCACGAGAAAACCCTGGGTCAGTTATTTTGTGACGAGTCCGCTAAAGACATAGTGCGGATGCTGATGGCTGAATGCGACACTTATGGTGCCCGCGTGCAGCTGCGCACCGAGATTCTGGATGTAAGCTACGCCAACGATCAGTATCAGGTGAAAACCTCGCAAGGCAGCTATCAGGCAAGCAAGCTGGTCATTGCCTGTGGCGGACTTTCCATGCCCAAGCTGGGCGCCACGCCGCTGGGTTATCAGTTAGCCGAACAGTTTGGTCACAGCGTGCTACCGGTGCGCGCCGGCCTGGTGCCTTTTACCCTGCATGACGCCGACAAAGAACGCTACGCCGAGCTTTCGGGTCTGGCCGTAGACGTAGTTGCCAGCAATGAGCGCAGCAGCTTTAAAGAAGCCATGCTGTTCACTCACAGGGGCTTAAGCGGACCTTCTATACTGCAGATTTCGTCGTACTGGTTACCGGGCGAAGCCGTGAGCTTAGACCTACTGCCTAGCACCGACGTACTGGCCGAGCTACAACAATTGCGCACTGACCGACCCAAACTTGGCTTGCGCACCGTTCTGCAACAGTGGTTCCCCAAACGCCTGGCACTGACTCTGGCCGACCAACACCAATGGCCCGACAAAAACCTGGCCGACTGCAACAACGCCCTACTAACTCAAGTTGCCGAAACCCTAAATAGTTGGCAGGTAAAACCCAACGGCACCGAAGGCTACCGCACCGCCGAAGTAACCTTAGGCGGCGTAAATACCGACGAAGTAAGCTCGCGCACCATGGCCAGCAACCTGCAGCCCGGCCTATTCTTTATAGGCGAAGTGCTGGACGTAACCGGCTGGCTGGGCGGCTACAACTTCCAGTGGGCCTGGGCTTCGGCAAATGCCGCGGGGGAGAGTGTTTAGTTCAACCAATAGAATAGCTATCTTCCTGAATGTAGCCTAGTGTGTTACTGGTACTTCCCACCAGTTGACGCGGCTGCAGGCACCCAGGCTCGAATGTAACTTTCACATTTCAGCGACTTTTTAGTCACATTGGCCTTGCTAACCTCCCAACGTTCATCAGAAAAATACAGCGCGTTGTTGGAGGATAGTAATATGACTAGGCAATTTAAACGGGTATCGTGGTTGGCTCTGTGGTCGCTCCTGATTAGTTTTCCATTTTTTACTTACGCAGCAGAAGCGCCCGGTGCGCTGACGGTTATCGTTAAAGATCAGATGACAGACCGACCACTGCCGAACGTGCAGATTACCCTCGAGGAGCGGGAAACCGCTGCCACGCAAACGGTGGAAACCGACGAGCAAGGTCGTATCGTTGTTGACCAGCTCGACTCGGGTCTTTACTCGGTAAGCTTAGCCAAAAGCGGGTTCGCTTCATTGTACGAGCCAAGCGTACGCGTAGTTACGCGCAAAAATATCAAGGTTGAATTCAAACTGTTTAAAGACGAGGCGATTGAGAGGGTACTTGTTCAAGGACAGCAAACCAATCCATTTGCATCGCCTTCCAGCACCTATATCGACAGAGAAGCGCTGCGCAGCGCTGTGGGCGGTGGCGCAGATCCGCTGCTGTCATTGGACGGATTGCCAGGCTTGGCATCTGCCAGTGAATTCGCAAGTTTTAGCGTGCGCGGCCGGGGCCCACGAGATAATTTGCTATTCGTTGATGACTTTCCCTTTGATAAAGCGATTCACTTTGATGCGACACTGGGTGAAGAGGAAGACGTTGGTGGCGGTGGCCGTTTCTCGATTTTCGCACCGAACGTTATCAGCGGCGCTGAATTCTCACCAGGCGGTTGGGGGCCTGCTTATGGCGGCCGTGCTGCATCGCTACTCAAACTAGACGTTGCCGATGGCAACCCAAGCCCTTCCGCAAGTTTCCGCTACGACCTTGCGGGTTATGAAGTTGGTTACGATGGCCCTACCGGTATCACTGAAGACTCAACGATGCTCGTTTCTGCCCGGCGGCTGGACTTCGGCGCTTTGTTTGAAACTATTGAAGAACTCGACATTGGAGAACCTGTTTTACGAGATATCATCGTAAAATCGGTTATGCCAATCAATCCAACGAACACGCTTGAAATTCTGCTAATAGATACACACGAGGACTATACTCGCGACGTGACCCACGTTTTCGAATCGCCGAACTTCGAAGATGCAGCGCTGCAAGATTCTGAACAAGACAGTGATTTGTATGGTCTGACATTACGCTCTTTAATAGGCGAAACAGCGGTCTGGACCAACAAGGTTTACTACCGCAACAGCGACAAGGTTAGTTCAGAGGGCGAAGCATTTCCTGACCAAGCACCAGAAGGAGGGCCTGCGTCGAGTATTCCGGTGCGCGAGGACATTATTACCATTGGTGAAGGTGAAACGGAGATCGGCTGGCGCAGCGATTTTGAAGAAATGAATCAATGGGGTATGTTCAGTACGGGTGTTCGTGTCACGCAAATTGATCTGGACTACAACACGTTTTTAGATGGTGATTGGAACCGATATGTTTACCACGACGATGATTTTAGACCCGACCCAGAGCAACGTTATATTGTGCTGACGCCCGAGAGCATCAACTCTTCGGTAAGCCAGAAAGAAACCAGTTATGCTGGCTACGTAGATCAAGTTTTTGAGTTCGGAAATTGGGATTTCAGCACTGGCTTACGGCTCGAGCGAGACGGCTTTGCTGACGAAAGCCTGGTGTCGCCCAGATTCAGCGTGAACTGGCAGCCAACTAAAACGGTTAGATATTTTGCCACCGCAGGGCTGTTTCATCAGTCGCCACGGTATTTAGAGCTTGCCGCTAACGAATCAAACAATCTTAAGAACGAAGAAATCACGCATGGTAGTGTCGGTTTGAAGTATTTCCCGAGCACTAATTGGTCGGTGTTAACAGAGGTCTATTATCAAAACCTCGACGACCTAGTCGTAGATCTTGACCGAACCAGCGGCACCTTTGCCAACATTGGTGACGGCACCTCGTACGGCTTCGACATCGTGACTATGGGAACAATTCGCGACGGCCTATACGCTACCGCAACTTACTCTTACAACGATGCTGAAATCGACCGCAAAGATGGTCGCGGTAAAGTAGCCGCTGAATTCAGTCGCGAGCATGTTGCCACCCTGGGTCTGACTTGGGAAATTAACGACCGCTGGAAGGTCGCCGGGCGCTACAAGTATCTATCCGGTACACCCGACGACAACTTTATTATTCACGAAGACGTATTGGGACCCGGACAACCGTTACGCTACTCAAAAGAGATCACTGAGCGCAATGTTGGTCGCAAAGGCAGCACCGCCATGGTAAACCTTCGCGTTGACTATCGGCGCGCAGTTGGCCCTGTAGATGTAACTGCTTTTCTTGATGTCATTAACGTAACCTCGGCATCATCGGGTGAAGAAGCCGAGTTTGACTACCGCCGCGGCGTTATCGTGAAAGACGATGGCGAGGCCGAACCACTGATTGGTTTACGATTCGACTATGCCTGGTAGTTAGGCTTAGTAACTAGGTCTGGTGAGGAGAGCAATACATGGCAAATGTGCTTGGCGCGGCGCCAATTAGAGTGTTGATTGTCGAAGATAACCGCGACATTTGCGCGAACATTGCCGCGTACTTTGAAAAGCATAGCTATGTTATGGATTTTGCCTATGACGGTGTCAGCGCGATGCACCTGGCACTGACAAATCCGTTTGACGTTATTGTTCTGGACCTTATGCTTCCAAGGATGGATGGCCTAAGTTTCTGCCAAAAACTAAGAACTGATGCCGACGTAGATACGCCCGTGCTGATGCTAACGGCCAGAGACACGCTTGACGATAAATTGAAGGGGTTCGCCGCGGGAGCCGATGACTATTTGGTCAAACCATTCGAATTACAAGAACTGCATGCGCGACTACAAGCGCTTTACAAACGCAGTCACGGCAAAACCGACAACCTGCTGAAGGTTGGTGAGCTGACTCTGAATAAGTCCACGCTGCAAGTGCATCGTGCGGGACAGCGCGTCGATCTCAACCCTGCTGGTATGAAACTACTGCAACGATTAATGGAACAAGCACCATCTGTGGTGACACGCGATGCTCTCGAAACCTTGTTGTGGGCTGACGAGCCACCCGATGGTGATGCGCTTCGCTCCCACATGTACAAGCTACGGCAGGCTATCGACAAGCCATTTGATAGCCCGCTCATTCATACGGTGCATCGCATCGGTTATCGAATTTCAGAGGACGCTTAGTTATGTACCGCCACAGTTTGCGCAAGCGTGTCGCCATTGCATTTGCGATATGTGTTGCTCTGCTCAGCGTGGTTTGGGGATTCGCGTTCTTAGCCGCGGTCAGGTTGAGCGAAGACCGTGTGCTAACGCAGCAGTTACAGCACGCTGCCGACAATTATCCCTCGCTGGAAACCAACTTACGCGGCTACGATAACGTTGAGAGCTTGCCGGAATCGCTCAGAGACTGGGCGCAGACAAACCCCGCTGCGGGATTGCACGAGTTCGAGGCGGAAGAGTTACATGTGGCAGTAATACCTACCGACAATGAACAGCGACCCGCCTTTGTGGTGTTTGACGTTGCCGGAATCGAAGCGCCATCGTCCGAGGATTGGTGGTATCTGCTGATTATTACCGGTGTTGTAGGCACGCTGGGTGTGCTTGGTTTCGGGCTGGGAATTTTGGTGATGCGTCGAGCAATAGCCCCGGTAACGCACCTTGCTAAAGCGGTTGAGAGCATCGACTTAAAACATCTATCCGCCGAAGATTACAAACGCATCGAATCGAGCCGGTTTGGTGATGATGAAGTTGGCCTGCTCGCTGAAGCTATTGAAAAAACATTAGAGCGTATCAGTGCATTCGTTGATCGGGAGCGATACTTTACCAGTTCCGCCAGTCATGAGTTACGCACGCCAATCACAGTAATAATAGGGGCGCTTGAGCTGCTAGAGCAAAGCGATTTGTCCGCAGCCGATGTAAAGACGTTAAATCGAGTAAGGCGTGCCACGCTCGACATGAAAACCACCATTGAAATGTTCTTGTGCCTTGCGCGCGAAACCGACAACAGCTTGTATCACGAGCAGTTTTCAGTCATGCCAATGGTGAATCATGCGATAGATCAGCAGCGCTACCTGCTGAGCCGAAAGTGCGTGGATGTGAATATCGACGAACTCGCAAAACCCAGCGTGAACGGACATCCGCAGGCTTTTGCTATTGCGGTTAATAACCTAGTGCGAAATGCGTTCGAGCACACGCCCGACGGCCAGGGACCAATCACGATTCGTATTAAGGAGCGCGAGCTGTTAGTCACCAATCAGTTGAGCAGTGACGCAGATCAACCGCACCCGCCAGCCGAGGCGTCATCTCACGGGTACGGTCTGGGTCTGACTATCGTGCAACGGCTGTGTGAGCGTAACAGCTGGTCGTTTTCACTACTCACTGATGAGCAGCGTGTAGTCGCTCGTCTTTCGTGGTGACGGCAGCGGACCACTGTAATTGATTTAGCAAAGGCTCCTGTCGACATCCTTAAGGTGTAAGTTCCGAATCACTTCGAATGCACTTTCCCGCCAATCATCTTATACGCCGGAGTGCCGCGCATCATGGTTTCGCGGGCGAATTGCTGGCCGCAGGCCGGGCAATGGCAGGGGGTTTCGGTAAAATCTTCGGCAATGCGCTCAATAAAGCACTTTACCAGCGCGCCTTTGCCGCCCTTGCGATATTTGAATAACGGTGCGCGGCAGGCCGCGCAGGTTATGTCGACGGTTCGTAATGGCTGTTTTTTGCGTGGTTTAGAGATAATAAACTCCGAATTACTTACCTTTAAATGCGAATACTTTCCAGAACGCGCCATCAATGGATGAGCGCCCTACGCCCAGTATAAAGAGAACGGCTGCAATTCCAAACAACACAGCATAGGTAATCCAGCTGCTCCAGCTTATATCGAAAAATATCCATTCAAACAGAAATATCAGAATGTAAGCGTAAATCAGCGCAGGAATAAGAAATATGGCCAGCGCGATAGCGCCCACTAAGTAGGCAAGTACATATTCGTGTGGTTTGGTTTTTCCGTGGTAGCGCTTGAGGTACCTGTCACTTCCGGACATGTTTCAGTTCCTTTGATTTTCATTAGGGTTCGCGTGGCTTCAATGTTAGCCGATCCCGGCTTAGCACTCACCCCTTATTATCCCTCTATAAATCACTACTACTTTCAAATTCCACACCGGCGATTTCCATCGTGGAATGGGCGCGCTCGCAACGCTCCAGATCAGTCGGTCGGGTTGCGTCGGTTAGCAGCACCACTTTGAAGTCCTCATTGCGGCCATCCAGTGCTGTGGAAGCCACGCAAATGTCTTCGGCCAGGCCACCAATAAGTACACGTTTTACGTCGCGGCGACGCAGCTCTTGCGCCAGCCCGGTTTCGTCAAACGCAGAGCTTTGGTCTTGGTCAAAGCGCGTGCCTTTACTGACTATAACTGCCTGTTCAGGTATTTCTAAATCGGGATGGAATTTGGCTCCGCTACTGTCCTGCAAGCAATGCTCTTCCCACTTACCACCCTGCGCTTTGAAGCTAATATGTCCTTTGGGGTGCCAGCAGCGCGACACATAAATGGGTACGCCTACCTCAGCAGCTTCGCGCATGAGCTCATTCAGTACAGGTATGATTTCGTTCGAGTCTTTGATTTCTAAGTCGCCCCCTTCGCAAAAATCATTCTGCACATCTACCACTATCAGGGCGTCTCCCGATTTCAGCTTGTTGCTCATTGTTAATACCTATTTTTGTTTAGTTCCTATAAGCTTAGCTCATGAGTCACGCTATTTCGAAGAAGCCAAAAGGACTTAGCCAATGAGCCAACTGAAGTTAAGCGGTAAGCGCATTTTAGTCACTCACGCGGATTTATTTATGGGCCCGGCGCTGTGTGAGGTGCTAGCGGAGCAGGGCGCCGAGGTTATTGCCAGTACGGAAGCACTGGCCACCAGCACCGAGGTGCAGCAGCTTATTGAGCGCGCCGGCGACCTTGATGTAGTGCTGGTGAACTTAGGTGTGGCTGCGCCTTCAACGCCCGCCACTGAGGTTACCGACAACGAATGGCAGCAGGTATTCGGTGCCCTGGTTGACCCGTTGCCGCGTATTATTCGTGAAGTACTACCGGCAATGGTTGAGCGTCGCTCGGGAAAGATTTTATTAATGGGTAGTGCTTCGGCGCTGCGCGGAATTAAGCGTGCCTCAACTTACAGTGCGGCGCGTGGGGCGCAGTTGGCTTACATCCAATCGGTAGGGATGGAAGTAGCCGCGCATAACGTGCAGGTGAATGCCATAGCCCAGAACTTTGTGGATAACGCCACCTACTTCCCGCCCGAGGTTCAACAGAACCCGCGCTTTCAGGAGCGCTTAAAACGGGAAGTGCCACTTGGCCGCTTGGTGAGTGCCCGCGAAGACGCTGAATTTGCGGCCTTCTTATGCAGTGATGCCGCCGACTGTTTTGTTGGTCAGATATTCCCGGTAGCCGGCGGTTGGGTTACGCGCTAATGAAAAGCCCGCAGTTGATGCGGGCAAATATTTCACAGTTAATGCAGCTTCAGGCGCGGTCGCAAACGTCTGTTAATACCCTGCACGGCAATAAACAGCATGGTTTTGAAGTAGCCATGCACTTCCACCTGATGCATACGATACAACGACTTATACATAATACGCGCCAGCCAGCCTTCTACCATCATGGCGCCTTTGGTGAGGTTGCCCATTAAGCTACCCACCGCGGTATAGCTGGACAGCGACACCAGCGATCCACGGTCATTAAACACAAACGGGTCTAATGGCTTATTGGCTTGCTGACGTAATAGGTTGGTATACACAATCTTCGCCATTTGATGTGCAGCCTGCGCTCGCGGCGGCACCCAGGATCCATCAGACCGCTCAAACCCAGCGCTGTCGCCGAGTACAAAAATGTCGTTATCACCTTTGGCCAACAAACTCTCTTCCACCACAATCTGGTTACGCTTGTTCGTTTTAAGTCCATCAATTTTGGTCAGCAACTCAGGCGCCTTCACGCCTGCCGCCCATATTTTCAGGGGCGCCTCGAAACTCTCGTCGTCGCCGGTATAAATGGCATCAGCCGTCACCTTCACCACGGGTTTATTCACCAACACTTGTACGCCCAGCTTTTCTAGTTCTTGCTTCGCCGCATCAGCAATACGCTCGGGCAGCGCAGGAAGAATGCGGGGGCCGGCTTCTATTAGCGTAATGCGTAGCTGATTCATTTCAAAATCATCAAAACCGTAGGTGCGAATGAGCTCAGCTGACTTATGCAGTTCCGCCGCCAGTTCAACACCGGTGGCACCAGCACCAACAATAGCCACCTGCAGCGGCTTCACATATTTTTGTGCCTGCAGTGCCAGGAAGGTGTTCATTAGGGTGTGATGGAACTCGGTGGCTTGCTTAACGCTGTCCAGGCAATAACAATGTTCTGCTACGCCCTCGGTACCGAAGTCATTAGTTACTGAGCCAATGGAAATAACGAGTTTGGTGTACTCGATTTCACGTTCGGCAACCAATTCGTCGCCTTTGTCATTCAGAATTGCGGCCAGAGTAATGGTTTTTTCTTTGCGGTTTACGCCAGTTAACTGGCCAGGCTGGAAATGAAAGCCAACATTAGCGGCTTGAACGCGGTAATCAACTCCGTCAATGTCAGCATCTAATGCGCCAGCTGCTACTTCATGCAACAAGGGCTTCCAAACATGGGTCAGGTTTTTGTCGACCAGGCTAACCCGAACCTTGTTGTCTTTTTTGTACTTGCGCCCCAGTTTAGTAACTAGCTCCAGCCCACCTGCACCACCACCAACAACCACAATATGTTGACTTGGCATGAAATTCCATCTCCCGCTTATGCATAACCGCAAAGGTTTTGACTATTGTAAAACGCCCATAAAAAAAGGCAAACCGGTTACGGCTTGCCTTTCTAAGGTTTGTGCTGCCGATAACCTTATAGGTTAGCCCTGCGCACGAACAGCGTAGATTAAATAGCTACGATGTTTTCAGCTTGAGGACCTTTAGGGCCTTGAGTTACAGAGAACTCAACGCGCTGGCCTTCAGCTAAAGTTTTGAAGCCTGAGCTAGTAATAGCACTGAAATGGGCGAATACGTCAGCGCCATCTTCACGCTCGATAAAACCAAAACCTTTAGCTTCGTTGAACCATTTTACTGAACCAGTAATTGTATTAGACATAATTTATGTACCTGTATTTTTGAGTATATGCCTCATTGAGGCGGTCATGCGGGGAAAAAATAACTGAAACTTAAAACTACAGGACGATGGAATTACGAATAATGCAACGAAGTGGAGTATCTAAATATATATTTTCTATCCGACGCCGTGGAGACTACGCCTATTCCAGCCGAAGTCAATGATGTTCTGCTATTTATTATCAGGAGTGGTTTTGGCTTTGTGCTTGCTAGCTGACAAGTCTTCAATCTCAGCCTCGTCTGCAGCCAGATTGTTCAGCCAACGATTCGGTATGATACGACGCAGTTGTTTTCCTGCTTTTAGCCGGAATCTTTTACTATGAATGCAAATACCACCGAGCAAACCAAATAAACAGCCTAACAAGGTATCGTAAAAACGCGCTTCAATGAGCGTGTCGACCGAGGTTTCCCCAAGCGAGGCGGCTTCGGCTATTAAAATAGTAAGCGGCGTGAAGAAAATGGCCGCAACCACATAGTGACGCACCACCATGAACTCGATAAGAAAGGCCAATAACATCATAACCAGCGCAATGCTCCACTGATTCAGCGGCTGCTCGAGTAAAAACCATGCCAGCAGCATCCCAATAGCAGTGCCTAATACCCGGTGCAATTGCTTGTCCCAAATGTCCCGTACCGATGCGCCTTGAATAACAGCTAAACAACTAAGCGGCACCCAGTACGGTTTTTCGAGCTGCAACAACTGGGCAACGGCCAGCGACAGCCCAATAAAGAAGCCGATAACCACCGCATCGAACACCACAAAGCCGAAGGTAGGTCGCGGCCAGGGCAGCACACGGTGTGGCGCCCGTATGCGTAATACGTTCACGCTATAAAAAAACGCAATGGCGCAGGCAAGTATGGTGCCCATACTAAATAGGCCAATCATGAGTGGTACTGAACGGCCGTCCATAGGGGTGTAGGCGGCAATTCCGGCAGCGGTGATAAAGAACAAGCTACCCGGCGGCCCCAGGCCGTAAAAGCGGCTGACCATGGTAGCCAATACGCTGATAAAAATTAGGCTAGGCACCATAAACACCGGGAAAAACTGGCTGATCAAACCAAGTGTATAACACGCCGTCATACCGAAGGCACAAGCCATTAACTTCAGCATGCGGTGGTATAGCGGCGTTTCCGGTACATACAAAAACACCAGCCCACCTAACGACGACACCAGACCGTAATCAAGTCGCCCGAAGTAAACTCCCACCAGCAAAGGTAAGCCAATAGCCAAAGCCGCAGCCACCGGCATTTGCCACAGCCGGTCGGTACTGTGGAACGTTAGTAAGTAATGCAGCTCAATTCGAATGCGCTGCTTTAATCGCATCCAACGGGACACCTCTGCCATCTAAATCTTTTCCCTCCTCCTGCTAACTGTGCTCAGCTCAGGCGCCGGAAACTAAAATAGCAACGCCGGCAGCGTATAGCACCAGAATCGACACGCTTTCCAAACCAATTCGGGCCAAACCCTGACGCTCGCGGCGAATCAATCCCATCATAAGCACGCCACTCATGACCATGGTTAACGACACCCAAAATAAGGCGTCATCGGACATTTGGTGGTAAATAGAGCCGTCACGATAAGCAACGTCAGAAGCCGCTGTAAACAGCGTATCAAAAGCGTTACCGCCAATAATACCGCCAACGGCAAGCGTGAGCGCACCGCGCCGAACGGCGGCAATAGAAGTCACTAACTCAGGAATAGAGGTACACACTGCGGTAAGTAAAACGCCTATTACGGTATGACTGATACCGGCTTCAGCAGCAATAGTGGTGGCCGAGGGTTCCAATAACCAGCCGGTTATTCCCAAAACTAAAAACAACAAGGTAAATTCCATCCAAAGCTGCGGTAGCGACGGCATTTTGCGAGTATCGTCGGGCACATCTTCCAGTGTGTCACTGGTGCTTACTGCGGTCCACATAGGCTCTTCCTGGGAACCTCGCACCAACCGGATACCGTAAATATAAAAACCAAACAATAACGGTGTAATAGGGTGAATACCCCACACCGTAAATTCAGGTGTAAAGGGTGCCAGCAGAATAAAGCCGAGCAGTGAAATGAGCAGGCCATTCTGCATCATGTTCGGCACCGAGGCCGCTGCGTGTTCCAGATTAGCCTTACGGTATGCCATATCTGCCAATGCCAGGAAGAATGTTTGTACCGCAATACCACCTAAAGCATTACTAACGGCTAATTCGGCGTGGCCGTTCCAGGCAGCCGTTACCGACAGCACCGAACCACCGATTGAGGTTGACGCGCCAAGCAGCACTGCACCGGCCGCAGCCTCGCCAATACCGGTTCGGTCAGCTAGCTGATCAACCACCCGCGTAATGCGTGTGCCGGCTACCGCAATAACCAGTGCACAGAGGCTAAAAACACTGATTGCCTGAAATAACGTCCAACTATCGGGATTTAGAAGTGACAACTTACCCCCTCGAGTTATGGTTTATCGGTTTTTGTCACGCACTGAGTCAGAATTTGCTCAAAAAAATCAGCGCCTTTACGGCGCGCAAATTCCATATTCCGCTGGGGAATGTTTTCCGGATCTTCGTAGTTCGCCAGTGCTTGTTCTAAGCTCGATTCTCGCAGCAGGTGCAGAATTGGGTAGGGTGCACGATTGGTGTAGTTGGCCGCGTCACTTTGCAGTTCACCGTCGAAGCAGTAGTCGGGATGAAAGCTGGCGAGTTGATAAACACCTTCGTAATTTTGCGCCAGCAATAAGTCGTTAGCCAGATCGAGTAAGTCCAGATACTGGTAAAAGCCTTCGTAGCCGTGCGGCAGAATAAACAAGGTGGTTTCGGTTTCCGGATGCTCATCTAAATAGGTGCATTCATCAATCAGCTGAGTGAGCACCGCTTGCGGACTCTGCTGTTCGGCAACCACATAACGAATACTATTGCGTTCAAGCTCACGCCGCGCAAAGGGGCAGATATTGTATTTCACAATAAGCTGCTCAACCCAGCGCTGCGTGTGCTCTATGTAGTTCGCCATAGCTTAACGGGCGCGATCCAGTACGAATTCAAGCGCACCTACTACCGAGGCTACCTGTGCCTGAATACACTCTTCTGGCGTTGCGTTTGCACTATCGGGATACACTTCCGTAGTGGTCACGTACTTGGCTTTGGTTAGGCCCATGCACAGACCGAGCTTTGCCACTGCGTAATTGATAGCGCCTTCCTGAGCTACGGTTTCGCCAATCAGCTTGCCGTGTTCATCGGCTTCGGCAATGTGCGTAACCTTTGCGACTGAATCCAACACTGCAAGCTGAAATTCAGGTGCCGGTTTGTCAGAATCACCAACCAGATAAAAGCCATCGGGAATATTCCAGTTGGTATTTACTGTGCCGTCGCGAGCGGCTTTGGCAGGACGAAACTCACTGTTGTCGGTGTCTGTAGTTTCGTGCAAATCAACATGAACCAGAATCTCTGTTGGCACGCTTTCCATTAAGCTCATCAGTGCGGCCGCCTCTGGCGCCGGGCTATTTTTTACAAATGAGCGATTTGGATCCACGGCTAACGGGTTCCAGCGGTTAATGGTTTCATAACCCCAGGGGCTGACACAGGGAGCCACCACAATATTAAATTTTTCGGCGTAACCTTTAGCCTTGGTTTCCAGAAAACGCAGCGCGCCATGCACACCACTGGTTTCGTAACCATGCACGCCGCCAGTTACTAGTATAGTTGGTTTGTTATGGTCCCAATTGCGGGTTTTAACGGCATATAGCGGGTAGGTTTTTGCATCAAATTGTTGGTAATCCAGACTGCCATACTGTTCCACATCAAAGGTGTCTTTCAGGCCTTCCAGTTTATTCACAACGTCGTCAAAGTAGGAACGCTGGTTGCTTTGCTGGGCTAACCAGGTGGCTTTTTCTTCATCACCCCAAGGTTTACCCTCGGTTCCTATTTTGTATATATGCTTCTGTGACATTCTGTGACCCTGTTGAAGATTAGAAATAGTAGTCACAGAATGATACCAGAGCCGGGCGTTTACCCAAACTCAGGCTGGCGAATTAATTCTCTTCGGCAGGTTCGGGTTCGGGTACGGGTACGGGTTCAGGCTGCGGCACAAATATAGCCATTCCCTTACCTGCTTTTGCGCTCATACCAATAGAGGTTCCAATGCCAATACCAACACTTGAGCTGCGCGAGTGAGTACCACCGCCGGTGCCAAGTGATACCGCACCACTTTGCTGATCACCAGTGGTTTGCAATAACACCCCGTTAGCGCCAAGTTTAGCCGCCTCTTTTTTTAACCGCTCAATCATGACGTCCATTTTAGCTTGCTCTGAAAAGGTCATGGATGCCTTGCTGGAAGCTTCAATAAAGGCGATTTCTTCGTACACCTCAGGTGGTTCCAGATAAAGCACGACCTGTTCAGGGGTAATAGCCGGGCGTGTTTCGCCAACCACCACGGCCGACGAAGATGAACAACCACTAATGAGCAGGCTGCCTAGGCTAATAAACATAACGGGAATAAAGTACAAACGGCTGCGCATTAGAGTCCACCTTGCTAAGAAAAAAACTCAACTGCAGCTAACATGGGTTAACTGCGCTTTCAGTATAGCTTAGTTATAGCGAACTGCTTGCGTAGGCAGTTGCGTTAAGCGCTTAGGCGTTATCAATACCAAAGGCGGCATGATAATGAACAAAGCCTTGCGCGGTTGCGGCGGTGAATGCGCGCGCCTGAAAATATTCCGGCGGTACATTCGCCAGCACCAACTTAGGTTCAGCCCGAAAACCAAAACGTTGATAGTAATCAGGTTCGCCCAGCACCACGCAACCAGCCGCACCGCGTTGTTGCAACTGTGCCAAGGCAGTAAAAATAAGTTGCGAACCAACCCCTCGGGATTGTTGCTCTGGCACTACAGAAACCGGACCAAGGCCATACCAATTAAGGCTACCATCGGTGATTTCCACCGGTGAAATGGCCACATGACCGATAACTTCACCAGCAAGTTCAGCCACCAAAGAAACAGTGAGCGCGCCAGCACTGCGCAACGTATTCACAATCACATGCTCGCTCTGATCGCTATGCTCCACATCGCGAAAAGCTAACACGGTAATACGTTCAATGGCCGCTTCATCGCTAGCACATTCAGGTCTGATAATGACATTACTCATGATTCGCACTCATCCCAAAACAATGTTCGTCGGCCGGGAATTTCCCACTACGAACGTCCGTTTCAAATTCCGCAAACACCTTCGCTATAGTGGAGCTCAGATTCACATATTGCTTGGCAAACTTTGGCGTGAAGTCGGTAAATAGCCCAAGCATATCTTCAGTCACTAGCACCTGACCGTCACACGCCGGTGATGCGCCAATACCAATGGTTGGTATTGCAACGGCCTCGGTAACCCGCCGGGCAGCAGCTTCAAACACGCCTTCAACTAACAACGAAAAGGCACCCGCGTGTTGATAAGCCAATGCTTCTTTAATCAATAACTCCGTGGTTTGCTCAGTTCGAGCCTGCGCTTTAAAGCCACCCATGACGTTGGCATGCTGCGGCCGCAAACCAATATGCGCCATCACCGGAATACCCCGCTGTACCAGGAAATCAACGGTTTCAACCAGCTCCATACCGCCCTCTAGCTTCACCGCCTGCGCTCCGGTTTCTATTAATACCCGTGCGCAATTTCGGTAAGCCTGCTCCTTTGATTCCTGATAGGTGGCAAACGGTATATCAATAACCACACAGGCACGCTCGGCACCGCGCACTACCGCTACACCATGCAGAATCATCATGTCCAGCGTAACCGGCAACGTAGAGTCAAAGCCATAAGCCACCATACCGGTGGAGTCACCCACAATAATAAGGTCAACGTATGGGTCCATAAGCGCTGCCATAGGTTTGGTATAGGCAGTAAGCGAAACAATTTGGCCGCGCCCTTTCATGGCTTGTATTTTGGTAGTGGTTATTTTGCTAGTAGAGGTATGCGTACTCATGCGTTCAAGTCCAAGTTTTCAGAGGCCGCTTAGCCTCATAAAGTGACCGGACTTTAGTAACTCCCCAAGGTTATTGGTAGGTACACATGGCTGCTTAAACTACTACACAGTTGACTGTTTAGTCTTGTCCAAGTGCTTTTAGGAAGCCTTGTTTGTCTTCGGGTGAAATCATTAGTTTTTTGTCGTTACCATAGCAAATGAGTAACCGATCAAGACTAAGCGCGGGATTCGACAATGGGCTGCGGGTTTCAGTAATTGAGGATATTTCGCTCCGTTCAATCACCCATTTAAAAGGGCCGCTACGAACTTTTAGTTCGCTTTGCGTTACTGTGTATTTGGTCGACAATATTAACCAAAATGGCAGCACGACACCGGTGGCAAGAATAACCACAGCCAGAAATACATTAGGTACGGTTGGTAGCAAAAATAGCAAAACCGCCGCGGCTGATAATGATAGGGCTATACCCAGACCCAGAATTGACAGCAGCCAGTTATCAACTTTTGATTCAAATACCATATCTGCGTTCTCCTTAACTCAATTGATCAGTTGTTGCACACGCTGCTTCAACTGCGGAATCAATTCTGTTTCAAACCAGGGATTGCGGCGCAACCATAAGTTATTTCGAGGGCTAGGGTGTGGCAAAGGTACTATTTCGGGCCAGTACTCGCGCCAGCGTTGCACACGTTCTGTAACTGTCATTTTAGGGCCGCTGAAATGCCAGTCGTGCGCATAACGACCAATAGCCAAGGTTAGCTTCTGATGTTCTAAATGCGGTAGCAATTTATGTCGCCATGCCGGGGCACATTCAGGTCGTGGAGGTAAATCGCCCGACTTGCCAGTGCCCGGATAACAAAACCCCATAGGCACAATAGCCAGTTGTTTGGCGTTGTAAAAAGTATCTGCAGTTATCCCAAGCCAGTTCCGCAAGCGATCACCGCTGGCGTCATCAAATGGCTTACCTGATGCATGTACCTTGCGCCCCGGAGCCTGCCCAACTAATAGAATGCGGGCCTTCGGATGAAACTGTACCACTGGTCGCGGCCCGAGAGGTAAGTGCTTCTCACACAAAGTGCAGGCTCGAATTTGCGCAAGTAATTGGCGCGTTTCTGAGTTCATTACAGCGGTGCGTTCCTTGCGCGCTCCATAATTTCAGCCAGTTCGGGTTTTACCGGCATCGGCTTAAACGGGCTCACATTCGCTCCACCGGTGTTACCTGTGGGAACCAAGCCCACAGCTGTTTTAGTGGTGGCTCCAACAATACGTAGTAATTGCCCCAACAACTCACGCCACTGTCGTTCCCGCACGCTCCAGCGCAGCATTAACCAATGGGTGCGCACATGCAGACGGGTTGAGTTTTGCCCCAGCACATGGGCGTTCTCCAGATGCGTAAAGGCTTTGCTCGAATTCCCAGCCGCATGGGCTTGTTCAGCTAAGTTAATTTCAGCTTCCACGTAGGGTCGAATATTGTCGGTATAACTCATTCGTCCTCCTTCCCCTCTGACTCTTCCACTGCTACCGGCTCAAATACGGCCAGAGTGCCTGCCACTGTGCTTAGCAGTGTGAGTTGATTTGCCTGCAGCACATAGCTGTCTGTTTGCGCCACTAAATCCGCCAATTCTTGCTCGGGGTTTGCTGTTTGACACGCCATTTTAGTAGTAGCCAGCAACGCCAGCTCAATACCGTTGTTGTCGCTCAACTGATAACTGCTACGAAACCTGTTACAGCCAAGAAAGCCACTCACAATGCCATGTTTAGTAAAGCCAAAAACCACCGGTTCCGCCAGTTTATATTCGGCCTCAACCGCCTCGCCATTCAGGGTTTTCAATTGCCAGTATCTGGGTTTTGTCAGAAGCTGCTTTGCTTGTGCCGCTGGCATGGTTTTACTGAGTGCATGCTGTTGCTTACTGGTAGCACTGACCTGAAGCAAACTCCCTTCCGCAACTTGGTATTCGGCGGGCTCGGTATTCATATTATCCAGAATGATATGAGACCCTGCGTCATTCCAATAAAACAGCCCCTGCGAGCGAAACTCGGTTCCTGTTTTGCCAAGATAGTGGCTTTGTAATGTATAGCTGTTGTCGGGGGTTAAGTTGAGTCTGGTAAAGATGCCGGCACAGTCGTCACAAGGCAGTACGCCGCTATAAGGCCCGGCCCAGTCTAATGCGTTGCGACTGTTGTGCATGTCCGGCGCACTGGTGTTGTCACCGTCCGGCTTACCTGCGCAGGCGCCGAGCGCTGTTAGTAGCGCTACCGCCAGTATAAAACGCGACAATGTGTAAGGGTACATGGCTGTCACCTGTTAACCAGTTGATGTTCGGGCCAATTGCGCCAGTTGTTTATCATGCCATTTCGATAGCGTTAGCAAAGCTAAAATAGCACCTAACAGCGCAAATCCCATGTCTGACTGCGTGTCCCAAATATAGCCCTGAGTTCCTAAGAATGCGTCAGCGCCGGAGCCCGAGGCTACCGCCACCCACCATTCAATCAGCTCATAAAAAGCGCTAAAGGCCAGGCATACTGAAATGATAAACAGGTTGCGCCAAGCCGGGCTCTTCACCACGCTATGCCGAATTAGCAGCTCGCGGGCCAGAATAGCGGGCACAAAACCCTGGGCCAAATGGCCGAGCTTGTCATAATTATTTCGTTCAAATCCAAACCACTCTTTAAACGACTCAAACAACGGCACTTCCGCATAAGTAAAGTGGGAACCTACCATTAAAATAACCGCGTGCACCAAGATCAGCACATACAGCAACGGAGTTAGCGGGAACCGCTTATAAGTATAAGCTAGTAGTAGCACCGCAATAATGGCTGGTAGTGCTTCCAGAAACCAAACGAAGTAATCCTTAGGTTCAATGGCCGACCATATGAGCACGGCAAAAAATACAGCTAACCATAGGGCAATTGCTATTCGTTGCTTGGTTGTCATGGTTTATACCTTTAGTTATTTGCCGGCCAGTTCACGATGATGCTCTTTTATAGCTTTAGTGAGCGATTCATCCTGTGAGTTTCCCAAGCGATTTGTTATTTCTGCGGCCTGTTCACTGTTACCTTGTAGCTGATATAGCTGTGCCAGCCGAAACTCGGCCCAGTCGCGACTTGGCAAATCTGGTTTACCCGGGTTCTCGTCTAAATAGCTTTCAATAGCGGCTGTGCCTTCCGCCACATGATTGCCGCTGAATACCGCAGTGCGGGCAACCTGATACAGCGCACTCAAGCGCGCCTTCTCACTGCGCTCATCGGGCGCTTGTTGCTGGCTACCCGCAACAAATAACTCATGCGCTCGCTGATATTCAGTTTCAGCCTGTGCATTCAGCCCGGCTAGAAAATAAAAATCAGGAATTTCGCTATGGGTTTCAACGGCCTCTTTTAGGCGGCGCTGAAATATTTCTTGCTGGTCGTCTGCACGCAGGTAATCCAACTCGGCAATCATGCCTGAACGAGCATCTAACTTGGCAATTTCTTGCACCTGTTCCCAGGCCAGCTCCATGTCGCCACCGGCAATGCCCGGAGCCGCCAGATAAAAGCCCATGAGCCCTTGTCGGTACAGCACAGTTTCAGGTTCCAGCTCCACCGCCCGCTGAAAGCTGTGCAATGCCTTTTTGGCATAGCCAAGCGCGGAAAAAATCGAGGTGTTCGCTTGCGCACCCATAGTAATACCACGCTGAAATTGGGCTTCCGCGTAGTCAGGAGCCAGTTCAACAGCTTGGTCTATGAGTTCTTCTGACTCATCAAGATCTTCTCTGCGCACTATTTGCGACAAGTACATTAACGCCGTAGGGTGATTCGGATGTGCCTCAAACACCTGTCTGGCAGTATCAAAGTCGCCATTTTCAAATGCGGTTACGGCCTCATCCAGCTCCGCATCGGCGGCAGCCGCTGTTGTTACTAACAAAGCGGCAGTGGCAATTAGTTGTAGTAATGCTTTGCGCATTAGTCATTCATCCTTGTCATGAGTTCGGATTACTCTGATGGTAGCCGATTTTGCCGTACAACGGCGCGTTTTTACTATTCCTATAAAAAAAGCCCCTCATTGTGAGGGGCCTGTTCAGTAAAACTCGTGCGGCTTATGCCTGTTGTGACGCTATCCACTGGTCAACACGGCGCTCCAAAATAGGTAATGGCAAGGCGCCGCCACCCAAAATGGTGTCGTGGAAACCACGGATATCAAACTTGTCACCCAGCGCTTCACGTGCTTTTTCACGCAGCTCCAGAATCTTAATCATACCGATTTTGTACGAAGTAGCCTGACCCGGCATCACCAGATAACGACGTACTTCTGAACGCACGGCACCTTCAGCAATTGGCGTGTATTCCTGGAAATAAGCAACGGCTTCTTCTTCGGTCCAGCCTTTTGCGTGCAAGCCGGTATCAACTACCAGGCGCACCGCACGCCACATTTCAGTAATTAAGCGGCCAAAATCGGTGTAGTCACTTTCGTAAGCACCCATTTCTTTTGCCAGTAGCTCGGAGTACAGCGCCCAACCTTCAGAATATACGGTGAAGCCAGCTTGCGTGCGGAACTCTGGTACCGAGGTTAGCTCTTGTGCAATAGAAATCTGCATATGGTGGCCCGGACTACCTTCGTGGTAAGCAATGGCTTCCATTTCATTTTTTGGCATAGAGCTCATGTCTGACAAATGCGCATAGTATACGCCTGGACGAGACCCATCAGGCGTGCCCGGGAAGTAATGCTGTGCCGCGCCGTCTTGTTCACGGAAAGGCTCAACCCGTTTCACTACCAAATCAGCTTTTGGCAAAATACCGAAGTACTCAGGTAGCTTCTCGTCAATGTAAGCCAGGTATTTACGTGAATCTTCCAGATAACCTTCAGCACCTTCGTCGTTGTTCGGATAGAAGAACTGCTCGTCGGTACGAATAAAGGTAAAGAATTCCTGCAAGTCGCCTTCAAAACCAACGCGCTCACGAATTTCGTTCATTTCTTTGGTTAAGCGCTCAACTTCGGCCAAACCAATATTGTGAATTTCATCTGCCGTTAAGTCGGTGGTGGTTGAGGCTTTCAAACGCATGTTGTAGTAGTCCATGCCGTTTTCAAACTGGCTTACACCGGTTGCCACTTCAGCGGTATTTTCAATGTCGCTTTCCAACCAGGTGATTAAGCTTTCATAAGCGGGTTTAAACTCGTTCACCAGGGCATCAGCCGCTTGCTGTTCCAGTTCAGCAGCTCGCTCAGCGGAAATTTCTCCAGCTTCAAGCAAGGTGTTGATTTTCATTTTCGCATTGCCAAACAAGCTTGAATCTTCATCGCTGTCGTCAAACGGCGCGCCTTCAATCAGGCCTTTGGCTTCTTTAGTTACTTGCTCATAAGCAAAACGTGGCGCACGAATACCATGCTCAACTTGCTCCTTAGCACGCACCAACAATTGTTCAATACCAGTGCCAACGCCTTCAATACGGCTAATCAGCGCTTCCATGTCGCTTTCACTTTCAACCTGATGGAAGTTCATCAGAATTTGCGGCAGGAAGGTGTGTGCTCCGCGCATTTGGTCAAATACATAATCCATATGCGGGAATTCTGCGGCGTCTTTCGCGCGCTCATACTGGAACATCCACACGTCGTATGAGGTTTTGGCTTCGTCACTTAACTCGTCGTAGTTAAACTGATTTTTCAGCTCTTCAACGCTTTGCTTCATCCAGTCCAACTGGCGCTTTTCTGCCGCACGGGTTAAGTCATCAATTTCACCGTAACGTTCTTTGCGACCTAAGAAGGTTAACTGAATTGGGCTTTGCAGCAGTTGTTCTTCGTATTTGGTGTCGAACCAGGCATTCAAACGCTCAGATTCTGATTGTTGTTCAGCGCTGCTTGCCTGTTGTTGTTGTGGATCTGTTGCCTGAACCGACTGGCTGGCATCCTGACCGCAACCGGCCAGTAAGCCCATAATGGTAAGGGCCAGGAGTGAATGACGCATTGAGTGGTGCATGGTGCCGCTTCCTTGTTAGTTCGTTAATTGATCAGGGTGTTTTAGATAATTGTTATAGATCATGCTTCAATGTGAATAATCGCCAGCCACAAGTCAAGCATGCAGTAGGCACAGATACCTGCCAAAATGAACTTTTTACGGCTAAATTCGTTCCTATTCACAGACTATTACAAAAAACATAGGTTTAGCTAACGCCGCTAACGGAGACTTCTTTCATGTTCAGAGCCCTACAACAACTTATTCGCACCACTGCATCAACGAATACTGACATCCAGGAAGGTGTTGCGGGTTTATCGCACGCGCAAGTAATGGCGGTGGCGCTCATGCTGGAAATTGCTCAGGCCGACCATGAGTTGGACGACGCCGAGCGCACTACCGTACTAGATCACCTGCAGAGCGAACTGGGCCTTACTGAAACCGCTGCCGACGAAGTTTTTAAACACGCGCAGCAACTGGCTGACGATGCTGTGTCATTACGGGATTTCACCCAACATGTGAAACAAGGTGAGTATCACGAGCGCGTGGCCATTTTTAAAGCACTGTGGCAAACAGCCTATGCTGATGGAACGCTGGATCCACATGAAGAAGCTATGCTACGAAAAATCGCTGACTTACTTTATATCTCGCACGCCGACTATATTCGTTTGAAAATTACGGTATTAGAAAACTCAAACGCTTAGTCTGCTTTTCCCAATATGGGCTGCAGGCAGTTCCGCAGGTGCTCATGCCAGAAACTGGCAGCTTGCTGCATGGCATTACGGCCAATAGTAATTTCGCAAACACTGCAGTCGCCCTCTACCGCCCGGGGCTGTGGCAAAATAATCACCTGATGCTGGTTTGCATAATCTATTACCGCTTGTAGCAGGTCATCGGGTTCGCAGGCAATATGCAGGTGAAACATTGCTGTTTGTGCGGGCGCTGGGTTCACCCGTACACCTTCAATGTCCTGCAACATGGTACTCAATTCTCGCGCATAACTTACTGCGTCGCTAACCGCACCGCCATTCTCGGCCAGGCCCTGCTGCGCCGCTAATATGTATGGGTATAAGTTGATTAGGTTGCCGCCGGCGCGACGAACCCAAACGCGGGCTTCGGCAATAAAGTTATCATCACCCAGCAAGAGTGCGCCAGCGATACCGCCAATATCTTTGTAAAAACTCACATAAACCGAATCAGCCAAAGCCGCAATTTCGGCCAGGCTATGATTGAGTGCTGCCGGACATTGCCATAGACGGGCGCCGTCAATATGCACAGCAATACCATGCGATTTAGCCCAGCGCACCTGTGCGCACAAGTCATCCCAGCTCGGCAGCTGTCCGCCAATCTCGCGCATGGGTAGTTCTAATACTATGGCGGCAGGAAGTTCTGTTGGGGTGGTTGAAAGTGCTTCTAAATCGGCAACCGTCAGCACTTTGCTGGCCGTGCCAAGCGTAACCGCGGTCAAGCCCCACAAAGCACTATAACCCTGCTGTTCATGCAGCAGTAAATGCGAGGTAGGATGCAAACCAATGCGATTATTGCCAGCTTTATCACAGTGAATTTTAAGTGCTACCGGCTGAGCCAGGGTTCCACTTGGTAAAAACAAGGCGGCGGGTTTATTAAACTCCGCCGCCAACTGCTTTTCAAAGTCTTCAATTAACGCGCCAGCACCGTAGTTGTCGGGTTCCGCGTAAGCTTCCGCCCGCTCCGCCAGTAAGCGCAGCGTTGCTGCCATAGACCGCCCGGGATGGCGCAGCAATGAATGCTTTGCCGCTTTGGTGGCTTGCTGATAAGCCCGGTGAAGTTCCGGGCTTGAAGTGCGATAACCCACTTTTGCTCCTAATGCTGTTTACTCGCCAATGTCCTCGTTCCAAAGTTCTGGCGAAGCACTAATGAACAAGTCCATTAGCTCAACACAACGTTCGTTATGCACAACATCTAACTCAACGCCCCGGCTTACCAGCAGTTCCTCTTCGCCCAGAAAGGTTTTATGTTCACCAATCACAACTTTTGGAATGCCGTACAGTAAAATAGCGCCACTGCACATGGCGCACGGAGACAGCGTGGTATACAAAGTAGACTCTTGATACACCTTGGCAGGTTGGCGTCCGGCGTTTTCCAGTGCATCCATTTCACCATGTAAGGTAGGGCTACCTGACTGAACCCGACGGTTATGGCCACGACCAATAATTTTGCCGTGATGAACCAGCACCGAGCCAATTGGAATACCGCCTTCGGCTAAACCTTTTTCGGCTTCCTCAATGGCTGCCTGCATAAATGGATCAAGCGTCATCGCAACTCCTTTGTTTCGTTTATTTAGTCGTCATCGCGATTGATGCTAAAGGCGCCACTTGGCCCCGGAAACACCACCGGACTTTCAAAACCGTCATCACTGACACTGGCCACACCAAAGTAATAGTTATCTATAACCACATTTTCCAGTGTGAATTCATTTACATCGCCCACGTAACGGCTGTACTGCCATTGCGGTGCATCGGTGTAACGCCAGTAAATTTTGTAGCCCGCCGCGCCGTTTACTTTATTCCAGCTTAGGGTGGTGCTTGGCTTCACGGCGCCAGCAATACTTACTTTTGCCGGTGGTGCCGGAGCCCAGGCCATATTCGCTAACGCCGCCGCATTCAACGATGTCAGCTTGGCCGCGTAGTCGAAGTTCACCCCATCAATGGTGTCACCGTACTCAATGCCGTTTTCGGTGCGCAAGTCCTGATGCTGGCGATTGTAGTTTTCATTGGTTTCCATAATGCGCACACCCGGAAAGCCAAGGTCATTAAACGGACGGTGATGACCACCACGACCAAATCGGTCTAACCGGTATACCACCATTGTGTCTAGGTTCGGAATATAACGATCCGCTACCCAATCCACATAACGCGCCACATTTCGGGTTGGCGAATCGACTTCACCACCAGTGTAGCGACGGCGGGTTTCTTCACGGTCAGTTTCATCCATACGCGTGCCCTCGGCGAAAATACGAGCCGTGGTGTTGTTAATAACGCCGTTAATGCCTTCAATATTGCCGATCATGTCGTTGTTCAGTACGGCTTCAATATTCCAGCCGTCGGCTTTGGCTTGCTCGGCCATAATGCGGCCACCAAACAACCCTTGTTCTTCACCAGCAAGCGCGGCATACACAATGCTGCCGTCAAATTTATACTGGCTCAGCACTCGCGCGGCTTCTAAGGCACCGGCAACACCGGAGGCGTTATCGTTGGCACCAGGCGCATCGGAGGTGAAATCCATAACATCGGAAACGCGTGAATCAATATCACCCGACATAATCACGTAGCGGTTCGGGTCTTGGGTGCCTTTTTGCACAGCAATAACACTCACCACTTCTACTGGATCCGGAATGCGGGTTTCACCTTCAATAACCTGCGACTGAAAATACACGTCTAAGCAGTTGCCACAGGCGGCTGAAATCTTTTCAAATTCCGCTTTAATCCAGCGGCGCGCAGCACCAATTCCACGGGTATCAGACTCCGTTTCAGACAGCGTGTGGCGGGTTCCGAAACTCACCAGTTTTTCGATATCACGTTCAATATTTTCAGCCGATACCTGCGCCACTATCTCATGAATTTTTGCCTGATCCTGATAATCCACTTGTGGGTTTTCAGCTGCAACAGCTGCGGTACTGAAACCACCCGCTAAGGCCATAGCTGGCAGTAACTTAGCTAAGGCTGATTTATTCATCGCCATGGGAACTCCTGAGTTTACGATAAGTTGTCTAGATTCAAATTGTGCTTTCACCTTAACCCAGAACAGCTAGAACCAACAGGTTACAAATCGACACCAGCATGCAATTAGCCGTATTTGGGGAAATTTCGTCACCGCGCTGTCACATTGGCTATGCTATTATCGCGGCACATTAAGATTCATTTTAGTCTGGAATAAGGGTTGTACCATGAAAACCTCAGCTGCCATTGCGGCGCTTATTAGTTTGTCTTCGCTTGCTGGATTTTCCAGTGCAGTAACCGCCAATGAACCCACGAGCGAAACCCAACCGCCGAATATCATTTTTATGATTGGCGACGGTATGGGCTTTGAGTTTATTAGCGCTTACCGCTATGCCATCAGCGATATCAATGCCGGCAAGTTGGAATCAACACCTTTTGACGAGTTACTCAGTGGCGCCGCGACTACGTACCCGGACGACAATACTTGGGTAACAGACTCAGCCTCCAGCGCTACCGCGTTGGCTACCGGCGTGAAAAGTTACAATGGTGCAATTGGTATGGACGCCGACAAACACCCGCAACAGAGCATTATGGAGCTGGTTCGCGACAAAGGTTGGTTAACCGGTGCGGTATCTACATCACAGATAACCCACGCCACCCCGGCTTCGTTCTTTACCCACCACCCGTCACGCAATATGTATAACCAAATTGCAGATTCATTCGCCACCCAGCGCGACGACGGCCGCTGGTCTTTCGATTTACTGCTCGGCGGCGGTTACGCGCATTTTAACCGGGAAGACAAAAACTGGTTGCCGGAATTGCAGGAACAAGGCATGACGGTGGTTACCGAGTTTGATGAACTGCCGGGTTTGAATCAGTTACCAGCTATGGGCCTGTTCGCGCCTATCGGTTTACCACACGCCATTGATGATCAGCCGCGGTTAGCCACCATGACTGAGCACGCGCTGCGATTGCTTAGTGAAGAACAGCACGACAAGCCTTTTGCACTGATGATTGAAGGAAGCCAAATTGACTGGTGCGGACATTCAAACGATATCGCCTGCGCCGTGCATGAAGTGCAAGACTTCGCGAACGCGGTAGCCGTGGTACGTGAATTCCAGCAGCAACATCCGAACACCTTACTGGTGATTACCGCTGACCACTCAACCGGCGGCCTGACATTAGGTCGCGATGGTGTGTATGAATGGTTGTCTGAACGCGTAATGGGTATTAAAGCATCGGTGTATGTGATGAGCAAAGCGCTGGCTGAGATGCCTGCCGACCAGTGGCGTGAGTATGTAACGCCGCGGTTGAACCTGCCGTTAACCGACGAGCATTGGCAGCCACTGATGGCCGCTGCGGAAATTACCGATGCCGAGGAACGCGAGGATGCCATTCACGCGGCGCTGGTTTATGCCACCGCTGACTTAACTGGCACCGGCTGGACAACCTCAGGCCACACTGCTGTTGATGTACCTATTATGGCAACCGGCCCGCACGCCGAAAAATTCCGCGGTTATATGGATAACACCGAAATTGGTAAGCAGCTGCTGGAACTAGTTCGCTAGTTCCGGCTGCCAGAACCTATTTACCGAACTGGTATTGCAAAAACAGGTTGCCCGACTAGGCTTAATAACGAATACGTTCAATGACGTTTAATTGCATAGAACCTAGGAGTTATTTATGGCAAATGAAGGCTACCATGAGCCGGTAGAAGAGCTTAGTGATGAAACCCGTGATTTTCACCGGGCTACAGTGTCGCTGATGGAAGAGTTAGAAGCTGTTGATTGGTATAATCAACGGGTAGATGCATGTAAAGATGCCGAATTAAAAGCAATACTGAAGCACAACCGGGACGAAGAAATAGAGCATGCCGCCATGGCATTAGAATGGATTCGTCGGAACAACAAGGTATTCGACAAATACTTACGCGAAATTCTATTTACTGACAAAAAATTAGGGCATCACGATTGATGCCCTTTTTTATGCGCTCTTCTTGCTGACTTAATCAGATTGAATCGTAGCTCGGCCGATGGTGTTGCTATCGGCACCAAACCAAATGCTGTTGGTAGCTTCGTCATAATACATATGACGCACGGTACCGCCACCACTTGGAATTTCAACGGGATCCGTGAATTCTTCGGTTTCAGGATCGAAGCCCACCATTCGATTTGGCTGCACACCGGTTTCAACAAACCATAACCGACCTTCGCTGTCGGAACTCATACCATAAGGCATAGATCGATGTTCGGCCGGAGCGCGCCACTCTTTAAATTCACCGTTATCAGGGTTATAGCGGCCCAAATAGCCTTGTGCGTAGTCCACGTACCAAACCATGCCGTCATCGGTTACCGCTAAACGACGAGGCCGGGATTGTTCTCGGGGCAGCTCAATTTCCACCAGTTCACCATCTTTAAAGGTAGCTAGCTTATTGCTGCCGAACAGTGTTGCCCAGGGCTGGTCGTTGTGTATCACAATACCGTAAGGGCGCGCACGTTCGGTGCTTACGTCATACAGCGTCATTTCTTTACTATCGGTATCTAAAAAGCCGATTTTATTAGCACCCTGAGCAGTAAACCAGATATCACCTTCGCTGGTAAACGCCATGGTGTGCGAATCGCGCCGCCCCTCACCGGGCAACACGAACTTTTCAATGTCGCCAGACTCAGGACCAATTAAACCAATATGGTCCGACATATTACCCGCGTACCAGGCACCTCGGTCGTCCGCAATCACGGTGTGGGGGCCAGCGTTATCAGGCAAATCGTAGCGCTTGAACTCTTCGGTTTCAGGGTTAAAGGTTGCTGCATAATGTGACTTTTGACCCACAAACCACACCCTATCAGGGCCACTTACCCAAGGGTCACGCGGACGAGATTCTGGCCAAGGCACCTGCCACTCTTTAATCTCAACGGTGGTTTCTGCCGCTGCACTTGCGGGCAGCAAGCACATGGCCATACAAACTGTTGTAACCGGCATCCACTTGAGCATAGTTTTCTCCTTCATCTGAACTGAGTTCGTTGTAGAATGATGCAGATTGCAAAAAACTATTTCTGCTAAGGTAACTATAGTTTAGTTGATTATTTTTCAAGCGGAATTAATGTGAAAGCACTGTAAAAATAGCAAAGGGAAGATATGGAAATTTTTATTGCAGTACTCTTTTTTGCGTTTTCAACCACCATAACACCGGGCCCCAATAACGTCATGATCATGTCGTCGGGCGTGAACTATGGCATTCGGGCAAGTTTGCCGCACTTTCTGGGAATTTGCTTAGGGTTCCCATTAATGGTGCTGCTGGTAGGGCTGGGATTTGGGGTCGTGTTCGATCGCTTTCCGAACCTGCATCAGCTGATTAAGATTTTTGGTGTCATCTATTTGCTTTGGCTGGCGTGGCGTATTGGCTCGGCCGAGCCCAAAGCGATTGAAAAACGCGAACAAAAGCCTTTTAGCTTCTTTCAGGCTGCCTTATTTCAGTGGGTAAACGGCAAAGCCTGGGTTATGGCATCAGGCGCTGTAGCTGCATTTACCTCGGTTAGCGGAAATACTTTCTGGCAGGTTGGCAGCATTACACTTGCCTTCCTGCTTATGAGTTTCCCGTGTGTCGGGGTCTGGTTACTATTCGGCGCCATGTTGCGTAAGGTACTAACTAATTCCGTAGTTAGGCGCGTGTTTAATATTTCCATGGCACTACTGCTGGTACTTTCCATTATTCCGGTGCTGGATGAGCTGTGGCAGTTTTACTTCACGCCCATGGGTGGTTAACACCAGTTAGCCGCCATGGCTAGCCAAACATGGGCTCCGAATCGGCGTCTAAATAGCTGGTAATGGCGGCAATAAATTCTTCGCCGTAGCGTTCCAGCTTGGTTTGGCCAACCCCGGTAATGCTCAGCAATTGCTGCTGGGTGGTAGGAAAGTGCTGCGCCATTTCAATTAAGGTGGTGTCGTTAAATACCACAAATGGCGGTACTTCCTGGCTATCGGCAATAGCTTTACGGAGTTTACGTAAGCGGCGGAACAGCACTTTGTCGTAGTCGCCGCGGTCGGTAACCCGGGTTTTGCCGGTTACGTTCAGGCGCGGTTGCGCCAGCTGCAGCGCTATTTCGCCACGCAGTATGGGCCGGGCCGCTTCGGTTAATTCCAGCGCCGCAAAGCGCCGAATATTCTGCACCAACAAACCCCGATGAATCAGTTGTCGCAACACCGACTGCCAGTATTCCTGACTCTGCTCGGCACCAATACCAAAGGTTGAAAGCTGGTCGTGCGCCAGTTCGGTTAAGCGCTGCGACTTACTTCCGCGCAGAACATCAATAACATGGTTCATACCAAACTGCTGGCTTACCCGATACACACAAGACAGTGCTTTTTGGGCATCCACAGTGCCATCGTACTGAGTTGGCGGGTCCAGACAAATATCACAGTTACCGCAACCCTTATCGCGATACTCATTGAAGTAGTTCAGCAGCACCAGGCGACGACAGGTTTGCGACTCGGCAAAGGCCTGCATGGCGGTGAATTTCTGGCGTTCAATGCGGCGGCGTTCTTCGTCTTGCTGCTCTTCAATCATGCGCCGCACCCAGTTAGCGTCGTTCGGATCGTAGAACAACACCCCTTCGGCAGGTAAGCCGTCGCGCCCGGCGCGGCCGGTTTCCTGATAGTAGGCTTCAATACTACGCGGCACGTCATAGTGCGCCACAAAACGCACGTTGGGCTTATTAATGCCCATACCGAAAGCCACGGTAGCCACCACCACGTCAATGTCGTCGCGCACAAAGCCGCGCAAGGTATGTTCACGCAGCTCATGTTCAAGGCCGGCATGATAGGGCGCTGCCCGCACGCCGTCTTGCTGCAGGCGTTCAGCCAATTCTTCTACGCGTTTGCGGCTGCCGCAGTAAACAATTCCGGAAGCGCCGCGTTGCTGTTTTACGTAATCACGCAGCTGCTTCATAGGTTTGAATTTTTCTTCCACCAGATAACGAATGTTCGGGCGGTCAAAGGAGCCACGGTAAACAAAGGGGTCACGTAAGTGCAACCGCTCAATAATGTCTTGTTGGGTGGTGTCGTCCGCGGTAGCAGTTAAGGCCATAACCGGTACTTGTGGTAAGGCTTCGCGTAAACGATACAACTGCCCGTATTCCGGGCGGAAGTCGTGCCCCCACTGGGAAATACAATGGGCTTCATCAATGGCTATATTGGCAATGGGCAAACCTTGCAACCGTTGCAGAAAGAACGGCATGAGCGCACGCTCGGGGCTCACGTAAAGCAGTTTTAGCGTGCCCGCTTGCAGCTTTGCCTGAATCTGGTTGCCTTGCTCGGCGGTTAAGCTACCGTGCCAGGCCGCCGCTTCCACACCCATAGCCTGCAAGGCTTCTACCTGATCCTGCATTAAGGATATTAACGGGGAAATCACCAAAGTGATGCCATCAGCCACCATGGCCGGCAACTGATAACACAGTGATTTACCACCACCGGTAGGCATTAGCACCAAGCTGTCGCGACCTTGAATAGCCGCGCTCATCACCGCTTCCTGCCCTTCCCGGTAGGCGGTATAGCCATACACGTCGGCAAGGATTTTTGACACATCTGCGGGGAGCGACAACGACATCAGTTTTGCGGCCTCATTGACTTCATACTTAGGTAGCCCCTATTGTATGCATCCCCGTGGGCAAGCACCACCGGCAAAGCTATATTTACGCAATAAACTCTGCGTTAATAGGCTTACACCGAACCAAAAACCAAAGGAAGCCTGGAACATGACCGATGACGCAGTTCGCGCCCGCCACGGCGTATTTTTTGCCATCGCTGCATACACCTTATGGGGCATAGCGCCGGTTTATTTTAAATTGATAGCCCAGGTTCCGGCTTTCGAAATTTTAGCCCACCGCATTATTTGGGCTTTTGTGATTGTGCTGGCACTTATTATTGGCCTGCGTCGCTTAAATCGCATTGGCCCGGTCATGAGAAACCCTTCACACATGCTCCGGCTGCTGGTTGCTACCTTGTTACTTGGCGGCAACTGGTTCTTATTTATTTGGGCGGTAAATAATAACCACATGCTGGACGCAAGCCTGGGCTACTACATTAACCCGCTATTAAATGTGGCCATTGGTATGCTGTTTTTCTCGGAACGCATGCGCGCGATACAGTTAGTGGCCATAGCTATGGCTGTTACCGGTGTGCTCATTCAGATTGTTTCTTTTGGCTCGGTACCCTGGATAGCACTCACTCTGGCCTTTAGCTTTGCTATTTACGGGGCCATTCGCAAGCGCCTGCCAGTGGATTCTATTACCGGATTGTGGCTGGAGACCTTGCTGTTACTGCCCATGATGCTGATTTACATGCTTATGTTTGCGGATTCAGCGACCAGCGATTTAACCGCTAACAGTTGGGGCTTAAACGGTTTGTTGTTGCTCGCCGGGGTAGTTACTACCGTGCCCTTGTTGTGCTTCACCGCCGCGGCGCAGCGGATTCGCTATTCCACGCTTGGGTTCTTTCAATATATTGGCCCCAGCCTGATGTTCATTCTGGCGGTGGCGGTGTATGGCGAGCCTCTGGCGGCCGATAAATTAGTCACCTTCGTGATTATTTGGGCGGCATTGGCGCTTTACAGTGCCGACTCATTAATACACCAGCAGCGTCAGCGCCGGGCAAATAAACAGGCCGTTATCCGCAATCAACAAGCTTAAGTTTCTGCTGCCGGGTCATGCGTTTAATCGCGGCTTCACGCCGCATGGCGCTGCTACGATCCGGCCAGCTTTCTTGCCACACCAGCGCAACTGGTCGCCGGGTTTTCGTATAGCGGGCGCCTAGTTTGCTATCATTGTTATGTTCATTAACGCGTCGGTCACAATCAATAGTGACGCCGGTATATAAACTTTCATCGGCGCAACGCACTATATAGACATACCAGTTATTCATTTTTCCACCACGGAGGACAACTATGAGTCGTCATTTTGACCAAGCTGAAGGATTAAGTGAAGAGCGCGCACCAGAAACTAAAGGTTTTGTGCTAAATCAAACCATGCTGCGCATTAAATCGCCCGAGCGGTCGCTGGCTTTTTATACCGGAACCTTAGGTATGACACTGGTGAAACGCCTTGATTTTCCAAGCATGAAGTTCTCGTTATATTTTCTTGCGATTGTAGAAGAAGGTGAGCAAGGAAACTGGTCCCAAGACGAAGAAACTCGCATCAAAGAAACCTTCGGCCGCCCGGCGTTGCTGGAATTAACCCATAACTGGGGCGATGAAGATGATCCGGACGTGGATTATCACAATGGTAATTCCGACCCGAAAGGCTTTGGCCATATAGGTTTTGCTGTGCCGGACGTGAATCTTGCCTGCCAGCGCTTCGAAAAACTGGGTGTTGAGTTTCAGAAGAAACCGAATGAAGGCACTATGCGCGACATGGCGTTCATTAAAGACCCGGACGGCTACTGGATTGAAATATTCACCCCCGAGCTACAGCCAGGCGCCTTAAAGAAATTGCTTGGCTAAGTCGCCCCTTTACTCGAGCCAATAAAAAAGGCCTTACCGGAATTGGTAAGGCCTTTTTCAAATCTTGCATCGAACTCTGATTGCCAAGTGCGTTAGTTTAAACTTGCGCTCATGGAAATGTCGGCACGTAATACTTTACTTACCGGACAACCGTCCTTCGCTTTTCCAGCAATTTTCTGGAATTCGTCATTGTCGATACCACTGGCTTTTACTTTTACGTCCAGATGTATCTTGGTGATTGAGAAGCCGCTGTCGTCTTCTTCTAAACTGACGCTTGCCTTGGTGTCTATGCTGTCAGGGGTCACATCTGCTTCACCTAACATCATTGACAAGGCCATTGAAAAACAGCCTGCGTGAGCGCTGGCAATAAGCTCCTCAGGATTCGTTCCTTTGCCATTTTCGAAGCGGGTACCAAATGAATACTGCGTGTTATCAAGCACGCCACTGTCGGTTGAAATAGTACCTTTGCCGTCTTTTAGACCGCCTTTCCATTGTGCTGATGCGTTGCGTTTCATATCAGTCCTCCTTGTTGGAATGTGTTATTACATACCAGAGAAACCTAAGCATAGATCAGTTTTGTGGGAAGGCTATCGACTTAACACGATTCTAACCGAGCATAGGCAACCACCAGCCATTTGCTGCCTAAATCGTCGAAATTAATCTGAATGCGACTTTGCGGCCCGGTGCCTTCGTAATTCAACACGGTGCCTTCACCAAACTTGCTATGCCGAACTCGCTGACCTAGTTGATAACCAGTTTGCTCGAAAGCTTCGTGGCTGGCTCCCGTATGAAAACGACCGAAATCCTGATCGGTACGACGCTCTACCTGCGTTTGCATGCGCACATGGTGCAGGCAGTCCGGCGGTATCTCGCCAATAAAGCGACTCACTTTGTGAAACAATTCCTGCCCATAGATACGGCGTTGTTCAGCGTAAGTGATTACTAACTTCTGCATAGCCCGGGTCATGCCGACGTAACATAGCCGACGTTCTTCTTCTAACCGGCCCGCTTCATCCATAGATTGCTGCGACGGAAACATGCCTTCTTCGACGCCGGTCATAAATACCAGCGGGAATTCCAGCCCTTTGGCGCTGTGTAGTGTCATGAGCTGCACGGCATCCTGATGCTCATCGGCCTGTTCGTCGCCAGACTCTAGCGCGGCATGAGCTAAAAAGGCATTCAGCGGCGTTAAATCTTCATCTGATTCCAGCTCACGGAAATGATCGCAGGCGTTCACCAGCTCTTTTAAGTTCTCAACCCGGGTTTCAGCTTTCTCGCCTTTTTCAGACTCGTACATGGCCAGCAACCCGCTTTTCTTAATGGCGGTGTCGGTTTGGCGCCCAAGACTGAAATCAGCGGTGATGTCTTCTAACTCATCAATCAGGTTTAAAAAGTCGTTTACCGCGTTACGCGCCCGGCCACTTAGGGTTTTTTCTCCCACCAAATAACGCGCGCTGTCCCACATGGTAGTGCTGCGTTCACGCGCAGCCTGGCGAATAATATCTATAGTGCGATTACCAATACCGCGGGTTGGGGTGTTAATAACCCGCTCCAGCGCTGCATCGTCTTGGCGGTTCGCCATTAAGCGCAAATAGCCCAGCGCGTCTTTTACTTCCTGCCGATCGAAGAAGCGTAAGCCGCCATAAATACGATATGGGATACGCGCATGCAGTAAGGCTTCTTCTAACACCCGCGACTGGGCGTTGCTACGATACAAAATGGCTGAATCGGACAATGCATTGCCCTGCTGATGCCACTCTTCAATGCGGCCGGTAATGTACCGTGCTTCATCCATCTCATTAAAGGCGGCATACAAATGTATGGGTTCGCCGGCATTGCCGTCAGTCCATAAATCTTTACCAAGGCGATCAGAGTTATTGGCAATAACCGTATTCGCAGCTTCCAAAATGGTGCCGGTAGAGCGGTAGTTTTGTTCCAGCCGAATGGTCAGCACATTGTCGTAGTCATCCAGAAACTGCTGAATGTTCTCTACTTTGGCGCCGCGCCAGCCGTAAATAGACTGATCGTCGTCACCCACAATAGTCACGTAATTGGGTTCTACCGAAGGGTCACCAACGCCTGAAAACAGCTGTATCCAGGCGTACTGAATCGCGTTGGTGTCCTGAAACTCGTCCACCAGAATATGGCGGAAACGGCGCTGATAGTGCTCGCGAACGGTTTTGTTAGTGCGCATTAACTCTTGCGCGCGCAGCAGCAATTCAGCGAAATCAACCAGCCCGGCACGGTCACAGGAATCCTGATAGGCCTGATAAACCTCTTTCAGGGTGCGCTCGGTAATATCGTAACCGTCTAAATGGTGCGCCCGCAGGCCTTCGTCTTTTTTGGCATTGATAAACCACTGTGCCTGTTTGGGCGGCCAGCGCTTTTCATCCAAGTTCAGTGAACGGATAATGCGTTTGATTAAACGCTGCTGGTCGTCTGAATCCAGAATTTGAAAGTTTTGCGGTAAACCTACGTCCATGTAATGCGCACGCAGTAACCGGTGCGCTAAACCGTGGAAGGTGCCAATCCACATGGACCGTACCGAGCTACCCAGCAGCTCTTCTACGCGACCGCGCATTTCGGCTGCGGCCTTATTGGTAAAAGTAACCGCTAAGATGCTGTAGGGCGATACCTGCTGCTGTTGCAACAACCACGCAATGCGATGCACCAGCACCCGCGTTTTACCACTGCCGGCACCGGCCAGCACCAGCATGTTGCGCTCACTGGCGGCAACTGCCTGCTGTTGTTTTTCGTTTAGTTGTGCAAGTAGTGGATGTGTGGCCATGCGCATGCTCTTAAATAACTAATAAGGTGACTGAATGCCGTATTGAGTGGCAGTGTACTGAGCTTATACTGTATATGCAACCAGTTATCTGGACAGTATCCGTTGCAGTTCAGACAGCTCGCCAAAGGCAAAGTTTGGCAGTACCTTTAGCTCATTGGCGCGACCTAATCCGCCTTTAAACCAGGCACTTTGCCAACCCGCCCGATGCGCACCCAGTACATCGGACACCGGATGATCACCTACGTGCAAAAAGCCCTGCGGGGCAATAGTTGGATAAGCCTGCATAGCAGCTTCGAACATATCACTGTGTGGTTTTCCGCGGCGCTGTTCAGTAGGCTGAAACACATGCTCAAAATACTCGGCCAGCGGGGTTTTCGGCACTTCAACATTGCCGTTACTAATGGCAATAACCTGATAGTTTTTGGTTAACGAGCGCAGCAGATCATGGGCTTCATCACTTAGCTCCAGTTGACTGCGCGAACTTAAGAAAACTTCCAGAGCGCGCTTAGCGCCAGCCTTGGGGTCGGCCACGTCAAATTGCGCTAAGCCGCGCTCCAAAGTGGCCAGCCGCAGCAAGGTCATGTTGCTAGCCAAACTAACGTCTTCACGCATAATCTGTTGCCGTAAACGTTGCCAGTCGGTTATTTGCCAGGCTTTAGTGGCGGGAAATTCCTGCTGCAGGAATTTATGCACGTTCGCTTCCGATCGCTGCATAATCGGCACGTTATCGTACAAAGTATCATCCAGATCGAAGCTGATAACTTGCGGATGATGAAAACGACGATAAAACTCCAACATGCCTGACGTGTCCTTTTGCGACTATAAATTGTGTGAACTAACTTTTCTTGCGGGCGCGGGGATGCGCGCTGTCGTACACCTTAGCTAAATGGGTAAAATCAAGATGCGTATACACCTGAGTGGTACTTAAATTGGCGTGCCCCAACAGTTCCTGCACGGCCCGCAAGTCACCGCTAGCCTCGAGCATATGCGAGGCAAACGAATGGCGGAGTTTGTGCGGGTGCAAAGCGCCAGCTAAACCCTGCCGCTGCCCCCAGTAATTCAGCCGTTGCTGTACGGTGCGCTGACTCATACGACGCTTGCGCTGCGTAATAAACAACGCCAATTCCGGTTGCCCTTCCGCTAACCAGCTGGTTCGCAGCTTTAACCAGGTTTGCAAGGCATCCGACGCGTAGCGCCCATAAGGCACAATGCGGGTTTTATTCCCTTTACCGGTAATACGCAGTTCGCGGTGGCGCGGATTAATGGCATCTACATCTAAGCCCACTAGCTCTGCTAAACGCAACCCACTGGAGTACATGAGCTCCATAATGGCGGCATCACGAATAGCCAAGGGCTCGTCCTGTGGCAGCTTTAGTAACTGGCTAATGCTGTCTACATCGAGGTTTTTCGGCAGGCGCTTGGCTTGCTTGGGGGCTTTCAGAGTTTGTGCCGGGTTGCTGGTAAGGAGCTGTTGCCGCACTAAGTACTGACAAAACGTGCGCCAGCCGGACAAATATAAGGCAATGGAGCGACTGCCTAAACCCCGGCGCCGCCACTGCATCATCAGGCGTTCAAGTACGGCAGGGTTGAGCTGCGCCGGTTTAGTAATGCCCTGATCTTCCAGCGCCGCACAACTTTCAATTAAAATTCGTTGGTAACTTTTTAAGGTGAGCTCTGCCAAACCTCGCTCACCGGCGAGGTGTTTTACAAAGGCGGGAATCAACTCAGCTAGGGTCATGGCTTCCTGCGGCGCGTGCCAGTGCCGGCTGTTGCACCAGCGGCGGTAAAATAGCACTCAGCAAGGTTTGCAGTTGGCTTACCAGTAGCTTGTCCATGGCCGGCTCAAAATGGCTGGCGTCGTCGCTGCCAATAGCCAGCATGCCCAATTCGCCATTGTCGCCCAGGAGCATTAACGCCACCGACTCAATGTTTTTTTCCGGGAACAACAAGCGCTGTTCGGCACTGGTTAAACGCCCTAAGTACATAGTGGTATTCTGGAAGCGCTTGCTCAGTAACTGCTTGTGAGTATCGGCGGTAAAGGTAAATTGCTCTGGCAAATCCAGCGGGCTGTCAAAAAACTTCAGCGTTAGTGCTGGTAACTGCAGTTGTTCGGCGAAGGTTGCCTGTAAGCTTGCCGCTACCTCGTTCAAGGTTTCACACTGCAGCAGTCGCTCATACAGCGCGCTGTAATGGCGGAAAATGTCTTCGTTGCGACGCGCATTCACCATTAAGTCGGTGATCTCTTCTTCCAGCATGCGAATACGCTCGCGCAGCACTAACTGCTGGCGTTCTACCAACGAAATAGCACCATGGGCAGAGTGGGTAACTTTTAACTGCTCTAACAGCTGCGGATGGCGATCGAAGAAATCCGGATTTTCCTGCAGATAATCCACAATCAGGCTATCGTCAATGCGCGTTTGATCGGTTTTTTTTGCTTCTTGTGTCATAACTGCATTTGTCCATCAAAAACATGTTGTACCGGTCCGGTCATTCGAACCGGCTGGCCTTCGCGCCAGCGAATTGTAAGTGTACCACCGGGTAGCTTTACCGCCACCTGTTCGTTTAATTTTCCTTGCCGCATACCCAGTACTGCAGCTGCACAGGCGCCGCTACCGCAGGCCTGAGTTTCACCAGCGCCGCGCTCAAATACCCGCAAGCGTACTTCGTCGCGGTTAACTATTTGCATAAACCCGACGTTCACACCCTCGGGAAAGCGTTCATGCTGCGTTAAGCGCGCGCCCAGTTCTTTCACTGGCGCCGTGTTTATGTCGTCAACTTCTAACACACAATGCGGGTTACCAAGGCCCATGACACCGCACAAAATAGTGTCATCGCCATCGCGCAGCACATAGGTTTGCTCTACTTTATTGGCTTTAAAAGGCACATCTTGTGGCTCAAACTGCGGCTCGCCCATTACGACCGTTACAGTGCCGTCTTTCTCATGATGCAGGCTCATTTTGCCGGTTTTCGTGCTCACCTTCAGGTGGTTCTTGGTGCTCAAACCTTTCATTCTGACAAAACTGGCAAAGCAACGGGCGCCGTTACCACATTGGCCAACTTCACTGCCGTCGGCATTAAAAATGCGGTAGTGAAAATCCAAATCCGGGTCGTATGGCGGTTCTACCAGCAACAACTGATCGAAACCAATGCCCCGGTGGCGGTCTGCCCACTGGCGGATTTGCTCAACGTTCACGTACATGTTCTGCGTCACATTGTCGATGACGACAAAGTCGTTGCCAAGCCCGTGCATTTTCGAAAAATTTAACAGCATAATGGCACTTATTATTTAAGATTCATGAAACTAGTTTACGGCAGAAGTTGCTCACCTTTCCACAAATCCTGAAGAGTTTCTCGCTCACGGATAACATGTGCCGTTGCACCACTAACCATGATTTCTGCCGCCCGCGGGCGACTGTTGTAGTTTGAGCTCATGGTAAATCCATAAGCGCCGGCATTCATAACGGCCAGAATGTCACCCTGTTCGGCAGCAATATGGCGCGCATGCCCCAGAAAATCGCCGGTTTCACACACCGGACCCACCACGTCATATAACTGACTGCTGGCGCCAGTGGCCTGCTTAACCGGTTTAATGTCATGCCAGGCTTGATATAACGAGGGGCGCAGTAGATCGTTCATACCCGCGTCTACCAGCATAAACTGCTTCTCTGAACCCGGTTTTAAATATTCAACCTTGGTTAACAGCACACCAGCGTTACCCACAATGGCGCGACCGGGTTCCAGCATTAACGTCAGGTTGTCCACCCGCTCGCAGCGCTCTCGTAACGCTGTTAAATAGGCGCCGATGTCGGGTGACTGCTCTTGTTGATAGGCAATACCAACACCACCACCCATGTCCAGATGAGATATTTCAATACCTTCGCTGCGCAGCTCCATGATTAAGTTCAGCATAATATCGGCAGCGTCCAAAAACGGCGCGGTATTCAGCAACTGCGAGCCGATGTGGCAATCGGCGCCGATGACATTAATGTTTGGTAATGATGCCGCTTCACGGAAAGCGTCCGCGGCTTGTTCCATGGCAATGCCGAACTTATTGGCGCGTAGCCCGGTAGCAATGTAAGGGTGTGTTTGAGCATCTACGTTTGGGTTAACCCGCAAGGACACCGGCGCTTGTACGCCGTGCTCACCGGCAACCTCGTTTAAGCGATGTAGTTCGGCAACGGATTCAACGTTAAAACAACCAATACCGTAGTTAAGCGCTGTGGCCATTTCGGCGGCTGATTTCGCAACCCCGGAAAACACCACTTTTTTTGCTTCACCGCCGGCCTTTATTACCCGTTCCAGCTCGCCCACCGAAACAATATCGAAGCCGGCGCCAAGCTTAGCCAATACATTTAGCACCGCCAGGTTGCTGTTAGCTTTTACCGCATAACAGAGCTGATGAGGACTAGGCCAGTGTTCGCTAAAGGCGCGCCAATTGGCTTCAATCAACGCCTTTGAGTAAACATATAAAGGCGTGCCGAACCGCTGAGCCAGCTCACCTAAGACAACGCTTTCCGCACGCAACTGCTGCTGTTCATAATGAAAGCTCATGATGCGCTCATTTCCACCGCTACGGGCGTGGTTTCAGACCTCTGCGTGGTATCATTGCTGTCGCGCTCTTCCGGCAAGTGCAATGGGCCGGTTTGACCGCACCCTAACAGGGTTGAAGCGCTCAGGAATAACAGGATGTAGATTACTTTCTTGGCAAACATCGCTAAACTAGTCTCAATCATTTCGTAATGTGCTTATCATCGCATTGCCAACAGCAAAAGTCATTATCGGGAGTTGCTATGCAAGACCACGAATACCATGAGCTGGCAGAACAAACTATCGCTGCAATAGAAGAAGCCATTGAAGCCACAGGCATTGATATTGACTGCGAATCGTCCGGCGATTTACTGGAATTAACCTTCTTAAACGATACCAAGATGGTGATTAACAAGCAGCCACCGCTGCAGCAATTATGGGTGGCCACCAAGTTTAACGGCCATCACTTTGAGTATCGCGATGGCCAGTGGATTGACAATCGCACCGGCGCTGAGCTGTGGGCGTTGCTAACCGAGTCCGCCAGCAAACAGGCTGAACAGCCACTACAATTAAAACCTGACGCCTAAGTTTTTGGTCGGAGATTCACCATGAAACGGATGCTCTTTATTATTGCTTTGGTGGTTAGCGCAAACGCATTTGCGGGCGAGTTAAGCCGTAACGATAACGCCATTGACCGGGCGGTGCTCACCAGCGCCGTTGAGAATCGTGAGCCGGTTGATAATTTAGACAGCACCGTGATGGTTGGCGATGAACCGGTGGAAATTACGTTTTTCACCCAGGTTCTGAATCAGGCCGATGCCAAAGTTAGCCATTTGTGGTTCCGTCAGAATCAGTTGATGGCCGAAGTTCCGCTGGCCATTGGCAGCCCGAATTGGCGCACTTACTCTACCAAAACCATCTTGTCCGACTGGCTGGGCCGCTGGCGAGTGTTGGTAGTAGACGGCGACCAAAATATTATTCTTGAATACGAATTTAACGTGGAGCCAAAGTAGTTATGGCAGAACAACTGCGTATTGCCACTCGCAAAAGTAAACTGGCGCTGTGGCAGGCAGAACATATAAAAGCACGTCTGGAAGCTTTGCATTCAGGCCTTCAGGTTACCTTAGTGCCCATGAGCACCCGTGGTGATGTGATTTTGGACACCCCGCTGGCAAAAATCGGTGGCAAAGGCTTGTTTGTGAAAGAGCTTGAGCTGGCCATGATGGAAGACCGCGCTGATTTAGCTGTGCATTCCATGAAAGATTTACCGGTGGACTTTCCAGAGGGCCTGGAGCTACATACTATTTGTACGCGTGAAGACCCCCGTGATGCGTTCGTGTCGAACACCTACAAAGAATTATCAGAGCTGCCGGACGGCGCTGTTGTGGGTACTTGTAGTTTACGTCGGCGCTGCCAAATTCAGGCAAACTACCCGCAACTGATTATTAAAGATTTGCGCGGTAACGTGCAAACCCGCCTACAGAAGTTAGACGACGGCGAGTACGATGCCATTATTCTGGCCGCGGCCGGTTTAATTCGCTTGGAGCTTGGCGACCGCATTACTAACTTTATGCCGGTAAGTGAGTCCTTACCAGCCAATGGTCAGGGCGCGCTGGGCATTGAGTGTCGCAGCGACAATAGCCGGGTACATGAACTACTAGCGCCGCTGGACTGTGCTGACACTCGTAGTTGCGTGTTAGCCGAGCGAGCTATGAATCGTCGCTTAGAAGGCGGCTGCCAGGTTCCTATTGGCGCCTATGCCGAACTTGACGGTGACCAGTTGCGCTTGCGTGGCCTGGTGGGTCGACCCGACGGTACCGAAATTATTGAAGGTGATATTCAGGGGCACCGTGATGACGCTGAAGCTATTGGTATTGAGCTTGCTGAGTATCTGCTATCACGCGGCGCCGGTGCGATTTTGGCTGAGGTTTATAAAGATTCAGAGCAACCGGGTTAGGGCATGATGCATCTTGATACCGAAGCGCAGGTTTTATTGCTCCGCGCCCCAACGGCAACCTCTGCCTTACGGGAGCGGTTAGAGCGCGCTGGTATCAACACCCTAACCGAAAGCTTTGTGGATATTATTGATAATCCTTCCGCAGCGGATCAGGTTGCCGACATCGCAAGCACGAATTGGCACGGCGGCATCGTAATTAGCCAAAATGCTGCCAGCTATGCGGCCAAACTGCTGAGTAACGCCAATCAAACCTGGCCACAAATTCCCTGGTTCAGTGTGGGACCAGCCAGCGCTCGCGTTACTGCCCGCTATACTGGCCTGCCGGTTACCAGCCCCTGGCAACAACACAATAGCGAAGGCCTGCTTAAGCTGCCGGAATTGCAACAATTAGTGCAGCAAAACTGGTTAATTATAAGGGGCGAGGGTGGCCGGGAATTGCTGGCCGACACTTTAACCGCCCGTGGTGCTAAACTGCGATACTGGTCGGTTTATCAACGCGCTCAAAAGCATGTAGATGGCCATAAATTATGGCAAGCCGCACAAAAAGTACGTGTTATTGTAGTAACCAGCGCCGAACAACTTGGCTATTTTCTTGCCGCGATGCCCCAAGAGGCTCTAAGCTGGTTAGAGCAGTGCAGTTGGGTTGTTCCGGGTGAGCGCATTGCCGGTTTGCTGCCATTTCGGCGCAACGACAATGTACATACCGCGGGTAGCGCGGTTGATCACGCCATTGCTAACAGTGTGATGGCACTTTATAAGCTGCCAGGCACCAGTACTGCGGATGCCCACAACGCACCTGCGTAAACTCATTCACCTATTCGGGAATATATGCATGACCAAGGAAACTGATAAATCAGCCGCAACAACTACTGAAGCGAAAGCTGAAACCAAAAAATCAGCCACCGGGGAAGCACCATCAAAAGCGCCTGAAAAAGAACCAAAGCGCGCGGTGAAGTCTTCCCGAATACTCCCTTGGTTGTTGCTCATTATTGTTATTGCCGCTCTGGCTGCCGGTGGTTGGTTTGGTTACCCACACTGGCAGGCTTATCAACAGTCGCAGCAGCAAATACAACAACAGCTGGCTAGCTACAATGATCAGATAGCAGCGCTTGAAAGCAAGTTGTCGCAACTTGAACGCGAGCAAAGCCAGCAAGCCAATCGCATTGCCGAAACGCCAGAATCGCTGAATGCATTGCGTCAGAGCTTGCGCGGTGAACTACGTCAGCAACAAACTGAACTGAACAATCAAGCCCGCGCTTTGGGCTCGCTGCAAAGTGAGCTGGCAAATCTGGATATGTCGCAGGAATCCAGCTGGCGTATTATTGAAGCCCGCAATCTTGCCGCTATGGCCGGTCGCAAAGTGTGGCTAGAAAGCGATATCAACACCGCTATTCGCTTACTGGAACTTGCCGACTCGCACCTGCGGGCGCTGGATAACCCGGTACACATTCCGGTGCGTCAGGCTCTGCGCGACGACATTGACAGCTTAACCGCTATTGCTCAGGTTGATACCGACGCCATTGTGATTCGTTTAACCAGTGTGGCCGAGCAGCTGAATGCACTGAATTGGCAACAAGCACCTGGTTTTAACGGACCAGATGCAACCGAAACCGAAACTGACACCACTACCTGGCAACAAAACCTGGCGAATAGCTGGAAGCGGTTTATGCAACAGTTTGTGCGTATTCAACAACGTGAAGAAGCGGTTGAGCCGCTACTGTCACATGACTTCGTGCGGGTAGTACAACAGCGCTTACAGTTGAGTTTGCAACTGGCGCAGTTAGCCGCCGTAGCCGCTAACGACGAGCGTTACCAGGCCGCCCTTGAACAAGCACAAAGTTTACTGGCGGAGTACGCGCCGGCGCAGTCGAACGCGGTTAAACAAGCTCAGCAAACCTTACTCGATTTACAGCAACAACAACTGGAACAGGCCAAGCCAAGCACCCTGCAGTCGATTGAGCTACTGCAACAACTGGCGGCGAATAATAACGAGGAGGCCAGCGCATGAAATGGGCTCTGATCGTTGTCATTCTACTTGTGGTTGGATTACTACTGGGGCCACTGTGGTCGGGTAACACTGGCTACATTCTGATAGCCGTAGGCCAGTGGACCATAGAAACCAGTGTGGTTGCCGCTGTTGTCATGTTAACTCTGGCTATTGTCATCGTTGGCGTTGTGGTTCGCGTACTGAGTCGGCTTATTCGTCGTTCACGCTTGGGCGTACGCTGGTTTGGCGAGCGTCGCAAAGCTAAAGCACAAAAGGCTTATCAACACGGTCTTAAACTACTGCTGCAAAGCGACTACCAAAATGCCGAACAAGCCTTAACCCGCGCCTGGGGTTATGAAAAGCAGCAAGCCACAGCTTTGCTTGGCGCTTATACAGCGCAGCAGGCGGGGCACATTGCGAACGCCCGCAACTGGCTGCAACGGGCCGATTTGCAAGATGTTGATGTCGCCCTGGCGGAGTTCTTGTTAGAGCTTAACCTAACCGCAGATTACAGTGCCGCCGCAGTAACGCGTATTCGTGAAGCGGTGCAAGCCTATCCCCAGCACCGCCGCGTGCTGGCAGCCGCCGCCAAGGCATTTACGCAAACCCATGCCTGGGAAGACTTACGTCAACTATTACCTAAGCTGCGTGACGCTGGCATTAAAACAGAAACCGAACTTGCCGAATTGGAGCAGCAAACCTTCCTGGAAGTATTTAAAGCGAAAGGCCGCTCCAACAGCAACGATTTATATAATTATTGGCGCCAGCTTGACAAAAAACAACGCCGCAGTGGCACCATACGATTAGCCTATATTCAGGCGCTGCTGCAATTAGGCCAGCCTGAAGTTGCCGGTAAAGTTCTGCACAAAGGTTTGGTTCGCGGTTATATCAGCTTGAATCGCGCCTTGCAGGAAAACCTGGTTCGCCCGGGTTCGAACGAATTACTGCAATACCTGCAGGACCGTTTAAAGCAACAGCCGAACGATGCCGCTTTATTGCATGCACTGGGTCGGTTGGCTTTGCTTGGCGGGGACTATTCGTTAGCACAGCGGGCCTTGAAAAAAGCCGCTGAGCAAGCCCCAAGTAATGCCGTGCATTATGATCTAGCTCAGTCGTATCAAGCACTTGGCGACAGCCAGCTGGCTTTACAAAGTTTCGCCAAAGCCATGCCGAAACAAGCTTAAGCCTTGTGCAAAAAGAAAAAGCCAGCATTTATTAAGTGCTGACTTTTTTCGTTTAAACGTCAGTTTGCCGTAAGCGCTTACTGGCGAATACCTTCAATTGATAGGAAGATCTCAACGTCACGCGACGCCGGACCTAAATCATAATCGATACCATAATCAGCCAGAGTTAAGGTTACGCCACCTTCAAAACCACGGCGGAAGCCACCCCAAGGATCCTGACCCGAACCGATTTCTTTCACATCAATACTGATGTCTTTGGTTACGCCATGCAGGGTGAATTTACCCATTAAGGTGCCAGTACCATCGCCGTTTGGCTTGTACGAAGTACTTTCAAAAGACGCTTCTGGAAACTCTTCCACATCTAAAAAGTCATCGCTACGCAAGTGTTTATCACGCTCAGCGTGGTTGCTATCAATACTGGCCGTATCAATAGTTACTGAAACCGATGCATTTTCAGGATTGCTTTCGTCGTAACTAAAGTTTCCTTCAAAGTCGTTAAAACGACCTAGCAACCAGCTGTAACCAAGGTGGCTGATTTTGAATTGAACAAACGCGTGCGCACCGTCGGTATCAATTACATAATCTTCCGCCTGAGCGGCTGTAGCGCCAAATAATGAGGCTGAAACCAACGAAGCTAATAATAATTTTTTCATGTTTAATCTCCTGTCAGAGGGTTATTTTTGTGGTTTAAGCATACGCTTCAGCGTGTTCTGCTTATCCAAAAAGTGGTGTTTCAATGCCATTAATGAGTGCCCACCGGCTAAAATCACCAGAGCTAAAGCACTATACCAATGCACCTCACCAGCTAAATCTTCCTGCGCCGGAATGCTGGTGATAAGCGCCGGTACTTCAAACCAGTCAAAAACCGAAATTCCACGTCCGTCAGCGGTTGAAATCAAATATCCGCTCACCATAGTCAGTAGCAACAGTACGTATAACAACAGGTGTCCTAAGTGGGCACCTATTTGCTCAAACCGGCTACCTATAAGTTCCGGCTTTTTATTTGCTGCCCGCCACACAACTCGTGCCACGGTCAGCGCTAACAGCAGAATACCAACGGATTTATGCCACCAGGGCCCAAGCCGATACCATGGGTCGTAGTAACTTAGCGTTAGCATCCAATAGCCAAGCGCAAACAATGCAACCACCACTAGCGCTGTTAGCCAATGTATTCCAATAGTTGCCCATCCATAGCTACGTTGGTTGTCTCTGATCACGATCAAAACCTTCTTGTTTACGCTTACCATAATTAGATTATATGAATTAATTTGAAATAATAGTGGTATTAATCGCAATACATGTTCTACTAATTAGAACGAACATTCCATTTTTGTATTTTTTTTTCAACATTTCACAGACAAATAAAGGGTCTCCAACTACGCTACTAAGTTACTAAGTTATCCACCTGTCAAAATAAGGAATCAATCCGATTTGGATTCAATACAACCAATGGAAAATGGTGAATACCCGGCTCCCACACTGGAGCAAAACTACTTACTAAACGCTCTGCCGGATGATATCAAGACACGGCTTGCTCCACATCTGCAACTGATTAAGCTGCCTCTGGGAGAGTGTTTATATGAATCTGGCGCCCTTCAGAGATACGCAATTTTCCCTACCAACTCTATTGTTTCGCTCGTTTATGTTTTAGCCAACGGCGACTCCGCTGAAATATCTGTTATTGGTAATGACGGCGTACTTGGCACTTCTTTGTTTCTCGGCGGGAATACCACGCCGCACCGAGCCGTGGTGCAAAGCGGAGGAAATGCCTATCGTTTGTCAGCCCAATTACTAAAAGAAGAGTTTTCCCGCAATACCAATTTACATCAGTTGTTACTCACTTACACACAATCGCTGATGACGCAAATGGCGCAGACAGCGGTGTGTAATCGCCACCACACGGTCGATCAGCAGTTATGCCGGTGGCTCTTGTTGTCGCTAGACAGAATTCCGTCCAACGTGCTCACCATGACCCAAGAGTTAATTGCAAACATGCTCGGAGTTCGGCGCGAAGGGGTTTCTCTGGCAGCTGCCAAGTTGCAGAAAATAGGTGTTATTGAATATCACCGTGGTCGCCTGACAATAAAAGACCGCCCCACACTCGAAAAACTATGTTGCGAATGCTACAGCGTGGTTAAGGAGGAATGCGATCGCCTGCTTCCTTATATGCCCATTAAGCATAAGCACAGTTCGCATTGAGCAAAAAAAAGGTGTGTGCGGCAAACTGCCACACACACCTAAACCACTATTAACTAACAGTACTTACTTACGATATCCAAGAATTATATTAACCCGACGATTGTCCTGACGGTCTGACGCGGTGATGTTGTAGGTGTCCCGGCGAGTTGCACCAAAACCTTCTACATTCAACCGCGAGCGGTCAACATCAAAATGCCTCACCAGATAATCGGCTACGCTACGAGCGCGCTGTTCGGATGTTTTCTGTGCGTCCGCCAGGTTGGCATTATCAGTATGACCTTCCAGGGTGACGATTAGATCCGGATTTGCGCGCAAGTACTTAGCTACATTTTCCAGCTGGTTATGATATTTCGAGTCAATTTTTGTGCCTTCGGTATCGAACTCAAGCGACATTGCAAGCGTGGTACGGGCAGGCAGGGTACTCAGACCCGTTATATCCGTTGCACAATCGATAACAGCATTGATTCGGCGATTGGCTTGCTCACCTGGGTTATTATTATCAGCTACCAGCGGACGAGTTTCGCCGTAGCCTACCGGTGTTAGTCGGCTCGAAGCAATATTGTGCTCGCGTACTAAATAGTCGACCACGTTTTGTGCCCGCTGTTGCGACAGTTTCATGTTGTCAGCGTCACTACCAACACTATCCGTATGACCTTCGATTCTTGCTTCCGTGTCCGGATATTTCTTCAGGAAAGTAGCAAGCACCAACAAATGCTCGCGATTTACCCGCTCGACATGCTCGTTACCAATCTCAAACTCCATCGCTAATGCGCTACAGTAACGCTCCGTAGCTGCCACGGCTCGAACTGGAGCCTTGGCGGGTTTTACTGCTGCAGCTTCCGGGCTGGCCCCGAAGCGATACATAAAGTTAAGCGAGACCAAATCGATGTCACTTTGGTTTCCCACAGCGTCGTCCATACGATAACGCTCCGCTTCCAGACGTAAGGTCACTTTATCATTCAGGTCGTACTGATACCCAACACCAACTTTGTAGTCGAGACCGGTATGACGGTAGTTAGAATTCAGTACATTTACGGCACCGGTACCGGCATAGTGAACGGTTGTCTCACTTTTATGGACACCAATTCGGGCAAGTAAAGACCCACGCTTCGTTACTGGTAACATACCGACCAAATCGACGTTCCAGCCGCTGAAGTCCAACTCACCAGTTTGAGTACCGGTAGGGTCGGTTGTCGCCGTGTAGTCAAACTCACCAAGATCAAAGTAACCGCCTTCTATGGCGAAGTTCTGATTAAACTGATAGCCAGCAAAAATCTTGTAGCCGAAGTCTCTATCGTCTTCGCTGAAGTCAGTAGTTTCAAAGCCTGAATTGAGCAAGTCCGCTCTAATTTCCTTTTCGGCGATAGTAGCGAATGAGCCACCTCCACCAAGTCCAAGAAACCACCCATCGTTATCAGTTGCCATTGCCGGCGCCGTCATGCCAAGTACGGCAAGGGCGCTGATTGCTTGAGTAATCTTATTAATTTTCATGTTGTTCTCCATTGAAACCTTGTTCGCTTTAGCCACTACTCTGCTGGTACATTTATTACAGTATTCACTACCGTCACCGATGCACCCAGCGATAGAGCCCGACCATCTAAAGTCACAATGTCAACATTACCGGCCGTTGAAATACTAACGCCTTCCTGCGCGATAATCGTGCCTTTCATGATGCCGCCGCCGGCTGCGTTGATTGTTGCGGCACTGCCTACTTGCCAGAACACGTTCTTCGCTTGTGCGCCGTTTATAAGCGTCACGCTCTGTGGAAAATCCGCTCCTGGTCCACCAACGGTTAAGGTTGTAGCCATCTGGAATACCCATACAGCGTTCAGGTTACCCTGACCATCCAGAGTTAAATCACCACCCTGGATACTAAAGGCACCACTTTGTGCCGTGTAGATACCCGGCGCCAAGGTAAGACTGCCAAGATTTTCATTGCCAGGATTCTGGCCGCCAGGAAGATTAGCCGGTGTCAGCGAAATATAAGCCGCTTCAGCATCAAGGCGTGCCTGAGTTGCTATCGACTCGGTTTCAGCGGTACCGTCTTGTGGACAGGCAACGGTCGGTGGTGGTGGCGCGGTATAAATCTTACCGTTAACCTGACCCTCGTTCAGTGTAGTAATGGTGTACTCACAACCCGGTTCAGACACAAAGCCAGTTACCAGAGTAGATGCTGCAGTGGTTCCCAGGTCGCCATTGATGATGGTTAACAAACCTTCATTCGTTGCACCTGCGGTGCCACCGAAGTTACCGAACGGAGCTACAGTACCAAGATCCGGTGGTAACAAACAGCTTTCCACCGGGGCTTCCGCAGTGAATGTCCATACGTAGTCTTCCAGCATTTCATTGCCTGGTACGATAAGATCTTTCACCCCATCAGCGCCGCCAACTATCGTAACTTGGTAAGTAACGTCCTGGTCCAACTGAGTTTGTGGAATAAAGGTCGCAATGGTACCGGTATCCACATCAAGTTCGATCGACTCAGCAGTAACGGTATTCAGCGGATTCGCCTCTTCAACCACCAGGAACGTCATGTCATTAACGGTAGTAGGATTAAGCCGTGTACCAGATGGCACGTCGAAGGTTGCATTAATGCTCGCATTTGGGCAAACAGCCATAAAACCAGCATCTATCGGGTCCGTTGACTGTACTGAAATATTGTCAGGAACTACGGCTGCAGTTGTGGTGAACATCCAAATATAGTCACTTGCGTTAGCTGTGTTGTCCTGATTACCAGCAAGTTCATTACCAGCTGAATCGGTAGCCGAACTATCAACAGTTACCGTATAGGTAGAACCCTCTTCAAGGTTCTGTTCTGGAGTGAATACCGCGCTACGCGATGAAACCACATAAGAAACTTCACCAACCGGCGGCAAACAAGGGGTTTCACAAGTTACCGTGAAACTCGTGTCGGTGATGGTTGCCGGCAGCATGTCCTCACTAAAGACAGCGGTTATAGCAGTATTAACAGGAACATCTGTAGTTGGACCGGGATCGGAGGTAACCGGCTCAGTGATAGTTACTCGTGGACGAGTCGTATCTGGTGTTAAACTGGTGGTAAAACTCCAAACGTAATCACTAGCGTCAATCGCAGGCCCTTGATTACCAGCTAACTGGTTACCAGCGAGATCAGTTACGGTACGATGCACAGTGGCCGTATAGGTTGTTTCCCATTCCAGGTCTTGATCAAGGGAAAATACTGCGCTTTGCGAAGCAGTGTCATAGGAAACGTTGCCTGCAGGCCCAGTACAAGGCGATTCACAGGTAACCGTAAAGCTGCTATCGGTAATTGTATCGGCTAACATTTCCTCACTAAATACCGCAGAAATAGACGTATTTACCGGCACTCCGGTAGTGGGGCCCGGTGACGTTGTCATCGGATCCGTTGCGGTAACTTCTGGTCGAATTGTTTCTGGAGTATCAACGGCCGCTTCACCCGTTGTGAATTGCCAGGTATAAGGCTCAGCAAGGGCGACACCCGTCGCGATACTGGTTGCCGTTTGAATGTTCGCAATGTAAAGGGTAGACGCATCTAATGCAGCCGGGTCCGTTATCGTAAATGTCGCTGTAATATTATCGGCATCCATAGTGACAGTACCTGAAGGATTACTACAGGGGCTTGCACAACTGATCGTGAAGTCCGTTGCACTTAAGGCTTCAACACCTTCACTAAATTCCGCAGATATTACAGCGCCAACCAGTTCAACACCGGTTGCGTTATCAGCTGGAATGACCGTGACCACGGTTGGTGGTAGGTCTTCATTTTCGTCAGGCGGTGGATCCCCTTCGTCAGGTGGGTTAACCACGACAGGAGGAGGTGTCACAACGTTACCGTCATTACCGAGTATAGGATCACGGCTGTCATTGCCACAGCCGGCCAAAAAGGTGGTGACTAATGCCAGCACCAGCCATTTCTGGATGCGAAGAAAGTTGGGTATTTTAGGGCGCATAATTTGTTCCTCTCGGGATAGTTGTACAGGTATTTCCATGTACGAGTAGTTCCGACCCTGACTGTTAGTGCAGGGATCGGTGAGGTTGCAACTATCCGCTTCTTTGTAAAGACCGTCTGTACGTTAGCGCGCATATAGAAATTTTTTTTAACGAAAACAGTCTTAAGCTCTCGCTCGGAACGTCAGATTACGGGCGGAATGCCACCGCTTGGCAGGGGTAGCCTGCGGTTCTACCGCAGGTGAGGTGGTGCTGTATCGAAATAGCTATGTTACGAAGATGGGGCTCCCGGCAGGCTCAGCCCTGACGTGGAACGTCAGGCTACGGCGGGATGTTCCGGTATGGTAGAAGGTTAGGGCGCAGGCCCGAATTACAGGCATAAAAAAACCCCGACCATCAGGTCGGGGCTTTCTCAATTAGAAGTCTGGCGGTGTCCTACTCTCACATGGGGAAACCCCACACTACCAT
>NZ_FXWH01000003.1 GCF_900177775.1 Pseudidiomarina planktonica | reverse complement strand
AACTCTTCAGTTTAAAGTGTTTAATCGACTCATTGAATCAATGACTTAATAAATCTTAATTTGTTAAGCACTTTTCCAATCAGTCAGGTGTATCCGAAGATACCTTTCAAGTATTACTTGCCTGAATCCGGTAAGTGCCCACACAGTTTGCTTGGCTTGATAAATTGTTAAAGAGCGTTCGCTTCTTTCTCGGAAGCGGGATGCGTATTTTACGCTTCCCGGCGTCTGCGTCAAGATCATTTTGGATCTTTTTTTGAAACCGCCGAAGCGTTTCCAGACCAGTCGCCTTGCTGCCTTGAGGCATCAACCTAAGTTGTGTTTCTCCGTGACAGCGGCGGCGAATTATAAGGATCGTAACGGCCAACGCAAGATCTTTTTAGCCGTTAGAATTTGTTTGGATATAAATTGAGCGAATCGCTCTATTTTTCGTCTTCTTTACTCTTTTTCGCTGCTTCCGACTCTTTCTGTTTCGCAGAGTCAGTTGCTGAATTATCAGTACCGTCGAAGTCAGCATCGTCGTCGGTATCACCAACCACATGCTCTAATTTCAGCTTACCAACACTGCGGATGGTAAATACCGGGCCTGATAATGCGTATAAGAAGAAGATAGCAAACAGAACTAACGAAGGTTCAGTCGCAACCACAACGAATACCAGTACCACTAACAAAATAACCAGGAAGGATACCTTGCCGCGCCAATCTACATCTTTAAACGAGTGATAACGGAAATTACTGACCATTAGCAAGCCTGAACAGATAGTAATTAGCGCCACTACGTAGTTCACAATATTCGGACCTTCGGCAACCGTTGGCGTAATATCATACTTACTACCAACCCAAACCAGGCCACTAACAACAGCAGCTGCACTTGGAATAGCCAAACCCTGGAAGAAGCGTTTGTCCGAAGTTGCCAGATTGGTGTTAAAGCGTGCCAAACGTAAAGCACCACCAGCCACAAATATAAATGCAGCCAGCCAACCCAGTTTACCCAGATCGGATAGGGCCCAGTTATAGGCAACCAAAGCTGGTGCCATACCAAAAGAAACGATATCGGCCATGCTGTCGTACTCAGCACCGAAATCACTTTCGGTATTCGTCATTCGGGCAACCCGGCCATCAAGACCGTCAAACACCATAGCTACGAATATTGCTATTGCAGCTATTTCAAAATTACCCTGCATAGACTCAACAATAGCGAAAAAGCCAGAAAAGAGTCCTGCTGTTGTCAGTAGGTTTGGGAGTAGGTAAATCCCTTTCTTTTTACTCGCTGCTTCTTTTTGGTTTTGCTGAGTCATTTCATGCTTCCTGTTGTGTAAGGTTCAATGGCAGACGATGCCTATAGTCCCGCAAGGGTATCACAGGCTCGTCTCACCATAAAATTGCTATTTTTGTGTGATGGTTAACTCTTCATCAGCTACATCAATAACAATAGTATGACCTGCTACCAACTTGCCAGCCAAAATCTGATGCGCCAATGGGTTTTCAAGCTCCTGCTGAATGGCGCGTTTTAACGGACGTGCCCCATACACAGGATCAAAGCCAACCGCAGCTAAATGCTCCAGCGCGCCATCAGACAGTTCAAATCCATAGTCCTTCTCAGCCAGTCGCTGACGCAATAACTGTAGCTGAATTCCCGCAATGTTTTTAATTTGCTCACGGCCAAGCGGATGGAACACTACAGTTTCATCAACCCGGTTTAAAAACTCAGGACGGAAATGATTCGAGAGTATCCCCATAACCATAGACTTCATTTCAGCATAGCTGTGCTCGGCTGCATGTTCCTGAATCACATCAGAGCCCAGATTCGAGGTCATAATGATCACGGTGTTCTTAAAGTCGACAGTGCGCCCCTGACCATCGGTTAAGCGGCCATCATCCAGCACTTGCAGCAGAATGTTGAAAACATCCGGGTGCGCTTTTTCAATTTCATCCAGCAACAACACTGAATAAGGCTTGCGTCGTACCGCTTCCGTTAAATAACCACCCTCTTCATAGCCCACGTAACCCGGAGGCGCACCAACGAGCCGCGAAACTGAATGCTTCTCCATAAACTCGGACATATCAATACGAACCATGGCTTCGTCGGTATCAAATAAGAAACTAGCCAGAGCCTTACAAAGTTCAGTTTTACCAACACCGGTTGGGCCAAGGAATAAGAAAGAACCAATAGGCCGGTTCGGGTCGCTTAAACCAGCACGCGAACGCCGAATGGCGTTGGCAACCGAAGTCACTGCTTCGGCCTGACCTACCACTCGATGATGCAGGTTCTCTTCCATTTTCAGGAGTTTGTCGCGCTCACCCTCAAGCATTTTTGACACCGGAATACCTGTCCAACGCGACAGAACTTCGGCAATCTCTTCTTCAGTAACGTTATTCTTCAACAACGTCATACCCTGCATTTCAGCTTGCAAGGCTAAGTCCAACTTGCGTTCGAACTCAGGAATACGGCCATATTGCAGCTCCGACATGCGATTTAAATCGCCGGCTCGACGCGCAATTTCAAGATCCGTTCGCGCCTGTTCCAACTGCGCCTTAATATGCTGCGTACCCTGCACGGCGGCTTTTTCGGAACTCCAGATTTCATCCAGCTCCTGATACTTACCATCCAAATCAGCAAGTTCTTCATCAATTAAGTCCAGCCGTTTCTTACTGGCATCGTCCTTTTCTTTTTGCAGCGCCTGTTGCTCTAGTTTCAATTGAATAATACGGCGTTCCAGACGATCAAGGTCCTCCGGTTTGGAGTCGATTTGCATACGAATACTGGAAGCTGCTTCATCAATTAAATCAATGGCTTTATCGGGCAACTGGCGGTCAGCAATGTAACGATGCGACAACGACGCTGCGGCAACAATGGCAGGGTCCGTAATTTCTACCGAGTGATGCAGCTCATAGCGTTCTTTCAACCCGCGCAGAATGGCAATGGTGTCTTCCACATTCGGCTCTTCCACCAGTACTTTCTGGAAGCGTCGCTCTAACGCAGCGTCTTTCTCTATATATTGGCGGTATTCGTCTAAGGTTGTTGCACCCACGCAGTGCAACTCGCCCCGAGCCAGCGCTGGCTTGAGCATATTACCCGCATCCATAGCACCATCGGCTTTACCGGCACCAACCACAGTGTGCAGTTCGTCAATAAATAGAATGACCTGGCCTTCTTCTTTGGCTAGCTCATTTAACACCGCTTTCAGACGCTCTTCGAATTCACCACGATACTTAGCGCCGGCAAGTAACGAACCAAGATCGAGCGACAGCACACGCTTCCGCTTCAAGCCTTCTGGCACTTCGCCGTTCACTATGCGTTGGGCCAGCCCTTCGACAATGGCTGTTTTACCCACTCCCGGCTCACCGATTAATACTGGGTTGTTCTTGGTACGGCGCTGCAATACCTGAATAGTCCGACGAATTTCTTCGTCGCGGCCAATCACTGGATCAAGCTTGCCCTGTTCAGCACGCTCGGTTAAATCTACCGTATACTTATCAAGTGCCTGGCGCTGATCTTCAGCGTTCTGGTCATTCACACTCTGACCGGCACGAATATCTTCGATAGCCTTTTCCACACGTTCGCGCGTTACACCTGATTGTTTCAGGATGTCGCCGAGTTTGCTTTTGTCCTCAGTTGCCGCCAGTACAAACAATTCTGACGAAATAAATTTGTCTTTGCGCTTTTGTGCATATTTGTCGCACAGGTTCAGCAGCGTGACGGTGCTTTGCGAAAGCTGCACATCGCCGCCGGTACCTTCTACCTGGGGAAGATTTTCTAATGCTTTGGATAATTGCGCGCGCAAGGTCGCTAAATCGGCACCTATTAAGGTCATTAATGGCCGCAGCGAACCGCCGTCCTGATCAAGCAGAGCCTGCATTAAATGAATAGGTTCAATAAACTGATGGTCACGGCCAAGCGCCAGTGATTGGGCATCAGAAATAGCTAATTGGAATTTGCTGGTAAACCGGTCTAGTCGCATTGCATACCTCACTAAATAAACCGTTATGTCCTGACAGTTAATGTGGGTACTTTAGGAAGGAACTTCAAGTCTGCACGGTCAAAAATAAACCACAGCTAGTGGTGACGCCAAATCAGCGAAGCCATTCGCCCGCAGGCGGGTTGGCGCCGGTAGGAGTACCAGCGTTGTGAATCGGCAAAGCTACACCAGCCACTTTGAACCACTTTACCGACACCAGCTGAAACCAACACGGCCTCGGCTATTGCGGCCAGGTCACAAAGCCAACGCTGCGGGCTTTCGTGAGCCAGTTTGCTAGCAACTGGAGAGTTATCAGCTAATAAGTTATCGGCTAAAAAGAAGTCCGCAAATGCCGGATTAGCATTAACAAAAGCCTGGCGAACCTCATCCCCGACCTGAAAATGGGGTTGGCTAATAGCCGGACCTATCCAGGCAATTAATTCGCTAGCCGGAACCGGTACTGCCGTAACGGTATTTTGTAACACGCCTGCAAGCAGTCCGCGCCAGCCCGCATGAGCGGCCGCTACATGACTACCGTTTTGCGAGGCAAATAACACCGGCAAGCAATCAGCAGTTAATACTGCACAACTAGTACCTAAGCCAGACGTCCAGCAGGCATCAGCTACTCGCTGCTGGCGAGTGAGCCGCTGCGCTTTATCGCCATGACGGTGCTCTATTACGTCAGTGCCGTGAACCTGCTGCAGCCACTGTGGGGATTTAGCCAGATTAAGCTGACGCTGAAGTTGACGTCGGCGCAACACTACTTGAGCTGGATCATCACCAACATGGGCAGCTAAATTCCCAACTCCGTCAGCAGTGGTAACCACCGCCTGAATGGTGTCAGGAAATACGCCGGTAACCTTAATCATCGCGCAAATGTTGTTGACGATCGGCTCTGAGAATGGCTAACAGTTCAACCATGTCAGGTGGGGTTGGTGCTTCCCAGGTCATGTACTCACCGCTAATTGGGTGATGCAAAGATAATCGCGTGGCATGCAAGGCCTGGCGGGTGAAACCGCGCAAACCGGCAAGCATTTCAGCGCTGGCTTGCTTTGGTGGACGCGGACGCCCACCATAAGTTGAATCACCAATCAGTGGATGCCTTACATGCGCCATGTGAACGCGAATTTGGTGCGTACGGCCGGTTTCCAGACGTAACCGCAAGTAGGTATGAGCGCGGAACCGCTCCACCACACGGTAGTGAGTTACTGCCGGCTTACCACCGGCAACAACCGCCATATGAGTACGCTTGGTCGGGTGTCGTGAAATAGGTTCATCGACCATACCACCGGCGGTCATCAAGCCATTACAAACAGCTTCGTATTCGCGGGTAATTTCACGTTCCTGCATGGCGGCCACCAGATGCGTTTGCGCTGGAACCGTTTTTGCTACCACCATTAAGCCGGTGGTGTCTTTATCAAGGCGATGAATAATGCCTGCCCGTGGTACTTGATCTATGGCCGGGAAATGGTGCAACAATGCATTAAGCAAAGTTCCATCAGGCTTACCCGCACCCGGGTGAACTACTAAGCCGGCCGGCTTATTAATCACTAAAATATCATCGTCTTCATACAAAATATCCAGTTCAATAGCTTCACCCTTGTGCCTTTCTTCGGCTTCCAGGGTAGCCTCAACCGCAATCTCCATGCCGGTTAAAACTTTCTCACGGGGGCGTTCAACCACCTCGCCGTCAATACTCACACAAGCGCCGGTTATCCATTCTTTTAAACGGGTCCGGGAAAAATCGGGGAACAACTCAGCCAAGGCTTTGTCCAATCGCTGACCGTTCAACTCGGCTGGCACTGTGGCAGTAATAGATATTGCTTCATTCATAAAGTAAGGTTCGACTGTGAAAGCAGGTTAGGCTGCGTTAGAATGCGTTAACTACATAGTGTACCTGTTTTGGTGCCCGGCACCAAAGACCTAAATATAAGGGATAAATGCAGAAATGATGAATTATCGACTCGCGCTGACTTTCGCAGCAGCACTAGCAGTAGCAAGCTGTTCAAGTAGCCCGGATGAATCACGGGTACCTTTAACTGAAGCTGAAGCTATGTATCAACAGGCTCAGGAACAAATGGCGACCGGTAGTTTAACCTCAGCCCGAGTCACGTTAGAAGACTTTCTAACGCGCTACCCTTTCGGCCCTTATGCCGAGCAAGTTCAACTGGATCTTATTTATCTGACTTACAAGCTGGATGATATTCAAAAGGCTCTGGCAAATATCGACAGATTCTTGCGCTTAAATCCTAATCATCGCGATATCGACTATGTAATGTACATGCGCGGTATGGTTAATCAGCGCGCTGAGTATAGTGCCATTCAGGAACTGGTTGGTGTAGACCGCAGCGACCGGGATCCAAGCTTTGCCAAGCAAGCGTTTGAAGACTTCTCGAACTTACTACGAGAGTTTCCAGAGAGTAAATATGCCGCAGACGCCAAGCAGCGTATGGTTTGGCTGAAAAGCCGATTGGCTCAGTATGAACTGGCCGTAGCGCAGTATTACATGAAGCGTGAAGCCTATCTGGCTGCCGCCAACCGTGGCCGTTATGTACTGGAGTACTTCTCGAATACGCCGGAAGTGGAAGCGGCACTGGCCATTATGGTTGAAAGCTATGACCAAATGGGCTTAGACGACCTGCGTGAACAAGCGCGTGCCACGCTTCGTAAAAACTATCCAAATAACCGCTTAGCAAACGCCAACTAATATATTGGTAAGTTGAAGACGCAGTTAAACTGCGTCTTCACCTTCTTCTGCAGTTCGAATACGAATCACACGCTCTATTGATTGCACAAAGATTTTGCCATCACCAATCTTGCCGGTTTGTGCCGTTTCTATAATGGCCTCAATGCAACGTTCTACCTGATCGTCAGCAACCACAATTTCCAGTTTTACCTTGGGTAAGAAGTCCACCATGTACTCGGCGCCGCGGTACAGTTCTGTGTGGCCTTTCTGACGTCCAAAGCCTTTTACTTCAGATACAGTCATACCGGCAATACCAACTTCTGAAAGGGCTTCGCGCACATCATCGAGCTTGAAAGGCTTAATAATGGCTTCAATTTTCTTCATGACAACTCCTTTGTGCCTGCGCCATACTAAAGTTCGTTACGTATTTTTTGGTAACGAAAATGATTGGTGATTGGGTAGCGTCGGTCGCGACTTAAACTGCGTCCCGTTACTTTTGGCCCTACCGCCGATTGCGCACGCTTATACTCATTTAAATCAACCATCGCCAGAATGCGTTTCACAGCGTCAGCATCAAATCCGGCTGCAACAATTTCTGCATAAGACCAGTCTTGTTCTACATACAAGCTTAGCACTTTGTCCAGCTCGGCATAAGGCATCAAGGATTCTTCGTCAGTTTGATCCGGCGCCAGCTCCGCTGTCGGTGGTCGCGTAATAACCCGTTGCGGAATAATCTCTTGCTCCCGGTTACAGTAATTTGCCAAGGCATACACCAACATCTTGGGTAAGTCTTTTAATGGAGCAAAACCACCGCACATGTCGCCATATAAGGTCGCGTAGCCAACCGACATTTCACTTTTATTGCCGGTGGGTAATACCAGCTTGCCGGTTTTGTTCGACAGCGCCATCAGTAATACACCGCGACAGCGGGCTTGCAGATTCTCAACCGTGGTATCGGCACCAGAACCTATATCCAGCTCACTAAACACCGGATCCAACTGAGCAGTAAACTGGCTTACCAGCTTTTCAATTGGAATCACGTTGTAGGTAACACCAAGCGTAGTCGCCTGCTGCTCGGCATCTTCCAGGCTCATGCTGGAGGTATAAGTGTATGGCATCATCACGGCTTGCACTTTATCGGCGCCCAAAGCCGTGGTTGCTAACGCCAGTGTCAGCGCAGAATCAATACCACCAGATAAGCCCAACAACACGCCTTTAAAACCATTCTTCTGAACGTAATCCCGAATCGCCAACACTAAAACATCGTGAACCTTTGCCACCATGCCAGGATCTGCCGGGGCAGTATCGCTTAGTTGGAAATCTTGCCCACGCACAGTTAAGGTTGCGCACAGCGGTTGAGCTACTGGCAGTTCACCAATCAACTCACCCGCTTTATTCATGACCAGCGAATGACCGTCAAAAACGAGTTCATCCTGACCACCACAATTATTTAAGTACACAATAGCCAGACCTGACTCAGCTGCTCGTTGACGCATAATGGCAAGCCGCTGCTGATATTTATCTACTTCAAAGGGCGAGGCATTCACTGTAAGAACCCAGTCGATATCGCGGTTCTCCAGCTGTTTTATTGGGTCAGGGTGCCATAAGTCTTCACAAATCAGCAGGCCAATACGTTGGCCGCGAAATTCCAATACACCGGCTTCATTCGCCGGAATAAAATAGCGCTGCTCGTCAAATACCCCGTAATTCGGCAGTCGTTGTTTGGCATAACGCACCAGGCAGTCACCCTGAAAATATACTGAAACCACATTGAAAATTTGGTCGCCAACACGATGCGGGTGCCCCACAACAATAGCCGAATGTTCAGCCGCCTGTGCCAACTGCTCCAACGCTGAATCTACGGCCTGCTCAAAGTCTTCACGAAACAGCAGGTCTTCGGGAGGATAGCCAGTTACCGCCAGCTCGGGAAATACAATAAGGTCATGATTCTGGTGTGCAGCCATGGTCGCCAGCATGCGGTCCACATTCTTCTGAATGGCACCCACGGTGAAATCCAACTGCGCCAAACACACTCTGAACTCGTTCATGAACGATAAACTACCTTGTTAACTGGAAATGCAGCGGATCATATAGCACCGCTGAAATGGGAGCAAATATAGCGACCATTTGAATGCCAAATGCTAGTGTTTGAGATCATCCGGAATTGGGAGATCGTCGGCTGGTTTACGTGGCCGTTTCGCTTTCCCGCGGTTATATTCTTTAAGTTGATAAACGTAAGCCAGGATTTGCGCCACGGCAATAAACAAGCCTTGGGGAATTTCCTGCTCTAAGTCTGTGGTGTGATAAATAGAACGCGCCAGTGTTGGTGATGCCACTAACGGCACATCGTACTCCAGCGCAATTTCACGAATTTTAGCAGCTATTTCGTCGGCACCTTTAGCCACTACCGTTGGCGCACGCGAGCCAAACTGATCGTATTTCAATGCCACCGCAAAGTGGGTTGGGTTGGTAACCACCACGTCGGCAGTCGGCACTTCGGTCATCATACGCCGCATGGCCATTTCCATTTGTAAGCGCCGGATACGACCTTTTACTTCAGGGCTACCTTCGGTGTCTTTATGCTCATCTTTTACTTCCTGCTTGGTCATACGCAAGTCTTTGGTGTGTTTCCAAAGCTGGAATGGCGCATCAATAACAACAATCAGGAATATTGAGCAGCACATGAGCAGAAACATCAGCAAGAATATTTCAAGGGCATCGCGAATCATCATGGGCATCTGACTACGCGAAATTAGCATGATGTTGTCGAACTGCCACACCAACAACAACCAGGCTGATATCGCCACTACCGCAAATTTCGAAATACCTTTCGCCAGCTCTACCAGCGCCTGTACACCAAACATGCGCTTAAGCCCTTTAATGGGGCTCATTTTAGAGGCCTTAAACCCAGCTGCCTGCCAGCTGAAATTCATGCCCCCCAGCCAGATATTACCGATGAAAGTAGCCACCAAAATCAATGAGAACAGCCACACCATGGGCCACAGCAACTCATCAAAAACACCTTCAAAAACGCGCAACATTTTGGTGGTATCAAAAATCTGTTGGCGGTCGAGGGTAAACTGATTCGTCATGATAGTGCCCATGGCCGAACCTAAGTCACTACCGAAAATAATCAGTCCAATGGCGCCACTGACCAACACAAAAGCGGTACCCATCTCTTTCGAGCGGGGCACCTGACCTTTCTCGCGGGCTTTCTCAAGCCTTCGCGATGTGGGGTCTTCTGTGCGTTCCTGATCTGTTTCAGCCATAAATAATCAATCAGACTCAATAATTAACATTGTCGCTCGATGATTTCACACATTAGCGTGACACCCCGGCCCCATTGCAACTCAAAGTGCGTTATAAAACCGCCGATGGTTAACCATAGAATGATTAAACCGCCCACCATAGTAATTGGGAAACCAATTGAGAAAATATTTAACTGTGGCGACGCCCGGGTCATTACCCCGAATGCAAAGTTAACCAGCAATAAGGCAATAATAGCCGACAGCATAGTGGTTAACGCGGCGGCATACATAATGCTGCCCCAGTTTACAATTCGCCACATAGCATCTGTACTTAACCCGCTGGTGCCAATCGGAATAGCAGTAAAGCTTTCCATAACAAAGCGGAACATCAGCAAATGTCCGTCAACCGCTAAGAATAATAGCGTGGCTAACATCAAGAAAAACTGTGACAACACCGGCACGGTCTGGCCGTTGGTTGGGTCAACCATAGACGCAAAGCCCAAACCTATTTGCATGGCAATGGCCTGACCGGCCAAGACAAAGGTTTGCAATACCATCAACGAGGCAAAGCCTATCGCAACACCAATTAAGATTTGCTGCGCGGTAATGAGCATGCTTTCAGGAGAAATAGGATCGTATTCGACAGTAACTGCAGGTAATGCCGGTGACACCGCAAAAATAATGGCTACAGCCAACAGTATCTTAATGCGCGGCGTAATAGTGGTACCCGAGAGCACCGCCATGCTCAGCAACATAGACGACACTCGAGTGAGTGGCCACATGTGCTGGGCCAACCAATCCATGACTGTCGCCAGGGCAAGATCCATTAGCCAACCACTTCGGGAATCCGGTTAAACATACCAATAGTGAAAGACATCAGCATTTCAACGAACCAGTGCCCGCCCAAACCTATGGTAGCTAGCGTAACCAGCAAACGTGGCAAGAAGCTTAAGGTTTGTTCGTTAATAGAGGTAGCCGCCTGGAACACCGACACTATAAGACCAACAATCAGGCTGGGAACAATAATGGCAGATACCAGTATAACGATCAGCCCCAGCGCATCTTGGAAAACATCGAGGAATACTTCTGGTGACATAAGCTTCGCCTCTGGTTAACTGTGTGGCTAAACGCCAAAGCTGCCGGCTAAAGTGCTCATAGTCAGGCTCCAGCCGTCCACCAACACAAATAGCATGAGTTTAAAGGGTAACGACACTATGAGCGGTGACAACATCATCATACCCATAGCCATCAATACACTCGCCACAACTAAATCTATGACCAGAAAGGGTATAAACAACATAAAACCGATCTGGAACGCGGTTTTCAACTCACTGGTAATAAACGACGGAATTAAAATACTCATTGGCACTTCCTCCGGCGAGGTAATGCCTTCCGTACCAGAAATCTCAATGAAAGTTTCTAAGTCTGTTACCCGGGTTTGCGCCAGCATAAAAGCTTTGATTGGTGCTTTCGCCCGCTCAACCGCTTCCATCGACATAATGTCTTCATTTAAGTATGGCTGTAGCGCTTTCTCATTAATTTCTTCCAGTACTGGCGTCATGATGAAGAAAGTTAAAAACAGCGTAATACCAATCAGAATTTGCCCGGAAGGTTGCGATTGCAAACCGGTAGCCTGACGCAAAATAGCCAGCACTATAATAATGCGGGTGAACGACGTCATCATAATGACCATGGCTGGAATAAAAGTCAGCGCGGTCATTATGGCTAAAATTTGGAGTGTTACTGAATACTCCTGCGACCCATCCGGGTTGGTAGTAACAGTAACCGCAGTTAAATCTTGTTGTGCGTAGGCAAATTCGGGGACGAAAGCGCTAATTAATAGCAAAGAAAAAAGCAATAATTTACTCATTGCGACGCCGTATTTGTTGTTTTAGATGTTGGCTGAAACTGCCGAATAGCGACCCCTGGGACGAGCCCGACGCCGAAGTTCCCACTGCAAAGTCATCGGGAAGCTCTTTCAACAGTTGAATGTTCTGTGCTGTAACGCCTAATAGTAACTTACTTTCACCAACTTGCACTACCATTAAGCGCTCTTTGGGGCCTAACGCGGTGTTACTGATAACCCGCATATTACTGCCGTGCCCCTGCAGCTTAATATTCATGCGCTTCATTAACGCCGCCAGAATAAAAATAACCGCCAGCACCACCAACAGCGACAACAGCAACGCAAGTATGTTGTCGCCGCCAACCGGACTTTGGCCTGCCTGGCTGGTGGTTTGTAATACCGACTTAGTGGTTTCGTTTATCATTAGCGCAGTTTGCGTATCCGTTCAATTTGGCTGATTACATCGGTTAATCGAATACCGAACTTATCGTTTACCACAACCACTTCGCCATGCGCAATCAAAGTGCCGTTAACCAGAACATCAAGCGGTTCACCGGCTACTCGCTCTAACTCAACCACAGAGCCCTGGTTTAGTTGCAGCAAGTTACGAATACTAATTTGACTACGCCCAACTTCCATCGAAATGGTTACGGGAATGTCGAGAATAGCATCCAACTTACGCTTTTCACCACTTGTTATTTCGCGATCTTCGTCGTCAACCAGCTCTTCCAGTTCAGCCGCTTGTACCGCTGCACCTTCATCGCCGTCGTCGCCTTCGCTTTCCGCCTGTTCCGCTAATGCTGCTTCCCAGTCGTCCATTGATTTATCATCACCACTCATAATCGCTTCACCTACTCGGCTAATAAACTTTAAATATCGATATCTTCTTCAAGCTCTTGCAGCTCAGCGTCACCACCGATTCTGCGACCACCACGTGTCAGCATGTGAATATCTGACTTCACGGTTTCTGGTCGTTTTATCTTGTCGCTAATTTTCAATGCGACATTTTCTCGTGAACGTCCCAATTTGGCATGGAACGTTGGTAAGTCTTCAATAAAGACTGTTAAGTCTTCCGGCATATCCAGCGGAATAATATCGCCAACTTCTAAGTCCATTACTTCACGCAAAGACAAGTTGGTGTCGCCAAGCTTCGCCAGCAATTCCACCGGAACATCCATAATTTCGTCGCGCAGCGCCTTACTCCAGCGCATGTCGGTGTCTTCTTTGTCTGACTGCACACCAGCATCAAGTAGCTCTCGAATTGGCTCCAACATGGAGTAAGGTAGCGCTATATGGAAGTCACCACCACCACCGTCCAGCTCGATATGAAAGGAGCTAATCACAATCACTTCGGTTGGGCTCACAATGTTCGCCATGGCCGGGTTTACTTCCGAATCTAAATATTCAAAGCCTACATCCATAACTGGTGCCCAGGCTTCTTTGTAATCCTCAAATACCAACTTCAACAGCATCTGAATAATTCGACGCTCGGTGGGGGTAAATTCACGACCTTCAATTTTGGCGTGATAGCGGCCATCGCCACCAAAGAAGTTATCCACCAGAATAAATACCAGGCGCGCTTCCATGGTAATAAGCGCGGTACCTTTCAGCGGACGAAACCGCACCATATTCAAACTGGTTGGCACGAATAGCGTATGCACGTACTCGCCAAACTTAATCATTTGCACGCCATTAATAGATACTTCAGCAGTGCGTCGCATCATGTTAAACAAGCTCACGCGCATGTGCCGCGCAAAACGCTCGTTCACAATCTCCAGGGTCGGCATGCGCCCCCGAACAATGCGATCTTGTGACGAAAAGTCGTAGTCCAGCGCATCGGCAGCGACTTCGGAAGAATCTCCATCTTCCTCATCGACTTCGTCTACGCCATGCAACAACGCATCAATTTCGTCCTGTGATAATAAGTCACTTACAGCCATAGTCGTTCACTTATTGGAGTACAAAACCGTTAAACAAAACCTCGTCTACCACAGGCTTACCGGTAACTTCGCGTAAAACTTCGCGTGCTTGCTCTAACCCAAGCTCACGAATTTTATCTTTACCTTCAGCCGTTTGCAGTTCATCTGCCGTCATAGATGAAAACACCTGCAACAAGGTTCCTTCGATAAGCGGAATGTGCCGCTTGGCAATATCTTCATTATTGGTGCCACGCACCAGCAATTGCACTTTAATCTGAACCAGCCGATCACGTTCATCACCTGGTACGTTGAACACAAATGGCCGCGGCATACCAACATAAATAGCATCACCCGCTTCTGGCCCGGAGCCGTCTTCTACGGCTCTGGAAATAGCGCCCGGGTCGGCAACATCGCTTGGAGTTGCTGGTGTGTCGCGACTATCACCTAACAGCATATAGGCTGCTATGGCCACAATAGCGACAAACAGAACACCCGCTACGGCCATGATCAGGCGTTTTTTACCTGACTTGGGTTCCCCGGTTTCAACTACATCAATCTCTTCATCGGCCATTTTTAAAATACCTTTGGTAACGCTGCTATCAGCTTGCCGCCATTATCACACAGCCAGAATACCGAACAAGTAATGAATTAAGCAAAGAAGTCCACTCTACCCGGAACCAGCGGACCACCATCAATTAAGCTCAGTTCACCTTGCCATTGCAGTTCTTCTTCATCCTGCTCAGTTCCCGCTGCGGCAGACTGGCCAGCTTCCGACTCTGAACCGTCCTTCTGCTGCTGGCTCACTTCACTATCGGCCAACTGCATCCCCTGTTGTTCCATTAGCTCACGTAACCGCGGCATGGCTTGTTCCAGCATCTCCCGAGCTTGCGGGTTTTGCACCTGGAAGTTTACCTGTGCTTGTTCATTCTGAACCGTCACCCGCACTGTCATACTGCCTAAATCAGGTGGATCTAACCGGATTTCAGCACGCTGTATGCCATTGTTCATCATAAACATCATGCGCTCACGCAGTTGTTGCGACGCTTGTTGCTGATTCATATCCAACGGTTGCTGAGCTTGTCGCATCGCATCTGCGAAACTAGTTGGTGCGGCCTTTGCCTGTACCTGTGCATCGCGGGCTGCCTGCTGAAGCTGATTCACCGAACGATTTTCACTAGCTACCAATTTGCTGGCATCTGCACCTATATCGCGCACGCTTGCTGCTTCCGGTACTGCACGGTCAGTAATCTTGCCTTCGGCTGCCTGTTTCAGCGCCGCCAGGTTTTCATCTTTAGTCGCGTTGGTGACATTTTTCTCAGTTGCCATCACACGCTCATCACTAACTTTGCTAACCACTACGGGCTGGGCAGCTTTATCAACGTGTTTATCAATCTGGCCCGTTAGGGTTTTTGTGTCACTAGTCTCAGTTTGAGCATTCTTACCGGTCAGTAAATCAGCTTGTACCGGCAAACCCTTGCCCGTTTCGAATGTTCTAACCACCGGCTTTCCAGTCATAACAGGTGTCGTATTCTTGTCACCCGCACGAATAAGCTGACGAAGTTCCTGCAGTTGCACGGCTATTTGCGCTTGCTGCGCAGCGCTGTCTTTAACCGGCTCCATGGCTAATGCCAGTTGCTGGTTACCCACCAGTTCCGGGTTCCGCTGTTGCAACATCACGCCAATTGCAGCTAATGCCGACTTAAACTGGTCAGTAGATAAATTCAATGATTGCTGTAGCTTTTCTACATCAACTTTTTCACCGGCTTTCAAACTCTGAATAACTTCTGCAAAAGCGGCAGCTAGCGCATCGGCATCCACTTCGGCAAAAAGTTGCCGTAAGTCCTGTTGCTCCGCCTCAGGTAGTTCAGCTATAAGATCTTTCATTACTTTCAAGTCATCGGAAGACGACTCAGTATTCGGCTTGTCTTGCAGCTGTTGTTGCATGGCCGCGACAAGTTCGAACCAATCGCCGGCTTCGGCTGCATTCGCCTGAGTTGCATCAGCTTCGGCATCCTGCCCGGCTGCTTTAGCCGCGCGCTCAGTAGTAGATTTCTCAGCGGCGTCGGCCGCCGCTTTCGCCGCAGACGAAGCGTCGCCTTTAGCCGAACTCTCGCTGGATTTATCCGATTCAGAACTCTTATCAGCCGACTTGGCTGATTTATCAGCGCCGTTTTGTTGCCCTGCTTTCGCGGCTTGTTCGGCATTGTCAGCCGAAGATTTTGCCGCCGCGTCGTTCTTTTGTCTGCTAGCTGAATCGGCTTGCCGCTTTTCATCTGCCTGCCGACCTGCCAAATTATTGGCGTGCTGTTGCTGTTCGTCGCGCAAGAACTGGGAAAATTGCGCCTGACCATCCTCGCGCCCAGCACCGGCTTCACGCAGGAATGACTCGCGACTGTGGAGTCGTTCTGAGGTGTCTGTTGCGCCTAATGATAAAGGTAATGCAGATTGTGATTGTGCCATCGCTATTCTCAGTCGTTGTCGTTGCTGACTAGAAGAAAGCAATATCCGTTCCAACTTTTTGACTAACGCGTTTGAGCTCTTAGTCGGCGGGTACTTGCGAACTCGTCAAGCTGACGTTGCTCGCGTCTGTCTGCCAGTTTCTGTGCACGCTCGGCACGTTGCTCTAGTAAATGTGCAATAGCGTCTTTTTTCCGACGTTGTGCTAACCAGCGCTGGCGGCGTTGCTCAACTGCGTTGCGCACTCCAACCAAACTGCTATGCAGCTGTTGAATACCTTGATCCAGCTTGCCCACAAAGCCGTGGTAGTGACCGTATTGCAAAGAATGAATACCTTCCTGACCGCGGTTTTGTAACTGCCGTAAGTAGTCCATGCGATACTGCTCAAGGCCGGCAAGTTTTTGTTCTTGCTGACGCAACTGCGCTTGTGCCAGAGCAAACTCCTGCACCAGCTTGTCTTCGCGTTGCTGTTCAAGATTCAGCAACATGTGCAAGGAATTATCGGCCGCCATTATTTATTCCTGCCCGGGTTGCAACCTGTTGCAATTGTTGTAAGCACTCATCGTAAGGAATCACGTCGGTCATGCCCTGTTGCACAAAGTTCTCAATAATAGGCCGCATGCTAATGGCCTGATCAATACGTTGATCACTGCCTTTGCTGTACGCACCGATTGAAATCAAATCGCGATTGCGTTGGTAGGTAGAGAACAGCTGCCGCACTTTCATGGCTTGCTGCATATGTTCCGGCGATACCACCTGCGGCATGACCCGACTAATAGAAGCCTCTATATCAACTGCCGGATAATGTCCGGACTCAGCCAGCTCACGGCTTAGTACTATGTGGCCGTCGAGTATTGCCCGTGAAGCATCCGCAATAGGATCCTGCAGGTCGTCGCCCTCAGTAAGTACCGTATAAAAAGCAGTAATAGAGCCTTGTCCTTCACCACCGTTACCGGCGCGTTCCACCAGTGCCGGTAGTTTGGCAAACACCGATGGCGGATAGCCTTTGGTTGCTGGTGGCTCACCAATTGCCAGGGCTATTTCCCGTTGCGCCATGGCATAACGGGTAAGTGAGTCCATCAGTAATAGTACGTTCAAACCCTGATCACGAAAATATTCCGCAATCTGGGCCGCAGCTTCGCAGCCACGCAAACGAATCAATGGCGATTGGTCCGCCGGAGCGGCCACTACCACAGAACGTTCACGGCCTTCCTCACCAAGTATGTCTTCAATGAATTCTTTAACTTCGCGACCACGTTCACCAATTAAGCCAACCACAATCACGTCAGCAGTAGTACCCCGGGTCATCATGCCCAAGAGTACACTTTTACCTACACCACTACCGGCAAACAGGCCCATGCGCTGCCCCTGACCAACGGTTAGTAACGCGTTAATAGATTTCACGCCTACATCCAACGGTCGATTAACCGGGCGCCGCGCCAGAGGATTTATCATTTGTCGCTGTGCGGTTACCCGTTCACCGGACTTAATGGCGCCTTTGCCGTCCAGCGGTTTGCCGTTGGCATCAATCACGCGACCAAGTAGCCCCATTCCCATCGGAATACCGTGCTCTTGCTGCAATGGCAGTACGCGGGCGCCAGGCAACACGCCATGGGCATCTTCGGTAGGCATTAAATAAATAACTTCGCCAGAAAAACCAACCACCTCAGCGGTAATGTCACCGTTAGCCGCTTCAACTGCACATAAACTACCAATAGGAGCGCGGCAGCCAACGGCCTCAAAAGTTAACCCGACTACCCGGGTTAAGTAGCCGGATACCGCCGGGCGCGGGGTTTGGATTCGTTTTTGATAGGCTTGTAAGCGGGTTTTAAGCGCTGGCTTGGCTGTTTTTGTCATCGCCATTACCGGTCGTCATCGTCGTTCATGGTCAGCTCGTCGGCGTTTTTAGCGTCTAAGTCCGAGCCCAGTACTCGCTGAAATACGTCTTTCATACGCTTGCGCAACGACACATCCACGGTGGAGCTTGAGGTAGTGATTTCACAACCGCCCGGCTCCATGTGTTCGTCTTTACTAAACACCCAACCTTCTTGCTCAATGGTTTCGGAACCAAAGGCTTCGCGCACACGCTCAATATCATCGGGGTTCAGTTTAATCATCACTTTGCGTTCGGTAATCGGCAGCGCCTGAATACCACGTTGTACCGCCTGGCGAATACTTTCCGCACTTTGCGTAACTTCGTGCAAGCAAATAGCGCGCGACAGCTCCAGTACCATTTGCACCAGTTGTTGTTCTACTTCATCGTCAATAACACTCAGTGGCGCATAGGTTTGCTCAATGAGTTCCTGCCACTGCTTGGTTAATTCGTTGATATGCGCTTCGCCGGCTTCTTTCCCGCTTTCAAAGCCTTCCGCATGGCCCGCTTCGCGGCCTTCGGCAAAACCAGCTTCATGGCCTTCTTTATGACCCGCTTCAATACCTTCCTGCTTGCCCTCGGCAAAACCCTCGTCACGGGCAGCCTGACGAATCTCTTCTAATTGCTCAGCAGTAAGGGGTTGCGGCTCATCCGACTCGTCGTCATCAGCCTCAGGTGGTTCGTATTGCCACTTCAGTGGCTTATTAAATACGTTGGTGCGGGTGTCTTCCGGCGCGTTAGGATCGCTTAAATCAGGGTAATTCCAACGCGTGGTCTTCTCATCAGCTAATTCGTCATCAGCTAATTCATCATCAGCCAGTTCGTTATCAGTCTGTTCGACAGATTGCGTGTCCTGCTCTTCATTTTCAGCTACATCTTTAGACATGACATCCTGCCTTCATTCTTAAACAAATTCTTCGCCGCCACCGCCGCCCAGCATAATCTCGCCGGAATCAGCTAAACGTCGGGCCACGGTCAGGATTTCTTTCTGGGCTGCTTCTACATCGCTAATGCGAACTGGTCCCATAGCTTCCAAATCATCCTGCAACATTTCTGCCGCTCGTTTAGACATGTTCTTGAATACTTTGTCTTTCAGTGGTTGCTCGGCACCTTTCAGAGCTTTCTGCAGCACTTCACCCTGAATTTCACGTAACAAGGTTTGAATACCACGGTCGTCTACATCCACTAAGTTATCAAATACAAACATCAGATCCTGAATTTGCTGACTCATGTCTTCGTCTTGCTCACGAATAGAGTCCATCAACTGACCTTCAATGTTGTTATCCAGGTAGTTCATGATATCTGCCGCAGCTTTCAGGCCGCCCATTTTCGCAGCTTGCGCGCCAGCCTGACCAGCAAACTGTTTCTCCATAATCTCGTTCAATTCTTGTAATGCCGCCGGTTGCACTTCTTCTAAGTTTGCAATCCGCATCATGAGATCCAAACGTACCTTCTCCGGGAACTGCGCCATAATTTCGGCAGATTGCTCAGGATCCAGATACGACAGCACTATAGTTTGAATTTGCGGGTGCTCATTACGAATAATAGTAGCTACTTGCTTAGAGTCCATCCACTTCAGTGAATCCAGACCTTTCGCACCGCTACCCATCACAATTTGTTCAATCAGGTTGCCGGCTTTGTCTTCACCTAAAGCAGCGGTAAGCGCTTTGCGCACAAACTCTTCGCTGCGGAAGCCAATGCTGGTGAACTTCTGAATTTCTTCCAGGAACAAGTTATGCACGGCATTCACTTTTTCCTGACTGAAGTCATCCAGCGCTGCCATTGCCATCCCCACTTTTTGCACTTGCTTGGGCTCAAGGTGCTTCAGAATCTGCGCAGCGTCTTCTTCGGACAAGCTCAGCAGCAAAATAGCTGCTTTTTCCACGCCTTCGAGTTTTTCAACATCGAAGCTTGCTTCTCCACGCTTGGTTTTTGTAGGTGTATTAGGCATCTTCATTCAACCATGATTTAACGACCTGTGAGGACAACTCAGGTTCATTGGCAACCAGTGCCCGAACCGCTTTCAACAAGTCTTCATCTTTGTGTAAGTCCGGCAGCTGCAGGCGTCCGTCGGCGGCAAATCCAACCGCATCCTGATCAAATTCAGCTGACAACATATCAATAGTTTCGTCACCGAGATCATCGTCTCTGGCAAGCATATCATCCAGGCCATCAGAATCACCGCTGGCAGGGTCAATCAGACGTTTCAGCATTGGCCGCACTACCGTCAGAATGAGTACGATAATAACCAGGCCGCCAATAACCAGACGCACGCCACGCCAGAACCAAGGGTCTTCCCAAATAGCGGGTTCAGACACAGTAATTTCAGGTAGTTCAGCAAATGGTACCGTAATAACTTCAACGGTATCACCACGATTGATATTAAAGCCAACCCCACCTTGCAGCAGACGGCGAATGTTCGCAAGCTCTTCAGCGCTGCGCGGAGTCAATTCACGCTCACCTTCGGCGTTTACACCCTCTTTATAGTCTACCGCAACAGACACACTCAAACGTTTAATAGTGCCGGTTTGCTGACGCGTATAACTGGTAGTGCTGTCGAGCTCATAGTTGCGGGTGGTTTCGGAATGATTACTACCCGAACTTTGCCCAGTTGCCGCACCAGTACCCACAGCTTGCTCAGGAATATTCGCATCCAATGGCGGTTGGTTAGTCAAAGCGCCAGGAATACCGGCCACAGTGCCACCCGAGCTATTATTCTCAATCAGCATTTCACTGCGCACCGCCGGCATGTCCGGATTAAAGGTGCGCTGAGTTTGTTCTTGCGTGGAAAAATCCATAGCCACGTCAACTTGCGCTGTGTAGTTATCGTAACCCAGCACGGGAATAAGAATGCCATCAATTTTATTCAGATATTCTTCTTCACGACGACGCTCGAGCTTGTATTCACGGCTGCTACGACTGGATAGTTCGGTTTGTGAACCCGAATTCAGCAACCGGCCATTTTGGTCAGTTACTGTTACTTGATTAGGTGCCAGACCGGTTACGGCAGAAGCCACCATGTCGACAATAGAAGCAATTTCTTCTTCTTTCAGCGCATTGGCACTACGCACGTTCAGCATCACCGACGCGCTTGGCTCTTTCTCCCGGCGGGCAAACACATTCTCTTTTGGCAGAGCTAACAATACGCGGGCTGAGCGAATGGCTTCCATTTGTGAAATAGCACTAGCAAGTTGTTGTTCGCGTGCCAGCATTAAGCGCTGTTTTTCCAGCCGCTGACTAACACCAAACCCCTGCTCCATTAACAATAGCTCGGAGCCATCGGCTTCACGACCATAGTCAATGCCGCTGCGGGTCATTTCCAGTTTAATCGAATCGTATTCGTGCTCAGTAACAAAAACCGTGTTGCCTTCAACTTTATAGTCAATTGAGTTGGCATCTAAATAATCGAGCGTGGAAATTAGCTGCTCGGTATCCATTTTAGCTAACGGGCGGTAGGTTGGCTCCTGCGCCCACAACATGACAAACACGGCAATGGCGATACAAATGGCAAGTGCCAGCACCAGAATAACCTGACGCAGAACATCAAAATCACCGAACGAGCTCATTAGGCCGGACTTTTTCTCATCGCCAAGACCGCTCTCGTAAGCGTCATTGTCGTTATCTTTGTCTGCGACCATTAAATCGGTTGATTCAGCCACGCTATATCTCCACTAATTCTTGCTAAATGCTTGTCGAACAGCCGTTTATGCTTAAACCGGCATCGCCATAATTTCTTTATAAGCTTCCACCATTTTGTTGCGCACCTGAATAGTGGCTTCAAAAGCGATGCCGGATTTTTGACTGGCTATCATGGTTTGTTCCAAGGTGACTGACGGATCGCCAAGCTCCATTCGCTCGCGCAAATCGCCGGTGGTTTTCGACAACGCATTGACGTTATCAATGGCGCCTTTCAGTAAGCCGGAAAAGTCAGACTGCGACGTATTCCCAACCTGATTTAAGGAACTTACTTCAAGCCCTTGCTCAGCGGGGGGACGAACTTGCTGAGCCATACTTTGTAGTTCAGCGAACATAGCAGATGATTTAATATCCATAACAGCCTCGGCGTCAAAATTTTGCGGTTCTTAACCCCTAATCAGAGGCTCTTTGTTAAGACTATGCAAAGGTAGTGCCAGCATTTATCTGCCCGGCAAAACCATGCCGTCTTCGCGCATTTTGGCTAGCTTGTAGCGCAGCGTTCGGGGGCTAATGCCCAGGTGTTCAGCTACCGGCTTGCGCTTGCCTTTAAAGCGCTGCAGGGTTTCCAGAATAATCTGACGCTCTTGCTGCCAGAGTTCTGCTCCAAGCGCTTCACTATGTGCAACCTGTTCGGGCAACACGTGATCAGAAGGGGTATCAGATGCCAGCTTATTGGCGGTATCCAACATCAGGGCTTCAGCAGTAATAGTGTCACCTTGCTGCAGAATTAACGCGCGTTGAATCACGTTCTCCAGTTCGCGTACGTTGCCCGGCCAGCTATGTTGCAACAGCATTTCATGCGCACAAGGGCTGAACTTCACCGCGGCCACGCCGGAGCGTTCGCAGTGGCGAGTCAACAAATGATCAGCCAAAGGCAAAATGTCGCCCTTACGTTCAACCAGTGGTACCCAGGCTAGTGGGAACACGTTCAAACGATAGAATAAGTCTTCGCGGAACTCGCCCGATTTAACCGCTTCCTGCAGGTCGCGGTTGCTGGTTGCAATAATGCGAACATCCAGTTGAATAAGTTTACGGCTGCCAATACGCTCCACCTGACGCTCTTGCAATACGCGCAGCAGCTTGGCTTGCAGGCCCAAATCCATTTCAGTGATTTCGTCCAGCAACAAGGTTCCGCCCTGCGCCAGCTCAAATTTGCCCGGACAAGCTTGAACAGCACCGGTAAAGGCACCTTTCTCGTAACCGAATAAAGTGGCTTCGAGCATATTTTCCGGAATGGCAGCACAGTTAATGGCCACAAAAGGCGCATTACTGCGCGGTGACTGGCGGTGAATAAACTGCGCCAACACTTCTTTACCAGAACCACTTGGACCGGAAATCATAACCGTTGCCTGAGTTTGCGCCACGCGCTGCGCCAACCGCAGTAAATCGCGACTGCGTGAATCGCCAACCACAGGATCATTGGTGCTGTTGGCACTGGCTGGTAAATAGCGCTCCACTAATAATTGCAGGCTTTCGGTTGAGAATGGTTTGCTCAAATAATCAATAGCGCCTTCGCGCATGGCCACTACCGCGTCATCAACTTTGGCGTAAGCGGTCATCATAATAGTTGGAATATCAATGTTCTGGTGACGCATGCTGCGTAACAGTTGCAGCCCGTCAAGGCCAGGCATTTGCACATCGCTGATCACCAACTCTACCGGTTGCTGTTTCAGCATTACCAGTGCAGCTTCACCACTGTCAGCTTCCAGACACTGATACCCCGATAAACTCAGGGTATCAATAATTGCTTCGCGCAGAGCGGCATCATCTTCAACAACAAGTAAGGTGCGCTGAGTCGATTGCATGGCTTCAGACATAAGAGAATTCCTTCTGCAGGGTCGTGGTTTCCTGACGGGTAAAAGTTGGCAAGGTTGCTATTGGCAATTCAATGGTGAAGGTTGTGCCTTCGCCCACAGTGCTGGCTACCTGAATGTTGCCCTGATGCGATTTGGTTACGGCCTGAACTACCGCCAAACCCAGGCCGGTGCCATGAGTTTTGGTAGTAACGAAAGGGGTGAATACGTTCTTCTGCTGCTGCTCGTCCATGCCACAACCGTAATCGCTTACTTCAATAGTCAAAGCGTCGTCGCAGGTGGTGGCATCAACATCAATAGTGGCGCCGGCCGAGCTTGCCTGAATACCATTCATCACCAGATTCTGAAGCGCACCAACCAACGAGTTCAGGTTGCCGCGCAGCATGGTTTGCGGGTGCTGCATGTGAATATTCAAATGCGCACGTTGCTGCTGCAAATAGGCTTCGGTTTGCTGTTCCAGTTGCTGCATAAGTTCAGCTAACGAGAAGGTTTGCAATACTTGCTGATCGCCGCTCTTGGCGAACAGCAGCATGTCGTTTACCTGATGCTCTAAGGTTTGCAGTCTGGAACTTAGTTTTTCCAAGAAGGGTAAGCGCTGGCCTTCCGGTAAGCGCGGACTCTTTAAATTATCGGTGTAGAGCATGGCGGCAGACAAAGGTGTACGAACCTGATGCGCCAGTGCCGCAACCATCCGGCCCATGGCTGACAGCCGTTGCATTTGACCAACACGCGCCTGCAAGGCGCGTGTTTCGGTTAAATCGGTAAGCACAATAAGCTGACCCGGCTCTGGCGCCAGGGTAGAAATATCGATGCGAACCCGGCGTCCGCTGCGCAACGAAACTTCATGACCGTCATCGGCGCGTGGTGCAAAGAAGTCACCAACCACATCACGCCACAAGCGGCCTTCCAGGGTATCGTTTAACAGATTAATGGCAGCCGCATTGGCGTGCTCAATCACACCCGCTGAGTTCAGCGTAATAATGGCGTGAGGCATCGCTTCTAAAATGGCATCAACATGAGATTGTGCTGCGGCTGATGCGGCCGATTGTGCAATTACATTTTGCATGGACAAAAACCCGTTAGTTATTTCAACTTAACGGATTCTTTGCAATTGATGTGCCATTTTTATTCGTTATAAATCAATGGTTTATTTTTAAAGTTTGCTAGATCACGCGCCAATTTTCTGGCGCGGTGATTATTTGGGGCGGGTTAATCGCGGACTAACTGAAATTTCTTCATTTTCTCAACTAAGGTGGTGCGGCGCATACCTAATAATTCGGCTGCCCGGGCTACCACCCAGTCTTGTTGCTCAAGCGCCTGGCGAATTAAATCAACTTCCAATTCACTTAGCATTTCTTTTAAGTTCACACCTTCGTCGGGCAGTTGCGATGATACCCCAAGGCCATTCCCGTTTGCCGCCAGTTCAGCCTCGGCCTGCACTTTCTCATCGGTAAACATTGCCGACAGCGCTTCGCGTTCGAGCAATTCTTCCGGATACTCAGGAACAATAGTAGGCACATCTAAATGACGGTATTTTACCGGCAAATCGCCAACATCAACGATACCGTTCGGATACATAATGGCCATACGTTCAACCAAGTTTGAAAGTTCCCGTACGTTACCCTGCCAACGGTGCAACTGCAGTGACTCCAGCGCGGTATCGGTAAAACGAACCGACACCTTGGTTTCCGCCTTAACCCTTGCTACCAGTTCGTGAATCAATAACATCACATCTTCCTGGCGCTCACGCAGGGCCGGCATTTCAATTGGAAATACGTTCAGGCGGTAATACAGATCTTCGCGGAATTTGCCGTCCAGAATCATTTGCTCAAGCTCGCGGTGCGTTGCCGCCACCACTCGAATATCAGCCTGAATAGTTTTGTTACCACCAACCCGCTCAAAGGTACGCTCTTGTAACACACGCAGAAGCTTTACCTGCATAGGCAGTGGCATATCACCAATTTCATCCAGAAACAGAGTGCCGCCCTCGGCTAACTCGAAGCGACCTTTACGGGCACTTACGGCACCAGTAAAGGCACCTTTTTCATGACCAAAGAGCTCACTTTCCAGCAAATCTGGTGGTATCGCACCACAGTTTACCGGTACGAAAGGACCCTTTTGGCGTGAAGACAGAAAATGGATATTGCGGGCGACTACTTCTTTACCAGTACCCGACTCACCTAACACAATCACGTTCGCTTCAGTATCAGCTACTTGTTCAATAAGTTTGCGCACATGCTGAATGGCCCGGCTGCGCCCAACCAGACTGCGGAATAAGTAAGAATCGGTATCTGCTGAACGCGTGCCCGGGCGATGGCGGTGATATTCCTGACAGTAATGAAGTAACTGGGTTAGTGCGGTGTAACTAACTTGCTGAGGCAGCTTACCCACGACATTCATGAGTGCTAAGGCTTCTTCCTGCCCTTCGTCAGCAACAATAAATGGTAACGCCGGCAGCTGTTGCGCTAATTCCGCCAGTGGCTGATCGCTTGAGCCCATGACTACGCACTGAGGTAGGGTGTCTTCGCAAAGGCCAATGACCTCTGCGGCTGAGGTTTCAACCACAGTTTCACCAAGAAAGCTCAATACCGTCTCCAACTGGCGGAAACGTTCGGGCGAGTTCTCGATAATGTAAATTGTTTTTGATTTCTGCATCAGCCCTACAGTACTTCACATCTGCACAAGTTGCGTGCCATTTTATCCAAGGACAGTTCAGACGCAAGGTGAACGTGCGTCAGTTATAAATTAATCTACTTTGCCTAGCTTAAAGCTTTTTCCTGCACTCGTCAGCGTTAATTGACCGTTTTCGTCTAACTGAAGCGCCTGTTCAAAAAGGGATTCTACCCATTGATAATATACGTTGCGGTGTACTCGTGCCAACAAATCTCGTCCAACATCCACATAAGGAACGCCGTTTTTAACAATCAAAGGATGTTGTTCAGATAATGGAAATTCATCGCCAATGTTGGTTGTAAGCTGCATAACTGGGGGCTTAGCGTCACCATGCCAGCGCCACTGGGTAATTAAAAATGGCGCGTCGGCAACGGTTATCTGCATTTTTTCGACAGGAGTAACTAAAAAGTAATCGTCACCCTCTTTCACCAATACCGAAGCTAATAAACGAACTAATTTTTCACGGCGAATTGGCGAATTTTGATAAGACCATTCGCCACGCTCATTAATATGAATAGGCACAGTGCCGCAATCGGGCGGATCCCATAACTCGGTGGGGGCATGCTTAACCTGTTCCAGCGACGCTAACAGCTTGTCTAACTGCATGGCTTAATTAACCAACTTTTTCTGCCGCAAGAGGTACCACAATGTTGCTTCCGTTCTATTCGATACTTTGATGGCTTTGAAAATTGCCGATAAATGAACCCGAATAGTACCTTCAGTAATACCCAGAATATTTGCGATTTCCTTGTTAGACAAACCTTGAGCTAACAACTGCATAATTTCCAACTGCCGTGGCGACAGGAAGTTCTCGGCACTGCCTTGCGAAGGTTTTACTTCACTCAAGCTAGAGTCATCGGGTAAATAACGGTCGTTATTCAACAATGCCTTTACTGCCAGCTTGGCTTCCTCGGCAGAGGCATCTTTAGGTAAGTAACTACGCACGCCAGCCGCTAAAGCTTGACGAACATCAGTTAAAGGTTTGCGCCAGGTAAATAACACTACATGAGCATTCGGCGAGTATCGCTTCAAGCGCTGCAGCGCTGGCCGTATTTCCGAATCCGGAAGTTCCATTTCCAAAAATACCAAATTAAAATCAGGCTCGCTGGCTAGATAATCTTCCGCTACAGAGAAGCTTGACGCTTCATAAATTGCTACATTTGACGTGTAACTAGTCAGTAGTTGAATAAGCCCTGCACGGACAAAGAACTGAGAGTCAATAATTAGTATTTTCATGCGCGATATCGATTTTCCTGCAGGCTGTAAGTAGTATTGGCACCTAATAGCAATAGACCTTTCCAGATTCATTTGCCAGTTTTGCCTTGAAAACGAATCTGTTTTAACACCTAGACATATGTTAATTAAAGATTCAAATTAGACCGATAGTGTAACAAAACACTAAATCATTTATTAAGTTTTTACACATTTTCTTAAGCCGCGTGCAAAAAGCAGTTAGAGTAGTAACTTGTCTTTCTTCCTAAAAAAGAGAAATTAATATGAATTGCATACGTTTAGCTGCCGTTTTGTGCAGTATTTTTATCACTTGTCCAAGCCTTGCAGCAACCCAGCTGTACTTCAACACCAATGGCTACACATTAACTGGCCAGCCTGGTGCTGATGCCAAGTTAAAAGAATTCTCGGTGTTGGTGGTGGCTGATGGCCGCATTGTTGCCGTTGGCGGTGATGAATTAAAACAACGTTATGCAGAGGCCGATCAGAAAGTTGACCTGAACGGCAAAACCGTTTTACCGGGAATCACCGACGCGCACGGCCATGTGCTAGGTTTAGGCGACTACTTGTTACAAGCTGACTTACGTGAAGCAACGTCAGCACAGGACGCGGTCGCAAGGGTCGCTTCCTATGCCACTGCGAATGAACAACAACCCTGGATTATTGGCCGCGGCTGGAACCAGGAAAACTGGCCTGACCGTACTTTCCCAACCGCATCTATGCTGGATGAAGTGATTCAACAACGTCCGGTATGGCTTACCCGCGTTGATGCTCACGCCGGTTGGGCCAACAGCAAAGCATTAGAGCTGGCCGGTATTACGGCAGATACCATGGACCCGGACGGCGGCGAGATTGTGCGTGATGCTGATGGCAATCCAACCGGTGTGCTGATTGATAACGCCATGAACCTGGTTGACCGCATCCGCCCTATTCCGAGTGCACAGCAACTGGGCGCTTCATTTGAACGTGCCTTTGAGCACTTACTGGCGCGTGGTATTACCGGCGTGCACGATGCCGGCATTAGCGCCGCAGAATTAAGTGTGTATAAGCAACTTGCTGCCGACAAGCAATTACCGGTACGTGTTTATGGCATGCTGGCGGCAACTGAACCGCGCTTGCCAGAATTACTGGCTGAAGGCCCGGTTACCACCCCTGACGAAAGCTTCACCGTTGCCAGCGTTAAAATTTACGCCGATGGTGCACTGGGATCGCGCGGCGCTGCGTTACTGGAACCATACTCCGATGCAGACGATCAAATGGGACTCATGGTGACTTCTGAGCAAGGTATCGAAGAGCTGTATGACTTAGTTATACCAGCCGGATTCCAGATTAACATTCACGCCATTGGCGATCGCGCTAACCGCATTGCGCTGGATCAGTTCGAGCGTGCCTACGAGACTATGGGTGGCCGTAATCTTCGCCATCGCATTGAACACGCGCAGGTAGTTCACCCCGACGACTTAAAGCGCTTTAAAAGCCTGAACGTGATTGCTTCTATGCAACCAACCCATGCTACCAGCGACAAGAACATGGCTGAAGATCGCTTAGGCAAAGCCCGTATGGAAGGCGCTTACGCCTGGCAAACCCTGTTGGAGCAAGGCACTATTATTGCTGCCGGTTCCGATTTCCCGGTTGAGCTTGCCAACCCATTCTTTGGTTTACACGCCGCAGTGACTCGTCAGGACCGTGACAATAATCCAGCCGGCGGTTGGTACGCGCATGAGCAAATGACGCTACCGCAAGCACTGCGTGCCTTTACTCTGGATGCGGCCTATGCCAGCGGTCAGGAACAATCGCTAGGTTCGTTAGAGCCAGGTAAATGGGCTGACTTTATTGTGTTAGAGCAAGACCCTTTTTCAGTAAACTCAACTATACTTTGGCAAACCGACGTTTTGGCCACTTATGTTGCTGGTGAAAAACGTTACAGCCGCTCTAATAGTGATAACAATGAATGAGTGACGAATTCTTATTTGCCGAAGACGAACCCGAGCAAAATCCTGAGGTAGAGCTTGAGCCCTACCATATCCTGATCGTTGATGACGATCAGGAAATCCACACCATTACGCGCATGGCACTGGGTGACTTTAAACTAGATGGTCACCCACTGGATTTCACCTCAGCCTACTCAGGTGCCGAAGCCCGCGAAATGCTGAAATACCGCCACGACTTCGCACTGGTATTACTGGATGTAGTGATGGAAACCGACCATGCGGGTTTGGATACGGCGCAGTGGATTCGTGAAGAGCAAAAGAATCATTTAATTCGAATTGTATTGCGTACTGGCCAACCCGGTCAGGCGCCTGAAGAAGAAATCATCGCCAAATACGACATTGATGATTACAAAGAAAAAACCGAGCTAACCTACCGCAAACTGGTTACGCTCATTTACTCCTGTTTACGCGCCTACCGCGACCTGTGCTCAATAGAGCGCAATAAGTTAGGGCTTGAGAAAGTAATTGAAGCCTCCGCCGAAGTTTTTTCAGCACGTTCACTTAATCAGTTGTGTCAGGGTATTTTAGAGCAAATTGTTGCTCTGCTGACTCGCTCAGACGATGCCGCTTATTGTCGTGTAAATGGCTTAACAGCCACGTCTTCTGACCACGAGCCCTTCGAAATTATTAGTGGCACCGGTGACTACGCAGCCGCTATTGGGCATACCATTAATAAAGATGTAGACCAGAGCGTAGTAAACCGCATGCAGGCACTACCAAGTTCTTCCGCGGAACTGGTTGGCGGCCATTACTATGGTTTGTACACTACCAACAGCGGCAATCAGTATTTGCTATTTATTAGAAATATCAAAGAATTGAGTGAACTAGACACTAAATTGCTCCGTTTATTTATGAACAATACCGCCATTGCAATTGAAAACCTAAGTCAGATTCAGGCGCAATCGGTTGATAGCAGTAGAGGTGAGTAATGGATTTGCATTCCGTGCGGCGCGATTACGAGCGCGCTACCCTAAGCCGTAACGACATCGTTCAGAACCCGTTTAACCAATTCGAATCCTGGCTAGCGGCTGCGCATGCTTCCGGCGCACTGAGCGACCCAACGGCAATGACAATAGCAACAGTGAACGCCTCGGGTAACCCACGCCAACGTACAGTGCTATTGAAACAAAATGATCATCGCGGGCTGGTATTTTTTACTAATTTAAACAGCGCAAAAGCCCAGGATTTAGCAACCAACCCGGCTATTTCAGCCCATTTTTCCTGGCTGGCACTTGAGCAGCAAGTGAGTGTAGAAGGCCGTATTGAGTTACTGCCGCGTAGCGATGTTGAAACCTACTTTCACAGCCGTCCACGGGAAAGTCAGCTCGGTGCCTGGGCGTCACAGCAAAGTCAGCCCATTGATTCTCGCGCCAGCATGGAGCTGGTTTATCAAGAGCTAACCGAGAAATATAAAAGTGGTGACATTCCGGTACCTGAGCATTGGGGCGGCTACCGAATAGTGCCGCACCGCTTTGAATTCTGGCAAGGTGGTAAATTCAGACTACACGACAGATTTGAATATGTGCTAACCGACAATGATTGGCATATTCAGCGCTTACAGCCCTAATCAGGGCTGTGCGCCAGCGCCTGCTAATTAAGGCTTCGAAATAACTTCTGGTAAATCTACGCCACACATTACTGCGCATTTTTCCAACTGCCGCCACACCGCCGGCGTATAACTAACACCTTCGGCCAGCTGCTGCTTTTTCAGAGCAATCGCATTGCTGCCCGGAACCCGAACCGGCTGGTTAGCATCAATTGGCGTTGCAGCCAAAATAGCATCCAGTTGCGCCTGACTTTCAGTTAAGAATTCTTCCTGATCACCAAAGGCTGACGGGTCTAACACCTGCAACCAAACCGTATTGGCGTCGCCGTCTTCACTGCCCTGACGGCGTCCGTAGTTGCTAAGCGCCATAGTCCACAACTCACTGAACAGGGTTAACCCCGAGCCTTTATAGCCCAGGTCTTTACCACCTAAACTAGCCAGCACGCTGGGCGGATCCGCCAGGAAGGTCGTCGCGTCGTTGGTGTACTCGCCGCCTGGCGTAATTAAACCAGCGAACGGCAACGGCCGTTCTTCGGCAATAGCCTGACGCACTTTGCCTGCCGCCGTCATAGACAAACTCATATCCAGCAAAATGGGCTGGGTTTGTGTAGGAACGCCAATGGCAAAAGGGTTAGGTGAGAACACGGCCTGCTTGCTGCCAAACGGAGCTACTGCACGTTGTCCCGGGGTGCTGGCAAACATGGAAATCATAAAGCCACGGTCGGTAGCCAAGCTTAAATAGGCAGCCAGTGACGCCACATGCTGCGCGCGGCGAATCACAATAGTGCCGGTGCCGCAGGATTTCGCTTTATCACAAGCCGCATCAATCGCCTTAGGCAACACGTACAAACCTGGTAATAACTGCGCGTCCCAACTGGCCACGGCTTTTCGGTCCTTTAATACCAGTGGCTCGCCGGAAGCACGGCTACGACCATCGCGTAAACACTCCAGGTTGTAGCGCAGGCGCAATAACCCATGGGTGCGAAAGCCCAGTAAGTCGCCCTCAAGCAAATAAGTCGCTATGTGCTGCGCTACACCAGCATCAGCACCAACACTTTGAGCACAGGCACGCGCCCACTCATGAATGTCAGCGGCAGCAACATAAATAGGCTTTGTATTGGATATATTCGTCATCTGGGGCCTGCTCACTTGTCAAAGTTGATAAGTTAGATAAGCTTACCAGACATAAACCAGAAGGAGTACGTGCCGTGTCTGCACACGAGATAAAAAAAATAGCGGTATTAACCAGTGGCGGCGATGCCCCGGGAATGAACGCTGCGCTACGCGCCGTAGTACTGGCAGCAGAACATTATGGTTTGCAGGTATTAGCGTTTCGTCACGGCTATAAAGGATTACTCGAAAACGACGCAGTGCCACTAGTGGCACAAGACGTGCTCCATATTTTGCAATACTCAGGCACCATTATTAAAAGTGCCCGTTGTCCGGAATTTAAAACCGACGAAGCCGCAAAGAAGGCCGCGGAAAATCTACAGAACAATGATATTGATGCGTTAGTGGTTATTGGTGGTGACGGTTCCTTCCGTGGTGCGGAACATTTGTCTCACCACTGGAACGGCCAAATCATTGGCGTACCCGGCACTATTGATAATGACCTGTACGGCACCGACGCCACTATTGGTTTTGCCACCGCAGTGTCTATTGCCATGGACGCCCTCGATAAAATCCGTGATACCGCCGAGGCCATGGACCGCGTATTTATTGTGGAAGTAATGGGCCGCGAGGCTGGCTTTATTGGGCTAAGCAGCACTATGGCAAGCGGCGCCGAACGTATGATTTTGCCAGAGCTACAACGCGAAAAGCCGCTAACTATAGCGGCGCTGGTTAAGCATATTGAACGCGTGAAAAAAGTTCGTGGTGAAAGTAGCTATGTGATGGTGCTAAGCGAACACCAATGGCCAGGTGGAGCCGTGGCACTGGCTGAGCAGTTAGAAGCTGAATATCACTTACCTTGCCGCCCCTGTTTGCTGGGCCATATTCAACGGGGTGGTTCACCTGCCGCGGCAGACCGTATTCTGGCCGCACAGCTAGGGGTTTATGCTATTGAGCTTGCGCTGCAAGGTGAAACTCTGGTGATGTCGGGTATTCAGGGCAATAAAGCCGTAGCCACACCGCTGCCGGATACTTGGCAAATAGACAAACCGCTCGATCCGAATCTGGTTCATATTCAGCATCGGGTATTTAATCCGGTGAAGAAAAACGGCGATGCTGAACTGAGTGCAAAAAATTCAGTCACAAACGTGGCCTGAAGATGGTAAATGTTCGTATTTAGGCCGATAATGCGGCCTTTATTTTACGCTAGTAATGCTAGCGCCTAAAATTCTTTACTAAAATTCCCTCTGGAGGTGAATGACCTTGACTAAAGTTGCAAAATTGCCGGTTTCAACACAAGTACCGGTACGTCCTTTTTTTGGTGCAGAAGACGAGCGTGCATTGCATGCCAACCGCACCCATATCATCGGCTTTGGCTTTGATGGTACCGCCTGTTTCCGCAAAGGCACCAAGGACGGCCCTGATGGTTTGCGTTCAGTATCTGAAGATATTGAATCCTACTCACCATATTTAGATGCGGATTTACACGATCAGCCATTCTACGACCTGGGTAATTTGCAATTAGGTGACACCGCCGACGTTGAACAGCAGTGGCAACGGGCAACTGATGACTTCCAGCAGATATTCGCCACCAACGATATCGCGAAGAATAAAATTCGGGTGCTTACCTTAGGTGGCGAGCATTCTATTTCGTATGCGCCAATTAAAACCTATCTGGAACAATATCCGGACATGGTGTTGTTGCATCTGGATGCCCACGCCGATTTACGTGACGGTTTCTTAGGTTATCACTTCTCGCATGCGTCTATTATTCGTCGCGTGGTGGATCATTTCGGGCCTGATCATCAACTTATTCAATACGGTATTCGCTCTGGTACTCGCGAAGAATACCAGTGGATGAAAGAAAACGGCACAGTGCGCACCTCACGCAAAGACTTTCTGGAAAGTGTGGCTGCCATTGCCGATGACCGCCCTATTTATCTGACCCTGGATTTGGACTACTTTGACCCGGCATTTTTACCCGGTACAGGTACCCCTGAGCCAGGCGGTGAAGATTTTCACTCCTACGTTAGCCTGTTAAAAATTCTGCGCCACAAAAATCTGGTGGGTGCCGACGTAGTAGAGCTTTCACCAAAAATTGACCCAACCGGTAACTCGGATGTTTTCGCCGCCAAAATTGTGCGCGAACTACTGATAATCATGAATGAAAAAGGATCTCGCTAATGGCAGACAACTGGACGATTGACGACGCTGAAGAACTTTACGGCGTCAACCGTTGGGGCGCTGGTTACTTCTCAATAGGCGATAATGGCAGCATTCAAATTGCGCCGAATCATCGCCTGCCAGATGTCACTATAGACATGAAAGAAGTGATTGATGAAATTATTGCCGAAGGTATTCAATTCCCGGCAGTAATTCGCTTTCACGATATTCTGCGCTCGCAAGTTGAAATTCTGAACGAAACCTTTCAGAACACTATTGAAGACGCCAAATACGATGGCAAATATGTGGGCGTATTCCCGATTAAAGTAAACCAGATGCGGGAAGTGGTTGAAGAAATCATGGATGCCGGCGAACCGTACAACTACGGCTTGGAAGCAGGCTCTAAGCCAGAGCTGATGGCAGTTATGGCGTACAACGAGAACCCGAACGCACTGACCATTCTGAACGGCTACAAAGACGAAGATTACTTAACGCTAGCGCTATTAGGCCGCCACCTGAAGCGCAAGATGATTATTGTGATTGAAAAGCTCAGTGAACTTGAAATGCTGATTCCACTGGCGAAGAAGCTAAATGTTGAGCCATTAATTGGTTTGCGCAGCAAAATGATGGTGCGCAGCTCAGGTAAATGGGCCGGCTCCAGCGGCGACCGCGCTAAGTTTGGTTTAAGCATTACCGAAATTCTGAACATTATTGAAATGCTCAAACAAGAAGACATGCTGCACTGCGCCAAGCTGCTGCACTTCCACATTGGTAGCCAGTTGTCAGATATCCGCAAAGTAAAAGAAGCGGTATCTGAAGGTGCGCGGTTGTACGCCAAACTGATGCAAATGGGTGTGCCGCTGGAATATCTGGATATCGGTGGTGGCTTAGGTATTGATTATGACGGTACCAGCTCAACCACAGATTCCTCGCGCAACTACTCTACCGAAGAGTACGTAGCCGACGTGGTGTATGGCGTGAAGCAGGTGTGTGACTTAGAAGAAGTGCCACACCCAAATCTGGTAAGCGAAAGCGGCCGCGCCATTACTGCCCACCACAGCTGTGTAGTCACTAATATTGTTGGTGAAATTCGTAATACCGGCAATAAGTTCGACATCTCCCCTGCGGAAGATGAGCACATTCTGGTTAGCAATATGCGCGAGCTAATTAACGCTAGCGACCTGCACCCGCAGGAATGCTATAACGACGCTGCCTCGTTCAAAACCAGTGCTTATGAAGCCTTTAAGCTGGGTATTTTGTCGCTACCGGAAATGGCCAAAATAGACACCATGTACTGGCAAATTCTAAGCGACATCCATCAGTCACTGGATCGCGAAGGCTTTGTATTCCAGGAACTGGAAGAGTTAGAGGACATGCTGGCCAGCCAGTACCTGTGTAACTTCTCCATTTTCCAGTCGGCGGCAGACACCTGGGCAATCAATCAGGTGCTTCCTATAGTGCCGCTAACGCGCTTAAACGAAAAACCTGAAGTGCGCTGTACCATAGTGGATATAACTTGCGACAGCGACGGTAAGCTAAGCAAATACATTGAAGGCACCGAAATCAGCGACAACATTCCCATGCATAAGCTCAAAAAAGACGAGCAGTATCATGTGGGCATGTTCCTGACCGGCGCTTACCAGGACGTTATGGGCGACATGCATAACTTGTTTGGGCGCTTAACCGAAGTACACATTTACTGCCATGACGACGAGCCGGGCGACTTCTACATCGAAGAAATTGTACCTGGCACTTCGGCAGAAAAAGTACTGGCTACCATGCAGTACAATACCGAGTATATGGCCCAGGCCGTGAAGAAATGCATCGATAAAGAGGTTCGTAAGGGCTTACTGGCTCCTCGCGAAGGTGTTCGTTGGACAGATTTCTACGAGAAATGTTTAGCCGGCAGTACCTATTTAAAGGTGTAAAAACGCTCAACATGGGCAATAACTGACCAAACGGCCCATTTCAGCCGCTTTCGACGTAAAAAGCGGTTGACTTGGATCCGAAAAACTCGTTAAATACGCCCCACGCCCGGATAGCTCAGTCGGTAGAGCAGAGGATTGAAAATCCTCGTGTCGGTGGTTCGATTCCGCCTCCGGGCACCATCTTAAAGTATCAGATAGTGTCTGATCATACTAAAGCCAGCATAAATGCTGGCTTTTTTTATACCTTCGTGTCTACTATAGTCTCACTCAGTTCCTCTAAATCCCCCTATTTCAGGGGTACTTCCAGGGGTATTCTAAAGGAATAGCTAACTAAGTTGACGGCCTAGTAAATGAACCTAACCGAAACAAAGTTAAAACGCGCACCTGTTGTAGCTAGACGCCTATATGATCGAGATGGACTTTACATTCAATGCAATTCTTCTAAATCAGCTTACAGATACTGGCGACTCAAATACTATCGCCCAACAAATAAAAAAGAAGCTACGCTGGCGATAGGAACATATCCAGAGATAAGCCTAGCAGAAGCTCGTGAAAGCGTGCGTTTAGCTAAAAAACAGATAGCCCAAGGGGTTGACCCAAAAGACGTATTAATAGCTAACAGAACGCGATCTGAAGAACAGTCAAAGAGGACGTTTGAAAAAGTCACCCAAGACTGTCTAAAGCGACAAACTCTAGCTCCATCAACCCAAGTGAAGAAAAACTCTCGCATATCTCGCTATGTACTTCCTCACATTGGTAAGAAATCCGTTAAGTCTATTACAACGGCCGATTTAGCCGAGATTGTAAATAAGCTAATCGATGCGGGAAAGCTAGAAACCGCAAGAAAAATTAGGCGTGATATTGATAAAGTGTTTGTCTACGCTGCGCAAAACGGATTTATTGAACATAATCCGGCACAAAACTTAAGAGGACTGGTTCCCGCCTCCAAAGTAAAGCATCAGCCAGCAATCATCGAGCCTATTGCATTCGGCAAATTGCTCCGCGATATCGATACATACAATCATAATTCTGTTGTTGGCTTAGCCCTTAAACTAGCTCCACTAGTGTTTCAAAGACCAGGTGAACTTGTTTCAATGGAGTGGAGTGAATTAGATCTAGCAAAGAGTATCTGGGTAATTCCAGCAGAAAAGAAAAAAGAACGACAACATCTAACCGCTGATCACATTGTACCGCTGAGTCGACAAGCAATAGAGATTATAAAATCAGCAAAAACTATAACAGAGCACAACACTTTTGTTTTCAGTAATCAGCAGCATAACGAAAAACACATCAGCACTGCTTCCGTTATAAAGGCGCTTAGATCTCTTGGTTATGATACAAAAAAAGTTCAATCCATTCACGGCTTCAGAGCATCAGCTAGAACTCTACTTGAAGAACAGCTAAAAGTTAGACGTGAGTATATAGAGCAGCAGTTGTCACATACCGTTAAAGATTCCTTCGGGAGAGCTTACAACCGGACTCTTTTCGTTAAAGAGCGCAGCGATATGATGCAGAGTTGGGCTGATTATCTAGATCAACTAAAAAGTCTAAATTAGGCTATCGAATTATTAAAAAGACTCTAACTATCGCTCAACGTTTTGAGCAACTGCAACATGATGCTATTGTAAGTTTATTCTCAGAACCAGAGCAAAAATATCATGGCAAGCTTGAATGACTTCAAAATATTAAAGACGAAATGCCTTAAATATTTCGAGAACCTTCAGAACACTAAGCCGCTGAAAAGCACACCGAAAAATGACATAGAAAAGGAACGTTTAGGTTTCTATATATTTGCGCTAGAGAATCTCTGTAACCTCCGAGAGATAACGGATATTGTTGACTGCATTACAGATTCAGAGTTTCTTCAATATGAAACAGGAAAAAAATATGATGACTTCGGAATTGATGCCATTTATCTCGATGAGGACGAAGCTGAGATCAAGTTATTTAATTTCAAGTATCGCGAAAAATTTAATCTAGACAAAAGACAATCATCAAACGACGCAGTAATATCCACCAAGTTTATTAACGCTTTATACAACGAAAGCACTGCAAGCATGTCCGGCAGAATTAAACGGCTTACCCAAGGTCTAATCTCTGCTCTGAACGAAAATAGAACATGGAAAATTACTCTGTACCTTGTTAGTAATGAAAATAAAGTCGTCTTACCTACTGATCCGGCTATCAGTCAGTTAAAAGACCATTATGATTTAGAGGTACAGGCAGTTGGCCTCGATGAGGTAAGCCAAGTAATTTCTATTAGACCGGAACCAATAGATGCAACGATCATGTTAGATGCTGAGGCTCTCATGGTATACAGAGAGAGTAATCTATCAACATTCAATTCGTTCATTGCCCGCATCCCTAGTAGTGAAATTGTTCGCCTTACGTGCACGGATGAAAGTCTGAGGCATGACTACAATATCGAAGATTTGTCTGTGCTATCCGAAGCAAAATTAGACTACAGTGTACTATTTGATAATGTCCGAGGTTTCGTCGTTAAATCAAAGTACAATAAGAACATAATAGAATCACTTCGAAACGACCCTCAAAAGTTCTTTATGTATAACAACGGATTAACCGTAGTTGCTCATAGAGTTGAATCCCAACATACAAACGCCAAAAAGAAAGTAAAACTCAAGATATCCGGATTTCAAGTACTTAACGGTGGACAAACTCTCAGATCTATTCATAAGTTTAATAAAGATAGTAAAAGTAATATAGATGACTACCTCAGTAGCAGTGAAGTTCTTGTTAGAATATTTTCATCCGATAATGATCAAGAAACGGTAAATCGGATTGCAGAATATACTAACAGCCAGAATAAAATTTCTAACGTCGATCTCAAGTCACTCAGTACCGAGCAATTGCACTTAGAACAATATTTGGAAGATTTCGATATAATTTATTCTCGAAAGTCTGGAGATACAGGCATAACTGAGAAAAAATCATACCGTCATAAAATTAGTATGGAAAGATTCGGCCAAATACTATTTGCCCTGAGCGGTTCGCCTCATCAAGCCTCAAACCAAAAACAACAAATTTTCGGCCGATATTATGATCAATTGTTTGGCACGGCAGTCTTCAACATCGAATCTGCACCAAGAATTATCGAAGAATATTTTAGTATTGTTAAGTATTATGAAACGTTATCCAATACATATACTCCAATAGAACAAAAATATTATTATATTCTTTATCTAGGTACTATTTTACCGAAATTGACTATAGACGAAAAAATTACAATTCTCGAAGACTGCTTGAAAGCTTACGAAACCAAGACTGAACTATCTGATGCAAGAAAAATGATTCAAGTAGCATTTTTCAATTTCGTTAAAGAAAGAGCAGTTTGATTTTTGAGCACTTTAACATTTTAGGAGTACAGCCTAGTCGTTCATGTAATCAGTTTTTTGATTAGGATTTATTTGAAATTCAGTTTAAAGGGATGGCACAAAGGTCATAAGTTTTTTCACAGGTTTTTACATCATACAGCTTTGTTTTATCCCTAAATGCTTCGTGCAATCTAGCTCTCACCTCAGCGTCACAGCGCTGTCCAAACGAAATGCTTTCAATACTGTCTACCGAGAACGGTACAAGTTTATTTGCAGCACCTTCAACAACAATTCTAAACTCATTCTCTCTATCCCAACTTTTCGATTTAGTAAATAAATAAGGGGAAATCACTTTCTCTTCCATGAGTTTCTGTCGGGCTAAATCATCACTAGTAAAAGATAAACTCCAAAAAAAATCCCAAACATCAATTACTGGTCGATTATCTTGATAAGTTATATGGTCTCGAGCAACAATCAGCTCGTCATATTTTTCTGACGTACTTAAACCAGACGTGTCAAGACTATCAACGAGTCGTTCTTGGTCAAATTCGACTTTGACACCTGATACCCCGTTTGCGTATAGACTCCACATAAGTTTTTCATCATCCTGAGGGTTCTGACTCTTAGCTGAGTCAACAAAACAACATACCCCATGGTTTTCCATACGCTCTGTCATTAAATCGAAATAGGCTGTTTTCAGACGCTTTCGATGATAATCGTTATATTGTTGGAGACCGCTCAAGCTAATCCGTCGAAGAAGTTCTATCTCTGCCTCTAGTGGTGAGTACCCATAGGTAAGTGCAAGCATTTTTTTATGAACAGTTATTAGATCAGGATCTGTTGCTGACAATAACCCCTCATCGTCGAAAATGGGAAGAACCTCAAACGGATCATTCAGTTCTCGTGGCGCTCTGAAAAACAACTGACCACTAATTAAGTTTTCCACATAGCTAAAATCTGGTCGATTATCGACTACCTTTAGTAAATTTAGAAAGCGTGAAATCTTCTTCATAAGGAAACTACTTATACTCAATGAGAGATAACTATCTATTTGATATCTTAACGTTCTAAACGGTAAAGTATCTTGTACCTAAATTAAAAACACTTACATTAGGCTCAGGTAACAACCAAGGAACTTATCTAGCTACATGCCCTTTTCACTGACGAACTAGATATTCCAAAGTGCTCTGCCGTCATCGATATACTAGCGTTGTTTTCGCTCCTCCAAATTAGAACTGCCCTATTATCTATTGTTTTTCTACGGCCTAATGATTTCCCTTCTGCTTTTGCCCTATTAATTCCCGACATTTGACGCGCCTTAATATTTTTTCGCTCCAGCTCGGCAAGTCCTGCGAGCATTGTAAGCAGAAGTTTCCCATGATCAGATGTTAAATCAAAACCCTCTCTAATCGATACCAAAGAAACTCCGTTAAGTTTGAGTCTCTCTACTGTGTTTAATACATCTATTGTGTTGCGACCTAGGCGATCAATTGCATAAACAACAACAGTATCACCTTCTCTTACGTAGTTAAGCAACTCTCCGAGAGCTCTTCTATCTATACCTTTTATTACACCTGACGTTGCATGATCTTCGTACCAGCGCTCAACTTTGAATTTGCTTTCTATTATAGCTCTTTGCGATTCGGTATTTTGTTTTTCCGAGCTTACCCGCAAATACCCTACAACTATTCCCATACACTTCCCCTAGCTCAAAATATTTAGCTCATATTATACCGTGTAGTTCATATATATTCGACAATAATGAACCATATCTGTGAGCCCTTCCCTGAGTAGTTCAAAAGGTGTACTTTATGAGCCATCACCTAAACGCCAATAAGGAAAATTAAATGAAAATGCGAAATAGATTATCGCTAGCTTTGCTTTTAATCTTAATAACTATTTTGCTTTTAGCGATTGGAAACAAAACAGAATATAGCGTAACGGTTTCAGATTTTCTCAGCGCGTACACTCTAAGCTTAGCAATATATGCTCTAGAGGCATGGCGAGAACAAAAAAACAAGAGGATCTTTTATCAGAATACCGAATAATATCCAAATCGATTATAACGATAACTTATGCATCAAATGCATTTCTCAAGAACGCTAGACATGCTTTTGAACAACCACACCTCCGTACAAATCAGCATGAAATTGGCGAATTATTCTTATCAGATATAACTTCAGCCCATAACGAATTAATAACCTATCTCGCTTTGCACAATGAGTTAGATCCAAACTTTAAGATGCCAATCGATGAAGATAAGCATAATTTGCTAATTGAATCGGTACATAAAGTACAAAACTTGCTAAGTTTTTTCTGCTCTTTAAGTATGGTTGATGGGTTTAATTATCTAAATGCCAAAAATTTATGTGATGAGTTAAGCGAACAAATTAACGACCGCTACGATTCAGCAATAAAAGAACTGAAAAAGTATCATAAGAATTAAATATTTACAGATAATTAAAACTTACGTACTCTTTCGTGTATTAATTAATTTAAACAAGGATGTCTAATGAAATTATCATCAGCAGTACCAAAGACAATTGCAGGGGCTGCAATGGCAGGTATAGGACTTAGCCTTGGCAGGGATATCTATAAGTCATCTAAAAATAGCGGTGGTTTTTTATTAGCTGTAGCTATATTTGTTGCAGCACTGTGGCTGTATGTACAGTCTTGGACATGGTTATTCCGGAACTATCGTTCTCCCGTAGGAAGTATACTTGTTCGTATATTTAGCATACCGACTTTGGTAATAGGCTTAATTTTAACCTCATTTTCGCTTAGTGTGATCGCAGCTCTTGTAGTCGATTTTATGTCGAATATGGACGCCGCTGAACCGTTAATCCTATATACGATATTAGTTTGGTCTTCCGATCACATTGTTCTACCGCTTTACAACTCTCTCGTTCCATATACCGAATTAAATCAAGTAGAAGCACTTTTAGATAAAAATGCGAGCATCGGTTACAAATGGATTGTATCAATAACTATTTGGGGACTACTAATTTTTGCGGTTCTTGGGATTAAACGAGGAATATCTCAACGAAAAAGTAGAGCATTAGCATGGGAAGCCGAAGAACATAACCAAGCGTTTATGGATGAAATCGGACTATCTGAAATTAGTAATAACCAATTCATTGATGATGATGGTAATCGTTATAGACTCGAAAATGAATTTCGGGGAATGATTGAATTATTTCCAATAGGAAGAAGAAATCGTAGAGCTTACATTGAGTTCGATGAGAATGGTAAATTTATAAACTGGTCTGGAATTATAAAAATATAGAAAATAATTGTTCAATACAGCTATCAGGTTTCATAATAAGGCATAAAATCATAACTCTATACTTTTATGCCTAAACCGATTTGAACAAGCCAATTGAAATAATATTTCTCGACCATCTAACCCAATTTCAAATAAATAATTAAAATTCAAATCAGAATCAAAAACATCATATTCATCGAACTCATAAAACTCATCTCTCTCGGGCTTATCAATATGATATATGTATTTGTCGTTAGTTGAAAATAACTCACCATCAACATTCATTTCATATGATGATTTAATTTTAAGAGATTCGATTACATTGCTATTTAACGTAAATCCAATTGAATCATTAATTTTATCAATATCAATTATGATTTTATCATTTCTATAATTCATGCAGGACTCCACAATTGCTACCATCTATATGATAACAAAATTTGACAATCAAAGCACCTGAGCCTAACCCTTGATGCTTGGTTTTATGAATATCAATCAATCGGATTCCAGTCATATATTTCGAACCTATCGTCGTAATTTAATTTTTCGCCGAAAGTCTTAGTTGCGTAACCAACCCAACCAATACCTAAGTTCTTTTTGTAGGGCTTTACCACTACGTTCTTCGATTTAGTCAATTTAAACCATTGGCGCTTTATTTCTATTTCCAAATCCAAAGCTTTGTTTGGATTTGGTGGCTCCCACATGACTGCATGTATGTGATAGCCACCTGCCTTGTGCTTTTCAAAAAACGAGAACATTGCAGGAGATACACGGCTAGATCTAATTTTCCGCAGCTTGTTAATGTAATGCTTTCCGTAAAACCGTCGTTTTAGGAATTTTAGAAGAAGATTATTCTTTCTTACCGCTGTGACCAATCTTTCATTTGTCGAATCAAACACTAACGTTACTGCATAGTTAGGATGCCATTTATCAATCCAGTTTTTAAAAACCTCACGTGCTGAAGTTTCATTTATAAGCGCACTTATATTTATATCTCTTGAAACACTTAATATATTATCCATTTAATTGCCTACTACGATTCTTTTCTTCCCATTTATCAAGTTCACTTTTAGGCCATCTACTTATTCTTTCGGAAAACCTTACAGGCCTTGGAAATTTATCTTCCTTTATCCATCTATATATAGTGCTTTTTGACATTCGATAATGCATTTTCAACTCTGATAATCTGTAATACCTTTCCATAAATCACCTTAATCATTTAATAACTATGAATATGATAAAGCATATTTTAAGATCAGAAACAGAAACGCCTATTTTTTTTAATTTTTTTATTATATGATTTTAGAATTTATAATTAATACGATTAAACAATTTGTAAGGTATATATTGATATCTTTAAGAACGGGGGTACTATTGGGGGTACGCAACAGAAGCGTTATTACACAAATTATTTTATTACAATAGCTTAAGCACTAATTACTGTTCCGCCTCCGGGCACCATTATTGCCCGAAAAAGCCAGCTTCTTAGCTGGCTTTTTTGTTTCTGCTATTCCGCAATTTGATTCAAACTTCCCACTCGGTTATCGCAAACCACTTCTTTCTTCTACACTTACTAGTCATTGGCATTCATAAAACTTAGAGGTACTTCCATGGCTATTGAAAAATGTCCGAAGTGTGAAGATCAGGTATTAGATAATAAGCACGGCTGCCCAGGCTGTGGTTACGTAAAGTCATCCGATTCGGAGCAAAGTGCGGAACCAGGCAACCAGCCCGGCGGAAACAACATTACTACCCAAAACACGGCCAAAAATTTACAGGTACAAGGGCTGTTATCCGTACTGCTGTTTGTGGCCGGCCTGATTTGGTTTTTCCTAACCTCAGAAGACTATCAGCAGCGTGACGAAATAAACGTTATTCCACTGGTCATGTTTATTGTCGGCTTTGTCTGGTACGTGGTTACCCGCTTTAGAATCTGGAGCCAGAACAATAAATAATCCCGCATGATTTGAGAGGAGTCACTATGGCAACTTCAAAACAGCAGGCTAAAGACAAGTTTGACTGGGCCAACAAGGGCCCAGCGTTTGTTATTCAAAAGCACGACGCCACCAACCTACACTACGACTTTCGCATTGAAGTGAATGGGGTGCTGAAGTCCTGGGTGGTGCCTAAAGGTCCGTCAACGGATCCTTCCGAGCAACGCCTTGCTATTCCTACCGACGACCACAAGCTTAACTACGCAGATTTTGAAGGCACCATACCAGACGAGGAATATGGCGGTGGCACTGTGATGGTTTGGGACAGAGGTAGTTATAGAAACCTGAAATCCGAGAGTGACAGCAACGAGGGTAAGTCAGTTGAACAGCAGATTGATGACGGCCACATCACCATTTGGCTGGAGGGTGAAAAGCTTACCGGCGGCTATGCGCTTACTCGCACGGACATGGGCGACGATGAACGTTGGTTGTTGGTGAAAATGGACGACGACAAAGCCGACGCTCGCCGCAACCCGGTTTCAACCGAAGCGGAATCGGTAAAAAGTGACCGGAGTTTAGCTGATATCAAGAAACAGGAGTAAGCCACTGTTCGGTGGCACTGTTGCTTTTGACCTTTCCTGGTACAAAGAGTAGATTCTTTACAACCTGTTTTATCACAATAACTTACGCATTGGCTGTGAGGCATTATGAAAATTTATGAAATGGCAAAAGCGCCGAACCCGCGCCGGGTTCGCATGTTCCTGCAAGAAAAAGGTCTGCTGGATAAAGTTGAGTTTGTTGAAATGGATCTTACCAAGGGCGATAACCTGACGCCTGAGTTCAGAGCCCTGAATCCAATGAAAAAAGTGCCGGTACTTGAGCTTGAGGATGGCACCAGCATTGCTGAAACTATGGCTATTTGCCGTTACTTTGAAGAAAGCTTTACCGATGCCCCTACTTTGCTTGGCGATACTGCGTTAGAGAAAGCGCAAGTGGAGCAATGGTTACGCTGGCTTGAATTCTATTTCTTTATGCCAACTGGCATGTGCTTTCAGCATTCCACCGGCTATTTCAAAGATCGCATGACACCAATTCCCGAGTGGGGCGAAGTTTGTCGTGAAACTGTGCTTAAGTTTGTCAGCTTTTTAGAGAAGCATTTGGCCGGCAAAGACTATTTATGTTTAGACCGGTTTACCGCAGCTGACATCAATGCGTTCTGCACCATGGAGTTTGCCCGCGTGGTAGATATTCGTGTTGGCGATGAGAGTCCTAATCTTAAAGCCTGGTTGGGTCGTATTAAGCAACGTGAATCCGCCAGCGTTTAAGGAAGTATTATGATTGATCTCTACACAGCACCTACTCCGAATGGGCATAAGGTAACTGTTACGTTAGATGAAATGGGACTGGACTATAATTTAATTCCGGTTGATTTAAGTAAAAACGAACAGAAAACGCCTGAATTTTTAGGCCGCAATCCCAATGGTCGTATTCCGGTGATTGTTGACCGTGCTAACGACGACTTTGTGGTGTTCGAGTCAGGCGCCATTATGCTGTACCTTGCTGAAACCTACGGCAAGCTGTATCCAAAAGACGCGAAAGAGCGCTCACGCATGGTGCAGTGGCTGATGTTCCAAATGGGCGGTGTTGGCCCAATGATGGGTCAGGCAAATGTGTTCTATCGTTATTTTCCGGAGAAAATCGAGCCGGCTATTGCGCGCTATCAGAACGAATGCAGACGTTTGTTTGAAGTGCTGGACAAGCAACTTAGCCAGACCACCTACTTGGCGGGTGAGAACTTCTCGCTGGCGGACATTGCCAACTGGTGTTGGGTGCGCACTTACAAATGGTCAGGCGTAAGTGTTGAAGGGCTGCCTAATTTAAACCGTTGGTTGGAGTTAGTTGGCGACCGCCCTGCGTGCCAAAGTGGCATCACCAAGCCCGAGCGCCTGAAGGATCCCGACGAATTGGTAAAACACGCGAGGACGATGGTCCAAAGGTAAAGGGTCCAAAAATAGAGCAATGAAAGCTGGCGCTGAGTGATCCATTTAGCGCTAAAGGCTCTATATGATGATAACTTTTTAGAACAACAGAGGGTAATAACCATGGAAATGATTCGATTTGGTTCCGATGATATCGAAAACACCTTAGCGAAAATGCAAGACAGCCAGTTAAACGACGTGGCTTTCGGAGCAATTCAATTAGACGCGCAGGGTAAAATCATTAAATACAACGCTGCTGAAGGTGATATCACTGGCCGTAAGCCAGAGGAAGTAATTGGTAAGAATTTTTTCCGCGATGTAGCTCCTTGCACCAACAGCAAAGAGTTTAAAGGCCGCTTCGACGAGGGCGTGAAGTCAGGCAACCTGAACACTATGTTCGAATACGTATTCGACTATGAAATGAAGCCAACCAGTGTGAAAGTTCACATGAAAAAAGCGCTAACCGGCGACAGCTACTGGGTATTCGTGAAGCGTCTGTAATATGTCGAAGATGACTCTGTCCGCAGCACTGGTGCTGGATGTTATTAAAGCGCTGGTTGCGGACGAGCTAAAAGCAATTCGGCAAGTAGGCAATCACCAGCTATCGCCCGATAGCTGGAATGCCGACACCCAAATAACACCAACCGAACAAACTTCAACAGCAGCTTGTGACAACGCCTTGCAGGTTGACTCATTAGAGTGGCTCGCTATGGCAAGTCGCGTTATGCAGTTCTTCCAGTTGAACGATAGCGGTTATGAAGACTATCTGCTTAGGTACAAAACCTTAGGTGGCTGGGCCGAACTGGTGCAAACCGCCCGCGCCGATCATAGCAGCGACATTACTTTGCAAACCTCAGGTAGCACAGGCTCAGCACAAGCTGTTAGCCATAGCTTTGATTCATTAAGCACCGAGGCGCATACCTTTTTACAGCACTTTCAACTGCTGCTTGGGCAACAACCTAAACGAATTATTGCGTTAACCCCCTGCCACCACATTTACGGTTTTATTTTTACCGTGTTGTTGCCGGCTTTATTTCCGAATGAAAAGCAGCAGGTTGTACGTGGGCTAAAAGCTTTTAGTACGGTACAAGGTGGCAAACTGCAACCCGGTGACATCGTCATTGGTGTGCCCCATATTTGGCAGCAACTGCAGCGTTCCGGCGTGCAGTTTCCAGATGATGTGTGCGCCGTTACCTCTACCGGACCCTGTCCATCTGAGGTTGCGGCCGGGTTGAAGCAACAGGGCTTAAAGCACTTTATTGAAATTTATGGTTCCACTGAAACAGCCGGCATTGGCATACGCGCCAGCCACACCGAACCATTCGAGCTGCTACCACGGTGGAACCGCGAGCCCGACGCAGCGGATAAAGATACCCTGGTTGACGTAACTACTAATGCCAAGGTTACTTTGGGCGACCACCTGCACTGGCTGAACCAGCGTCAGTTTTTACCGCAGGGGCGCAAAGACAAAGCCGTGCAGGTAGCAGGCACCAATGTGTATCCGGCGCAGATTGAAGAACACTTATGCCAACATGCGGAAGTAGAGCAAGCGCGCGTGCGGCTCATGACCGCCAACGAGGGCAATCGCCTGAAGGCGTTTATTGTGCCTAAGCAACAATCAACTGGCGCTGCTGGCGAGCACGACCAATTGCTTGCAAAGCTACAAAGCTGGTGCCAAACCCTGAGCGCGGCGGCCCAGCCGAAGCATTTTAGCTTTGGTAACCAATTACCGGTTAATAGCATGGGCAAGGCTGCCGACTGGCCTATAACTTCAAATATCGAGGAAGTCTGATTATGACACGGCCGGTTCAACTTGCAGCAAATCAAGATTTAAGCCCGGCGCAGCTGGAAGCCGTTGCTAATGGCGCAGAGCTACAGCTAAGCCAGCAGCATTGGCAAGCGGTTCAGCAATGCTATGAGCAAGTGCAACAACTGCTGCAACAACGCGCCCGCATTTACGGCTTAACCACAGGTTATGGCCCCTTAGCAGATACTTATATCGACCCGGCCGACTCGGCCAGCCTGCAACGTAATTTAATTTATCATCTGAGCAGTGGCACCGGCCCATTATTGGCCGTAACCCAGGTGCGCGCCATCATGGCCGCCCGTGTTGCCACGCTTGCCCGTGGCCACTCGGGCGTGCACCCTAAGTGTTTGAAGCTATTACTAGCCTGTTTAAATCAAGATTTGATTCCGGTAGTGCCATCGCTCGGTACTGTTGGCGCCAGTGGTGACTTAACACCACTAGCACATATTGCCCGCGGCCTGCTGGGCGAAGGGAACATGCATGTGCAGGGCCAGCTGGTTACTGCAGCTGACGCCTTAGCAAAAGCTAAGCTAGAGCCACTAGCCCCAACGGGTAAAGACGCCCTGGCCTTAGTGAACGGCACGTCAGCAATGACCGCCATTGCCGGTTTAAACCAGCAACTTAGTGAACGCTTGCTTACCTTGTCGGTGAAGCACACCGTACTTTATGGTGAGGTGTTGTCGGGTAGTACGGAAGCCTTACAGCCTGGTCTTGGCCAGTTGCGGCCGCATGCGGGTCAATGCTGGGCGCACCAGCAACTGTTGGCGCAGGCTGAGGGTAGCGAACGCTTACAAGCCTACGCACCACCACCACAGCTGAACGATCAGGTGCAACAGCAGCAAGCCATGTTTGCGCAAGCCATGCCGCAGGACGCCTATAGCTTTCGCTGTGCCCCACAACACCTGGGCGCGGTTTACGACACCCTTAAGTTCCACCAGCAAACAGTAACCACTGAGCTGGCTTCGGTAACCGATAACCCGGTATTTTTAAATCAGCCCGACGGCTCAGTGCAAGTACTGCACGGCGGCAACTTCTTTGGGCAGCATATTGCGCTGGCGGCAGATGCACTGAATAACGCCTTACTAACCCTGGCTATTCATAGTGAACGGCGTATTGCGCGGGTAACCGACGACAAGCTAAATCAGGGCTTGCCACCTTTTGTACGCGGCAATAACAATGGTCTGCATAGTGGTTTTATGGGCGCTCAGGTTACGGCTTCAGCGCTAGTTGCAGAACTACGCACTCATGCGCACCCAGCCAGCATTCAGTCGATTCCCACCAATGCCAATAATCAAGACGTGGTTACCATGGGAACTATTGCGGCACGGCGCTGTGCTGAAACCTTGCAACGGTTAAGTGAGTTATTAGCTATTGAAGCCATGATACTGGCGCAGGCGGCCGAGCTTAGACATGCTTCGGTGACGTCGTTTAGCCCTGCCAGCCAAGCCTTTATAGGGGAAGTACGCAAACAAGTTAAGCCGTTAGGTGACGACAGGTCACTGGCAGATGATATTCAGCGGCTCGCTCACCACCTGCAGCAACCGGGCTTCAATGCTCAGTTAGTCTGACGCTACTTGCTGTTTACGTTGCTGTTGCAACTCGAGTGCTCGCATAATGTCGCGCCAACTCAAAATACCAACGGGTTTTCTGCTCTCATCCATTATGGGAATACAGGAAACCCGTTCGCGGTTAAACAGCCGCACCGCGTCGTAAATACCTGCCGTTGGCGGTAAGGTTCGGAGCTCTCGTTGCATCACCTGATGTACTTTTTTATTCAAAGTAGCCAGGTCACGCATGGTTTCAGCAGCGGTTCCTAAGTTGGGGCTCAGCGCTTTCAGTAAGTCACGATCCGATACCACGCCCACCAATTGAGTACCGTCTACCACCAACACATGGTGAAACTTATTGCGGCTAAAAATATGCTGTAAAGTTTCCAGCGTCTCGTCCATGCCAATAGTGGTGACCTGACGCGTCATAATATTCAGCAAACTCATGACCTACTCCTTGGAACGAATAACGTGTAGTTCGGTTTGGCGTCCATTGAGGTAATCAACTTCACCGTTCCAAAAAATAGCATCTTCTTCCAGCATAATCATCAGGTCCTGGCCCCATTCGGTGCCTGTAACCGTTGTGTTCAACTCAATAGAATAGGCGGTTCTATCGTATAGTGGGTACTCACCTGAACCCTCAATAGCGGCTTGTTTGTCCCACATACCAATAGTAGGGCCTGAGCCATGCCCGTAATAGCCAATCGGGTGACTATAAATACTAGGTTGCAAGCCTTGTTCACGTGCCTCGGCCAGCGCGCTCAGTAGAATTTCATTGCCCGTGCGCCCGGCTTTGAACTCATTCGTAAGTATGTTCTGCACCTGATTGCCGTCGGCCAGTGCCTGGCTTAAATACTCAGGAACTTCAGTTTCATTTTCTCGTAACACATAGGCCTGTTGCTGGGTGTCGGTATTCAGCCGTAAATAGGTGATACCAAAATCCACATGCAGTAAATCGCCCGGCAAAATAGCCTCCACCTGAGCGCGTGGATTACCTTCTAACTCGCCCTGCCGTTGCACAGTTACCGTCGGGGGAAACCACACATCCAAATCCAGTGCCTCCACCTGTTCACGCAGCCACCATTCCACTTCGGTAGTTGAGGTTTTACCCGGCTCTACCACTTGATTTGAAAAGGCTTCAGCAATCAGTGCATGAGCAATTTCCACCGCGTGTCGGTAATAAGGAAGCTCGGCTTCAATACGGGTTTCCAGCCAGCCCACAGCTAGCGGCTCGGCACTAACAATACGGTTGCGGTAGGTTTCATCCAGTGCCGCCAGTAACTCTTCTTTGTCAGTTGCAACAAGCCCATCTGCCTGAGCAAAATCAGCGGACTGATTCACGCCAATACGCTCCGGATTATGCTCGCGAACGAGCTCAGCTAAGCGCGCCCACTGGTCCGGTTGTTGCTCCGGATCCCAGGCCTTCTTAAATAAGTCACCGACGTCATAACGGGCTACCGCCAGAGCTTCAACGCCCTGGTCTACACCATCATGAACGCCGCGGTCTGACAGTACCAAAATGGTCCGTCGGCGGGCTGACAACCAGCTACTTGGCAGCATGGTTTTAAGCACAGGATCTTCGTTGTATTCCCGGCTTACCAATATCCACATATCAATATCGTGCTTGCGCATCAGTTGCGGCGCCAGAGTTTCAAGGCGCTCCTGCAGCAACTTATCAACTACTTGCCCGCGTTGTTGCAGCGACAAAGGTTTATCCACTGACTCGGGTAAAGCCTGAGCCGGATACGCCAGCAATAAACCGCCGACAAGTAACAGTGTGTAAAGGTATGGCATAGCGCACCTATGGTTTTTTTAACTTGCCTTCAGCTTACCAGCATTTCGCTAAAAACCGAATTTTCAAAACTACCGAAACAGGCTTATCCCTTTCGCTGTATTGGCCCAACCGTATATTCATTAAATAAATGGCCACAATTAAAAGGATAAATTAGTTTAATTTTAGGGGCAGCGCTAGTCTTGCTTCATTAACACGCAACCAACAAATGAGCTAAAAATGACCACCAATAACTCTCAGAACCTGCGCGTTCTTGCTGACCCGGTTAGCGGTCAGGACGAAATTCTTACTCCGGAAGCCATTAGCTTTCTCACCGATTTAGTGCGCGAGTTCCAGCCGCGTTTGCAGCAATTGCTAAGCCAGCGCAAAGTTCGCCAACAGCAAATAGATGCTGGCGCCCTACCCGACTTTGATGCCAACACAGCACCTATTCGTGACGGCAACTGGAAAATTGCCGAGCTACCGGCTGACTTGCAGAAGCGCCGACTAGAAATTACCGGCCCGGTTGACCGCAAAATGGTTATTAACGCATTAAATGCCAATGTGGATTGCTACATGGCTGACTTCGAAGATTCGCAATCACCTACCTGGCAAGGTGTGGTCGACGGCCAGATTAACCTGCGTGACGCCAACCGCGGTGAAATCTCTCACACCGACCCGAACAGCGGTAAAAGTTATCAGTTGAATGACAATCCAGCGCTGTTAATTGCCCGGGTGCGCGGTCTGCACTTACCTGAGAAACATCTGCAGTTAGACGGCCAGCCAATTCCCGGTGCGCTGATGGATTTCGCCTTGTACTTTTTGCACAACTATCAAGTACGCCAGCAAAACGGTAGCGGTGTTTATTACTATTTGCCAAAACTTGAGCACAGCACTGAAGCCAAGTGGTGGAGTGACGTATTTGCGTTCACGGAAGAACGCTTCAATTTACCAACTAGCACCATTCGCGCCACCATACTGATTGAAACTCTGCCTGCTGTGTTTCAAATGGACGAGATTCTGCACGAATTGAAAGATCACATTGCGGCGCTGAACTGCGGCCGCTGGGATTACATTTTCAGCTACATAAAAACCCTGAAAAACCATCCGGATCGGGTGCTGCCTGACCGTCAGGTGGTTACCATGAATCAGCCATTCCTGAATGCCTATTCACGTTTACTAGTGAAAACCTGTCACCGCCGCGGCGCGCTGGCTATGGGCGGCATGGCGGCCTTTATTCCAAGTAAAGATGCGGCCGAAAACGAAAAGATTTTGGCCAAGGTAAAAGCCGACAAAGAACTCGAACGCGACAACGGCCATGACGGCACCTGGATAGCTCACCCGGGTTTAGCCGACACCGTTCGTTCGGTATTTGTGGATGGCATTACCGGCATTAACCAACTGCATGTCAGCCGCGCCGAAGATGATGAAATTACGCAGGCACAGCTGTTGGAGCCATGTCCGGGCGAGCGCACCGAGGCCGGCATGCGAATCAATATACGCGTGGCCCTGCAGTATTTAGCGGCGTGGGTTTCCGGGGTTGGTTGCGTCCCTATTTACGGCCTGATGGAAGACGCTGCCACTGCAGAAATATCGCGCACTTCAATCTGGCAATGGATTAAACACCAGAAGTCACTGGATAACGGCCAGGTAGTAAGCAAGGACCTGTTCCGCAAATACCTGCAACAGGAAGCTCAACAGGTTCGCCAGGAAGTAGGCGATGAACGTTGGCAGCAAGGCAACTTTGCGCCTGCGTTGCGTTTGCTTGAAGACATTACCACCAGCGATGACCTGGTCGATTTTCTTACTTTACCGGGCTACGACCTGTTGTCGTAACCCCAGAACAACACATAACCATATAAAACATTACAGGACTAACACCATGACAACCACAACCTCGTTAACTCAAGCTGAAGCGGCCAAAGAACTTCAACAGCAATGGGACACCGACCCGCGCTGGAAGAATGTTGAACGCACCTACACAGCACTGGACGTGATTCGTTTGCGCGGCTCGCTAAAAGTAGAACATACCTACGCCAAACAAGGTGCCGAAAAACTTTGGCGTCTGGTTAATGGTGCCGCCCAGCAGAAATTCGGCAAAGACTACGTGAATGCCCTTGGCGCACTAACCGGTGGTCAGGCAGTACAGCAAGTAAAAGCTGGCTTGCAAGCCATTTACTTAAGCGGTTGGCAAGTGGCAGCAGACAATAACAGTGCCTGTAGCATGTATCCCGATCAGTCGTTGTACCCGGTCGATTCAGTGCCTACCGTGGTGGAGCGCATTAACAGTTCGTTTTCCCGCGCCGATCAAATTCAGTGGTCCAAAGGTATTACGCCTGAGCAGGAAGGCTACATTGACTACTTCGCGCCTATCATTGCCGACGCCGAAGCGGGTTTTGGTGGTGTTCTGAACGCCTACGAATTGATGAAGAGCATGATTGCCTCAGGCGCTGCCGGCGTGCACTTTGAAGACCAACTGGCCTCGGTGAAAAAATGCGGTCACATGGGCGGCAAAGTATTAGTGCCAACTCAGGAAGCCGTGCAGAAACTGGTTGCTGCTCGTCTGGCAGCCGATGTTGCCGGCGTGCCTACCTTGTTGCTGGCACGCACCGATGCCAACGCAGCCGACCTGCTAACCTCTGACTTTGACGCGAACGATTTACCGTTTTGCACTGGCGAACGCACCGCCGAAGGCTTTTACCGGGTTCGTGCTGGCATTGATCAGGCTATTTCGCGTGGTTTGGCCTACGCGCCATATGCGGACTTGCTGTGGTGTGAAACCGCCAAGCCTGATTTAGATGAAGCCCGTAAATTTGCCGAGGCTATTCACGCGAAGTTCCCGGGTAAACTATTAGCCTACAACTGCTCGCCGTCGTTTAACTGGCGCAAGAACCTGGATGACGCCACCATTGCGAAATTCCAGCGTGAATTGGCGGCTATGGGTTATAAATTCCAGTTTATTACCTTAGCTGGCGTGCATAACATGTGGTACCACATGTTCGAATTGGCGCACGATTATGCCCGCAATGACATGTCTGCTTATGTGAAATTGCAGCAACAGGAATTTGCAGCAGCCGACAAAGGCTACACCTTCGTAGCGCACCAACAGGAAGTGGGTACCGGTTACTTTGATGAGGTAACTAACGTGATTCAAGGTGGCCAGTCGTCGGTAACTGCATTAACCGGCTCAACCGAAGAAGATCAGTTTAAACATTCCGCTTAAACTGCATGCTGCTTGAATAAGGAAAAACATCCGTAACCACCCCGTTGCGGATGTTTTTTTGTTGCTGCCGCCAGAATTCTGCCTGAATTAATTCCGGGTGCTCACTAAGCAAAATATCCCGCCAGGGTTGTTTGGGTAGTGCAAAGGTAGCGAGTTGTTCCGGAAATACATCGTTGGGCGCAATGGCATACCAGGGCTCGGCAGATAACTGATCAACCGAGTTGTCAGCCACAGGTATTTCACGAAAGTTCATGTCGGTTAAGTACTGAACCTCGTCGTAATCATAAAACACCACCCGTTGGTGCCTAGTAACCCCAAAGTTTTTCAGCAGCATGTCGCCCGGAAATATATTGGCGGCAATCATTTCTTTTAAGGCGTAGCCATAATCAATAATAGCGTTACGGGTTTCCTGCTCAGACGCGTATTCCAAAAACAGGTTCAGCGGAATCATGCGGCGCTCCACAAACAGCTGCTTAATTACCAGGGTATCGCCTTCAATACGCAGTGAATCAGCTACCGTTGCCTGCAATTCTTCCAGTAAATCTGCCGACACCCGATTAAGCGGTATGGCCACATTTACGTACTCCAGGGTATCGGCCATACGCCCGGCGCGATCATGGCGTTTCACCAGCCGATAGCGCTCAATGACGGTGTCGCGGTCAATATGTTTCCCTGGCCCGAAGCGGTCTTTAATAACCTTAAAAACATAGGGGAAGGACGGCAGGGTAAACACCGTCATCACCATACCTTTCACCCCGGCTGCGGCCACTAACTGGTCGTCACTTTGCTGCAGGTGGTGCAGAAAGTCGCGATAGAACTCGGTTTTACTTTGCTTGTGCAGGCCAATAGCAGAGTACAACTCAGCCAGGGTCTTCTTCGGCATCAGGCTTTTCAGAAAACGAACCAGCGCCGATGGCGCCCGGGTTTGAACCATAAAATACGAACGGGCAAAGCCGAATATAACCGCCATGGCATCAGCCTGGGTTATTAAGGCATCCAGATAAATACCACCCTGGTCGGCTCTGAGTACCGGAACAATGAAGGGGTAAGTTGCAGTACTGGTAACAATACGCCCCACTACATAGGCTGCTTTATTGCGGTAAAACGGCGCGCGCATTACATCAATACGCATTTGGTAAGAGGCTAAGTCAGTTTCAATCGCCTGGGCTTTAAACGCTTGTCGCAGTAAGCGAATGTCCCCCTCAAGATCAACAAAAGGCGTACCAAAATCAATGTCGGCAATAACCCGTTGCAAGGTTCGCCGCATACCCTGCACAACGGGAAAGTAGGAGCGAAACTCGGTTTCCAGTGGTACCGGAATACTGTCACTAAGGGTGCTTTCGACGAAAATATAGGCGTTATTAAAGTAACGCCGGTGGAACAGGTTACAGAACACCGAGTTGTAAAAGGTTTCGGCCAGTTCAGCCTGAGGGTGAAACGCTAAATACGCATGATAAATCTGCCGGGTTTGCTGCCAAAGCTCTGGTTGCCAGTTCTCGTTGGTTAACTCACGCAGCAGTTTCGTGGTTTCCGACACCCGCTGGTCATATAACGAAATTCGCTCGCTGGCTGCTTGCTGGCCGCCCAGCCAGTCGCCCTGAGTAAACCGCTCACTAGCACCTGCTGTGACTTCCTGAAACACCTCATAGTGCTTATGGAAGCCCTGCAAAATACGCCTGGCGTATAACTCGGCTTGCTGTTGTTGGTCACTCATGTGGCAAAGGCTATGCGGTCAGTTATCCATAACCGCATTGTTACATGCTGTTACCCGTGCGCAACTTTATTTTTACACCGAGTAAACCTTTTGTAAGTTCCCAGCGACTCTTTGTTCATAACTCTACTTACAAAAAGGATTTAGCCGTGGCGATAAAGATTGCCGATACCAGTGGTCAGGACGTAGTCAGAGAGCCTGCAAATAACAACCATCGCCGCTGGCGCTATGGCCTGTTGGCCGTAGTTATAGTGGCACTTATAGTTATGGCCGTGCCGGTAATTTCGCAATGGGCCAAAGCCGAAGCTTCGGTTCCCCGTGACCGGCTGCGTTTAGCCACGGTCAGCACCACCGACTTTATTCGTGATATTTCTATTCAGGGTCGGGTGATTGCTGCGGTAAGCCCCACCTTGTACAGCCCTGCGCAAGGTACTGTTACTTATCATGTTGATGCCGGCGATCAGGTTGAGCAAGGCCAACTGCTAGCCAGTGTTGAAAGTCCGGAATTAGAAAGCCGATTGCAACAGGAACGCGCCTCGTTAGAGAGCGTGATTGTGGCCTTGCAGCGTCAGGAAATCACCACGCGCAAAGCCGAGCTGGAAGCACAGAAACAGGTTGATATGGCGCGCGTAACCCTAACCGCCGCTGAGCGCGAGAAACGTCGCGCCGACGAAGCCTGGAAAACCAAAACCATTAGCCAAATTGACTATGAAAAGGCCCAGGACGATTTAGAAAATGCACAATTGGTGTATCAACATGCGGTTGCCGACGCCCAGCTGAATTCAGATTCATTGGCGTTTGAACTACAAACCCGGCAGTTAGAAGTAAATCGCCAACAATCATTAGTGAATGACTTAGACCGACAAGTACTGGCGTTGAATATTCTGTCACCGGTAAACGGCTTAGTGGGTAATCGCGAACTAGACCAGAAAAACCAGGTTGCCAAGAACCAGGCAGTTCTAAGCGTGGTTGATCTCACCGCGTTCGAAGTTGAAATAGCCATTCCGGAAAGCTACGCCGATGATCTGGCTATTGGTATGGCCGCCGAGATTAACTATAACGGCACCATACACCCCGCTACCTTAGTGTCTATTTCACCTGAAATTCGCAATAACCAGGTGATGGGCAATGTGCGTTTTGCCGACACTATGCCCGGCGCTCTGCGCCAGAACCAACGCCTGACAACGCGCATTCTGCTTGAACAAAAACCCAATGTATTAGCGGTACAACGCGGCCAATTTTTAGAAAGTGGCGGCGGCCGTATTGCCTATCTGGTAAATGACGGCGTAGCCACCCGCACCACTATCAATGTAGGGGCCACCAGCATGAGTTCGGTTGAGATTCTGGCCGGCTTGCAGGAAGGCGATGAAATTATTGTGTCCAGTATTGAAGCCTTTGGCGAAGCCAATACAGTGCGCATCACCGATTAACGATTAAGTGACATTCAAAAGGAAATTACCAGCATGTTAAAAATGACAAATATAAAAAAGGTGTTTCGCACTGAAGTTGTGGAAACCCATGCATTACGAGATTTCAGCCTGCACGTGAAGGAAGGCGACTTTGTGGCAGTAACCGGCCCGTCAGGTTCGGGAAAAACCACCTTTTTGAACGTAGCCGGCTTACTGGAAACCTTTGACGAAGGTGACTATTTACTGGATGGCCAAAGCGTAAAAGGCATGTCCGATAACCAATTAGCGCGCATGCGTAACGAAAAAATTGGCTTTATTTTTCAAAGCTTCAATTTGCTGCCCGACTTAAACCTGTTCGACAACGTTGATGTGCCTTTGCGTTATCGCGGTTTTAACGCCAAAGAACGCAAAGAGCGTATTGTGCAAGCGTTGGAAACCGTTGGTTTAGGTAGCCGTATGAAGCACCTGCCGGCACAGCTTTCCGGTGGTCAACAACAACGGGTAGCTATTGCCCGGGCGCTGGCCGGTGAACCTCGCTTTCTGCTGGCCGATGAGCCTACCGGTAACCTGGATTCCGCCATGGCGCAAAGCGTGCTGGAACTGCTGGAAGACATCAACAAAGCCGGTACCACCATTATTATGGTTACCCACGACCCGATTCTGGCAAAACGCGCCGGTCGTAATGTATTTGTGCGCGACGGTCAGGTAACCGAGGTTACTAAAGAGGCCGAGCTTGACGAGTTGGTTCAGAAAACTGCCCAGGTTGGCGGCTAACGGAGCGCACTATGATTGCTTATTACTTTAAACTTTCGCTGCTAAGTTTGCGCCGCAACCTGCTGTTAACCGGTTTAATGATAGCCGCTATTGGCCTTGGTATTGGTGCCGCCATGACCACCATTACGGTGAATTATTTGATGTCGGCCAACCCTATTCCGCATAAAAGTGAGCAGCTGTTTTATGTGCAATTAGACAGCTGGGATCCAAACCAACCCTACACTGAGCCGAACGAACCACCGGATCAGGTAACCTGGACAGAAGCGACCAACCTAACCGCTGCTAAACAGGCCAAACGCCAATCGGCTATAGCAACTTCCAATGTTGTAATAGAACCTGAGCGCGCCGAACAAAAGCCATTTATTGCCAGCGTACGGCTGGCCTACAGTGACTTTTTCCCGATGTTTGATGTGCCATTTTTATATGGCTCCGGCTGGCAAAACTCCGCTGATCAAGATCTGCGCCGGGTGGTGGTGCTTAGCAAAAAAATGAACGACGAGCTATTTGGTGGTGAAGACTCCGTAGGCCGTAATCTGGTTATGGCTGGCACCACTTTTCAGGTTGTTGGGGTGCTGGACAGCTGGGAATTAAAGCCCAAGTTTTTTGACGTAACCACCGGCGCCTTCAACGAAATGGAAGACGTTTACATTCCATTTTTGTTGAAACAAGCCATGGAACTACCCAGCAGCGGCAATAACAACTGCTGGAAACCCTTCGAAGAAGGTGGCTTTAGCGCTTACCTCGGCTCTGAGTGTATTAACTATCAGATGTGGGTGCAGCTGGACAGTGACGCCGAAAAAGCCGATTACCTGTCGTTTTTGCACAGCTATGTTGAAGAGCAAAAGCGTTTAGGTCGCTTCCCACGGGAACAGAATAATCGCCTTTCCGACGTTATGGAGTGGATGGAAAACCAGGAAGTAGTGGCAGATGACGCGCGCATGATGATGTATATGGCGCTCATGTTCCTGGTGGTCTGTTTACTTAACACTGTGGCGTTGTTGCTGGCTAAGTTTATTGGCCGTACCCCTGAAATAGCTCTACGCCGCGCCGTTGGTGCCAGTAAGCGCACCTTATTTTTACAGCACATTATTGAGTCCGCCATGTTGGGTGTTGCCGGCGGTATTTTGGGCTTAGCTATTGCCTGGCTGGGTTTACAAGGGGTTTCCGGTTTGTATGGCGAAGACACCAGAGGGTTAGCCGAACTGGATTTAACCATGGCGGCACTTGCCGTAGTTCTGGCCATTGTCAGCACCGTATTAGCTGGTATTTATCCAACCTGGCGTACCTGCAGCGTAGCTCCTGCCGGTCAGCTTAAAACCCAGTAGCAACACTATTAAGGATTATAACAATGAGCGAACTAGGACCTATTTTTCGCGCACTACTGCGCAATAAGGTTGGTGCTTTGTTACTGGCACTGCAAATAGCGGTCACTATGACCATTATGGTGAACGCTATTCACATGATTGAGAACCGCAGCTCTTTAATGGCGCGCCCTTCGGGGCTCGACGAAGCAAACCAGTTTTATCTGTCCAGCACCGGTTATGCGCAGGACTTCAACGAGCAACTGGTAGTAGAAGAAGATTTGCGCTTAATTCGCCAGTTGCCGGGTATTGTGGATGCCACCCAGATTAATGCCATTCCACTTAGTGGTGGTGGCTGGTCAATGGGCTTGTCAGTTGAACCCGGCGCTGAAGCACGCGGCTCTGGTATTGCCGTGTACTTTGTTGACGACAATGGCATGAATACCTTGGACGTAGAACTGATTGCGGGGCGTAATTTCAGTGCTTCGGAAATCGGTTACCGCGGGCGTAATGCCACTGAGTGGCCACAAAATATTATTATTACCGAAGCGGCCGCGAAAGAATTATTCCCGGATCTTAGCGTGAGCGAAGCCGTGGGTAAAACCGTGTATATCAACAACGATGAGCCTATGACTATTATTGGCATCATGGACCAGTTGCAAGCGCCCTGGGTGGGCTGGAGTGCGGTTGAACGAGTGATGCTGGTGCCACAACGCACCCTGTTTGGCTCGTCACGTTACTTTATTCGCACCGAGCCAGGCCAGCGTGATGCCATGATTAAAGCCACCGAGAAACTATTGCTGGATCGTGATGTTGGCCGGTTAATTCGGAATGTTCGCACTATGGAAGAAACCCGTGACGACAGCTATCGCGGCCATCAGGCACTGCAGACTATTCTGTGGGTAATAGTAACGGTACTCACCATTATTACGGCGTTAGGCATTGTCGGCATGGTTACTTTCAGTGTGAACCGTCGACGTAAGCAAATTGGTACGCGCCGGGCATTAGGTGCTACCCGCTGGCAAATTATCCGTCACTTTTTAGTGGAAAACGCACTGGTTACCAGTTGTGGTCTGATTTTAGGCGTAGGCTCAAGTATTGCGCTGAATATCTGGCTGGTGGATGTGTTTAGCTTGCCACGGGTTGGCTGGCATTACCTGCCGATAGCCATGGCAGTGCTGCTGGTAGTGGGCCAGTTAGCGGTGCTTGGCCCGGCTCGCCGAGCCGCAGCCATTTCACCGGCGCTGGCAACGCGCAGTGCCTAAGCTTTGGTTTAAGAGCGAGCTTATTCTTCTGCAGCCGTTGTTGCCACCAGTTGACGAAACCAACGGTGACCAGCATCGTGCTGCAGCAGCGGGCTCCAGATCATGGTTAGCGCCAGCGGCGGAATAGCAAACGGCGGGGCTTTTACTGTTAGTTCGCTATCATTTTGATACAGCGACGCAGCGCGGGTTGGTAGCGTTGCAATTAACCCCTGCCGCGCTAAATACATAGCTACGTGATAGTTCCGGGTAAACACCCGGATTTCGCGTTTATGGCCAATTTTACCTAAAGCTTCATCAACCCAACCCAACTTCTGCACGTCGTGCGGGTCCATACCCACACCCACACCAAAACCGGTTTTGCTTACCCACACGTGCTCCGCTTTTAAATAATTTTCCAGCGTAAAGTTTTCCAGTAGCGGGTGATCACGGCGAATCAAACAGGAAAAGTCATCTTCCCAAATAGATTTCTGGTGAAACGACTGAGGTAATTTATCAAACCGGTTAATGGCAATGTCTACTTTGCCGTTTTCAACATCATGAAAGCTAATGTCGCTGGGCGTCATAATGTCTAAAGTAACCCGCGGTGCTTGCTGCTTTAACGCCGTTAATAGCCGTGGCATTAAGGTAGAGGCGGCGTAGTCGGAGGCCATGATACGGAACACCCGGTCACTGCTTTGGGATTCAAACTCCCGTGCCGGTTGTACCATTTCTTCAACGGAATACAGAATGTGGCGAACCTGCTCCTGCATGGCCAACGCCCATTCGGTTGGAATCATACCTTCACTGGTACGCACTAAAATAGGATCGTTTAATAGCGTTCGTAAGCGCTTCAGGCCGTTACTCATAGCTGGCTGAGTAATGTTGAGTTGGGCCGCGGCTTTGGTCACGTTGCGCTCACGCAGCAACACGTCCAAATACACCAGCAAGTTCAGATCGATGTCTTTTATGTTATTCATGAAAAAAATAAATCCCGCTATACGAATATAGCGGGATTATAACTGGCTTTTGCCTAACCTGCATCAGACCTTGGTCTGATTATTCCCAGTAAAAGGTTTCCCGGTCTTGCTGCTGAGGGTGCAACAAGTTCATGGTAGCGGCATCATATAAGCGGCCATTCACCATAGTATGGGTCACTTTGTCGGTTACCCGAATGTCTTCCAGCGGGTTGCCGTCAATCACAATAATGTCAGCCAGTTTGCCCTCGGTCAGAGTACCCAGCTGATGATCCATACCGAACTCTTTGGCCGGATTAATGGTACCAGTAGCCAAAGCTTCAAGTGGTGTCATACCACCTTGCTCCATCATCCAGATTTCCCAATGCTGTGCCAAACCTTCACGTTGGCCATGCGCACCCGAGGTTACATTCACACCCAGGTCATTTAACTGCTTCGCCACATGGGCATTGTTAAAGTGGTTGTAATGGTTATGCGGCGCTTTTTCCCGACGCATTGACGCTGGTGCCAGAATATCTTGCGGAACAAAGGCACTCAGGCGCGGATGCTCCCACACGTCAGTTTCTGCATACCAGTAGTTCTCGCCCCAGATACCACCGTAGGCGACACCCAGAGTTGGCGTGTAGTCGGTTTCGCTCTGGCTCCAGAACTGCTCGATGTCTTTATACATGTTCGCTACCGGAATAGAGTGCTCCACCGTGGTATGGCCGTCGGCAATCATGCTCAGGTTGTGCTGCAGCAAGGAGCCGCCTTCAGGCACTACCATCATTTCCAGCTCACGCGCAGCCGCAATAATTTGCTGACGCTGATTACGGCGTGGTTGGTTGTAGCTCTTCACCGAGAACGCACCCACTTTCTTCAAACGCTCTAAATGAAACTTGGCGTCGTCCAGGGTATCCACATGAGAGGTATAGCCCGGGCCATTGGCACCATACAAAATGGTTCCGGTAGAGAAGATTCGCGGCGCGGCAATTTCACCAGCTTTTTGCATTTCACTGGCCGCAAAAATCTCAGTGGTGTCATTTGACGGATCGTGAATAGAAGTCACCCCGAACGCCAGCGTGGCGTACATTTTCCAGTTTTGCTGCGGAATGATTTCGTTGTCACCCTGCGGGCCGTGCGCGTGTCCGTCAAACAGACCCGGCATTACCGTTTTGCCTGAGACATCAATAACTTTGGCGCCAGCAGGTACATCAACACTGTCTGATTCACCCACCGCAACTATTTTGTTACCGGTTACTACCACAGTACCGTTTTCAATCACTTTAGCACCTTCCATGGTAATCACCCGGCCGCCAACAAAAGCCACGCTGCCATCAGGTATGGCGGCATCGGCAGTGAACGAAATATTAATGCCGTTCTCAACACTGGCCAGGGCAGCATCGTCGTCAGTCTTAGGCTGTGCAAACACGTCACTTACATCGGCATGATAAAGCTCCGGCCCAAGCGACCAGTACAACTGCTTGCCATCAGCAGTCCAGGAAATATTTTCACCGGCACGCACAGACAACTGTTCAACCGGGAACTGCTTGTCAGTTGGGCTAATGCTAATTGGCTTGCCGCGTTCTACGAACGGCGTTACAAATACTTTAAAGCGCTCAGCAAAGGCCAGTTGCTGGCCGTCTGGTGACACTCTGAACTCGGTGGCATGCTCGGCGGTGTAAAGCGTACGTGCTTCGCCAGTTACCATGTCAACGCTTATAAGCTCAGGGGTTTCACCATAACCAAGCAAATATACCCGGTCGCTACGTTTGCCGAATTGCGGCTGACTGCCACGTTCACTTACCAGTTTGGCTTCCCCGGAACCGTTCGCAGCCACCTGATAAACGCCTGGATTTAATCCATGTGAGGTTGGCGTAATGTAGCCACCGCTAATTTTGCGATACACCACAGTTTTGCCGTCTGGCGTAAAGGTAGGTTCCACAAACTTACCGCCACCGGTGTTTAGCACCTGCTCTTTGCCGGAACTTACATTGCGAACAATAAGTTGCCCCTGCTGCTGGTCGTCCCAGGTTGCATAAACCAGTGACTTACCGTCGCGGGAAAACTGCGGATACAACTCAAACGTCTCGTTTTGACTGGTCAGTCGTTGTGGTTTGCCATCTGGTAAGGCACGGGTATACAAATGCCCCATAGCTTCGTACACCACTTGTTCACCGTCAGGAGACACTTGCACCATACGTAGCATTTTTACCGGGAACTGGTCCTGGTCAATATTCTGCTGATAACGCACAGCGGTCTGCACTTTCTTGGTGGTTTCAACACTGAATGGAATCACGCGGGCAGAACGACTTTCAACGTCTAACCGCATGATTTTACCGCCAGCCCAGAATACTAGTTCTTCACTGTCGGGCGTCCAGTCCATAGTCGGATAAACACCGTGAATGGCCCAGGTTTCCTGCATGTCACGGTCCAGCCCGTCATACAAACGAGTTTTCTCACCAGTTTTCAGGTTGTAGGTGTAGAGCACACTTTTAAAATCTTCGCGGCGAATATAAGCCAGGTAGTTACCATCTGGTGATGGCGTTGGCCGAATAGCGCCACCGGTTCCACTTAATAGAACATCAATTTCGCCGGTTTCACGATCGTATTGCTTGATGGTGTAAATACCTTCAATGGAGTCTTTGCTGTAATGGAAAGTTTTGCCCGGAGTATCGTCCTGGGAAAAATAAATGTAGCGACCATCAGCTGAAAATGCCGGTTCACCCAGATCTTTCTGATCATTTGGTCGTGCCGTTAGCTGCACCCCAGAGCCACCATTCACATGGTACATCCACACTTCACCTGCGCCCAGCGAACGACCTGCAGTATAGTGCTTACGTGCCACTATATAGTTGCTGTCAGGGCTCCAGGCCGGGCTGTTTAACAACCGGAAAGTTTCATCGGTAACTGCGCGGGCATTGCTGCCGTCGGCATCCATTACCCAAATGTTGTCGCCACCACCTTCGTCGGTGGTAAAGGCAATAGATTTGCCATCAGGCGAGTACACCGCCTGCATTTGCCAGGCAATACCACCGCGCAACAACTTCGCATCGCCACCCTTGGCCGGCATCTGGTAAATGTCACCCAGCAAATCAAACACTATGGTTTTGCCATCCGGGCTCAAATCAACGTTCATCCAGGTACCTTCGGATACGTTAATTGAAACATCTTTAAATTCGCCCGAGGGATCATTTACTTCCCACTGTGCAGGTTGTTCCTGCGCACTCAGCGTAAAAGGTGCGGTAAATGCAGCCAGACTCGTGGCTAAAGCAAGCGCAATTGGCGTTAGCTTCTTCATAATTATTCCTTGGATTTATTGTTCGTGTAGCCCTGTTCTATCGCTGTTGGCGAGCTTTGTCCAGCCTTCGCCCGATGAACACGCACCAAGACAGGTTCAATGACTGTCAGGTCATGCTAGCATCTTGTCGAAATCTTGCTTATTCTTAAATTTCAACATTTTGGGTAATAGGTCAGCATGCGAAAGGATCTTGAGAATATCCTTTTAGAGGTTTCCAAATCACCAGTTATTGATAGCGGTGAGTTGCACTCTGCCATACAAGTTATGTTGGAAGCCGTGCTTGAAGGGCTGCAGGTTGATCGCGCCAGCGTGTGGGTATTGAGTAACGATAGCATGGCAATTACCTGTGAACTGCTCATTGACCAACGCACGGGCAAAAGCAGCTCCGGTTTAGTCATTACCCACCGCGAATTCCCCAGTTATTTTGAAGCACTGCTGGAAGACAGAGCCATTGTTGCCCACGATGTTTACAGTCACCCCGATACCGCTGAATTTGGCGAGCCCTACTGCAGACCCTTAAATATACAAGCCATGTTAGACGCACCACTGCGGCACCGCGGCGTTATGGTGGGTATTTTGTGTTGCGAACATTGCGATCACACCCGGTTGTGGCAGGCAGACGAAGTAACCTTCGCTTCAGCCATGGCAGATTTGTATGGCCGGGTTCTTAGTGCTGCCGAGCGCGCTCGCTTTCAGCAACAACTGCAACAGCAAAATGACAAACTTGAGCAAATAGTAGCGGAACGAACTGAGTCACTGGAAAAAGCTCTGGCAAACTTCGAGTATGCCCAGGAACGTTTGATAGAAACCGAAAAAATGGCCGCATTAGGTAAACTGGTGGCTGGCGTTGCGCACGAAGTAAATACCCCGTTAGGAATTGCCGTTACCGCTATCAGCCACAGTCAGCATCAATTAAATAAATTAAGAGAACGCATTAACGAAGGTAATTTGTCACGCAAAGGCATGGCTTCTTTTATGGATGAAACCCAACAGGCGTACGATTTACTGTATTCAAATATTGAGCGCGCAGCTTTACTGATACAAAACTTCAAACGTACCGCCGTCGATCAATCCAGTTTTGAGTTGGTAGATTGCTATATTTGCAACTACCTGGAAGCACTCATGTTTAGCTTGCGGCCGCTGATTAAAGAACAACAAGTAGATGTGATTATTGACTGCAATGAAGAAGTTTTTATAAAAACCTATCAGGGAGCTATCGCCCAAATTGTGACCAACCTGCTCAGTAATAGTTGCACCCACGCCTTTACCGATCCCGGAGGTAGGAACACTGTTACTATAACGGGTAGCGAAACCGATACCGGTATTACCCTTACCTTTACCGACAATGGTTCGGGCATGGACAAAAACACTCGTAAACAAATATTCGACCCATTTTATACGACCGCCCGGCATAACGGCGGGTCAGGTTTAGGCCTGTATATTGTTTATAATCTGGTAACGCAAAAACTGAATGGAAGCATTAGCGTCACCACAGCTCCCCAACAAGGCACTCAATTCACCCTGCATTTACCCGATCTAAATCAACAATTGTAAAAATTTAGGATTACTTTTACGAAATCTTCACTATAATCAGCAAAGTATGAATGCTGTTTTTTTACGCAATTCCTTTCAAATAATAATAGTTAACAAGACAGGGTCATCTTTATGAAGTTTCTCAATCCTATAATCGCCAGTGTTTTGGTGGCTTTTTTGGCTGGTTGTAGTTCTCAGGCTGCACTAGTTTCCATGCCAAACCTTCCAGCTCCTGAATCAGACAAAACAACCTTTAAAGTGTCCCGCTCGAATTCAGCGGAGCTTGAAAATAACGTGGTGCAATCCCGCGCTTACCCGATTCCAATTGGTAGCTCGGTGGTTATTTCAGTACCTGATGTTTATAACCAGTACCGCGCGAATCCACAGCGTACCGACAGCGAATATCGCTCACTTGGTTACTTCAACATTGCTGAGCAGCAAATTGAAAAAGAACTGCTACGTGCAGGCTTTCAAGTGAAAGACCGCTCCAAGTTTGAAGCTATTTTGCGTGATTTACGTGACCAGAGTGCCTGTAACATCAACAGTTGGCGCGAGTGTCGCGAAATTGATCCGCAAGCCAGTAAAATTCTTGAGCAGCTTGAAGAGCAAATGAAGAAAGGCGATATCTCAGTTTCTGATTACAGCAAGCGCATTAAAGAAGTACAGGCTGAGTTTAAAGTTGGCTCTGCTGGCAGCTCACGTGAAGCCGGTGCTCAGGAATTAACGGATATTTCAGAAGTTATTCGCGCCGCCAGTGCCAGTGATATTCAGGCCGATTACATTCTGCAAATAAACGAGTTTGTAACCGACGATGTAAAAACTGAAAACATTAACCTGATGCAGGTTGATGAAGTGCGTGCCTTTATGTCGAAGCATCCAGCCTTGCGCCCGGCCATAAATGAAAAGCAATGGTTCCAGTGCGAAACTCTGGTTGCCGCATTAAACGCCAAGCTCATTAATGTTAAAACCGGTGATGTGGTGTGGATTGGTAACCACAGTGCCAGTGAGTTCCACGGTGCTGATTCACAACTTGAGTTAGCCTTAGAGTATCGCCGCTACGTAGCAAACCTGCGCGAAATTCAACAAGCGGTAAACTATCAGAACCAGCCGCATGTACGCGAATACCGTGTTGATAACCCGCCATTACCGCAAGCGCGGTTTACCACTGAACTGGTAGGCCCTATGAATGTAGGTGGCGCCAGCTGTGATGCCGAAGAACGAACTGCAACTCAGCAAGACCAAATCCGTAACGTATTGGCGCGCAATGTAGCTCAGGAACTTATTGCTACCATTCGAACCGGTGACTGGTAAGCTATAGTTCATAAAGCTTAAGCTAAACTATCAAAGGGCACAGCAGGTGCCCTTTGTGTTTTCTGAGTATCCGAAAATTACTTCATTAAGGTGATACGTGACCTACCAACTGAAACATAGCGCTATTGCCGGCGGTACCATTGCCATTTCGCTGTTTGGAAACCCCGAGCTACCCAAACTTCTGGTGCTGGGCGGTATTAGCGGCACCCGGCATGCCATTACGCCCACCGGTGATGGTTGGTGGCAAGGGCTGGAGCCAGCCATACCCCTTGCTGATTACTGCATTGTGGGAGTGGATTATGCCGGTGGTATTGGCGAGTCTGAACTGGAGCAAAACAGCCCGGTGGCTGACCTTAGCGAACATGCCAGGTTAATTGCCGAAGCCCTTATAGCCGCTGGTATCAACAGTGTAGCTGCCGTTATTGGTGGTTCTTTTGGTGGCACCGTAGCTCTGGCGCTGGCTGAACAAGGCAAAATAACTATCAAGCAACTGGTGATAGTTGCGGCGGCTCACCGGCCCCATGCCAGTGCGGTGATTCTGCGCAACTTTCAGCGCGACCTGTTGCAGTTAGCACAAACCGCAGGCAATGCGGATTTGGGAGCCGAACTTGCCCGGGCGCTGGCCATGTTTAGTTATCGCAGCTCACAGGCGCTGGACTATTATCACCCCGAGCCAAAACAAGCGTACAACTACCTGCGTTCACGCGCGGCTCAGCTGGTGGCTAGCAATCCACGCCGTACCGCACAACTATTTGAGCAATTTGGTCCGGCGCTGGACAACTTCAGGCTTGACCCGCAAGGCATTGGTCAGCCAACCTTAGTTATTGGTTTCACCAGCGATCAGTTAGCACCGCCGCATTTAATGACCGAATTTGCCGAACAACTAAGTAACTGTGCCGGAATACATTTGTTTGAATCCAGTTACGGCCACGATGGCTTTATTAAAGACACCGCAAACTATGCGTCGCTGGTACGTGAGTTCTTAACTCTTTCCAACAAAACCTAACGGGAGCATGCTTTGTCGCAAACCAATTTAGGAATTATTGTGGTTGGTGCCGGTAACGTTGGCGGTTACTGGCTGGATAATTTTGCACCTGAGCTACCAGTTGGGGCCGAAATTGTTGCCATAGTGCGCTCAACGCGCTACCTGACAAACTGCCAAGGTAATGTCAGCAACTGGCGTGAAGACTTTAGCAATACCACACAGCACAGCCCTGCTGACGCGCTGGCAGTGATTCTGCAACAGCTTGAAGCCTGTAGCCATCCGCATAAGGTAGTGCTGGACTTAACCGCCGACGAGCGTATCCGTCACCACTACACCGACTGGATTGCTGCCGGTGCGCATATTATTAGCGCCAACAAATACGCCGGTGCCAGCAGTAATCAGGACTACCAGAAGCTCCGTGCGGCGTTACAGCAACACCAGCGCCACTGGCTGGCAAACACTACGGTGGGCGCCGGTTTGCCTATTCAGGCAGCTATTCAGGAACGGCTGCGCGGCAATGACACTATTCATAAAATTTCGGGGCTTTGTTCTGGTTCGCTGTCGTGGATACTGCGCCAGTTTCAGGCCAGCGACAAAGCGTTTTCGTACTGGGTAAAACAAGCAGCTGAACTTGGTTACACCGAGCCGGATCCGAGACAAGATTTAGGTGGTCACGACGTTGCCCGTAAACTAACTATTCTGGCGCGTGAAGCCGGTTGGACTATTGATCCGAACGATGTTCAGCTGCAGTCTTTGGTGCCACCGGAGTTACGACAGGTTGACCTCAGTCAATTCTGGCAGCAAATAAATAAGCTTGACGCTTATCTGCAGCCCTGGCTGGAAACCGATTCAGCAAAACCCATGGATTACTTAGGTACAGTTGCACTAACTAACGGGCAGTTAACGGCAAATGCAGAGCTCACCAGCTTTGCTGCTGACAGTTTATTCGCCACAGTGCGAACCGGTGATAGCGCGTTTCAGATTTATAGTGACCACTACTGCGAAGGACCGCTTACCGTGCAAGGGCCTGGCGTAGGTGCGGCATTAACCGCTTCGGGCGTGCATAGCGATGTGCTGACGCTGTTCAGCGAATTAAATAGTTAAAATGGGATAGTTAACGTGGGGCTTAATTTTCGCGGGAGTTTTTCATAAACCGAATATGAAAATGGCATTCCTGCCTACTCACCAGAGTATTTCAGAATGCCATTCACAAACTTCCTTACACGTACCTAAAAACAATTAGTAATCGTCTTTACGCACCTGGATATCATTTTCGATATCTTTAACGCCTTCAACAGTTTCCGCCAGGTTCTCAGCAGTGTCGATATCAGCTGAATCTTCAACAAAGCCTGATAATTGAACAATTCCATTGCTCGTTTCGACATTAATATCCATGCTGCTTAAATTGTCGTCTTCGAAAATAATGGCTTTAACTTTGGTGGTGATAACAGCGTCATCAATATATTCACCAGCGTCTTCAGCTTTGCGCTCAGCGTAGGTTCCTGCTTTTTCAGCTTTATTTTCGGTTTGTTGCGCCGCATTTTCAGCTTCGTATTCCGCGCGTTCGGTTTCTGCTTCACTGCAGCCCGCAACGGTAAGCATTGAAAGTGCGATTAAACTTGTTGGTAATGCCATTTTAAAATTCTTCATGGGGTAACCTCCTGTTATTGAAATATCATTCCGACAATCACTATAGCGCCATTCGTGTAAGTGTATCGTCATCTTTACAGATGTTTTGCAAAGCTGTTGGCAGTTTGCACTCCTGCAATGACTCTTAACACGTTGACCACTAGTTTAGTGCGGGATCCTTCTTTACCGGCGGCCTTCGTCCGTTTCGGCCTATCCGTTATTTTTCCAACTAAAAATCCTGTTCCTGCAGCACACCACAGCGCTGTTGGAGAAGACAAATTCTTGTGCGTTATCGAAACAACCTTTTGTGAGTGAAACCTTACTGCCAACTTATGCAGTTTCAGGTTTTCCTCAAGTTGGGTTATTTGACTGTCCAGCCGTGATGCCATAAACCCTCCGCTACAAATTACTGTTGGTTATTGCAAACATCAGGTTGCGACTGCGCCGTTTTATATCTCTGACAATATAAAAAGCCGCGCCCAGGTGAACAACTGCCACAATAACCAGCGCTAAGGTAAGCGACAAATAGCCACCGCTTACCACAGCAATAACAGCAGCTGTCACGAACAACGCCCATGCCGTAAGCGTTAAACCAGCGGCAATAATGCTAAGGGCAATCATTCGGACAAAGCTTTCACCGGCTCGGCGGGCTTCCATGCCCGCCAGTTCGAGGTGCGCTTTCACCACCTCACGAACTTCAGTTCCCAGTACCTGAACTTGCTTGAGCAAGCTTTCGGTTTCAGCTGTGTTCATTTGTTTATGAACGGTCACTGAACAACCGGCTTAATAAGTAGCCGCCAGCAGCTGCAATGCCTAACGCTTTAACCGGATTTGCTTTCACATAGTCGGTGGCAGATGCCAGCCATTTTTCCTGAGCTTCTTTCAGGTCATGACCTTTCTCGCCTAAGCTGTCAGATGTGCGCTTAGCCGCGTCAGCAACTTTGTCGATAGTGTCATGTGCTTTATGCGCTGACTTGTCTACTGCTTCTTCTGCTCTTGCTTGATTCGTATTCATAAAAATATCCTCGGGTTGGTTGGAATGTACTACTAAGCAAAGTCGCTGGCGGGTATTTAAGCAAAGTTATTTACATAGATTTACTGTGTTGTAGGTAAATTGAAGGCAAAAAAAACGGCCCCAACTGGGACCGTTTTCGTTCATAAGCTTAACTTAGCGTTAGGCTTTAATCTTAAAGCTACCAGTCATAATGTTCCAGTGACCTGGGAACGAGCAGAAGAATACATAATCTTCGTCGGCATCAAGGTCAGCTACTGAAAACGTGATACTGGTTGATTCGCCACCACCAATAACATCAGTTGCGGCAATAACTTTGTCACTGTCAGGTACATACTGATTGTCCATACCTGCTGCAACAGCAGCGCCGGTAATGGCATTTTTGTCGCTGGCTTTGCTCAGCACCCAGTTGTGACCCATAACTTTGGCCGCTAACTTGCCGCTGTGCTCCAGGTTCAACGTAACTTCTTCACAGCTAGCTGGTACTGACAGTTCTTTTTTGTCGAACTGCATAGCGTCGTTACCAGATATAGTCAGTTCGCACTCGTTTGCCTGCGCTGACGCTGAACCAAATAACAATGCAATACCTGCTAATGATATCGATAATAATCGCATAAAAATCTCCTTGTAAAAGAATAAAACCGCTTTTTTCTACGCCTCAATATACGTACAAACCACCTGAAAAGTTTAGGTTGCCTGTCAGGTAGTTTAGCGGCGTGCAATTATCCAAACCGCATGAACAACACCCGGAATGTAACCTAGCAAAGTTAGTAATATGTTTAGCCAAAAATGGCCGCCAAAACCAACTTGTAAAAACACGCCAACAGGTGGCAGCAGAATCGATAGTATTATACGTAGTAAGTCCATTTTAGTTCCTTGATTTAAGACAATGCATAGTGGCATTGAAAAACTTCTGTAAAGGCCATAAAAAAGGTCGCCAGTTGCGACACTGACGACCTTTTTCAAGCTAACTAAAGCGACTTAGTCGCGGTTAGTATTTAGCCGGTTCGCCAGCAGCTGGCAGACTCTTTTGGATGAACTCACGCAGGTCCTCATTAGACTGGCGCAGATCATCGCGACGTAAATACATCATATGGCCACTCATATAACCCTTAAAGTCTAGTCGATCTTTCATCTTACCGCTTGGGTCCAACTGCCACATGTTGTATTTGCCATCGAAATAGTTGGTAGCACCGTCAAAATAGCCCGACTGAGTTAACACATTCAGGTATGGGTTTTGTGCCATCGCCTGACGTAAGTTTTCGCCGGTATTATTGTTAGTGCGATCCCACGGATGAACAGGACCAAACATGTTGTATTTAATATCAGTTTTGAAGTTTAATTCTTCACGCAGGTAATAGTTAATAGCCGGCGTAAATGAATGCAACCACGAGGTTAGCTCAGAGTTGAAATCTGGACGAGAACCAACATCGTTTTTATCGATACCTAAGTAGCGTGAATCCAACCGGCCAATAGTTTGACCACGATCACGCAACAGCTCTTTCCAGAAGAACCAGGTGTCTACATCCAGGTTCGAGCGCATAACCACTTCTTTAGAAAGGCCTGAATAACGGGCAACTGTTTCCGCAATACGGTTTTTATCTTCAGCGCTAATAGAGTTACCTTTTGCCAGAGCTGGCAGGTATTCATTAATAGTGAACTCTTCAATTTCAGGCAGAATGTCTAACAGTTCCTGACTTTGTAAATCGCTTTCTAAAGCGTCGTGATACCAGGCTGCAGCAGCAAAGTAAGGCAGGCGGTTAGCCGCTTTTACCGGACCGTTACGATCTATACCCAAGTCAGTAGGAGACACCAGAATAACGCCGTTTAAGTACATCCACTGGCGGTTTTGCAGTTCCAGCGCCAGGCCAGATACGCGGGTAGTACCGTAGCTTTCACCAATGAGAAACTTCGGTGAGCGCCAGCGCTCTTTACGCGTTACAAAAGTGTTCAACCATTCAGCTAAATACTGCACGTCGGCATTCACGCCAAAGAACATCTCTTTTTGCTGGTCGCGTGACGGCATTTCGCCATCAGCGTTTGGCAACACGCGTGAATAGCCGGTGTTTACCGGGTTTACAAACACGATATCGGCAACATCAAGCACCGAGAACGGGTTGTCTTTCACGCCGTACGGTTGAATTGGAAAGCCTTCATCATCAACCCGTAGTGACTTAGGTCCGGTGTAAGCAATGTGCATCCATACTGATGCAGAACCTGGGCCACCGTTGAATGAAATAAGCAATGGACGACTAGCGCGATCTTTCACGCCCTGACGCTCATAATAGGTGTACTGCAAGGTTGCGGTCGCATCACCAGCTTCATTGTAAACCGGTTGGGTACCTGCAGTGGCGTTATAACGTACCCGTTCACCTTTAATAGTAACCTGATGCTCGGTAACTACCGAAGAATCAATATCGATGGTGCGTTTATGGTCGGCCACGTCGTCGTACGCCAGGGCACTTTGACTAAGACCAACGCTAAGCAGCAAAGCTGCCGTTGCTAGTTTTAAGGTTGTCATATAGAACTCTCTTATTGTTTTATTCGTAATGCTATTTAAAAGAAGATTACCACGAAGCTCAAGGTGATTGAGATAACTAACCAGAGAAACCGTTGAATGGTATGATTGAGAACAATTTCAGACCAATACTGCGGTAACCAGCGGATTTAATTCATATGGCCAGCGAACCCCTGATTCGATTATCAGCTTTTTTAGCAGTGCTACTGCTAATGTTGCTGTGGGAGTGGCGCAAACCCTTCCGGCAAACCACGCTGGGGCGTAAACAGCGGTGGCCAGCCAACTTAAGTATTGTGGTGCTAAATACCCTGCTGGTGCGGGTACTGATACCCGCAGGAGCTGTGGGCGCCGCACTTTGGGCGCAGGAACAACAATGGGGCTTACTGGCACAGTTTGAGCTGCCCTGGTGGCTGGTCACTGTTCTAGCGGTGGTGGTTCTGGATATCGCCATTTACTGGCAGCATCGCATTTTTCACCAGGTACCCTGGTTATGGCGTATGCACCGCGTGCATCACGTTGATCAGGACATTGATGTAACCACTGGCCTACGCTTTCATCCGTTGGAAATTCTGCTGAGCATGCTGATTAAAATTGGCGTGGTGGTTGCCTTGGGTGCACCAGCGGAAGCGGTGATTTTATTTGAAATTATACTGAGCGCTACCTCGATATTTAATCACGCCAACGTGACCTTACCCAAAGGGTTAGAGCGCCCCGTGCGGGCTATTATTGTAACCCCCGCCATGCACCGCATTCACCATAGCCAGCGGCCAGAGGAAACCAACAGTAACTACGGTTTTAACCTGTCGTGCTGGGATCGTGTGTTCGGCAGTTACACCGCCAACGCCAAAGGTGGCGAAGCGAACTTGAGAATAGGCATTAAAGAGTTCCGGGAACGCACGCAAACCAATGGGCTGCGCGGCATGTTGTGGCTACCTTTCGCCAAACCCGCTGCCTCGAAACAGCAAGACTAGGCCCGGTGTTTAAGGGTTTGGTACCCGGCCCATAAACGACTGCAGGCGGTTATCCAGCATAAGGCTGAGAACACTAGTGCCAGCGCCACAAAATACTGGGGCCACAGGCAGAACAACACAAACGCCAGAATGGTTTCAAAGCCCTCGGTAATACCGCCCATATAGTGCAGCGACTTATTCGGATACTCGGGGTTATCAATGCCGTGTTTCACCGCCAGCGTTGAGAAGGCCAGAAAGGTGGAACCGGTACCCATAAAGGTAACCAGCAACAGCCCTGCCGCAATGGCATTTTGTTCCGGATTGGCCAGTAAAAAACCAAACACTACCGAACTGTAAAAAATAAAATCAAAGGTAATATCTAAATAGCCGCCGGCGTCTGTGGTGTGCGTTAACCGCGCCACGGCACCGTCTAAACCATCAGCGATACGGTTAATAGCAATCATCGCCAGTGCCCATAAATAGGCTTCAAATGCCAACAATGGCAGCGCCAGCATACCTATTAAAAAGCCAACCACAGTAATCTGATTGGCACTCACTCCCGCCTTTACCAGCAGTTGTGCAACCTGCTTCAGTACCGGTCTAAGGATGCTATTTAGTCTGGGATCAAACATAAATCACCTGTTGCGCCGACTCGCTGTCGGCAATGTCATGGCTAACCACCAGCGCCGGCACTTGCCATTCTTGCAGCAGCTTATAGGTCCAACTGCGAATGCTGTCACGCAAGGCCATGTCCAGCGCTGAAAAGGGTTCATCCAATAGCAGTGCCGCCGGTTCATGAATTAGTGCCCGTGCCAGACCAACGCGAGCCTGTTGGCCACCGCTTAAGGTTTCCGGGTACACGTCACCAAAGTCTGCCATTTCCATAGACGCCAGCATGGCCTGCACATGTTCACGCTTTTCTTCCGGCTTGGCTTTACGCAATCGTTTAGGCAGCGCAAACGCCAGGTTTTCAGCCACGGTCATGTGTGGAAACAGCAACACGTCCTGAAATAGCAAGCCAATGTCACGATCCTGAGTGTTAAATTCAGTAATATCAGTATCGTTCAGCAGCACCTGGCCACTAATGTCAAAGTCAGGCTGCGACTCACCAATAAGCCAGCGTAGCGCAGTAGATTTACCGCTGCCGCTAGCGCCCATGAGCACCCCTACTTCGCCTTTCTTCACGCACACTTCGGGCAGGGTTAATAACGGCTTTTCCGAGTCTTTCAGCCGAATTGTCAGTTGGTTAATTACCAGCATCAGAGTTCACTCCCTGGGTTTGGCCTGCCTTTCGACCAGCAGTTCGTCCTGCTGTTCGGCCAGTAAAGAGCACCGCCGTGAAAATCAGTAAAGGTAACAGCGCCTGCAGCAATGAATAGAGCGCGATCAAGGCGCGGTCACCGCCACTAGCCAGCGCCACGGTTTCGGTAGTCAGGGTGGTAATGCGACCATTGCCCAACAACAAGGTAGGTACGTACTGCGCAATGCTGACCGCAAAGGCCATAGCACCGCTGAACAACAAGGGCGCGCGCAACAGCGGCCACTGAATCTGCCACCACGCCTGCCAACGGCTGTAGCCCAAAGTAGCGGCAATGCTCATATAGCGCTGATTGAAACTACGGTAATGGCTGGCCAGAACTAAATAGCTGTAAGGCAGCGCAAAAATAATGTGGCCAATAATAACCGCCAGGTAACTTGACCATACCTTGGGCGTAATACCCAACATACTTTGCAGGCTTACCCAACCCAGCACCAGGCTTACTTGCGGCACTAGTAGCGGCAGCAACACAATCCAGTCGGGCCAGTGCTGATTACGCTTGCGCTGATGTTCCAGCAGCAATACGCTCAAGCTTAAGGCGGCTACCGCGGTAATTAATGCCAGTGACAATGAATGAAATAAAGGCTGTTGCAGAAACGGCCATTCCTGCACCCACAAACTCACTTGCCAGGAATCTGGGCTTAAATCGGGGTAGTACCAACCAAAGGCAAGCGACCAGCTTATGAGCACCGCCAGCGAGCCAATTACCAACACCACTGCCAGTGGCTGCCATAACCGCCCTAAGCCGATAGCTAACACGCCCCATGGGCGGCGCATAAACCACCACTGCTGCCGGGCGCCTTTCAATACCCAGCCTTCATGCCAATGCACCAGCGCATACATAAATGCCGCCGCCACTAGCAGAATAAAGCTACCGAACGCAGCAAAACTTTGATCTACCGGCACAAAGCTGCGCTGCCAGTTCACCACTTCTACCGCCAGTGGTGCCGGCGTATTCGGGCCAACCAAAGCAGCAATATCTACCACCGCCAGGCTGTAAACCACCACCGCAAAGAATGGCAGTTTTAACCGGCGCACCAACAATGGCCGCATGATTTTCCACCAGCTCACATAGCTGCCATAACCCATGGTTGCGGCCAACCGCTGCCATTGCTGCTGTGGAAATTGCTGCGCACTGGCGGCAATCATAAAGAGTAGGAAAGGAATTTCCTTTAGCACCAGCACCAGAATCATTAAGCCCAGGCTTTTTTCCTGCGGCCACCAGTTGGTTGGCGGTTGTGGGAATAACGAGAATAGCTCCTGTAGCAGGCGTACCAGCCAACCACTGGGGCTTAACAGGAAGAGTAAGCCAATGGCAAACGCCACATGCGGCATGGACAGCAAGGGTGCCAGCCACTGCCGGGTGCGGCGCCAGGCGCCGGTGTGTTGCGCGGAGGCGCTAATAAGTAAGGCTGAATATAGCGCTAGTAGCGGCGCAACTATGGCCACCAACAGGCTGTAGCCAATGCTTTTAAACAAGCCCGGCTGCTGAAAAAATTCGAACCAGTCAGTAAACCGCCAGAGCCCATTCAGGCCCAGCAGTATGCCAATGGCTACCGGCACCACTAACACCAGTAACCATGGCCAGGTTAATGTTGATAACGCTCGAGCCATGCGCTCTCCAGATAATCCTGCCAGCTGCTGTGAAGTTCTGCAGTGGCCGGAAACAATTGCTGTTGTTGCAGCATATCACGACGCACCGAAGGATCACCCCACCCTGACAACTGCGCTTTTTGCTGCTGTGCTTCGCGGGACAATAAAAACTGAATTACCACTTCAGCGGCTTCAGGCGCTTGGGCGCTTACCGGAATAGCCAGGTAATGGCTATTGGTTATGGCTTCAACGCCCAAACTGGCACGGGTTAATTCAGCAGGTAACCTGCCGGCTTGCGCGGCTACCTCAAGTTCATTGGGGTTAAAGCTAAAGGCTATGTCCAACACACCGTCGGCCAGTAGCCGTTGCTGCTCGCTAACGCTTTGCACAAACACCTCACCCTGGCGCCATAACAGCGGATGCAAGCTGTCTAAATAGTCCCACAATAAAGGTAGCAGGTCTGCCGCGGCCGCTTCAGTAACAGGTTCGTATAAACGTGAATCTTTATCGCTAAGTACCAGCAGCAGTGACTTTAAAAAGGTAGTGCCGTGGAATTCAGGCGGAGCCGGATAAGTAAATCTGTTGTGGTTTGCTTTGGCAAAGTCCATTAATTGGCTCGGGCTAAACTGGTCGCCACTGATGCTGTCGGGCCGCGCCAGCAAATGAAACTGGCCAATGCCCCAGGGCACTTCAAAGCCTTCAACAGGCTCACCAAAATCGCTGCTTAGCGGCAAGGTGTCAAAGGCTAGCTCGCTTACATTGGGAATGTTTGAGTCTAACTGGCCGCGCAGCAAACCTGCTTGTTTCAGGGTGCGAAAATTCTCGCCGTTTATCCATAGTAAATCTACCGCACCAGCGGCGTTCGATTGATTCAACACCACAGTTACAGCGGTGGCAATATCGTCTACTTTCACATGCTCTAACCGAATACCATACTGCTGACGCAGCTGCCGTCCAGCCCAGCGCAGGTAATTATTTACCCCTTGCGAGCCACCCCAGGCGTAAAAGTAAACGGTTTTGCCCTGCGCCGCAGTAACTTGCTGTTGCCAGGCCTTGTTCGAACTGTCAGAGCTGTCAGCCCCGGCCATAACCGGCACGCAGGCCATTACCAAGGCGACCAACCAGCGACGCATTAATTACGCCGCCAGCTGTGGAAGCGCTCTACCCATTGCAGCAGCTTTTCCGGTGCATTCGCCCGTTTCCAGTTGCCAGCCAGGTATTTATTGGCTTCCGCCATGGTTGGATAAATATGTATGGTGCCCAGGATTTTGTTCAGGCCAATATTGTGTTTCATGGCCAGCACAAATTCGGCAATTAACTCTCCCGCCTGCGCACCCACAATAGTGGCGCCAAGAATCTTGTCTTTGCCCGGTGCCGTTAGCACTTTCACCATACCAAAAGCCTGATCTTCGGTTAAAGCCCGATCCAGCTCGCCAATATCGTAACGGGTTACTTCGTATTCAATATCTTGCTCTTTGGCGGCCGCTTCCGTTAATCCAACGGTAGCTACTTCAGGGTCGGTAAAAGTGGCCCAGGGAATAACCCGGTAGTCGGCTTTAAAGGTTTTAAACGGACTAAACAAGGCATTCACCGCAGCATACCAGGCCTGATGGCTGGCAGTGTGGGTAAACTGATAAGGCCCGGCTACGTCACCGGCAGCGTATATATTCGGGAAATTGGTTTGCAGCAACTCGTTCGTTACTATGGTGCGGTCGGTTTTAACACCAATATTTTCCAGCCCGTAACCGGTTAAATTGGCTTTACGGCCTACAGCTACCAGTAATTGGTCAAACTCAACTTGCTTGCGCTGGCCATTACTTTCAACTTCAAGGTATTTGCGCGAACCTTCACTTCCCACAGCTACCGCTTTGTGATTAGTCAGCAAGTTAATATCTTCGGCTTCAAAGCGCTGTTGCACTAGGCTGGCAACGTCGCCGTCTTCTTTAATAAGCAAGCGCTCGGTTTGTTCAACAATAGTTACCTTGCTGCCCAGGCGTGAGAATGCCTGCGCCAGTTCACAGCCAATAGGGCCGCCCCCCATAACCACTAACTGTTTAGGTAACTCACGCAATTGCCAAAGGTTTTCAGCCGTCAAATAACCACTTTCAGACAACCCCGGTAAATCCGGAACAAAAGGACCGGCACCGGCTGCAACAATAATGTTTTTGGTGGCTACTTCGCGCTCGCCGTTGGCGTCGGTTACTTTTACTCGCCAGGGCGAAATAATTTCGGCACTGGCCGTAGCCACCTCAACGCCAAGCTTAGTGTAACGCTCTACTGAGTCATGCGGCTCAATGCTTTGAATAACGTTCTGCACCCGCTGCATAACCTTGGCAAAATCAACCTGCGGCTCGTTGCTGGTAATGCCAATGTGGTGCGCTGTGCGTTGCTGCTGCGCTACTTTACCGGCGTGCAACAAGGCTTTGGAAGGCACACAACCGGTATTTAAGCAGTCACCACCCATTTTGTGCTTCTCAACCAACAATACTTTGGCTTTTACCGCCGCTGCTATGTAAGCACTCACTAGCCCTGCAGAGCCAGCACCAATAACCACCAGGTTGTAGTCGAACTGCTTCGGCTGTTCATAGCCCTGGTAAACTTTACGGCGGCGCAAATAGCCAACAATAAACTTCGCAATCAGCGGGAAAATACCTAACAGCGCAAACGACAGCACCAGCTCGAACGAGAAAATACCGCCTAACGAATCCAACTGTGACAATTGGGTACCGGCATTAATATAAACCGCGGTGCCCAACAACATACCCACCTGACTGACCCAATAAAACGTCCAGGCCTTTATGGAAGTTAAGCCCATGGCCAGGTTGATAACGAAAAACGGAAACAGTGGCACCAACCGCAGGCTTAACAGATAAAACGCGCCGTCACGCTCCATGCCTTTGTTAATAGCTTTTAAGCGCTTGGAGAACTTGCTGTGCACCCAGTCTCGAAGAATAAAGCGGGCACTTAAGAATGCTAGGGTTGCACCTATAGTTGAGGCGAACGAGGCCAGTAATAAACCCCAGCCCAGCCCGAATAAGGCGCCAGCACCAAGAGTTAATACCACAGCTCCCGGCAGCGACAGGGCCGTTGCCACTACGTAAATAACGAAGTAGACCGCAAACACCGCCAGCCAGTTTTCCTGCTGGAAGTTCTGCAACTGCTGTTGTTGTTCCTGAAACCACGACAGGGTTAAGTACTGCCCCAGATCAAAGGCAAAAAATATCGCCAGTGCCGCAACAAAAACACCTGCCAGAGCTAGTTTTCGAACATCCAAGGTTGTTCTCCCTGCGTTTAGAATGTGTGCTTAAAGGTTAACTCAAGGTATCGCGGTAACGACGGAAACGCCAGCGTTGAGCCAAAGTAGCCACCTTCAAACACCGGCGACCAGTTATCCTGATCCGTCAGGTTAAATACGTCTAAACGTAAGGTGCTGCGTTGGTTGGCAAAGCTGTATTGAACGTTCGCATTTAACGTGTGCTGATCGCGAATACGCACTGTATTAAGGTAGTCTAATTTATAGTTACCGGTGTAAATGGCATCTAAGCCAAGTGACCACTGCTCGCTTAGCTCATAGCCAACAGCGAAGGACGCACTGTGATCAGGTAAGCCCTGAACCCGCACGCTCGACGGTGCGAAGCCGGCAAAGTTTGGTGCACCAACACCTGTGCCTTCAATAATATCTGGCCGCGAATCATCAAAAGCATCGGCTACCTGAGCTGAATCCTGAAAGCTGGCGCTATTGTCGTAGCGAGCGTCCAGATAACTATAACCTGCACTTACCCACCAACCATCTAAACCGTCGTAAACAACCTGGGTTTCAAAGCCGCGGGTTTTAATGCCACTGTTGCTGCCGTCACGGTTACGCAGGCTGCGGGTTTGATTAAATATAGCGGCATCGGCATACCAGGGGCTGGTGGCCGGCGCGTATTTAATACCCAATTCAACCAACTCATTCTCAGTAGCAAAGTTCAGCTCACTGATTTGGTTGTTGGCACCCAGCACGTTACCGCCGCCCATGCTATTGGAGGTAGATTCCAGATAGCTGACCGTACCGTACAACAACACTGAGTCTTGCAGGCGGTAATTCAAGCTTGCCGCAGCACTTCCCAGTACTTCGCTAATGCTGTCTTCAGCGGCTGCAAAGCCCTCCGGTGGCAAGGCGTCCCGCGCGGTCACGTCGTAATAGTCCAAACGCCCACCCAGGGTGAGCAACAAGCGCTCGGTTAACTGGCTTTCTTGCTGCCAGAACACACCAAGCTGCAAACTTTCAGAATCAGTGGTATCGGACAAGCTGTAGTCACCCACCCCGTCGCCATTGTTGTCATACTGCGCACCCGGTGACACATATACACCAGGGCGTAATTCAACTAGTCGCGCCTGTTGCTCAGCGGTTAATGGAATACGGCGATTACTTAGTGGCCCGGTTAAATCCGTTGGTAAATCAGCTTCAGTGGTGAACTGGCTATAACCCAGCACGTCGTTGTAGCGCACATTAAAACCAAAGGTGCTTTGCTGAGTCTCACTCCAGAACTTTTGCAATTCCAGCCGGTTTTCAAAGGTCGAAGCGCCGTCAATAATTTCCACAAAGCTGTTGGTCGCTACTTCGTCACGTTGCAGGTGCTGGAAATAAGTGCGGTTGGTTAACGCCAGCGAGTCATTCAGCTCAAGCTGATACACACTGTGAACTAAATAGGTTTGCGCATTGTTTGTGGTTAACGGATCGGTCAGCACTTGCGAGCGCGGGATTTCTACTTCACCGGTTGGGCTAACGACGCTAAAAGGGCCTGGCACGGTTGAACCGTTTGGCTGCACACCCTGGCCAGTGATATATAAATTATGGTCAATCAGGTTCTGCGTTGGACGGTTAATACCGGCGTTGTCGGTGTAATCAACATCAAAGAACTCAAAATTAAGACGCCATTCGCTCTTGCTGTTAGGTCGCAACCGGTAAGCCAGCATCAGATTCTCACTATCAAAATGCGCGTAGTCATAGAAGCTGCCCTGACGGCGCACTTCGGCACTCACCCGCACGCCCTGCTTACCTTCTTCCACGGCCGTACCGGCATCTACCTGCGCCGTGTAGCTGTCCCAGCGCCCGGCACTTACTTTCATGCTGGCTTCAGAACCCGTTAACGGGGCTTGCTTCGGCTGCAAATTCACAAAGCCACCCACGCGCTGGGTGCTGCCCAGAATCACTGAAGGCACGCCTTTCACTACATCAATTTGTTCCACGCCGTTGAACGACAACGGAATACCAAAACCGTTATTACCCGCCTGACGGCGCATGCCTGCTTCAAACAGCTCGCCCAACTGACCGCGAATGGTTGGCAGGCTTGGCGCACCAAAGCCACTGGCAGCATAAGTGTTAGGTGCTAACTTAAGAATATCGTGCAAATCATCAATGGCGTTGTCTTCCATCATGGCCGAGGTGATTGGTGTTACCGCCCGTGGAATTTCAAAAATACTTTTGTCGCCACCAAACAGACCACTCAGTTGGGCGTCTTTGGGCGAGGTTAACGCACGTTTGCGGTCACCAAAAACCTGAATTACTTCCACGTCCCTCTGCTCAGCTGAAGCTGTTTTTACATCCGCAGTAGTTGACTGCGCCATAACGAAAGCTGGTGTTGCCAGCAAAATGAGCGTATTTACTTTAAGGTAATTAACAGGCGTGACGCGCGGTCGACGTTTGAATGGCATTATTTTTTTCCTATGTATTATAGTTTTAGCTCAACAGTATACTGATTTTTAAGCCTATTCGTTCAGTCAGAACGCAAACTTTGTTGTTATTAATTCAGTAAACAAATACAAAAGTTGCGTTTTTACGTACTCATGCTTAGCTAGTAAAGCAAACACAGGGCTTTCTGCAGTAAAACCGCCCTTTTTATGATTCACAAGGACTAACAACAATGAAAAAAATTATCGGCTGGATATTAATCTTTGCAGGCTTACTGGCATTATTGGCACTGGCTTTAGCCGGGCCAGCCTACAAATACAATGTTGCTGACCTGTCGGCAGCGTTTTTAACCATGCGTTATGCCGCTTATGTTGGTGCTGGCGCCGCCGTGCTCATCATTCTTTATTTTATTTTTGCCCGCCCGCGCGCAGGCATGTCGGTACTGTTAATACTTTCCCTGGTAGCAGGTGGTATTAGCTTCTACTTGCCTTACGCGCAACTGCAAACGGCGCAAAGCGTACCGCCAATTCACGACATTAGCACCGACACTGAAAATCCGCCTGAGTTTATAACCATTGCACCACTGCGTGCCGATGCTCCAAACCCGGTTGAATACGCTGGCCCGGAAACCGCAGCGCAGCAACAAGAGGCTTATCCTGATCTTGAGCCTATGCGCCACGACTTGCCGGCCAACGAAATATTTGAAGAAGCACTAATGGTAGTTCAGGAAATGGGTTGGGAGCTGGTTGATAGCGACATCGTTTCTGGTCGTATTGAAGCCACCGACACCACCCGTTGGTTTGGCTTTAAAGACGACGTAGTGATTCGTATTAGTCAGGAAGCGACGGGTTCAGTGATTGACGTACGTAGTAAATCACGCGTCGGCCGCAGCGATGTGGGCGTGAATGCCAAACGTATTGAAGCCTTCCTGGATCGCTTAAAAACACGTTTGAAACAGAGTTCGTAACTAGAAGTAGTAACTAGAGGTGGCCTTATGAAAATACAGTCTCTTAAATTCGTTGTGCACTCGGCACGAACCGCATTGCTCGGCGCGGCATTAAGTATGCTCAGCATCGGCGCGGCTGTGGCCCAAAGTGATGATCAGGATGAGGCTGTAGCTACCTTTGCTGGTGGCTGCTTCTGGTGCGTTGAGAAAGCTTTCGAGGAAGTGCCAGGTGTAGCCCGCGTGATTTCGGGCTACAGCGGTGGTACCGAAGAAAACCCAACTTATGAGCAAGTGGCCTCCGGCCGTACCGGTCATACTGAAGCCGTGCAGGTGTATTACGATCCTGATGTGGTTGAGTACGCAGGGCTATTGCAAGCGCTGTGGCACATGATGGACCCAACCGACAATGATGGTCAGTTTGTTGACCGTGGTAAGCAGTATCGTCCGGCCATTTTCTATCATAACGCGCAACAGCAGCAGATTGCTGAGGCAGCGGTTGCCGAACTGGACGCTTCAAATACCTATTCTGATCCGGTCGTGATTCCGATAGAGCCATTTAAAACCTTTTACAAAGCGGAATCCTACCATCAGGATTATTATCGTAAGAATCCAATTCGCTATCGCGTTTATACCTTTAACTCAGGCCGTTTTCAGTTTGTTGAGTCGGTTTGGGGAGACACCAGCGATGTTGACTATACTTCATTTTCAAACGCGGCCTATCTGAACAGTGACGCTGATTCCGCAGTATCCAACCAGGAGAACAGCATGAGCAATGACGATCCGTACGCCAACTTCACCAAGCCATCGGACGCTGAGTTACAAGAAATGCTGACCGATGTGCAATACCGCGTGACTCAGAAAGACTCAACCGAGCGCGCGTTCAATAACCCCTACTGGGACGAAGAACGCGATGGTATTTATGTTGATGTTGTAAGTGGTGAACCGCTGTTTTCATCGGCGGACAAATTCGAGTCAGGCACAGGTTGGCCAAGCTTTACCAAACCTATTACCGAGTCTGCTGTAGTGACAAAAACTGACCGCTCCTGGTTTATGAAACGCATTGAGGCGCGCAGCACCCATGCCGACTCGCATTTAGGCCATGTATTTGAGGACGGCCCGAAACCTACCGGCCTACGTTATTGCATGAACTCAGCAGCAATGCGCTTTATTCCACTGGAAGATATGGCGGCCGAAGGTTACGAAAAATACATTCCATTGGTGAAGGACTAATCACTTTATACCAACTTTCTGTTGGTTTTTTGTGGAAATTTTAGACAAAAGCGTGTCTACTACGGCATTACTAAAAATAAAAATAACAACATAAGTATATGCGCTATTTTCTAATCACATTCAGCTTAGTGACTATGCTGCTTTGGCAAATGCCGTTTGCCAACGCTGCAACCCCAGTGACAGTGCAATTGCGCTGGCTACACCAGTTCCAGTTTGCCGGTTACTACCAGGCCGTTGAGCAAGGCTACTTTGCCGAAGCCGGGCTGGACGTGACTTTGCTGGAAGGCGGCCCCGACGCATTAGAACCTACCGATAAACTACTGCGCGGTGATATTGATTTCGCTATTACCGCCTCCGGCGTGGTAATGCGCAGATTAGAGGGTAAGCCGGTAGTTGCGGTTGCAGCACTAATGCAAACCTCGCCACTGGTTTGGATTACCTTAAAAGAATCAAACATCACCACCCCGCAAGACTTAGTTGGTAAGCGATTGATGATGATGCCACCTCCGGAAAGTGCCGAGTTGGTAACCATTTTGCGCAAAGAAGGACTGCCGGTTGATACCGTACAGTTAGTGCCAAACACCTATCGGCTGGACGACCTGATTGACGGCAAAGTAGATGCTTACGACGGTTATATCTCCAACGAACCCTATGTCCTGAATCAGCGTGGCGTTGACTACAACCTGATTAATCCGCGTGACTACGGGGTTAACTTTTACAGCGACGTATTGGTTACCACCGAAGATTTGGCAAACTCAGATCCTGAGCTGGTGAGCGCCATGAAAGAAGCAGTGGAGCGCGGTTGGGATTATGCATTTAAGAATGTCGACAGCACCATTGATTTAATTCAGGCGAACTATGCCCCGCAAAAATCCCGCGGTCATTTGCGCTACGAAGCCGAGAAAATACGCCAACTGGTGATGCCGGAACTAGTGCAACTTGGGCATATGAATCCGGGCCGCTGGCAAATGATTGCTGAAAGTTATCAGGATTTGAATATGACCCGCGGGAATGCATCGTTGGATGGTTTTATTTTCACCCCGCCGGAGCGAGCTGACTACAGCTATATAATTTACAGCCTGATAGGCGCACTTATTTTACTGGCGATTGTGATGTTTATAATGTGCCGGTTTATTTATCTGTCGCGCTTGCTGACCGAAGAAATTGCGCAACGCCGCGAAGCCGAGAAAGAGCTGCAAGAAGCGAATAAAGCACTACAAACGCTTTCCATTACCGACCCATTAACTAACCTATATAACCGCCGTGGTTTTACCGAGTTGGTGAATAAGGCCATGAGCCGCGCTGCCCGCGAGCGAACCGAGCTGGCTATTCTGGCGCTGGATTTAGACCACTTTAAGAAAATCAATGACGAGCATGGACACCTGGTAGGCGATCACGTACTGGTGCGCTTTGCCGAGCTGTTAACCACAGTGGCCCGCCCCTACGATACGGTTGCGCGGGTTGGCGGTGAAGAGTTTTCTATTCTGATTGAGCGGGTGGATATTGATACCGCCACTAAAATTGCCAAACGCATCAGAAAAGACACCGAGGCGCTGCAGATTATGCACCCCGATGTAGACGAGCCTATTCGAATGACGGTTAGTATTGGTTTAACCCTAAACACCACCAGCGTTATCGACATTTGGCGTGGTGCCGATGAAGCCCTGTATCAGGCCAAAAACTCTGGCCGGAACCGGGTGGTGGTTATTTAAGGCTGACCGTTACTTGGTAAAATTAGCTAAGCAAAGTTATAAATGACAATACTAATAACGCCAGATTTGCTATCCAACCCAGCATAAAGAAATAGCTGCGTGGGCTTGGGTTTTGTTCGGTGGCAATAGCGTAGTAAAGCACCATATGAATAATTCTGGATAGCGCCATAATGGCAATTAGCAGTGTTGTCCAACCCGCGTCAACGCCCACCAAAATAGCTAAAAAGCTGGCGCCAAGCATAGTGCCAAGGTTTTCGACTGAGTTCTGGTGCGTACGCCAGGCACGGAACACAAAATCGTGATGACTTAAGTCGGTAGGTGGTTTTCCCGGAATGGCGCCATTTTGTTTGGCTTTACGGCCGCTGGCAACTAGCCACTGAATTAAAACGGTGGCAATAATCACCGCAATCCAAAGAAAGGCCCCCTGGTAAATATTGGCAATATTCATAACTGGCTCCTGTATTTATTATTCTTGGTTTTGCGTGCCCGGACGATAAATAGTACATCGGTTACCACCCGCAGCACGCGCTTGTTTTAAAGCCGTTTCAGCTCGCACAATAGCTTCCTGCTGAGAAATAAACTTACCTCCTGCGGTTACCTCGGTAAGCCCCGCAGTAAAGGTATGTTTAATAAAGAGCCCACGATACTGAGTCGGCGTTTGTTCAAAATCCTCGCGAATCCGCTCAATCAATTCGTAAGCTGCCCGCAAGGATGGCGCCTGCAGTAACAATACAAATTCCTCGCCAGCGTACCTAACACTAACGTCTTCGTCACGACTTAAACCACGTAAAGTTGCACCAATGTCTTTTAATACCGTATCTGCGGCCTCGTGACCATGCTGTTCCAGCAAGTCATCAAAGCGATCTATCGCCAGCAAAGCCAGGAATTCAGGTGAGCCTTCGCCAGTGAAACGTTTACGCGCTTCCTGATAAGCGGCTTGCAGCTTACGGCGGTTGCCAAGCCCGGTAATTTCATCACTCAAGGCTTCTTTTAAGGCCTCGGTTCGGTCTTTTTCCCAACTAACCAGGCGTTCACCCAGCGCAATAAGCAGGAACACCGCCTCAATGATACTGCCTAGCTGAGCGTAACCCAGTGGGGCCATGCCCCAACCAAAAACATTGGTGCCGGCGCTAATAACGCTCAGCAATAATCCCACCGCATAGAACGACCAGGCAATGGAATACCAGCGCGCGTAAACCAACCCTTTGCGGTACGCACGCCAACCTAAAATAGGAAGCAGAATAAGTGTACACAAAGAGACATAAGATAATACCAAGACTTCTTCATACACACCCAGCAGCCGCAAACCAATACCGGCCAGCATGATGACCTGTAATACACTAATGGTTTTATCCCAGCGCGGCAGCAGCCTTGGCGTTTCAAGAAATACTCTGGAGAATTGCAACGCCGTAATACTAGTAAGCAAAAAGATGATATTGAAACCTTCGTTTTGCATAAACACCGACTGCGGCCATAAGTACTGGTAAGACAGCCCGGTTAGTTTGGCCCACATTAACCCGCTGGAAACAATAAAGAGCGCATAGTACCAATACACCCGCTGCCGCAGCATAACGCCAAATACCACCGCAACCACCAGCAACAATAGCATGACGCCAAAGTACAACCCTTGCTGCAACATGGTGTCCTGCGCCATTTTATTGAACTCAACCGGCGACGCTAAGAATAAACTTAAGCTCATGGTTTCATGGCCGCTGAACGACAATCGCACATATACATCGGTATGGCTTTGTGGCGGAGTTCGGTGGGCAACGGCAAGAGTACGGAAATCAATGGGTCTATCGGTAAAAGGACGGCGATCACTCAGCGAGTGCTGAATCAGATTGCCATCTTTGTTTTGCACGTAAACCGTCATGTAATCCATGTACGGGTGCTCGTGATACAACACCCATTGCCTGGAATTATTCAGGCGGTCGTTCTTCACTCGGAAACGAACCCAAAACGCTTGATCAGTTAGCCCCTGATTGAGGTTCTCTGTACGCAATGGCCGGAAACGATATAGGGGAAGCGAGTCAATGGAAACATTGCGATCGGCCATTAAGAACTCAGCGGGTTGCCGAACTGGCATTAAGCTAAGGTCAGAAATGTTGATAGCCGAAAGGTTGTCGTCTTGATAACCATTAAAATCGCCGGGAATGGTCTTAGCATGGCTTACATTTGCCAGCAGTAACGCAGCAATTAACCAAATAAAATGAACGGGTACAACAGTTTTTAAACCCATAAACTACGCCATCACGAGAAAGTATGCATAAATGTTTCAATCCTGATTTTTTATCAGGTCACTTAGTGAATAGCAAATGAATCACGTAAAAACTTATTGCTTATTTGTTAGCTACCAGATGCAACCGCCAGCGATGCCAAACTAACCCGGCAAGAATCAGTAGCCCGCCCGCCGCTAATACCCGCCATTCAATAAACAGCGTTAAGGCTAAACAGCTGATCAAACCTAACACCGATATTGCGCGTGGTACGAAACGCTGCTGCGCCGGAATCTGCAGGGCCGCCAGATTAGTAATGCCGTAGTACACCAGTACCGTGAATGCGCTGAATGACCAGGCCAGCTCCACACTTCCGGATAAAGCCAGCGCCATCATAACTACTGCCGTTAGCCAGGTTGCCGCTGGTGCTGAGGTCTGGCCTACATTCAGGCCGCCAAATACTGCAGGTAAATCACCACGACGCCCCATGGCCAGAATAACCCGCGACACACCTAAAATAAGATTCAGCATAACGCCCAGCAACGCCACTGCCGCACCTACCAGCACCACAGTAGCTACGGTGTCGTTACTGGCCAGTGCAACCAGCGCCAGCTCGCTCTCATTCACGCCCTGCTGCTGTAAATTGGTGTACTGCAATGCCCAACCCAATAACAGATATAACGCCGTGGTGACCAATACAGTAGCTATTATGGCCAGCGGGATATTACGTTTGGGTGAGGTAATTTCTTCGCCCATAGTGGCGATACGGCCGTAGCCTGTGTAGGCCACGAAGATTAGCGCGGCGGCGGCGAGGATATCGTGCGCAGAACCTGCGTTGGTAGGCGCTGCGACCAGAGTTGGTTCATATGCACTAAAAGTAGTAAACACAAACACCAGCAACGCACCAATGGCCACAGTAACAATAACCGCATTAGCCTGATTAGAGCGCCGCACACCGGCAAGTACCAGCAGCGTCATTATGGCAATGGTTAGCAGTGCCAACGGCACCTGCCAGCCGTGCGCAAGGCCCAATGCCGGCAGCACATACAAACTAAGTGCCAACGCAGCCGTTGCCGCCGAGGCACTCTTCGCCGCAACAAACAGCCAGCCAGCACTAAAACCAAACCAGTGATTCAGGAATTTATAGCCGTATTCATAAGTACCACCACTAACCGGATGCACCGCCGCCAGCTGCGCACTGGAAAGCCCGTTACAAGCCGCCACCAGCGCCGCAATCAAAATAGCAATCAGCACACCGCTGCCGGTAATGCTGGTTGCCATAGCAATACTCACATAAGCACCGGTACCAACAATGGCACCTAAGCCAAGCAAAATAGCACCGGGAAGTGATGTGCCGCGGATTAGTTGTGGTGTTGCCATGTGGTTGTTCCTTGTTGCAAGGTTTGCTGGGTATTGTGCATGATGATTAGCTTTGCGGGCAACCCTCGAGGTGAATCGCCACTAATTCATTAGACACCTCGTAGCCATAGTTGAGAACTCAGTTTTTTGGCGATGCATAAGTGTTATACAGATTAAACGGCCTCATATTTAGTATACTCAAAGGTTTCGTAACCCAAAAATGCGTCCTAAACTGGTAACACAAGTCATCAGTTTAAGACGCACTTATGGGACAAGTCTCAGGCATCCGCTTTGCACTCACAGGCGCTATACTTATTGCTATAAGCTTTGGTTTAGCTCGTTTCGCCTTTGGTTTGTTTGTCCCTCAAATACGAGCTGACCTAGAGATCAGCGCTAATACAATCGGTGTTATCGCCGCACTTCCCCTCATAAGTTTCGTTGTTATCAGTTTAGTGGCTCCTTTAGTCACGAAATATTTTGGTGCGCGTAACACGACAGTGCTATCTGCTTTGTTTAGTGTTTTCGGTCTAGCTTTAGTGAGTCAGGCAACTGGTCCTATTAGTCTCGCCGTGGGGGTATTCGCTTGTGGTATATGCACCGGCTTAATGATGCCAGCTTTAACTTCAGCCATGCAGGCTTTGGTCGACCGCTCCATTCATGGACGTGTCAGCTCAGTAATGAATGCTGGCACAAGCATTGGTGTCGCGCTCTCCGTTCCAGCTGTATTATTTTTAGTTGGGGCATGGCGCTACGCTTATTTATCATTCACGGTAATAGCTATTATCGGTGTTCTTCTTGCCTGGTTTTTAATTCCTTCGGTTTCCAGGCTTACACCCTCAAATGCAGCGCCACCCCCTAAAATCAAAGCTAGACAATGGTGGCGTTTGTTAAAACTGTCTTTATTTGCCTTCGCCATGGGCTTTATTGCTTCAGCTTATTGGACGTTTGGACCGGATTTAGTCACCACTTTGGGCTCATTGTCGTCTAAACAAAGTGGTTGGTTATGGTTAGCACTGGGTATTGCAGGTTTAGGTGGCGCTATTATTAGTGATTTGGCCGACAGAAATAACCCGGCCATCACTCACGCTCTAATGCTCATGATGCTGACAACCAGTTTAACTCTGTTGGCCGCCAGCCCAAGCCAAGTTTACCTTGCCGTGTTTTCAGCGTTGATCTTCGGCTTGGCCTACATGAGCCTAACCGGGCTGTATTTAATGACAGGCATCCGTTTATTGCCAGGACGCCTTTCTATGGGGCCTGTTTTGCCCTTTGTGGCTTGTGCTTTAGGCCAAGCAGCTGGGTCGCCTATTATTGGCTTATTAGTCGGTGAATTTGGCTACGCCGAGAGCTTTTCTATTTTTGCGGCTGTGGGCGTCTTTATCTCACTGATATCGCCATTTTATCCCGGCCATACTGAACATGAGGATGATATTCCTGAAGAGGAAACCGGCCTTCAAGCAGCATATAATTATCAGTTGCAGGATGAAGAAGGCGAGCCTTTAGAAAGTACTAGTACCGAACAGTGATTTACTTCGGTTGACCATTAGCAAGTCGTTATGAACATACAAGGAAGTAGCACATGAAGTGTCCACATTGTTCCGAATCAGTGAGCATATTCTCGAAAGAAATGAACAAATTTGGTAAATCTAAGGTTTGCCCAAAATGCTGCAATCCTATTAGGCTATATGTAAGCCTTAAGTGGGGAGCAATATTGCTTATTCCGGCTGTAGTAACCTCTCTTTTGCTCAAGCCGCTTTTTATTAATGCTGGTCTAAGCGGTTCTTTATCTACCGGTCTAATGTGTGGAATATTAGCCCTATTGTGCATGCGTCTGAAAGTGCCTAAGATTAAAGAAAGTGCATAACCAAGCAATTAAAAATCGCCCACAAATTTGAAGGGATGCTTATAGTTTTTTAAAAGGAACGTCACAATGGTTGTAAAAGGATTTACTATTGCCCTATTGCTCATTGGCCTAAGCGGTTGCGCTTCATTTGTCGCAAATAAAATAACCAGCCCCAAAAATATAAATGTAGAAGGGAATCTCGCAGATTTGATTGTTGAGAGGCAAATTTGTGATAACAGCCCTTACTGTATTAAAACAATGGGCTTGGGTGATTTGGAGGCAGGTGATCTCAGTCTGGCTTTTACATTTAAAATCAACGAGGGCCATAAGGTTTGGCGCTACGAGGCCAAAAGTGACGGTGCTGCAAAGGTCAAACCTCTTGAAAACCAGTTGATAGTGCTTTTCGCTGGATATAGTCAACCTACGCTACTGCTTTATATGCATCAAAGGTGGTTACAACACATAACAGGCGCTAACGTCATTGTTGTACCAAGCGCTGACAATTCAGAGAATTTCAAGTTCGGTCTTGATTATGCCTCCCCTCTTGTTGCTGAAATTCAACGGTTAAAACCTAAAAAGGTACACCTTATTGGTTTTTCAATGGGGGCTTTAGCAGCCAATGCCGTCGAGCAGGAAGTTGACAACGCTCGACTGTATTTATTTGCGCCAATGACAGACTTTGAACATTCAACCAAAGCTATTTACGACATTCTGTATCAAGACACGTTATATGCGAAGTTTGTCTCTAAAAATACGCTTGAGGACGCAATTCAAATTGTTTATGAAGAATCAGGAACAACATTAAAAGACACTGATTTGCTGGCAAAACTTAATGGAGTGAAATCACCTACTTTTATTTATGCTTCGAATACAGATAAAGTAACTGACTATTCTGCTTTAAATACTATTGATAATAAGAATATCAATGTAAGCATTTACGAGAAGTTAGGTCATATAGAAATGGTTGCACTAGCCAGTCAAAATTTACTAACAGAGTTCGTGTCTGATTTACTTGAAAGGCCAGTGTTACAGAGCGAAGTTGAAACCCTAGGTGTACTCTGCGATTTTGGTGACGATGACTGCCTAAATCAGTTACCAAATTAACTTACAAAAAAGCCCTCATTTTTGAGGGCTTTTGCTGTGCACAGTGGCTATTAGCCGCTACCGATAACTATCCACCGCAGGACAGCTACAAATCAAATTACGGTCGCCGTACACATCATCAATACGATTAACCGAAGGCCAGAATTTGTTCACTGCAACTGCTGGTACCGGGTAAGCTGCGGTTTGGCGATCGTAGCCACGCTCCCAGTTGTTATCAATAATATCAACCAGGGTGTGCGGTGCGTTGTGCAGTGGGTTGTCAGACTCACTCCACTCGCCGTCGGCAATTTTCTGCGCTTCTTTGCGAATTGAAATCATGGCTTCAATGAATCTGTCTAATTCGGCTTTAGACTCAGACTCGGTCGGTTCAACCATTAAGGTGCCCGCTACCGGGAAGCTCATGGTTGGTGAGTGGAAGCCGTAGTCCTGCAGGCGCTTGGCAACGTCCATTTCGGTTACGCCACAGCTGTCTTTCAGCGGGCGCAGGTCAATAATGCACTCGTGCGCAACGCGGTCGTTACGGCCTTTGTACAGAATGTCGAAGTGCGGGCTTAATTTTTTCGCAACGTAGTTGGCATTCATAATGGCCACTTCGGTTGCTTCACGTAAGCCGCGGCCGCCCATCATGGCAATGTACATCCATGAAATAGCCAGAATGCTGGCACTGCCGTATGGCGCTGCAGAAACGGCGCCGTTGTCTAAGCCGGTACCCGGAATATGAATTACGGAGTGGTTCGGTAAAAACGGCTCCAGGTGCTTTTTCACACCTATAGGGCCCATGCCCGGACCACCGCCACCATGCGGAATACAGAAGGTTTTGTGCAAGTTCAGGTGCGACACATCAGCGCCAATATAACCAGGCGAGGTAACACCAACTTGGGCGTTCATGTTAGCGCCGTCCAGGTATACCTGACCGCCGTGCTCGTGCACCAGTTCACAAATGGCTTTAATGCCTTCTTCGTACACGCCGTGCGTAGAAGGATAAGTAACCATGATGCACGACAGGTTGTCGCCAGCTTCTTCAGCTTTGGCGCGCAAGTCGTTCATGTCTACGTTACCGTTCTTATCACAGTCAACTACCACTACTTTCATGCCCATCATTTGCGCAGACGCCGGGTTGGTACCGTGCGCAGAGCTTGGAATTAGGCAAATGTTGCGGTGTTCGTCGCCGCGGCTCTGGTGGTATTTGTGAATGGCCAGCAAGCCGGCATATTCACCTTGTGCACCTGAGTTTGGCTGCATAGAAAGTGCGTCGTAACCAGTAATATCAATCAACCAGGTAGACAAGGTTTCAATCATTTCCTGATAACCTGCTGCTTGTTCCAGCGGGCAGAACGGATGCAAGCGACCGAACTCAGGCCAGGTAACCGGAATCATTTCTGCCGTAGCGTTCAGCTTCATGGTGCATGAACCCAGCGAGATCATGCTGTGGTTCAGGGCTAAATCTTTGTTCTCAAGCTGCTTAATGTAACGCAGCATTTCAGTTTCTGAGTGGTAGCTGTTAAATACCGGGTGCGTCAGAATTTCTGACTTGCGTAACAGCTCCGCCGGAATAGATTCTACTTCACCACCAGCTACGCGGCTGTCCAGAGTTTCAATATCAAGGCCGTGATCGGCACCGAATAAAACAGTAAACAAGCTCAAGATGTCGGCGCGGGTTTTGGCTTCGTCCAGGCTCACACCAAATACACCGTTGCCGTCTACGCGCAGGTTAATTTCGGCTTCAGCAGCACGAGAAATTAACGCGTCGGCGTTACCGTCAAACTTAAAGGTTAAGGTATCAAACCAGTGTGAGTTCACCAGCTCCACGCCTTTGTCTTGCAGGCCTAAGGCAACAATGTCGGTTAAGCGGTGAATGCGCGAGGCAATGGTGCGCAAACCTTGTGGGCCGTGATACACAGCGTAAAACGACGCCATGTTGGCTAGTAGTACCTGCGCGGTACAAATGTTCGAGTTGGCTTTTTCGCGACGAATATGTTGCTCACGCGTTTGCATAGCCATGCGCAATGCCTGGTTGCCGCGGCTGTCTTTTGACACACCAATGATACGGCCTGGCAGTGAACGCTTGAACTTATCACGGGTTGCGAAATAAGCAGCGTGTGGACCGCCGTAGCCCATAGGTACGCCAAAGCGTTGCGCTGAACCTAAAGCAATATCAGCACCCATTTCGCCAGGTGACTTCAGTAGCACCAGGCTCATAATGTCGGCAGCAACAGCTACTACGCCTTTTTGATCCTGAATGGCAGCAATGGTCTGTTCCAGGTTATGTAACTGGCCCTGGTTGTCCGGATACTGCAGTAAGGCACCGAATACGTCATGCTGGTTGGCTTCTGCCACTGGCCCAACGATTACGTCAAAACCGAACATTTCTGCGCGGGTTTTCAGTACATCAATGGTTTGACGGAATACGTTGTCAGCTACAAAGTAAGCGTTTGATTTGCTCTTGCTAACGCGCTTGGCCATAGCCATAGCTTCAGCTGCAGCGGTGGCTTCATCAAGCAGTGACGCACTGGCTAGTGGCAAGCCGGTTAAATCAATGGTCATTTGCTGGAAGTTCAGCAGTGATTCCAAACGGCCCTGGGCGATTTCTGGCTGGTACGGCGTGTAAGCAGTATACCAACCCGGGTTTTCCAGCACGTTACGTAAAATAACGTTTGGTACCACAGTGTCGTAGTACCCCATACCTATGTACGAACTAAAGACTTTGTTCTTCGCTGCAATAGTGCGCAATTTCGCTAAAGCTTCACTTTCAGTTTGTGGCTCACCAACGGCTAAAAACGGCTCACGTAAAATGGAGCCAGGCACCGTGTCTTTGGTAAGCGCTTCCAGCGAATCAACGCCAAGCTCGGCCAGCATAGCTGCCGTTTCGTCATGGCTTGGGCCAATGTGGCGGCCAATAAATTCATCGTGGTTTTCTAACTGTTGCAGCGTCGTTGTGGTCATGTACATCATATCCCATAATCGTGGGTTGAATTTCAGGTTTGGGGTAAAACGCAAAACCCCGGCTTGAGTAACCGGGGTTCATCCTTGACTTGCGCTTCCTTATTCTTCGTCAATAACGGCCTGGTAGCCGTCAGCGTCAAGTAAGCTGTCTACTTCACTAGCGTCATCCGCTTTGATGCGGAACAACCAACCGTCGCCGTAAGGGTCGTTGTTTACGGTTTCCGGGGCGTCTTCTAATTCTTCGTTTATAGCAACTACTTCGCCGCCAATTGGGGCGTAAATGTCGGATGCTGCTTTCACAGACTCAGCCACAGCAATGTCGTCACCGGCAGCAACTTTGTCGCCAACGTCAGGTAATTCTACGAACACCATGTCACCCAACAGGTCTTGTGCGTGTTCACTAATACCAATAGTAAAAGTGCCGTCGCCTTCATTGCGAACCCACTCGTGAGTTGCTGCGTATTTCAGTTCTGCAGGGATGTTGCTCATGCTGATAATTCCTCGGTCATTAATTTTGGTTATTCGTTACAAATCAGTTCGCTTCGGGTTAGTACTTTAAAGTACCGACTTCCCGTTGCGCACAAATGCTGGTTTTACTACCGACACTTTAACTAATTTCTTGCGCATTTCCACTTCAGCAGTTTCGCCGAAAGGTTTAGGTACTCGCGCCATGGCAATTGAAAAGCCAAGTGTTGGTGAGAACGTACCTGAGGTAATGATACCCTCACCGCCTTCAACAATCACTTTTTGTCCGTGGCGCAATACGCCTTTGTCTTTCATTACCAGACCAACCAGCTTTTCATAACCGGCTTCTTTTTTGGCTTCCAGCGCAGAACGACCCACAAAATCACGCTCTTGCGGTTCAAACGCCACGCTCCACTCCATGTTTGCAGACAGCGGAGTGATGCTTTCGTCCATATCCTGACCGTACAAGTTCATGCCAGCTTCCAGACGCAAAGTGTCGCGTGCGGCTAAGCCTGAAGGTTGCACGCCAACGTGCAGCAAGTCGTTCCACAAGGCTTCTACTTTGTCGGCGGCAACCACAATTTCATAGCCTTTCTCACCGGTATAACCCGTGGTAGCAATAAAAAGATCATTTACTTGCTGCGATAAAAACGGCTTCATGCCTTTCACTAAGGCAAAGTCGTCTTCGCTTAAAATAAGTTTCAGCTTGTCTTCGGCTTTTGGCCCCTGCAGGGCAATCATGGCCAGCTCAGACTGTTCGGTAATATCAACCTGAAAACTGGAAGCAACAGAGTTGATCCAGTTCATGTCTTTATCACGCGTGGCTGAGTTCACCACTAAACGATACGACTCATCGTTAAAGTAGTACACGATCAGGTCGTCAATAACGCCGCCTTTCTCGTTCAGCATGCTGCTGTACTGCGCTTTGCCTTCAATGGAAAGCTTGGCGACGTCGTTGGCTAACAAATAACGCAAAAACGCTTTGGCTTCACGACCAGCAACATCCACAATGGTCATGTGCGACACGTCAAATACGCCAGAGTCAGTGCGAACCGCATTATGCTCTTCAATTTGCGAGCCATAGTTCAACGGCATGTCCCAGCCGTGAAAATCAACCATCTTTGCGCCAGCTTGCAAATGTGCTTCATAAAGCGGAGTTTTGTTCGCCATGTATCAGTTTCCTGTTGTTTCTGTGCCACTTTCAGCGGATGCCGCTAAAACTGCGGCATGGCTATTATAGCCATTATTTTTGCAGTGAAAGTGGTTACGAAAAATTGACCCGAATTATAGAACTCTCGTGGCGGGTCAACAAATGAATAATACTAATAATTACATTTAAATAATTAATAATTGATAATATTCTATTACAATATCTTATACGTTTCTTAGGTCTCGGGGCATAGTTTAGCATGAAGCAACTTTCGCTGGATGAATTGCGTGCTTTTGTTAGCGTTATTGAGCTGCAAAGCTACACAGCTGCTGGGCAATTGCTGGGCCGATCGCAACCCGCTATTAGCTTGCAGCTTAGGCGCCTGGAAGAACAACTGGGCGCCAGCCTGCTAAACCGTCAGCGCGGCCGTATTCAGCTCACCCAGGCGGGGCAAGACGTACTGGATGTTGCGCGGCAGTTACTTGGCCTGAACGACCAGCTGTTAGCGCGCTTTGAACAACATGCGTTAAGCGGCCGCGTTCGGCTCGGTATTCCCAGTGAATTTGCCAGTAAACTGCTACCTCAGTTACTTGGGCAATATACGCAGTCCTACCCCAACGTGGCTTTAGAGGTGACTTCGGCGCTAAGTAAAGACTTACTTGCCGAGCGCACTACACAGAAGTTTGACCTGGTTATTGCGCTGCAGGAGCCAACCGAAAAGCCTGCCGGGCATGTGTTAAAGCAAGAAGAATTGGTGTGGGTGGGGCGTCAAACTGACTTTAGTGAGCCAGTGCCACTGGTGTTTGCACCCGAGGGCTGTATTTACCGTCGGCGCGCCTTGCAGGTACTGACGCGCCAGCAAATGGCTCAGCGCATTACCTACACCAACGCGGACTTTTCCGGGTTAACGGCGGCTATTGAAGGCGGGCTTGGTTTAACCGTACTGGCGCAAAGCACAGTGCCGGAACATTTGCTGAAGTTAACCAGCCTGCCAACATTAGGTGCGGTAAACATAGTGTTGCAGCAGCATTCCAGCGATAACGCAGCGGCTGATTATTTGGCCAGCTACCTTACCGATTACCTGCAGTCGGCTTAAACTTCGCCTAAGGCTACTTTGGTAAGCCAGCGTTTCAGCGGTGGGGTTTTATTGGCCAGGGTAAAACCAACGCCACGCAACAACTGCAATAGCGGCTGACTGGTTCCGAACCCACGCTTAAATGCCTCCATGGCAGCAATCATAGTTAGCGCGGCGGCCTTGCGCTCGCGCTGATAGGCTTGCAAGGCACGATTGAGTTGGCGCTGCTCGGTGGCGGTAAAAGCTTCAATTAACACGGCTACGTCGGCAAAGCCTAAATTAGCGCCCTGCCCGGCCAGCGGGTGAATACTGTGCGCAGCGTCGCCAACCAGAATCAAACGTTCATGCACCCATTGCTGGGCATATTGCATTTGCAGCGGAAAACTCGCCACGGCTGAATCTACTGTCAGGTTACCCAGTATGCCGTTGCTGGCTACCTGCAAACGACGCTGAAACTGCTCTGGCTGGGTTTGCTGCAGCTGTAATAATTCCTGCGCGAGATCTTCGTCACAAGACCACACCATGGAACACAAATGGGGATCGGCCAGCGGTAACAATGCCAACGGCCCGGTGGGTAAAAAAGCTTGGCGTGCCACGCCCTGATGCGGCAATTCACTGGCAATAACAGCTACCAGCCCGCGTTGTTCGTAGTCCCAGAATGTTACCGGCAGTTCAGCCCAGCTGCGCAGTTGCGAGCGCACGCCGTCGGCGGCAATCACATAGTCACCCTGCAGTTGCTGATCGGCCAGTTGCAATGTGGCGCCTTGGTGGTCCTGTTGCCATTGCTGCACTTTGGTATTGGCAATGATGGTTACGCCAGCTTGTTCGGCCGCATCCCACAGCGCTTGCTCCAGCACCTGATTCTCAACAATAGCACCAAGATCATCTGTGCCAATCTGTTCGGCATGAAAGGCAATATCGGCAAAGCTATTGTTTTCCCACACCTGCATGCCGGTGTAAGGGCCAAGCCGCTGCAGCGGTAACTGTTGCCATACGCCCAGTTCCTGCAACAATGTTCGGCTGGCATGATTTAACGCACTAACCCGCAGTCCGGGTTCAGCGGTCACTTCTGGTCGCGAACCCTGCTCAACCAGAGTTACGCGGCAACCACGCTGACGCAGCCCAAGCGCACAGCTAAGGCCAATTAAACCGGCCCCAACAACGACTATGTGTTTGCTTGCGCTCATAATTGTATCCGCACTGTTAGTGTCATTTGCCCATGGCCTTGCGCGCGAAGGCATGCCGTAATGGCCCGACTTTGTCTAACGCCAGCAACGCCATGTTCCGCGGTCCGGTTAAGGCTGAATAGTTATTTGAGAACCCGTGCACCAGCCATTCGGTTAAGCCAATAGTCACCTGATAATCCTGTTCCCGGCGTTGCCAGTAGTGGCGCAGGCTTTGGTAGGCACCCGCATCATCAACTTGTTTTAGCGCTGTAACTAAGGCCAGCACATCGCGCACACCCAGGTTAAAGCCCTGCCCGGCAATAGGGTGCAAGGCATGGCTGGCATTACCAACCAACACACAGCGGTGGCTGACACTGCGCTCGGCTAACTGCAGTTGCAGCGGAAATGCCACGCGCTCACTCACACCGGTAAAACGCCCGGCGCGAAAACCAAACTCGGTTTGGCACTGCTCAATAAATTCGGCTTCCGGGCAGGTTAATAAGGCATCGGCACGATCCGGTGTCACACTCCATACTAAGCTAGCCACTGCGGTTTCTTGTGGCCCCGGTTGCACCGGCAACAAGGCCATAGGGCCGCTGTCAGTAAAGCGCTCATAAGCCCAGCCTTTTAGGCTTTGCGCTAGTTGCAACCGGCCAATAATACCCACCTGCTGATAATCGGTAGCTTGCATAGCAATGCCGAGTTGCTGCCGCACCTGCGACTTCTGGCCGTCGGCACCAATCAGTAATTGCACCTGCACTGGGTCAGCGTCGCTTAATTCAAGCACAACAGTGTCTTGCTGCTGAGTTACTCCAGTTACCGCCTGGCCACCTAGCCATTGAATATTAGGTTGTTGCTGGCAGGCATCAAACAGCACCTGATTTAACTGTGCGGCGGCTACTACCTGCCCCAGTGCCGCTACCCCTTCGTCGGCAGCGTGCAACCGCACCATGCCGGCGTGGCCGCGGTCACTCACATGAATATGTTCAATGGCGCAAGCATGCTCGGCCAGCGCTGGCCATAGCTGTTCCCGCGCCAGAATTTCCACAGTTCCAGCTGCCAGCGCAATAGTGCGCTTGTCGCGCGCCGGGCCAGCCGCTTGCGGCTCAATCACCAGTATTTGCCAGTCGGGGCGGCTACGCGCCAGCAACACAGCCGCCAGCGCGCCCACTAAACCGCCGCCGGCAATGCCTATGTGCGCGGTTGGCGCGGATGCTACCGCTGTTGCAGCCATGCTTCTATCTCGGCAACAGTTTTGGGCACTGCTGCGGTTAGGTTGTCGTGACCCTGTTCGGTAATCACTATGTCGTCCTCAATGCGAATGCCTATGCCGCGCCAGCGTTGGGCTACGTCGGCATCTGGTGGTATGTAAATACCTGGCTCTATGGTTAATACCATACCCGGCTTAAACCGAATTGGTTTACCGTTTTCGGTATAATTACCAACATCGTGCACATCCAGGCCTAACCAATGGCCAAGTCCATGAATGAAGAACTGTCGATAGCTGGCATTTTCCCAGTTTTTGCTGAAGCTGCCGGACAAAATATCCAGCTCAATTAAACCCTGGGTAATAGTTCGGGCCGCAGCCTCATGCGCTGCCGGCAAGTTACCACCAGGTTTGGCTTCCGCCAGCGCCGCATCCTGCGCGGCTAACACCACTTCGTAAAGCGCTTTTTGCGTATCGCTAAAACGACCGTTGACTGGAAAGGTTCGGGTAATATCGGCCGCATAGCCCTGATATTCAGAACCGGCATCAATAAGAATCAGGTCGCCGTCTTTTAATTCCGAACTATTGTCGGTGTAGTGCAAAATGCAGGCGTTCTCGCCACCACCACAAATAGTGCCGTAAGCCGGATGCAAAGCACCCTGCATAGCGAATTCGTGATGCAGCTCGGCAGCAACCTGATATTCAAATTTGCCGGGTTGCGCAAACAACATGGCACGCTTATGGGCAGCCACACTGATTTCAGCGCTGCGGCGCATTAGAGCCAGTTCTTCCGGTTGCTTAATTAAACGCTGAGCATGCACCAACGGGCGTAAATCAACTAAGGCACGAGGTGGCGCATCGCCTTTTTTAGGCGTTTCGCGTAGCAAATTAAACCAGCCCAGCACCCGCTGATCGAAGTCAGCATATGTACCCTGCGCATAAAACACCGTGTCCATTTGATTCAGCAACCGCGGCATCCGCTTGTCCAGCTCTTCAATTGACCAGGCTGCATCCACATTAATTTTTGCCTCAGCAGCAGCCACACCCAGCCGCTGGCCATGCCAGATTTCTGCATGGGCATCGCTTGGCTGGCAAAATAGCTGTTCCTGCACGTCGGCGTCTGGCGCTAGTACCAGCAGCGCGTTGGGTTCGTTAAAGCCGGTTAGATAGTAAAAGTCACTGTCCTGGCGAAAGGGATACTCGGTATCACGACTGCGGGTTAGCTCCGGTGCTGCCGGAATAATCGCAATAGCGCCCTCGGGCGCGTGTTTCTGCAGTTGCTTCATTAATGCCGTGCGGCGCGCTTTAAAGGTAGCAGCGCTCACGGTTTCATGACCATTGCTGTGCCTGGCTTTAGAATTCATAGATTAGTACGTGTCCACGCTTTGTTTAGTGTAGAGTTTTCGAGGTTCGGCAAGGATTACCAGAGGTCTGGCCCAGTTCGTTGAAACACAAAATAGCCGATACCCGCAGGTATTCTAAGATTTCAAAGTAAGCTTTTTCGGCTTCCTCTTCTTCTTCAATTTCAAAGTCGAGCTTGGCAATTTCAACCATGTCTTCAATAGCTTCTCGCAAGTCTTGCGACATGCTGGCTAAATTAACCTGATTCACCCCAAAGCCAACTAAAAAGGATTGCACCCAGCCAGTTAGCGCTTGTAAACGCTCGTACAGTGGCTCGTGATCACCGGGTAATAACGGCTGATAACCCATATCGGGATCAGCCAATGATCCACAAACGTCGTCATACATAGCACTGAGTTTGTCTTTCACCTGGGGCTGAAACTTTTGTCCTTCATTGGCTAAATCACTCATCAACAATAGCCACTCTTCGCCTTCGGTGGCAGCACCACTGGCTATCATGCCGGTAAGCATGCCCTGCAGCTCGGCAGCGCTCGGCAACAAGCCCTGTTGTTCGAAAAATTCGTTCAAGCGATCGTAATTACGTAAATTATTGCTGGTCATGCCCACTGATCTCTTTATGCGTTATATAGGTAATCCTAACACCCACTTTGCAATGGCGCTAGCTGACAAGTGGGGTTGTGCCATGCCATAATAGCCCATAATGATTCATTAAAAGGAAGCGGTTATGTCTGCGCGAGCCATGGATATTACATTAATGGAACGCTCGTATCGGGTCAGTTGCCCGGCGGGGCAGGAAGTTGCTCTGCAGCAAGCAGCCGACAAGCTGAACGAGCGCTTACAGCAAACCAAAACAGTGACCAAGCTCACCAACCCGGAACAAATAGCGGTGATGACGTCATTGAATTTGTGTCATGAATGGATGCAGCAAGAATCAGAACAGACCAAACGTATTAAAGCGTTGGAAGAAAAAATTAGTTTGTTACAAGAAACCCTTGAACAAGTTATGGCCGAGCAAAGGCCCGGCCGTAAGTAACCAGTTATGATCGCCTGGGATGTTTGCCAGCAGGCTTATGTCCCTGAGCCGATGCTTTTTACTAAGGGGTTCACTGAATGACTATTGCGCAAGCTCAGCTTGTACTGAGAAGCCTACGGTCACTATTTGCGCCCCGCCTTGAACCAATGGGTTCAAGGGCTACAGCCAGCAGCGGCATCCTGGGTGATCACCCTCTCTTCTATTACTTGTTAGCTTCGGCTTTCGCTTCAGCAACCAAACGGCGAACGTCTTCCAGCAATTCTTGCGAATCGTAAACAATACCGTCTTTAATGGTGTACTTAATGCCGTCGGTACGCATTGGCTTATTGTCTTCGCTTAACTGGAAGTGACCAGTACCGTAAAGCACTTTGAAGTTACGCAGCGGGTTTTCGTCCACAATCACTAAGTCGGCTTTTTTACCCGGAATAACGCTGCCAATATCCTGATCTAACCCTAGCGCTTCAGCACCATTTAACGTGGCTGCCTGAATTACTTCCAGCGCATTGAAACCGGCTTCACGTAGTAATTCCAGTTCCCGCACGTAACCAAAACCATAAATTTTGTAAATGTAGCCTGAGTCAGAACCAGTAGTTACCCGGCCACCGTTATTTTTATAGTCGTTTAGGAAGGTCATCCATTTTTGATAATTCTTCTTCCACGCAATTTCATGGTCAGTAGTCCAGTCGAACCAGTAAGAGCCATGCGCATAACGGCTAGGTTCAAAGAAATCCCACAATTGCGGCAAGGTATAATCTTCATGCCAAATGGCCTGACGCTCGCGCATTAAGTCACGGCTGGCTTCATAAATAGTCAGGGTTGGGTTAATGGTGAAGTCCAGTTCAATCAACTCATCGCGAACTTCATTCCACTTTTCGCTGCCAGGCTCAGCAGCTTGCTCCCACAACTCACCGGCAGCACCAAAACGGTCTTGCTCGTTGTTGTAGTTATACTCAGGCGAATAATCCTGAATGGTTTGGTCGGTGAACAGAGCTTCCGGCAAACCATACCAGTGTTCCATGGTAGTCAGGCCCTGACGCGCCGAATCAACCACATTGGTTTGCATCACATTTAACTGCGCGTGGTGCATCATGGTGCCAAGATTTTGCTTGTTCGCTTCATCCAGCGCGGCATTCATAATGCGTGGAGGCGCACCAAAGAACTTAATACCAGCAGCACCTTTTTTAGCAATATGACGCACCCAGTCGCGGGCGTCATCGGCACTGAAAATAGGATCTTCAAAGCCCTGTCCAAAACCTACGTAAGGCACAATTCGTGGCGCTACAATAGTGTTCTTCTCGGCGCGTTCCTGGTGCCACTGCACCCAGTCAAAGCCATTAAAGCTGCCCGGCTCACGAATAGTGGTAATACCGTGGCCAAGCCACAACTTAAACACATACTCGGCTGGAATATTCTCAGCAGAGCCACCAATGTGCCCATGCATGTCAACAAAACCCGGCAGAATAAACTTGCCGCTCACGTCCAGTTCCTGATCGCCTGGCTGTGCTTTGGGTCGCCCTTCCGATTTAATCGGTACGCCCGGATAGCCCACATTCACCACCCGGGTGATGCGATCGTTTTCAATCACGATATCAACCGGACCTAATGGCGGAGCACCTTCACCGCTCACTAAAGTACCGCCGCGTAAAATCAGGCGTTCATAAGGGCCGTCACCCTGGTCGCCGCGAGGCGGAGCTTTCGGTGGTGCTGCCTGAGCAGCCGTAAAGCTAAAAAATAGCAGGGCGAAGAAGGATTGCGCTAGCGTTTTACCGATCATTCGTGGCATGGTTAACATCACTTTTCAGGAATTTAGGTGAACTAAGGATAACAACGGAATGCCCGCACAGCAATCGCCCCAAAATGAGCGCCAGCAATTACGCCGTGAACTGCAACAACGGCGGCTAGCGCTAAGCGAACTCGACCTGGAGCGTGCGGGTCAGCAGGTTAGCGAACACTTACTTAGTTTACCGCAAGTTCAACAGGCCACTACTATTGGTGGCTACTTCAGTGTTAAAAACGAGCTGGCTACCGGCCCGGCACTTGCCAGTTTGCTAGCACAACAAAAACAACTCGCACTGCCGGTATTACACCCGTTTTGTAAAGGTCACTTGCTGTTTTTAAGCTACGATAACAACACCCGCTTTGTTCCCAATCGCTACCAGATACCTGAGCCCGAACTAAACTGTCAGCACATAGTGCCGTTAGCGCAGTTGCAGGTACTGCTGGTACCTCTGGTAGGCTTTGATGCCAAGGGGAATCGTATGGGCATGGGCGGTGGCTTTTATGACCGCACGCTTAGTGGCTGGCAGCAAGGCCGCTACCCGAATTTGCTACCTATAGGGTTAGCGCACAACGTACAGCAGGCAGAGCATATTCCAACCGAGGGTTGGGATGTGCCTTTACCAATGATAATTACCCCTTACAAAATATGGCACTTTAGCGACTAATTTGGGTGTATCATTACTATTCATTCAACAGCATGAGTTCCCCCTATGACATCTGCTCAAGATAAACAAAAACAGCAAGCCGCCGAAGCCGCCATCGAATACGTTGAGCGTGGCGCTGTGATAGGCGTTGGTACCGGCTCTACGGTGAACTTTTTTATTGATGCCTTAGCCGCTATGAAAAATGATATCGATGCCGCCGTTTCCAGCTCCGAAGCCTCTACTGCGCGATTAAAACAGCACGGTATTGAAGTAATTGAACTGAACAACGTGGCCGACTTACCGGTGTATGTAGATGGCGCTGACGAAATTGACCATCACCTGCGTATGGTAAAAGGCGGTGGCGGTGCCTTAACCCGTGAAAAAATTATTGCCGCAGTAGCCAAGAAATTTGTGTGCATTGCTGATGACAGCAAGCTGGTAAAACGCCTGGGCGGCTTCCCGATTCCGGTTGAAGTTATTCCAATGGCGCGTTCTTATGTGGCCCGCCAAATCGTGAAATTAGGTGGCGACCCCGTGTGGCGACAAGGCTTCACTACCGACAATGGCAACGTCATATTGGATATTCACAACTTTGATATCCTGAACCCGGTGCAACTGGAAGAAGAATTGAATAGTATTGTGGGTGTAGTCACCAATGGTCTGTTTGCTGACCGCGGTGCCGATATTGCTTTATTAGCCGGGCCTGATGGCATTACCAAAAAGACCCGTTAGCATAAACACACCATTAAAGTTAGGAAAGGATACCGCATGAGTCAGGTTTCGCTCGCCAAAGACAAAATCCAGATTTTATTACTGGAGGGCGTACATGACAGTGCAGTGCGCATTTTACAGCAGCACGGTTACAGCAATATTGAGTTTCTGAAAACCTCGCTGAGCGAAGCCGAGCTATGTGAAAAAGTGAAAGACGTGCACTTTATTGGTATTCGTTCCCGCACCCAGCTTACCGCTAAGGTATTCCAGGCGGCCAATAAGCTGGCGGCGGTGGGCTGCTTCTGTATTGGTACCAATCAGGTTGATTTAACCGCCGCGCGGGAACATGGTGTGGTGGTGTTTAACGCACCCTTTTCGAACACCCGCAGTGTGGCCGAGCTGGTACTGGCTGAAATTATTATGTTGCTGCGCCGCATCCCTGAAAAAAGCACAGCGGCGCACCAGGGTGGCTGGGACAAGTCTGCCGCAGGCTCCTTTGAAGCGCGCGGCAAAATACTGGGCATTATTGGCTACGGCCACATTGGCAGCCAGCTCAGCGTACTGGCCGAGCAAATCGGCATGCAAGTGCGCTTTTACGACACCGAAGACAAACTGTCACTGGGTAATGCCCTGCAGGTAGCCACTCTGGACGAGCTGCTGAGCATTGCCGACGTAGTGACTTTGCACGTGCCGGAAACCCCGCAAACCCAATGGCTTATTGGCGCTGAAGAATTACAGAAAATGCGCCCCGGGAGTATTCTTATTAACGCCTCGCGCGGCACTGTGGTGGCCATTGAGGCATTAGCTGACGCACTGCGCAGTAAGCACTTAGGTGGCGCTGCCATAGACGTATTCCCGGTGGAGCCGAAAGGCAACGACGAAGAATTTGAGTCACCCTTGCGTGGTATTGCGAACTGCATTTTGACCCCGCACGTAGGCGGGTCTACTCAAGAAGCTCAGGAAAACATTGGAATTGAAGTAGCCGGTAAGCTGGTGCGTTATTCCGATAACGGCTCTACCCTGTCGGCGGTGAATTTCCCGGAAGTGGCACTACCCACCCATGCCGGTTCCAGACGCTTGCTGCATATTCACGAAAACCGTCCGGGCATGCTAACCCGCATTAACCAAATTATGGCGGATCATAACATCAACGTGTCGGGCCAGTATTTACAAACAGATGCCAAGGTAGGCTATGTGGTGGTAGATATTGATACGCCGGCGGAGAGTAACTTAGCAGATACTGTGCTGGCTGAAATGCGGGAAATACCGGGCACGATTCGCGCCCGGGTATTGTATTAGGAAGTACGGCCTCTTACCGTTTGCTCCATAGACTCCGGAGAAACATGGCGTACGTCTTTGCCTTTCACAAAGAAGATAATGTATTCGGCAATATTCTGACAACGGTCGCCAATACGTTCCAGCGAGCGTGCTGACCACAGCACATTCATTACCTTTGGAATGCCACGCGGGTCTTCCATCATGTAGGTCATTAATTGACGCGTCAGGGCTTCGTACTGGCGATCGGCCTGAGCATCTTGCTGGTGTACTTCATAAGCCGCATCTAAGTCCATACGTGCGAACGCATCTAGTACGCGATGCAGCATGCTCAGCACCTGCTGGCCCAGATTTTCCAGGCTAACCAGAAACTCCTGCTGATCGTTGTTGAAGCTTTCCAGCGCTACTTTGGCAATACGCTCACCTTCGTCACCAATGCGCTCTAAATCGGCAATGGTTTTTAAAATGGCAATAACTAACCGTAAGTCGCTTGCAGCAGGCTGACGCTTGGCAATAATCTGCACACAGGCTTCGTCAATTTGCACTTCCATGGCATTGATTTTGTGATCGCTGCGCAGCACGTGCTCGGCCAGTTCCTGATCGGAAGTTTCAATAGCAATTAACGCATCGCGCAGTTGCTTTTCAACTAAACCGCCCATGCTCAGCACTTTATTACGCACCGACTCCAGCTCGTCGTTAAACTTGCCGGAAATGTGCTTGCTTACATTCATTTTATCCATGCTGCATGCTCCTTAAATTAACCGTAGCGACCGGTAATGTAGTCTTCTGTCTGTTTCTTTTCTGGCGTGGTGAACAAGGTATTGGTATCTGCATACTCAATTAACTTACCCATATACATAAACGCAGTTTGGTCAGACACTCGGGCCGCCTGTTGCATGTTATGGGTAACAATCACCACCGTATACTTTGACTTTAGTTCGGTAATTAGTTCTTCGATAGTTAACGTCGAAATTGGATCCAATGCCGAGGTTGGTTCATCCAACAATAGCACCTCTGGTTCAACTGCAATAGCGCGGGCAATAACCAAACGCTGCTGCTGACCACCGGACAAGCTAAATGCGGTGTCGCCCAGTCGGTCTTTTACTTCTTCCCAAAGTGCAGCGCCTTTTAACGAGCGCTCCACTACTTCGTCAAGCACGCGGCGGTCGTTCACGCCTTGCAGGCGCATACCGTAAACCACGTTCTCGTAAATGGACTTAGGAAATGGATTAGGACGCTGGAATACCATGCCAACCTTACGGCGCAAGGCCGCAGCATCTACGTCTTTGTCATAGATGTTTTTGTCATGCAGGATAATTTCACCGCTAGTCCGGCAAATTTCCACCAGATCGTTCATGCGGTTAATGCAGCGCAACAGTGTGGATTTACCACAACCTGATGGACCGATGAAAGCTGTTACCCGGTTTTTTGGGATTTTCATAGACACATCAAACAGCGCCTGCACGTCACCATAATGTAAATTCAAATCGCGAATTTCCATGGCGGTTTGTTCACTGGTCAGATTTTCTAAATCTAACGCTTCAGCAGTTGAGCTTGTCGGGGTTACCGAAATCATAATTAAGACCCTTAGCTACAATATTAGTGCTCTAACGAGCGGTATTTTTCACGTAAATGGTTGCGCACACCAATGGCTGTCAGGTTAAGCCCAACAATCACGGTTACCAACAGGAACGACGTGGCGTAAACCAGTGGTCGCGCAGCCTCAACATTCGGACTCTGGAAGCCCACATCATAAATGTGGAAACCCAGGTGCATAAATTTGCGGTCAACGTGTAAGTACGGGAAGTTACCGTCAACCGGCAACATCGGTGCCGACTTCACCACACCAACCAGCATGAGCGGAGCAACCTCACCTGCAGCTCGAGCAACGGCCAGAATTAAGCCCGTCATAATAGCTGGCGATGCCATTGGCAAAATAATCCGCCAAATGGTTTCAGCCTTGGTGGCACCCAGCGCCAGGCTACCTTCACGCAGCGTACTTGGAATGCGCGATAAGCCTTCCTCGGTAGATACAATCACCACCGGCAGCGTGAGTATTGCCAGCGTAATGGCTGACCACAGCACCCCTGGCGTACCAAAGGTTGGGGTTGGCAATGACTCTGGATAGAAAATCTGATCCAGGGTGCCACCCACCATATAAACAAAGAAGCCCAAACCGAACACACCGTAAACAATGGACGGTACCCCGGCTAAGTTAATGACCGCAATGCGAATAACCCGGGTAACAATGTTTTTGCCGGCGTATTCGTGCAAATAAACTGCCGCAATAACACCAAACGGCGTCACCAGAACTGACATTAACAGCACCATAAATACGGTGCCGAAAATAGCTGGGAACACACCACCCTCGGTATTGGCTTCACGTGGGTCTTCACTCACGAACTTCGCTACCTGAACGAAAAAGTGGCCCCATTTCTGGAGAATATTCATGTCGTTCGGGAAGGTAACATCCAACACCCGATACATGGGCAGCGTTACTTCTTCGCCACGCATGTCGCGCATAACTACAGCGTCACGACCTGCCTGGTCACGCAGCGCAAACAGCTCTTTCTCAATTTCCATGTAGTCTTCACGCAGCGCCGCTTGCTCAGACGCAATACGATCTTCTTCAGCAGGCGTTAACTTACCTTCCAGTTGCAGTCCACGACGTTCCAGTCGTAGTTGCTCGATCTGGTAGTTAATAGTGCTGATTTCATCGTTCTGCAGGTCCATGGCCTGCTCGTTAAATTCTACCGCCCGCTCAATGCGCTCGAATAACACGTCGCGCAAGTTGCTTTGCGACGTCAGCACAGATTCGCCGTTCTCCAGAACATCTACCGGATAACCGTAGAAATTACCGTCTTTTGAGCGTTCAATGACCGCCAAATCTTTCGGCGTGGTATCACTTACTATGGAAGGCTCAAGTACCCAGGTGAAATCCAGCGGTACATATTCGCGGTTACCAACCTTAATCAGGTAGCGCTGCAGCACCGGCGAATCATAGTCCTCCAGAAACACGCCTGATTCATTCAGCCGACTAACCGGAATTTCTTCCGTTTCGTAACGCTCGCCAATCAGTACTGTGGTAGCCCCAGTTGGCGTTTGCACTTGCATCTCATGAATGGGTGCAGGCCAAAAGAAACTTAAGCCGCGCCAGGCGATCATCAGCAAGAGGCCAATAACCGCAATCAAGCTGATACTAACTGCCCCGGCGGTAAGCCAGATCCAGGGCTTGCCTGATTTAAACCAGTGATTCATGGTTAATCCTCTCGCTTACATTGAGCTGTATTTTTCACGTAACCGCTGGCGCACAAGCTCTGCCACCGTGTTAAACATGAACGTAAAGATAAAGAGTACGAATGCCGCCAGGAACAGGATACGGTAGTGAGTACCCCCTACTTCCGACTCCGGCATTTCTACCGCGATATTGGCAGACAAGGTACGCATACCCTCAAAAATGTTCCAATCCATAATCGGCGTGTTGCCGGTTGCCATCAATACAATCATGGTTTCACCAACCGCACGGCCTAAGCCCATCATCACCGCCGAGAAAATACCCGGGCTGGCAGTTAGCAACACTACCTTGGTCAGGGTTTGCCAGGTAGTTGCACCTAGCGCCAATGAGCCATTGGATAAGTGCTTAGGTACGCTGAATACCGCGTCTTCGGCAATCGAGAAAATGGTCGGAATAACCGCAAAGCCCATGGCCACACCAACCACAATCGAGTTGCGTTGGTCGAAAGTAACGCCCAGTTCATTAGTAATGAAACCACGCACATTGCCGCCGAATAACAACTCTTCCACCAGTGGGCTTGCCGCAAACGAGGCCCAGCCAACGAATAGAATAAATGGCAGCAAAATTAACGCAGCGCGACCGTCGGTCAGCTGTTGCCGTATTTTTTGCGGCAGCTTAGTACTAATAAAGGCCAGCAACACAATGGTCAGCGGAATCAGTATCAGCACCGACACTATACCGGGCAAATACTGCTCAATAATCGGCGCCAGCCATAGCCCGGCCAGGAAACCAAGGATAACCGTTGGTAACGCCTCCATGAGCTCGACCGTGGGCTTCACCACTTTGCGCACCGACGGTGACATGAAGTAAGCAGTATACACTGCCGCCGCCAAACCTAAGGGCACCGCCACTAACATAGCGTAAGCCGCTGCTTTAATAGTACCGAATGAAATTGGCACCAGGGAGAACTTAGGCTCAAAATCATCGGAGCCAGAGGTAGACTGCCAGGTATAAGTTGGTTCCGGATAACCTTCGTACCAAACTTCCTGCCAGATACCGCTCCAGCTTACTTCCGGATGCTCGTTATCCAGATCATAGAAGTGCATCTTATTATTTGCTTGCACCATCAGGCTGTTGGCGCGAGGGTCAATAACTGCACGCTCTGCCGCGATATCGGCTGGCCGTTCCTGATACAAGTTTGCTTCCGAGGTGGTGTGGAATACACCCAGCTCGCCGTTCGCATCTATGGCATAGAAAGTACGGCGGTAATACTCCACCACAATTTCAGTAATAGCTGCTTTAGCAGCCTGAAACTTGCGAATATATTCATATTGGCGGCCATCATCGGAAGGTACCTGGAACCACTGACTAATAGCACCACTGTCATGGCCTAACACTAGTGAACTGGCACCAGCTAGCAGCTCCATAGTGGTTACATTACCAAGCTCCTTGGCATTCACGTTCAGCAGTTGCGATTCACTTACGCTGCCGTCTATGGCTACGTCGAACACGTAAACCCGATTCCCCCGGCGCGCAAATACCTGGCGCAAATCTGGTGTTACTTCAAGCTCGTCAACAGTGCCATTAAATTCAACTTCGGTGAAGTTTGATTTCAGCTCTACGGCACCTGTCATAAAGTTCTCAGAACCAACGAACTTATTCACAATAAAGCGGTTGTCGTCAGTTACGGCCGCAAACAGCATAGACTCGCCGTCGTAGTCATACGCCAACTTACGAATAGCCTGACCAGCTTCGTCTACCTGCAGTGGTTCAGAACCGGAAATAATATCAACCACAGGCACAATAGTGCGTAAGTCGTTCGGGAAGCTTACCCGGAACTTCGGCTGTACCACGGTAACGAAGCCTTGCGAATGAGCAAGTGCGTATCTGTTATTTTGTGGCGCTGTCATAGCAAAAGCTGTTGGCGCGGAATCAGTCACCAGTTCGCTCAACAACACATCGCCAATATTGCGATTCAGGCGCTCACTGGCCTCGGTTGCAAAAAATATCAGTTCACCAAGGTCGTTGAAGCGATAGCCAATTTCACTTTGTTCCTCAACACCCATGGCCAAAGTAGAACCACCACCAGGGATATCGAAATCGTATTGCTTTTCAACATCAACTGAGCGGAATATTGGCTCAACCACGTAAAGTAGATAGAAAAATATCAGCAACAGTGCAATTAGCACCATGCCGCCACCAAAAGTGACGCCCCACCGCGTAGCGCGATCTTTAAATAATCGTCCGCGGTTTGCTGCTAACTGACTTTGTTTTGTGTTGGTGGTCATCGACAACCTCAACTCCAGTTCGAAATTCAGTGCAATTTCACTGAGGGTAAATTTTACTGTGCACAGTATAAACTGCAATCATGACAGTATTGTTACAGTGCTGTCATATTTCTGCACTTTTTCTGTCATATTTCCAACTATAAGCACATGCTTAAAACACAAAAAAGCCGGAAGCGTTAGCTCCCGGCTTCTATTAAGCATGATTTTAGTTTAAGCCAAGACGTTCAAGTTCTTGCTCAACTACTGCTTTTGGAACTGGAATGTAACCGTCTTTATCAACGATTTGCTGACCAGTTTTAGACAGAATCATTTTCAGGAACTCAGCAGTGGCCGGGTCCAACGGGTCGTTCGGATGCTTATTTACATAAACATACAGGAAGCGAGCCAGCGGATATTTACCTGCCAGTGCGTTCTCGGTAGATGCTTCAATAAATTCAGCACCTTCAGCCGGCGCGATAGGAACCGCTTTCACACCAGAAGTAATGTAACCGATACCTGAGTAACCAATCGCGTTTACTGAGGTAGAGATTGACTGAACTACCGAAGCCGAACCTGGTTGCTCGTTCACACCGTTACGGAAGTCGCCGTCACACAGTGCTACTTCTTTAAAGTAACCGTAGGTACCAGAAACAGAGTTACGGCCATAAATTTGTAAATCGCGGTTGTCCCAGGCGCCTTCTAAGCCTAAATCACCCCAACGTTTTACTTCCATGTTTGCGCCACATTTACGGGTAGATGAGAAAATTGCATCAACCTGCGGAATGGTCAAACCTTCAATTGGGTTGTCTTTATGTGCGAACACAGCCAGCGCATCAATAGCAACGCGAACTGCGGTAGGCTTGTAGCCATGACGCTTTTCAAAAGCTTCAATTTCTTTCGACTTCATAGCGCGGCTCATTGGGCCCAGGCTTGAAGTACCTTCAGTTAACGCAGGTGGTGCGGTTGAAGAACCGGCAGCTTGCACCTGAATATTTACGCTAGGGTACAAACGCTTAAATTCTTCCGACCAAAAGGTCATCATGTTGGCCAAAGTGTCAGAACCAACAGAAGAAAGATTTCCGGATAATCCGCTAACTTTTTCATATTCAGGTAAGTCGTCGGTTGCCGCATTTGCAGTAAACATGGCACCAGCTAAACCCATTGCAACTAATACATTTTTTAGTTTCATTTTAAGCTCCAGTTCGTCAACACTGTAATTCAGCGTTTTAACAGTCAACGAGGGCAAGTATAGGAGGTCAATGTGACAGTTTAATGACAAATAACTTTAAATTGTCATATTTCAGTAAAAAACTAGTAAACCGACAAAAACACTTAAACGTTAGAATGGCGCATACGCTGCCGAGCCGATCCCGGTTGCTGCACAACCAACTCGCCAGGTACCCGGAAATAGAAGTGACTACCGCGGCCGTAAACAGAGTCTATATGTAAGTGGCAGTGGTGGTGGTCCAGCGCTTGCTTCACAATTGCCAGCCCTAAGCCGGTTCCACCTTTCGCACTGTTACGGTCGTCGTCAACCCGATAAAACCGTTCCGTTAATCGATGTTGATGCTCGTTTGCGATGCCCGGCCCGTTGTCTTTCACACTGAATTCCATTTGATCACCAACCGGACGCCAGGTTACTTGTATCTTTCCACCCGGTGCTGTGTAGTCAATGGCATTCGCCACCAAATTAATCATAGCGCTGCGAATTTCGCTCTCGCGGCCATGCATAGAAATAGGTGCCACTGAGAATGTAAGCTCGTGTTGCTTGTCCTGATTTAACTGCTGCATTTCGGTTTCAATGTTGCTCAACAAGTGCGGCACGTTAATGGTCAGTTCAAATAAGTCCTGTGCAGGCGATTCCATGCGTGATAGCGCTAATAGCTGATCAACCAGATTGCGCATGCGCTGACTTTGCGCACCCATGTCTGCGACGGCTTTTTGCAGCATAGGTGCCGGCACATTGGCTGGGTCTTCAAGCATTTCCAGGTAGCCCTGAATAACCGTTAACGGAGTTTTCAATTCATGTGAAACATTGGCCACAAAGTCTTTACGCATTTGTTCCAGTTGCTTCAACTGGGTCACGTCGCGGGCAATCAGAAGGTACTGGTCTTCACTGTATGGCATTACCCGAATTTCTAGCTCCAAGTCGTCGCGCACCGGCGATTCAATGGTAATGTCGTCGCCAAACTCGGCTTGCTGTATGTACCTGACAAAATCAGGATCACGAACCAGGTTAGACAGGCGAATACCGCTGTCGCCCGGCCACTTCAAACCAAAGTAAAATTGCGCCAGCTTATTACACCACAACAATGAACCGTCACTTTTGAATACAATAGCGGCATCGGGAATGGCTTCTGAAGCCTCACGAAAGCGTCTTAATAAGCGAGCCAGATCACGGCGACGTTTTTGACTACGCCGTTGAGTGCGGTAAATACCATCAAAAATATAACTCCAACTACCGGGCGCAGAAGGAGGTAATAAGGTGCGGCTTTGCCACAACCAGCGAATAAGCTTCAGCTGGTGATGGTAATGCCAGGCCATTAGTACAATTAAACCTAATGCCAGACATAACCAGAACGCGCCGGTTAGTAGCCCCAGCACCAAAAACGGAGCCAGAAAAATAATGAAGCTCCGTAATATAAATAGCACCGAGTATTTTTTATCCATAGCCCGACAAATTCTTTAACGACTGGAGAAACGATAGCCTACACCACGTACGGTCTGAACAAAACGGTCGAAACCATGTTCTGTCAGTGCTTTCCGTAAGCGGCGAATGTGTACATCTACGGTGCGGTCTTCAACGTAAACGTTGGTTCCCCACACGTGATCAAGTAACTGCTCACGACTATAAACGCGCTCTGGGTGAGTCATAAAGAAGTGTAGCAATTTAAATTCGGTTGGGCCCATGTCAATGGACTGGCCGTTACCCGAAATTCGATGTGACACCGGATCCAGCTTTAAGCCTTCAACTTCTAATGGCTCATCTAACACTGTTGGCGCTACGCGACGGAATACAGCGCGCATACGAGCCATCAGCTCTTTTGGAGAGAAAGGTTTGGTAATGTAATCATCAGCACCAACTTCAAGGCCGCGAATTTTGTCTTCTTCTTCGCCGCGTGCGGTCAGCATAATAATTGGAATGTTGCGAGTGAAGTCATCGCCTTTTACTTTCTTGGCCAATTGGATGCCTGAACCACCTGGCAGCATCCAATCCAGCAAAATCATATCCGGAAAAGGTTCAACAATTTTTCCCAGTGCAGTCTGAAAATCACCAGCTTCTATCGCCTGATAACCATGCTGCTCCATTACGAAACTCAGCATTTCTCGAATTGGCGCTTCATCTTCTACGATCAGTATTTTTCTCGACATGTGCATCCACCTAGGGTCCTGTTAGCACCGCCAATTATGGAGTAACTATATGACACTTTTATGAAATTGATACACTTTTGTTAAACTATCTTTAATCCGTTAACTTTATGTCGATCCAAACCAGTCGATGATCGGATGTTGCTTCACGATTTTCAACTAAACGAGCCAAGTCACTTTCTTCGGTAGGCCAGAATACACCGGCATCTTTTACTTCTATACCAAACTTGGAGGGCAGCACGTAGTCAGCCCGTTTACGCCACCCGGCGGTATGATACTTAGCGTAAGCTGATTCCGGGCTATGCGCAGCCCCGCCTTCGCTAGCCGGTATTGGTTCGGCCTGAATCAACGGGCTATTGAGCAATTGCTCAATAGTTCCGGTAACATTTTCATCGCCTTCAACAGACGCATTTAAGTCGCCCGCAATCACAAATCGTTGGTGCTGGGCTAAGCCACCGCTAGTGTTAGCGTCATCGTAAATATACTCGCTCTGCCCCGGCGTTACGTAATCTGCCCAAAACCGAACTTCGTCGTGGTTGCGCTTGCCGTTCCGGTCTTCAGGTCCGTCAAATACCGGTGGGGTTGGATGGCTAACCAATACATGTAATTGCTTGTCACCTACTTGTACCGGTACATCCCAATGGCTTTTCGAACTAAGCGGCATGCTTGCCAGTATTTCATCGGAGTACCAGGCTTCGCCAGTTTCCGGAACTTCGGGTAGCAATGCGCCGGGCATGTCTTGCCAAAGAAAGTGCTGAAAAGTTCGTACTTGATCCGTCACAATCGGATAACGAGACAATACCACCATGGCATAGTGGCCTTCGTAAAAACCAAATCCCCAGGCATCATTTTGGCGGGCATCTTTTTTGCCGTCGCGATTTAAATCAAAGCCAGAGGGAACCCCGGTGTTCACCGGCGCCAAATAGAAATACGGGTAACTAATAGGTTCAGCGCCCTGCTGCGATTGCGCCAAATACTTTTCCAGAAAAACCTGAATACCAACGTCTGCTGGCAAATAGTCGAATTCGTTTAACACCAGAATATCTGGCCGGGTACGTTGAATAACTTCGGCCACCCCGCGTAGCTGAGGATGCCCGTCGGCCAGCGCATTTTTTAAGGCGTCAGCGCCTTGTTCCGCCCACAACTCTGCAGGTAAATAGTTAGTCGCATCCATGCTCACATTAAAGGCCGCAACCCGAATGCCGCTGCTTTTACTCGGGTCTGCCCGATTCGCTTCGGTGCTATTGGCCGCTGCATTCATAAAAAAGATTCCCACTATAAAAAATGCACTAAAAAACTTATTTGGCATTGACGACCTCTGGTACAAAGGGCTGGAGCAGTTGACTGACAACGGCTCATGAAAAAGGTTCCGATTAATTCGAGCTTATCTCAATCTTAACTATGCAATTTAGTCAGAGATCGCTTAAAATACTGTCATCTTACTGCAACATTCGACCCAGATAATGTGCGTTCGATAATGTACACAAAGTTTGAAAAGAAGTTGAGGTTAGTGGTATCAGCTTCATAAAAGTGACATACAAATCGATTAATGTGTACACACTGGTTTAACCAGACTCAGATTTTAAAACAACAACCCTAGGATAGAGCAATCATGTTTACATCGAAACCCTCTCGCATTGCAGCAGCGGTAGCCCTGGCCATCGGCATCTCTGCTTCTGCGTACGCGCAAGACACGGCTTCCAGCCTGCGTGGTGTTATCACCACTGAAGCTGGTTCTACCGTTGCGAACGCTAACGTTGTCGTAACCGACCAACGTACTGGCACCACTCGTACCCTAACTACGAATGATTCTGGTACTTTCTCAGCTCGTGGTCTTCAGGTTGGCGGTCCATACCGCATTGAAGCAACCGACCCTACAACGGGTGTAACCACGGTTGAAGAAGTATTTCTAACCCTGGGTGACACGTCAAACGTGAACATGACGTTTGAATCGCAAAGCGTTGAGCGTATCGCTGTTACCGGTAGTTCAATGATGAACTCAAACTATGGCGGTACTGGCCCGGCTTCAACTTTCGGTTTACAGACGCTGGAAACTGCGCCTGCAATTAACCGCGACATCAAAGACGTTGTGCGTATTGACCCACGCGTTTATGTTGATGAAAGCTTCGGCGACGGCATTCAGTGTGCCGGTGCTAACCCACGTTTCAACAGCCTGACTGTTGACGGTGTGCGCTTAAACGATAACTTCGGTCTGAACAGCAATGGTTACCCTACTGAGCGTATGCCATTCTCTTATGACGCGATTGAGCAGGTTGCCGTTGAATTAGCACCTTTCGATGTAAAATATGGTGGCTTCACTGCCTGTAACATTAACGCTGTTACTAAATCTGGCCAGAACGAAATGTTCGGTGGCGTATTCTATGACTACACCAACGATTCATTACGTGGCGATGAGCTGGAAGGAACGCCAATTGATAACGGCGACTACTCTGAAAAGCGCTACGGCATCAACTTAGGCGGCGCGTTAATTGAAGACACATTGTTCTTCTTCGCAGCCTACGAAAAATATGAAGGTGTAAGCAACTTCACTCGTGGTCCTGGTGGTTCAAACGCCGGTACGCCAGTATTTGGTGTTTCACAAGCACAGCTTGACCGCATTGCAGCAATCGCGCGTGACCAGTATGGTTATGAGCCAGGTAACCCAATTGCTTCTTCACCTGTTGAAGATGAAAAATTATTGGTGAAATTAGATTGGCAGATTAACAATCTTCACCGTGCTGCCTTCACTTATAACTACAATGACGGTGGCTCAGTTTCTCAGTCGGACGGCGACAACGATGAGTACGAGTTCTCTAACCACTATTATAATCGTGGTGCTGAACTGACTTCATACGTTGGTGAGCTTTACTCTGACTGGACTGATAACTTCTCAACTGAAATGCGTGCTGGTTACACTGAGTTAGATAACACTCAGCAAAGCTTAAGCCCTACGCCTTTCGGTGAAGTGCAAATCACTACCTTTAACGACCACGACGGTAACGGCGAAGATTCACGCGCCACCGTTTACATGGGCGTTGATGACTCTCGTCAGGCGAACGACCTGTACTATGACACTTCATTCTTCAAGTTAGCTGGTACTTACTTTGTTGGCGACCACGTAATTTATGGTGGTTACGAATACGAAAGCTATGACGTATTCAACAAGTTCGTACAGCACGCTATTGGTGAATACCGTTTCGATTCAATTGATGATTTCGAAGCTGGTACTCCGGCACGCATCTACTACGGTAGCGGCGCTGGCACCAACAACCCTGACGACGCAGCTGGCGCTTTCGGTTATGCAATCCACACTGCGTACCTGCAAGACGAATACTACATGTATGAGCATGACCTAACCCTGACTTTCGGTTTACGTTATGACTGGTACACCAGCAGCGATTTACCGCGTGAAAACGAAAACTTTGTTGAGCGTTATGGTTTCACCAACGCGCAAAACTTAGACGGCAAAGGTCTGTTACAGCCGCGCTTTGGCTTTAACTGGATGCCAACTCCTGAGTTAGAAGTACGTGGTGGTGTTGGCTTGTACTCTGGTGGTAACCCGAACGTATGGTTAGCGAATAACTATCAAAGAAATGGTATCTCTCAGATTCAGTTACAGGACCGTACACGTCCGGATCTGTTCGATATTCCATTATCTGGCGATGGCCAACCAATTTACGACATCCCGCAGAATTTGTTCGATGGCGTTGCTAATGCATCAGGTGATAGTGAAGTAAACGTGCTTGACCCTAACTTCGACATTCCGAGCGAATGGAAGTACGCCTTAGGCGCAACTTACACCTTCGATAGCGGTTATGTGGTGATGGCTGACTTGCTTTATACCGATCGCCAGGAAGCAGCAACTATTGTTGACCTAGCATTAGAGCAAACTGGTACTGCACCAGACGGACGCCCGATTTACGCCAGCGCGTTTGACGACGGCCGTACTGAAGACTTCATGCTGACTAATACCGACAATGCTGGTAGTCAGTTCTCGTTCTCAACCTCAGTTAGCAAAAACTTCGACTTTGGTTTAGACCTGAGCTTGGCCTATGCCTACACAGAAGCAGAAGACGCATATCTGATGGGCAGCTCGGTTGCGTACTCTAACTACACGCAAACAGCTACCTCTGACATTCAGAATTCACCAATTGCTACTTCTAACTACGAAATCCCGCACCGCTTTACCTTACGTGCGCTGTATCAGAAAGACTTCGTAGATGGCTATACCACAACCTTTAGCCTGTTCGGTTCACGTAACAAAGGCCGTCCGTTTAGCTACGCGTTTGTTGAATCTCCGTTCGGTGACTACGCCTTTGGCCGTCAGTTACTGTACGTACCAACTGGTGCTGATGACACTAACGTAGTATTCGGTCCGGACTTTGACACTGATGCGTTCTTTGACTTTGTTGAACAGTCAGGCCTGGACAAATTCGCTGGTGGTATTGCGCCACGTAACGAATTCGAAGGCAAGTGGTGGACCAAGGTTGATTTCAAGATTTCTCAGGAAATCCCTGGCTTCACCGACGGTCATAAAGCTAAAGCGTTCTTTGTTATTGAGAACCTTGGCAACATGCTGAATGACGACTGGGGTGTATTCTATCAACCAGGTTTCCCACAAATCAGCGATATCGTTGATGGTGGTCTAACTGCTGATGGTACTCAGTTCCAGTTCAACGAATTCTTCCAGCCTGGAGGCCAGTCACGTGTAACCGGTGCTTCATTATGGGAAGTTCGTGTAGGTGTTGAATACAAATTCTAACTTTAGAATTAGCCAAAAGCCCTCGCCTTGTGCGGGGGCTTTTTTTTGGTTAAATCGACTATTTTGTTGCCTAATTCACAAAGGCGATTTGAAAGTATATTTGTAAGTGTATGTTTCAATTATAAAAATAATCTGGCACATGCTTTGCTTTACCAACTACAATAAAAACTAACGCATCAGGAGAACACCATGGATATTACTGCAATTGCCATTGTCGCCATTATTGTTTGGGGCATCGTTGAAGTTTTCGGCTGGAATAAAAAAACCAAAAAAGAAAAAGAAGATCCTAAGCTTGCCGACGAGCTGGCTCGTTTAAAAGAACGCGTGCAAGTGCTGGAAGAAATCGTAACCGACGAAAAGTACAACTTGAAGCGTGAATTCGACGCCTTGAAAAGAACCGGCTAGGCGCTACCGGTTTGGCACGCTATAATTCCCGCCCATGATGACGCATGAAGATTATATGCAACGGGCGCTGGAATTAGCGCAGCTTGCTGAACAAAACGACGAAGTTCCGGTTGGCGCTGTGGTAGTTCACAACGGCGTCATTATTGGCGAGGGCTTTAATCAGGTTATAGCCTTAAGCGACCCTTCCGCGCACGCTGAAGCCGTGGCCATTCGAGCTGCCGGGCAACAACTGCAAAATTATCGTTTAGTTGATACCACTTTGTATGTCACTCTCGAGCCCTGCGCCATGTGCGCCGGCCTGATTACTCACGCCCGCGTAAAGACTTTAGTATACGGCGCGCCCGACCCGCGCACCGGCGCCACTGGCACCGCCATTCAGGTAGTGAACCACGCCAGTATGAATCATCAGGTAGAGGTTATTGGCGGCGTGCTGGAAGCCGAAAGCGCCGAGTTACTGCGCAGTTTCTTCCGCCGTAAACGAAAACAGCGGAACCTGACAAAGCCAGATCCCGCTGTTTAATACTGCTGTTATTACCTGTTAAAGCTTAGGCAATATACACCCGCGCATTACGGAACATACGCATCCACGGGCTGTCTTCACCCCAGCTATCCGGATGCCAGCTGTTCGCTACAGTACGGAACACCCGCTCCGGGTGCGGCATCATAATAGTGACGCGACCATCGCTGTTGGTTAAGCCGGTAATACCTGCCGGTGAACCATTCGGGTTGGCCGGATAGTTTTCGGTTACTTTGCCCCAGTTATCGGTATAACGCAGCGCAATCAGGTTTTGTTGCTCGGCCTGAGTTAGCGCATCACCGTGGAATTCAGCCAAACCTTCGCCATGTGAAACCGCGATAGGCATACGAGAACCGGCCATACCTTTTAAGAATAATGATTTGGTTTCCTGCACTTCTACCATGCTAAAGCGCGCTTCAAAACGCTCAGAGCGGTTAGTCACAAAACGCGGCCAGTGCTCAGTACCAGGAATCAGATCTTTCAAGTTAGAAAGCATCTGACAGCCATTACAAACACCTAAGGCAAAGGTTTTATCACGTTCAAAGAATGCACTGAACTCATCGCGAGCGCGGCTATTGAACAGAATAGACTTCGCCCAACCTTCACCGGCGCCTAATACGTCACCGTACGAGAAGCCGCCACAAGCAACCAGACCGTTGAACTTGTCCAAACTAACCCGACCGCTCAAGATATCGCTCATGTGCACGTCAACCGCAGCAAAACCGGCGCGGTCAAAGGCGGCTGCCATTTCCACGTGAGAATTCACACCCTGCTCGCGCAAAATGGCAATAACCGGATCGCGACCTGTATTGATATAAGGCGCGGCTACGTCTTCAGCCTGATCAAAGGTTAACTCTGCATGCAACCCTGGGTCGTCCATGCGTTGTTTGGCTTTAAACTCTTGCTCGGCGCCGGCCGGGTTATCACGCAATTTCTGCATGTGATAAGTGGTTTCGGCCCAACGGCTGCGGTAGGTGCTGCGCAAATCTTCCAGCACAGGTTCACCGTTGCGGGTAAAGCGAATAGCGTCATCGTTGTTCAGTGGCTTACCAATCACGTGTACGCAGTCTTCCAAACCGGCATCAGCATAAGCTTTTAATACCTTATCCAGATTGTCTTCGTGCACCTGCAATACTGCGCCTAACTCTTCGCTGTAAAGCGCGGCTAAATCGTCACTGCCCAGTTCATCAAGCTCTACTTCAACACCGCAATAGCCAGCAAAGGCCATTTCCGCCACAGTTACGAACAAGCCGCCGTCAGAACGGTCGTGGTACGCAATGATTGATTTGTCGGCTACCAGCTGCTGAGTTGCGTCGAAAAAGCCTTTCAACAATGCCGGGTCGTCAACGTCCGGAGTCACTTCACCCAGTTGGCGATAAACCTGCGCCAAACAAGAGCCGCCTAAGCGATTCTTACCACGGCCTAAGTCAACCAACACCAGCTTGCTTGGCCCCTTTTCAGTGCGTAGCTGTGGCGTAAGCGTACGGCGTACATCGGTAACCCGGCCAAAGGCCGTAATCACCAGACTTAACGGCGCTGTAACGGCTTTATCTTCACCGTCTTGCTGCCACTGGGTTTTCATCGACATGGAATCTTTACCCACCGGAATAGTAATACCCAGTGCCGGGCATAACTCTTCACCAATGGCTTTCACCGCTTCATACAAACCAGCATCTTCGCCCGGGTGACCGGCAGCGGCCATCCAGTTCGCAGACAATTTCACATATTGCAGATCACCAATAGCTGCGGCGGCAATGTTGGTTAAAGACTCACCCACCGCCATGCGCGCAGAGGCAGCAAAGTTCAGCAAGGCCAGCGGCGTGCGCTCACCCATGGCCATAGCTTCACCAGCATAAGTGTCGTAGCTGGCTGCCGTTACGGCCACGTCAGCAACAGGGATTTGCCAGGGGCCAACCATTTGATCACGGGCAACCAAGCCGGTAACTGAGCGGTCACCAATGGTGATTAAGAAGGTTTTTTCAGCAATGGCAGGCAGCGATAGCAAGCGTTTAGCCGCTTGCCCTAATTTTATATTCTCGCGCTCTAATGCCTGACCCGGCGCTTGTTTGGTTTCCACGTTACGATGCATTTTTGGTGCTTTACCCAGCAATACATCTAACGGCAAATCAATAGGTTTATTATTGAAGTGCTGGTCAGTCATTTCCAGCATTTGCTCGGCTGTTGCTTCACCAAGCACGGCGTAAGGCGCGCGTTCGCGCTCACAGATTTCAGCAAACACGTCCATTTTGTCTACCGGCACCGCCATTACATAGCGTTCCTGTGACTCGTTACACCAGATTTCCAGTGGCGACATACCAGGTTCATCATTCGGTACTGCACGCAGTTCAAACTTACCGCCGCGGCCGCCATCACTGACCAGCTCCGGCATGGCATTAGACAAACCGCCAGCGCCCACGTCGTGAATAAAGGCTATCGGGTTTTTCTCACCCAGCTGCCAGCAGCGATCAATTACTTCCTGACAGCGCCGTTCCATTTCCGGGTTGTCACGTTGTACCGAGGCAAAATCAAGATCTTCGGTAGACTCACCAGAGGCCATGGAGCTCGCTGCGCCACCGCCTAAGCCGATGTTCATAGCAGGCCCACCCAGCACGACTAATTTAGCGCCGACCGGAATTTCGCCTTTCTCAACGTGCTGCTCGCGAATATTACCCAGGCCACCGGCCAACATAATAGGTTTGTGATAACCACGAACTTCGTCACCGTTATGGCTTGCTACTTTCTCTTCAAAAGTTCGGAAGTAACCGGTTAACGCCGGGCGACCGAACTCGTTGTTAAAGGCAGCGCCACCCAGCGGGCCTTCCAGCATAATTTCTAGTGCCGAGACAATACGATCTGGCTTGCCGAAGTCTTCTTCCCACGGCTGGTTATACTCAGGAATGCGCAAGTTAGATACGCTAAAGCCCACTAAGCCAGCTTTAGGTTTAGAGCCACGACCCGTTGCACCTTCATCACGAATTTCACCACCAGAACCTGTAGCAGCGCCAGCGTAAGGTGAAATAGCCGTGGGGTGGTTGTGAGTTTCAACCTTCATTAATATATGAATAGGTTCGTGGAAGTAGCTGTACTCGCCTGCCGCCTGTGAACTCTGCGGGTGCGGATAAAACCGGCCAGCTTCTGAGCCAGTCATTACGGCAGCATTGTCTTTATAAGCTGACAGTACGTTTTCTTTGGTTTGCTCGAAGGTGTTCTTGATCATTTTAAACAGCGATTTTGGCTGCTCTACACCGTCGATAGTCCAGTCCGCATTAAATATTTTATGGCGGCAATGCTCAGAGTTTGCCTGCGCAAACATGTAAAGCTCGATGTCGTTCGGATTACGTTCTAAGCGACTAAAATTCTCGTACAGGTAGTCAATTTCGTCGTCGGCTAACGCCAGTCCAAGCTCAATATTGGCATTGTTTAGTGCCTGCCGGCCTTCGGCCAAAATATCGATGCTACGCAGCTCCGTTGGCTCGGCATGCTGGAATAGTTTGCTGGCCTGATCATGGTCACGCAGTACCGTTTCGGTCATGCGGTCATGCAATAGGGCCGCAGCCTGCGCTAACTGATCTTCGCTCAGGTTACCCTCAAGGTAGTAAGCAATACCACGCTCAATACGAAGCACCTGGGTTAGCCCGCAGTTATGTGCAATATCTGTTGCTTTCGAAGACCATGGCGAAATCGTACCAAGCCGCGGCGTAACCAGCAGTAACTGCCCTTCCGGAAGGTGCTGGGGCAATGCTGGCCCGTAGGTAAGAAGTTTTTTTAGAATGGCTTCGTCGGTGTCACTCAGCGATTTTTCGCTCAGTTCGGCAAAGTGCATGTATTCAGCATAAACACTGGTGACAGGCACCCCTGATTGCTGCAGGCGTTCAGTTAGTTTTACAACTCGAAAGTCGGATAAAGCGGGCGCGCCACGTAAGATCTCCACAGACAATTTCTCCAGGGTTGGGAGCCACAAAAAATTGCCGCCATTATAGTCTTTCTAGGCTGATGCTTCTAGCTTAAAGCGCGGATAAAATAACGCGCGGCTAATCGTCGCGCTGAGTTAAGCGAAACCACTTTTGCCGGCGCTCAACCATCAGGTGGTTACGCTTGCGTAACAGGGCTCTGCGGCGTTCTGCGCTAACTAATCGACGTTGCTTATTCATTATTCCACTCCATCTCCACTGCCAATTGGCAGTTCGATATCTAACGGCAGGGTTGGAATTCTGCCACGCTCATCAAGCCACACTAAAGTATCGTAGTATCTGCGAATATTGCCAACATAAGTTACAGGTTCATTGCCGCGGGCAAAACCGAAGCGGGTTTGCCGGTAATACTTTTTCTGCCGCAACAATGGCAAACGCTTCTTCACATCCAGCCAGCGGTCGGGGTCGGCACCTTGCTGCTGGGTTAAACGGCGGGCGTCTTCCATATGGCCAAAACCAACATTGTAAGCGGCTAACGCGAACCAGGTACGGTCCGGGTCTTCAATTCGGGCAGGCACCCGCTGCAGCATGCGCTCGAGATAACGCGCCCCACCCCGAATGCTTTGCTCAGCACTGAGTCGACTTTGCACGCCCATAGCGCTGGCGGTAGGTAAGGTCAGCATCATCATGCCACGCACACCCGTGGGTGAAATAGCGCGAGGATTCCACAGTGATTCCTGATAACTGATAGCGGCTAACAAACGCCAGTCCAGAGTTCCGGCATGCTCGCGGAATAAATCTAAGTAGCGCGGCAGTTTGGTTTGCACGGCTTCAATAAATAGCTGGGTGTCTACGTAGTTAAACTGACTCACATGACCAAAGTGCTGGTCAATTAAATGCGCCAACTGACCACTGTCGCGTAACCCGCCGAAGTATTCTATAACCGCAGCGAAAAGCGAGTCATCCAGGGTGGTTGCCAGCGCCCAGGCCACTGGTGTTTCACCGCGCACGGTAAAAGCCACACTCAAGTCGGGGTAGTAGCGACGCTTTACATCCAGGGTATTGGAATCGGCAATAGTGAAGGAAATCTCGTCGCGCATAATCAGGTCGAGCAGTTCTTCTGCGTCGTGATCATCCGTGGCGCGCCAGTTTAATTGAGGGTAGCGATCACCCAGGCTTAATAAAAATTCATGATGGCTACTACCTGACACCACCACAATTTCGTCTTCAAGTTCGTCGAAGTCACGTGGGCGCTGACGGGTACCCTGCTTGTAAACTAATTTCTGGGTAATGGTTTGATACGCAGGGCCGAAGCGATAAAGGGCGTCCCGCTTTTCAGTGCGGTCAATACCGGCGGCCACCACATCAATTTTGCCGTCTTGTAATAACTGAAACAGGTCACGCACGCTGTAGCGTGGAACCATTTCCAATTCAACTTCAAGCTGGTTGGAAAACTCCCGCGCCAGCTCATACTCAAAACCAGCTTCGCGGTCATGATGCAAATAATAGCTAGTGGGGTTTAGCAGCGTGCCAACACGTAAAGTGCCACGCTCCTGAATATCGTCGAGGGCGGTCGGCGGTGGGGCTGGAGTACAGCCCCACAATAAGGTTATCAGAACAACAATTAACAGGCGCACCATGGACTCTATTCCAACCAATGATGCTGGCATTGTAGCCCGCACTTCGTTGTGGGTGCAACTGCGTTGGTTGCCAGGTATAAGCTAATTATTCCCACTCGATAGTGGCTGGTGGCTTACCGGAAATATCATAAACCACACGGGAAATACCGTTGATTTCATTGATAATTCGGTTCGATACGCGCTCCAATAACTCATACGGCAAGTGTGCCCAGCGTGCGGTCATGAAATCAATAGTTTCAACGGCGCGAATGGCAATAACCCAGTCGTATTTACGGGCATCGCCCATAACGCCAACCGAACGTACCGGTAGGAATACCGCAAAAGCCTGACTTACTTCGTGGTAAAGACCTGCATTGCGTAGCTCGGTAATAAAAATATTATCAGCGCGACGCAGTAAGTCACAGTATTCTTTTTTCACTTCGGCAAGTACCCGCACGCCAAGGCCAGGCCCCGGGAATGGGTGGCGATACAGCATGTCGTACGGCAAACCAAGTTCCAGACCAATTTTACGCACTTCGTCTTTAAATAGTTCGCGCAGTGGCTCAACCAGGCCCAGCTTCATGTCAGCTGGCAAACCGCCTACATTGTGGTGCGATTTAATCACATGCGCTTTACCAGTTTTTGAGCCCGCCGACTCAATTACGTCGGGGTAAATAGTACCCTGCGCCAGCCATTTTGAGTCTTCAACCTTGCTGGCCTGCTCGTCAAAAATCTCCACGAACACACGGCCAATAATTTTACGCTTGGCTTCCGGGTCGGCTTCACCAGCTAAGGCGTCAAGGAAACGGTTCTCAGCGTCTACGTGAATAATGTTCAAACCGTAATGGTCGCCGAACATTTCCATCACCTGTTCCGCTTCGTTCAAACGCAATAAGCCGTTATCTACAAATACGCAGGTAAGCTGATCACCAATAGCGCGGTGCAACAGCATCGCCGTTACTGACGAATCAACACCGCCTGACAGGCCTAAAATAACTTTGTCCTGACCAACCTGCTCGCGCAACCGCTCTACTGCATCTTCAATAATTTGTGCTGGTGTCCAGTTACACTCACACCCACAAATATTAACCACAAAATGTTCCAGCATACGCATGCCCTGGCGGGTATGGGTTACTTCCGGGTGGAACTGAACGCCGTAGAAATGACGCTTCTCGTCAGCCATGGCCGCATGTGGGCAAGTAGCGGTGCGGGCAACCGTGGTAAAGCCCTCTGGAATTTCAATTACTTTGTCGCCGTGACTCATCCATACATCTAGCAGCGAGTTGCCATTTTCCGCAATGCTGTCTTCAATGTTGGTAAATAACGGACATTCAGCAATACGTTCAATTTGCGCGTAGCCGAATTCACGTTCCAGTGAACCCTGCACTACGCCACCAAGCTGCTCTGCCATGGTTTGCATGCCGTAGCACACACCAAACACAGGTACGCCTGCTTCATACACATACTGAGGTGCACGTGGCGAGCCAGGTTCCGGAACCGACTCAGGGCCGCCTGATAAAATAATACCGTTTGGATTAAAATTACGAATGTCTTCTTCCGCAACATCCCATGCCCAGAGTTCACAGTACACGCCCAGTTCACGAACCCGACGGGCCACCAACTGAGTATACTGTGAGCCAAAATCTAAAATCAGAATACGATGTGCATGAATATCTTGTGTCATCAGTAATTAACCCATCCGGTAGTTCGGTGCTTCTTTGGTGATTTGAACGTCATGTACATGCGACTCGCCCATACCGGCCGAAGTCACTTTGACGAATTGCGGTTTGGTGCGCATTTCTTTCATGTTGGCACAGCCGGTTAAACCCATAGCTGAACGTAACCCGCCCATTTGCTGATGGATAATATTGGCAATTGGACCTTTATAGGCAACCCGGCCTTCAATACCTTCAGGTACTAATTTTTCGGCTTCGTTGCTGGCCTGGAAGTAGCGATCCGATGAGCCTTCACGCTGGCTCATGGCACCTAAGCTACCCATGCCACGGTAAGATTTGTAGTAGCGGCCTTGATAGAGCTCTACTTCACCAGGAGATTCTTCAGTACCAGCCAACATGCTGCCAACCATGACGCAATCTGCGCCGGCGGCTAAAGCTTTGGCAATGTCACCGGAAAAGCGGATACCGCCGTCGGCGATAACTGGAATGTCGGTGCCTTTTAGCGCATCAACAGCGTCGCTAATGGCGGTAATTTGCGGCACACCACAACCAGTCACAATACGGGTAGTACAAATTGAGCCCGGGCCAATACCCACTTTTACGGCATCAACACCAGCGTCGGCTAAGGCTTTCGCGCCAGCGCCTGTGGCCACGTTACCGGCAATAATTTGTAGTTTCGGATACGCCTTACGAGTTTTGCTAACCCGGTCCAGCACGCCCTGTGAATGGCCGTGTGAAGTATCAATCAGCAGCACGTCTACGCCAGCTTCAACCAGCGCTGCAATGCGTTCATCGGTACCAGGACCAACACCTACAGCGGCACCAACGCGTAAACGACCTAATTCATCTTTACAGGCGTTTGGTTTGTCTTCTGCTTTGGAGAAATCTTTTAGGGTAATCATGCCTTTCATATGGAAGGCATCGTCAACCACCAGAATTTTTTCAATGCGGTGCTTATGCATTAAGCCAAGAATTTCTTCGCTTTGCGCATTTTCTTTTACGGTAACTAAGCGTTCTTTGCCGGTCATAATGCCAGCCACTTCGGTTTTCGGGTCTTTCTCGAAACGGGTGTCGCGGCCGGTAACAATACCGACTAACTCACCGTTTTTCTCGATAACCGGGAAACCATGGAAGCCATGTTCGGCGGTTAACGCGTTAATTTCACCAATAGTGGTAGAAGGATTCACGGTCACAGGATCGGAAACCATGCCGCTTTCGTACTTTTTCACTTTGCGTACGTGCGCAGCTTGTTCAGCGATGGTCATGTTCTTGTGAACAAAACCCATGCCGCCCTCTTGCGCTAAAGCAATCGCTAAAGACGCTTCAGTAACGGTATCCATAGCAGCGGAAACCATTGGAATATTGAGTTCTATGTCGCGTGTCAGGCGTGTTTTTAAGTCCGCGGTGTGCGGCAGGACAGTAGAGTGACCAGGAAGGAGTAAAACGTCATCAAAGGTCAGGGCTTCTTGAGCAATTCGTAGCATGGCAACATCTCTTAGGCTGTCTTAATGTTGCGGGCAGATTTTACTCGCAAACCGCTTTTCAGTAAACTGATTTTTTTACTTTCTGTAAGAGTCATCATGGCATCGGCAACTGGCACCAACAAGGCAATCTTCTCGGTCTCGCGCTTAAACACTGAGGTGCGGCAATTACTGGAGCAAGGTTTTGGGCAAATTTGGCTGGTTGGCGAAATTTCGAACTTTGCGGCGCCCGCCTCCGGACACTGGTATTTCACTTTAAAAGACGAACGCGCCCAGGTGAAGGCCGCCATGTTCCGTGGTGCTAACCAACGCGCCCGAATTCGGCCACAAAATGGCATGCAGGTGATGGTTCGCGCCAAAATAACCTTGTATGAGCCACGCGGTGACTACCAACTTATTGCTGAACATATTGAAGACGCCGGTGCGGGTTTATTGCAGCAGCAGTTTGAGCAACTAAAAGCTGATTTAGCCGCGCGTGGCTTGTTCGCGCCAGAACATAAACAACCCTTACCAGAGAAAGTGAACCGGGTAGGTATTATCACCTCGCCCACCGGTGCCGCCGTACGTGACATTCTGGCGGTATTAAAACGTCGTGACCCGAGCCTGGAAGTTATCATTTACCCGAGCTCAGTGCAGGGCCAGGCCGCGATGCAAGAATTACAAAGCATGTTGAGAACCGCGGTTCAGCGCAACGAAGTGGATGTGCTGATTGTGTCCCGTGGGGGTGGTTCGCTGGAAGATTTGTGGTGCTTTAACGACCCAACCCTGGCGCAGCTCATTTACGACTGCCCGATTCCGGTTATTAGCGCCGTCGGCCATGAAGTCGACTTTACCATTGCTGACTTTGTTGCCGATGTGCGCGCACCAACGCCATCTGCTGCCGCCGAAATGGTGAGTCGCGATCAAGCCCATCAGCTAGTTCGGGCGCAACAACTGGAACAGCGGGCAACTCGAACCCTAACTATATTACTGCAGCGGCTACAGCAGCAATCTATCCACCAACAACAGCGCTTGCAGCACCAGCATCCGCAACGGCGCTTGCAGGATTACGCGCAGCGTGTAGATGAGCTAAGTGACCGCCAGTTGCGCGCGGTGCAGGGCCGGCTGCAACAAGCCAACACCCGCCTTGATCACCTGCAGCAACGGCTGGAGCAACAGCATCCGGCGCGTGCTTTGAAACAACACCAGCAAACCCTTACCGACCTGCGCCAGCGTCAGGGCGAAGCTATTCGGCGCCTGTTAAAACAGCAGCAGCAAAAACTCAGTCAGTCGGCGCATGCCCTACAGCTAATTAGTCCATTGAATACAGTGGCGCGCGGCTATGCGTTAGTGCAAACCGAGCAAGGGGAATTAGTGCGTTCAGAAACTCAACTGAAAACCGGCGAGACCTTCGCGGTGAAGGTTGCTGCCGGCGAATTTAAAGCGCAAAAACTTTAAGCACTTAGCCTTGCAGCCATTGCAGCAAGGCAAACCACAGCGGCAGCGTAACAAAACACAAAATAACGCCGTAGCCGATAATGGCGGCCGCCAGAGTGGGCGCTAAGCCTGCCATAATGGCCAGTGCGCCAGCGGATATCATAGACGGCATGGCCGCTTCCATTAAACTCACCTGCACCACCAGCGAATCAAACCCAAACGGCCACAACAACAGTAATGCCACCGCCGGCATAACCACCAACTTGGCCGCCAGCGCGAATACCAGCGGCGAACGGTCGCCTTTAGGTAACCGAAATTTCAGCTGAAATCCAACCGCTACCATAATCACTGGCACTAAAGTTAACGCCAGTGAATTAATAAAGTTGTCGGCCAGAGGCGGATAATCAAAGGGCTTTAATGCAAACGCAGCTACCAGCGCAATAAATGGCGGAAAGATAAGAATGCGACGGGTAATTTGCCAGGCTGACGGGCGTTGACCACCAGCTTCGGCGTCGTCTGCGGAATACACTGCGGCAATAATAGTGGCAACCACAGCCAGGCCCAGGAATGAACCAAGCTGATCGTAAAGCACCGCAATAGGTAAGCCTTCGCTGCCAAAAAAGGCTTCAATCATGGGAAAGCCAATAAACGATGTATTGCCCAGTGGAACAATAATGAGCAATGCACCTGTGGTGCTGCGCGACCATTGCCAGCGCCGTGCACAGTACAAAATGACCGGCATCACCATTGCCAGCAACAGCCAGGGCAATAGCGCCGGAATAATGAGCGCTGAGCTAAATTCCAGCCCCGGAACTTTCTGCAACACCAGCGCAGGTAAAGCTACGTAGATAACGTAGGCATTTAACACCTGCCCAGTATTTTGCGGGAACGCACTACTGCGTTGCAGCAGTAAGCCGATGACCAAGTAACCCGCAATGAGTACAAAATTTTCCATAAAAAAAGCCCACAATCATATGATTATGGGCAGTTTACCGTGCGGCACCGGCAGGAACCAGCGCTTCGGGTTATTTCAGCAGTTATTTAATAACTTACGTCAGCAGTTAGAAGTTGTGTTCAATACCAACGGCGAAGTAGTTCTGGTCTACATCACTGATGGTCGAGTTAAACTGTTGATCCAACACAATAGTTTCTAGCGAGCGGCCGGTATACCAGGCAAAAGCTTTGGTTTGAGCGCCTAATTTATAGTCCACGCCACCAGCAAAAGAAACGCTATCGGTACCAATAAAATCTAATGTTTGTACTTGTGCTTTAAAAGTAAACTTGTTTACTGGGTGTGCCAGGCTAACCACAAAACCATCGGCATCAGGCGCATTTTCAACTGCTTCCTGTACTTGATACATAAAGCCCAGCGTAGTGGTGTTCAATTTGGTGGAACCCGAAAAACGCACCACATCATAGCCATCTACTTCTGAGTCTACTGCGGCAGCCAGATAAAAATCAGAGCTCTTTAAGCCAGCATCACCGTAGGTTAAAGACAGTGATACACCATCATCAACAGCTTCATCTTCACTTAAAATATAAGATACGCCACCACGGAACTGACCGAATTTAGGCGTGAAGTAAGTCAGAGTGTCGCTGGTACGGTTTTCGCCTTCAAACAAGGCTTTAATATCACCTTCGTAGTCGCTGAATACGTCGATTTTACCTTGTGAGCTTTTCAGTACGGTGTCACGACGGCCAGCCATGATTTCACCAAAGCCACCACGAATACCAACGTATTGGTTACGCGATTTGATGTTATCTGAGCCGCCGATATCAGCAACGTCAACCTGCCATTCCAACAAATAGAAAGCTTCCAGACCGTGGTCCAGGCTGACTTTACCTTTCAGACCAAACCGGGAGTTATTACTTTCCAGCTCAGTTTCTGAGGTGCTGCCATTGTCATTGTGTTGCAAAGACACGTTAATTTTACCGTAAACGTCAACGGCATCGTCGTTTGCCGAGGCAACAGGTGCAGCCAGTGCGGAGGCAAGGCAAATTGAGATCAATGAGGTGTTTTTCATAATTAAAGCGCCTACAGTTTTTTAGTGAAACACAGATATGTGTAGCACACACATAAAATTCAGGCGCTATAATATGTTACTTATGTGACAGTTTTATGACTTTATGTCATTTTATTTGCACTTTCTTGAATTTAATATTTCCTTTATGTGTCATTTTTAATTCTTATTTATGACAATCAATAAGTTAGCTCATGCTCTGATAGTTAACTCTGCAACTAGGAATTTAATTCTTCCAATAATTCAGCTTGCTGTTTTTCATTGGAAGCAAAGCGTTCCCACTGCACTGCCATTTTACGCACATCATCAAATTTCTTTGCTTCTGCGAATGCGCTCAGGGCATCGTTGTAATTCAATAAATTCAGTTCCGCCATGCCAATAACCAAATGCATAGTGCCAGGCGCATCTAGCCCACCGCGCTGCAACGCTGCTTCAGCCGCTTCAATGGCCTCTTCATTGCGTTCTGCATTCAGTAACACTTGCGCCCGTTGTGCATGTAACTGACCGTCATCACTGAGTTCAGCAGCTTTGGCCAGAGCTACAACGGCTTTGTCCGTTTCGCGCGCCGCAATCCAGCTTTGCGAGAGCATTTTCAGGTTGCGCAAATTGGCTTCAATGTTGCCATCGGCTAACCCTTTCTCAATCACTTGCCCGGCTTTGAAAGGCACTTCATTAAAAAAGTACGCCTGTGCCAGATTCATTAAGTCTTTACCTTCGGTTAAAAAGCCTTGCTGGTAAGCCGCTTCCAGCATAGCCAGTTGCTTCTTGTCTTCACCCAGGTCTGCGTATACACCCGCCAGCTGTAACCAATATTCAGGCTTATTGAAGGCCCGGATCATGGTTTCCAACACCGTGGCTACAGCCCTTGTATTACCCAGTTCAAACTGAATAGCACGAACCAAAATATACCAATTTTCGTCGGCATAACCGCCTTTGGCTTCACGTGCATTAATAGCCGCAGTAATAGGTTCTAACGCTGCTTGATACTCACCCTGCTGGTATAACGCTTGTGCTTTTAACACCTGCGCTTTTGAAGCGTCTGCGTCCGGGCTGGCTTGTTGCCACCGGTCCAGATAGTTCAGAACTTCGGCATAGCGTTCCTGAGTCAACGCCAGTTGCGCCAAGCTAAACAGGGTATTTAATTCCAGCGACTCGGGAATCGGGCTTTCATCAACTACTTTCGCGAAATATTTTATCGCGTTATTTACGTCGTCCTGCTCGTAATACATATAGCCGTAGAAGTTCCACATCATGGCGCGTTCATAGCTATTCATGCTGTCGGCTTTACGCTCAACCTCAGCCAATGCCCGCAAGCCAGCCGGCACATCACCGCCGTCGGCCAGTTCTTGCGCCATCGACAGTTGGTCATATACCTGCGCCCGCAACGCCGGCGTTCGCTTGCGTTCCTGCGCTTCAACACTGCCAAAAGATGCGGCTAGTATTGCTGCCGCGGTCATAGCTACTAGTAAATTGGTTCGCAACATAATGTGTTACCCGTCTATTTCAAAAGTGATTCGATTTTGCACGCCTTCCACTTCTACAGCGTCGCCATCAATAACTCGCGGTTTGTACTTAAACTTCAGCACTGCATCCATGGCCGCCTGATCAAAAATATTCGCTGGCTCTGCTTCCACTACCCGCGGATCTCTCACTGTTCCTTGCCGGGTAACGGTAAACTGCACCACCACATAACCTTCAATGCCGCGCTGTAGTGCGCGTCGCGGATAGCTTGCCTGAACTTTCACTATGGGTAAGTACTCACCATCGCTGGCGTCCAGCGCCATACCACCGCTAAGTCCGGAGTCACTTTGCACATTGGCTGAAAAATCATAACCGCCGTCACTATCAACCACTTCGGAAGTATCCATTTGCTGCTGTGGAGCTTCAGGCGGTGGTTGTTCCGGCTCCGGCGGACGCTCCGGCTTACGTTCTTTTTCCTGCACCGATTCGTCTTGCTTTACCCGAACGAAGTCCAGCACGCTACCGCGCGCCGGTTCGCTCATCGCGCCTTCACCACCGCTGATAAGTGACTGCATCAGATAAAATAATCCGAGCGTTACTACCACAGCTGTTATCAGAGCACCCAGTAACCTCAACATAATCACTCTTCTTGTGCGGCAATTGAAACATCAAAGACACCAGCCGAACGGGCCGCGTCCATAACCTTGATCAGGGTTTCAGTTGTGGCTAACTTGTCAGCCTGAATAACCACCGAACCTTGCGGATTCTCGGCATACAAACGTTCAATATTGGCTTGTACTGCGCGAGCGTCTACCTGGCGTTTATTAATCCAGATTTCACCCGTTGCACTAATAGCCACCAGAATGTTTGCGCGGTCTTTTTGCACGGCAGTAGCTGCGTCCGGACGGTTCACATCAATACCCGCTTCCTTCACGAAGCTAGCAGTAACAATGAAGAAAATCAGCATGATAAAGACCACATCCAGCATCGGGGTCATGTCTATCTGACTTTCTTCTTCGTCCATTAAATTGGCAAAATGTTGTTTCATATCAGTTCCAACTCCAATCGGTAAGCGGTTAGTGTTCCAGCAACAAGTGGTCTTTCAGCTTGCGCCGCTCACGGCGTGCCGTGCGCTGTAGCCAGGTTGCCGCGAACACTCCCGAGAGTGCACCGACCATGCCTGCCATGGTTGGGATAGTAGCTTTCGAAACACCGGCGGCCATAGACCGCGCGTTACCTGTTCCAGCCACTGCCATTACATCGAATACTTCGATCATACCGGTCACAGTTCCCATCAAGCCCAGTAGTGGACATAACGCCACTAACGCCTGAATAATCGGGATATTGCCACCTAACCCCAAAGACACCCGGGAAATCATGGCCTGACGAATTTGCTCTGCGTTCCAGGAGCTTTTATCGCTGCGCGAATTCCAGTCCCGCACCGCTTGTTTCATTTGCTGGCGGTGGCCTTTGAGGTAGTAAAAAATACGCTCGAGTATCATCAACCACATCACGAAAATTAAGATACCTATAACCACCAGTACCTGGCCGCCGGTCTCGATAAAATCCTGTATTGCGTTTAGAAACTCAGCTACAAATAACACGGTTACTGACCCCGCTCAGAGCGCTCTGCGATTACGCCAGAGGCTTGTTCCTGCAGCACGTGCACCACATTCTTGCTACGCGTGTTTAGGGTGGCGAACAGCAGTGTCATTGGAATAGCAACAACCAGACCCAGCACCGTGGTTACCAAGGCTTGCGAAATACCGCCGGCCATTAATTTCGGGTCACCAGTACCAAACAGGGTTATCGCCTGGAAGGTGTTAATCATACCGGTTACCGTACCTAACAGACCCATCAGCGGTGCCACTACTGAAATGATCTTGATAAAGGTCAGGTTGCGGGTCAGCTTAGGTATTTCCTGTAAAATCGCTTCGCTAAGTTTCAGCTCAAGGGTTTCAGTGTCGGCTTGTGGAAACTTATCGCGAACCGTCATTACCCGACCCAGCGGGTTATCCGTGCTCGGCTCAGACTTTTTCAACTGACGCGAAACTTTGTTGCCAACTAAGGTCAGTGAGACAAAGCGCTCTAATGCCAGCAATAAGCCCACCGCGCCTAACGCTAGAATAATGTAACCAACAGTGCCGCCCTGATGAATACGCTCCATTAAGCCAGGTGCCTGAACCAACAGCCCCAGAATAGAACCACCAGTTGGATCCAGTCCGAAAGCCACTACCTGATCACTGCTGGTTTGCAGTTCTTCAGCAGTATCCATGTAACGACCTGCCGGTTGGCGAACCAATTCAGCAACGTTGTCGGTACCGGGAATCAATTCCAGATATTTACCATTTGAAACCAGGTTAAAAGCACCTACTCGCACAACTTCCTGAGTTTGCTTTTCACCGCTGGCCTGAGTTACTTCAGTTTCAAAGCGAGCCAGCTTGCCGGTTTCAGTCATTTCTTGCTGCAAGGTAAACCAAACTTGCTCAATTTCTTCAATCGAAGCTAACTTCGAAGTTGAGCCCATTTTCTGCGCCAGCGCGTCTAATTGCTCACTGCGACCCGGAAACTGTGCGGAAGTCAGTGAATTCTGCAAATTACCTGAGGTGTCACCAGCAACCTGCTGCAACACACCGAAGAGTTCGCGTAGCGAGCCCATGCGTTGCGTTAGTGCGTCAGTTAACCCAGTTAACTCCATTTCATTTTGTTCAAACTGAGTTTCCAGGCGGTCGCTCAAGGCTTCCAAACGTTCACGCTCAGCAATGGCCTCACGCAAAATGCGTTCCTGTTCTTGCGAGCGCGCCGCAAACTCAGCTTCACGCTCTTGGTTTTGCTGGCTTTGTGCAAACTGCCCTTGTTGCAATTGATTCAGCAATTCGTCCAGGTTCACCGGCTCTTGTGCTGCGCTGGTAAAACTGGTTGCTATGGCAACACTCGCGGCAACTAAAATAGTCAGAAATTTCATTGCTTATTCTCCTGCAGCACGAGTAGCTGAAACTATGCTGTCGGTAAACAGCGGTAACATAAGTAAGTCTGGAGCCAGTTGCTTACGAGCAATACGCAGCGCTTCAGTCACGCTGTTGCGGTAGCTGTCGCTCAGCGGCTGCCAGGCTCCGGCGTTCTGATTCCACACCCCTAAACTGGCACCATCACGGGTTTTGTAAACCAGGGCAACCCGGCCAATACGCAGGAAGTCAACGTCCTGTACTTGCCCTTCAACATCCATTTCACCGGTATAAGCTTCAATTGTGCGGCCGTACTCAGCTTCAATTTGGTAGGCTTCCATTACCCGACGGAATTTCTCAGACACATCGACATCAGCCCGGTCCATCAAGTCTTGCAAGGTTGCAACGCGCTCTTCCCGCTCTTCTGGTAGAAACGGCACGTCCAGTTCAACAAAGGCATCTAAACCATCAATCATGCGCAGCATTAATGGGGTGATTTGGCGTTCAACCACACTCACTTCATCAATAGAGCTGCTGAGCTCAGATTTTTCAGTGTTTTGGTTCTGAATTTGTTTTTCTAACTGGCGGGTATAAACCCGTAAGCCGTCAATTTGCTTATTGATTTGTTTGTATTGCTGCATGCGCTCCTGCATGTTGTCAGCAATGCTATCAATAGTTAGCTGGGATTTTTTTGCGGTCTGGTTAATGGCATCAGCAACATCAACCACAGGTTCAAGTGATTCACTTTGTGCCTGTGCCGGCAAACCAAAGCTGGCTGCCAACAAAATTGCACTACCAAGAAAAAAGAGCTTCATATGAAATACCCTATTTGTTGCAACAATATTGCGGAAAAATTGCGGCGAAGAATTTATAGGGGGCACTTTAGTGAATTTTCATGACAGCTTAGTGACGTAAAGATGTCATTTTTGTTGCACGCAATAAAAACGGGAGCCGAAGCTCCCGTTGTAAGGGTTTACCCAGAATAACTAAACCTTAGAAGGAGTAGCTGTATTCCAAAGTAATGTTGGTACCTACTGTTTGCGATTGAATGGTTTGACCGTTTTGCTCGATCTCAATGTCTTCGCCCAGTAAGTTCTGCAGCTTAAGTTTCACGTTAGAGTTGAAGTCAGGGTACCAGGTGTACACTGCATCCAAGCTGTGGAACGGCTGCTCGTAAGCATCATCAATACCCTGGCCACCAAACACTGAACCAGCGAAGGCGATACGCTCACCAAACACGTTGTAAACCAACGAGCCACTGTGTTCACCGTTTACCGAGTCATAGCCTAACTGCAAGTTAACCACATACTCAGAGTGACCTGTCATACGGCGCTTGTTATTGGTTAACTCCACACTACCGGTATTTGAAATGGTAATCTCAGAATCCGACAGGGTCAGGTTACCCGTTGTGAATAAGCCGCTGGTAACGAAGCTCAAGTCTTTTAAGAACTCAAATTCCACACCATAAACTTCACCAGCATCACCGTTTAAGAAGGTAATAACCCGATCCGAATCCGTGGCTTTCGCTTCCACTGACTCAATTGGCTTATCTAAATCCTTATAGAATGCAGCCACTGATAAGTTATCGCCTGATGGCATATACCATTCCCAACGCACGTCAAAATTTTGCACGTCAGAACTTGCCAGGTTCGGGTTACCACGAACTTTGTCGCTGGTTAACGGATCGATGAAGATAACTTCAGTAATTTCACGCAAGTCCGGACGCACCGTGGTGCTGCCGTAACCAAAACGTAACTGCATGTCATCGTTCAGGAAGTACGTAAATGCCAGCGAGTTAAACCAGTCGTCTTCCGTGCGCGAGGTATTGGCAATATCACCGATAATAGTACTTTCAGCCAAATCAATTTGCGCTGATACCTGACTGTACTGCTCCCACCGCGCACCGGCATTTAAACGCCACTTGTCGGTAGAGTAGTCAAACATACCGTAACCCGCTTCAATTTGCTGGGCGGCCAGATAGTTTGGATCGGTCAGTGTTGGTGCACCAAAAACCTGCAGGTTGTTGTCCGGGTTATTCACACTGTCCGGACCAAACAAATCGCTGAACTCAACGTTAGTTAACTGATCGAAAGGAGTACCTTCGGTGCTGAAACCAAATCGACGGCCATAAGACTGACGACCTTTTTTCATCACTTCGCCACCACCGGTTAACACCAGCTCATCACCACCGAAATAAAGCGGAAGCTCTACATCAGCGCCGTAGCTTTGTACTTCATCTTCCAGATTCTGGAATTCTAAAATGGCGGCGTTACGTGAACGCTGGTAGTTCAGGTTTTCTGCTTGCTCACCCAAATCAGCATCAGCGCCCTGGCGAGTAAATACGTTGCCTGGCGCATCACGGCGTGCGGTAGATTCAGTATATTGCCAATCCACGGCAATATTCATGTACTCAGGGAACATGTGTGAACCGCTAATTTGGTTCGAGAACAATTCACGTTCTTCGTAACGAATATCGGTATCGAAGAAAGCTAAGTCCTGTTCGCCAATGGTATCGATTGATTCAGTAATACCCTGCTCGATACGATCCTGTGTGTCGCGCAAGAATAAGGTGGTGGTTTCCAACTTATGGTTATTACCGTACTCAAGACCTAAGCTGAACATACCGCTTAGCTCAACCGAATGCGTGGTAATTTGTGATTCGCTCTGGAACTGGTTCACCAAACTGTCGCCGGCGAAACCTAGTACCCGACGCTGCTCGTCAGAGTTGTCAGTACTGCGGTCGTAATCAACGCCAGCTAAAAAGCCAACGGCCCAGTCACTACCAAACTCATAACGGTCACCATAACTTACCGAGGCCTTCACTTCCGGCGCAATGCTGTCGGAATAAACATCGTAATCGGTGTTTAAGGAATTCATCAGGTCGCGGTTAACTAACCGAGCTTCATCCTGGCTAATTCCTTCGTAATCTGCGATGTCATTGAAGTTCACTGAACCATAAGTTGCCAGCGCGTCTAAAAAGTTCTGCGGCAATGCACGAACGTCATCGCTGCCAGTCCAGTCATTACCACCGTCGTAAGTCAGGCCGTCAGACGAATTTTCAGTATTCCAGCCAGTACCTAGCTGAATATTGAATACTTCTTCAGCAGGAATAGAGGTAGTACGAATATCAACGTTACCACCGCCGAAGTGAGCCGGCATGTCGGCTGAATAAGACTTTTGTACGGATAAGCTTTCAATGATGCTGGACGGGAACATGTCCAGTGGAATGACGTTACGGGTAGGATCCGGTGAAGGCACCTGGGCACCATTCAACTGGGTGCTTGAATAACGCTCACCCAAACCGCGAATATAAATAAACTTACCGTCAACCAGGGTTAAGCCGGTAACCCGTCGTAAGGCTGAAGCAGCGTCGCTGTCACCGGTACGAGAAATCTGCTCTGAACCCAGAATATCAGCAACGAAAGCCTGGGCTTTACGTTCTTCAACTACTGCGGCGGCAGAACCTTGCAACCGGGTTGCCGTGGTTACTACTTCTTCAATTGACTCATCGGCGGCTTGCTCTTGAGCCAACGCCAGTTGGCTGGAGAGTGCCAGCGCAATGGCCAATCCCAATTTACTCTTGCTCATAAAAGGCGTTCTGTTCATGTGGAATGCTCCATAGATGAGGACAAAGCCGGGCACGTGTTAACTTGCTACGTGCAACTGATAAAAAGGCGCTAATGAGCGCCTTTTTGCACGTCCCTGTGCGACTCGCTCTTGATTCTTAGTTGTTCAAATCAAACGCCCAGCCAGCTGTCCAGTCGTCGTCTGCAGATATGGCACCGACGAAATCTACATCATCAAAGAACGGGTTTACTGTGCTTAAGTCAGCTTTTGCAGTGACTGCAACTTCAGCACCAGCTGCATCAAGAATTGGTGATGCAGTGTACAAGCCATTCTCCAACACAGTGGCCGCGTCAGTCAGTGCAACGTTGTTCGCGCCGCCTTCAAACCAATCTTGCGCAGTTTGGTCTGCAAAGTTTTCAGCACAAGCCACTACAGAGCTTTCGATAACCATGTTGCCATCAGCAATGTGATCAGAAGTTTCTGCGTCGTCTAACTCTAGACACTCGCCCATTAATTCAGGACCAGTAATAACGAAGTTATACAGTTCCGCCTGAGTACCGCGACGTAACAATACGCCTTCAGAATCACGGTCAGTGGTGCTGTAGTTAGAACCAACAATAGTCATGTTAGCGATTTGCGGAGAAGTGAAAGGCTCAGCCAGGAAGTTACCTGAGTTGTTGTCACCTTCAATACCACGGTTTGCTAAAGATTCGTTGTGACGAACGTAGATGTACTGACCTGCGCCTGACCAACCGTCAGCCCAATCCAGTGAATCATCGCCGTTACCTGTTAGTACTGCGTGTTTAAAATTAACTGCGCCGCCAAAGAACTCGATGCCGTCATCCACGTTGTTGTGAACCTGAATGTGGTCAACCTGAGTCGCATCGCCGATTGCGTAGAAAGTAATACCGTTTAATTCGTTACCAACGGCAACTTCGAAACCTGCGTACTTAACAACTACGTGGCTTAATACGCCAGAGTCATCGCTGTTGTCACTGCCGCCGTACAAGCCAGCGCCGCCTTCAGCTTCCAGGCTACAGTTCTCTAAGTCAGCCTGATCACATTTGTTTGAAATACCACGACCAAGCAAAATCACACCGCCCCATAAACCACGGTCAGTGTCTTTGTTTACGTCGCCAGTTAAGTCTTCGTCAGCAGTGAAGGTAATTGGTGCATTTGCTTCACCTTCAGCAATAATTTTTGAACCACGTGCGATTTGCACAAAGCCGTCAGCATCCTGGAACGCTAAAGTAGCGCCAGCATCAATAGTCAGAGTTGGACCGTTGGCAGGAATGTTGGCCGGATCGTTTTCCAAACCGTCACCAATGTACAAACCGTTCGGGAAAATGTGCGCGCCATCGTTTGGCAAATCAACGATGCGGATGTCAGTACGGATTGGGTTGTTTGGAGTTGAGAAGTTTGAGCTGTATACACAGTTGTCGCCTTCAACAGAGCCACGAACTGTAACGCCATCATCGGTATAACTTGCACAGTTATTGTCAGTGCTACCGCCGCCACCTGGGTTAGTAACTGAGTTGTCAGTTGAGTTATCGACAGAAGTTGGGGTTAGGTTGATGTCACCACCACAACCAGCCAGCATCAGGGAAGCAGTCAGCGCGCTTAATGCAAAAAGTTTATTCGCTTTCATTGTTATCTCCGTTGGAATTGCGTCAATTTGTAAATTAAGACGATGTGCAATCTACGGAGTTTTTGTGACAAGGCCGTTACATGAAAGTGACGGCTTGGTGAATGCTTTGTGACGTTATCGTGAATGCCTTGTGTTTAGGTCGCTACAGTCAAACGTCAGGTTCTGGTGCGCGCGCGGTTACCGGCAAAGCGAGGGCAAATAAGGCCGCCAATGAAATAAATACGGCTGCAACCAACAAACAAGGTAGCAATCCATAGGCTTGATAAACCCAACCCGAGAGTATGGTACCTATAAGCCTGCCCATGGCATTGGCCATGTAATAAAAGCCCACATCTAAGGATACCCCGTCGCGGCCAGCGTAGCTGACGATTAAATAGCTGTGCAGCGAGGAGTTTACCGCAAATAGTGCGCCAAATATCAGTAATCCAATAACCAGCACTTGCTCAGCCGGCCACTGCAGCCACAGGCCAAGCGCCATTAATAAGGTCACGCTAAGTAACGGCAAGGCCCAGCCAAACGCGCTGCGGCCATCAGGTACTTGTCCACTGCTGGCGCCGGTTAGTTTCGGCGCTATGGTTTGCACCACCCCATAGCCAATGACCCAGACGGCCATGAAGGTACTTACCCCAATTGGATTCCAGCCCAACTGACTGGAAAAATACACCGGAATTGCCACCACAAACCAAACATCGCGTGCGCCGAATAAGAACATGCGAGCACCCGACAGCCAATTCACAGCTGAGCTTTTGGAAAAAATATCCCGGAACTTAGGTTTGCCTTTGGCCTTACCCAAATCCGCTTTCAGGAATATCAGACTGATTATCCACACCGCGGCAAGCGCAACCGCCATAGCCAGCACTGCGCCCTGAAACCCTAACCAGGCCAACAGCGCACCACCAACAAAGAAACCAACGCCTTTTAGCGTGTTTTTCGAGCCGGTTAAGAACGCGACCCATTTGTATAAAGTTGCCTGAGCGTCGTCGGCTACCAATAACTTAATGGCGCTTTTCGCGCTCATTTTATTGAGATCTTTGGCAATACCAGACAATGCCTGGGCGGCCATCACCCAAATAACGCTAAGCATGGTCGAGGGCACCAACAACATACTCAGCGCCACCACTTGCAACGCCAGGCCAATATTCATGGTGCGATTCAAGCCCACCCGGGCGCCCAGCCAACCACCCACCAGATTCGTGACTACGCCAAAAAACTCGTAGAACAAAAACAGCATGGCAATTTGCAGCGGGCTATAACCCAACTGGTGGAAGTGCAAAACCACCAGCATGCGCAGCGCACCGTCAGTAAGAGTAAAAGCCCAGTAATTGCCGGTAACAATTAAATACTGGCGAATTTCAGCCGAAAGCTTAGCCAGCATTGAGTCCGGTACCTACTTTAATAACCAGCTCGGCGGTACGGTTGGCGTAACCCCATTCGTTGTCATACCAGGCATAAATTTTCACCTGAGTGCCATTCACCACCATAGTGGACAGTGCATCAATAATGCTCGAACGTGGGTCAGTTTTGTAATCAATAGACACTAACGGACGGGTCTCGTAACCCATAATACCCTGTAGTTCGTTTTCTGATGCTTCTTTGAGGAAACCATTCACCTCTTCCACGGTGGTTTCGCGGGCAACTTCAAACACCACGTCGGTAAGCGAGGCATTAGCCAGTGGCACCCGCACCGCATGGCCATTCAGCTTGCCCTTTAAGTCCGGAAATATATGCGTAATAGCCGTTGCCGAACCAGTGCTGGTTGGAATTAAGCTTTCCCCGCAGGCACGCGCTCGGCGTAAGTCTTTGTGCGGCGCATCCAGAATAGTCTGGGTATTGGTAATAGAGTGAATAGTGGTCATAGAGCCGTGCTTAATACCCAGCTTTTCATGAATCACTTTTACCACCGGAGCCAAACAATTGGTGGTGCAGGAAGCCGCTGTAATAATGTCGTATTTGTCGCCACTATAAAGATGGTCATTTACCCCCAGCACACACTCCAGCACACCTTCTTCTTTTACTGGCGCAGTAACTACTACTTTTTTAACGCCTTGCTGCAGGTACTTTTTCAGCAATTCCTGAGTTTTCATTTTGCCGGACGCTTCAATCACAATGTCGCAGCCAGACCAGTCAGTTTCATCAATGGTTTTATTCTGCGTCACTTCAACTTGCTGACCATTTACGCGAAAGCCGGTTTCATTAGCTTCGGCCTGTTGCTGCCAGCGGCCATGCACCGAATCAAAATTCAACAAGTGCGCCAGGGTTTCCGGTTTCCCGGCCGGGTCATTCACCTGCACTAATTCTACTTCGCTGTGCGCGGCCAGAATGCGGAATGTCAGCCGCCCCATACGGCCAAAACCGTTCACACCTACTTTAATAGTCATTGCGCTTACCTCTTTTGAGTTCTTTATAGGTTCAGTATAGAACCTTTAACAACAGACGATTCGTTCAGGTCGCCCGGTCATTGCATTCAGTGAATGGAGTGAGCTATTCAGTTCAGTTCTGTTGGCACTTAAAGTTTGCAGCAAAATATCGTGCTGCCATTGGGGTAGCTTGGCATTCAGTTGATAAAACACCCACTGACCCTGGCGGCGATCGGTCAGCAATTGGCACTTTCTAAGTTGCGCCAGGTGCCGCGATATTTTTGGCTGGCTCTCACCAATAGCGGCAATGAGCTCGCATACACAGAGCTCTTCTTCCTGCATAATCAACAGCAGACACTTAAGTCTGGTGGTGTCGGTCAGGCATTTGAAAAATTGAGTAGCTGTCATGGAAACGAGTTAGCTCCGGCTTATATTCGGAATTTCATATATATGGTAATTCATATATCTTGAAATGCAACACGGCTGCCGCTCACGAACTGTTTGCGAATTCACAAAACCTGTATTACCGTAGCGAAAAGCATGCAAGGGATACGCGCACATGGCAACGTCGAGTATTTCTCGTTCCCTGCTTACCAGTGTTCTGTCAGTTTATTTTATCCTGACGTTTATCGTAACCTGCGTACAGATAGTGGGCGAGTACTTCGACACCAAACGGGTGTTAGTAGAAGAACTACAAAACCAGCAGTTAACCTTTAACGGTTCACTGACTCGTTCGCTGTGGGAATTCAACACCGGCCAGATTGAAGCCATTGCCGAAGGTTTGATTGGTATTCCGGCTATTTCCGGGGTAGTCATTCGCTCCGATGCAGGCGAAGTATTAATCCAGCTTGGCGAAGGTGCCGACTTATCCATGCTGCCCGATGAAGCTAGTGAAGGCACAGTATTACCAGAAAAGAATGGTATTTTTGGCTACTTCTCATCGCTGGTCTTTGAATTTTCCGGACATTCTACTCAGGTTGGTGACGTTACCCTGTTCACCACCCGCGATATTGCCATCGATCGCATTAAAGTCAGCCTGTACTTTATTATTGGTAACGCCATTATAAAAAGTACCTTCCTGCTGCTGTTATTCACGCTCGCATTCAGCCGCATGCTAAACCGTCCGTTACTTGATTTAACTGATCAAATCCGTAATTTCCGGCTGGACGATTTGGAACATTCACGCTTACACCTGACCGACCAACGCAATGAAGAATTCGTCATGGTGGAGCAGGCATACAATCAGCTATTGGATAACCTGGAAGAGTATCAGGAAGACTTAGATAAAACGCAGCAACAATTAGTAAAAGCCAACCGCAAGTTGGATGAACAAAACGCTATTTTAGAGCAGGAAGTAGCGCGCAAAACATCCAGCTTAAGCCAGGCCATGCTGGACTTAGAACAACGTAAGAACGAGCTGGAAATGCGCCAGGACAAATTGTCGAAAGAAATTAGCCAGCGCCGCACCATTGAAACTAATCTGTTGAAAACCAATAGCCGTCTTGAGCAATCACTAGATACTCTGCAACAAGCGCAAGACCAACTTATTGAGTCGGAAAAACTAGCCTCGCTGGGCGGGTTAGTGGCAGGTATTACGCACGACGTGAACACCCCTATTGGCATTGGCGTTACCGCAACCTCTTTCTTGCAAGAGCGCTTAAATCAGCTGGAACAATCGCTGGAGAAGAAGAACCTGACACAAAGCCAGTTGCAGCAGTTTATTGCCGAAAGTAATGAAAGCCTGACGTTATTAGACAACAATCTGAAGCGGGCCTCCGAGCTGATTGGCAGCTTTAAGCAGGTGGCCGTGGATCAAACTTCAGAGGCTACCCGCGAAATTAACTTGCGGGAATACCTCACTGAGGTGATTCAGTCTTTGCATCCGAAGCTGAAAAAAACCGACCACAAGATTGAGCTGGACTGCCCGTCGACCATGAATATTCGTTGCCCGGCCGGTGCTTTATCGCAAATATTCACCAATCTGATTATGAACTCGCTTATTCACGGTTTTGAGAATATTTCCGGCGGCCAAATTGAAATTCATGCCGAGCGCCAGGGTAACAACCTGCACTTCCGTTACAGTGACAACGGTAAAGGCCTAACCGAAGAACAAATGGAGAAGTTATTTGACCCCTTCTTCACTACCAAACGTCATTTAGGCGGTAGCGGTTTAGGCACCCACATTGTCTGGAATTTAATTACGCAAAGTCTTAAAGGCCGTATTTCCGCCACTAGCGAACCGGGTAAAGGTTTGCAATATGAGTTCTTTATCCCTGTCACTTTTCTGTGACAACGGGTAACATAAAGCGCTATTTAGCAGTCTGTGTGGAATTAATTTATGTGGTTTCGAAATCTTCGTTTTTACACCTTTTCTGATCGTTTTGAACTTCCTGAAAACTTCGAACAATTACTTGCTGAGCACCCATTTCATGCATGCAGCCGGCAAGAGCTTGCGAGTTATGGTTGGTATTCCCCGTTTGGTGGCGACCATGAAGTGCTAACCCACCGGGTGGGTAACAACGTTCTGCTGTGCGCCCGTAAAGAAGAGAAAGTGCTGCCAGCAAGTGCCGTGAATGCGCAGTTAGAAGACAAAGTAGCGACCATTAGTGCCGCTGAAGGGCGCCCGGTAAATCGCAAAGAGAAGCAAACGCTGAAAGAAGATTTAATTCACGGCATGCTGCCACAGGCATTTAGTAAGTACCAACTAACCTGGGGCTACATTTCACTTGATCAACAGATGATTGCCATTGACGCCAGCAGCGCGAATCGCGCTGAAGAAATGCTGGCCTTATTGCGTGGTTCGCTGTCATCACTGCCAGTGAAGCCGTTGTTAAGTGAGCAGCCAGCCGAAGTAATTCTAACTCAATGGTTAAAAGAACAAGCTCTGCCTGAGGACTTTGCCTTTGGCGACGAAGCTGAGTTGCGCGACCCGGCCGCCGATGGCGCTATTCTGCGCTGCCGTCAGCAAGAGTTAACCACACCGGAAATGCTCGGGCATTTGGAACATGACAAACAAGTGACTAAGCTTGGCTTAGAATGGCAGGAACGCTTAACTTTCGTATTGGAAAGTGATCTGGCGCTAAAACGACTGAAGCTTACTGATGTAGCAGAAAATGACCGCGACGACTTGGTTGACCCAACCCCGGAGCAACGCATTGATAGCGATTTTGCCTTATTAAGTAGTGAAGTAAATGCGCTGTTTCCAGCATTACAAAAAGCTTTTAATAACTAAACTCTGCGGCAATTACATTAATACGGCCAGCACTTCCTGATAACGTGTTTGGATAGCTGGCCAATTCCATAATTCATCGCTTTCCAATAATCCTACCTGCTGATATTCGGCCAAAGTCATCACCTTGGTTGGCACGCAGTGGCCTGTTAGCAACGCGGCCGCATGAACAACGTCGCCATAGCCAATCTGTTCAGCATGCTGCAAACGTTCTGTACAACCTTGTGACCACAAAACCGGAACCGGAATCAGCACCGTACTAAACTGCCAATGCTTCAATACTTCAGTACCAATGCGAGCCTGCAAATGGGCAATGGTAGGTGCAATGAACGTTGGATTGGCAAAGCTGTCTGCGTGTTCGTCTACCACACTCAGAATTGGTAGCGCGCCAATTGGCGCTATTAAGCCGGCTAATAGCGCAATATCCGGATGCATACGTTTACCAACTTTACGCTCCATTAATTGTTCTACCAGCACCACACTGGCAGCAGCCAGCTCCCGGCTGCGTTGCCAGGTTTCATCTAGATAGCCACGCACAATGGAATTTTTCGCGATATACAGTTGCTCAATAGCCAGCGCCAACGCTAGATTACGGATGCGCCGCAAGCCAATGCGCGTGAGTGCCTGCATTAAGGTTTCGGTTTTGCTGCGACCACCTAAGTAAGCACTATTGGCTAACCCAATTAAACGCGCCGTTAAGGCCGGATCGTGCTGAATAATGGTTACTAAGTCCTGCAAATTGCAATTCGGATCGCTAGTTACCTGACGCACCTGTTCGGCGGTAGTGGGTAACCCCGGCAGTTGCAGCGAGTCTTCTTCGAGCTTGTCCGATACAATTAAGTACAAGGCTTTTTCAGCTGACATCTTGCGTTCCTGTTCACTAATACTGAGTCTTGGTTATATAACAAAAGTATCGCTCATGCTTGCAGCAGGCCACTACAAGCATTAGATTAACTAAGTTTCTCATAAAATTGTTAAAGGCGCGTTATGAATTTTCCGAAATCAACGATTCTGTTATCTATCTTTGCTGTCACTTCACTATCACTGACCGGTTGCGGCGATCCCGATAGCGGTGAAGCCAGTTTAACCGATACCGAAAACCAAACTACTTCCTATCAACTGGCTGATAATGCCCGCCAGCGATTAGACATTTACACGCCAGTAGAACTTAGCGCAGGTCTTGATCATTTGTCTCAGCAGCAGCAACAAATGATTAGCTTACTGATTGATGCCTCAGAAATTATGGACCGCCTGTTCTGGCGACAAGCTTATACCGGTGATAAGTCCGTATTACTGGACGCTGTTGAAGACCCGCAGATACGTCGTTTTATTGAAATAAACTACGGCCCCTGGGACCGTCTGAATAACAATAAGCCGTTTCTAACCGGCTTTACCGACAAGCCTGCAGGCGCCAATTATTATCCAACGGATATGAGCAAGTCCGAATTTGAAGCCGCTGAGTTTGACGGAAAAACCAGCTTATACACCATGGTGCGCCGAGATGAGCAGGGCCAGTTATTTAGCGTGCCCTACAGCCTGTACTTTGCTCCTGAGCTGGCGGTAGCCGCTAAGTTACTGCGCGATGCCGCAGCACTGGCCGAGAGTGAAGCTTTCGCAACCTATTTGAATATGCGTGCTGATGCCTTTGAAAGTAACAGCTACCAGGCCTCAGACATGGCCTGGATGGACATGACGGACAACGAAATAGACGTTGTTATTGGCCCCATTGAAACCTATGAAGACCAACTTTATGGCTATCGCGCCGGGTTTGAATCTTACGTGCTGATTAAAGACATGGCCTGGAGCGAAAAACTGGATAAATATTCTCAGTATTTACCCATGCTGCAGGAAGAACTGCCAGTGGCCGAGGCCTACAAAGCCGAACGCCCGGGTTCGGGTGCTCAGCTCAACGCTTACGATGTGGTTTACTACGCTGGCCACTCGAACGCCGGCAGCAAAACCATCGCCATTAATTTGCCTAACGACGAACAGGTGCAACTGGAAAAAGGCACCCGCCGCTTGCAACTTAAAAACGCCATGCGCGCCAAGTTTGATCAAATTCTGCTGCCAATTAGTGAGCAACTGATTGTGCCCGAACAGCGCCAGCATATTACCTTTGATGCCTTTTTTGCCAACACCATGTTCCATGAAGTGGCGCACGGCTTAGGTATTAAAAATCTGGTAAATGGTGAAGGCACAGTACGTGAAGCACTGAAAGAGCATGCCTCGGCACTGGAAGAAGGCAAGGCCGATATTCTGGGTTTGTATATGGTTACCCAGTTGCTTGAGATAGGTGCTATCGAAGAAGGCCAACTGGCCGATTACTACACCACCTTCCTGGCCGGTATTTTCCGTTCCGTACGCTTTGGTGCTGCCAGCGCCCATGGTAAAGCCAACATGATTCGATTCAACTACTTTGCCGAAGCGGGTGCTTTCCAGCGTAATGACCAGGGTCAGTACAGTGTAGATATGACCCGCATGCGTGCCGCCATGAATAGTTTGTCAGAGAAAATACTGACCTTGCAGGGTGACGGTGATTACGAAGGCGTAACCGAATTATTCGACACTATGGGTAACGTTAGCCCAACGCTGCAAGCTGATTTAGATAAGCTTACCCAAGCTGATATTCCGGTTGATATTGTGTTTGAGCAAGGTAAAGAACAACTGGGGCTGTAACTACCCATAACGAATTACCAATTCGTGCCCAAATAGAAATCACGGGTTAGCGTTTTAAAGGCGCTGGTGTAATTTGCACCAGCGCTTTTTTTGATTCCATTGGCAGCGATTTCACCGGTCGCAATAGTCAGTTCCTCGTAACTACTGGTTAGTTGCTCTTGAGTGAATACAAACTCACACAGAATCAGCTTGGCCGCAGCGTTTGGCACTGGCTTTACCCGGCATAAGCGCTGTAGGGCAAACCCGTTTGCATCCATCAAGCCTACGAGTTGCTGTTGGCAGTTCGCCGGTAACACCAAAGCAAATAATGCATTCGGAGCTGCCAGCTGAGCTGCACAGGCGGCTAGATCGGCCAGCGCCAAACTGCCCTGATGTCGCGCCAGTTCCCGCTGGCTATTGGAACTGGGCAAAGCTCCGGAAAAATAAGGTGGGTTGCTAATCAGCACATCATAACTGCCAGGCGCCGACCACTTTGGCCAATTCAGTAGGTTATCGTTAATAATGGCAATTCGTTCAGACCAGACTGACGCCTGGGCGTTCTCTTGTGCCTGCGCGGCGGCAGCGGCATCTAACTCAACTGCGTCAATACTTGCAGGAGCCTCTGCTGAGGCGCTTCGCTGCGCCAGCATCAGTGCCAATACCCCACAGCCACTACCTATATCGAGCACTCGCTTCGCCCGCTGCAGCGGGCCAGCATTCACCCAGGCACCCAGTAACAGACTATCAGTGCCAACTTTCATCGCACACTGGTCATCTTTCAGGTAAAATTGTTTGCATTGAAAGCCCATGACAGTTGTTTCCTCGGCATGTTTATGGCGCACCGCTCTATCTTACAGGAAAACAGCATGACACCGGACTGGGATACCCTGGAACTTGATGACACTTTAATTGAAGTGTTGCACCAACAAAATCTGAATAAGCCTGCCAAGGTTCAGGAAATAGTAATTCCGCTAGCTTTGGAAGGCCGTGACTTACTAGTAAATAGCCCTACCGGAACCGGTAAAACTCTGGCGTTTTTATTGCCAGCGTTACAGCATTTGCTGGATTATCCACGCCGCGATCCAGGCTCTGCCCGGGTTATGGTACTAGCACCAACGCGTGAGCTGGCACAACAAATTGCCGAACAGGCGCAGACCTTTACACCGGCTACCGGTATTAGCACTGTGCTGATTACCGGCGGCATTAACTACGGTACTCAGCACGACATGCTGGCGGCGTCGCACGATATTCTGGTAGCCACGCCTGGCCGTTTAATTGATCTGCTTAACGCTGAGCAATATGAGCTCGACAACATTGAATGGCTGGTTATTGACGAAGCCGATCGCATGCTCGATATGGGCTTTGCCAGTAGCGTGAAGCAAATTGCCACGGCTGCTCATGCCTTGCGCCAAAAGATTCTGCTGTCAGCAACCTTAGACAGCACTGGCGTTACCCGCTTTGCTGACGAACTGCTGCACGAGCCAGAGCACATTACGGTAGACCCGTCGAAGCGTGAGCGCGGTAAAATTCTGCAACGTATGTATCAGGCCGATACCACCACCCACAAGCTACAACTGCTGGTGCGGGTGCTGATTGATAATCCGGGTCGCCGCGTGGTGTTCGTGCGTACGCGTGAGCGAGTGGCTGAGCTATCTGGCAAGCTGGAAAGTCAGGGTATAAAAACATTAACCCTGCGTGGTGACATGCCGCAGTCGGATCGCCAGAAAATTATTGCCCGCATGGAAAAATTCAGCGACAGCGTATTGATTGCCACCGACGTAGCCGCGCGCGGATTGGATATTGATGATATTGCACTGGTAGTGAACTACGACCTGCCTAAGCAGGCTGACGTTTACCTGCACCGGATTGGGCGTACTGCCCGGGCCGGAAAATCAGGCGTGGCTGTGGCACTAGTGGAAGCCCACGATGCGCAATTATTAGGGCGTATTGAGCGCTACCAGAAAGAGAAATTAGAACGTCGCGTATACGACGACTTACGTCCGCAATACAAATTCCCGGACACGCGTAAGTCGAAAGCGAAGAAGAAAAAGAAGAAGGCAGCCACTAAAGCAAAAGGCGTTGGCAAACGTAAAAGCTAAGTCTGCCCAGGTGCTAGCGGCGCTTATGCAGTTGGCGCCGCTGACGCCAATTTTGGTACACCCAGTGCACCAGATAATAACTCACCACTCCGGCGGCATCGGCCACTAAATCCATAACTTCGGCGCTGCGGTATGGCGTTAAGCTTTGCGCTATTTCAATCGCAACGCCATATAAGGTCAGCACCAAAATTCCCGCCCATAAGGGTATGGGGAACGCTCGATGAAAAGTGAACGCCAGAACGAAGAACGCACCAAAATGTACGAGCTTGTCGAAGTGCGGAACCGTTGAGCCACTTACCGGGCCGAACCGCCACAAAAACAACACCGAGAGCGTAACCAGTACTACTGCGAATAAAACTCTGGCCGTCATTCGGCTCTCCTTGTATCCCTTGTGTAAACGGCAACGTTCTGATGCCCGAGTTCCTGTAAGTATAGCGCCTGAATTTTACTCATCACGCCCTTGTCACAATACAGTAGATACTGCTTCTGTGGATCAAGTTCCGTGAATTTTTGCGCGAGTCGGAAAAATGGAATATGTAGCACCGGTACATCCAGCTCCAGCGGTTGCCGTTCCTGCTCATCAACGCTTCGAATATCAATAACGGTAGCCCCTGCGCCCACCTCAGCAGTGGTGGTTACTTCAGCAACCTGAGCAGCGGTTTCTTCGGCAATAGTTTTCATATCCAGAATGCGACACGACCGGACTACCTGCTCCAGTAAGTCAGGATTAAGCTTAGCTTCTTCTTCGTGAATTTTTTCAGGAACCGCTTTCACCGTAGGTTTGTTTGAAATAACGCCACAGTACTCAGGCATACTTTTGGCAATGTCTTCGGTACCTATTTGCCGGGAAATATTAATAATGTCCTGCTTATCCATGGTAATAAGCGGCCGCAACACCAAGCGTTCGGTCGCCTGGTCAATTACCTGCAAGTTACTCAGGGTTTGGCTGGAAACCTGCCCCATGGCTTCACCGGTAACTAGTGCGCTGGCACCCAGATAAGCGGCAACGTGATCGGCAGCGCGCAGCATTTGGCGCTTTAGAATCACGCCCATTTGACCGTTATCAACGTTCGTCAAAATATCTTCTACTACCGGGGCGAAATCAATGCTCACGAACTTCAACGGATGCGAACGGCTGTATTGCTGCCATAAATAATATGCGGTTTGGCGCACGCCTGTTTCATGCTGGGCGCCACCTAAATTGAAGAAACAAAAATGCGTACGGGCGCCGCGGCGAATCAACTGGTAACTAGCCACACTGGAGTCATAACCACCGGAGAGCAGGCTCACTACGGTTTCCTGAGTTGGTATCGGGAACCCGCCTAAACCAGGTTGCTTATGCCCGAATACGCGCACTGTAGGCCCGTCTACTTCAATCCGAACTTCCTGCTGCGGCTGATTCAGTTTTACCCGCGCGCTTGGCACCTGCTGCAAAATACCTGCACCCAAAAAACGCTCTAAGTCACTGGAGCGGAACTCGTGCGTACCTTTGCGTTTTACCCGAACCGCAAAACTTAAGCCAGCCAACTGGTGCTGCCATTCCTCAAGTACTGCTGACAAAATGGAATCAAAATCAGTCAGGGGTTGTTCAATGGATTCGCTAAACCAGGCGATGCCCGGAATACGTTGCAGTTCATCTACAACTTGATCATGCAAAGTTTGCGAGCGCAAACCCTCGGCAAAAGTAACCTCAATGCGATCCCACAACCAGCGTACTTTAGGAGTTTCAGGCAAATCACGCAGTAATAGCTTCAGGTTATTCACCAGAACTTTGCCATGCCGCTTGCGCACAGATTTACTTTTAATGGTAATTTCCGCGTGTAAGCGAATAATGAATTTCATAACTGCGGGGTTTCCTGCGCCGACCAAGCCACGAACCGGGGTACCAGTTAATGGCTCTAAAAAAGGCGCGTATTATACTCAGTTGGCAGCAACAGTGCCAGTTTAGTCGCCCGTATCAGTGGCCTGATCGGTTGCCTGAATTGGCTGCGACTCTTTTGCCTTACCTTGCATGATAGCAATTTCAACGCGGCGGTTACGCTCGCGATTTTCACTGGAGTTGTTTGGCGCTAAAGGTTTGGTATCGGCATAGCCGGTTACCATCATGCGATCTTCCACAAACCCTTCTACCTGCTGCATTTCTTCCGCAACAGCAACCGCCCGGCGGCTGGATAAATCCCAGTTTGAGCTGTACATTTCCGACGGCTCCCACTGATTATCGGTATGTCCGGACACGGTTATTTCACCCGGAATATTTTTCAGAACCTCAGCTACCTGCTGTATTATCGGGCGGAACTGCGGCTGTAAAAATGCTGAGCCGGAAGGAAATGAGCCTTTTTCTTTCACCCGAATCAGTATTTGTTGACCGAGCTGCTCTAACTCAAGCGCACCATCTTCAACCTGATCCTGCAGTTGTTCGCGAATCCGCTTCATTAGCTCGGAAATATCTTCCTGCTGTTCAGCCGACGAGCTGCTTTCGGTCTCTTCCATCACGTCGTCTTCTTCACTGCTACTGGCAGCACCACCACGCTCACTCATGGGTCCGCCGGCGAAGTCTGACTCACCGTCCTGGAACTCCAGCATTTGCTGGGTCATATCCATGGTTTGCTGTTGAATAGTTTCAATTGGGGTAGGATCGGGTTTACCAGGGCGGAACTCCTGCGCAATAACGCTGGTACCTTTGGGAATATCTTTTACTTCTATTTTGTTCTGCACACCCAGCGCAAATTTCATCGAGCCGGCAATCTGCTTAAATTTAAGTACATCCATTTCTGAAAACGACAGCAGCAACACGAAGAAACACATGAGCAGTGTCATCAGGTCGGCAAACGTCATTACCCAAGCCGGGAGGCCCGGGGGTGGACATTTGCACTTTTCCTGTTGTTCGTTTGCAGCCATAGTGATGCTCTAGTTAAATAGGATCGGGTAGCTTAAGCCGCTTCCGGCTCAATACGCTTAGATTCAGACAGGTAGTTACGCAGAATACCTTCAATAACCCGAGGGTTCTGGCCGTCCTGAATACCTAAAATAGCGTCCAGAATAAGCATCCGGTTCAGCTTTTCCTGTTCAGCACGTAAGCTCAGCTTATTCGCGATAGGGATACAAAATACGTTGGCAATGAACGCACCATACAAGGTTGTTAACAGAGCAACCGCCATTGCGGGACCAATGGCTTTGGGATCATCCATGTTGGACAACATAGCTACCAGACCAATCAAGGTACCCATCATACCCATAGCCGGAGCCACATCGCCCATGACTTTAAATAACCGGGCGCCTTCTTCGTGACGTTCGGTAGTCATCGTAATATCTTTCTGTAGGGTTTGGCGCACAACATCAGCATCGTGACCATCTACCAGCATATCTATGCCTTTACGGAAAAAGCTGTTACTGATTTCAGCTTCTTCTAACGCAAGAAATCCGCCTTTACGAGCGGCATCGGCCATTTCTACTGCTTTATCAATCAATTCTTGCGGCTGTTCAATGCGGAACATAAAGGCTTTTACAGCAACTTTGCCCGCGCCCAGAAATTGGGCCAGAGTGAAATTTGAGAGGGTAACGAATAACGTACCACCGAACACGATAAACACAGATCGCACATCGATAAACAAGCCCAGATCGCCGCCAAGGATCATCGCGATCACCAGCGCCGCGACAGCTCCTATTATTCCTACCAGCGTTGCTATATCCACGAAACTCTCCTCTAATGGCCACCATCTGGGTAGCTAGGTCGCAAAACTGTACCCTGACTATTCTCAACGATCACTGTGTGACTGACAAGCCCGACAGAAATTTAAGCTTGAATCGTTAGTCAGTTCATCGGCATTAATGCGATAATCTTTACTCGGATCGCAATCAATTTGACCCTTTTGCGCAATCAGAGTAATTTGTGCGCCATCAAAACAAGCAGGTATATGTATGAGCAAGCAAGCTGCAACTGAACTCTCCTTCGAGCAAGCCATGCAGGAACTGGAAACCATTGTAAAGCAGTTGGAACAAGGTGAACTGCCGCTGGAACAGTCGCTGGAGAAATTTGAACAGGCCGTGCGCCTGTCACGCCTGAGCCAACAGAAGCTGCAACAGGCTGAGCAAAAAGTGAGTGTATTGCTGCAACAAAATGGTACCGCTGAGTTAGCCGACTTCGACGCCCCTGCGGCAAGCGAGGACTAACATGGCGCTGGCGCAGTTGTTAAGCCCGTATCAGCAACGTGTTGACCAATGTCTGCGTGAAGCGCTGGTACGCTGGCCGTCAGCTGATCATGAATTACAGCAGGCCATGGAATACGCGCTGTTATTGGGTGGTAAGCGCGTTCGACCAGTGCTTACCTATTTAACCGGTGAAGCCTGTGGCGCAGGTTCTGCAGCGCTTGATTCAGCGGCAACCGCAATCGAGTGCATCCATGCGTACTCGTTGGTGCATGATGACTTGCCCGCCATGGATGACGACGCCCTGCGCCGCGGTAAACCGACAGTTCACATAGCCTTTAACGAAGCTACCGCCATACTGGCCGGCGATGCCATGCAAACCCTGGCGTTTCAGATTTTAACTGAGCCACTAGCCGAACTGGCTGCCCCGCGGCAATTACAGTTGGTTGCAGCACTCGCACAGGCCAGCGGCGCAGCAGGTATGTGCGGGGGCCAAGCTCTAGATTTGGCCGCCACCGGTAAACAACAAACTGAAACTGAACTGGCCACTATGCATCGCTTAAAAACTGGCGCGCTAATTCAGGCGGCTATAACCATGGGTGTGCTCTGCGGCAGCGATGAAGCGCAGCAGTATCAAACTGATTTTGCCGAGTTTGGTGCACATTTGGGTTTAGCGTTTCAAGTGCAGGACGACGTGCTGGACGTTGTTGGCGATACCCAAGTGCTTGGTAAACCTCAGGGTTCAGACAGCGCCGCCGAAAAATCGACCTATGTGCAACTACTAGGTCTGGACGGCGCCCGAATGCAAATGCAACATTTACACGACAAAGCACTTCAAGCACTGGCCCGAATCCCTTACAATACCGATAAGTTATCCAAACTAGCCAACATTCTGTTGACTCGAGATCATTAATACCATGACGTCAAAGAATACGCAGGCAACTCAGTATCCGTTGCTTAGTAAAATCGACTCCCCGGCAGACTTACGCAAATTAAGTGCACGACAGTTGCAGCAAGTTTGTGACGAAGTTCGGGAATTTCTGCTGACCTCGGTAAGCCGTAGCAGCGGGCATTTGGCGTCTGGGCTTGGCACCGTCGAGCTTACTGTTGCCCTGCACTATATTTTTCAAACTCCGGTTGATCAGTTGGTGTGGGATGTTGGCCATCAGGCCTATCCGCATAAAATTCTAACCGGACGCAAAGACCAGTTGCATAGTATTCGGCAAAAAGATGGTTTGCATCCGTTCCCATGGCGCGAAGAAAGTAACTACGACACCTTATCTGTTGGCCATTCCAGCACCTCTATTAGTGCCGCATTAGGTATGGCTATTGCCGCCGAACGCGAAGGCCGTTCCGAGAAAGTGGTGGCAGTAATTGGTGATGGCGCTATTACCGCGGGCATGGCGTTCGAAGCACTGAATCATGCCGGTGACATTAAACCCAACATGCTGGTGATACTGAACGACAACGACATGTCGATTTCGGAAAATGTTGGCGCGCTGAATAATCACTTCGCCCGGTTAATGTCCGGCAAAATGTATACCTCGCTGCGCGAAGGCAGCAAAAAGTTATTGCGCGGTATGCCAAGTATTCATCAACTAGCCAGCCGTGCCGAAGAGCACGTAAAAGGTATGGTTGCACCGGGTACTATTTTTGAAGAACTTGGCTTTAACTATATTGGCCCTATTGATGGGCACGATATTGACGTATTAGTGGATACGCTGCGCAACATGCGCGATTTGAAAGGCCCGCAACTGCTGCACATAGCTACCCGCAAGGGTAAGGGTTATGAGCCGGCCGAGAAAGACCCCATTGGCTATCACGGTGTGCCTAAATTTGACCCGCTGCAAAGCCAGTTACCCGATAAACCGCCATCGTCAACACAGTCTTATTCCGCTGTATTTGGTGATTGGTTGTGTGACATGGCCAGCGTCGACAACAAGCTAATGGCGGTAACACCTGCCATGCGCGAAGGTTCAGGTATGGTTGAATTTTCGCAGCGCTATCCGAAACAATACTTTGACGTAGCTATTGCCGAGCAACACGCGGTAACCTTTGCCGCAGGTTTGGCTATAGGCGGGCACCGTCCGGTGGTGGCGATTTACTCTACTTTCCTGCAGCGTGCATACGATCAGCTTATTCACGATGTGGCATTACAAAACCTGCCGGTACTGTTTGCCATTGACCGCGCCGGAATTGTGGGCGCCGACGGCCCGACTCACCAGGGTGCTTTTGATCTTAGCTACCTGCGCTGCATACCTAATCTGGTAGTCATGACACCAAGTGACGAGAACGAGTGCCGGAACATGCTGTATACCGGCTATCAGCACAACGGCCCGGCGGCAGTACGTTATCCGCGCGGCAACGGCGTTGGTTGCGGTTTCGATAAAGAAATGCAGACTCTGGCTATTGGTAAAGGACGTATTTTGCAAGACGGCAAAGCAAGCAAGTTAGCCATTTTGAACTTCGGTACTTTGTTACCAACAGCTCAGGCCGCTGCTGAGGCGTTAAATGCCACGCTGGTAGACATGCGCTTTGTGAAGCCTCTGGACACTGAATTATTGGATTCGTTAGCCAAACAGCACACGCATTTCGTCACTATTGAAGAGAATGTCATTGCCGGTGGCGCCGGTAGTGCCGTGAGCGAGTACTTACATCAGCAACAAGCTGACACTAAGTTATTACAGCTTGGCCTACCCGACAGCTTTATTAAACATGGTTCGCAAACAGAAGTAAGGGAAGAGTTAGGTTTAGACGATGCCGGCGTGCTGAGCCGCATTCAGAGCTGGCTAAAATAACATACCGGTGGCGTTATCAGGCCACCAACCAATAACCTGCGTGAATCAGCACGCAGGCCGCAATACCGGCCAACACATCATCGGCCATAATACCAAGCCCACCATGCAGCTTTTTATCACACCAGCCAATGGGCCCGGGCTTTAAAATATCAAACAAACGAAACAACACGAACGCCAACGTCAAATTGAGTAAGGTTGGTGGTAATAGCGTCATGGCAATGGCATAACCGGCAATCTCATCCCACACAATCGCCGGATGATCATGCTCGCCCATAGCTGTAGCGCTATAAGCGCAAATCCAAATGCCAACCACAGTAGCAACCGCGGTTACTGCCACATAAATTCCTACCGACAATTGCGCCAACAACCACACCAACGGAATCGCGACTAAGGTTCCCATAGTGCCGGGAGCCTTAGGGCTTAATCCACTGCCGAAGCCAAGCGCCAGCAGATGAACGGGATTTAGTAAGGATAGCTGTTGTGCTTTGTTCATACTTGTTTGCTCATAGGTAGGCGCTCAAACTAATCAGCCTTGAAATGATCAAAACCTGATTGCGCAGGTGCCTGCCATGGCTCGCCATCAAGTAGTAGTTGAATTTGCTCGGTCTGCGAGGTTAACCGACCAATACACACCGGCTTCACGGCCGTATGCGCTAATGCCGTTTCCAGCATACCCCGGCGTTCATCTGGCACCGTAAAGCAAAGCTCATAGTCATCACCGCTACTTAAAGCGTAATGCAAGGCCTGTTCGTATTCCAGAGTTTCAATAAGGGCCAACGACAACGGCATTTCATTCAACTCAAGGCGTGCGCCAACCTTCGAGGCCTTAAGAATATGGCCAAGATCGGCCAATAAGCCATCGGATACATCTATTGCTGCGCTGGCAATACCACGCAGGCCGATGCCTAAGGCAACCTGAGGTGTGGGAAAATGTAACCGCTCTTGTACCCGCTGCTGATGATGCGCCGCCAGAGTCACTTTATTTTGACTGGCAGCCAGTGCCAGGCCAGCATCTCCTAAAGCTCCGCTTACATAAACCCAGTCACCGGCCTTAGCGCCGCTGCGGCGAATACCAACACCAGCAGGAGCCTGACCTTGCGCTGTTACGGTTAAGCTTAAAGGGCCGCGGGTGGTATCGCCACCAATAAGGGCACAGCCGTAGTAACTACAAATTTCGTGTAAGCCGGCAGCAAACTCGTGCAGCCAGTCGGTATCCATTTCAGGTAGGGTAATAGCTAAACTCAGCCAGGCGGGTTCGGCACCCATAGCCGCTAAATCACTTAGATTTACCGCCGCTATTTTGTGCCCAAGTGCCCGGGCCGGTGTGTTTTCGTCGAAGTGAACCCCGGCCACCATGGTATCGGTTGCTACCATTAACTCGCTGTTGGCCAGCGGCTGCACAATGGCGCAATCATCACCAACGCCCAGCACTACATCACGGCGAGTACTGCCGAGCTTGCTAAAGTAAGCATCGATGAGATTAAACTCGCCGCGGGACATAACTATTGGCGAGTTGGTCGCAGGGTGTCTATGGCTTTATCAAGTACGCCGTTCACGAAGCGATGGCTATCGTCGGCACCAAATGATTTCGCCAGTTCAATGGCTTCATTAATAGCAACTTTGTAAGGTACGTCTGGGCGATCACGCAATTCATAGCTGGCTAAACGCAGCACTGCGCGTTCAACATGATCAAGATCTTTCGCCGGACGGTCCAAAAATGGCTCAATAGCGGTGTCTAGTGATTTTGCCTGACTAGTGACGCCACGTACCAAATCCAGAAAATAATCAACGTCGATTTTACTCACGTCGTTATCGGTTAAAAACGTTGCTTCAATGTCCACCACACTGTTTTCAGACAGCTGCCATGAATAAATAGCTTGTACAGCAAGTTTTCGTGCTTTGCGTCGAGCCGCAGGTTTCATGCTCAGTCCTTTTTACAACTGTTCAAAAACGTTAACCATTTCCAGCGCACTAAGGGCTGCTTCAGCGCCTTTATTGCCCGCTTTGGTTCCGCTTCGTTCTATAGCTTGTTCAATGCTGTCGACGGTAATAACGCCGAATGCGACCGGAATACCGAACTCAAGTGCAACGCGACCAAGACCGCTGTTGGCTTCGCCAGCAACAAAATCAAAATGCGGTGTACCACCGCGAATCACCGCACCAATAGCAATAATGGCATCATATTTTTTCGACGCAGCCAGCTTCTGGGCAGTAACCGGAATTTCATAAGCACCAGGTACTTTTACCACAGTAATATCGTCAGCACTTACCTGGCCGTACTGCTTTAAGGTGCCGATAGCGCCTTCTAGCAGGCTATCAACCACAAAGTGATTAAAGCGTGACACCACAATAGCGAATTTTTTACCCGGGGCAGCAATGCCGCCTTCAATGACATTCATGACATTATCCTAATTGGGTTATCTAAACGTGCGCGATAATAGCACAAAATTATTTGAAAAACGTTAGTTGCCGAGCCGCAGCTCATAAAACGCGATATTTTCATCGTTATCTGTGGCAATGGGGCTGAAGCCCGCATTCTCTAATGCTAATAGCGCTGGTGTATTGGCTCTGGAAACTGGAATAAGCAAGCTCTGCCAGGGGCTTTCTTGCTGCAGCCAGGCGAACAACCCCGTTAAGAAATGCTCATAATGCGCCTGTTCCCGAGCGGCATCGGTTAACCACCAGCTGAGCTCAGCCTGAAATTGACTCGCCATTAATCCCGGCACGCCCTGGCGTTCCCGCAGCACCGGCACCAGGTACACAGCCCCGACTAACCGCTTCACATCGCGGCGGTCGCGGCTGGCAATCAAATAGGTAAAGGCATTTTCAGCATCATGCTGATTTTGATGAAAACGCACCAATTCGGCATTTTGGTCTTCATCGGGTATAACTGGCGGCCAGCCCCAGCCCAGGCGATTTCGTAGCGCTTCGGGGTTGCTCTCATAGGCACCAAAAAACTGCTTGGCATTTTCTTCACGTAACGGCGCAAATTCATAGTGCTCGCCGCTGAAACCAGCCGGTGGCTGCCACTCGGACTGCCAGAACTCGGCGGCGTTGGCAGTTCCAATAAATAGGCTTAGCATTAGCGCCAGAGTAACCCTGAAAAGTCGCAGCGCTGCCACAGTTGATTTCATCAGGCATGCTCCGGATTGCGGCCAACAGCATGAGCCACGGCGGCTTTTACCCGCACTAATTCGGCTTCAATATCGCTGGCAATCATCATAGGTTTGGCAATATCCACCGAACGTCTGGAAAAATCAAAACATACCGGAATGACAGGAATCCTGGCCTGATGAGCAATATGTAAAAATCCGCGCTTCCACTCAGTTACTTTTTTACGGGTCCCTTCAGGAGCCAAAGCTAACACCAGCTGGTCGCGGGTTTTAAATTGCTCAACCATTTGCCCGACAACACCCTGAGCGGCAGAGCGATCAATCGGAATACCGCCCAAGCGACGCAAAATGCCATTTACCGGGAACCGGAAAATAGTGTGTTTGCCCAGAAAGTTAAGCCGCAAACCTAGTGCAAACATCACGAATATACCCACAAAGAAATCCCAGTTGGACGTATGTGGCGCTACCGGAATAATGGCCTGGCGCAGCTCGGGCAGCTCGCCGTTTATCTTCCAACCGCCCAGCACACGCATTCCCAACCGACCAAACCAGCGGGTGAATGCGTTGCCCCGGCGGGGCAACTCACCATACAAATGCTCAGGTATTTTATCCATCTGCCCTGCTTGTCTCAGCTACAATTATTGATTAGCCAACTCGGTGCGTAACGCCCGCAGCTTTTCTTTCACTTGCGTAGCATTGGCGTAACCCATGCGCAGTAATTGCTTTTGAATTGGCGGTAATGCTTCTAGCGACGGATCGGCATAGGTGTACATCACTTCATCGTCTTCCACCTGAATCATGCCTTCTACCAACGGCGTTGCCAGCACCACATCAATAGCTTCAATGAAAGCGGCATCAATGTCAGCATCAGGATATCCAATTTCACCGTAGGCATCACGTAACAGCGGCTTGTAGGTCTGATAGATTTGTAGCAAGGCATCAACATCCAAACTAACCGCCCAATCTGCTACCGCGTTGTAACGGTCATAGCTGCGCTCATCAATAAACAGCTTGTCATCCATTTCAATAACGCTAAACCGGCCGTCAGGTCTGCTTACTAAGGCTTTGTCATTTAACATTAAGCCATTACGAGCATTGTCCACGAACACCACTAAGTCACTAATAACTGAACGGCTCGCAACCGGTTCAACAATCACTTCCTGCTCTTTTAAGTCAGCCAGCAGCACATCGGTACTTTGATTCAGCGGTGGCAGCTCAGGTTCAGGCTCGGGTTCAGGTTCCGTGGTTGGTGGCTCTACTTCTTCCACTGGCATTGGGTCCAGCTCTGGTTCCGGATCCGGGGCAGGCTCAGGTTCAGACTCACTTTCAACCTGAGGCTGCTCAACTTGCTCACGCACAGGTTCAGGCTCTGAGCTGGTTAACCACCACGCCAGACCAACAATAATAACTACCACGATTAATCCACTTACGATTAAACCTGTTTTACGGGTTCCATTTTGGTCATCACTCATAGCCTATCTCCTTCAGTGAGTTCTGCTGCCTACTGATCTTTTTCTGCGCGCAAAAAGACCAATTGGTCACCACTAGATTCTTGTTCACTATAACGGTATCCGGACGCTTTAAAAGCTTTTAAATCAGACACCTGTTGGGGTCTTTCGTTCAGTACAAAGCGCGCCATCAAGCCGCGTGCTTTTTTCGCCCAAAAACTAATGACTTTATACTGGCCATTTTTCTCGTCTTTAAATACCGGCGTTACAATGCGGGCGTTTAAACGTTTCTTCTGCACACTACCAAAGTACTCATTCGATGCCAGATTGATCAATACATCACTGTTGATTGCGGCCAGGTCATTATTCAAAGTGTTGGTAATAGTATCGCCCCAGAATTCATACAAATTCTTGCCACGCTCAGTAGTTAGCTTAGTACCCATTTCCAGGCGGTAGGGTTGCATCAAATCTAACGGGCGCAGCACCCCATATAAGCCAGACAAAATACGCAAGTGATCCTGACCATAGGAGAGCGCCTCGTCATCCAGTTTTTCCGCCGCAAGCCCGGTGTATACGTCGCCATCAAAAGCATAGGCCGCCGGGCGGGCGTTTGCTGGGGTAAATGGTTGCTCCCACTCGGCAAACCGGGCGGCATTCAAACCAGCCAGTTTGTCGCTAATACTCATCAGTGAACCTAACTCAGCTGGAGACAGCTGCGCGCACACATTAACCAGTTGCTGCGCGTCGTCTAACAACCGCGGCACTGAGTAAGTTGGTTTCGGTAACTCACTTTCGTAATCTAAATTTTTAGCTGGAGAGATAACTGCTAACATGCTGCTTTATACCTTCACTTGAAACAGAGTTAAGCATACTTAATTTAGTGCCAGAAACAAAACAGGCTGGTCAATTAACCAGCCTGTTTATTTTCATAGCATAGACCAAGTTGCTGGTTATGGCATTGGATCCAGGTCTTCACCTTCTTTTTCTACCGGTGGCGGCATCAAGTCTTCGCGGCTAACACCCAGCATCAACGCACCTGAACTGGCCACGTAAATAGAAGAGTAGGTACCTATCAGCACACCGAACAACAGTGCTGTAGCAAAGCCGTGAATAAGCTGGCCACCTAAGAAGAACAACGCCAGTAGCACTAAAATAGTAGTTAATGACGTGATTAGCGTTCGACTCATGGTATCCGTTAAAGAAATATTAATAATTTCTTCTGAATCGCCTTTGCGATACTTACGGAAGTTCTCCCGAATTCGGTCACACACCACCACGGTATCGTTAATGGAGTAACCTATAACCGCCAGCAGTGCTGCTAACACCGTTAGGTCGAACTCAAGCCCGAGCACCGAGAATAGCCCCAGAGTGATGATCACGTCATGCGCCAAAGCGCCAACAGCACCTAGTGCCAAACGCCACTCAAACCGGAATGCCACGTAAGCCAGAATACAAATAAGCGCGGTTAGCATGGCCAGACCGCCCTGCTCAGTTAGCTCATCACCGACGTTAGGACCCACAAACTCGATACGGCGCATATCCACCTGGCCGTCAGCGCTTTCACGCAACAAGCTCAGAATTTGATTGCCAAGCTCTTCCGCTTTTACGCCCTCACGCGGCTCTAACCGAATCAGCACGTCTTCCTGCGTACCAAAGTTCTGCACTACGGCATCGCCATAACCGTTTGCATCCATAGCCTGACGAATCTGGCTTAAGTTTGCTGGTTGGTCATAGCCCACTTCAATAACAGTACCGCCGGTAAAATCCAGCCCCCAATTCAATTGGTTAACCGCCAGTGACACAATAGATGCAAGCATAAGTAACGCACTTACAATCATGGTCACGAAGCGATACTTCATGAACGGGATAGTTTTCTCTGTTCTTAATATCTCACGCATGACAACTCCTAAATCGACAGCTTGCTAAGGCGTTTTCCACCCCAGACTGAGTTGACAATGGCACGGGTTCCGATAATAGCCGTAAACATTGAAGTGATAATACCTATCGCCAGTGTTACTGCGAAACCTTTAACCGGACCGGTACCTACTGAGAACAGAATAATAGCGGCAATTAAGGTAGTGACGTTGGCATCGGCAATGGTTGATAGCGCGCTATCGTAACCATGATGAATAGCCTGCTGCGGACTACGTTTTGCTTTAATTTCTTCGCGTATGCGCTCAAATATCAGCACGTTCGCATCAACCGCCATACCAACAGTTAATACAATACCCGCCATACCTGGCAGCGTTAGGGTTGCCCCCGGAATCATCGACATTACGCCAATAATCAGAATCAGGTTCGTAGCCAGCGCTGTATTAGCAACAAGTCCGAATTTCTTGTAATAGAACACCATGAAGGCCAATACCAACACGAAGCCCCACATAATGGCCTGAATACCTTTATCAATGTTTTCCTGACCCAAACTTGGGCCAACAGTACGCTCTTCCACAATCTGAATTGGTGCAATCAAGGCACCAGCGCGCAACAGCACTGACAAATTTTGCGCTTCTTGCTGTGAGCCTACGCCAGTAATGCGGAAGTTTTGCCCTAACCGAGTCGTAATAGTAGCGGCACTAATAACTTCAGCGTTGCGTTCAAAGATAATTTTGCCTTCTTCGTCACGCTTACCTGTAGCTTTGTATTCAATAAATACAGTTGCCATTTGCTTGCCAACGGCATCGCGACTTGCCAGCGACATCTTGTCACCACCGGCACCATCTAACGAAATGTTCACCTGTGCCATGCCATTCTCATCAAAACCTGAGCTGGCATTCACAATATGGTCACCGGTTAGAATCACACTTTGGCTAAGCAGAATGTTGCCGCCTTCCCGACGCGGGAACAGCTCACTGCCAAAGGGTACCCGGCCAGCTTCAGCATCACGAATATCGTTTTCCGTATCAACCAAACGGAACTCCAGGGTTGCCGTAGCACCCAGAATTTCCTTCGCCTGCGCGGTGTCCTGTACGCCCGGTAACTGCACCACAATGCGGTCAGCACCCTGACGTTGAACCAGCGGCTCAGCAACACCGAGTTCATTTACCCGGTTACGCAAAATAGTGACGTTTTGCGAAATCGCATAGCTTTCGGTTTCGGTCAGCTTCTGATCGGTCATTCGCAGCGTAATAGTGCGCGAATCACTGTCAGTTGAGTCGGTATAACCTTCGTAGCGATTGTTCATAAAACTGTCAGCACGCTCAAAATCATCTTGCGTGCGCAGTGTTACCACTACGTTATTGCCGTCACGTTCAACCTGGGTGTAACGAATACGCTCTTCCCGCAAATCACCGCGAATAGAGTCTACTAACTGGTTTTGAATTTTGCGGATCGCTTCCTGCATATCCACTTCCATCAGGAAGTGCACACCACCGCGCAAATCAAGCCCCAGCTTCATTGGCGTGGCGCCAAGACCGTTTAACCAGTCCGGCGTAGCCGGAGCCAGATTTAAGGCAACCGTATAGTCGGTGCCAAGCTCGCTAAGAATTAAATCACGGCCGCGCAATTGATCGTTGTCAGAACTGAAACGAATCAGTATCTGATCATCAATCATGGCAACACTTTTAGGTTCAATCTCAGCTTGGTCTAAAGCGTCACGTACGCGGTCAACCGTGGCCGTGGTTACTGTCGCGTTGCGACTTGCGGAAACCTGCACGGCAGCGTCTTCACCATAGAGGTTAGGCAACGCATAAAGCGCTGCCACCGCTATAACAAGAACCACCATCAGGTTTTTCCACAACGGGTATTTATTCAACACGTTGCGATCCTTCCATGTTTACAGTGACTTCATTGTGCCTTTTGGCAGCACGGCGGTAACCGCAGATTTCTGTACGGTAACTTCAATTTCTTCAGTCAATGCAATTGACATGAAATCTTTTTCTTCAGAGATTTTGCTGATACGACCAACCATACCGCCTTGCAGTAAGATTTCGTCGCCTTTGGTCATACCGCCAACCAATTCTTTGTGCGCTTTAACGCGTTTAGCTTGTGGACGGTAAATCATGAAGTAGAAAATCAGACCGAACATAACCAGCATGAAAATCAATTCCATACCGCCGCCACCGGCTGCTTCCTGACCTTGTGCGTAAGCATTGCTAATAAAAAAGTCCATTCATATTCCCCTTTCGAAATGCGCGACTTAGGCGCAAAAATTGTTGTAATACCTGATACAAGTGGGGGCTGATTTAAATACTTACAAGCCCTCACCACATAAATCCTGAATTTTGAACGCCACATTGTAACGAATAACAGCGCAAATAGGGAGTCTTGTTCATCGCGCAGACACTAGGCATCCATCGCGAACCATGCCACACTCACACTCATGAAAAAATAGGCGACAGAGATTGCCATGGAAGCGATTTTTTACACTATTGATCATTTGGGTGTTGCGGTATTCGCAATTTCCGGAACCCTGCTGGCCTTCCGCAAAAAAATGGACGGCTTTGGCGTGGTGGTTCTTGCCTCAGTAACAGCCATTGGCGGCGGTACTACGCGCGATCTTATTTTGGATTTACCGGTATTCTGGGTAGCCGATCCAAACTACCTGTACACCGTGTTAGCAGCAGCCGCGGCTACCATTATCTGGATGCGCTTTCGCGACTTTATCCATACCACTACCCTACTGTTTGCCGATGCCGTTGGGCTGGCGTTTTTCACCATTATGGGCGCACAAAAAGCGCTGGAAAATGGCTTCCCACCAGTAATTGCCGTGGTTATGGGCACTATCTCTGCCTGTTTCGGGGGGATGTTGCGCGACGTGCTGGCACGCGATATCCCACTGGTGCTAAAAGGTGAGCTTTACGCGACCACTTGTCTGGCCGGTGCCAGTGCTTATGTACTAGCGGTTCAGATTGGTCCCTTGTGGGCACTGGCCGCGGGTTTTGCTACAACCTTATTTTTACGTCTTGCTGCCATTAAATGGCGCTGGTCACTGCCGGTTTTTCCTGAGCACGGAGATCACTAACCATGCTTAGTGTGCCGGTAACGCTGCTGGTTGCCACCGTTTATCTGGTTGTGCTATTCACCATCGCTTATCGCGGCGATCGCAAGCCCCCGAATCAGGTAAAACCCTATCGCTACGCCCTGGCTCAAGGTGTGCATTGTACCTCCTGGGCGTTTTACGGCACCGTTACTCAATCTGCTCATTATGGCTGGTCATTTGCGCCCACCTACGTCGGCGCTATTCTGGTGTTTCTGTTTGTCCATAGATTGCAGTTAAAGCTACTGCACTTATGTAAACAGCAAAACATTACGTCTATTGCCGATTTGGTCGGCCACCGCTACGGCAAATCCCCTATTTTGGGTGCCACCGTTGCCATTATCGCGCTGGTTGCCGTAGTGCCTTACATTTCGCTACAGCTGCGTGCGGTAACGGCAAGCTTTGCTGCAATTACCGGCGTTGCTGAGCGCCCCGAGTATTGGTTCGGCGACGTGTCGGCACTGGTTGCCTTAGCCATGATAGGTTTTGCTATTTTGTTCGGCACCCGGCGGCTAAGCCTGGCCGAACAACACGCTGGCTTAATGGACGCTATTGCATTTGAATCAGTTGTGAAGCTGCTAGCGTTCATGGCCATGGGCTTGTATTGCAGCTATGTGCTATTTGACGGGCTGGGTGATTTGGTCATGCAAGCCGCGCAGGATCCGGTAGCTCAACGCGCCTTAACCGGGCAGCCCAATGGCGGTTATATTTATGCCACCCATATTTTACTGGGTGCGGTGTCTATGTTCTGTTTACCGCGCCAGTTCCATGTGGGCTATATCGAGAATACGCACCCCGATGAGCTGCGTGCGGCACGTTGGGCGTTCCCATTATATCTGTTTGCCATTAACTTCTTTATTTTACCTATTGCGCTGGCCGGCCTGTTATTAACCCCCATGGCTGCCAACAGTGACACCTTAATGTTGGCGCTACCCATATTCCATGACCGCCCTGACATAGCCTTAATCGCCTTTGTAGGCGGTTTATCAGCAGCCACCAGCATGGTTATCATAGCCACGCTGGCACTCAGTATTATGATGTCGAATGACGTTATTATGCCGTTGTGGTTGCGCATTACCCGCAAACGACTACGCCAATTCAGCTTCAACCCGGGTCGTATTCTGGGCATTCGCCGCCTTACCGTGGTGCTGATTATTGCCTTGTCTTACGGCTACCACCTGGTGACTCAGGCAACCATGCCGCTGGTAAATAGTGGCCTGATTGCTATATCTCTGCTGGCCCAGCTGGCACCTTCAATGCTCGGCGGTTTGGTGTGGTCCAAAGCTAACAAAGCGGGTACGGCAGCAGGGTTACTGGCCGGTACCACCATTTGGTTTATCTACTTACTACTACCCACACTACAAACCGACCGTGGCCTGTCTGATTTAGCTATTAGTAACGGCTTGCTGTTAAGTTTGGGCGTTAATATTGCCCTCTTTATACTGGTGCCTATGGTGCGCCCGGCTGGTGCTGCCGAGCGCCGCCAGCAACAGGCATTCTTACAACCCCACTTAATGACCACCGACGTTGGAGGTGCACCAACAGTGAACTGGGGTCGCTTACGAGCCACTATTGCGCGCTTCTTTGATGCGGTGGAAACTGAAAAGTTAGCCCAACGGCTGGGCTTAAATTTAACCTCTGCCCCCAATGAAGCGCTGGTGCCGGCGCCTATTTTAGGCCGTATTGAACGCGAGTTTTCAGCGGTTATCGGTAGTGCCGCCAGCCGCTTGCTACTAGATGCGGTGGCGCAACAACCCAGCGTGCCAATTTCGCAAGTGGTGAACTGGGCCACCCAAGCCTCGCAGTTATATCGCTTTAACCGCGAGCTGCTACAAGCGTCGGTAGAAAACATTCCGCAAGGCATTAGCGTGATTGACCGCGACTTGCGCCTAGTAGCCTGGAACCGCCGCTATTTAGAAGTATTTCAATATCCCGAAGGCTTTGTTCAAGCTGGCATGCCGGTGGCCGAACTGCTGCGCTACAATGCCGAACGCGGCATGTTCGGTAACGGCACTGACGACAGTCAGGAGCAACTAGAAGGTGAAATCGACAAGCGCCTGAACTACCTGAAAGCCGGCAGTAGTTACCGCTACCAGCGCCAGCAGGGCGAACATGTGATTGAGCTGCAAGGCAGCCCGATGCCCGGCGGCGGCTTTGTAACTACCTACACAGACATTACCGACTTATTTAACACCCAACGTCAGTTGCAGCGCATGAATGCGGAGCTGGAGCAACGGGTTGATGCCCGCACCTACGAACTACTGCAAGCCAAACAGGCCGAAGAGCGCGCCCATCAAAGTAAAACGCGATTCTTTGCCGCCGTTAGCCACGATTTAATGCAGCCATTTAATGCCGCCACCTTATTTTGTGAAATGCTAAGCCAACGGCTACAGGGCGATAACCGGCAACTGGCCGATCATATTCATCAGTCGCTGCATCACGCTGAAGAGCTACTTACTATGTTGCTGGAAATGACGCGACTGGAAGCCGGCAACTTACGCGTTAATCAACAACAAGTGTCATTGCACGATGTGCTGCAGCCATTGGTGGATAACACCCGGGTACTGGCGCAGGACAAACAGGTAGCGCTTAGCTATGTTGCTTCTTCAGCTGTTATTCATACTGACCGGAAGCTGCTTGGCCGTATTGTACAGAATTTGCTTTCTAATGCCGTTCGGTACACCGAAAAAGGCCATATCCTCATTGGCTGTCGCCGCCACAGCCAGGGCGAACAACAGGTCACACTGTGGATTGCTGACACTGGTGTTGGTATTCCTGATGATAAAAAAGACGATATTTTCCGCGAGTTCCATCAGCTTGAAAGTAATGGTGATAACCCAGGTTTAGGCTTAGGTTTGGCGATTGTTGAGCGTATGTGCCGGCTGCTTAATATACCGCTCACCTTTTCGTCTCAGGTAGGCCGCGGCACTTGCTTCAAGCTAACCTTGCCGGTGGTAAGCTGGCAACGTCCCACAACCGCTAAGCCGGTACGAAGTGCGCTCACCGATAGATTCTTAGAAGGTAAGCAAATACTGGTCATTGATAACGATCAGGCGGTACTTAATGCAATGCAGGGCTTACTGGGTGACTGGGGTGCAACCGTGGCCACCGCCAATAGCGTAAACAGTATTCGTTTCTCAACCTTGCAAAAACCTGACGTAATGATTGTTGATTACCACTTGGATCATGGCGAAACAGGAATTCACGTGTTGGACCATGTGCGTAAGTACTTCCACGCCGACATTCCGGCGGTGATTAACTCGGCAGACCCTGACGACGGCATTCGCGAACAGGCCGTGGCAGCACGTGCCAGCTTTATTCCAAAGCCGGTGAAACCAGCAGCATTAAAGCGTTTGTTAAAACGGGTGTTGGCGGGGTAATAGCAAGTTTAAACTAATGATTAATCGGTTTCAGGAGTGCTTAACATTTGGCGAAAAACAACGCCGGCCTGAGTTCGGTTAATCACTTCCAGCTTGCGTAAAATAGCAGATACGTGTTGTTTAATGGTGGTTTCCTGCACGTTCATATCATAAGCAATTTGCTTATTTAACATGCCGTCAGCCAGGCATTGCAACACCTTAAATTGTTGCGGTGTCAGCAATTCCAACCGGCGCGCAAAGTCATCGGTTTGTGGTGCACTATTGGCTGCCACTACATCACGTAGATCATCCGGTAACCAGGTATCACCAGCCAGCACCGCTTCAATGGCATGCTTCAGCTCTGGTAATGGCACTGATTTAGGAATATAAGCGCTGGCACCAAATGCCATTGCCTGACGAATGACCTGCACTTGTTCATTGGCAGACACAATAACAACTAATACATTCGGAAACTGATTGCGTAACGAGGTGAGTCCGGTCAAACCTTTATTGCCCGGCATGGACAAATCCAGTAACACCAACTCAATATGAGGAAGTTCCAACAACATGCTTTCCAACTGCTCAAAACTAGCCGCTTCTTTGATATCGCTTTCTAGCGTTTCACTTAAAGCTTGCTTTAGGGCAGCACGAAATAAAGGATGGTCATCGGCAATGATAGCTCGCGTCATGGTAGTACTTACATCAGTGAATGCATAGGAAGTCATGCTAACGCGTCCATCACAAAAAGTCAGTTATTACCGAAAGCTGCAGCGTGAATGCCACAGCCCCGGTAATAACTGGGTAGGGTACTTAGAACTTATACCCCACAGTCAGGGAGATAGTACGTGGGTCGCCGTAGTAACCAGTTAGCGTGGTATCACCACCCAAACCTGGTTGATACAAGCTCACGTCACTTGGGTCACTTGGATCAGGCGTTACGAACTGGTAGCCACCAACCAAATACTCTTCGTCGGTCAGGTTTTTACCATGTAAGCCCACTGTCCATTTACCGCTGTTGCTATACCAAACCACACCCGCGTTCACGATACCGTAGCCGTCTTGTGTTAGTAAGCTTGATTCTTCGAACAAGTCATACTCGCTACGGTAGTAGTAGTTACCGTTAAACACTAAGGAGCCTGAGTTCAGATTCACTTCATAAGTTGCGCCTAAGTTGGCAGTAACTTCCGGAGTGTTTGATACGGTAAAGCGGTCGGCTTTGTTAAAGGTTTCGCCAGTATCTGGATCCGTGTCTATTACTTCATCAAACTGCGAATCAATATAACCAAACGCAGCATCAAAGGTCAGGTTGTTGCTGGCCACGTATTGCAGTTCCAGTTCAACACCCTTCGAGCTTGATTTACCAATATTCGCCAAACGTTGATTTAAATCAGCTGCGCTGTCACCAGGAAGAATCGAAATATACTGACGGTCCTCAAAGTCCAGTGAGAATAAAGTCACGTTCGCACGTAATCTATTACCCCAGTCACTTTTCATACCCAACTCAATTGAGTCCACTAATTCAGGATCGGCAGCCGGTTCGTTGGTGGTTGCACGTGGATTGAAAGTGCCTGATTTAAAGCCTTCAGCATAGCTGGTAAAGAACATCACATCGTTATTGTATTGATACTCAAAGCCAACACGAGGCGTGAAGCGTGACCAGTCTGCCTTTTTAGGTGCATCTAATACACCGTCACCGTCGCTATCGGAACCCAGCACCATAGGCGTGGCCGCAGCAATGGCAGCTTCATCACGAACGAAGCCATCAACCCAGCCATCTTCAGGATAGATATTGTCAAAAATCAGACCGTTGGTTACATAGGCTTCTTTCTCATCTTCGGTCTGACGCGCACCTAAGGTCATCGATAACTTATCCGTTATATCGAATGAACCTTGCACATAAGCCGACAGACTTTTTGAGTCACTGCAACCAGAAACCTCACGAGTAAGGCCCGGCGCACCCAATGAATTGCCTAGCACGGTCAGAATTGCATCAAACCGACCACAGGATTCTGATTCATCTGAATACAATCCACCGACCACACTGTAACCGTTACCCAGATAGGTTAACTGAAGTTCATGCGATGACTGCTCATCATCATAAATAGCTGGTACGTCAAATATTTGCAGTGGCGTGCTATCGAAATCGATGTTGGTTGGCGAGTAGCTTTCACGCGCAGCACCAACATACTTCAAGGTCATTGCGGAATTGATATTCCACTCGGCCGTCAGGCTGTAACCTTCCAGCTCAACCTTGTTCCAAGTCGGCATACTGGTGTACGAGTCAAACACGCTGTCCGGTACTTCCGCATCCGTTAATAATGACGGCAGTAAACGATAGCCACCTTTTGAGTTTGATTCATCGTCGGTTTTATCCCAGGCGAAACGGAAAAATAAATCCGTGGTCGGCGTAAACTCGATAGTTGCACGCGCAGCCAATACGTCTTTGTTGTAATTTTCTAAGTCCTGGCCCGGAATCGCTGATTCCAGGTACTCACCGAAACCATCACGATTCAAGTCACCAACGCCGAATCCGACGTAAAGCACATTATCGATAACCGGTAACTGACCAGTCACTTTTATATCACGCTGACTGTAGCTTCCAACTGTGCCTTCAATTTCCAGTTCGGTGTCGCCAGTCATGCGACGAGTAATATATTTAACCGCACCACCGACAGTGTTTTTACCGTACAGGGTTCCTTGTGGGCCACGCAAAACTTCAATGCGTTCTACGTTTAACAAATCAAGCACTGCACCTTGCGGACGCGCCATGTAAACGTCATCAATGTAAATACCAACGCCTGGCTCATAGCCCCACAGCGGATCCTGCTGACCAACACCACGAATAAAGGCAGTTAGTGTGGAGTTAGTACCACGGCTGTTCTGTAACGTGGTGTTTGGTGAGAATTGCTGAATTTCCGTTAATACGGAAATGCCTTTCTCTTCCAGTTCCATGGCGCCAATAGAGGTAACGGCAACCGGAACCTGTTGGATGTTTTCTGCCGTTTTACGCGCGGTAACTTCAATGCGCTCTAACGTGCGGTCTTGTGCGGCTTCATTATCAGCTTCTTGCGCTAAGGCAGGTGCGCCTGCTAAAAGCGACGTGATAGCTACTGTTAACAATGAGCGGCGGAATTTGGGCTGACTCATGTCGTGCTCCCTGAATTATGGTTATGGTTTTACAGATTACGGCCGTGTTTTTACGAATCTGATTTATAAGGCCTAGTTAACTTAGACGAAAGTGGAACAATTTAAACCTGTACGTTAGTACTATGTTAAAACGAGACACCTTCGCGCAAACTGTGACGCATTCACTATGAACGAGGATTGTTATGTTAAGCATGATCGGATTAATTGGCGGGCTGGTCCTGCTTATCATCCTGACCCTACGGGGGATGAACTTGTTTATCAGCGCACCATTATGCGCGTTATTGGTCGCTTTAAGTAGCCAGGTTCCTATTTTTCAGGGCGACATTAATTTCGTCAATGCCTATATGAACGGCTTCGCCAGTTTCGTTGCGTCCTGGTTCTTCATGTTCTTGCTCGGCTCTATGTTCGGTAAATTTATGGAAGACACCGGCGCCGCCGACAGCGTGTCGCGCTGGATTATCGGCAAACTGGGCCGTCAGCAAGCCGTACTTGCAGTAGTACTGGCCTGTGCCATCTTAACCTACGGTGGGGTAAGCGTATTCGTGGTAGCCTTCTCGGTTTACCCAATGGCCTTAAGCTTATTTAAAGACGCCAACCTACCGCGGCGCTTTATTCCAGCTGCCCTGGCGTTCGGCTCTGTTACCTTCACTATGACCTCAGCGGGTTCGCCGGAAATTCAAAACTGGATTCCAATTCAATACTTAGGCACCTCACCTTACGCGGCCTGGGAAGTGAGCATAGTGGTAGCGGTGTTAATGGCTGCCATTGGTTACTGGTGGCTAAAAAAATTAATAACCCGTGCGGTTAACAATGGCGAGAGCTTCGAAGTTCGCAAAGGTGATCCTGAAGTACCAGAGCGCGATTTGCCACACCCATTAAGTGGTTTATTCCCGCTTATAGTGGTGTTAAGCCTGAGCTTTATGTTCCACCAGGACCTAAAACAAAACGCACTTATTATTGCGCTTTCCGGTGGCGTGCTCGCCATTGCCGTTATTAACCGCAAGCACTTTCAGAATATTAGTCGCGCTATTAGTGAAGCCTCAACCGGTGCCTTAGTTGCGATAGGTAATACCGCTGCGGTAGTTGGCTTTGGCAGCATTGCCAAAGTCACACCAGCATTTCAGGAAGCGGTAGTTGCAATGACCAGCCTGCCGGGTAACGAATTAGTTGGTGCAGCGGTTGCGGTAAGCGTAATCGCCGGCCTGACCGGCTCAGCCTCAGGTGGTCAGGCTATAGCACTGCCGGAAATTGGCCCCCACTATTTAGAGGCCGGGGTTAACCCGGACCAATTACACCGCATTGTGGCTATTGCTTCCGGCGCCTTAGATTCGCTGCCGCACAACGGTTATGTGGTAACCACTATTCGCGCTATCTGTAATGAAACGCATCAGGCTGCTTATTGGTCAGTTGCAGCGGTAACTGTAGTGGTGCCATTAATTGGCTTGGCCACTGCTATTGGTTTGTTCATTTTCTGGTAAGCGTTACTTAATAGAAAGAACCACTTGCTGGTAACTGTTGAAACATGCAAAAGGAATAACACTGTGAATGCTGTAGTAGCTAAGCAAACACCAGAATTAAAGGGTCTTGATGGCCAAATGATGCGTACTCCGCTGCTCATTAGTTCGTTGTTGCAGCATGGCGCCAGCCGTCATCCTGAGCAGCAAATTGTGAGCCGGGCCCAGGAAGGTACTATTCATAGTTATAGCTACCTGGACTGCGCTAAGCGCAGCGCACAGCTTGCTAACGCCTTGCAGGCCAATGGCGTAGCTGCGGGTGACCGTATTGCGTCACTGGCCTGGAATACCTATCGCCACATGGAACTTTATTATGGCGTCAGTGGTATTGGCGCGGTTCTACACACAGTAAATCCACGTTTATTTGGCGAGCAAATTCAGTGGATGCTGGAACATGCCGAAGACACCTGGGTGTTTGTGGATTTAGATTTTGTTGAGCTACTGGAAGGCATTGCTGATGACTTAGCCAACATTAAAGGCTTTGTGGTGCTAACCGATGCCGAGCATATGCCCAATACCAGCTTACCTAATGTGCAAAATTACGAAGACTTTATTGCCACACACGCCAGCCATATTGAGTGGCCACTGATTGACGAAAATGCCGGCGCCTTGCTGTGCTATACCTCAGGTACCACCGGTAATCCAAAGGGCGTGTTGTCGTCGCATCGGGCTATGGTATTGCATGCGCAGGCTACGGTTAGCGCTGAACTGCTGGACCTGCGCCCCGATACCGTGCTGATGCCGATGGTTGCTATGTATCATGCCGGCGCCTGGGGTGCTCCTTATGCTGCACCATTAGCAGGCTGCAAACTGGTACTGCCGGGCAACGGCATGAGCGGTGCCGCCATGGCGGAGCTTATTGACAAAGAAAAAGTGACCGTTGGCTTAGGCGTACCTACTATTTGGTTAACCCTGCATACTTACTTGCGCGACCAGGCTCCCAAAGATTTATCAGTGGCCTCACTGCAGCGCGTTTGCGTGGGTGGTGCCGCCTCACCAATGGGCCTAGTACAAACTTTTGCTGAGCAGTACAACGTATACTGGCAGCCTATTTGGGGCATGACTGAAACCGGCCCGCTGGCTTGTTCAGCACCACCTACCCCGCAACTTATGCAGCGCCCAACGGCTGAACGCTATGCCATTCAAACCACCGCCGGCCGCGCCTGCTTTGGCGTCCAAATGCAAATAGTAGATGCCGACGGTAACGCCCTGCCACATGATGGTGAAACCAGCGGCGAGCTGCGGGTACGAGGCCCCTGGATTGCATCTTCCTATTATCGCCGCGACAACGACGACTGCTTTGCCGATGGCTGGTTAGCCACTGGTGACATTGCCGTGATTGATGCCGACGGCTATATGAAAGTAGTGGACCGTAAAAAAGACGTGATTAAAAGTGGTGGCGAATGGATAAGTTCGCTGGAAATTGAAAATCTGGTAAGCCAGCACAAAGCCGTAAACGAAAGCTGCGTGATTGGCGTGAAACATCCGAAATGGGACGAACGCCCGCTGCTGCTGCTGGTGCTGAATCAGGGTCAGCAGCTTACCAAAGAAGCTGTTTACGAATTTCTACAAGGTAAAATTGCCAAATGGTGGATGCCCGACGACGTGGTTTTTGTTGACTCGCTTCCGCATACTGGCACGGGTAAATTAGTTAAGAATGAACTGCGTCGCACCTATGAAAATCATTTGGTTGCGAACGATTAAACAGGAATTAATCAGGAACAAGGACAACATCATGAAGACTATGTATCAGATTATGCTTTGCCTTAGCTCTGGTATTTTATTAGTTGCCAGTTTAGTGAATACCGCGCAGGCGGACACTCTGCTCACTGAAAAACGGGTATTTACCTTACCTGAATACACCACTGTTGGTGGTGAAACTATTACTGACGTACGCGTTGGCTGGGAAACCTATGGCGAGCTTAACGAAGCGCGCGACAACGCCATTTTAATCACCCACTTTTTTAGTGGTAACAGCCATGCTGCCGGCAAGTATCAGGAATCTGATGCGCAACCCGGCTACTGGGACAGCATTATTGGCCCTGGCAAAGCCATCGACACCAACAAGTATTTCGTGATCAGCTCAGACACCCTGGTAAATGCCAACCCGAATGACCCCAATGTAATTACCACCGGCCCGGCCAGTATTAACCCGGCAACCAGTAAACCTTACGGGTTAGATTTTCCAGTGGTAACTATTGGTGATTTCGTGCACGTGCAACATGCCCTGGTAAGCAGCCTTGGTATTGAAAAACTACATGCCGTAGTTGGTGCCTCTATGGGGTCACTGCAGGCCATTGAATGGGCGGCCACTTACCCGGACATGGTTGAGCGTATGGTGTCGGTGATTGGTGCTGGCGCTATGGACGCCTGGACTATTATGTCTCTGGAACAATGGGCGCAACCTATTAAAAACGACCCGAACTGGAACAACGGTGACTACTACGAGGGTGAAGCACCGCTGGATGGCGTCACTCACACGCTGGCGTTAATTACCCAGCAAGCTATGCACCCAATGATTATTAACCAGTTAGCGCCGAAGCAGGAAACCTTGCCAGCCAAAGCTCTGGAAAGCGTGACCAATAACCTGCCAGCAGTAGATTGGTTATTTAACGCCAGTCGTGCCCGTGCCAGTGTGGCCGACGCTAACCACTTGTTGTATCTGGTGCGTGCTAATCAGCTATTTGTGGCAGGCCACGAAGAAACACTGAAAGAAGGTTTGGCGAAAATTACTGCCAAAACTCTGTTTATGCCGGCAGCCAATGACTTATTGCTAAAGCCATATCTGGCAAAAGCCGCGGTAGCCGAGCTTAAAGAGTTAGGGAAAGAACCACAATACGAAGAAATTAGTGGCCCATGGGGCCACCTCGATGGTGTTTATACCATTCAAAGCAAAGCTGAAACGCTGCGCGAATTCATTGAAAACTAAGAGCTGAGAACGAACAGCTCACAACGAATCCCTAACGCATGGAAAGACAACGAAAGGCAACTTAGGGTGGCGCTTAGTCTGAACGACTAACCGCCACCAATTTTTTTCAGCAGTCGGTCTTTAAGTTTATCTTTCAATTTATCTTCCAACTGCGATTTCAGTAAGTCTTCCAACTTCGCATCTTTACTAGACGCCAAACCTTCAAGATCTACCAACCCAGCCAGTTCAGGCGATTGCTCAGCAATCACCGCATTCACTTGCGCGGTTAAGTCTTGTTGCAGCTTAGCCAGCTTAGTTTGCGCCGCATCTGTTGCAGTAGAACGTAACGCATCACCAAGTTGACGGTCTAAATCAGAATTCAGACTTAGCGTTGGCGCAGTCAGTTCACCACCAATTTCAGTGCGAATGTCCAATCGGTTTAATTTACCCAGCGCCTGACTTAATAGCTCCGCCCAACGGCTGTCACCGCTGGCGTTGATTTTAAGCTCAGCCAAACGTACTGAGGCGTCGCCATCTAGCAAGCCATTGCGCACAGCTACTGAGCCTTCGCTATCAAGTAAAGTTGCCGCCATAGTGGCCATAAATTCAGCCCGGTCGCTTAAGCCGATGTCATTTAGCTTGGCGCCTTTCAACTGCCATTGCTGACGTGCATCAAAGCCATTGTCTTTCAACGCCATTTCGCCAGTTAAATTAAACGAATCCCAGATCGCGGAATTATCGGCACGGGCCTGAAAGGTAGTGGGTTGACCTAACTGGGTGTGTTGATGCGTAATATTCTGCCAGTTCACATCCAATATAGTTTCACCAAAAGCAAATTCGGTAACCGCATTGCGAACTAAAAACTCCGGTGGTGCATTGGCTTCCATAAAGGTGAACCAGACACCTTCACTGCGCAGCGGACCTTCCTCGGCCGTATCATCAGCGCGCTGCATCATTGGAGCCAACTGTTCATAGGCCAGCAGTACGTACTTACTCCAGCTGCGAATCTGTTCACCGAAAATAAGTGCGGTGATGTTCTCAAGCCCCGTGGCATCAAAGCTCATAAAGCTTTTAATTTTAGCCAGATCTTCTTCTGGCGCTTTGCGTAGTGCGCTAATGTCGCTTTGTACTACGTTTTTTGCTGTTTCAACCTGAGTTTTAAACGCCTTCACACTGTCGCGATCGGCGCGGAACTTAGCTTTCAATTCCTCTAGTTGCTCGCGTCGCTCGGCAAGTTCAGTGGCACTTTCAATATCGCCTTCCAGTAACTCTTTTACTTTGGTTTCATACTCAGCCAACTGCTCGCTGGAAGGTAAAGCCTCGCGCGTTTGTTTCAGCTGTTGTTTTTGCTCATCTAGATTGCTTTTCGCGCGCTCAATAACAGTATCGGTTTGTAACTCCACCTGCGCCATGACTTCGTCCATAGACGGCAATTCCATTTTCAGCGCTTCCCAGCGCTCACCGGCGGCCTTACTTACTTCGTCTTTACTGAGTTTGGTATACACCTCACCAGGGCTTTGCCGAGGTTGATTGACCCGTATTCCGGTAGCATTCACTTGATCAAAAATTACCCGGCCAACCAGTAGCTCGCCTAAATCCAAATCACCCCGCAACTCACCAACCACCACCCGGTTATTTTCAGGCTGCGCGGGGTCGGTTACCTGCACACCGCTAACGGTAAGGCTAAGTGGAACCCAACCATGCTCAACCGAAGCAATGTTTACTTCAGCCCGGTTTAAGGTGCCCAGTGAGCTTTCCAGCGTCCATTTAATAATGGTGTCGAGCAACAGGAAGGAAAAACCCACCAGCAAACCAATAATAATGAAGAAGGCGCCGACTCCAGGCCAGCGAATAGTACTTTGACGTAACTGTTTGGTCATGTCGATTACCCCCGCAAGTCTGAATAGATGGCCCAGAATTTATTGGCGCGAAGCGCCTGCACTATTTTGAGCTTTAAGAACCATTTCTGAATACGTAACCGGTAGTTCACCACAATAAAGTAGCTACCAACCGCCACCAACGGGGCCAGTGCCAGCGATATCACTATGCTACCCAGCGTAATCGAGTGATGGAACTGGGTAATGCGCCACCAGGGCGAGCTGTACATGGCTTCCCACACACCGCGCCAGCTTTCGCTGCTGAGCCAGGCCGAACCCACGCTATGAAATACCGGGTCCAGTAAATACGCAATACCAGTACAGATTAAGATCGACACGATAAACGCGGACAAGTTAATCCGAAAAATTAACGCGAACAGTAAAATCAGAATATTGTGTACCCGCCAAAATGGTGTAAAACCAACCATCATGCCCAATACGAAGGCAAATGCGAGTGCCCAGGCGCCGGTTTCCGAATTCAGCGCTTTAAGCAATTTTGCCAGTAACGTTAGCATATCCAGTGCTCCTTGCAGCTAGCCCGGCGGCGCTTATAAAAGTCGCCTACTTGCGGGAATGCTGATGTTGATAAATACTTGAATAAAGAATAGCTTATTTCTGTGAAAGGCTCTTGCGTTTTTTCGTAAAGCCAGTTAAATATGCGCACCGCCAATGCTCCTCAAACTAGCACACCGGTCGCACACAATCTTATGTTCCTTTTGGAGTTTCAATGCAAAATTCAGCGCTCGTAATTCTTGACGATATTACTGACTGGCAACCCTATTATCCTACACAGTCAACGGTCACGACCGATGAATACTTGCTGCAACAATCCAGCCGCACCCGCTCGCATATCTTAAACTTGTGCGGCGACTTAAGTTATTTGTCGACCGGTTATTATGTGAGTCTGCTGGCTGAAGCTCGTGGCCAGCGAGTAATACCATCGGTTTCCACTATTAACGACTTAGCCAACTTCTCGCATTACCAGTTATTACTGACTAATACGGACAAACAGCTAACTAAGTTTTTAGCTGACAAGCCGCAATCGGAATCAGTGCGTATACTGCTTTGCTTTGGTATGGCGCAGCAGCCACAACTGGCCGGCTTTGCCCGCCAAATATTCGAGCGTTACCCTTGCCCTATTTTATGGGTAGAGTTCTCGTATCAGGGCCGTTGGTTTATCAATAAACTAGAATCCGGCGCCATGAACGAACTCAATGACGAGCAGCAGACCTTCTTTGGTGAGTCTTTGGACAACTTCAGCAAGCGCGTATGGCGCAAGGCGCGTACCCGCAAAGAGTACCGCTATGATTTGGCGATATTGCATGACCCGGATGAGCCAATTCCAACCAGCGATAAAAAAGCGCTGGCCAAGTTTTTGAAGGCTGCCAAAGAAGCTGACATCGAAGCTGAACTCATTACCTCTGCCGACTTTAACCGGTTGTTGGAGTTTGATGCGCTGTTCATTCGTGAAACCACGCGAATAAATCACTACACCTATCGTTTTTCGAAAAAAGCCGAAGCCAACGGCATGGTGGTTATTGATGCACCGAACTCGATTTTGCAGTGTGCCAACAAAGTGTTTTTGAAAGAGCTGTTAGATAAGCACGAGATTCCAACGCCACGCACTGAGCTGTTGTTAAGTCAGCAAAAAATTGACTACGCCGCTATTGGTGAGCGTATGGGCTATCCGGTAGTGCTGAAGATTCCAGATGGGTCTTTCTCTATCGGTGTGGAAAAAGCCGAAAACGAAACCGAACTGCAGGAAGTAGCCGAGAAGCTATTCAGCACCTCGACTATTTTGTTGGCGCAAGAATTTGTGCCAACCGACTTTGACTGGCGTATCGGTATTTTGAATAACCGTCCTATTTACGCCTGTAAATACTACATGGCCCGCAACCACTGGCAGATTTACAATCACGGCAGTGAAACCAGTCGTGCCAAAACCGGTGGTTTTGAAACCGTTGGCGTACATCAGGTGCCAAAAGAAGTGGTGAAAACCGCACTGCAAGCTACCCGTTTAATTGGCGATGGCTTGTACGGCGTGGATATGAAAGTAACCGACAAAGGGCCGGTGATTATTGAGATTAACGATAATCCGTCGATTGATGCGGGCGTTGAAGATTTGCTGCTAGGTGATGAGCTGTACCGCATTATTATGAACGACTTTGCGCGCCGCCTTGATGAAAAGTAAGGTCGACTGGGAAATTCGGTTGGGTACGCCGGCTGATGCCGGCTTGCTAACCGAACTGGAAGCTAAGTGTTTTGATTACAGCCGCATTGGCAAGCGCAGCTTTCAGCGCTTGCTAACCAGTAAAAGTGCACATATTCATCTGGTTACCAATCAACAAACCCTGCTGGGCTATAGTTTATTGCTAACCCGCAGCAACAGCACTAACTGGCGCCTTTACTCCATAGCTATGGCGCCTGAAGCGCGCGGGCAAGGTATAGCCAAAGCATTAATGGAACACATTATTGAGTATGCCCGCACTATGCAGGCACAATCCATGTCACTGGAAGTGAAAAGTGATAACCGCGGAGCTATTGCGCTATACGAGCAGCTAGATTTTGCCGTAGTTGATGTATTGGTACAGTATTATGACGATGGCACCGACGGCTATCGCATGCGCCGCCCGTTAAGCCCATCAACACCCGTTTAAAGATCAGGCGCGTCGGTAAAATAACCATCAATACCCGCATCCAATAACCAGGTACGCAGCGTTTCATAGTCAGGAGCAAAGTCAGGCAAGTCGTCGGCTCGTAGCGTATACACGTGCACCTTCAGTCCGGCTTTGTGTGCGTTTTTCACCAAATCCGTGTACCGCGGATTACCTTCGTCGTCTACCCCTGAAATAACATGCGGAACCCACACGCCAATGGCGTGGGCCTGATTTGCAGTCGCCTCTAAACCGGCTGAAGTACGCATACTCGAATAATCAACACTAGCCTCATTCCAGCTATTCTCACCAATCAGTTGCACCATGGTAGCGCGCGTTCTAAATTCACGATGCCAGCGGCGTAAGTCTTCAGGATCAAAGCTTTGCAAGAAAATGCGGGTTGGCATGGGGTCATCATCGTAGCCATGCCGGGCCAGCACTGTCATAACCTGGGCCATTAAGTCGTAGCCCTGCTGTTGGTGCCAACGACTGGATTTCAACTCAATATAAACACCAGTGTCTTTTCCACGCGACTGGTTCAATCCGTGAATAAGATCCAACTGCTCAGCCAGAGTCATAATACCAAAGCGGCCTTGTTGCACTGGAAATCGCTCTGGGTATTTAGGCTCTGCAATTTTATTAGCGTAGTGGTGTTTACGCTGCTTAGCTTCGTCTTTAGCAATTTGCTCAACTGACTCTTCCATCGACTGCAATTGCTCTGCAGAGCCCGCAGTTTCAGTACTATCTATTTCTGATTCGGCGGCTTCTGACTCGGCTTCCTCTTCAGCCTTAGGCTGTTCCGGTTTGCGGAACACTACCCGTTCGTTCAGCCGCAGTTGTCTGAGCTCGTCCAGGCTAAAATCCATCACATAAAAGTGACCATCGGGACGCGTTCGTTGTGGGAACACTTTCGCCACGTTACTAATATGGTCCAGGCGAATATCGTGCAACACCACCGGAATACTATCGCGGGTTAGCACCACGTCTTGCTCAATGAAATCAACGTTGAAGGCATGCGCCATAGCCACACCTTCAGCTGTGTGCTCGGGAACATAGGCTGGTGCGCCACGATGAGCTATTTTAATAGGTTTGGCTGCGGGTATGGGTGGCCCGAAAGGTTCGCCTATAATGGTGTCGTTTTCGACAACCTCAGGCTTTTCTGTTGAGGCGCTTTCAGACTCTTGTTCAGATGCTTGTTCGGAGGTGGTCTCAGACTCACGCTCAGCGCGCTCTTTCGCCTGACGCGCAACGTCATAGCCAAACTGCGCTTCTACCGTTTGCGGCTCATCGCTGGTAGGTTGTTGCGCCAGAGTTACCGACGAAACCAACAGTAAGCAAATACTAAGAGTCTGCAACAAGCGATGCATTATCGCTGCCCCTTCAAGCGTAAATGTAAAGATTCAGTTTGCCACAGTGGTACCTAGGTGCAAGTCTCAAAAGGTTATCTTTACCGAGCCTTAACCATTCCACCAAATGCTATCGCCAGCATCTTTGTAGCGCGCGAATAGTTCGGTGATAGGTTCCAGAGCCATACTCAAACCGCGATTTCGTAAGTACTCAGGATTGTACAATTTACTACTGGAACGCTCGCCTAAGTCACACGCAAAAGTGACTATGGTTTTGCCGGGTCCGGATTGCGCTGCAGCACACAAAGCACCCGCCACATTCAGCGCCGAGCTACTGCCCAAAACTATGCCATCACGGTCGCGTACGTAGCGCGATAAGGCTAATAAATCTTGATCGGGCAAATTCACCGCCGCATCCACTTTCGCCTGCTTGAAGTTTTCCACCAGGCGCATAATGCCAATCCCTTCGGTCATGGAGCCGCCAGCTGCTGCAACAAATTCGCCATTGCGCAAATAGCTGTACAAACCAGATCCGTCAGGATCGGTTAACCAAACCTGTAAATCAGATTTTTGCTGCTTTAAGAAGCGTGAATTGCCAGCAATAGTGCCGCCCGTGCCAGCTACCGACACTAGTATGTCGATAGCGCCTTTGGTTTGTTCCCAAATTTCCGGGCCGGTTTGTAACTCATGGGCGCGCGCGTTACTGGTATTTTCAAATTGGTTTGCCCACCAAAAATCGCTGCGTTGTTCAGCCATTTTCCGGGCGGTATGGTAAAAATGATTTTCATCGCGAAACGGCACCGGGTTTACCGTTCTAAGCTCTGCGCCATGCAAGGCAATCATGCGCTCTTTTTCAGGCGCCTGATCGTTTGGCATTACCGCCAACATATTAAAACCCAGTGACTTAGCCACCAGTGCCAGACCGATACCCGTGTTGCCGGCAGTACCTTCAACAATAGTCATGCCTCGTTCCAGCGCTCCGCTACTAACGGCATCCTGCACCATTTGCAGCGCGGCGCGATCTTTAATCGACCCGCCCGGATTTTGAAACTCGCACTTCAAAAAGATATCGCAGCCGGTAAGCTGCGATAACGAGTTAATTCGTAACAGATCAGTTTGCCCAATCAGGTCGGTTGGACGCGAACCAGTGCGCATAGCCACTACTCCCTAAAAGTCGGCGTTTAAAACCAGATATCGGGTTTATCCAATGGTGAGTTCGATGATTGCTGCTGTTTGCGTTGCTCTTCGTCTACCACGTAACCAGTACCGTCGCACTGAATTGCAGCATTGCACTGATTTAGTTCAACGGTCTGGCAGTGAGTAAGCACTACCGCATTACCACCTGCATTTAGTACGTCGGCCTTTAGTGCCAGCAATGCACTGCGTTGTTCAGGTGCATCATCATTCCAGCCTTGCTGGCAGTCAATGCCGCGCGCCGAACCTAACAGTTGTGCTTCAAAATCAGCATTATAAATTTCGTACGGACGATAAAACTGTACTTGTTCCAACAGCACTTCATCTAAAGATGCGCGTTTGGGTTCTGTATCAGATAAAAAAGGAATGTTCTGACAACCTGCTAATAACAGCAGCATTAGCCCGCCAGTAACTCGAAAAAGCCATCCTTTTTGCATTAATTTACACACCCATTTTGTTCGTCTGTGAAGGCTCACAACGATAATTTTTTGTGCTGCAATTGTCCAGTAAAAAGGCGCTTTAGCGCTGGGATTTACGCACCAATTTGGTGCACCTACAGCCCCATTGCTCAACAATGATGCAACAAATCACCTACCCCAAAACCACGATTCTATATAAATCATGAGCTTACCTGTTTGGCACGATTACTGAAGAGTCTACTCGTCATGCCGCGGGCATGTTGCTTCACGGGTCAGGAGAAAAACCATGAAACTAATCACTGCACTCATCAAACCTTTTAAGTTAGATGACGTTCGTGAAGCCCTTGCTGAAATAGGTTGTCAGGGGCTAACGGTAACTGAAGTGCGCGGCTTCGGCCGACAGAAAGGACACACCGAGCTGTATCGCGGGGCTGAGTATCGGGTTGATTTTTTACCTAAGGTGAAAATTGAAATCGCCACCAGCGATGCCCTGGTTGAGCGCGTGGTTGAAGCCATTACCGAAACCGCTCACACCGGCAATATTGGTGATGGCAAAATTTTTGTCACAGCGCTGGAACACGTGGTTCGAATTCGCACCGGCGAAGTCGACGATGACGCAATTTAGGGAGTCTTACCATGGAAACAACTCAACTAAGTACCACAGTAACGGAGTTGCGCTTTGCTCTGGATACCTTTTATTTGCTGCTGTCTGGCGTGTTAGTTATGTGGATGGCCGCGGGCTTTTCAATGCTTGAAGCGGGGTTAGTTCGCACCAAAAACACCACCGAAATTTTGACTAAGAACATTACCTTGTACGCCATTGCCTGCACCCTGTTTTTGCTGGTGGGCTACGGCATTATGTACACCAACAATACCGAAGGTGGTTGGTTACCGGGCTTGGCGTTGGGCTATGGTGAAACCGCCAGCGATGCCACTCATGCGAAGGCCGCCGACTTTTTCTTCCAGGTGGTGTTTGTGGCCACCGCAATGTCTATTGTTTCGGGCGCGGTTGCCGAGCGCATGAAACTCATTAGCTTTTTAGTGTTTGCAGTAGTGCTAACGGGCTTTATTTACCCGGTTGAAGGTTACTGGACCTGGGGTGGTGGTTTTATTAGTGAAGCGGGCTTCGTGGATTTCGCCGGCTCGGGAATTGTGCACATGGCAGGTGCAGCGGCAGCCTTGGCTGGCGTACTATTATTGGGACCTCGCTACGGCAAATACTTCAAAGACGGCTCTATTCAGGCTATTCCAGGTGCCAACATGCCACTGGCCGCCTTAGGTACACTTATTTTATGGATGGGCTGGTTTGGCTTTAACGGCGGCTCACAGCTACGACTGTCGGATACTGAGAATGCTCTGGCCATTGCCGATGTATTCGTAAACACCAACGCCGCGGCTGCCTGTGGCGCCATTAGTAGCCTTATTCTAACCCACCGAATTTGGGGCAAAGCCGACCTGACCATGATTTTAAACGGTGCCCTGGCTGGTTTAGTGGCTATTACCGCCGACCCAGCTTCACCCTCACCGCTGTTAGCCGCGTTAATTGGCGTTGGCGCTGGTTTATTGGTAGTGGTTTCTATTATCACCATAGACCGCCTGCGCGTTGATGACCCGGTAGGTGCGATTTCGGTGCATGGGGTGGCCGGCCTGTTCGGTTTATTGCTGGTTCCGCTTAGCAACCCAGAAGCCAACCTGTGGACTCAGTTATTTGGTGCCTTTTGTATTTTTGCCTGGGTATTTATTACCAGCCTGGCGGTGTGGTGGTTATTACGCAAAACCATAGGTATACGCGTTAGCGCACAGGCTGAGTATGAAGGGGCTGATGTTACCGAATGCGGAGTTACCGCCTACCCTGAGTTTGTCAGCGGCAAATCGAACAGTTAACAATAAGGCTTATAAAGGGTGGTAGCCAATACGGAAGCCACCCCAATGCTTACCATTTACATGAATGGGCACCGACAAGTCATGCATGACTTCGCCGGTGTCACGTTTATAGGTTTGTAACAGCAGTTTGTGTGTATGCGAACCACAACGGCGGCCAGTTTTATCGTCAAACATACGCCGTGAACGGTTACCCACCAGATCTTGCTGTTGATTACCGGTAAGCGGCTGATTAAACGCATTATTGTGGCGTGCCACATAACCATTAGGGTCGGTGGTAATAGCAAATACCACATGAGAATTTTGCTCTACCGCTGCTTCCTGAATACGGGGTAATTCGCGATCGAAAAACTCGGTATAAGGCGTTTCGAATTTCTTCGGTTCTACTCCGGCAACCGTTGTGTAATTTCTCGAAAACAGCTGTGCTTCGGTTAACTCACCGCTTTGCAGGGCGGCAGTTAACAAAGCTTCTACCCGATCCGCTGAATGCCGCGCAATATCGTAAATTTGACGGTGCGGAGAATTCTCATCTGACTCCACCAACAGCGCCAGTAACTGCTCCGCCTGAGCTTCAAGTCCGGTTGCCTGACTAGTCACTGTATCCATTTGCTGCTGCTGATTCAGTAACTCAGCTTCAACCTCAGTTAATAATTGGGCGTTTTCACCAAGGTCCTGCTGATTGTCACCAACGCTGCTGGCAATGTTACGCAGCTGCGCTTCCATGGTTTCCGCCTGACCGGCAATGTCGCCCAATTGCGTTACCATGGTGCCGGTAGTAGCGGATTGCCGTTCAACCTGTTCCGACAGCAAATCCATAATACTGGCGGCACTGGTGGTTTCCTGATGAATGGCTTCCACCAAATCGCCAACTTCAACCGTTGCGGTAGAGGTGCGCGCCGCTAGTGAGCGTACTTCATCAGCCACCACTGCGAAACCTCGCCCATGCTCACCCGCTCGCGCCGACTCAATGGCGGCATTTAGTGCCAATAAGTTGGTTTGGTCAGCAATGGAACGAATAACGTCGGTAACTTTAAGAATTTGATCGGCCTTGTCGCGTAAACCGGCAACCGTGGTGGCGGCCCGACGGCTTTCTTTTACCATTTCAGCAATCTCTGCCGTTAACTGCTGCACCTGACGCTGCCCGGTAACACTAATTTGCAGGGTTTGCTCGCCTGCCGCAGCAACCTCACTGCTGAATTGGTAAATGTCCTGAGCACGTTCGCTAACAGTATTGGAATTACGCACCGCATTACCTAAACGGGCAACGGAATTATGCAGAACTTTGTTCAGGGAGGTAATGGTATGGCTGAGTTCAGCCGTTGAAATGGCGTTACTACCGGAATTTTTCGCCACATCAGCCAAACGGCTGTTAGCGTCTGCTTGCCCGGCAGCACCAGCATTGGTTTGCACCTCAGCAGCATTATCATTGCGGGCTGTGTACCACTGGTTCAGTAGCACTATTGCCGCCACAATCACCAGATTACACAATAGCTGTAGCCAGGGTGTTTCCAGCAACCACAGTGTTAAGGCTTGCAAAACCAGTGCAAGCCCAAGTGTAATTAGTAAAAATCCAACCCTAGTATGCTTCATGGGAGCCCAACAATAGTTTACCGTGAGTAAGAGTTAACTTAGTCAGTCTCTATTGTTATCGGTCAATATTCCAGCACCTTAAGCTCATACTATAGTCGTAAGCCGGGCTCGGGCTTAGTTACTCCCGGAGTTATCGCTATCTCTATTATCGGGGTCCGCATTAAACTCCCGCATAAAGATGTCCCAGGAAACAATAAATAAAGCAGCAATTAAGGGGCCAATAACAAAGCCATTAATGCCCATTAGCGCCAGGCCACCAATGGTTGAAAACAACACAATATAGTCAGGCAGCTTGGTATCACGACCAACCAACAAAGGCCGCAATATGTTATCGGCCAGGCCAATAATAATGGCGCCGTAAGCAACTAGCACTGTGCCCTCAACCCAGTCACCCAGCGCGTATAAATAAATGGCGACCGGTAACCACACCAGCGCCGCACCTATGGCAGGAATAAGCGACAAGGCCGACATCACCACACCCCATAATAGCGGTGCGGGAATATCCAGAATCCAGAAAATAATACCGCCCAAAGTACCCTGTACTATGGCCACTACCAGATTACCTTTCACCGTAGCCCGAGTTACCTCGGCAAACTTTGAAAACAGTTTACGTTCCCGCTCATCGCCCAATGGTAGAGCTTTCACCATAAGATCAATCAGTCGGTTACCATCGCGCAACAGGAAAAACGTCAGATACAGCATCAGCGACAAGGATATAAAGAAGCTGGCTGTGCCGGTACCAAAGCTAAGAGTTTCGCTGGCCAGATACTTACTTGCCTGGGTAGCGCCCTCATAAATGCGCGTGCGCAAATCACCCACTTCAATACCCATACGTTCCAGCAACGAAATAACCGTCGGAAAGGCTTCCTGCATGCGGGTAATGATTTGCTTCGGGTCAATGTCACCGGAATCAATAGCTTTGTAGAGCTGCACCCCTTCATTCACAAAGGTGGAGGCAATTAACAATACGGGTATTACCACAATAATCATGCACAGCAACAAGGTGATTAATGCGACCCTGTTCGGCTTATCGCCTATTTTTCGGGTTAACCAGCTTTGTACTGGATAAAAAATCACAGCAATAGCACAAGCCCAGAAAATAGCTCCCCAGTAGGGTTCCAGAATCAGCAAGAACAGTATGCTGACAATAATCAGCAACACCATAAAAGCCCGGCGCTCTAGTTGCTCGCGCATCATTTTTTTCCTCAATTGACTGGTGTACGTGCTTTGGTTTTCATATTGACACCGCCGCCACAGCGTAGCAAGCTTGAATAAAGTAACGGTTTGTAAAGAATCGCCAGAACATAAAATGGAAAGCACTATGGCTCACAAAACAATTACCGATCATCTTGCCCAATATGCCGCATATCATCGTAACTTTAAGAATATTTTAACCCACCTGGTGGGTATTCCAATGATAGTGCTGGCTCTTATTACGCTGTTATCACGGCCTGATTTTGTTATTAGCGGACTGAGTATTTCACCAGCGAACATTCTAGTAATTGTGGCTGTTATTTTTTACGTGCGGCTGGATATTCCGCTGGGCTTATTGATGGCGCTGTTATTGTGGATCTGTCTGAACGTAGGCAGTGCAATTGCCCAGCTCAGCACTGGTGAATGGCTCATGTGGGGCATCGGCCTGTTTGTCGTAGGTTGGGTATTCCAATTCATTGGCCACTATTTTGAAGGCCGTAAGCCTGCCTTTGTGGACGATATTATGGGGCTGGCCATTGGGCCCTTATTTGTGGTTGCGGAAGTAGTCTTTATGCTGGGCTTGCGCAAGCCGCTGAAACAAGAAATTGATCGTCGCTGCAGCTAACCGACTAAATAAAAAGGAAAGTGTTCGGAGCACTTTCCTTTGGTTTATCAACTTACAAACCAGCTATGGTTGATTGTTAACACCTTCTTCAATCAACACTCGTTTGCGCGGCTGGTTCACCCAGTATACATCAACCTTATGCACTGAATGGCGTGCCGCTCGTTCTACCTGTTGCACTTCGTCGTGGTCGATAACGTACTTGTACTTTTGCGTTCCCGCATAGTTCGAGCCGTTAGAACATCCAACTAGTACCAGGGTTGCAATACAGACACCTAACAATCGCATGGTAACCTCCTTACGATCTACTTATGCCTAACATTAAGTATAGTTTGGAAGCCCACCAATTGGTTAATTTTTGTACAAATTATTTCTTTTTAGTTTTTAATCAGTTACAAGAAACTGAAGAAATATTTGTTAATCAGCAATGCCGAACACACACTCCAGAGCCCTAAACTAAACAGTGGCAGCGCAATCATTACCCGCACAGTAACCGACTGTTTTACAGTGTTTTGATCCAGATAATGCGGAATCGACGGCATCATGCCGGCAATAGCATCGTCAAAGCGACGCAGGTTCTTTTTGTGATGATTTAAAAAGTTCAAACCTGACTTCAGTTTCAGGCAAAACATAATATTCACCACAAAGCCAAATACCACCAACACGCTCACAATCCAGTTATTGGTGGTGGTTGCATCACGCTCGAGCAAGAACGCAAAGGCAGTAAGAATAGCGGTCATAAAGCTAACCAGCATGCCCAGTTTGGTCCAGTTTAAATTGTCTTCGTGCATGTACAGGCTGGCAGTACCTTGCTCTTTTTCAATTAAATGCTGCACCAGTTCATGACGATTCACTTGCGCCATACGAGTTTGAGGCCGCGTGTCAGTTTTGGAATAGAACCAGATTGAGCGTGCCCGGGTCACTCCGTCGTAATCCGCCGGTGGGTGCAAATCCCACAAATGGGAAAAACCAACTTTACGATGATACTCAATAGACTTGGTATTTAGCGGTTCATTTACCACTGCCGCCAAAGCTAAATCCGTATCCATTTCTTTAAATAACTTCGCGTAAAGTGCGGAGGCCGCACCGCGCACCTCACCACTACCGCAAATTTGCTTAATCAGGGTGAAAGGCTGAACCACGGAATAACGCAGGCAGGAGTTAATCACTTCCTCAGGCTTAATAGATTCGCTCTTGTAAGCCAATAAGAAGCCTCCCAGTTTGCCGTCTTCTTCGGCCACCCAGAAGTACTCTGCCGTATCCACATAGTTCTTGTACATATCAGGCGAAAAGTTGGAGATTAAAAAACCAGTATTTTCCGGATCTTTTAGGTTTTTCAGTAAGAAACGTTCTGCCAGAGCATGCAGCGCTGGCACATCATCATAGGTTGCGCGCCTAATAGTTATCATTGCTTATTAGTCCTCGGGCTTATCAATTTTTTGTTTTTCTTGCTGCAACTCGTCCAAACGTTTTTCCAGATTCTGGACTTTCACATACGCAATCACGCCAAACACACTGAGCACGAAACTAAACAACAGGAATGCAAACATCGTCTTCTCCAGCGAAGTGATAGTTAGAAATACTTTGGGTAAATGCTACCACAGCTTGTGGGCATGACAGAAAATCATGATATATACAGAAGTTGTATAGATTATTCTTGCGCTTTATTGCAGGATACACAGATTCTATTCTTAGCTATCTTTAAATGCAGTAACTGAGCGCACCCATGAAAAAAAACTCTCTTCTAGCGGCAGCTTGTATAGCTACAACACTTAGCGCTTGCACGGTTAATAACACACCAAAGACTACCACCGGGGCACCAATAGAGTACCAATCGGTGGCGGCCCAGGTGCCCTATCAGGCGCTCACTCAGCTGCCGGTAGCGCAGCCCAACCAGCGCATTAACTATGGCACTGAGCCCTCACAATATGCTGAACTGTGGCTGCCTGCAGCGAAAGATGCGCCGGTAGTAGCCTTTATTCATGGCGGCTGCTGGCTTAGCGCTTACGATATAAAGCACAGTCAGGCCTTTGCCACCGCCCTTCGGGATCAGGGTTTTGCGGTGTGGAATATTGAATATCGGCGCGCCGGCGAACCCGGCGGTGGCTGGCCCGGATCATTAAACGACATTCATGCGGCACTTACCGCATTAGGACAACAACAGCTCAACTTAGATCAAGTGACCTTAATGGGACACTCAGCTGGTGGTCACCTTGCGTTGCTTGCCGCGCAGCAGTCGTCGGTGGATATTGATACGGTTATCGGGTTGGCAGCCATCACTGATCTTGCTAGTTACGCTTCCGGCAACTCCGGCTGTGAGCAAGGTGCACAAGCATTTATGGGCGGTACACCAGCGCAGCTAGAAGCCGCATATCAACTGGCAAATCCTGCCAGTCAGCCCGAACCTGACACCGCGACCTTGCTTATTCATGGTACAGACGACACAGTGGTTCCGCTGCAGCAAGCACAACTTCCGGGAGCTACCACACTCGAAATTCGCGAAGCTGGCCATTTTGATATGATTCATCCGGGCGCCCCTGCATGGCGCCACATCATTACAGCGCTGCGGCAGAGCTTACAAAGCTCAGCGCCCAGTCAGGAGAGTGCCAAGTGATAACCAAACAGAACGTGCTCGAGCTTGATAACAACGACCCCATTGGCTTTGCCCGCGATCGCTTTTATATTCCGCCGGGAAAAGTTTATCTGGATGGCAACTCGCTGGGTTTAATGAGCCACGATACCCACGCTCGGGTAGCCGAAGTAACGAACCGCCAATGGGGAAAAGATGCTATTACCAGTTGGAATAAACATAACTGGATTGGTTTACCGCAGCGTGTTGGTGAAAAAATTGCGCCATTAGTTGGTGCCGCACCGGGTCAGGTTATTTGCTGCGACTCTATTTCGGTAAACTTATTCAAGACGTTAGCCGCATCACTTACGCTGGTGCAAACAGAACAGCCACAGAAAAATCAGGTGCTGTCTACACCAGACAACTTTCCAACCGACTTATATATGGTGCAGGGTCTTCAGCAATTGCTAGGACAGCAGCGTTGCGAACTGGTATTGGAGAAAGAACAGCAACTAGCCGATGCAGTTACGGACACAACTGCTGTAGTTCTAGTTACTGAAGTAAACTTTCGCACCGGTCGGCGACTTGATGTTGAAACACTAATAGCCAAAGCGCACGCAGCTGGCGCTATGGTTATTGTTGATTTAGCGCATAGTGCCGGCGTATTGCCCGTTGATTTAGATGCCTGGCAAGCCGACTTTGCGGTGGGCTGCACTTATAAATATTTAAATGGTGGCCCCGGCGCACCTGCCTTTATTTACGCGGCCGAGCGGCACCATGCCAAGCTACAGCAACCGCTAGTAGGTTGGATGGGTCACGCGAATCCATTTGAATTTACCCCTAACTACAGCCCGGCACCGGGTATTAGCCAGTTTTTGGGTGGCACACCGCCAGTGCTTTCGATGAGTGCAGTGGATGCGGCACTGGATGCCTTTAAAGATGTGAATCTAGGGCAACTGAGATTCAAGTCGATGCAGCTAAGCGAACTTTTTCACGACTTAGTAGTGCAGTTTGAACTCACCAGCGAACTAACACTGATAGCTCCAGAAGATCGAAACCAGCGGGGCAGTCAACTCAGTTATGAAAGTGAGCATGCATACGGGATTTGCCAGGCACTTATTGAACGCGACGTGGTGGCAGATTTCCGCTCACCTAATTACCTGCGGGTAGGCTTTGCGCCCTTATACAACAGCTTCCACGATGTGTATCTGGCAGTGCAGGCACTCGCTGATGTGATTGAATCTAAGGCGCATTTGAGTGAACGCTGGCAGCAGCGCAACGCGGTAACTTAAAGAGATTTAGCCGAGGTGCCGGCGTTCATGATCTAACAGCCATTGCTTGCGCTCTAAGCCACCACCGTAGCCGGTCAGGGTGCCGTTTTTACCAATAACCCGATGACATGGAATAACAATAGCCACACGATTACAGCCGTTCGCTGATGCAACGGCCCGTACCGCTTTCGGGTTACCAATAGCTTCAGCCTGTACCTGATAACTCCTGGTTTCGCCGTAGGGTATGTCACCGAGCACCTGCCAAACTTGCTGTTGGAAATCCGTGCCTGGTGTGTGCAATGCCAGCGTGAACTCTTTGCGGGTTCCGGCAAAATACTCGTCCAGTTGTTGCATAGCTTGCTTGGTGTGGTCGTTCTCGCCGGTAATTATTTTGGCTTTTAAACGCCGCTGCAGATCTTTAAATTCGGTTTCCAGCATACGCCGGTCAACAAATTCAAGTAAGCATACGCCCTGCTCGGTAGCACCCACAAACATAGGCCCCAGTGGGGTAGTAAAGCGGTTAATTACAATTACATTTGTTTCCATACCATTGTTCTCCCTGAAGTTAGCGGGTGAGTGCCCCATCACTTTTTTAAAGGTATACCCGAAGCCACTGAGTGACTCATAGCCACTGTCAAAGGCGGTATTGGTTGCGGTTTGCCCATGCGTTAATTCCCGATACGCAATATTAATACGGTACATACGCTGAAACGCCTGAAAGGTCATCCCGTAATTCTGCTTAAACCAACGGCGAATGGGTTCCGGACTCAACCCCTGTTGTTGCAACTGGTAGTCGGAGATTTTTTGCTTAGGATTCTGTCGCACCAGCTCAATTGCCGCCGCAACCGGCTCAGGCGCTTCGTTGGCGTTCTCGGTAGGCCGACAAATTTTACAAGGTCTGAAACCGGCATTCAGCGCATCTTTAAAAGTGCTGTAAAACTCTACGTTTTCTGGCTTCGGCTTACGCGCCCGGCACGATGAGATACAGAACACACCAGTAGTGACTACTCCTACATAAAAAATACCCACATAGGACTGGTCGCGATTAAGCAAAGCCTGATAGTAACTACTCACTTTTTCGGGGTTCTGAATACGCATAACATGATCCGCTGTTGCCTCATAGAAGCAGAGTACGCGTCAAATACTAACCCAGCCAACCGAAAAATCGACGACTATTTTTTTGTACGCATTAACTGATGAGTTCTGCCATAGCAGCGCCTTCATCGGCCAGGCCTTGTTTAACACCAGCGCGGTTACTCTCAGTTTGGTTCTGACTGGCTTTTAATTTGCCGGTCAGTTTTTCAATGGTTATTTCAACACCCACAATTCCTTTAATTAACCGCTCAGTGTAATCAGCGGGAGCATCATCAACCGACCAAGGCTGCTGCCTGCCCGACTCGTGTCGGTCGGTTAGCTGATGCAAATGCTCCTTTAACCAAGTCGCATCCTCAATAAGGTTCGCGTGCCCCTCGGCATGCACCGCCAGATAGTTCCAGGTGGGCACCACCCGGCCGGTTTCAGCTTTCGACGGATACCACGAAGGCGACACGTAGGCGTCAGGACCCTGAAACACCGCCAAAACATTTGCGCCGTTCTGCAGGCGTTTCCATACCGGGTTGCTACGCGCTAAATGGCACTGCAGAACTCCGGGCGAGCCAGAGCCATTGCTACAAAGACAAAACGGCACATGCGTAGCCTCAATCCCTTGCTCATCTGCAACTATAAACAACCCAAAGCTGTAGTCGTTAATGTACTGCTGCAGCTTTTGCGTGTCGTCTTCCCTGAACTGACTCGGAACGTGCATGTTAAGACTCCTCCGGCTCTGACCATACGGCGAATTCGTTGCCATTCGGGTCAGCGAAGTGAAAGCGTCGCCCACCAGGAAACGAGAAAATATTCTGCACTATAATTCCACCAGCGGACTTAACCCGCTCCAGCGTAATTTCCAGCTCGCTACTATAAAGCACTACCAGTACGCTGCCATTACTGGTGGTAGCTACTTGGTCTGACTTGAAGAAACCACCATCAAGACCAGCTTTTTGAATAGCCGCATAATCGGGGCCGTAGTCAATAAATTCCCAACCAAAAGCATCAGTAAAAAAATGCTTGGTTGCATCCATATCCCTTGCGGGTATTTCAACGTAATTAATACTTCCTGTTGCTGGCATAAAACGCTCCTTAACAATTCGCAGGCACTACTCACAGTGCGACCTATGTATTATTGAATCTACACCCAAGTCACCTTCTTCGCCAGAATATGGTTTTGACGGCAGGCATGATTGTGCGAAAATGCCGCGCAATCACCTTCTGGCCTAAAAGCAAAACTGAAGAATAAGATGCGTTTACTTGCTGATTTAATTCATCCCTCGTTAACTGATTTATCAGGCGAGAAGCTTTACCGGCAAGCGGTGCGCGGCATCGTAATGCGTGACGATGAAATACTCCTCCTGTACACCGAGCGCTATGACGATTTTAGCTTTCCGGGTGGCGGTGTCGATGAAGGTGAAAGCCTGATCCCCGCGCTGAAGCGAGAGCTACAGGAAGAAACAGGCGTGTTGGTTGTGGGCGAGCCAAAGCCCTTTGGTATGGTGAGCGAATACCAACCGTATTGGAAACCGCAGTGGCCCATCATGTACCAGAAGTCTTACTGGTATCAATGCGAGGTAGCTCTGGAAACCACAGCAACCAAAATGGAGCACTACGAAATTGCCAATGGCATGCGCCCGCAATGGGTGAAACTAACTGACGCCATAAACCACAACCAACAAGTACTCCAGGCAGCTCCCGCTACTATGGGCTTGTCGATTCACCGCGAAACCCATGTGCTAAAACAATTAGCCCAGAAACTAGCGTTAAAACATAAGTGTTAATACAATCATAGCTCACGTAGTATCCACCTATTCGTTGAAGTAAAAAAACAATAATTCAACAAGGATAACAAAATGAGCCGGCGCCTATTTCAACCCATGTTCGGTGTAGTAAGGCCTACACGAGTCATTAGCACCATAACGCTGATTGTGCTGATGCTGGTGGTGTTCGTCACTGACAGTTTAACGCAGCTAGGCTTCGCCCACGGGTACTTGTACATTCCCATTATTTTATTAGCCAGTGCCATTGCCAGAATGCGCACCGTAATTATTGTCACCTGCTGCGCCCTGGTACTGAATTCGCTTGGCTATCTAATCTCCCCTGAAGTCGATGTCGACTTAGATACCTGGTATGTATTAGCCAACCGCTCACTCACCTTTGTTATCATCGGTGCCACTTATGTGCTGCTACACATTATTAGTAGGGCCGAGAAATCGGCAGCCAAAAATCTACAGGTAATAGCCCAAAAGGAATACTTCAAGGAACTTTCCGACGCCTTGCCCGTAATGGTATGGACCGCTAATCCGGACGGCACCATTGCCTATGTAGGCTCTCAGTTGATCAACATAACCGGCAAAAGCTCCGATTATATTCTGGAGCACTGGAAGAGTATCTTGCACCCTGATGATCTCAAGCGATCACTCGCAATCTGGGATCACTCAGTAGCTACCGGCGAGCACTATTTAGTTGAGTTCCGTATTCGCGATTATCAAGGCAACTACGTATGGATGCTGACGCAGGCTAAACCAAAATATAATACGGAAGGTGAGGTTGAGGCCTGGTATGGTTCCTGCTCAGATATTACCAAGCAACGAGCTGAACAAGAACAGCTCAGACTGCTGCGCACCGCTGTATCGCGCTTAAACGACATAATCATTATTACCGAAGCAGAACCTGTGCAAGAACCTGGCCCACGCGTGGTATTTGTGAATGAGGCCTTTGAACGAAAAACCGGTTACACCGCCGAAGAAATTATAGGGAAAACACCACGCATTCTGCAGGGGCCTGGTACGCAAAGCTCCGAACTCGATAAAATACGTTCAGCGCTGCTGAAATGGAAGTCAGTACGAGCCAAAGTTTTAAATTACACCAAAGACGGCCGCGAAATTTGGTTAGAGCTGGATATAGTTCCGATTGCCGACAAAAATGGCTGGTATACCCATTGGGTAGCAGTGGAACGCGACGTGACCCGTGAACACAATATGGAACAGCAACTTCAGCAAATCCAGCGGCTTGAGTCTATCAGCCATTTGACCGGCGGCATTGCGCACGACTTTAATAACCTGCTAACGGTGGTTATGGGTAACGCCGATATGCTTTGCGAAACGCTCACCGATGACTCTCAGCGCCAGTTGGCAGAAACTATTGTGCAGGCCTCAGAGCGCGGAGCAGCACTGACTAATAGCTTGCTAGCCTTTGCCCGCAGACAAACCCTGAACCCCACTTCGGTAGACATAGAAACCATACTCGATGATCTATCGCCACTATTAAAGACAGCTATTGGCAGAGAAAATGAACTGATCGTGAAGGTAGAACCGCATCTACCAAGTATTTTTATTGATCACGCCCAACTTGAAAATGCGTTACTGAATTTAGCTACGAATTCTAAGCACGCCATGCCCGCCAATGGGGAGTTCACCATTGAAGCATCCGTTTCCGAGCTTGATGCAGGTTATTTAGAGCTACATCCAGAAGTTGAGCCTGGAAGCTACTTACTGTTAAAAGTATCTGACAATGGTCACGGCATACCCAGCGACGATATTGAACGCATATTTGAACCTTTCTTTTCGCGTCGGGAAGACAATTCCGGCACCGGTCTTGGACTAAGTATGGTGTTTGGCTTTATCAAACAGTCGGGCGGACATATTTCGGTATGCTCAGAAACAGCCGCAGATAAAGGCTCAGGCACTACCTTCTGTTTATACTTGCCACTGATTGATTCGGCTTCCACTGATTCACCCTCCGTGAGCTCCGCAGACACTTCAATGCCAGCCCAACTCACAGTTCTGGTTGTTGAAGATGAAGCGCCAATTCGTCAGTTAGCGGTTAATTATTTTGAGTCCGAAGGCTTTCAGGTGTTAGAAGCCGAGAACGCAGAAAAAGCGCTGCAACATATGGAAGCGCAACAGCGAATTGACTTCTTGTTCACTGATGTTGTGATGCCGGGAGAGCTATCAGGAGTTGATGTGGCGAATGTATTTGCGAAGCGCTACCCGTCGGCAAATATTATGTTAACCAGCGGCTTTTCCGACAAGATCGTGGAACGTGAAACCAAAGATACACCGCGTTATCCAATACTGTCGAAGCCGTATCGGAAAGAGCAACTTATGAGTCAGGTTAGTCAGGCACTGAAAACGAAGAGTAAGTAGCGGGTTTTAACGGATGCGGGCCCAGGGAATGTCTTTCTTGGGCAGCGCTTTACTTAGAATTGGCCCCTGCAGTTCGTCAACGCCCAACTGCTTCAGCATTAACAACGCCTCACGGTTCTGCACCCCTTTGGCAATAGTGGTTAAGCCTTTGGAGCGAACCATTTTTATTAAGCTGTATAGCTCGCGTTTTTTGTCGCTGTGATGCCCGGCCTTGTTTATGAGCCCTTTCGTGAACTTAACCGCGTCTACCGGCATCCGGAATAAGGTTTGAATTGTCGCTTTACCCTCGCCAAAGTCTGACGCAATTATACACAACCCCTGATGTTGAATGTGGGTAAGATAGTCCATGCTTTTTTTATCGGCGTTCACTAGAGCAGCTTCTGACACTTCCAAACTAAATAAACCACTTGCCATAGTGTGCGCCCGAACTTCACGTAAAATATACGCCAACACTTTGGCATCAAGCTTATCTGTCAGGGAAATATTCAAGGATATTCGAAATTTGTAGCCCTTCTTGAACCACGCTTCTGCATCATGCAGTGCGTGCCGCACCAGCCACATGGAAAAGTACTGCACCATAGAAGCCTCTTCCAGAATGGGCATTGCCTCGGCAAACGAAATCATACCCCGACGCGGGTGATTCCAAAGCGGTATTACCTCCAGTGAGGTAAAATAACCATTGGCTGTATTCAGTCGGGGTTGGTAGTGCAGAACAAATTCGTTTTTGGCCAGCGCTTCCTGCAACTGCCGTTTCACTGAGAAGGCCCCAATGTCCTCGGCGTCGTCACTATGGCTATCGATCACAGCTGCCAGAGGCTGATCGTTGTCGATGGCACGCTGAGTGGTAGCCGTCAGTTCTTGCATGAGTTGCTCAACCGACTTATTACGTTGGCCGGCCTTACCGATGCCATATAAACCAGCAGCAGCTTCCAGTTTGCGTTCTTTGCCCTGAATAGCCACAGTTTCCAGTAACATTGAATTAATGTCTTTCTGCATTTGCTCAAAGGCATCAGCAGACTCCGAAGCATGAATACCTGTTAATTCATTGCTGGAGGTTTGGGTTACATAAGAGTCGGCACCCAGACGTTTTTGAAACTTATCGGCCAGCATCACTAAAAATTCGTCAGTGGCTTTTCGACCAAGTTCCTGCCGCAGTTTCTCAATATTCTCCAAACGTAAATTAACTAAATTCAGTTGCTTATCAGGAGTACGATCAGATACCTTTATTAACTTATCGATATGTTCCACTGCAGCAGTTAAGTTCGGCAGATTGGTGCCGGTCATACGCCGTTCAGCGGTATGCAGGGCGTCATGCAAGTGCAACACCAAGCGTTTTAAAATTCCGACGCCAAGACCTAACATAGTCAGTACAATTAGGCGTATTGGCCAAAAGTAGTCTTCGCCTCGTATTGCCGTGTTTACTGAGGTGTCTACCACAGGGCTTAACATCATGCCCACAATCAAGCCAGCCAGACCGCCAATCATAGGTCCGTGAATAAAGGCACTAAGCACAATAAGTAAAACGAAGCCGTACTCGAACACATGCGGCACACCGCCGGCGCCAGCAATAAGCTTAAAAGTAATAGCAATTAACGAAGCCGACAATAGCCCAATCAAAAGGTGTACCTCAGAGCTATACTTTTCAGTCGCTCTAAGAAACTTACTAATGTTCTCCAAACTTTCCTTGGAAGGCCACATACACTGAACACTCGATGAGTTTATTGATCTGAGACAAGACTATGGTAATTTGATTGCGTTGTCACTAGTATCACTTTTACGCAACACAATAACGAAACTAACGTTAAAATTATAACAACAAGCAAGGCGATAAAATGAATGCACACAAGCTGTTAATTATTGATGACGATGAGCTGGTCGGCCAGACCCTCAAGAGCATTGCAGAGCAATGTGGCTTTAATGTCATCTTTACCGACACAGCGTTGGCATTTTATGAGCAGCTAACCTTGTTTGAACCTGACTTGATCATGGTTGACCTGATCATGCCCGACACCGATGGCGTAGAATTAATTAAACGCCTTGCGGATATTAACCACAAGGCCAAGCTAATTATTATCAGCGGTGCCGGCAAACGAGTGGTAAATTCATCAGCGTTATCAGCACAAGAGCATGGTTTGGAAATAGCAGGCTTACTCAACAAGCCGTTTCGCGCTGCGGAAGTTCGCCAAATACTCACTGATTTTGTAAAGCGTGACCGGCGCCATAGTTCGCTACCCAAAGAAGAAACACTCCAGGAAAAAAACCAATGGTTCCCTTCGGCGGAGGACTTGCAGCACGCCTTAGATAACGACCTAATTGATGTGCATTTTCAACCCAAAATTAGTTGCGACAGTCATCTGCTGATTGGCTTCGAAGTGCTTGCTCGTTGGCAGGACGAAACCCATGGTGCCGTATTACCTGACTATTTCATTCAGCTAGCCGAGCGTTCTCATCAAATTGATACGCTAACTCACCAAGTTTACGAGCAGGCAATGACCTGGTTTGCCCGCCTTAGTAAGGTGGTGAACCCAAATCAATCTATGACATTGGTTATGGAACCCGAAAATCTGACCATGGCCATTAATATTTCAGTGGTGAATTTACAAAACCGTAATTTACCCGAAGAGCTCACGGAAAGTTGTGTCCAACACGGCATTAAGCCAGAGCAAGTGATTCTTGAAGTGACTGAAACCACCGCCATGGACAACCCAACTGAAATGCTGGACATTCTGACCCGGCTTCGCATTAAAGGCTTTGGGTTGGCTATCGATGACTTTGGCACCGGCTATTCGTCGTTGGCACAATTAGCGCGGCTGCCCTTTTCCGAATTAAAAATAGACCGTTCGTTTGTCATGACTGGCGACAGCTCGTTGGAATCTAAAGCAGTTATAAAAAGCGTGGTCGACCTTGCCAAGAGTTTGGGTTTAACTTCCATAGCCGAAGGCGTTGAAACCGATTCCATGCGCACTTATTTGCATTCTATTGGGTGCGACATTCTACAAGGATTCGCTATTGCCCAGCCGATGACCGGTGAAGACTCGGAAGTCTGGATTCAAAACTATTACCAAAGTATGGAGCAGCAACGCATACAGGCGCTGCAATCGCTGAGCATATTAGATACGCCGGAAGAATATCGATTTGATCGCATTACCCGCCTAGCGAAGCGGTTATTTAACGTACCAATTTCACTTATTTCTTTTGTTGATGTTGAACGCCAGTGGTTTAAATCGCACCCCGACTTTGATGCCCCGGAAACCTCACGTGAAGTATCGTTTTGCGCCCACGCCTTAGGTTATCAGGATGTGTTTGTAGTCAACGATGCGCAAGCGCACCCCAGATTCAAAGACAACGCACTGGTGCTTGATACCGAGAATCCAGTTAATTTTTATGCTGGTTGCCCGCTGCAACTAAAAAGTGGCGACCGTATAGGCACTCTCTGCTTAATTGATCATAAAGCTCGCAACTTCAGCGATCAGGAAAAAGTAGTCTTAAAACAGTTGGCTTTTCTGGTTGAAGAAGAACTACAAGCAGACGAGTATCAGGATATTGACCACCTGACCAGATTATTTAACCGAGCCGCGTTCGAGCATCGCGCACGTAGCATGCTGAAAATTGCCGAACGTAGCCAGCTCGGCATCTATTTGTTGTTAATTGATATTGATGATTTTCGTGAATTTAATGAAGTTTATGGCCACGGCGCAGGTGATAAAGCTCTGGTAACAATTGCCGACGCGCTACGTAACTGCTTCCGTCAGTCAGATATTATCGGTCGCTTTTCAGGCGACGAATTTAGCGTGCTGATGATTAACCGCCACGATGAGCACCCGATTGAGGTGCAACAAATTGTTGAACGGTTCCTGCACGACATTAACCTTGCGATTAATGAATCAATAGCAACCGGCTCTCTGAAGCTTAGTGTGTCTATCGGTATGGCTTCAGCCACTGACGGCCCAACCTTTGGTTACTCAAAACTGTTGTACGACGCCGAGCACGCGTTACATCACCGCGACTAGCAGAGCCTTACGCCGATTATTCGTAATCCAGCACCGACCTTAGTTTGTCCGCTAACTGGTAACGGCGATACGGCTTACTTAATAGGTGTACACCATAATTTAATCGCCCCTGATGCATCAGGGTTTCTTCGGTATAGCCCGAGGTAAATATAACTTTCAGGTTTGGATACATGTTTTGCGCGGCAACAGCCAGCTCCGAGCCATTCAATTTGCCGGGCATCACTATATCGGTAAACAGCAAGTCGACCGAGCTGAATTCAGCTAAACGCTCGAAAGCTTCGTCACCGGAACTTGCCGAGGTAATGCGATACCCCAGGCTTTCCAGTAATTTCACTACATGGTCACGAACGAGCGGATCGTCTTCAACCACCAGAATATGTTCTTTACCATGCTGTGGCTGGGCTAATTGAACCGGCTCAGATGACGCTTCTTGTATTTCTAGCAATGGCGGCAAGTACAACTTCACGCAGGTTCCGTGATTGGGCTCCGAATAAATGCGCATGTGTCCGCCCGACTGCTTAATAAAGCCATACACCATGCTTAAGCCTAACCCGCTTCCCTTCCCCACTTCTTTGGTGGTAAAGAAAGGTTCGTATGCTTGCGCCAGCGTTTCAGCATTCATGCCAGAACCATTATCGCAAATGGCAATCATCACATAATCGCCGGCCTTCACGTCGGGAAACATCTCAACATATACATCGTCTAGCGTGGTGTTGCAGGTTTCAATAGACAGACGCCCACCGTTAGGCATGGCATCATGCGCGTTAATAACCAGATTCAATAGCGCGGATTCAAGTTGTACCTGATCGGCTTCAATGCTGGAAACACCAGGTTGATGCGTTATTTCAACGCTTACATTTTCGGTTAAGGTGCGCTGCAGCAACACCTTTAAATCACTAAATAGCTCAGGTAAGTCAATTGCCTTTGGACTAAGCGGTTGCTTGCGGGCGAATGCTAGTAAACGGTTGGTTAGCTCAGAGCCGCGCTCTGCGGCAGATATAATCATATTGCCGTAATCACGCAAATGAGACTGCTGGCCAAGCTGCTCAGTAATTAACTCCGCATTGCCTAAAATAACCGTTAGTAAGTTATTAAAATCATGCGCAATACCACCCGTTAAATGCCCTACCGCCTCTAATTTTTGTGCCTGGCGTAACTTCGCATCCATGATTCGCCGTTCAGTTACATCAAGCATACTACCAATCATTCGCAGCGCTTTGCCGTGCTCGTCTCGCAACACATAGCCACGGTCAATAACAGTGGCATAGTCACCCGATTGGTATCTAAACCTATACTCTAGTTCCCAATTAGACTGAGTACTGTCGAGTACGCTATGAATATCTTCTGATACAACCTCAAGATCGTCTGGATGTATGCGGTTAAGCCAGGATTTTGAATCTTTCTCAACGTCTTTAGGGTGGTAGCCGTAAATTTCTTTTAAACTATCGTTCCACCACACCTCATCAGTAACTATGTCCCAGTCCCAAATAACATCATGCGAAGCCTTGGTCACTAAATCGAAACGCTCTTTGTTTAGCTTTAAGGCATCCTGGTTTTTACGCTCATCGGTCACATCACGAAAATAGACAGCTAAGCCATCTGAAACCGGGTACGCACTCACCTGAAGCCACTTGTCCAACGGCTCATAATACTCCACAAAGCGCACCGTTTTCTGAGTGTCCACCGCTTTGTTGTACTGAATATAGAAGTCACTTTCTTTGGCTTCTGGAAACTCGTCCCAAATATACTTACCGACCAGATCAGCAGCTTTACGGTCCAGCAGCTTCTCAGCGCGCTGATTCAGAAACATAGCTTTCCACTCGGTGTCTATCAGGAAGAACGCATCGTTGATGTTCTCTATGGTAGAACGCAAACGAGCATTCAAATCCTCAGAGTTCTTCAGCGCAGTAATGTCATTAACATGATTGTTAATAACCATTAGATTACCGGCAGCATCAAAAACCGGCACATTGGTAATGTCCCACCAGCGCTCTTCAAAGCCCCCACCAGCTGATTCTGGTCGCTGAATCGGATAACGCAGAGCCGGCATGGAGTGCGGTTGCTTGGTCATTTCAACGGTTTCTAACGAGTGCCGTATGGCTTTGGTAACATCAGCGCGGGGGTCGCTGTCGTCGTCGGGGAAAATGTCGAACACTAATTCGCCCATGATTTGCTCGCGGGTGGTCATAGTTGCCTCTAAATAGGCATCACTAACCCCCACAATCCGGTATTCACCAGGTGAAAGTACCAGATTTTTGCCGGATCCTTGCTCAAATATCCGTACATAGTCAAATTGTGACATAGGCTCCAAAGAAGCAGGTTCTTTATGATTACTCATAGTAACGTAAAGCTAGGAGATAAAGGCGGTTATGTAAAAGTTTTATGGTTCTGAAGACGTTGCATACAACAGGATGTTATTTAATTGTCTATATGAAGACTTTGGAATCAACTCTATAGTATCTTGTCATAAACCAGTATTGTTCTATTGGTAACTAATTTTGTAATAACCAGATATGAAGGAGAACACCATGAAGTGTCCTATCTGTACTGAAGAAAACTTAGTGATGACCGACCGTCAGGGAATCGAAATAGACTATTGCCCGAAGTGCCGCGGAGTATGGTTGGACCGTGGCGAGCTGGACAAAATAATTGAACGCAGCGCTACCCCACCGCAGCCGCAAGCTCAAGTGCGCAGTGAATACCGCGAGCCTCAACGGCATTCAAGTGACCACGGCTACCACAAAAAGAAAAAAGGCGGATTACTGGGCGACCTGTTTGATTTTTAATTGCTGGCAAGGTTATTAATCAATTAACAAATAACACCAAGACGCAGGCGGTAAAAATCGGGATAATAGCGGCCTTAAATTCAATTGCAGAATCGGTAGCGTGCCCATGGAAATCAAAGTTAACTTTCTTGAGAATCTCAGACTAGAAGCAAAGTTTGACGACTTCACGGTGGTTACCGATCAGCCAATTCGCTACAAGGGCGACGGCTCTGCGCCCAGCCCGTTCGATTATTTCTTAGCGTCGTCAGCGCTTTGCGCCGCCTACTTTGTGCGTGTTTATTGTTTGTCGCGGGATATTTCCACCGACAATATTCGGCTATCGCAAAACAATATTGTTGATCCTGAAAACCGCTACAACCAGATTTTCAAAATTCAGGTAGAACTTCCCGAAGATATTTCGGAGAAAGACCGCGAAGGCATTTTGCGTTCAATTGAACGCTGCACTGTGAAAAAAGTGGTGCAAACCGGACCGGAATTCCAAATTGAAACCGTCGAGAACATAGACGAAGACGCCCAGGCATTACTTATGGGTAATCCAGATGCGGGCTCGCGTACCTTTATTGAAGGCAAAGATCTGCCTTTAGAAGAAACCATCGCCAATATGTCGGGCATGCTGGCCGCGCTGGGCATGAAAATCGAAATCGCCTCGTGGCGTAACATAGTGCCGCACGTGTGGTCACTACATATTCGCGATGCCGCCTCGCCCATGTGTTTTACCAACGGCAAAGGCGCTACCAAAGAAAGCGCGCTGGCTTCAGCACTGGGCGAATTTATTGAACGCTTAAGCTGTAACTTCTTTTATAACGACCAGTTCTTCGGTGAAGAAATTGCCAACAGCGAATTCGTGCACTATCCGAATGAAAAATGGTTTGCACTTACCGAAGACGACAGCTTGCCGGAAGGCCTGTTGGATGAGCACTGCACCGCCATTTACGACCCTGAAGGTGAACTCTGTGGCTCGCATTTAATAGACACTAATTCCGGGCGGGTTGATCGTGGTATTTGTGCTCTGCCTTTCGCCCGCCAGAGTGACGGCGAGACCGTATACTTCCCGTCGAACCTGATTGAAAATTTGTACTTAAGCAATGGTATGAGTGCAGGTAACACCCTGGCAGAAGCTCAGGTGCAGTGCTTGTCTGAAATTTTCGAGCGCGCAGTAAAGCGCGAAATACTGGAAGGCGAAATTACGTTACCCGACGTACCCGCTGAAGTTCTGGCGAAGTACCCTGGTCTGGTGGAAGGCATTGAGGCACTTGAAGCCCAGGGCTTCCCAGTGCTGGTTAAAGACGCCTCGCTGGGTGGACAGTTTCCGGTTGCCTGCGTAACCTTAATGAACCCGAAAACCGGTGGCGTGTTCGCTTCCTTTGGCGCACACCCAAGTTTTGAAATTGCGCTTGAGCGCAGCTTAACAGAGCTACTGCAAGGTCGCAGCTTTGAAGGCTTAAACGACTTTCAGCCACCAACCTTTAACTCTATGGCCGTAACCGAGCCGAATAACTTCGTTGAGCACTTTATTGATTCTTCGGGCTTGGTGTCGTGGCGCTTTTTCAGTTCGCGCAGCGATTATGAATTCAATGAGTGGGACTTTACCAACAAGGGTAACCATACCAATGCCGAAGAAGCTGCCAGCTTGTTCGCTATTCTTGCCGATATGGGCAAAGAAGTTTATATGGCCGTGCATCAGGATCTTGGCGCGCCTGTGTGCCGCATTCTGGTACCTGGCTATTCCGAGATATATCCGGTGGAAGATCTGGTGTGGGACAACACCAACCAGGCCCTTGATTACCGTGAAGACATATTGAACCTGCACAGCTTAAGTGATGAGCAACTGGCCGATTTAGTTGAGCGCTTAGAAGACAGCCAGCTAGATAATTACACCGACATTATTACCCTGATTGGCATTGAGTTCGACGAGAATACCGCATGGGGACAGCTCACTATTTTAGAGCTGAAGATTTTGATTTATTTAGCCCTGCAACAACATGAAGAAGCCTTTGAGCTGGTAGAAGCTTTCCTGCAGTACAACGACAACACCGTTGAACGCGGCTTGTTCTACCGCGCCGTAAGCGCTGTATTAGAGATTACGTTAGACGACGAGCTGGAACTGGAAGACTACCTACCTAACTTCCAGCGCATGTTTGGTGCTGACACCATGTTGGCTGTGGTTGGCTCCGTGAACGGCACCATGCGCTTTTACGGCCTAACCCCAACCAACATGCAACTGGAAGGCTTAGACAAGCACCTGCGCTTAATTGAGAGCTATAAAAAGCTGCACGCTGCGCGGGCGGGTCTTAAATAAAACAGGCCATTACTCTGCCGGGTGGTCAGGTATTTCAGGTTCCACTAAGTACGCCAGCTGAGCTAACGACTCTTGCCAGCCGGCGTAACAAAACTCAACCGGAATTTCGGCGGGAATTCCGTCCTGCACAATGGTCAATTCCGTACCGCACGCGACCTTTTTGAACTCAGCCGTCACCGTCATAACGTCGTTAGTTGGTCCATGATCAAAAGTATCGGTTTCCCGAATACGCTCATTGGGCTTCAGTTCTACATACTTGACGGTAAACGCGTGGCTGGTGCCAGTAGAAAAGTTAGTAAACGACATGTTGTAACCACCACCCTCGCGTACATCCATATTCGTGATGCTGCCGGTAAAACCGTAAGGTGGTGACCAGTATTCCAGTGCACTTTTATCCACAAATGCTTTATAAACACGCTCAACCGGTGCTTTTATAATTCGGTGCAAGCGTGCAGTACCTTTTCCTTTTGCCATGGTGCTTCTCCATTTTTATAGCTTCAGTTTAGTAATCGAACGGCAAAAGAAGAAATCGACACTCAGCACTGAACAGAACGTGACTCGTTTACTGCCCAACATCCAGGGCTTCGGCCAATTTTTCGCTGTCTACGTGTTTTTGGAGGCCTGAGAGAGCTTGGGCAACATTTGGGTTTGCGAATAGCTCCTGACCGGCAACCTGACCGAAAATCTGGAACCCTTGCTGAATGGCAACAGGCCCTTCATATTTAATCGCTTTTTGGGATTGTTCCAGACATGTCACACTCATAAGTTCAACAAACATGTCGGCAGCAGCTTTGTTTGCTTCTTCGCGTTGTTCATCTGTCACGGCAGACATAGCCGACACATCAGGGTGCAGCGCCATTGAGGTAAACATCCACTTTACCAGGGCAGCTTTGTTAGCCGGGGTTGCGGATTCCACCAGACACCGGGATAAGTCGTCTGAATAAACACCGGCATTGCACACCAGTGGTAAACACAAAGCCGTAGCCGTAGCAATAGACCGAATAAAATTCATTATTTCCATTCTCCGTGGTATGAGGTTTGTAGCTAGTTGGGCTACTTATCTTGTTGAAGTTACAAGAGTTAACTTAACTGGGCAAGAATAAAAGCACATCGACAAAGCATTCAGAAATTTGCCCGCATTCCTTGTCGCAATAAAACACTGGCTTGCAGCAGGACCCATGAAGAACTAACGTCTACTAACCATTACCATAAACGCATTACTCAGTAACGTGTTAAAATAGCTCATAAACTGAACGCTCAATGCTAATAAGCAAGCGAACCTTGGTATCAAAATTATGCGAACCTTTTCATGTCAGTGCGGTAATACTCTGCATTTCTCGAACACGCGTTGCGTCAGTTGTGGGCTCATGCTGGGTTTTATGCCGGATGAAAAAAAGCTGAGTGCTTTTACCAAGCATGAAAAAGGCATTTGGCGATCGGCCGCCAATGGCAAACTTTATCGCCAGTGTAAAAACTACTCGGTGCAGGACGTATGCAACTGGATGATTCCGGCTGAGCAGCAGGGCGAGCTATGTGCTTCCTGTGAGTTAACCCGAACTATTCCCAATCTGGACCAACCCGAAAACAGGCTACTTTGGTTTCGCATGGAGCAAGCCAAACGGCGTTTGCTTTATACCCTTTATAAACTTGAGTTGCCGGTAGTCTCGCGGTATCAAGATCCTCAACATGGGCTTGGTTTCGAGTTTTTGGAAGATCAAGTTGAAGACGATTTTGGCAATGAACTCACGGTTAAAAACTTCGTTTCTACCGGTCACAGTGCGGGCATTATTACGCTGAACCTGAAAGAAGCTGAGCATAGCTCGCGGGTGAAAATGCGTGAGGAAATGAACGAGCAGTATCGTACGCTGCTGGGCCATTTTCGGCATGAGTCCGGTCACTACTATTGGGACCGGCTGGTACGCAATAGCCCTTGGCTGGAAGAGTTCCGCGAACTTTTTGGCGACGAGCGGCTGGACTATACCTATGCCCTGCAAAATTATTACGACCATGGCCCGGCGCCCGAGTGGCATAAAGTGTGGGTAAGTGCTTATGCCAGCATGCACCCGTGGGAAGACTGGGCTGAAACCTGGGCGCACTATTTGCACATGGTAGATACGCTGGAAACCGCAAGTAACTTTGACTTCAGCGTGTCGTCATATCAGGTGGTAAACCCATTGCACCAATTACCACAAAGTGACGAAGCTAAAAGTGAAGCTCATTTTAACCAGCTGTATAACGACTGGTGCCGGCTAACGGCGGTGTTAAACGCGCTTAATCGCAGCATGGGCCTGGACGATGCTTACCCATTTGTTATTTCCAATATTGCCACGAATAAGCTGCGCTTTATTCACAAGGTTATCTGCGCAGCTTATAAAAGTTAGATTTAACTCTCTTTTTCCCAGTCAAATCTTGGTAGGCCTGAAAAGGCCTGCCGCAGTCCTTCGTTCCATTGTTTCTGCATCGACTTATACATGGGGCTGAAAGCACTATATTTGTTGTGCCAGGGCTCTTCCATGCTGTCTTCAGTGTAAATAGCCAGTTCAATGGGTAAGCCCACACTGATATTACTTCGCACAGTAGAATCAAGCGATACCATGGCACAACGCGCGGCGTCTTCCAGCGACGTATTGGCCATAATAATACGGTCTAAAATAGGCTTACCGTATTTGTTTTCACCTATTTGCAAGTAAGGCGTGTCTTCCGACGCGCTAATGTAATTGCCCTGCGGATAAATCATATAAATCTCACAGGTTTTACCGGCAATTTGGCCACCAAGAATAAAGGTGGCTTCAGCACTGGATTTACTTTTCTCCAATGCGGGCGCGTGCTGTTGCTGCTCTTTTTGACTCAAACTACCAATGTAACTGGCTACATCGTAAAGGTGTTTACCCTTGCGCAGATTAAATGGTGCATCGGGATCTTCCAGATCGGAGTTGATGGCGTTCACTACCGCCTGTGAGGTAGCCAGGCTGCCTGCGGACAGCAACACCAGGGAACGCTCACCCGGCCAGGCAAACCTATACATCTTGCTGTACGTGGCCACATAATCTACCCCGGCGTTAGTGCGCGAATCAGACGCAAACACCAAGCCCTTGTTAACACGAATTGCCAAACAATAGGTCACAAAACACTCCACAACGATGAGCTGAAGCTCAGCTTAAATTCATCGTATTCTCTATGTAACTAAGCGTAAAAAGCAAACAATTTTGCATTTTTGCCGAAACTACCACTATGTTTATAACAGGGATAAAACAAAAGTGAGGACTGGCATGACCATTCGTTGGGGAAGCTATAAAGTCACCAATTTGTACGATGAATTATTACGAGCGTCAGGCAAACCGCGCGCCGCCGCCGAAATTATATGCGGCTATTTGCGCAGCCTGAGCAATGAAGACATTGAAGAATTTAAGGTTGCCGCGGACTCTGCCATTCATGTAATGGGCATTAGCTTCCGGGTTTACCACGAAGACGAAGGGTCTATTGATAGAGCGTGGCCCTTTGACATTATCCCCCGAATTATCGACAAACAAGAATGGGTAAAAATAGAAGAAGGGCTGAAACAACGCGTTAAAGCTCTGAATATGTTTATTGATGATCTATACAACGATCAAAAAATCATTAAAGACGGCGTATTTCCCGCTGACCTGCTGAAAAAATCCAAGAATTTTTTAGCTGAATGCAAAGGCGTGCGTCCACCGCTGGGAATATGGGCGCATATTTGCGGGTCGGATTTAGTCCGCGACAACGACGGCACTGTTTACGTACTTGAAGACAACCTGCGGGTTCCTTCCGGCGTGTCTTACATGCTGGAAAACCGCAAGGTCATGAAACGCGTATTCCCGGAAATGTTTGAGCAATACAGCATTTTACCGATCGACGATTACCCTTCCCAACTGTATGACATGTTATGTCAGCTATCGCCACGCGACATTGAGCAGCCGGAAATCGTACTACTAACCCCGGGTATTTATAATTCAGCCTACTTCGAGCATGCGTATCTGGCTCAGCAAATGGGCGCCGAGGTGGTTGAAGGTCGTGATTTGTTTGTAGATGACGACGACGTTGTGTATATGCGTACGATTGAGGGCCCGGCGCGGGTGGATGTCGTTTATCGCCGCGTTGATGATCACTTTATTGACCCTGAGGTATTCAACCCCGAATCAATGCTTGGGGTGCCTGGTTTAATGCGTGCATGGAAAGCTGGCAATGTAGCGCTGGCGAATGCCCCTGGTTCAGGCGTTGCAGACGATAAGGTTGTGTACGCCTTTGTACCAGACATTATTAAGTATTATCTGAACGAAGAAGCCATTATTCCAAACGTTCCTACTTATAAGTGCATTAATAAGGAAGAACGCGACTATGTGATTGAGAACATACATAACATGGTGGTGAAACCAGCCAATGAATCCGGCGGCGCCGGTATGCTTATTGGCCCCCATGCCACCAAAGCGGAATGTGAGAAGTTTAAGCGCCTGGTTCGCCGGGACCCCCGCAACTATGTAGCGCAGCCAATGCTGATGTTGTCGACCGCGCCAACCCTGATTGAGAACAAAGCAGAACCCCGACACCTGGATTTACGCCCCTTTGTATTAAGCGGCAAAGAAATCAAGGTTACTACGGGCGGGCTAACTCGAGTCGCCTTGCGCAAAGGGTCTATTGTGGTTAACTCGTCTCAGGGTGGCGGTAGTAAGGACACCTGGATTGTGGATATGGAGGCTTAATCATGTTGTCACGGGTAGCAAGTAATATGTTCTGGATGGCCAGATACCTGGAGCGGGCCGAAAACACAGCCAGAGTAATTAACGTAAACTCGCACCTGCTAATGGATTTACCGAAAACGGTAAAGCTAGGCTGGGAGCCCATTATAGATATTCTGTCGGTACGCGACGATTTCTATGAGAACTACGAGCAGGCGGACGAGCACAGTGTGGTCAAATATATGGTCACCGATAAAAACAACCCTAGCTCGATTATCAATTCGCTTACCCAGGCCAGAGAAAACGCCCGTACCATTCGGGAGATTCTTCCTACCGAGTGCTGGGAGCAAATTAATACCTTATATCTGTCGGCCATGCAGAATCGCCAGTCGATGCTGGGGCGTCGTCATCGCTACGAAGCCCTGAATGGTGTTATCCACTTCAATCAGACTATTACCGGCATGTTGTCGGGCACTATGACCCATGATGAAGGCTATGCTTTCCTGCGCTTGGGCCGCAATATTGAGCGTGGTGATATGACCACCCGGATTATTGATGTGCGCTCGGCCACGCTACTACCCGAACTTGATCATGAGCAATCAGCTTTTGAAAATATTCAGTGGATGGGCGTACTTAAATCTATGTCGGCGTATCAAATGTATCGGCGGGAAATGCGCCTGCGTATTAACCGACCCGATGTACTTAAGTTCCTGTTGCTGGAATCTCGCTTTCCGCGCTCATTGCTGCACACGCTGGAGGAAGCTAAGGCAGTTTTACAAGAACTGCCACGCCACGATAAAGCTATTGTGCCCATCGATAAGCTGCAAACCAAGCTATTGAAAGCCAAGCCGCAATCTTTGAAGCAGGAAAGCCTGCACGAGTTTATTGATGAAATGCAGATGGGGTTGATTACTATTGCCGAAGAAGTCAGCGAGACGTACTTTTAAGGGGCCTTCGGCATTTCACCATGCCAACACTCGAGTGTGATGGTCATTTGTTCAGTGTCATCGCTGATGTACAGTTGACCGTCGCTGATCATGACGCCCCAATGGGTTGAGCGATTCAGTTTTGCAGCAATTTCAGCTAATTCGTCTTGCGGTAACACAAAAACATTCACATTGGTTAAATGAGCAAACTGCGGTAGCACTTTTTCTCGCCACAACCGCGCATTGCCATACACAACTACGGACATGCGCGGTGCACGTCGACTGGCTTTGATAACCCGTGCCGCATCGGGCAAGCCAACATCAATCCAATGCTGAATTTCACCCGTGAGATCCATTTCCCACAGTGCCGCCTCGTCGGTATCAGATAACCCGCGACCGAAAGCTAATTGCGGATGATAAAACATCGCATAAGCCAATACGCGTGAGGCTAAACGCAACTCAGTTTCGGACGGATGCCGTGCCACGGTAAATTTCACACTCTCGTAAACGCCGCGATCAGTATCCGAAATATCCAGAGAGATTTTATAAGGGGTTGCTTGCAATGCCATTTCGTTACCTAAGTGAGGGTGCGCAAGGCTCACAGGAGCCCCGCGCTATCGGGATGGTTAATCGGTTTTACCCGTTTGCGTTTGAATAAACTGGCGGGTGTCTTCAAGTAAGGCTTTTCGTGCTGGTTCATGCACATACATCATGTGGCCGCCGTGATAGTAGTGGTAAATGATGTCTTCACTCGCAATACCATGCCGGTTGAGTGTGTACTCAGCATCAAAAAACGGCGTAACCAGGTCGTAATAACCAGAGCTCACCATTACTTTCAACGTAGGATTACTGCGCAGTACCGAGGCCAAATCCGGCGCTGTATTCACGTACTTAGGTTCCCAGGTGCGCCCCTCTGGCAGAGGGTTCCAACGCCAGTTACCCGAAAGCTCAGGGTCAGCAGGATTGAAGTAGCTGCGATCCCAGTCAATGCCTAGGTCGTTACGCATATAATGCATCAGTGATGCTTTGTAAGCTGGCGAAATAGCACGTGCAGCATCTGCGCGAGGGCTTGCTGCAACATCATCGCGTTCATCTTCGGTGTAACGGCTATCCAGCAGACCTACAGCAATGCCGTCGTCGCGCCGCAATTCTTTCGCGAAACGGAAAGCATTAATACGCAAGTCAACGCGCTCAATATACTCTTTGCTTAAGCCAGTAAAACGTTGCAGCTCGCTAACCAATTCGGCGCGTTTTTCATCTCCTAACAAGTTACCCTCAAACAAGGCAGGCAGCAGTTCTTGTGTTGCGAACTCACGGCTTTCTTGGATGAACGCTTCAAAGTCACCTGAGTTATCTACTTTACCGTGATACCAGGCTGTGGCAGCCATGGTAGGAATGTACGTAACGTAGGAAATGATGTTGTCATCAACGTACGGGCTGGAGCCTTGGTAATCCAGCGCCTGCGACACAAACACAATCCCGTTCACGTTAATCACGTAATCGTCGAGCAGTATCTTAGCAACGGCCGCAGCGCGGGTGGTGCCGAAGCTTTCACCCAACAAGAACACCGGCGAGTTCCAGCGGTTATTCTCGGTTAGCCACTTGGCAATGAAGGCAGCCATAGCATTGGCGTCGCCAGTAAGCCCCCAAAAGTCTTTCTTTTCACCCTTACCAATAGCGCGTGAAAAACCCGTACCAACAGGATCTACAAACACCATGTCGGTTACATCAAGAATGGTTTCAGGTGCATCTTTAATGGTGTACGGCGCAGCGCCTGGATGCTCTGCGTCGCTGGGCACCACAATACGCTTGGGGCCATAACCGCCCATATGCAACCAGTTTGAAGACGAACCCGGCCCGCCGTTCCAGATAAAGGTAACGGGACGACCCTGTTCCTTGTCCACTACATAATCGAACGAGAAAATTGCAGCAGTAGGGTCACCTTCAGTATTACCAATATAGGTTTCGCCAGCGTCTACTTTGTAGCTTAGCCGCGTACCATTAAACACACCTTTGTGCTGCGAGCTAAAGCGCGTTGGTTCGGGAACCGGTTGTTCTTTGTCTGACGCAGTGACGTCATCTTGTGCCAAAACGCTGGTGGGTAGTGACACCAGCACAACCAGAGATAAAAAAGCTAAATAGTTGGTCAATGATTTCACAGTTCTATTTCCTATTAGGGCGATTTCTTGAGGTTACCACAAATAGAAAAAACAAAGCCACGCATTGGTTTACCAGAGACTTTAGTTCAACTGAATTAAGTCCCATTTCGTCCCATAAAGGTCTTTAAATACAACCACGGTGCCATATTCTTCCACGCGCGGTTCTTCCGTAAATTCTACGCCCTGGCTTTTCATAAATTCATAGTCACGCCACAGGTCATTGGTTTGCAGAAACAGGAACACCCGACCACCAGCTTGATTGCCTACCGACTTGCGTTGCTCATCATTGCTCGCTTTCGCTAACAATAAATTAGTGCCCGTTGAATTTGGAGGCGACACCACTACCCAGCGCTTACCACCGCCCATGTCGGTATCTTCTAACAATTCAAATCTTAGTTTTTCGGTGTAGAAAGCAATTGCATCATCGTAGTCTTCAACAACTAGCGCGACCGTTCCTATTTTTTGTTCTATTTTCATAAATAATGTTCAAGTCCGAAAGTTATAATCTCAATGCCTAGACACGGTAAGTAACAACTCTTTCATAACCCCGATATTGTGGAGACGAACTATGGTTTGAGCTCTAAATAGTTGTGGAATCTCCAAAAGAAATATTAGTGCGACTAATACCCAACCGCCCCCCAAGAAAAAAAAGGTTCCGATAGAAAACAGCCAAAATATTTTTTGTTCGATAACTTGAAACGCCAATTGCCAACCATCGGCTGCTTCACGGTTTAATGCCTACTCTACTTTCTTCAGGGGTACGCCACTGGACCCCAATAGGATAGTGCCGCAACCTCCTTCGGCAACATGAACAACTTTATACTCCTTAAATATTGGCATTTTACCTATCCTTGTTATCTCTCTGTTGAGTTTCTAATTTAGCCACAGCCAAGCTAGTAATTCTATTTATTTAATATGTAGTAGTTTTTAGCACCCGAATTCTAATAGGATAGAGATAGTAGTCAGTTTATTTGACAGGGAAATCAGGGTTAGTGCGCGCAAAAATTAAAATTTTCATCATGGAGGCGGCAACGAAGTTTGCCGAAGCAATTTGAAGACCAAATTAGCTTTTATTCTAACTATTATCTTGGTTGCCGGTTGGATTTTTTTCTCTCAAGAAGGGAACCAGATATTGCCCACTGACAAGGAAACATTCACCTCCTTGTCTCCAAGTCAGCATATTGTCTTAAGTAAACAATCAGCCAGCATGACTCCGGAGCCGCCAGAAACAAACCAAATAGAACACTACTCGCCTAACATGACTAACCATGCACAAAAAGAGATGCTGGACAAACTGAGAGCCGCTAAGCGGAGTATATCAATTCAAGATGAAAGCTATGATGAGCTTGTCGAACTGGCTCAAAATTATATGCCCGAAGATGAAGATATAGGTTATTTTGACTGGAATGGTTATTCAGTAACGGCCTTTCTTCAAGAAAACGGTGCCTATACATTTGAATTGTTGGTATCCGATTTTTTTGACCGTTTTCATAGTGGCGAAAGCCTGGTTACGGCAAATGTTGAACACCTAGATAGTGATGAAAGCTCCGGTAGGTGGGATTCGGTTCGCGAATTTGAGCTCCGACAATCCTTATCAAATCAACTAACCCCTGGCTCTTATAATATTAATTATGTCTCATGCCGTCAGCGGCGTTGTGTGGCAGAAGTGGTTATTTCCGGAAACTTCGATTTTAGCAAGGCTCAAATGCACTCCTTAGCCGCCATGTTCCGACGAGAGGGGCATCAGCCACAAATACTCTATTACCATCCAATCTGGTCTTTTGATATTTATTACAGCGAATAGTCGGACCGAAATTTTTTGAAAATCAGCGCAAACCGTAATATCCATATTAATAGCCGATTTATTCCGAGGCGTGCGAGTGTCAATGATACTGGCGCATTTCATATCGATTATCTCCAAGCTGGCTTCATCTTCGGTCCTGACTATCTGTTAAACCGCGATACGCTGGTCAAAAAAACGTCAGCTAAAAGACTTAACAACCAATTGCTTAGCTGTCAGCTTTCTAGCGCCAGCGGAAAAATCCATCCGGGGCAGCGCTGTTGTTAATCGACTTAGATCCAAACATCGTTTTCAGCAGTTTGCGTACTAGCCTCGTCCCCTGTATTCACGACACCCCGCGGCTCGATAAGTAAAACTTTCGCTTCATTCTCAGCATATGGCTTGTGTTCAATGCCCTTTGGAACAATAAACATTTCGCCCTCCGACAAACTTACATACCCGTCCCTGAAGTCAATCCTAAGGCTCCCCTCAAGCACGATGAACGTTTCATCCGTGTCTTTGTGGTCGTGCCAAACGAATTCACCTTGAATTTTAACTATCTTGAACTGATAGTTATTCATCTCGGCAATTACCTTTGGCGACCACTGATCAGTAAAGAGACCGAGTTTATTTTTAAAATTTATCGCCTGATAGTTCACCTAAACTCCTTATTGGTTGCAGTTAACGCAAAAGTAAAAAGGCGCCAAAGGCGCCTTTTTTAGAACTGTTAAACACAGCACGAATTCAGTGCATTGCGCAGCAGTTATTTCACTTCAGAGGTGATGTCCGTAGTGATGGTAAATGGCGTAGCAACACTAATATACCCCGTAACACGTAAAGTATAGGTTCCTGCCATATCCGTCCAGAACTGTATCACTTCCGGGTTGTCCAGTGAGGCACTAGATGCTACTTCCACACCCTCTGGATTTACTAGGTAAAAGTCCAGATCCGCCACACCAGTCCAGTCCAATGTTGAAGTCACATTCACATCATTCGGATTAATTTCCAAAGGAAACTCTTGTACTTCCAGGTTTTCAGCCGAAACACCCATGGTACCAGAATCAATCTGTTGGCTGTTTGTGAAGCTGACATCTGGAGCTAATAGAGCACCGTCTACATCCATACGATCAAACTTCACTTTCTTATTCAGAATGCGAACTTCCAAATCATGGATACCTTCACCCAAGTTATCAAAAGCAACCGCAACATCCTTCGGTGCCGCTTCAGACGCACCAGCAGCGTATACTGTTTGAGTACCCATAGAGCGTCCATCAGCAATAAGTTCAACTGATGCTGGCTCGTCACTAGTGGCTAAAAAGTGAAAACGTACTCGCTCACCGCGTATTTTTGCGAAAATTGATGAGTGACTATTTTTTGCCGTAGTAACCGTTTGTTCAAATGCAGAATCATCGTGTTTACTTTGCCAGTTACCCACAAAAACGAATTGTTCAGCACTGTCATCAGCTTGGTTCCAATTCCCCTGACTAGACCACAAGGTATCGCCATTTAAAAAGGCAACGCGCTCGCCGGTGGTTACTTTTGCTAGATCAACAGCAGCTTTGACATCTATATAGCCGGCACCAACTTCGTGTGGAGCGTAATCCATAGGCTCTGCTGTATCTTTCAAGATTTGCTCGATTTGATCCGGCGACAGGTCTGGGTTCACTTCCAGCAACAATGCAGCCACGCCGGCTACAAATGGAGTGGCCATAGAAGTACCGCTGATCGTATGGTAATACGCCAAATATTCAGGGTGCGCTGCGTCAACTACCGGTCCCATTGCTCCAATAGCTGTATTAGGAGCACGAGTAGAAGTAATACCTTGTCCAGGCGCAGTGATATCCGGCAACTTGAATGGGTGACCAGCTACGCCGCGACTTGAAAAATCGGCGAGCTGTTTTTCACTGGTGCCAGCCGCAACGTTAATGACCCAAGGTGCCACCGCATATTGATTAAGAGTATCTTCAGCAGGACCCGAGTTAGAGGCAGCAAAGCTTACGACCATACCTTTGCTATACGCCTCGAAAGAGGCTTTGTTGATCGGATTATTTGGATCAAATTCGGCACCATCACCACCGCCCCAGCTGTTGGTAATAATATCAATGTCCAGGCGTTCTTTATTCGCAATCGCATAATCGAATCCTAACAACGCATATAAGATAGAAATACCTTCCCCAGCGCCTAGGCCAACAAGATTTGCTCCTGGGGCAATGCCATCATGGTAGTACGCTCTTCGCTCATCGTTAACAGACACCATACCCGTTCCTGCAACAGTACCTGCAACGTGAGTACCATGACCTGAAGAGGTGTCGCTGTTTGGCACTCCTTCGATAAACGCGTTACGTCCTCCAAGCAAATCGAGATCGCCTACAATCTTAACGTTCTCAACTGTTTTCGTCTGAAACTCTAGATCAGGGTGCGTCGCATCCACTCCAGAATCCAGAACCGCGATAGTGACTCCATTGCCAACTACGCCATAATAATCGTGAACATAATGTCCACCGGTAATTTCACCTGACGTGTAATTACTGTATCCCAATGGAGCATTCGCGTAGACACTGCTGACCGCCGAATTTTCCATCAGTGATTGCAACTGCAGCTTGGTAACCGTAGCGCCAGCCATAGGCATGGTTTTCAATGCAAGGTAAGGAGCCCCAAGGTTTTGCAAAACTCGATCGATATTGCTGTGCTCGTCAAACGAAACAATAACATCGTACGGCCCGGTAAGGTTCTGTATATCTTCCGCCAGTTTCGATCCTAACAGTGCATCAGCCTGAACTGATGACGCGCCGAGCAGGCCTGAAGCCAAAATACTTAAAGATAGAAGAGTTCTTTTCATTATTATTCTCCAAAAATATCATGGTTGACCTTCACAGAGTTACATCTAATGTAGCAATTCGATATAAGGGATCTCCCCTATATTTTGATATGAAAAGACACTGGCACTTGCGCTCGATAGAAATAATGCGAGATGGTGGCCCCTCCCAGATTTGAACTGGGGACCAACCGATTATGAGTCGGGTGCTCTAACCACTGAGCTAAGGGGCCATTAGGAAGGATGTTTGCTGGAAAAGCAAAGCGGGCGAGAGTATATAAAATCTCTGCCCGCTTGTCATGACTTGAAAGTCAGGTTTTTTAAAGTTTTATGCCGTAAAACTTGGCGGCATTGCTGGCGAACACGCGCTCGATGGCTTGTTCGTCAGGTAGTGCCTTGCACACTACTTCAATATCTTTCACGTTGAACGGTCGCTCAGCTCGTGTAGACGGTAAATCGGTGCCGAACATCAGGCATTCCGGATTAATGTCGTACAAAATGCTAACTGCTTCGGCAACGTCGACTTCGGTGCGGCCAAAGCCACTGGCTTTAATGTGAATACCAGCTTCAGCCAGGCGTTTGATTTGCGATAAGCCTGAGCGAGCCATACCTAAATGATCCACGCTAGCTTTTGGCAGACGCACCAGCTTAGGTACAATTTCGTCCAGCTCGCGGCTGTCTACGTACATTTCTAAATGCCAGCCGGCTAAATCCCATACCCGACGACCAAAGTCGACCAGATTATCTAAGCCGCTTACCACGCCACGCTTCAGGTTCACCCGAACGCCAACCACACCCATGTCTTTCAATTCCATGATGCGGTTGTCTGACACGCTGCTAGGCAAGTTAGTTACGCCAACGTAGCCTTCGCCCATTTGCTCCAGGGTGGCCTTCAGGTACTTTTGATCAAAGCCCTGAAACGAGCCTGACACTACAGCACCACCAACAATAGGTAAGTCCGCAGTGCGCGCCTGGTAATCTTCAACTGAAAACGGTGGCGGTAAAAAACCGTGGTTCTCAATCATGGGATAACGGTCATTATATATATGAAAATGCGCGTCGATAATCTTCTTTGGCATCGTTTGTGACATAAGCACCTTTTATATCAAACTATTCGTCAAGAAATGACTTCAGCTGCTCCGAACGGCTCGGGTGACGCAGCTTACGTAAAGCTTTGGCTTCAATTTGACGAATCCGTTCACGGGTTACATCAAACTGCTTGCCCACTTCTTCAAGCGTGTGGTCGGTATTCATATCAATACCAAAACGCATGCGTAACACTTTGGCTTCGCGGGCGGTTAATCCACCTAACACGTCGCGTACGGCATTACGTAAACTTTCTGCGGTGGCCGAATCCACTGGTAAATCCAGCGTGGTATCTTCAATAAAATCACCCAGGTGCGAATCTTCATCGTCGCCAATTGGGGTTTCCATTGAAATAGGCTCTTTCGCAATTTTCAGTACTTTGCGAATTTTGTCTTCCGGCATCACCATGCGTTCTGCCAGTTCTTCCGGCAGCGGCTCACGACCCATTTCTTGCAGCATTTGCCGTGAAATACGGTTCAGCTTGTTAATGGTTTCAATCATATGCACCGGAATACGAATAGTACGGGCCTGATCTGCAATTGAGCGGGTAATGGCCTGACGTATCCACCAAGTAGCATAAGTTGAGAATTTATAACCACGGCGATATTCGAACTTATCTACCGCTTTCATCAAACCTATGTTGCCTTCCTGAATTAAGTCCAGGAACTGCAAACCACGGTTGGTATATTTTTTCGCAATAGAGATAACCAAACGCAGGTTGGCTTCTACCATTTCTTTCTTCGCACGTCGTGCTTTGGCTTCGCCAATCGACATGCGACGGTTAATGTCTTTAACTTTAGCAATGGTTAGGCCGGTTTCAACTTCCACTTCCGCCAGCTTATGAATGCTGCGCTCAATTTCAGTTTGCAGGGCTTTCAAATCAGCTGCGTAGCTTTCGCCGCTGGCCATTTGCTCTTCTAACCATTTGGTGGTGTTTTCGTTGCCGGCAAAGGCACGCATAAAGTTGCGCTTTGGCATGCCAGCTTGTTCAACACACACTTTCAGAATCAGGCGTTCTTGCACGCGCACACGATGCATCATGTCGCGCATGTCTTTTACCAGCCGGTCGAACTGCTTTGGAACCAGGCGGAACTGTTTGAACAGTTCGCTTAGTTCTTCAATTTCAACGCGTGCTTTTTTATGGTCACGGCCGTGCTTGCTAATAACTTTACGGGTGGTTTCGTATTGCTTGCGCAGCGCACCGAATTTTTCACGGGCTAACTCAGGATCAATACCGCCGTCGTTGGCGTCTTCTTCGTCGTCATCATCAGCGTCGTCGTCTTCGTCTTCCAACTCTTCTTTTGGCAGCTCAGAACCAACGTGGGTAGCGGCAACTGGTGCGGTATCCACTTCGTTCGGGTCAATAAAGCCAGAAATAATGTCGGTTAAGCGCATTTCTTCGGCTTCGTATGAATCCCACTGATCCAATAAGAAGTTAATAGCTTCCGGGTATTCTGCAACCGAGCACTGAACCTGGTTAATACCTTCTTCAATGCGCTTGGCGATAACAATTTCGCCTTCGCGGGTCAGCAGCTCTACCGTACCCATTTCACGCATATACATGCGCACTGGGTCGGTGGTGCGACCTAATTCACCGTCAACGGTGGCTAACGCTTGCGCGGCAGCTTCGGCAGCGTCTTCGTCAGCGGTGTCTTCGCTCATCATTAACTCATCGGCATCGGGCGCATTTTCAAAAACCTGGATACCCATGTCATTGATCATGCGAATGATGTCTTCGATTTGATCGGAATCAACGATTTCCTGAGGAAGGTGATCGTTCACCTCTGAAAAAGTCAGGTAACCCTGTTCCTTTCCTTTCGCGACGAGAATTTTGAGCTGCGATTGACGACTCTGCTGCATACAGATATACCACCTGTGAATAACTAAAAATTAAATTTGAGCTTGAACTTAGATACATTAGCGTATGTATCTGAAAAACAAGACCGGAAATTATAGCAGCTAGGGCCATTTCCGACCAGTAATTAATCAGCTCTTTATCGGCCCTTCGGCTTATCGGACAAATGCTTCATGAGCACTAAATATTCTTGTTTCTCTTGCTTAGTTAATGGGGCCGTTTTTTCTTTTTGCAAGAGCTCGCTGGCTCGCTGCTCAACAAAGCGGTCTATCAGAAACACATATATATCGGCAAATTCCTGCGCAATAAGTTCCGGATCCATATTATGTTCCCAGCGCGCTAACTGGCGTAAAGCCTTTTCGTGCTGGTGCCCACGCCAGTGTTCCAGCAACTGCGCAGTGGTTAATTTAGTATTAGCCGTGTATTCGTGTAATGCCAATAATAAATCGACGCCTGCAATGTCTAGTGCGGCGAGTTCCTGATGCACCGGCAGCTCCTGACCCAGTTCCGGGTACTGCACTAACATGGCAATAGCGCGTCGCATCGGGGTCATTTTCATGCCCTCGGGCACGTATTTGCTCTGCTGCGGCTTATTGAAATGCGAGTCCAACTGCGACCGCTCGCGGCGTAACAACTGCGCCAACCTGTCCAGCATAGTGTCGCGGTAAAACTGGCTAGCTACCCGCTCAATCAGGGGCTTGGCTTGTTTTAGCAAAGCCGACTTGCCGGTGTCAGAGGAAATATTCACACCTTCCTGCAAGTGCGCAAAAAAGTAATCGGTAAAGCTCTGGGAGCTTTGCAGGCGCTCACGAAAAGCGTCGGCACCTTCGTCACGTACCACTGTGTCCGGATCCTCGCCGTCAGGCAGGAATAAAAACGACAGCTCTACGCCGTCGGTTAACAGTGGCAAAGCATTTTCCAGTGCGCGCCAGGCGGCTTCGCGGCCAGCTCTGTCGCCGTCGTAGCAGCAAATAACCTTGCTGGTAGCCCGGAACAGCATTTGTAACTGGTCGGTAGTAGTCGCCGTACCCAGCGAGGCAACGGCTTCTTTAATACCTGCCTGCGCCAGCGCCACCACGTCCATGTAACCTTCTACTATGACTACGTAAGGAAGCGTTCTATGGGCTTGTTTGGCTTCGTAAAAACCGTAAAGCTCACGGCCTTTATGAAACACCCGGGTTTCGGGTGAGTTCAGGTACTTAGGGCCTTGATCGTCTTTGTCCTGACCGAAAATACGGCCACCAAAACCAACCACACGACCACGGCGATCCCGTATGGGGAACATCACGCGATCCCGGAAAAAGTCATAATGACGACCGTTGTCGTTTTTATTAACTAATTTCAGATCCACCAGTTGCTGCCGGGTTTTACTGTCTTTTCCCAGCGCATTCAGCACGCCATCCCATTCCGGTGGTGCATAGCCAATTTGGAAGTCTTTGACTACTTCGCCGCTTAAGCCACGGTTCTTTAAGTAAGTAATTACTTCGCCCGAATTCTTGTGCTTACGCAGTTGATGCGCAAAAAACTTCGCGGCGTTTTGCATCACTTCAAAGTCGTCTTGGGCCTGCGCATACTGGCGGGCATCGGCCTGGGGATTCTTGCTTTCTTCACGCGGTACCTGCAGGCCCATTAAGCTGGCCAGCTCTTCCACCGCGTCAGGAAACTCCAGACCGTCGTAGTTCATGATGAAATCAAGTGCGTTGCCGTGCTCACCACAGCCAAAGCAGTGATAAAACTGTTTGTCGGGGGCTACGGTAAAACTGGGGGTTTTTTCGTTGTGAAACGGGCAGCAGGCCTGGTAATTACGGCCGGCTTTTTTCAATGGCACACGCGAATCCACCACTTCGACAATGTCGGCGCGGTCAATTAAATCGTGAATAAAGGACTTCGGAATCAGGCCTGCCATGGCGCTCCACTACTTATTATTAGTATGTTGGCAACGAACAAGGAATTGTAGCATGCACAAAAAAAACCGCACTGCCGTTGTCAGTGCGGTTTTTCAGTTCGTTTCACTAAACAGGTAACTTTCCAGCTAGCTGATCAGAAAAATGAGAGTAGTGCTTAGTATAAACGTGTGCGACGTGCATTCTCACGCGACAATTTCTTCGCGTGACGTTTTACTGCAGCAGCTTTCTTACGCTTGCGTTCAGCGGTAGGTTTTTCAAAAAATTCGCGACGACGAACTTCAGATAATACACCAGCTTTCTCGCAAGAACGCTTGAAACGACGTAGTGCTACATCAAACGGCTCGTTTTCTTTCACTTTTACTATTGGCATTAAACTCTCACCTCGAATGAATCTGTTAACGGTTAAAAAATAACCAGAATGAATAAATTTGGTGCTGAATTGTAGCGAGAACAAATGCTGCTGTAAACCTTAATTTGATCCTTTCCTTAAGGCTTATAGGCGTGCTGTCGCAAGCTGCTGATTTCGGCTACTATATCGTCATTCAATCGCAGAACCTTAGCACAGGGACTTGTCGACTATGTTAGAAACCTTTTTGTTTCAGTTCACGTCGTTATTCACCATGATCAACCCGATCGCCGCGGTGCCTATTTATATTGCGCTAACCGAGGCCATGAGCCCCAAAGCGGCGCGCTGGGTCGCCATGCGTGCTTCGGTTACGGCGTTAATAGCTTTGTGCGTGTTTGCCCTGATCGGCGAAGCGATCTTTAGCTTCTTCTCTATTTCGGTAAATGGCCTACGCGTAGCCGGCGGTATTTTATTCTTTGTTATGGGCTTCGAAATGCTGCGCGGTCGCACTGTGCCCAAGCGCATTGACGGTGAATCGGAAAGTGATTTCGGTTCCGACGTAGCCGTTACACCCATAGGTATCCCCATGGTGGCCGGCCCTGGCGCCATTACCATGGTGATTATATTTATTCAGGACAGCACCGCAGTAAGCAACAGTATTAGCCTGTTTGGCGCTATTATTGCGGTGTGTGCACTTACTGCTGTGATCCTTGCCAGTGGTCGCCAACTGCTGGCTAAACTGGGCCGTAGCGGCAGTAAAATACTGATGCGCTTAATGGGCCTGATCGTGATGCTCATTGCCGTCGAGTTCTTCTTCGCCGGCATTAAGCCTTACATTGTCGACATTGCCCGGGCGGTTTAGTCTTCCAGGGCAGGTACCGGCAGATCGCGTTTGGCGTAAAACTCCGCCACGTGATCCTGCAAGCGCCCGGCTTCAATCGCATCACGTAAGTCCTGCATGACTTTCTGGTAGTAGTGCAGGTTGTGAATGGTATTCAAGCGGCCACCCAACATTTCGTTGGAACGATCCAAGTGGTGCAAATAAGCCCGCGAGTAGTTTTTGCAGGTGTAGCAATCACAGTCCGGATCCAAAGGCCCGGTGTCGGTGCGATGCACCGCATTACGAATTTTCACCACGCCGGTGCTGATAAACAAGTGACCGTTACGCGCATTCCGGGTTGGCATCACGCAGTCGAACATATCAATACCGCGGCGTACGGCTTCCACTAAGTCTTCCGGTTTACCCACGCCCATTAAGTAGCGGGGTTTATCAATTGGCATTTGCGGAGCGGTGTGGCTAAGAATACGCATCATGTCTTCTTTAGGCTCGCCTACCGACAAGCCACCAATGGCATAACCGTCAAAGCCTATATCCGTTAGCCCCTGCAGTGAAATATCCCGCAGTTCTTCGTACATACCGCCCTGCACAATACCGAACAGAGCCGAAGGATTACCTTCGTGAGCGTCTTTCGAACGCTGCGCCCAACGCAGTGACAGCTCCATGGAGCTACGCGCTTCAGCCTGGGTAGCCGGATGCGGCGTACACTCGTCAAAAATCATGACAATGTCGGCACCCAAGTCACGCTGCACTTCCATGGACTTTTCCGGCGTCAGAAGGATTTTTTCACCGTTAATAGGCGAGCGGAAAGTAGCGCCTTCTTCAGTGATTTTGCGCAGTTCGCCCAGGCTGAAAACCTGGAATCCGCCCGAGTCAGTCAGAATGGGTTTGTCCCAGTTCATGAAGTCGTGCAGGTCACCATGTTGTTTGATAATAGAGGTACCGGGGCGCAGCATCAGGTGAAAGGTATTCCCCAGGCAAATTTCGGCGCCTGTGGCTTTCACTTCTTCGGGGCTCATGCCTTTTACCGTGCCGGCAGTGCCTACCGGCATAAAGGCCGGAGTTTCTACCGTACCGCGCGCAAAGGTCATGCGACCACGACGTGCCCGGCCATCTGTAGCTAACAATTCAAACTTCATAGTGACTCACTTTACGTAAACTCGGAAAAATCATCCGTACGCGGCAATTATACCGCTTTGGTAATAAACATGGCATCGCCGTAGCTAAAAAAGCGATATTCCTGTTGCACGGCATGGTCATAAGCTGCCATCACATGTTGCTTACCGGCAAAAGCCGACACCAGCATGATCAGGGTTGATTCAGGTAAATGGAAATTGGTGATCATGGCGTCTACCACCTGGAACTCATAACCCGGATAAATGAAAATATCGGTTTCGGCGGTATAAGCCGTAAGCTCAGTATTAGCTTTCCGTGCGGCCTGCGCGGCCGACTCAAGTGAACGTACCGAGGTAGTTCCCACAGCTACCACCCGACCGCCGCGAGCGCGCGTTTGCTCAATAGCCGCTACGGTTTCAGCGGGCACTACCGCGTATTCGCTATGCATCACGTGCTCTTCAATACGATCCACCCGCACTGGCTGGAAAGTACCAGCACCTACATGCAGGGTTACATAGGCAAATTCCACGCCCTTTTGCTGCAACTGGCTAAGCACTCCTTCATCAAAATGAAGGCCGGCAGTTGGTGCTGCCACGGCACCCGGGTTCTTGTTGTAAACGGTTTGATAGCGCTCTTTATCGCTGCTCTCGTCTGGCCGGTCAATATAAGGCGGTAACGGCATATGGCCGTATTGCTCAAGCAATTCCAGTACCGGTTGGTCATGCAAAAATTTCAGTTCGAACAGAGCGTCATGGCGGCCCAGCATTTCCACATCTAAAGCCTGCTCTAGCTTCAACAACTGGCCGGTTTTCGGGGAACGGCTGCTGCGCACATGCGCCAACACCCGGTGTTCATCCAGAACGCGTTCCACCAGTACTTCCACTTTGCCACCCGAGGCTTTTTCACCCAACAGGCGCGCGGGAATGACGCGGGTATCGTTAAATACCAGTAAATCACCCTGATTAAGTTCACCCACAATGTCGGTAAAGTGCTTGTCGCGCAGTTCACCACTAGTGCCAGTTAGGCACAGTAAACGGCTGGCACTGCGTTGCTGCTGCGGGTAGCGCGCAATAAGTGCGTCGGGCAACTGAAAGTCAAAGTCACTTAGCTTCATATTGGTGGTTATGTCGTACTGGAAAATTGGGTCGCTACTTTACCTGTTTTCGGGAATGAACAAAAGCATCGCCCGCATGAACACTGAAATATGCACAAAAAAAAGCGCGCTCAAACAGAGCGCGCAAACATAGGATGTAATAACTACTGTGACAACCATTCGAGGCCTCCAGGGTAGCCTCAAAAAGCATGGTTAAAAGTAATACGACAAAGACTGTGAAATTAGTTCACTGCTGTCGCCATTTTTTGCACAGGCAGTCACAGCTTTTTTCTCGAACACGTAAATACGGTCTTTCTGGTTGCGTTGATTTGGCTCACCAATACCTTCTAACACCACAGTAATATGCTCGTCTGAAGGCAGTGAACGCAGAGTGTTGCCGTAATTACAAAGCACGTTAGCCAAGGTGGTTTCAAAACTAGTCAGTAGTTGCTGTTGCTGCTGGGCCCGCTGTTGTTGCTGCTTAGCCACTTGTTCAGCGCGTTCCGCGCTAATTCTATCAACCTGGCTTTGAATGCTTTCCTGGCGTTGCTGCAACGACTGCCGATTGTTTTCCAACCCGGCCAGTTCTTGCTGTAATTCGTCCTGCTCGTCGGCCGCAGCATTGCGAAGCTCAAAATTCATGTCGCGAATATCACGATCCAGCTCACGCAGTTCCCAGGACACATCACGTAATTCCCGAGTTAAATCCCGCAGCTCTTCGGCTTGTGCCCGGAACTCTTCATTGGCATACCCACCATCGTGACGGTCCATAAACATACCGCTTTTTTGCAGGTTCATAATCACTTCGTGTGCCGCCCGCATGCCTTCTTCAGCCGCAGCTTGTACATCTATGCCTGCTACTTCCGGCATGTCTGGCACCGGCGGCATTGGCGGCATTTCCATATCACCCTCATAAGAGATGAACTGACGCACCAGATTACGGAATCCAGGCGCTTTGTACACCACCCCCTGACCTTCCAGGTAGCTATACTTCATGTTGCCAATGCGCTGCATATGCTTGTTGCCACCATGCTGTTGTTCCAGCGAGGTATTTAAAATACTGGTCATAATTTCCAGCTCGTTACGCAGTTGATCGCGATCGGCGGCTAAAGCAACTGAACTTGCGGTACCTGTAGCTAACAAGGTGGCTACCGCCATAGTTAACATAGACTTTTTCATCGGTTATTCCTCCAGCGCCTGAGCGCGATAAAACGGATACTCTGTTACGGGTTCGCCAACTGCTTCTTGCAACTGACGGAATTGGTTTACATAAAACACCTGATCGTCCTGACGCTGTTCGTTCACGTAACGAATTAAATCGGCAAAATCTTCGCGGCGTTCGTCGCGGCTGGTCGCCAGCACATAACTCACTAATTGCGTATTAGCCTGATTCAAGTCTTCACGAAAATCGTTGCGCATGGTCGTGGCATAGGTTTTCAATTCCTGGGTTTGCTTGGCGGTGAACTCATCCAACCGGGCATCTACCATGCTGGCCAGTTGTTCATCGTTCACCTGGCCACCAAAGGCGATTCGCAGCTGTGAGTCACTCACCACCACATCAACTTGCAGTACCACCAGAGCCACCGCCAGCAACGAACAAGCAAACGAGGTAACTGGTAACCATGGGCGTTGCCACCAGGAATCGGTGCTTCCCGAGCGCAGTGCTGGCTGCCAGGTCGCCTCACGATTCCACTCAGGCACCGGAGTATCTACCCAGGCACTGGCGTCACGCTGAAATTCCTGCATGGCTGCCATTTGCTCAGCTAGCTCAGGTGCATGCGCACACAACTGTTGATACAACTCCTGCGCCTGCTGCTCGCTCAATTCATTGTTCAACCAGCGTTCAAATTCTTGTTGCCACTGATTCATGCTGATACCTCCAGCTTTTGCTTTAACTTGTCCACGGCTGCATATAGGCGTGATTTTATGGTGTTCGTTGACACGCCTAATTGCTGTCCAATCGCATCCAATGTCAGGTGCTGATAAAACTTCAGTTCCACCACTAGCCGTTGCTCCTCTGGCAATTCCTGCATAGCTGCAACCAAGTGGCGACCCTGCTGATGTAATTGGTACACATTGTCCGGATGATCGCCGGCACTGCTTTCCACGCTTTCCAGTTCGTCACTGCTGCCCCAGTCTTTGCGACGGCGGTAAAACTCAATGCAGCGCCGGTTGGCAATAATCATCAGCCAGGTTTTAAAGCTGGCGTCGCCGCGCCAACTGGCTAAGCCACGAAATACCGACACAAATACGTCCTGCATTAAGTCCCGTGCATCTTCCGGGTGCGACACCATGCGCAAAGCGTAGTTGTACACCAGCCCTTCATAGCGCTTTACCAATTTGAGCCAGGCGGTTTTATTATTTTTTAGCGCTTTTGCTACCAGCGCTTTATCTGTTGTTGCCAGCACGACTTTGTTCCCTTACTGAGTTGTCATTACTGTCGCGGCTGCTTTGAAAAAAGTTTGGAATGAATACAAAGTTTTTCTCACGACCATAAAAAAAGCGGCCTGATGGCCGCCTTTTAATGTAAAACATTTTCGTTCAGTACATCCTAAAAATTATACGCCGAAAATCGTTTTTAAAGTGTAGTAGAAGATAATCGACATAATGGCACCTGCTGGCAGCGTTACTACCCAGGACACCACAATGTTGCGCACTACGCTTAAGTTAAGCGCCGCAATACCGCGCGCCATACCAACACCCAGCACCGCACCAACTAAGGTTTGGGTGGTTGAAATTGGCAGGCCGGTTCCCGATGCCAGTACCACTGTGGTAGCTGCCGACAGCTCGGCAGCGAAACCACGGCTTGGGGTTAAGTGAGTAATACCGTTACCAATAGTGGCGATAACGCGTTTACCCAACATCGCCAAACCGGCAACAATACCAATAGCGCCAACAGGTAATACCCACCAGGCCAGTTTGGCAGTGCTGGCGATTTCACCGCCGCTGGACACAATGCTAACTACTGCGGCTAGCGGACCAATGGCATTGGCAACATCGTTAGAACCGTGGGCGAAAGCCATGGCACAGGCTGTTACCACCATCAGCACGGCAAATACCCGCTCAACGTTGGTGTAATGCATGTCTTTGTCGGCAGCAGGGTCAAACTTAATGCGTTGAATCACCACTTTACCAATGATACCAACCACAATACCCACGGCTAAGGCTAGGATAAAACCTTCCATAGTAGTGAAGTTAATACCAACGTGTTTCAGGCCTTTGGTAATAGTTACCAGCGAAATCATAAAGCCGGTAAGCACCATGTATAAAGGCACGTAGCGCTTGGCCATTTCCAACGGATTGGAGCGGTCAAAAATAAGCCGCTGGGCGCTTAAGAATATAAAGTAGGCGATTAAGCCGGCTATCATTGGCGTGATAACCCAACTACCAACAATCCCCCCTACTTTTGACCAACTAACCGTTTCAACGCCTACACCTACAGCTGCGAAACCAACTATAGCGCCGATAATGGAGTGTGTAGTAGAAACTGGCCAGCCCAGATAGGACGCGATAAGCAGCCAGGTTCCGGCCGCCAGCAGCGAGGCAATCATCCCGAATACTAGTAGCTCAGGCGTATCAACAAAGTAACCCGAATCAATAATACCTTTACGTATGGTTGAGGTTACTTCACCACCGGCTAAATACGCACCGGCAAATTCAAATATCATCGCCACAATAATGGCTTGTTTAATGGTTAACGCTTTCGAGCCAACCGAGGTACCCATGGCATTGGCAACGTCATTTGCACCAATACCCCAGGCCATAAAGAAGCCAAAACCGGCCGCTAACAGAACTAATAGTGTTCCGTAAGAAGTTATAATATCCATGACTATCTCCGGCCTAAACGCGGGCCAACATGAGTTCGAAGCGAGCGCCTACGCGCTCAGATAAGTCAGCTAAATCGCCGACCCAGTCGAGAATGCGGTATAAGAACATCGCATCCAGAGGATTCATATCTAATTCCAGCTCGCGCAGTTGGCGACGCAATTTAATCTGCAGCTGGTCGGTATCATGCTCAATCGCATCTAATTCCGAAATCAGCTTATCAACCAGATTACGCTCACGACCACGGAAACCAGCTTCCAGCAAGTCGTCAAACTCGCCGATAGTTTCTTTGGCTTTATCTGCAGCGTCCAGACAACGGTTTAAGTAGGCATCAAAGCCTTCCACCATGGATTCTGGAATATGTAGTTCACGACCGGTAATTAAGCCGGAAATGTCTTTGGCTTTATTGGCAATACGGTCTTGTTGTGAAACCAACTCGAGCAAGTCAGTGCGCTCCACCGGCATAAACAAACCGCCAGGTAGATTTAAGCGGATATCACGCTTGATGGCATCCGCTGCTTTTTCTTTCTGCACGATGTCGTTACGAGCTTGTTCAACCGCTTTCCAGTCGTTTTTATAAACTGCCTGAAAGAAAGGTTTTAACGCCATCGCACAATCACAAACCTGTTCGATGTGCTCGATCATTGGTTTTATTGGGGATTTTGCAAAAACACCTAAAAACGAGTTTGCAGACATTGGTAGTCTCTCTTTGCGTCGAAATTAACTGGTGCGAATGGTAGCGAAAAGCCGCAGCAGATGGAACCTATAAATGCCGTGCTTTCGCAGCTATAAAAAAACCATAGCAGAGGCTATGGTTTTTTGTAATTCAGTATGAAACTCGTGTGTTCAACTATTAAAAAGTATAAACCAGAGTTACTGCTGTCTCGGTATCCAGGTTCTCAAGTGTTTCGTCTTGAAGGTCGGAGTTATGCGTGGCGCCAATGGAGAACTTCATCGCCAGAGAACCATTGATATTAGAGGATACACTAACTTCACCGCGGGTTTTGGTGTTGTCTTCACCCACTTCAGAAGCCAGCAGTGCATTAAATTTAGATTTGTCAGTAATGTCCCAGCTCAAACTACCAGCCAGACGCAAAATTGCACTACCTTCTGAATCTTGCGGTATTCCATCTAAAATAGGTTTGTTAGTGGTGTAACCCGGACCAATTTCATAGTCTGCGTAAATCTTTTCGCTGTAGCGATAGCGGGCACCATAACCAACAGCCACGGTACCTTGGTACTCGAAACCACTGAATGGGTCTTCTTCATAAGAACCAAACAGGAACATAGAAGAACGGCTATCAGGGTCAAACTTATAGTTAGTTTGCGCTGACACGAAAAACTTATCTGCAGTAAGCTCTTTCTCCCCAGTGCTTTGATCTACTTGTTCGGCGCGATAATAGTCAACCACACCTTTGTGCCGCCAGTTTTGCACGTCACGCGAAATATTCAGTTTCGCTTTATATGATTCTGTCTCGGTATTACCCGAAGTAAACAACAAGCCGAGTTCGGCACTAGCTTCCCAGCCTTGCACTTCTTCTGTATCTAAGTCATTCGCATCGTCGAACATTAACGCAGTAGCCTGAGCCGCTGCCTGATTAGAGAAGAAAAAAGCCGATGAAACCGCTACTGCCAGAAAATAATGTCGCACGTACACCTCAAAAACGATTAAAAACCATGATGTTTAAAACTTTTAAGCATAACTAGGATAAAAAATGTTCATGGTGGAGTCAAAAAAACTCCACCAATGCACATTTTATAGAGTTAGTTAACTTTGGCGCGCAATTCACCGTTCTCATAACGCTGGAACATGTCTTCCAGTGAAATAACTTTGATTTTGCTTGCCTGACCAGCACAGTTGAAGGCTTCATAACGAGCCTTACAAATTTCGTACATAGCTGTGGTAGCGGCGTTTAAGAATTTACGCGGGTCAAAGTTGTTCGGGTTCTGGGCTAAATGGCGACGTACCGCACCAGTTGATGCCAAGCGTAAGTCAGTATCAATGTTTACTTTACGCACGCCGTATTTAATACCTTCCACAATTTGATCTACCGGCACACCATAAGTTTCCGGCATTTCACCACCAAACTCATTAATCACTTTCAGCCACTCTTGTGGTACTGAAGACGATCCATGCATAACCAGGTGAGTGCTTGGAATGCGTTTGTGAATGTCGCGAATACGGTCAATCGCCAGAATATCACCTGTTGGTGGACGGCTAAATTTATAAGCACCGTGCGAGGTTCCGCAGGCAATAGCCAGCGCATCAACGTCGGTCGCTTTTACGAATTCAGCAGCTTCTTCCGGATCGGTCAGCATTTGCTCGTGCGACAATTTACCTTCAGCGCCAATACCGTCTTCTTCGCCGGCCTCGCCAGTTTCCAGTGACCCTAAGCAGCCTAACTCGCCTTCTACGGAAACGCCGCAGGCGTGAGCCATAGCCACAGTGTCCTGGGTAACTTTCACGTTGTAGTCGTAGTCAGCCGGGGTTTTGCCGTCTTCTTTCAACGAGCCGTCCATCATGACCGAGCTAAAGCCCAACTGAATAGAACGCTGGCATACTGCTGGTGAAGTACCGTGATCCTGGTGCATAACCACCGGAATATGCGGCCACTCTTCAATTGCAGCTAAAATAAGGTGGCGTAAGAAAGGTGCACCTGCGTAGGTGCGGGCGCCAGCTGAAGCCTGCACAATAACAGGGCTATCGGTTTCGTCAGCAGCCTGCATAATGGCGCGCATTTGCTCAAGATTATTGACGTTAAACGCCGGAACACCGTAGTCGTTTTCGGCTGCATGGTCTAACAGCTGACGTAGTGAAATAAGTGCCATGTTGAACTCTCCTAAATTCGTTTAATAACGGCTTAGCCGTTTAATGCGCGTTCTTCCAAAATTGCGACTGCCGGTAAGGTTTTACCTTCCAAAAATTCAAGGAAAGCGCCGCCACCGGTCGAGATGTAACTGATTTTATCAGCGATGTCATACTTATCAATGGCTGCCAGCGTATCACCACCGCCCGCAATTGAGAATGCATCACTAGCGGCAATAGCCTCAGCTAAGGCTTTGGTGCCTGCCCCAAATTGATCAAATTCGAATACGCCCACCGGGCCGTTCCATACGATAGTGCCGGCGCTTTTCAGTAATTCAGCAAACTGTTCTGCTGTTTGCGGGCCCACATCAAAAATCATGTCGTCGTCGTTTACCGCATCTACAGCTTTCAGTTGTGCGGTAGCTGTAGCACTAAATTCCTTGCCGGTGATAACGTCGGTTGGCAATGGAATATCAGCACCCTTGGCTTTTGCTGCTTTCATTAACCGCGACGCTTCGTCGGTTAAATCGGCTTCATACAACGATTTACCCACTTCATGGCCAGCGGCAGCAATAAAGGTATTGGCAATGCCACCACCCACAATCAGCTGATCAACCTTGGTTGACAACGACTCTAAAACAGTAAGCTTGGTAGACACTTTCGAGCCACCCACAATAGCTACCAGCGGGCGCGCCGGTTCTTTTAGAGCTTTACCCAGTGCATCTAGTTCCGCCGCCAGCAAAGGTCCGGCACAAGCTACCGGTGCGTATTTGGCCACACCATGGGTAGAGGCCTGCGCACGGTGCGCGGTACCAAAGGCATCCATGACGAACACGTCACACAGCGCTGCTAATTTTTGCGCCAGCGCATCGTCGTTTTTCTTCTCGCCTAAGTTAAAACGCACGTTTTCGAAAACCACGACTTCGTTGGTGGTTAGCTCAACGCCGTCCAGATAGTCTTTCACTAAGCGCACCGGTACATCCAACGCGTCGTTTAAATAATCTACCACTGGCTGTAGCGAAGCTTCGGCATCGTATTCGCCTTCGGTAGGACGCCCTAAGTGCGACATCACCATAACTTTGGCGCCCGCAGCAACCGCTTCACGAATAGTCGGCAACGCCGCTCGTAAACGTGCGTCTGAAGTTACTTTACCGTTCTCTACCGGTACGTTTAAATCTTCACGAATAAGTACTCGTGAGCCTTCAATATCTAAATCATCAAGTGTAATGACGTCCATTCGTTTTACCCTTTGTTCAATTTAGTTCGCCTGCGCCCGGTCAAGCATAACCTGCGCAGTATCTAATAAACGATTCGCAAATCCCCATTCATTGTCACACCAGCACAGCACTTTCACTAAGCGGCGATGACTCACCCGGGTTTGGGTGCCATCAACAATGCTGGAACGGGGATCATGGTTGAAATCAATCGACACCAGGGGTTCGTCGCAATAACCGACCACGCCCTGCATGCTGTTATTGGCTGCGTCGCGCAGCACCTGATTTACTTTATCTAAAGTTACATCTGAGTTGAGCGTAACACTCAAGTCCATGGCGGTAACATTGGTAGTTGGTACCCGCACCGCTATGGCTTCCATGCGTCCGGCCAAATGCGGCAGAATGCGCTCAATACCACGCGCCAGGCGAGTGTCCACCGGAATAATGGAACGGCTGGCAGCACGGCTTAAGCGTAAGTCATTCGAATACGCGTCAATAACCTGCTGATCATGCATGGCCGAGTGAATCGTAGTAATAGCGCCACTATCAATGCCAAAGGCCTGATCCAGCACCTGAATAACCGGCACTATGCAGTTGGTAGTACAAGAGCCGTTCGACACTATTTGCTCGGCACTGGTCATGGCGTCGGTGTTCACCCCATAAATGGCGGTGAAATCTACGTCGGCCTTGCCCGGATGTGAAAACAGTACTCGCGGTATGCCTTGCTGCTGATAGCTCTGGCCGTCGGTTTTACTGCCATACACGCCGGTGCAGTCAATGACTAAATCGACACCCAGTTCACGCCAGTTCAAATTACTGAGCTCACGCTCACAGCTGAGCTCAATGTTCTGACCAGCAACTTCAAGCTGGTTGTTGTGCACCTGCACCGGGAAGCTGAAACGGCCATGGCTGGAGTCATACTTCAGCAAATGCGCCATGTCGGCTGCGGCGGCCAGCTCATTAATAGCCACAATTTGAAAACGCTGTTGCCAGTCGTTTTCAAAATAGGCGCGCAACACGCTGCGGCCGATACGGCCGAATCCATTAATGGCTACCCGCGGCAAGTTCTGGCTCATGCGCTTAGCAGTTCCTGTGCAACCTTCACCACGTTGTCAGTGGTAAAGCCAAAGTGTTTAAACAAATCACCGGCTGGCGCTGATTCACCAAAAGTGGTCATGCCCACAATGCGACCATTTAAGCCCACATATTTGTACCAGTAGTCAGCCATAGCCGCTTCCACAGCGACGCGTTTGGTTACTGCTGCCGGCAACACTTGCTCACGGTAGTCGGCGCTTTGTGCGTCAAATACGTCAGTAGCAGGCATGGAAACCACACGAACTTGCTTACCTTGTTCGCTCAGTTGCTGCGCTGCTTGCATGGCCAGGTTAACTTCAGAACCTGTCGCAATAAGAATTAGCTCCGGTGTACCTTCGCTGTCGCGCAGGATATAACCACCACGAGCGACGTTACGCAGTTGTTCCGGCGTGCGTTGCTGCTGCGGTAAACCCTGACGGCTAAAGATAAGTGCTGTTGGGCCATCCTTGCGTTCCAGTGCCGCTTTCCAGGCCACCGCGCTTTCCACTTGGTCACACGGGCGCCAGGTGCTCATGTTTGGCGTTAAGCGCAGGCTTGATAATTGCTCAACCGGCTGATGCGTCGGGCCGTCTTCGCCCAACCCAATAGAGTCGTGGGTGTATACGAAAATGCTGCGCTGTTTCATCAGCGCCGCCATGCGCACTGCGTTGCGGGCATATTCCATAAACATTAAGAAGGTAGCGCCGTATGGCACAAAACCGCCGTGCAAAGCCACACCATTCATAATGGCCGACATACCAAATTCGCGTACGCCATAGTATACGTAGTTACCAGCGGCGTCGTCTGCGGTAATAGCTTTGGCGTTGTCCCACAAAGTGAGGTTAGAGCCAGCTAAGTCGGCAGAACCACCTAACAGCTCAGGTAATTTCGGACCATAGGCATTCAGAGCGTTTTGTGATGCTTTGCGGCTGGCAATATCAGCCGGCTTGTCTTGCAACTGATCAATATAGTTTTGTGCGTGTGTACCGAAATCAGCTGGCAAGTCACCATTGATGCGGCGGTTGTATTCAGCGGCCAGCTCAGGATGCGCCTGTTCGTAGGCTTGCCATTGCTGCTGCCACTGCTGTTCACGCTTATCGCCAGCCGGGCGGGCATCCCAACCTTCGTACACATCATCAGGAATAGTGAACGCCGGATATTCCCAGCCTAACTGGGTGCGGGCGGCGGCAATTTCATCAACGCCCAGCGGAGCGCCGTGACAGCTTTCGCTACCTTGCTTGTTCGGTGCACCAAAACCAATAATGGTTTTGCAAATAATAAGGGTTGGCTTGTTAGTTTCGCCTTGAGCGGTTTCAATAGCTTTGCGAATGGCAGCAGCGTCGTGGCCATCAACGGCTGAAATCACCTGCCAGCCATAACTTTCAAAGCGCTTAGCTGTATCGTCGGTAAACCAACCTTCCACTTCACCGTCAATGGAGATGCCATTGTCGTCGTAAAACGCAATGAGCTTACCAAGGCCCAGCGTACCGGCCAGCGAACAGGCTTCGTGGGAAATACCTTCCATTAAGCAGCCATCGCCTAAAAATACGTAGGTGTTGTGGTCAACAATGTTGTGTTCAGGGCGGTTAAACTGGGCAGCTAAGGTTTTTTCAGCCAGTGCCATGCCTACTGCGTTGGCCAAACCCTGACCTAGTGGGCCGGTAGTGGTTTCAATACCTGGCGCGTAGCCGTACTCAGGGTGACCCGGGGTTTTTGAATGCAATTGACGGAAGTTTTTCAACTCTTCCAGTGGTAGATCATAACCACTTAAGTGCAGCAGGGAATAAATGAGCATGGAGCCGTGACCGTTGGAAAGCACAAAGCGGTCGCGGTTAGACCAATTGGGGTTATTCGGGTTGTGCTTTAAAAAGTCGCGCCATAGTACTTCGGCAATATCGGCCATGCCCATAGGTGCACCAGGGTGCCCGGAATTGGCTTGTTGCACCGCATCCATGCTGAGCGCACGAATTGCATTGGCTAAATGTTTACGATCTTTTTGTATAGCTGTCATGTTTAAACCCCGAATTGCTGCCCACAAAATGTGCGCGTATTGTCCACAATTCGGGGCTTACAAGCAAATTAGATATCAGCTTTCAAGGCTTCAGCCTTGTCCGTTTTTTCCCATGGGAACTGCTCACGACCAAAGTGGCCATAGGCTGCAGTCTCACCATATATAGGGCGTTCTAAGTCCAACATCTTAATTAAACCATAAGGGCGCAAATCGAAATGGCGACGCACCAGCGCAATTAACGCCACTTCATCGTGTTTGCTGGTACCGAAAGTTTCAATGCTGATAGAGGTTGGCTCAGCCACACCAATGGCATAGGAAATCTGAATTTCGCAACGCTCAGCCAAACCGGCAGCAACCAGATTTTTCGCCACATAACGTGCCGCATAAGCCGCGCTACGGTCAACTTTTGACGGATCTTTACCGGAAAAAGCACCGCCACCATGACGAGCCATACCACCGTAGGTATCCACGATAATTTTACGACCGGTTAAGCCGCAATCACCCATAGGTCCGCCGATAACAAAGCGTCCGGTTGGGTTAATATGAAAACGAGTTTCCGGGGTTACCCAATCTGCTGGTAACACTGGCTTTACGATTTCTTCCATCACGGCTTCTTTCAACTGAGCCAGGCTAATGTCTTCGCGATGCTGAGTCGACAACACCACGGTATCAATACCCACCGGCTTGCCGTTTTCATACACAAAGGTTAACTGGCTTTTGGCGTCAGGACGCAGCCATTCCAGTAAACCGTTTTTACGAACTTCAGCCTGACGCTGCACTAACCGGTGCGCATAAGTAACAGGTGCCGGCATTAATACGCTGGTTTCGTTGGAAGCATAACCAAACATTAAGCCCTGATCGCCAGCGCCCTGTTCTTCCGGACTTTCACGGTCAACACCTTGGTTTATATCAGGCGACTGCTTACCAATAGCATTTAAAATGGCGCAAGAATCAGCATCAAAACCCATATCAGAATGGGTGTAACCAATTTCGCGAACGGTTTTACGGGTAATATCTTCAATGTCTACCCAGGCGGTAGTAGATACTTCACCACCAACCAACACCATGCCGGTTTTTACGTAAGTTTCACAGGCAACACGCGCTTTCGGATCCACCTGCAGAATCGCATCTAAAACCGCATCTGAGATTTGGTCTGCTATTTTGTCCGGATGCCCTTCAGACACCGATTCAGAAGTAAATAAATGACGTGACATAGTTATCCTATAGTTTTTTATGGTGCTGACTGCCAGGCATACAGCTCGGAACAGCGCTCAGCAACATTTCACATAAAAAAGCCAGCAAAAAGTCGGCGCATTCTACCGAAGCCTCGCTGGCTTTTCCAGTTTTAGACGTCTATAAGTCTAGCTTTCTAGTTATAAGGTATAACTAATCAACTAGGCTGCGTCCTTACCTTTCTTCAGTGAAGCCATATCAATAACAAAGCGATATTTCACATCGCTTTTTAACATGCGTTCATAGGCTTCGTTAATATAGTCCATATCAATCATTTCAACATCCGAAGTAATGTTGTGCTTGGCACAGAAGTCCAACATTTCCTGAGTTTCCGCAATGCCACCAATGAGTGAGCCGGCCAAACTACGACGTTTGAAAATCAGATTCATAATTTGCGGCGACGGATGCGGCTCGGCTGGCACACCAACCAAAGTCATAGAGCCGTCGCGCTTCAGCAAAGTCATGTACGCATCGAGATCGTGCGGCGCCGCTACGGTGTTCAGAATAAAATCAAAGCTGTTGGTGTGAGCTTTCATTTCGTCTTCGTTTTTAGAAATCACCACTTCGTCGGCACCTAAGCGCTTGGCGTCTTCAACTTTGCCCGGTGAAGTCGTAAACAGCACTACTTTGGCACCCATAGCGCTGGCGAGTTTTACGCCCATGTGGCCAAGTCCGCCTAAGCCCACAATACCAACTTTATGGCCTTCACCAACGCCCCAGTGGCGCAATGGCGAATAGGTAGTAATACCGGCACATAACAGCGGTGCCACACCAGCTAAATCTAGTTTGTCTGATACTTTTAAAACGAAATCTTCGTGCACCACTATGTTGTCGGAATAGCCGCCATAGGTAACACCGTCTATATGTTTTTCTTCGCCGTTATAGGTAGGCACAAAGCCGTTCTCACAGTATTGCTCTAAACCTTCTTCACAGCTTGAACAGGTGCGGCAGGAATCAACCATGCAACCCACACCTACGGTTTGACCAACCTTGTACTTGCTAACTTTGTCGCCAACTTTAGTTACTTTGCCAACAATTTCATGGCCAGGAACAATTGGAAAAATCGTGTTGTGCCACTCGTCGCGAGCTTGATGCAAATCCGAGTGGCAAACACCGCAGTAAAGAATTTCGATTTGCACATCGTTTGGGGTTACCTCACGACGTTCAAACTGAAAAGTGTCCAATGGCTTGTCAGCAGCCTTAGCTGCATATCCTACTGATTTCAACATGTAAAATTCCTTCTGCTTGCGTTGAACCGCTAACCTGCCAGTGTCCGTGGGCAGCTGTTTAGTCCAGCTGCAAAATTTGTTCGGTCTGGCTTTGTGTCAGCGGATGATATCCTGCACGGGCTTCAGCAAATACTTCCCGCGCCCATTTCAAACCCGTTTCGGTTTTTGCTAACTCACGGTACAAGGGTCCTACTAATTTATTGCGACCAATGCTTAGCAGGTAATTACGCAACCTTTTCCGCGCTGGTTCATAATTCTTCTGAATAGCTAACTTTAGCCATGCATGAGCAATTTCGCTATTTTGACTTTGCGTTAAGTCAAACTCTCTATCCAGCCGTGCCATGTTTGCGGTGGAAATATCCAGCGGCAGGCCATTAATAAAGTGCAGCCATTCATGCGTCGTCCACTCGGCAGTATTAAGTTGGCCGCCCTTCAGCCAGCGCTTTTGCTGCATTTCCACCTGGGCGAAAGCGTCGGATTCCGGCTGCGGAGCATCTTCTGGTAAGCCAGGCTCATGTATCCATTCATTCAACTTAGCCATGCTGACTACATCAGGGTACTGCTCCAGCAGTTCGCGCTGTATGTAGCTTTTCAGCATGGCGGTATCTATGCTTTTAAACGCAAAGTCGCGGAAGTAATTACGCAAAAACTCATCAAACAATTCACGCCCAAACTTTTTCTCTAAATAAACCAGTAACAGTTGCCCTTTCACATAAGGTACCTGCGAAAATACATCGTCGGGATCGCGCTGGCCCAGTTCAATATTCAGTACTGTGTCAGCCGCCGAAAGGTCGTTCATGTCTGCCATCAAATCTTGATAACCAAGTGCCAACTCCATGTTTGCGCGACGTTCACCGAACAGTGCTTCCATAATCCGATTTTCCACGTAGCTGGTGAAGCCTTCGTTAATCCACAAGTCGCGCCAGCTGGCATTGGTAACCAAATTACCCGACCAAGAGTGCGCCAGCTCATGTGCAATTAAATTAATCAGCGTGCGATCACCAGAAATGATTGTTGGCGTAATGAACGACAAGCGCGGATTTTCCATGCCACCGAATGGGAAGCTTGGTGGTAGCACTAATAAATCATAACGCTCCCAGCGGTAAGGGCCATACATAGCTTCGGTAGTTTCAATCATTGCCGGCGTATCACTAAATTCATTGGCCGCACGCTCGACAATGTAAGACTCAGCAAACACAGCTACCTGGTCGGAAATACTCTTGCTTTGCAAATCACCCACGGCAATTGCAATTAAATACGGTGGAATGGGCTGTGGCATGGAAAACTTAAACTCGCCGTTACGCTCTGGCTCAAGTTCGTTATTCGCACTCATTACCGCAATAACTTCTTTGGGGGTACGTACTGTGGCGTCATAAGTTAAACGCACCGCGGGCGTGTCCTGAATAGGAATCCAACTACGTGCGTGAATAGCTTGCGACTGGCTGAACATAAAGGGCTGCTGTTTACCTGCGGTTTGCTGCGGCGTTAGCCATTGCAAGCCAGTAGCAGTAGGTGCAGAGTGGTAGTGAACCCTTACTTTCGTTGCAGTTTCAGGCACTTCAATGCGCAATTCACGGCCTAAAACCTGGTGCGGTAAACCCAGCTTGTGGGGGGTAACCTGCCAACGTTCATCAACCAAAGCCTCGGCTCTTAAGATGGTTAATTCACGCGTATCCAGATAAACCGCCTCAGCCTCACCATTGCGAACCAGAGTATAAGTGGCATGCCCCTGCACCTGCTTTTTCGCAAAATCAACGGTGACATTTAAATCCAAATGGCTGGTCGAAATTTCCTGTAAGCGCGCATAGCTGTGCACATCTGGCTCGCGCTGCATGTCTAATTCAGGAACTTCGGCAGAAGTCGTTGGTACTGCGGCAAAATAGCCAAGCAGAAGTGTTGTTGCGGCAATTAAGTAACCCTTCATGATACGAATTATCCTCAGACTTTGGTGGTGCTGGCTGCGACTCTGGTAATGAATCAACTGGTATTCTATAGCGGCAGCCTGATTACGCAACTTATCATCTATTGTGTTACCGCCCTACTTGCCTTTCTGCTAGGATAATTGAGTTCATCATGCCACGTTAACCGGAGTAGTTGGCACTTACTATGCGTATACCCCGTATTTACCAAACCCAGCCATTGGCAGCCGACAGCCTGATCATGCTTAGCGACGATGCGGTGCAACATGTTGCGCGGGTGCTGCGCATGCAACCCGGTCAACAACTTGAGTTATTTAATGGCGACGGCCATTTTTACAGCGCTGAAATTGTTAGCGCCGACAAACGTCAGGTGCAGGTGCAGGTACAACAGGCTCGGGCAGTGAACAATGAGTCACCGCTAGCCATTCATTTGGGGCAAGGCATATCCCGTGGCGACCGCATGGATTTCGTGTTGCAAAAATCAGTTGAGCTTGGCGTAGCTAGCATCACTCCCTTATTTACCGAACGTTGTGGCGTAAAGCTAAGCGGCGACCGGCTCGAGAAAAAGCAGCAGCAATGGCAAAAAATAGTGATTGCCGCCTGCGAACAAAGTGGTCGTGCGGTAGTGCCTGAAGTGCACCCTGCGGTGTCAATAAACCAGTGGTTTGAACAGGCATCGGCAGCGGTTCGGCTAACGCTGGACCCATACGCGCCAAAAGCGCTACGGGAACTGCCCCTTGAAGCCGGCGCTGAGCGCACCAATATACAATTATTAATAGGCCCGGAAGGCGGACTCACCGACGCCGAAGTTGAGCAGGCAAAGCACAGTGGTTTCCTGCCCGTTCGCTTAGGACCGCGGGTGCTGCGCACTGAAACAGCCGCGTTAACCGCTCTATCTATTCTACAATATGAATTTGGCGACTTAGCCTAGCTAACGGCTTACAGCAAGGAGTAATTGCATGAAATTAGCCATGATTATGGATCCTATTGCCACGGTAAAAACGTGGAAAGACACCAGCTTCCGGCTACTTCTGGAAGCTCAGCAACGTGGCTATGAATTGTATTACTTAGAAATGTCAGATTTGTCTGTGGTTATGGGCGAGCCAATGGCCAGCGCCCGCAGTGTTCAGGTAACCGATCAGAAAACTGATTTTTATAAGCTTGGTGAATCGCAAACCATGCCGCTTGGCGATTTTGATGTGATAATGATGCGCAAAGATCCGCCGTTCGACATGGAGTTTGTGTACGCTACTTACATGCTGGAATTGGCCGAGCAACGCGGCGCGGTAGTGGTGAATAGACCAGACAGCCTGCGCGATTGTAACGAGAAGCTATTTACCGCCTGGTTCCCGGACCACATTCCCGAAACCATAGTTACCCGCAACGCAGGGCAAATTCGCGAGTTTCATCAGCAGCATAAAGACATTATTTTAAAACCACTCGATGGTATGGGCGGTGCGTCTATATTCCGCGTTGGTGAAGCCGGCGCAAACTTAGGGGTGATTATTGAAACCCTGACCGAGCATGGTAACCGCTACGCCATGGTGCAACGTTACCTGCCTGCCATTAAAGACGGCGACAAACGTATTATCTTGATTAACGGCGAAGCTATGCCTTATTCGCTGGCCCGTATTCCGTCGGCCGGCGAAACTCGCGGTAATTTAGCCGCCGGTGGCAGCGGTCGCCCGCAGCCGTTGTCTGACAGCGACTGGGAACTGGCCAAAGCGGTTGGCCCGGAACTGAAAAAGCGCGGCTTATTGCTGGTTGGTTTAGATGTGATTGGCGATCGCATTACCGAAATCAACGTAACCAGCCCTACCTGTATGCGTGAAATAGAAGCCGCCTACGACATTAACATTGCCGCCAAGTTGTTTGACGCTGTGGAAGCAGTACACGAGGAACGTCATGGAACAGCTAAGTAGTCTGCAGAATCATTTTTTAATTGCCATGCCCAGTTTGACTGATCCGTTGTTCAGTCGCACCGTGACTTATATTTGTGAGCACAACGAAGAAGGTGCCATGGGATTAATTATTAATCAGCCAGTGGATTTGAACGTTAGCTCGCTACTGGAAAAGCTCGAAATTGTGGTACCTGAAGGGCAAACCGATGAACATCGCAGTTTAACGGCACCGGTCTATTCCGGTGGCCCGGTAGCCACCGACAGGGGTTTTGTGCTGCATCCGCCGCAAGACACCTGGCGCAGCAGCTTGCAACTGAGTGACGACATCATGATCACCACCTCCAAGGATATTCTGGAGTCACTGGGTTCCAGCGCGGCCCCGCACAAGTTTATTCTGACTTTGGGTTACGCTGGTTGGGACGCCGGGCAACTGGAACAGGAACTAGCGGAAAACAGCTGGCTCACCATACCTGCTGATGCCGATATTTTGTTTCAAACGCCGGTGCGTGAACGCTGGCAGCGGGCAGCAGAAAAGCTGGGCATTGATATTTGGCAGCTAGGACCCGAAGCAGGCCATGCATGAGTAGTGTGCTGGGCTTTGATTTTGGCACCAAAAGCATTGGTGTGGCTGTGGGCCAGCAGATCACCGCAACCGCCAGCCCATTACCAGCCTTAGCAGCTCGTGACGGTCAGCCACAGTGGCCACTGGTTAGTAAGCTGCTGGAAGAATGGGCGCCAGCATACGTGGTAGTTGGTTTACCACTGAATATGGACGGCTCCGAACAATTACTAACTCAGCAGGCGCGCAAGTTTGGCCAGCGTTTGCACGGTCGTTACGGCCTGCCAGTGAAGTTCCAGGACGAACGTCTGACCACAGTGGCCGCCCGCGAAGAACTTTTTGACCGGGGTGGTTTCCGTAAATTGGATAAAGGGCAAATTGATAGCGCCTCGGCGGTTTTAATTCTGGAAGACTATTTACAAAATATTGCGACAGAAAATAACGACTAACGGTTAGTTAATTATTAGGGTTTAGAAATAAAACACCGCGATTGGGCGTAGAAAGTTGGCGACTTAAACAGTTCGCGTTATAGTATGCCGATAAAAATTGCCATGGTTTGAGGATGTCACCTTGTTCGGAAGTGAAGAGCCATACACGTTGATGGGCAACACCATCACCTTAAAAGACGAGTCGCGCCAGCTACTGCTGGTTACCAACGATAGATACCCGAATATTCTGGTGTCTAAATACGGTGTCGAATTGTCCGACTGGGAACCCGTGCGTCGTCCCGGCGTAAAAAATATATCGCTGCAAGAGCTGTTTAAGCGCGAAAAAACCTACTTTTTCATACGCGCTGGTGGCACTGAGTATCAAGTCGACCTGAAATATACCGATAACCCTGTTACCGAAGTGAAATTCTGAGACGACCATGCGCAATTCGACCGTAACGCTGGCGTTGATGGTCGCTGTTGCGCTATTCGCCACTGCTGTCCATGCCGCCACTACCCAACGCAACAGCGAACGAGTTGATGACAACTACGTTTTACAGTATCGCTGGCAAGACTTTAACGGCGAAGCGCTAAGTATTAGCTTACGAATTCCCGTTACAACTTTACATAATTCCTTTCGTAAATATCGCGCGTACCAACCTGAACGTGCGAACCGTGAATTGCGCTATAAATTAACCCGCTATGCTCGCCGACAAGGCTGGAACACCATGGAAGTGCTGTTACGCCAACGGGAAACTGTGCTGGAAATACGCCAGCGCGGGAACTCAGACGCCGATGCTATGGCGCAAATGAGTGCAGCCCACGAACGGTTCTTCACCGAATACTTGCGCGAGAATTTTTATAACCGCCATACCGATTCCACCGGTAGAACAGGCATTAAACCTGATCATGTGGCCATTGCCGAAGCCTCTGACGATATTATCGACCCCATTGCAGAAGCTTTTGGAGCCTTGCTCGGGGACAACACCCAACGCGAATATTTGGGCAGTGTACTAAGCTTTATGCAAGGCATCCCCTATGAAGAGCTTACCGACCGCATACGTTCAAATGGCGCGGGCTTTAACCCGCCGGCACGAATTTTACTTGAGCATCAGGCCGACTGTGACAGCAAAGTAACACTTATGGGCGGATTATTACGTGAGTTAATGCCCGATGTGCCTGTGTATGCGGTGTATGTGCCAGAGCATGCATTCTTAGCCCTGCGCATGAGTAAGCGCGACGATGAGACCACCATAGACATTGATGGACAATCCTTTTTGGTGGTTGAGCCAACTGGCCCGGCATCATTAAAAATAGGTGAGCTTAGTGAAATCTCCGCGCGCTATGTGGCTGCTAACCAATACCGCACGGAGCGATTCCCTTAAAGGTTTTCTTCCGCATATTGCGCCAGGTTACTGCGCACTACTCCATTCAAGTTCACGGTTGCACTACCCGGATAGTCTTTAAAACGCTCAACAATATAAGTTAAGCCCGAGGTTACCGCCGTCAGGTAATAACTATCAATTTGCGCCAGGTTACCGGAGCAAATAATCTTCGTATTGGTGCCGCAGCGGGTAATAATTGTTTTCAACTGAGAGGCAGTTAGGTTTTGCGCCTCGTCCAGAATAACAATGGCGTTTTGAATGCTGCGCCCGCGCATAAAGTTCAGCGACTTCAGCTGAATATTCGCCTTCTTCATAATGAAGTTCAGGCTTGATTCCATGCTTTCATCGTTTTTGTGCAGCACTTCCAGCGAGTCGGTAATAGCGGCCAGCCAGGGCGCCATTTTTTCTTCTTCGGTACCCGGCAAGTAACCAATAGATTCGGCAATTTCCGGCGTATTCCGCGTTACTATGATCTTCTCGTAAATACCTTTCTCAACCACCATTTCAAGCGCCGCGGCCAGCGCCAGCAAGGTTTTACCACTACCAGCGGGCCCGGTTAAAATAACCAGATCAACCGAGGTATCCAGCAATGCGTGCATTGCCATGGCTTGATAAATATTCTTCGGATGCACGCCCCAGGCGCTATAGCCCATCATGCGCTCGTAGCCTAAATCCAGTAAGCGCACATGCTTGTCGTTGTAACCCACTACCCGACCCGCAAAAGTTTCGTCGTCATCAATCATGTATTGGTTATGGAACACGTTCGGTAGCAGCTCGCGCTCCACTTCATGGAAAGTATCACGCCCTTCCTGCACACTGGTTACTTCACCCACCTGCTCCCAGAAGCTGCCTTCCACCTCCTGAAAACCCTTGGACAGAAAGCGGATATCATCAATCAGCTGGTCGGTACGGTAATCTTCAACATACTTAACCCCGGCACCCTTGGCCTTTAACCGCATGTTAATGTCTTTGGTCACCAGCACCACTTTGTGTTCGCGGTGTTGCTTTTGCAGCTCAATGGCTGCCTGAATAATGCGGTGGTCGTTTTCGGTTAACGACAGTGCTGAATCGGCCTGGCGCAACTCATAGTCGGCGAATATAGCCAGCGTGCCATCGGCCTGATGATTACCCTGCAGCCGATTTAGCGGCACCCCTGCCAGAATCTGCTCAGGTGTTGCATCTTTCAATGCATTCTCCAGCGAGCGAATCGCCACTCGCGCGTCCCGGCTTACGTCTTTCTGACGATCTTTAATCGCATCCAGCTCTTCCAGAACCACCATAGGAATAATAACGTTGTGTTCATGGAAGTTTAGAAATGCTAAGGGTTCGTGTAAGAGTATGTTGGTGTCGAGAACGTAGAACTTGGTGCGCACTGCAGTGTGAGAGGGAGAGGTAGTTAGGTCCGTTGGCAAGCTATCATAGTCTAGTTTTTTTGTCATTTGACATCCCCAAACGCGAGTGAAGGAGCTTTTATTATTTCCCTAAAGCTTAGTCCAGTTTTGCGGAAAAAGGGGTCAGCGCCAAGCATTTTTTTATGATTTTTTTAGTTTCAGAAATGCCCTTTTGGAATCAATGACATCCAAGCTTCACACTGAACTAAGCTGGCTTTCAGAGGCTGCATTAGCTACCATATTGGCCTTAATTTTCTGACTTCGGGCAAGTAGTAATGACAGCAGAATTTGCGGTAGGACAGCGCTGGTTGAGCGAGAGCGAAACCGAACTTGGCTTAGGCTTAATTACTCAGTTTGAAGGGCGTCGCTTAGCCGTGTTGTATCCGGCGACCGAAGAAATTCGATACTACGCCAGCCACACCGCGCCGCTGGTGCGTTACCAGTTAAAGGCTGATGAACGTGGGCAACACGCCGACGGCTGGTATTTCACCGTGCTGGATGTGGTTTCAAAAAATGGCATTCTGACCTATCAGGTTAGCCCCGAAGAAACCCCCGACCAACAGCTAGATGTTCCTGAACCCCAGTTAGCGCACCAAGTTGCGGCCGGGCAGCCGCTCACCCGGTTTATGGCTGGCAAAGCCGACCGGCTTGATTTATATCGGTTGCGCCAGCAGTCCCAGCAGCACTTACAGAACTTGCAACAAAGCCAGGCCACTGGTTTGCTAAGCGCCCGCGTGCAACTGTTGCCACACCAGCTGTATGTTGCTCAGGCTGTGGCCGATCGCTTTGACCCCCGCGTATTGCTAGCTGACGAAGTAGGCTTAGGTAAAACCATTGAAGCGGGCATGATTATGAACCGTCGCCTGCTTAGCGGCCGTGCTCAGCGCGTGCTGGTTATAGTGCCGGAAAGCCTGGTGCACCAATGGCTGGTAGAGCTACAACGTCGGTTTGCCATTAGCTTTAGCGTGTTTGACGAAGAGCGTTGCGAACAAGCAGCGCTGGACACCGAGCAAGTATTTGATACGGAACAACGTATTATTATTAGCGACGCTATGTTGAAACATGAAAAGTGGTCGGCGCAATTGCTCACCAGTCACTGGGACATGCTGATTGTTGATGAAGCGCACCATCTGGATCCGGCCAGTTCGTCTTTTACCGTGGTGCGTCAGTTGGCTGATCAGAGCCGTTCGTTACTATTGCTAACGGCTACGCCTGAGCAATCGGGCAGTGAACAGCACTTTCAACGGCTGCAGTTGCTGGACGCCGACCGCTTTAACGATTATCAGGAGTTTGTGAAAGAGCAACAGGCCTATCAGGACTGGGCGCCGTGTGCCGCCGCGCTGAGTGAAGACAAACCGCTAACCAAAGAACTATGCCAACAAATTGAAGCCATTTCCGGCGAGCCCATTGCCGCCGATGCCGATACCGAAACGCGTCAGGCACGCCTGGAAAAATTACTGGATATGCACGGTACCGGCCGGGTGATGTTCCGTAACTCGCGCGAGCACGTAGGCGGCTTTGGTCAACGTAAGCTTTATACCTACGAACTTGATGCACTGCCACCATTGTTGGAAGGCGACGACCGTCTGCACTGGATGGAAGACACCCGCATTGACTGGCTGTTGGACTATGTGAAGAAGCAACGTCCGTTAAAAACCGTACTGATTTGTTCCGACACCGCACAGGTACTGGATATTGCCGAAGCATTGCGGGTGAAGTCCGGTATTCACGCGGCCGTATTCCATGAGCAAATGACGCTAACCGAACGTGACCGCGCCGCCGCATTTTTTGCCAGTGAAGAAGACGGCAGCCCAATTCTGGTATGTTCCGAAATTGGCAGTGAAGGCCGTAACTTCCAGTTTGTTCAGCATTTGGTGCTATTTGATTTGCCTCACCACCCAGACTTGCTGGAGCAACGCATAGGCCGACTGGATCGTATTGGTCAGGAAGGTGATATTCATATTCATGTGCCGGTGTGTGACGACAGCGACGAAGCTGTGTTGCTGCCGTGGTATCGCGACGGCATGCAAGCCTTTGAAAAGCCTAACGCTGTTGGCCACCAGCTGTATGTGCAATTGCACGAGCAGTTACAGCAAGTTATACAGAGCCTTGGCGATGGTCTGGATGAACTGATTAAGGACACCCAAGAAAAAGCCCACGAATTACGTGAGCAAAGTGCCCATGGTCGCGATTTGTTGCAGGAGCTTAATGCCTGCCGCCCGGCTCAGGCACAACAAATTCTGGAGCTGGTTGGTGCAGCTGAACGCACCGAAGAATTAGAAAACTTTGTATTTGATTTCTTTGAGCGCTTTGGGGTGGATTATGAGTCACTAAGTGAAGGCATTTGGCTGGCTCGCCCAAGTGAACATATGCGCGTACCAGCACTACCAGGCCTGCCCGATGAAGGTTTACCAATAACCTTTTTCCGCGAAGTGGCAATGCAACGGGAAGACGTTGCGTTTCTGAACTGGGATCATCCGTTGGTACGCAGTGCATTGGATTTACTACTGCATGATCATTTCGGCAGCACTTGTGTGGCGGTTATTAAAAACAATGCTCTGCCTGCCGGTAGCTGGTTTTTGGAGCTTTCCTTTACCTCAACTATTGCGGCACCACCGCAATGGGTGGCACACGAGTTCTATCCGCTGCAGCGCTTTCGCGTACTGCTGGATTCCAAAGGTCGTGATTTAACCGACAAAGTGCCGGCACAAGCTTTAGATAATCAGTGTCAGTTCGTTGAGAAAAAAGCCGCACGCCAGTTAATGAAGCAACTACGCAGCGACTGCCAGCAGTTAATCAGCGAAGCCTGGAATCAGGCGGAACAACAGCAGCAGTCAGCTATTGCAGCCGGACAAGCGGCGCTTCGCAGTAACTTAAGCGCTCAGTTAAAGCGCTTGCAGGAACTGCAACAACGCAACCCGCAAGTACGCCCGGCGGAAATTGAAGCGATAAGCGAGCGTCAGGCCACGTTGGAGCATGCCATTGCGCAGCCACAGTTGAGCCTTGATGCCTTGCGGTTAATTGTGAATGTGCCTGGATGACCCTGCTTAAATACGAACCACCCCAGCAGCCATTTCTGGAAGTGCTGTATCAACAACACGGGGTGGTTGCCGTAAATAAGCCACCAGGTTTGCTCAGCGTACCGGGCAAAGATCCTGCTCATAAGGATTCAATTTGGTGGCGAGCAACCAGGGTATGGCCTGAAGCTCGTATTGTTCATCGGCTGGATATGGCTACCTCTGGCGTCATTCTGCTGGCATTAGACAAACCCACGCAAGCAGCCCTGAACAAACAGTTCGAACTGCGCCAGGTAAGCAAAGAGTACCGGGCTCGAGTATGGGGTAAGTTGCCAGCACAGCAGGGCGTAGTGGACTTACCCATGCGCTGCGACTGGCCTAACCGCCCACGACAAATGGTAGATTTGCAGGCCGGTAAAGCGGCGCAAACTCGCTATCAGGTACTTAATCAGGAGCAGGATTTCACCGATGTTGCGTTGTTTCCTCATACTGGCCGTTCGCATCAGTTAAGAGTGCACATGTTGGCCCTGAACACCCCAATTCTGGGCGATAAGTTTTATGCCCACCAGCAGGCTTTTGCTGCCGCCGACCGGTTACTGTTGCACGCTTATAAAATTTGTTTCCGACACCCAACCCTGGACGAAGATGTAACCCTTTCTGCTGAGCTGCCTTTCTAAGCAATTCGTTCCGCGCAAATTAATTAAAGGCCGTTGGTGCCAAGCCGATAACAACAACATGAAAACTCTGTTGCTGTTGCTGCTTACCAGTTTCACCCTAAGTTCCGTGGCCACTGCCGCAACGGAAGATGACCTTATGCGCTACTTACCGCCTGGTGAAGCGCGCTGGTTAGAAAGCGACGGCAACAGATATTTGCTGTTAGAGCGCGAGAGCTTGCAGGCTATTACGCGCGGTGTGATTATTCACATTCCTGACTGGTCGCAACACCCATTACAAACTCCGCTACTGACCAACTTATATCAGCAATTGCCTGAGCACGGCTGGACCACCTTCGCGCTACACCCGCCCACGAGTCGTATTCAAACCGACATGCTGCAATTTCCGGCGGTAGACGAGCGTTACCCGGAACCGGTCAGCGAGGAAACACTGGCGCCGCTGCGCGATAGCTTGCGCCAACGTTTGCAGCCGCTGATGAATGAGCTTAGTGATTACACCGGCTTCGTGGTGTTGGTGGCGGAAGGTATGACAGCGGCATTTCTAACCGAAATACTGAATGAAGATTTGCAAACCGGCGGGGGTATAGTAGCGCCGGTGCAGCCCGACGCCCTGATTGTGATTGACCCTTACATGCCACAATACAGCCTGAATAAAGCGGTAGGCGAAAAGCTAGCCGTGCTGCCGTTACCAGTTTTTGATGTGACTACAGCAAGCGCTAATCAATGGGTTAAACAAACCCAGCGGCAACGCAAATTACTGGCGCAGCGCGAGCAACATTTAAGCTATCGGCAGCGGCAACTACCACCACTAAGTTCCACTTCCGCCGGGCAAGCTATTCCTGAGTTTATTGGCTGGTTGCGTTATCAGGGTTTTTAACCGCTGTTAATTCTTGCTGCCACGATGCGTTTTAATACTTTCATACGCCGCTTGAATATCTTGCGCTTTCGCTTGCGCGGCCTTCATCATTTCCGGTGGTAAGCCCTGCGCTTCGAGTTTATCCGGGTGATGCCGCGCCATCAGTTTGCGGTAGGCTTTTTTCACCTCAGCGTCAGATGCTTTCGCCGTAACACCTAATACGTCATAGGCGTCTTTTAAATTATCCCCGGCACTGCGGCCGCTCGAGTATTGACGCTGGCCTTGTTGCCGCTGCTGACCACCAGCTCCAGACTGGTAGTGATGAAAGCGCTGGCTGGCACGCTGCATAAGCAGCCACTGGTCCAGCTCAAACTTGGTAAAGCCAAGAGCTTTGGCGGTGCGCATTAATACATCGTATTCAGCTTTTTCAATGCGCTGGTCGTTCAACACGTTGGTGATCAGTTGCTCTAAGAATAATTGCAATACGTCGCGACGACCAAAAAACGCCTGGCGGAATTCTTTTACGGAAGCTTCTAATGGGTAGGTTGGTTCTTTCCCTTCGCGAAACGCACGCTGGGCTTGTTCGCGAGCGTCTGAGTCCAGCTCAAACATGCTCATTAGTGCGCTGGCCTGTGCAATATCAGCTTTGGTAACCTGCCCTTTGGCTTTGGCTACGTGCCCCAGTACCGCAAACATGGTGTATACGTAGCTGGCATCATGCGCAGCATTGGCACCGCCAAACAGAAAGCGGCCTAAACCGCCCTGCTGATCAAAGTTCTGTGCATACCCCCGATCAAACCAATGCCCGATCACAAAGCCAAGCACAGCCCCTGGTATTTTCAATACCATATAGCCGACTAACGTGCCGAATATCTTTCCCCAAATCATACGTCTTGTGACCTCATTTGATCGTCCAGTTGCTGCAGTCGCTCGGGCGTGCCAACGTCAGTCCAGGCACCGTTCCAAATCGTTCCACCCAGTTGCTGCTTTGCTATGGCCTGCTCAAACAGCGGCCTCAGCGGTAACACTGGTGCTGCGGTTGGCTCATAATTATTGAACAAACTCGGGTGATACAACCCCATTCCGGTAAAGGTAAACTTGGGCTGTTGGCTGGCTGACACCACGCGACCTTGTTCGATGGCAAAGTCGCCCAGCGGATTGTGCTCAGGATTATTGGTCAGCACCAGTTCGGCTAAGTTCCCGTTATGCAGTTGCATGGGCAACTGCTCAAACGGCATGTAAGTAAAAATGTCGCCGTTAATAACCCAAAACGGCTTATCGCCTAATAAGGGTAGAGCCTGAATAATGCCACCGGCGGTTTCTAATCCACCAGGAGGCTCTGGCGAATACACAATAGTGAGCCCCCACTTACTACCATCACCAAGTGCTGCGGGAAACTGCTCGCCCAAATGCGCATAGTTAATAACCACGCGTTTTACCCCAAGCCTGGCGAGCTTTTCCAAATGATAAACAATCAACGGCTTACCAGCCACCTTTAGCAACGGCTTGGGCGTGGTGTCGGTAAGCGGCTGCATACGCTGGCCTCTGCCCGCCGCCAAAATCATAGCTGTTGGCATAGTTAAACTCATGTGTTGCTCTGCTGGTGCCAGGCCGGCAACACGCGCTCGTTTAACCAACTGTGGTACTGAGCAAGTTCCGGATAAGCCGCCGCCACTTCAACTAAATAGTTCAAGGTTCTGGGTACATCGTTTAAATAGCCGTCTTTGCCATCGCGATGACACAGCCGGGCGAAAATACCAGCCGCTTTGGTATGCCTTTGAATGCCCATTAAATCGAACCAGCGTTGCCATTGCTCCGCCGAAACGGTTCGTGCCAGTTGGTTATTTTCCTGCAACAACGTTCGCGCATATTCCGCCAGTTCCTGCACCAACTCGGTAGGCCACGCCACATAACAATCACGCAGCAGCGACACCAGGTCATAGGTAACCGGACCCAGCACCGCGTCCTGAAAGTCTATGGTTGCCAGAGTATTGTCGGTTAACACCATTAAATTGCGCGAGTGATAGTCACGATGCACACCCACTTGCGGCTGTTCTTGAGCATTGCTCACCATGAGTTCACAAAAATCGGCCCACAGCTGCTCTTCAGCCGGGCTCAACTCCAGCCCCAAATGACGCTCCAACAGCCAGTCTTTAAACAACGCCAACTCACGCTGTAACAGTGCTTCGTCATACGCCGGTAGTGGCCCCTCAGCTGTTTTAATAACGGTCATAATTCCCGGAAGTAAATCAATGGCCTGCCGGTAAAGTTCAGGCGCGTTATCGCGTTGCAGTTTGCTCAGCAATAGTGTGGAGCCCAAATCGCTCAGCAACATAAAACCCTTACCGCGGTGCTCGGCAATAATCTCGGGCACCGGAACGCCCTGGGCGCGATAAGCTTCAGCCACCGCCACAAATATATCCAGCCGCTCTTGCTGCGGTGGCGCATCAACCGCAATCACGCTACGTTGCCCGTCGCTGCCACGAAAATAACGCCTAAAACTGGCGTCGCCGGACACTGGTTGCAGCGGCCCTTGCGCATATCCGGTAACGGCTTCGCACCAGGCTTTTAATTGTATTTCTCGTTGATTTTCCACTTTTACCCCAATTCTGGCTCAATTACCTTGTTTATACGCGCCTACGCAAATGGCGACTCAATCAATTTTGCTTTATCATACCCGACATTCCAGTACTTTTAACAACGCTGCGGACTGCATGACCCATTTTAAGACATCAGCCGGACTTATTCTGATTGGTTTGATCAGCACTCCAGTTATGGCGCAAAGCTATACTTGCGCCATTCCTGAACAACTGGTCACCGTAGTGAGTGAGCCCATTGCCGACCTCCCCCTGAATGCTATTGGGGTGCGTGCTGATCGGGCGGTGCTGCAGGAAACCTCGGGTATTGCGTCTTTCTACGGCAATGTCGAAGTACAGCGCAATAATCAGCGGCTGTTCACCGAACAAGCAGAAATTAATCAACAGTCCGGCAGCATTGAAGCCAGTGGCGCTACCAGCTTTAACGACGGCTTTGTGCAAGTTGTGAGCGAAGATTTTCGCTTAGCCTCGGCGTCCGACAGTGCCCAGCTATCGCAAGCGCGATATCAACTTAGCGAGAATGGTGCACGTGGTAAAGCCGATTTACTGGAACTTTCGCCAAGTCAGGTGGCACTTTACGGTTCCAGCTTCACCACTTGCCCTGACCCGGTACCAGCGTGGCAGCTAAGCGCCTCAGAAATCACTATTAGCGAAGATGAAGCGCGCGGCGAAGCCTGGCACGCGAGATTCGAAATGTTCGGGGTGCCGGTATTTTATCTGCCCTACATAAGTTTTCCGACCACTGATGCACGTAAGTCGGGGTTATTATTCCCAACGTTCCGGTCGTCATCCAAAAATGGCGCCGAATTCGAACTACCCTACTACTTTAATATCGCGCCCAATATGGACGCCACAGTAACCCCACGCTATATGGCCGAACGCGGCTTACAGGGTCAGGTTGAGTTCCGTTACATGGACACCATTCGCGAAACGCAACTTAACTTCGAATACCTGCCCGAAGACCGCAGTCTGGAAACCGACACGTCGCGCTTTTTATGGCATGTGGACCATCAGGTGAACTGGGACGAAAACTGGCGTGGCTATATTAATGGCACCGGCATCAGCGATGATGATTACCTGAATGACTTCGGCAGCGAATTTGCCAGCCGGGCCGACACCCAGTTGTACCGTCACCTGCAAGTTGATTACTTTTCCGATGACTGGCACACCCAGATTAGAGCGGAAGACATTGACGTATTAGGCCCGTACCGCTCACCCTATCGCTCCATGCCAGTTATCAGCACGCGCTATGAGCAAGGTGATAATCGCTTCACTTATTCGGTTTATTCCGAGCTTGCGCATTTTCGGAATCAAAACGACAGCACCGACTACGCCAGCCGCATGCACCTGCAACCAACGCTGAATTATAGTGTTGAAAAGCCCGCCTACGACTGGCTGGCGGAAGTGGGTTATTCGTTTACCTATTACAACCAGACCAGCCCGGATCCAACCGTGGCGGCCTCAGTAAAACGGTCGCTACCGAATCTGCGCTGGCGCGGTCGGTTAAACTTTGAGCGTGAATTGGATTGGGGTGGCGATAGTTATCGGCAAACCTTGCAGCCGCAAGTGCAGTATTTATATGTTCCTTATACTGATCAGTCAGACATTGGCATTTACGACACCACCCTCATGCAAGAGGATTACAACGGCTTGTTCCGTGCTCGTCGGTTTACCGGTTTAGATCGTATTGCTGATGCCAACCAGGTAACCATTGGTGCTACCACCAGCTTCCTGAACGACAAAGCGGAAGAAGTGCTGCGCTTTAGTTTGGCCAATATTCAGTACTTTGAAGACAGCGAAACCCAGCTCTTTAATGGCAATACTGAGGTTGCCACCGGCAGTGCCGATTTTGCCGGCGAATTGTCGTTCCGTATTAACGATCGCTGGTCGTTTAACAGCGCAATTCAATACGATGGGGAACTCAACCGTACGCAAAAGAGTCAGACCGCTGTAGAGTATCGTAAAGACCACCAGAACCTGATTCAGATTAACCATCGAACCGCTACTAACCTACTCGATGAAGACATTGAACAAATTGGTATGCAAGGTGCCTGGAATGTTTCTCCGCAATGGCAAGTGGCAGGAAACTGGTATTACGATTTGAATAATTCGTTCACCAATGATGCAATGCTGGGCGTGCAGTACTCCAATTGCTGTTGGGCGGTACAAATTAGCGGATACAGGCGTATTAACCGAAATCTGGAAGCATTCCAGCCTAATCAGATGCAAGTGATTGGACAGCCGGAATTTGATAACGGTGTTAGCGTACAATTTATTATTAAGGGGCTAGGTAGCAGTAACCGCGGCTTGCTCGATATGTTAGAGCAAAGCTTATTCGGTTATCGCCGGCCTTTCTATTTAAGCAACTAGGTAGTGACTATGAAAATAATTGCACAAGCTGTAATGAGTGCAGCACTGTTAATCAGTGCTACCGCGACCCAGGCCCAAACCAACGAAGTGCTTGATGAAGTCGCAGTAGTGGTGAACAACGGTGTTATTATGCAAAGCGAAATTGAGCAGCTAATGCGCAATATCAAACGCGATGCTCAAGCTGAGAACCGCGACTTACCGCGAGATGAAGTGTTGCGAGTGCAGGTAACTGACCGTTTGGTATTACAACAACTGCAAATGCAGTTAGCCCGCCGCTATGGTATTGACGTAACTGATGCTCAGCTTGAACAAGCCATTAATCAAATTGCCAATGAACAAAACATGACCGTGAATCAGATGCGTGAAGCCATTTCACAGCAAGGTTCCAGTTGGGCGGTTTATCGCGAAGAGTTGCGCGAAGAAATGATTGTCCGCGACACCCAACGTAATGCCGTACGTCAGCGGGTTTACATTGCGCCGCAGGAAATAGACAATCTGGTGCAAATGATGGACGACGCCAACGACGATCAAGTTGAATATCGCCTGAGCCATATTTTGATCGGGGTTGCCGACGGTGCCTCCACAGACGCCATGAATTCAGCTCGTGAGCGCGCAGAAAGCGTTATCTCGCGTTTGAATGACGGTTCTGATTTTGAGCAAATGGCAGTAACTGCATCTTCTGGTAGTCAGGCGTTGGAAGGCGGCGACTTAGGCTGGATGGGTATTAATGAAATGCCATCGCTGTTTGCCGAAGTGGTACGCGGCAAACGTGAAGGTGATATTGTCGGTCCGTTGCGCAGTGGCGTTGGTTTTCACATTTTGAAGATAGCCGATACCCGTGGGCTGGAAACTGTGGAAGTACAAGAAGTACTTGCCCGTCATATTTTAATTACGCCATCGGTTATCTTATCTGATAATCGCGCCCAGCAAATGCTGACTGAGTTTTATGAACAGTTACAAGCTGGCGAAGCTGAATTTGCTGAATTAGCCAAAAAGCACTCAGGTGACCCGGGTTCTGCCGCTCGTGGCGGTGAACTTGGCTGGGCAAACCCGGAAACCTACACAGAGGCCTTTAAGCGTACTTTGGGTGAGTTAGAAAAGGGTGAACTTAGTAAACCTTTCCGTAGCGAGTTCGGCTGGCACATTGTTGAACTACTCGACACCCGAGTACAAGACACAACCGACAAGAGTAAACGCGAGCGTGCTTACCAATTACTTTATAGCCGTAAGTATCGTGAAGAGCTGGAAAACTGGCAGCAAGAGCTGTTGGACCAGGCTTATGTTGAGGTTTATGAGAAATGACAGTAAGGGTTGCCTTAACCCCCGGTGAACCTGCGGGTATAGGCCCCGACCTGACGGTGCGTCTGGCACAACAAAATTGGCCGGTAGAACTAGTTGCTATTGCCGACCCTGAACTGTTGCAAGCGCGCGCCGAATTGCTGGGGTTACCCTTAACCCTGATTACCTATGATATTAACCGCCGGCCTGCTGCCCAGCAGGCCGGCACCCTAACTGTGTTGCCAGTAAAAACTCCCGCCGCGGTAAAACCAGGCCAGCTGGACGTTAGCAATGCCTCTTACGTAGTGGATACTTTAACTCGCGCCGGTGAGGGTTGCCTGCACGGCGAATTTGTTGCGGTAGTTACCGCACCAGTTCACAAAGGCATTATTAACGATGCCGGCATTAGTTTTAGTGGCCACACCGAGTTTTTTGCCGCCCAGGCAAAAGTCGCTAAGGTAGTGATGATGCTGGCCTCCCCTGAGCTTCGCGTAGCACTGGTTACCACTCACTTACCACTTCGCGACGTTGCTGATGCGATAACGCCTGACACACTCGAACAAGTAATTACCATTCTGGTAAGCGACATGCGCAGCAAGTTTGGCTTGGCGGATCCGCGAATTCTGGTATGCGGACTAAATCCTCATGCTGGTGAGCAAGGGCATTTAGGCAGCGAAGAGAATGACGTTATTATTCCAGTGCTGGATAAACTGCGTAATCAGGGCTTTAAGTTACACGGCCCCTTGCCTGCCGACACCCTATTTCAACCACATTATCTGGATAAAGCCGATGCGGTGTTGGCTATGTACCATGATCAGGGCTTACCTGTGTTAAAATATCAGGGTTTCGGTACCGCTATGAATATCACGCTGGGGCTGCCTTATATCAGAACCTCAGTTGATCATGGCACTGCATTATCGCTTGCTGGCACCAATGAAGTGTCCATAGGTAGCGCCCAGTATGCGCTCGAGCAAGCCATTTCTTTAGCTAACCAGGCTGCGGCAACAAACCGCTAGTAGCCTTTGCGGTCAGGATACCCGTATGAGCAAAACCCATTTAGGCCATGTTGCCCGTAAACGCTTCGGCCAGAATTTCTTACACGACACCCATGTAATTGACCAAATTGTGGCGGCTATTAATCCGCAACCGGGTCAGGCACTCATTGAAATTGGTCCGGGCTTAGCGGCACTAACTGAGCCAGTTGCCGATCAGGCTGGTCACTTGCAGGTAGTAGAGCTGGATCGCGACTTAGCCGACCGGCTGGAACATCACCCGTTTTTGTCCAGCAAGCTTACCGTACACCGCGGCGATGCTTTAAAAACTGACTTTAAAGAATTTTATAATGGCCAGAAGCTGCGTGTATTCGGCAACCTGCCCTACAATATTTCCACGCCGCTGATGTTTCATTTGCTGTCGCAGTTGGAGATTATTGAAGACATGCACTTTATGCTGCAAAAAGAAGTGGTTGATCGCTTAGCAGCAGAGCCCGGCAACAAAACCTACGGGCGTATTAGTGTGTCGGTGCAACAGTGCTGCGAAGTAATACCAGTATTGGAAGTTCCACCAGGCGCATTCAACCCGCCCCCGAAGGTTGATTCCGCCGTGGTACGACTGGTTCCTTATGCCGATCCACCAAACCCGGTGCATTGCCGCAAAACCTTGCACAGCATTTGTTTAACCGCATTTAATCAGCGCCGCAAAACCATTCGCAACACCATGAAAACTATTTTAACCGAAGCGGATTTTGTTACCTTGAATATCGACCCTAACGCTCGACCTGAAACCTTGTCAGTGGCAGACTATTGTCGTATCGCTAATTGGCACTACGAACAAACGGAAAAATAATGACGGCAGCTTTAGTAAAAATAGAGGTTACCACTCAGTATCTGAGCGCTCAGTCAGCACCTGAGCAAAATCAGTATGTGTTTGCCTACACCATCACTATTACCAATAACAGTGAGCAGAACGTGCAGCTGTTAGATCGGGACTGGAAAATTACCGATGCTGATCACAAAATTACCCGCGTAGCCGGTGACGGCGTGGTTGGTCAGCAACCTCATATTGCACCGGGCGAATCCTTTAGTTACACCAGTGGCACTGTGCTTGCCACTCCTATTGGTAGCATGCAGGGACACTACGGCATGATTGACGCCAACGGCGAAAGCTTTAGCGCTGAAATACCTTCGTTCCGACTCGCCATTCCCAATATATTGCACTAGGCCTATGGCACATTATCTGGTCGGCGATGTTCACGGATGCTATCAGGAGTTGGAAACGCTGCTGGAGCGTGTTTCATTTCGACCAAAACGCGATAAGCTCTTTTGTGTTGGTGACATTGTTGGGCGTGGTCCGGACTCCCGCAAAACGCTTGAGCTATTTGTTAGCCTGGGAGACAGCGCTCAAATCGTATTGGGTAATCACGATTTAAATTTACTCGCCTTGTTACAGGGTTTACGCGAACCCAACCCTAAAGACCTGCTTGATGGTATTTTGCAAGCCCCCAAACCCTTGCGCGATAGCTGGTCGGACTGGCTTCGACAGCAGCCTTTAATGGTAGAATCACCGCCTAAAGTAAAACAGCATTTTACCATGTGTCACGCTGGCATTTACCCCTGGTGGTCGTTAACAGAAGCCGCAAGCCTTGCCGACGAAGTAGTTACCGAGCTCAAAAGTGACAGGTTTATACCCTTACTGAAGAACATGTACGGCAATTCACCTACACATTGGCACTCAAGTCTCAGCGGTTTCGACCGATACCGATTTATAGTGAATGCATTTACGCGTATGCGTTATTGCGGCCAGGACGGCTATTTGGATTTAACTGCGAAAGGATCGCCCACCAAACAACGTGAAGATGACTTAAAACCCTGGTTCCATTGGTGGAACCCAACATCTTCAACCATCATGTTTGGTCATTGGGCAGCACTAGCAGGTCAAACGGAACGGGCAGATGTAATAGGACTTGATACCGGGTGTGTTTGGGGTGAACACTTAACTTTGTTGAGCTGGCCAAAACAAAAATACATAACAGCACCAGCGGTTAAACAAGTAGTTAACACCAGTATTAAGTAACAAAAAGTTACAACGACATCAGCAAAGGTGGTTTTCAAACCATCAATTGATATATTTAAAATATTGCAGCTCGCTTGTTTTGGCTGTTTAAGCGAATGTTCATGAGGAATCCCTATGAAACTTACCATTGCATTACGTGTTATCGGTGGTTTTACAATTATCACGCTGCTGTTGCTGGTTATCAGTTTAAGCTCCGTATTCAACACCAACAGTATTGGCGCTTCCAGTGATAGCGTAAACCGCATGGCCGTGCCGGCTCTTGATGCCGTTGGCAATTTAAAAGTTGAGCTGCTGGAACTATCGAACATTAGCTTAGCGGTTTATCACGAAACCTCATTAACTGAGCTAGATTCACACCGCAAAAACTACAATGAGTCTTCAAAATCAGCACAAGAAAATGAAGAAAATTTGAAGCGCTTACTTGCGGGCCAGGGGCTATCAGGCCAGCTGGAGGCGTCAGATCAAGTTTTGCAGACTTATAAAAGTCAAATTCTAAGTGTTTTTGAAAAACAGCGTACCTATTTAAACTTACGCGACAGCACCAAAGCACAATTGGAAGAAATTGAATTCAGCCTTGGCGATGCGTCGTTTATGATGTTGGACATTATGGACGCGTCCACCAACGCGGACGTGAACACCGCCGCCGAAGCACTTGACCGCTCCTTAAATAATCTAATCACACTGCTATACGACCTGCGCAACGCAGACGATCTGGATCGCGCTCAAGTAATACGCAGTGAAGTGAACATTGTACTGGAAGGTTTGGATGATCGTCTGAATACTCTAACCAGCAATGCTACCGATGCCACTAATGATATGGTTACTAATGCGGTAAGTTTAGTTAACTCAGCGCGCGACCAACTGGAAGGTCAGGGTTCGTTTACCGCTGACGTTATTTTACGATTGGAAACCCGACGCGACACCAAGGCTCTGATTGCAGAAGCTGAAAAGACCATGGCAACGGCACTGGCTTCTACCAATGAACTGCAAACCCGCGTGCGTCAGGTAGTTGATGCCGCGCAGGAAGAAGTACAATCCACCATTAGTTCCACAGGGTGGGTAAATGGCATTCTCGCTTTGATATCCATTGCGCTGGCCATAGTGATTTCCTGGTTGACGGTACGCAGCATTAGCCGTCCGCTGGCGCAGGTAAACCACATGCTGAACGTAATGGCTGACGGTAACCTGACCCAACGCGTAGAGTACAACGCCAAGGATGAGTTCGGTGAACTAGCTGCCAATACCAATAAGCTAACCGACAATCTGCGTGAGCTTATTAACGGTATTGCCAGCCGCTCTACGCAGCTAGCTGCCGCCGCTGAAGAGTCTTCAACGGTATCAGAACAAACTACCAATGCCATTGAAGATCAGCGTGGCCAAATTGAACAAGTAGCAACAGCTACTCAAGAAATGAATAGTACGTCGTCTGAAATGGCGAACGGCGCTTCTGAAGCACTGCAAGAAATTCAGCACTCCGACGAAGAAGCAACTCGTGTTCGTCAAATTTCGGCCAAGAATAAAGCCACTATTGAAGCACTGGCCTCGGAAATTAAAGGCGCTTCTGAAGTTATCAATAAGCTGTATCAAAACAGCACCAACATTGGCAGTATTTTGGATGTTATTCGCGGCATTGCCGACCAGACCAACTTGCTGGCATTGAACGCGGCCATTGAAGCGGCCCGTGCCGGTGAACAAGGCCGTGGCTTCGCAGTGGTAGCCGACGAAGTTCGTACGCTGGCCAGCCGCACGCAGGAATCAACTGAAGAAATTCATACCATGATTGAAAGCCTGCAGTCCGACGCCCAGCGCGCGGTAACAGTCATGAACAAAGGCCGTGAACAAGCCGAAGTGTGTGTTGGCCAAAGCGATGAAGCGGCAGAAGCGCTGCAGTCTATTACCGACTCCGTACATCAGGCTTCTGACAGCAGTAATCACATTGCCACCGCCGCGCTGGAACAAAGCAAAACAGCGCAAGACATCAGCGAGCGATTGGAGCAAATCGTTTCTATTGCTGAACAAACCGCCGAAGGTTCCAAGCAAACCGCCAGCGCTTCGAATGAAGTTGCCAAGCTGTCGCAGGAACTGCAAGACTCCATCAAGAGCTTCACTGTGTAGTTGCTTGAGTAAACGGCACAAACAAAAAACCCGCAGCGATGCGGGTTTTTTATTGCCTTTCGAGCGGAATCAAATCAAGCGATAGTGATGCGCGCGAACTTGCGTTTACCAACCTGATACACGGCGGTGCCGGGCTGACATAGTAAACGGGTGTCGGTAACTTTTTCGCCGTCAATTTTAACCGCCTGCTGCTTAATCATACGCATTGCGTCGGAGGTAGAAGCAACCAGCTCGGCTTGTTTCAGTACGTTACCAATAGCAACGCCACCCTCGGCCATAGCTACTGTTACTTCCGGCATTTCGTCGGGTATGGCGTTTTTCTGGAAGCGCTGAATGAAATCCTGCTCGGCAGCATCCGCCGCTTGGTCGTCGTGGAAGCGGGCGATGATTTCTTTGGCCAAGGCAACTTTCACGTCGCGCGGATTTTTGCCTTCAGCAACATCAGTACGCAACTGTTCTACTTCGTTTAACGGACGGAAGCTCAGTAGTTCGAAGTAGCGCCACATCAGCTCGTCGGAAATCGACATGATTTTGCCGAACATGTCATTGGCCGGCTCGGTAATACCTATGTAGTTGCCCAGCGACTTCGACATTTTCTGCACGCCGTCTAAGCCCTCTAACAATGGCACCATGATGACGGTTTGTGGGCGCTGCCCTTCGTCTTTTTGCAGTTCACGCCCCATCAGCAGGTTAAACCGCTGATCGGTACCACCAAGCTCAACATCAGCTTTTAATTCAACCGAATCCCAGCCTTGCACCAGCGGGTACAGGAACTCATGAATCGCAATAGGCTGACCCGTGCTGTAACGCTTTTTAAAGTCGTCGCGTTCCAGCATGCGCGCTACGGTTTGTTGAGCCGCTAATTTAATCATGCCAGCCGCACCTAACCGCTCCATCCACTCGGAGTTAAAGCGAATTTCAGTTTTTGCCGGATCCAGAATTTTGAATACCTGTTCTTTATAGGTTTCCGCATTTGCCAGCACGTCTTCGCGCGATAACGGCTTACGGGTAACATTTTTTCCGGTTGGATCGCCAATCATGCCGGTAAAGTCGCCAATCAGAAACACCACCTTGTGGCCCAAATCCTGAAAGGTACGCAATTTGTTAATCAGCACTGTGTGCCCTAAATGCAAATCAGGCGCCGTGGGGTCAAACCCAGCCTTTATGACTAAAGGCTTGTTTTCTTTAAGCTTTTCTACCAACTCTTGCTCTAACAGCACTTCTTCGGTACCGCGAGTAATCTCCGCAATAGCATCGGCAATGGCGTTGGTCATGATTTAGCTTCTCCTGGAATTCATGTCTGACTAGTGAACAAAACAGCGTCGAATCAAGCATTGTAAGGCATTCTTTGTTTTGATTTAAGCGTAAACATACTGGTAAAACGCTATTTTTCGTATTATTCTGCCAAAAGTTCATAAAAAGAAGTGCGCTAATTTTATGCCTGTAGTAACTAACATGATAAAAACATTGATAAAACAGCTACCGAATTCACACAAAGTTCTAATCTCTACGGTTAGTGCTGGTGTGCTGCTATTGCTGTTATTACCATCAGAGCCCGCCACCGCGTCGAAGAACACGCCGACGGTTGACCAGTTGATTCTGGGGCAACGCTATCAGTTACAACTGGACGTAACCACCGACAACAACCAAGGCAATGCCAATGATGGGCTGCGCTGGAGTGGTTACCAAGTGCGCTCGGGCGACAATTTAGCCAAAATTTTTGATCGCGTGGATTTAACCCCGCGCCAACTCTATGAAATAACCTCTGCAGGTGCTGATGCGGAAATACTTCGCAGCATTCACCCGGGCGATACGCTGCGCTTTGCGCGTAACGCCGACGGCGAGCTCATTCAGCTTGCGTACAAAATGAACGCAACCGAAACCTTGTTAATTACGAAAACTGACGAAGGTTATGTAACCGAAATTGAAAGCAAGCAAATTGAAACTCGTACCGAGTTTGCCTTCGCTCGCGTTGACAGTAGCTTCTGGAATGCCGGTATTAATGCTGGCCTGACTGACGGCCAGATCATGAGCATTGCCGGCATGTTCGGCTGGGACATCGACTTTGCGCTGGATATGCGTGCTGGTGACGAATTCAGCGTGCTGTTCGAGAAGCATTATGTCGATGGTGATTTTGTTGGTTATGGTCGTATTCTGGCGGCTGAATTTGTAAACCAAAATCAGCAGTTCCGCGCAATTTTGCACGAGAATGGTCAATACTACACGCCGGAAGGCCGCGCTATGCGTAAAACCTTCCTGCGCTCACCGGTTAACTTTACCTATATCAGTTCAAGCTTTAACCCACGTCGCCTGCATCCGGTAACCGGTCAGGTGCGTCCGCATAACGGTATTGATTATGCAGCCAATGTAGGTACGCCGGTAATGTCGGCGGGCGACGGTAAAGTCATTGCCAGCAGCTACAACAACCTGAACGGTAACTACGTGTTTATTCAGCATGGCGAACGCTACGTGACTAAATATTTGCACCTAAGCAAACGTTTGGTTAAAAACGGCGCCCGTGTAAAACAGGGTGAGTTGATTGGTCGCGTTGGCGCTACTGGCCGGGTAACTGGTGCTCACTTGCATTACGAATTCCTGGTGAACGGTTCGCACCGCAACCCACGTACGGTGGAACTACCACAGGCGAAGTCATTAGATGCAAACGAATTACCCCGCTTTGTAGCTATTGCCGAGCGTCGTTTGGCAGCCTTAAGCGATAACAAGCGGGTGTTTGTGGCCATGAACTAATGGTGCACAACTATTACATTGGCCTTATGTCCGGCACCAGCATGGACGGCCTTGACGTTGCGCTGGTGGCTTTCAGCCACGAGCGCGGCCCCCAACTTGTAGCAACCCATCAGCACGACCTGCCAGCCCCACTACGCGCCGAAATGGAAGCTTTATGCCAACCCAGCGATGGCGAGCTGGATCGTGCCGCCCGCGTAGACCAATTGTTTGCCGAAGTATGTGCGGAAGCTGTTGCCGAAATTCTGCAACAACAACAGCTACGTGCTGCAGACATAACTGCTATTGGTAGCCACGGCCAGACCCTGCGCCATCAGCCAAACGCCACGCCTGCCTACACCATCCAAATAGGTGATGCCAACTTATTGGCTGTGCGTACGGGAATAAACGTGGTTGCGGATTTTCGCCGCAAAGATATTGCGTTAGGTGGGCAAGGCGCCCCACTGGTACCCGCGTTTCATCAATATTTGTTTGCCAGTACCGAGGCTCCACGCGCTATTTTAAACTTAGGCGGCATTGCCAACATTACCTGGTTACCCGGTGCCGATGATCAGGTTAGCGGCTTTGACACCGGCCCGGCCAATACACTGCTGGATAACTGGTTTCGCCATTGTTACCCGGAGCAAGCGTTCGGGTTTGATAAAAACGGTCAGTTTGCGGCCAGCGGTAGCTGCCGGCCTGATTTATTAGAGGCCTTACTGGCCGACCCTTATTTTCAGAAGAAACCACCAAAAAGCACCGGCCGTGACGACTTTCACGTGCAATGGTTGCTGCAACGCTTCCCTACCATAACCAAGCTGCCTCCGGCGGATGTTCAGCAAACGCTGCAACACCTTACTGCTGCTAGTATTGCCAATGCTTGTCGGGCTTATTTACCAACCCTGCCGGAAACCTTGTTTGTGTGTGGTGGTGGTGCGTTAAACGCTGATTTATTGCGGGTCTGTCGCGATTATTTACCAGAGGTGAACTGGCGCAGCACGGCGGCACTGGATGTAGCGCCGGAATGGGTGGAAGCTATGGCGTTTGCCTGGCTGGCCTGGTGCCATGTAAATGGCCGCACCGGCAACCTGCCTGCAGTAACCGGTGCATCGCGCCCAGCTATTCTGGGCGCGCTCTTTCCATATAAATAGCAGGTACGTTAGCCTAGTTTGGCAAAGGCGTCGCGAGTCAGGTTTTCATTGTTGCCGTTGGCGCCAACTACAATGCTGTCTTCAATGCGAACACCACCATACGGACGTAACTCGGCAACCCGGTCCCAATTGATGTCGCGGCTATCAGCGTGATCTTCCAGTAACTGATCAACCACATACAAGCCTGGTTCAATGGTAAACACCTGACCTTCTTCAATTGGCCGCAGTAAGCGCAAGAACGGATGGCGCTCATCACGCGGGTAGCTGTCACCGCGGTCGTTGCGTAAGTGACCACCCACATCGTGCACCTGCAAACCAATAAAGTGCCCTAACCCATGCGGGAAGAATGCACTGGTGTAGCCTTTGTCGTAAATCTCTTCTGCCGTGCCTTTCACAAAGCCGAAATCACTAAGTACCTGCGCTATTTTCAGGTGTTGAGACACGTGCAACTGGTAGTACTCAACGCCAGGTTTGATTTCTCTCAGCAAGTCTTGCTGAGCCGCATCCACGGCTTCAATCAGGTCAGCAAAAAAGCCCTTTTGCTTGGTATAGGTGCGGGTAATATCAGCACAGTAACCACGGTAAGTAGCACCGGCATCAATCAAAAACGAGCGAGCTTCAGCCGGAGCTTTATGATCGTAAATATCATAGTGCAAAATAGCGCCATGCTCGTTTAGTGCCACTATGCTGTTGTACGGCACTTCACATTCACGGAAGTTAATAGCAGCCAGATACGCATGATGAATTTCCAGCTCACTGGCGCCAGCAAAGAAAGCATCCCGGGCCGCGTTATGCGCTTTGGTTGCCAATTCGTTGGCATAGCGTAAGTTTTCAATTTCCCAGGTCGTTTTAATAGCCCGGTGATAGTGCAAGTGATCAAGCAAAGGTTGCGGGTTACGCGACTGCACTGGCCAGCTAGCCACTGGCTCGGCAAAGTCTTCACCAATAAAGGCAGTGGTGTGCAGTTTGTCACCCAGGTGCTTAGCTATTTTGTCAACGTCGTCCACCACAATCAGCTCAACATGCTGTTGCCATTCTTCGGTGGGAATTTCTGCCTGTGCATGCCAAAAATCGCGCGCCTGGAACAAAAATACGACTGGCTTTTGGCCTGGCTGATAAAACACCGCGCTTTTCGGGCTTTGCGTTACCGGTAGCCAATATTTAAATAAAGGGTTTACTTTGTACGGGGCTGGATTGTCATCTAGAAATGCAACCCGGGGTTGGCCTGCATACACCAACACTGAGTCAAAACCTGTTGCTTCAAGCGCTGCGTCAAAACGCGCCTGAACCGTCGCAATATGATCACTGTAGGAACTCATAAACAACCTCGCTTGCAAAATGTGCAAGCATTCTACCCTAATGCGGGTAGGGCTGCACCCCTGCGACGGGGTATGACGAAGTCAGTTAGACGCTAAAACTAGCACCGCAACCGCAGGTGGTAGTTGCGTTTGGATTGTCGACGAAAAAGCGTGCGCCCTGCAAACCTTCTTCATAGTTAACGATGCCGCCAACCAAATATTGCAGGCTCATGGGGTCAATGACCAGAGTCACGCCATTTTTCTCAATTTCCATATCACCGGCGTTTACCGCTTCGTCAAAGGTGAAGCCGTACTGGAAGCCTGAACAACCACCACCAGTTACATACACACGCAGCTTCAGTTGCGGATTTTCTTCTTCCGCAATAAGGGTTTTTACTTTATTGGCTGCCGCTTCGGTAAACTGAATTGGCATGGCTGCTGCTACGTCTGACATATGCTCGTGTACCTCTGTTAAGTCTGCTCATATTGTCGCTTACCCGACTAAAATGGTCAAGTATTGTCGTCCAGGCCCAACTGTTCTAATTCGCTGCCCTGACGTCGCTGCAACAAACGACTCCAGAAAAAACTGTTTTCCAGTATCCGTTGATTCCCTCGCGACAGTTGCACCCGAACATCTATGCGCTCCGGCACAAAGCCCTCAGGAACCATAAAGTCACCGGCCAACACGGTAAAATAGCGCATGCTGAACGAACGTTCATTGTCTGGCATATGGGCTAAATCCAGCAAGTTGTAACTTTGCTGAGCGCCGTTTAAACGACCGTTAAGGGTTATGCTCACTTCACCATTCACAGCGTTGCGTTGGCGTTCCAGTTGCACTAAGGCCAGACTGAAATGAAAGTGCCCCGGCGTGAAATTGGGCTTCAACTCAAGAGATTCAATAATCACACCCTCGGCTTCAAGCTCAGGTGCCATTATTTTTTGATAAAACGTGATGTCGCGGCGCAGCGCAAAGTTTTCATCCTGCGCCATGGCCATTTCCTGCTGCAAACTGGTGTTAGCGGCTTTTTCAATGTCTAGTTCAACGCGCAAAATATGCTGCTGATACTCAAGCCGTTCAATTTCATTGTACAAAGTATCTATGCGCTGTTGATGATGGTCAGCCTGATCTTCCAGATAATGCACACGCCAGTTGCCCAGACCATAACCAATCCAGACAAGCGCCAGCAAAAACGCCACAATTACCGCTGTAACAGGTAATTTGCCCCAGCGTTGTTGCCAATACACAATATTTAACTTCTCTTTCATCACATCTCTTTTTATGATGGCTCGGCATTTACCTGTAAGATAAACCCTGAAATCTAGCGCAATATGCTAAGGGAGTGGTGCAAGCGTGTCTATACTTTGGTTCAAAGCCTTACATTTAATTTTTATGGTGGCCTGGTTCGCCGGCATTTTCTATTTGCCCAGATTATTTGTTTACCATGCCCAAACCAGCTCAACAGAAGTCAGTGAACAGCTCAAGGTAATGGAGCGTCGCTTACTGTTTTTTGTCACGCCCTTTGCAATACTCACCATAATTTTTGGCGTGTTGTTGTTAGCTCAGTATGGTGGTGGTTGGCTGGCCAATAATGGCTGGATGCATGCCAAGCTAACGCTGGTATTTGTGTTAATTGTTTACCATATTTACTGCTTCAAATTACTGGCTGACTTTCGTCACGACCGCAACCAACGTAGCCATAAGTTTTATCGTGTATTTAACGAGTTTCCGGTGCTGGTGTTATTCGCCATTATTTTGCTGGCGGTACTTAAGCCGTTTTAAACGGCTTAAGGGCGCAGTGATTCTCAAGCTTCACGTGTTCTGTTATCATAGCGACCCAGTGTAATTCACCGTTAATTCTCACTGAAGGACGTCACGCATGATGCAATTCACCGGAGCCAATATTCTTTCGGTCAGTCAATTTGACCTGGACAGCATTGAGCACATTTTCGAAATTGCCAACCGCATGCAACCCTATGCGCGCCGTCAGAAACGCACCAAAGTTTTAGATGGTGCCATTTTAGGAAATTTATTCTTCGAAGCCTCTACCCGAACCCGCGTCAGCTTTGGTACCGCCTTTAATTTGCTCGGTGGCGAAGTTCGCGAAACCACCGGCATGGAAACTTCAGCTCTGGCCAAAGGCGAATCGCTGTACGACACCGCCCGGGTACTCAGTAGTTACAGCGATGTGATTACCATGCGCCACCCGAAAGCCGGTTCGGTAGCAGAGTTTGCCGAAGGTAGCCGGGTACCGGTCATTAATGGTGGTGATGGCTCGAACGAGCACCCTACCCAAGCACTACTGGACTTATACACCATCCGCAAAGAGCTGGCCTATCACGGCCATGGCATTGATGGCATGCACATTTGTATGATGGGCGACCTGAAATTCGGGCGTACCGTACACTCATTGTCACGCTTGCTGGCGATGTACAAAAACGTTCGCTTTACGTTAATTTCACCGCGCGAACTGGCCATGCCGGAAAGTGTACTTAGCGCACTGGATGACGCCGGCCACAAATTTACCGTGACTGAGAAAGTGGAAGGCAGTTCCGATGCCGATATTGTGTATCAAACCCGGATTCAGCAAGAACGCTTTACCACGCCGGAAGAAGCCGAGCAGTATCGCGGCAAGTTCCGCCTGAACAGTGAAATTTATACTAAGCACTACAAACCTAATACCGTGATTATGCATCCGTTGCCGCGCGACTCGCGCTCGGAAGCGAATGAATTAGATAATGACCTGAACCAAAACCCTAATCTTGCTATTTTTCGCCAGGCCGACAACGGCGTATTGATCCGTATGGCCCTTTTTGCACTAACTCTTGGGGTAGAAAACCAAGTGGACCAGTATGAACGCGAAGTGAACTGGTATAGCGATAAACGTAACGTCTAAGAGGTAATTGATGTCTCGTTCTGAAGAACTATTTGCACAAGCACAACACAGCATTCCAGGTGGCGTCAATTCACCAGTTCGCGCCTTTAATGGCGTGGGTGGCACCCCGCTATTTATTGAACGTGCTAACGGCGCTTATATGTACGACGCCGACGACCAGCGCTACATTGATTATGTAGGTTCCTGGGGCCCCATGATTCTGGGTCACAATCACCCGGCTATTCGCGCAGCAACTTTGGCTGCAGTAGAGCGCGGCACCAGCTTTGGTACGCCAACCTCCATTGAAATTACCATGGCCGAAAAAATAAAGAGCATAGTGCCCTCTATTGAAAAAGTACGCATGGTAAATTCCGGCACCGAAGCGACCATGACGGCCATTCGCCTGGCGCGCGGTTACACCAAGCGCGACAAGATTTTGAAATTTGAAGGTTGCTACCATGGCCATGCTGACAGCCTGTTAGTGAAAGCCGGTTCAGGAGCCTTAACTCTGGGTGTACCAAGCTCACCTGGCATTCCAGCCGATGTTGCTGCACATACACTAACTGTTACCTTTAACGATTTAGAGTCGGTAAAAGAGATTTTCGCTGAAGTGGGCGATCAAATTGCCTGCATTATTGTGGAACCAGTAGCCGGTAACATGAACTGCATTCCGCCGGTACCAGGTTTCCTGGAAGGCTTGCGCAGCATTTGCGACAGCTACGGTAGCGTACTGATTTTTGATGAAGTAATGAGTGGCTTCCGGGTAGCGCCAGGTGGCGCGCAAGAGCGTTACAACGTACTGCCGGATTTAACCACCCTGGGTAAAGTTATTGGTGGTGGTATGCCAGTGGGTGCCTTCGGCGGTAAACGCGAAATCATGGACTACATTGCACCAGTTGGCCCGGTGTATCAGGCCGGTACTTTGTCGGGTAACCCGGTTGCTATGGCTGCAGGTTTAGCGGCGCTGTCACAACTCAGCACACCGGGCTTGTATGAAAACTTATACGCGCGGGTTGATCAGTTACTGAATGGCTTGCAGGAACGTGCGGATGCTGCCGGTATTCCATTAACCACCAACCGTGCTGGCTCTATGTTTGGGGTGTTCTTTACTACCGACAAGAACATCACCAGCTTTGAACAAGCCACCAAGTGCAATATGGAACACTTCAAAGCCTTTTATCATCACATGTTAAAAGCAGGCGTGTATCTGGCACCTTCGGCGTTTGAAGCCGGCTTTATGTCAGCCGCACATACCGAAGCTGACATTCAGCAAACCTTAGATGCTGCCGAGAAGGCTTTTGCAGCCCTGAAATAAACACGTACTCATAAGAAAGCTGGCTTTAGCCGCCGAACAGGCGCTCAAGCCAGCTTTTTTCTTTCTGCTGCCCCGAACAATCAATATCTTCCGCCAGTACCTGCTTCACCGCTGGAAAGCGGCGTGCATCTGAGCATGCTAACGGTACTTGCACACCTGTTTGGCGATGAAATGCCGAGGTTGCTATGGCATCCGGCACCTCAGTCTCCCCCGGAACCACACCGGTTTGCTGTAAATAGCTTCGCACTACCGGCAATGCTCCGGTGCTGCCAGTCATACCAATGGAATCACTGTCGTCGCGCCCTAGCCAAACGGTGGTTACGTCGCGCCCGTCTACAGTGACAAACCAGCTGTCTTTCAAGTCATTAGTGGTGCCACTTTTGCCAGCCAGTCGTTGATTAGGGAAAGCTTCCGTTAATGCTCTACCGGTGCCCTCACTGATCACACCACGCATGGCGTGCTGCACTAAATAACTGGCGGACTCTGAAAACACCCGCCGGCCGCGCTCTATGTTACGCTCATAAACCTGTAAGCCACTGTGAGTGGTAATAGCTTGTACTGCCCGCAGCGGTTGATAATAGCCGTCGTTTGCCAAAGTTGCGTACATACGGGTAACGGCAACCGGCGACAAGGGCACAGCCCCCAGAGTTAACGACGGGTATTCTTCAATTGGCGTGGTAACACCTGCCTGACGTAATTGCTCAGCAATCAATGGAATACCAAGCTCCAGCCCCAAATGCACAGCCGGCAAATTACGCGACTGCACAAAGGCGTCATAAAGGGGAACTGGTGCTAAATACTCACCGTCATAGTTGCGCGGGATCCAGTCTTCACCGCCCTGAATCTTCAGCTGTAGTAATTCATCTGATAATGGCGTTGCCAGCGAGTAGCGCTCGGGTGATTCCAGCGCCGTCGCATAAATAAATGGTTTAATTAACGAACCTACCTGACGCTGCGCCAGCAACGCCCGGTTAAAGCCAGCCAACTGACTGTTCCGGCCGCCCACCAGCGCCTTAATACCGGCACGCCGATAGTCTGCCACCACCACAGCGCCCTCAATATCGGGATCTTTACTCAATTGTGGCAATACGGTTTGCAATGCTTTCTCGGCAGCGTTCTGCGCTTGCGGGTCTAAATAAGTAAATACCCGCAGGCCGGTGCTCTGCCATTGTTCCGGCAATACGATGTTGCGCAGTTCACGCTGTACTAAATCCACATAATGCGGTCTGCTGCGCGCAACTAAACTGCTGTCTTCAATGTCAGTTACCGGCGTGTTGATGGCAGTTAAGTACTGATTTTTATTAATCATGTCCTGCTCAAACATTTGTTGCAGGATCAAATCACGGCGCTCTTGCGCTCGCTCGGGGTAACGCCGTGGGTTGTAATAGGACGGCCCTTTTACCACACCAACCAAAAGTGCAATTTCTGCAGGCTCTAATTCCTGTACTTGCTTACCAAAATAAAACGCGCTGGCTAAACCAATGCCGTGAATAGCTGAGCCTTTATCCTGCCCGAAGTAAACTTCATTCAGGTAGGTTTCCAGAATTTCGTTTTTACTGAAGCGAAAATCAATCACCAGCGCCATTAAGGCTTCACGAATTTTTCGCCACAGGGTTTGTTGCCGCGTTAAGTACAGGTTTTTCACCAACTGCTGGGTGAGCGTGCTACCACCTTGCACAGTTCGACCAGCGGCAAGATTAGCCAGCGCCGCACGCGCTATGCCTGCCGGAGAGATACCCGAATGATGGTAAAAATTACGGTCTTCCACCAGCAGCAAGGTTTCAACCAACAGGTTTGGAACCAACTCTAACCCTACTAGCAGGCGGTCTTCCTGAGAGCTTGGAGTAAGCCTGGCAACCAGTGGCGACTCCAGTCGGAACTGAGAGATTTCACGGCCGTTGGGCCAGCTAAGAATGCGATCAATGCGGTTTTCCTTAAACAACACCTTAACCGCTTGCGCCATTTCCGGGCCGCCCGGGAAGTCAAACGGGCGACGATAAATATGCAGTTGCTGATTGCCGCTTTGGTATTCACCGGAATCATCAACCTGAGTAACCTTGCGATAGCGCAGCTGCGCCAGCTCCGTTTCCACATGCTGTTGGCTTATCACTGCTCCCGGTGCCAGGGTTAACGCGCGCCCATAAATCAGCGCAGGCGCCTGATACCTGTTACTGGCAAAGCGCTGCGACAACATTGAATCGAGATAAATAAGATAAAATGCCAACACCACAGCCAGTACCAGCGCCAGCTTAAGCCCGGTAATCAAACTATAACGAGTAACCTTGCGCCAGTTAATCATGCGCCTAACTGCCGCTTCGTTTTCGCTGTTGCTTGCGCAGTGCTGGGGTCATCCGGCCACGGATGCTTTGGGTAACGCCCTTTCATTTCTTTTTTCACATCCTGATATGCATTCTGCCAGAAGCTGGCAAGGTCTCGAGTACGCTGCAGCAACCGCCCAGCGGGAGATAATAAATCCAACGTTAAAATCACTTTGTCATAGACTATTTTTGGTGACACCGGTTCCCCGAAAGCTTCCTGAAGCTTCACCGCTACCGTAGGTTGTTCGGCGGTATAATCAATACTTACCTGCCGGCCACTAGGTGCCTGCCATGCTGGTGGGCACTGACGCTCCAGCTCTTGCTGCTGAGCATAGCTTAACCGCGCCAGCAACGCCTTCTCAGGAGACCATTGCCCTAGCTGTTTCAAGCTGGTTATAGACTGCCAGTAACCGCTTGCCCAGGCGTCCAGCTCAAGTAGCAAACTGCCTTCAGAAAAGTCCGGCCAATGCCCCTGCTGAGCGGCAGGTAAATGTTCGTAAAGATACGCTAACCGAGCTAATAATTGCTCAGTTTTGGTGTTCATGGCAAGCACCTGCAAACCATGATTTCTTACATAGTCGATAAGTGCCTGTAATCGTTGATCTGCCGAAATGCTACCTGGCTGCTCACGCTGGCTAAGAATAAGCGCACCAACACGCTCAACTTCAACCTGTTGTAAGCGTTGCTGTGGCCCGCCCCACTGCGCCAGCAGTTCACGCTTCAGTTGTACCTGCGGGTGTTGTAACTGCTCAGCGGTAATAGGAACCGCCCAGCGAATAACTGCATCGGCGGCATTTTCCTGCAGGGTTAGTACCGGTACTACCAACAATTCGGGCATGCTCCCCACGGCGTTATCCGGCAGCACAGCACCACCGCCATAAGCGAGTTTATAGCGTTGGTCACCACTACGACGTGCCGCAATTCTGTCGGGGTAAGCCCACAGCAATAGCTCGGCCAGATGCTGAAACCCCGTAGGTAAGTCGGCATTCGCTAACCGCTGCTGCCACCAACGCAAACGCTGCTGCCAGTTATTCGGCAGCCCTTCGGGCAACCTGCCTTTGGTTTGCACCGCAGATAAGGTTTGTTCCAGCAGCGTCTGCAAATCAATTTCACTCTGCTGCGGCGGATTCTCCAGCACCGCAGCCACCAGCGCTGCTTCAGCACATACCTCGGGCCCCTGCTGCTGCGCCCATAGAGCCATGCAAGCCAGCCGTGCGTCGCCACTAAACTCAACCACTTGTTGGCCCTTGGCGGTAACAGCACCATTGCTGTTCAACACGCCAAGGCTTTCCAACAACTCAGCACCAACGGTTAGGTGTGCAGCATTGGGGGGCGTTAGAAACTGCATTTGCTGCGGCTCTGCGCCCCAGATTTTGCATTCCAATAACAGCTGCGATAAATCCTGCGTAGCAATTTCGGCCGGCGCATAGTCAGCTAGCCCGTGCTGATCTGATGCCGCCCAAACGCGATAACACCGGCCAGCGCTGGTTCGTCCGGCCCGGCCGGCGCGCTGCTCAGCGGCAGCACGGCTAATACGCCGGGTCAGTAAGCGGGTAATACCGTGTTGTGGATAAAAATGCGCCTGCCGAACACGACCACTGTCTACCACCACATCAATACCGCTTAAGGTTAAGCTGGTTTCAGCTATGTTGGTAGCCAACACCAGTTTGCGGCCCTGATTCGGGTTAGCACCTACTGCTTGCTGCTGGGCTTGCAGGCTTACCTGCCCGTGCAGCTCATAGAGCGTGATATCAGCGGGTAGCTGCAGTGACTGCGCCAGTTGCCGTATTTCCTTCACCCCGGGTAAAAATACCAGCACCCCAGCGCGAGCGTTTTGTAATGCTTCGGTAACTACGCCGGGCAGGGCTTGCTGCCAGGTCTGCTGCCGAGCTGCCGGGCGGTATTCAATTTGAACCGGATACTGGCGGCCAGCACTACTAAGTACCGCCGCATCGCCAAGCCAATTCGCAATAACCTGCGCCGGAATGGTGGCCGACATAATCAGCAAGCGTAGTTGTGGATTTAGCCCGGTAGCTTCCAGTGCCGTTGCTAAGCCTAAATCACTGTGCAAATGGCGTTCGTGAAACTCATCAAAAATCACTAAACCAATACCGGCAAGTTCCGGATCGGCCTGAATCATGCGAGTAAAAATACCCTCGGTAACAATGAGTAAACGGGTGTTGGTGTGGTAGTTACGATTGCCGCGAATGTGATAGCCAACCGTTTGGCCTACCTGTTCGCCTAACTGCTGAGCCAGATAATTGGCAATGGAAAGCGCAGCCACACGGCGTGGCTGCAACATAATAATGCGTTGCCCCGCCAGTAATTCAGAGAACAACAACGACAGTGGCAGGGCAGTTGATTTACCGGCGCCGGGTGGTGCTTCCAACACTACCCGGCCGGTGGTTAACTTCGCTTCAACATCAGCCAGTAGTGCCGTTACCGGCAACTCCTGCATCCATTCGGTAATAGCCTGCTTCCGCGCTGCCGGTAAACTGGATTCTTGTATGGCTGATACGGCGTCTATCACTGCATTAAGCTAGCCGCAATGGTACGCATACCCAGCGCCGTAGCACCGGTAGCCCACATGCCATTGGCCGAGCCGTGATAGGCACCAGCTAAATCAAAGTGCAGCCAACCCTCGCCCTGACGCGGTGCAAAGCGCAATAAGAACCCAGCGGCATTACTGGCACCACCGGCACCACCACCTTTCTGAGCACGGCTATTAGCTGTGTCAGCAAATGCTGATGGGCAGTTTTCTTTATGGAAAGTCGCCAGTGGTAACCGCCATAAGCCTTCGCGTTGCTGCTCAGCTAACTGCAGGGTTTCTGCAGCTAAGGCTTCGTCCACACTTAATAACGCATTGTATTCGGTGCCTACTGCCACCTGAGCCGCACCTGTTAGCGTGGCCGCATCAATAATTTTCTTGGCACCGAACTCTTCGGCAGCCAGCAGGCCATCGGCTAATACCAAACGACCTTCAGCGTCGGTATTTACCACTTCCACGGTAGTACCGTTTTTATAGGTAATCACATCGCCAAGTTTGAAAGCGCTGCCATCCACCAGGTTTTCAGCGCAGCATAAAATAAGTTTCACGCGTTTTTTCAAGCCACGCTGAACGGCTAACGCCAGGGCACCGGACACTGTGGCAGCACCACCCATATCGCATTTCATTGACAGCATGCCTTCGCTTGATTTCAAGCTATAACCACCGCTATCAAAGGTAATACCCTTACCAATTAATGCCGTGCTTACCTCAGCATTGGCGTCGCCGGTTGGGTTGTAATCAATCACCAGCATCAGGGGTTCATGCACACTGGCCCGCCCGACAGTGTGAATACCATGCCAGCCCTGCTCTAGTAGCTCATCACCTTTAATCACAGTGACGTCAATATGACCAGCAGCCAACTGCTGGAATTTCTGAATAACTTTGTCGGCCAGCGACTGCGGATACATTTCAGCCGGCGGTAAGTTAATTAGATCGCGGGTCCAGGCAGCGGTGTCGCGCATCTGTTTCAGTTGCTCGGCAACTTCTGGCTCGGCCTCATGCCACAGCACTTCGTTACTGGTATGGGTATTGCTAAAACCAAGTGACAGCGCCCACTGACGCTCAATATCCCAGCCCTGCCCCTGAATAGACACGCGGGTAATACCCAGATTGTCGATTTGCCGACCAGCTTTTTGAATGCGCCGTAAGTTTTCGGCTTCGTCATCACCAACAGCTATATGCAGGCTGTCTTGTTCAATGGCCAGCAAGTTGTTTGGTTTCCAGCACGAATCAACAGCGGAGCTTGCCGCCTTAGTGGTTAAAAATACAGGCATTGCTCTGGACATTCGGTAAACCTCCCAGTAAGTTTGCGCGCATCAATGCGCACTGATAGTTACACTACTCTAGTGTGAATGGGGCCAATAATGCAATTTCACAAGCCATTACAAACCGCAAAATTAATTCAACGTTACAAACGTTTCCTGGCTGATGTTACCACTAACAGCGGCAACACATTCACCATTCATTGCCCCAATACGGGTGCTATGACCGGCTGCGCCGAACCTGGCTATCAGGTTTGGTTTAGTGAATCAGAAAATTTAAAACGTAAGTATTGCTATACGTGGGAACTTGCGCGAACGTTTTGTGACGATTTTATTTGCGTGAACACACTACGTGCGAATCAGCTAGCTGGCGATATTCTAAGCGACGGACTCATTGCAGAACTAGCTGACTTGCAGGAACTGCGCGCTGAAGTAAAGTATGGCTCACAGGGTAGTCGCGTTGACTGGCATGGCTTGGATAATAAGCGTGAATGCTTTATTGAAGTGAAAAGCGTGACTTTGAAAGACCCGGACAATAGCACTGGCTATTTTCCCGATGCCCGCAGCAAACGCGCCGGTAAACACTTGCAAGAGCTCATGGAAGTAGCTGCACAAGGACATCGCGCGGTGGTGTTATACGTGGTTATGCATACCGGTATCACCAGCGTTCAAAGTGCCGCACAGGTTGATCCTGACTACGCGCAATTGTGTATAGAAGCAGCAGCCAAAGGGGTAGAATTCTACGCCTATAAATGTGCGATATCGCCAGAAGGTATTTCGCCACAGCAACAAATTAAGGTAACTACCTAAAAAAGCATTGAGTTTTGAATTTATACCCCAATTTAGGTTGAGCAAAGTCAGCGTCAATACAATTGCACAGAGGTTCGCTTTCTGGTATATGTAGCCACCTTTTTTGGGAACTGATCCGTTTCATAGGAGATCCATGATGCCTCAAGGCAAAGAAATAAAGACCCGCGGTATCCTGGCACTTGCCGGCCTACAGCCATATCAAGAGCAGCCGGGCGAAGAATACATGAGCGAAAAGCAACGCGCGCATTTTCGTCGTATTCTAGAAGTTTGGCGCCACCAGTTGCGTGAAGAAGTTGACCGTACTGTGCATCATATGAAAGATGAAGCAGCAAACTTTCCTGATCCTGTCGATCGGGCAGCGCAAGAAGAAGAATTCAGCATTGAACTGCGAACGCGTGACCGTGAGCGTAAGCTGATTAAGAAAATTGAAAAAACCATTCAGAAAATTGAAGCCGATGATTTTGGTTTTTGTGACTCATGTGGCATTGAAATTGGCATTCGTCGCTTAGAAGCACGCCCAACTGCCGACCAATGTGTTGATTGCAAAACTCTGGCTGAGATTAAAGAAAAGCAAATGACCGGCGCCTAATCGGGCGCCTGTTATGGCAACTCCCATGTCCGCTGCTTCCCGCTATCGCGGTCGCTTTGCTCCAACCCCCTCCGGCCCGTTGCATATTGGCTCTTTGGTAGCTGCTGTGGGCAGTTATTTAGACGCTCAGGTACATCAGGGCGAATGGCTGGTGCGAATTGAAGATGTTGACACCCCACGCGCTGTTGCCGGTGCCGACGCCATTATTCTGCAGCAATTAAAAGATCACGGCTTGCACTGGAGTGGCGAGGTTATTTACCAAAGCCAACGCAGTGAACGCTACGCCGAAGTGTTAGCTGACCTAACCGCCTTAGAAAAAACCTACCTATGCAGTTGCACCCGCAAGCAAGTTAAAGCCGCAGGCCCTTATTATACTGGTCATTGCCGAGTGCATGGTCCTACTGCAGGCAAAGCCACCGCCGTACGTTTTAAAAATGATCATCCAGTACTAGTGCTAGCTGACCGTGAGCATGGCCAGGTGCAACTTGAACCCGACTTCGCCGCCGAAGACTTTGTGCTCAAACGCCGCGACGGGCTGTTCGCTTATCAGTTGGCGGTAGTAGTAGATGATATTGATCAGGGCATAACGCACTTAGTTCGTGGCAGCGACTTGCTCACCGCCAGCGGCTGGCAAATGACCTTATGGCAACAGCTTAACCCGCACTTACCACAGCTTTGTCATTTGCCGCTGGTAATAGGCCCGGACGGACGTAAATTAAGCAAACAAAACCATGCACCTACGCTGCAACATAACCGCATTACCGAACAATTGCGTGAAGCACTAGTGCACCTTGGCTTACCTAGCCCGCCGGCATCGTTAAAAAATGGCAAAGCCTTGTTAACTTGGGGAATTGAAGCCTGGCAAAACAAGCGAAGTGCTTCCCTGATGGACGCCTGCAAGCTACAATAGCTGCTTTCTTAATCATTGCTCGGAGAAGCCGCTATTATCAAGCGCATCAAGGACTTTGCCCGCAGGGCATTTAGCAAAACAAATTCAGGCGCTGGCAAGGTAACCAAAACCTTAACCAAGCCGATTGTGCTGACCCGTGATCAGCATTCAATTTCTCGTAAACAAATTGACGAAAACGCACTTAAAGTGCTCTACCGGTTGCACAATGCAGGCTTTGAAGCCTATCTGGTAGGCGGCTGTGTGCGCGACTTGCTGCTCGGTATTCAACCGAAAGACTTCGATGTAACCACCAACGCAAAACCCGAACAGGTGAAAAACCTATTCCGCAATTGTCGTTTGGTCGGTCGCCGGTTCCGTCTGGCACATATTGTTTTTGGTCGCGAAGTAATAGAAGTAGCCACTTTCCGTGGTCACCACGACAGCAGCGAAGAAGAACCTGCAGCTAACTCAGGTAAAACGCAGCATTCCCGCCAAAACGACGCTGGTATGCTGGTTCGCGACAACGTTTACGGTTCTATTGAAGAAGACGCCGCGCGCCGCGATTTCACCGTGAATGCGCTGTATTACAACATTGCCGACTTTGCGATTTACGATTATGCCAATGGCGTGCGCGATTTAAACGATGGGTTAATCCGCATGATTGGCGATCCGGTTACCCGTTACCGGGAAGACCCGGTGCGCATGCTGCGCGCCGTGCGCTTTGCCACCAAGTTAAATATGCGTTTAGACGCAAGCGTGAGTGGTCCGCTGCTTGAGTTTTCAACGCTGCTACAAAGTATTCCTGCCGCGCGCATGTTCGAAGAATCACTGAAGTTACTGGCCGCCGGTAAAGCGGTGGCTAACTTCGACATGCTGAGTGAATACAATCTGTTTCAGCAGTTGTTTCCGCAGTTAAAAAGTTACTTAAAAGCTAAATCTGAACCGCCGTATCAAATGATCCGCCAAACTCTGGCTGATACTGATGCCCGCATTCAGAATGGCCAGCGCATTACTCCTGCCTACTTATTTGCCGCATTGCTGTGGTGGCCGCTGCAAGCTCGTCAGGAAAGCCTGTTGAGTGAAGGCGGCTTAGCGCCTATGGATGCGCTTAATCTGGCCGCCTCCGACGTGTTCGGTAGACAAGTGCAAACTATTTCAGTACCTAAGCGCTTTTCCATTCCAGCCCGGGAAATCTGGCAGCTACAAAGTCGCCTGGCCCGCAGTAAAGGCAAGCGCGCCGAAACCTTGTTAACCCACCCGCGTTTCCGCGCCGCTTACGACTTCTTGTTATTGCGCGCTAAAACCGCCGGGGCAGACAAAGACCAACTGACCAAGCTGGCCGAATTCTGGACTCGCTTGCAAAAAGAAGTGGGTCCGGTGGAAGTAAAACGACCTGATCGTGTTGCCGACGAAGCAGGCCCTTCGAAGCGTCGCCGTGGCGGCCGTGGTGGCCGTAATCGCCGCCGTAAACCACCAGTAAACAAAGGCGAATAGCATGATGTTTGCGCGCGCTTACATTGGCTTGGGCGGTAACCTGGGTAAACCTTTGGAAACCCTGCCGCAAGCACTGGAATGTATTGGTAAGTTAGAAGGCACTCAGGTAACCAAAGTGTCTTCGTACTACCAAAGCGCGCCTTTAGGCCCGGCCGATCAACCGGACTACATTAATGCCGTGGCACAATTGAGCACCCAGTTAACCCCCTTGGCTCTGCTTGAATCACTGCAAATGATAGAAGATCAGTTTGGGCGGGTACGCAGTCGCCGCTGGGGTGAACGCACCCTCGATTTAGATATACTGCTGTACGACAATCTGGTTCAACAGAATAGTACGCTAACCATACCTCACCCAGGGTTGATGCAACGCGAATTTGTAGCGGTTCCACTGGCAGAAATAGCACCACAGCTAACACTTCCGAACGGCCGCAGTATTCAGGATGTATGTAATAACCTGCCCAGCCATCAGCTTAAATGCATAGTCTCCCCATAACCTGACAGCTCTGCTACAATCGAGAATCCTTGCTTTTTGTTATTGCCAAAAGGACCTGAGTTTATGGCACGCACCACAATTTCCAGCTTAACCAAAATGAAAGCTGACGGTGAAAAAATTGCTTCTGTAACCGCATACGATTCCAGCTTCGCGCGAGTGTTCGCCGACTGCGGCATGGACTTTATGCTGATTGGTGATTCGCTGGGCATGACCCTGCAAGGTGAAGATTCCACGGTTCCTGTTTCTGTTGCTGATGTGGCTTACCACACCCGCGGCGTTCGCAAAGGCGCGCCGGAAGCCTTTGTCATGGCCGACATGCCCTTTATGTCGTATAGCACAGTAGAAGATGCCTGTTTAAACGCAGCAGAGCTTATGCGCGCCGGTGCTAACATGGTGAAGTTGGAAGGCGGCGACTGGCTGCTGGATACTATTAAGGCGCTGCAACAACGCGGAGTGCCGGTATGTGCGCATTTAGGCCTGCTGCCACAATCTGTAAACGTACTGGGTGGTTACAAAGTACAAGGTCGTGAACAGGGTCAGGCGGAAAGCACAGTTCGTCAGGCGCTGGCGTTAGAAGAAGCTGGTGCGCAAATGCTGGTGCTGGAATGCGTGCCTACGGAACTGGCCAAATTGATTACCGAAAAGCTGCACATTCCGACCATTGGCATAGGCGCGGGTCCTTATACCGACGGCCAGATTTTAGTGATGCACGATATGCTGGGCATCACCAGCGACTACATGCCCAAATTTGTGAAAAACTACATGCAAGATGCCGGTGATATTCAAACCGCCATGCGCAACTATATTGCCGAAGTAAAAAGCGGTGAATTCCCACAACCTGAACATTGCTTCGCGTAAAGGTTACTCATGCTAGTATTTTCTTCGCTGTCAGAGCTGCGCGGCTGGCGTGCTCAGCAAACCGCTGACCCCGTTGCGCTGGTACCTACCATGGGCAACCTGCATCAGGGCCATTTGCAACTGGTAAAACGCGCCCAGCAGGCCACCAGTCAGGTGGTGGTGAGTATCTTTGTAAACCCTATGCAGTTTGCGGCCAACGAAGATCTTGACCGCTACCCGCGCACTTTTGCCGAGGACTGCGCCGCATTAGAAGCGCTGGGGGTAACGGCAGTGTTCGCGCCAACCGTCGAAGACGTGTATCCGCGTGGCCTAGCCAATCAAACCAGCGTTACGGTGCCGGAAATTTCTGATATTTTATGCGGCGCCAGCCGCCCTGGTCATTTCCGTGGCGTGGCTACTATTGTGTGCAAACTATTCAATATGGTGCAGCCCGACATTGCTGTGTTCGGCCAAAAAGACTACCAACAGTTGCAAGTGATTCGCCTGATGGCAGCAGATTTGAGTATGTCGGTAGATATTATTGGCGAGCCCACGGAGCGAGCCGAAGATGGTTTAGCTTTAAGTTCCAGAAACGGGTATTTAACTACCGAAGAGCGCGCCAAGGCACCTTTTATTTACCAACTGTTGCAGCAGCTGGCTGAACAGCTACAGCAGGGTGTGGCGCCAGCTGAGGTTGAGCAACGCGGTTTAACAGCCTTAACCGAGCAGGGTTTCCGGCCGGATTATTTAAGTGTGCGTCGCCAACAAGACCTACAACCGGTAGCAGCTGCAGACACTAAGCTGGTTATTTTGCTGGCTGCTTACTTAGGTAACACCCGCCTAATTGATAACCTGTGTATGCAACGCTAACCGGCTCAGTCCCGGTTAGTAAGCCCTAACTCACGCAGCTCCGTATGCAACGCGCCCAGCAAGCTGGTGGCCTGGCGCGCTATTTGGCGCTGCTCTTCCAGTACTTCCGCCAGCATGTCCTGCGTTGTTAACGGATTCGCCAGTACCACCCGAAACACCACCGTCGGCTCTCGCCCATATTGAGCCGGAGTCAGCTTCGTCCGTGACACAAACGACTGGCCGGTTTCCCGTTGGCGCTTCTGTACAAAACGAGTTAATGCATTCAGGTGTGGCGTGAGGCGCCGCACTTGTTCTGCGGATGCGGTTTTTAATGCCACCTTCACCCGGGTTGGCACAAACCGATAGGTTAACAGGCATAACTCGGGGTGAGTAATCACTTCAAAGTCGTTCTGATCGTCAATAAGTTTGGCGAAATAACGCGCTTTTTCCATGCTGCCATCTATCAGCAATTCATAGCCGCTACGGCCCATTACGTGTAGCGCCGAGAACACCATCATGGCCATGCCCGAGCGTGAGCCTTCCATGGTATGCGACCCTAAGTCTTTTGAACCGTGGCGAATAATGTACTCCGCGTGATGCTCAATGGCACGCACCATGCCCGGATCACGGAACAACACCATGCCAGCGCCCATAGGCACATACATTTGCTTGTGCGCATCTATGGTCACGCTGTCGGCGCGTTCAATGCCCTTCAGCAAGTGCCGGTGAGTGTTCGACAATAAAGTTGCACCACCCCAGGCAGCATCCACGTGAAAGTGGGTACCTATTTCTTTGGCAACGTCGGCCATTTGGTCAAGCGGATCAATATGGCCAGTTTCAGTAGTACCGGCAACGCCAATAATGGCCATCACCTTACCGCCTTCAGCCGCCACTTTTTCACAGGCTTCGCGCAGGGCATCAATACGAATACGGTTGTTTTCGTCGGTAGCTACGGCAACCAGATTGCGTCGGCCTATACCCAGCACATCAGCAGCTTTACTAAGCGAATAGTGACCGCGCTCAGACACCATCACCGTGGCTCGCTTGTAGTTATAATGCGCCAGCCCTGCCGCTAAACCGTCATTGGCTACGCCAGCAAAGTCGCCGTCGGCTTTTAACAAGCGGTTACGGGCAACCCATAACGCAGTGATATTGGCCACTGTACCACCGGAGCACATAGCACCCAGTGAATGCTCAGCACTGTGCATCCAGCGTTTATAAAAAGCTTCGTCCTGCCCGTATACAAGGTGATGCAACATGCCCAGAACGTTGCGCTCGAGCGGCGTAAAAGCCTTCGAGGTTTCAATTTTTACCAGGTTTTGATTCAAGCCCACCATGAGCTTTGCCAGTGGCAATAAGAAATAGGGAAGCGCGGAAGTCATGTGACCAATAAAACGCGGCGAAGCTGTGTGCACCGAATGTGCTACCAGCTTGTCGAGCAGAAACTCGGTGTGATCAGACACATAGACCGGTTGTTCCGGTACCGAACTGGCCTGAAAGTTTTGCTCAATTTCCTGCAGCGGTTTTTCGCGGGCAACAATATGCTCACCCAGAAAACCCATCAGGTTTTCAGATAAGTGGCGTTCGATTTTACCTAGCGTGGAATCCGGTGCCTCGGGAATGGTAAAAATCTTGAGCAGGGCTTCCTGGTTTACTTCCGCAAAATTGGTTTTACTCAAAACGAAATCCTATACAACCACAGAATTTGTGGTGCTGAGCGCATGGGGCTTATTCTGCCTCGATCGCCGAAAAATAGCGACTGTCTTCAGGTAATTGTGCCTGTAATTGCCACAGCTGTTGATTGCTATTCTGGTACTTTCGCTCAAACGGCGTCAAGGGTTCGTTGTCGGCCAGAAGCGTTTTTACCGATGCCGAACAATTCACCAACGCCAGCGTAGCCGCCACTTCGGTAAGATAAATCACCCAGTTGGAGCGCATGACCAGTTCGCCACCTAACGCCATTACGTATGGCCACACCGGGCTACCATGCCAGCGCCTACTTAAATGCGAGGCTTTTGGCCACGGATTCGGATACAAAATGTAATGTTTGTGCAAATGCCAGTTCGCCGCCACGGCTAACCGCCAAAAATCATTTAAGTCGGCCCGCACCAAAATATAACGCTCACCCGCCCCTGCTTGCTCGTATTGCGCATGACGTTGCAGCCGGTGTGCTGATTTGTCCACGCCAATAACCAACGCTTCTGGGTGTTCCTGCGCCAAACGTGCAGTACTCTCACCCACACCGCAGCAGGAATCTAAAATCAACGGCCCCTGCCAGTCAGCCACCAACCGCTGAACTTCGGCAAAGGCTTCGGCGTTGTGTTCCTGAATTGGCTTTTTAAAGGGTGACCGCAAATGGCGCATTACCAATGCGGTCAGCTCGTCGTGATTGCCATTTTGGTTGGTGGTAACCGGTCGCGATACTGAATTCACGTACGAATTCCCACACCACGTTCAAGCAACGAATACACCACGGCGAACAAGGCAATATTGAAACCAATAATAACCGTTAACGCCACTGCCATATTCACATCAGAATAACCAAGGAATCCGTAACGGAAGGCGTTTACCATATATAAAATTGGGTTCATTTTAGCCACCCACTGCCAGGCTTCGCCCAGCATGGATACCGAGAAAAACACCCCGCCTAAATAGGTCAGCGGTGTTAATACAAAGGTTGGCACTATCGAAATGTCATCAAAGGTTTTCGCGAACACCGCATTCAGTAAGCCGCCCAGTGAAAATAGCGTTGAGGTTAGCACCACACTTAACACTAAAATGCCGGCATGATGAATTTGTACGTTTTCTACAAACGCAAACGACACCAACGTAACAATAATAGCCACCAGCAATGAGCGCGCTAAACCACCGCCCACGTAACCGGCAATAATAGTGGCCGTAGACACCGGCGCTACCAGCATTTCTTCAATGTTGCTCTGGAATTTCGCCCCGAAGAATGACGATGCCACGTTCGAATACGAGTTGGTAATAACCGACATCATAATCAGACCCGGCACAATAAATTCCATGTAGGAAAAGCCGGCCATGTCGCCAATACGCTCCCCTACAATGCTACCGAAAATAACAAAGTACAGGGTCATGGTAATTGCAGGTGGTACCAGGGTTTGCACCCAAATGCGTAAAAACCGCGTGCACTCTTTAATCCAAATTGTTTTCAGGGCAGTCACGTTATAACCACTAGCCATGCTTATGCTCCTTTACCTGACGGCCTTTTTCTACCAACCCGACAAATAGTTCTTCTAAACGGTTTGCTTTGTTACGCATCGACAGCACTTTTACATTTTGCTCGTTCAGCTGTTCAAACACTTTGTTCAAACCGGCGCTCTTCTCAACGTCCACTTCCAGCGTGTGATCGTCTACCTGCCGCGACACCATGCCGGTTAACTCAGGTTTGGCCTGATCTGGCGCCAAGTCCATGACGAACGTTTCCATATTCAACGTAGCCAGCAAACGCTTCATAGAGGTGTTTTCAATAATTTCGCCGCTATCAATAATGGCGATTTTACGACACAAGCTTTCGGCTTCTTCCAGGTAATGGGTCGTCAGGATAATGGTGATACCTTGCTTGTTTATTTTCTCAAGGTAATCCCACATGGAGCGGCGTAGTTCAATATCCACCCCAGCGGTTGGTTCATCCAGAATCAACAAGCGTGGTTCATGCAACAACGCCCGGGCAATCATTAAGCGACGTTTCATACCACCGGACAGTGAGCGCGCACGCTCATTGCGTTTGTCCCACAAGCCCAGTTGTTTCAAATATTTTTCGGCACGTTCGTGCGCCAGCTTACGCGGCACGCCGTAGTAACCAGCCTGATTCACCACTATTTGGGTAACGGTTTCAAACTGATTAAAATTAAATTCCTGCGGCACCAAACCAATTTGCTTTTTCAGCTCAACCAGTTGCTTGTCCAGGTCATAATCAAACACAGTTACGCTGCCGGCAGTTTTATTTACCAACGACGACACAATACCTATGGTGGTTGATTTACCTGCGCCATTTGGGCCCAGCAGCGCAAAGAAGTCACCTTCTTCTACATCCAGATCAATTCCTTTTAAGGCTTCAAAACCGCCTTTGTATACTTTCCGTAAGCCTTTAATTGAAAGCGCTTTCATAACTATCGGTTACTCCTTAGCAGAGGCTTTCTCATAACCCCAACGCGGCACCAAATTCTGGTCCAGGTTAAGATGATCTAAAATTCGGGCCACCACAAAATCCACCATATCGTTGATGCTTTGCGGTTGATGATAGAAGCCCGGCGCAGCCGGCATTATGGTAACGCCCATGCGCGACAGCGTTAACATGTTTTCCAAATGAATGGTCGACAACGGCATTTCCCGCGGCACCAGTATTAACTGGCCGCGTTCTTTCAACACTACATCGGCAGCGCGCTCAATCAAGTTGTCACTGGCACCTGTGGCAATAGCTGACAAGGTGCCGGTGGAACAAGGACACACCACCATGCGTTTCGGTGCAGCCGAGCCCGAGGCTACCGGCGACAACCATTGTTCTTTTCCAAACACCTGCAAGCGGTCGTCAGCAACCTGAAAATGTTCGCGTAGCGCCTTCGCTAAAGCTTCCGGCGCCGCTGGCAACTGCCAGTCACACTCGGTAGCGAATACCACCCGGGCAGCGCTGGACATCAGTAAATAAACATTCTGCTGTTGCGCCAGCAAGCATTCTATCAAACGCAGCGCATAAGGCGCACCTGAAGCGCCGGTAATAGCCAGCGTAATAGTATTATCAGCTTTACTAAACTTGCTCACCGTCATCACAATTCCTGTTTAGTTACTTAACCAGCACGTGATTCAATCACCGCCAGAAAGTGCTAAGAACGCAGTTGCTCTAACAAGCGTTCATGAATATTTTCAAAGCCACCGTTACTCATAATCAGCACCTGATCATTGGCGCGCAAACTGTCTTTCAGCTGCAATAGAATATGGTCGACGCTGCTCAAACAATGCGCTTGCGGCACTTGGTCGGCAACCGACCAGGGGAGTTGCGGTGGTACCAAAATAAACACTTCGTCGGCCGCAGCCAGGGATGCCGCCAACTGATCGGCATGTACACCAACTTTCATGGTGTTCGAACGCAACTCCAGTACGGCAATAATTCGCTGTGAGCCCACTTTCGCGCGTAAACCAGCTAGCGTAGTGGCAATAGCTGTCGGGTGGTGAGCAAAATCATCGTATACACGGATATGGTTCACTTCACCGCGTAATTCAAGGCGTCGCTTGGTATTTCTATAATCGGCCAGCGCGGCACAGCTTACTTCGGGGCTCACGCCCACGTGCATCGCTGCCGCGATTGCCATCAGCGCATTCGCCACATTGTGCTGCCCCACCAGATCCCAACTCACCTGACCACGTAATTTATCGTCAAAATAAACATCAAACTTTGACCCGTCCGGGTGCTGTAGTTTTGCCTGCCAGCGGCCTTTTGGCCCCACGCTCACGCGCTCACTCCAACATCCAGCCGCAAACACCGCGTCTAAATTACTTTCCTCAAGCGGATAAAGCACTTGACCGTACCCTGGCACCACTCGCAATAAATGCGCAAACTGGCGTTGAATAGCCGCTAAATCAGGAAATATATCGGCATGGTCAAACTCAAGATTGTTCAGAATTAACGTGGACGGGCAGTAGTGCACAAACTTGGAACGCTTATCAAAAAACGCAGTGTCATACTCGTCGGCTTCAATGACGAAAAAATCGCTGTTACCCAGCCGGGCTGAAGCATCAAAATTAGCCAGCACGCCACCAACCAAAAAGCCCGGTTGCAAACCGCCCGCTTCAAGTAGCCAGCTTAAAATACTGGCGGTAGTCGTTTTACCGTGGGTACCGGCTACGGCCAATACCCAGCGAGTTTGTAACACTTCATCATGCAACCATTGCGCGGCAGACTGATAGGGCAAGCGGCGGTTCAGTACTGCTTCAACGGCCGGGTTACCGCGGCTCAAGGCGTTACCAATAAGAATTAAGTCGGCTTGCTCCGGCAGGTCTTCGGCGGCATAACCTTCGGTGAGCTCAATTCCCTGTTGCTGTAATAAGGTGCTCATCGGCGGATAAACCTGCTGATCAGCCCCCGTTACCTCATGCCCAAGCTCTTTTGCCAGAGTTGCAATACCCGCCATAAAGGTACCGCAAATACCTAAAATATGAATGTGCATGATTCGAGAGAGTCTCCTCGCTGAGCGCTACGCGCGTATAATCCGGTTATTATTATTCCGCCAAGTGTAACATGGGCGAGAATCTAGGCAGCATTTTAGCTGAAATTACGGTAAACTTTAGCCCGAATTTAAATTGGTTGGCACCAGCTTTGTAGGCCTTTACTTATATAGCCTCCAGCAATCTGCCAGCCCATCTCAGTTTTTAATGGCGAGGATACCATGCAACGCTTAATTCCGACCTTACGTCGTGATCAAGTCGATGAAGCGCTGATTTCAGTAATTAATACACTGCAAATTTGTGCCAAAGAGATTTCTTATCGTTTGCACCAAGGCGAACTGGCAGGCGTGCTGGGTTCAACTCTGGATGAAAATATTCAGGGCGAAACACAAAAAAAACTGGATGTACTGTCCAACCAATTATTAAAAGACATACTGCTTGAATGTAAGCACGTGCGCGCCATTGCCTCGGAAGAAGAAGATGGCATTGTTGACGGAGATGAAAGCGGTGACTATCTGGTTGCGTTCGACCCGCTTGATGGTAGCTCAAACATCGACATCAATAGCATGGTTGGCACTATCTTCTCAGTACTGCCAACCCCGAAAGATGGTCGCAGCGGCCCGGACATGTTCCTGCAGCAAGGTACTCAACAAGTTATGGCTGGTTATGTGGTGTATGGCCCTTCCACCATGTTGGTATTCTCCACCGGTAAAGGCGTGAAAATGTTCACCCTGGACCAGACTGTGGGTGAGTTTTTGTTAACGCGTTCAGACATCACGATTCCGGCACACACGCAGGAATTCGCCATCAATATGTCGAATCAGCGCCATTGGTCGCCAGCCATGCAGTCATACGTAACCGACTTGCTGGCCGGTAAGCAGGGCCCGCGGGGTAAAAACTTTAATATGCGCTGGATTGCTGCCATGGTGGCTGATGTTCATCGCGTACTTTGCCGCGGTGGCCTATTTGCCTATCCCTGGGACAGCCGTAAACCGGATAAACCGTATAAATTACGGTTATTGTATGAAGCTAACCCAATGAGCTATTTGATTGAACAAGCCGGTGGTAAAGCAACGACCGGGCTGGAGCGCATAATGGCGGTACAACCTACCGACATTCATCAGCGCGTAGGGGTTGTGCTGGGTTCTGCAGACGAGGTTGAAACTTGTCTGGAATACCACACCCGCAGCGGGAACGAATAAATGAACTTCGCCTTTAGTCGGGGTTCGCAAGCAGCTAGAATCAACGTATAATTTGGCTATCTACTATTTGCATTTTTGAAACTTGAAACGAACAGGAATCATCATGAGCTTAAGTTTGGTTAGTGCCGGCAGCAACATGCCAGAAGAAGTAAACGTTATTATCGAAATTCCGGCCAATGCCGACCCGATTAAATACGAAGTGGACAAAGACACTGGTACCTTATGGGTTGACCGTTTTATGTCAACGCCAATGTTTTACCCGTGCAACTACGGCTTCGTGAACCAAACCTTGTCGTTAGACGGCGACCCGGTTGATGTACTAGTGTTAACGCCGTTCCCGTTACAAGCAGGTTCAGTAATTAAATGTCGCCCGGTTGGCGTATTAAAGATGACTGACGAAGCTGGTGAAGACGCGAAAGTTGTGGCGGTACCAGTAAGTAAATTAACCAAAGAGTACGACCACATTAAAGATGTAAACGACCTACCTGAGTTGTTACGTGCACAAATTACTCACTTCTTCGAGCGCTACAAAGAGCTGGAAAAAGGCAAGTGGGTAAAAGTTCAAGGCTGGGGTGACGTAGCTGAAGCAAAAGCTGAAATCCAAAGCTCGTTTGAACGCGCCAACAAGAAGTAAGTGATTATGAGCTCCTGCGTCCGCATTCGCGATCTTCGCTTTCGCTGGCCAGGAGCTACTGACCTGCTGCTTGATATTCCACAGCTGGATATCGCCGCAGGTGAACGAGTTATGCTGCGCGGCCCCAGTGGCAGCGGCAAGTCAACCTTGCTCAGTTTGTTAGCGGGTATTTATGCCCCACAACAAGGTTCCATTGAGCTTCTGCAACAGAACTTAGCCTCTCTTTCTGCTCGTCAGCGCGACAAATTGCGCGCCCATGACATTGGCTTTGTGTTTCAACAGTTCAATTTACTTCCTTATCTTTCGGCACTCGACAATGTATTGCTTGGCAGTCAGTTTTCCCGCCAACGCCGTCAGCGTATTGCTGATAGCGGCGAAACGCTAACCGGTGCCGCCGAACGTTTACTAACCGAGCTAGGTATTGTGGCTGCAATTCAACAACAACCAGCACATACCCTTAGCGTGGGCCAACAACAGCGGGTTGCCGTAGCGCGAGCTTTACTAGGCAAGCCGGCTCTGATTATTGCTGATGAACCCACGTCGGCATTAGATGCCGAGCGCCGCGACGAGTTTTTACAGTTGTTATTTAAAGAGTGTGAGCAACAGCAAACCGCTTTGCTGTTTGTGACCCATGACGCCAGTTTAGCTAGTCATTTTTCCCGCCACCTGGAACTGGCAGAAATAAATAACGCTCACCAGAACCATACGGGAGAATCCAGCAATGTTTAAACTGGCCCTGTATAGTTTATTGAATCGCCGCAGTAGCGCCATACTGACCGTATTTGCTATTGCTCTAAGCGTACTGTTATTGCTGGGTGTAGAACGCGTTCGCGAACAAGTTCGGGCCAATTTTGCCAATACCGTATCGGGCACTGACATCATCGTTGGTGCGCGTACCGGTCAGGTACAGTTGCTGCTTAGCTCGGTGTTTCATATTGGCAGCATGACCAACACGCTCAGTTGGAACAGCTACGAGTACCTGCAAGAGTTACCGCAAGTGCGCTGGCATATTCCGCTGGCACTTGGTGATAGCGTTGGTGGCGCGCCAGTGGTTGCTACTACCAACGACTTCTTCGAGCATTTTCAATATGGCAGCCGCCAGCCGCTGGAATTTGCTACTGGCGAGCACTTCTCAGGCCCTACCGATGTGGTTGTGGGTGCCTTAGTAGCCAGCCAGCAAGGGCATGAGGTGGGCGCGGGAATTACTATTGCCCACGGCGCTGGTGGTATTAGTTTTAGTCAGCACGATACTCATGACTTTCAGGTTCGGGGCGTGTTAAAAGCCACCGGAACGCCGGTTGATAAAGCCGTTTATATTCCACTGGAAGGTTTAGCGTTAGTACATGACGAAGTAACGGGTACGCCAGCAACTGACTCTGGACACGATCATGATCACGACCATGCTCATGACAATGAACATATGGACGAGCACTCAAGCCCCACACAAACCTTAAGTGCGGTGTTATTGGGGTTAGAGTCCAAGCCGTATGCGATAAGAATGCAGCGGCAGATTAATACCTACACCATGGAACCACTTACTGCCATTATGCCCGGTATGACGCTACAACAGCTGTGGCAGACCTTAAGCGTATTCGAGCAGGCTCTGTTCGTGATCACCATTTTGGTGGTCATCACCGGCCTGTTAGGCATGCTGACCACCTTGTTGGCCAGCTTGCGCGAACGCCGCCGTGAAATGGCGGTGCTAAGAGCCGTGGGAGCAGGCCCAGGTACTATATTTACCTTATTGGTAAGCGAAGCTGTTTTGCTTACCTTGTTAGGTTGTGTAGCCGGTGTGGTTGGGCTTTATGCAGCGCAGCTTATAGCCGCGCCGCTACTAGCTGAGCAATTAGGTTTATCGCTGAGTGTTACCGGATTACAAGCCAACGAATGGGCATTGCTTGGGCTGGTGCTTATTGCTGGTATACTGGTTAGCTTATTCCCGGCCTGGCGCGCCTATAAATTATCTTTAGCAGACGGATTAACGGTGAAACTATGAAACCATTAGCAGGCATGATGTTTAGCCTTGCACTAGCAGTAATCGCATTGCCTTCACTAGCCAATGATTATAAGCCAACCGAATGGAAAGAGCTGATTCCTGAAGGGTTTGAGCCACCACCGGTGCGCTCGCAAGCTTATTACGATCAGAATCCGGAAGAAGCCAAGCAGTCAGAAATTGATGCCCCTATGGTGAATGAACTAGATGGTAAGAAAATTCGCATTCCCGGTTATGTGGTTCAGCTAGAAGGTGACGCCGATAATGTCACTGAGTTTCTATTGGTGCCTTACTTTGGTGCCTGTATTCATGTTCCGCCACCACCACCAAATCAAATTATCCACGTTACTTTCCCCGAAGGTGTTCCTTATGAAATCACCTATGACGCGGTATGGGTAGAAGGCACTGTCAGTGTTGAACGAAAAGAAAGCGAACTCGCCGTGGTGGGTTACCAGATGGAAGCTGTGAAGGTTGAATCTTATTACTAATAACTGACCGCGCTACTATTGTTTTAGTAGCGCTTTTAGTTCTTTCGCGGGCATCGGGTGAGCAAACAAGTAGCCTTGTGCCTCGCCACACTTCAAATGCTTAAAGTATCGGGCCTGGTCTTCAGTCTCTATGCCCTCGGCAAGTACACTTAAACCAAGTCTATGAGCCATATCCACTATAGTTTCAATAATAATTCGGCCACTATCGGTACAGGCATTTTGTACAAATGAACGATCGATTTTCAACCGATCTAATGGCAATTTCTGAATATAACTAAGCGACGAGAAACCCACTCCGAAGTCATCAATAGCGACCTGCATACCGGTGCTTTTCAGGCGGCGTAAGATATCAGCAACCAGCTCTGGGTCTTCCATCACTATACTTTCGGTTATTTCCAGCTCAATACGGTCCGGGGCAACATTGTAGCGCTTCAAGGTTGCATCAAGGCGTTCAGGGAAGTCTTTGGTGCGGAACTGTGGTACCGATACGTTTACCGCAACGCGCAATTCCGGCAAACCAAGTGCATCAAACTGCTGCACTTCCTTGCACGCCTCTTCCAGCACCCAAGCTCCAATCTCAACAATGAGTCCGGAGTACTCCGCTAAAGGAATAAATACGGCTGGTGAAATAAAGCTACCATCGGCTTGTGGCCACCGCAGCAGGGCCTCGGCTCCAATGATGCGACCCGTTTCCAGTTCTACTTGCGGCTGAAACCACACTTCGAGTTTTCGTTCGGCGAAGTCGGAGCGTAGTCGACTCACCAGGTCAAGCCGGCGCAGGGTTTCTTCTTCCATGCTCGGATGATAATAATCAAAACTTTGCAGCGAACTATTCTTCGCATTTTTTAACGCAATATAAGCATACTTCAATAAATCCAGACCGCTATGTGTGTCATGTTTGCGAGTAAAACCACAAGTAACGTTCAGCGGAATGTATTGCTCTGATGCTTTAAAAGGTAATAAGAAAAGGCTTTCTATGTGCTGCGGATTGATTTGCTCTTCGCCACCTATAACGCCATATACATCAGCGCCAAGTCGGGACACAAATACGTCGCTGCTAAGCTGCGCGCGCAAGCGCTGAGCAACTGACACCAGCAGTTCATTACCAACATCCTGACCCAAACCTTCGTTCACATCAGAGAAATGATCAATATCAATAATTGCTGCAACCATTTCGCTGCTGGTGTTCTGAGCCAGTTTATCTAACATGCGAATAAATTCGGCGCGGTTTGGTTGGCCGGTAAGTTGGTCAAGGTATGCAGCGGTGCGCAAATCTTCAAACAGGTTTGCGTTTTCAAAACCAATGGCAATGTTTGCTAAAAATACTTCAATTAATTCTTTGTCGAACGTACGTAGCGGCTCGCTTGTTTCTATAAAAGCAGCAGCTTCGTGCTCGGCGCAATCGATAAAAAACACAGTCGCATGGTCTAAAATAACATGCTGACGCTCTGTCAGGCATTTAGTCACAGCCTCAATTACGCGTTTATCTTTCACTTGCGCTAATGGGTTATTAATAGCATCGGCGTAATGCCCGGCAGCACCAAGCACAATAATGTCTTTGTCGACCTTACCTGACGGACCGCGTTTGTTCACCCGCGCGCCAACAATACCTTCAGCACGCAACCCAAGTAACGAGGCTATTTGCGTAACCACGCCCTCAGAAAAATTGATAATTGAATGGCGTTCCATCAAATTGGCGGCGGAATGAATAATCTTCCGAAGGCCACGCCGGTTCTCGTTAATGGTTCGAATTTGCTGATAGGAACGCACCGCAGAAAAAACTGTGGTCATTAATCTACTGCGGGTAAGCTCGGTCTTGGTTTTGTAATCGTTAATGTCGTATTGCTTTACGACACTTTCTTCAGGCGCGTAACCGGGTTGGCCGGTGCGCAAAATAATTCGAATTTCTTCGTTTTGTAACTCATCGCGAATAGCTTTAACAACGCGCAAACCAGCGTCGTCGGTTTCCATTACAACGTCCAGCAATACCATAGCAACGTCATCGTTATTGCGCAGGTATTCGAGCGCATCAGCACCACTATAAGCATGCGCAAATTGCAGCGTTTTACCTGCAACAATAACGCCACTTAAAGCGAGTTTGGTCACTGAATGGATTTCCTGATCGTCATCAACGATTAAGAGTGTCCAATGGCCATCTGTATGTTCTGCACTACTTTGCTCTTCTTCATCGTGAAGAAATAACAAGCTGTCGTCTTCGTTGCCGTGCATAGGAACATCCTAAATGCGATGTATTAGTTTTAGGAGCAACTGCAGCGATTAGAGTGTATGTAGGTAAAATCGCCAACCCCGAGAGCAATAGGGAGCGACATATACTGTCGCTCCCTTTTAACGTACCTTACTAATAATGAAAGACTTTCTCTAGCTTTTTATTAAAAATGTAATTCCAGACCCAGATAAGGACCTTTGAACTGAAGGTCACTGTAAATATCATCTAAGTCGTCTAATTCTAACTGTGTATCGCGATAGCCGAGTTGCAAGTTTACGTCCACGGCTAAATTTTCTACCAATCGATACTCAATGCCCGCTTCGATATCTCGTATAGAGCTGTCATCTATGGCTAGAAAACTCCCTTTCGCATACAAAGTCAAATCTGTGGCTGGAATTCCCAACCGGAAATGACCGTAAGCGGTGGGAACCCACGCCGAAGCTTCAATGCTATTGCGGTTGCCATCTTCGTCGGTCACCTGCAAGAAACCATCAACGTTCATAGCATTAATACCAAGATCAACAGAAATTAGATCGTTATCAAAGATCTCGTAGTACAAAATATAATCTGTATGACCCAGATCAATATCAGCAGTCAAAGTGGTCGTAACTGGATAAACTTGCCCGTTAAACTCGTAGTTACGGTCAAGCGTAGTCGTACCTTGATCCGCTAAAGTAGTGCGACGGATCTGGATATTAGGTAATAAAGGCACCGGATGTTCCAGCGCTATGTAGAAACTGGTTTGGGTATCGTCAGTGAAATCAAAGCTGACCTGATCATCACTAGTACCAAAGCGGCCCGAGGTACTTGTATCCCAGTACTGCCCTCCCGCATAAACACCGAAAATAGTATCTGCCTGGGCAGTTGGCTGTATCGACAGCGCCGCGACAGCAGTCGCAACTGCTAATAATGTTTTCTTCATTTGGTTTCCTTTAATTACCCTTGTGCCATTAAATCTTTTAAATCAATAAGAGCGGCGTTTGCGCGTGAAATGTAATTTGCCATAACCAGAGAATGGTTGGCAACAAACCCGAAGCCGGAGCCATTTAGAATAATTGGACTCCAAACTAATTGCTGAGTCGCCTCAAGTTCATGAATAATTTGTTGCAGGCTCACTTGTGCATTTTTCTTTTCCAAAACATCAGCAAAGTCTACTTCAACTGCTTTCAAGAAATGCAGTAACGCCCAACTGGCACCGCGTGCTTCATAAAACACGTTGTCTACGTCCCACCAACTGGTTCGTTTTTGCAGTTCGAGCGGAATAGCACGTTGGGTCAAGCTGTCCTGACCCGCAACAGAGATGCTCAGAGTTTCGTCCACCTGAGCAACACTGGCACTTAAGCGTTGGCTTAACGAGCCTAGCCGCTTATCTACTTCAACCAACCAGCTGCGCAGGTTATCAGCTCTGGTATAAAACTGTGCACTGAAATCCGCAGAATCTGCTAGCGCTAAACGAAAATTAATAAGTGCTTCACGGGCATCGGTATACTCGGATTCGGCCGGCGGCATAAACCAACTAGTGTGGTCAATATTCAAGGACGTTTGGGCGGTAGTCAGATAAGGATTTTGCAGGGATTGTGACTGCGACCGACTAAACTCCCGTCGCATAGCAAGTGCTAAATCGCGAGACATTTCCAGCACACCAAATTCCCACGCCGGAATATTATCCAGCAAAACCATTGGTGGCAGAATGTCATTGGACATGTAACCACCGCGCTTGTCCATTAAGGTTCCGATAGTTTCAATCAAAGCCGTAGTGGTCGTATAACCAGTTACCATTTCCACGTTATCAGCCTCGGCAGCGGTCTGTGCTCTGGCAGTAACGTCAAAAGTATCGGGTTCGCTACTTAAGAACCAACCAATGATCCAAAGCACCACTACTACACCGACAATGATACCTATCCATGAGCGCCAACCTGGCACGCGCATAATCTACTCCTTAGTGAATACTTTTATATGCTTAGTTAAATTGGGCGAACTTCAGCCAGTATTGACTTAGTTTCTTCACCCTTGAACAGCAATTGAATTTCGAATGTTTGACCGGGTGTGAGAGGTTCTTTTATGCCAAACATCATTAAGTGTAGTCCACCTGGCGCAAAGGTAATGGTTTTGTTTGCTTCTATTTCAAGCTCACCAACTCGGCGCATGCGCATAACGTCCTGCTCATGAATATGCTCATGAACTTCAACGGCTCGCGCTACCTCGGTATTGGCACCGACCAGGTACAAAGACTCTGACGATTTATTGGTAATAGTGAAATATGCAGCACCATTTTCGGCACCGGGGATGGATTGTTTCGCCCACACATCGCTGATAGTAAATTCAGTATTCGCTTGGGCTGTATTAAAAAAAGACGTGCTGACCATGGCTATGGTCAGCATTATTTTGAAAAGTCTGTTCATTGGTATTCCTATTCATTCGATAGGCCGCATGTGTATTCAATTCTACACAGATCGTGGGCTTTTACGAAAGAATAAATAAAGCAGACCAGCGATTAACAAAATCGGCCAAAGTGAACTTAACGCGGCCAGTAAAACTGCTATGAACGCAGCAGCAATGCCTAGCACTACGCTACCACCAATGGCCATGACACCGAAGAATATAGCCGCCGCCACTACCACCATCACGATACCGGTAACGCCAATGCTGATAATTCCGCCTAATATCCAGCCTACCGCCGACATCAACTCTGGGCCGAAAAAGACAATGGCTGCAATAGCTACCAAAATCCAGATCATTGATTTACTCATAACAGCTTTCCTTTTTGCATCCAGCAGCTAATTAAGAAGCTGCTGGTTTGTTGTTAGATGATTCTTTTGCGCGTTGATACAGCGCCTGTAGTTCTTGCTCAACCGCATCTTCGTGCTCAATTTGCTCGAATTCTGCAGCCAGACCAGTATTTTTACCCAGGTCATAAGCTTCTACGCGGGCTTCAAGTTCCTCTACCCGGGCTTCATAGCGCTCATACTTCGCCATACTGTCGGCAACCGCCTGCTGGGTAGTCAGTTGTTTGCTTTGTAAACGTACCGAAGCACTGCTGCTGCGCACTTCAAGCTGTTGCTGACGCTGACGGGCATGGCTTACTTTGTCCTGCAACGTACTGATATCAGCGCTAAGCTTGCCGATTTGCTCTTTCGCCAACTCCAGGTCTTTATCTAACGAGCTAATAGCCTGTAGCGATACTTGACGTTGCTGTAGTGCTTTGCGAGCCAAGTCTTCACGATCATGGCTAACAGCTTTTTCTGCTTTCTCTTGCCAGTTTGCTGCCGCAGTTTCCAAACCCTTGCGCTCGCGCTCAATGCGTTTTTGTTCAGCCAAGTGTTTGGCTGCTTCTGAACGCAAAGTGACTAACGCAGCATCCATTTCCTGTACCAGTAAACGCACCATTTTCTTTGGATCTTCTGCCTTATCCAAAAGTGAATTTACATTTGCCTGAACAATATCGCTAAACCGAGAAAAAATAGTCATGTTGTTTACTCCGTGAAATTGAAAATAAAACCCTTATTCATGGCTTAGTCTTTTCAAGTCACGTGCCAACTACGCTAAATCGAATTATCTTATTGTTTATTAACGATATTATTAAATAGAGAGGAGCTCTAGGCAGGTTCTAAGGAAGAACGCGAAATAGGTGTATTTACTACTAGTTAGCATTTTTGACTAACTTTTAGGCAGCTTTTTATTTTATGGATCCAGCACGTAGCCTGCGGTTCTACCGCAGGTGAGGTGGTGCTGTATCGAAATAGCTATGTTACGAAGATGGGGCTCCCGGCAGGCTCAGCCCTGACGTGGAA
>NZ_FXWH01000004.1 GCF_900177775.1 Pseudidiomarina planktonica | reverse complement strand
ATGGTAGTGTGGGGTTTCCCCATGTGAGAGTAGGACACCGCCAGACTTCTAATTGAGAAAGCCCCGACCTGATGGTCGGGGTTTTTTTATGCCTGTAATTCGGGCCTGCAATGTAGCCTGACGTTCCACGTCAGGGCCGGGCCTGCCGGCAGTATCCCTCTTCGTAGCGTAATTATATTTATGCGACAACACCCCACCTGCGGTAGAACCGCAGGCTACTTTTGGTTCCCTGTTTCGAGCGAATTAAGTAACATAGGCTCATGAAACTACATACCCAGCATTCGGTTCCACTAGCTCCCCTGCATACCTTTCGTATTGAGGTGTCCGGGCGTTCACTCATTCGCCTGGAAGATGCCCGCCAATGTCTTGATTTACCGGTTGCAGAGGACTATTACGTGCTCGGTGGTGGTAGTAATACCTTATTTACCAGTGACTTCGGCACCCTTATTGTTAAGAACGAACTGCGGGGTATTGCTATAGAGGAAGCATCCGACGGCTTTTCGCTGAGCGTTGGTGCGGGTGAGAATTGGCACGAACTAGTAACTAACTGTTTGGCGCGGGGCATCAACGGGTTCGAAAACTTAGCCCTGATACCGGGTACAGTGGGAGCCGCACCGGTTCAGAATATTGGCGCTTATGGTGTTGAAATTGAACGTTATATTGAAACTGTTGAGGTTTGGGACAGAACCAACCTGGAGTTTAAAACCTTCACCAAAAGCGACTGTCAGTTTGCTTACCGTTCCAGTGTGTTTAAACAGAATCCACAAAGATACATTATTACCAAAGTAAATTTCTGGTTGCCAAAGAACTGGCAACCCGAGCTTAGTTACGGGCCTTTATCCCACTTACCAAAAACTGCTTCAGCCACTGATATAGCCGCGCAAGTAATAGCTATTCGTCAGGCTAAGTTGCCAGATCCTCAAGAGCTACCTAACGCCGGCAGTTTTTTTAAAAACCCTTCATTAGCAGCTGCTGACGCCGAAACGCTCGCCGTTAAATATCCGGCGCTACCAATGTTTCCGCAAGTCGATGGCACAATAAAACTTGCCGCAGGTTGGCTGATTGATCATTTACAGTTGAAAGGGTATGCCGAAGGTGCAGCAGCGGTACATCAGAACCAGGCCTTGGTATTAGTGAATACAGGTAACGCAGCGGGCACTGATGTGATTGCATTGGCGCAGCATATAATGGAACGTGTAGAGCAGGAATACGGTGTATTACTGGAACCTGAAGTAAGAATATTGGATAGTCATGGGCTGTTAACTATATGACAACGCAGAATAAATCACGTCGTATTGAACAACTTATCGAGGTTCTGGCTGACGGTGAGTTTCATTCCGGTGAGCGGCTTGGTGAGCAGTTAGGCGGAATCTCGCGCACGGCCGTAAATCAATATATTGAAACCCTGCAGCAACTAGGGTTGGAAGTGTTTCGAGTTAGCGGTAAGGGTTACCGGTTAGCAAGTCCACTACAGCTATTACACCAACAGCAAATTCAAGACTATCTTGTTGCCGAAAAAATTGAACTGCCGCTTGAGTTACAGCGAGTAGTTACCTCAAGTAATGACGTGGTCAAAGAACTTCGCGTCGCTAATCCTACCGCAGGTCTCACCGTGCTGGCGGAAGCGCAAACGGCCGGGCGTGGTAGACGCGGCCGGCAGTGGCATTCTCCCTTTGGTACTAATCTATACTTAAGCATGTACTGGCCGTTGGCCAGAGGTTTAAGTGCTGCCATGGGTTTGAGTGTTGCACTAGGTGTCGGTATTGCTGAGTTGCTTGATAGTGCTGGTGTTCAGAACGTACAGGTGAAGTGGCCGAACGATGTTTATGTAAATAACAAAAAGATTGCAGGAATCCTGGTTGAGTTAGAAGGTCACGCTAGTGAAGCCGCGCACGTGGTGGTGGGAATAGGGTTGAACTTATCCATGCCCAGTGCTACCAAAAATATTGACCAACCCTGGACAGACCTTGCCAGTGAACTACCAACCGCACTGAACCGTAATTACTGGGCAGCTAAAATGGTTAGTGAATGCTATCGGCGCTTGCAAGCATACGACAGCGATGGTCTTACGCCTATGCTTGCCAGTTGGCAACGGTTTGACAAGTTCTATCAAAAACCCGTGACTTTAGTCATGGGAAATAAGAATGTGGTTGGGCGCGCACTAGGTATCGACGATGATGGTGCCTTACTAGTTGAAAGAAACGGTCAAGTGGAACGATTTCACGCCGGTGAATTAAGTATCAGAGATGTAGCCGAGGTATAAGATGAAGTTACTTATAGATGCTGGCAATACCCGTATTAAAATTGCGAACCTGGACAATGAAGGTCGCCTTGAACCCGTGTTTACTGGGTCCTTTGAAGAATTAACGAGCTGGCAGCCGGGGGCGGATATTGAGCACGCCTGGCTAAGTAGTGTTGGTGATGATGACAAAAGCTCAGCGTTGATAGACTACTTTGAGTCACATCAGATAAAGGTGACAGTGGTAGCTACTGAAGCCGACGCCTTTGGGGTAACCAACGCATACGCAGAGCATAATACCCTGGGCGTAGACCGTTGGTTGGGACTTATTGCCGCGCATATGGAGCAGCCTAAAAACACCGTGATTATTGATGCCGGTACAGCCATTACAGTGGACTGGTTAGCGGCTGATGGTACCCACTTAGGTGGCTGGATTATTCCGGGTGTCGAACTCATGGTAACGGCTATTACCTCGCGTTCGCGCCGTGTGTTTGTGAAGGACACAGCCTACGGCCGCGCCAACCATCTGGGATCAAGTACGCCGGAAGGATTACAGGACGGTTGTGTAAACGCTTTTGTGGGCATCATCAAGCAAGCCTTGAGTGTTACCGAAACCGAGTTAGATTGGTCCGATTATCGACTGTTATTAACCGGTGGATCTTACCCGTTATTGCCTGCAGATATTAAGCGTCGCGGGGAAGAGCGTCCGGAACTGGTACTGCAAGGTTTGTCCTACTATGCAAGAGACCCGGGTTAAGCCAGCTTTGTAGTTAAGACTTTCGACGAGTTGCCGATATATAAATTATTGGTAGAAGTTGAGGAGTTAGGCATGAGCAGAGGAATTTCCTTTAGCGCTATATTACTGGCATTGGCGGTACTACAGCCGAGCGTTTCTTATGCTCAGGATTTAGAGGCGGTGCAGCTTTATACCGATGCGGATCTTATTGCAATGTTCCGCGAAAATACGCATTTGAATAGAGTGAGTGCAGTTGACCGGTGCCAGCTAGTACAAGATATAAAAGCTCAGGCCGAAATTGAAAAACGACCAACCTATCAGTTTTTGTACGGTGATATGTTGGCGTGGAACGTGTGTTACGAGCGCAATGAAGAGCTTGGCGTACGTTATATGGAGATAGCTGCTGAGCAGGGATTACCTGAGGCGCTTGAGCAGTTAGGTCGCTATTATCATGAAGGCGTGTTGGTGCAAAAGGATGTTGAACGGGCCATATTGTATCTTCGCGAAGCCAGCTCGTTAGGTAATTTGCCAGCACAATTGCGATTAGCAGATATTTTAATTGCAGGAGAGGGCAGTCCTTACGATCTGGAAAAAGCTTATCAGTGGCTTTATCAGGCAGTGACGGCCGATAGTGCTAACTATCAGGCGATTCGCACTAGATTGTCAGCTATGGCAGAACTAATGCCGGCGCGAGTAGTCGAGAGAGCCAGACGCCCTCTCGGCTAATAGACCCCGCTAATGAGAGACTCAGGATAACCGGTCGCGGAAGTCCTGATACTCAAACTTACGAATCAAATCAAAGTCGCCGCTTTCACGAAGAATGCCAATTGACGGATGTTCAACACCGTTAAAGAAGCTGGTTTTAACCATCGTATAATGCATCATATCTTCGAAAATAATGCGGCTACCGGGCTTTAGCGGCTCGGCAAAACTGTACAAACCAATCACATCGCCTGCCAGACACGAATTCCCACCTAACTTATAGGTATGCGCAAGCACTCCAGGTTCGCGGGCATCAGTAATCATCGGGCGGTATGGCATTTCCAGAACATCGGGCATGTGCGCGGTGGCAGAAATATCCAGAATCGCGATTTGCCCTTCGTTTTCAACAATATCCACAACTTCGGCTATTAATGGGCCGGTTTGCCACGCAACTGCTGAACCGGGTTCCAAAATCACCTGCAACTTGTAAGTTTCCTGCAGACGTTTTAGTAACCCAATTAAGTGATCAACATCGTATCCGGCACGGGTCATCAAATGTCCGCCACCTAAGTTTAACCACTTCATGTTATGCAGGTAGTCACCGAACTTAGCTTCAACAGCCTCTAAGGTGCGTTCTAAGGCATAAGAATCACATTCGCACAGGTTATGTACGTGCAAGCCTTCAATGCCCTCAAGCGCTTCTGCAGAGAGCTCACTAACTCGTACACCAAGGCGTGAACCTGGGGCACTAGGATCGTAGAGTTCAGTTTCCGCTTCCTGATGCTCAGGATTAATCCGCAAGCCCGGCGATACGCCGGCAGCAAGGGTTTTGTCACGGTAGGTATGCCACTGGTTCAGGCTGTTAAACGAAATATGATTCACTAAGGGTAATAGCGTATCAATTTCGTGAGACTTATAACCTGGTGCATAGGCATGCACTTCGCGACCAAACTCCTCAGCAGCAAGGCGTGCTTCCCACACTGAGCTGGCTGTACAACCCACCAGATACTGACGTATCAGCGGAAAAGTACTCCACATGGAGAAGCCTTTTAACGCCAGAATAATTTGCGCACCACTTTGCTGCTGAACGTGCTGCATCAGCTCAAGATTGCGTTTCAATAACGCCTCGTCACATAAGTAACAAGGCGAAGGAATGGTCGAATTTAGGTAAGGGTTGCTCATTGGCATTAACGCTTAAACGGCGATTCGCATTCAACTACCTGCCATGGCAGACCGTATTTATTCAGGCGCTCCATGAACTCGTCCGGGTCAAACTGTTCCATGTTCCATACGCCTGGCTTCATCCAGTGATTTTGCAGCATCATAGACGCAGCAATCATGGCTGGTACACCGGTAGTATAGGAAACAGCCTGAGCACCAACTTCATCGTTACACACCGCATGATCGCAGTTGTTGTAGATAAAGATAGTTTTCTCTTGGCCATCTTTAATACCGGTAACATAGGTACCAATACAAGTCATGCCGGTATAGCCTTCAGCTAATGATTCCGGCGCTGGCAATACGGCTTTCAAGAATTCCAGTGGCACAATTTTCTGGCCGTTAAACTCAATTGGCTGAATTGACGTCATGCCCACGTTTTCAAGTACGCGCAAATGCGTCAGGTACTGGTCGCCAAAGGTCATCCAGAAACGCGCACGCTTCAGTGTCGGGAAGTGCTTAACCAAAGATTCAAGCTCTTCATGGAACAGCAGGTATGACGGGCGTACGCCTACGTTCGGATAGTCTAAGTCTTCGCGTACACTGATAGGATCGGTTTCAATCCACTGGCCGTTTTCCCAATACTTACCGCGTTGAGTAATTTCGCGAATATTGATTTCAGGATTGAAGTTAGTTGCAAACGCCTGACCATGATCGCCACCGTTACAATCAACAATATCCAAATAGTGAATTTCATCAAAATAATGCTTGGCTGCGTAGGCAGTGAACACGTTGGTTACGCCCGGATCGAAGCCTGCGCCCAACAGCGCCATTAAGCCTTTCTCTTTAAACTTGTCCTGATACGCCCATTGCCAGGAGTACTCGAACTTAGCTTCATCTTTTGGCTCGTAGTTGGCAGTGTCCAAATAATGCACGTTGGTTTCTAAACAGGCGTCCATAATTGGCAAGTCCTGATATGGCAGTGCCACATTGATAACCAATGCTGGTTTCACTTCGCGGATCAGCTTGGCTACTTCATCAGCATTATCAGCATCAACTTTGTAAACGCCAACAACGCGGTCTTTGCCTGCTTCTTGTTGAAGCTTCTCGCACTTAGAAACGGTACGACTGGCCAGGTGAATTTCAGAGAAATATTCTGGCAACATCGCGCATTTTTTTACAACAACTCCGGCAACACCGCCGGCACCAATTATTAGTACTCGAGACATGAATGATGAACCCTTTCGTTATCAGCTATTCTGAAGAAATTGTGAAGCAAAAACGATAGCACAGTTTGCAAGTTTTCGCATGTACAAGTGTGGTTTAGAGTTGCTTTTGTAAGAGCCCGCGCAGCGTTTCAGAAAGTTCGGCCTGGCTGCGCAAGCCTGCTTGTTTGGCAACCTCAGCCAGTGCTATAGGCTGTTGCAATGACTGCTGCAAAGGTAATGGTAGTCGGCCGGTTACCTGCGCCCATAAAATTATCGAAAACTGGATGTCGGGCAAAGTCACTGAGCCGTCTATAAATGCGGCAAGCTGACGTTCAAGCAACAGTAACAGATCAGTGCTGATGGTTGCTGTCAGTGCACCCTGGTGACGCCACTGGCGTTCGGCTTGGGCCAGTTCCGCTGCGGTGTTTAACAGGGTAAGTTCGCCAGCAAAAGGTTGTACTGGTTTAAGCATGGTAACTGCTGCATAACCACTGGCCATATTTAGCTTCTGCGATTGTCGTACCAGTTGATAACCGGCTTTCTGCCAGAATTCCAGCAGCCCTGTGGTGCCGCCGAACGAGGTACCAAGTGCTAAACAACCGGCTTGTTCAGCAATCCGTTCGCATTCGTTTAGCAAGCTTGTGGCAATACCACGCTGGCGTATGTGCTCTGGCACAACTATGCGTACCACCCGGAGCCATTTGTGCGCTAACACTTCTGCGAGTTGGAAATGGTAAGCCAGGGTTTGCGGTAATAAGTTCCCGGGGGGGCGACGTTGCCCGCTAACAATAGGTTGATGCAGTTCCGCGGGCAAAGGCCCCTCAGTTGCCAACCAGACTACCCCAACACACTTCTGCTCATGCACTGCCAGCAGCAGCTGTTGGTCAGTATCATCCAGCAATAAACGCAAATCATTAGGGCTACTTTGATAATGGGCTTCCATTAACAACGCAAAGCAGTCGGTTAGTTGTTGCTCGTCAAGCTCGCTGGCATGGCAGTGCTGCAGGCTTAAATTCTCTGTGGTTACTGATGGTTTAGCTGGCGGTTGCGAGTTCATAAGCAAGGCATTAGCCAGCCATTGTTCTGCTGGATCTCCGGGTGCCCAGCGCATGGGTTCGGTTAAGCTAAGACTCTTACCAGCCATGGTTTGAGTAACTTCCCGCTGCAAGCGAATCGCGAAACCACGGCCGCTGCCCTCGTACCCATCCACCGTGGTGGTCATTATCCAAACGTTAAACTTAGCCAGTAATTGTTTGAGAATATGCTGCGGTATTGCGCCGGCTTCATCAATAACGAGTAATTCATTGGCATGATTCAGGTTGTCTCTTAGCAACCGATCCCAGGCCACAAATGTCAGTTGGTTTGACTGGGTGCCGGCGTGCTCAAGCAAAGTTGCCGCAGCACGACGACGGGGCGCAGTTACCACTACTTTTAGGTCAGTACTTACCCCGGTATTCTGTTGCAGTAATTTGCGAATAGCCAAACCTGCGGCGGTACTTTTTCCGCGTCCGCGATCGGCAATCAGTAGATTCGGTGATTCGATATTTTTGATTAAGGCATCTATAACGGTGCTTTGCTGTTCGCTTGGTTTATCCGGGTGCCGGCGAGCCGGGTATTGGGCTACGGCGGCCAGCATAGTTTCCAACTGGCGATGGATATTATCAGTTGGAGTTAAGTGCTGTACTGTGGCGAATTTTTCCACCCAGCCGGTTAAACGTTGCGAGCTGGGGCTTGCAGCAGGCAGTATTACATGCAGGCAACCGCCACCGGTAACTGTGCCATGCAAAGCGGCCAGGGCGTCGTAATTCAATCCGGCGGAAAGGTCCAGAATCACTTCCTGATAGCTCTCGCCCAGGTAATCCCGATATCTGGTTACCTCAGCACTATCAGCACTATCAGCACCGCCTAAGCGTAAGCAGGGCGAAAGGTTACCGCTAAAATCGGCAAGGGCGGTTTGCCACCATTGCGGCGGGCCGTCCCATAAAAAAACGGCGCGTAAGTGCGCCGTCTTTAGTTTCTCAATCAGCTGTAGAAACACTTCGTTAGCCATATCAGATAAGCGATATCGCAAAGAACTTATTGAGTACGGTATTAATAAATACCAATGCCAGAATCAATGGGATAAAGGTACCTATGGCAAAGCTGACGTACTTTTCAAGGAACGATGTTGCGTAATTCGGATTACCTTCGCTTAGTTCAGCAGTAAGTTTGTCGCGTTTCCAGCGAGCCCGCACAAACAAACAGATCAGCAAACCGTTCAATGGCAAAATAGTGTCGTAGAACACGTCATAAATAACATCAAAAACAGATTTATCCATTCCCGCATAAACTACAAACTTAGAGAATAACGGAATAAGTCCGAATGACGTTGCCGCAACAATAGTCAGGATGGTGACTACGATACCCATGAAGAACAACGCGCGTTTGCGGCTGATATTGCGCTTTTCAATAATGGCAGCGGTAGGTACTTCAATAATAGATACCAGCGAAGTTATTGCTGCTACGAACATTAATAAGAAGAAAATGCTGGCAGCAATACTAGCTCCGATATAACCAACCGAGGCCTGCAAGGCTAAGAAGATTTTCGGGAAGAACGAGAAAATCATGCTTACCGATGAGTCGCTAAGAGTTTCCGGGTTAGTATCTGGATAGATAGCGAAAATGGCCGGTAAGGTCATTAAGCCTGCAGTAAAAGCAACGGCTGTATCGGTTAAAGCAACCAATTTACCTGAGGTCACGATGTCGTCACTACGGCGGAAATAGGAGCCGTAGGTAATTAAAATACCCATACCTAGCGACAGTGAGAAAAATGCTTGAGAGAGCGCACCATTAACGACGGTGCTGTCTATTTGCGTGAAATCCGGCACTAAATAGAACTGAACACCAGTGCTCGCGTTATCCAGCGTTAGTACGAAAATCACTAACATAATGAGCATAATAAACAGCGCAGGCATGAGTATTTTCGAAGCGCGTTCAATGCCAGAGCGCACACCGCCAACCAATATCAGGTTTACAATGACGGTAACGGCAGCCAGATAAAATACGAAACTGTAATTATTAACGAACTTACCGAAGTAGTCGTCAGCAGCAATAGCGCTCAGATTTCCGGAAACTGACTGGAACAGATAGCCGAATATCCATACCGTAATCACCATGTAAAAAATGGCAATCATGAACGGCGTTAAAGTAGCCAGGAAGCCTGCGATTTTCCAACGTTTGGTGCCGCCACCCAGAGCATCATAGGAGCCGTACGGGCTGCGCTGGGCGCGTCGGCCCAGGCCCATTTCTGCCAGCATCACGGGCAGGCAAATGAAAAGTACGAACGCGGCGTAAATAAGTAAGAACGCACCACCACCATTTTTGGTAGCAGCAACTGGAAAACCTACTAAATTACCTATGCCAACGGCTGAACCCGCGGCTGCTAATATAAATCCGAGCTTTGAGCTGAACTGCTCACGTTGTGTGCTCATAAATTCCCTAGCCTGTTTTAATTATTATCGTGGTTTTATATGAATTGCGTTGGCTGCATAACGCATGGCGCAAAGTTGGCCAATCGTAGCGCAAGCCGCGATTGGCAGCAAGCTGACCAGCGCGATTCTGAGGGGTTAACTATCGTAGGATTAAGGAAATTCATCGCTTTTGCGCCCACGACCCTAACCGCAGGCAAAAAAAAGGCCGGTCTGAGGGAACCGGCCAAAGTCATTACTAGTTACAGCAGCTTAATAAAGCATACTGTACAAAACTCTACGATAACGTGCCGCCAGCGGATCACCTGCCGGGAGTGCATTCAACATATCCAGCGCCTGCTTGCGGGCACCGTCAAAGTTTAAATCCTGCTTCAATACAATGAAGGTATGCTCCAGTGCTTCCTCACTACGATGCGCTTGCTGCAGAGCCAATGCGTACTGTAACCGTAACTGGTGGTCCTGTTCGGCCGCTTCCAGACGGTCGGCAAGTGCCCGCAGTTCTGGTGAGTCGGCTGCCTGCTCGGCAAGTTCGAGCTTGGCTACCACATGTTGGTAATAACCGTCCTGATCAACCAGTTTAATGGTGTTCAGTAGCTCCTTACCTTGATCAATGCGCCCCAAACTAGTGGCGGCATCGGCCAGCATCAAACGCACGCGGGCGTCATCCGGGTTCAAATCGTAAGCCTGCTTAGCCAGGGTATAGGCTTGCTCGTAATTTTCGGCCTGTAGTTCTTGCTCAACTTGTTTCACCAAGTCATCGGTTGCACTTGGCAGGTGTTCTTCAAAGCGACTACGGATTTGTGATTCGGCTTCCACCCCGGCAAAGCCGTCAACTGGCTGGCCGTCTTTAAACAAGGCTACCGTAGGTAAACTTTGCACGCCAAATTGCATGGCTAATTGCTGTTGTTGTTCACAGTTAATTTTGGCCAGTATTAATTGCTCAGGATAGTCTGCGGCAATTTTTTCCAGCACTGGGTTTAGCTGTTCGCAGGGTTCATAGCCTGCAGCCCAGAAGTAAACGGCGATTAACTTTTCGCGTGACCCTTCAATAATAACTTGCTGAAAATTATCGGGCGTTATGTCGACAATATTTGTTTTATTCACACGTAGCCTCGTGATGCTGGTTAAATAACGTTATTACCAGTAATGGGGGGTAACTGCAGGGCTTTCAAGGCAACTTGGCTAGCTGGTGCTATTTGCTACCACCAGTTAGCCAGCGCATGAGCTTGTCTTTAAAGCCAGTGTAAGGTGGGTAGCGAAAGTCAGGATCCGGCCAACTGCTGCGCTTCATTACCGCTTTCATATGACTGAAGGTGGTGAAACCAAAATAGCCGTGATAACGACCCATGCCGCTATTTCCAACGCCACCGAAAGGCAGGTTGTGGTTAAGCATAAACATTAAGGTGTCGTTAAAGCATTGGCTACCGGCAGCTACTTGTTCCAGTTGTTCAATAGCTTTATCGCTGGTGGTGAAACCATACAGCGCCAAAGGTTTTGGTCTGGCCTGAATCAGGTCGATGCCTTCGGCCAGGTTGCGAATTTTAACTATGGGCAAAATGGGACCGAAAATCTCTTCCTGCATAACGGCTGATTCGTTACTGCAATCGGTGAGCAGGGTGGGGGCAAAAAAGCGTCTGGCAGCATCTCGCTGCCCGCCGTACGCAACTTTGCCATCACTTAAGTAGCCTTCCAAACGCTGCCAATGCTGTGCGTTAATGATTTTGCCAAAATCCGGGTTATCAGCTACCTGGTCACCATAAAGTTCCGCTATAGCCGACTGCAAAGCCTCAACGAACTTTTCGTACACGGCATCTTCAACCAACAAATAATCTGGTGCTATGCAGGTTTGCCCGGCATTTAACCACTTGCCCCAGGCGACACGTTTGGCGGCAACTTTAATATCGGCATCAGCTAATACCACTGCCGGACTTTTACCGCCAAGCTCAAGTGTCACTGGGGTCAGGAATTCGCTGGCCGCGCGCATCACAATTTTACCGACGCGGCTGCCACCGGTATAAAAAATATGATCGAAACGTTGCTCCAACAGCTTTGAAGCTACTTCGGCGTCGCCGGTGACGATACGCACACAGCTGCCGGATAAATAATCCGGGATTAGCTTTTCCAGCAATGCGGCGGTAGCAGGGGCTAGTTCCGAGGGTTTAATGACAGCGCAGTTACCAGCGGCAATAGCTGCTACTAGCGGGCTGAGCAATAATTGCAGTGGATAATTCCAAGCCCCCAGAATAAGCACAACACCCAGCGGCTCTGGCCTTATTTCACTGCGACCGGGCCACGCCAACAACGGCTGTTTAACGCGTTGCGGCTTACTCCAGCGCGATAAATTCTTTAACGTATGGCGAATGTCCCGGTGTAAAAAACCAAGTTCGGTAGACCAACTTTCTGCAGCAGGCTTGCCTAAATCCTGTTGCAGCGCGTTCATGAGCTCGGTTTCATGATCGCGTAACAACTGTTGCAGTAGCCCCAGTTGCTCGCGGCGCCAAGCCAGCGGTTTGGTAATACCGCTGGCGAAAGCGTTGCGTAAATTACTCAGGTCGGCCATTAAGCGAGTCCGCCAAGTACCACAGTTTTAGCTTCCATGTATTCTTCCAGACCATATTTTGAGCCTTCACGACCTACGCCTGACTGTTTCACTCCGCCAAAGGCGTTGTACGCATGTGAAATAGCACCGGCATTAATACCTACCATGCCGCACTGAAGTTGTTCGCTAACACGGAAGATACGAGCTACGTCACCAGCGCAGAAGTAAGCGGCTAAACCAAAGTCGGTATCATTCGCCATAGCTACGCCTTCTTCTTCGTCAGCGAAAGTGCTGATAGCCACTACCGGACCAAAAATTTCTTCCTGAACCACGTCCATTTTCGGGGTGACATCACGCAATATGGTGGCCGCGAAGTACAAGTCACCTAAATCGGTTAATTGTTTACCGCCGGTAACAAGTTTGGCACCGTCACTTTGCGCGGTGGTTACTAAACGTTGAACTTTGGTAATGGCATCCTGATCAATCAGGGGACCAAAATCTACGTCTTCAGCATCACCAGGACCAACTTTCAGTCGTTCTACTGCTGGTTTGAGCTTATTAATAAATTCATCAACAACACTTTCCTGAACAATTACCCGGTTGGCGCTAACGCAGGTTTGACCGGCATTGCGGAATTTGCAGGCAATAAGTTGTTCAACAGCCAAATCAAGATCGGCGTCGTCAAACACCAGGAAAGGGGCGTTACCACCAAGCTCCATGGAGACTTTTTTCACGGTGTCAGCACATTGCTTGGTTAAGATTTTGCCAACTTCAGTAGAGCCGGTGAAGGTGAATTTACGTATGAACGGATGGGTGGTCAGTACTTTACCAACATTTTTCGAGTCGGTGCTCGGCACTATATTTAACACACCGTCAGGGATACCAACTTCACTGGCTAACTGCGCAATGGCCAACGCTGATAACGGGGTAAGTTGCGGTGGCTTCACTACCATAGTGCAACCCGCTGCAAGTGCAGGTGCAACCTTGCGGGTAATCATTGCATTGGGGAAGTTCCAGGGCGTGATAGCGGCACAAACACCAATAGGTTGTTTGATAATCCAGCTGCGTTTATCCGCCGCGGTCATTGGCAGTACATCGCCATACACGCGTTCAGCTTCGCCCGCGAACCAGTCAATAAAGCTGGCGCCATATTCAACTTCACCGGCAGCTTCAGCAATAGGTTTGCCTTGCTCGGCACTCATGAGTTCGGCTAATGCTTGTTTATTACTTAAAATGGCCTGATACCATTTGCGCAGTAAATCACCACGTTCACGTGGCGTTTTCGCCCGCCAGGACGGCAGCGCCTGATGCGCGGCTTCAACCGCGCGTTCTGCAATTGTCTCGTCTGCGTCTGCAACTTCAGTAATGGTTTCACCAGTGGCCGGATTGGTTACGCTAAAGCGTGAATCCGTTGGAATCCAGTGACCGTCAATATATATGTCTGATTTCATTAGCGATGTCATGCTATGTGTAGCCATCGTTATCCTCCATTTGAAAATGTGGACACCAAAAATGCGCTTCGCTGTTCTGAAAACATTATTGATTATCTATAGTTAGTATTCCATTTTGGCTGTATCAGTTCAATTTCGTTCAAAAACTCTTAAAAATCAAAATAAAGTGGTCGATTTTTAACCGTTCGCTTGACCTTAGCATAACTTTTACGTATAGTTCGCCGCTTCAAGGTCACGACCGCCAAAGATGGGAGCGGTTCCCCCTTGATTTTCGTGGGGTAGCAGCGCCTTTTCCGGTCGTCTGAACATAGGCTAATATTGGCAGTAAAGCCAGTTCCAACCTGAGCGTTCGAAGATTTCTGTTGCTGGGCGTTTACCCCCTATTTAACGCCGTTACGTTGTCTGTAATTTGTTCGTAGTTCCGTTTGCCAGCTTATCGAAAGCGCAAACACACACGACAACAACGCGTAACAGAAATAAAGTGAGCATATTATGTCTGAAGTATCTTCAAGCATATCCTTTGCGGATATGGCTTTGCCTGCGGCTATCTTAAAGCGCCTGGAAACTCTTAATTTTACCCAACCGACTCCTATCCAGATTCAGGCTGTGCCTGCATTGCTGGAAGGCAAGAACGTGCTGGGTGAAGCACAAACTGGTACTGGTAAAACTGCAGCCTTTGGTTTGCCGGGCCTGTCTGTACTGGACGCTAAATTGCGCCAGACGCAAATGTTAGTGGTAGCACCAACGCGTGAACTTGCTATTCAGGTATCAGCAGCTATTACTGACTTCGCCAAAGATATGCGCGGCGTAGAAGTAGCTACTGTATACGGTGGCGCGGCATTCGCACCACAAATTAAAGCATTGCGTGGCGGTGCTCAGGTAGTAGTTGGTACTCCTGGCCGCTTGTTAGACTTGCTGAAAAAAGGTGTGTTGCAGTTAAGTGCATTACGCTTAGCTGTATTAGATGAAGCCGATGAAATGTTAAATATGGGCTTTATTGAAGACATCGAAACCATTATGGCTGCTGTTCCGCCAACTTCTCAACGTGCATTGTTTTCTGCCACCATGCCTGCGCCAATCCGCAAGTTAGCGAAAACTTTCTTAGTTGATCAAAACAACAACCAACCACTTAACATTCAAATTGAAGCGATTAAGCGTGAAAACGCAACTATCACTCAAAAAGCGTGGCAAGTGAGTGGTTTGAACAAACTGACTGCACTTACCCGTCTGTTGGAAACTATGGAATACCAGCGCGTGCTGATATTCGTACGTACCCGTCAGGACACTATGACACTGGCAGAGCAACTGCAGGGTCATGGCTTCAAAGCATCGCCGTTAAGTGGTGATTTGAATCAGGTACAACGTGAGCAAACGGTAAATCAATTACGCAGTGGTCACGTTGAAATTCTGGTAGCAACCGACGTTGTTGCCCGTGGTTTGGATGTTCCTGAAATCACTCACGTGGTGAACTACGATTTACCGGGTGACACTGAATCTTACGTACACCGCATTGGCCGTACTGGTCGTGCTGGCCGTGCTGGTGAAGCTATTTTGTTCTTCCGTCCGCGTGAACGTCATTTGTTACGTCACTACGAGCGGTTAACTAACGGTACTATCCAGTTCTTTGAAGTTCCAAACGCCAAAGAATTGAGTGCGCACCGTCAGCAAAAACTGCAGGAAACTCTGGCTAAGTCAGTTATTGAACAAGATTTGTCAGGCCTGGAAAAGTTAGCTGAACAAATGTGTGCAGCGAGTGATTTAACTCCACTGCAAATTGCAGCGGCATTATTGGCAGAACACAACAAGCAACGTCCACTGTATGTGAAAGACGACCCAGCACCGCGTCCAGAGCGTCAGGAACGTTCTGCACGTAACAGCCGTGACAGTCGTGATGAGCGCCCACAGCGCGCAGTGCGTAAAGACCGTGCACCACGTGGCGCCGACATTGAATTTGATACTTATAAAATTCAGGTTGGTCGTGACCATGGCGCTCGTCCACAGGACATCGTTGGCGCTATTGCGAACGAAGCCGACATGGACAGCCGTTTTATTGGCCAAATCCAGTTATTTGAAGGTCATAGCTTGGTTGAATTGCCAAAAGGCATGCCAACTGGCGTGATGAAAATACTGCAACGTGCGCGTGTACGTCAGCAGCAAATGGGACTGGAACGAGTTGATGCCAGCATTACTCGTAAGCCTCGCGGTGATCGCTCTGAACGTACTGACCGTGGCCGTCCGCCACGTTTCCAGGCTGCTAAAGGCGGCGAACGCGGCGCACCACGCGGTGATGCGAAGCGCAGCCGTCGTCCGCAGTAACTGATTAGTTAGCGGCTGGTTGCTCAACCATGAGCAACTGGCTGCTATCAATTCCCCACTCATTGGCTTGCGCAATTGCTAAATCCACAATGTCTTGTGGCACCTGCGGCGAACGAGCTAACAGCCAAAAGTAATCCGCACTATCACTGGTTACCATGGCATAACGATAGTTATCGCCCAACCAAGTCACGTAATACCCCCCATAGAACGGCCAGAAAAAAGTAACTTTATACATTCCAGCTCCAGCCTCTAAAGGCACGGCGCGTCCTATTGCTGTCTGCCATTCCTGATCTTCGACATGATAACCACGGTTGGTTACTTCCAGCGACCCGTCACCATTTAAGCGGTATTCAGCTGTGACCCGCTGTAAGCCTTCTTCGAACGAGTGGGGCATGCGCATAATCTCATACCAGGTGCCGCCGTATTTTTGCACATCAAAGTTCTCAACTGGTTGGGCAATTGGCGTGGGCTCGTGGGTGCAGCCGCTGATAAAAACAAAACTCAGGAAAGTGGTAACCAGAATAGCCCGCATAGCGATGTCCTTGTCGTTACAGTGATTCAATATGAATTAAATGTTGTTGTGCCTGCGCTAAAATAGCTTTTTTGTCGTCCGGGTCGCGCTTGCCCCATAGGCTAATAATCATGCGCATACGATGGTTATCTTGCAAGCGTTGCTGCTGTTTATCTATAAAACGCCAGTACAAACTGTTAAAAGGGCAGGCCTGCTCGCCAGTGGTTTGGTTTACATCGTAGTGGCAGGACGCGCAGTAATTGCTCATTTTATGAATGTAGCGGCCACTGGAAATATAAGGTTTAGAACCAACAATACCGCCGTCTGCATACTGACTCATGCCGCGCGTATTAGGTAGTTCCACCCATTCAATAGCATCTATGTATACACCCAGATACCAGTCGTCTACCTGATCCGGGTCAATCTCGGTAAGTAAGGCAAAGTTGCCGGTAATCATTAAGCGCTGAATATGATGGGCGTAGGCATAGTCCAGCGATTGTTGAATGCTCTGTTGCATACAGGACATTTTGGTTTCACCACTCCAGTAATAGGCTGGCAATGGGCGGTCGAATTCAAAATAATTCAGACTTTTATATTCCGGCATATGATGCCAGTAAATGGCTCGTACAAATTCACGCCAACCAATAATCTGGCGCACAAAGCCTTCTATTTGTGCCAGCGTTATTTTGTCCTGGTTGCTCTGCCAGAAAGCTAACGCTTTATTCACTACTTCCAGCGGACTGAGCATTTTGGTATTCAGTGAAAACGACAGTCTGGAGTGGTAAATAGACCATTCGTTGGTAGCCATGGCGTCCTGATAACGACCAAAGTCTTCTAAGCAATTAGTGACAAAAAAGTCCAGCAGTTGACGTGATTGCTTGCGGTTGACCGGCCACAGGAATTTTTCTGCATCGGCATTACCAAAGCTAGCTACATCAGCAGTATGCAGCATTGTTTCAATACCGCTTAAGTCGTTAGTGAATAATTTGGGAGCAGGCGTTTGATGATCTTTGGGTAACTTATTACGATTATCATGATCGTAGTTCCATTTCCCTCCGGTGGGTTTTTTGCCATCCATTAAGATATGGTATTCACGTCTTATCTGGCGGTAAAAGGTTTCCATTAAGTAGGTTTTTTTGTTGGGGAAGTAACGCTTCAATGCGTCTCGGGCAGTGAGGAAGTGCTCGCTATCAAACCATTCAAGCTCAAGGTTCTCACGACCGGCCCAGCTGCGCAGTTGGTGATCAAGCCGATATTCGTCGGGTTGTTGCAGGTCAACTTTGTTGCTGTTAATTACGCCCAACACCTGCTGCAGATTGTTGAGCAGACTTTGCTGATTGTCGCTGTGATCTAAGCTTAGGTATAAAACTTTATGACCAGCGTCAGCGAGTGCGGTTGCGAAGCCGCGCATAGCACCAAAAAAGCCAAGTAACTTTTGTTGATGATGTTTCACATAATCAGTTTCCTGCCGCATTTCCATCATTAGGTATAAATTCTGGTCGTTGCGTTCACTAAACCAGCTATGGCTGGCATTTAACTGATCACCCAGAATGAGTCTGAGCCGCTGAAAATTATGTTGCTTAACGTCAGCACAACTAACGAGACAGTTATCTAAGTTAATCGCCAGACTGGTGCTCATGTGACTTCGTCAAGCTCTTGATCTGGTTTTGCGTAGCTCAGGCGGGCCAGGCGATCAGTGGTGTGATACCCATCTAAACCGGTGATAGCAACTGTACCTAGTTGTTCTATATCAATATAACCATCGCTTTGAACGGCAGGCTCGGACACCTGAACCCACTGTACTTCGCCAATGACTAGCATAGTGCCATTTTTTTTAATCGGTAGTACTTCGCTAAGGTGCATGCCTATTTGCAGGCGACTTTCAGCCACTGCTGGAGCGGCAAAGTCGGCAACGTATTCAGGGGTGAACCCGCATGCATCGAATTCGGATTGCGTGCGGGAGTAGCGCGCTGAAGTTTGATGCGCAGCTTTATAGTGCTCGCGGGAAACATGATTAATGGTATAGCACTGCATGGCGTGAATATTTTCGAGCGTATGCCGCGAAGTCTCGTGCGGACGCATAACCATGCCAAGCAAGGCCGGATTAGAACCAAGATGAATGACCGAACTTACAATCGCCAGATTGGTTTGCCCTAAGGGATCGGCAGTGCCGATCATGTTGGCACTTTTAAAACCAGATAAACTATTTACAAAACGGGCGCGTTGTCGTTTTTCGAATGCTTCCAGCGTACTTTTTGAATAAAGCTTCATAGGATATTTTTCGCCTTTAGTAATGATGTTAACACTACGTAAAATCAATAACTTCAGATTGCTCAAACATAGCTAAAACCATGAAAATTTGGCATTATGCGCTACATTAAACATAGGTTTCTTTAGGGCAGTTAAATTATGCAACCAGTAAACGTTATATGTATTAAATGGGGCAACAAATATGGCTCCGATTATGTAAACAAATTGCACTCAATGGTGACTCGACATCTGTCGCGTCCTTTTCGCTTCGTTTGTTTCACCGATGATGCCACCGGTATTGATAGCAAGGTTGAAGTAAAAGACATTCCAATGACCGGCTTCAAGGATTTTGATGAACGTAAACCTTGGACATTCGGCCACGGCTGGCTGAAGCTAACCTGCTTTGCCCAACCTTTGTATGATTTGGAAGGGCCAACGCTATTTCTGGATTTAGACATTGTTATTGTTGATAGCCTGGACGAATTCTTCGAACCAGAAGCTGAGTTTATGGTGATTAAAGAGTGGGATAAATCCGATGCCACTGGTAACACTTCAGTGTTTCGATTTGAAGTGGGTGCCCACGTTGATGCGTTAGAGTATTTGAAAAAAGATCCTGTGGCGGCGCGCAAGCCAGTGCGCAACGAGCAAGAATTTATCACTCAGTTTGTGGATCGCCAGGGTAAGTTGAAGTATTGGCCGGCACAGTGGTGCCGCAGTTTTAAGCGTCACTGTATTCGACCTTTCCCGTTCAGCTGGTTTCAGCAGCCACGTATTCCTGAGGGTGCCAAAGTCGTAATTTTCCACGGTAAACCGCATCCGGATGATGCCGTTGAAGGGCGCAGTGGTAAGTGGTACCGCAAAGTATTACCAACTAGCTGGGTAAAAGAATATTGGCAGTAAGCGGATGACTTTTTCATATCGGCTAGTGATGCCGTTGCTGCTGCCACTGATTTTTGCGTATTTGTGGTGGCGGGGGCGGCGCGCTCCTGAATATCGCCTGCGCTGGCGCGAACGGCTGGCGCGCCAGAACATACCAGCGCAGTGGCGTGACGGCATTGTTATTCATTGCGTGTCGGTTGGCGAAACTGTTGCGGCGCGCAACTTGATCACCAAACTAGCCGAGAGTTACCCGCAACTGCCTTTGGTCATTACATCAATGACTCCAACTGGCTCTGATATTTTGCAGAATATGTTCGCCAAGTCTGACTTTGCGAACCGTATTCACCATTGTTATTTACCTTTTGATACCACTGCCGCAATGCGCCGGTTTTTTACCAAGTTGGCGCCACGCTTAGTCGTGATTCTGGAAACCGAGTTATGGCCGACGATGTTGGCACAAAGCGAGCAACGTAATATTCCGGTGTTACTCATGAATGCGCGGCTGTCGGAGCGCTCGGCGCGAAGTTATCAGCGTTTTGCCTGGTTGCTCGGCTCAGTTTGGCAGCAACTTACTTACGTATGTGCGCAAACACCGGAAACCGCTAGCCGGATGCAGCAACTTGGGGTGCCAGCTGATCGAATTGAAGTCAGTGGTAATCTGAAGTTTGATTTAGCGCTCTCAGCAGCGCTAAAGCAAAGTGCAGCCGACTGGCGTGAACAGCAACAACGACCTGTGTTAGTGGCTGGCAGTACGCATGCGGGTGAGGATGAAATAGTGCTGGCTGCTTTCGCACAAGTACTAACTCAGAACCCCACCGCGCTACTTATTTTGGTACCAAGGCATCCCGAGCGGTTCGATAAAGTACAAAGTCTTATCGATAGCGGCGGGTTCAACTCAGTTCGGCGCAGTCAGTGCACTGCAGTCACCGCAGATACCCAGGTGATACTTGGCGATACTATGGGTGAGTTGCTGTTTTGGTACGCGGTTGCAGACGTTGCTTTTGTGGGGGGCAGCCTGATTGAGCGGGGCGGTCATAACCCACTGGAAGCAGTAGCTGCCGATGCTGTGGTTTGCAGTGGTCCGCATGTATTTAACTTTGAAGCTATTTATGAACGATTAAACCAGTGTAACGCGCTGCTTTGGGCTAACGACCAGCACGAGTTGGCCCAGCACTGGCAGAGCTTGTTACAGCAACCTGACCGATGTCAGGTGCTGCAAACGGCAGCTCGTAACGCGTTCACGAATGATACCGGGGCAACCCAGCGCATGTTTGCCGTGGCACAACAGCAGTTAGCCACGCAAACTCAAACCTCGGGCAGGACCTTAGCTATGATGAAAACAGAAAAAATTGGTACTAGTGAGATTTGGTATGACCCGGAATTAGTGGCTGAGGCATCAGAAGCTATTTTTAGTGCTGACTACTGGCAGCAGCAGCAACAAGTTTCGGGCAAAGCCAGTGGCAGAAGTACGGCCTGGTTTATTGATAGTGGTGAAAATAAATGGTTGTTACGGCATTACTACCGGGGCGGCTTAGTGGGCAAATTTAACCGCGACCGCTTTGCTCGCGAACCGGTAGCAAAAACCCGGGCTATGGCAGAATTCAGTTTGTTGTTGAAATTACGCGAATTAGAACTGCCGGTACCAAAGCCGGTTGCCGCTCGCTATGAACGTGCACCTGTGTGGGGCTACCGCGCCGACATTCTGGTAGAAGTTATTCCTAATGCGCAGGACTTATTTCATATTCTTAGTGAACGCGCCATTCTGACTGAAACCTGGGCGGAAGTAGGTGCGGCAATAAAGCGGTTACATAATGCTGGCGTGTATCACTCGGATTTAAACTGCCACAACCTGATGTTAGATGCTGACAATAAAGTGTGGATAGTAGATTTTGACAAGTGTGGGTTTAAGGAAGCGGCAGACTGGCAACAAGCTAATTTGGATAGGCTACGCCGTTCACTGCGCAAGGAACGCGAAAAAGCACGTGAGCACGGCACCAGTTTCCACTGGCATGAATCTGCCTGGCAGGCGTTGCTTGATGGCTATGCCGGATAATTAATTAGGCACTAAGATATAAAAAAGCCGGGCTATTTAGCCCGGCTTTTTAGTGTATTAGCAATGCTGCTTATTCGCGGATTTGGCCAGTGCCAGTTACCACGTATTTCTCGGTAGTCAGAGATTGTAAGCCCATTGGGCCATAGGCATGCAGTTTACTGGTTGAGATACCAATTTCTGCACCTAAGCCTAACTGACCGCCATCAGAGAAGCGTGACGAAGTGTTCGCCATAGTTACAGCTGAATCGATTTCACGAATGAAACGTTCAACGGTTTCCTGATTCTCTGAAATAATCACTTCAGTATGGCCGCTGCCAAAGTCCTGAATGTGCTCTACCGCGCCGTCATAGTCAGCTACAGTACGCACCGCTATTTCGAGCGCCAGGTACTCTTCACCGAAGGCGTCATCAGCAATTGCCTCGGCACCGTCAAAGAACTGAATGCTTTGCTTACAGGCGTGCACTTTCACGTTCTTTTCTGCCAGCGCTTTGGCAGCTTTAGGTAAGAACTCTTTGGCAATGTCTGAATGCACTAACAGCGCTTCTAAGGCGTTACATACCCCAGTACGTTGAGTTTTACCGTTCAGCAGAATGTTTAGTGCTTTTTCTTGATCCGCGTCTTTGTCCACATACAGGTGGCATACACCTTTATAATGCTGAATAACAGGGATTTTGCTGTTATCGCTAACAAAGTGAATCAGGCCTTCGCCGCCACGTGGAATAACCAAATCAATGTAATCATCTTGCTTCAGCAATTCCATCATGAGTTCGCGATCCGGGCTTGGTACCACGGTAATCACGTCTTCTGGTAAGTTGCTTTCACGCAACGCCTGATGCAATGCTTTGGCAATAGCTTTACTGGTATCAATGGCTTCACGGCCACAACGTAAAATTACCGCGTTGCCTGATTTGAAGCATAATGAGCCAGCATCGGCTGTAACATTAGGACGTGCTTCGTAAATCATGCAGATAACCCCAAGCGGGATACGCATTTTTTCTACTTTAATACCGTTCGGACGTTCAGTGAACGGGTAGCGCTCGCCAACCGGGTCGTCCAGTTTAATAATTTCTTCAATAGCAGTGGCCATACCTTCAACGCGTTCGCTATCTAACTGCAAACGGTCCATCATGGCGTCGCTAAGGCCTTTTTCCTTGCCTTGCTGCAGGTCTTTCTTATTTACTGCCAGAATATCTTGTTCTGAAGCGCGAATGGCATCAGCCATTTTTTGTAAAACGGCATTTTTTTCGGCTGTTGTCAGTTTTGCAACAGCGCGGGCTGCTACGGCAGCGCGTTTAGAAATTTCAGTTGCTACGGAGTCACTCATACGTATTCTTCCTCCAATATCATTAAATCGTTACTAGGTATAACTTCGGTAATAGGGCTGTAGCCATATTGCTCGGCAATTTCAGAAGTCTCATGACCCTTAATGTGTATCAGCTCATGCGAGCTGTACTGGCAGATGCCTTTTGCTATTGCATCCGCACTATCAGCGCTTCTTACCAGAACCGCATCACCGCGGTTGAAGTCACCTTGTACATCAACAATTCCTGCAGCAGTAAGTGCTGCACCGTGTTTAGTCAGTTGCTCCACGGTTTCTTCATCCACTAATACTTCACCTTGTGAAATTAGGGTGTGGCGCAACCAGTGTTTCTTATTACTCATTGGATCTTGCTGGCGCTTAAATAAAGTGCCTGGGTTATTGCCGTTTAGCAGCTCTTCGAAAGTAGCTCCTACACGACCGTTTACTATATAGGTGTCGATGCCATGCGACGTTGCTTTCTCAGCCGCTTCAATTTTAGTGCGCATGCCACCGGTGGCAATCTTGTTAGTAGTGCCGCCCGCTAGCGAGTAAATTTTCTCATCAATAACGTCAACTACCGGAATCTTCTTCGCGTCAGGTTTAATGCGCGGGTCTGCGTCAAACAAGCCGTCAATATCTGAACAAATAAACAGCGCGTCAGCGTCAACCAGCGTCGCAACCATAGCCGATAAATTATCGTTATCGCCTACTTTCATTTCGTCTGTTGCTAACGCATCGTTCTCGTTAACAATTGGCAGTACGTCGTGCTCTAACAATGTATGCAGGGTGTTTTTAACACTGACGTAACGGGCGCGATCGCGTAAATCGCCGTGAGTCATCAATACTTGCGCACAGGGGAAATCAAAAAAGCGGGACCAATTAGCCATCATGTCGGTTTGTCCAACTGCGGCCATTGCTTTTTTTACCACCACCGGAATTTTTTCCTGGTTACAAGCTATATGCTTTCTACCAGCTGCTGCGCTGCCTGAGGAAACAAGTACAATTTCTTTGCCTTGTTCATGGCATTCAATAATGAAGCGAGCAATTGCGAGCAAATACTTGGTACTGGTACCAGTTTCATCGGGCGCTATAAGTGCGCTTCCTACTTTTAATACAGCACGATGCCAAGTCGGCATATTCATGGTTAAAGGTTTCCTTTGATTTGTGGCAAAGAGGCTTAAAAAGTAGTTCGTAGTCTAACAGAATCTACGGCTATTCTCTAGGCTGCATGTATAACTCTAGAGCATGATCGCTATTTTACTAGGGTATGTAGTTCGCAAAAGTTCCGATCATGTTTACTTTAATGTACAAGCAGAGAAAAAAAAGCCCTTTACCATAAAGGGCTTCGGATACTTTATTTGGATGGAGGAGTATAACCCTCAATTTCAACGTCTTTTCCTTCAAAAAGGAATGCTTTCATCTGTTCTTCCAGAAAAGTTCTGGCTTCAGGTTGCATCATATTCAGGCGTTTTTCATTAATTAGCATGGTTTGCTTCTGTTGCCACAGGCCCCAGGCCTCTTTGGATATGTTTTCATAAATACGAGTACCCAGCTCACCTGGATACAATTGGAAGTCCAAACCTTCCGCTTCTTTTTTCAAGTACTGGCAGTAAACCGTACGGCTCATAATGCGTGTGCCTCAATAATTAAAAGTATCAACTGTTTTCATTCTACCTGCCAGGGCGGCGAAAGCAACTTAGGTGCGGGTTATTGCAGAGCATCTATAGTAGCTTCCAGATAACTGCGGATCGGCGCGGGCAGCCCAACAGCGGCAAGTTCAGATACCGCAACGTAGCTCCCGTGCAGTTCTTCGTTAACACCTAGCATGCTCAATAGCTGTTGCTCATTAGTTGTAGCACTCGGCTGGTAAACGTGGGCATTAAGTTTGTAATGGCTGAATACATGTTTAAAGGTGCCGTGCTCTTGTAGTACCTGTTTATCCACTTGCGGGCTACTTAGCTCGGGTAAGCACCACAGTTGAGACCAAATACCCTGCTTGGGGCGCCGTACAAGATAAATCTTATCTTCTTTCATCAACCACAGGAAAAAGCCGGATTTGGTTGGTGTGCTCTTACGTACTTTTGGCGTGGGCAATTCGTGAATAAGGTCTTGCTGAAAGGCCACGCAGTCGCTTGCCAGTGGGCACTGTTTGCACAAGGGTGAACGCGGCTTACATATAGTCGCCCCAAGATCCAATAAGCCCTGGGCGTAACTACGATTATTCGTGGCCGGAGTAAGTTGTTCAGCCAATTGCCATACTTGTTTGGTTACGGGCGTGCTGGCTAACTGACCATGAATTCCGAATAACCGGCAAAATAGCCGTTTAATGTTCCCGTCAACTATGGCTGCAGGCTTATTATAGGCAAAATTAGTTATAGCGCCTGCGGTGTAGGGACCCACTCCGGGAATTTCTCGCAATTGCTCGGGCTGTTGCGGAACTTGATGTGCGAGCTCGGTACAAATATAGCTAGCTGCTTTCTTCAGGTTTCGGGCGCGGGCGTAGTAGCCCAGCCCTTGCCACAGCGCCATAACTTCATCGTCAGTAGCAGCTGCTAAACTCTCGGCATCGGGAAACTGGGCAAGCCAGCGCTGATAGTAAGGAATTACGGTACTTACTTGTGTTTGTTGCAGCATTACTTCGCTAACCAGCACTTGATAAGGCGTCGGCTGTTGTTGCCAGGGCAGGTCGTGGCGCCCGTGGCTGGCTTGCCAGGACACAACGCGACGGGCGAAATTATCAATAAAGCCAGTAGATAAGGGTGGTGGATTGTTCATTTAGCACTCAAAAGGTATCCAATTCGTAAGTATTTCGAAAAAGCGGCGATCAGGATTACAGAAATTAACGTAAAAGCCCACTAACAAGCTATACTTATATAGTTGAGAGCTTCTGTAAAGATGACGTAAAGCTTCGAAACTAAAGAACTATTTCCGAATCGAAGCGCATGAAGCAAGAACAAAATTACTAGTTTTTATCAGTTATATAAAACTGATGAAGTTTGCCGTTGAGAACAAAGGAGAATCTCATGAAAGGTTTTACAAAAATTGCTACAGCCGTTGCTGCTGCATTAAGTGCAGTCATGGTATTACCAGCTGCAGCACAGGACGCGCAGGATAGACAGGAAGCGCACGGTGATTTCTACATCGGTGCAAATTCAGGCTTTGGTTGGCTAGACACTGACCGCGTAGCCATTATGGATGGACAGGTAAGAGAATACGAAGGCGGTACCGACGTATTCTTAATGGGTCTTGAAGCTGGTTATCGTATTTTTGATAACTGGGAATTACGTGTTTCTTACACAGATTTGGCAGCTGACGTGGATGATTTCGGTTCATCAGCGAACGGCGAATCTTACGGTGGTGACCTGATTTATAATATGTCGCCTAACTTCTATACCGGTTTAGGTATTACCCGCGTTAAATTAGGTGGTTATGACACCAAGTTTTATAAGGGTACCTTTGGTTATCGTAACTTTATTGATAACAATTGGGCGTTTCGCTGGGAAGCTAATTTACAGCAAAACGAAACTAACCTGACTGAAGTGATGACTACTGTTGGTTTACAGTACTTCTTCGGTAGTACTGGTCAGGAAACTAAGCCTACGCCAGCGCCACAACGCGCTCAGCCACGGCCAGCTCCACAACCGGCAGCTGCACCAGTAGATTCAGACAATGACGGTGTACCAAATAGCCGTGATGCATGTCCGAATACACCGGCAACTTACAGCGTTGATGAAGAAGGTTGTGTGATTTACACCAACGAAACTCTGACCGAAACCTTATTGGTTGAGTTTGAAATTAACTCATCGCAAATTCGTTCGGGTGCAACGTCAGATATTCGTGACATGGCGGACTTCATGAAAGAACATCCACAATTGGATATCGTGATTGAAGGTCATACGGATTACACCGGCGATGATGATTACAACCAGTGGTTGTCAGAACGTCGTGCAGAAGCCGTTGCCAATAGTTTGGTGAACAACTTCGGTATTGCCAGAAGTCGCGTAAGCTCAAAAGGCTATGGCGAACAACGTCCGAAAGTTGAAGGTACTTCAGCTGAAGCGCGTCAAACTAACCGTCGCATCGAAGCTAAGCTATCTGTTACCAACCGGGTTCCGGTTATTGAAGACTAAAATCTGATTATCGGTAACAACTAATAAAAAGGCGCAGTTTTTACTGCGCCTTTTTTTGTTGTTTGACATAATGTGCGGGTATTTTCGAGTTCACCAACAGAGTAGCTAGTTTTAATGAGCAAACATGCAAGTATTGAAGATGCTGAAGCGTCTGGTAAGTACATTCGGCGTATTCGCAGCTTTGTAAAGCGCGAAGGGCGCTTAACCAAAGGTCAGGCTGGTGCGCTGGAACGGCAATGGCCAAAGCTTGGGCTGGAACATCAAGCTGAAGCTATAGATTTAAAAGCTGTATTTGGACGTTCCGCTCCGGTCGTTCTGGAAATAGGCTTCGGTATGGGAAAGTCGTTGGTGGAAATGGCCAAAGCGGCTCCCGATCAGGACTTTATTGGTATTGAAGTTCATCGTCCTGGTGTTGGTGCATGTTTACTTGAGGCAGAAGAGCAGCAGGTTGAAAACTTACGCGTATATGAGCATGACGCTGTTGAGGTATTGGCAGACTGTATTGCCGATGAAAGCCTGAGCACTATCCAGATATTCTTTCCTGATCCATGGCACAAAAAGCGTCACCACAAGCGTCGCATTATTCAACCTGAGTTTGTGCAGCAGTTACGGAAAAAATTAAAGCCTGGTGGTATTTTGCATTTGGCAACCGACTGGGAAAATTATGCGGAGTATATGCTTGAAGTGATGCAGGCCGCGGAAGGTTTCCGTAATCTGGCTACCGACAACGCTTATGTGCCGCGCCCTGACCATCGCCCGCTGACGAAGTTTGAAGCTCGTGGCCAGCGGCTGGGCCACGGCGTTTGGGACCTACAATTCGAACGAATCGCCTAACGGAATGCACGTAGCCTGATGTTCCACATCAGGCGCAATGTGCCCGCATCAACAATATTCACGGCCGAAGGACTAGCTAGCCGCATGAGGCTCAGCAAATGCGTTAAACCATGGTATCTAAAATACTGTTCAGGTAGCGCTTGCCTAGTTCGGTAGTTTGCCAATGGGTTGGTGTTTCGGTTAGCAGGCCTTTATCAATGGATGGCTGCAGTAACTCTGCGGCCAGTTCGTTAGACAGCCCGGTGTAATCAACGAAAGCTTGCTTAGGTGCCGGTTCTGACAACCGTAGTTGATTCATAAAGAACTCAAAAGGTAACTCTTCAGCACTAACTGACCATTCCCGGTAGCGAAGTGGTCTGGTTAAATCCAGATACCCCTGTGGATGCTTGATTTTTTCACATCGCAAAATGCTATTTTTCTCCGGCCAGGTAATTTTACTGTGCGCGCCACATCCTATTCCCAAATAATCTCCAAATAGCCAATAATTGCGATTGTGCTTACTTTGCTCGCCGGGTTTAGCATAAGCACTTACTTCGTATTGTTCATATCCCGCCTGCGCAAGCAATTGTTGCCCGGCCAGCTGTATTTCCCATAGGGTGTCATCGTCTGGCAACTGCGGCGGGCGGCTGGCAAAAGCGGTGTTAGGTTCAATGGTCAGCTGATACCAGGAAATATGGGGGGGCTCCAAAGCTATAGCCTGCGCTAAGTCGTCCATTGCGGCCGCAAGTGTTTGTTGCGGTAGCCCATGCATAATGTCCAGATTAAAGCTTTTCAGCGGCAAGGTGGCTGCGTGCCGGGCGGCTTGTTCCGCTTGTGCAGGGTTATGAATTCGTCCGAGTCGTTGTAATTGTTCGGCCTGAAAGCTTTGCACCCCAATAGACAGTCGGTTCACCCCAGCGGTGGCAAAGCCAGCAAAACGCTCAGTTTCGAAGGTCCCCGGATTGGCTTCCAGAGTGATTTCGCAATCATTAGCAAAAGGAATATAACTCTGAATGCCGTCAAGCAGGCGCTTAATGCCGGCCGCAGAGATTAAGCTTGGCGTGCCACCACCAATAAAAATGCTGGTTAAACTACGACCCTGCACGCCATCTAAGTCTGCTCGAAGGTCATCTAACAGACGATTTAGGTATGCCTGTTCGGGAATCTCACCTTTCATGGTGTGCGAGTTGAAATCGCAGTAGGGGCATTTTTGCACGCACCAGGGAATGTGTACGTATAACGATAGCGGTGGCAGTTTTAGCATATTACGACTGACTCTCAAGTTTGCTTAGTAATTCCCGTAACGCTTGGCCACGATGGCTGAGTTCATGTTTACGTGATGGCTCTAGCTCGGCCGCGGTGCAATTGTCAGACTGCACAAAAAATACCGGGTCGTAACCGAAACCACCCTTGCCTGAGGTTGCTGTGGCAATTTCGCCGTGCCACTGGCCGTGACAAATAAGCGGTGTTGGGTCATCGGCATGAGCTAGGTAAACCAACACACAATGAAAACAGGCCTGGCGTTCAGATTCAGGAACCTTGGCTAGCGCATCAAGTAGTTTAGTGACATTGTCGTTGTCGGTGGCGTCAGCGCCGGCATATCGCGCAGAGTAAACGCCAGGGGCACCGCCGAGCGCCGATACCGCTAAACCTGAGTCATCGGCAATAGCCGGCAAGCCGGTTAACCGGGCTGCGTGGCGAGCTTTAATAATGGCGTTCTCCACAAAAGTGGTGCCGGTTTCTTCTGCTTCCGGTAATTGCCAGTGCGACTGCGGTTTAACCTGCCAGTTTGCGGCGGCTAACAAGTTCTGTAATTCTTTTACTTTACCCTGGTTGCCCGTAGCAAGAACAAGTTCACGCATAGATCTCTAATCCACTTACTGTAATGAATATGGGTTATGATACCATTTATGAACTGAACGCCCTATCACAAAGCCCAACATCAAGGAGTCAGACTTGGACGAAATGACCGGCATCATGTTGCTTTTCGGAACCCTGCTTCTGGTTAGTATTCTGGCTGGCGTGCTATCGGCACGGCTGGGCGCACCTATTCTGCTTACCTTCCTTGTTATCGGTATGTTAGCTGGTGAAGAGGGCGTACTTGGCATTGAGTTCAATAGCCCCGAAATAAGCTTCTTAATAGGCTCTGCAGCACTTGTTATTATTCTATTTGATGGCGGTATGCGCACCCACTCCGACAGGTTTCGGGTGGCACTGTGGCCTGCGGTGAGTTTGGCAACCGTTGGGGTTGCGCTAACTTGTACTATTCTGGCTGCCGGTATTGTTTACCTGTTTAATTTACCCTGGGCCACAGCGCTATTAATTGGCGCAATTCTCAGTTCCACCGATGCGGCCGCGGTATTTGGTATTTTCCAGTCGCGCGGCATGAAGATTAAACAACGTGTGGCCGCCACGCTGGAAATAGAGTCTGGTACCAACGACCCCATGGCTGTAATTCTAACCATGACGCTTACTATGGCGCTGGTAACTGGCCAGGAGCTCAGTGTGCTGGGCTTGGTTGGCCAGGTGGCTGTGCAACTGGTGCTGGGTTTGCTGGGTGGTTGGATAGGCGGGCGCTTGTTTATTATCATGGCGCGGAAAATTCCGTTGAGCTTTACCTTTTTCCCACTGTTGGCTGCGGCTGCGGCAATTATTATTTATGCAGCTACCACCTCGTTAAACGGTAGTGGTTTTCTGGCCGTTTATTTAATGGGCTTTATGATCGGTAATGCGCGATTACCGCAACTAGTCCATATTCTGCAGGTGCAGGATGGTCTGGCGTGGCTCAGTCAAATCATGATGTTCCTGATTTTGGGACTACTGGTTACCCCTTCACAGCTTATTGAGCATGCTCCGTTAGCCCTCACGGTTGCTTTCATCCTGATTTTTATTGCCAGGCCGCTGGCTACCGTAGTTTGCCTGTTACCTTTTTCCTTTCCGTGGCGTGAGCAAGTATTTATTAGCTGGGTTGGGTTACGTGGGGCCGTGCCTATTATTCTGGCGTTGTTTCCATGGTTAAGCGGCTTACCCAATCAAGAACTGTATTTTGACGTGGCCTTCTTCGTGGTACTGGTTTCGTTATTGGTACAGGGGTGGTCTATTGCGCCGGTGGCGCGTTGGTTAGGGCTGGAAGTTCCGCCCGAGGCAGAGCCAAAGCAACGCATGCCGCTGGAAGCCATTCCAAGCCGGGATGCCCTGGAAGTTTGGGAATACGATATTGATCGGTTGTCGCCGGCCTGCGATCACACCTGGGATGAATTACGCTTACCGGCACCTACATCCTTTGTGGGTATTATTCGGGAGGGAGGCTGGATTCAGCCTGAGGAAAACCCGCGCCTGACCGAAGGGGATGCATTGTTGGTGGTAGCCCGTGTTAGCGACATGGTCGCTATTAGTCGGGTATTCGCTTCTGGTGGCGGCGGACCGCAATTGAGCGAGAAAGACTTCTTCGGTGACTTTACCCTGCATGCCGATTTAACTCTGGCCGATGTGGCCAGTTTCTATCCGGTGGGCGAGTTAAAAGACAGCCTGGCAGCGCGCACTCTGGCTGAATATATTTCCTACAAGTTTCACCGTCGGGTAGTAGTTGGTGACCAATTGCAATTAGGGCATGTATTGCTAACTGTGCGGCAACTGGATGAACAGGGCAATACCATTAGCGTGGGTGTAAAAACGTTAACTACTGAAACTACCCCGGGGGCTTAACTCGGCTTACTATTCGTCGGTGCTATTCGTCGGTATAGAAGCGCTGCTGAAACTTCAGTTCCTGCTTATTTTCGCCGTCAGCAATGATAATAGTAAAACGTAGTACCTCAACATTGGTGAAGCTTGTTTGCGCTAAATAATAAATAGCTTCACCTTCTTTTACTTCGCTAAAATCCAGCTGCAACCTATTGCCGATACCATTGGTAGCATAACCCGATACCTCAACACTTTGCGCGGGCTTACCAGCCTGTTCTGCGGCCAGCACCGAGATGTTGATAACTGCCAGATAACGACTGCGCTCCAGATCATATTGCCGCGCTATTTCTGGCTTTATAAAAGTAGAGCGGAAAGCACTGTAATGTACCTCCCATGGCCCTAGCCGTTGTTGCGTTTCCGCTTGTGCAGCAAAGGGCGTCAGGCTTATCAGTAACGCAAATAAGAAGGTACGCATGACATGGCTTTCCTTATGTTGAAACCCGCTGTTTAACCGCTAAACACCAATCAGAATTCGAACAAACTGAACAATAATAATCAGTACCAGCACCGATAAATCAAGCCCACCCATAGCCGGCAGAATGCGACGGATTGGTGCTAGCATTGGTTCGGTTAACTGCTGCAGCATCATTTCCATTGGGTTGTGCCCCTGGCTAAACCAACTTAGTAGTGCTCTGATAATTAAGATCCAGAATAGCAGTTGCAAGAATGCGCCTAAGGCTACTAAGGCGCCGGAAATAATTACCGGTACCCATGGAATTGGCATGCCACTGGCCGCATACAGTGCGACCAGCTTTAAAATACCAACAATGACCGCTAACACTACGGTTGCCAGGTCCAGCCGACCCATGGTGGGAATTAAACGGCGTAATGGCAACACCAACGGGTTAGTGGCTTTCACCACAAACTGGCTCACCGGATTGTAAAAATTAGCGCGAGAGGCTTGCAGCCAAACCCGTAAAATAATCACCATCAGGGCTAAATCGAACACTATAGTGATTAGAAAATTAAGTGCATTCATAGATTAGCAATCCTTGTTAAGCTCAAATAAAACCCGGCGGGTAAACTGTTCTTAAAACAGTTTAGCCATTTCCTGGTTGCGCGTCACGGCAGCTTTCACAGCTTTCGCTGAAATGCCGTCCACGTCGGCCTGTTGATAAACCTCAACACCCTTGGCGGTAGAACCACCTTTACTGGTTACCTGAGATCTTAGTTCTGATAGCTCTAAATCGCTATTCATAGCCATTTTTGCCGCACCTAAAGCGGTTTGCTGCACCATTTGACGCGCTTTGTCACTGTCGTAACCCAATTCCACCGCAGCTTTTTGTAAGCTGGCCATGAATTCAAAGAAATACGCCGGGCCACTACCGGCAACAGCGCCAAGAATATCAAGTTCGTCTTCGGTGCTAACCCACTGGGTGGCGCCCACGCCTTTAAAGGCTTTTTCAATATAAGCTTTGTCGTCATCGGTAGCTTTGCTGTCAGCTACTAAACCCGACATACCTTCACCAACCAATGACGGGGTGTTTGGCATCACGCGCACCATGCGAATGTCGTCGCCCAGATACTGGTAGTATTTTTCAATGCGAATACCAGCGGCAATAGTAACAATAAGCTTACTGGCTAAATCACTGACTTCTTTGCGCAACGCCGCGCACACATCCTGCATTAACTGAGGTTTTACCGCTAACACAATAACGTCAGCCTGAGCCGCTACTTCAGCATTATTCTGGCTGGTAGTAACACCATGTTTAGCAGACATTTTTTCAAGCTTTTCGGGGCTGGGATTACTAATGAAAATATGGTCAGCAGGGTATCCGCTTTGACACATGCCACCGACAATACTCTGGGTCATGTTGCCCGCGCCGATAAAGGCAATTTTGCGATAATCACTCATAAATTAGTCCTTGTCTTAATAACCAGTTTGCCGCGCCAGAGAATAACTACTGCGCAAAGTGCGAAACCAGTAATGAATTTGTCAGGTAGAGCGCGCACCAAAAATGGCGGTACCAATGCGAACCATGGTTGAGCCATGCTCAATAGCCGCAACCACATCGTCGCTCATACCCATTGATAAGGTATCCACTTGTTTATATTGGGCTTGTAACTTTAAAAACAACCCGTGCATGGTGGCAAAGCTGGTTGTTTGACCGCTTGCAGCACCTGGGGCCGGTATCGCCATAAGGCCCCGCAACTCTATATTGGGTAGTGCGTTAATAGCTTCGGCAAGCGGCATCAGTTCTGCTTCTGAAACCCCGGACTTGGTCGTTTCGTCGTCAATATTTACCTGAATAAGCACTTGCAGCGGTGGCAAGTCAGGGCTGCGCTGATCACTTAGGCGACGGGCAATTTTGAGTCGGTCAATGCTTTGTACCCAATCAAAATGCGCGGCAACGTCTTTGGTTTTATTGGACTGGAGCGGACCAATGAAATGCCAGCAAATGTCCGTTAAACCTGACAGCTGCTGTATTTTATCAACGCCTTCTTGCACGTAATTCTCGCCAAAGTCGCGCTGGCCAGCCTGATAAGCTTGCTCTATGAGCGCTGTCGGTTTAGTTTTACTAACAGCGATGAGACGCACCGAGTTCGGATTACGTTTAGCTGTAGCTGCCGCCTGCTGCAGTTGCTGCTGAATCCGTGCTATGTTGTCTGCAACACTTGTTGCGATGGTCGTCATAGTGCGACTTTCCTCCAAAAAATTAATATAACCATTCAGTGTAGGAATAAGTTATGGATATTACCGAACTTTTGGCTTTCAGCGTAAAGCATAACGCATCTGACCTGCATTTGTCGGCTGATTCACCACCAATGATTCGAGTAGATGGTGAGGTTCGTAAAATTAATATTCCGGCGCTGAATCACAAGCAGGTGCATGAGTTAATTTACGACATCATGAATGATCGCCAGCGCAAGGAATACGAACAAAATCTGGAATGTGATTTTTCATTTGAAGTTCCCGACATGGCGCGTTTCCGGGTTAATGCTTTTATTCAAAATCGTGGCGCTGCTGCGGTATTCAGAACGATTCCCAACGACGTATTGACCTTAGAACAACTGGGCGCTCCGGATATTTTTAAAGATATCGCCAACAATCCTCGTGGACTTGTACTGGTAACCGGGCCTACCGGCTCAGGTAAATCAACTACGCTGGCGGCCATGGTGGATTACATTAATGAAAACCGGCATGACCATATTCTGACCATTGAAGACCCGATCGAGTTTGTGCACAAAAACAAGCAAAGCCTGATTAACCAGCGGGAAGTGCATCGCGATACGCGCAGTTTTAATGCCGCTTTGCGCTCGGCCTTGCGGGAAGATCCGGATGTGATTCTGGTGGGTGAAATGCGTGATCTGGAAACCATTCGGCTGGCTATGACTGCGGCTGAAACTGGTCATTTAGTGTTTGGCACCCTGCACACGACTTCCGCACCTAAAACCATAGACCGTATTGTGGATGTATTCCCCGGCGATGAGAAATCAATGGTGCGCTCCATGCTGTCGGAATCGTTGCGGGCAGTTATTAGTCAGGCGCTGATAAAGCGTGTTGGCGGTGGCCGGGTGGCTGCGCACGAAATTATGATTGCAACCTCAGCCATTAAAAACCTGATCCGCGAGGATAAAATTGCGCAAATGTATTCGTCTATTCAAACCGGCGCAGCACATGGCATGCAAACTCTGGATCAAAGCTTGCTGCAGTTGGTTAATAAAGGCGTGATATCAACCCAGGATGCTCGCACCAGAGCTAACCATAAAGACTCGTTTTAACGGCCCGGTGTAGCACCAGGTTATTAGTAATAAACAGGAGAGCGGTGATGCAGTTAAATCAGTTGCTGGAGCAAATGGTAGCACGCGATGCTTCCGACTTATTTATTTCTGCGGGCTTGGCGCCAAGCGCAAAAGTTGATGGCGAGCTAACGCCATTAGCGGATACCAAGCTTACTGCCGAGCAAGCGCTGGAACTGGCTCATCAGGCTATGAACGACAAACAGCGGCAGCAGTTTGCTGACGAACAAGAAGCTAACTTCGCTATCTCCCGCGATGGTGTGGGCCGCTTTCGGGTGAGTGCATTTTGGCAGCGTCAGCAAGCTGGCATGGTGATTCGCCGCATAGTGACTGATATTCCCAGTGTTGAGAGTTTGGGACTACCCGACATACTTACCAAAGTGATTATGGCCAAACGTGGCTTAGTGTTGGTAGTTGGTGGCACCGGTACCGGTAAATCTACGTCGTTGGCGGCCTTGCTGGGGCATCGTAATCACCATTCCAAAGGCCACATACTTACCATTGAAGACCCAATTGAATTTGTGCATGAGCACGGTGGTTGCATGATCACTCAGCGTGAAGTGGGCACCGACACCGAATCCTTTGAGTCAGCACTAAAAAGCTCGCTGCGGCAGGCGCCGGACGTAATTCTGGTGGGTGAAATCCGGTCTCAGGAAGTAATGGAGTATGCCCTTACTTTCGCTGAAACCGGACACCTGTGTGTGGCAACCTTGCACGCCAACAATGCTAATCAGGCCATTGAGCGGATTATGCACTTGGTGCCGAAAGAGAAAGTTGGCAAGTTGATGTTTGACTTGTCACTTAACTTGCGCGCTATCGTGGCGCAGCAACTATTGCCAAGCGCCGGTGGCGGACGGGTTGCTGCTATCGAAATTTTATTAAATAGCCCGATTATTGCTGAGAAAATTGCAACCGGCGACATGGGTGATATCAAAGAAATTATGGCGAAGTCGAAAGAGCTGGGAATGCAAACTTTCGATCAAGCTCTGTATGCGCTGTATAAAAACAAACGAATCACCCTTGAAGATGCGTTGCGTCATGCCGACGCACCGAATGATTTACGTCTGCAAGTTAAGCTCAGTGGTGAAAACCCAGGCGGGGGTGACACTTTAGCCGGCGCGACGGTTGATTTGGACTAAGTTTTTCCCCGTTTTTGCCGATAAAAAAACAGTTAGCTAACGAGGGTTTTGCGTGAAGTCGGTCAGGATTGGAGTCATTACAGGCTTAATTAGTGTGCTAGCTGCCTTGCAGTTGGGCAGCCTTGCCAATGCACAGGACGCCATCAAAGAATACACGCGAGTTGCTGTTGCCTGTTGTGTGGAACCGGATCGTCGCCAGCGTGCGTGGGAACCCATTCGTCGCTTTAACCCTGACTTAGTTCTGATGATGGGCGACATGATTGACGTGAACGCCGATGATCTGGAAGATTTAACCGACGGCTATGAAATTTTGTCACGCTCCAGAGGACTGCGGCTGATTCGCCAAAACGCCTATACTATGGCGGTATGGAATGAATACGACTATGCCCTGAACGGCCGCGTAGATAATACCCATAAGCACAAGGCAGAAGTTCGTCAGCACTTTATTGAATACTGGAATGAGCCCTACAACACCGAGCGCTATTACCGCCAGGATGGTTTGTACGGCAGTATGTTTTTGGGGCAAGGTGAGCGACGAATACAGATTTTAATGCTGGATACTCGCTGGCATCGACAGCCGTTAAAGCGGGCGTCCTGGTGGCAACGGCAAATTGACTACTGGTGGCATCAACGCGGTTCCTGGCAAGCCGAAAGCGGTGCTAAGTTGCTGGGCAACAAGCAATGGCAATGGCTGGAAGCTCAGTTGCAACAGCCGGCAGCAGTGCGAATTATTGCCAGTTCGATTCCTGTTTTAGCGGGCGAGCAGGGCTTTGATACTTGGTCGTTATTTGGCAATGAACGGCAAAAACTGCGTGCGGTATTGCAACGCACCAATGCCAACGGCGTTATTCTGGTAGGCGCTGGAACCCACTGGGGTGATTTAAGTTATGACTCTACTGCTACCGACTACGGCGTGTGGCAGCTTACTCCTGGCAGCATCAATCAGAATGCCCGGTTTATTCCGGCAAACCCGTTTCGAGCTGGCCGGCCGAGTGTAGAGTCACGTTATGGCACCGTCGAAGTGTTTTGGCTTGCTGATGACCCATTGGTAACCATAGCGACCCGCGATGTGGACGGGCGGGTTATTAATCAACAAGAATTATCCTTAAGCGAGCTGGGAAGCGCACCTGCAATTGAGTTAGAATAACCCCCTTAATAACGACTCTTAACTTCCAAAAGGTGTTGGCGCAAATGCGAGTGCTAGGCATAGAAACCTCCTGTGACGAAACCGGCGTAGCCATTTACGATACCGACAAGGGATTGTTGGCTCACCAGTTGTATTCGCAAGTAGCCCTGCATGCGGACTACGGTGGCGTGGTTCCTGAGCTGGCATCGCGCGATCACGTTCGTAAAACTATTCCTATGGTAGAGGCGACTATTAAAGCCGCCGGGTTAACCAGTGACCAAATTGATGGCGTTGCCTACACGGCCGGGCCAGGGTTAGTGGGTGCATTACTGGTAGGTGCCTGCATAGGTCGCTCACTGGCTTATGGCTGGCAAATTCCGGCGCTTGCTGTGCATCACATGGAAGGCCACTTGCTGGCGCCGATGCTGGAAGAAAACCCACCTGAGTTTCCGTTTGTGGCGCTATTGGTTTCAGGCGGACACACGCAACTGGTGCAGGTTGACGGTATTGGTCGCTACAAGTTGCTGGGTGAGTCGGTAGACGACGCAGCCGGAGAAGCATTCGACAAAACGGCGAAGCTGATGGGGCTGGATTATCCTGGCGGGCCTCGCCTTGCTGCCTTAGCTGAACAAGGTGTAGCAAATCGTTATAAATTCCCACGACCAATGACGGATAAGCCCGGTTTGAATTTTTCCTTCAGTGGCCTGAAAACACACACGGCGAATACTATTGCCACTGAAGCCGATGACGCTCAAACACGGGCTGATATAGCGCGGGCGTTTCAGGATGCCGTGGTAGACACCTTATTGATTAAGTGTCGCCGCGCGTTGGAGCAAACAGGCCTAAAACGTCTGGTAGTGGCCGGTGGTGTTAGCGCCAATAAAGAACTGCGGATTAAGTTGCACGAATTACTCAGTAAACGTGGTGGCGCTGTGTATTTTCCGCGCACTGAGTTTTGTACCGATAACGGTGCCATGATTGCTTTTGCTGGCGCGCAGCGTTTGTTAGCTGGCGAAACCAACGATTTGAGCATTAAAACCCGGCCGCGCTGGCCGTTAGATGAACTGGCGGCGGTTTAACCTGTTAGTGGTCGTCGTCGGAGTTTTTGGTTGGCTTGCGAAACGCTTGTTCCTGGCCACTGCTTAACCGCAAAATATTGGCTTGATGGCGCCACAAAATCAGTAGCGAAATCATAATAACCGGCACCGTGTACTGTGGCTTTATCCAATAGGCATAAAAGGGTGCCAGGCTTACCGTTACCAGTGCGGCTAGCGATGACACCCGGCTAATACGAAACACCAGCAACCAGGTAACAATAAGCAATAATGCCATTTGCCAGGCCACCGGAAACATAGCGCCGAGCGCAGTGGCAACGGCTTTACCGCCGCGGAAGTGAAAATATAACGGGAAAATGTGACCTAAACAGGCTGCCACTGCAATCATACCTAAAAAGAATGGTTCAATACCCAGATAGTAAGCGCTCCATACCGGCAGCATGCCTTTGAGTACGTCAAAGGCCAGAGTAAGTAGAGCAGGTAGTTTGCCGCCCATGCGATACACATTGGTAGCGCCGGGGTTGTTGGAGCCATGGGTGCGCGGATCCGGCAGACCGAATAATCTGCAGATGAGTACTGCACTACTGATGGAGCCGAATAAATAGGCTGTCAGTATGGTAAGAAGTATCAGCGCGCTCATTTCAGGGGTTCGCTTCGTGCCAACTTTAAGCTAGTATGCTGGCCCATAGCATAAGCACTTTCAGCATAAATTACCACGGTGATCGGCAATGAAGGATCAGGTTCTTATTGATGGCTTGAAGGTAGACACCGTAATCGGGGTTTACGACTGGGAAAAGCAGATCAAGCAACAGTTGAGTATTGATTTAGCCATGGCCTGGGACAATCGTCCGGCGGCGGCTTCTGATGACTTAGCTGATGCACTTGATTATGCCAGCGTTGCCGAGGCGGTCACCAACCTGATTCAGCAGCGGCCCCGGCAACTGATAGAACAGGTAGCTGAAGAAGTAGCGCAACTGCTGTTAACCGAGTTCAAGGTGACCGAAGTTACGGTCACAGTTGCTAAACCCGGCGCAGTGCCTGCGGCAAACTCAGTGGCCGTTAAAATCACCCGTTCCGCGATTGCTGCCAAGGAGTAAATTTTGGCGCTGGTACATCTTGGCATTGGTTCTAATTTACAAAAGCACAAGCACATTCGTGCTGGTGTTCAGGCGTTACTGCACCACTCGGGCCTACAGGCCCAGAATGTTCGGCTGTCCCGTGTATTTCGCAGCGCTGCTGTGGGCTTTGCCGGGCGCGACTTTTTTAATCTGGTGATGAGTTTCCATACTCATGTTGCGGCCGGGCAAGTGAATGACATTTGCAAAGAGATTGAGCATGAGTTTGGGCATAGCGGGCAGGTGGCTAAGTTTAGCCCGCGCACACTCGATATTGATGTGTTGCTTTATGACCAGCAGGTGAGTGCAGCGCCAGTGCAGTTGCCGCGTGCCGAAATTCTTGAAAATGCTTTTGTATTATGGCCGTTAGCGGAGCTGTCGCCATTATTAGTCCATCCTGTGATGAATCAAACCTATGCCCGGCTGTGGCAGAATTACCGGCTGGAACAACGACTGGAACCAGTCGATTTCAACTGGTCGTTAACGCCTACGAGCGAATAAGAAGGATATTTTTGTGAGTATGTTAGAAACAGCGTTGCTGGCGATTATTCAGGGGTTAACTGAGTTTTTACCGATTTCCAGTTCGGCACATTTGATTTTACCCTCGCAATTATTAGGCTGGCAGGATCAGGGCCTGGCCTTTGATGTGGTAGTGCATTTGGGCACACTGCTAGCTGTAGTCACCTACTTCCGGGCGCAGGTGGCCGACTTATTAGTGGGTTGGCTTGGGTCTTTTCGAGGTCAGCATAATGAACATAGCCGTCTGGCCTGGCTTATTATTTGGGCTACTATTCCAGCCGCTTTGTTTGGGTTGCTGGCCGCTAGTTCGATTGAGCAATACGGGCGTTCAGCGTTAGTTATTGCGGTTACCACTATTTTATTTGGTTTGCTGCTGTGGTGGGCGGATTGCCGCGCCAGTGAACGTCAAAATATGTCGCAGCTAACCTTAAAGCAAGCCATTATTGTTGGTTTAGCGCAGGCGCTGGCGCTTATTCCTGGCACCTCGCGCTCAGGTATAACTATGACAGCGGGTTTGTTTTTGGGGCTGAAGCGTACCGATGCGGCGCGATTCTCGTTCTTACTGTCTATTCCGGTTATTTTAATGGCCGGCGGCTATCAGACGCTGAAACTGGTACAAAGTCCGGTTGCAGTAGACTGGCTGGCCCTGGGAACCGGGCTGGTACTGGCGTTTGTTAGTGCTTACCTATGTATTCACTTCTTTTTGAAAATTATTGAACGCATGGGCATGCTGCCATTCGTTATTTACCGCCTGCTGCTGGGTACTGTATTACTGCTGTTCGTATTCTGGTAGGCCAGTTGTTACGGTGTCAGTACTTCGGCAATAGCCTTAATTTGCTGCTGGCGCAGTTTGGCACCTAGCTCTGCGCCAGTGTAACCCGCCTCGATTAAAGGTTGCGGGGTTACTGCGTGTAGCGCTTGGGCTATTCGCCGCAGTTGCTGCACGGCAGTGTCATTGTGGCCTGCCACCTGCAGCACGGATTGCAACGGCAAAATTGGATCCATACTGCGTTGGCAACCGGTTTCACGCAGCAAGTCCCACAGCCATTCGGCATCTTCTGCTTGACAGCTGGCGGGTAGCTTTTGATGCCATTTCTGGCAGGTTTTTAACCAATAGCGCGCTTGTTTGGGCAACTTCAACCTATCCGCGAATTGCTGCAACGCCTGATCGTTCAAATCAATAGTCACAGTGGCCAGCCTCAGCGCTGCACTCTCTGGTAGTTGTGGATGTTGTAACCGGCTTAATGCCGCCGCCAGGTAGCTAGTGTCTGCAACCTCAGTAAACCAGGGGTGCAATGATTCGGCCTCAGCCAGTACCGCGAAAAACACATGCGGACTAGCGCTGGCTATGCTGCGTTCCAATTCGCGCCATACGCGCTCGGCACTCAAGGTAGCTAGTTCACCTGAAGCCGCAATAGTGCGCATTAAGCTGAAGGTTTCAGGGGCAACGGTGAAATCGTCCTGATAAAATCTGGCGGCAAACCGGGCTACGCGCAATACTCGCAGCGGGTCTTCAGTAAATGCCGGGGACACATGGCGTAACAGCTTTTCGTGCAAATCTTCCTGCCCACCATAAGGGTCAATAAGTTCGCCGGTGGCCTGGTCACGAGCTATGGCGTTTACGGTCAGGTCGCGTCTGATTAAGTCCTGCTCAAGAGTTATTTCAGGCGAGGCATGTACTTCAAAGCCCTGATAGCCGGTACCTGACTTTCGTTCGGTGCGAGCCAGCGCATATTCTTCACCTGTTTTGGGATGTAAGAACACCGGGAAGTCTTTCCCTACCTGACGGAAACCCTTAGCCTGCATTTCCTCGGCGGTGGCGCCAACAACCACAAAATCTCGCTCAACCACTGGCTTACCCAGTAGCTCATCACGCACGGCCCCACCGACTAAATAAATTTCCACTGTTTGCTTCCGTTGTTGGCTATTGTTAACGATTGTTTCGCAACATTTTATGCAATGATTAGGATGATGGCGAATCACTAGCCGTTACGCAAGTGAGTCGGTACACTGATGTGTATTGAGTTATTTTAATTTTGAGTAGCAAGCGCATGTATCAAAACTTTTTTGGTCTCTCGGCGGAACCCTTTTCGATTGCGCCCGACCCTCATTTTTTATTCTTAAGTGATCGCCATGAAGAAGCGCTGGCGCACTTAAGCTATGGGCTGCAGGGCAGTGGTGGATTTATTCTGCTAACCGGCGAAGTAGGTACCGGCAAAACCACGGTTTCGCGGGCTTTGCTGGAGCAGTTAACAGAACAAACTCGCACCGCCTTTATTTTGAACCCAACTCTGAATGAGCAGGAGCTGCTGGCAACCTTGTGTGATGAGTTTGGTATTCGCTATGCAAAGCGCAGCGCCACAGCCAAGCAACTAACCGATAAGCTCAGCCAGTTTTTGTTGAACGCCTACAGTAATGGTGAGCAATGTCTGGTGCTGATTGATGAAGCTCAGCATTTGCAGCCACAGGTATTAGAGCAATTGCGGCTACTAACCAATCTGGAAACCGACCAACAGAAATTGCTGCGGGTGATACTAATTGGCCAGCCGGAGTTGCAGGATTTGCTGCGGCGCCGTGAGTTACGCCAGTTGGCACAACGCATTACCGCACGTTATCACTTGTTGCCGCTAACGCCAGCGGATAGCGCGCGTTATATTGCTTACCGGCTGCAGGTAGCTGGTGCTCAGCGCGAAATATTTTCTAATGCCGCTATACGTAAGTTACACCAGGCTAGCGAAGGTATACCACGCCGACTTAACGTGCTGTGTGACCGCGCGCTGCTAGCGGCCTATAACGATCGCTCTGAACAAGTTCTACCTGGTCACGTTCGTACGGCTATTTTTGAAGTGGACGGGCAACTGGATAACCGTAGTTCAGGCACAGGTTCAGCCTGGCCAAAGCTAGTTGCCGGATTTTTATTTGCGGCGGTGGTTGGTTATGGCGCAAGCTGGGGCTGGCAGGCATGGCAACAACCTGAACCTGAGCCGCGCACAGCCAGTGCCGTGGATCAATTGCTACAACAGTGGCAACTGCCTAAATATACCGGCGAGCAACCGCTGTGCGACTGGCTAACGCGCTATCAGCTGGCGTGTTGGCAGGGGCAACTCCGTTTTGATCAATTGCTGGCGTTAAATTACCCGGCCATATTGCAGCAAACTTCGGGTGATTATGTGTGGATTGGCAGCCGCAGTGGCGCGCAGGTGCCGGCCGAGTGGAACGGCGAGGCGGTGGTTATCTGGCAGCCGCCGGCCGGTTACCAAACCGATGAAGAGCGTTATCAACAATGGCTACAGGAAGCTGTTGCCCGCCATTTACCGAACGGCGATAGCCGGCTAACGGTGACCCCCTCCAATAGCACCGAAATTTATCAGCGGATTCAGCAAACCGCAGGTTTACCGGTAAGCGGCGAACTGGATGCAGCCACCTTGGTTTGGTTAGCAGGGAAAACGGCCACCAGCGGACCACGACTGGCAGCGGGAGAATACTAATGTCATCTATATTAGCCGCCATGCGGCAACAAAAAGAACGTTATCAGTCGCCGTCACCTATTCAACAACAACCAACTGAGAGTCCGGCAGCAGCCAGATCCCTGTTAACCGGGTTAGTTGTTGCGGTGTTGGGATTAGTGGTGGGGGCAGGGGCTTTCTATACCTTAGGACCTGATACTGAGGCCAAGGTTGCCAGCAATGCCAAGGCAGACAATCTGGTTCTTGGCGCACCACAGCAGTTGAGTCTGGTCAGTTTGCCTGAACCTGCGCAACCGGCAGTAGCACCACTACCCGCTAACTCCAACACATCGCAGCAGGCGATAGCTCAGGAGACAAGAGCTCGGCAGACAGGAACATCGCAACAGGCAGCCAGAGAGCCGGATGCCGAGGCACTGGATTTAGATAGCGTGTCGCCGGATTTGCTGGCAGCTTTTGAAGAGGCGTTAGTGGCTACTGCTGATTCGTCCGGACAAACTCAGGAGCCTTCGGTGTTGCCGTTGCTGACGGAACTTCCGGATCGTTTTCAGGCACAGGTGCCGTACTTTAGTTACGACGCTCACAACTATGTGTCCGATGTTGACCGACGATTTTTGATTTTGGGTGGGCGTAGGTTATATGAAGGCGATTACTTTGAAGATATGCAGGTAATTCGCATTGAACCGCAGTACACCGTACTTGCCATAAATCGGCAGGCTTTTCGCCAAACTGCATTGGAAGACTGGACAGGGAGCCGTTAGATCTGTTATTAAAACACCTGTTTGAAATGAACGTTTAATTTTTAAGAGGTAATGACTATGGCTGACTATCGGGTTCCACGCGCAGACATGCAGTTTTTGTTGAACGACGTATTCAATGTTGGCGCGGACTGGCAGCAAATGCCGGCGCTGGCTGACATGATGGATATGGACACTGCCACAGCAATTATTGACGAAGCAGCCAAGCTTGCCGAAACGCTGGTTGCGCCTAATTCACGTGCCGCAGACGAGCAAGGCGTAACTTTTAAAGATGGTGTGGTTACCACACCTGCTGGTTATAAAGAAAACTACCAACAGCTTGCCGAAGGTGGTTGGGTAGGCGTAACTGCCAACCCCGATTTCGGTGGTATGGGTTTACCAAAATCACTGTCAGTGCATTACGAAGAAATGCTCTGTGCTGCAGACATTGCCTTCTCGTTATATCCGGGGCTAACCTCCGGCGCTATTATGACGCTGGATTTACACGGCAGTGACGAGCTTAAAAATACCTACTTACCTAAACTGGCAAGCGGTGAATGGACCGGCACCATGTGTTTGACCGAGTCTCATGCTGGTACTGATTTAGGTATTATCCGCAGCAAAGCAGAGCCTGATTCCGATGGCAGTTTTCATATTCATGGCACCAAGATATTCATTACCGGTGGTGAGCATGATCTGGTCGATAACATTGTGCATCTGGTGCTGGCGAAACTGCCTGACGCACCAGCCGGCAGCAAAGGTATCTCATTATTTCTAGTACCTAAATTCCTGGTGAATGAAGATGGCTCACTGGGCGAACGTAACGCCGTAAGCTGTGGCAGCATTGAGCACAAAATGGGTATTCACGCTTCTGCGACTTGTGTATTGAACTTCGACGGTGCCAAAGGTTGGCTTATTGGCGACCCTCACCGTGGTTTGCCAGCCATGTTTACCATGATGAACTATGAACGTTTGGGCGTAGGTATTCAGGGCTTAGGCGGCGCGGCGCGTTCGTATCAGAATGCACTTGAGTATGCTCAGGATCGTATTCAGGGACGCGGTGCGAAAGCTACCCAAAATCATAAGAAAGAAGCCGACAGCCTGATGGTACACGGTGACGTGCGGCGCATGCTGCTAACCATGAAGGCTTTCGTTGAAGGCGGTCGCGCATTTTCCACTTATGTTGGCCAGCAGCTAGACCGCGCTAAATTTGGTGACAACGTTGAACAAAGTCAGCGAGCCGATGCGCTGGTGGCTCTGCTTACGCCAGTTGCCAAAGCCTTTCTAACCGACACCGGTTTAGAAGCGACTATTCTTGGCCAGCAAGTATTCGGTGGCCATGGCTACGTACGCGAGTGGGGTCAGGAACAACTGGTGCGGGACGTGCGCATTGCGCAAATTTACGAAGGCACCAATGGTATTCAGGCGTTAGACTTGCTTGGCCGTAAAGTGGTGGGCTCGCAGGGCAGTAATTTGACTCCGCTGCTGGAAGACATTCGCGCCTTCTGTAATGATTCGGACACCACCGGCTGGAAAGTTGAAGTAGCTGCGCTGTTGAAACACACCGATAGACTGGAAGGGGCAACCCGAGAGCTCATTGAAAAAGCGCGCGGTGACGAGAACCTGGTCAACAGTGTGGCGGTTGAGTACTTGCATCTGGTTGGTTATATCTGTTTCGCTTATATGTGGTTACGCATGGCATTGGTAGCGGCGCCGCAAGTGGGCGAAAAGCCACACTTACGCAGCAAAATAAAAACTGCGAAGTTCTATTTTGAGCGCATTCTGCCGCGGGTAGAAGGTTTATTACCGGCAATTCAAAACGGCAGTAAGGCGTTGTTCGAACATGAGGAAGACGAGTTCTAATGAGTGATAAACGGCCGCCTGATGTTGCCGAAGATGCCGTTGTTCTGTGGCGCGACAGCCGTCGCGCGCAGGGCTGGGCATTATTTGTATTTGGTATCTGGATGTTGCTCTATATTGGGCAAGCTATTGCGTTATGGATAATTGTGGTTGGCATTCTGGCTACCACCGCCTTGCTGATGCTGATTATTATTAAGTTCAGACCGCGCCAACCGGCGGCCTGGGTTGAGCCTAACCACGTCACCACACCACGATTGATTATGCCACCGCGGCGCTGGAGCCTTGAAGAACCACCGACAGTGTCGGGACTAGGCGATGAAGACCAGGTGTTAATGGCCTTCAAACCGCAGGGGCGAGGCGTTCGCAAGGTGGTGTTCTGGCGTGAGCAAGACACTCTGTTAGAATTGCAAAAATTAGGTGTGCAGGTGCCTGAAGAGCTGTTGGTGTAATTGCACTATCGCTTGCGGGCCCTGCTCGTCATCAACCAGCACACACAAATTGTGTGGGCTGGCACCATGACAAATTAAGCGTACATTCATATCCCCCAATGCACTGAATATCGTAGCGGCCACCTGTGGCTGCGTATTCAGGCTGGCGCCTACTACCGCAACTAGCGCCAGATTCTGTTTGATTTCCACTTTTCCCAAGGCCGACAGGGCCTTTAGTACCTGATCCGATAACGCTTGCTCAGAGCCGCGCTGGTCGAGCGTTAGCGCCACACTGATTTCAGAGGTAGTGACTAAGTCTACCGAGATTCGGTGTTCAGCCAGAATGGCAAAGGTTTTCGCTAAGAAACCATAGCTGTAAAGCATGTCTGGACTGGTTATTTTTAACAGGGTTTGATTGGGGCGCAGCGCTAGTGCGGTAAACGCCTCTTTGCTGTCAACTTCACGCCGAATCGTGGTGCCACCGGACGGATCCAAAGTAGAGCCAATAAACACCGGAATATCGGAGCGCATAGCTGGCCACAGTGTTTTTGGATGTAACACTTTCGCGCCAAAAGTTGCCAGTTCCGCCGCTTGTGCAAACGATAACTCAGCCAGTGGCTGGGCCTGGGGAACAATGCGTGGGTCGGTGCTATAAAGCCCTTTTACATCAGTCCATATTTGCACCAGGTCAGCGTCCAGTGCCTCCGCTAACAAAGCTGCGGAATAGTCTGAACCACCGCGACCTAAAGTGGTAATTTCTCCCGCTGGCGTGGCACCAATAAATCCTTCGCAAACCATTACCAACTGGTTGTCGTTACGTAATTCAGGGGCTAACACAGTTTGGATAGCAGCGCGTGTAGCTGCTGGATCTGGTTCCGCATGACCAAAGGTATTATCTGTTACTAACATGCTGCTGGCGGCAACATAACGTGCATAGCGACCGGCGTGCTGTAAGTAAGCGCTAACAACCCGCGCGGAGAAACGTTCACCCAGGCTTATCAGCCGGTCGCGTTCAGCGCCGCGACAGGCAACCGCAGCGTCGAGTTCAGCAAATAACGGCGCTAATGACTCGGCCAGCCAGTTGGCGTAATCGGTCGATTTAGGTAGCTCAGCTAAAAACTGCTGCTGGCGCTCATATATAAATTCTTTATTTGCAGATATGGTGGCCGGAGTGGTGGCGTCAGCAATGGCCAGTAAAGCGTTAGTTACGCCAGCTGCTGCACTTACCACAACCAGTTGCGCGCCCTTATTTTGCAGGCTTTGATCATTGATAATGGCAACACTACGTGCCAATGCCTGAGGGTCGGCAACACTAGTGCCGCCAAATTTTAGGATCTGCAAAATGAGTCTCCGCGCGAAGGCTGATTAACGAAGCAAGAAGACTACTAAAATAACCGGCATTCGCCAAGCGTGAATCATGGCTGGTGGCGATAGGGTAAATGCTGCTTAGCGGCTTCCAGATAAGCCTGAGTGTGGTTACGTTCTTGCTCGCAATAGGCCGTTATGGCTGCTAGCAAGGGTGAATCGTTTAACTGGTAGCAGCCTTGCCGTAGTACCGGTTCAAAGCCACGTTGGAGCTTATGCTCGCCCTGAGCGCCGGCATCAAACACATCGAGCCCGGTTGCGATGCAAATATCAATGCCCTGGTAGTAACAAGTTTCAAAGTGCAAAAAATCAAATTCTTCAAAAGCACCCCAGTAGCGTCCATACAAGGTTGCATCCGATTTAAAAAACAGTGACGCAGCCACCCACCTGTCGTCCTGAAAGGCACATACCATAATCAGGTCGTCGGGCATGCTTTGCCCCCATAACTGAAAGGATTCCTCGGTTAAATAGCCAAGGTGGCCTGAGCGTTTTAAATACGTAGCACAATAAAACTGGTAGAACTTATGCCAGTGAGCAGCGGTTATTTCGGTGCCGGTCAGGTGTTGAAAATGGATTCCCTGGGCGGTCACGCATTCGCGCTCTTTGCGGATCATTTTACGTTTGCGCGATGTAAGCGCGGCTAGAAAATCGTCGAAGCTTTCATAATTACGGCGTTGCCAGTGAAACTGAACATCGCTACGTAACAGCCAGTTGGTGTTGGTCATTGCAGCGGCTAAGGCAGGTTCCAAATAAAGGCATTGATAGCCGCTAATTTGGTTGGCTTTGGCAAAGTCGGCCAGGTAGTTATTCAGTAATGGCCACAGGTCGGTTAGTGAATAGCCTTCGGCAATACCAATACGGGGGCCGCTGGCGGGCGTAAAGGGTACCGCGCAGACCAGCTTGGGATAGTACTTCAGTTGATAACGTTCGTAGGCTTCGGCAAAGTTCCAGTCAAACATGTACTCACCGAAAGAGTGTGACTTCAGGTACCAGGGCATGGCCGCCACCACGGTATCCTTATGCTTAACCAAAAGATGGTGTGGCTGCCAGCCTTGCCTGGCACATACTGCTTCGCTTTGTTCCAGCGCCGCTAAAAAGGCATGCTGTATAAACGGATAGCTGCCAGCAAACAACGAATCCCAGAGCTTTGCCGGGATACTGGAAATACTTGGATAGTGCTCAATGTGCATGCCGCAACAACCAGATTAGCTAGCTACAAAAAAGCCGCCATGCAGAACATAGCGGCTTTGCTCAATACGCCTGAAACTTAATCGCCCAACGACAGCAGCGTGGCGTTACCACCAACTGCAGTAATGTTGTTAGTGCGTGTTTTTTCAGTAACAAAACGCGTCAGATAGTGTGGTCCACCTGCTTTCGGACCTGTGCCTGACAAGCCGCGACCGCCGAACGGTTGCACGCCAACCACAGCACCAATTTGGTTACGGTTAATGTACACGTTACCTACTTCAATACGGCGCGCGATGTCTTCGGCAAATTTTTCGTTACGGCTATGAATACCGAAAGTAAGGCCGAAGCCAGTGTTATTAATACTCTGAATAACATCGTCCAGCTCTTTGGTTTTGTAACGAATTAAATGCAGAATCGGACCGAAGTTTTCGCGCACTAATTGATTGATGCTATCAATTTCAATGGCGGTTGGTGCTACGAAGGTGCCACCGTTGGTGTAATCCGGCATAGGCGCGCGAGCGATTAACCGGCCAGCTTGCTGAATATCAGCAATGTGCTGTTCCAGGTTACTCTTGGCAACACCATCGATTACCGGACCAACATCGGTTTCATGAAGCATAGGGTCACCTACGTTCAGTTCTGCCATGGCACCTTTTAACAAGTCGATTACGCGGTCAGCAATGTCGTCTTGTACGAACAATACACGCAGCGCTGAACAGCGTTGACCAGCACTTTTGAACGCGCTATCAACGATATCGGTAACAGCCTGTTCCGGCAGCGCGGTTGAATCAATCAACATGGCATTTTGTCCGCCGGTTTCAGCAACCAGTGGCACGATAGCACCGGTACGGGCGGCCAGAGCACGGTTAATTGCCTGTGCAGTATAAGAGGAACCGGTAAAGCACACGCCGGCTATATCTTCCTGACTAGTTAAGAAGGAACCAACCTCAGCGCCGCTACCTGGCATAAAGTGCAGTACATCACCCGGAATACCAGCTTCCAGTGCTAACTGAACGGCACGGAATGCAATCAAGCCGGTTTGTTCAGCCGGTTTGGCAATAACACAATTGCCGGTTACCAACGCAGCTGCAACCTGGCCAACGAAAATGGCCAGCGGAAAGTTCCAGGGGCTTATGCAAATGAAGGTACCGCGACCTTCCACAAAAAGGTCGTTGGTTTCGCCAGTTGGCCCCGGCAGTTCAATTGGGCCACTCATGAACTCACGGGCCTGAATGGCGTAGTAGCGACAGAAATCAACGGCTTCACGCACTTCATCAATACCATCTTGCAAGCTCTTGCCTGCCTCTAAGGTACAGAGCGCAATCAGCTCGTTCATATTGGCTTCCATTAAGTCAGCCATTTTTTCAAGTGCTTCAGCGCGTACGTTCACATCGGTTGAACGCCAGCGACGGAACGCTGCATTGGCGCTTTGCAAGGCGGTATCTGCCAGAGCTTTGTCGCCCCATGAAATAGCACCAATCTTTTTATCGGTTTGCTGTGGACTGGTAATAGCCACGCGGTGATGCGCTTCGGCAATATCACCATTCACAATCGGTCCACCTTGCCATTGTTTATCGGCATACTGCTGCACTGCAGAAATGAAATCGTCAGCTTGAGAGTGAATGTTCATATTTAGTCCTAACGAGTTTTTCCGCTCACCAAAAATTTCGGTGGGCAGAGGAATTTTGGTGTTTGCGTAACGCTCGTATTTTGACAAGGTCCGCAACGGATGTGTCACCAGTTGTTCAACCGGTGTTTCAGGGTCTACCAGCTTGTGAACAAAGGATGTGTTGGCACCGTTTTCCAGCAGCCGACGAACCAGATAGGGGAGCAAGTCTTTATGCTGCCCAACCGGCGCGTAGATGCGCACCGTTAAGTTCTCATCCTGCTCTAACAAGGTGTCGTAGAGATCATCACCCATTCCATGCAAACGCTGAAATTCTATGCGTTGCTTGTATTCTTTGTTCATGTGCTGAATGGCCACCACAGTTTGCGCGTTATGCGTAGCGAACTGCGGGTAAATAGCACCTTTCACGTCTTCGCTTAACAGGTAGCGAGCACAGGCCAAATACGAAACGTCAGTACTGGCTTTGCGGGTAAACAGCGGATAGCCGGTAAGACCGTTCATTTGGCATAGTTTAATTTCGGTATCCCAATACGCGCCTTTTACCAGCCGCACCGGAATTTCATCACCACACTCTTTCGCCAGTGCAGTGACCCAACATAAAGTTGGTAACGCGCGCTTGGAGTAAGCTTGTACCACCAGACCAAAACGTGGCCAGCCTTTACATACGCCGCTGCGGTATACTTTTTCAAACAGTTCCAGCGACAGCTCATGGCGATCGGCTTCTTCGGCATCAATAGTAACGCCCACGTCAGCTTCTTTGGCTAGTTTCACCAGCTCGGTAAGGCTAGTGGCCAACTCAGTTAGCACACGCTCATGGTGCGAGGACTCATAGCGTGGATGCAGCGCCGACAACTTAATGGAAATAGTTGGGCGTGGTGCCTTCGGGTTATTAAATTTCTCGGCTGTTACTACCTTAATAGAATTAACGTAGTCGGCGTGGTAGCGCTTGGCGTCGCTCATGGTAAGAGCGGCTTCGCCCAGCATGTCATAAGCGTGCGTGTAGCCCTTGTCGCGATTGGCGCGGCTCTCTTTCAACGCTTCCTGAATAGTACGGCCAAGTACGAATTGCTTACCCATAACCTGCATAGCTGTATAGGTAGCTTTACGGACTATTGGCATACCTAAACGCCGAATCAGTCGGCGGAAGGTTCCACGCGGGGTAGCCATAGGCTGACCGGTTGGGTTAATCACTGTGTTTGTGAGTGCTAATGCCCAGGAACCGGAGTTCACCAGCCAGGACGCACTTTTACCCATATGCTTTTGCCAGTCACCGGCTGATAGCCGATCCTGGATTAGGGCATCTGCGGTAGCCGCATCGGGGATCCGCAATAACGCTTCGGCCAGACACATCAGCATAATGCCTTCTTGCGTGTCTAAACTGTACTCTTGCAGAAACGCGTCTACGCCGCCACCGCCAGCTCGAGCTCTTACTTGCTCAACTAGTTTGGTGGAAGCGTCGGTAACTTCTTGAATACTTTGATCATCGTTTGGGATGAGTTGAGTTAGCTCCTTCAGGTAGCTGTCTTCATCCACAATGTAATTGTCAGTGATAGCTTGCTGTAATTTTTTTAAATCAGCACCATCATAACGAGCCGCAAGCACTTCACTTGCTTTGAACATAGCATCTCCTTTAGGCTCAACCGAATATCGGCGTTAACAGTCGTAGCGTTAGCCACGAGGCTGCAAATTTCGCGCAAGTATAAGACTATTTTAACCTACGTAAAGCTGTCCAATATAGTTTTTTACTGCTTATGGTTGGCGCGAGGTTACAAGTATAATAGCTTCGCTTGTAACTCTATCAGCCGCCCACGGTGCATTTTTTAACCTCAACTGTCAAGTTCAGTCCGGTTGCTTACAAGGTCACAAGCCAGTACCTTAGACACTAACCAAGTTATGCACCCCAAGGTGCCGATTAGAGCAAATTTATGACTCAGGAAACCGAATTAAAATTAGTTCTGGATGCGGCTCATAAAGAGACCGCGCTGGGCCTGTGCCGACAATTCAGCAAAGGGCAGGATGAAGACTGTCTCAGCCTGCAAAACACCTATTATGATACGGCAGATTTGCGATTACGCCAGTACGACATTGGCTTACGTGTGCGGCGCAATGGCAATGAAGCTGAGCAAACGGTAAAACTCGCCGGTGAAGTGTTTGGTGGTATGCACAGTCGGCCCGAGTATTCGCTGCCGGTGACAGAGCAGGGGCCTGATATTACCCAGTTTGATGAATCCATCTGGCCAGACGATTTTCCGGCGTTTGATATTCAACGAGAACTGACCGAATTATTCACCACTAATTTTACCCGGCACCGTTGGCGTATACCCAGCGGTGACGGTGTTATAGAGCTAGTGCTGGACGAAGGTGAAGTGCTGGTTGGTGAGAAAACTCAGCCTATTTTAGAAATTGAGCTAGAAGTTCAGGGTGGCTTAGTTGCCGACGCCTATAAGTTAGCGCGCCGATTTATAACACGCGCTAAAGCGCGTATTGGCACTTTAAGTAAAGCAGCGCGCGGCTATTTGTTGGCGGAAAAAAGCATTCTGGAGCCGTTCACGCAAACTCACTTTGTGCGGTTAAATGAGGACGACAGCGTTGGTTCTGGTTTATACCGGGCGCTGCAATACTCAGTTCAGCACTGGCAGCACAACGATGCCTGTTTGCGGGAAAAACCCAGCGTACGCGCCATTGCTGGTATTGCTGATGGCATGCGCTTGTGTCGAGTAGTGCTACAGCAGTTGAGCAAGCTGAATGTTGACGTGAATGACGACATCACCAGGCTAGAGCAGTTATTAGGTCAACTGAGCTGGTTGCATCGTTATGAAGGTTTTGCTGAGCTTACCGCGGAAGACGGCGCTTATCATCGCGCCTTAGAAGAGCATCCGAAACTTTACGAACAAGTGCAGGAGCAACAAGAGCATGCGGCTCAGTTGGAACTCATGATGCTACTGAGTAAACGCGATGATTATCAACTGACTTTGTTAGAGCTGGGTGAATTGTGTCAGCGCCAGCCGCAACCAGCCGACGACGACGGTATGAACCAGAAGTTAAAGCCATGGGCGACCGAACGGTTACGCGAAGACTGGCAAGAAGTGATGACGCCGTTTGACCGTGATGCAGGTTTACGGGCCGAGCATTATTTAAAACTATTACCGGCACTGAACGGTTCTCTGCAGCTAGGTTACTGCGTGGGCTATCTGTTCGATGCGGTGGCGCGGGAAAAATTCCGCGCGCCCTGGCTTGATTTGGCGCGTGGGATTCGAGAAATTACAGCACTGAAAATGCTGCGCGAAACCATTAAAGATAGCGATGAAAGCAGTGTGGATAAATTGCTCGGTTGGCAGGAAATGCAACTTGAGTCTTTGTTATTCGCGCTGGAGTCGTCGCGCCGGGCGGCGTTAAAACAAGAACCGTACTGGATAGCTTAAATGCAGGATTACCGTGCGCTACCTGATGAACTGGAAGCCGTTGTTGAGCAGCAATTACGCCGCCTGCCGGAAGGGCGGTTAGCTGCTTATAACGATGTTCAGCAACAGCAATTAAAGCACCTGTTTGCAGTCAGCAGCTTTATTGGTAGGGCTGTTGAGCAGCAACCGCAAGTGTTGGAGTTTGATACCAATAATGCGGTAGTAGTGCCTCAGCCTGAGCACTATGTGCAGATACTCGAGCAAGCTATTGGTGAGTGCGACAGTGAAGATCAACTAAAGAAAATACTGCGGCAACAGCGGCAACGGCTGATGGCGGCGCTTGCCGCTGCAGATATACTCGGGCAGTTGCCACTTCGAACCGTACTCGAGCACTTGAGTAAGCTTGCCGATGCCTTCATTGAAGTGACTATTAAGTGGCTGTATCCGCGTTTTTGCGAACGTCTGGGTAATCCACTCGATAGTAACGGCGAGTTACAACCGCTACTGATTATTGCTATGGGTAAACTCGGTGGTGGAGAGCTGAATTTCTCGTCCGATATCGATTTGATCTTCTGTTACCCGGAGCAAGGTGAAACCTCTGCAACCCGCAAGCCGATTGCCAACAGTGTGTTCTTCACCCGCTTGGCGCAGGCGCTGGTAGCTTGTCTGGATGTTCATACCGCGGATGGATTCGTTTATCGGGTAGATTTACGGTTGCGACCTTTTGGTCAATCGGGGCCGGTGGTTACCAGTTTTGCTGCGATTGAACATTATTATCAGGAACATGGCCGTGACTGGGAACGTTATGCCATGGTTAAAGCCCGCTTAGTTGCTGCTCCGCCGGAGAATGCGCAAGAGCTGGAGGCCATGCTACGACCCTTTGTATACCGTCGCTACATTGACTTCAGTGTGATTGATGCGCTACGCAAAATGAAAGCTCTGATTCGGCAGGAAGGACGCCGGCGTCAGTTGCAGCACAACATCAAGCTGGGGCCGGGCGGTATTCGGGAAATTGAATTTATAGCGCAAGCGTTTCAGTTGATTCGTGGCGGGCAGGAAAGACGTTTACAAACGCGTTCTATATATACCGCTTTCGAAGTCATTGAAGACCTTGGGTTACTGGAACCAGCTACCATTGTCACCTTACTTGAGAGCTATGAACTGCTGCGTAAAGTTGAACATAGCCTGCAGCAAATTGATGACGAGCAAACTCAGCAACTACCGCAAGATGAACTTAACCAATTGCGTTTACAGGTGATGCTGGGCGAATCGAGTTGGTCAGCAACACAAACCCGCATTCATGAAGCGATGCAACGGGTTCACGATATTTTTAAAGAAGTTATTGGCAATGAAGATCATGACGATGAGCCGACTTCGCCGCTACAAATGTTGTGGCAGGATCTTGCTGATGATGAAGCGTCGCTTGAACTTATTGCGGACTATACCGATGCACCGGCAGACAAGGTGTGGCAACAATTAAAGTCCTTTCGTCAGGATATTCGCAAGCGCGGTTCCGGGCCGCGTGGGCGCAAAGCCATAGCGCGTTTATTACCCGTCATGCTGGAGAGCATATTAAAGGCTCCACAACCGCTAGACTTGTTAGACCGGGTGCTGATTGTATTAAAGCGCGTAGTTAGCCGCACAGCTTACCTGGAACTGCTGATTGAAAACCCCGGCGCCCGGGAGCAACTGCTAAAACTGTGTCGGGCAAGTGCCTGGATTGCGGATCAAATAGCTTCCTATCCGCTACTGCTAGACGAGTTAATAGATCCTCAGCATTTATACGAGCTACCACAGTTAGTCGACTATCCACGATTGTTAGACGAGTACTTGTTACGTATTCCGGAACAAGATCTGGAAAGTCAGATGGATGTTTTGCGGCAAGCCCGGCAGGCATTGCAACTGAAAGTTGCAGCGGCCGATATTTCCGGGGCTTTACCGTTAATGAAAGTGAGTGATCATCTTAGCTATCTGGCTGAAGCTGTGATTGCCGATGTGGTGCAATTGGCCTGGCAACAACTCGCCAGTAAGCACGGCACGCCACCCAATCAATCAATAGAAGATACCGGTTTTGCGGTTATGGCTTACGGCAAGCTGGGCGGACTTGAACTTGGCTATGGCTCAGATTTAGATCTGGTGTTTATTTCTGATGCCGACTACAGCGGGCAAACCGATGGTTTGAAGCCCATTGAGGTACAACAGTTTTATTTGCGCCTAGCGCAACGTATTTTGCACTTTTTCACGGTCAGAACCATGGCCGGTGTGCTTTATGAAGTGGACATGCGGTTACGACCGTCGGGCAAGTCGGGCCTGCTGGTATCCCGGCTGGACAGCTATCGTCGTTATCTGGCTGATGATGCCTGGACGTGGGAGCATCAGGCGTTGGTTCGCGCCCGGCCGGTTTATGGCTGTAAGCGTGTTCGGCAAAGGCTTAGCGAACTGCGCGAAAGCCAACTATGTCAGCCACGCGAGGAACAGCAGTTACGTGAGCAAGTGGTTAAGATGCGCCAGAAAATGCGCGACCATCTCATAGCGAAACACGCGTCGGGCTTTGATCTTAAGCAAGGTCCGGGGGGCATAGCTGATATTGAGTTTTTGGTGCAGTATCTGGTATTACAACACAGTGCTGAGAATCCGAAATTATGCCATTACACAGACAACATTCGCATTCTGGAGTGTGCTGGTGAGCTGGGCTTGCTGCCCGAGAATATGGCCTCCAGTTTAATCGCGAGTTACCAGCACTTGCGTGGACTTCAACATCAGTTAGCGCTGGATAATCAACCTTCATTTACAGAAGTTGACGTAAGTGAGCATACGGACGTTGTTATTCAGGCGTGGTCACTGGTTTTTGATTTGTAGGTTGGGTAACCCTTCGCGTTTTATTGGTGCGTTTTTCTGGTGCAGGGATTCCACGCTCATACAAGCTGCAGGTAACTCAATGGTTGGTGGCTTCTCAATAATGAGAACGGCACGATGTGGAAAACAGATATACGCCATCACCTGATCCTGATAGTCGTCATTTACGGTAATGGCGACTTCGTTCACTAACTCAACAAAATGGGCGTCAATGGAGAAGGGTGATTTCACTATGTAATCACGCTGCAACCACCAAATAAAAGTCATATTTTCCGCCACTGCAATCTGTTCAAGACGTTGTTTAATGGTGTCGTCCGTCATAAACCAGTGCTCGTCGCGAGAGCCTTTCCAATTGTCAGGCAACGCTTCTAAGTTACTTGAATTTACTTCCTGCTCTAAGTGAGAAAGTACTTGTGCCAGGGGGATTGGCGTTTGCTCAAGCTCTATAACATAAGGGCTTAACTCATCTTCCAGGGGGGCTGAACCCGACCGGATGCCGGCAAAGAAACGTGAAATACTGTTTTGTAGGTTATCTGGATTCTGCTGTTTCGCCTCGCGCTCTTTAATGGCGATTTTGAATCCGTCTGAATCATTCAACTGCACGTTTAGAATCCAGTCCCGATAAAAAATAGCTGCTGCGCCAAGCGCGATCACAATACTAATAATTACCCAGTGGCGCGCTGCGAGAGCGCGCTGGGGGGCTTTATATTTTTGAGTTCGTGCTGGTTTACGCATTAGTTTTTATACAGGTCCTTATCATTTTCATTAGGGCGTGTCTTAAATCGGCGATGCACCCATAAGTACTGGTCTGGCATTTGTTCGACTGCGAACTCCACCATCGAGTTGACCCGTCGTACTGATTCCTTTTCATCGGCCGTTGGAAAATTTTCAAAAGCCGGATAGAAAGTTATATCGTATCCGCTGCCGTCTTTGCGGCGAAAACACGTAGTTGGCATAACCGCACAATCTGCATTTTCAGCAAATAACAAAGTGCCGGTGGTGGTGCTGGTTTCAGGAACAGCAAAAAATGGCACAAACACAGTACGTTTACGCCCATAATCCTGATCCGGCAGATAACCGGCAATATCTCCGCGGTTCAGTGCTCTTATCATACTGCGAACATCATTTTTGCGAATCAAATATTTATTCGAACGACCACGACCGCGCGTCTGCAAAAACTCCATTAACGGATTGTTGTGTGGGCGGTACAAACCAACCGATGGCTCAATAAATCCCATGAGTCGTGCGTGAACTTCTAAACTTAGAAAGTGAAACAAGAGCAATAATACGCCGCGACCGTCTTGTTGTGCCGCGCGCAGATGTTCAATGCCGTGAATATGGAGTTTGCGTTTAATTCGCCAGTTTGGCCACCACCACGCCATACCGGTTTCGAAAAAAGCTATACCGGTATTCATGATATTACGCTTGGTTAACTGTTCAATCTCTTCTGCACTTTTGTCGGGAAAACAAAGTTCAAGATTACGACGAGCTATATTGGTGCGCTTGGGTACCCATTTGTAAAACAATAAACCCAAGCCTTTACCTAACGCCAATTGCCAGCGATACGGCAGCCAGGAAATCAGATACAAAATGCCGATACCTAACCAGGTTGGCCAGTATTTTGGGCTTAGGAAACGAAGCTGGAACTTTGGTTTTTCTATCACAAGCACTACCTGTCTGATGTTTGCAGTGATTCTAACAGAAAACGGGCTGTTCAGCTCAACACTGAACAGCCCGTTTTAACGGAAACATTTTACTTTGTAGCTTAAGCGCTACTCGGCAGCTGTGTCCGGAGCATCATCGCTGAGGCTCTGGTTAATGGCATTCAAATCTGCTTCAGAAATTTCACCAGACGCCTGGCGCAAGGTCAGGTACTGACGAATATAACCGTAGCGAGCGGTAGATAGGTTACGGCGTGCGTTGAACAAGTTACGAGTACTGTCTAACACATCAACAATAGTCCGGGTACCCACATCAAAACCAGCTTGAGTTGCTTTTAACGCGCTTTCAGCAGAAACCACCGCTTGTTCAAGTGCGCGGATAGTAGACAATGAAGCGACCACATCGTAAAACGCTGTGCGCACTTCGCGTTCAACGGTACGGCGTACTAATTCCAACTGCTCGCTAGCTGCTACGAATTGCTCACGCGCTTGCTGTGCTTGTGCTGAGGTACGGAAGCCAGAAAAAATAGGTACGCGCAAAGTTACGCCAATAGACTGTGAATCCAACCGCGGTAAGTCGTTGGTTTGACTCATCTCGTTGGAGGTGATGGTTGACTCGCTGTCGTTCGTTGAATAGCTCGCATCGAGCGAAAGTGTCGGATAGTGGCCGGTGGTTGCCAGAGAAATTTGCTGATCGGCAATTTCAACTGAAACGCGTTCAACCATTAAATCCAGATTCTTCTCTTCACTAATAGCTACCCATTTGCGTACTTCATCTGGGTCAGGACTGCTTGGTGAAAACGTATTAGTGTCCAGTGCGGCTAATTGCTGGTGATATTGACCAGTAATTTCGCGCAAACTTTCCAGCGCAATTTCAACAGCATTCTGAGCCTGAATTTCAAGAGCTACCGCATTATCATATTGTGCCTGAGCTTCATGCACGTCGGTAATAGCGGTTAAACCAACCGAGAAACGTTGTTTGGTTTGCTCTAATTGACGCTCAATAGCGCGTTTTTCTGCCGTTGCAAAAGCTAAGTCATCTTTGCGTTCCAGCACTGAGAAATAGGCGTTTACTACGCGAATCATCAGACCTTGACGTACCGCTTGATAACCAAGTTCGGCGCGTAACGCTTGCTTTTCGGCAATGTCAGTTTCGTCCCAAACACTCATATCAAATAAGCTTTGCGATAAACTTACACCGGCGTTCCAGCCTGTGCTTTCACGGTCAACAATAAATAGGTTACCACTTTCGCTTGGTTGTGCTGATTCGCTTTCTTGACGCGCATAACCAGCCTCAAAACCAATTTGTGGCCACCAACTAGCGTTGGCGATGTCTACGCCACGTTGCGCTGCCCGGCGTTCCGCATCGGTGCGCAGTAAGGTTGGATCATTTTTCAGAGCGAGTTGATAAACGCTAGTCAGGTCGCTAGCTTGCGCGGTGAAACTGCCCGCACCTAATGTGAGGCTAACGAAGACAGATAAAAAACACTTTTTCATCGTAAGGGTGTCCCTATTTACGCGGTTTATAGTATGTTTCTGGTTATTCACGAGTTTACATACAGTCTTGAATGAATACTAGTTTACCTGTTGGTCGCTCAATAATCAGGTAAAGTTGTGCAACGGTTTATATGCAAGTGTAACAGAATGTTTTTTAAGCAGACCTATTTTACATTTTGTAGGTTGATTCACTAATTTTTGTAGTTTATGAAATTTACTGACGGATTCAACCTTGTTTCGTCAGAACTCATAGCTACTACGACAAATGAGAGGGTTTAGTGCAACAATCCGAACCAGAACCTAAGTTAAAATTTGATCGTACCGACGTGGAAGTTGAGCACAAAGAATCCTTGTACTCAGGTTTCTTATCCACTTCCCGGTTGCGCTTGCGGCATCGATTGTTTGCTGGCGGCTGGTCAGCCTGGCTTGATCGCGAATTAATGGAGCGCGGGCATGCCGTTGCGGTGCTGCCTTATGATCCAAAACGCGATGAAATTGTATTAATTGAGCAGTTCCGGGTTGGCGCTATGCCCACCAGTGAAAGCCCCTGGTTGTTCGAGTTTGTGGCCGGCATGGTTTCTGACAAAGACGACGACTGGGCTGATGTTGCACGGCGTGAACTGGAAGAGGAAGCTGGTCTTAAAGCTCAGCAATTGCATTTCGCTATGAGCTACTTATCAAGCCCTGGCGGGATGTCAGAACGCGTTTATGTTTATATTGCTGAAGTCGACAGCCGCAGTGCAAGCGCGCTGGGCGGTGTTGAGGACGAAAATGAGGATATTCGGGTTCATGTTTGCGCCCGGACCGAGGTTGAAGCCATGCTTGCCGACGGAAAAATAGACAATGCGGTGAGCGTGATTGCGCTACAATGGTTACAACTTCACCGGCATCAGCTGTTTGCAGATAAGAAGGACTGAATGAGAAGTAACTTTAAGCCACCCTACAAATTCGATTTAGCTGCCTTACAGCGTTTGGCAGCGCGTAACTATGTGGCGCTGCAACGGCTGTTGCCGCAGTCGAATGCTGTTGGCGCAAAGCGTCAGGTACGGGTGAGTGAGCACTTGCTGTTTGAAGTTGAAATTAAAGAAGCAGCGCCCTTTACAACCATAGTGCAAATCAAACAAGAACGGAGTTCCTGGTCTTATCCCACGGCGCTGGAAGCGGATATTGAAGTTCGGTTGTACCACGATGCTCGCTTGGCCGAAGTAACCAGTAGTAATGGCATTTCGCGGCTACAGGCGCGCTACGAAACACCGAATCCGAACATGCACGAGGCCGATGAGAAACGTCAGGTAAATAAATTTCTGGCTGAATGGCTGCAACTTTGCTTGCAGCAAGGGCGGTCAGATTTGCAGTGGGCTTACAGTTAATGTCAGCAGCAGTGCAAACTCCGGTTAGTGTCATTCAGATAACGGATTGCCATTTATTTAGTGACCCTGATGCCCGCCTGGCTGGGGTAGACACTAAGGCTAATCTGACTTGTGTGCTGGAGCACATGGCACGCTATTTTCTGCCGCAAAGTATCATTTTAACCGGCGACCTTAGTCATGACGCCAACCCTGACACTTTAGCGTGGCTGCAAGCCCAGTGCCTGCAACACTTTCCGGGCAGTAGCTGGTTTTGGTTACCCGGTAACCATGATGACCCGGCGTCGCTGGCGCAGCAGTTCGACCAGCTCAATCCGCTGCGAGATTGGCAACAAAACGGTTGGCAGGTGTGTTTGCTGAACAGCCACAGTGGTCGCCCTGAAGGAGTTTTATTAAACAGCGAACTGGCTCGTATTGAGGCGCTGGCGCAACAAGGGCTGCCAGTGGCTTTGTTTGTGCATCACCATCCAGTAAAGTTAGGCTGTTTTATTGACCGCCATATGCTGGCTGAGGCTGACCCCTTGCTGCAATTACTGACCCAGTATCCAACAATTAAGTTGCTGGCGCATGGTCACACCCATCAGGAGTCGCGACTGCAATATGCGCAAGCTGCTATTCTGGGTTGCCCGGCAACTAGCGTGCAGTTTCAACCCAAGGCGCCGGAATTTGAGCTTGCTGGTACTAAACCAGGTTATCGGTGGTTGCAGTTACAGCAGAACGGCACTTTTACCAGTGGGGTAGTACGAGTGGTAGATGGTAGCGTTGCTGATGTAACTCAGGGTGTGTACTGATTGGCTTTGATATAAGCACAGGGATGATTGAATAATGCTGTTATATTTGCACGGTTTTGAAAGCAGTCCGGACTCAGACAAAGCACAGTTTATGAAACGCGCGGTTGAGGCTGCGGGTAAGCAGTGCTTGCTACCGCAATTGCCTGCCTCCATGGTGGCGACAAAACAACTATTGGATGACTATATCAACAGCCACGCAATTAGTGCTGTGATGGGAAGTTCGCTCGGCGGCTTGTGGGCTCACTATGTAGCCAGTGAAATAGTGCGACTAAAGCAACAGCAGTTGCGCGGTGTATTAATTAATCCAGCTGTTGCACCCGGGCCGCGCTTTGATCATTATGAACGCGAACGTTATCACCCGTATTTAAAACAAAACTACCAACTAACCGATGCTGATGTCGCCTGTTTGCAGGAAGCTGGCTCGAAATTAACTCAGCAGAGCGAGTTGTTGATACTGTTGCAACAAGGTGATGAAACCTTAAACTACCGGGATGCAACGGAATTTTATCAAAGCCAAAGACTTGTGGTTGAGCACGGCGGTAATCACAGGTTTGTTGGTTTAGAACGCTATGTACCGACACTGCTTGAGTTTCTGAAAATCATGTAACAGTATAGGCACACGAATCTATCCTGAGCGCTAGCAAACACAACTATAAAGAAGAAAGCATGACTGATTATAAAGCTGATGCCATAGAAGTTTTAAACGGACTAGAGCCTGTTCGCAGACGTCCCGGCATGTATACCGATACCAGTCGACCCAATCACCTGGGGCAGGAAGTAATAGATAACAGTGTTGATGAGGCTCTAGCGGGGTTCGCCCGCAATCTTCAGGTTATTTTACACCCTGACCAGTCACTGGAAGTATTCGATGATGGACGTGGTATGCCGGTGGATATCCATCAGGAAGAAGGGGTTTCCGGGGTTGAGCTGATCATGAGCCGACTGCACGCCGGTGGTAAATTCTCCAATAAAAATTATCAGTTCTCTGGTGGCTTGCACGGGGTAGGTATTTCGGTTGTAAATGCGCTATCGAAACGTGTTGAAGTTACGGTAAAGCGTGACGGTAACGTTTACGAGATGGCCTTTGAGAATGGCGATAAAGTGTCAGAGCTCAGCATTACCGGCACCGTAGGCAAACGCAACACAGGCACCCAGTTGCGCTTCTGGCCCGATCCTAAGTACTTTGATTTTGCCAAGTTCTCTGCCTTAAAACTTACGCATTTGCTGCGCGCTAAGGCCGTTCTTTGCCCGGGTTTAACTATTAACTTTAAGAACCTGGTAGATGAAACTGAAGAAACCTGGTGCTACCAGGATGGCTTACGCGATTACTTAGTTGAAGCTGTTAGCGATTTACCGACGCTGCCGGAAGAGCCTTTCATCGGTAAGTTAGCCGCGAAAGACGAAGCGGTTGACTGGGCGGTTACCTGGCTGCCGGAAGGTGGCGAAGGCACCATGGAAAGCTACGTGAACCTGATTCCGACACCGCAAGGTGGTACTCACGTGAATGGCTTACGGCAGGGTTTGCTGGAAGCTATGCGCGAGTTCTGTGAATTCAGAAACTTGCTGCCGCGTGGGGTAAAACTAACACCGGAAGATATTTGGGAACGCTGTAGCTACATCTTGTCGGTGAAAATGCAAGATCCGCAATTTGCCGGACAAACCAAAGAGCGTTTGTCATCGCGTCAGTGTTCCGCGTTCGTGTCAGGTATTGTGAAAGATGCGTTTAGCTTATGGCTGAATGAACACACTGAATTGTCTGAACAACTTGCTGACTTGTGTATTAACAACGCGCAACGCCGCATGCGGGCCAGCAAGAAAGTTGTTCGTAAGAAAGTAACCCAGGGGCCGCCGTTGCCGGGTAAACTTACCGACTGTGCCACGCAGGACCCAAGCCGAAGCGAATTGTTTTTGGTTGAGGGTGATTCTGCCGGCGGTTCGGCTAAGCAAGCACGTGATCGCGATTTTCAGGCGGTGATGCCGCTGCGCGGTAAAATTTTAAATACCTGGGAAGTCGAATCAGACCAAATTCTGGGTTCACAGGAAATACACGATATTTCAGTGGCTATTGGCGTTGACCCGGACTCGGTTGACCTGGAGAAGCTACGCTACGGAAAAATTTGTATTCTGGCCGATGCCGACTCCGATGGTTTACACATTGCTACGCTGTTATGTGCGTTGTTTGTACGTCATTTCCGCCCACTGGTTGAGCACGGACACATTTATGTGGCCATGCCGCCGCTCTATCGGGTAGACGTTGGCAAAGAAGTGTTTTATGCCCTGGACGAAGATGAGAAGCAGGGCATTTTAGACCGCATTGAGGCTGAAAAACGCAAAGGCAAAGTGAACACACAGCGCTTTAAAGGTCTGGGCGAAATGAACCCCTTGCAACTGCGCGAAACCACCATGGATCCGAACACGCGCAGACTAGTGCAGTTGACCGTAGATGAACTGCCTGACACTGATGAATTAATGGATATGTTATTGGCGAAGAAGCGTTCGGGTGATCGTCGGGTGTGGCTGGAAAGTAAAGGCGATCTGGTCGATTTAGCTGATTTATAAGTGCTTAGAACGAAACTGAGCCAATGGAGAATAGAAGAATATGTCGCTGGAAGCTGTTGAACAAATTCCGTTAAAGCGTTTCACCGAAGACGCCTATTTAAACTATTCCATGTACGTCATCATGGACCGGGCGTTACCGCATATAGGCGACGGTTTAAAGCCGGTGCAACGACGTATTATTTACGCCATGTCAGAACTTGGCTTGTCAGCGCTATCCAAACATAAGAAATCTGCGCGTACGGTCGGTGATGTGTTGGGTAAATTCCATCCTCATGGCGACAGCGCTTGTTACGAAGCTATGGTGTTAATGGCGCAGCCATTCTCTTATCGTCATCCGCTGGTTGACGGGCAGGGTAACTGGGGCTCGCCAGACGATCCTAAATCTTTTGCAGCCATGCGTTACACCGAAGCTCGGCTTTCTAAGTTCAGCGAAGTACTGTTAAGTGAGCTGGGGCAGGGCACGGTTGACTGGGTACCAAACTTTGACGGTACCATGCAGGAACCACGCATGTTGCCTGCCCGCTTACCGCATATTTTGCTAAATGGTGTTACCGGTATTGCGGTTGGTATGGCAACCGACATTCCTCCACACAACGCTGGTGAAGTTGCGCATGCTTGTGCGTTATTGCTGGAGAAGCCATCGGCTACTCTGGCTGATGTAATGGAACACCTGAAAGGCCCTGATTATCCCACCGACGCTGAAGTGATAACGCCGCGTGAAGACATAGTTAAATTATATGAAAGTGGCCGTGGCAGCATTCGCATGCGCGCTAAATATGTGATGGAAGACGGCGAAGTGGTAATTACTGCATTACCACATCAAGCCTCAGGCGCGAAGATTCTGGAACAAGTTGCTGGGCAAATGCAGGCTAAAAAACTGCCAATGGTCAGTGATTTACGTGATGAGTCCGATCATGAAAACCCAACGCGTCTGGTGGTAGTACCGCGCTCTAACCGGGTTGACGTTGAGCAGTTGATGCAGCATTTGTTTGCCACCACAGATCTGGAAAAGCAATATCGGGTGAACCTGAATATGCTGGGTCTGGATGGTCGTCCGCAGGTTAAACCTATTCTAAGCGTACTGCAGGAATGGCTGGTTTTCCGTCAACGTACGGTTACCCGCCGTTTGCAACATCGCTTAGACAAAGTGCTGGCGCGGTTGCATATTCTTGAAGGCTTATTAATTGCCTATCTGAATATTGACGAAGTTATTGCGATTATTCGTACTGAAGATAAGCCAAAGCAAGTGTTAATGGCCAAGTTTGGGTTAACAGATACCCAGGCTGAAGCCATTTTAGAATTGAAATTGCGGCACTTAGCCAAGCTTGAAGAGTTTAAGTTAAAAGGTGAGCAAGACGAGCTGGCCAAAGAGCGTGATCAATTAGAATTGGTACTGGGTTCTGATCGTCGTTTGAAAACCATGATTAAGAAAGAGCTACTGGCGGATGCTGAAAAATATGGTAACGAGCGCCGCTCTCCATTAATTGAGCGTGATGAAGCAAAAGCACTGTCTGACCGCGACCTTACCCCGGCTGAGCCTGTTACTGTGGTGCTGTCGAAGAAAGGTTGGGTGCGCTGCGCTAAAGGCCATGATGTTGATGGTAGTAGCCTTACCTACAAAGCTGGTGATGAATTCTTATCGGCTGCGCAGGGCAAGAGTAATCAGCAAGCCGTGTTTGTGGATAGCTCAGGCCGCAGTTTTGCCTGTGAGGCTCACCTGTTACCATCCGCCCGGACTCAGGGCGAACCATTAACCGGACGCTTCAGTCTGGTGTCTGGTGAAACGGTCGAACAGGTATTAATGGCGAAGGACGACCAACGTTATTTGCTGGCTTCTGACGCAGGCTATGGCTTTGTTTGTCAGTTCAATGACCTGGTTAGCCGCAACAAAAATGGTAAAGCCATTCTGAGCTTACCAACTGGCGCGAAAGTGTTACCACCGCAAGCTATTCAACAAGCTGAAAATAGCCGCGTGGCCGTGGTGTCTAACGAAGGCCGCTTGCTGATATTCCCGCTGGCTGACCTACCTGAGTTGTCCAAGGGTAAAGGCAATAAGATGATTAGTATTCCAACACTGCGGGCACAAAGTCGCGAGGAATACGTAGTGGCGGTGGCGGTGTTGGGCGAAGATAGTGCGCTCACCTTGCTAGCCGGCAAACGTAAGCTAACGTTGAAGCCAGCTGATTTAGAACACTACCTGGGTGAACGGGGTCGTCGCGGTAATAAACTACCGCGTGGCTTGCAACGCGTAGACGCATTAGTAGCGGATCAGGCTGACGCCTGATCCTGTTACGCTATTCTTAACTTTCTTGTTTTTCCTGCAGCAGGCTTTCCATAGCCTGCTCAAATACAGTTACCCAGAAGCTACTTAGCTGAGTACCCGCCAGTCGATTGATTTCCGCTACCGCGCGCCGAATCGGACGCTTGGTATGTTGCTCGTTCGCACGCTCATGGGTCAGTGCATCAAAAGTATCAACAATAGCTAATATCTTGGCACCATCGGAAATTTCTTTATCGGTAAGCCCCAGCGGATAACCGTTGCCGTCGGGTTGCTCATGGTGTTGCAGAATCATCATTTTGGCACTCTGCCAGTCGGCCATGTTTTCTAACAGTTTGGCCGAGCAGTACACGTGACTTTTAATCAACTTGCGTTGATTCTTGCTTAGCGGAGTGGTTTGATGCAGCAGTTCCAGCGGCATAAAGCCCATGCCGAAATCGTGTATGTAGCAAGCGGCGGTGAGTTGGCGTTGGTCAACAATGTCACCAGCGAATCTATTTAGCAGTAGCGCCATTTTAAGCTGCCGGTCAGCCCGGTCGTGCCAGTAGCGCGAACGGCTTTCAACTGATGCCATCAGCTCACGGAAAAAGCGTAAATCGTGCTGCCAGTCAAACTGCTGCGGAGAGTCTAAAGCTTCGGTTAGCACCAGCTTAGGGTCTAGCGCTGCTATAAGCTGATTCAACAGCGCCGGTTGTTCATCGGGTTGGGCTTGAACCACTTGTTGGGAAAGCTTCTGCGCACGTAGCTGACGTTCGTGAGAGTAGTGGCTTTTACCATGTAACTGGCAGTTAGTGACAAACTCAAGCGTTTGATCCAGCACAATGAAAATAGCATCACTGAGTAAGTTGGTGTAGTTCAACTGACCGTTTCGCAGCGCTTGCAATAAGTCTTCCACGGCACCGAGCAAACTTATCATCGGCGCAAAGCCAACCAGGCCCAAATCACCTTTAATGGTGTGGATAGCCCGGAACAAGCTTTGTTGGCGATCAATTAAATGCGGATCGCTTTCCAGCGCAATAATATCTTCTTCACACTGTTGATAGAGCTCTCGAATCTCGTCAAGCAATTCCTGCATGACATGCTCTTCAACATCGGTGCAAATAAATTCAGCCATAGTGTAGGTCCCCTGGTTGCGCAGACATTACAGCCTATTTCTTAATCAGCGTCCAGTAAGCATAACTGATCGGAGTTTTTTTCATGAAAAACACGTTATACTACTGCCGTCAAATTGGGAGTACACATGTTAGCTGTTTTGCGATTAATCTGTCTGGCGATATTTTTTATAGTGGTCGGTATTGGTGGTTCGCTGTTTTGTATACTGCGACCCTTTCATCCCGACAATACGCGCGTTGTTTCGCACCTGTTCGGGCGTATGCACCGCCTACTGGGCTTGCGTATTGAGATTCGGGTAGCACCTGAGGCGCAGCAAGGCGGGCCTTATGTGTATATTGCGAATCATCAGCATACCTATGATATTTTTACGCTCAGCAGTGCGGTGCCGAAAAATACCGTTACTATTGGCAAAAAGAGCTTAAAATGGATACCATTTTTTGGGCAACTGTATTGGTTGTCCGGAAATATCTTAATTGACCGCAAGAATAGTGGTAAAGCTAAAGGCACCATAGCTCAGGCAGCAAATGCAATTAAGCGCGGCAAGCAATCGATTTTGTTGTTCCCGGAAGGCACCCGCAGTTACGGACGTGGTTTATTGCCGTTTAAAACTGGCGCGTTTCGAACCGCTATTCAGGCGAATGTAAATATAGTGCCGATTTGCGTGTCGGACTTGCACAATAAAATTAAGCTAAACCGCTGGAATAACGGCTTGTTGATCATAGAAATTATGCCGCCAGTTTCCATACTGGGGTATTCAACAGACCATGCACGTGAGCTTATGAACGAGTGTCACGCTCGTATGGCAACAAAAATAGCTGAGCTGGACGCTGAAGTTGAACAACGCGAGCGCACAGTTACAGAACCGGAGAACAAATAATGGTGAGCCTGGATTTAGATGAATTAAGAGCACAAAGCCGGGAAACCGTGGCCGCGATGCTGGCCGATGGTCTTCCTGCCGACGAAGACTATGTCATCGAGCACCATATCGCCAGTACCGACTTTAGCAAGCTGGAAAAAGCGGCAGTGGAACTGGTAAAGCTTAATTACCACGTTGATGATGCTGACGAATTTGAGCTAGATGACGGTTCGCGCTGTTTTGCCTTTGTGGCCGTGGCTGAGTGTCAACTGGACGAAAAATTACTCGACGAGCAAACCTGTGAAGTAGCCGAGGTTGCTAAAACAACTGGCGTTGAGTATGACGGTTGGGGCACTTATCTTGGTGACGACGATGAAGACGAAGGTGACTTTGATGAAGACGACTACCTGGAAGACGATAACTAATCATCAGTTAGCCTAAGTTCGCTCTGAAATAAAAAATCCCCGCAGTGTTAGCCACTAGCGGGGATTTTTGTATGCACCAACAACACCTAACTTACATATCCGCTATGCGTTTACGTTGTTGTGTTAACTGCTGAAGTTTTTGCTCAGCCTTGGCCAGCTTGCCTTTTTCTTTCTCAATAACGGCCGCTGGCGCGTTATCAACAAACTTACTATTGCCCAGTTTGCCAGCCACCCTTTGCTGCTCTTGCTGTGCTTTGCCAATAGCTTTGTCCAGTCGTGCCAACTCGGCATCTTTGTCAATCAGACCAGCCATTGGAATGTGCAGCTCTACTTTACCGGCAAGCGCTGTGGCACTTGCTGGTAGCACTTCGTTGTCGCTGGCAAAGCGCAGGCTGTCCAGCCGCGCTAAGGCGCTCAGGAAGCCCTGGTTATCATTAATACGGCGCTCGGCTTCAGTGTCAGCACCCACAATAATCAAATCCAGCGGCTGGGCCGGTGATAAGCCCATTTCACCACGTATGTTGCGAATACCTTCAATAACCTGTTTTAGCCATTCCATGTCGGCCATGGCTTGCTTATGCTCAGGCTTGGCAACTTGCGGATAAGCCTGCAACATAATGGTGTCGCCCTTCACGCCAGCCAGTTCTGCTACTCGTTCCCAAATGGCTTCGGTAATGAATGGCAGAATCGGATGCAGCATACGCAATAACTGCTCCAGCACTGTTACCAGAGTATGGCGGGTGCCACGTAACTGAGCTTCGGAGCCTTGTTGCAGAATTGGCTTGGTCAGCTCCAGATACCAGTCACAGAACTGGTTCCAGGTAAATTCGTAGGCAATACTTGCTGCCTGATCGAAGCGATAGTTATCGAGCGCGTGGCGGAACTGACCTAAGGTTTCATTGAAACGTTCAATAATCCATTGATCCGGCAACGACAACTGCAGCTCGCCACCCTTTTGGCCGCAATCCTGGTCTTCGGTGTTCATTAGCACGTAGCGGCTGGCATTCCACAGCTTATTGCAGAAGTTGCGATAGCCCTCAAGACGCTTCATGTCCCAGTTGATATCGCGACCGGTAGAAGCTAGTGCGGTTAGGGTGAAGCGCAAGGCATCTGTACCGTGAGCGACAATACCTTCCGGGAATTCTTTGCGGGTACGCTTGGCTATTTTTTCTTCCAGCTTCGGCTGCATCATGTTGGCAGTACGTTTAGTTACCAGCGTATCAATGTCGATACCATCAATCATGTCGAGCGGATCCAGCACGTTGCCTTTCGACTTCGACATTTTCTGGCCTTCTTCGTCACGAATAAGTCCGGTTACATACACGGTTTTGAACGGTACCTGAGGTTTGCCATGCTCGTCTTTCAGGAAATGCATGGTCATCATGATCATGCGCGCTACCCAGAAGAAAATAATATCAAAACCTGTTACCAGTACATCAGTAGGGTGGAAGGTTTTTAAGTCTTCAGTATTGTCCGGCCAGCCAAGGGTGCTGAAGGTCCATAGCGCTGACGAGAACCAGGTGTCCAGCACATCTTCGTCCTGACGTAACACACAATCACCCAGATTATTCTGCGCGCGCACTTCGGCTTCATTGCGGCCTACATAGACATTGCCTTGTTCGTCATACCAGGCTGGAATACGATGTCCCCACCACAGTTGACGCGAGATACACCAGTCCTGAATATCACGCATCCAGGAGAAGTACATGTTCTCATATTGCTTAGGTACAAATTGAATGTCGCCGTCTTCCACTGCTTTAGTGGCAACTTCAGCCAGTGGTGCAACGCGCACATACCATTGGTCGGTCAGGTGCGGCTCAATTGGCACACCACCGCGGTCGCCGTAAGGAACCTTGTTGGTATGAGTTTCAACTTTATCCAGCAAGCCGGCGTCTTCAAATTCACTAATCAGCAGCTTACGCGCAGCGAAGCGCTCTAAGCCGTGGTACTGAGCTGGTAACAAGCCATCAAAGCCGTTAATGTTATCCAGCTTTTCACCGGTAGGGGTGTACAGCCCGGCGTGCTGCATAACACACGCCTGATCATCAAAAATGGCAATCATATCTAATTTCTGGCGCTTGCCGACTTCGTAATCGTTAAAGTCGTGCGCCGGCGTGATTTTCACACAGCCGGTACCAAATTCAGCATCAACGTAGTCGTCAGCCACAATAGGAATGCGGCGATTCACCAGCGGCAGGTCAATAAATTTGCCGACCAGATGTTGATAGCGCTCATCAGTTGGATGCACGGCTACACACACGTCGCCCAGCATAGTTTCAGGGCGGGTAGTTGCTACTACCAGATAGTCATCGCCTGCCTGAGTTTTAGCGCCGTCGGCAAGCGGATAACGCAGGTGCCAAATGTGGCCCTGCTGTTCTTTATTTTCTACTTCCAGATCGGAAATCGCGGTTTGCAGTTTCGGATCCCAGTTCACTAAGCGTTTGCCGCGATAAATTAAACCTTCCTGATGCAACTGCAGGAATACTTCCTGAACCGCATTAGACAGGCCTTCATCCATGGTGAAACGCTCACGATCCCAGTCTACCGAATCGCCTAAACGACGCATTTGCTGCGTAATGGTGCCACCGGATTGCTCTTTCCACTTCCAGATTCTATCAATAAAGGTTTCACGACCAAGCTCTTGACGACTTTGCCCTTGTGCTGCTAACTGACGCTCCACTACCATTTGGGTAGCAATACCAGCGTGGTCAGAACCAACCTGCCAAAGTGTATTGAAACCGTCCATGCGCTTGTAGCGCGTCAGGGTATCCATAATGGTGTGCTGAAACGCGTGGCCCATGTGCAAACTACCGGTGACATTCGGTGGTGGAATCATGATGCAGTATGATTCACCTTCACCTGACGGCTTAAAATATCCCGCCTGCTCCCAGCGAGCGTAAATAGTTTGTTCAAGATCTTGTGGCGAGTACGTCTTGTCCATAGCAACCTTCAAAGTATGTGAAAAGTTTAAAGTCGGGTTAGTCAGCCTGGGGCTGGTTCGCATTGGCCTGTAAGCTTGCAGGCGTTGTTGTTAGCTGGAATCCCATTTGCCGGTAGGCCTTGTAGCGCTCACGGGCTGTTTGTTTGTCCGCTTCAGTAACAGGTACCCGGTCAATAATATGCCGGGCGCCTTGTAACTGGTTCGGAACCTCGGTGCTTAGCACCAAATGTGCGGCTACCCGGCGCGGCTTTATAGCATCAGCACTGGCCCAGCAAATCTCAACTGGCGCTCCACCTGGTGGGCCTTCACCCAATAGATTATGAGGAACAAAAGCATCGGCCGGGTGTTGCCATAGTTTTTCATCCAGCGCTAAGGCTTGCTGTTTGTCTTCACACCACACCCGCACCGAACGATGCTGGCGCCAGGCCTCGGCCACACGTTCACAGTAAAACGTCAGCCATTGTTCGGGCGGTAGTGAGTCAAGCAAATAGAAAGTGCCGTTAGCCATTCTTTTATTCGCTTGGTGCGTTATCAGCGCGATTAATCAAAAACTGCGTCAGCATAGGTACCGGTCGTCCGGTTGACCCTTTCTTCTTGCCACCACGCCAGGCGGTACCGGCAATATCCAGATGCGCCCAGTTATATTTGCGGGTAAAGCGCGACAGGAAACAAGCGGCAGTAATAGTTCCGGCTTCGCGTCCGCCTAAGTTACTCATATCCGCAAACGGGCTATCGAGCTGATCCTGATATTCGTCCCAAAGTGGCAAACGCCAGGCTCTGTCACCGCTTTGCTCGGAAGCATTAAGTAGTTCATGGGCTAGTGGATTATGCGAACTTAACAGGCCACTGGCATGCGCACCCAAAGCGATAACGCAGGCGCCGGTAAGGGTGGCGATATCAACCACCAGCTCCGGGTTATAGCGCTCGACGTAAGTGAGGGTGTCACATAACACTAAGCGGCCTTCAGCGTCGGTGTTCAGCACTTCAACGGTTTGCCCACTCATGGTGGTTAACACGTCGCCAGGGCGATAGGCTTTGCCGTCTGGCATGTTTTCGCAACCGGCAATAGCACCCACTACGTTAATCGGCAACTGCAACTCGGCTAGTGCCTGCATAACGCCAAGTACTGAGGCGGCGCCACCCATGTCGTATTTCATTTCGTCCATGGCTGCCGCTGGCTTAATAGATATACCACCGCTGTCGAAGGTTAGGCCTTTACCCACCAGCACCAGTGGTGCCTGATCAGGTTTGCCACCTTGATATTCAAGCAAGCTAAGCACGGGTTCATTTTCTGAACCACGGCCTACCGCAAGATAAGCGTTCATACCAAGCTCGGCCATTTCGGCTGGTTCAACCGTACGCAGCGTCACGTTGCCGTAGTTGTCGGCTAGTAGCTGACTTTGCTCAGCCAGATAGCGTGGCGTGCAGATGTTTGGCGGCATATTGGCCACATCGCGACACACTGTCATACCTTTAGAGATAGCTAACGCATGTTGAATGGCGCGTTCGCCCACAGGTAGCTCACGGCGGGTTGGTACGTTGAATACCAACTTACGTAGTGGTCGGCGTGGCTCTTCTTTGCGGGTTTTTAAGTGATTAAAGGTATACAAGCCAGCTTGGGCGGCTTCTACCGCCTGACGAACTTTCCAGTAAGTATCACGGCTTTTAACGTGCAATTCACTCAGAAAACAAACGGCTTCCATTGAGCCGGTTTCGTTTAGCGTGTTAATTGTTTTTTCTATAATTTGCTTATACTGGCGTTCATCCAGCTCACGCTCTTTGCCGCAACCGACCAATAGCACGCGCTCACTAAGAATGTTTGGTACGTGATGTAATAGCAATACCTGACCGGCCTTGCCTTCCAAATCACCACGCCGTAACAGGTTGCTTAAATAACCGTCACTTACTTTATCCAGTTGTTCGGCTACACCGGACAGGCGTCGCGGTTCAAACACACCAACCACAATGCAGGCTGAGCGTTGTTTTTCCGGGCTACCGCTTTTTACACTGAATTCCATGATGGCTCCTGTTTACTATGCTTGTTGCTGATGATTGTGGTAGCTAATAGGTAAAGATACCTTGCTAATCACCAAGCTGAGCGACTATCGTAACAAATAACGACCTTGGACACCGCTACCAACTAATGTTGATTTTAGCGGTTTATCTGTCGTTAGTAGGGCTTGGCAAAGTTGACACACTGCCATACCCATAGAATAATTCTTGTTAAAACGACAAGTTTACTTAAAACTTGCCGTATTTCCAGTAAAAAGCAACGTTAAGCGTGGTTATCAGTGCTCATATTCCGTTATTTAACGCGAGAAACATTCAAATCACAAATCGCCGTTTTAGCGGTGCTGATGACTATCTTTGTTAGCCAAAAGTTTGTTCGGGTGCTGGCTGACGCCTCAGATGGCGATATTCCCAGTCAAGTTGTCATTCAACTGCTCTCACTGAATCTTCCTGCGCTAGCAGCACTTATCCTCCCGCTAAGTCTGTTTTTAGGTATTTTGCTGGCGCATGGCCGCATTTATGCAGACAGCGAAATGACGGTGCTGCATGCCTGTGGTGTGAGCGAATGGTACGTTACTCGCGTGACGCTTATTCTGGCTACCGTATTAGCTTTAGTTACGGCGTCGTTTACCTTGTGGTTGGTACCCTGGTCGTTAGAGCAAGAGCAGAAGGTGGAAGACCGCGCGCGTTCTGAAACTGGCCTGAGTGTGATTATGCCCGGGCGATTCCAGCAAGCTAGCAACCGCAAGGCGGTTATTTTTGTGCAGGGGCTAGATGCGAACGGTGATCTTGATGAAGTTTTTGTGGCGCAAACGTTCCGCGGCGAAAATGGCGAAGACTTGGGTGGCAGTGTGGTTATGGCTGACACCGGACGCGTCTTAGTGGAAGCCTCAGGCTCACAAATGCTGGTGCTGGAGGGTGGCAACCGGTATGCCGGCGGCGCTCCATCGGGAGAATATCAGGTCATGAGTTTTGATCGTTACCAATTGCAGATCCGTGAGCAAGAGGCATCAGAACAGCTACGTAAGTTAGAAGCCTACTCCAGCCTGGAATTAATGGCCGACGACAGTATTGAAGCACAAGCCGAATTGCAGTGGCGTATTGCTATACCACTAGCCATGCCGCTACTCACCCTAATTGCGGTTCCACTGAGTCGGGTTAACCCGCGCCAGGGTAAGTTTGGTCGCATGGCGCCGGCTTTGCTGATTTATCTGGGGTATTTCTTACTGTTGATGGCGGCACGCTCCGCTATTAATGACGGCGTTATTCCAACCTCCATTGGCTTGTGGTGGATACACGTATGTTTACTGATTTTTGGTGTCATTCTCATTGGTAAGGGGCGCCCGGCAGGCTTGCGTCTATTGGCCCGAATGCGGGGGGCGCGCTAATGTTTTCTATTCTTGACCAGTACATTGGCAAAACCGTATTAAAAACCTCGCTACTGAGTTTGGCGGTGCTAACCGGACTGTCTTGTCTGATTCGCTTTGTCGAGCAGTTAAAATCAGTGGGTGAGGGCAGCTATTCGATTGTTAATGCGGGCGTGTTTGTGTTGTACAGCTTACCCCGTGATCTGGAAGTTTTCTTTCCCATGGCAGCCTTATTGGGCGGTCTTATTGGTGTTGGCATGTTGGCCAGTAATTCTGAATTAGTGGTCATGATGGCGGCCGGACGTTCGCGTCTGAACATCGTTAGCTCAGTTATGAAATCAGCTGTGATCATGATGGTCGCTGTTATGGCGATTGGCGAATGGGTAGCGCCGGCCATGGAAAGTCAGGGGCGGGAATTGCGTGCCCGGGCCATTTCCGGTGGCAGCCTGATTTCATCCCAACGTGGAGTATGGGCGAAAGATGGCTATCACTTCGTTAACATTGCGGAAGTTGAAGACACCGGCAATATTAGCGGTTTGGTGATCTATCGGTTTGATGAGAACCGCCAGTTGAACTCTATTGTGCAGGGCCAGAGGGCAGTGTTTACCGGCAATAGTTGGCGCTTGCGAGATGTCACTATTACGGAATTACTAGCCGAGCGCATTGAAACCGAGAACATTAACAGCTGGACCTGGGAATCGTCGCTAACCCCCGATAAATTAGGGGTGGTTACGGTAAAACCTGAGTCGTTGTCGGTTCGTGGGCTATTAGACTATCTGGATTATTTAAGCGCGAACAATCAAGCGGCCGAGCGTTACGAGCTGGCCTTATGGCGTAAGTTATTAGCTCCGGTAACTGTGGCTGTTATGTTGTTAGTGGCGTTGTCGTTTATCTTCGGGCCACTGCGCTCTACCACCATGGGTGCGCGCATTCTGCTTGGGGTTATCACCGGGTTTGGATTTCATGTGAGTAATGAAATCTTTGGGCCGCTGGCGCAGGTTTATGCGCTACCACCGGTAATGGGCGCCTTGCTGCCAAGCGTGCTGTTTGCAAGCTTAGCAGTATGGATGATGCGACGGCGCGGCGGTTAGGTTATAAATCTTTCCAGTAATAAAGTTGGTTTGCTTCTTTGGAAAGTGTAACCAACTCGGTTTTGGCTGCGTAGTCATGCCAGGCTCGTCGATTTTTAAAATCTACTAACACCCACAAATTGCCCAGTCCGAACAGACAAGTAAGTACGCGAATAGCCGCTTGTTTTGCGCTCATGCGAGAGCCGTCGCGATTTTGTACTTTCAAGCGCCAGGCGCGCATGCCTATGGTTTGCCCACTGCGCCACCAGAACCAACCAAAAAACAGCCCCAGTACAACTAGTATGTAGAGCGAATAGAACGGCGAATTATTGAGCCAGCCTGCGTGATCCTGACCTTCGGCTAAGGTAAGCATGCCAGTGGCCGTGAGCAGCGCCGCAAAAGCCAAGGCCAATGCCGACGACAGCATAATAATAGCGGCCGCAACCAGTACGTCGTAAATCCAGGCGGCAAAGCGGCGAAGAAAGCTGGCGCTGGGAAAGCCAGCGTGCAAGGCATGAGTGGTGTTCATAAGGGGTTCCGTAAGTCAAAATCTGCGCCGAAGAGTGTAGCATGACCTGCCCGGATTCAAAATCTGCGGTCGTTTACCAGCAAAGAGCTCTTGGCTGAACAGCTTTTAAGCAGTTGAGCCGGCGGCACTCATAATTTACTTGATCGAAGTTAAGCCATGCGTATAATGCGTCGCACTAAGCTATTCCCAACTTGCCGAAGTGGCGGAATTGGTAGACGCAGCGGATTCAAAATCCGCCGCTGGTAACAGCGTGGGGGTTCAAGTCCCCCCTTCGGCACCATTTATTTGTATCCCCAGCTATAAAAACCTTCTTAAATTGGTTTCCCTGCCGGTAATTAATCTAATATTCATTAATCATATTTAGAGTTCTGACCTGAGTCGTATATACTGACCCAGAAGCAAGTTGCTGTTTTCAAAGGTTTCCAAAAAACGTGAAGAAACCGTCAGCATGACAAACTCAAAAAATTCATACCAAAAATATACAGCGCCACAACAGAGCTGTTCGAGGAACTATGGTAAATACCACAGACAAACAAAGTGACAACAATCAGCCCGAGTACGAAGTCGAAATTCCGTCTCGCGAAGCTATGCTCGAAGCCGTAACTGAGCAATTAAAGCCAATGTCCTTTGACGACCTGGTGAACAAATTCAATTTAACCGATGAACGCCAACATATTGGCATGAAGCGGCGCCTGCGCGCGATGGAGCGCGACGGCCAACTTATTTACACCAAAGCAAATGCCTATGGCTTGCCAGATAGAATGGAACTGCTGAAAGGGCGCATCATTGGTCATAAAGACGGTTTCGGTTTTTGTACGCTAGATGAAGGTGGCAGCGACGTATTCATTCCGCATCACCAAATGTACTCGGTACTGCATGGCGACCGCGTGCTGGTAAAAGAGCACGGCACCGACAGCCGTGGTCGTCGTGAAGGGCGAATTGTGCGGGTAATTGAACCGCGTGATGCTGAAATTGTTGGACGTTATTTCGTCGAACATGATTTAGGTATTGTAGTACCTGACGACGGCCGTATTTGTCAGGATATTCTAATACCTGAAGGCGCAAAAAATGGCGCTCGCCACGGCCAAATCGTGGTGGTGAAAATTACTCGTCGGCCAAGCCGCCGTACCAGCCCAATCGGTGAAGTTGCTGACGTTCTTGGTGACCACATGGCACCGGGTATGGAAATAGAAGTTGCGATTCGCGAACACGATATTCCTACCGAATGGCCGTCAGATGTATTAAAAGAGCTTGAGCAGATTAGCGATACCGTGCCTGCTGAAGCTTATGAAGACCGACAAGATTTACGCGAGCTTCCGCTCATCACCATTGATGGCGAAGATTCGCGAGACTTTGATGATGCAGTTTGTGTTGAGCCTGATGGCGACGGCTGGCGCTTATGGGTTGCCATTGCCGATGTTAGTTATTACGTACGCACCAACACGGCACTGGATAAAGAAGCACTGAAACGCGGTAACTCGGTTTATTTCCCGAATTTTGTGGTACCGATGCTGCCGGAGAAACTATCCAACGGTTTGTGTTCGTTGAATCCTGACGTTGACCGCTTGTGTATGGTTGCGGAAATGCGCATTGATAGCCGTGGTAAGTTGAAGGCATCAACCTTTTATCCCGCTGTGATGAAATCGCATGCACGCTTAACCTACTCGAAAGTGGCCTCTATGCTAGAGGGCAATGCTGAGCTGCGCCGCGAGTATGACCATGTAGTGGGTTCGGTAGAGCGCCTGCATGAGTTGTTTAAGGTGCTGAAAGCTGCCCGTCAACGCCGCTCGGCCATTGAATTTGAAACGCTGGAAACTCGTTTTATCTTCAATGCGCAGCGTAAAATTGAACGTATTGAGCCGGTGCATCGCAATGTGGCTCACACCATTATTGAAGAGTGCATGATCATGGCCAACGTGGCCACGGCTCTGTTCATTGAAAAGAATGAAGAAGCTGGCGCGCTGTTCCGTATTCACGAAACTCCGAAAGAAGAAAAGCTCACTAATTTCCGCGCCTTCTTAGGCGAACTTGGTTTAACTATGAGCGGTGGCGATGAGCCAACGCCGAAAGACTATGCCAAAGTATTGGCAGACGTTGCTGAGCGTCCGGATCACGAGCTGATTCAAACTATGCTGCTGCGTTCCATGCAGCAAGCGGTTTATAGTCCGGATAACGTGGGGCATTTTGGTCTGGCATTGGATTCTTACTCCCACTTTACGTCGCCAATTCGACGTTACCCTGATTTGATTTTGCATCGTGCTATTAAAGCACTACTGAAAAAGCAAAACGGTCCTTCGGCTGGCTTAAATGGTAGCTGGATGTACCCGGATGACCAACTTGAGAGTCTGGGTGTGCACTGTTCCATGACCGAACGCCGTGCTGATGACGCTACGCGTCAGGTCGATGAGTGGTTGAAGTGCGAATATATGCAGGATCATGTTGGTGCAGAGTTTGGCGGTGTTATTGCCTCAGTAACCAGCTTTGGTTTGTTTATTCGCCTGGACGACATGCAAATTGATGGTCTGGTGCATATCACCAATCTGGATAACGATTACTACCATTTTGACGATAAGCGTCACCTGTTGATTGGCGAAAACTCACGTCAGGTGTATCGCCTTGGCGATAAAGTGCAGGTAAAAGTACGCTCAGTAAATCTGGACGACCGGAAAATTGATTTGGAATTGATTTCATCGGTAAGCCCAACTGGTGAAACGCGATTGCAGTCACCAGAAGAACAAGCCGAAGCTCGTGCAGAACGCGAGAAAAAAGGTAAGAAAGGCGGCCGTGGTCGCAGCCGCAGTCGCAATAATAAGGGTGGTGGGAATAAAGGTTCCGGCCCTAAATCAGGCAAGAAACCAAGTAAAAAACCAGCGAAAAAGACCAAAGAATGAGTAAAAAAATAACAGTGTTTGGCTTGCACTCGGTGCGAGCCCTGATTGAACAGCACCCGGAACGTTTGGTGGAACTCTTTGCAACCAAAGAGCGACAAGACCCGGCGTTGCAAAAGCTGATTAGTTCCGCCCAGAAAATGGGGGTACGCCCGCAGTTCGTGCCGAAGGCGAGTTTGGATAAACGTGCTGAAAGCGGCAATCACCAAGGCGTGGTCGTTACGGCTTTGGCGGCTCCGGCGCTAACGGAAAACGATTTAACCGAGTTATGCCAAAAGCAGGGCGATCGCGCGCTGTTTTTAGTGCTGGACGGCGTTACCGACCCGCATAACCTGGGCGCTTGCCTGCGTAGCGCTGATGCTGCTGGTGTTACTGCGGTTATTGTGCCGAAAGACAAATCCGCCACCATGAATCCAACTGTGCGCAAAGTAGCATCTGGTGCTGCTGAAACCGTGCCACTGGTACAGGTAACTAATCTTGCCCGGGCGTTACGACAGTTACAGGACGAGCAAGTGTGGTTAGTTGGCACCGCTGGTGAAGCAACGCACAACCTGTACGAAGTAGATTTCAAAGGTCCGCTGGCTATTGTGATGGGTGCGGAAGGCGACGGTATGCGCCGATTAACCCGCGAAACCTGTGACCAACTAGTTTCTATTCCGTTAGCCGGCAGCGTCAGTAGTTTAAATGTTTCGGTTGCCACTGGTGTGTGCTTGTACGAAGTAGTGCGCCAACGGCAGTTTGCCCGTGCCTAAGCTAAATCGTTGGCAACCGCTGGGGCTGGTAGCTCTGGTTGGGCTAGTGTTTCTGTTTGGTTGGTTGCCCAGTGGTATGCTTGATGACAGCCAGCGACAACAAAAACCGCAGCTGTATTTGAGTGTCACTGGTACTGAGAATAATGCCAGTTTAACGACCTTGGCCGAAGACATTAGCTCCAGGCTGGCGGCTCGTCACGAACTGGTATTAGTACCTCAGGCAAGTCCGTCGAGCTGGCGTTTGTTTCTTAGTATTAACCAACAGCAACGGATTGTTATTCAAGCCGAACTAACAGCTCCGATTCAAACGCGTGACGACCAACCCAGGGTAGCCCGCTTTGTTGTCGATGGAGCTGAAAATGCCGCGCCTAATTTGTCGGCGCAAGTGGTAGATATGACCCTGTCAGAAATAACCTCTGTAAACGAATAGCAGGCCTTGCTTGTAGTTTGCCCTGGTATACGCTAAAATCCCGCGGCTTAAATCAGTCTTATAGTATTTTCATTTTTTTAAAAAAGAGCGTTCCTTGCTTTTCGGCGGTGCGACTGATCCGTACAAAGGCTATGAACCATAAGGAGCAGTAATGCGTCATTATGAAATCGTATTTATGGTCCATCCGGACCAAAGCGAGCAAGTACCTGGCATGATCGAGCGTTATAGCGAAACGATCACGCAAGGTGGTGGCACGATTCACCGTCTGGAAGACTGGGGTCGTCGTCAACTGGCTTACCCAATCAATAAGTTGCATAAAGCACACTATGTTCTGTTGAACATTGAAGCTTCAGCTGAAGTTGTAGAAGAACTGGAAACAGCTTTCCGTTACAACGACGCGGTTCTGCGCAACATGATCATGCGTAAGAAAGAAGCTGTGTCTGAACCTTCTCCGCTGACAAAGCCGAAAGAAGAGCGTCGTGGCGATAGCCGTGATCAACAAGACGATAGTGAAGCTGCATAAGTCGGTTGGTAACACAACTGATTGTATGCACAACAACCCATGGATTTAAGTACCAACCAGTTCGTTATAGACGGTAACGTCTGCAAACCGGCAAAGGTTACGAAAAGTCCAGCTGGCATCAGCCATCTTCACTTTGCACTGGAACATATTTCAGAACAATTTGAAGCCACACTCCCGCGACGTAGTTATGTTCGCATACAGGTCGTGTTTAGTGGCGCTGAAGCAAGTGAATGGGTGACAAAGTTAACAGTGGGTAGTGCAGTTCAGGTTCGGGGATTTCTGAACCGTCAGGAAGACAACAATGGCCTGGCAAAATTAGTACTGCATGCTCAGCAACTGAAAATGATTTGAGGAGACCATCATGGCTCGTTTTTTCCGTCGCCGTAAGTTCTGCCGGTTTAAGGCAGAAGGCGTTAAAGAAATTGATTACAAAGATATCGCTACTCTGAAAAACTACATCACTGAGAGTGGCAAAATCGTTCCTAGCCGTATTACCGGTACTTCTGCGAAGTATCAACGGCAGTTGGCGCGTGCAATTAAACGTGCACGTTACTTGTCTTTGCTGCCTTACACTGATTCACATCAGTAAGCCCAGCTTTGCGAACGATCTCAGAGATTAGAGGTAGCGAACAATGGAAATTATTTTACTAGATAAAATCGCCAACTTAGGCGGCCTTGGTGACAAGGTTGCAGTAAAGTCTGGTTATGCACGTAACTTTTTGTTCCCGCAAGGTAAAGCAGTTCCTGCAACCGAAGCGAACGTAAAAGTATTTGAAGAGCGTCGTGCTGAATTAGAAGCAAAAATTGCTGAAGATTTAGCTGCTGCAGAAAAACGCGCTGAAACAGTGAATGCACTGGAACCAGTTGTGATTTCTTCTAAAGCTGGTGACGAAGGTAAACTCTTCGGTTCTATCGGTACTCGCGATATCGCTGATGCAGTGACTGCAGCTGGCGTTAAAGTGCAAAAGAGTGAAGTATTGTTACCTAACGGTACTTTGCGTGACGTTGGTGAATACGAAATCGAATTGCATTTGCATGCCGATGTATTCGCAACTGTTACTTTGAAAGTTGTACCTGCTGAGTAAGTTATTCGTAACTAAACTTGGTTAGAAATAAAAAAACCACGCTTATTGGCGTGGTTTTTTTTGTTTAATTTTCACTCCCGGTAAACCTTTCCTGATCATCTTCCTTCATACTAAGCACAACATCACTAGTTAAGATTACAAGGGGCTTCTGTGGTTGCACAGGTTATAGCTGCTCACGAGCGCTTTCTAGACGACGATAGTCCGTTGGTTGAGCGGGCGAAAGCAGGCGACATGCAGGCTTTTCAGCAACTGTTTCAACGCCACCAAAAACGTGTCTTTGGCTTGGTTTACCGGCTTTGTAACGACACCAGCTATGCCGAAGATTTAGCGCAGGAGGTGTTTGTGCAGGTGTGGCATAAACTGCAGAGCTTTCGCGGGGAGAGTAAGTTTAGTACCTGGCTGCACACGGTAGCCACGCGGGTTGCGATTGGTGAATTGCGTAAGCAGCAGCGCTGGTTTCGGCGGGTTCGACTGCAGTTCGCTGACGAAACTGTACCTGAGCAAAGCGTTGACGCGCCGGCTGATCTTGGTGAGTTGGATAAACATATTCAAAGGTTACCGGAAAAAACGCGCTGGGTGTTTGTGCTGCATGCACTGGAAGGATTGCGTCACGATGAAATTGCCGAACAGCTAAATATTGCGGTAGGCACCAGTAAAGCACAGTTTCATCGCGCCAGAGGTTTGTTAGAGGAGTGGTTAAGCAATGAGTAACCAACAACAGCTTGATGATTTAATTGCCGAGCATAATAGCGAGCTAACCCCACGACGCGACTTATGGCGTGGAGTGGAAGCGGCCATAGCGCATGCCGAGCAACGCAAAGCGGATAGCAAGCAAGTACCAGTGCACCGACAACCCGGGGCCTGGGCAATTGCGGCGGGTGTGGTGTTAGCCGTAACTATGATTACTACGAATATCTGGTCGCCGGTGAATACCGAGGTACCCGCCACGGCACAATTGGTAGACGTACTGAATACGCATCAACAGCAGCAGCGTGAGCAATTGTTGGTGAGTTATCAACAAAGCAGCTATGAGCCCTCTGCTACGGCTGAAGCTGAGCTTACGAAATTACGTGATGCGGGTGATGCGCTAAGCAAAGCGCTGCAGGAAGACCCGCAAAACCAGGCCTTACTAGAAATGTTACGCTGGGTGCATGAACAAGAACTCATGTTACTCCAGTCCGAATTGAAATCTGAAACTCGTTGGCAACAACTGTAAGTTATGAGGTGTAAAATGAAATTATTAACAGGCGTTTTATCGGTTTTGTTACTGGCATCAGTAACCTCAACCGTGTTTGCCCAAGGGCGAGCAGTGAATGAGCAACGTGACATTCCAGCTACCGCAAGCGTTAATATCGAGAATATGCGCGGTGACCTGAAGGTTATCGGAAGTGATAGAAGCACCGCCGAAGTTACCGGTACCCTGGATGAAAAAGCCGAAGGCTTTACCATGGAAATGCGTGGCAATACCTTATTTATTAAAGTTGAAATGCCACGGAACGTAGATTGGCGCGGTGAGCGCGATGAAGGTTCCAACCTGGTGGTACGCTTGCCCCAGTCAGTAGGCGTTAGTGTTTCCGGAGTCTCAACCGATGTTGAAATCACTAATATACATGGTGGTACTCAGGTAACCTCAGTTAGCGGCGATTTAACGGCACGTAACCTACAGGGAAATATTCGTTTAAATACCGTAAGTGGTGATGTGACATCACGTCAGTTAGCCGGTGATATTGCGGTAGAAACTGTCAGTGGTGATATTGATGACCGTGATGCCAGTGGTACGGCAATAAGTTATCAGTCGGTAAGTGGTGATGTACTTGCCATTACCAGTATCAAGACGGTAAATGCACAGACTGTATCTGGTGACATAGAGCTTGATTTAAAAACCATCGAATCGCTGACGTTAAAGAATGTCAGTGGTGATGCGAATGTCGGCTTGCAGTTGCAACCAAACTCCCGTTTGGAGGCTACCAGTGTAAGTGGCGACTTACGGTTAACTTTTGCGGGTGACCTGGATGCTCAGTTTGAGCTGGCCGCTAATGCCGGCGGTGATATTATTAACCGCATTACCGACCGCCGAGCTGAAAAGGCTAAATATGGACCTGCACGCTCGTTAGATTTTCGGGTTGGTGAAGGCAGCAGCACAGTGAAGATGAACACTGTGAGTGGCGACATTGAAGTGCGTAAAAACTAAGCCAACACCTAAACAAAAGTCATTGTAAAGCTATTTAAAAAGCGGATCTGCTCTAGATCCGCTTCCCTCTTTCTCCCGCATTTTGTATAGTTCCTGATTGGTATATTACGCAGAAAAATTGAGACAGGCATGGCCGCATACGGAACCAAAGGTAACCGTAAAGACAATTCGTTCAGCTCCGACGCAAAACTGGATGCAATTAAAACCCCTCCGCACTCGATAGAAGCAGAGCAGTCCGTGCTGGGCGGCTTAATGCTGGATAACGATGCCTGGGATAACGTTGCCGGCAAGGTTATTGAGGATGACTTCTATCATCGCGCGCATCGAAAGATATTTGCTGCTATGCAATATCTTGCGGAGCGATCACAACCTATCGATTTAGTCACCGTATCTGAAGCCTTAGAGGCTACTGGCGAGCTTAATGATGTGGGTGGCTTTGCCTACATTGGCGAAATTGCGAAGAACACGCCTAGTGCCGCCAATATCAATGCTTATGCGCAAATTGTGCGGGAACGCGCGGTGGTTCGCGAAATGATCTCGGTAGCAAACGAAATCTCCGAGTCAGGGTTCGACACCCAAAATCGTAGTAGCGCCGAGTTGCTCGATATTGCCGAGAGCAAAGTTTTTAAAATTGCCGAAAAGCGTATTACCGGTAGTGAAGGGCCACAGCGTATTGGGTCGGTGTTGGAAAAGACCATTGCTCGTATTGAAGAAATGAGCAAAATCAAGAACCACAACGGCGTTACCGGTGTGTCCAGCGGCTTCCACGACTTGGATCGCATGACGGCGGGTTTACAGCCGTCCGACTTGATTATTGTAGCGGCACGGCCGTCTATGGGTAAAACCACCTTTGCCATGAACCTGGCTGAGCATGTGGCACTGAATGAAGATAAGCCAGTATTAGTATTTAGTTTGGAGATGCCTGCTGAACAGCTGATGATGCGTATGCTGGCCTCACTAAGCCGGGTGGATCAAACCAAAATACGTACCGGGCGACTTGCCGATGACGACTGGGCTCGCATAGCCTCGGTTATGAATATGCTGGACGAGAAAGGCAATATGTTTATTGATGACTCTTCCGGCCTTACACCTACCGAAGTGCGTTCACGGGCGCGGCGGGTAGCGCGTGAGTTTGGTGGTTTGTCCATGATCATGGTGGATTATTTGCAGCTTATGACAGTGCCGGGTATGAGTGAAAACCGAACGCTGGAAATTGCTGAAATTTCACGGTCATTGAAATCTCTGGCGAAAGAACTAAAAGTGCCGGTAGTTGCTTTGTCGCAGCTAAACCGTTCACTGGAACAGCGTGCTGACAAAAAACCAATCAACTCGGATTTACGTGAGTCAGGTTCAATTGAGCAGGATGCCGACGTCATCATGTTTATTTACCGTGATGAAGTGTATCACCCGGATTCTAGTCAGAAAGGTTTGGCAGAAGTTATTATTGGTAAGCAGCGGAACGGGCCTATTGGCTCGCTGGAATTAAAGTTCCATGGTCAGTTGTCGCGTTTTGACAACTTCGTTCGTGCCAGTGATGATGATTACTAAGTAAGAGGGAAGATCGCGCTTAAACAGCGCGATCGAAACAAATTTCAATGTAAGCTTTGCCGGCAATATGAGTGAACGGCATAATAAGCTTAGGCCCTTCAGAACGATGTGAAATGGTATGGTTTTTACCGGACACTACAATTGGTGTGGCCATTTCAAAATCGTAGCCTTTCTCACCAAGTTCGCGTTTTGCGCCGCCGGTAACCATATTCGTTATTTCACCAACCATATCGCAAACTTCAGCATCTAACTTGTCAGGTTTCTCGCCCAGCATCTTGTGCATAATTTCGCAGGCCAGATTTTCTTCAAAGGAAATTGAGAAGGAGCCTTTCAGTTGTGGGCCAACCATGCCGATTACGCCAGAAACGTCACCGCGAGCCATCTCGTCTTTTTTCATAGCCGCTTTACCAGCTTTAAGCTCGAGATTAGCCATAGTGCCGAGAACATTTTTGAGAGCATTTAAAAATGGATTTACGAACTCTGCATTCATATCAAGAAACCTTGCTTCCATGGTTAGCCTATCGTTGCTGTAGACAGTTTAACATGCATTCTAATTACTCGCCTTTCGGTATGACGGCGAACCCTATGGTTTAACTTTTAACCAGCCACTTAGATGTGACAATCACGACATCGTCCATGTGCTTCTATGGTCTGTGTGGAGACCAGAAAACCTTGTTCCTCGGCTTGTTTATAAAGTTCTTCATAAACCCCGTCAGATTGGATTTCCTGAACCGACCCACAGTTCTCGCAAATTAACATTTGCACTGGATGCTGGTGGCCGAAGTGACTACACAACACATAACTGTTGGACGAAGTGATTTTGTGCACGAACCCTTGTTCTTGCAAAAAATCCAATGCCCGGTAAATAGTCGGGGGTTTGGCATTTGGTACTGCCGTTTTCAACTTATCGAGTAAGTCGTATGCGCCAATAGCATTTGCTTCTGCCGCCAGAATTTCGAACACCTCACGGCGCGCGGGTGTCAGACGGACACCGCGTTGTTCACAGAGCTTTTCGGCTTTGGTAACAAGCCGCTTCGATTCATTTTTAAGCATTATTGAAGTTTACCACGGCAAATCATAATCGCATAGACTGAAGCTGCCAGTGATCGTAGACTATGCAGTTGTACAGAGCTTCGGCTTTTTAAGATCCCGCAAACTGGTTGTTATCATGTCCCAATTAAGTTCCGAACCATCGTCTACCACAGCACCGACAAAACCCGCATCTGATAATTTTGTATTATCAGTGGCACCAATGCTGGACTGGACCGATAGGCATTGCCGCTACTTTCATCGGCAGTTAAGTCAGCATACTGTGCTATACACCGAAATGGTGACTACCGGCGCGTTGATTTACGGTAAAGGCGACTTTTTGGCATTCCATCCACATGAGCAGCCGCTGGTGTTACAGCTAGGTGGTAGTGATGCCGAAGCTTTGGCTAAAAGTGCCGTATTGGCCCAGCAGCGCGGTTATCAGGAAGTGAATATTAATGTTGGTTGCCCGTCGGACCGGGTTCAAAACGGTAGTTTTGGTGCCTGCTTAATGGCAGAGCCGGAGCTGGTGGCGGCTGGCGTGAAAGCAATTAGGGCGGCAACGGGCCTGCGCGTGAGTGTAAAGACGCGGCTTGGTATTGACGATCACGATAGCGATGAGTTTTTAGATACCTTTATTGATACGGTTGCAGATGCTGGTTGTGAACACTTTACCCTGCATGCCAGAAAAGCCTGGTTAAAGGGCTTAAGCCCCAAACAAAATCGTGAAATTCCACCATTGCAATACGAGCGTGTTTACCGCGCCAAGCAACGCCGCCCCGAATTACATATTACGCTTAATGGCGGCGTAAAAACTATGGCCGAAGTGGCGCAACATCAGCCTTTTGTTGATGGCGTGATGATTGGCCGGGAAGCCTACCAAAATCCCTGGCTATTGACCGAGTTTGATAATTTTATGCAGCAGCCAAATCGCAGCATTGAGCGTGCTCAGGTGATTGAAACTATGGTGGCATACACCACTGCTCATGTTGCTGCCGGCGGCCGTTGTTGGCACGTAGCGCGGCACATGCTTGGTTTGTTTCAGGGCTTGCCCGGTGCCAAGCGTTGGCGCCAGTATTTAAGTCAGAACGGACCTCAGGCTAGCAGCCCTGAAGCTTTGCTTTGGGGGGCGTTTGAGGCGGTGCAGGAAGCCATGTTAAAAGCTGACGAAAAAATAGCGGAATTTGCTAAAAACAGTGGTTAAAAACACTATCGCAACATCTCGCTAAACTTAGCCTGCCATTGTTGGTGAGTATAAAAGTTATTTTAAAACAATAACTTAAATTCACTTTGCGGCATTGGCACAACCTTTGTATTAACTCCTTCGACTAAAACGGCATGACAGTCATCAATTCGATACTGCATGAACCTCAACCCAAGCGAAGGAGATTTACCATGAAAGCCATTACCACTACTGCAGCAGCCCTGATATTGATGAGCTTTACTGCAACCAGCAACGCCAACGAAGTTGTTACTAAGCAATCTATTCTGAGTGACATTGCTACTGCCATTACCGTACAAGTAGCAGCTGTAACTGCTGACAGCGTAACCAGCGCAAAAAACGCATTACAAGAAACTATTGTGCAATGGTATCAGCCTACTGAAGAAGCTCAGTTAGCTACTACTGTAGTAACCAAGCGCACCCCTGGTGTAAGCGAGTAATTAACATCAGGGTGGAAGCATGACTTCATTTATCATACTGACAGTGTTAGCTATATTAGCACCGGTGGTAGGAACCGTAGTCGCCGGTGCTGTAGTAACCTTTACTTCACTTAAGAGTCATTTTTAGCGCACTGGTAAGGGCGTGACCTGCGCTAGACTACTGTGCTAATCTGCTGCTTCCTCAGCATGCTAATGAAGGAAGTAACAGTGAAGAAAAGTATTTTAGTTGGCCTGATGGGTGCATTCTTTGCAACCACGGCAGCAACCGCAGCGGAACCAATAGAAGCCTCTGCTAAAGCACAAGAACTGGCACAAAAGTATTTAGTTGTTGATACCCACATTGACGTTCCCTACCGATTAAACAATAAATGGGAAGACGTTACCCGGGCTACCGCGAATGGTGATTTCGATTATCCGCGCGCCAAAGAAGGCGGGTTGAACGTTCCTTTTATGTCTATTTATATTCCAGCGGCGCTGGAACGTACCGGCGGCAGTTATCAACTGGCTCATCAGCTTATTGATAGCATGGAAGCACTGGCGACTCGTGCGCCACACAAATTCGCCATGGCATACTCAGTTGACCAAGCATTGCAACAGCAAGAGCGTGGCGTTATTTCGCTGGCCCTGGGTATGGAAAATGGCTCGCCTATTGAAGGTAAGCTGGAAAATCTCTACGAATTCTACAACCGCGGTATTCGCTACATTACGTTAGCGCATTCTGAATCTAATCATATCTCTGATTCTTCATACGACATTCGTCGGCAGTGGAACGGCCTCAGTGACTTTGGTAAAACTCTGGTAAAAGAAATGAACAAAGTCGGCGTGATGGTTGATGTTTCTCACATCTCCGATGACGCGTTTTTCCAGGTTATGGAAATCAGTGAAGCGCCGGCATTAGCCTCGCATTCGTCACTACGTCGTTACACGCCGGGTTTTGAGCGCAACATGAGCGATGAAATGATCAAAGCGCTGGCCGAAAACGAAGGCGTTATCATGATTAACTTCGGTTCTTCGTTTGTAACCGAGCGTGCCAATCAGTTTGGTGACATGCTGCGTAAGCGTATTGCAGCCGTTAATGAAGAGTTGGGCGAGGGCACTGACGCAGCCGAAGCTAAGATTGCGGAAATTCGTGCTTCCAACCCTTATCCTTTTGCTGATTTGAATACCGTACTTGATCATATTGATCATGTGGTTGAGCTGGTTGGTATTGATTACGTTGGTATTGGCTCAGACTACGACGGTGTGGGTGACTCCTTACCAATTGGTTTGAAAGACGTGTCTAGCTATCCGAATCTGGTGCAAGGTTTATTGGACCGTGGTTACTCTGACACTGATATCGAAAAAATCCTCGGTCAGAACCTGATCCGGGTGTGGCGTGCGAACGAAGCTTATGCGGCAAAACATTAATTCAGTCGCATGAATCTATAGCTTATTCGGCGTTGACATGTGGCCGCGAAGGAGTATAATTCGCGGCCACGATTCGTTCTAAAGTGGCTCTTTTTAAAAGCTCCTAAAGAAGTGGATCGGTTTACCACAGCAGCCCCGATAGGGGGTTGAATGGATTTTCGTTGAAAATACCTCGCCCGGTATGTGCCAGGGTGCAGGTTTTTTTCTGTGCTCTTTTTTAAATGCTCTTTATTTTGAGGCTTTGATTTTATATGGCTAATCAAAGAATTCGGATTCGTCTGAAAGCGTTCGATCACCGTCTGATTGACCAGTCGACTGCAGAAATTGTTGAAACTGCAAAGCGCACTGGTGCTCAGGTACGTGGTCCAATCCCACTACCGACGCGGAAAGAACGTTTCACCGTGTTGATTTCTCCACACGTGAACAAAGATGCGCGTGACCAGTACGAGATCCGTACCCACAAGCGTCTGATTGACATCATGGACCCAACTGATAAGACCGTAGACGCGTTAATGCGTTTAGATCTTGCTGCTGGTGTTGATGTTCAAATCAGCCTGGGTTAAGCGGGCAGTAATAGGATTACACACGAGAGGTTTTAACAATGGCTATTGGTCTAGTCGGTCGTAAAGTAGGAATGACGCGTGTCTTCCAGGAAGACGGCGCTTCTGTACCTGTTACTGTGATTGAAGTGACTGCAAACCGTATTACTCAGATTAAATCTGAAGAAACGGACGGTTACCGCGCATTACAAGTAACAACTGGTGAAAAGAAAGCGCATCGCGTCACCAAGCCACTTGCTGGTCACTATGCGAAAGCTGGTGTAGAAGCAGGTCGCGGTCTCTGGGAATTCCGCCTGGAGAACGGTGAAGGTGAAGATTATACAGTAGGCTCTGAGCTGACTGTTGAGGTGTTTGCGGACACCAAGAAAGTAGATGTTACGGGTACTTCGAAAGGTAAAGGTTTCGCAGGTACAGTTAAGCGCTGGAATTTCGCCATGCAAGACGCAACCCATGGTAACTCGTTGTCGCATCGTGCGCCGGGTTCTATCGGTCAGAACCAGTCACCTGGTCGCGTATTCAAAGGCAAGAAAATGGCGGGTCAAATGGGTAACAAACGTATTACCGTGCAAACTCTAGAAGTTGTACGTGTCGATGCGGAACGTGGCCTGTTATTGGTCCGTGGCGCTGTCCCTGGTGCAACTGGCGGTGATGTAATCATCAAGCCGGCTGTCAAGGCGTAACGTCTGAGGAGAATGGTGATGGAATTAACATTTAAAGACGCAAAAGGCGCTCTTGAGGTTTCCGAAGCTACCTTTGGACGTGAGTTCAACGAAGCTCTGGTACATCAGGTTGTTGTTGCCTTTGCAGCTGGTTCCCGTCAGGGCAGCCGTGCGCAAAAGACGCGTTCTGAAGTACAAGGCGGTGGTAAGAAGCCTTGGCGTCAAAAGGGAACTGGTCGTGCCCGTGCTGGTACGATTCGTAGCCCAATCTGGCGTTCTGGTGGTGTGACTTTTGCAGCTAAGCCGCAGGATCACAGCCAGAAAGTAAACAAAAAAATGTATCGTGGTGCTATCAAAAGCATCCTGTCTGAATTGATTCGTCAGGAGCGTTTGATTGTTGTAGAAAGCTTTGGTGTTGATTCACCTAAGACTAAGCAACTGGCTGCGAAACTGAAAGAATATGACTTAAGCGATGTATTGATCATCACGAAAGAAGTAGACGAGAACTTGTTCTTAGCTTCGCGCAATTTGTACAAAGTTGATGTACGTGACGTTCAAGGCGTTGACCCAGTTAGCCTGATCGCTTTTGAGAAAGTGTTGATGACTGCTGATGCGGTTAAGCAGCTTGAGGAGGTATTATCATGATGCGCGAAGAACGTTTGCTACAAGTGATTTTAGCACCTCACGTTTCTGAAAAATCAACCATGACTGCTGAATCTTACAATACCTTGGTATTCAAAGTAGCAGTTGATGCGAAGAAATCAGAAATCAAAGCTGCAGTTGAAAAACTGTTTGAAGTTGAAGTTGAAGGTGTTCGCACCGTCAATGTCAAAGGCAAAACCAAACGGACAGGCTCTCGCTTCGGTAAGCGTAGTGACTGGAAGAAAGCGTATGTCAGCCTGAAAGAAGGTGCGGACATCGACTTCGTCGGCGGCGCTGAATAACAGGAGGAATTAGAATGGCTATTGTTAAGTGTAAGCCTACGTCTCCGGGTCGCCGCCACGTTGTTAAAGTGGTTGGTCAGGACCTGTACAAAGGTAAACCTTACGCGCCGTTGCTGGAGAAAAACAGCAAGAACGGTGGTCGTAACAATAACGGTCGTATTACAGTTCGTCATATCGGCGGTGGTCACAAGCATCACTACCGTTTGGTTGACTTTAAACGCGACAAAGATGGTATCCCTGCAAAAGTTGAGCGTCTGGAATATGATCCAAACCGTTCAGCAAACATTGCTTTGGTACTGTATGCAGATGGTGAACGCCGCTACATCTTGGCACCTAAAGGCTTAAAAGCTGGTGACAAAGTGCAGTCGGGTGCTGATGCGCCAATTAAACCAGGTAACACCTTACCGTTACGCAACATCCCAGTGGGTTCTGTTGTTCACGCGGTAGAGTTGAAGCCAGGTAAAGGTGCGCAAATGGCTCGTTCAGCCGGTGCTTATGTACAAATTCTTGCCCGCGACGGCGCGTATGTAACCCTGCGTTTACGCTCAGGTGAAGTACGTAAAGTCCAGTCAGAAGGTCGTGCAACCATCGGTGAAGTTGGCAATGCAGAACACATGCTGCGTCAATTGGGTAAAGCAGGTGCTACGCGTTGGCGTGGTGTTCGTCCTACCGTTCGCGGTGTGGCGATGAACCCTGTAGATCACCCACACGGTGGTGGTGAAGGCCGTACCTCTGGTGGTCGTCATCCGGTTACTCCTTGGGGTACACCAACTAAGGGTTACAAAACCCGTAAAAACAAGCGTACTGATAAGTTCATCGTACGTCGTCGCAACAAATAAGAGTTGAGGATTTAACATGCCACGTTCTCTTAAAAAAGGTCCGTTTATCGACCTTCACCTATTGAATAAGGTGGAGAAAGCGTTGGAAGCCGGGGAAAAGAAGCCAATTAAGACTTGGTCCCGTCGTTCAATGATTATCCCAGATATGATCGGCTTAACTATCGCTGTTCATAATGGCCGCCAGCACGTACCAGTTTTCGTTTCTGACGAAATGATTGGTCACAAGCTAGGTGAATTTGCACCAACCCGCACTTATCGTGGCCACGCCGCTGATAAGAAAGCGAAGAAACGGTAAGGGGAGCCATAATGGAAGCTATTGCTATACATAAGTTTGCCCGCCTTTCTGCGCAAAAGGGCCGTCTGGTTGCGGATCAAATCCGTGGTTTACCAGTCGCGAAAGCATTAGAGTTATTGGCATACAGCCCTAAAGATGCAGCTGGTCTGCTGAAAAAGGTGCTGGAGTCTGCCATCGCAAATGCGGAGCATAATGAAGGCGCCGACATCGATGAGCTTAAAGTCGCAAAAATCATGATTGACGTTGGTCCTACCATGAAGCGTATTAAGCCTCGTGCGAAGGGTCGTGCCGATCGTATCTTGAAGCGTACCAGCCACATTACTGTGGTTGTGTCAGATAGCTAGGAGATAAGTTATGGGTCAGAAAGTACATCCTAATGGTATTCGCCTAGGTATCACCAAACCATGGAATGCAACCTGGTATGCGAATACAAAAGACTTTGCAAACAATCTGCACAGTGATCATCAAGTTCGTGAACTGCTGAAAAAGCAGCTGAGCAATGCCTCAGTTTCACGTATCGTGATTGAGCGTCCTGCAAAGAGCGTACGCGTTACTATTCACACTGCTCGTCCGGGCGTTGTGATTGGTAAGAAAGGTGAAGATGTCGAGAAGTTACGTCAAGCAGTGTCAAAACTGACTGGTGTTCCAGCTCAAATCAACATCTCAGAAGTGCGTAAGCCAGAGCTAGATGCACAACTTGTTGCTGATAACATTGCTGGTCAGCTAGAACGCCGTGTAATGTTCCGTCGTGCTATGAAGCGTGCGGTACAGAATGCGATGCGTTTAGGCGCGAAGGGTATCAAAGTGGAAGTGAGCGGACGTCTTGGTGGTGCTGAAATCGCACGTACTGAGTGGTACCGTGAAGGTCGTGTACCATTGCACACATTGCGTGCTGATATTGACTACTCGACTGCTGAAGCAAATACCACTTACGGTATCATCGGCGTTAAAGTTTGGGTTTTCCGTGGCGAAGTCCTTGGTGGCATGCCTACTGAAGAAAAGCCAGCTCCAGCGAAACGCCCTAAAGGCCGTAAGTAAGGAGAGACTAAATGTTACAACCAAAGCGTACTAAATTCCGTAAGGTTCACAAAGGTCGTAACCGTGGCCTGGCGCAATCTGGTAGTAAAGTCAGCTTCGGCACTTTCGGTTTGAAAGCTGTTGACCGTGGTCGTATGACTGCGCGTCAAATCGAAGCGGCTCGTCGTGCCATGACGCGTCATGTGAAACGTCAAGGAAAGATTTGGATTCGCGTATTCCCTGATAAGCCAATTACCAAGAAGCCTCTTGAGGTGCGTATGGGTAAAGGTAAGGGTAACGTGGAGTATTGGGTAGCTCAAATTCAGCCAGGCCGCGTCCTGTATGAAATGGACGGTGTTTCGGAAGAATTGGCGCGTGAAGCGTTCAACCTTGCGGCACGTAAGCTGCCATTCAAAACCACCTTTGTTACTCGGACGGTGATGTAATGAAAGCGAGCGATCTGAAAGAAAAAACTGTCGAGCAACTGCAAGAAGAGTTGTTAGGTTTGCGTCGTGAGCAGTTCAATCTGCGCATGCAAGCTGCAACTGGTCAGTTGAATCAGACTCATATGATGAAGCAGGTACGTCGCGATATCGCGCGTGTCAAAACCATCTTAAACGATAAGGCAGGTGCGTAATGGCTGAAGAAAAACGTGTCCGTACTCTGCAAGGTCGTGTGATTAGCGACAAAATGGATAAATCCATTGTTGTTGCAGTATCACGCCGGGTTAAACACCCTGTGTATAGCAAGTACATTACTCGTACTACTAAACTGCATGCGCACGACCAAGACAACCAGTGTAAGCAAGGCGATACCGTGATTATTCGCGAAACTCGCCCTGTGTCTAAGACTAAGTCTTGGGCATTGGTTGAAATTGTAGAGCGCGCTGAAGTGATCTAACTGATACTTTAGACGGTATTAATAAACGGCTCCTCTTGTAGGAGCCGTTTTTTTTACTATAGTTAAGCTGTCTTTACGCAAAGGTAAGTAAGTTTTTGACAAGCAAAGGGATGCGGTCAAAACGAAGTACCGCGCATCTTAGTCACTTGTCTCCTTTGTATTTCATAATCTAAGGGGAACATTTGTGGGCCTGCTGCAAAATTTAAGAAAAACAATAGTTATACATCCTCAGGTATTCTTCACCTCCGTTGCAATCATTCTAATCTTCGTTCTTGGTACTGTTTTCAATCTAGAGACAGCTCAGACACTTTTTAATGCCACCAAAGACGGCATTACAGCCAATTTTGGTTGGTTTCTAATTCTAGCTGTCCAATTATTTCTGGTTTTCGCCATTTATCTGGCCGTGAGTCGCTTTCGATTTGTGCGTATTGGTGGCAATGAGGCTAAGTCGGATTACTCATTTTTAACCTGGCTGTCGATGTTATTTAGCGCCGGTATGGGTATAGGTTTAATGTTTTGGGCCGTGGCTGAACCCATTTTCCACTACACAGCACCACCTGATATGGAAGGTGTGAGCCTTGCTGCAGCCACCCGTGCCATGGATATTACCTTCCTGCATTGGGGTTTACATGCCTGGGCAATTTACGCAGTTATTGGACTGACGCTGGCTTACTTCACCTTTAATCGTGGTATGCCGTTATCCATACGTTCGGCTTTTTATCCGCTGTTAGGCGATAAAATTTACGGCTTCTGGGGTAACGTAGTAGACATTCTGGCGGTAGTTGCGACCCTGTTTGGTGTGGCCACATCGCTCGGACTTGGCGTTAGTCAGGTGAACGCAGGCTTAAACGAGGTCTTTGGTGTCACTCAGTCAGTGGGTGTTCAGGTTGGACTTATTGCGGCGATTACTGGTTTAGCCACTATTTCCGTACTCAGTGGTTTGGATGGTGGTATTAAGCGACTCAGCCAGTTGAACCTGAGCGCTGCAGCGCTGTTATTGCTGTTCGTTATTGCATTAGGGCCTACCTTATTTATCTTGAAAATGTTCGTGCAGAGCACCGGGCATTACCTGCAAAACCTGCTGGAGTTATCGAGCTGGGCACAAGCGTATCAGCAAGACACTGACTGGCAATCCAGCTGGACCGTGTTCTACTGGGCTTGGTGGATAGGTTGGTCTCCTTTTGTTGGTGTGTTTATCGCACGTATTTCAAAAGGTCGTACTATTAAGGAATTTATTTTAGGTGTGTTGTTAGTGCCTTCCGCCATGACTTTCTTATGGATGAGCGGCTTTGGTGGCACTGCAATCTGGCAAGCGATGAACCAGGGAGGTGGCATTGTTGATGCGGTTAACGCTGACTATGCTATGAGCCTGTTTGCTATGTTAGAGGCGCTACCCTGGAGCTTTATAACCAGCCTGCTGGCGATGTTATTGGTGGTGGTGTTCTTTGTTACCTCATCGGATTCCGGCTCGCTGGTTATCGATATGCTAAGTTCTGGCGGTAATATGGATCCACCGAAAATTCAGCGCGTATTCTGGGCCCTGCTAGAAGGTGTGGTAGCGGCGGTGTTGCTATTAGCCGGTGGTTTATCAGCACTGCAGGCGGCAGCTATTTCAACCGGTCTGCCGTTTACGGTGGTGTTGATGCTGATGGCGGTGTGTTTGTATAAAGCATTGCGGGAGGACTATACCACCCAGCACATCTATCCCCGGGTTGAAAAGGAGTCACCGCATGTTTAAGCAAAGCATACTCTCCCTATCAGTGCTGGTTGCACTGTCTGTGCCTGCCTCAGTGCAGGCACAGGACACAGACAACTCAGAAATACGGTCGCAATTAGAGTTATTGAAAGCGCGTATTGCTGAGCTTGAGCAGAAGCTCGAGCAACAAGAACAACGGGTTGCCGAGCAAGAGTCCGAAAGTACGGACGAAGCTGTTGAGCGCCCTGATCGTGTTAACAATAATCAGAAAATTCAAATTGCTGACGTTGACGAGCTAGAAGAACGTTTGGAAGACACCAAAAATACCCCTATTGAAGTCGGTGGTGCGGTGCGGTTCCAGTACGAATATTCGGACTACAACGAAGGCAATAAAGACCGCGTTGGTGATTTGGACTTTGACATTTTCCGACTGGATTTCAGAGGTGAGATGGGTGATGTCATATTGTCAGCACAGTATCGCTGGTTCCAGTATATGGACGTGGTTCAGCACGCGTACTTCGGCTATAACTTCACCGACGACTGGCAGGGCCAAGTTGGCGTGGTCTCAGTACCATTCGGAATCATGCCGTACAACTCTCACAGCTACTTCTTTAACTCCACTTTTTATGCAGGACTTGAAGATGAATACGATGGTGGGGTTCGATTCCTCTATAGAACTGACGAATGGGATTTTGACATTGGTTTTTATAAAGCCGATGAACAGGGCGGGGTAGACACTGCTGCGTCATCGCGTGCCGACCGGTATTCGTATGAAACCGTTGGTGTTCGTTTACCTGGCACTGATATTTATGCGGATCCTGAGCTGCCTATTGCAGAAAGTAATAGTTGGGCGCTACGTGGAGCCAGAAAAATTCAGTTTGCTAATGACGGTACGCTGGAACTTGGCTTGTCGGCCCAATGGGGCGACTTGCACGATGGTAGCGACAGCATAGGTGATCGTCAGGCGTTTGCGGCTCATGCAAAATACAACTACGACCGCTGGGAGTTTATGGCGCAGGTAGCTGACTATAAGTATGACGTGGATGTGGCCAACGAAGGCATAGTGGTAGGTGCGTATGCTTATTACGACACCATTCCTGCTTCAGCAACTTTCTACACGGCTAACGTGGCTTATAACTTGCCGGTAGACTTTGGTCCGGTAACTAGCCTGACTTTTTACAATGACTTTAGCTTGATGACCAATAAACAAGGGTATCGGGAAGACACCACTATGAATGTGCTAGGCATGGCTTTAGCTGCCGGCGGTGTTTATACCTACTTTGATATTGTCACAGCGCGGAATCAGCCTTTCGCTGGTGGTTCTATGGCTGGTGAAAGCGAGGACACCAACACTCGCTTTAATATCAACTTTGGTTATTACTTTTAACTTCCGGAGCACTTTCATTATCCGCAGACTCAGTCGAAACATCAGGGTTTTCGGCTGAGCTGAACGGGCCGGGATGCGAGCGTAAGTCCTGAGTTGCGCTAACAGTTCTAAGCTCTAAATGCAGAGCCGCTTTGGCAAGCAAATGAGCACTGATGGGCGCCGTTAGAAATAGAAAGCAGGCAATCAACAATTCATGCATGCTCAATACTCCTGAGCTTGCCGAGAAATACGTAATCGAAGCCAATACCACACCACCTACACCTAAGGTGGTGTTTTTGGTGGGGGCGTGTAAACGGGTCATGAAATCCGGTAAACGAGCTAAGCCCAATGAACCTATTAACGCAAAGCTGCCACCTAGTATCAAAAAGAACGTGATAAGGCACTCTGCCCAAAACGGTAATTCAGCCATAATTTTTATCCTTACCTATAATTCGCGCTAGTTATTCTATGATGTCACCGCGCAACAAGAACTTCGCCGCAACCACAGTGCCAATAAAGCCCAGCATGGCAATTAGCAGTGCGGCTTCAAAATAAAAGGTGCTGCTGTGCCAAATACCCAGTAGCAGTAGCAGCGCCAATGAATTTATGTAAATGGTGTCCAACGCTAAAATCCGATCTGGCGTGCTTGGGCCTTTAACTAACCGCCAGACGTTTAATAGCAGGGCTATACTGAACAGCAAGAATGCTGCTTGCATGGCAAAAGTTAACATCCAAAAATCTCCTTCAGGCGACGCTCGTAGCGATGCTTAATGTCATGAATCATGGCATCGGTGTCATCTACGTTTAAGGCGTGAATAAGTAGGTACTTACGGTCACGACTGATTTCAGATGAAATAGTCCCTGGGGTCAGGCTGATGGTACCCGCTAAAATAGTAATAGGCACCTGACCTGTTAATTCCAGCGGAAACTCAACCAAAGCTGGGCTCAAGCGGCGTTTATAGCCAATGATAAGGCCGGCAATCTTAAAGTTCGCCACCACAATATCTACCAGTAATAAAAAGAAATACTGAATTGCCCGGAAGGGCTTATGCAAATGTACTTCTTCCTCCCGCGCTCGTGAGGTGTACCAGGCAATAGCCAGTGACAATATCGAGCCTAGTACCACTAACCCCATTGTTATCGAGTTCTGTAGGAGTAACCAAACAATTAGTAGCGCCAGAGCTAGCCACGGCGCCGGGAGTAGTTTCTTAATCATAAAGTGCTACCTCCCAATACTTGATAGATATAGCGTTGCGGTTGGTATAAATCGTTGGCAATGGCATCGGTAAATGCCGATACCGGTTGCGCAAATACCGTTAATAATACGGCTGCGCTCAGTAGCACCGTGACAGCCACTAGCTGACCATTGGCCGAGCGGGTTTCGCCAGCCTTACCTTCCAGCGTATGCCAGAACATTTTGCTGCCGGCGCGAGCCAGTGCCACCATAATCACCAGGGTACTACCTAGTACCACTGGCCATAGCCAGTTGGCCTGATCGCCAACTCGCGCGGCCTCTAAGATATGAAGCTTACCAACAAAGCCTGACAATGGCGGCATACCAATGATGGTAATTGCTGCTGCGAAGAACATGATGGCAACTACGCTGTGTTGTGCTAGTTTGCGGCCAGATACAATGCGAGATGCCGTTTTCCCGCGTTGCATTGCCATAACATCGACCACTAAGAATAATGCGGCAGTAACAAAAGTAGAGTGAATCAAATAGTACATGACCGCGCTTACCGCACGTTCATTGGCAATACTTAGGGTAGTTAGCATAGTGCCAACAGATATTACTACCAGATAGGAAATCACCATGCGCATATCGCGACTGCCCAGCACGCCAACAGCACCGATTAGGAGTGTTGCCAAACCGAGCCACCACAACCACTCATAACCCAGCAGACTTGCCGCACCGGCTGTTTCACCAAACACTAACGTGAATACCCGGAGAATGGAATAAACACCGACCTTGGTCATTATTGCAAACATTGCAGCAACTGTTCCTGTGGTCATTGTGTAAGCCTGAGGAAGCCAGAAATACAAAGGCAATAGCGCAGCTTTTAAACCAAAAACTACCAACAATAGCATTCCGCCAGCGCGAGCCAGAGCCGCTTCGTCTCCTGTCAGAGCAGCAATTTTACCGGACATGTCAGCCATGTTCAGTGTGCCAGTAGTACCATAAAGAACACCGAGTGCTATAAGGAACAATGCGGAACCGGCCAGATTCAGTAATACATAGTGTAAACATGCCCGCAGCTTGAGCTTACCGCCGCCATGCATGAGCAGCGCATAGGAGGCAATCAACAGAACTTCGAAAAAGACGAACAGGTTAAATAAATCACCGGTAAAGAAAGCACCGTTTATCCCAAGTAACAGAAACTGGAATAAGGCGTGGAAGTGCGAACCAAGATTATCTTCACCATAACAGGCGTAAGCAAGAATAGGGAGTGACAGCAGGGCCGACAACAGCACCATAACAGTGGCTAGCCGGTCCACCGCCAACACAATGCCAAACGGTGCTTGCCAGCTACCAACTGCATACACTTGCATGCCATATTGATGCACCTGTAATAGCAAAGTAACAGCTGCTGAGATCGTCAGTATGCAGGCTACGATGCCGATTAAGCGACGATACCGCTGGGGATTTTCACCCCAGGGAAGAAGTTGCAGCAAAGCTGCTAATAATGGAATTAATATCGGAGCTATAACTAGATGCTGTTGCCACATTAGCGTTGTCCCTCTGCGTCACTGTGGTCTAAATCATTAACTTCGTCAGAACCAATTTCACCGCGTGCGCGCACCGCTAAAATAACAGCGTATGCAGTCATGGCGAAACCGATAACAATGGCCGTTAGCACCAAGGCTTGCGGGAGCGGATCGGCAATAGGTTTGGTATTGCCAATAATAGGTGCTCCTTCAATGACTAGTCGCCCAGTGGAAAACAGAAATAAGTTAACCGCGTACGAAAGCATTGTAATGCCCACAACGATGGGAAATGACCGGCCTCGTAGGATTAGGAAAACACTACAGGCCGTGAGCATGCCAACGGTAATTGCAAATAAGGCTTCCATTATTAATGTCCTTTTTGAGTCGGTCGGTGGCGTGTTGTCATTTGACCAAAGTTGGCCAAAATCATGAGAGTTGCACCAATTACCGTTAGGTACACGCCAAGATCGAACAGGATGGCAGTGGCAACCTCAAATTTGCCTACTATCGGCCAGTCCACATAGGTAAACCAGGACGTAAGAAAGTTCTTATCAAAGAACCAGCTACCAATGCCGGTAAACACCGCAATCATTACACCTAATGCGGCAATAGACTGATAGTTATGGTCAAAGCGATGCTTCATCCAGTCCACGCCATTTGAAACATACTGCAATATCATTGCTGCGGCAGTTACCAAACCAGCAATAAATCCGCCACCCGGTAAGTTATGCCCCCGCAAAAATATATAGGCAGAAACCATGAGCGCTAGCGGTAGCATCATCTGTGCAACGGTAGTGAGCATCATCGGATGTTTAATGCTATGCCAGGGGCGACCGTCTACATCACTCGATGGCATGGAAGGGCGCAGATTATTAAGCAGTTTATGGATACCAGCTGCCGCAATAGCCAGCACGGTAATTTCACCTAAGGTATCAAAACCCCGGAAATCAACCAGAATAACGTTTACCACGTTAGTACCGCCGCCACCGGATACAGAGTTGTTGAGGAAAAATACCGAGATACTCTCCAGTGGGCGGGTAATAATTGCATAGTTCAGCGTGCCTACTACACCGCCGATGAAACCAGCCAGCAAGATATCGCGCGCAACCCGGCGACCGCTGGATGCTCTTGGAATACGCTGCGGCATAAAGAACAATGCCAGAATCATCAGAATAATACTGACCACTTCCACGACCAGCTGAGTCATTGCCAAATCCGGCGCCGAGAAATGCGCGAACGATAGCGATACCACTAAGCCTACTACCGACAGCATCATTAATGCGGTTAGGCGTTGGCGGTGCAGCACTGCGGTTCCCAATGACGCCAGAATCAGAATAATAGCGCCAACCATACTAACGGTGTCGATAGGCAGCTGTGGTCTGCTACCTGTTAACGACTGAATAGCGATAAGTTCAGGCAGTAAGAAAATGAGTACTATTGCAAACAGCAGCGCCATGTAGCGTTGTAATGAACCAGTTTCAAGCTTAGCTATGACATAGCTGCAGCCGTCTGAAAGCTTTTGCACTGTTGTTTCAAAAATTTCTTTGGCATCAGTTTGGTCAAACTGGCGATTAAAGTTAAATATTTCCTGACGGCCCAGATAAATGACGGCGCCACCCACTAATGCCAGCAGACTCATGAGTAGTGGCAAGTTAAAGCCGTGCCAAAGCGCAATTTTGATCGGTACTTCACTACCCAACACGGCAGCTACTGCAGGAGTCAGCAGGTCGCTTACCAGCAACATCGGCATTAAACCAACAGCGATACATAGAATGCTGAAAATAAGTACCGGAGCGCGCATCAGGAACGGCGGTTCATGCGGTACCTTAGGTAACTCACGGGTAGGGCGGTCGATGAACACACCGTGCACGAACCGCACCGAGTATGCTACCGACAGCATAGCGCCCAGCGTTGCTAATACTGGTACCAACCAGGACAAGCCGCCGAACAGATGTTGATTAACGGTTTCAGTGAACCACATCTCTTTTGACAAGAAGCCGTTAAACAGTGGTACCCCGGCCATGGAAGCCGCGGTAATTAACGATAGTATGTAGGTAAACGGCATGAGCTTGCGCAAGCCACCCAGCCGGCGAATGTCACGGGTACCGGTTTCATGGTCAATAATGCCGGCAATCATAAATAGGCCAGCTTTAAAGGTGGCGTGGTTTAAAATATGGAACATTGCGGCAATTACCGCACCTGAAGTTCCCAAACCCAGCAGCATGGTAATCAAACCAAGATGACTGATGGTGGAAAACGCCAGCAAGCCCTTTAAATCGGTTTTTATAATGGCAAAGTAGGCGCCAAACAGCATGGTCGCCAAGCCGGTAAGGGTAACTATGTAAAACCATGGCTCGGTGCCACCCAAAGCTGGGTGTAAGCGGGCCATTAAAAAGATACCGGCTTTTACCATGGTGGCCGAGTGTAAGTAAGCACTTACCGGTGTTGGCGCGGCCATAGCGTGTGGTAGCCAGAACTGGAACGGGAATTGAGCCGACTTGGTAAAGGCGCCAAGTAACACTAAAATCAGCGCGGCTAAATATAGGTTATGATTTTTAATCTGTTCAGCTGCGGCAAATACAGCATCAAGCTCGTAGCTGCCAACAATGTGGCCAATTAGCAGAATACCAGCCAGTAACGCTAAGCCACCGGCACCGGTAGTTGCCAGCGCCATGCGCGCCCCCCGGCGAGCATCACTTTGATGAAACCAGTAACCAATCAATAAGAAGGACGAGACGCTGGTTAGTTCCCAGAATACCCACAACAAAATAAGGTTGTCGGCTAGGGCAATACCCAGCATGGATGCCATAAACAACAATAAGCAGGCGAAGAAGCGGTTCGCATCATCTTTGCTGCTTAAGTAATAGTGCGCATACAAAATGATGAGTAGGCCAATACCTAAAATAAGACCGCTAAATAATAAAGAAAGGCCATCTAGTCGAAATGCCAGATTGAGTCCTAACTCCGGTAGCCAGGGCAACAACACCTGAGGCACTGCACCCGCTAATGTTTGTGTAGCCATAACTACTAGCAGGGTGAAAGCAACCAGAGCTGGTAGCGCCGTGGCTAACGAGACTATGCGGCGGGATTTGCCGTATAGACATAAAGGTATAAGCGCGCCCAACAGTGGTAAGAAAACAATCAGCAGTAGATTCATAGCAGTCCTTAGGCAGTCTTTCTGTTACTGTTTACTTGTAACCGGAACTGAAGTGACGCAGCACTACTGCTACGCAACCACATGTTTAACTATGGGCTAGAATTTACCACTTCCAAGCGTGCTTTGCCAACACGGACAGTCGCTTCTTAGCATCCGTTCATCTTATTCATTTGATGATGGTTTTTTTGCTTCAGGGAGGGTATGATGTGGGTCTGGTTTGCAGAAAAACCGGCCCTTTCTGAATATCTCATAATTATTTACGTTTCGCTCTACCCCCACAATATTTTATCTGTTACAATTCGCCGCCCTTTTATATGGGGAAGTCTTACACAAATAATTGTGTATGGACTAGCAGCGACCCGAGAGGGTCTGTTTTTTTAATCAAGCGGAGCACTACTAATGATCCAAATGCAAACTACTCTGGAAGTGGCCGATAATTCCGGCGCTCGCAGCGTACAATGTATTAAGGTTCTGGGTGGTTCGCACCGCCGTTACGCGAATATCGGCGACATCATTAAAGTTTCTGTTAAAGAAGCGATTCCTCGCGGAAAAGTGAAGAAAGGTGATGTTGTTAACGCGGTGGTCGTTCGCACCAAGAAAGGCGTCCGTCGTCAAGACGGGTCAGTCATCCGTTTTGACCGCAACGCGGCTGTTTTGTTAAATAACAATCAACAGCCGATTGGCACTCGTATCTTTGGACCAGTGACTCGTGAACTACGCTCTGAGCAGTTCATGAAAATTGTTTCTCTGGCACCAGAAGTACTGTAAGGAGTCAGTTATGGCGGCAAAAATTAAACGTGATGACGAAGTAGTAGTCCTGGCCGGTAAAGACAAAGGTAAGCGCGGGAAAGTGCTTAAAGTTGTTGCCGGTGCAGATCGCGTTATCGTTGAAGGCGTGAATGTAGTCAAGAAACACCAGAAGCCAAATCCGGCTTTGAATGTTCCTGGCGGCATTATGGAGCAGGAAGCTTCAATCCACGTGTCTAACGTAGCGATCTACAACCCAGAGACTGGTAAAGCAGATCGTGTTGGTTTTCGTTTTGAAGAAGGCAAGAAAGTTCGTGTCTTCAAATCAAACGACAACACAATCATTTAATTAAATTTGGAGTTTTACGATGGCGAAACTGCATGATTTTTACAGAGAATCAGTAGTTCCTGAACTGGTTAAAGAGTTCAGCTACAACAGCGTCATGCAAGTCCCTCGGATTGAAAAAATCACCCTGAATATGGGTGTTGGTGAAGCTCTGGCAGACAAAAAGATTTTAGACAATGCTGCGGCGGACCTTGAAGCAATTGCTGGTCAACGTCCAATTCGCACATTAGCTCGTAAATCTGTCGCCGGCTTCAAAGTCCGTGAAGGCTTCCCGATTGGCTGTAAAGTGACTCTGCGTGGCGAACGTATGTGGGATTTCTTGCAACGATTAGTTTCGATTGCTATTCCACGTATTCGCGATTTTCGTGGTCTTAACCCGAAATCTTTTGATGGTCGCGGAAACTACAGTATGGGCGTACGTGAACAGATTATCTTTCCTGAAATCGACTATGACAAAGTCGACCGGGTTCGTGGTCTGGATATCACTATCACCACTACTGCTGGCACTGATGACGAAGCTCGCGCTTTGCTCGCTGCCTTTAGCTTCCCGTTCAAGAAGTAAGGTGTAGAGTTATGGCAAAAGAGTCAATGAAAATGCGTGAGCACAAGCGTACTAAGCTTGTTGCAAAATTCGCTGAAAAACGCATCGCACTGAAAGCTGTGATTAGTGATCCGAAAACTTCGGATGAAGAGCGTTGGGAAGCCGTGCTGAAATTGCAAAGCCTTCCGCGTGATTCTAGCCCTGTCCGTCAGCGTAACCGCTGTCGTGTAACGGGTCGTCCACATGGTTTCCTGCGTAAATTCGGAATGAGCCGTATCAAGGTTCGTGAGAAAGCGATGCGCGGTGAAATTCCTGGCTTGAAAAAAGCTAGCTGGTAAGCCACGAGTCACGGGAGAACAAATATGAGCATGCAAGATCCGATTGCGGATATGTTCACACGAATCCGCAACGCTCAGGGTGCTAACAAAGTTACCGTGAAGATGCCTTCATCTAAGCAAAAACTGGCAATTGCTCAGGTTTTGAAAGAAGAAGGTTATGTCACGGATTTTAGCGTTTCAGGTGAAGTTAAAGCTGAACTTGAAATTACGCTGAAATACTTTGAAGGCAGCCCTGTTATTGAAACGATTGAGCGCGTAAGTCGCCCTGGTCTGCGTATCTATAAGAAACGCAACGAATTACCTAAAGTTATGGGTGGTTTAGGGGTCGCAGTTGTTTCAACATCGAAAGGTCTGATGACTGACCGTGCTGCGCGTACCGCAGGTCTCGGTGGTGAGATCCTCGGCTACGTAGCGTAATAGGAGGTAGGAAATGTCACGTGTTGCTAAAGCACCCATTGCCATTCCTGCCGGCGTTGAAGTTGCGCTAAACGGTCAGGAAGTAACAATTAAAGGTGCCAAAGGCTCATTGAGCCTAGTAGTTAACGATGCTGTTGAACTCGTAAGAGAAGACAGTGAGCTGCGTACTGTAGCCCGCGAAGGAGTTGCAAACTCTAACGCACAGGCTGGTACCGCTCGCGCGATACTACAAAACATGGTGGTTGGTGTCACGCAGGGTTATGAGCGTAAACTTCTGTTGGTTGGTGTTGGTTACCGTGCGCAAGCACAAGGTAACAAACTGAACTTAACATTAGGTTTCTCACATCCTGTGGAGTTTGCAATTCCGGAAGGAATTACAATTGAAACTCCGGCACAAACTGAGGTTGTGGTTAAAGGTGTAGACAAGCATTTAGTAGGCCAAGTGGCCGCTAACATCCGCGCTTACCGTAAGCCTGAGCCTTATAAAGGCAAAGGTGTGCGTTACGCTGATGAGCAAGTGCGCCGTAAAGAAGCCAAGAAAAAGTAAGGTAAAACGATGGACAAAAAAACAGCTCGCTTACGTCGTGCAACTCGCACCCGTAAGAAAATGCAAGAGTTGGGTGCAAACCGACTGGTCGTTCACCGTACTCCACGGCATATTTACGCACAGCTGATTGCACCGAACGGTTCTGAAGTACTAGCTTCAGCTTCTACTGCTGAGAAAGCGATTCGCGACCAGGTTGGTAAAACTGGTAACGTTGATGCTGCCAAAGTAGTTGGTAAGTTGATTGCTGAACGAGCGATTGAGAAAGGCCTTAAAGAGGTTGCTTTTGATCGCAGTGGTTTTAAATACCACGGTCGCGTTGCTGCTTTAGCAGACGCTGCTCGTGAAGCTGGACTTCAGTTCTAGGAGACGAACATGGCAAATGCAAATGTAGAAGCTCAAAACGGTGAACTGGTAGAGAAGTTGATTACAGTTAATCGTGTTGCAAAAGTAGTTAAAGGTGGTCGTATCTTTAGCTTCACAGCACTAACTGTAGTTGGCGATGGTCAGGGTAAAGTTGGCTTTGGTTACGGTAAAGCTCGCGAAGTTCCAGCTGCTATTCAAAAAGCAATGGAAAAAGCGCGTCGTAACATGGTGAACGTACAGCTGAAAGGTGATACCTTGCAGCATCCTGTTAAAGGCCGTCACTCAGGTTCACAGGTTTTCATGCAGCCAGCTTCTGAAGGTACAGGTATCATCGCCGGTGGCGCGATGCGTGCAGTACTAGAAGTAGCCGGTGTGCACAACGTGCTGTCTAAAGCATATGGTTCAACCAACCCAATCAACGTAGTACGCGCGACTATTAAAGCGCTGTACAACATGAAATCGCCGGAGCAAGTAGCGGCGAAGCGTGGATTGCGCGTTGAAGACATTTTGGGGTGATGAACAATGGCGAAAAAGACAATCAAAGTAACACAGACGCGTAGCTCAATCGGTCGTTTACCAAAACACCGCGCTACACTACGTGGTTTGGGTCTGCGCCGTATTAACCACACGGTCGAGCTGGAAGATACCCCAGCCGTTCGTGGCATGGTTAATAAAGTTATTTATATGGTAAAGGTGGAGGGTTAATACGATGTATTTAAATACTATCGCGCCTGCACCTGGCGCTAAGACAAGCAAGAAGCGTCTTGGACGCGGTATTGGTTCGGGTCTCGGCAAAACTGCGGGTCGCGGTCACAAAGGTCAGACATCACGTTCTGGCGGTACCGTGAAGCCAGGTTTTGAAGGCGGTCAGATGCCAATTCAGCGTCGCTTGCCTAAGTTCGGTTTTACTTCACGCAAGTCAATTACGACTGCAGAAGTGAACTTGGCAGAGATTGCTAAAGTTGCAGGTGATGTTGTTGATTTGGCGGTATTGAAAGATGCTGGCCTAATTCGCAAAAACGTATTGAACGTCAAAGTGATTAAGTCTGGCGAAATCAATCGTGCTGTCACTGTCAACGGCATCAAGGTTACCAAAGGCGCCCGCGAAGCTATTGAAGCTGCTGGCGGCAAAATCGAAGGATAGGTCTAATGGCTAAACCAGGATTGGAATCAAACAGAGCTCAAGGTGGCTTGTCGGAACTGAAACGTCGCCTGCTGTTCGTACTCGGCGCGATTATTGTGTTCCGTGCGGGCTCCTTTGTGCCTATTCCTGGTATTGATGCCAATGTACTGGCGCAATTATTCGATCAGCAACGAGACACCATTGTGGCCATGTTTAACATGTTCAGTGGTGGTGCCTTAGAGCGTGCATCGGTACTTGCGCTTGGTATTATGCCGTACATCTCAGCTTCAATTATTATGCAGCTGGCATCCGTGGTTCATCCGCGGTTGGCAGAGCTTAAGAAAGAAGGTGAGGCGGGTCGGCGTAAAATCAGTCAGTACACCCGTTGGGGAACACTGGTCCTAGCGATTTTCCAATCTATCGGTATAGCTACTGGCTTACCGAGTTTAATGCCGGGCCTGGTCATTGACCCTGGCTTTGCGTTTTACTTCACTGCTGTGGTGAGTTTGGTTACCGGTACCATGTTTTTAATGTGGTTAGGTGAACAAATTACCGAGCGTGGGATTGGTAATGGTATCTCTATTATAATTTTCACCGGTATTGTTGCAGGACTACCGTCTGCCGTAGGGCAAACGATAGAACAGGCACGTCAGGGTGATCTTCACTTGTTGTTATTGTTATTGATTGGTGTCATCGTTTTTGCAGTAACCTACTTCGTCGTATTCGTTGAACGCGGACAACGTCGAATTGTGGTAAACTACGCAAAACGTCAGCAAGGCCGTAAGGTTTTTGCTGCACAAAGCACACATTTACCGCTTAAGGTAAATATGGCTGGTGTTATTCCACCAATCTTTGCATCAAGTATCATTTTGTTCCCAGGTACTATCGCAACTTGGTTCGGCCAAGGCGAAGGCATGGTTGCAAATTTCTTACAGGAAGTGTCTCTGACGTTATCGCCAGGGCAACCACTGTACGTGATGCTTTATGCTGCCACGATTATCTTTTTCTGTTTCTTCTATACCGCGTTGGTGTTCAACCCTCGCGAGACAGCAGATAACTTGAAAAAGTCAGGCGCGTTTATTCCGGGCATCCGCCCAGGTGAACAAACCTCGCGGTATATTGATAAAGTGATGACGCGATTGACGTTGGCTGGTGCCTTATACATTACCTTTGTCTGTCTGGTTCCTGAGTTCATGATGATTGCGTGGAACGTACAATTCTATTTTGGTGGTACGTCTCTATTGATTATCGTTGTGGTTATCATGGATTTTATGGCACAGGTCCAAACTCATATGATGTCTCATCAATATGACTCGGTCCTGAAGAAAGCTAACCTGAAGGGCTACGGCCGGTAGGGTTAGATAAATACGGAGTGTAGCAATGAAAGTTCGTGCTTCCGTGAAGAAAATCTGCCGTAACTGTAAAGTTATTAAGCGTAACGGTGTTGTTCGAGTCATTTGTACTGACCCGAAACACAAGCAACGGCAAGGTTAATTCGATGAAGAAGTCCGCGGCCGGAATTTGATTCTTGGCTGCGGCTTTGATTTGTTTGCAATCAGGTCACCGGTTGAGTATCCTAACGGGCTTTTCGTACTGGTGTACCTCATAAACTAAAGGAGACGTGTTAGTGGCCCGTATCGCTGGCATTAACGTTCCTGACAATAAGCATGCAGTCATTGCCTTGACTGCTATCTACGGTATTGGCCGTACTCGTTCGCAGCACATTTTAGCTGCAACAGGTATTGCGGAAGATACTAAGATTGGCTCTTTGTCAGAAGAGAAATTAGATTTACTTCGTGAAGCAGTGGGTAAATTCGCTGTTGAAGGTGACCTTCGTCGCGAAGTATCAATGAACATCAAACGACTGATGGACCTGGGATGTTACCGTGGTCTACGTCATCGTCGTGGCTTACCTCTACGTGGACAGCGCACTAAAACAAATGCGCGCACCCGTAAAGGCCCGCGTAAACCTATTCGTAAATAAGGGGGGAGTGAGACATGGCTAAAACACCAACTCGTTCTCGTAAACGCGTTAAGAAACAAGTCGCAGATGGCATGGCACACGTACATGCGTCTTTCAATAACACCATTGTGACCATTACTGATCGGCAAGGTAATGCGCTCTCATGGGCAACTGCAGGTGGTTCAGGTTTCCGTGGTTCACGTAAATCTACTCCGTTTGCTGCTCAGGTAGCTGCAGAACGCGCTGGAGAAATGGCGAAGGAATATGGTTTAAAGAACTTGGAAGTGTTTGTGAAAGGTCCTGGACCTGGTCGCGAATCATCGATTCGTGCACTAAATGCGGTAGGTTATCGCATCACCAACATCACTGATGTTACACCTATTCCTCACAACGGTTGTCGTCCGCCTAAGAAACGTCGCGTTTAACAGGCGTCATACGATAGTTGGAGAAAGATCATGGCTAGATATTTGGGTCCAAAACTCAAACTGAGTCGTCGCGAAGGAACAGATTTGTTCCTGAAAAGCGGCGTCCGCGCAATCGAAACGAAATGTAAACTCGAAAGCGCACCGGGTCAGCACGGCGCACGTCGCGGCCGTTTGTCTGATTACGGTTTACAGTTACGTGAAAAGCAAAAAGTTCGCCGTATGTACGGCATTCTGGAAAAGCAATTCCGTAATTATTATAAAGAAGCTGCCCGTATTAAAGGCAACACTGGTGAGAACTTGCTGCAATTGCTTGAGCAACGCCTGGATAACGTCGTTTACCGTATGGGATTCGCGTCTACCCGTGCAGAAGCTCGTCAGCTGGTCAGTCACAAAGGTGTCGTAGTGAATGGCCAGGTAGTCAACATTCCGTCGTTCAAAGTTCGTCCGGAAGATGTTGTGTCTGTTCGCGAAAAAGCGAAAAAGCAGGCGCGCATCGCTGCTGCGCTGGAACTTGCAGAACAACGCGAGAAGCCAGTATGGGTGGAAGTAGACAATAGCAAGTTGGAAGGTCAGTTCAAGCGTCTTCCAGATCGCGCAGATTTGTCTGCTGAAATTAACGAACAGTTGATCGTAGAGCTTTACTCTAAGTAAAGCTCAAGCATAAAGAGAGGACACAATGCAGGGTTCTGTTACCGAATTCCTTAAGCCAAGGCTAGTCGATATTGAGCAAATCAACCCGACCCACGCAAAGGTGACTTTGGAGCCTCTAGAGCGTGGCTTTGGTCATACGCTGGGTAATGCCATTCGCCGTATTTTACTTTCGTCCATGCCTGGAGTGGCAGTGACTGAAGTAGAAATCGATGGTGTATTGCACGAGTACAGCAGTAAAGAGGGTGTTCAAGAAGACATCATCGAAATTCTGTTGAACCTGAAAGGTTTGGCAGTGCGCATGGAAGGCAAAGATGAAGCGACACTGACCTTGACCAAATCCGGAGCGGGCCCTGTCAAGGCAGGCGATATTACTCATGATGGCGACGTTGAAATCGTTAATCCTGAGCACGTGATTTGTACGTTAACCGGCGACGCAGAGTTATCTATGCGTATTAAGGTTGAACGTGGTCGCGGATATGTGCCTGCGAGTGCTCGCAAGTCAGCAGATGATGAAGAACGTCCAATTGGTCGTCTTCTTGTTGACGCTTCTTTTAGTCCGGTTGAGCGCATTGCTTACAGTGTAGATTCTGCACGTGTTGAGCAACGCACTGACTTGGATAAACTGGTTATCGACATGGAAACGAATGGCACTTTAGATCCTGAAGAAGCTATTCGCCGTGCAGCAACAATTTTGGCTGAGCAGTTAGAAGCCTTTGTTGAGCTACGCGACATGAGCGAGCCAGAAGAAAAAGAAGAGAAGCCGGAATTTGATCCGATTCTTTTACGTCCAGTTGACGATTTAGAGTTAACTGTTCGATCAGCGAATTGTTTGAAGGCTGAAGCTATTCAGTACATTGGTGACCTGGTACAGCGTACCGAAGTTGAGCTGTTAAAAACGCCTAACTTGGGTAAGAAATCGCTTACAGAAATCAAAGACGTATTGGCTTCACGCGGTCTGTCTCTGGGTATGCGCTTAGAGAACTGGCCTCCGTCAAGCTTAGTCGATAAAGACTAAGGTCACTGTAAATAAAGATTTACTGAGAAGGGTATAGGTATGCGCCATCGTAAGAGTGGTCGTCAACTCAACCGTAACAGCAGCCATCGCAAAGCGATGTTCAGCAATATGGCAAGTTCTTTGGTTCGTCACGAAGTGATCAAAACCACTGTGCCAAAGGCTAAAGAACTGCGTCGTGTGGTTGAGCCGCTAATCACATTAGCGAAGCAAGACAGTGTGGCTAATCGCCGTCTGGCTTTCTCTCGCACCCGTGATAGCGAAGTTGTAGGTAAGCTGTTCAACGAACTGGGTCCACGTTATCAAGAACGTCCAGGCGGTTACACTCGCATTCTTAAATGTGGGTTCCGTGCTGGTGATAACGCACCTATGGCTTATGTTGAGTTAGTAGGCCGTCCAGAAGCTGACAATGCTGAAGTTGTAGAAGCAACTGAAGAGTAAGTTAGTTAATGAACATAAAAAAAGCCGACCTTAGGGTCGGCTTTTTTTTATGTATTATTTAAGAAAAATTAGCTGAAACAAATCAATTCGGCGGCGCGTTGTGGAGTTCCAGCGCAACGCTATCTAAATCTTGAGTATTTAACCCTGCAGCTGTTGCAGCCGATTCAATCTCTTCCTTAGTCATGCCTGCCTGTAATGCTCCGCGCAATATATCTTTGGTTTTCTCACGTTGCATCAATTCCTGTTCTTCTGGTGAAACATCTTTATCAAGATAAGGAATAATTGATTGCATAGTGCTTAGCAAGTAATCACCTAAAGCCGGCAACGCGTTTAATGCGCTATCCATAAACTGGGCTAGTTTGCCTGGTGAGGTATCGTTGGCGGACATTAACACCTGTTGCGTCATCTCAGGATCGCTCTCAACCGCTGCCTGCACAATGCTATCTAACTCATATGGAGCTATTAGGCTGGCCGCTCGCACTATATCGTCTATGTAGCCAGGCTCTGCCTTTATGGCAATACGCACAATATTTGCCGGACTATCCATATCGCGAGCTATTGAAGTAATAACAATGTCTTGCGTTAATGCTGGTTCGGTCAGTATGGCAGCCCGAATAATATGTGAGTAATGGCGAGGTTCTTTATTAAAAGCGGCATTTAAAATGGGATTAATATGTTCTGGGTAGTTGTTTACTAAAACTCTAACGGAGCGAACAATACTTAAGTTCTGTTTTAGCTGTTGATCAAGTAAACGCTCATAGGCTTTAGTCAAACGTTGTTGTTTATCATCTACAACTACGGAGCCTCGTTCCTGCTGAGGTGAAGATTGCGATTCGGTAGTCTGGGGTAAAGCGATAGCTTTGCAGGTAGTGAACGAGAGAGCGGTTAAAATCGCGCACGTAAGTAAGCTATGGGGTACTCGAACCATAATAATCCTTGTCGCTGCAGTTTGAAGTCTTCCGCTATTAGTCGCGGTTATTGTTATATTTATTAACTCTGCATAGCAACATAGCAGCTGTTGCGTAGAAAGTGTACTGAATCAGACCAGAAAATGCCCGCAAAGTTCAATGGGAGTGCAATAAATGAGCAGTCAGAATTTTTCTTCTAAAAAGATCTTGCGTTGGCCGTTACGATCCTTATAATTCGCCGCCGCTGTCACGGAGAAACACAACTTAGGTTGATGCCTCAAGGCAGCAAGG
>NZ_FXWH01000005.1:3881-5609 GCF_900177775.1 Pseudidiomarina planktonica | reverse complement strand
GGATACACCTGACTGATTGGAAAAGTGCTTAACAAATTAAGATTTATTAAGTCATTGATTCAATGAGTCGATTAAACACTTTAAACTGAAGAGTTTGATCATGGCTCAGATTGAACGCTGGCGGCAGGCCTAACACATGCAAGTCGAGCGGTAACAGGGGAAAGCTTGCTTTCCTGCTGACGAGCGGCGGACGGGTGAGTAATGCTTGGGAACTTGCCTTTGGGTGGGGGATAACCACGGGAAACTGTGGCTAATACCGCATAACGTCTACGGACCAAAGTGTGGGATCTTCGGACCACACGCCCAGAGATAGGCCCAAGTGAGATTAGCTAGTTGGTGAGGTAATGGCTCACCAAGGCAACGATCTCTAGCTGTTCTGAGAGGATGATCAGCCACACTGGGACTGAGACACGGCCCAGACTCCTACGGGAGGCAGCAGTGGGGAATATTGCACAATGGGCGCAAGCCTGATGCAGCCATGCCGCGTGTGTGAAGAAGGCCTTCGGGTTGTAAAGCACTTTCAGTGGTGAGGAAGGTGGTGTCGTTAATAGCGGCACCAATTGACGTTAGCCACAGAAGAAGCACCGGCTAACTCCGTGCCAGCAGCCGCGGTAATACGGAGGGTGCGAGCGTTAATCGGAATTACTGGGCGTAAAGCGTACGTAGGCGGCCTGTTAAGCAAGATGTGAAATCCCCGGGCTCAACCTGGGAATGGCATTTTGAACTGGCAGGCTCGAGTTCTGAAGAGGGTGGTAGAATTTCCAGTGTAGCGGTGAAATGCGTAGATATTGGAAGGAATACCGGTGGCGAAGGCGGCCACCTGGTCAGAAACTGACGCTGAGGTACGAAAGCGTGGGGAGCAAACAGGATTAGATACCCTGGTAGTCCACGCCGTAAACGATGTCAACTAGTTGTTCGTTTCATAAACGAAGTGAGTAACGCAGCTAACGCACTAAGTTGACCGCCTGGGGAGTACGGCCGCAAGGTTAAAACTCAAATGAATTGACGGGGGCCCGCACAAGCGGTGGAGCATGTGGTTTAATTCGATGCAACGCGAAGAACCTTACCATCCCTTGACATCCAGTGAATTTTCCAGAGATGGATTAGTGCCTTCGGGAACACTGAGACAGGTGCTGCATGGCTGTCGTCAGCTCGTGTTGTGAGATGTTGGGTTAAGTCCCGCAACGAGCGCAACCCTTATCCTTAGTTGCCAGCACGTAATGGTGGGAACTCTAGGGAGACTGCCGGTGATAAACCGGAGGAAGGTGGGGACGACGTCAAGTCATCATGGCCCTTACGGGATGGGCTACACACGTGCTACAATGGCGCATACAAAGGGAAGCAAGCTAGCGATAGTGAGCGGATCTCAAAAAGTGCGTCGTAGTCCGGATCGGAGTCTGCAACTCGACTCCGTGAAGTCGGAATCGCTAGTAATCGTGGATCAGAATGCCACGGTGAATACGTTCCCGGGCCTTGTACACACCGCCCGTCACACCATGGGAGTGGGCTGCACCAGAAGTAGATAGCTTAACCTTCGGGAGGGCGTTTACCACGGTGTGGTTCATGACTGGGGTGAAGTCGTAACAAGGTAGCCGTAGGGGAACCTGCGGCTGGATCACCTCCTTAAAAGAAGCCTTGTTGAAAGTGAGTGCTCACACAGTTTGATTGGTTTGATAAACGATAAGAAAGGAAATCAGGTATGTAGCCTGACGTTACACGTCAGGAACA
>NZ_FXWH01000005.1:0-3854 GCF_900177775.1 Pseudidiomarina planktonica | reverse complement strand
CCAATGCCGGATTGTTCCACGGAATACTGGGTCTGTAGCTCAGCTGGTTAGAGCGCACCCCTGATAAGGGTGAGGTCGGTAGTTCAAGTCTACTCAGACCCACCAAATTTGAACGATGGCTGCGTTGTTCGGGTACTCGCATAGCAGGCTATGCGTCGCACCCTCTCGCCTTGCCCTCCTTCAAATTCCCCATCGGGGCCATAGCTCAGCTGGGAGAGCGCCTGCCTTGCACGCAGGAGGTCAGCGGTTCGATCCCGCTTGGCTCCACCATTTTCCAATGATTCCAATGGTTCCTTTCTTATTGATGAGATAAAGGTCGCACGTCACATCACCTGTGTGGTGATATGGCTCCTGATGTAAAACATCAGGCTACGTGCTCCTTACCATGCTACGTCCTCACGTAGCCTGACGTTTCACGTCAGGGGCGATGGTTAACGTTGAAACGATTCACGAGTCGTTTGACCGGTAACTACGCGTTACATGCTCTTTAACAACATGAACAAGCTGATTGTAATATAAAGAAATGCCACTCTATTTGAATCACCGATTTGGTAGAGGCGTATCGAACGAATGTATAGCGAGAACAGCACCGTATGACAGATTGTGTCCTTAAGTAAGACACTTTCGGGTTGTATGGTTAAGTGAATAAGCGTACACGATGGATGCCTAGGCAGTTGGAGGCGATGAAGGACGTACTAACTTGCGATAAGCCATGATAAGCCAGTAAGAGGCATTTGAGTCATGGATTTCCGAATGGGGCAACCCACTGAGTTTACTCAGTATCATGCACTGAATACATAGGTGTATGAGGCAAACCCGGAGAACTGAAACATCTAAGTACCCGGAGGAACAGAAATCAACCGAGATTTCCTTAGTAGCGGCGAGCGAACGGGAACTAGCCCTTAAGCAACAGCGTTTTTAGTGGAATGCTCTGGAAAGAGCAGCGATACAGGGTGATAGCCCCGTACACGACAAGAGCGCTATTGTGAAAACGAGTAGGTCGGGACACGTGTTATCTTGACTGAATATGGGGGGACCATCCTCCAAGGCTAAATACTCCCAACTGACCGATAGTGAACTAGTACCGTGAGGGAAAGGCGAAAAGAACCCCGGCGAGGGGAGTGAAATAGAACCTGAAATCGTGTACGTACAAGCAGTAGGAGCGGGTTCGTCCCGTGACTGCGTACCTTTTGTATAATGGGTCAGCGACTTATATTTTGTAGCAAGGTTAACCGCATAGGGGAGCCGTAGGGAAACCGAGTCTTAACTGGGCGCTTAGTTGCAAGGTATAGACCCGAAACCGGGCGATCTATCCATGGGCAGGTTGAAGATTGAGTAACATCAATTGGAGGACCGAACTCACTAATGTTGAAAAATTAGGAGATGACCTGTGGATCGGAGTGAAAGGCTAATCAAGCCCGGAGATAGCTGGTTCTCCCCGAAAGCTATTTAGGTAGCGCCTCGGACGAATACCACTGGGGGTAGAGCACTGTTTGGGCTAGGGGGTCATCCCGACTTACCAACCCCATGCAAACTCCGAATACCAGTGAGTACTATCCGGGAGACACACGGCGGGTGCTAACGTCCGTCGTGAAGAGGGAAACAACCCAGACCGCCAGCTAAGGTCCCAAAGTCATGGCTAAGTGGGAAACGATGTGGGAAGGCTCAGACAGCTAGGAGGTTGGCTTAGAAGCAGCCACCCTTTAAAGAAAGCGTAATAGCTCACTAGTCGAGTCGGCCTGCGCGGAAGATGTAACGGGGCTAAGCCATGCACCGAAGCTGCGGATTTACTCTTAGAGTAAGTGGTAGGGGAGCGTTCTGTAAGCCGTTGAAGGTGTGTTGAGAAGCATGCTGGAGGTATCAGAAGTGCGAATGCTGACATGAGTAACGATAATGGGGGTGAAAAACCCCCACGCCGGAAGACCAAGGTTTCCTATCCCATGCTAATCAGGGTAGGGTAAGTCGGCACCTAAGGCGAGGCCGAGAGGCGTAGTCGATGGAAAACAGGTTAATATTCCTGTACCGATATGTATTGCGATGGGGGGACGGAGCAGGCTAGGTAGGCCAGGCGTTGGTAGTCCTGGTGAAAGTGCGTAGGTCAGTGGTTTAGGTAAATCCGGACCGCTCTCTTAAGTGAGAAGACTGAGACACGAGACGAGCACCCACGGGTGCGAAGCTATTGATGCCATACTTCCAGGAAAAGCCTCTAAGCTTCAGATACATATTAGACCGTACCCCAAACCGACACAGGTGGTCAGGTAGAGAATACTAAGGCGCTTGAGAGAACTCGGGTGAAGGAACTAGGCAAAATAGTACCGTAACTTCGGGAGAAGGTACGCCAGAGCTGGTGACTCCCTTGCGGGATGAGCTGGAGCTGGCCGCAGTGACCAGGTGGCTGGGACTGTTTATTAAAAACACAGCACTGTGCAAACTCGAAAGAGGACGTATACGGTGTGACACCTGCCCGGTGCCGGAAGGTTAATTGATGGGGTTAGCGTAAGCGAAGCTCTTGATCGAAGCCCCGGTAAACGGCGGCCGTAACTATAACGGTCCTAAGGTAGCGAAATTCCTTGTCGGGTAAGTTCCGACCTGCACGAATGGTGTAACCATGGCCACGCTGTCTCCACCCGAGACTCAGTGAAATTGAAATCGCCGTGAAGATGCGGTGTACCCGCGGCTAGACGGAAAGACCCCGTGAACCTTTACTACAGCTTGGCACTGAACATTGAACCTACATGTGTAGGATAGGTGGGAGGCTTTGAAGCATTGGCGCTAGTTGATGTGGAGCCAACCTTGAAATACCACCCTTGTATGTTTGATGTTCTAACTTAGCCCCATTATCTGGGGTGAGGACAGTGCCTGGTGGGTAGTTTGACTGGGGCGGTCTCCTCCCAAAGAGTAACGGAGGAGCACGAAGGTTGGCTAAGTACGGTCGGACATCGTACGGTTAGTGCAATGGCATAAGCCAGCTTAACTGCGAGACAGACACGTCGAGCAGGTGCGAAAGCAGGTCATAGTGATCCGGTGGTTCTGAATGGAAGGGCCATCGCTCAACGGATAAAAGGTACTCCGGGGATAACAGGCTGATACCGCCCAAGAGTTCATATCGACGGCGGTGTTTGGCACCTCGATGTCGGCTCATCACATCCTGGGGCTGTAGTCGGTCCCAAGGGTATGGCTGTTCGCCATTTAAAGTGGTACGCGAGCTGGGTTTAGAACGTCGTGAGACAGTTCGGTCCCTATCTGCCGTGGGCGTTTGAGAGTTGAGAGGGGTTGCTCCTAGTACGAGAGGACCGGAGTGAACGAACCGCTGGTGTTCGGGTTGTCATGCCAATGGCACTGCCCGGTAGCTACGTTCGGAACTGATAACCGCTGAAAGCATCTAAGCGGGAAGCAGGCCTCGAGATAAGCTCTCACTAGCACGTAAGTGCTCTAAAGGGTTGTTGGAGACTACAACGTTGATAGGCGGGGTGTGGAAGCGTAGTAATGCGTTGAGCTAACCCGTACTAATTGCCCGTGAGGCTTAACCATACAACACCGAAGGTGTTTTGGTGCTGAGCGCATACAGAGTAAGATACAGACTTTACCAAATTCGAAGGGTAGCCTGACGTTCTACGTCAGGAGCGATATCCGATTCAAAGCAGAGTGCCATTTCAAGCAATCAGCACGTTTATGTTGTGACAGTTTTGTCTGGCGGCCATAGCGACGTGGTACCACCTGAATCCATTCCGAACTCAGTAGTGAAACGTGTCAGCGCCGATGGTAGTGTGGGGTTTCCCCATGTGAGAGTAGGACACCGCCAGACTTCTAATTGAGAAAGCCCCGACCTGATGGTCGGGGTTTTTTTATGCCTG